>NZ_CP101432.1:0-3305000 GCF_051124255.1 Rhizobium sp. YTUHZ045
GTGGAATTGAAAGGCGGCATTATGCAGATGAATACGATGATGGCAGGCGGGCTCGACAATGGGGATGCGGCACCGCAAGCGTTCGGCTCCATGCGCCAGGAAGTGGGGGAAGCTAAGGCGGAAATGAAGCAGAGCATTTTGTTTGAGCGCGTCAGCGCGCGCTTGAAGGCCCAGGTCGGTCCTGACGTCTATGCCAGCTGGTTTGCCAGGTTGAAGCTGCATTCGGTCTCGAAGAGCGTTGTTCGCCTTTCGGTTCCCACGACCTTCCTGAAGTCGTGGATCAACAATCGTTATCTCGATCTCATCACGGGTCTGTTCCAGGCCGAAGACCCGGAAATCCTGAAAGTCGAAATCCTGGTGCGCACCGCAACGCGCAGCGGCATGAAGGCCGTCGACGAGGTGGTCCAGCCCGAGCCGGCTGCTCCCGCGCAGATGCGCCGTCCGCCGAGCGCCCAGCCGGCCGGTCAGGCCGTCCAGCAGGCAGTTTCGGCCGTCGCCGCCGCAAGGCCAGCAAGCCTCGGTACCCCGCTGTTCGGCTCGCCGCTCGACAGCCGTTTCACCTTCGATACCTTCGTGGAAGGCAGCTCGAACCGCGTCGCGCTTGCGGCTGCCAAGACGATCGCGGAAGTCGGCTCCGGCGCCGTACGGTTCAATCCGCTATTTGTCCATTCGACGGTCGGGCTCGGCAAGACTCATCTCTTGCAGGCGATCGCCAATGCGGCGGTCCAGAACCCGCGGGCCCTGCGTGTCGTCTATCTGACGGCCGAATATTTCATGTGGCGCTTCGCCACGGCGATCCGCGACAATGACGCGCTGACGCTGAAAGACTCGTTGCGCAACATCGACCTCTTGATCATCGACGACATGCAGTTCCTGCAGGGCAAGATGATCCAGCATGAATTCTGCCATCTTCTGAATATGCTGCTCGACAGCGCCAAGCAGGTCGTCGTCGCCGCCGACCGCGCTCCATGGGAGCTGGAGTCGCTCGATCCGCGCGTCCGCTCGCGCCTGCAGGGCGGCGTTGCCATCGAACTCGACGCGCCGGATTATGAAATGCGCCTCGAAATCCTCAAGCGGCGCCTGGCCGCGGCCCGGCTCGAGGACCCCTCTCTCGAAATTCCCGCAGACCTCCTGCAGCATGTCGCCCGCAATATCACGGCCAGCGGCCGGGAACTCGAAGGCGCCTTCAACCAGCTGATCTTCCGCCGCTCCTTCGAGCCGAACCTGTCGATCGAGCGCGTCGACGAATTGCTCGCCCATCTCGTCGGTTCGGGCGAACCGCGCCGTGTACGCATCGAGGATATCCAGCGCATCGTTGCCAGGCATTACAACGTCTCGCGCCAGGAACTGGTCTCCAATCGGCGCACCCGCGTCATCGTCAAGCCGCGCCAGATCGCCATGTATCTGTCGAAGACGCTGACGCCGCGCTCCTTTCCGGAAATCGGCCGCCGCTTCGGCGGGCGCGATCACACGACCGTGCTGCATGCCGTGCGCAAGATCGAGGAGCTGATATCAGGTGACACCAAGCTTTCGCACGAAATCGAGCTGCTGAAGCGGCTGATCAACGAGTAATCGGCGGACCTGTCGGGAATTTGACGGCTGGAAGCGATTCCAGCCGTTTTCCTTTATAAGCCTTTTATTCTATACCTCCCCACGTCCAAGAAGAGCGCCGAACGGCGCATGGGAGGGAATGAATGAGTTTCGAAAAGATCGCCGTTCTCGGCCTCGGCAAGGTCGGGCGGCTGGCGGCAACGCTTTTGCATGAAGGCGGCTTCAAGGTCATTGGTGTCGATGCGCAGCTGCCCCTGGGCGAGCTGCCCTTTACATGCCGCGCAGGCGACATATCCGATCCGCAGGTGATCGGCGAACTGCTCTCGAACGTTGAGGCGGTGCTGTCTTGCTTGCCCTATCACCTGAACATCGAGCTGGCTCGCGCTGCCCATCTTGCCGGCATTCATTACTTCGATCTGACGGAAGACGTCCCAACCACCAATTTCATCATCGAACTGTCGAAGACCGCCCGCGGACTGATGGCGCCGCAATGCGGCCTGGCGCCCGGTTTCGTCGGCATCGTCGGCGCAAGCCTGGCCGACGGCTTCGATCGCTGCCGATCGATCCGCATGCGCGTCGGCGCCCTTCCGCAGCATCCGACGGGTCTTCTCGGCTATGCCTTCAACTGGTCGCCGGAAGGCGTCGTCAACGAATATCTGAATGATTGCGAGGTCATCGAGGGCGGCGTGCGCAAGCTCGTCTCGCCGATGGAGTGGCACGAGACCATCTATGTCGGTGGTGTCAAGCTCGAAGCCTTCACGACATCGGGCGGCCTCGGCACCATGTGCGACACCATGCTCGGCACGGTTGACAATCTCGACTACAAGACCATGCGTTATCCCGGCCATATGGAGCTGATGAACTTCTTCTTCCATGAGCTCTTGATGCGCGACAAGCGCAAGCTCGCCGGCGAGATCCTGACCAATGCCAAGCCGCCTGTCGAAGACGATGTCGTCTACGTGCACGTGGCCGCGGAAGGCACGGAGAACGGCAGCCTGCGTCGCAAGGAATTCGTGCGCGCTTATTACCCGATCGAGATCGCCGGCGCCCGCCGCACAGCGATCGCCTGGACGACGTCGGCCTCGGTCGTCGCCGTCATCGAGATGGTCCGCGATGGTCTCCTGCCGGCGACCGGCTTCCTGCACCAGGAACACATTCCGCTGGAGATGTTCCTGAAAACGCCGACCGGCAGCCTCTTCAAGGCGGGCGCCACCAGCCACGGCTGAGAAGGTTTTTCGGCGCGGGCAGCAATATCATTACCGCGCCGGAACTCTTATGGGTGTCAGCAGGCGAGATCGGCGACGACGGAATCGAGGATCAGCATGCCCGATGGCGTGCAGCGCAGCCGCGAATTGCCGATCCGCTCGACGAATTTATGTTCGAGCAGGAATTCCTCGCGTTTCGGGTCGAGCTCACGGCCCGAAAGCTGCTGCCAGCGGGCGAGATCGACGCCTTCCCTGAGCCGCAGTCCCATCAACAGCAGTTCGTCCGACTGTTCGTCGAAACCGAGCCGCTCCTCATCGAGAATGCCGTGGCCGTCGCGCTCGACCATCTCGAGCCAGGCTTCCGGCTTGCGCTCGGTCGCCGTCGCGAGCTTCTCATGCCCACGCGTCAGGCGGCCGTGCGCGCCCGGACCGATGCCGGCATAGTCGCCGTAACGCCAGTAGGTCAGGTTATGGCGGCTTTCGGCACCCGGCCGGGCATGATTGGAAACCTCGTAGGCGGGCATGCCCTCACGCGTCGTGATCTCCTGCGTCGCCTCGTAGAGCAGGGCCGATTGCTCGCCGTCCGGCACGATCAGCTTGCCTGATTTATGCAGACCGAAGAAGGGCGTGCCTTCCTCGATGGTCAGCTGATAGAGCGACAGATGGTCGACCGCATAGGAGATTGCTTCCTTCAGTTCCTTCTCCCATTCCTCGACTGTCTGCTCCGGCCGGGCATAGATGAGGTCGAAGGACATGCGCGGGAAGATCTCGCGCGCCAGCCGGATCGCCTTCAGCGCGTCGGCGACGTCATGCAGCCGGCCGAGGAATTTCAGATCGCGGTCGTTCAGCGCCTGTACGCCGAGCGAGACACGGTTGACGCCGGCCGCGCGGTAGCCGCGGAACCGTTCGGCCTCGACGCTCGACGGATTGGCTTCCATGGTGATTTCGATGCCGGCGGGCACATGCCAGTGCCGCGCGATGCCGTCGAGAATGGCATCGACCGTTTCCGGCTTCATCAGCGATGGCGTGCCGCCGCCGAGGAAGATGCTGGTCACCGTCTTCGGCCCGCTCATTGCCCGAACTGCCGCCATCTCCTTCAGAAAGGCCGATGCAAAGCGCTCCTGGTCCACCGGCTGATGGCGTACATGGCTGTTGAAGTCGCAATAGGGACACTTCGCCGCGCAGAAGGGCCAATGCACATAGACGCCGAAGCCGGGCTCGCCGGTATCGGGCAGCAGCGCGGCGTCGCGCGAGAGGCTTGGCGTATCGAAATTGCCCACGAACAGACCTTATGCCTCCAGGCAGGTTTCGACGAAAAGTTTGAAGGCACGGGCCCGGTGCGACAGCGCCTGCGGCTTGCCGAGGTTCCAGCCGTGCTTCTCCTCGCCGCTCATTTCGCCGAAGGTGACGTCATAACCCTCGGGCTGAAAGACCGGATCGTAGCCGAAGCCTTGCGTGCCGCGCGGCGGCCAGACGACATGGCCTTCGACCTCGCCGCGGAAAAGCTCGGTATGCCCGTCCGGCCAGGCAAGGCAGAGCACGCTGACGAAACGCGCCCCGCGCTGTTCAGGCGTCGTTGCGCCGGCATCCTGCAGCGCCTTTTCCACCTTGGCCATCGCCATGTCGAAATCGCGCGTGCCGTCTGCGGTCTCCGCCCAGTTGGCGGTGTAGACGCCGGGATCGCCACCGAGCGCGTCGACCACCAGCCCGGAATCGTCCGAAAGCGCCGGCATGCCGGCGGCATTGGCCGAGGCCACCGCCTTGATCGTCGCATTCTCCTCGAAGCTCGTGCCGGTCTCGTCAGGTTCGACGAAATTCAGTTCGGCCGCGGATTTGGCGGTGAAGCCAAGCGGCCCGATCAATTCCTGGATCTCGCGGATCTTGCCGGCATTGTGGCTGGCGACGACGATTGTTTTGGTTTCGAGCTTGCGCATTCAGATATCCTGTTCGAGGCCCCAGATTTTTGCCTCCGCGCATTCCAGGCTGTTGCCGGCAGGGTCGCGGAAATAGATCGAGCGGCCGCCATTTGGCCAGTGCACCTCGGATTCGATCGCGACATCAGCCGCCTTCAGCCGTTCGGCCATGGCATCGATATTGCGGCCGGACACACGAAAACAGGCATGGCCCTGGCCGGTCGCCCCGTGCGGCGGCACCTGCAGCGCGTCGGCTGCCGGCGGCTTTATCGTTTCCTCGGGGTTGAAGATGAGGAGAACGCCTGGCCCACAGCGGAAGAAGACATGCCGGTTGCCGGCGCGGGAGATCTTTTCAAGCCCGAGAACGCCCTCGTAGAACGTCTCGGCCTGATCGAGATCGCGCGCATAAAGCGCCGTTTCCAACATGCCTTCCAGCATGGCATTCATCCCGCAATCGCCTCTTTCTGCAGGGTGACGAGTTCGCTGATGCCGTTCTTGGCAAGCCGCATCAGAGAGCTGAATTCCTCTTCGCTGAACGGCGTGCCTTCGGCCGTGCCCTGGATTTCGACGATGCCGCCGGCGCCGGTCATGACGAAGTTCGCATCGGTCTCGGCAGAGGAATCCTCGAGATAATCGAGGTCGATCACCGGCTGGTTGGCGAAAACGCCGCAGGAGATGGCGGCGACATGATCCTTCAGGACCCGGTCGACCTTGATCATGTTGCGGCTTTCCATCCATTTCAGGCAATCGTAAAGCGCGATCCAGCCGCCGGTGATCGAGGCGGTCCGTGTGCCGCCATCGGCCTGGATGACGTCGCAATCGAGCGTGATCTGCTTTTCGCCGAGCGCCTGCAGATCGACGACGGCGCGCAGCGACCGGCCGATCAGCCGTTGGATTTCCTGCGTGCGGCCGCCCTGCTTGCCGGCGGCGGCCTCGCGTTTCATGCGCTCGCCGGTCGCCCGCGGCAGCATGCCGTATTCGGCCGTGACCCAGCCCTTGCCGGTGTTGCGCAGCCATGGCGGCGTCTTTTCCTCGAGGCTTGCGGTGCAAAGCACATGCGTATCGCCGAATTTCACCAGGCAGGAGCCTTCCGCATGCTTGGAAAAATTGCGCTCGAACGAGACCTTGCGCATCTGGTCGGTTTTTCTGCCTGAAGGCCGCATTCTTATCTCCTGGAGTTGCTGACCGCTTCTACGATTGGCGGCGCTCATTTGCAAATTCCCTTTTGCCACGCGTGCGAGTTTGACTATATTTTCGGGAGCATCATCAGCGTGGGTTCAAGAGGTTCATGGGCATCAGGTCGACGTCGGTTTCGGATGCCGTTGCTGCGCTGGACGAGCGCTCCAGAGAAATTTTTCGCCGCATCGTCGAGGGTTATCTCGAAAGCGGCGAGCCGCTCGGCTCGCGCAATCTGTCGCGCCTGTTGCCGATGTCACTCTCGCCGGCGTCGGTGCGAAATGTCATGAGCGATCTCGAGGAACTCGGTCTCATCTATTCCCCCCATGTCAGCGCCGGCCGGCTGCCGACCCAGATCGGGCTGCGCTTCTTCGTCGATGCCTTCATGCAGATCGGCGATCTCTCCGCCGAGGACCGCGCCAGTATCGACCGCCAAGTGCGGGTCGAAAGCGGCGGCAATCCGGTGGAATCGATGATGAACGAGGCGAGCCGCATGCTTTCCGGCATCTCGCGCGGGGCCGGCCTCGTCATCACCTCGAAAAGCGATCCGGTGCTGAAACATGTCGAGTTCATCCGGCTTGAACCGACAAAGGCGCTCGCCGTGCTCGTCGGCGATCACGACCAGGTGGAAAACCGCATCATCGAACTGCCTGCCGGCATCACCTCCTCGCAGTTGACGGAGGCGGCGAATTTCCTCAACGCGCACATGTCCGGCCAGACGCTGCCGGAGCTGCGCAAACAATTAAGCCGTTTGAAGGATGATGTCCGCCACGAGCTCGATGCGCTCTCGCGCGATCTTGTAGAGCGCGGCATCGCCGTCTGGGCCGGCAGCCCGGAGGAGGGAAAGCCCGCCCAGCTGATCATCCGCGGCCGCGCCAACCTGCTCGAGGGCCTTGCCGGCGCCGAAGATCTCGACCGGCTTCGCATGCTGTTCGACGATCTCGAAAAAAAGGACAGCCTGATCGAGCTTCTCAACCTGGCCGAAAGCGGTTCGGGCGTGCGCATCTTCATCGGTTCGGAAAACAAGCTCTTCTCGCTGTCCGGCTCGTCGCTCATCGTCGCGCCCTATCGCGACGATGATGACCGGATTGTCGGCGCTGTCGGCGTCATCGGCCCGACGCGGCTCAATTATTCCCGCATCGTGCCGATGGTGGATTACACCGCTCAGCTCGTCTCCCGCCTGTCGCGCAATCCGCTTTGACATCATCACTGAGGAAGCGCGGAATTTTCGCTTCTTCGTCACGCAGACTTGATTTTTTCCGGCCAAACCTCGATATCGGGCGCATCTGAAAATACCAACCGGAGACCGTCATGACCGATGAAACGACGAAAAACGGACCTGACGCAACTGCGGCCGATGCCGCAGCCGACGCTGCCGTCAACGTCGAGACTGCCACTGTCGAGCAGGAGGAGGCCAAGCAGCCGGATCCGCTCGAGCTTCTGAAGGCCGAGAATGCCGAGCTGCGTGACCGCTATCTGCGACTTGCCGCCGAGATGGATAATCTGCGCCGTCGCACCGAGCGCGAGGTGAAGGATGCAAAATCCTATTCCGTCGCCGGTTTCGCTCGCGACATGCTCGCCGTCTCGGACAATTTGCGCCGGGCGCTGGACGCCATCTCTCCCGAGGCCAAAGCCACGGCCGACGCCGGCCTCACCACGCTGATCGAAGGTGTGGAAATGACCGAGCGCTCGATGCTCTCGGCGTTGGAGCGACACGGCGTTCGCAAGCTGGAGCCGGTCGGCCAGAAATTCGATCCGAATTTCCATCAAGCAATGTTCGAGGTGCCGAACTCCGAAGTGCCGAACAATACCGTCGTCCAGGTCGTGCAGGCCGGCTTCACCATCGGCGAGCGCGTCCTGCGCCCGGCCATGGTCGGCGTCGCCAAGGGCGGCCCGAAACCGGTCGAGGCCGAAGCCAATTCCGTCTTCGACGAGAAGGACGCCTGAGGTCGTTTCGCTCTTCGGAGAAGCAAAGAATAATCAGATGCGGGCGAAGCGCTCGATCAGGAGATCGAAGAAACCGTCCGCATCGACGTAACGCATCACCTTGGCGTTGCGCTTGCGGTCGGTCACACGCCACCAGTCGACGACGGTCATGCCGGCCGTAAGTTCGGACCGGACCTCGATCTCGACATTGCAGTCCCGGCCCTGGAAAAGTTCCGGCTTCAGCAGATAGGCGACGACCGTCGGGTCGTGCAACGGCCCGCCGTCTGAGCCGTATTTCTCGATATCGAAGCGTTCGAAGAATTCCAGCATTTCGACCATCGCCTTTGCCGGAGCCGTGCCGATCTCGTCCATGCGTTTGACCCGGTCCTTGCGGGTCAGCAGCTGGTGCGTCACGTCGAGCGGCATCATCACGATCGGAACGCCCGAGCGGAAAACGATATCGGCCGCCTCGGGATCGACATAGATGTTGAATTCGGCGGCCGGCGTAATATTGCCGCCCTCGAAGAAGCCGCCGCCCATCATCACCAGCTCGCGAATGCGGGCAACGATGTCGGGCGCCTTCTGGAAGGCCATGCCGATATTGGTGAGCGGCCCGAGCGTGCAGAGCGTCACCGTGCCTTCAGGCTCGCGGCGCAGCGTCTCGATGATGAAATCGACGGAATGGCCGGGTTGCAGCGCCATCGTCGGTTCGGGCAGAACAGGGCCGTCGAGGCCGGTCTTGCCGTGCACATGTTCTGCCGTCACCAGCTTGCGGGCGATCGGCTTGTCGGCGCCAGCGAAAACCTTCACATCCGTGCGGCCGCAGAGTTCGCAGACGATGCGCGCGTTGCGGCTGGTGAGAGACAGCGGCACGTTGCCGGCGACCGTCGTGATCCCCAGCACCTCGAGCTCATCCGGGCTGCCGAAAGCCAGCATGATGGCGGCCGCGTCGTCCTGGCCGGGATCGGTGTCGATGATGATCTTTCTCGCGCTTGCCATTCCAATCGTCCCGTTCTCGCCACGCCGCTTATCCCGGCGGGCACCATTTCTTCATTTCCCGTCACAAATCGGCACATTCCGCGCGGGGCATGTTTTGATGCGAGGCAGCAGGTCCTTTGTCAAGCAAGGAGGCAGACGCCGCCATTCGAAAAGTGACAGATGTTTAAATCGGGGAGGGCGCGCGCGCCTTGCAGCGCCGTGATCATGCCCCCATATTAGCGGCATCCGGATGCTGCACTTTTAGGTCCGGGATGGTCGCTTGCATCAAGGACTTGAAAAGAGATGAGCCGCATTACCCCTTTCGCCAGCCCTCTGCTTCTGGGCTTTGACGCCATGGAAAAGACGCTGGAGCGCATTTCCAAGGCGAGCGACGGATACCCGCCTTACAATATCGAACGCATCGCCGCCGACAGCGGCGCGCCCGAGCGTCTGCGCATCACCCTTGCCGTTGCCGGTTTCAGCGAGGAGGAGCTTGATGTCTCCACCGAGGAGAACCAGCTTGTCATCCGCGGCCGTCAGGTGGAGCAGGGCGAGCGGGATTATCTCTATCGCGGCATCGCCGCCCGCCAGTTCCAGCGCACCTTCGTGCTGGCCGACGGCATGCAGGTATTGGGCGCCGGCCTAAAGAACGGTCTGCTCTCCGTCGATCTAATTCGACCCGAACCCGCCCGCATGGTCAAGAAAATTAACATTTCGGTTTCACAGTAGAACAACGGTTTGTCGAACCGTTGGTCCCTTCTTCCGGAGGAACAGGAATGTTGATGAAAGAAGCCACGTCTCACTTGACCAAATCCGAGCTTGCCCACATCGGCAACGGCGAGGTCGCCTACATCAGAAAGATGCGCACCGAAGAGGTCGCCAAGTGCTTTCCAGAGGCGCCGGATATCGATCCGAATGTCGATCTCTGGGCGCTCTTCGGCGCCGACGGCACGCCGATTCTGCTGACGGACAACCGTTCCAGCACCTTCTTCAAAGCGGCCGAGGACGAATTGAAGACGGTCAGCCTGCACTGACCGTCAAGACCGTCTGCTACGTTTCACTGCTTGCGGTGCACGGTCGCTCTATTGGATTTCGCTGCCGTCCGGACGGATGTCACGACATTATCGCCAATCGAACCACGGCGTCAGCAAGCCCGTCTTGCGCCGATAGGCTTCATATTCGGATGCCAGCGGTGATAGGGCGAATTTCCTCTCCTCGTTGCGGGCTGCAATCACGTAGACAACCGTAAAAAATAAGACCGGCAGGATCGACCATATCGACCAAGATGCCAGCGCCCACCCCGACCAGAAGAGCAGGTAGGACGTGTAAAAAGGGTGCCGCAGGTAGCGATAGGGACCGTCGGTGACAAGACTATCTGGGTGATCGAGGGTGAACACAAAGCGCAACCTGGCCTCTCGCGACGCCGACACCGCCCACCAGAACAAGACCGCCGACCCGATTTCAAATCCCAGTCCGACGACCTGTACCCATAGCATCTGCGTCTCGGACCAAACCAGGTACAGGAAAAACGCCGTCGTCGCGATGACGACGACGGTGATCAGCTTTGCTCCGGCTTCCATCTTCGGCGAGTTGAAGTGGCCTCGCAACGACCACGCGTAGAACCCGACGACACTCAGGCTGGTGATCGAAATAACAATGTCCAGAATAAATTGCATCGTGATGCTCACCGTGAAAGGTTGGTTGCAATTGCTGCTGCGACAGACCTAACCCGTATACAACGCCAAGGCAAATGATTGTGTATTAATGCGTAACCGCCCCGAAACGTGTCGTGATTGCACGACCTGGTTCAGATCTGGTTTACGATGATCATGCACCTGCCATAGATATTTTCGTGCAAGACTTTGGCTGCGCGTTAGGGGTCGCAGTTTATGGACATGTTTCACTGTACAATCGACACCAGCCACGGCGCTGTGCGCATCAGTGACACTATTGATGGCGCTGCACCACTGGTTATGATACACGGTTCGGGCAGCTCACGGACGGTCTTTTCACAGCAATTACACAGCCATTTGTCCCGGAATTGGCGTCTGATTGCGCTCGATCTTCCGGGACATGGCGAATCGAGCGACGCTCGAGATCCGCAGTCAACTTACACCGTCACCGGTCTTGCCGACTGCATAGGAGAGGTGGCAGCCCGCCTGGGGCTCCGTCGCTTTCCCGTGCTGGGATGGTCGCTTGGCGGTCACGTCGCGATTGAGATGGCGGGCAGCAGCAACGGCATTTCGGGCCTGATGTTGTGCGGCACGCCACCGATCCACAGCGGTCTCCTCGGAATGCTGCGGGGATTCCATCCATCATTTGATATTCTTCTGGCATCAAAAGAGAACTTTACATCGCGTGATGTGGAGCGGTTTCAGTCTCTTTGCTTTGGAGACACGAGCAACCCCTCCTTTCGCGATGCCATAGCGCGCGCGGACGGGAGACTAAGGAGCGTTTTTTCTCGCGCAATGTTGCGGGGGCAGGGGGTGGATCAGCGCCGCACCGTCGAACAGGCTGATATACCCATTGCTTTTGTGAATGGATCTTATGACCCCTTTGTCAAACTCAGCTATTTTTCGGGCCTGAACATCCAGTTGCTCTTCGAAGGCAAAGCGCATGTAATAGAAGGGGCTGGACACGCGCCCTTCTGGGAAAAGCCGGAGAGCTTCAACTCGATACTCGACCGGTTCCTGAACACAGTCGCCGCTCATGAAGCCAATACCGACCTGAAAAATCAACACTGTCGCCGCAGTGGAAGCCAGATATAGGATCATCATTTCGGCACATGAGATGCTCCCGGTCATTTTCTCCCTTCCATTTGAGCGGAGGGTGGCCAGCACGGAAATAGTCGCGTCAGCGGCAATTGCAACCGTTCCACGGCGGAACTCTACGCGCCACAAGTGAGAGCGTAGCGCGTTCAGTTCGGTTTGTTTTCGTCGTCGGTTTTGGAGCAGGATGCCGGAAATTGCCGACAGCCTCAGATCTTCCTGAAGGTCAGATAGGCCGAAGAGCGGCCCTCGCGGCGTGCCTTGGCCTCGTAGCGCGTGCTCGGCCAGCCCTCATAGGGGGTCAGCCAATCCGCCGCATTGTCGGCCAGCCAGTCGAAGCCGCCATGGTCGCGGCATTTGATCAGCGTCCAGTTCACATAGGTGTCGATGTCGGAGGCGAAGCAGAACAGGCCGCCGGGCTTCAGCACCCGGTGGAAGCGGTCGAGATTGGTCTTCGAGACGAAGCGGCGTTTCCAGTGCTTCCGCTTCGGCCAGGGATCGGGATAGAGCAGATCGATGTGGTCGAGCGAAGCGTCCGGCAGCCAGTCGAGCAGTTGCGTCGCATCGTCATTATAGACGCGAATGTTCTGCGCGCCCGTCTGGCCGACGCGTGACAAAAGCTTCTGCATCGAATTGACGAAGGGTTCGGCGCCGATGAAGCCGGTGGACGGGGTCGCCAGCGCGCGATGCATCAGATGCTCGCCGCCGCCGAAACCGATTTCCAGCCGCAATGTCTTGACCGGAACCGGGAAGAGGGAGGTCAGCGGCTCCGGGGGAGCCGCCGAGAGATCGATGAGGAATGCCGGGAGCAGGCTATTCAGCGTTTCCGCCTGCTGTTCGCGCAGGGCCTTTCCCTTGCGGCGACCGAAAAAGGCTTCGGTCGCCCGTCCCCGGCGCTCCATATCCGTCATGCAGCGACCTTGGTCTTGACGGCTTCCTTGAGCGCCTTGACGAGGTCGGTGCGCTCCCAGGAGAACGAGCCGTCGCGGCCAGCCTTGCGGCCGAAATGACCATAGGCCGAGGTCTTGGCGTAGATCGGCTTGTTGAGGTCGAGGTGACGGCGGATGCCCGACGGCGACAGGTCCATATTCTGGCGGATCGCCGCTTCAACCTGGTCTTCCGACACACCCTTGCCGGTGCCGTGCAGGTCGACATAGATCGACAGCGGCTGAGCGACGCCGATGGCGTAGGAGAGCTGGATCGTGCAGCGGTCGGCGAGGCCGGCGGCGACGACGTTCTTGGCGAGGTAGCGTGCGGCATAGGCAGCCGAACGGTCGACCTTGGTCGTGTCCTTGCCGGAAAATGCGCCGCCGCCATGTGGAGCCGCACCGCCATAGGTGTCGACGATGATCTTGCGGCCGGTCAGGCCCGCATCGCCGTCCGGTCCGCCGATGACGAACTTGCCGGTCGGATTGATGTACCACTTGCAATCCTCGGCGATCTTCAGTTCACCGAGCGCCTCGCGAATATAGGGCTCGACGACGGCGCGGACCTTCTTGGAATCCCAGCTCTCGTCGAGATGCTGGGTCGAAAGCACGATCGAGGTCACTTCCGACGGCTTGCCGTCGACGTAACGCACGGTCACCTGGCTCTTGGCGTCGGGGCCGAGCTTGGCGACTTCACCGTCGCCCTTCTTGCGGGCCGCAGCAAGCAGCTGCAGAATCCTGTGGGAATAATAGATCGGAGCCGGCATCAGGTCCGGCGTTTCCTTGCAGGCGTAACCAAACATGATGCCCTGGTCGCCGGCGCCCTCGTCGCCCTGCTGGTCGGCGGCGCTGTCGACGCCCTGGGCGATATCGGCCGACTGCGAGTGCAGCAGCACGTCGATCTTTGCCTTCTTCCAGTGGAAGCCGTCCTGTTCGTAGCCGATATCCTTGATGGCGCGGCGAGCAGCGGCCTTGAACTTCGAGGGATTGATGACGTCCTTGCCGTCCTTGTCCTTCTTCATCAGGCTCGGCGGCAGGCGGACCTCGCCGGCGATGACGACGCGATTGGTCGTTGCCAGCGTTTCGCAGGCAATGCGCACGCCCCACGGATTGACGCCGGTCTTGGCCGCTTCGCGGTAGACCAGATCGACGATCTCGTCGGAGATGCGGTCACACACTTTGTCCGGATGACCTTCGGCAACAGATTCGCTGGTAAAGAGATAATTCGCGCGCATTCCGGGATTCCCCTCAAAGAATAAAAGCAAGCTAGTAGGTACTCAGTTCGAGCGCTGATGACAAGCGCACAAGGACATAAATATATCTTTATATCTGCGGCGATGTGACAAATTTTGCCCGAAAAACGCAAAAAAAGCGGCCTTTCGACCGCCTTTCCTATTTTGCGATGAGAGCTGGATCAGTCAGCGTCGGCTTCGGCAGCGAGCGCCTTGACCAGTTCCACGACCTTGCGGCGTACCTTGGGATCGGAAATCTTGACGAAGGCACGGTTGAGCTGCAGACCCTCCGAGGAGGAGAGGAAATCGACGACGTAATTCGAGCTGGAGGCTTCGGCCATGCCGCCGACGGCGCCGGCATGTTCGCCGGGCGCATCTTCGAAGAAGAAGGAGACCGGAACATTGAGGATGCTCGAGATGTTCTGCAGACGGCTTGCGCCGACACGGTTGGTGCCCTTCTCATATTTCTGGATCTGCTGGAAGGTGATGCCGAGGCTTTCGCCAAGCTTTTCCTGGCTCATGCCCAACATCGTCCGGCGAAGGCGAATGCGGCTGCCAACATGGATGTCGATCGGATTCGGCTTCTTCTTATTTTCAATCATGGTCGTGCCCTAGCTACGAATTTCTGTTTCCAACCGGCATGCCCCTGATCCATCCCAAAACGCCACGTTGTAAGCGGCGGGAACCCGCCGATAAACATACGTTAAGAACGCCGATTGACACCACTATGCAATTTTAGGGGTTTTTGGTCAATTCAACCCTAAAATAAAACCTCCGCGTGAAATTAGCGCAATCAATATCAGCAGTGCTTCGGTCAACCAGAAGTATGTCTGAAGGGGGTATGTGGTTCCGAACCCATTGCCGAACCCATCAACAGTTGCATCAATAAAGCCGGTCTCACCAAGACCGAGGCCTGCGATGATTTCCCCATGCGCGTTCACGAGTGCCGATATGCCGTTGTTGGCGTCGCGAATCAGCGGCAGGCCGGTCTCGATTGCCCGCACCCGCGCCTGCTGAAAATGCTGGTAGGGTCCGGGCGTGATGCCGAACCAGGCATCGTTGGTGAGGTTGAGAAGCGCGTTGGCATCCACGATGTCGCCGGTCATTTCGCCCGGAAAGATGATCTCATAGCAGATCAGCGGGTAGAGATTGAGGCCGCCGGGCAGCGCCAGCAGGTGCCGGGTTGCGGCGGCCGAAAAGCCGCCCGGTATCTCGACGACGTTCTGGATGCCGAGTTCGGTGAGGATGTCCTCGAAGGGCAGATATTCGCCGAAAGGCACGAGATGCACCTTGTCGGAGGCGGCGATGATCTGGCCGCGGCCGTCGATCACATAGATGGAATTGTAATAGCGCACCGGTGTGCCGGGCCCCAGCTCCTCGGCGCGCACTGCGCCGGCGATCAGGATCTGGTCGTCGTCGAGCGTATCGGCGATCCGCGTCAGCGCATCCTGGTTGTCGGTGAGGATGAAGGGGATCGAGGTTTCCGGCCAGACGATGATGTTGGGTTTGCGTCCGCCATTCCTCGGCGCTTCGGCCGAAAGCTTCAGATGGGTCTCGAAGATCGCATTGCGGTCGGCGTCGTTGTCCATCTTCGCCGCCTGATCGATAGCCGGCTGCACCAGCCGCACCACAGGTCGCTTGTCCTCGGGCAAGGGCTGCGGCCGCGGCGCCAGATGGAGGGCATAGGCGCCGTAACCGAGATGGGCGGCAAACAGCAGGGCGGCGAGCGCAATTCCAGGCTTCGCGCCCTGTCGCGTCCCGATCAGCGCCGGGGCGGAAAAGACGAAGACGGCAAGTGTCGTCACCCCCGTCACGCCGATCACATGCGCCGACTGCATCATCAGCGGAACGGGCATCAGGCCGTAACCGATGGCATTCCAGGGAAAGCCGGTGAGAATCACGCTTCGAAGCCATTCCATCAGGCCGAAACCGGCCGCAAGTGCGGCGATCCGTCCCAGGCCGTCCGACCAGACGATCCGGGCAAGTGCAGTCGCCAGCCCGTAGAAGACCGCAAGGCCGGCCGGCAGTCCGAGGACTGCCAGGGGCAGTGCCCAGGCAAATTCCTCCGAATCGACCAGCAAGGCATGGCCGATCCACCAGAGGCCGGCGACGAAATAGCCGAAGCCGAACAGCCAGCCGACGGCAAAGGCCGGCCATAACCTGCCGATCATGCCGCTTTCAGGAGAAGCCGCCGCCCCGTCGAGCAGCCAGACGAGCAGCGTGAAGGAGAGAAACATCGCAGCGAAAAAACCGAAAGGCGGCAGCGCCAGAGCGGCGAATGCTCCAGCGGCGACGGCCAGCAACGACCGTTTTAACCCCCAGACGAGGATAACCCTGTCCGCAAGCCGCTCCATGCGCACTCCCATCAAACCGCGAATCAACCCATGCGCAGTCTTTCAAAAAAGCGGCTCTTTGTCCTGTTTCCGCAACGGCCCTGAAAGGCGACCCGATTTTCGTACTGATGCCTAGTTCGTGGTCGATTCGGCCGGCCGGTCGTCGCCGGTCTCGGATCCGGGCGTGATGTCGCCAGCCTCCTTGGCGCGGCGGCGGATCGCGTGGCGCTTGCGGGTGATGCGCAGCCGCTTGATGCGGCGCGGATCTGCGTCAAGAATATGGAATTCGAAGTTCGGCAGGGCCTGGACGACTTCGCCGCGAACGGGGATGCGGCCGAGCGCGGAGAAGATCAGCCCGCCCAGCGTGTCAACCTCGTCGACCTGTTCGCTGATGTCGAAATCCGGTCCGATCGCTTCAGCGATCTCTTCCAGCTCGACACGGGCGTCGGCGACGAAGACGTCTTCGGCGACGCGCTTGAACATCACCTCTTCGTCGTCATGTTCGTCGTCGATGTCGCCGACCACCATTTCGACGATGTCCTCGTGCGAGGCGAGACCGTCGGTGCCGCCATACTCGTCGATGACGAGCGCCATCTGCGTACGGTTCACCTGCATTCTGCGCAAGAGGTCGGAGGCCAGCATCGACGGCGGCACGAACAGGATCTTGCGGATGATGCCGGCCTCGGCGAGCGTCTTCTGCAGGTCGACCCGGGCAAGATCGAAATTCGGCTTGCTCGAGCGCGGCGGCTTCTGGATGTTCTCCGGCGCGACTTCGATCGCCGGGGCTGCAGCGGCCGGCTTTGCCGGGCCACGGCGCTTGTTGCGCGCCTGCTTGGCGACGTAGGAGAGCAGGTCGCGGATATGCACCATGCCGCGTGGGTCATCGAGCGTATCGGCATAAACAGGCATGCGCGAGCGGCCGGATTCCTCGAAAAGGATCATCAGCTCGCCGATGGTGATATTTTGGTCCACCGCCTCGATATCGGCGCGCGGCACCATCACGTCGGCGACGCGCACCTCGCGAAAGCGCAGGATATTGTGCAGCATCGCCCGTTCATCGGGCGAAAAAGCGTCGTCGCCGGCCGCATCGGTCATCAGCGCATCTGCAAGATCCTCGCGCAGTCGCGAGCCCTGCTGCGGGCGGAGAATGCGGGCGGCGCGCGACCAGAAGGATTGGGATCGGCCGGATGGCCGACTACTACTGCCCACCTCATCCGAAGAAGAGGATGGCTCGGAGTCCTTGGCGTCTGCCGCCGGCTTCGTCGTAAAGTCGCTCATGGTTCCATTTTAAGGTCTTGACCCTCGTAGGGATCAGATAGGCCGAGCTGCGCCAAAATGCGAGTCTCCAGCCCCTCCATAATTTCGGCTTCGGCATTATTCATATGGTCGTAGCCGAGAAGATGCAAGAAACCGTGCACCAGAAGATGGGTCAGGTGGTCGTCAAAACTCTTCTCGAGTTCCTGGGCTTCCCGCTCCACCGTCTCCCGGGCGATGATGATGTCGCCGAGCATCGGCCCGGGCAGCTTGCCGCGCTCAACCGGAAAGGCCGGGAAGGAAAGGACATTGGTCGGCTTGTCCTTGCCGCGCCATTCGGCATTGATGTCCTGGATTGAGGCATCGTCGGTAAAGACCAGTGAAACTTCAGGCGGCATCTTCGGGAAGGGCTGCTTCTCATTGTCGCGAAGATAGACCGCGGCGGCCCCGAGCACACGCTCGCAAAAAACCAGCAGCGTTTCCTCGCCGGGCCAGCCGATATTCTCGATGCTGATCTGGATATCGAGTTCAGCCATCAGTCCTGCCGACCGACGTCTTCGGCTTCGACAAGATAGGTGGCGTCATAGGCTCTGACGATGCGCCCGACCAGCGGATGGCGCACGACGTCGGTGTCCTTGAAGCGCACGATCGAGATGCCCTCAACGCCGTTCAGCAGCTCCAGGGCCTCGACGAGACCGGATTTGACGCCCCGCGGCAGGTCGATCTGGCTAGGGTCGCCGGTGACGATCATGCGGGCATTTTCGCCGAGACGCGTCAGGAACATCTTCATCTGCATCGACGTCGTATTCTGCGCTTCGTCGAGGATGATGGCGGCGTTGGCGAGCGTGCGGCCGCGCATGAAGGCGAGCGGCGCAATTTCAATGACGCCGGCGGTGATGGCCCGATCGACCTTGTCGGCCGGGATCATATCGTAGAGCGCGTCATAGAGCGGGCGAAGATAGGGGTCGACCTTTTCCTTCATGTCGCCGGGCAGGAAGCCGAGGCGCTCGCCGGCCTCGACGGCCGGGCGCGACAGGATGATCTTTTCGACCGCGCCGCGCTCCAGCATCTGGGCGGCATGGGCGACGGCGAGATAGGTCTTGCCGGTGCCGGCCGGGCCGACGCCGAAGACGAGCTCGGCGCGCTCCAGCGCCCTGATATAGGCGTCCTGCGTCGGCGTGCGGGCGATGATCGTCTTCTTGCGCGTCGAAATCTGCGCCATTGTCAGCTTGGCCTTGCGCTCCATGGTGGGAAGGCTGAGCTGATCGTCGGCGGCGACCGCCATGCGGATTGCGCCCTCGACGTCGGATCGTTCCACGCTGCCGCCTTTCTGAAGCTTTTCATAGAGATAATCGAGCGTGCGCCGCGCCTGATTGGTGGTCACGACATCGCCCGATATGACGACGGAATTGCCGCGTGCCCGCGCATCGATATTCAGCCGCTCCTCGAGCAGCTTTAGATGCTGGTCGAACTGCCCGAAGAGTTCGCTGGCGAACCGATTATTCTCGAACGTCAGGACGAAGTGATTGGTGTCGCTCGGCGTGCGGGGGTGGCGCGGTGAAGAAGAAACCAATTCTTGTCCGTTCAAGCGGTCGGGCTCCTTGGGTTAGACCGTAGCCTCTGCGCGTTCGGCAAACAGGCTGTTCGTTCCGGTTCCGGTGATTCGCACTTTGATAATGTCACCGATTTGCGATGCTTTTGCATCAACATTCACGGATTGAAGCCAGGGAGAACGTCCGATCAGCTGACCCGGCATGCGGCCGGGCTTTTCGAGCAGTAGATCGATCTCCTTGCCGATGCAGGATTCGGCAAATTCCTGCTGCTGCTTCAAAAGAAGCACTTGCAGGCGTTCCAGCCGTTCTGCCTTGATCTCTTCCGGCACCTGGTCCTTCAGTTCCGCGCCGGGCGTGCCCGGCCGAGTCGAGTATTTGAACGAGAAGGCCTGCGCATAGCGCACTTCCTCCACAAGTCTGAGTGTATCCTCAAAATCCTTGTCTGTCTCCCCCGGAAAACCGGTGATGAAATCGCCCGATAGCGCGATGTCCTGACGCACGGCGCGGATGCGCTCGATCAGACTGAGATATTCGGCCGCCGTATGACGGCGGTTCATCGCCTTCAGGATTCGGTCGGAGCCCGATTGCACCGGCAGGTGCAGGTAGGGCATCAGCGCCCGGAGGTCGCGATGCGCCTCGATCAGCCGGTCGTCCATGTCGCGGGGATGGCTTGTGGTATAACGCAGCCGCGCCAGGCCGGGGATCTCGGCAAGCCGGTAGAGCAGGTCGCCGAGGCTCCATGCCTCGCCACGCGGTCCGGCGCCATGCCAGGCATTGACGTTCTGGCCGAGCAGGGTGATTTCGCGCACTCCGGCTTCGACGAGCTTTTCGGCCTCCTCGACGATCTGCGAGACCGGCCGCGATACTTCCGAGCCGCGCGTATAAGGCACGACGCAGAATGTGCAGAACTTGTCGCAGCCCTCCTGCACCGTCAGGAAGGCGGTGACGCCGCGGGCGCGGATCTTGCGGCTCTCGGCAATCGGCAGATGCTCGAACTTGTCCTCGATCGCATATTCCGTATCGACGACGCGCTGGCCCTCTTTGGCCCGGCGCAGCGCCTCCGGCAGGCGGTGATAAGTCTGCGGCCCGATGACGACGTCGACAGCCGGCGCCCGGCGCAGGATCTCCTCACCTTCGGCCTGGGCGACGCAGCCGGTTACGCCGATCATCATCTCCCGGCCGTCGGCTGCCTTCTTCTTTTTCATCTCGCGCAGCCGTCCGAGCGCCGAATAGACCTTCTCGGCCGCCTTCTCCCTGATATGACAGGTGTTGAGCAGAACGAGATCCGCCTGTTCCATGTCTTCGGTCGGTTCGTAGCCGTCGCGGGCAAGCGCATCGCTCATGCGCATGGAATCATAGACGTTCATCTGGCAGCCATAGGTCTTGATGAAGACCTTGCGGCTGTTGCTGCCGTCACGGAGAGAAACCTCCGGGGCCTGAAGAAGGGCGTTATCCTGTGTCATGGCGCGCTATTTAGTGGTTTTTGCCGTCCGAGAAAAGAGACTCTCGGCTCACCCGACATTGCGCCCGCGCAGGCTTGTGTTGAGAAGGCTGCGGATGCGCGAGGCGATCGTCGCGCTCACCTCTTTGCGATTGCTGTCGGCGCGGTATTCCACCGCCTCGCCGAAGGAAACTTCCGCGTCGATGGCGCCGCATCTGAGGATGTCGATCAGATGCGGCAGGAGCTCGATATCCCCCGGCCAGGCAGCGAGCGGCCGGTGGTAGCGCCCCATCGGAATGCCATGCACTCTGGTATAGGCGACGGCCACCGGCTGCACCACGACGGTTCCCGTCGGCGAATAAGGCACCGCCATCGCGGCAGCGCCAAACAGCGACGACTTGACCTCAAGCAACCGGTTGCCGTCCGAGGTCGTGCCCTCCGGAAAAAGCACGACGATTTCCCCGTCGGCCATGCGCCCGGCGATCTCATTTGCCTGATGGCCGGTCTTGCGCCTTTCCTCGCGCACGACGAACACGCTCTTCTGCAGCTTGGCGAGCGTGCCGAAGATCGGCCAGTCTCTGACCTCGATCTTGGCAATGAAAGCGACGTCGGCGACGGCCGACATGACCATGATGTCAAGCCAGGACGAATGGTTGGAGCAGAGCATCAGCGGTCGGCGGTCTTCCAGCCTGCCCGTCACCCGGACGCGGATGCCGAGACAATAACAGATGATACGGTGCCAGACGCGCGGAAGTCTGCGGCGCAGCCGCCAGTCGAAACGCAGGGCCAACAGCTGCAGCGGCATGAGCACGATGCTGACGGCAAGGATGACGACCGCAGCGAAGGCAATGCGCAGCCAGGCGATCAAATGCGGTACTCCCGGGCGGCCATCGCTTCAGAGATCTTCCTTCTTCAACGGAATGCCGTAGAGCTCCAGGCGGTGGTCGACCAGCTGGAAGCCGTGCTCGCGGGCGATGCGCTCCTGCAGCGCCTCGATCTCAGGTGAACGGAATTCGATGACCGTGCCGGTCTTCAGGTCGATGAGATGGTCATGATGCTCTTCCGGCACCGTTTCGTAGCGCGAGCGCCCGTCGCGGAAATCGTGGCGGGCGATGATGCCGGCATCCTCGAACAGCTTGACGGTGCGATAGACCGTGGAGATCGAAATTTTCGCGTCGACCTTCACAGAACGGCGGTAAAGCTCTTCGACGTCGGGATGGTCTTCGGATTCTTCGAGGATGCGCGCGATCACGCGGCGCTGCTCGGTCATGCGCATGCCGCGTTCGGCGCAAAGCTCCTCGAGGGTCTTGGCTACGTCGGTCATGGCCCGCCTTCAAAAGTAATCGCGTTTCCACAATGCCTGCACGGCGTTTGCGCCGGTCCGCATGTCCTGCTCTGCCAGGGAACTATCGAAGAACGCGCTTCATGACAAGCGCCGTGGAAGGGGCGCCGTTTTCCTGCTTGTAGTAGCCCTGGCGCTCGCCGACCTTTTCAAAACCGAGCTTGCGGTAGAGGCCGAGTGCTGCCGTATTGCCGCTGTCGACCTCAAGAAAGATGCTCTCGCCGCCACGCGCCCGCGCCTCGCGCATCGCCGCCTGCATCAGCCGCCAGCCCAGTCCGGCACGGGCGGCTTTCGCCTGCACGGCAATCGTCAGGATCTCGGCTTCGCCGGCGACTTGGCGGGCAAGGATAAAGCCGGGAAGCGGCTTTTTCAGGATGGCGTTGGTCTGGCGCGCGACGAAGCCGAAAACAGTCTCCTGCGACAGCAGGCTGTGGAATTCGCCGTCGCCCCAGGGCTGGGCGAAACGCTCGCCATGCAGGACGGCGACGTCGCGGCAATCCTCGCGCTCCATGGCGATGATTTCGAATTCCGGCTTCAGCGTCAGATAGGCTTCCAGCATGTCACACTCGTCGCGCAATCGCATATCCGGCCTGCGGCTTGGCATCCGGTCCGCGCAGATAAAGGGGCTTGGGCTTTCCGGCGTCGGCAGGGGCCGCAGCCCCCAGACGCGCGACAATCGAAATCGGAAAGACGTTGGGGTGGTCGCCACCGGCGCCGGCCTTCAGGAGCGGCGTTGCCGAACCGGTGATTTCACCATCGAAGCCGGCGGCGAAAGTCTGGGCCTCGGCAACGCTTGCCGCCCGCGGCTGATCCAGCGGGGAACCATCGGCGGCGAAGGACTGGAGATAGATTTCGTCCCGCTTGGCGTCCATCGCCGCCAGCACGGCACGGCCGGGCGTCCTCGCACGCTGGGCTGATGCCATCACCTCGAGCGTGGTGACGCCGACGACGGGCACATTGAGGGAAAGCGCAAAACCCCGGGCTGCGGCAACGCCGACGCGGATGCCGGTAAACGAGCCGGGGCCGATGGTGACGGCAAGGCGGTCGACGTCAGAAAGTGTGACACCCGCCTGATCCAGCGCGCGATCGACGATCCCGATCAGATGTTCAGCATGCCCCTTGCCGATCATGTCCGATGCCTCCCCCAGCACCGTATTCCTGCCGCTGTCATAAACGGCGGCAGCGCAATCCACACCTGCCGTGTCGAGCGCCAGAACGATCATGCCATCAATTTCCGAATAAACTGTTTGTCGCCTAACCATAGACCCTCCGGCCGAACCTGAGATGAACGGCCGGAGCGAATTCGAAATTCTTAAGCGGCAATCACTTCCTGCACTTCGGGAACGAAATGGCGCAGCAGGTTCTGGACGCCGTGCTTCAGCGTCGCCGTCGAAGACGGGCAGCCGGAGCAGGAGCCTTTCATGTTCAGATAGACCTTGCCGTCCTTGAAGCCGCGGAAGGTGATGTCGCCGCCGTCCTGGGCGACAGCCGGACGCACGCGGGTCTCCAGAAGCTCCTTGATGGTCAGCACGATCGACTCGTCGCCTTCATCAAAGAACTCGTCGCCGGCATCGGCATCTTCGGAAAGGATGGAAGCATCACCCATGACCGGCTTGCCGGACATGAAATGCTCCATGATCGAGCCAAGGATAGCCGGCTTAAGATGCTGCCATTCGGCGTTGTCCTTGGAGACGGAAATGAAATCATAGCCGAAATAGACTCCCGTGACGCCAGGAATTTCGAACAGGCGGGCGGCGAGCGGCGAGGCTTCAGCCTCTTCGGCGCTGCGGAATTCGGCGGTGCCGTTTTCCATGACAACCTTGCCCGGCAGGAACTTCTGTGTGGCGGGGTTCGGCGTGGCTTCGGTCTGAATGAACATCTGGCTCTCCATGTGACAGGCTCGAGACCTCGGCCGTCTTTAGAATTCTTCCAAAGAAGATAAGCCCATTGCCTGACCTAATCAAGAGACTTGTACTCAAGAAATAGGCTCAGCAGAGGGCGTCGATTTCCTCGTTGGTCAGCGTATCCGGCAGGACAGTGACCGGGATCGGAAACGCCGCCGCGCGTCCGGCGACCGACGAAACCAGTGGTCCGGGACCTTCCTTTGCCGAGCCGGCGGCAAGAACGAGGATCGCCACATCGCGGTCTTCTTCGATCACGGCGTTGATCTGCTCGGCGGCACTGCCTTCCCGGATGACGACCTCAGGCTCGATGCCGATCGTCTCGCGCACGATCTGGGCGATCTTGGCAACCGTTGCCTCGGCTTCCTCGCGCGCCTCGGCCCGCATGATCTCCTCGACGCCGAGCCATTGCTGGAAATCGCCGTTGGGGATCACATAGAGCAGCACCAGGCCGCCATTGGAATTCTTCGCGCGCCGGCCGGCATAATGAACGGCGCGCTGGCATTCGGGTGTCCCGTCGATCACTGCCATGAATTTGCGGCGGTGACCTTCGAGCCGTGAGAGTCGCTTCGATACCATGGGGCGGACTCTGACACCCGAAGCGGAAAAATTGCAAGCGCAGTTTTTGGCGCCTCTGCCTCTGGGGATTCCCTTGTTCCCCGAAGGACAGGGGCGTTGTCTCAGTACAGGAAGCCGATGACGTCGCGCACCTGCTTCATCGTCACTTCGGCGCGCTCCCTGGCGCGTTCGCCGCCCTTGCGCAGGATCGCGTCGATATGGCTGGTATCGTCCATCAGCCGGCGCATCTCGCCGGTGATCGGCGCCAGCACATGGATGGCGAGATCGACCAGCGCCGGCTTGAAGACCGAGAATTGCTGGCCGCCGAATTCGGTAAGCACCTCGGCCTTCGATTTGTCGGCCAGCGCGGCATAGATCGCCACCAGATTGTCGGCTTCCGGACGGCCCTGCAGCCCGTCGACCTCGCTCGGCAAACCGTCCGGATCGGTCTTGGCCTTGCGGATCTTCTTGGAGATCGCCTCTTCGTCGTCCATCAGATTGATGCGCGAGAGGTCGGAGGGATCGGATTTCGACATTTTCTTGGTGCCGTCGCGAAGCGACATGACGCGCGGCGCCGGTCCGCCGATCAGCGGTTCGACCATCGGGAAATAGGCATGCACCGGCTCGTCGCCGACGGTGATGTCGATGCCGTAGCCGCTCTTGCGAATATGCTCGGCATAATCGAGGTTGAACTTCATGGCGATGTCGCGGGCAAGCTCCAGATGCTGCTTCTGGTCCTCGCCCACGGGCACATGGGTGGCGCGGTAGACGAGGATGTCGGCCGCCATCAGGCTCGGATAGGCGTAGAGACCGAGCGAAGCCTGCTCGCGGTCCTTGCCGGCCTTGTCCTTGAACTGCGTCATGCGGTTCATCCAGCCGATGCGCGCGACACAGTTGAAGATCCAGGCAAGTTCCGCATGCTGCGGCACGGCCGACTGATTGAAGACGATGTGCTTTTCCGGATCGATGCCGGCGGCGATGAAGGCAGCGGCGATCGAGCGCGTCTGGCTCGGCATGTCCTCGTGCACCAGCTGGGCGGTGAGTGCATGCATGTCGACGACGCAGTAGATGCAGTCATTGCCTTCCTGCAGCGCCACGAAGCGGCGGATCGCACCGAGATAGTTGCCGAGATGCAGATTGCCGGTCGGCTGCACGCCGGAGAATACGAGTTTTTGGAATTCGCTCATGTCGTCCTCAATAGGCTGGTGGAGGGCCCCAGGGCTGTTCGCCCATGTTGCTAACGCCGCGGCTTATGCACGGGCAACCCGTCGCAATCAAGTGGTTCGGGCTGCGGCATGCTGGATCAGGTCGAAGGTATTGCCGTAAGGATCCGTAAAGATGGCGACCGTGCCGTAGACCTCATGCCTGGGCTCCTCCAGAAAGCGCACTCCGGCGCCGAGCATCGCGGCATAATCGCGGGCGAAATCGTCGGTCTTCAGGAAGAAGCCGACGCGGCCACCCGTCTGGTTGCCGATCGCCGCGCGCTGCGTCTGGTTTGCCGCCTGCGCCAGCAGAAAGGCTGCGCCATCCCCGCCTTTCGGCTTCACGACCACCCAGCGTTTGCCCTCCGGCTGGGGCTCGTCCTGAAGGCAATCGAAACCGAGGGTGCCGCAATAGAAGCCTTTGGCGCGGTCGTAATCGTCAACGACGAGCGTGACGAGAAAAAGAGACTGGACAGTCATGTGATCTCCCATGTTTGGATGTTTATTCCATCTAGAACGCGAAGGATGCTCATTTTTAAGCCGAATTGATCAGCGTCCTTAGTTCAAATTGAGTATAAAATTTCACAGAAAAGCTTTTATTGAACTGAAAATCCTCTCCGCACACTGGCGGCCCGTCAGTCGCCAGGCCAACCGCCCGGAGGGGACCATGCAGAACACCCGTTTGCTCGTCATGGCAGGCCTTTTCGCCCTACAATCCGCAACCGACGCCGTCGGTCAAGACAGCAAGAGACCGGCCGTTCATCTTCCCAAGCATGAGACGCGACTCGCCTATGCGGTTCAGACCGTCAGCGTGCGCGCCGGCTGTTTTCCAGAGCGCCTGCGAGCGATCCTCTCGCATATCGCCGCAAAGACCGGACGCCGCCCGATCGTTACCTCCGGCCTCCGGCCACATCCCCGCCGTCATGGCTCCCTGCATGGAAAATGCCTGGCGGCCGATATCCGGGTGCCGGGCCTCTCGGAACGAACCATCATTGCTGCCGCCAAGACAGCTCCAGGCATCGGCGGCATCGGCAGCTACTGCAACGGCATCATTCATGTCGATGTCGGCCCGCAACGGCGATGGGTCGATTGCTAAGCGAGAGAGCAAGGTTTGCGAGGGGTGTGCCACGGCGGTCAGGTTTGCGCCGGCTACTTTTGCCCCTCACCCTAACCCTCTCCCCGTAAACGGGGCGAGGGGACGTGCCTACGAGAGGCCTGAGAGAGGCGCGGCGGCGCGGCAAGTCCCTTCTCCCCGTCAGAACGGGGAGAAGGTGGCGGCAGCCGGATGAGGGGCTTTCTCGGCAATCAACTAGCTTTGTGCATCCTTCGCCGGCACCGGCTTGCGGTTCAGGTTGCGCCGAATCATGCCGAGGTCGGCTCCGCCGATCAGGAAGGCGGCGGCGAAATAGATGAGCATTGCGATTGCGATCAGCAGCCCCAGCGTACCGACCTTGGTCAGAAGCGGCGCGCCGGAGGCGAGCCACGGCGCCCAATATTGCTTGAGGAAGACGATTGCCGCGCCCATGACGGCCGAGGCGACGATCAGCAGGGCGGCGCGTTTTGCCAGCGCCCATTCCCAGGTCAGATGGCCGCGGCGCAAAAGCGTGGTGAACAGCAAAAGCGTGCTGATCCAGCCGGCGGTGGCTTCGGCGACGGCGATGCCGGGCGCGCCCATAAAGGGGAACAGGGTCAGCGCCGTCGCGCAGTTGGTCCCCACTGCGATCGCCGAGAAGCGCATCGGCGTCTTGGTGTCCTCGCGGGCATAAAAGCCCGGCTGCAGCGCCTTGATCAACACAAACGCGGGCAGGCCGATGCCGTAGATCGCCAGGATCGAGCCGACGACGGCGGTGTTTTCCTGATGAAAGGCGCCACGTTCGTAGAGCACCCGGATGATTTCGTCGGAGAGTATCCAGAGCGCGAAAGCGGCGGGGATGGTCAGGAACAGCACGAATTCGATCGAGCGGTTCTGCAGGTTTGCCGCTTCGCGCAGCGCCCCGCCCTTCAGCGCCCGGGCAAGCTCCGGCAGCAGCACCACGCCGACGGCGACGCCGACGACGCCGAGCGGCAGCTGATAGATGCGGTCGGCATACTGCAGCGCGGCGATCGCGCCGTCGCGGGAGGAGGCGATCGCCTGGCCGATCAACTGGTTGATCTGAGTGATGCCGCCTGTCACGGCGGCGGGCACCGCAAGGATCAGCAGCCGCTTGACATTCGCAGTCATCTTCGGGAAGCGCAGGCCGATGCTCATGCCGGCTGCCAGCACGCCGACATAGACGACGGCGAGTTGCAGCACGCCGGCGGCAAGAACGCCCCAGGAGAGATACCAGGCCGTCGCGAGCGGATCGGCGCCGGTATAGAGCGAATAAAACAGCGCTCCGATCATCACCATGTTGAGGAAGACGGGGGCGACGGCGGCGGCGAAGAAATGATGCAGCGAATTCAGCATGCCGCTCATCATCGCCGTCAGCGACATGCACATCAGATAGGGAAACATCACGGCCGCCATGCGGATCGTGATCGAGAATTTCTCGGCATCGTCGGCAAAGCCCGGCGCGATGATGAAGCGCACCAAGAGCGGCATGGCAAGCTCCATCACGATGGTGATGAGGAGCAGCACCGAAAACAACACGCCGAAGACTTCTTCCGAAAAGCGCTTGGCGCCATCCGTGCCGTTCGCCTCGATCTCCTTGGCAAAGAGCGGCACGAAGGCGGCGTTGAAGGCGCCTTCGGCAAACAGCCGGCGGAAGAGGTTCGGAAAACGGAAGGCGGCGTAGAAGACGTCGGCCATCGGCCCGGTGCCGAGCGCCGCTGCCATCAGCGTTTCACGGGCGAAGCCGAAGATGCGGCTGCCGAGAGTGGCGCCGCCGACGGTCGCGAATTTCTTGACGAGGCTCATGCTTTGGGGCTCATGCGGGGGAATCGGCTTTCTTTTCGGCTGCAGGCGATGTTCGGGTGGCGGCGGGCGCGATGATGCCGGAGGGCATGCGCTCGCGCAGCTCGTCCTGCTCCTCCGCCATCACGGCCTTCATGCGGGCGGTGATATTGGCGCGCTTGCTGTCGCCCGATATCTTCTGACCCACGAGGTCGGTGACGTAGAAGGTGTCGATTACCTTCTCGCCGAAGGTGGTGATGCGCGCCGACTGGATATCGAGCGACAGATCGGAGAGCACGGCAGTGATCTCCGACAGCAGGCCCGGCCGGTCGAGGCATTCGACCTCGATGACCGTGAACTTGTTCGACAGGCTGTTGGTAATGTTGACCGAAGGCGGAATGTCGAAAGCCTTGCTTTTCTTGCGGTTACGCGTGCGCGTGGCGATAACCTCGGGCAGGCGCTTGCGGCCGGACAGCACGTTCTCGATCATCCGCCCGATCGTGCCGGCGCGGCGCAGTTCGTCGGCATCATCGGCAAATTCGCGGCTGACATGGATCGTATCGAGCGCCCGTCCGTCCGAGGTCGTGAAGATCTGCGCGTCGACGATGTTGGCGCCGGCCGCAGCACAGGCGCCGGCAATGACGGCGAGCAGCCGGGGGTGGTCGGGCGACAGCACGGTGATCTCAGTGATGGCGTGGAAACTGTCGGTGCGCACCATCGTGGCTAGCGCTTGGCCCGCCTTGTCGGCCTGGCGGATGAAATCGGCGTGGCGGAGCTGGTCTTCCAACGGCACCGAGAGCAGGTATGGCTGGTAATGCAGCTTGGTATAGGTGTTGCGGTCCTTCTGGCTCCAGTCGGATAGGGCGCCGCGCAACGCCTCGGCGGCGGCGTGGGCCCGCTCCTTGCGGGACACCTCCGAAAAGCCGCCGGCCAGCAGCAGCTCGGTCTCGTAATAGAGCGTGCGCAGAAGCTGGCCCTTCCAGCCGTTCCAGACGCCCGGGCCCACGGCGCGAATGTCGCAGATCGTCAGGATCAGAAGCATCTTCAGCCGGTCGAGCGACTGTACGCGGTCGGCAAAATCGATAATGGTCTTGCGATCGGTGAGGTCGCGGGTCTGCGCCACCATCGACATCGTCAGATGTTCCTCGATCAGCCAGACCACGAGTTCCGTCTGCTTCTGCGAGAGGCCGAAGCGGGCGCAGAGCTTGCGGGCGACGCGGGCGCCGGCAATCGAATGATCCTCCTGGCGGCCCTTAGCGATGTCATGGAGGAGAACGGCGAGATAGAGCGCCTCGCGGTCCTCGATTCCCGAGATCAGCTTGTTGGCGAGCGGATGCAGGTCCTCCGCTCGTGAATTGTCGATCTCCGAGAGAACTTCGACGGTGCGGATCAGATGCTCATCGACCGTATAATGATGATACATATTGAACTGCATCATCGCGACGATCTTGCCGAAATCGGGGATGAAACGGCCAAGCACGCCGGCCTCGTTCATCCGGCGCAGGATCAGCGCAGGGTCACGTTTCGACGTCAGGATCGACATGAAGAGACGGTTCGCCTCGTCGTTTTCCCTTAAGCTGTTGTCGATCAGGGCGAGTGAGCGGGTGACGCGTTTCAGCGCATCCGGATGGAATTCCAGCCCGGTGATGTCGGCGACGTGGAAGAGCCTGAGGATGCTGACCGGATCGCGCTTGAAGACATCGGCGTCGGCAAGAGCGATGCGGCCGCGGTCTTCGACGAATTCTACGCTGCCGGCAATCTTGCGGGTGCGATGGGTAAAGCGACTGATGACGCCGGTGAGACCCGGGATCGACTTCGCCTGCTGGTCTTCGAGTGCGGCGCACAGAATGCGCGTGAGATCGCCGACATCCTTGGCCACGAGGAAATAGTGTTTCATGAAGCGCTCGACCGCCGAAAGGCCAGGGCGGGTGTGATAGCCGAATGCCTCGGCGATCTCGCGCTGAATGTCGAAGGACAGACGTTCCTCGGCCTTGCCCGTCAGGAAGTGCATATGGCAGCGCACCGCCCAGAGAAAATCGTCGGCTTTCTCAAGCAGGCGATATTCGTGTTTCGACAAGACGCCGAGCTTGATCAGCTCCGCCTGGTCGCGCACGTGGTAGTAATATTTCGAGATCCAGAACAGCGTGTGCAGGTCGCGAAGCCCGCCCTTGCCTTCCTTGACGTTCGGCTCGACGAGGTAACGCGTGTCGCCCGCCTTGCGGTGGCGCTCGTCGCGTTCTGCTAGTTTGGCGGCGATGAATTCAGGCCCGGTCCCGGTGACGATCTCCTTGTCGAAACGGGCTTCGAGATCGGTTTCCAGCCGCTGCAGGCCGCAAATATAACGCATCTCGAGGATCGCGGTACGGATCGTCATGTCCGACTTGGAAAGCGCGATGCATTCCTCCACCGTGCGGGTGGCGTGGCCGACCTTGAAGCCCATGTCCCAGAGCACGTAGAGCATGAATTCGACCGCCTTGTGCGTCTCCTCCGCCGGCCGGGGCGGGAAGAGGAAGAGCAGGTCGATATCGGAGCCCGGCGCCAGCGTGTCGCGGCCATAGCCGCCGACGGCGGTGACCGCGAATTTGCCCTTCTGCAGCGGAAAGATATGGGTGGTGGCGAAATTATAGAGGACGGTGATGATCTGGTCCTGCAGCCAGGAGATCCGATAGGCGCAATTGAGACCGCTGCCGTCGGCGGCAAGGGCTGCGCGCGCCTTCTGCCGGCCGTCCGTGCTCGCCTTTTTCAGCGCCGCGAGAAGATCGGCGCGCATGATGTCGGGTCGGTTCCGATTGGCTTCGGCAACGGCGTCGCACTGCTTCTGCAGGAGTTCGGCGTCGAGGATCTCCGAGAAATCGAGGTTGCGCGTTGCGCTTACAGGGGTCGTTTCCTGTTCATGCCGGGCTGCCTGATCGGGACTTGCCTCACGTTTCGTCTGCATGCGCTATAACCTCTTTGCCCGGCGATTGACACGGGCCTTCATACTGCAAGAACCTTTAAATTTGGCGAAATGGTGTTGCCATGCTGCGATGCGGGACGCTTTGCCGCAAGCGGCGGCTTTCCGTAAAGCCTTAGTCTGCGACCTGCGCATGCAGCGAATACAGCACCTGCCGGGTCTCGCGCTGGATCTCCTCGAGCGTCGCCCTGTCGCACTCGCGGTAGCCCGCCTTGGCGATCGACGTTCCGAGTTCGGATATCATAGCGCAGGAGCGCGTGATTTTCAGCAGGCCGATCGGCGATGTCCAGCCGCGCGCGTTGCGGTCTTTGTCGGCGCGCCGCATCGTGTCGAGCATGGAGCAGATGAGCGAGAGGCGCTCGGTTTCGCGAACCAGCTTCTCCATGAACATGGACTGCGCTCCTATTTCAACTTTTTCTTGAGATCGTAAAGCGCATCCAGCGCCTCGCGCGGCGTCATGTCGTCGAGGATCATCGCCTTCAGCGCCTCTTCGACCTTGGAGGGGCCGCGGGCCGTGTCCTCACGGCGCACCGCCACCTGGAAGAGCGGCAGATCGTCGATCAGCTGGCTCGCCGGGTTCTTGCGGTCGGCATCTTCGAGACGGGTGAGCACGTCGCGGGCCCGCGCCACGACCGAGGCCGGAAGCCCGGCGAGGCGGGCGACCTGGATGCCGTAGGAACGGTCGGCCGCACCCGGCCCGACCTCGTGGAGAAAGATGACATCGCCGTCCCATTCCTTGACGCGCATCGTGGCGTTCGATAGCCGGCCAAGCTTTTCCGACAGCACGGTCAGCTCGTGGAAATGCGTGGCGAAGAGGCCGCGGCAGCGATTGGCCTCATGCAGGTGCTCGACGGCCGCCCAGGCGATCGACAGACCGTCGAAGGTGGCGGTGCCGCGGCCGATTTCGTCGAGGATGACGAGGGAGCGGTCGCTCGCCTGGTTGAGAATGGCAGCCGTTTCCACCATCTCGACCATGAAGGTGGAGCGTCCGCGCGCCAGATCGTCGGAGGCGCCGACGCGCGAGAACAGACGGTCGACGACGCCGATATGGGCCGATGTCGCCGGCACGAAGGAGCCCATCTGCGCCAGGATCGCGATCAAGGCGTTCTGGCGCAGGAAGGTCGATTTGCCGCCCATGTTCGGGCCGGTCAGCAGCCAGATCGCCCCATCCTTGTCGCCGGTCTTCGGCGACAGATCGCAATTGTTGGCGACGAAGGGGCCGCCCGCCTGCCGGCGCAGCGCCTGCTCGACGACCGGATGGCGCCCGCCTTCGATTGCAAACATCTTCGAGCCGTCGACCTGCGGCCGGCAATAGGCCTGCTCTTCGGCAAGCAGCGCCAGTCCTGCGGCGACGTCGATCACCGCAAGCGCCCTGGCGCCCGCCTTGATCTTCTCGGCTTCAGCAACGACGGCCGCCGTCATTCTGTCGAAGGCCTCGAGTTCGATCGTCAGCGCCCGATCGGCGGCATTGGCGATGCGGCTTTCGAGATCGGCAAGTTCGGTCGTGGTGAAGCGCATGGCGCTCGCCATCGTCTGGCGGTGGATGAAGCGAGCCTTCGCTTCGGCCGTGTCCGTCATCGGGGCGGCATTGCCGGCGGTCACCTCGATGAAATAGCCGAGGATATTGTTGTGCTTGATTTTCAGCGACCGGATGCCGGTCTCCTCGGCATATTGCAGCTGCAGCCCGGCGATGACGCGGCGCGACTGGTCGCGCAGCGCCCGGACCTCGTCGAGCTCGGCGCTCGCGCCATCGCGCAGGAAGCCGCCGTCGCGCTTCAACAGCGGCAATTCATCGGCGAGCGTCTCGGCAAGCAGTCTTTCGAGGTTGGCGGGTAGGGCTTTCAGGCCGGCCAGCGCCTCGCCGAGTTCTTCGGGCAGCATCGCCTTTGCCAGCATCCCGGCAAGTTCGGTTGCTGCTTGAAGCCCCTGGCGGATCGCCGAGAGATCGCGCGGCCCGCCGCGGTCGAGCGCCAGGCGCGAGAGCGCGCGGGGCATATCGGGCACATGTTTCAGCGTGTCGCGCAAATGGCCGCAGAGCGAAGGCTCGTCGATCAGAAAGCCGATCGAATCGAGCCGCGCATTGATGCGGGCAGGATCGGTGAGCGGCGACATCAGCCGTTCGGCGAGGAGCCGCGCGCCGCCGCCGGTGACGGTGCGGTCGATCGCCTTCAGGAGCGAGCCGTTGCGGTCGCCCGACAGCGTGCGGGCGAGTTCCAGATTGGCGCGCGTGGCAGGATCGATGAAGAGCGTCGATGCCGCACTTTCCCGCTCCGGCTGGCCAAGCGGCGGCCGCTCGGCGATCTGCGTCTTCTCGACATATGCGACGGCGGCTGCGGCCGCCGCCAGCTCGGCGCGCGAGAAGCTGCCGAAGCCGTCAAGCGTCGAGACGCCGAAATAGCGTGCGATCCGGCCTTCGGCGCTGGCGCTGTCGAAGAGCACGGAAGGCTGTGGCACCGCCGTGCGGCCAAGCACGTCGAAGACCGGCTTGAGCTCGGCATCGTGGAAGATCGTGTCGGGCAGAATCAATTCGCGCGGATCGATGCGCAGTATATCGGCAAGCAGCCGCGAGGCTTCCGTCTCGGCAAGCCGGAAGACGCCTGTGGAAATATCGATCCAGGCGAGCGCCAGCTGCGGCTCGGCGCCGCCGCGGATGCGGGCAAGCGCCATCAGATAGTTGGATTCCGAGGGTGAAAGCAGCTTCTCCTCGGTGATCGTGCCGGGCGTGACGAGGCGGATCACGTCACGCTTGACGACCGATTTGCCACCGCGTTTTTTCGCTTCGGCCGGATCCTCGATCTGTTCGCAGACGGCCACCCGGAAGCCGAGCGAAATCAGCTTCTGCAGATAGTCGTCGGCCGCATGCACGGGCACGCCGCACATCGGGATATCCTGGCCCATGTGCTGGCCGCGCTTCGTCAGCGTGATGCCGAGCGCGCGGGAGGCTTCCAGCGCATCCTCGAAGAAGAGCTCGTAGAAGTCGCCCATGCGATAGAACAGCAGCGAACCCGGATTGTTCGCCTTGATCTCGATATATTGCTCCATCATCGGCGTCGCGGAGGCGCGGCTTTCCGCCGTGGCGAGCTCGGCAGCCGAAAAGGCTTCATTCCCAATGTCTATTCGTGCGTTCACGGAGGCGCAGTTTTTCCCAAAAAACAGGTGCCAACCCTATCCGCGCGCCGCTATAGATGACAACTGCATTTGAGGAAGAGCGAAGCGTCGCCCACAGGACGTTGGAGGATTTATGCCCGATATTGATAAGAAGGACCGGCCGGTGACCTCGGTGACCGATCAGGAGGCGCTCGATTTTCACGCCATGGGCCGCCCCGGCAAGCTGGAGATCAACCCGACCAAGCCGATGGCGACGCAGCGCGACCTCTCGCTTGCCTATTCCCCGGGTGTCGCCGTTCCGGTCAAGGCGATCGCCGCCGATCCGCAGACCGCCTATGACTATACGGCGCGCGGCAACATGGTCGCCGTCATATCAAACGGCACTGCCATTCTCGGTCTTGGCAATCTCGGTGCGCTTGCCTCCAAGCCGGTCATGGAGGGCAAGTCGGTGCTCTTCAAGCGCTTCGCCGACGTCGATTCCATCGACCTCGAAATCGACACGGAAAATGTCGACGAGTTCATCAACTGCGTCCGCTTCCTGGGCCCCTCCTTCGGCGGCATCAATCTTGAGGATATCAAGGCGCCGGACTGCTTTGTGATCGAGAGCCGGCTGCGCGAGCTGATGGACATTCCGGTCTTCCATGACGACCAGCACGGCACGGCGATCATCGCCGCCGCCGGCCTGATCAACGCGCTGGAACTGACCGGCCGCGACCTGAAGACGACGAAGCTCGTCTGCAATGGCGCCGGCGCTGCGGCGATCGCCTGCGTCGAACTCATCAAGGCGATGGGCTTTGCGCCCGAAAATATCATCCTCTGCGATACCAAGGGCGTCATCTACCAGGGCCGCACCGAGGGCATGAATCAGTGGAAATCCGCGCATGCGGCAAAAACCGACGCGCGCACGCTCGAAGAGGCGATGAACGGCGCCGATGTGATTTTCGGCCTGTCGCAGAAAGGCGCCTTCTCGGCCGCGATGATCCGTTCGATGGCCGACCGGCCGATCATCTTCGCCATGGCCAATCCCGATCCCGAGATAACCCCCGAGGAGGTCGCCCGCATCCGCGACGACGCCATCATGGCAACGGGCCGCTCGGACTACCCCAACCAGGTCAACAACGTTCTCGGCTTTCCCTATATCTTCCGCGGCGCCCTCGATGTGCGCGCCTCCACGATCAACGACGCGATGAAGATCGCCGCCGTCAAGGCGCTGGCAAACCTTGCCCGTGAGGACGTGCCGGATGACGTGGTCGCCGCCTACCAGGGCAACCGGCCGCGTTTCGGGCCCCAATATATTATTCCCGTTCCCTTCGACCCGCGCCTGATCTCGGCAATTCCGGTGGCGGTCGCGGAGGCCGCGATCGAAAGCGGCGTCGCCCGCAAAATCATCACCGACATGGCGGGTTACGCTCGGGAGCTTTCGGCGCGCCGCGATCCGATCGCCTCGACGCTTGCCAGCCTCTACGAACGTGTCCGCCGCCGCCCGAAGCGGATCGTCTTTGCCGAGGCCGAGGAAGAACAGGTGCTGCGCGCCGCCATGTCCTACGCCAACCAGCAGCTCGGCACCGCCATCCTGCTCGGCCGCGAGGATCTGATCCGGGCGACGGCGGAGCGCGCCGGCATCGACCTCAACCGGCCCGGCTTCGAAATCGTCAATGCCCGCATCTCCACCCGGGTCGAAGCCTATATCGATTACCTCTATGCCCGGCTGCAGCGGAGCGGTTACCTCCACCGCGATGCCCAGCGCCTGATCCACAACGACCGTAACCACTTCGCTGCCACCATGGTGGCGCTCGGCGACGCCGACGGCATGGTGACGGGCATCACCCGCAACTATTCCACCGCGCTCGAAGATGTGCGCCGCTGCATCGACGAGAAGCCCGGCCACCGCGTCATCGGCGTGTCGCTGGCGCTCTGCCGCGGCCGCACGGTCTTCGTCGCCGATACGGCGGTGCATGACATGCCGACGGCCGAAGAACTTGCCGATATCGCCGAAGAAGCTGCCGGTCTCGCACGGCGCATGGGGTATCAGCCGCGCGTCGCCATGCTGGCCTATTCCACCTTCGGCCATCCCTCCGGTGAGCGCTCCGAGCGGGTGCGCGAAGCGGTCAAGATCCTCGACCGGCGCCGTGTCGATTTCGAATATGACGGCGAGATGGCGGCCGATGTGGCGCTGAACCGCAAGGTGATGGAGCAATATCCCTTCTGCCGGCTCTCCGGTCCCGCCAACGTCCTCGTCATGCCGGCCTTCCACTCGGCCTCGATCTCGACCAAGATGCTGCAGGAACTCGGTGGCTCCACGGTCATCGGCCCGATCCTCGTCGGCCTCGACAAGCCGGTGCAGATCACCTCGATGGGCGCCAAGGACAGCGACATCGTCAACATGGCGGCGATCGCCGCCTATGGCGGGTCATAAGGCCATCTGCCTGCACAGCGAGATATTCAGTGATCAGGGAGATCGGCGAGTCAGCCCCTCATCCGCCTGCCGGCTCCTTCTCCCCGCTTGCGGGGCGAAGGGATATGCCGCGACCTCTCCGCCTCATCCACGGCTCGTGCGGCAAGTCCCCTCTCCCCGTCAGAACGGGGAGAGGGTTAGGGTGAGGGGCAGCACTGGCAATCTCTGCTTCGCCTGACTGCAATCAGCTTGCGAAGCGACCGGCGTCGGCGCCGTAGTAGTTCAGGTAGCGGTCGGAAATGCTGGAGATCGGCAGCACGATCAGCACGTCGGTCGTGTTGAAGGCATGATCGATGACGGCGCTGGAGCCGACCATCGCGCCGAGTCTGAGGTAGCCCTTGATCAGCGGCGGCAAGGCCATCAGCGCCCGCTTCGGGTTGACGGCCTCGGCCGGCATCAGATCCATGTTGCGGGCGAGGTGCGGCAGTGCGCCGATGGCCCATTCGTCCTTCGCCAGCACATTGTGGTAGAGGAAGGACAGCGCCAGTGCGTGGCTTTCGAGATAGACGCCGGGGAACGAGGCGCAGCCGAACATGGCGCTCATGCCGTGCTTCAATGCATAAGCCCAATTGCCCTGCCACAGAAGCTCGACGGTGCGTTTGGTTCGGTATTCCGGCAGCACACAGGAGCGTCCGAGTTCCATGAAACGCTTGTCCGGATGCCTGGCGAGGAGGCTCTCGATTTCGAATTCGGAAGCCGAGTAAAAACCGCCATTGGCGATCGCGACATCCTGGCGCAGCAGCCGGTAGGTGCCGACTATCTGGTCTTCCGCATCACCCTCGAGCGAGCGGTCGAGAACGAGAAGATGGTCGCAGAAAGCGTCATAGGCATCGAAATCGCGTTCGCGCCGCATGGCTTCCGGCGGCAGTTGCGCCTTCATTTCTTCGACGAAGACGCGGTAGCGCACGGCCTGGGCCGCATCGATCTCGCGTGCCGTGCGGGCAAGGCGGGTTTCGAGATTACCGATCCGGCCGAGGATGTCGCCGTCTTGCTGCGCAGCCGTCGACGGCCGTGCAGCCTCCGCGGTGACGTCACGATTCAGGATGTCGATGGAGGACATGGCGATTCTCCCGTTGCCGGCTTATCGACGCCATAAAACACTTCTGTGCGACAGGAAAGTGACATATTGAATTTCCCGGCGCAAGCAGCCTGCGCAGTCAATCCAGCGACCTACCGCGCCTCTGCCCGGCGGGCGGAAAGCGCGGCGACCGCCTGAACTTCCGTCAGCAGCCGCACCGGGTCGACCGGCTTTACCATGACGCGGTTGGCGCCATTGAGCAAGACTTGGCGGCGCGACTCGTCGCTCTTGTCGGCGGTGAGCACGATCACCGGCACCGGGTCAAGATCGAGCCGCCTTTCGTGGCCGCGCAGCCGCCCCAGCATGTCGATGCCGTTGCCGCCGGGCATCGACAGATCGCTGATGATGATCTCGGGCCGGGCGTTCGCCTCGCCGAGGGCGCAATCGAGGAGTGTCTCGAAATCCTGGACATGGTGCACCTTGTGTCCGCCCTTTTCGAGCATGACGCGCACCAGCATCGCATTGATCGGATCGTCCTCTCCGAGCAGGATGCGCAGCCCGTGTGCGGCAACCACGGTCTCGGTCATCGGCAGGCCGAAACCCGGTTGGTTGTCGTTCAGCGCGTCGCGCTTCTCCATGCCGCGCATGCGCCCGCGCAGCACATCGATCAGCGACTGTTCGCGCAGCGGCCGGATGAGCCAGGCATCGAACAGGTCAAGCGGATGGGCGCTGCGCTCTTCGGGATTGACGAGCAGGACCTTGCGCAGGCCAAGGGCAGCGATTTCGGCGCGATCGGCGAGATGCGCTGAAAATTCCGCCGACATGCGATGATCGACGATAATATCGGTCGGCCGGCGGCTGCCGCTTGCCATTCCGAGCAGCTTCGCGCGCGCAGCCTCGCCGCTGTCGACAAGATGGCAGGTGCCGCCGAGCACGGTGATCGTTTCGGCAATGGCGGAGCGGGCCGCCCCTGCCGGCGCCAGCAGCACGACGCTGTTGCCGGCAAGCAGCGTGTTTCGCCGTTCGGAGCGCTCGCTGTCGAGTTCAATCGGGAAGCGTATGGTGAATGTGCTGCCTTTGCCCTTTTCGCTGGTGACCGTCAAGGCGCCGTCGAATTCGCGCATGATGCGGGCGGAGATGGCAAGGCCGAGCCCGGTGCCGCCGCTCTTGTCGGCAACGTTTCCACCTTGTTCGAACTCGCCGAAGACGCGCGCCAGCTCCTCCGCCGTCATGCCCGGACCCGTGTCGGTGACGGTAATCAGCAGGTTGCCGGCATCGAGCGATACGCGGATGAAAACGCCGCCGGCCTGCGTGAATTTGACAGCATTGCCGATTACGTTGAACAGAACCTGGCGCAGCCGCGCCGCATCGAAGCTCATTTTCTCCGGAACGTCTGACGACACGGTGGCGCCGATCTCGATCCCCTTTTCATGCGCCCGGTGGGCGAGCATTTCGACGACGCTTTCCAGAAGCTTCCGCAGCGATTCCGAGCGCGGGTGAAGCTCGAAACGGCCGACTTCGATGGTGGAAAAATCGAGCAGATCCTCGACAAGCTGCGTCAAGGCGTGGCCGGATTGGCGGATGTTGGCGAGATAATTCTGCTGTTCCTGCGTCAGCCGCGTTTCCGCAAGCAGGTGCGTCATGCCGAGAATGCCGGAAAGCGGCGTGCGCACCTCGTGGCTTACGGTTGCAAGCAATCGGGATTTCGCGGCGCTGTTATACTCGGCTTTCTGGCGGGCCGACTCGCGGCTCTGCGCGACGAGCCGCTCCTCCGTCACATCACGGGCAACACTCTGCAGCAGCAGGTGGCCGCTGCCCGGATCGCGGGTGACCACGTCGCGCCACAGGAAAATACGCTGGCCTTCCGGCGTCGATATCTCGACGTCGTAGCAGTGCGGGATCGGGCCGGGGCGGAAGGCAATCCCGATCTCTTCGCAGGTCCGCCCTTCCGGGTGCAGCCGGCCGGTCAGACGGCGAAAGGTGTCGTTGGCCGAGATGATGCGACGATCCATGGCGCGGGTGAGGGTGATGTCGCCGAGCACGTCATGCACCTCGGCGAAGAGCTTCGCGCCATCATCGCCGTTCGGAGCGGATCGACCGGCGGGCTGCCTGCTTCTCTGCCGGCGTACCATCAGCACGGCGTAACAGGCGATGACGGCAAGGCCGAGAGCAACGAGACCGCCCGAAAGGAGCAGCGGCTCGCCGGCATGGGCGAGCAGCGTCAGGATCATGGCGGCCAGAAAGCCGGCGCCGCTCAGCCAGTAAAACAGCAGGCGCCGCGTCGCCGCAGGCCCTGATAGGGGAGCAGCCCCCGTGCGCGCTGTCGATGCGCCGGCACGCGGAGAGGGTTCCTCCGTCCGCTCCTGATGCGGCTTGACGGCGGTTCCGCCGAAGGCGGCGGACAATCTTTCCTGCAACTGTCCCAGGCTCTGCATGGTATCTGGATAACATGAGGCTTGTTCCGAATGCCTTCAGGAATTCGATAAGATTTTAGCGGCCGGCCTTTTTCGGCAGCAGCAGTTCCTCGAGGATCACGCATCCGGCGCCGATGGTGATGAAACTGTCGGCGAGATTGAACACGGCGAAAGACCAGCTTTCGGTGTAGAAGAGGATGTAGTCGATCACATGTCCGTAGGCGAAGCGATCCACAAGATTGCCGATCGCGCCTGCAATGATCAGCGCGTAGCCGAGATGCGCGAGCCAGCGGTCTTTTGCCGTGCGGTACCACAGCCAGATCACGAAGGCGACGATAACGAGCCGCATGCCGACGATGAACCAGCCGTCCATACCCTCCAGCATCGAAAAGGCGACGCCGAGATTATAGGTGCGGTAGAGCGCCAGCATCGGAATGACGGGCACGGCTTCCTGCAGCGGCAGGTAATGATCGACGGCGACCTTGACGACTTGGTCGATCAGAACGGCGAAGAGGATGAAGAAGAGGATCGGCGCCGGCCGCGAAAACAGCGCGGGGCGTGCATGCGTCGGTTCGGTCATTTGCCCTCGGTAAGTGAGAGGAGATGGCGGCGCGCCTCGAAAAGCATGACGGCGGTGGCAACGGCGAGGTTGAGAGAGTCGGCGCGGCCCTGCTGCGGAATGCGGACAAGCGCATCGGCTTCCCGGGCGAGCTGGTCCGGCAGGCCGGATTGTTCGTTGCCCATCAGGAGGACCGTGGGCTTTTTCCGGTAGTCGATCGTGCGATAATCGACCGCGCCGGCCAGATGGGTGGCGACGATGGAAACGCCGGCCGACTTCCGCCAGGCCAGGAACTCCTCCGGCGTCGTTCGCGCGACCGGAACGGCGAAGACCGAGCCCATGGTTGCCCGCACGGTCTCCAGCGAGAAGGGATCGGTCGTCTCGCCGATGAGAATGATGCCGGCCGCGCCCGCGGCATCGGCGGTGCGGATGATGGTGCCGAGATTGCCCGGATCGCGCACGCGGTCCAGCGCCACCCACGTCTCACCCTCCTGCGGCCGGATGCCCTTGAGCGGCGTCCAGCGCTGCTCGAAGATGCCGACGACCATTTGCGGGTTGTCGCGCCGGGTGATCGAGGCAATGACCTTTTCGCTGACTTCGAGCACCAGCCCGCCCGAGGCGACGGTCCTTGCCGCCATCTGCTCGACCAGCGGCTTACCCTTGGCGGCCTTCGCATAGACCAGCGTGCGGATCGTCCAGCCGAGCTCGATCGCATCGATAACGAGCTTCAGCCCTTCGGCGAGGAAAGTCCCGCTTTCCTCCCGCGACTTCTTGTTCGTCAGCGCCTTGATATCCTTGATGATCGGATTGGCCAGCGAGGTGACTTCCTTCACCTGCCCGACCCTGCGCGGCCCCTGATCGTGGAAGTCCTTGCTCATTGCGGCACCCAGCGGGAAAAGAGGGATGTGGAAAGCGCGCGGCCTGGCGTTTTGCCGTCGAGACCTGCCTCGCGGATTACCAGCTCGCCGGATTCGACCGCGCCGCCGGCGCCGCGCATCGTTTCGCGCATCAGTTCGTGGATCGAATAGAAGCTGGCGCGGATCGAATAGGCCGTCAGCACCAGGCCGACTGCCCTCGGGGAGAGGATTTCGCGGCAGACATCGAGCATCAGCGGCAGATGCTCGAAGAGATGCCAGACTTCGCCGTTGGGGCCGCGGCCGAATTTCGGCGGGTCCGTCAGGATGATGTCGTATTGGCTGCCGCGGCGTTCCTCGCGCAGGATGAATTTCATCGCATCCTCGCAGATCCAGCGGATCGGCAGCTTCTCCATGCGCCCGAGCGCCTGGTTCTCGCGCGCCCAGCCGATCGCCTTCTTCGACGCGTCGACATGGGTGACCTCGGCGCCGGCAGCGGCGGCGACCAGCGACGCGACACCGGTATAACCGAAGAGGTTCAGCACTTTCAGCGGTCGGCCGGCCTTTTCGACAGCCTCCTTCATCCAGCTCCAATGGACGATCTGCTCGGGAAAGACACCGACGTGACGGAACGAGGTGAAGCGGCCGAGGAAATCGACGCCGAGCAGGTTGAGCGGCCAGGTTTCGCCGAGCGCCTCCCTCGGGAAGCGCCAGCGGCCGGTGCCTTCCTCGTCGGTATCGCCGGTGAACACGGCATCCACCTTCTCCCAGATCTGCGGCGCCAGCGAAGGCCGCCACAGCGCCTGAGCTTCCGGGCGGATGATGCGGTAGGGGCCATATTGCTCCAGCTTCTGGCCGTCGCCGCTGTCGATCAGGTGGAAATCGCCGGCGCCGAGCGATTCGAGAATGACCGGCACGCGCTCCGCCGGCCGATCGCCGCTGCGCGTCATAAGCGGGCGCGAAACCGCGGCCGGCGCAGTGTCGCGAACCGTATCGCGTGTGGCCGCGGGACGTGCCACGGGCTTCGGTGCTCGGCCGGCCCGATTGTCTCTGCGGCTTTCACCGGCGGGACCTGATGTTTTCTTCTGGCCCGGCCGGCGCTCTCTTTGTTTCAACGTGCTCTTCCGCGTCTCTGTCGTGGATATGTTTGAATTATGCAGTAGCCCAGAAAACCAGCCCGGATCAACTGCGCGCCGGCGCGGGCGTTATTTCAACTTCTCGGACGCCTGCGCATGCAGCCGATTATCACCACATAACTGTGACTGACGGCGAGGTATGGAAGCGCAGCGAATACGGACCGCGGCTCAAGAGAGCCTCATGAGGTGCCCCCAAGGGGCCTCGAAGGGCGAGGCGGGCGCGCAGACGCCGGATGAATGCAAGGCGCAGCGCTGCGGCGTGACGTTCGAGGCTTCGCCCTATGGGCTGCGCAGGATGAGGGCCGTTGGAGACTGCCGCACGGTCAATTCCTCGCTCGCTCGGATCGAAAGCCCGCCAGATAACATTCCTCCGCACCTTGGCAAAAGGCCTTCCCGCTGGGATAAATCAGGCGAATCGGAGATGGGGCTGTCGAATGGATTTCACCGGCGAAGAACGCATCGCCGCGCCGCGGGACATGGTCTGGGCAGCGCTCAACGATCCGGAGATCATGCGCGGCTGCATTCCGGGGTGTCAGAACATCGAGCGGCTGTCGCCAAGCGCTTTCGAGGCGACGATCAAGGTGAAGTTCAGCCTGTTCTCCGCCACCTTCCACGGGTTGCTGACGCTTTCCAATATCGATGCGCCGAGAAGCTATACGTTGTCGGCCGAAGGCAAGGGCGGCCTTGCCGGCTTCGCCAGGGGCAGCGCCGATGTCGTGCTCGAGGCGAGGGGCGAGGAGACGATCCTGCACTACCGGGCAAGAGCCGAACTCGGCGGCAGGCTCGCCCAGCTCGGCGCACGTCTGCTCGATTCGACCTCGCAGCGGCTGGCCGAAGGTTTCTTCTCGGATTTCAATGCTGCGATCGTTGCAAAAATGGCTGCGGATTGAGCGCCGAAGGCTTTCGCTGCGGCTTGGCGCGGACCTGCGCCTGAGCTATTCCGACATGATGACATGGACCATCAGGCCGCCACGGGCGGAAGACCAGGAAATGCTCGCGGACATCTATCTTTCCGTGCGCCGCCAGACATTCGTCTGGGTCGATCCCGGCAAGTTTCACCGTGAGGATTTCTCTGCCCACACCAATGGCGAGACGATCTTCGTCTGCGAGCATGCCGATCGGAGCGTCGCCGGCTTTCTGTCGCTCTGGCCAGAGGACGATTTCATTCACATGCTTTATATAAGGCCCGAGTTCCAGGGGCTCGGCGCCGGCACGGCGCTGCTCAGGGCGCTGCCGGCATGGCCGCGACATAAGTACCGGCTGAAATGCCTGGTGAACAACCGGCGGGCGAAGGCCTTCTACCTTTCCCACGGTTTCGCGGTGACCGGCAATGGCGCGTCGCCGGAAGGCGATTATGAGGAGCTGAGCTTTTCTCCGGTTTGACTCGGGGCGAGAGCCGATCTTATCGCGACGGCAGCTGGCCGGCGATCTCCTCCGCGCGGGACCTGTGACGATCGGCCTCGCCCTGCCAGCGAATGGCTTCCTTGGCCTCGGTGCGGGCGCGCTTGCGGTGTTTGCCCTGGCTGAACCAGGTGGCGGCCGATCCGATCAGCATGCCTGCTATCAATGCGATGAACAGGAAGACGAAGAAGGGTGCGGAAACCGCAAGCACCTGGTCTTCGGGCTTGAAGGGATTGAAGGCGAGCGTGACGCTCTGCCGGTTGGCGACGCAGAAGACGATGAGGATGACTCCGAGCGGCAGCAGAATCAACAGGTTGACGATCTTCTTGGCCATTTAAGCTCTCCATGCGTCTCATATACATCGGCCCGAAAATCGATTCCGACTTTCGGGCCGATGCGCTAGCAGAATAGGAAAACGGTGTTCAAGTTCAAGTGCGGTTTCGCCGCAGGCGGCTCGCGCCGCTCAATCCTCTTCGTCGGCCTGGCCGGGATTGAGCCGCTCGCGCAGTTCCTTGCCCGTCTTGAAGAAGGGAACCCACTTCTCCTCGACGAAGACGGTATCGCCGGTGCGCGGGTTACGGCCGGAGCGGGAAGGGCGGTTCTTGACCGAAAACGCGCCGAAGCCGCGCAATTCGACACGGTTGCCCGCAGCCAGTGCATCGGTGATCTCGTCGAGAACCGCGTTGACGATATTTTCGACGTCGCGATGATAGAGATGCGGGTTGCGTGCCGCAACAATCTGCACCAATTCGGACTTGATCACAGTCGCCCCCTTAAATTATTGATTTCTTATCAATCCCGGCCAACCTGCCAAACTGAAAGCAGCCCGTCAAGAAGCAACTTTGGGGGCAGGATTCCATTAATATCCTGGCCTTTGACCAGATCATCATAACCCAAGATAGTAACTAGCCGCGAAACAGCTCCTGCGAGCAGAAAAGGCGTGTTGCTCTTCTTGTCCCAATCGACCATCGGCAGATCGGTGTCGACGCCGCGCGACTTGAGATAGGCGCGGATTTCCGCCTCGCCGCCGATCGTATCGACGAGCTTCGCCTTCAGCGCCTGCCGGCCGGTATAGATCGTGCCGTCGGCGAGTTTCAGCACCTCGTCGCGCGGCAGCTTGCGCCGGTCGGCGACCAGGTCGACGAACCAGTTATAGCTGTCGACCACCATGTTGCGGATCATCGCCTTGGCTTCCTCGCTCGCCTCGTGGAAGGGCGAGGGCTCGGCCTTCAGGGGCGAGGATTTGATCTCCTGCAGCGATACGCCGATCTTGTCGAGCAGCGGCTGGATCTGCGGATACTGGAAGATGACGCCGATCGAGCCGGTGATCGAGCTGTCGCCGGCAATGATCGTGTCGCCCGCGGTGGCGATCATATAGCCGGCGGAGGCGGCCAGCGTGCGCACGTCCGAGACAACAGGCTTCTTGGCTGATATCGCCCGGATCGCATTGAAGATTTTCTCGCCGCCATAGGTCGTGCCGCCGGGCGAGGAGATCGAAATCACCGCGGCCTTCACCTGATCGCTGGTCTCGACCTTCTTCAGCCGCTCAAGCAACTCGTCGTCATCGACGATCAGCCCCGATATCGTCACATGGGCGATATGCGGGCTTGCCGTGCCGGCTCCGCCGAGGGCGAAGCGGTAAAAGGCAAAACCAAGCGCCACGATGAGGGCGACCGCGACGATGCGCCAGAAGCCGAGTTTGCGGCGCAGCCGCCGGCGATCCGCGATGATCGAACTGTCCATAGAAACCTCCAGCGCTGGCCCGGGGTCGGCATGGCGCCGATGGGTCCGGTGAAATTGATCGCAGCGGCGCGTACGAATGCCACTTTTGTATGTTTTTCCGTTTTGTTGCTTGTTGCAGAAAAAATTCCATATTGGCAAGCCAATGTAATAATGCGAAACGAACTGTGATTGCCGGCCGCTTTGTTACGCAGGCGGGGCAATCATCGCACATGGAACGAGACCTATGCTCGATACCCTGAAGAACAACGGAAATGCCGCTTATGCGGGCTCCGGTCGGAGCCCCTATGGCGATGCGTTGTTCCATTCCGCCCGCGTGCGGCGGCTGAAGATCCTGCTGCCGTTGGCCGCCATCGTCATCGCGGCCGGCCTCACGGCGGTTGCACTGGTCAAGATATATCTGCCCGAGAATATCAAGATGGAAGGCGCCAAGATCGAGAACGGCAAGGTCGTGATGGAAAAGCCGGCAATTGCCGGACGCAACTCCGACGGTGTCAATTATTCCATGCTTGCGGAAAGGGCGCTGCAGGATATCCGCAATCCTGATCTCATCACCCTCGAGACCATCAAGGCCGCCGTGCCGATGAATGACGGGCTGATTGCCCGCGTCATCGCTTCGACTGCGGATTATAATCGCGCCACCGACAACCTGCATATGACGGCTCCCTTCACCCTGGTGCTGAGCAGCGGCCTCAACGCGCAATTCCAGTCCGCCCGGCTCGACATCAAGGGCGGCAACATGCGCAGCGACGATCCCGTCACCATCACAAAGGACAATGCTTCCATTGTTGCGAAGACGCTGGAGATAACCGATAAGGGGCGCGTGATCACATTCGAGGGGAATGTTCGCATGAATGTCGATCCATCCACCATTCATAAACAGGGCACTTAACCAGCCGGGTCAACCATGACAAAAGATTGTCGCATTTCAGCTTGCAAGACGGGCATCGCATTCGTTGCCGGCGCATTTGCCCTTATTCTGACGGTCTCGGGCGCGGGGGCGCAGTCGACCACCATGTCGGGCATGAAGCTTTCCAACGATCAGCCGATCCAAATCGAAAGCGACAAGCTGGAGATCCATGATCAGGAGCACACGGCGCTCTTCACCGGCAACGTCAAGGTCGTCCAGGGCACGACGACGATGCAGTCCGGCAAGATGACCGTCTATTACAAGGACAAGGCGGCAAAGCCGGGCGCCGGCGCGCCGGCTCAACCGGAGGCGAAGCCCGAGCAGTCGGCCTCGCTGGCATCGGGAAGTGCGGATATCGACAAGATCCTGGTGACGGACAAGGTCTACCTGGTGTCGGGCACGCAGACGGCGACAGCCGACGACGGCAATTTCGACATGGCATCGCAGACATTCATCCTGACCGCGGATCAGGGAAACAAGGTCATTCTATCGGACGGTCCGAACGTCTTTACCGGCTGCAAGCTGACCGTTCACATGCAAACCGGCCAGGCGGAGCTTGAAAGCTGCGGCGGTCGTGTCCAGATTCAGCTCGATCCGAAATCGCAGCCGAACGCGCAGAAGCAGAACTGAACCGGCCTCCCCCGTGAAATTATCATCGTTATCCACCATGTTCGGCCGGCCTGAGCCGCAAGCTGCAGGTGCCGCCGACAAGAGCCGCTATCAGGGAACGCTGATCGCCCGTGGTCTGACGAAGACCTATGCGACGCGGCGTGTCGTCAACGGCGTCTCCCTTGTGGTGCGTCGCGGCGAAGCCGTCGGCTTGCTCGGTCCGAACGGCGCCGGCAAGACGACCTGCTTTTACATGATCACCGGTCTGGTGCCGGTCGATGAAGGCACGATCGAGATCGATGGAAACGATGTCACGACCATGCCGATGTACCGCCGCTCGCGCCTCGGCGTCGGTTACCTGCCGCAGGAAGCCTCGATCTTTCGCGGACTGACGGTGGAAGAAAATATCCGTGCCGTCCTCGAAGTGCATGTGAAGGACAAGGCCGAGCGCGAGCAGAAGCTGAACGAGCTGCTGGAGGAATTTCATATCCAGAAGCTGCGTAAGAGTGCCGCCGTCGCCCTTTCCGGCGGCGAACGCCGCCGTCTCGAAATCGCCCGAGCGCTTGCAACCGACCCGACCTTCATGCTGCTCGACGAGCCCTTCGCCGGTGTCGACCCGATCTCGGTCGCCGACATCCAGAACCTCGTCCACCATCTGACGGCCCGCGGCATCGGCGTTCTCATTACCGACCACAATGTGCGTGAGACGCTCGGCCTCATCGACCGCGCCTATATCATCCATGCCGGTGAGGTGCTGACCCACGGCCGGGCGAACGACATCGTCAACAATCCGGAAGTGCGCCGGCTCTATCTCGGCGACAATTTCAGCCTCTGATCACGCGCTGATTCACCTTGCCGCGTAGTTCCGCTTGACCAAATGAGATAAAAAAGCAATTTTTGGGCCAACTCGGATTTCCGTGGCCTGAAGCGTGGATCGGGCGCGGTTTCCTGGAGTCGAGGGAGTTTCGCGTCCGTCATGGCACTGTCCGCCAATCTATTTCTGCGCCAGAGCCAGTCCCTGGTCATGACGCCGCAACTGATGCAATCCATCCAGTTGCTGCAGATGACCCATTTTGAGCTCACCCAGTTCATCGCTCAGGAAGTGGAGAAGAACCCGCTGCTCGAATTTCCGTCGAATGACGGCGAGGCGGGCGACGAACGGGCGGCAGGCGAGGACGAGCAGTTCGCTCATTCGCCGGAGGACGCCGGCGCGGACGATGGCGCCGACAATCGCGCCGAGGCGCTGTCGAGCGACTGGTACGACAATGGCGGCAGCGAAAGCAGCAGCCGGCTGAACGACGAGCTCGACGCCAATTACACCAATGTCTTTCCCGATGATGGTGGTCCCCAGCGCCTCGACGCACCGGAACTCGTCGGTCAGTGGAAGTCGATGCCGGGCAGCGCCGACGGCGCCGATTACGATCTCGACGATTTTGTCGCCGGTCAGGTGTCCCTGCGCGATCATCTCGCGCAGCAGATCCCCTTCGTCCTGCCCGATATGAGCGACCGGCTGATCGCGCAGAATTTCATCGATCAACTCGACGATGCCGGTTACATCCAGGTCGATCTCGTCGAAACCGGCGAGCGGCTCGGCACGAACCTCACCCAGGTCGAACACGTGCTCGCCGCCCTGCAGACGCTCGATCCTCCGGGTGTTTTCGCCCGCAGCCTCGCCGAATGCCTGGCGATCCAGCTCCGGCATAAAGACCGTTACGACCCAGCCATGCAGGCGCTGGTCGAAAATCTCGAACTCCTGGCGCGGCGCGACTTCGCCACGCTGAAGCGGCTCTGCGGCGTCGATGAGGAAGATCTTCTCGACATGCTCGGCGAGATTCGCCAGCTCAATCCGAAGCCCGGCAGCGGTTTCGAGACGGGCGTTTCCGAAGCGATCATGCCCGATGTCGTCGTCAGGCCCTCCGCTGAGGGTGGATGGCTGGTCGAGCTCAACCCGGATACGCTGCCGCGCGTGCTCGTCAATCAGTCCTATTTTTCCCGCGTGACCCGGAACGGCGAAGATCATGCCTTCCTTTCCGAGTGCCTGCAGAGCGCCAACTGGCTGACCCGCAGCCTCGACCAGCGGGCAAAAACCATCATGAAGGTGGCAAGCGAGATCGTCCGCCAGCAGGACGCCTTCCTGCTGCACGGTGTCGACCACTTGCGGCCGCTGAACCTGAAGACGGTGGCCGAGGCGATCAAGATGCATGAGTCTACCGTCAGCCGCGTCACCTCGAACAAATATATGCTGACGCCGCGCGGCCTCTTCGAACTCAAATATTTCTTCACCGTATCGATCGGCGCGGTCGAGGGCGGCGACAGCCATTCGGCCGAGGCCGTGCGCCACAAAATCCGCGCGCTGATCATGCAGGAGAGTCCCGACGCGGTGCTCTCCGATGACGATATCGTCGACATGCTGAAGAAGGGCGGCGTCGATCTCGCCCGCCGCACGGTCGCGAAATACCGGGAAGCGATGAACATCGCTTCCTCGGTCCAGCGCCGCCGCGAGAAGCGGGCGCTCGCCAAGGTGGCGGGCTTCTGAGGCAGCAGGATGCTTCGACCTTTATCGAAGCATCTACTTCGCAATTGGCCTATTTCTCCGGTGTCCCGAACGAAGATCGATGTGCCTATGACGCCGCAAAAGCCGAACCTTACCAGAGAACTTGTCCTGCTTCTGGTGCTTGCGACCCTCTGGGGTTCTTCCTACACCTTTATCAAGATCGGGGTCGAAACGATCCCGCCGGTGACCTTGATCGCGGTGCGCACACTGATCGCCGGCGCCATTCTGCTGGCCGTGCTTCGCCATCGGCATGTCCGCCTGCCGCGCGATCGCGCGACATGGCGCCTGTTCGTCGTTCAGGCCTGCCTGAACAGCGTCTTTCCTTTTACGCTGATCGCCTGGGCGGAGCAGTCCGTCGATGCCGGACTGGCGGTGATCCTGAATTCGGCGACGCCGATTTTCACCTTCCTGCTGACCGTGTCGATAACCCGCCATGAGCCGGCGACGGCGCGAAAGCTTTTCGGCGTCGTCTCCGGGCTTGCCGGCATCTGCCTCGTCATCGGCGTCGAAGCGCTCGGCGGTCTTGGCGAAAGCCTGATGGCGCAGCTCGCCATCATCCTGGCAACCATCTGTTACGCAGGGGCAGCGATTTTCAGCAAGAACTTTAGAGGCCTCGATCCTGCCGTGCCGGCGGCCGGTTCGCTGATCTCGGGCGCGGTCATTCTGATGCCTGTGAGCCTGCTCGTCGACCGGTCCTGGGGGCTCGATCCCTCGGCCGCATCGGTGCTGGCGCTGCTTGCCCTTTCCGCCTTTTCGACGGCGCTTGCCTTTACGATCTATTTCCGCCTCGTTCAGACGCTGGGTTCGGTCGGAACCACGTCGCAAGCCTATCTCCGTGTGCCGATCGGTGTGGCGATCGGTATCGTCTTTCTCGGCGAGAGGCTGAGCCCGACGGCGTGGATCGGACTGGTCTGCGTCATTCTCGGTGTCATCGCCATGACGATGCCGCGCGCAACGCAGGCACGAAGCGCGGGAGCTGATGAAGGGAAAGTCGCCGGAAGGCTCCTTCCGTAGGAGATTTGCTACACCTTCTGCGAGCGCGCCCGGAGCTGATTCGGCGCCCTATTGACTTTCCGGCAACCTCTGGCTAGAAGCCCGCCGCAATCGTCGCCGTGAACGGCGTTTTGAAGTTATCCCCATCATCCCAAGGGCACCGAGGACAGCAGGCCTACGCCGATCTTGCTTGAGATTGCGCGAAGTGCTTGGATGAACCCGAGGCTTGGCGTAAACTGATACCCGCAAACGACCATAAGAAGGGAAACTCCATGAGTGTGCGTGTATCCGGGAAACATATGGAAATTGGTGAATCCTTCCGCCAAAAGATCGAGGACCAAATTGGAACGGCCATCACGAAATACTTCGATGGGGGGTATTCCGGCCAGGTGACCGTCGAAAAGGCGAGTTCTCGTTTCTCGGCAGACTGCAAGCTTCATCTCGACAGCGGGGTGGTGCTTCATGCCGCCGGCGAAGCGACGGATCCGCAGCTTGCTTTCGACGCCGCTTCCGAACGCATCGAGAAACGCCTGCGTCGCTACAAGCGCAAGCTGAAGGATCACCATGCCGGAAACCACCTGAATGGCTTTGCAGAAGTCTCCTATACGGTCATGGACTCCGTTCCTGATCACGAGGATGAAATTCCCGACGATTTCGCCCCGGCAATCGTCGCTGAAAGCACGAAGCAGTTGAAGACCATGTCCGTCGCCACCGCCGTGATGGCGCTCGACATGACCGACGAGCCGCTTCTCCTGTTCCGCAGTCCCGGCAAGGAACATCTGAACATCGTTTATCGTCGGCACGACGGAAATATTGGCTGGATCGATTCGGCCAATATCAAAGGCTGAGATCAGAGTGGTGAGCGGCGGTATCGCCGCCGCTCCTCGCATCAACTGATCCCGGCGACAGAAGGAAAAAGAAATGGCATTGGCAGATTTGCTCCATCAGGATGCGATCATTCCCGCCCTCAGAGTAAATTCCAAGAAACAGTTGCTTCAGGAATTGGCGGCAAGAGCCGCGAGGATCACCGGGCTCTCCGAACGGGAGATCTTCGACGTCATCCTGCAGCGCGAACGCCTGGGTTCGACCGGCGTCGGCAACGGTATCGCCATTCCCCACGGCAAGCTGGTGAACATTCATTCCATCGTCGGCATCTTTGCCCGGCTGGAGCAGCCTGTCGATTTTGAAGCGCTGGACGACCAGCCCGTCGACCTCGTTTTCCTGCTGCTTGCGCCGGAGGGCGCCGGCGCCGACCATCTCAAAGCCCTGTCGCGCATCGCCCGCGTCCTCCGCGATCAAGACCTGGTTGCAAAGCTGCGGGCCACCGATTCCGCCTCGGCGATCTACGCCTTCCTCAACGAAGAGCAGACGTCGAACGCTGCTTGAGCTACATAATCCCTAAATGAAAAGGCGCCTGATTTCGCAGGCGCATTTTTTATTTACCCAGGGCTGAACGGTCAGAACTCTTCCCAGTTATCCCCAGCCACGGCGGCCGAGCCATGCGATTGAGGTGTGGTGCGGCGGGTCGCCGGCGCGTGGCGGACCATAGGAGCGGTTGCCAAGTGCGAGGGGGCCGCAGCCGGCGCACGCATCTGCCTCGCCACGGAGGCGAGCGCGGTCGCGTTGGCGGAGCCGGACACCCTGAAGCGCGTGGCGAGCGTCTTCAGCGTCTGCGCCTCGTCGTTGAGCGCCACGCTGGCGGCGGTCGCTTCCTCCACCATCGCCGCATTTTGCTGCGTCACCTGATCCATCTGGTTCATGGCCTGGTTGATTTCCTTCAGCCCCACCGCCTGTTCGCTGGCCGATGCTGAGATCTGCCGGATCAGGCTGTTGATGCCCATCACCTGTTCGGCGATCTTGTGCAGCGTCCCGCCGGCGCGCCCGACGAGATCGACGCCTTCCTTGACCTGGACGGCCGAGGTGTTGATCAGCGTCTTGATCTCCTTGGCGGCAGTGGCCGAACGCTGCGCGAGTTCACGCACTTCCTGGGCGACGACGGCAAAACCCTTGCCGGCTTCGCCGGCGCGGGCCGCTTCGACGCCGGCGTTCAGCGCCAGCAGGTTCGTCTGGAAGGCGATCTCATCGATGACGCCGATGATCCGCGATACCTCCGTCGAAGACTGCTCGATCCCTTGCATGGAGGCGATGGCCTTCTGCACCACTTCGCCTGATTTCTCGGCATCCTGGCAGGCGAGATTGACGTTGTCGGCAGCCGTGCGGGCATTCTCGGCACTGGAATCGACCTGGGCGGTGAGCTCATTGAGGGCTGCCGCCGTCTCTTCCAGGCTTGCTGCCTGCTGCTCGGTACGTTTGGCGAGATCGGAAGCGCTGTTGCTGATCTCGCCGGTGCCGGCGCCGATATTGACGACGCTGAGATTCATCGTGTTGATGGTCTCTTCGAGGCTTGCAAGCGCGGCATTGAAATCCTGCTTCAGTTTGCCGTATTCGCCGGGGAAATCTTCGGTGATGCGGTAACCCAGATTGCCCTGAGACAATTCCGAGAGGCCGGCGCCGACGACCGAGACGATGCGACGCTGCAGCGACACCGATTGCTGCCGTTCCGATTCCGAACGGCCGCGCTCGGCCTCTGCGGCCTGTCGCTGGTGGGTGGCCTCGTCTTCGAGGCGCCTGGAGTCGGCGAGCTTGAAGCGGAAGCCTTCGAGGGCCTTTGCGACCGAACCGACTTCGTCGGTACGGTCCTGGGCCGCGACGGGTTCGGCATATTCGCCGTCGCTGAGCGTTTTGACGCTGGCGACAAGGCTGCCGAGCGGCCTCTGCACGAGCGAGCGGACGGCGAAATAGAGCGCCAGCATCACCGCGCCGAGCACGATCAGGCCGGTGGCGACCATCATGTAGGTCTGATCCTGCACCGGCGCGGTGATCGCGGTGTGCGGGACGTCGACAAGCACGACCCAGGTGGCGTTGACGCCGGGGACTTCGAATGGATAGACGACGCGGTCGAAAGGATCGAGGCCGTCATAGGTGAGGTTTCGGACGAGGCCGGGCTGCTTGTTCGACAGCGCCGCCTTGACGACGTCGGCGCCTTCGCCGTCATATTGCTTGGTCATCAGATCGGGGACCGGCGCGACGATCCAGTTGCCTGCCTGCGACAGCAGCGTCACGCGGCCGGAGCCGAAGGGGTGCAGAGCCTGCAGCTTATCGGTCAGCGACTTCAGCGAGATGTCGACGCCGCCGACGCCGATCATCTTGCCGCCCGACATGACGGGATAGGCAATGGAAGTCAGCAGCGTCGGTACGTCGGTTCCCTCGGCCATGTAGGGCGTGGTGATCGCGCCCTTGCCGCTGTCGGCAGCAAGCTTCCACCACTCAGCTGTATAATCATTGTCGAAGGTCGAATACTGGACGCCTCCATCCTTGGTTTTCGACCAATAGGGCGTGAAGGCGCCGTTCTTGTTGGTGCCTTCGTCATTGTTGTTGGCGATCTCGGTCGTCTTTCCGTCCAGCGCACCAAGCTGCTCGCAGAACCAGCTGCCGAAGGCGAAGGCATTCTGTTCCAGGTTGGCTTTCAGCACGTTGATCATGCCCTTGCGATCGAGCGACTTTCCATCGTGGGCTCGGCCGATAACGCCTGACATGCTGCGGGCAGCGCTGGCGAGTTCGCCGACATTGGCGGCGATCTCATTGGCGATCGACTTTGCCTCGAGATTGGCTTGATCCATCGTCAGCGTCTGAACGCGATCCCGGGTCTGGCCGATGAGGAAAAAGTTCGAAGCGATGAGAACAAGTGCTATGGCGATGCCGGTGATGGCGATAAGTTTCGCCGCAAGCGATTTCATGCGAAAAATGAACATGGGTTCCTCAGGCAAGGATGCGCCGAACGGGCATTCTTCGGCGCAGGAGCGAAGGCATGGCTCCGTCATGGAGCAGCCGCATCAGCCGCGGATCCGCATGTGCGACGATCCGGCGATCGCTGGGAAGATCGCCGGAGACCTGTTAAATTTAAATGAAACTTAAGTGGTTATATGAGCAAAACCGCAGAAATCTCCTTTAAAATTGAAGGACATCTGCCGGCGTTTCGCAGGCAGGCCAGGCTATATTCTGTCTGCGACTTCCCCACTAAAAGGAATCGACGGTTGCGCTCCTGATTTGAGACATGCGAGCGAACCGGCGACTGCCGCGCGGCGCAACGCTGTCGGAAAATCAAGCCCGTCATCGAGGCTGGCGGCGAAATAGCCGCAGAAGGTGTCTCCCGCTCCGACCGTATCGACAGGATCGATCGCCAGCCCCTGCGCTCTTGAGAGGACCCCGTCACGAATGGCGATGACGCCATCGCCGCCGAGCGTCACGATCAGCGTCTGGCCGGTTTCGTGATGCAGGCGGACAAGCGCTGCCTCGCGCGCTCCTGCGTCCATGCCGTCCTGTCCGGCAAGCCGCTCGAACTCAGTCTCATTGGCAATGACGATATCGGCGAGGCGTCCGAGACGCGGCGCATCGGGAATCAATGGGGCGAGGTTGAGGATGCTGGTGATGCCCTTGGCGCGTGCGGCCGAGAGCGCGCGTTCGACGGCCGCGACCGGCACCTCAAGCTGCAACATCAGTATGTCGCCTTCGTGCATGCGGCCGATCGCGGTTTCCGCATCGGCGGGCGCGACCAGGCCGTTGGCGCCCGGCACCACGGCAATCATGTTCTCGCCGTCGCCGCCGACCAGGATCAGCGCCGTTCCTGTGGGACCGTCGATATGCTTGACGAGGGAGAGATCGGTTCCTGCCTCATCGAGCAGAGAAAGAGCATCGACAGCAAAAGCATCCTTGCCGACAGCGCCGGCCATATGCACATAGCGACCGGCGCGGCGGGCTGCCAGCGCCTGGTTGGCGCCCTTGCCGCCGGCGGCCGTGGCAAAACCGTTGCCGGCCACTGTTTCGCCGGGCTTCGGCAGGCGCTCGGTCGTGGCGATGAGATCCATGTTGATGGATCCGAAAACTGTGATCATCAGGCTGTCCCGTCTTTTGGAGCATGCCAATGACATCATGCTCCTGCTATTTCATGGGGCGAGACACTGCCCGAAGCGATCACTCCTCGTCAACCACCCGAAGCTTGAGAAGGCCGGTACGGCTTTCCACGGATTTGGCCGGGACCTCGCCGTCGCCGGCAGGCTTTGCGTCGCCGCCTGCCTCGAATTCCAGCGCCTCGATCTTGGCGCCGCGTTTGGTGAGCTTGTCGGCTGACGTGACCACCATGTCGATGTCTTTCTGCGCCATGGCGAAATGGCCCTGCAGCTTGCGCACCCGCTCGTCGAGGCGGCCGAGATCGTCCATCAGGAGCGCCACCTCGCCCTGGATCAGATGCGCTTGCGCCCGCATGCGCTGGTCTTTCAGCACCGCCTGGATGACCTGGATCGACAGCATCAGCAGCGATGGCGAGACGATAACGATGCGCGCGCGGTGTGCCTTCTGCACCAGGGCCTCGAAGTTCTCATGGATCTCCGCGAAGATCGATTCCGACGGCACGAAGAGAAAAGCCGTCTCCTGGGTTTCCCCCTGAATCAGATATTTCTCTGAAATATCCCGGATATGAATCTCCATGTCGCGGCGGAACTGCTGGCTGGCGATCTTGCCGGCCTCGGGGCTGGCTGCGTCGCGGATGGCGTTCCAGGCTTCGAGCGGGAACTTCGCATCGATGACGAGCGGCGGCGCGCCGTTTGGCATGCGGATCGTGCAGTCCGGCCGCGAACCGTTCGAGAGCGTCTGCTGGAATGCATAGGCGCCCATCGGCAGGCCGTCCGCGACGATCGTCTCCATCCGTGACTGGCCGAAGGCGCCGCGCGTCTGCTTGTTCGAGAGAATCGCCTGCAGTCCGACCACGTCCTTGGCGAGCGTCTGGATATTGTTCTGCGCGGCATCGATGACCGCCAGCCGCTCCTGCAGGCGCTGCAGGTTCTCATGCGTCGATTTCGTCTGCTCGGTGATCGTCGAGCTGACGCGCTGCGACATGCCGTCGAGACGCTGGCTGATTGCCTGGTTGAGCTCGCTCTGACGCGCGCCAAAAACCTCGGCCATGGCCGTGATGCGGCCCTGCATCTCCGCCTGGATCTTCAAAAGCTCGGCCATGCGCGCCTCGCTTTCGCCAGCCCGCAGGCTCGCCTCCTCCGCCTGCTCGCGGCGGAGGCTGGCGCTGCGCAAGAGAAGGATGATCACCAGAAGCACGAAGGCGACAAAAACGCCGCCGGCAAGCGCCAGCATGGCCGGGCTCAGCGAGGCGTTGGAGAGGGCGAGCGATTCGGAATGAACGGTCATGCCGCAACCATAACAGAAGCTGCGGCAATACATAGATCAAAACGTGAACGAAATCCTCTGTCGCCTTTTTCCTCACCGATGCAGAAAATCGCCGCCGATTTAACCATTGCTCAACCATATTCGCCAAAATCTGTGCCGCAGAATTCCCTCCAGCGCCGTTGCGCCAAGTACAGAGATTTCCATGACATCCCAGCAGACCGACAGTGCACTCAGGCAGCGCCTCGATTTCATCGAACTGGACGAGGCGGCGCGCCGGTCGATACGGGATCTCAGCCCCGTCATATCAGAGCTAATCGGCGGTGCCCTCGACAAGTTCTATGCCAAGATCGCCAAGACCCCCGCCGTCTCAGGCTTTTTCGCCGACAAGAACGATGTCGCTCATGCCAAGAAGCGGCAGCAGGATCATTGGGGCAAGCTTGCAGGCGGCGCCTTCGACGATACCTATGTCGACGGCGTGACCGCGGTCGGGCGCACGCACGCCCGCATCGGGCTGGAGCCGCGCTGGTATGTCGGCGGCTATGCCCTGGTTCTGTCCGAGCTCGTCAAGGGCATCATGGAGAAGCAGTGGCCGTCGGTCTTTGCGCGCCAGCAGGGCAAATTGCTCGCCGAGAAGCTGTCGGCGGTCATCAAGGCCGGCATGCTCGACATGGATTATTCGATCTCGGTCTACCTCGAGACGCTTGAAGCCAAGCGCCAGGCTCTGGAAGAGCAGCGTGCCCAGGCCGAGGCCGATCAGGCGATGGCGCTGGAGCAACTGCGCCGCGGTCTGGAGGCGCTGTCGAGCGGCGATCTCGAGGCCACTCTGCCATCCGACCTGCCCGGCAATTTTCGGCAGATGGCCGAGCATTACAACCGTGCCGTCAAGGCGTTGCGCCAGTCCTTCACATCGGTGCGCGACACGTCGGGCCATATCATGAATGGCGCCGACGTCATCTCCAATGCGACCAACGATCTCGCATTGCGCACTGCCCAGCAGGCGGCCGGCGTCGAGGAGAGCTCGGCTGCCCTGCAGCAGCTTTCCGTCAGCGTCGGCCAGACCGCCGCCAATGCCGAGAAGGCTTCCGACGCCGTACGCGAGACGCAGCAGAAGGCGAAGAATTCGGGCGAACTCGTTACCAGCGCCGTCTCGGCGATGGCCGGCATCGAGAAATCCTCGACGGAGATTTCCAAAATTATCGGCGTCATCGACGAGATCGCCTTCCAGACCAATCTTCTGGCGCTGAACGCCGGCGTCGAGGCGGCCCGTGCCGGCGATGCCGGCAAGGGTTTTGCCGTCGTCGCCCAGGAAGTCCGCCAGCTCGCCCAGCGCACGGCCGATGCTGCCAAGGAGATCAAGAACCTGATCTCGCAGAGTTCGACTCAGGTCAACGAGGGTGTCGGCATCGTCTCAAGCACCGGCGAGGCGCTGAACGATATGATCAGCCGCATCGACATCATCAACCGCTTCGTCGCCGATATCGCCGCCGCCGCCCGCGATCAGGCGACCGGCGTCAACGAGGTCAGCGTGGCGATCCGCAGCATGGGCGAGATCACCCAGCAGAATTCCGGCATGGTCGAGCGCACGTCGGCGGAAACCCGTCGCCTCATGGACGAGGTGGACCAGCTGATCGAGCTGCTGCGCCGCTTCCGTGCTCGGCCGGAAGGCCACGCCGTCGCCGCTGCCCGCCGGGCGGCCTGACTCAAATATGGCGAAATTCCGGGCGGGGATGCAAAAAAGCGTCTTCCCCGCCCGGCGGATAATTCCATAGCGGGAAAAGATGGGTTATGGGAACGCCCATGACCATCAAGCCACTCATCATTCTTCCCGACCCTGTTCTCCGTCAGCTCTCCAAGCCGATCGAGCGTGTGGATTCCGACCTGCAGCGCCTTGCCGACGACATGCTGGAAACCATGTACGACGCGCCGGGCATCGGCCTCGCCGCAATCCAGATCGGCGTGCCGCGCCGCATGCTGGTCATTGACGTCTCCCGCGAGGGCGAGGAAAAGCAGCCGCAGGTCTTCATCAATCCGGAGATCGTCAAATCGTCCGACGAGCGCTCGGTCTATGAGGAAGGCTGCTTGTCGATTCCGGACTATTATGCCGAGGTCGAGCGCCCGGCTGTCGTCTCGGTCAAATACCTCGACCGCGACGGCAGGGAACAGATGGTGGAAGCCGACGGGCTGCTTGCCACCTGCCTGCAGCACGAGATCGATCACTTGAACGGCGTGCTCTTCATCGACCATATCTCGCGGCTGAAGCGGGAGATGGTGATCAAGAAGTTCACCAAGGCGGCAAAGTCCAAGGCCCTCTGACGACGATTGAAATGGGCTTCAACGGCATTATGATATCATTGATATCATAAGGGAGGCTTTGAGTGGGCGACCTTCCGATCCGAAATATTTCCGACGCAATGAAGCGAGACATCGCGGAAGCGGCCCAACGGAGTGGGAACAGCCTTTCTGATGAGGCCGAGGAGCTTTTGCGGGAAGCGCTTCAAAGAAAAGCCGAGGCCAAGCCTGAGCCTATGTCGGCATATGAAGCGATACGCGCCGCGTTCGTAAGCGAAAACGCGGTGGACGACGAAATTGTCGCAGTCATGAAAGAAGTCGAGGCCGCGCGGAAAAAGGATTTCGGTCGGCCGTTCGAGGATATCGAATGATCGTTCTGGATACGAATGTAGTATCGGAATTCGCAAAGTTACTGCCAGATGAAAAAGTGAAGACCTGGTTGCAGCGGCAGGATGGTTCGCGGATCTGGCTTTGCGCCGTCGGGTTGATGGAGCAGATTTATAGCGCTGAAAGGGTTCTGTTGAAGACAGGATCGGACCGCTTCTTCCGTGCCATAGAGAATTTGGTGAAGGGCCAATTTCGTGACCGTATCGTCGGTTGGGATTTGGAAGCGGCAATGGCAACGGGCCGTCTGCGCGCAAGACGCGAAAGCGTGGGACGGCCAATTTCGGTTCAGGATGCCATGATTGCCGCCATTTGCCTTGTAAACGGTGCGACGCTTGCCACCCGCAACACCAGAGATTTCGAGGGGCTTGATCTCAAGCTCATAAACCCGTTTGAAGACGGCTGATCCTCAACTGGCGAGATAAAATGTCTCTTCGCATCATCTTTATGGGAACGCCTGAGTTCTCGGTTCCGACCTTGCGCTTGCTCGTCGACGCCGGCCACAAAATCGTCGCCGTCTACACACAGCCGCCGCGGCCGGGTGGACGCCGCGGGCTCGATCTGCAGAAATCGCCGGTGCATCAGGCGGCCGAACTGCTCGGTCTTCCCGTCTTCACGCCGGTCAATTTCAAAGATGCCGAGGAGCGCGAGCGGTTTGCCGCCTTCAAGGCCGATGTCGGCGTCGTCGTCGCCTACGGACTGCTGTTGCCGGAGGCCGTTTTGAACGGCACCCGCGAGGGCTGTTACAACGGTCATGCTTCGCTGCTGCCGCGCTGGCGCGGTGCTGCGCCGATCCAGCGGGCGATCATGGCCGGCGACGACAAGACCGGCATGATGGTGATGAAGATGGACAAGGGGCTCGACACCGGCGCGGTCGCGCTGACCCGCGAAGTCGAGATCGGCCCGAACATGACGGCGGGCGAATTGCACGACCGGCTGATGCAGGTCGGCGCCAAGGCGATGGCGGAAGCCATGGTGAAGCTTGAGATGAACGACCTGCCGCTGACGCCGCAGCGGGAGGAGGGCGTGCTGTACGCCGCCAAGATCGACAAGGCTGAGACGCGCATCGATTTTGCAAGAAACGCCCGTGATGTGCACAACCATATCCGCGGCCTGGCGCCGTTTCCCGGCGCCTGGTTCGAGCTAGAGATCGGCGGCAGGCCGGAGCGGGTCAAAGTGCTGGGATCCGAACTGTCCGACGGGCAGGGCGCTGCCGGAGAGCTGCTGACCGACGATCTCGTCGTCGCCTGCGCTTCCGGCGCCGTGCGGTTGACACGGCTGCAGAAGTCCGGCGGCAAGCCGCTGGCCGCGGCGGATTTCCTCCGAGGCACGCCGCTCGGTGCCGGCACGAGGCTTTCCTGATGCCGCGTTTCCGCATGACTGTCGAATATGACGGCGGCCCCTATGTCGGCTGGCAGCGGCAGGAGAACGGACCCTCGGTGCAGGGCGCGATCGAGGCGGCGGTATTGTCGCTGACCGGCGAGACCGTGTCGATCCGCGGCGCCGGCCGCACCGATTCCGGCGTCCACGCCATGGGACAGGTGATCCATGCCGATCTTTCCAAGAGTTGGTCGCCCTACAAGCTGCAAAATGCCTTGAACGCGCATCTGCGGCTTGCCGGCGAGCGTGTCTCTATTCTCGACGTCGAGGCCGTTCCCGACTTCTTCGATGCCCGCTTTTCGGCGCTGCGGCGCCATTATCTCTACCGCATCGTCAGCCGCCGGGCGCCGCTGGCGCTCGAGGCCGGCAAGGCCTGGTGGGTGCCGAAGACGCTCGATCACGAGGTCATGCACGCCGCCGCTCAGCGGCTGGTCGGCCGGCACGATTTCTCCACCTTTCGCTCCGCCCATTGTCAGGCGAACAGCCCGGTGCGCACGCTCGACCGGCTTGACGTGACGCGAAATGGCGAATTGATCGAGATCCGCGCCACGGCGCAGAGCTTCCTCCACAACCAGATCCGTTCCTTCGCCGGCACGCTGAAGCTCGCCGGTGAAGGCAAATGGACGCCTGAAGATGTCCAGGCCGCGCTGGAGGCGCAGGATCGCAAGGCTTGCGGCCCGGTGGCGCCGCCGGAAGGCCTCTATTTCATGCAGGTGGATTATCCCGAGGTGATCACCGACCGGCGAAGGCCGAGCGACGAAAACGACGATCCGTCGTAAAGCCGCCGCCGCCGAGGCTGGTCAGGCGGGGTAGATGCCGAGAAAGTGCTGCAGATATTCCGAAAGGATCATCGATGGCACCAGCAGCACCAGCGTCAGCGCCCCGACCATCAGCGCGTGATCGTGGCAGATCATTCTGAGAATGCGCGCCAAAGCGAAGACCTGCGCCAGCATGAAGGCGAGCAGCAGCAGCGAGACGAGGCCGACCGTGCCGGGCAGGAAGAACACCAGCGCCAGCAGCAGACCGTTGATATAGGAGAGCGGCACGCCGAGCCAGTTGACGCTGACGACGACGGGGGCGAAGCGCTCGCCCATGCGGAAGGCAAGCAGCAGCAGCCCGGCAAAGACCAGCGGCACGAACCAGTTGGCGACCTCGACAAGGCCGAGCCTGATGTAGAAGGCAAGATCGACATCGGCCTCCGGCGGCATCGACCGCAGGAAGGCCTGTCGCCACCAGAGCCAGGAAATACCCATCGGCGGCAGGCACCAGGCCATCGCCCAGAACGACCGGTTGACGCCGCGCTCCGACAGATCGAGGAAGCGGAAGCCGCGCGGATCCATCCGGATCAGCAGCCAGAGGCCGGCCAGGTAGTACTGAACTTCTCTAAGACCCGGCATGGGCGAACCAGCGGTCGATGAAGGTCTCGTAGATCGCCGTCAGCGTCTCCAGATCGGCAACAGTGACGCGCTCGTCGACCATGTGCATCGTCTGGCCGACCAGGCCGAACTCGACGACCGGGCAATAATCCTTGATGAAGCGCGCATCCGACGTGCCGCCGGTGGTAGAAAGCGCCGGTGACCGGCCGACGACGCTTTCGACGGCAGACGACAGCGAAGCAATCAGGGCGTTGTTGCGGGTCAGGAAGACATGGCTCGGCCGGTCCGCCCAGACGATATCGTATTTGACTGGCTCGCGGCCCGGACGCAGCTGGCCATGGCCGGCGGCGGCTTCGAGCCGGCGCAGGATTTCGGCGCGCAGCGTCTCGACGGTCCAGCTGTCGTTGAAGCGGATATTGAAGCTTGCCGATGCCTTTGCCGGAATGACGTTCGTCGCAGGATTGCCGACATCGACCGTCGTCACTTCGAGGTTCGACGGCTGGAAATCGTCGGTGCCGCCATCGAAAGGCGGATCCATCAGCGCCTGCGTCAGCTGCAGTATACCGCGCACCGCATTGTCGGCGAGGTGCGGGTAAGCGGCATGGCCCTGAACGCCATGTACGATGATCCTGCCCGATAGCGAGCCGCGCCGGCCGATCTTGATCATGTCACCGAGCCGGTCCGGATTGGTCGGTTCTCCGACAAGGCAGGCGTCCCAGCGTTCGCCGCGCTCCGCCGCCCATTGCAGCAGTTTGATCGTGCCGTTGATCGCCGGGCCCTCTTCGTCGCCGGTAATCAGGAAAGAGAGTGAGCCGGCAGGCGGCCCGTTCTTTTCGATGTGGCGGGCAACGGCGGCGACGAAACAGGCGATGCCGCCCTTCATGTCGACGGCGCCGCGGCCGAAGAGTTCGCCCTTTGATATCTCCGCGGCAAAAGGCGGGTGCGTCCAGGCGGCTTCATCGCCAACCGGCACGACATCGGTATGGCCGGCAAACATCAAGTGCGGGCCGTTGCTGCCGAGGCGGGCATAAAGGTTCTCGATATCGGGCGTTCCCTCTTCGCTCGCTCTCACTTTGTCGACTTTGAAGCCAAGCGGCGCAAGCATCGCCGCGAGGGCCGTCAGCGCGCCGCCTTCGGCTGGTGTGACGGAGGGGCAGCGAATCAGCGTCTGCAGATTGGCGACGGGATCGGTAACGGTCATGGCGGTCGAATTATCCAGCGGCAATGGCAAAGACATGGCAAGGCGGGGCCGCCTCGCGCAAAAAGACGCCGTCTGTTTACCGGATCAATCTCCCGATGTCATCAATCGCGAAGCAGCTCGTTGATACCAGTCTTGGAGCGGGTCTGTTCGTCGACGCGCTTGACGATGACGGCGCAGTAGAGATGCGGCGCCGGCTGGCCGTTTGCCATCGTCGCGTTGGCCGAGGCCATCGAGCCGGCGACGACGACGGAATAGGGCGGCACTTCGCCGTACATCACCTCGCCGGTGGCGCGGTCGACAATTTTGGTCGACTTGCCGATATAGACGCCCATGCCGAGCACCGAGCCTTCGCGGATGATGCAGCCTTCGACCACTTCGGAACGGGCGCCGATGAAGCAATTGTCTTCGATGATGGTCGGGCCGGCCTGCATCGGTTCGAGCACGCCGCCGATGCCGACGCCGCCGGACAGATGCACATGTTTGCCGATCTGCGCGCAGGAGCCGACCGTCGCCCAGGTGTCGACCATCGTGCCTTCGCCGACATAGGCGCCGAGATTGACGAAGGAGGGCATCAGGATCGCATTCGGGGCGATATAAGCCGAGCGGCGCACGACGCAGTTCGGAACGGCGCGGAAGCCCGCGGCGCGGAACTGGGTTTCGCCCCAGTTCTCGAACTTCGAGGGGACCTTGTCCCACCAGACGGAATTGCCCGAGCCGCCCTTGACCACTTCCATGTCGTTGAGGCGGAAGGACAAGAGCACCGCCTTCTTCAGCCACTGATTGACCGTCCAGGCGCCATCGGCGCCGCGGGTCGCCACGCGGGCCTTGCCGGAATCGAGCAGATCGAGCGCCGCTTCGACCGCATCGCGGACCTCGCCCTTCGTCGAGACGTTCACATTATCGCGATTGTCGAAGGCCGCTTCGATGGTCTTTTCCAGGGATGCGAGGTCGGTGGCGCTCATGAGAATTCCTTAAACTTCGATGTTTATCGTGGAGACGGCGGAGTCTCCGGACATGCGATCGGCGTGGGTTTGTCCTGCTCTACAGCATGCACGCGTAGAACGGAATGATTTTTCGAACAAGATCATACCTGGATTCAAGGCGTTATAGCGACATATCCGGTTTCACGGCCGGCAATACTGAAAGGCATTTCGACATGGCGAAGGGACGAAACGGCGGTTCTAGGCGCAAGGACGGCGTATGGGACCCGTTGAAGAGCAGCTCGACCGACAGGCAGCGCGCCGAGGCCGTGCCGAAGACGCCGCAGACGCTGTCGCCGGCCTATCGCCTAGCCTATGTCGACGAGGATTTCCTCTGCCGTGAGGAGTTGCGGCCGATCCGCCTGCAACTGGAACTGCTGAAGACGGAGATGATGCTGACCGAGCGCGGCATCCGGTCGACCGTCGTCATGTTCGGCGGCGCCCGCATTCCCGCTCCCGGCCAGAGTGCCTGGGCGGCGCGCAACGAGATCCAGCGCGCCAATCTGGAGGCGGCCTCCGTCTATTATGACGAGGCGCGCAAATTTGCCCGTCTCTGCTCGAAATATTCGGCGGGCTTCGACTTTCAGGAATATGTCATCGTGACCGGCGGCGGCCCCGGCGTCATGGAGGCCGGCAATCGCGGTGCGGCCGACGAAGGCGCGCCGTCGATCGGTCTCAACATCGTGCTGCCGCACGAGCAGGCTCCGAACGTCTATGTCACGCCCGAACTCAGCTTCAATTTTCACTATTTCGCCATTCGCAAGATGCATTTCATGGTGCGCGCCAAGGCGATCGCGGTCTTCCCCGGCGGTTTCGGAACGCTCGATGAATTCTTCGAATGTCTGACGCTGATCCAGACCGGCCGCATGGAGCGTCTGCCGCTGATCCTTTTCGGCGAGGCCTTCTGGCGCCGCATCATCAATTTCGACGCCCTGGCGGAATTCGGCACGATCGCGCCGGATGACGTCAAGCTGATAAGCTTCGTCGACACGGCTGACGCCGCGTGGAAGATCGTCCAGGAGTTCTACGAACACCGCGAACCGGGCCAGAGTCTCTGAGATATGCTCTTTCCCCGTCGGATGGGGAAAGAGCAGGGGCAACGGTTCGTCCGCGCTTACAGCAGCGGCCGATCCGGCATGTCGTCGATCGAGATGACGCCATCCTTGTTGCGGTCCATGCGCGTGAACAGCTTGTCGAAGGCGGCCACGGCCTCCTGTTTGGAAATCTGCCCGTTCTCGTCGGTGTCGATCCGATGCATGATCATCGAAGCGCGCATGATATTGCCGCCATGGCGCATCCAGCGATGACCGTCATGGCCGTCGCGCGGCCGCTGCCCGGATTCGCTGTCCGGCATGTCGGGCGCGGCATTCGCGTCCTTCTCGTCGCCGGCGTCCTGTTTGTGCTGATCTCTCATCGCCTGCAGCTGCGTCTGCCGGTACTGCCGGATTTCGCCGGGCGTCAGCGACCCGTCATTGTTGGTGTCGATCGCCGCGAAAATCTTGTCGAGGCCGCTCGTCGCCTCCTCCTTGGAGACCTTTCCATCCTTGTTCGCGTCGAACTGCTTGAGCATGCGGACATAGGTGATTTCGAGGAAGGCGTCGCGGCCCGGGCGGTCCATGCCGGTATGATGCGGGCGCGGCCCGTCGCCCGGCGCGGCAAAGCTTGCGCCGGTTGCAGCGCCGAAGATTAGGACGGAGGAGAGCGCTGCCAGTATCAGCTTGTTGCGGTACATCGTGTTTCCCTTTCGTAAGGTGTCCCCTCACGAAAGAAGCTATGGCAGCGGGCCTGAAAGACCCAGTTAAACATCGGTAAGCTGTGTGAAACTTTCGTAACCTGGCGGTCAGCCGCCGGATCTGGTCACCTTGCCGAGAAACGCGACGAGGTCGTCGGTGACGAAATCGATGTGATCCTCGTCGCCGCTGGTCTTTTCCCACCATTCGACAACCGTTTCTTCCAGGTTGCGCGGCACAAGCAGCACGGTTTGCATGCCGAGCGCCTTCGGTACCGTCAGATTGCGCGGCAGATCCTCGAACATCGCCGCCTTGTTCGTTTCGACCCGCTTCAGCGCCGCAAACTTGTCATAGGTCGCCTGCGCCGGCTTCGGCACGTACTCGGCGGCGACGATGTCGAAAATATCGTCGAAATGCTCGAGGATACCGAGCGCTCCGGCGGTCATCTCTGCATGTTTGACGCTGCCGTTGGTAAAGATGAACTTGCGCCCCGGCAGCGCCTTGATCGCTTCGCCGAGTTCCGGCTGCGGCGTCAGCGCCGAATAGTCGATCGCATGCGCCTTTTCGAGGAAGTCGTTCGGATCGATGCCGTGATGGATCATCAGGCCCTGCAGCGTCGTGCCGTGGTCGAGATAATACTGCTTCTGCAGCTTGCGCGCTTCTTCCCGCTCCATCTGCAACAGCGCCGCGACATAGGCGGTCATGTTCTTGTCGATCTGCGCGAAGAGATTGATGTGATGGGGATAGAGCGTGTTGTCGAGATCGAACACCCAATCTGTCACGTGTTCGAAATCGGCTTTTTCAGGCGTACGGTCGATCTTGGTCATGGCCGCCCTTATGGCACGGCTGGTCGCCCAAGGAAATCGACAGAGAAAAAATAGACGCCCGATTTTCGGCGGACGCGGCAGGCCAGGGATGTTAGAAAGCGGTCATGCTTTTCGAACGCCCCGACGATGACACGCTCTATGATGCCCTGATCGCGCGCAGCGCCGAGTATGAGGGCCAGGCCTATGTCTGCGTCAAGACGACAGGCATCTTCTGCCGTCTGACCTGTCCGGCGCGCAAGCCGAAGCGGGAAAATACGCTGTTCTTCGAGACAATCGCCGCCTGCATGCATTCCGGCTTCCGCCCCTGCCGGCGCTGCAGGCCGTTGGAGCAACCGGGCAGGGAGCCGGTCGTCGATCTGTTGCTTGCCGCACTCGACGACGAGCCGGAGGTTCGCTGGAGCGAGGAGGAGCTCGTGCGCCGCGGCCATGATCCCTCGACCGTGCGGCGCGCCTTCAAGCGGGCGCTCGGCATGACCTTCCATGACATCGTCCGTTATATCAGGCTCGGCGAAGCGGCCCGGCAGCTGGCGGATGGGGCGCGTGTCATCGATGCCCAGATCGACGCGGGGTACGAATCTCCGAGCGGTTTCCGGGCGGCGTTCCAGCGGCTCGTCGGCAAGGCGCCGGCACTCTCGCAGAATCGCGAACTGCTTTTTGCCGACTGGTTCGATACGCCGCTCGGGCCGATGATCGCGGTCGCCGACAAGACGCGTCTGCATCTTCTCGAATTTCACGATCGCAAGGCGCTACTGAGCGAACTCGAAGCGCTGCAGAAGCGCGTTCGCTCCTCCCTCGCAATCGGCCGCACCCCCGCGATAGATCAGATCGAGGGGGAGATCCGCGATTATTTCGAAGGCCGGTTGACCGTCTTCAGGACGCCTCTGGCGCTTGGCGGCACGCCCTTCGAAAAGCATGTCTGGGCAAAGCTGATGGAGATCCCGGTCGGGCAGACGCGCGCCTATGGCGATCTCGCCAGGGAGATGGAAAGGCCGGAGGTCGTACGGGCAGTCGGCCGCGCCAATGGCGCCAACCAGCTTGCCATCATCGTGCCCTGTCATCGTATCCTCGGTGCGGACGGCTCGCTGACCGGCTACGGCGGCGGCCTCTGGCGCAAGCAATGGCTGCTGCGCCACGAAGAGAAGATCAGCATGGAGACAAGGATGGAGGAGACAGCATGAACCGGACTGAAAAGGCCAAGGCATTCGGCGCGCTTCACAAGAAGGGCGACCCGATCGTCCTCTACAATATCTGGGATGCTGGGACGGCGAAGGCCGTCGCCGATGCCGGCGCCAAGGCGCTTGCCACCGGAAGCTGGTCGGTTGCCGCAGCTCATGGCTTTGCCGACGGCGAGAAACTGCCGATGTCGGTGCTTGTAGAGACGGCGAAATCCATCACCGATGCCGTCGACCTGCCGCTTTCGGTCGATTTCGAAGGGGCTTATTCGGCAGACCCTCAGGGTGCGGCCGCCAATGTCGCCAAGCTGATGGAGGTCGGCGTCATCGGCATCAATTTCGAGGATCGGGTGGTTGCGGGCGAGGGGCTCTATCCGGTCGAAAGCCAGGCGGCCCGCATCCGCGCCATTCGCGCCATGGCCGACAGCAAAGACATGCCTTTCTTCGTCAATGCCCGTACCGACCTCTTCCTGGCCGAGAGCGACCTCTCCAAACATACCGGCCTGGTGGATGAGGCGATCGAGCGGGGCAGGGCCTACGCCGCGGCCGGCGGCAGCGGCTTCTTCGTTCCGGGCCTGATCGATCCCGCCTTGATCGAAAAGATCTGCGCAGCCTCGTCGCTGCCGGTCAACATCATGATGCGGACGGGCGCGCCTGACGTGAAAACATTGGCAAAGCTCGGCGTCGGCCGCATCAGCTACGGCCCGGGACCATACCGGTCGATGATGGAAAAGCTGAAGCAGGAGGCCGCGGCGATCTACAGCCTACTCTGAGCGGGCTGCGGCGGGGGCCGCATCCGCATGAAACGCTGCGGCCCGTAATCACATGCTGCGCCGCTCAGGAACGGAAGCGCAGATTGCGCCGCGTCAGCTGGTCGACCGAGGTGCAGCCCATCAGCTTCATGTCACGCTCGAGCTCGGTGCGCATCGTCTCCAGCGCCCGCTCCACGCCCGGCTGGCCGGCCGCTGCCAGCGGGAAGAGGTAGTAACGGCCGAGCCCGACGGCCTTGGCCCCCAGCGACAGCGCTTTGAGAACATGCGTTCCCCGCTGAACGCCGCCATCCATCATGACGTCGATCCGGTCGCCGACGGCATCGACGATCTCGGCCAGCTGATCGAAGGCGCTGCGCGAGCCGTCGAGCTGGCGGCCGCCATGGTTGGACAGCACGATGCCGGTGCAGCCGATCTCGACCGCGCGCTTGGCGTCCTCCACCGACATAATGCCCTTCAGGCAGAATTGCCCACCCCAGGCCTGTACCATGTCGGCCACGTCGTTCCACGACATGGAGGGATCGAGCATTTCGGTGAAATAGCGACTGATCGACAGCGCGCCGCCATCCATCTTGACATGGTTTTCGAGCTGCGGCAGCCGGAAACCCTCATGCGTCAGCCAGCCGATCGCCCAGGAGGGCTTGATCGCAAACTGCATCATGCCGGCGAGATTGAGCTTGAAGGGAATGGAAAAACCCGTGCGCTTGTCGCGCTCGCGGTTGCCGCCGGTGATGCTGTCGACCGTCAGCATCATCGCCTGCACGCCCGCCGTTTTCGCCCGCGCCATCATTTCGTGGTTCAGCCCGCGGTCCTTATGGAAATAGAACTGGTAGACCTGAGGTCCGTCGCTGATCAGCCTGGCCTCCTCCAGGCTGATCGTGCCGAGTGAGGAGACGCCGAACATCGTGCCGTATTTCGCCGCTGCCGCCGCGACCGCCCGTTCCCCCTGGTGGTGAAACAGCCGCTGCAACGCCGTCGGCGAGCAATAGACCGGCATGGCGAGCTTCTGCCCCATGACCGTCACCGACATATCGACATCGGCCACCCCTTTGAGAACATCGGGCACCAGATCACAATTGTCGAAGGCCGCGGTATTGCGCCGATACGTCACCTCGTCATCGGCGGCGCCGTCGATATAGTCGAAGATCGGCCCTGGAAGACGCCGCTTGGCCATGCGCCGGAAATCGTGGAAGTTATAGCAGTCTGTAAGGCGCATCTTTTTGCTCGAGCCGTTTGGTTTTCGGGGCGCAACCTAAAGCACGATTCGAAATCTTGCCAAGGCTTCATTGTACGATTTGCGATCTCTCGGCGCGAAGATTGGCCGCTCATCCCACCCGCCATGGCGGATCGACGCGGTTGGATCCGGCGAAATAGAGAACGACGCGGTTGCCGCCGGGATCGAACAGCTCCGCCTCACGCCACAGCCAGCTCTTGTCCTCCGGCCCGCTTGCGAAGCGAAGTCCGGCTGCGCTAAGCTTGGCGACCGTTTCGTCCAGATCCTCGCACTCGAAATAGACCGTCGTCCCGCCGCCGCCTTTCTCGCCCTGGTGAAGCGAAAAAGTGCTGTCCCCATCGGGGCAGACGAAACGCGCATACCGGGGACGCGCATCGACAACGGGGCGAAGACCGAGGACGCAGTAGAAATGCCAGCCCGCATCGAGGTCAGGCATCGTAACGGTCACCTGATTGAGGCGCATGATCCATATCCTCTGCTGAGGGCGCACCCGCATTGGCTCTGCCTTGCCACGCTTCAATGCCAGTTATTGCATGGGATGCGATCCTTCAACACCTCTTTGCTTCGGCGCGGCATCCTCCAACGTCCCTCATCCTGAGAGCCTGTGAATCTATCGATTTTCCAATTTTTCAATGCGCGTTAAATCAATGACTTAGCTCTCTTGAAAACGACGAAATCCAAAAGATTCACAGACTCTGAGGCGCGCAGGCCGAAGGCCGGAGCCTCGAAGGACATGCGCCAACGCCGCTCCTTTCATTCATCAAACGTCCGAGCACCCGCCCCGCCCTTCGAGGCCCCTGCGGGGCGCCTCAGGGTGAGGCTCTCTTGGGGTTTTGCGCTTATCCTCTGACGCGGCTGATGCAGAGGCTACGCAACCTTGCTCCGGCAAATCCTATGCCGTCGGGTCACCGGATAAGGGAGCGCGGGAGGAGCGTAGAGTTGGGCAGGCGGTGCGCCGGCGTGAGGAAGATGCGCCCTCGTTCCGCTGAAGGGCGCAGAGTCCTTGATCAGGGCACGATCAGCGTTCCGATGCCGTGCTCGGTGAAGATCTCGAGCAGGACGGAATGGGCGGTCTTGCCGTTCAGGATGACGACCCCCTGCACGCCGGCCTTGATCGCATCGATGCAGGTCTCGACCTTCGGGATCATGCCGCCCGAGATCGTGCCGTCGGCGATCAGCGCATGCGCTTCGGCGACTGAAAGTTCCTTGATGAGCTGACCCTTCTTGTCGAGCACACCGGGAACGTCGGTCAAAAACAGCAGGCGGGTGGCGTTGAGCGCGCCGGCAATGGCGCCGGCGAAAGTGTCGGCGTTGATATTGTAGGTCGCGCCGTCGCGGCCCGGCGCCACCGGCGCGATGACCGGTATCATCTCGGAGCGGGCGAGCAGATCGAGCAGCGTGCGGTCGACCTCCACCACTTCACCGACGAAGCCGAGATCGAGCACCCGCTCGATGTTGGAATCCGGGTCCTTGATGGTCTTGCGCGCCTTTTCGGCGAAGACCATGTTGCCGTCCTTGCCGCAAAGGCCGATCGCCCATTCGCCGGTCTGATTGATCAGCGCGACGATCTCCTTGTTGATCGAGCCGGCGAGCACCATCTCGACGATCTCGACCGTCTTCTGGTCGGTGACGCGAAGCCCGCCTTCGAATTTCGATTCGATGCCCATCTTGGTCAGCATCGCGCCGATCTGCGGGCCGCCGCCGTGGACGACGATCGGGTTGACGCCCGACTGCTTCAGAAGCGCGATATCGCTGGCAAAGGCCTTGCCGAGCTCGGGATTGCCCATCGCATGGCCGCCGTACTTCACCACGATCGTCTTGTTTTCATAACGCTGCATGAAAGGCAGCGCCTGGGCGAGAAGACGTGCCTGGATTTCGCTTTCGGACTCGTTCATGGGGACCCCGCAGGAGTTGATCGCGGGCCTTTTATCGCAAGTTTCTGACAGAGGGAATAATCCAGACCGCAATAGTTTTTCGTATGTGGCACGGAGCCAAAGGAGTTGGACCCGCCGGCTGAGCGAGGCACGATATGGGGAACGCATGCAAGGCGATGAGATCAAGGACCTGATCGGCCGCGTCGCGCTCGATCGCCTGGCATTCGCTGTCCTCCACAACCAGACTGCACCGAAACTTTTCGCAATCTGCCTGCGCATCTTGAAGGACCGCACGAAGGCCGAGGATGCCTGCAGGAAGTCTATATCAGCTCTGGCAACGCGCTCGAAGCTTCCAGGCAGCCGCGGGATCGTCCTCGGCGTGGCTGGCCGCAATTGCCCGCAACCGGTCGATCGATCTGCGGCGTGCGCGCAAGCCCGTCACCTACGAACTCGAGAGCGTTTACGATCTTGCCGCTTCCGAACCCGACCCGCAAAGATAGACGGTGACGAAGGATGAAGGAAGGCGGATTGACACCTGCATGGAAGAGTTGGAAGCTGATCGTGCGGTCGCCGTGAAACGGGCTTATGTCGAAGGGCTGAGCTATCAGGAACTGGCGGATCAGTTCGGCGTTCCGCTGAACACGATGCGGACCTGGCTCAGGCGCAGCCTCTTGAAACTGAGAGAGTGCATGGAACGATGACATCGCCCGACAAAAGCAAGGGAAACCGCTCCCGCGACGAGGTCCTCGCCGGTGAATATGTCTTGGGCGTCCTATCGCAGCAGGATCGCCGGGTGGTGGAAGAGCGCATGCGCCGCGATCGGATATTTGCGGCGATCGTCAGCCGTTGGGAAACCAACCTCTCCGCCTTCAACGACGAATATGACGGCGTCGCGCCGAGCCGGGAAACCTTCAAGCAGATCGAGTCCCGGCTGTTCGGCGAGGCCGGAAAACCCGCATCCTTTTCGCAGGGGCTGTGGAATTCGGCGGTCTTCTGGCGCTCATTGGCGTTCGCCTGCATCGTCGTCGCCGTCAGTGCCGTCATCTTCGCCTCCGGCCTTGTGCCGCAGCCGCAGGGGCCGGCACCGCTGGTGGCCGAACTTTCGGGCCAAAACAACGCGATCAATCTCCGCGCCTCCTATGAGATCCAGAGCGGCCGACTGAAGATCGTGCCGGTTGCCGCCGGCAAGCCGGAGGAGAAATCGCTCGAACTCTGGCTGGTGCCGGGCAGCGGCGCGCCGAAATCGCTCGGCATCTTCCAGCCCGGCGAAAGCGGCGAACTCGTCATTCCCGCCGATCTGCGCAATATTGTCGCCGATGGCGCAACCCTTGCCGTCAGCCTAGAGCCTTTCGGCGGCTCGCCGAGCGGACAGGTGACCGGTCCGGTCATTGCGAGCGGCAAGGTGCACCGGCCATAACGATGCCTCGCGCGATGCGATGGCCAGGACCGTCGCCAAGATAATCAAGGACAAGGACAAGGACGAGGGCGTCGTCCACGTCGTCGATAAAGTGCTGTTGCCGACGATGTAAAACTATCCGTATCGGCAGAGGCATCGGGGGCTCTGCGGAGCGCCGCTTTTATTTCCAACCTGCAATGCCGACGGTTTCGGCGATCGCCTGGCGCAGGTCATCGAGCCCGTCACCTTTTTCGGACGAGGTGTACAGCACGTAGGGATAGGCGGCCGGGCGCTTGCGGATCTTTTCCGCCGTGTCGGCCAGAAGCTTCGGCACGGCCGGCGCCTTGATCTTGTCGGTCTTGGTCAGCACCACCTGGTACGAGACGGCCGCCTTGTCGAGCAGGGTCAGAACCTCCTCGTCGTTCTTCTTGATGCCATGGCGGCTGTCGATCAGCACGTAGACGCGCTTCAGCGTCGCGCGGCCGCGCAGGTAATCGAAGACGAGCTTCGTCCACTTGTCGACCTGTTCCTTCGGCGCCTGCGCATAGCCATAACCCGGCATGTCGACGATCGCTGTCGGCGGCAGGTCGCCCGCTTCGCCGGAATATCCGTCCGGTACAAAGTAGTTGAGTTCCTGCGTGCGCCCCGGTGTGTTCGAGGTGCGCGCCAGACCTTTCTGACCGACCAGCGCATTGATGAGGGACGATTTTCCGACGTTCGAGCGTCCGGCAAAGGCCACTTCCGGCGGTCCTTCCGGCGGCAGGAAGTTGAGCGACGGGACGCCGCGGATAAAAATCCATGGCTGGCCGAACAGTGGCTTTTCGTTTTCGGGCATGCGGGCTCGGCAATCTCCGGGTTCAGTCTTCTGTCGGCTTCGTGGTTTTGGCGGCGGATGTCAAGCTTTCAGGCGGGCAGCGTCTTGCTTCACAAGTTGGCCGGAAATGAAAAGCCCCGCCGAAGCGGGGCTTGAAAGCATCATTTCGACGGTGCCGTCTTTCGTCGGAACAGGCCCTTCAGATTGTCGAAGAGTTCGATCTTCACGCCGTGGCGCTTCATGATCACCGACTGCTGGATCACCGACAGCGTGTTGTTCCAGGCCCAGTAGATGACGAGGCCGGCCGGGAAGCTTGCCAGCATGAACATGAACACCAGCGGCATCCAGTTGAAGATCATCGCCTGCGTCGGGTCGGGCGGCGTCGGGTTCATGCGCATCTGCAGGAACATGGTGACGCCCATGATCAGCGGCCAGACGCCGAGATGCAGGAAGGTCGGCGCCTCGAAGGGCAGCAGGCCGAACAGGTTGACGATCGTCGTCGGATCGGGCGCTGAAAGGTCCTTGATCCAGCCGAAGAAGGGCGCGTGCCGCATCTCGATGGTGATATAGATCACCTTGTAGAGCGAAAAGAAGATCGGGATCTGCAGCGCCACCGGCCAGCAGCCGGCGATCGGGTTGATCTTCTCTTCCTTGTAGAGCTGCATCATCGCCTGCTGCAGCCCCATGCGGTCGTCGCCGAATTTCGCCTTCAGCTCCTCCATCTTCGGCTGCATGCGCTTCATGTTCGCCATCGAGGCGTACTGCTTGCTGGCGAGCGGGAAGAACAGCGCCTTGACGACGATCGTGGTGCAGAGGATCGCCACGCCGAAATTGCCGAAGAAGCGATAGAAGAAGTCCATCAGCTTGAACATCGGCTTGGTGATGAAATAGAACCAGCCCCAGTCGATCAGCCGGTCGAACTTCGGGATCGAATAGGAGGCCTCGTAGCCGTCGATGACGGGCACTTCCTTGGCGCCGGCAAAGACGAGGTTCTTGAGCTCGACCGTCTGGCCCGGCGCAACGCTGAAGGCATCGTCCTTATAGTCGGCCTGATAACGCGGCTGACCGTCGGAAAAATAGGAGAAGTGCGCCTCATAGGCTGACGTCTGCGGCGGTACGATCGTCGCCGCCCAGTATTTGTCGGTAATGCCGAGCCAACCGCCGGTGGATTTCGCCGGGGCCACGGCTTCCTTCTCCACGGCGCTATATTTGCTTTCGATCAGGCCGTCGTCGCCGATGACGCCGATAAAACCTTCGTGCAGCACGTAGACGGAGGGGGTCGTCGGCTTGTTGTAACGCGTCACGCGGCCGTAGGAGGAAAGCGAGGCAGGAGCCTGGCCCGAATTCTGAACCTTGTCGGCGACGGTGAACATGTAGCGGTCGTCGACGGAGATCGTGCGGGTGAAGGTCAGGCCCTTGTCATTGGTATAGGAGAGCGTCACCGGCGCCTTCTCGGTGAGCTTGGCGCCCTCCGGCGCTGTCCACAGCGTCGAGGGACCGGGGACCGCACCGGTCGCGGCGCTGCCGATATAGCCGAGCTCGGTGAAGTAACCATCCTTGGTTTCGGCCGGGCTGAACAGCGTGATGGTCGGGCTCGAGTCGTCGACGGTCTCGTGATAGCCCTTGAGCTTCAGGTCGTCGAGCCGGGCGCCGGCAAGGTTGATCGAGCCGGAAAGGGCAGGGGTGTCGATGGCGATACGCGGGGTCTTTTCGAGCGCCTGCTCGCGCGTCGCCGTCGCGGCCGCCTGGCCGGACGGGGCCGCGCCGGTCGTCTGGGCCGGTGCCTGGCCGCCTGCCGCGGGCTGCTGCGTCTGCTCGGTCTGCTGTTGCGCCTTCTGGGCTTCCTGCGCCTTGCGCTGGGCTTCGATGCGCGGATTCATATAGAGAAACTGCCAGCCGAGGACGATCAGCACCGAGAGAGCGATCGCAATGAAATAATTGCGGTTGTTTTCCATCATAGGTTCCTGGGGCGTCCGTCTCCGGGGCGCCGGTGTTTCGGCCTGGTTTCCACGCGGGATTTCAATTCCGCGGCCAATTCCTGGAAGGACGCGTCGAGCACGTCCCTGCGCGCGACAACCACATAGTCGTGTCCGGGCTTCATTGCAAACCCCGCATGAAGCCGCACCGCCTCTTTCAGGCGGCGGCGCATGCGGTTCCGCTCGACCGCGTTGCCATGTTTTTTGGTGACTGTAAAACCGACGCGGGCCTGGCTGTCGGGGTCCTTCCGGTCGAGGACTTCCAGAAGGAAGAGTCCTCCCCGGCGTTTTTCGCCCTCGCGCACGGCAAGAAACTGCGGGCGGCTCTTCAGCCGCCCGACAGCGTGTTTCTTCTCACTGGTCGTCAATTCGCCCGCCATCTCTTATCGGGCAACCCGGCCTTAAGCCGAGAGACGCTTGCGGCCCTGCGCGCGGCGGGCAGCGATGACCTTGCGGCCACCCTTCGTGGACATGCGCGCACGGAAGCCGTGGCGACGCTTGCGAACAAGCTTGGATGGTTGGTAGGTACGCTTCATTTATTTAAACACCGCGGAGTGCGGCCCTTCTTGAATTTGCATGATGCAAGGAGCGTTGTTTTCGAACGGACGGGCCATGAAGGCCTTAGGTGACCGGACGTGCGGCGGCTTATACGGATGAAGCCCGCCAAAGTCAATTATACCAGATCATTTCACGGTTACTGCTGACCGGCCCGCGGTTTCGCACACAAGTATTAACAAGCTTTCTTTGCCCCAGAAGGTTGTACTTTGTCGCCATTGGGGAAGAAAGTCATAAATTTCAGTGAGTTGAGCCTGGGCAGGCGTCGGCATGGCTTATTTTCAGTGGTCATAATCGTAAATATTAGAAATCCAACTTTAATGAATTTCGTCGATAGTCGGCTCATCGGCTGGGAATTTGCTTTCCAGGCAGTTTGGGGTAGCTAGGAGGCACTGCATTGAAGATCCGCGGGAAAATTAATTTGCTGGTTTGCGTGATGGGTGCGGTGGCGCTTCTGATCGGCGCGACGGCATTGTCCGCCATGCGCGAATACAGCCGTAACCTGACGGCCTACGAACAGGCCGCCGCACGCGCCTATGCCGGCGAGCGCCTCAACCGTTTCGTCACCGCTGTCGTCATGGAGTCGCGCGGCATCTATGCGGCGAAGACGATCAAGGATACGCCGAACTTCGCCAAGGGCATCACGGCCGCTCTCGATGAGATCGACAAGGTCATCGCCGGCTGGGCGCCGCTCGTTCCCGAAAGCGAGAAGGCCAACTTCGCCAAGCTCGTCTCCCGCGCCGCTGAATTTCGCACCTTCCGCACGGAAACGGCTCGCCTCGGCACCGAGGTCGGGCCCGAGGCCGCCAGCCAGCAGGGCAATAACGAGGCCAATCGCGCCAATCGCAAGGCCTTTCAGGCTGAAATCGATGCGGTCGTCGCTACCGACAAGGCGGCGCTCGAGGCCGTCAACGCCGAGATCGAAAGTTTCCGCTCCTGGGTCCTGATGCTCGTGCTCAGCATTACCGGCATCGGCATCGCGGTCGGCATCGGCATGGGCTTTTATATCGGCACCAGCCATCTGAGCCGACCAATCAAGCGCGTCACCCACGCGATCAAGGAGGTCGCTAACGGCAATTTCGACGCCGAGGTTCCCTTTGCCGGCCGCAAGGACGAAATCGGCGAGATGGCCGCCGCGGTCGCGGTCTTCAAGGAGAACGGCCTTGCCGTCAAGCGCCTGAACGCTCAGGAGGCGGCGATGCGCGCCAAGAGCGACGATCTGCAGTCGAGCATGTCGGTCGTCGTGGCCGCGGCTGCGGCCGGCGATTTCAGCCATCGCATCGACAAGGACTATCAGGACGAGAACCTCAACCAGTTCGCCGGCAATATCAACACGCTGCTGTCGAGCGTCGATGCCGGGATCGGCGAGACCCGCCGCGTCATCGCAAGCCTTGCCGAAGGCGATCTGACCCAGACGATGAACGGCAATTTCCAGGGCGCCTTCGCCGAGCTGCAGCAGAACGTCAACAACAGCTTCGTAACGCTGCAGGCGACGATGCGCGAAGTGCGCGAGACGACCGAAGCGATGAACGGCAACACATCCGAGCTGCGCAATGCCAGTGACGACCTGTCGAAGCGCACTGAGCAGCAGGCGGCGGCCCTCGAACAGACCTCCGCCGCGCTCGACGAGATCACAGCCGTCGTCCAGAACTCCACCGAGCGGGCGCATGAAGCGACCGTCATGGTTTCAGAAGCCAAGGAAAATGCCGGCCGCTCCGGCGTCGTCGTCCGCAACGCCGTCGAGGCCATGGGCCGCATCGAGCAGGCCTCGCGCGAAATCAGCCAGATTATCAACGTGATCGATGAGATCGCCTTCCAGACCAACCTCCTGGCGCTGAACGCCGGGGTCGAGGCCGCCCGCGCCGGCGAGGCCGGCAAGGGCTTCGCGGTGGTCGCGCAGGAAGTGCGTGAACTCGCCCAGCGTTCGGCGACCGCCGCCAAGGACATCAAGGCACTGATCACCAAATCGGGCGATGAGGTGCAGGTCGGCGTCAAACTCGTCCAGGCGACCGGTGAGGCGCTGTCGGAAATCGGCACCCGCGTCATCGCCATCAACGACCATATCCATTCGATCGCCACGGCCGCGGTCGAACAGTCGACCGGTCTCAAGGAGGTCAATACCGCCGTCAACCAGATGGATCAGGTGACCCAGCAGAATGCTGCAATGGTGGAAGAAACCTCTGCCGCCACGCACCGGCTTTCAGCCGAAGCCAACGGGCTGGTGCACCTCATTGCCCGCTTCAAGCTTTCGGATGCGGTGGCGCCCGTGGCGCTTGTACGCAACGAGCCGCACAGGCAGCCGGTCGCCTCACCCGCCCGCCGCGCGATCGCCAAAGTCGCCCGAGCCTTCGGCGGCAATGCGGCCGCAGCCGAGCAGAGCTGGGAAGAGTTCTGAGACTTCCCAACGCCCGGTAGCTGCCCCTCACACTAACCCTCTCCCCGTAAAACGGGGCGAGGGGACGTGCCAAGCGCGACGTCGAGATGGAGGAGGCCCGTGCGGCATGTCCCTTCGCCCCGTTTACGGGAGAAGGTGCCGGCAGGCGGATGAGGGGCCGCCCGTCGCACCAACCAGAGAGCAATTGCACCAACATAACGAATCACGACGCCGCCTCCGGCAGCACTTCTTTGTGACGAGGTGACGCTGCTCGCAAAGATTTGAAAGCGGAGCGTCTTGGTCTAATATAAGAACCCAAGTGAGGGCGGCGAGCGCTGCCGATCGGGTGAAATGACCATGCCGGTTCGAGACCAGGGCAAAGATCCTTCGGCCGACATCCCGGCGGCCGGCGAGGCTGCCAAGGGGCGGTGCCCATCCGGCTTGTTCGGCGGGCTTTCGGGCAAGCTGCTCTGGCTCACCGTTGTCTTCATCATGCTCGCCGAGATCCTGATTTTCTTTCCCTCCGTCGCCAGCATGCGGATGCGCTGGCTGCAGGACAGGCTGAACACGGCCGCCGCCGCCGCCATCGTCATCGACGGGCTGCAGCCGATCGAGCTGCCGCGCGCCCTGCAGAAGGAAACGCTGGAGGCGACCGGCACCAAGGCGATCGTACTGCGCAAGGAAGGCACTTCGCGGCTGCTGGCAACGACTGACATGCCGACCTCCGTCGACGAATCCTACGACCTCACCGACGTGCCGCCGCTGACGGCGATCCGCGACGCGCTCGACACCCTGGTCTTCGGCGGCAGCAGGATGATCCGCGTCTACGGCCCGGTCGGTGATAACAAAGTCGGCGTCGAGGTTGTCATGAAGGATCGGCCGCTGCGCACGGCGATGTTCGCCTATTCCCGCAACGTGCTGCTGCTTTCCGTGCTGATCTCGCTTTTCACCGCGACGCTGATCTTCTTTGCGATCAACCGCATTCTTATCGGCCCGATTCGCCGGCTGACCGGCAGCATGCAGCAATTCTCCTCCGATCCCGAGAATCCGGCCCACATCTATATCGGCGACGGCGGCCGGGACGAGCTGGCGGTGGCCGGCCGCAATCTCACCTCGATGCAGATGGAGCTGCAGAAGACGCTGAAGCAGCAGAAGAACCTTGCCGCTCTTGGCCTCGCCGTTTCAAAGATCAATCACGATATGCGCAATATTCTGGCTTCCGCGCAGCTGATGTCGGACCGGCTCGTCGATGTCGATGATCCGATGGTCAAGAGCTTCGCGCCGAAGCTGCTGCGCACCATCGACCGCGCGGTCGGTTATACGACGGAGGTGCTGTCCTACGGCAAGGCGAGCGAATCGGCGCCGCGCCGCCGCCATGTTCGGCTGCTGGGACTGACACAGGACGTCAAGGATATGCTGGCGATCGATCCGCAAAGCGGCATCGAGTTTGTCGAGCAGTTCGCTGCCGATCTCGAGGTCGATGCCGACGGCGAGCAACTGTTCCGGGTCATTCACAATCTCTGCCGCAACGCCCTGCAGGCGCTGACTTCGCCGGGCGAGGGCGGCCCCGGCGCCATCAGGCGCATCACCGTTTCCGCCCAGCGTGTCGGCAGCGTCGTCAGCATCACGGTGGACGATACCGGTCCCGGCATGCCGCTGAAGGCGCGCCAGAACCTGTTTGCCGCCTTTCGCGGCTCGGCCCGTTCCGGCGGCACCGGCCTCGGCCTGACCATCGCCCGCGAATTGGTGCTCGCCCATGGCGGCACGATCGCGCTGGTGGAAAAGCCGACGGTCGGCACCCAGTTCCGCATCGAGATCCCCGATCGCCCGGTTTCACTGGATGATTACCGCAATCGGACACAGGGTGAGAAGTGACGGGATTTCGCCGGAGCGTGGCCGTTGCAGACAAAGAGCGATTTTTTCAGAAATGCTCTTGCAATGTCCGAAAGGACCCTTTAGAGGATCGCCCACGCAAGCGGCGCCGCCGCTTCTGCCACGCACCCGTAGCTCAGCTGGATAGAGCACCAGACTACGAATCTGGGGGTCAGGAGTTCGAATCTCTTCGGGTGCGCCATTCTTTCCCTGTCCGACCCGGAGACATAGGTAACAGATTGTCCCTAAGACATGGGTGACAACCTCGTGCCGAACGGGTTGTCGATGGTTTGTAAAGTCCTCTGCTCCAGATCGATATATCCGAGATCATAGTGCATGAAGCTGACGAGCCAAATGCCGTCGTCGACCTCCTTGAGGCCGAGCCTCTGACCGGCCATGACGGTTGAGATGTTGATCTTCTTGCGATGGATGCACAGACGGCCGCAGTTGGTGACGATGGCATCGCGGTCATGGAAGGGATAGCTGATCTCGGGCAGCCCCTCATAGGGTCGCGGCGAAGCCTTGTAGACATCGGCTGGGACCTTCATCGACAGGGCCTCATGCGGTCTTTCGGTGTTGAACTCGCTGACGAATGCGTCGAAGCGCATTTGCTGCTGGAGAATATTGCGTCCCGGCGGACGGGTGGCTTCCTTCTTCAGCGTCAGATGCATGCGTTCATGGCGGCCATTCTCCTGCGGGTGGCCGGGGCGAATGCGTTCGAAGGCGACGCCGAGTCTGAGCCACCAGACCGACAGTTTCGAGAGATTGTAGAGCCCGTTCGGGCTGGCAAACGGCAGGCCGTTGTCGGAACGAATGGCAAGCGGAAGCCCACGCTCGGCAAAGACTCGCCGGAACGCACCGAAGACGCCGCGTTCGCGGGTCGTCTCGAAGGCCTCGCAGCACAGGAGATAGCGCGAAGCCTGGTCGGTGATCGTCAGGGGGTAACAATATCTGCCGTCGCCCAGCTTGAACTCGCCCTTGAAGTCGGCGCACCAAAGATCGTTGGGTCCGATGGCTGTCGAGAGCGTCGTGCCCACGGCCTTGTTCGCCCGGTTCCTCTTGCGGGCCTGGCTCACAAGGCCGTACCGGTCGAGCACCGCGTGCACCGTGCTTCTGGCTGGGATGCGCACGTCGCCGGCCAGACGGCGGACCAGGAGCTCGCGGATCTTGCGCGCGCCCCAGTGCGGCTTGTCCTTCTTGCATCGCACGATCATCGCCTCGACCGGCTCGGGCAACTGGTTGGCATAGCGCACCGGTCGCAGAGACCGGTCCGTCAGGGCCTCCAGCCCGTCCTCCTTGTAGCGATTGAAGATCTTGTAGCCGGTCTTGCGCGAGATCCCGAACTCCCGGCAAACCTCGCTCATCCCTTCGCCCTCCAGCAACCGGGCGACAAATCGAAGACGCTCATCCATGACCGAAGTCTCTCTCCACGGCATCAACACCTCCCGCAAAAAAGCGAAAAGTGTTACCCATGTCTCCGGTACAAAACGTCACCTATCTCTCAGGCCGGGCACCCTTCATTTGATACCTCCTGTTTTGGAAAATCGGTTCCGAATATCATAGGCGTTTCCCGCCTCTGTCCGTCACTTCATCAGCAGATATCCATGACCGAATCCGACTTCGACAAACTGGCAGTTACCATCCATAATGAGCGGCTGAAGTTGCTTGCGACCTTCCTGAACGGCATCGGCATTTCGGTGTTTGCGGTCGGTGGCCTGGCCCCTGTATTTTCCAGCCTGTATAATTCCGGCGGCCCGACCCTTTTCCTGATGCTGGTCAGCATCGTTTGTTTTTTGACCGCATGTACATTACATTACTCGGCAAGCACGGTTCTCAAAAGGATGAAGCCATGACGACGATGGAAATGATTTCGCTGCTCCTGATGCCTATCGCCGGATTGATCATCGCCGGAACGGCGGTCTATCTCGTCAACCATCACAAACTTTGATCGGGTTCCGCGCACCGACGCAACAGAAACCTCCCGAAAGGGCTTGCGGGCCTGTCCAGTGCGAAAGTGCCTGGCTGGCCTAAATCATTTCCAGCCTATCGCACCCACGAGCTTTTCACGATCTGACCAAGCCAACGAATTGCTCTGCTGGCCTGATCCCGTCGCCTTCATCGGCGCGCTGCAGCTAATGGACATTGACCATCTGTCGCGCGGGCGCTTCGGCGGCTTCTCCGGGAATGCGCTCGAAGCGGCGGGAAGGTTGGCCGCGAGAATGCTAGACCGGGGCATGTCGCTCATTCCTTGATGGGGATCCGGGCTTCGATCGCAGCTTCGATGAACGCCTGCCGCGCCTCCTCCCGGCTCCGTTTGCCGGATATGACATCGGCGCAAACCGCACACGCTCTGTCGAGCGCAGGGCCCTCTTCTGTCGGCCAATCTTCGATCAGCGCCCATGTTGCGGCCTGGGTCGTCTGGATGACCACCCACTGATCCGGGCCTTCAAGGGCAAGCGTCACCGGCTTCTTCCATAGGGTTTGCATGATTGCAGGATCTCCACTGCGTATTCTCTGCCGCCTGCTCACATAAGACAATTCAGTCGGCGTGGCGAGGTGGCCGCCTGAACAAGATGTTCTCTGGAGCAGTGAGCTGCTCGTGAAACACCGGCATACTCGGCTCGCCTATTTTTCGGCAGTCGCTTCTTTTCGCCGCTTGATTCTCAGTCCCAATGGAGGAAAGCGAAAAGTATCGAAAGATCGCCTAGTTGAACTCTTTCTCAAAGTCTTCCCTGTCTTTCTTCCCGGACATGGATGAGTAATAGCCGCTGCAAATCAGATAGGAGCACTCATCCGGGTCGCCCATGTCCCATCCCGGCAGGCAGAGCACGACGCGTTGAAACTTGGCATTGCAGAGTCCATGGTTTGCTAGCAGCCGCGGCTCGTTTCCGAAATACGCGCTTATGGCTTTCTGACGAGTCCATGCAGGCACGGCTTTCCAATCAGCCTGGCCACCCTCGTCGCTCACATTGGCGATCGCGCAGAGCGACCAATTCGATATCATGATTGGCTGATCGCAGGGAAAAGCCTGGACGGCGCTCCCCAGCAAGATTGAAATCAATGCCATCAGCCGCTGGCCGTAGACCATCGCGCCCTTCTCCCTCATGCCACTCTTTCGCATTCTAGATTGCTCACCGTTGCAACCATCTAACCCGGAAAAGCTCTAGTGGCGTGGTTGCCTGCTGCCGGCACGCCTAGTTTCGCGCAACCTTGCTCGTGTATCCGCGAGCCTAACGATGTTTGAGGCGTTTCAGCCGGGGGAATGCATGGCGATGGGAAGTTTTCGGGCTCTGGGCGCGGCGGCGACGATGGCCGCCCTTGCCGGCTGTGTCGACCATGCGAACGCGCCCGTGCTTTTGCCTATCGGCGTGCCGGTCAATCCGCCTGCCGTCGCCCAAGGCATCTGCGTAACCGACGGCAACGCGATGTATGACGAGGCGAAGAAGCAGTATCATCTGCGCGCCCAGTTGACCGGCTATGCCGAGGCCGATGCGCTGGAAGAGGAAACGACGGCGCGCGCCGCTGCCCATCGCCAATATGTCGCCTGCCTGTCCGCCCAGGGTTACCGGGCTTTATACGCGAATTGAGAACAGAGAATTCGCATTCTTAGCCAGCGCCCCTCGCGCCATTCTTGCTGTCGCGACTTTCACGTTTTCTCGCGAAAAACTCACGCGGGATCGCCTGCAATCACGAGTTTTGGAAACTGTGCGTGCGCGCGGAACTGCGCACTTGGGACAGGCATTTTCCCGGGATAAATCCACGAAGGAGGGTTTATCATGAAGATGTTCAATCTTGTCCGTTCCGCCGTCGCGCTCAGCGTGCCTCTCGTCCTCGCGCCGATCGGCCAAGCTGAAGCCGCTCCCCTTCAAACGGTGCGGCCGCCCGATATTTCCTACGTATAAACCGTGCAGTATAAGCCGCATCCCGGTCTTTGGCATGGCTATCGCGGCTTCCGAACGGAGCGCCCCGGCACCCGCCGTCACTCCGATGGCTACTGGTATCCGCTTGCCGCTTTCGGTGTCGAGGCCGGCGCCACCGGCTCCATCATCCGCCAGCCGGTGAACAGACCGGCGGCTCCGACAATGTGCAACCCTACGTTTTCAGGATCGACCGGTCCCGGCAGCATGCCCTGCGATAACGGCTATTGAGCCGGCAAATGAAAGGGCGGCGCGAGCCGCCTTTTTCCTGTTTCGGGCGCCGCTCACATGTTCGTGACCTCTGTTGCGATGCGGTAGATTGTGACAGATCCGCTTCCTAACTCCTCGGCGTAAATTCAACTGATCCTCCCAAGGAGACGACAATGATCACGACGTTCAAGAGCGGCCTGGCGGCCGCAGCCCTCGGTGCGATGCTCGGCCTTTCCGCCTTCGCAGCGCAAGCGGCACCCCTCCAGTCGAGCGCGACGCAGCAGGGCTCGGTCAAGCAGCAGGTTGTCCAGGATGAGACCCGCGTGCAGCACGACAGGAGCACGACCGGTTCGATTGATGAAGGCAGCCCGAAGGGCATGGCCTCGCCCTACATGATGAACCCGAAGAAGCCGCTGAACATGGATTGCAAACTCGGCTTCAACCCGACGAGCAGCTCCGGCTGCAACTATTAACCGGGCGCTTTGCGGTGGCGACTAGGCCGCCGCGGTGAGGGGCGGTTTCCCGGCCGCCCTTTTTCACCGCAGAGGACGGCGCTCGCTATGTCAAAGCCGCCGCAGATGCAAAAAATGCCGGACGCCGATAGGAAAAGAGGTGGGAAATGCCGGCTCACAAGGGCGATTGACGTCTCTGCCTTGGAATTGCCATGCTGGCCGCGATGGTCGCATTCATAATCAATTGAATTTCAGACAGGTGGGACAGTCATGACCGCAAAGGCTGCATGCTCGGATTTCCTGCATTTTTTCCGCTCCTGGATCAGCAATCCGCTTCGGGTGGCCGCCATCGCGCCATCGGGTGATTCCCTTGCCAGGATCATGACCAGCGAAATTGCGGAGCTCGATGGGCCGATCATCGAGCTCGGCCCGGGCACGGGCGTCTTCACCCGGGCGCTGCTCGCCCGCGGCATCAGCGAGGCGGATCTGACGCTGATCGAATACGGGCCGGAATTCATCGATGCGCTGCAGGCGCGGTTCCCGGCGGCGCGGATATTGCAAATGGACGCAGCCCACCTTGCCCAGGCCGATATTTTCGAGGGAGAACCGGTCGGCGCCGTCATTAGCGGCCTGCCGCTTCTGTCCATGTCGCCGCGCAAGATCGCCTCGATCCTTGCCGGCGTCTTCACCTATATGCGCCCGGGCGGGGCGGTCTATCAATTTACCTATGGTCCGCGCTGTCCGGTGCCGCGGCCGATCCTCGACCGCCTCGGCCTGAAGGCGGTGCGCATCGGCGGTACGGTTCGCAACCTGCCGCCGGCCTCCGTCTACCGGATCTCGCGCCGCAAGCCGCTGGAACTCTCGCGCGAACGTCTGAGATTCCGTGACGCGGAGATCGAAGTGGCCGCCTTTTCCGGCGAATCGGCCGGCTGAACGCGGCACCGGCTGAGCGGAAGCGACAGGCTTCGACGCAGCCCGGCCGATATATCCCCGCATGCGGCAGCCGGTCGAGGGACGATGTTTCGGCCTCTCCCTGTTATCCCCGCGGAGCCGTCCTATATCTGCAAGCGTCGCAGCGGCCGCATGTCCGATATCGCCGCGGCGGCCGGGTCATCACCATGCCGGGCATCACCAGACACGGCAGACATTCAGAACCGAAACCATCTTCGCCAGTTCGGCATCCCCGCGCCGGTGAAGCGAGCGGCTTCGGCCAATTCAACGACATTGAACGATTTTATTGACCAAGAGAGGAAAGATCATGTCCAGTCACAACGCAGCCAAGTCAGGCACCTTCAGGATCGGCGGCGAGATCGAGGTCAATCGTCTCGGTTTCGGCGCCATGCGCGTTACCGGTAAAGGAATCTGGGGTGAGCCCGACGACCATGCCGAGTCCATCCGGACGCTGAAGCGCCTGCCGGAGCTTGGCGTCAATTTCATCGATACGGCCGATTCCTACGGCCCCGATGTCTCCGAGTGGCTGATCAAGGAGGCGCTGCATCCCTATGGCGCCGGATCCGTCATCGCCACCAAGGGCGGCCTGACCCGCCACGGTCCCGACATCTGGCTGCCCGTCGGCCGCCCGGAATATCTGATCCAGCAGGCGCATAAGAGCCTGCGCAATCTCGGCGTCGAGCAGATCGACCTGTGGCAGCTTCACCGCATCGATCCGAAGGTGCCGGCCAAGGAGCAGTTCGACGCGATCCGGTCGCTGCTCGATGCCGGCCTCATCCGCCATGCGGGTCTGAGCGAAGTCTCCGTCGCCGAAATCGAGGCGGCCTCGAAGCACTTCAAGGTCGCCACCGTCCAGAACCGCTACAATCTGGTCGATCGCACCAGTGAAGACGTGCTCGATTATTGCGCAAAGCACAATATCGGCTTCATCCCGTGGTATCCGCTCGCCGCCGGCGATCTCGCCCAATCAGGCTCGCTGCTTGATACGATCGCCAGGAAGCACAATGCCGCCCCCAGCCAGATCGCGCTCGCCTGGGTGCTGAAGCGCAGCCCGGTGATGCTGCCGATTCCCGGCACGTCAAAGGTCAAGCACTTGGAAGAAAACGTCGCGGCGGTGGACATCACGCTGTCGGATGAGGAATTCGCGGCGCTGGACGCCGAGGGCCGGAAGGTCTTCAAGGCGGCTTGAGGGGCAATGCAAGCTTGCGGCGGCGGCTGCGTTTCGCCGCATGGCCGCCCCTCACCCTAACCCTTACCTGGGCGAGCCACTGGTCTCGACCCGTCCTGCAGACCCCCGTAAAACGGGGCGAGGGGACGTGCCCTGCAAGAGGTTGGCGAGGGACGGAGAGGTCGCGGCATATTCCCTTTGCCCGCGGGGAGAATGTGGCGGCAGCCGGAAGGGGCTGCCGCCGCTGACCGATCTTTAGTCAAAATTTTGACCAGCCGGTCAAACATGCTGCAAAATGAGGCGTCCGCCTGTCATTTTCTGGGCAAGCATTGCGCTTAGTGCATTGCTGCATTGCGGTAATTTCGCTGTTCCCGATCAAATGAATGGGGTATCACTATCTTCGTAAGCAGCGCACTCCTCCTCCCAAGCGCTCTTACATCGGACCGACAGCACTCCTCCTCCCAGTTGTCGGTCAGGATCAAGAGCCTGGCGCACCTCCTCCCGCGCCAGGCTCTTTTCTTTTTCCCCAATACCATTTCGCACGGGCCTGCTTTCCGCGTGCGGTTTGACTCGACAGCCTTCGCCGGACTATTTGAACATGTGCCGTCCGTCCGGCGCGTGAACCGGTTGGAGTTTGGTCATGATCGGCAAATGGCGCGGCACGCGTGCGGCTCTGGCAGGGCTTCTGATTGCAACGATGGTGCTCGCCGGCTGCGGCGGCAGGCCGGTCGGGGTGATGCAGGCGGCCGGCGCCGTGCCGCCGGGCACGTCGAAGGTCGATCTCCTGGTGGCGACGACGCGCGCTGCCGATGACAATCCGGCCGTGCTTTTCTCCGGCGAACGCGGCACCGGGCTCGCCGTCAACGCCGTCGATGTCTCGATCCCGCCGGAAGCCAATCGCAAGATCGGTCAGGTGCAATGGCCGAAGCGGCTGCCGGCCGATCCGCTCCGTGACTTCGTCACCGTTTCCGTCGATCCGCTCGAGGGCGAGCGGGCAGGCGAGAGCTGGCTGAAGAGCCATATGCCGAAGAGCCGCCGCGTGCTCGTCTTCGTGCACGGCTTCAACAACCGCTATGAGGACGCGGTCTATCGCTTCGCGCAGATCGTCCACGATTCGCGTGCCGACGTCGCCCCCGTCGTCTTCACCTGGCCGTCGCGCGCCAGCATCTTCGATTATAATTACGACAAGGAAAGCACCAACTATTCCCGCGATGCGCTGGAGGAGCTGCTGACTCGCACCGCCGCCAATCCGGCCGTCGGCGACGTCACCGTCATGGCTCATTCGATGGGCACCTGGCTGACCGTCGAAGCACTCCGGCAGATGGCGATTCGCAACGGTCAGGTCGCGTCGAAGATCAACAATGTCATCCTTGCATCGCCTGATCTCGACGTCGACGTCTTCGGCCGTCAGTTCATGAGCCTCGGCAAGGATAAGCCGCATTTCACCATCTTCGTCTCCAGGGATGATCGGGCGCTGGCGCTGTCGCGGCGCATCTCCGGCAATGTCGACCGGCTCGGCCAGATCGATCCCTCCGCCGAGCCCTATCGCAGCAAGCTGGAGGCGGCCGGCATCACCGTGCTCGATCTCACCAAGCTCAAGGGTGGCGACAGGCTGAACCACGGGAAATTCGCCGAAAGCCCTGAAGTGGTGAAGCTGATCGGCGACCGGCTGATCGCCGGCCAGACGATCACCGATTCCAATGTCGGTCTCGGCGAGGCGGTCGGTGCGGTGGCGATGGGGGCTGCCCAGACCGCCGGAAGTGCCGTCAGCGTCGCCGTCAGCACGCCGATCGCGATCTTCGATCCGCGCACCCGGCGCAATTACGATGCGCAGCTGAAGCGGCTCGGCCAGTCGATGGACAATACCGTCGGTTCGGTCGGCGACAGCGTCGGCGCCGGCCTGCCCGAAAGCCGGTAAAAATTCGTAGGCAGCACCGCCGATCTGATATATCAGGTTGGCGAACGGCAATGCTGTCTGCCGTGCAGGTGGGTTGATCGCATGACGGATGAGACGAAGAAGAAGGTGGTCGTCGTGGGCGCAGGCGTGATCGGCGCCTCGATCGCTTTCGATTTGCAGCGGCGCGGATTTCAGGTCACGCTGATCGATAAGGGTGAGCCCGGGCGCGGCACCTCTTTCGGCAATATGGCGAGCATCGCGCTCGATTTCGCCGCCGGCTCCGGCCCGTCGACCTGGAAGAAGATTCCCGGCTGGCTGCTCGACACCGAAGGCCCGGTCTGGCTGCGGCCGTCCTATGCCGCGCGGATGCTGCCCTGGTTCCTGCGCTTCCTCGCGGCCGGCCGGCCTTCGCGGCTCCGGGAAATCGAGGATGCCGGCATGAGCCTGTCGCTGCGGGCGCTCGGCGATTTCAGGGAGATGCTGCAGGCGATCGGCGCGTCCGAGCTGATGACGGAGGAAGGCTGTCTCGCCATTTACGAGACCGAGGCGGAATTTGCCGCAGACCGTGGCCATCTTGCCATGATGCAGCGCTACGGCCGCGAATTCGAGGTCTTGAGCAATGGCGCCATCCAATATCATGAGCCGGCCCTTTCGCCTGTCATCGCCAAGGCCGTGCTGCTGCCGGACAACAAGTCGATCCGCGATCCCTATAGGCTGGTCGTCAGGCTGACTGACGCAGCCATCGCCGCGGGCGCAGCCTTCGCCTCCGGCGCTGTGAGCAACATCGAGCGCAAGGGCGATGGCACGGTCGTCGTCGCCCTCGATGACGGACGTCGGATCGAGGCCGCTTTCGTGGTGCTCGCCGCCGGCGTCCACACCCGTTTCCTCGCCGCAAAACTCGGCGAACCGATTCCGCTCGAGACCGAGCGCGGCTATCACACGCAGATCATGAAGCCGGGCATTTCAATGCGCTATTCAGTGATCTGGCCTCATCGCGCCTTTATGGTGACCCCGACGGCCGGCGGCATCCGCGTCGGCGGCAATGTCGAACTGGCCGGCCTCGACGCCGCGCCCGATTTCCGCCGTCCGCGCGTGCTGGTGCGGCACGCCCAGCGGGCGCTTCCGGGTCTGAAGGTCGAGGAGGCGACGGAGTGGATGGGCCATCGCCCGGCCTTGCCCGATACGATCCCCATCATTTCGCCGTCCTCGAAAATGCCGGGGGTTTTCTATGCGACCGGTCATGGCCATCTCGGCTTGACATATGCCGCAACGACAGCGCGGTTGATCGGCGATATGGTGAGCAGAGCAAAACCGTCGGTCGATATGACCCCGTTCCGCATAGACCGATACTGATTGAGAGCAATTCCAGGAAAAGTGTGAAGCGGTTTTCCCAGGCAAAGCGGAACGCGATTTTGCCGGGAATTGCATTAAAACAAAGTTGGAACCGAGTCGGCGGCGTCAGCCGTCACGCCCGAACTGGAGTTTCGAGATGAGATGGAAGCGCACGATACAGCTGCTGGACGTTCATGCCGAGGGCGAGATCGGCCGCGTCGCGATCGGCGGCGTTCCGAAGATTCCCGGCGAAACCATCGCCGCACAGCTGCACTGGCTGAACACCGATCCGAAAGGCGACGAGCTCCGCCGCTTTCTCTGCCTGGAGCCGCGCGGTGCACCGATCGGCTCGGTCAACCTGCTGCTGCCGGCAAGGCACCCCGACGCCGACGCCGCCTTCATCATCCTGCAGCCCGATCAGGCACATGCCAGCTCCGGTTCGAATTCGATCTGCGTGACGACGGCGCTTCTCGAATCCGGCATCGTCGAGATGAAGGAGCCTGAGACGATCGTGACGCTGGAGACCGCCGCCGGCCTCGTCAAGGCGACGGCGACCTGCCATGACGGGCGCTGCGAGAAGGTCAGGCTCACCATGGTGCCCTCCTTCGTCCATGAGCTCGACGTCGAGATCGACACGCCGCATTGGGGGAAGATCAAGGCTGATCTCTGCTATGGCGGCATCTTCTATGCCCTCGTCGATGTCGGCCAGATCAATCTGACGATCGAGAAGGCCAATGCGGCCGGCCTCGTTCAGGCCGGCATGATCCTGAAAGAGCTGATCAATCGCGACATCAAGGTCGTCCACCCCGAAATTCCGGCAATCTCGGGCGTCGCCTATGTGATGTTCCGCGACACCGAGGCCGATGGCACGGTGCGAACCTGCACCACCATGTGGCCGGGCCGCGCCGATCGCTCGCCCTGCGGCACCGGCAATTCCGCCAATCTCGCCACCCTTCATGCCCGCGGCAAGGCCAAGGTCGGCGACACCTTCACCTCGAAGTCGATCATCGGCTCGGAGTTCGAGGTCGGCCTGCAGGCAGTCACCGAAGTCGCCGGCCGCCCGGCGGTCATCCCCACCATCACCGGCCGCGGCTTCACCTTCGGCCTCACCCAGGTCGCGCTCGATCCCTTCGACCCACATCCCGGCGGCTTCGCTTTGACGGATGTCTGGGGGCCGTCGGCAGGGGAGATTTGACCGTTCGAGCGGTGCCGAATGTGCGGTGGCTCCAGACGGTTTGCGCCAGGGTCTAGCCCGTGCCAGCGATACGGAGCGGGTCTGGCGGGGCCGCATGCCACCCTCCATCACCGATGTCCCGAAAGAGCCGTTGGCAAGCGAGAACTTCTTGTCTCAACTTGCCACCGGAAAGAGAACCCTCTTTGCCGCCTATCAGCGACGTTGGGCTATCCTGGCGCTGATCTGGTCTGCGGCAAGGCTCTCGGCCGGTGCCGGCCTGCCAAGCAGGTAGCCTTGGCCGATGTCGCAGCCGAGATCCTGAAGCCGTTGAAGTTGGCTTTCCTCTTCGATGCCTTCGGCCGTTATCGTCACGCCCAGGCCCGCGCCGAGAGCGATAATAGCCTTGATCACCTTGTCCTGCTTGTCGTTCGTTTCGAATGAAGCGACGAAACTCCTGTCGATCTTGATCTTGTCGAACCGGTAGTTGGAGAGCTGCGAGAGGCTGGAATAGCCCGTACCGAAGTCGTCGAGAGCAATCCGGACGCCGGCGTTCACCAGATCGTCGAGGACAATCCGGGCGGTGGCGGCATCCTGGATGATGGCGCTCTCCGTCACCTCCAGCTCGATCCTATGCGCGGGCAGACCGACATCGCCCAATATCTTCAGAATCCTGAGGCCCAGCAATCGGTCGCTCAGCTGGATCGGAGACAGGTTGAACGACAGGACCAGATGATTTGGCCAGGAAAGCGCATCGCCACAGGCGTGGCGCAGCAGTTGGTCCGTCAGGTCGACGATCAGACCGGCCTCTTCCGCCACGGGGATGAACTCGTTCGGCGGGATGAATTCGCCGGATGCCGTCTTCCAGCGCGCCAGCGCTTCGAAACCGATAATCTCCTTCGTCTTCAGGTCGACGAGAGGTTGGTAATACGGGACGATCTCAGCATTCTTGATGGCGGCTCGCAGATCCGCTTCCACCCGGATCCGCTTCGCCAGCTCCTCTTGCATCGAAGGGACAAAGGACTTCACCAGATTGCGCCCCTGCTTTTTCGCCACATACATCGCACAGTCCGAATGGCGAATGACCTGGCTTAGATCGTCGCCGTTTTCAGGGTGGAGCGCGAGGCCGACACTGGCGCCAAGATCGACGGCGACGCCATTGAATGTGAAGGGCTTGCTGATCGCGCTCACGATGCGGTTTCCCAAAGCGACGAGATCGGCATTTCCGGTGCGCCGCGCCAGAACGACGAACTCGTCGCCGCCAAGGCGGAAAATGTGATCACGCGGAAAGAGGGAAGAAAGCCGCTGAGCGACGGCCTTCAACACCGCATCGCCGTGATCGTGCCCGAGGAGGTCGTTGATCTTCTTGAAGCCGTCGAGATCGATGCTGAACACGGCATAGCTTTCCTGCGCCCGTTGATCGATCATCGACTGCGCGCAGACGGATTCCAGAAATCTGCGGTTAGGTAGTTCGGTTAGCGTATCGTGACAGGCAATCCAGTCCACGTTCTTTTCGGCCTGCAGCCTGCGGTCAACCTCTATCGAGAGATCCCGGATTCTCAGCGCCGAGTAGATCAGCCCGAGAAAGCCGGACATATTGAGGGCAAGCAGCGCGTGGTCCAGTGGAAAGTCATGATGCTTTTCGATGAACTCATCCAGCCCCTCATGCCATTGGAAGCGCCAGGACAAGCAGAAGAGAAGCAGGAAGCACGAGAGCCAGGCCAGGATCTCCATCTGCGGTCTGGTGGGTCGGACGCGAGGCATATGAACAGGCTCCTGGTGTGTGAAGAGCCATCATGGCCATCTCGGAAGACCGCATCGTCCCCGACCTTATTCCGATCGACGACCCGGCCGCCGAATGCCGGCATCGACGGCGCCGAAGACCGCCACGACTCAAGGGTGGAGCCAAGGGCATCGGCAATTCGATCACTGGCAGACTGCGGGCATTCGTAAATCCGGATTTCAGTGTGGTCTTCGAAGATTAATGGTGCGTTTCCGCGGCGAAGGTTTTGGGCGTTTCGCTGCGCGCAACGGATATCTTCATCGCAAATTGGATTCAGCTCAGTGCGCTCGATGCGGAGATCGACGTGCTACATCTTGACCCTCAAAGGCCGCCGGGAAGAGGAGGTGACCCGGCTCGCCGAATTCAGGCGGCATCCCGAATGTCGAAGCGGACCACCTTGCCGTCTCGAAACCGGAATACGTGCCCGATCGTCTTCTCTCCTTCGAGCGGTTGGCCTTGCAGGTCACGGACCGACTGCCGGACGTCGGCAATGATTGCGCCGTCCGCCGTCCGGTGAAAACCGACCGGCTGGACGTGGGGATCGATCATCGACCACTGACGCGTCCAATATTCCCGCACCGCCTCGCGCCCATGGACGTGGCCGCCATCCATGCCGTTGGCCCAGACGACATCCTCGGCCAGCGCTGCCAGCACGGCGTCTATGTCGCGTTCGTTGAAGCGCTCGTAGATGTGCTGGAGAATTTTGATATCGTCGTCCATTGCTTTCTCCTTGCAGAGGTGCGGGGTTGCGATCGAGCCCCGCTTCGCGACGAACCATTTCGGTCATTGCTCCGGGCGTCAACGAGTTTCAAAGCTCTGCCTCCCGCAGCAGCGCGTTCAGGCGGGCCGTCCATTCCGTGTTGCTATCTCTGAACGGAGCAAGTGCATCGCCGGCAGCTTCGGGAAGATCGCGTGCCGCGGCAGCAAGGCGGTGAGCCTGCTGGCGGTGTCCCGCGGCCGCGTGGCAGCATGCCTGGATGCGCAGCAGCGCCGGCCAGTCGGGCCGCGCTTTCAGCGCCCGGCGTCCGGTATCGAGCGCGCCCTCGACGTCGCCGGAAAAAAACAATGCCAGCATCAGCAGGCTGAACCAGACGCCGTTCTGCGGATCGTGCGGATTGAGCTCGAGGCCGTGCGCCAATGGCTTGCGCGCCCCGGCAGCGTCGCCCGAAAAAAGCCGAGCCATGCCGAGGACGAGATGCCCCAGGGCGAAGCTCGAACCGAGTTCGATGGATCGTTCCGCCGCCAGGATCGCCTGCTCGGCCCTGCCCGTATAGGCCGAGACGATCGCCAGCCCGTAGTGCGAATAGGGGTTGCGCGCATCGAGATAGATCGCCCGCAGCGCCGCATCCAGTCCTTCCTTCCCGTCTGCGGCGGGGTTTTCCGTCCAGCCGTAGGCGATGAGGCCGGCATTGACCCGCGCCCGCCAGATCTGCGCCTCCGGAAGCATGGGATCGAGCTCGGCGGCCTCGCGGAAGAAGCGCCGTGCGAGAAGGTGGGTGGGTTGCGTCACCTTGTGAAACTGGAACATGCCTTGCCGCACGAGATCCCAGGCAGTGATGTTGCCGGTGTGCGGAGCGATCGGAAGCCCGTGGCGCAACAGCAGTTCGGGCTCGATCGCTGCTGCGATCCGCTCGGCAATGGCGTCCTGCACGGCAAATAGCTCGGCCAGTCGAAGATCGTAATGCTCGGACCAGACGGTGGCGCCCTTCGGGGCGTCCGCGAGGTGCACCGATATCCGGATCCGATCGCCGGTATACCGGATGGCTCCCTCCACCAGAAAATCGACCCCGAGTTCCAGCGCGACAGACCTCGGGTCCCCGGAACCATTCCTCCTGGCGAAGCTTGCCCCGCGTGAGGCGACGCGGAACCATCTGAGCCGGGCGAGCGCCATGATCAGGTCGTCGGCAATGCCTTCGGCCAGATACTGTCTCTCCACATCGCCGCCGAGATTTTCGAACGGCAGGACGGCGATCGCGGGCATCGACCCGGTTTGTGCGTGCCAGCCGCTCTCGGCTGTCTCGCTCCGCCTCTCCACCGGACCCGAAAATCTGTACCCCACCCGTGGAACCGTGACGATCCATTCGCTTCCGTCCAATGTAGGTCCGAGGAGCTTGCGAAGGGCAGCAATCTGAACGGAAAGATTGCTTTCCTCGACGGCCAATCCCGGCCAGACCGCATCCATCAATTCCGGCTTCGAGACCACACCCCCCTTTGCCGACAGCAGAACGCCAAGCAGGTTGGCGCCGCGGGCGCCGATGGCGACAGGCATGTTGTCGCGGAGCAGGCATCCGTTCTCGGCAATGAATTCGAAGCGGCCGAATACAAGGTGTGGGGGTTTCATGGCGGGAATGATACGCCGATTTCGCAGCTTTTCGGAATTTTTCGGCTTCGCTTCAGGACTTGCGGCGGCTGAGCGCGCAGAGTGGCTCCATCGCAGTGGTCGAAGTGGTGAGAGCGATGATCAAGGAAGCAGCGCAACCGAAAGAGTCTGAAGCATTCCTCGCCAAGGTCGTCTGCGCCGGCGGCAGTCATGTCGCCAGGCAGGGATCGGTCTATTGCTCCGGCGTCTCAGCTGAAAGCGCTGGGTCAACCATGCTGTGGCTCGGGACGATTTCGCTGCCCGCGGGGCGGCGAACCGGCGCCCATCGCCATGAGGGACACGAGACGGCTCTCTTGATGATCGCAGGTCGGGAGATCGAGATCTGGTCGGGGGCAGCACTTGAACGGTGCGAAACGGTCCGCCCCGGCGATTACCTGTTTATTCCGGCCGGCGTTCCGCATGTCGCCGTCAACCGCTGCAGCGAAGACGCCGAATTCCTCGGCGCCCGCAACGACGCAGCCGCGAATGAAAGCGTCGTTCTGATGCCGGAGCTCGACGAGATCGTACCGTGATGCATGTCGCTTCGGAACTGTCCGGCGGTTCCCGGCGCAAAGCCGCCTCAGGCTTTGGCGCGGCATGCTCCAATCACACCGAGAGGTGCATTATGGCCATTATCGAACAACGGCTGGCCGGAATGGGGCTGGAGTTGCCCGAGCCTTTGAAGGTTCGCGACGGACTGCGCTTGCCCTTCACCTGGGTTCGCCTGCGCGGCACCCGCGCCTACATCTCGGGCCACGTCGCATGCAACCGCGACGGAACATTGGCAAATCCGCTTGGCAAGGTTGGCGCCGAGGTTTCGCCGGAGGAGGGTTACGCGTCGGCGCGGCTCGTTGCGCTCGCCCATCTCGCCAGTCTCAAGCGGGCCGTCGGGGACCTCGATCGGGTCACGGCATGGCTTCGCGTCTTCGCCATGGTCAACGTCGCTCCTGGCTTCAACGAGACGCCGCTGGTCACCAACGGCTATTCCGATCTGATCCTCGAGCTGTACGGGCCTGACGTCGGCGCCCACGCCCGCTCGTCCATCGGCATGGCCATCCCCTTGAATGCGCCGGTAAACTGCGAAGCGGAAGTCGAAATCGACGGGTGACGGAAGCGCACCGACCCTTTAGTAGACGAACGGATCGACCTCGCCCGGCTGAGCGCCTGCCTCCTTCGGATAGATCACGCCCTTGCGCAGGATGATGTTGGCATAGAGCCTGGGCTCGCTGGTCTGGATCAGCGCATGGGCGGCCCGCACCCGACCGTAGAAATCCTGGCCGATCAGCGGCACCACCTGCCGGTGCGGTTCGTGACGGGCGCAGCAGTCGATCATCTCCTCATGCACCGGATCGAGCTTGTCGCGCTCGGCCTTGACGGTCGAGCGGAAGATCGCTTCCGGCACGAAATCGTCGATCGGCAGCACGCTGAGCACGGCATTGAGCACAGGGATGAGATGGTGGCCGTCGAGCCGGATCAGCCGGCGCGCATGTTCGACGCCGGGATAATTGCCGTCGACGATGGCGATTTCGTCGCCATGGCCCATGGCCCGAAGTGTTGCGAGCAATTCCGGGCTCAAGAGCGGATCAAGTCCCTTCAGCATGGTCTACCTCCTTGAAGAGTACGTTCTGGTCGGTGAGATAGCGCGAAAAGATCGGCAGGCTGGCGCCGCCGATGGCGCGTGCCTGCGCGCCGACCGCGCCCTCGATAATTTCGGGCATGACGACGCCCTGCAGGTCGAGCTTGGCGGCTTCGTCGATCGTCGCCTGCACGATGCGGCTGCGCACCCAATGGGGAAAGCCGCCGTCGATGACGGCTGCGCTGAAATCGACGATCGAGGCGGCGGCGACGATCGCCTGGGCGAGCGCCTTGGCGCTGTCCTGGATCCACGCCTCCATCGGCTCGCCGAAATCCACCCAGTCGTCCGCGGAATACCACAGCGGTTCGGGATCGATACCGCGCTCGCGCAGCATGTTTTCCAAGACGAAGATCGAGGCGATTTCGAGCAGCTGCTTGGTTTCGCCGTTCCTGTCGCGCACGGGCAGCGGCCCGATCGCGCCCGCCGTGCCGGTGCGGCCGGAAAAGATCGCCGAATTCAGGACGATGCCGCCGCCGATGAAGGAGCCGATGAAGAAATAGACGAAGTCGGGATAAGAGGGGCCGACGCCGAAGACGAGTTCCGCGCCGCAGGCGCTGGTCGCATCGTTCTGCAGGAAAACGGGATGGGAGACGCGCGCGGCGATATCGGCCTGCAGGTCGACATCGCGCCAGACTTCCATGGCGCCCGGAGGCGCTCCCACCTCATCGGCCCAGTTCCAGAGTTCGAAAGGCGCGGCGATGCCGAGGCCGGCGACGCGGCCGCGCTGCCTTTCGTCGAGCTTGTCTTCGATCTCGCGGATGCCCGAGGTGACGAAGGCAAGGATTTCATGCGGCAGCGGATAGGCATAGGTCCGGTGCAGCTGCATCCGGATGCGGCCGACGAAATCCATCAGCACCAGATCGGCGCTGCGCCGGCCGATCTTCAGGCCGAAGGAATAGACGGCGTCGGGATTGAGATGCATCGGGATCGATGGCTGGCCGACCCGGCCGCGCACAGGCGCGCCGCGCGACAGCAGCCCTTCCTTTTCCAGCACCCGCATGATGACCGAGACGGTCTGGGCCGAAAGCCCGCTGCGGCGCGCGATATCGGCCTTCGACAACGCGCCGTAGAGGCGCACCAGCGACAGCACGAGCCGCTCGTTATAGGCTCGCACCCTGACCTGGTTCGCACCGCCGGCCGGATTTAGAATCGGCGGCGGGACCGGCGTGTGTTCCGGTCCTTCCAAAGACGACATGGCCGCTCCTCCCGAGCGTTCGCCTCCTGCATTTTCCCCATCAGAGACGATTTAAGAAACCTGCAGCGGCTCAAAGCGGTAGGGCGTCCCCTGCGCGCCGGAGACACGGCGCTGGACACCCTAATTCCATCGAGCATGCCACATCGAATTAATAATTCAATTGGATTTATTTATTGACAAGCGGATTTCTTTCGCTCTTAATTGCCATCGTCAAGGACACCGACGGCTTTGGAGCGACAGCGACTGAGCGAAGTGTCATATTTTGAAAATTCCGGCCCGCAGGGCGGCGCCGGCAAACTCTGGGAGGAGTTCATGAAGAAATCAGTTCTCGCTTTTGGCGCGCTCGCGCTCGGTGTCGCTTTTTCTGCTCCGGCGATGGCGGCTGACGTTTCCGCCTGCCTCATCACCAAGACCGACACCAACCCCTTCTTCGTCAAGATGAAGGAAGGTGCGACGGCCAAGGCCAAGGAACTCGGCGTCTCGCTGAAGTCCTATGCCGGCAAGATCGACGGTGACAGCGAAAGCCAGGTCGCAGCGATTGAAAGCTGCATCGCCGACGGCGCAAAGGGTATTCTGCTGACGGCCTCCGATACCAAGGGCATCGTGCCGGCTGTCAAGAAGGCCCGCGACGCCGGCCTGCTGGTGATCGCGCTCGACACGCCGCTCGAGCCAGCCGATGCCGCCGACGCCACCTTCGCCACCGACAACCTGCTCGCCGGCAAACTGATCGGTCAGTGGGCCAAGGAAACGCTCGGCGACAAGGCCAAGGACGCCAAGGTCGGCTTCCTCGACCTGACGCCGTCGCAGCCGACGGTCGACGTTCTGCGCGACCAGGGCTTCATGATGGGCTTCGGCATCGACCCGAAGAACCCGGACAAGATCGGCGACGAAGACGACAAGCGCATTGTCGGCCATGACGTGACGAACGGCAATGAAGAAGGCGGCCGCAAGGCCATGGAAAACCTTCTGCAGAAGGATCCGAGCATCAACGTCATCCACACGATCAACGAGCCGGCCGCTGTCGGCGCCTATCAGGCGCTGAAGGCCGTCGGCATGGAAAAGAACGTGCTGATCGTCTCGGTCGACGGCGGCTGCCCGGGCGTCAAGTCGGTCAAGGAAGGCGTCATCGGCGCCACCTCGCAGCAATATCCGCTGCTGATGGCGTCGCTCGGCATCGAGGCGATCAAGAAGTTCGCCGACTCGGGTGAAAAGCCGAAGCCGACCGAAGGCAAGTCCTTCTTCGATACCGGCGTCTCGCTCGTTACCGACAAGCCGGTCCCCGGCCTCAAGTCGATCGACACCAAAGAAGGCACGGACAAGTGCTGGGGCTGAGCCCCGCTTGATTGAAGGCGCACCGGCCGGGGCTTGATCCCCGGCCGTTTTAGACGGACGATGTGCCGTCGCCCACCGGCTAAGCAACGAACGGATCAACAGGGGTGACGGCCTCCGCGCGGGTTCGGCGCGCGGATGCGGAGGAGGAACCATGACCGGAGCACAGGAATTCGAACGCGTCCTCGACGGCAGCGACAAGAACGTCGCCTCCTTCGAGCACCAGGGCGTCCCGCTGATCAAGCGCGCCCAGCACTTTCTGCACTCGACACCGGCCGCCGTGCCGCTGATCGTACTCGTACTGGCGATCATCATCTTCGGAATAGCGCTCGGCGGGCGTTTCTTCTCGTCATACACATTGACGCTGATCCTGCAGCAGATCGCCATCGTCGGCATTCTCGGCGCCGCCCAGACGCTGGTCATCCTGACGGCCGGCATCGATCTGTCGATCGGCGTCATCATGGTGATTTCAGCCGTCATCATGGGCAATGTCGCCATCACCTACGGCATCCCGACGCCGATAGCGGTGATCGGAGGCCTGCTGGTCGGCGGCCTGTGCGGACTGCTGAACGGCTTCCTCGTCGCCTTCATGAAGCTGCCGCCCTTTATCGTCACGCTCGGCACCTGGAATATCGTTATGGCGACGAATTTCATCTATTCCGCCAATGAGACGATCCGCGACACCGATGTCGACGAACAGGCGCCGCTGCTGCATCTTTTCGCCGCGAGCTTCAAGGTCGGCAGCGCCGTGCTCACCCTCGGCGTCATCGCCATGGTGCTGCTCGTCCTCCTGTTCTGGTACATCCTCAATCACACCGCCTGGGGCCGGCATGTCTATGCGGTCGGCGACGATCCGGAAGCGGCGAAGCTCTCCGGTATCCAGACGAAGAGGGTGCTGCTCACCGTCTATACGCTGTCGGGCGTCATCGCCGCCTTCGCCGCCTGGGTGTCGATCGGCCGCAACGGCTCAATCTCCCCGTCCTCGGCGGTGACCGACTATAACCTCCAGGCGATCACAGCGACCGTGATCGGCGGCATCTCGCTCTTCGGCGGCCGCGGTTCCATTCTCGGCACGCTGTTCGGGGCCATGATCGTCGGCGTCGTGTCGATGGGCCTCAACATGCTCGGTGCCGATCCGCAATGGAAAGTCCTCCTGACCGGCGTGCTGATCATTGCCGCCGTCGCCATTGATCAGTGGATCAGAAAGGTTTCGGTATGACCATGGCTGTCGAACCCATTCTCACCGCCCGCGGCCTCGTAAAGCGTTATGGACGCGTGACCGCGCTCGACAATGCCGATTTCGACCTCTATCCGGGTGAAATCCTTGCCGTCATCGGCGATAACGGCGCCGGCAAGTCGTCGCTGATCAAGGCGATTTCAGGCGCGGTCACCCCTGACGAGGGCGTGATCACGCTCGAAGGCCGGCAGGTGCATTTCCGCTCGCCGATGGAGGCGCGCGAAGCCGGCATCGAAACCGTCTACCAGAACCTTGCTCTGTCGCCGGCGCTATCGATCGCCGACAACATGTTCCTCGGCCGAGAGATCCGCAAGAAGGGCCCGCTCGGCTCGCTGTTCCGCATGCTCGACCGTCCGGCCATGGAAAAGCTGGCGCGCAACAAGCTGTCGGAACTCGGGCTGATGACCATCCAGAACATCAACCAGGCGGTGGAAACGCTGTCCGGCGGCCAGCGCCAGGGTGTCGCCGTCGCCCGCGCCGCAGCCTTCGGCTCGAAGGTCATCATCATGGACGAACCGACGGCCGCCCTCGGCGTCAAGGAAAGCCGGCGCGTGCTGGAACTCATCCTCGACGTGCGCGCCCGCGGCCTGCCGATCGTGCTGATCTCGCACAACATGCCGCATGTCTTCGAGGTCGCCGACCGGATCCATATCCACCGTCTCGGCCGGCGGCTGACGGTGATCAATCCGAAGGAATACACCATGTCCGACGCCGTCGCCTTCATGACCGGCGCCAAGGCGGTGCCGACGGAGCCCGTTGCGGCATGAGCCTGCGCATCGACGACATCGCCGGCGAGGTGCTTTCCCGCGCCGGCGATGCCAAACGTTTCCTGATTGCCGTCGCCGGGCCGCCGGGGGCGGGCAAGTCAACCATGGCCGACAATCTGGCGGCGGCGCTGAAAGCCAAAGGCGAAAGCGCCGCAGTCCTGCCGATGGACGGCTTCCACATGGACAATGCCATCCTCATCGAACGCGGCCTTTTGGCGCGCAAGGGCATTCCGGAAACTTTCGATGTCAGAGGCTTCCTCGATATCATCCGCGCCGTCCGCCGGGCCGACCAGGAGGTTCTGGCGCCGGTCTTCGACCGCTCCCGCGAACTCGCCATCGCTTCCGCCAGACCAATCGATCCCGAGGACCGCTTCATCATCGTCGAGGGCAATTATCTGCTCTTCACACAGGGTAAATGGGCCGAACTCGACGGCATCTTCGATTTTTCGATCATGCTGGCGCCGCCGATGGAGGTTCTCGAAGAGCGGCTCTGGGCGCGCTGGCGCGGTTACAATCTCAGCGAAGAAGCCGCCAGCGCCAAAGTCTACGGCAACGACCTGCCGAACGGCCGGCTGATCCTCGAAAACCGTCGCCCAGCCGACGTGACGCTGGAGATTGCGCTGGCGTGACGCCGACGCGATTGTTCATTTGATGTATGATGCATGCCGCCCGGACGTATTGAACGGCTCCGGGATCAGGATTTGCATAAAGGGCGAAACGGCGTCGCATGAAGCCGGTTTGACCCGCCGCGCTTTAGTGCTATCGAGGCGGCAGACGCATCGCTTCGGAGGCCTGCCATGCAATCGATCACCATCCGCCGTCCCGACGACTGGCACCTGCATCTGCGCGACGGCGCCATGCTGGAAGGCGTGATCGCCGATACGAGCCGCACCTTCGCCCGCGCCATCATCATGCCCAATCTGGTGCCGCCGGTCGTCACGTCAGCGGATGCGAAGGCCTATCGCGAGCGCATCCTCAAGGCGCTGCCGGACGGCCACCGTTTCCAGCCGCTGATGACGCTTTATCTCACAGAACATACCAGCCCCGACGATGTGGCGGAGGGTGCAAAGAGCGGCCTCATCACCGCCGTCAAGCTTTATCCCGCCGGCGCCACGACCAATTCGCATGGGGGGGTGCGCGACATGGAGAAGGCGATGCCGGTGCTCGAGCGCATGGCTGAGATCGGCCTGCCGCTCTGCGTCCATGGCGAGGTGACGAAGCCCGACGTCGATATTTTCGATCGCGAGGCCGTCTTCATCGACACCGTGCTCGATCCGCTGCGCCGGGCCTTGCCCGAGCTGAAGGTGACGATGGAGCATGTGACGACGTCAGACGGCATCGATTACATCAAGGCGGCCAAATCAAATCTCGCCGGCTCGATCACCACCCACCACCTGATCATCAACCGCAACGCCATCCTCGTCGGCGGCATCCGCCCCCATTATTACTGCCTGCCGGTCGCCAAGCGCGAGAACCATCGGCTGGCGCTGCGCGCAGCCGCCGTAAGCGGCGACGCCCGCTTCTTCCTCGGCACCGATTCTGCCCCGCATGTCGATCCGCTGAAGGAATGCGCCTGCGGCTGCGCCGGCATCTACACCTCGATCAATACGATGAGCTGTCTTGCGCATGTCTTCGAGGAGGAAGGCGCTCTCGACAGGCTTGAAGCTTTCGCCTCGCTGAACGGACCGGCCTGGTATGGGCTGTTGCCGAACGAGGAACGCATCACGCTTTCCAAGCAGGCAGAGCCGGTTCTCTTTCCCGCTAAGATAGAAACCGGCGCCGGTCCGGTGACGGTTTTCGATCCTATGTTTCCCCTTCATTGGCAGGTGTTGGTCTAGGGACTCGCCTGCTGCGTTTTCTATTTTAAATAGAAAATTCATTTTAAGTGCTGTGGTGACGTTAGGCGCGTAACATTTTCATTGTGCGGTGCATCATTTGTTAACGGATGCATAAGACATTCCTCTTCGCGGACCCCATAGCTGCCGATCGTCCGGCGCGACACCGCTGCGGAGACTGAAGAAGCATGATGCTTGACTACAACTCCCTTCTGTTGGCGCTCGGCGTCTCCGCGGCCTGCCTGGCCGTAACCCTGATGGGCAGTTGGCTTGTGCGCCGGACCGAAACCGTGCTGCTCACCGCCACCATCGGTCTCGTCCTCGTTGTCAGCGGCATTTTTATCTACAGCGCCTATGTGAGCAGGCCTGATATAGGCTTCGCCATTGGCAGTTTCGTGCTGTTCCATGCCGGCTTTGCCACCATCTGGGGCGCGGGCAAACAGTTCCTGTCAGGTCGCCTGTCAATCCTTGCCATCGCCAGCCGGGCGCTGGCGGCGATGGCCTTCTCAATCCTCCCGATGGTTTCCGGCTATGACGGCCTCGCCTTCATCGCCGACAATCTCGCCATCGCCCTGCTGCTGTTTACTACCGCTCGGCAATATTGGCTCGCCCGCGCCGAAGCGCCGGCGCCGCTCCTCGGCATTGCGGCACTCTATACGCTGACGGCAATCTCCTTCGTTCTCTGCGCCGCCGTGTTGATCGCCGATGGAAAGCTGGTGCTCGGCAAGGCGCCGAGCAACTGGGCGGAGGATCTGAGCCTCGCCGTCTGCATCGCCGGCATGACCGGGATCGGCGCGCTGTCGCTGGCGCTGCATCAATGGCGGCTCGCCGCCCGCCATCGTCTCGAGGCGATCACCGATCCGCTGACAGGCCTGCTCAACCGCCGCGCCGTCTTCGATCAGTATGGCACGCGCCCGATGGGCACCACCGCCGCCGTCATCCTCTTCGATATCGATCATTTCAAATCGGTCAACGACCGCTATGGCCATGCGAGCGGCGACTGCGTGATCACCGTCTTCGCCGAGGAACTGACCGCCCATTGCCGCTCAGGCGATACCGCCGCGAGGCTCGGCGGTGAGGAATTCGCGCTAGTGCTGAAGGAGATCATGCCCGGCCGGGCAGAACTGACGGCTGAGCGGATCCGCAGGGCCTTCGAGGCGCGAGAGATTCCAATCGACGGTGAGGTGTTGAGATGCACAGTGAGCGTCGGCGTTGCGCCCGGCCGGTCGACGCCGCTCGATTTCGACGCCATGCTGAGCGCCGCCGACAAGGCGCTCTACGCCGCCAAGCGCGGCGGCCGCAACCGGGTCGAGCTTGCCGGCTATCTCACTGCAGTTCCGGCCGAGGTGTCGCGCACCGCATCTTGATTCCCGACTGCTCGGCAGACGCCGGCATGCCGCCTCGTCCTTCGAGGCCCCTGCGGGGCACCTCAGGGGCTCTCTTGAGTGTGGGCGCCTGCTGCTCAAACCATCATCAGCGCCCGCACGAAAGCGGCCGAGGCGAGCAGCGAGGCCACGGTTCGCACATGGTTCCACCACGTCCAATCCCTGACATAGGAGGTCCAGAGCGCCACCGCCGCCGCCCCGCTGCCGCTGACCTTTTCCAGGGCGTCGTTCATCGGCACGTTGACGATGATCGTCGAGAGGAAGGAGGCAAACACATAAATGGCTGCACCCGCCAGCATCAGCGCGGACGCGCCGCCGCGCCAGTCGATCACCGCGAGGACGGCGATGACGAGGCAGAGGATCGCCGTCGGCACGAAGAGGCCCATGAAGGGCGAGCGGACGATCGTCACATTGATCGAGTTCATCGCCGCAATGCCCTGTTCGGCCGGGATGCGTGAGAAGGCGGTCATGATGAAGGTCGAGAAGGCGAAGAAGATGCCGGCGACGAGGCCGCTGCCGATCGCCGCGGCGACGAGGGAAAGGATGAGGACGATCTGCATGCCGAAGCTCCTTGCGGGAATGAAATAAGAGAGACTCTCGGATTTGCCATATGAGATAAACTCTCTTATTTTGTTTGTCAACGTGAAGGAGAGCCGATGTCGGAGCAGAAACGCGCAACGCGCAGACGCCAGCAGGACCGTGGCGGCCAGCCGCGCCGCATCCCGCGCCAGCAGCGCGGCCGCGAGCGTTTCGAAAAAATCCTCGCCGTCGCCGCCGAACTGATCGAAAGCCATGGCAGCGACGGCCTGAAGATGAGCGGGATCGTTGAAAAGGCTGGCCTTTCCTTCGGCGCCCTCTACCAGTATTTCCCCGACAAGAGCGCGATTATCCGGACGTTGGCCGAGCGCTTCAACGAAGAGGGCAGGCGCTGTGTCGAGGCGGAACTGGCGAAGGTCGTCGACGCCGCCGCCCTGCCGGCCGCGCTCGCCAACATCGTCGACGAATATTATGCGTTCTTCCGCCGCGAGCCCGTGATGCGCGATATCTGGCATGCGACCCACACCGACAAGCTGCTGCAGCAGGTCGATGCCGAAGACATGGAATTCCATACCCAGGCATTTCTCGCCGTGCTCGTGCGCCTCTGGCCGGATCGGGACCGCAGCGAACTTCAGGCGATCGCCCGGTTGACGATGCAGCTGCTTGCCGCCGCCGTGCGTTATGCCGTCTCGCTGGATGCAGAGGAGGGCGACCGGACGATTGCCTTGTTCAAGAAGATGCAGGGACCCGATATCGGCCGTCTCTTGCTGGAATAGATCGCCTGCGTCTGGAAACGGTGGGCGCTTGCTGCTATTGCCGGAGACGCAAAACCGAAGGAGAGCCCGATGATCCAGACCGCATTTCCCGACCGCGCCCTGATGGCCGAATTGGTGGCCAAGATGCTCTGGGAGATCAAAGCGGTGCATTTCAATGCGGCTCAGCCTTACAAGCTCTCCTCCGGCATGGCGAGCCCGGTCTATATCGATTGCCGTAAGCTCCTGTCCTATCCGCGCATCCGTTCGACGGTGATGGATTTTGCCGCCAGCACTCTGCTGCGCGATGCCGGTTTCGAGCAGTTCGATTGCATCGCCGGCGGCGAGACCGCCGGCATTCCCTTCGCTGCCCTGCTCGCAGATCGCCTCGGCCTGCCGATGATCTACGTCCGCAAGCAGCCGAAGGGCCACGGCCGCAACGCCCAGATCGAAGGCAATATGCCCGAAGGTTCGCGCGTGCTCGTCATCGAGGACCTGACGACGGCCGGCGGCAGCATGTTCAAGTTCATCGACGCCATTCGCGCCGCCGGCGGCATCGTCGATCACGGTATCGCGCTGTTCTTCTACGGCATTTTCGGCGATCAGCGTTTTGCCGACGGCAAGGTGAGGCTGCATCACATCGCCACCTGGCGCAGCGTCCTTGCGGTTGCCAGGGCAGAGAAGCTTTTCGACGACAAGACGCTTGCAGAGGTCGAGGCCTTTCTCGATGCGCCATTGGCGTGGTCGGCGAGGAATGGTGGAGTGAGTGAGCTTTCGCTCTAATCGGTTGACAAAAGCTCACTTAAGCGCTTGATGAAGATAGAAATGCTGTTGGGAGGAATCCGATGATTTTGTGCTGCGGCGAAGCCCTGATCGACATGCTGCCGAGGGACACCACCCTTGGTGAGAAGGGCTTTGCGCCCTATGCCGGCGGCGCGATCTTCAATACCGCCATCGCGCTCGGCCGCCTCGGCATTCCCACCGCCTTCTTCACCGGCATCGCCGACGACATGATGGGAGAAATCCTGCTGGCGACACTGAAGGCGAGCAATGTCGATTACAGCCCATGCGCCATCACCCCGCGCCCTTCGACGATCGCATTCGTCAAGCTGGTCAGCGGCCAGGCGACCTATGCCTTCTACGATGAGGGCACAGCCGGCCGGATGATCACCGAGGCCGACCTGCCTGTTCTCGGCGATGATTGCGAAGCCTTGCATTTCGGCGCGATCAGCCTGATCCCGAGCCCCTGCGGCGAAACCTACGAAGCACTGCTCGACCGGGAAGCGGCCCGCCGCGTCATTTCGCTCGACCCCAACATCCGCCCGGGCTTCATCAAGGACAAGCAGGCTCATATGGCCCGCATCCGGCGCATGGCGGCAAAGTCCGACATCGTCAAGTTCTCCGACGAGGATCTCGACTGGTTCGGTCTTTCAGGCGACCATGACGCGCTCGCCGCCCACTGGCTGGCTGAGGGCGCCAAGCTCGTCGTCATCACCAAGGGCGCGGAAGGCGCCTCGGGTTACACCAGGGATCGCAAGGTGACGGTGCCGAGCGAGCGCGTTGCCGTTGTCGACACGGTCGGCGCCGGTGATACCTTCGACGCCGGCGTGCTTGCCTCGCTGAAGAGGGATAATCTGCTGACCAAAGAGCGGGTCGCCTCGCTCGATGAACAGGCGGTGCGCAACGCCCTGACGCTCGGCGCCAAGGCCGCCGCCGTCACCGTTTCCCGCGCCGGCGCCAATCCGCCCTGGGCGCATGAGATCGGGCTTTAAGGCTTAAGCGAGCATCAGCCCCTCATCCGCCTGCCGGCATCGACCGAGGTCGAGCCACGTGTCTCGACCCGTCCTTCGGACCCCTGCTTGCGGGGCGAAGGGGGATAGTCGCGACCTCTCCGTTCCGCCGCCGACATTGCGTGTGGCACGTCCCCCTCGCCCCGTTTACGGGGAGAGGGTTAGGGTGAGGAGCATTTTTAACGCTTCGCCAGCGCCGCAGCCAGCCCTTGCGTCGAGGCCTTCATGCGGATGCGGATCGATCAGGAGGCTGCCTGGGGAGCCACGCTACCGCCGAGCTCTGGAGCGGTCATCAGGTCCCGCAGGAAGGTTTCGCACCAGAGCGAGACGTCGTGAGAGAGCAGATGTTCCATCATCATGCTCCAGCGGTCGCGGCGCTCCTCGAGCGACATGGCTAGCCCTCTGGCAAGCGCATTGGCCGTGCCCTCGACATCGTAGGGATTGACCAGCAGCGCCCCCTTCAGCTCCCGTGCCGCGCCGGCAAAGCGCGATAACACCAGGACGCCCGGGCGATCCGGATCCTGGGCGGCGACATATTCCTTGGCGACGAGGTTCATGCCGTCGCGCAACGGCGTGACGAGCCCGATCGTCGCCAGGCGGTAGAGACCGGCGAGCACGGTGCGGCTGATCGATCGGTTGACATAGCGGATCGGCACCCAGTCGACCGTTCCGATCGCGCCGTTCACGCGGCCGGCCTGTTCGGCGACCATTTTCTGCATGTGCTCGTATTCGGGGACTTCCGATCGCGATTTCGGCGTGACCTGCAGATAGGTGACCTTGTTCTGATAGGCCGGATTGCTGGTGAGGAAGCGTTCGTACGCTTCCAGACGCTGGATAATGCCCTTCGAATAATCGAGGCGATCGACCCCGATGATCATGTCGCGGCCTTCGATGCTGCGCCGGGTCTTCTGCACCATGACATTGTCTGCGGCTCGCTCTGCGAATTCGGCGAAGGCTGCGGTCTCGATGCCGATCGGATAGGCACCGGCCTTGAAGATCCGCCCGTGCGAATCGAACAATCCGTTTCCGAGGTCGTCGCCGATGCCCTCCCGTCTCAGGTAACCGGCGAAGTTCTGCAGGTCGTAGTCGGTCTGGAAGCCAACGAGGTCGTAATGAGAAAGGCCGCGCATGATTTCTTCATGGACCGGCATGGTGACGAGAATATCGGCGGGCGGCCAGGGAATGTGCAGGAAGAAGCCGATCCGGTTCTTCAGCCCCATTTGCCGCAGTTCGGCGGCCAGCGGGATGAGATGGTAATCATGAACCCAGATGACGTCGTCCGGCTGGATCATCGGCGCCAGTCGATGCGCGAAAAAGCGGTTGACGCGGAAATAGCCGGCCATCTCCTTTCGGCCATATTCGGCGAGATCGAGGCGGTAATGACAGATCGGCCAGAGAACGCGGTTTGCAAAGCCGCGGTAATATTCCTCGACGTCGGTGTCGGTGAGATCGGTCAGCGCATAGGTAATGTTGCCCTTCTGCAGCAGCGACAGCGCGCTGGGCTCCCTGTCTCCGCTCGACTCTCCCGACCATCCCATCCAGATGCCGCCGCGCGCCTGCAGGGCTGCCTGCAGCGCGACGGCGAGGCCACCGGCCGCAGCACTCCCATCCTTGGCCGGCATGGGAACACGATTGGAAACGACGATAAGACGGCTCATGAGCTTCCTTTAGCAAAGATGGATCGGGAAAACGCTCTGTGCCAGGGTGCCGGGGAGCCTCCGGGGCGGGGCAAGGCTAATGCAGGGCAGGCGCCGCCATCAAAAGAGCAGATCCGGATGCGAATTGCCCGGGGTATAGACCAGCGGAAACAGTGGAACGGGGTATCGTCCCCGGTTTGATAGGTCATGTCGTCGGAAGTACCATGCGCACAGATTTTGCTTGAATCTAGGGCGATGGCGGCGAATTGAAAGAATTCTTTCTACAATTTTCTATTAGTAGAACATTCAATCCGGTTTTTGCAGGGCAGCGGCGCCAAGCCCGCCGAAATCAATCTAATCATTTGCGGCCATTTTGACGATCTGGCGGCCGCCCCTCATCCGCCTGCCGGCACCGACCGGGGTCGAGCCACGGGTCTCGACCCGTCCTTCGGACCCCCGCCCGCGGGGAGAAGGGAACATGCCGCGACCTCTCCGTCCCCCACCCAGTTTTCACAGGGCACGTCCCCTCGCCCCGTTTACGGGGAGAGGGTTAGAGTGAGGGGCGACAGGACAAAAAACTCTTCATATTTACTTTGCAAGCTTCGCCAGCGCCGCGACCAGGCCCTGGGTGGAGGAATCATGGCTCGCCGCGCTCTGCTTGCCCTCGACGACGGGCAGCAGGCCGGTCGCCAGTTCCTTGCCGAGCTCGACGCCCCACTGGTCGAAGGAGTTGATGCGGAAGAGCACGCCTTCCACGAAGACGCGATGTTCGTAGAGCGCGATCAGGCGGCCGAGGGCGTAAGGGGTCAGCTTGTCGTAGACGAAGGTGATCGACGGCCGGTTGCCGGCAAATACACGGTGCGGCGCGATGAAATCGGCCTTCTTGTCGTCCATGCCTTTGTCGGTCAGCTGTTTCTTGGCTTCCGCGAAGGTGCGACCCTTCATCAGCGCCTCGGACTGGGCAAGCACGTTGGAGATCAACAGCTGGTGCTGGTGGCGCAGTTCCGGCTCGAAGGCATTGGCGGCGATCATGAACTCGGCCGGGATAATGCTCGTGCCCTGGTGAATGAGCTGATAGAAGGCGTGCTGGCCATTGGTGCCGGGTTCGCCCCAGACGACCGGGCCGGAATTGCCCTCGACCGGCGTACCGTCGACGGTCACGCCCTTGCCGTTGGATTCCATGTCGAGCTGTTGCAGATAGGCCGGGAAACGCGACAGGCGCTGGTCGTAGGGCAGGATGGCGCGGGTCGGGTAGCCGAGCACATTACGGTGGTAGAATCCGATCAGGCCGAGCAGCATCGGCAGGTTCTCGGTAACCTGCGCCTTACGGAAATGATTGTCGACCGCGTGCGCGCCGTCGAGAAACTTGCCGAAATTCTCCGGGCCGATGGCGATCATCAGCGGCAAGCCGATCGCCGACCAGATTGAATAGCGGCCGCCGACCCAGTCCCAGAAACCGAAGACGCGGGCGCTGTCGATGCCGAAGGCGGCGACCTTGTCGAGCGCCGTCGAGACGGCGGCGAAATGGTGCTGCACGGCTGCATCGCCGAGCGCCTTGGCGATGAAATTGCGCGCCGTCTGCGCATTGGTCATCGTCTCGACTGTCGTGAATGTCTTAGAGGCGACGATGAAGAGCGTCGTCTCCGGCTGCACCAGCTTCAGGATATCGGCGATATGAGCGCCGTCGATATTGGAGACGAAATGGGCGCGCGGGCCGTCATGGAAGGGAGCAAGCGCCAGAGTCGCCATAACGGGGCCGAGATCCGAGCCGCCGATGCCGATATTGATGACATCGGTGATCGCCTTGCCGGTGGCGCCCTTCAGTGCGCCGGAGCGGATGTCGTCGGCAAACTTGCCCATGGCGGCAAGCACGGCATTGACGTCAGGCATGACGTCCTTGCCGTCGACGAGCACAGGCGTGTTGGAGCGGTTGCGCAGCGCGGTATGCAGAACGGCGCGGTCCTCGGTGAAATTGATCGCCTTGCCGGAGAACATCTCCTCGCGCTTCTTTTCGACGCCGCCCTCTTCGGCGAGCTTGACCAAAAGCTTAAGGATCTCGTCATTCACCGCCGTCTTGGAATAGTCCATCAGCAGATCGTCGAGCGAGACGGAAAAGCGCGAAAAGCGCTGCGGATCGGCGGCGAAGGCGGCGCGGAGATCGGTCGCCTTGGTGGCGTCAGCAGTGTTTTTCAGCTGTTCGACGATGGCGTTCATGGGAGGCTCCTTTTGAGGCGGAAAGGTTGCGGAAACTATTCGCTTTCTCAGGCGCAAATCAAGTTCAGCCGTCGCTCCAATATGAAAAAAGCCACCCGCGGGAAGCGGATGGCTTGAATTTCATCACAGTGTCAAATTCAGCCGCGCAGGTCCTTGCGCAGGATCTTGCCGACGGGCGATTTCGGCAGTTCGGCGCGGAATTCAATGAAACGCGGGCGCTTGTAATTGGTGAGGTTGGCGATGCAATGGGCCTTTACCTCCGCTTCCGTCAGGTTCGGATCCTTTCTGACGACGAAGAGCTTGACCGCCTCGCCGGAATGGCCGTCCGGCACGCCGATCGCCGCGGCTTCGAGGATGCCGGCATGCATGGCGGCGACTTCCTCGATCTCGTTCGGATAGACGTTGAAGCCGGAGACGAGGATCATGTCCTTCTTGCGGTCGACGATCTTGGTGTAACCGCGCTCGTCCATGAAACCCATGTCGCCCGAGCGGAAATAGCCGTCTGATGTCATCACCCGCGCCGTTTCCTCCGGCTTCTGCCAATAGCCGGCCATCACCTGCGGCCCGCGGATGCAGATCTCGCCGATTTCGCCTGCTGGCAGCGAACGGCCTTCCTCGTCGCGGATGTCGAGCTCGGTAGAGGGAAGCGGCAAGCCGATCGAGCCGGTGAACTCGACCGAATCGAAGCGGTTGGCGGTGGCGACAGGCGATGTCTCGGAAAGGCCGTAGCCTTCCGTTATCGCTGTGCCGGTCATAGCAAGCCAGCGCTCGGCGACCGGGCGCTGGACGGCCATGCCGCCGCCAAGCGACATGACGAGCGATGAGAAATCGAGCTTGGCGAATTCGGCATTGTTCATCAGCGCGTTGAACAGCGTGTTGAGGCCGGGGAAGATGTGAATGTTGGACTTTCCGAACTCCTTGACGAGGCCGGGAATGTCGCGCGGATTGGCGATCAGGATATTGTGGGCGCCGAGCGACATGCCCATAAGCGAATTCACCGTCAGCGCGAAGATGTGGTAGAGCGGCAGCGCGCAGAGGAAATTCAGCACCTCCGGCTGCTTCTTGCGCTGGAAAGCCGACCGCAGCCACAGCGACAGCTGCAGCTTGTTGGCGAGCAGGTTCTGATGTGTCAGCACCGCGCCCTTGGCAACGCCCGTTGTGCCGCCGGTATATTGCAGGAAGGCGATGTCTCCACCCGTCAGCGCGACCGGCTGGAGACTTTTCCTTGCGCCTTCACTGAGCACCTGACTGAAGCTCTTATGCTGCGGGATCGACCAGGAGGGAACGAGCTTTTTGACCTTGCGCACGACGAAATTGACCATCAGCCCCTTCGGCCCCAGCATTTCGCCGAGCGAGGTGACGACGACATGGCGCAGGTCGGTCTTGTTGAGGACCTGCTCGACGGTGCGGGCGAAATTCTCCAGCACGAAGACCACCTTGGCGCCGGAATCACGCAACTGGTGTTCGAGTTCGCGCGGCGTATAGAGCGGATTGACATTGACGACCACCAGGCCGGCCCGCAGGATCGCATAGGTGGCGACGGGGTTCTGCAGCACATTCGGCATCATCACCGCGACGCGGTCGCCTTTCTCGAGGCCGATGCTCTGCAGCCAGGCGGCGACCTTGCGCGTCTGGCTTTCGAGCTCGCGATAGCTCATCGCCTTGCCCATGCTGGAAAAAACCGTCCGGTCGGCGTAACGGGCGCAGGATTTTTCCAGAAGTTCGGCGAGCGAGGCATGTTCCAGCGGCGGCAGTTCGGCCGGAACCATATCGGGATAGGTGGCAAGCCAGGGCTTGTCCGCTTTTGCTCCGTTCGGATGGACGGAAATGCTGCTCATCGTGTCTCTCTCTCCCTTGCGGCCGCCGCGCCGATCGAATCGTGGTCGACCGGCCCGCAATTGACCGGAAGCATCCTCCATCTTCCAGTCCCGCAGCTTATGCCATTGCCTGTATGGTTCAAGCCGTATGAAGCTATACTAACCTTGACGTAAACGTCAACAATAGCCCATCGCGGTCGTCGAAAGGGTGGGAACTTTGAGTCCGCAATGGCGTTGACCCTTCATACCAATCATGAGGAAACACCCAAAGGAGGTTCAAATGTTGAATCAGGACACCGACGCCAGCCGCCGTGACCCGAACACGAAGGAAACGCATTCGCTGATCGCCAGCGACCGCGTCGAAGGAACCCGAGTCTATGGCCCTGATGGCCGGCATATCGGCTCGATCGAACGCCTGATCATCGGCAAGCGTGATGGCCGCGTCGCCTATGCCGTGCTGAGCTTCGGCGGCTTCCTGGGCATCGGTCACGACCACTATCCGCTGCCCTGGGAAAAGCTGAACTACGACACCCAGCTGGACGGTTATCGAATCGACCTGACCAAGGAGCAGATCGAAGGCGCACCCAGCTATTCGGACGATGACGACACCTGGTACAACGATAATGGCCGCCGGGTGTATGATTATTACGGCGTGCCGCCCTACTGGATGTAATCTCGTCCGATGGACCGAGCTGGAAGGGCCCCGTTAGCAGCGGGGCCTTTTGGTGTTGGTGATGTCGTGAGCTTGGCGGCCCCTCAACCGGCTGCCGCCACCATCTTGGATAAGAAAAATGTAGGATATTGATGCTTGCCGGGCGGGTGGCCGCCCGCCCGGCAGCTGGTTGTCGGATCGTCACCTTCTTAGCCGTTTTGGGCTGTGGGGAGCAGGATCGCAACCGGCTCTTCATCTGGCCCGTGTGGTTGCAGGAACCTTGGGGTTCGTATCCACGACAGGGACGACGAAGATGACCGATAATAGCATGATCTGTGCCGGAATCGATGTCGGCAAAAGCCATCTCGACATTGCCCTCCATCCCGGTAAGGCAAGGCTGAGGGTCACGTACGACACCGCTGGCCTGAAGGCGCTTGACGCCTTTCTTCGAGAGCATGACGTCAGCCGCATCGGCTTCGAAGCCTCCGGCGGCTATGAATGGCGGCTGCTGGCGCATCTGCGGGCCGGCAAGCGGCCAGCGGCGCGTCTACAGCCGGCGCAACTGCGATTCTTCGCCAAGAGCCGCTCAAGCGGGCCAAGAACGATCGGCTCGATGCCATGCTGATTGCGTTGTTTACGGCAAGTCTCGAGCAGTTGCCGGCGCTGCCGGACGCACGCTTCGACAAGTTGGCCGCCGAACTGACCTATCTGGAACAGATCGAGCAGCAGATCGCGCTGGTCAAGACCTTTGCCGAGACCGCCTTGTCGGAGGCGATCAAACGCCGCCACCTGCGCGAGGTCGCCCGCCTCGAAACCTGCCGCAAGGCCCATCTGCTGCGGCTCGAAAAGACGGTTCGCGACGATTGCGACCTGGCGCAACGGCTCGATCTGCTGATCTCCATCAAGGGGATCGGGCTGCGCAGCGCCCTGTGCTTGATCATTCGGCTGCCCGAACTCGGCCATGCCAGCCGCGCCGAGATCGCCGCCCTTGCCGGCGTCGCACCCTATGACGACGATAGCGGAAAATATCACGGCAGACGCCGCATCCAGGGTGGTCGCGAACGCCTGCGAAAGAGCCTGTTCATGTGCGCATTCACGGCAACCCGGCACAATCCGGATCTCGCCGCTTTCTACACGCGCTTGCGTCAGAACGGAAAGGAACACCTGTGCGCCGTCATAGCCGTCGCCCGAAAACTCATCGTCCTCGCCAACACAATCCTCTTTCGAAAGACCGAATGGACGCCCCAATACCGGAAAAATTGAACATGGTTGCTCCCCGTAAACGGGGCGAAGGGACCATGCCGCAAGCTCTCCGTTCCCACCAAACTCGCGCAGGGCACGTCCCCTCTCCCCGCAAGCGGGGAGAGGGCTAGGGTGAGGGGCAGTCACTGGCGCGAACGGGCAACAAGATCATTGGCCGATCGCAGCACGGTGCCGACGGTGATATCTTCTGCCTTGATCTCCTTTACCGTCTTCACCGCAAACACATGGCTCTCGCCCGGCAACAACGTCACCAGCATGGAATCCACAACCGCCTCCGGATCCAGCCGATCCGCCATCAGGCAGAGGTCCTTGAGAAAATTCTCCGCCGTCACCGTGATGGCGAAGCCCCCGTCGATCCCGGTGACATCGACGCTCAGCCGCGGCGCTGGCAGGGCGAGGTCGATATCCTCGACGAAATAGTGAAACGCCCGCCGGTCCAGCATCTCGACGACAACGACTTCGTCCTTCGGTAAGTTCGGAGTGACGATATCGCTCGGCAGCGGAAACTCTTTCGCTTCGAAACGGTCGCAGAGCAGCCGCCAGAATTCGAATTCGGCGAGCACGGTTCCATCGAGCGTCAAACGCTTGCCGGCAATTTTCGCCCGCCAGAACAGCGTTCTCTCGTTGACGGCGACCGCAGCCAGTCCGGCCTCGCGTGGCTGGATCGTCAGCAGGCGCGGATCATAGGCTGATTTCAGCGCATACCAGAGCGGCTTGCGGCGTCCAGCCGAATCGAGCGCGGCCCAGGAGGTCACCGGCCAGCAGTCGTTGAACTGCCAGACCACCGCACCCTTGCAGATAGCCCGATGCGAGCGCATGTGCTCGATGCCGAAACGGATGGCGCGCGCCTGGTTGAGCTGGGTGGCGAAGTGCCAGTCCTCCATCGTCTTTGGCTCCGGCAGATGGCCGGCGAGGCCGCGGATCAGCTTGTCATTGCCCTGCGTCGCCTTCTGATGATGGAAAACGCCGTTCGATTGTGGCGTCAGCGGCTGATCGTGTACGCTCTCTTCGATCGTCGCCCAGGCGGGCGGCGCCTGCCAGCCGAATTCGGAGCAGAAGCGCGGGATATAGTTGCGGTAGATCTCGTAGCCGACATCGTTCCACACGTCCCAGATATGTTTGCAGCCATGTCCGTCGGCATTGGGTTCGATCTCCATCGAGCCGGAATAGGGGCTGCCGGGATAATAGGGCCGGTCGGGATCGAGCTCGCGGCAGAGCTTCGGCAGGAGGTCGAGATAATAGCCGAGCCCCCAGCTCTCGCCGGCCCTGATGACCGGCCGCCAGCCCCATTCGTCGAAGCCCCAGATATTCTCGTTGTTGCCGTTCCAGAGGATCAATGAGGCATGCGGCATCAGCCGCGCGACATTGTCGCGCACCTCCGCCTCGACCTCGCTTCGAAGCGGCTCCTCCTCCGGGTAGGCGGCGCAGGCAAAGAGGAAATCCTGCCAGACCAGCATGCCGGCCCGGTCGCAGGCAGCGTAGAACTCATCACGCTCGAAGATGCCGCCGCCCCAGACGCGCAGCATATGGATATTGGCGGCCTTCGCCTCGTCGATCCGTGCGGCGTAACGGTCGGCCGTCACCCGCGACGGAAAACAATCGTCGGGAATCCAGTTGGCGCCGGCGATGAAGAGCGGCACGTCGTTGATGACGAAGGTAAAGGCCGAGCCGCGCTCGTCGGCCGAGGTATCGAGCCTGAGCGAACGGAAGCCGAGCTCGCGCTCGAAGCTGTCGAGCAGATCGCCGCTGGCCTCGTCGATCAGCGTGAGCATCAGCGGATAGAGCGGCTGCGCACCGAGATGGTGCGGCCACCAGAGCTGCGGCGAGGGGAGGCGGAGTTCGAAGGAAACCGCGTCTTCGCCGGGGCCAATTGCTACTGTCTTGGTCACGCCGCCGATTTCGGCGGCCAGCCGGCACGGCCCGTGATCGCCATGCCGCGCCAGTCCCGCATGCACCGTCACCAGCCCGTCGCCGCCGGCAAGGCTTGCAGACACCCGCGTCTCGGCAAGCCGCGCCCGGTCCCAGCTTTCCAGACGCACCGGCTTCCAGACGCCCGCCGTCACCAGCGTCGGTCCCCAGTCCCAGCCGAAATTGCAGGCCATCTTGCGCATCAGATTGCCCGGGCCTGGGTAGTTGTTGGGGCGGTAGCCGTAATGTTTCTCCATCTCTGCGCCATAGGCATAGGCGGAGCGGAAGGTGACGGAGAGTTCGTTGACGCCGGCCTTCAGCAGCCCGGAAACATCGAAACGGTAGGTGCGGTGCATATTGAATGTGCGGCCGATCTCTTCGCCGTTGAGGCTGATCACCGCGATCGTATCGAGCCCGTCGAAGACGAGCTCATGCACTCTGCCCTCATCCGGCGCGGCCTCGAACCGGCAGCGATAGGTCCAGTCGGTCTTGCCGATCCAGTCATTGGTGATCTCGTTGACGTCGATATAGGGATCGGCGATCAGCCGGTTGGCGAGAAGGTCGGTATGGACGCAGCCCGGCACCGTCGCCGGTATCGCATCCGGCAGTCCCGGTCTTCCTGTATCGTTGCAGTGAAGCGTCCAGCCGGAATCGAGCGCAGTTTTCGCAATCATCTTATCTCCTAGAGAAACCGCCCGTGGCGCTGCAGCACCTCGATCTTGTAGCCGTCGGGATCGCTGACGAAGAAGAACAGGCCGAACAACTTGCCGTCGCGGTTGAGCTCCACCAGCTCGCCGGGTTTGAGCCCCAGTTTCACCATGCGCTCGCGCTCAATGGCGACTTCTTCGACCGAGACGGCGAGATGGCCATAGCCTTTGCCGAGATCATAGGGTTCGGTGCGGCCCTTGTTGACGGTCAGCTCCAGCTCGAATCCGGTCTCGGCATTGCTCAGATAGATCAGCGTGAAGGTGTCGAAGTCGACGCGGTCGGCGATCGTAAGACCGAACGCCTTGCCGTAGAACTCGACCGAGCGCGCCTCGTCGAGAACACGGATCATGGAGTGGATCATCTTCGCCAATTCTGCCTCCCATTACGTCGATCACGGCAGCCTTGGTAGCGGTCATCTTAAGCCGCGCGCAAGCCGATTCTTCGGGTAATCCCCGCTTCGACGAGGCCCATGGCGTCATAGATCAACACTGCCATCAAGCCGACGATCAGCCCGCCCTGGAGGATGAACGCGGTATTGTCGGATATCAGCCCGGCGATGATCACCTCGCCGAGGCCCTTGGCGGCAACCGTCGAGCCGATCGTTGCCGTGCCGATATTGATCACCGTCGCCACCTTCAGTCCTTCGAGGATCAGCGGCAGGGCAAGCGGCAGCTCGACGCGGAAAAGACGTTGCGTGCCGTTCATGCCCATGCCGTCGGCGGCGTCGAGCACCTGCGGCGACACCTGTTTCAGGCCGGCGACGGTGTTTTCGAAGATCGGCAGCAGGCCGTAGAGGAAGAGCGCAATCAGCGTCGGCATGGCGCCGAAGCCGGTGGCGGGCACGGCCAGCGCCAGCACCGCGACAGGGGGGAAGGTCTGCCCGGCATTGGCGATGGCACGCGACAGCGGCAGGAAATCGGCGCCGCTTTGCCGCGTCACGAAGATGCCGCCGAGAACGGCAAGCACGGCGCTGCAGGCGATCGATCCGATCACCAGCTGCAGATGTCCGAGCGCCAGCGAGACAAGGCTGTTCTGCGTGTAGACCGCGGGCGCATTATTGTTCGTCAGCGGCACAAACAGGAAGGAGAGCCAATCCGTCCTGAACAGCAGGATGAGCAGCAGGGCAAGCGCGGCCACGCGGAAAAAATTGGCGGCGACGAGTTTCATGCCTTGCGGCCCAGTTCGAGCAGCCGCGCCATCGAGATCGATCCCACATGCGCCTTTTCGCCGTCCTGCACCGCCGCCTCGTCGACCCCCTGCCAGATCATTTCGGCCAGCGCGTCGCGCAGGCTGAGCGACTGCGGCAAGGCATAGGAAAGACCGCCCTTGGCCGGCTCCATGCTCTCCTTCAGCGGCAGCAGCGACATCAGCTTCAGCGCGCGGTCGGAGGTGCCGGTCAGCTGCTGCACGAAGGGATCGGCGGGTTCGGTGAGGATCTTTTCCGGCGTCGAGCATTGCAGCAATCGGCCCTTGCTCATCACCGCGATCTGATTGCCGAGATGGAAGGCCTCGTCCATATCGTGGGTGACGAGGATGATGGTTGTGCCGAACTGCTTCTGGATCGCCAGCAGGTCGTCCTGCGCCTTGCCGCGGATGACGGGATCGAGCGCGCCGAAGGGCTCGTCCATCAACAGCAGTTCCGGCTCGGCGGCCAGCGCCCGCGCGACGCCGACACGCTGCTGCTGGCCACCGGAAAGCTGATGTGGATATTTGTCGGCGAACTCAGCCGGATCGAGGTTGAAAAGCCCGAGCAGCTCCTCGACGCGGGCGGCGATGCGTTTGGAATCCCATTCGAGCAGCTGCGGCACGGTGGCTATATTCTGCGCCACGGTGCGGTGTGGAAACAGGCCGTGTCCCTGAATGGCATAACCGATCCGGCGGCGAAGCTCGGTCACCTCGACATCCATCACATTCTGCCCGCCGACGAAGACCTCGCCTTCGCTGATCGGCACCAGCCGGTTGATCATCCGCATCAGCGTCGATTTGCCGGAGCCGGACGTGCCGACGATGACGGTGATCTCGCCCTTCTCGACACGCATCGAGACCTTGTCGACGACGGTCGCCGGACCATAGCGCTTGGTGACGTTGCTGATCTCGATCATGCTCATGCGGCGGGCCCCCGGATGCTGTCGATGACCGCATCAAGGATGACGGCCGATGAGAAGGCGAAGAAGACGGTCGGCACGGCGCCGAGCAGGACGAGGTCCATCGCGGTCTGGCCGAGCCCCTGGAAGATGAAGATGCCGAAACCGCCGCCGCCGATCAGCGCGGCGATCGTCACCATGCCGATCGCCTGCACCAGCACGATGCGGATGCCGGTGAGGATGACCGGAAAGGCGAGCGGCATGTCGATGCCGGTAAGGATCTGCCGGCGGGTCAGCCCCATGCCGGCCGCCGCATCGCGCACGGAGGGATCGACGCCCTGCAGGCCGACGACGGTATTGGCCACGATCGGCAGCAGCGAATAGAGCACCAGCGCGATCAACGCCGGCGCCGTACCGATGCCGCGGATGCCGACAGCGGCCGCCAGCGGCACATGGGTGGCGAGATAACCAAGCGGGAGCATCAACAGGCCGAAGAGGGCGAGACTGGGGATCGTCTGGATGAGGCTCAGGCCCTGCAGAACGACGGCGCGCAGTTTCGGCACCCAGAAGCAGAGGATCCCGAGCGGCAGGCCGAGAACAATGGCGATAACAAGCGAGCCCAGCGCCAGCAGCAGATGCGAAAATGCCTCCGTCCGGAACTGCGCCGCCCTCGTGGAAAATTCCTTCATAATCGACAGGCTGTCGAGCAGGCCGGAGGCGAGGAAGGTGAAGAGCATCGCCGTGTAAGCTGCCAGCGCTGCCACCCGCATCCAGGGCGCCAGCCGGATTTTGACCAGCGCGTCCGAGATGATCAGCCCGATCACCGCAAACAGCAGCCAGAAACCGCCGCCGGGCGTCATGCGCGCCACCGTGCTGCCGGGCGGCGTCGCCGCGGTCGAGACGAGGCCGATCGCCGCGACCAGCGCCGCCAGGCAAAATGTGGCGACCACAAGCCGCGCCACTGCATTGGCGAGGAACAAGGTGGCTAAGGCGGTCAGGACGAGGAGGACGATAAGGACAATGACGGAGGGCTGGGGAAGAAGCTGCGTCAGCAGCATCGGCTTGCCGGCGGCGATGCGGTTCGCCTTGACATAGATGAAGGGCATCAGCGCCGTCGCCGCGAAGCCGCCGGCAACCAGAACCACGCCGAGCCGATCCAGCCTGCGGACCGCTGAGGTTTCTTCCATCAATCCAACCCTGTCTGGCCTGTCGGCAAAGGGAGGCTCCGCCCGCGAGGGGCGGAGCGGGCGATGATTACTTCAGGAAGCCTTTTTCCTTCAGATAGGCTTCGGCGACGGACTTTGCGGGCTCGCCGTCGACCTGGATCTTGGCGTTGAGCTTGCGCAATTCGTCGGCGCTCAGGCTCTTGAAGATCGGCGAGAGGATTTCCTCGATCTTCGGATTGGCCTTCAGCACCTCCTCGCGGATGATCGGAGTCGGCGCATAGACCTGCTGCACGCCCTTGTCGTCTTCGAGAACGGTGAGCTCGGCCGCCTCGATCGCGCCGTCGGTGCCATAGACCATGGCGGTGTTGACGCCGTTCGTCTGGTCTGCGGCCGCCTTGATCGTCGCCGCGGTATCGCCGCCCGAGAGCACGACCGTCTGGTCGGGCTTCAGCTGGAAGCCGTACGTCGTCTGGAAGGCGGGCAGCGCGCCGGCGGAATTGACGAACTCGGCCGAAGCCGCAAGTTTGACGGCGCCGCCGCCGGCGACCCATTTGCCAAAGTCCGACATGGTCTTCAGCTTGTTCGGCTCGGCGACGTCGTTGCGCACGGCAAGCGCCCAGGTATTGTTGGCCGGCGACGGCGTCAGCCAGACGATCTTGTTGGCTTCGTAATCGAGCTTCTTCGCCAGCTCGTAACCCTGCTCGTTGTTCTTCCAGGCGGCGTCGTCGGCCTTGTTGAAGAAGAAGCCGGCATTGCCGGTATATTCGGGATAGATATCGATTTCACCTGCGGTGATCGCCTTGCGCACCACGGGTGTGGCGCCAAGCGCGATACGGTCCTGCGTCTTGATGCCGTTCGCTTCGAGTGCCAGCGCGATGACATTGCCGAGCAGCGTGCCCTCGGTATCGATCTTCGACGAGACGACGACGTCTGCGGCCTGAACCGCACCCGCCGCGAAGGCGGAGAGTGAAACGGCAAGTGCGAGTTTCTTCAGCATGGAATATCCCCTTTTAAACACCGTTGATAAGGCTCAAGCCCGGGAGCTTGCGCGCAGGAAATCCGCCGGCGAGGGCGGTGAGGCCGCCATCATCCGAATTGCGTGCGTCATGGAAATAGCGTGCCTACCCGAAAAATCGATGCAAGCCCCCTCCAGTATTTGCGGTCGCGCTGACGATTATGGCGGCGAACGCATCTCCCTGCGCGGAAACGCATTCCCTTTTCCAGGGCCGGCGCGATTTGTTTTTGTCCCCTTGCGTGTTTCCACGGTGTTCCGGTGCTCTTTTTGCGAAAACATCGCCGCCCGGATTTTTATGCCGCAGACGATAGAACGCCGATCCTCATGCGGGGATATCTTTTTTGCCGAACACATCATATCGTCCGGTTTTTCCAGCGCTTTCGGAGCGAGTTCTTTGCATCTGGGTGCCCTTTTCATTGCCGGCCACGTCCTGAGTTCCGGCTCGATCCGCGAGACCGCGCGCCGCTTCCAGCTGTCGCCCTCCACCGCCTCGACGGCGATCCGCCAGCTTGAAACCGAATTGGCGATGAAGTTGACGGAACGTTCGTCGGGCGAGCTGGCGACGCTGCTCGCAAGCGACAGGGTGCAGGAAGGGCTGGAGCCGATCACTGCTGCGATCGGGCAGCTTCATCAACTCGTGGGCCATGAGAGCGCGACCGCCGAGGCTTACGAATCCTGGGCGTCGCGTATTCCCGTCAAGGTCGTCGCGATCGAGCGTTTTCTCGAGGTGGCTGACCAGGGCAGCATCAACCGCGCCGCCCGCCGCCTTCGCTTGGGGCAACCGCAGCTTTCGCTGCAGCTTGCCAATCTCGAGAAGTTCCTTGGTCGCCGCCTGTTCGAGCGGCAGGCGCAGGGTTCGGTGCTGACGGAGGAGGGCCGGCACGCCTACCAGATCTTCATGGCGATCAGCCAGGCGTGGAACGATCTGAAATCGGCTGCAGACGAGCGCTACCGGCGCACCGCCCGATCGCTGCGCATCGGCTCGATCATCCCGACCGGATCGGAAAGCTGGGTGGCGCGCTGCCTGGGCTTGCTCGTTTCCGAGTGGAATGCGCACCGCAGCAACAATGCGATCTCGCTGGTCTCGATGACCGCCGACGATCTGCGCGAGGCGCTGAAAAGCGGCCGCATCGACGTCGCGATCCTGGATTCGGTCTTCGGGCTCGAAAACTTCCGGCATCGCGAACTGCTGCAGACCGACATGGTAGTGATCGCGCCGCCGCAAAGCACGCAAACCTCGGCCGCCGAACTCGTCGCCGCGCATGCGATCTGCACGCCGAGCCCGCGCACCGGCCTCGGTCACGCGGCCATGGTCTTCAGTGACGAGCGCGCACCCGACCGGCGCTTGCGCAGCCGGGATATCACCGCGGCAGATTCGCTGCCTGTCATCGTCGACCTCGTCGCCAATCACGGCTACGTCTCCTTCCTCGGCCGCGTCAGCGCCATGCCGATCGCCGACAAGGTGCGCATCGTCGATCTCGACGAGCGTCTGCCGATGTCCTATCACGTCGCCTTCAACCATCGAAAAGCCGCTGCCGATGCCTGCGAGATGATCATCGCTGCGGTTGCCAGAATGACGTCGGAAACGGCCGCGCACATCACAAGACAGGTCGACGGAGCCAGGGACACTGCATGACGATTTTGCTCGAAGTATGCGTCGACAGCGCCGCGGGTCTCGCCGCCGCGATCGAAGGCGGCGCCGGCCGCATCGAGCTCTGCTCGGCGCTGGAGCTCGGCGGCCTGACGCCACTGCCGAGCCTGATGCGCATCGCTGCCCGGGCGCCCGTTCCGATCTATGCCATGATCCGCCCGCATGCCGGCCCCTTCATTTTCGACGGCCTCGACGAGCAGGCGATGATGCTCGATATCGAGGCGGTGCGCGCCGCCGGCCTCGCCGGCGTCGTCATCGGCGCCAACCGCCCGGACGGCACGCTCGACCTGCCGCTGATCCGCCGGCTGAAAGCGCATGCCGTCGGCCTCGGTTCGACGCTGCACCGCGCTTTCGACCTGGTGCCGGACGCCGATCAGGCGCTGGAACAGGCAATCGGACTCGGCTGCGAACGCATCCTCACCTCCGGCCGCGCGGTCAAGGCCGCCGATGGGATCGACACGCTGAAGCGTCTTTCGGAGAAAGCGGCCGGCCGCATCTCGATCATGCCCGGCAGCGGCATCCGCCCCGCCAATGTCGGCGAAATTCTCCGTGCGACCGGCGCCCGGGAAGTGCATGGATCCTGCAGCTCGCCGGTCGAAAGCGCCGATCCGCGCGCGGTGGCGTTTGGTTTCGAGGCGAAGAGTACGAACCGGACGGATGTCGCTGTGGTCAGGCACATGTGTAGGGCGATCGAGGGAGCGGGTTAAGTTCGCCCTTGGTCCCGTAAACGGGCGAAGGACAAGCCGCAGCCTCTCGATTCCCTCTTCTCCCCAGCGGGGAGAAGGTGCCCGTAGGGCGGATGAGGGGGCCGCCAACGCCGGTTTTTCCGATAAGGTTACCGGCCTCCGACGGCAACGGCGTCCTTCGATCGTGTGCCCCTGCGTGCGGGATAGTTTTGAACGTGCGGGTGTTCCGTGTGGCCCCCTCATCCGACCCTTCGGGTCACCTTCTCCCCGCTGGGGAGAAGAGGATATGCCGCACCGTCTCCGTTCCCCACGTCCCCTTGTAAAAACAGTCACGCCCCGGCAGGAATTACCTACCCCCCAACCCGAATCACCGCCTTGATCAGCCCGCTCTTCTCATGCGCCCAGCGGGCGAGATCGCGCGGCGCATTATCGAGCGTCGTGCGATGGGTGATGAGCTTGTCCACCGGCACAAGCCCCTTGGCGATCGAATCCGCCACATGCTCGAAGTCGGCACGCGTGGCATTGCGGCTGCCGATCAGCATCATTTCGCGCTTGTGAAATTCGGGGTCGGAGAAGCGGATATCGTCCTTGACGACGCTGACCAGCACCAGTGCGCCGCCATGGGCGACGAAGGAGAAGGCTTTCTCCATCGACGGACCATAACCCGTCGCGTCGAAGACCACATCGAAACCGTCGCCATTGGTTTTTTCCCGCACGGCATCCGCGGTTCCTTCATCGGCGACAATGCCGGAGGTGAAGCCGAAGCGCTCGGCGGCCATCTGCAGCCGCTCGGCGCTGGTATCGAGCAGCGTTACCTCATGGCCGGCGATGCGCGAGAAGATCGCCGCGCCGAGCCCGATCGGCCCGGCGCCGATGACGAGCGAGCGCGCGCCGGCACCGGCCAGCGAGCGGCGCACCGCATGAGCGCCGATCGCCAGAAACTCCGTCGTCGCCGCCGCTTCGAGGCTGAGGCCCCTGCCGGGATAGAGATTATCGGCGGGAACGGAGATCTCCTCGCAAAAGGCTCCGTCGGTATGGACGCCGAGCACCTTGATGTTGGTGCAGCAATTCGGCTTGCCCTTGATGCAGGCGACACATTGGCCGCAGGAGAGATAGGGGTTGACGATGACCGATGTGCCGGCCGCAAGTGCGACACCGTCGCCCGCCTCGATCACCGTCGCCGAGATCTCGTGCCCCATGACCCGGGGATATTCGAGGAAAGGGTGTTTGCCCTCGAAGATATGATAATCGGTGCCGCAGATGCCGACATGGCTGACGGCCAGCCGCACCCAGCCGGGCGCCGGCGCGGCGGGTGATGGGCGGTCGATGATGTCGAGCACGCCGGGTTCCCGGCAAACAACTGCTTTCATGACAGGTCTCGCATTCTTCGTTCTTTACTCTGTGTCGGCCACTGCTGTTCGGTTCGTGCGGAAAACTTGCCCCTCTCCCCCACCTTATCGGGGTCGAGCCACTCGTCTCGACCCGTCCTGCGGAACCCCGTAAACGGGGCGAGGGGACGTGCCAAACGAGGCGTTGGCGGGACCGAGAGGTTTCGGCTATCCCCTTCGCCCCGTTTACGGGGAGAAGGTGCTGGCAGGCGGATGAGGGGCGGCAGGCGGCGATTTCCTGCCCGCCGCTCAGCTGCTCTTGCGGCGGCGCAGCTGGTCAAAGAAGACGATCACGATGATCAGCAGACCGGTGATGATGCGCTGCCAGAAGGAGTTGACGTTCAGAAGGTTCGCGCCGTTGTTGATGGTGGCGAGAATGAAGGCGCCGATCAGCGGGCCGTGCACGGAACCGACGGCGCCGAACAGGCTGGTGCCGCCGATGACCGACGAGGCGATTGCCTGCAGTTCCCAGCCGTCGGCCTGTGTCGCATTGCCGATCGCGATGCGCGAGGCGAGCAGCACGCCGACGAAGGCGGCAAAGCCGGCCGAGAGGATATAGGCGAGATAGATCATGCCCTTGACGTTGACGCCGGAAAGCCGCGCGGCTTCCGCATTCGAACCGACCGCGAAGAGATAGCGGCCCCAGCGGCTCAGATGCAGGAAGACGAAGGAGGGCACCGCCACCAGGATGACCATCCAGAACAGGCTGGGAATGCCGAGGAAATCGGCGCGGGCGAAATTGCTGAAGCTCTCGTCGGTGATGCTGATCGTCGAACCGTTGGTGATCAGGAGGCCGATGCCGCGCAGCGAGGTCAGCGTCGCCAGCGTGATGATGAAGGGCGGCAGGCCCATGTGCACGATGCCGAAGCCATGGAAGGCGCCGATCGCAACACCGATGGCGAGCGTCAGCGCGATCGCTCCCCAGAGCGGCACGCCCGCCTGCAGCAGCCAGGCGATGATGACGGTGCAGAAGCCGACGATTGCGCCAACCGACAGGTCGATGCCGGCGGTGATGATGACGAAGGTCTGGCCGAGCGCCAGGATCGCCGTCATTGCGCCTTGGCGCAGCAGGTTGGAGATATTGAGCGGCGTCCAGAAGCTGGCGGTGACGAAGCCGAGCACGATCCAGAGGAAGACCAGCAGGCCGATCAGTGTGAGGCCGAACAGGATGTTCATTTTCCGGCGCGGCGGCGGCGCGACGATTTCGGTGGGGGTGACAGTCATGAATTTTCTCCCTCTTAGAGCACTTCCGTTTTCTCCGAACCGCAGAAATGCTCTATCAATGTGTTTTTACGCAATTCCGGACGCAAAACCGCTTCACACTTTTTGCTGGAATTGCTCCAGTCTTCTGGCTCAGACGCCGATCGCTTCGCTGAGCACTTGTTCATGCGTCGCCGCGTGAAAATCATGGCTCGCGACCAGCCTGCCGCCGCGGAAGACGTGCAGCCGGTCGGCCAGTTCGTAGACCTCGGGCAGATACGATGAGATCAGGATGATGCCCGCTCCTTCCTTCAGAAGCTTGGCGAACAGCCGGTAGATTTCAGCCTTGGTGCCGACGTCGACGCCGACGGTCGGCTCGTCAAAGATGAACAGCCGCGCGCCATGGCTCAGCCATTTGCCGATGACGATCTTCTGCTGGTTGCCGCCCGACATGCTGGAGGCGGGAACCCGCCGGCTCGGCGTCTTGATGCTGAGATCGCGTATCTGCTTGTCGGCATTGGCCGATTCGCGTGCGTGATTGATCACAGGCCCGTGGCTCAACCGCCCGAACACCGGCAGGTTGATGTTGAGGCCGATCGGCAGGTTGAGGCAGAGCCCCTGGTCACGCCGGCTTTCGGGCGCCAGCGCAATGCCGAGCTCCATCGCCGTGCGTTCATTGCGGATATCGACAGGCTTGCCCATCCACTGGATGTCACCGGCGCTGATCGGCTGGCGCCCGTAGAGGCCGAGCGCAAATTCGCTGCGTCCGGCACCGATCAGACCGTAGAGTCCGACGATCTGCCCGGCTTTGACGCTGAGCGACACGTCCTCGAATCCGGGACCGGAGAGGCCGCGGACCTCGACGATCGTCTCGCCGATGGCAATCTCTTCCTTGTGATAGATCTGTTCGATCGAGCGATTGATCATCAACGCGATCAGCTCGGCATCGTTGGTCTCGCCGATCAGGCGGGTGCCGACATGCGTGCCGTCGCGCAACACCGAGACACGGTCGGCGAGCTCAAAGACTTCCTCCATGCGGTGGCTGATATAGACGATGGTGACGCCTTCGCCCTGCAGGCGGCGGATCAGCTTGAACAGCTGCGCCGATTCCTGCCGGGTGAGATAGGCGGTCGGTTCGTCGAAGATCAGGAACTGCGTGCCGCGCATCGCCGCGCGTGCCGTCGCCACCAGTTGCTGCTGACCGATCGTCAGCGAACTCAAAAGCGCGCCGGCCGGCAGGCCGAAGCCGAGATCGTCGAGCACGGCCTGCGCCATCTTCTCCATCTGCTTCTTGCGCATCAGGCCGTAGCGGTTGACCTCGTCGCCGAGGAAGAGATTGGCGGCGACCGTCAGGTGCCGGCAGAGCACCACTTCCTGGTGGACGGCGTTGATGCCGCGGGCGATCGCCTCGTTCGGCGTCGATAACCCCACCGGATGGCCGCACCACAGTACCTCGCCGGCCGTGCGGGTGATGACGCCAGTGAGCAATTTGATCAGGGTTGATTTGCCGGCGCCGTTTTCGCCGACGATGGCGTGGATTTCGCCGGCCAGGAAGGTCAGCGTCGCCGGCTTCAGCGCCTGCACGTGACCGTAATTCTTCTGCAGGCCTTTGAATTCGAGGATGGGCGATCCGGCGGCGATGCGATTGGCTTCTTTCAGCGTGGCGCTGTCATCGTGGCGATGACTGACCTCTTCCAGTCCGATCATGGACCTCTCCTCCTCTTGTCGCGTCTGCTCCAACCCTGGTGAACCATACCATGGATGGAAAAGGCCGCGCCGGTTTTTGGAAGCCGGCGCGGCCGTCTGTCGTCTTACTTGATCTTCGGGTTCAAGAGCGCGTCGATCTTCGGGTCGGACATGTTCGCCTTGGTGACGAGGTTGGCGCCGGTGTCGACATTTTCCGGAACCTTCTCGCCCTTGGAGACGGCAAGCGCGGTCTTGATGCCGTCATAACCCATGCGATAGGGGTCCTGAACGACGAGGCCGGCAATGGCGCCGTCCTTGAGGAAGCCGACCGTCTTGTCGTCGCTGTCGAAGCCGATGACCTTGATTTTGTCGCCGAGCTTGTTTTCGGCGATCGCCTGGCCGACGCCCTGCGCCAGGATCAGGTTCGAGGCGAAGACGCCGACGAGTTTCGGGTTGGCCGTGATCAGGTCGGTCATCATGTTGAGGCCGGTGGTTGCCTGGCCGTCGCCGTACTTGTCGGCAATGACCTTGAGACCGGGATGCTTGGTCTTGATCTGATCGAGGAAGCCTTCGCGGCGCTGTTCGAGCGAGCCGACGCCGGGAAGATTGGTGAGGATGACGATGTCGCCTTCTTCCTTGCCTGTCATTTCCTTGATCGCGGCGGCAAGACCGTCGGCGGCGATGCGGCCGCCCTGGACGTTGTCGGTCGTCAGGAACGACTTGAATGCCTTGGAGTCGGCACCGGAGTCGATGCCGATGATCGGAACCGACTTGGCGGCTTCGTCGATCGGCTTACCGAGCGCCTTGAACTCGGTCGGCGAGATGACGATGGCGGCGGGTTTGCCGGCGACGGCGTTTTCCAGAATGCTGATCTGGCCGTTGATGTCGGATTCGGCCTGTGCGCCGAGTTCCGGCACGTTGACGCCGAGATCCTTGCCGGCCTTGCGGGCGCCGGCCAGAACGATCTGCCAGTAGAAGGACGTCGTGTCCTTGACGATGATCGGGATCGTCACATCGGCGGCAAAGGACGTGACCGGCATTGCCGTGGCGATGACGGCTGCACCTGCCAGCGCGGTAAAGGCGCGGCGGGACAGAAGGGATTTCACGATGCTCATAAAGGTTCTCCTCTCAGGATGCGTTCTCCTCCAAATAAACCGGACCGCTGAACGCTGGCGGAAGGTTTTTATCGATAAAAAACATTTGCAGGCAGAAGCTAGCCGAGGCGCATGCAAATTGCAAGGGCGTCAAATGCGCTTTTTTACTCCGGAAAACTCCCTCCAAGCACCTGATTTTATTTCATTACTCCAATAGCCTAAAATAGCTATCAGGTCAGATCGACCTCGTGCGGGTGCACGACGCCCTTTTTCAAAATCAGATTGCCGTACAGCCGGAATTCCGTCGTCGCGACGATATAGGCAGCCTTGCGAGCCATGGCGTAGAAGGCGAAACGCTCCACCGGAACGATCCGGAAATCGCCGGCGCGCTTCGAGACGATCTGCTGGAACTCCGCGCACACTTCGGGCACGGCGCCGGGGTCGCCGACGACCTCCATCCTCCATGCGGTTTCCGGCACGAAAGTGTCGAGCGGCATATGCGCCAGGATTGCTGCGGCCATGTCGGTGGCGCTGACGCCATCGGCGCGGATGACCGGCGGACCCATCGAGCCGGCGGGAAAATTGGCGTCTGCGATGACGATATCGTCACCATGCCCCATCGTTTTGAGCGCATGGAGCAGGTCGGGGCCGAGCAGCGGATGAATACCTTTAAGCATGGTGTCTCCTCAGACCCGGACCGCCTCGGTGCCGAGCGGCGGCGCGGTGAGCGTATAGGGTTCGAATTCGGCAAAGACACCGTCGGCAAGCGGCGTCGCGACCGTTTCCATGTTGCGCGTCAGGCTCGAGGGCTTGGCCGTGCCGATCAGCACCGAGGCGACGATCGGATCGCGCAGTGGAAACTGCATGGCGGCGGCCGCGAGAGGCACGCCGTGGCGCTTGGCGATCGCCTCCATCGCGCCGACCTTGGCGAGCACCTCCTCGTCTGCCGGCATATAATCGAAATGCGAGCCGGGCACCGGGCCGGTGGCGAGAATGCCGGAGTTGAAGACGCCGCCGACGACGAGCGACGTGCCCTTCTGCCGGCAGAGCGGCAGGAGTTCGTCAACCGCCGAACGGTCGAGCAGCGTATAGCGGCCGGCAAGCAGGATGCAGTCTAGATCGGCATGGCGCATGACATCGAGGCAGACGGGCACTTCGTTGACGCCGAGGCCGAAGGCGGAAATTGCGCCGGAAGACTTCAGCTCTTCCAGCGCCTTCACGCCGGAATCGAGCAGCTGCTTCTGATAGACCGCGTTCTTCGCCGCGCCATGCGTATAGACGCCGATATCGTGGACGTAGAGAATGTCGATGCGGTTGAGGCCGAGACGCGCATAGCTGAACTCGACCGAGCGCATGATGCCGTCATAGGAATAGTCGTAATCGGCATCGAAGGAGAGCGGATCGACATAGCTGTAATCCGGCACCGATCCCGTCGGCACCGGCCGAAGCAGCCGCCCGACCTTTGTGGAAAGCACGTAGGCACCGTCCGCCTGTTCACGCAGGAAGTCGCCGACGCGCCGTTCGGCAAGGCCGAGACCGTACCACGGCGCGACGTCGAAGTAGCGGATGCCGCTGTCCCAGGCCGCCTGTAGCGTTTCCATCGCCTGCTCACGCGGGCAGGCGCGGTAGAGACCGCCGAGGGGCGCTGCGCCGTAGCTGATCTCCGTCACCTCAAGGCCGGTCTTGCCGATCCGTCTCGTCTTCATCATGCCCCCTCGGGAATTGCATAAAAACAAAAGCTTAGCATCGCATCTAGAGCGTTGCACCGAGATGCCAAGGCACGAATTCGTTATCGCCGTAACCGAAGATCTCGCTCTTGGTCTTCTTGCCGGAGGCCGTATCGACGATCAGGTCGAAGATCTCGCGGCCCTTGCCGCTGATCGTCGCGTCACCGGTTGCGATGGTGCCGCAATCGATGTCCATGTCCTCTTCCATCGAAGCATAGAGGGCCGAATTGCTCGACAGCTTCAAGGACGGCGCCGGCCGACAGCCGAAGCAGCTGCCGCGGCCGGTGGTAAACGCGATCATGTTCGCCCCGCCCGCCACCTGGCCGGTTGCCGAAACCGGGTCGTATCCGGGCGTGTCCATGAAGACGAGGCCGGGGGCTGTCACCCGCTCGGCATAACCATAGACCGCCGTCAGCGGAGAGCGGCCGCCCTTGGCGACGGCGCCGAGCGACTTTTCCAAGATGGTTGTGAGACCACCGCGCTTGTTGCCGGGCGACGGGTTGTTGTCGAGCGAGGCGCCGTGCAGGGCGACATAGTCTTCCCACCAGGCGATTTTCTCATCGAGCTTTCTCGCCACCTCGTCGCTGACGGCGCGGCTGCGCAGCAGATGTTCGGCGCCGTAGATCTCCGAGGTCTCCGACAGGATCGCCGTGCCGCCGGCCGCCGCCAGCAGATCGGCGGCGACGCCGAGCGCCGGATTGGCGGTGATGCCGGAAAAGCCGTCCGAGCCGCCGCATTGCAGTCCGATGATGATCTCGCCGATCGAGATCGGAACCCGCTTCTCCTTGCCGACATCGGCGGCGATCTCGCGCAGCACGCCCATGGCGCGTTCGACCGCACGGCGCGAACCGCCGGCATCCTGGATGTTGAAATGGCGCTTGGAGGCGCCAGCGCCGCTCTGGCCGTAAAGCGTCAGCTGGTTGACCTCGCAGCCGAGGCCGATCATCAGCACGCCACCGAAATTGACATGCCGGGTATAGCCGGCAAGGGTCCGGTGCAGCACGTTCATGCCGTCGCCGGTCGAGCTCATGCCGCAGCCCTGGTCATGCACGATCGGCACGAAACCGTCGATGCCGTCATAATGCGGCAGGATCGTCCGGTTCGCCTCGTCGGCGATCGCCCGGCAGACGGTGGTGGAACAGTTCACGCTGGCGATGATGCCGATATAATTGCGCGTCGCCGCCCGTCCATCGGCGCGGCGGTAGCCCATGAAGGTGCGCGCCTTGTCCTCGGCGGTCGCTTCTTCCGGTGCCGAATTGGCGGTGACGGCGAGCCGATCGTTTTCGAAATGCAGATTATGGCTGTGCACATGGTCGCCGGCCTTGACCTCGGCGGTGGTGCGGCCGATCGCCTGCCCATATTTCACCACGGCCGACCCGAGCGGAATATCGGCGATCGCCACCTTGTGGCCCGGCTCGATCTTCTGGCGGGCCTCGACGCCGGCAACCGTCGAGCCCTCAGCGATGGCGGACGTTGCGACCGCGACATTGTCGCCGGCCGACAGGATGATCCAAGGCTGCTTGTCCAATCTCTTCTCCCTGAAGGAAACGCTCGCTGCATCGGCGAATGCGATTGATTTTGTTTTTTATCTACAATAAACATTTTCAAGTCAACGGGAATATTGATCCTGTGGACGAGGGAGGCAATGCGCCGCAGACGATCGGAAATACGCTAATGGATTTTGAACAAGCTCCAGTCGGTCGCCTTTTCGCTTTTTGAAGCGGGAAGGAAATCCCGGCACGCGGGCGGAAAGCGGGGGATCTGATGGCAAGGCAGAACACGGTCTTCAAGGAAGCATACAACAGGTATGCCGCGGCCCTGCGCACGGATACGGCGCTGCCGTCGGAGCCGGAGATCGCCGCCCAGCTCGGCGTCAGCCGTTCCACCGCGCGCGCCATCCTCACCCGCCTCAGCGATGAAGGCATCATCCGCTGGAACAAGCGTCAGAAGATCGTGCTGCGCGAGCCCACCGACCGTGACCTTTTTCCCTCCGAAGAGACGGATTCGCTGCATGACATCATCGAGCGTAGTTTCATGCGGCGCATCCTTGCCGACGATGCCGCGCCCGGAATGCAGATCAACGAACTGGAGCTTGCCCGCGAGATCGGCACCGGCACGACGAGCGTGCGCGAATTCCTGATCCGCTTTTCCCGCTTCGGCCTGATCGAAAAGCGGCCGAACAGTCATTGGACGCTGAAGGGCTTCACCCGCGAATTCGCGCTCGAACTTGCCGATGTCCGCGAAATGTTCGAGTTGCATTCGGCTGCCGAGTTCGGCCGACTTCCCAAAGACAATCAAGCGTGGATCGATCTTGCCGCCATGCGCGAGGAGCATCTCGCCATGCTTGCCGACATCAACCAGCGTTTCAAGGATTTCTCCGTCCTCGACGAGCGCTTCCACTTGTTGATCCACCGCGCCTCGAAGAACCGCTTCATCGCCGATTTCTACGATGCGATTGCCATCATCTTCCACTATCACTACCAGTGGAACAAGACCGCCGCCCGCGAGCGCAACGAGCGCGCCATCCACGAACATCTGGACTATATCGCCGCATTGGAATCCGGCGATCAGGCAGCGATCGGAAAAGCCTGCCGCGTCCACCTGCGCTCCGCCCGTCAGACCCTGCTGCAATCTCTGCCGCAGACCATGAGCGACAACGCCTGAGGGGCCTATCTCGGCAGACGTCAGCTTGATGCGAGCGCCACGTCGGCGCGGCGCCATGAAACCTTCTGATTTGTAAGCCGTTATCGTGCTTATGACCGACGTTACATTCAACCCGAAATCGGTCGACGGCACCGAGCAGGACGGTGCCGAGAAGTCGCGCCAGCAGAAGGCATCGACTGTCGAGATCGCGCCGCCGGATGTCATCGAACCCAGTCCGCAGCTCACGCCCGAGGAGGCAGAGCAGGCGCGCAAGCGATATTTGCTCAGGCGTTTCTGGATCAGCGCCCGCCGTTACTGGGGCCGCGGTGGCGACAAGCTCGCCTGGCCATGCTCGATCGGTCTGTTGACGATGATCTGCATGAATGTCGGGTTCCAATATGGGATCAACCGCTGGAACCGCGGGATCTTCGACGCGATAGAGCGGCACGACGCCGGCACCGTCTATTATCTCAGCGCCGTCTTCGTGCCGCTCGTGCTCGGAAGCGTCGCTCTGGTGACCGCACAAGTCTATGTTCGCATGATGATCCAGCGCCGCTGGCGCTCCTGGCTGACGAAGACGGTGATCACGCGCTGGCTGGCCAACGGTCGTTATTATCAGCTGAACCTCATCGGCGGCGACCACAAGAATCCTGAGGCGCGCATCTCGGAAGATTTGCGGATTGCCACCGAAGCGCCGGTCGATTTCATCGCCGGCGTCATATCAGCCTTTCTATCGGCCTCGACCTTCATCGTCGTGCTGTGGACGATCGGTGGAGCGCTCACGCTGCCGCTCGCCGGGTCGACCATCACCATTCCCGGTTTTCTCGTCGTCACCGCGGTTCTCTACGCCGTGATCACCTCAACCGTGATTGCGGTCATCGGCCGCCATTTCGTCCAGGTCTCGGAGGTCAAGAACCAGGTGGAGGCCGAGCTTCGATACACCTTGACCCGTGTGCGCGAAAACGGCGAGAGCATCGCCTTGCTCGGTGGCGAGGAAGAGGAGCGTAGCGACCTAGACAAGACATTTTCCAATGTGCTCAGGCAATGGGCGCTGCTTGCGCGCCAGCACATGCGCACGACCTTCGTCTCGCACGGGTCGATGCTGATTGCCCCTGTCGTGCCGCTCCTGCTCTGCGCACCGAAATTTCTCGCAGGCGGCATGACGCTTGGCGAGGTCATGCAGGCAGCCTCCGCCTTCGCCATCGTTCAGACGGCCTTCGGTTGGCTGGTCGACAACTACCCACGTCTCGCCGACTGGAACGCCTGTGCGCGACGCGTCGCCTCGCTGATGATGTCGCTCGACGGCCTTGAGCGGGCCGAACAAAGCGATGCCTTGGGACGCATCAAGCACGGTGAAACAGAGGGCAATGCAATCCTGAATTTGAACGATCTCTCGGTGACTCTCGACGACGGTACCGCGGTGGTCAAGGAAACCCAGGTGGAGATCGCACCAGGCGAGCGGGTGCTCGTAGCAGGCGAATCGGGCTCCGGCAAAAGCACGCTGGTGCGCGCCATCTCCGGTCTTTGGCCCTGGGGTCACGGCAGCGTCGATTTCCACGGCGACCGACGCTTGTTCATGTTGCCGCAGCGGCCCTATATCCCGTCCGGAACGCTTCGCCGCGCGGTGGCCTATCCCCGCGCCGCCGACAGCTGGACGCCGGAGGAAATCAAGAACGCCCTTGCCAAAGTGGGCCTGGATTATCTGAGCGAAAAGCTCGAGGAAGACGCGCCATGGGATCAGACCCTGTCGGGCGGCGAAAAGCAACGGCTCGCCTTCGCGCGGCTGCTGCTGCATGCCCCCGATATCATCGTTCTCGACGAAGCGACCTCGGCACTCGACGAGAAGAGCCAGGACAGCATGATGGAGACGATAATCGACGAATTGCCGACGGCGACCATCATCAGCGTGGCGCATCGCGCCGAATTGGAAGCCTTCCATAGCCGCAAGATCACCTTGGAGCGGCGCGAGGGCGGCGCCAAGCTCGTCAGCGATATCGATCTCGCCCAGCGCAAGGGAAGACGAAACCTGATCCTGCGCGTTTTGGACAACCGCCGATAAGGTAATTCCAGGAACTGCGAAGCGGTTTTTCGCACTTGCGGGGATACCCGCGACGTCATCCTCGGCCTTGTGCCGAGGATCTGCGCACGTCGAATAAGTATCTGAAAATTAAATCGTTTCCTGTAAAATAACTGCGGTGCTTAGATGCTCGGCACAAGGCCGGGCATGACGGAGGAAACGTTTTCAGCAAAATTGCCAGACGCTCCCCGTCAGGAGCAACCGTGTCAATGCGAGGCTGCCTCGCCTGCCACCGCCGGCTCTTCGCGCGTCTTGCGGTGGCCGACGGGGATCAGCCAGGTGGTGAAGAAGGTCAGCGCCGCGACGACGACCACGCCCCAGAAGCTCCAGTGCAGGGCTGCGTCGAAAATGCTGCGGATCGCCGGATCGGCAGCGAGCGCCGAGAGGCCGGTCGGCTGGTTCAGCACCTTATGAAGGGCGGCCGCCGTTTCGCCGCTCGCATAATGGCTGATGCCGGCATTGAGAATGGCGCCGAGGACCGTGGCTCCGAGCGTATTACCGAGGCTGCGGGCGAAGATGATCGAAGCCGTGGCGCTGCCGCGCATCGACCATTCGACGCTGTCCTGCACCAGCACGATGCTCGTCAGGCTGATCAGGCCCATGCCGAAGCCCATGAAGAAGGAGCCGGCGCCGGCAAGAACCGGCGAGCTTTCGGGCGTCAGGAACAACAGGAAGCAGGCGCCGAACGGAAACAGCAGGCTGCCGACGCGCAGTGTGCGGCGAATGCCGAAGGCCCTGTAGAAGCGGCTGGAGAGCATTACCGCCAGCGGCCAGCCGACGATGAGCATGGTGAGCGTGAAGCCGGCGACAATGGGGGTGCGGCCGAGCACGCCCTGCACATAGATCGGCAGGATGGTGGAAAGGCCGATCAGCGCCATGCCGGCAAGCAGCGTGGCGGCATTGCTGGTCGCGATCAGCCGGCGGCTCCAGAGGGCGATCGAAATGATCGGCTCCGGCGCCCGCCTCTCCTGGGCGAGGAAGAAGAGCCCCGCGACGACGAAGACGGCGAAGAGCGACAGCAGGATCCAAGCGCTCGCTTCGGTTTCCGTCAGCATGACGAGGAGGGCGACGATCGAAATCGAAAACAGCACCGATCCGAGATAATCGATCCTCGCCTGCTTGTGCGCGACGTCCTCCTTCAGGAAGATCATGAAGGCGGTGATCGAGACGATGCCGATCGGCAGGTTGATCCAGAAGATCCAGGCCCAGGAGAAGGTGTCGACGATGATGCCGCCGGCAAGCGGTCCGACGACGGCCGATGTCGCCCAGACGGTCGCCATCGCGCCCTGCACGCGGCCGCGTTCCTCAAGCTTGAAGAGGTCGCCGATGATGGTCATAGTCACCGGTTGGATCGCGCCGGCGCCGAGCCCCTGCAGCAGCCGGAACAGCACCAGCGACATCATCGACCAGGCAAAGCCGCAGAGCAGAGAGCCGGCGAGGAAGATCAGGATGCCGCCGATCAGCACCGGCTTGCGTCCGAAAATATCGGAAAGCTTGCCGTAGATGACCGTCGTCGTCGACTGCGCCAGCAGGAAGGCCGAAAAAACCCAGCTGTAATAGGAAAAGCCGCCGAGCTGCCCGACTATGCGCGGCATAGCCGTCGCCACGATCGTCGCCTCGATGGCAACCATGAATGTCGCCACCATGATGGTCGCGACGACAAGCACGCGGTTCGAGCGATGCGCTGCATTCGACATGACGATCCTCTTCGGGTGCTCCGCAGGGCCGGAAAAATCGGCAGGCTGGCTGGATGTGGGACGACGCGCCGTTTGCGGAGGGATGCTGTTCTTTTACGACCTCACGCGGGGCCGGTAAAGCAGTTCTCGCCGCAGCCATCGTTTTTGCGTGCCATCAGGGCGGCAGCCGAAGGCCCGGCGCCGTTCCGCACCGGGCCTTCACTCCGTCGGGAGGCGAGCCGTCGCCCGTCCTCACTGCTGGCAGGCTTCGCTGAGCGAACCGGTCCCTGCGGTGCAGCCCGGCACCTGCTGCAGATCCGGATTGACGCCGCCCGGATTGATCGTGCTGCGGCCGCTGTTGAGATCGAGGCCGCCATTGCCGGTGGTGCTGCCGGTCGTGCCGGGATCGGTGCCGACGGACCCCGTGCCCGCCGACCCGGTGCCGACGGAGCCGGTGCCGGCCGATCCCGTGCCCGAACTGCCTGATCCGCCGATGACAGGCGCCACCGAGAGCCGGCCGCTGGAATTCGCCCCACCCGCGGTCTGGGCCAGAGCCGAGCCGGCAAGACCGATCGAAAGGAGGGATATCGTAATGAGTTTGCAGGACATGGTCTTCTCCATCCTTGTAGTCTCAAGGGAGAAACCTGCTCGGGAGCGGCATGTTCCGTCCGGATATTCCGCAGTCGAAGGCCTGACGCCAACGGTTCTTCATCGGTGGTCAACCCGCACAAGTTGTGCCACAGCTCACAAAAATCCGTTTAACACTATCCGGTTGCCGTCGAAGATGCTAACCCTGCCCGCGGATACGAATGAACAGGAGTATCTCATGGACGCGATGAAGGGCGGCAGACGCATTGAATGTCTGGATGGCTTGCGTGGTTTGGCAGCGCTATGGGTGCTGATCGGCCATGCGCATATCCTGACGGGCTTCAAGGTGCCTGTTATCGGAGATCCGGAGCTGGGGGTCGACCTGTTCATCATGCTCTCGGGCTTCCTGATGGTGTTCCACTATCAGCGACGCAAGGCCAGAGAGCCATGGGAGAGCCCGCAAACATGGGCGGTCTTCTGGGCTCGTCGCTTCTTCCGCATCGCACCGCTCTATTACGTCATGCTGGTGATTGCTCTCGTTGTCGGACCCGAGATTTATCAGGCTCGAATGGTCATCGATGCTTTCAATGGCAATCCGCCGCAAGCCGCATCGCGCTATCTGGACGACAGCCTGACCAACTACGTGATGCATCTCTCCTTCCTGTTCGGCTTGTCGCCGGCCCATGCTTTCCGCACCGCGCTTCCCGATTGGAGCATCGGCCTGGAAATGCAGTTTTATGCGGCCTTGCCCTTCATCATGATCGTTCTCGGGCGGTTGGGTTGGCTAAAGGGCATGCTCGTCACCGTCGGCTTGGCCGTCATCGCCGCCTGGGTGGTCCATCACCTGGGCTTTCGCTTCCCAATGCCGTCATTCCTGCCGATGAAAATGCACATCTTCGCCGCCGGCATGCTGCTGGCGGGTGCACTATGGATGCCGCAGGGCAGAGCTTACCTGGCTTTCGCGATTTCGGCTTTGCTGGTCCTTATCCCTCTGGGCGGCGACGTGACCGTGCTGCACGAAACTGTGCGCGTGGGGATCGTGGTGCTGTTCTTTGTCCTGGTGCACGCCGATCGTTTTCCGGGTTCCGCCGGCCATTGTTCGCGCTCGGTCAATTCCGTGCTCGGCAACAGCTTCTTCCGAAACCTCGGGGAACTTTCCTTCGGGGCCTATCTCATTCACCTGCTCATCATGCAGCCGGTCATCGCCTGGCTGATCGGAAATACCGACCTCAGCAATCCCGCTCGCTGGCTAATGACGCTGATCGTCACCATCCCGATCGTCTATGTCTTGTCCTTTATGGGCTACAAGTTCATTGAGTTGCCCGGCCAGACGGTTGGCCGGCGCCTGACACAGCCGAGGCAGGTGGCGACCTAGAGCCGCCGGCGCGATCATCAACGGATGGGTTGCTCCACCGCGCCTCCAGCGGCTGCGCCGCTATACCGGCCAAAACTACGGGTCGAGGAGCAAATGCGAATCCGTCGGCAGTGCCGAAGCGGCCATCCTGTCACTCGCCATCGATCATTTTAAACTTTCGTGCCGCCTGAGGGCAGAGCATCGTGAACTGCTCGATCAGCGGCGGCATGCCTGAGGCGCACGACACATCTGCATCCTCCGGTAATGGAAAAGTGACGCGCAGCGGTTCTCCGCCAGGAGGAAAGAAGGACAGGGTGCCCTTGCAGCAATTGGCGGTGGAACGGTAAGTGTCTTTCCCATTTTCTTTCATGTACATCGCCACGCACTGCTCTACGGTCAGTTTCCCTCCGTGTGCGGTCGTCTCGCCTCCCGGATCTCGCTCGCAATATTCCTGGAAGTTGGCCTGATTGACGTTCCCTTCCATGACTGCGGTGCTTGAATTGGTGCCGGTCCTGCTGACAAGCGTTCCGTTCCATCCAGCACATGAAGCGAGCGGGAAATCCTTCGCCTGGGCCGGGGACATGGTAAAGGTGAAAAGAACGATACTCAGAAGCGATATCCTCATAAATCCTCCTTGAGCGATTTCCAGCAAATGTGTGGAGCGGTTTTGCGTCCGGAATTGCGCAAAAATAAAACGATATTTTCATGATTCGAGAAAAACGGAAATGCTCTAATTGCCAAGCCTATTCTCGTTTGATCGCATGCAGATGAAAGCCTGGCCTTGCGTGAAGAAGTACTCAAGCCGTTGAAGCTTTGAGTGAGCCGTCTTGGCGTATGGCTTGCCAAGTCGTTCGGCACGGGCGGCTTCGGCAATTTTTCGGCCGTAGGACACCAGGACTTCGACCGGGTTCTCGCCGGCGCTGATGGATATCAAGGCCGCGGCCACCGTGAAACGTCAGCGGGGAATTTGGAATAGTTACAATTGTTCAATGAATAAAAGGACACGGCGCCGTCTATTTTGTTGGCCGAAAGTTCCCACTCAAACGTATCTTGGCCGCCCAGACCACCTATCAAAGCCATCATGCTAAGCTCCCATAACCTATCCGGAGGGGGAACGGAAAACCATACAATGTCGCCTTCTTGCCGGCGAAGGTGCCTTTGATGACCCTTTTAATCTCCAGATCGATCCGTATCATTCGATCCGGATAGTCCGGAGGCAACAGCAGGCCGGACTCTCCGATCGAGAACGATATCACGCGTGCCTCAACCACGAGCTTGGCCTTCGCAAACGTGTTGTCACGACATGGAGGCGTAGCGGCTGCCACACCTGGGAAGGAAAGCATCAGCGCAAGAATTATCCGTATGCATGGTCGCAGATATGAGTATGCAAGCATCTTCGGCATCGGTACCCCCATGGTCTAGCCGGTGCCTATTTCAGAAGGATTGTGTGAGACTTAAATGTGCTACCGCCCAACAGCAATCACGTGTCTACGTCGAGGAAGTGGGAACCGGCTTCAACGAGCGTGGGAAAAAGCTATGACCTCTGAATAGAAAAGATTCTGGGAGCGCTTGCGTGGAGGTGTGACAAGCATGAGCCGAGATAACGGCTTGCCGGACCACAAGGCTATGCATGCCTGAAAATTCAGGGGGGCTCCTGGACCGTGGAGAGTTGCTTCTTTTAGATGAAGCGCAATGCATCGTAGCTTTGTCTTCGGCAGGAGTGCCAGGTAGGTTTTAGATTGTTGAGATTGCTTATTTTACGATGGGAGTTCCCTCTGCTTCCATCGCTGTTCGCGCTGGCGTCGCATTTCGTCATTGTTTTTCAAGAGTTCTATAAACCTGGCCCAAAAAGCTGGGAGACGTCACTGCTTTGCGTCCCTATTTTTGCTTATATCTGGGCGAATGTTTTCTCGATCCTGGTAGATCAGACGCCCGCTTCAATGCTGTCGGCCTCGCTGGCGACGGCCCTTCCGTGCGCCTGTTTAGCAATCTATTTCTTCTACTCACGCCAGATTAAACGCAAACCTGACCCACAGGTTTCAACCGCCAAGGCGTTAGGCATTGCGCTTTCAGGTCTGGCTCTCGTTGCGCTCGCTGCCTATGGCATGGGTCAGATCACGACATGTACCAACGCGAAGTGCCGAGGCGCGACCGAGTTATTTGGCAATTTTAGATTTAGCTCGTTTTATATGATTTGCCTTTGGGGCGGCTGGATCAGCATGTGTTCTTTTCTTATTCTTCATGAAGTTTTGAGGCGGTTCAAAAGATAACGGGGTTATACCTGCGCCGCCGCTTTCCGGATCGGGACCCAGCGAGTCTATTGATGACCGAGGATGATTATGAGGTTCTGAGATCTTACCCGCAAGCAGGCGGGCTCCGCCGCAAGGGCTGCACCCTCGACTGGAACAGCGTCGAAGCAATACCCTACTTTGGCGCACTGCCTCTGCAACATCAAATCTGAAAAGAACTGGTGCCGCTTACGTGACTCGAACACGTGACCCCATCATTACGAATAACGTGTCAGCCCCAAAAACAGCGTAACGCTCCCTAACATCATTCCGGCCAAATCTGGAAAAAACATATATTAGACAACAAGTTAACATATAAGAATTTAACATTAGCTATCACTCTAAAACACCTCTATAATTTTCCCCCAGCTTTCCCCCGGACGTTCCGGGGAAAATTTTGGGGGTGGAGAATGACAAAAGCGAAGAGCGCATTTACGGCAAAGTGGGTCGAGGCCGTCGCGGCAACCGACAAGCGACAGGAGATTGCCGATCCGAGCCTGAAGGGGTTCTACCTCGTTGTCCAACCGCGTCCGGGCGGGGCGAAGAGCTGGGCCGTCAGATATAAGGGCCATCCGAAGTTTACGATCGGGAGCGTCGCCGCTTGGAAACTCGGAGACGCGAGGAAGGAGGCCGGCCGAATTATGCGGGCCTACGACGAGGGCCGCGATCCGCGCGCCGAGAAGAAAGAACTGCTCTCCGATGACAATCTGATTGAAAACGTGCTCGCCGAATTTGTGAAGCGGCACGTCAAGCGCAAGAACCGCGACAGCACGGCACAGGCGCAACAGCGCTACATCGACAAGGAACTGATACCACGTTGGAAGGGGAAGCACGTTGCGGCTATCCGCCGGCGCGATATCGTCACCATGCTGGATGACGTTGTTGAAAGCGGTCGGCCTCAGGCGGCGGTACGCCTGCTAGCGCTCACGCGCAAGTTCTTCAATTGGGCCGTCGGCACCGGCTGGCTGGATGCCTCACCCTGTGCCGGCATTCCAATTCCGGCGCCGCTGGTCAAGCGCAAGCGCGTGCTTTCCGATTTCGAGTTACGGCTGGTGTGGAAGGGTGCCGAGGCAATCGGCTGGCCGTTTGGTCCATTGGTGCAACTGCTCATGTTAACTGGGCAGCGCCGCGAGGAGGTCGCCGCCGCGAGCTGGTCGGAATTCAGTTTGACCGGCCGGGAGCCGTTCTGGACCATCCCAGCGGGAAGGGCGAAGAACGGTAATGAGCAACAGGTCGCTTTGGCGCCGACGGCGATCTCCATTTTGAACAACCTGCCTAGCATCCAGGGCGGGGGAGATTTTATCCTTTCGACCACCGGCGACACCAGCATTTCGGGATATTCACGGGGCAAGCGACGTCTCGACGAGAAGATCATGGAAATCGCCTGGAACGAGGCCAGGGAAAGGGGTGATCCCGAGGAGGTGAAGCTGGAGCCTTTCACGTTACATGATCTGAGGCGCACCCTTGCCACACGGCTTGGTGACCTTGGTGTTGCACCGCATACCGTGGAGGCGATTCTCAATCACGCCCGCGTCGGCGTCGCGGCGCACTACAATCATGCACGCTATGAAAGGGAAAAGCGCGAAGCCCTGATCCTGTGGGAAAGGCATATCAAAACGATTATTGCCGCCGAACCAGGTTCGAACGTCATTTCATTCGGCAAGTTAACCTTGCGGGAGACCGGCGAATAGAATCGCTCATTCCCTTGAGGTTAGGCATGCTGGTGAGTCGCATGCGCAAGCTTTGCTTGTCAAAAAAGTGAAGAGGTGAGCGTATACCGCAAGTTTTACTTGCAGGTAAATAAAATTATCTGGTGTAAATACTGTTTGCATTGAGCGCAGATGTTTGCCTTTGATGTTGTTTGATTTGGTTTGGTAGCGGGCGTGGAGGGTCGCCTGAAGTGCCAGCCGAAGAAGTTTCAACCGACAAGGAGGCACGCCCATGGGGACGAAATTTTTGACCCAGGCGCAAGTTAGGGAGCGCTACGGCAACGTCAGCAACATGACAATCTGGAGATGGATTCGGGCCGGACGAATCAAGCCACCAGCACTGTACGGCAACAGGAACTATTTTGAAGAGGCCGAGCTTGATGAGGCTGATCGCCGGGCAAAAGCCGAGTACCGGCGCGCGCAGGCAGAACCGCCGAAGCACACGCCGCCGCATCTCCAAAACAGTTCGAAATGAGCCCCGCCGCATCGGACGCAGCAAGGGCTCGATTATCGAGAACTCTCAAGGGATGAGAGACTTTCAAATAAACCGAGCTACGTTCAACGTCAAACAGGCGGCGGCTTTCCATGTGGAGAGCGCCATGATGAACCGACCACCCGGCATTTCGAGAGCCAGCAGCAGCCGGCCCCATGTGCGTACGAACTCCGAGCACCAGCGGTTCGAGCGTGTCCGCCGGCACAAACGCTTGCTGGCGATCATCACCGCGTCGGCCGCCCAATTTGAACGTGAAGTTCAATCGAGGCGCCGACTGCTCTTAGGACTCGAACCGCCGGCGCCAATCGATCCGCTAATTATTGAAATTGAAAAACAGTGGGCGAGGCTCTACCTCGATTATCGCCGATACCGGAAGGCAGTTCCCTATCCGGGCGAGCGCGGGGGATGGGGCTGATGGACGGCGGCTCCCCCGGTAAAGTCGCGGATGTATATCTCGAAGGTATCCGCGCCTCGTCCTTCGCCGGCCGTGCGATTCCGGCCCGGAAATTTGTCGACGGCTTCGATTTCTTTCCGGCCGGCGAACTTTCCTTCCTCAGCGGCCCCGGCGGCGGCGGCAAGACGACGGTGGCCCTGCAACTCGCTGCCGCCGTTGCGATGCCGATCGCAGCCTGTCCTCAAACTCATTGGCTCGGTGCGCCGGTCGGCGTTCGCGGTCCGGTGCTGTTCGTCTCGTGCGAAGACGACGAATTCGAATGCCAGCGCCGCCTGGAAGCCGCTTCCGCCGCAGAGGCGTTTGATCTTCGAGACCTTCGCGATTTGCGGATTTACGATCTGTCGGCGCGGCTGGATAAAGCGATGCTTGTTAGCCCGCAGCGGCACCGGCTTGTGAGAACCCCGATCTTCAACGCGTTTGAAGAGCAGATTGCCCAAATCCGGCCGGCGCTCGTGATCATCGACAACCGGGCGCAAGCCATCGTCTGCGACGAGATTGACCGCTCCCTCGCGACCCGCGCCTCGAATATCTTCGGCCATCTCGCCAAGCTCTACGACAGCGCGATCGTGATTTTGAGCCACCCGTCAGTGGCCGGCATTGCTAACAAAACGGGCGCATCCGGCAGCACAGCATGGACGAATACCGGGCGCTCCACGGTCTATATGCGCCGCCCCGACGACGCCGATGATGAAGGCAAGGGCGACGGTGTCGATGATGGCCGGCGCGTGCTGATCTCGCAGAAGAGCAACTACGGCCCGACCGGACGGCGCGTGAATATGGTTTGGGATTGCGGCGCTTATCGTTGCACCGACAAGCCGGAACGGGCGGGGTCGGACATCGGCAAGGCGGATCAAGCCGAGCGCGTTTTCATGAAGCTCATGGCGATTTTCCAGCAGCGCGGAATTGATCTGTCTGCCAACCCGAAAAGCGGCGGCAGCTACGCGCCGAACCTCTTTTTCACTGACGCCCGCGAGGGGTTGACCAAGCCCCAACTGGTCAAGGCGATGCATGGACTGATCGACAAACGCGCCATTTCGATTGTCGAAATTGGCCCGCCAAGCCGCGCAAAAAAGGTGCTGAAACTGACCGGAGAAGCCGATGCGTCAAAAAGTTAAGTCATTGATTTTGTTGGTGCTGCCACACACAAAATTGCTTGTGCGGCACTACCCCTTAAGTCGCTGTTTTTATTAAGGAAACGCCGTGTGCTGCACACACCCTTATTACTACGTAATAAACCCCCGCCTCGCGGGCGGGGTTCAGTTACGTAAGAGACGGCAATGCCGGAGCCGCGATCCCGGCCGAAGAGGAGAAGGAAAATGACGCCAAGTGAAGCCTTACAGCTTGTTTCGTCCCGCCTGGGTAAACCAACGGTCGATCGTACCGACGCCGTCGTCGCCGAGATCGAGCATCTTCAAATGAGGAGCCCGGACAGTAGCGTGATAGGCATGTTGCCCGGCCTGTTGGAGGCGTTCGACGACTTAACGCTGGCGGAATTTGCCGGTGCGACGCGCGCTTACGGGAGGCGCATGCTCAACGAAGCTGATGCGATGGACGAAATCGCCCGGAGCCTGAATTAGTCACAGCAAGAGATCGCCGCCCGGTCTTTAACCGTCTGGGCGGCAATCCCCTAAGGAGGAGCGAGCATGACGGGCGACGATGCGCTTGCCTTAATCGACCGTGCTATCCTGGCCTTGCAGGCACTGCGGGAGAAAATGGCCGTCGCGGGATCGGAACCGGAGCCGGCGCCCGACGTCACCGACGACGATTTCGCGGCCGGCAATCTGATCGAACTGCCGCTCGCCGCTCAACGCTTTGAAGTCTCAAAGGACAAGCTCCGACGATGGTGCCGCAACGACGGCATCGGCGTTTCGCACGGCGGCCGATGGATGGTCTCAATCCCACGACTTCGTCGGCATATCGGCCGGTGACCGTGCGCGTTTTGCGCGTTTTAGGGGGTTGGTGATGCGCGTTTACTCCGGCACCTTGGCACAAACGCCAAGGAGTTTAGACCATCATGCAGAACCCTCACGCCGAGTACGCCGGCACGCTCTTGGCTCTCGTCCGCGCCCTCGCCATTGCCGAGAAGACGGGTGAAACCACATCCGACATCGCTGACCGACTGCGCATACCGGCACCAGCCCAAAGAATTTTGAAAGCGGCGGTCGGCGCCGGCACGTTGGCCGATCCCTCATGGGCCGGGCAGTTGGCCGACATGCAAGCCGCGAGTTCCGCCTTCTTGCAAGCGCTGGGCGGCCGGTCAGCCTTCGCCTCTCTCCTCGACCAAGCCGTTCTCACGCGCGCGCCAATTCGGTCCCGCGTCGGCGCGTTCTCCGAGGGCGTGATCGCTGATGTGACCGGCGATGGTGAAGCCCGGCCTGTCTCGCGCATGACGCTCAATGGCGATCAGCTCCAGCCGCAACAGGCCGACGCGATCATTGTCTTGTCCAGGGAAATCATCGAGAACTCGTCGGCCGCCGCCCAGGCGTTTTTGAGCCGGCAGCTCCGCCGTGCGGTCGCAAAAGCGCTCGACGTCGGCGCCCTCAGCACGCTCATCACATCCACCACACCGTCGTTCGCCGCCACCGACAATCATGCCGCCGACCTGAAGCGGCTGTTGGACGCGGTCAACAGCGGGGAAGGCCGGCTCTGCTGGATCGCCTCGCCCGATACCGCGAACAGCATTGCCTTGCTCAATGACGGCCGAGGAAGCGCCTCACCGGAAGGCGTTTCGGAGTTCTTGAACTTGCCTTTCGCCGTCTCGGCCGGCGTCAGCCCCGGCACGCTCATTCTCCTCGACGGCGACCGCATCCTCGCGGACATCGAGAGCCTCGGGATCGACATTTCACGCCATGCCGCCCTCGAAATGAACGATGCTCCGACGAATAGCGCGGTCACGCCGACAGCCACGAACCTTGTCAGCTTGTGGCAAACCAACGCCGTGGCGATCAAAGTGAGCGCCCTGTTCGGTGTCGCTGCCGGCACGCCTGATGCGATTGCCGTCCTGACGGGTGTCGAGTGGCCCCCGGTAGTCTCGGGCTGAGGAGGGTCATGCAGATGAAGACCTTTGATGGAGAGGCTTTCGGCAAGGAAGTCGTCGCTATCGTGACGGATTATCTCGAACGGACCCTGTCTCCCATGGCCGCTCGGATCGAGCAGTTGGAAAGCCGCATCACGCTTCTTGAAGCTCAGGCCGGCACGACAAAGAGCCGGCCGGTTGTCCGTATCGCGGCACGCTCGGGGCCGGCAGCATGATGACGGTCGATGAGGTCGAGCAGATCGATGTTACGCTTTGCGAAAGCGGCAGGAATGTCGGCTTTTACGCTTGGGGAGCCGACGATGAAACGATCTTCTGGTCGATCCCGTTGCCCATGATGGTCGAGGAGGACGCCTTCGAGGACTTGTCGGTGGAATGGCGCCAATTAGGGTGGTTGCTGCTCAGGCGGCTGTGATACTCGGGGTTTCCGACAGGTTGTGCCCAGAGTTTTTATCCTCCGGGCACAGTAATCGCTGTTAGATCAAAAGCGAAAGCAACTGATCATAATCGCAAAGAAGCCCCTCTTCGACATCTTCACGGTCCAGCGTGTAGAGTGTTGAAGTGGTAGGTTCCGCAAACAGGAAGGATAGCTGGCTCATCCGAGTAACCTCGATAAGGTCATTCTCGCCAACCAGCTTGTATTGGATGATCATTAGGGTCTCCAAAACGTTGAGCATCGGTGAAAGACAAGTGGCGAGCCTGTCCGGCGGTGACGAGCCGCATCTACGCCGTTGGCGTCAGTGCCGACAATAGCAATGCTTCACGGAGTTCGCGAGAGGCCAGACGTGAACAAATTCTAACAGCACCTACCCTCGTTAGGGGGGGGCTGACCAAAGCCAAAATGGCCGCCGTCAAAAGACCCGCGCGCCTCTCATTTGTAGATTTTTTTTCTGGCGGCCAAAACTGCATGATAGGTTTTTCCCGCCCGTAGATGGAAATGGCTAAAACGACCCCCGGACGTCCACCGCATAGCCCTAGTCCAACTGACCGCCGTGCCGTTGAACTGTTGGCTTCTCAGGGAGCGCGGCAGTCCGAAATCTGCTACGTCCTCGGCATTTCCGGGAAAACGCTGAGATTGCGTTACGCGCCGGAGCTACGTCGAGGAGCATCGAAGTTCGAATGCGCGCTTGTGCTGCGGCTCTATGAGCTTGCCGCCGGCCGGGGCGACATCGGTCTCCGGGCGGCCGTTTTCTTGCTTCAATCCCGCTTCGGTTGGTCGCGATATCTGCCGCGCCAGAGCTGATGGCCCGCTGGAGTGGGTTGTCTACGGAGAACGGCTCCAAGGTGCGAACCATGGTTCGTATTTGCCGCCGTAATGGCGACGATGAACGGCTAAGAGATACGGCCCATGGGCCGCATTTTCTGATCCTACCCTTCAAACGAATCGAGGTGAGGCCGACACGTCCTACACCTCAAACTATCCAAATCTCGTCGAGGGACTGTTCCTCGCTCCATCCCACATGAGTGTAGGTGTTCAATTTGCAGATATGGTCGCGGGCGCTATTTGGCGGAGATTCGAGTCAGGCGACGAGACTTGGTTCGACGCGATCAAGCCTGCGTTCAGGACGAGCCCGGATGGCAAAATTGATGGATTCGGGATTTGCAGGTTTCCAAAAGCCGGATGGACGGGTCCGGTGGTGTAAGAAACGAGGACGCCGGGTGGGGCCTTAACCCCATCGTGCAAGGTGACGCACTCCCGGCACGCAATATGTAATCGATTCACCCGTAGCCTTCAAGGAGAAGTCCTCGAAGAGCCCCGATGCCGGCAAAACACGATCTGGATTCGGAGAAGACATCCCGCATTCAGTGCGGGAAGTCACATCTTCACTTAGTGAAGAAGTCTCGCCGGTCAGACCGGCGTGAGCGGTAAGCACGTTGTTTGCACGCGCTAGTGCAGAATTTCGCGTCCGCACGTGTTGGAATGAATGTTTTACCGCACGGACAGACTTCCGGTTTCCGCTGTCTCGTTTTCCGCGCTCTGGCGACGGCATAATAAACAGCGCTCTTACAGGCGTCAGAGCACACGAGATGCTTCGGGGGGCGGTAACGCCTTCCCGCAAAACTCTGCTCATAGAAAACCGGCCGGTTGCAGTGCTCGCATGGCCTCACCGGTTGCCATTTTTTGTAAGCGCCGAAACGACCAAGGCACCTCTCGCATACGTACCCGGTGAACTGCCTGGGAAAACCGAGATAGGAACCGTTGCCGAGGCGCACCCAGTAAGACGGCTCGTCGGCAGCATAGACGCGGCTGCAGCTCTGGCAGTGTGGATTGGCCATGTGTTACGGATAAATGACTTCCCAAAAAAGCACAAGTTTTTATCCGTAACGGTCTCGATGGGGGCCGGCCCCAGCGCATAGCTTGCTTTGCGGGTTAAATGCGCAAGGCTTTCGTATTTGTCGCCATAGCACTCCGGACACCCGCCATAAAGTTCCCGCTTCGACGCGCTCCGATCAGAGCCTGAATGCCCGGCTTCGGCCTTGGCCACCTCGGCAATGGCGGCTGGTTTTAAGTGTGCAAAGCTTGCACACATTTCCTCGTTCAAACTTCTGAATATTTCGATCGCCTGATAAGCCGACCGGCGAGGAATGTTTGGCAATCGGCTTTCAAGCCAGCCTTGGAATCCGCCCTCGTCGCGCCGATACTTGAACAGTTCCTGGGCGCCGGCAACGCGCGATGTTAGGCGCACGGAGCTATTCCCCCGGCCTTGCCGACGAAACGCGCTGGCGGCCCCGTGAGAGGCAAGGCGGAGCATCAGCGCCGCCTTGCCAACCGCTCGGTGATCAGCGCAGTACGAGTTTCCGCAAGAGCCAAGCGGGCAATGCTGTGACCAGTCGCGGGTGAAACTCGGTGTTCGAGACCACGCCGACGACGGTTCTACGCACCGTATCGAGGATGATCGGGCTTCCGCTCATCCCGGCCTTGGCTCGTTCGCTAGTCAAAACCCGCTGGGCGGCAACGGCCAAACCGCAGTAAACCCATCTGTCGTCGAGTGACAACCATGCGCCCATGCGTTCTTGCACCCCGTTCAATGCCGGGTTCTGTTCGAGGGCAATAGGCAAGCCCTCCCGGGCCTCAACGAAAGCGTGATAGGCTTCGGCTTCCTTCCATAAAATGTCGCTGTCTGGTTCGCCAAGCACTGCAACGTCGGCTACCGGATCGGCAAACAGGCATTCCACCGTGATCGATTGCTCATCCCCGAGCGCGCCGACTAGGCGGGGATAGGTCTTCTCCTCGGTCATCATTATGTCTCCGATGGCAGGCGGCATATGCGGTAGGCAATGGGCGCAGGTGATGATGACTGGACTATCGACCGTTTGCGCCAAGAACCCCCGGCCATACCCGACCCGGATCACGGAGTTCTGGGCACATTCGAGCGCCGTCTGACTGAGGGCAGCAGCAAAAACTGACAGTTCTGTGGTGGGGTTATCTTTGGACATACCAAAGCCTCCTCAAGTGTTGAGTTTGAGAGAAGGCAGTGGCCGTCCCCTGATCACGCTCGTCGGGCCGTCCTACCAGTAGCTTTGTGATGCCTCACCGCAACAATCGGAGAGAGGTGTCCCTCACTCTCGACGCCCCGGCGCCTCGGATCAGGTCGGCGCCGGAACTCGGTCCGCATCTTGAGACCTGTCGACATGATGCCACGGCAACCAAAACTTGCCAACCCATCGAATACAGGGAGAAGGTGCCCGGAATGCCGCTGATGGGCTCCACGCATCAGCGCCGGGTGGACAGGTTCCAGAATTCGCAGAGCAGATCGAGGTATTCGCGGAGGTCGCGGGCGGCTTTCAGCTTGGTCCGCTTGCTGCTACCTGGGCCGACGATCTCACCGAGAGAATAGCCCTCGCCACAAATCCGCGACACCAGCCAGTACCCGTTCTCGCCAAGCAGAGGTCGAACCCGACGAAGCTCCTCGGCCGCAAGCATCTGCCGGTGACCGATCGGGTCCGCAATACCGCCGCCATCTACCGGCTCGCGACCGTAGTCGATCGCCCGCGTGCTCCGGCACATCGCTTCCCACAAGGCGCGGAACCTCGTCGCTGCGGCGAGCTGAGCCGCGTCTATCCGGCCGCGTGAGGCCAACATGGTGATGGCGCTTTCCTTGATGTTGATGATCGCCGGTACGGTACGAGGGTTGCTCGCATCGCCGTCATGCGCATGGGTGTAGTACGGATTCGCGACCGTCACCGCCCGCAAGGAGCGGTGCGGATCGGATGACGGCGTTCTTTTCGAGGTAACGGGCATGGGGGAAGAATGACAGAACGCCGGGGAAACGGAAAGCCGACTTTCCCCCAGATTTTCCCCCAGGACGCTCTATTAGAGGAGACGTTTCACACCTGAAACAATATATGCTTGTTTTTCTTGAAGATTTTGGTGCCGCTTACGTGACTCGAACACGTGACCCCATCATTACGAATGATGTGCTCTACCGACTGAGCTAAAGCGGCATTTGGCGGCCGAAGCGTGCGGCCTGCGATTTGCATGGCGCTGATACAGGCATTGTTTGAAGATTTCAAGCACCCTGTCATGCCTTTGGCAAAAAAGAGGGGAGGGGGGGTGGAAGACCCTCAGAGCGAGAGGCGGGCGCGGGCGGCCCTGTATTCGGCCTCCAGCCGGTCGACGAGATTTGCCACCGGCTCCACCGCCTTGACGGCGCCGATGCCCTGGCCGCTGCCCCATATGTCCTTCCAGGCCTTGGCGCCGCCGGTCGCCTGGTCGAAATCCATCTTGGAGGGGCCGGCGACGGGCAGGTTGTCGGGATCCATGCCGGCGGCGATGATCGAGGGCTTGAGATAGTTGCCGTGCACGCCGGTGAAATAGTTGGAGTAGACGATGTCGCTGGCTGCGCCGTCGACGATCGCCTGCTTGTAGGCGGGCGCGGCGCGCGCCTCTTCTGTTGCGATGAAGGGCGAGCCGATATAGGCCATGTCGGCGCCCATCGCTTCTGCGGCCAGAATGGCGCCGCCGGTCGCGATTGCGCCGGCAAGCAGCAGTGGCCCGTCGAACCATTCGCGGATTTCCTGGACGAGCGCGAAGGGCGACAGCGTCCCGGCATGGCCGCCGGCGCCTGAAGCCACCGCGATCAGCCCGTCCGCGCCCTTGCGGATCGCCGAATGGGCGTGGCGGTTGTTGATAATGTCGTGCAGCACGATGCCGCCATAGGAATGCACGGCGGCGTTGACCTCGGGCACGGCGCCGAGCGAGGAGATGACGATCGGCACCTTGTATTTGACGCAGAGCGAGAGGTCGTGCTCCAGCCGCTTGTTCGACATGTGGACGATCTGGTTGACGGCAAAGGGTGCGGCCGGCCGTTGCGGATGGGTGGCATCGTGGCGGGCGAGCTCCTCGGTGATCTCGGCCAGCCATTCGTCGAGCTGGCTTTCCGGCCGGGCGTTCAGCGCCGGAAAGGCGCCGACGACGCCCGCCTTGCATTGCGCCAGGGTCAGCGCCGGATGCGAGATGATGAAGAGCGGTGAGCCGATCACCGGCAGTCTGAGTTTGTCCTTGAGGATCGGGGGGAGGGCCATGGTTTACCGCTCGCATTGACGTTTACGAAAACGTCAAACTGATAACAGAGAAGAAATGCCGATAAAAGAGCAGCCGCCACGTCTTCGTCGATTTCACGCCGATATATCAGGCGGAGATGGCGGGCAAGGTAAGCCCCGCGAGCCGCAAAAGCTGGCGATTATCGCTGCCGATCAGCGGCGGGCGGGCTGCAAGGCTTGCGGTTTGCCGCGCTTGCCGCTACCGAATTTTGATGGAGAACGGCGGGGACGACAGTCCGATGCCGGGTTCGAAGTGAAGGACTTGACGTGAGCGGATTAGAAACGGCCATCAGAACAGCGCTCGAAAATGCCGATCGCGACAATCCGGAGGTTCGAGCGAGGATCTACCAGTCAGCCCGGCAGGCGCTGGAAGCCGGCCTGCGCAAGCAGGATATCACCGATGCCGATGCCGTCGCCCATCACCGCCATCGCCTGGAAACCACCATCCACGCCATCGAAAGCGAGGAGCGCGAGCGGCTTCACCCGCGCCAGAGACCGCCTGAAGTGCCGGTGCCGCCGGTCGTCGACATGCCGGCGCCGCCGGTTCGCCGAGGGGATGTGGCCGATATCGACAGCTTGATCGACAGTCCGGTGGCGGCAGGCGAGACCCGCGCGCCCGAAGTCATCATGCACCGCAGCAGCGACGAGTCGCGCCTCGACGACGTGCATGCGAGCAATGCCGATCATCTCGCAGCCGCCCCGGTCGGCGACGAGCGGCTCGCGCGCGGTCAGCGCGCCGCCAACATGGATTTCCGTCCGGAGCGGGCGGCCGGCCGCCGCAAGCCTCGCAAGTTCTTCTCGAGGCTTCTCGTCTGGTGCGTCCTGCTGGCTTTCATCGGCATCGGCGCCTGGTGGGCCTATACGTCGGGCCTGCTCCTGACGGCGGCCGAGCGCGACACCAGCGTCGCCAATCCGCCGGCCAGCACCCAGCCGGAGGATTTCACCGGCGATGACGATAGCGCCGATAATGCGGCTACCCACACCGATCAGCCGGTGACCATCGATCCGCAGAATAGTTTTTCGGCTGATTGGATCCCGGTGTTCAAGCCGGACGAGGCCGACAAGATCAAAAGCGGCCCGCGGGCGCGCACCGAAAAGATCACCGAGAATGACGGGCCGGCCGTGCGCCTGATTTCCGAAAGCGGTGCGGCTGACGGCAATATTTCGGTCAGTGTTCCCGCCTCTGTACTGCAGCAGCTCGCCGGCAAATCCTCAACCATCGCGCTGACGCTGCAATCGACCACCGATGAGCCGACCCAGGTGGCGGTCGAATGCAATTTCCAGTCGCTCGGCAATTGCGCCCGCCATCGCTTCAGCGTCACCCGCGAAAAGTCGGATGCGCTGCTGCAAGTGAGCTTCGACCGCTCGCTCGCCCCGAATTCGCCCGGCACGCTAGTCGTCAACAGCGATCTCGATGGCAAGGCGCGTGGCATCAACCTTTTCGCGATCCGCATCCTGCCGGGGCGGTGACGCCTCTTATCCAGCGGCCGGTGACCTATTTCAGGAATCCAGGCCCCGAACCGATGATCTCCTCGTCGATCTCGCCGAGTGCCGCTTTGTCCTTGCCGTCATAGTCGATCCTGTCGAGCATGTGACGGATGAGCTGCAGACGCGCACGCCGCTTGTCATTGGCGCGGATGACGGTCCATGGCGCGAAATCGCTATGGGTTTCCTTGAGCATGCGATCGCGCTTTTGGCTGTAATCGCCCCACTTCGTCAGCGCCGCGACATCCATCGATGACAGCTTCCAGACTTTCAGCGGATCGTGCCTGCGATCATGGAAACGCTTGAGCTGCATCTCGCGGCCGATATCGAGATAGAACTTGAAGAAGAAGATACCCTCATGGGCAATGATCTTTTCGAGCTGCGGCGCCTGCTTGAGGAAACCTTCATATTGCTGCGGCGTGCAGAAGCCCATGACCGGTTCGACGCCGGCGCGGTTGTACCAGGAGCGGTCGAACAGCACGAATTCGCCCGCGGTCGGGAATTGCGCGACATAACGCTGGAAATACCATTGCCCCTGCTCGCGCTCGGTCGGCTTGGCGAGTGCGACGACACGCGCAAGGCGCGGGTTCATATGCGCCGACGAGGCCGAAATGGCGCCGCCCTTGCCGGCCGCGTCCCGCCCCTCGAACAGCGCCATCACCCGCTTGCCGGTCGCCTGAAGCCAGAACTGCACCTTGACGAGTTCCACCTGCAGTTTTTCCAGCTGCTCCAGATAGTCCTCCTCGTTGAGCTTCTTCTTGTAGGGAAACCCGCCGGACTCGAGGGCGTTTTCCTCCACCCAGTCCGGCAGGACCGGATCATCGACGTCGAAGATGCGTTTCTTGCCGCGGATATCGAGCTCCACCGCCCTGCTTTCGACAGTCTCGCCCATATGCTCCTCCTGCGCTGGTGGTCCTCTTGCCGTAGGCGAACATATTTGCCGTTGAAAATCAAATCTTTCGCTTTTGGCCGGTGATTTTTCCCGAGCCTGCGCTGAAGTCTTTCGCTTGACCGGCGCCAGCCGAAAACTTCTGTCATGAATTGCCGCTATCAGGCAGAGTTCAATATAGAGAAAACGAATCGACGCCTCGAGGCCCACTTGCAAGACGAAACCCCCTGGAGAAAAAGCCTGCTGGCGCGCATCCGGCGCGAACGTCCGGTGCTGCTTGCGGCCATCCTCAGCGCGCTTGCCGCCCTTGCCGCCGGGATGAACAAGTGGGTGGTGCTCGTTCTCCTTCTCGTCATGATCTTGACCGCGCTGTTCAAGGAGGCGCCTGTCGTCAAGGCGGAACCCGTCGAGCCGGCGGCAGCGGAGCCGCAAGCACCGCCAAGCCGCCTGCCTGACGTTTCCGCCACGCTTGCCGGGCTCGATATTCCCGCCATGGTGCTGTCGGACGACGCCTCGGTGCTGTTCCAGAACCCTGCCGCCGAAAAGGCCTTCGGTGAGGTGGCGCTCGGCGCCCATATGTCGGCCCGGCTGCGCTCGCCCGGCGTGCTCGACATGGTGCGCGAAACCATCGCCACCAACGCGCCGAACCAGATCGAGCATGCCGAGCGGCTGCCGTCCGAACGCGTCTATATCGTCCGCAGCGCGCCTGTCGAATTCCAGGCCGAGGGCCAGCGGGAGCGGTTTTTCATCCTCTCCTTCCGCGATATATCTGAGGTCCGCCGCATCGACCGCATGCGGTCGGATTTCGTCGCCAATGCCAGCCATGAGCTGCGCACGCCGCTTGCTTCATTGCGCGGCTTCATCGAAACGATCCAGGGGCCGGCGAAGAACGATCAGAAGGCGCAGGCACAGTTTCTGGGCATCATGCTCGATCAGACCACCCGCATGAGCCGGCTGGTCGATGATCTGCTGTCGCTCTCACGCCTGGAGCTGAAATCGCATATCGCGCCGGATGAGAAGGTCGATCTGGTGCCGCTGCTCGGCCATGTCCGCGACTCGCTGGTGCCGCTCGCCAGGGATGTCGGCGTCGATATCGACCTGCATCTGCCGGATGGCAAGGTGGAGGTGCTGGGGGATCGCGACGAGCTTGTCCAGGTCTTCGAGAACCTGATCGAGAATGCCTGCAAATATGGTCAGGAAGGCAAGATCGTCGACGTCTGGCTGAAGAACGGCGCCGGCGCCCCGGTGGAGGTCAGCATCATCGACAAGGGTCCGGGCATCCCGGCCGAGCACGTGCCGCGTCTGACGGAGCGCTTCTACCGCGTCAGCATCGAGGACAGCCGCTCGAAGAAAGGCACCGGCCTCGGCCTTGCCATCGTCAAACATATCCTCACCCGCCACCGCGCCCGGCTGATCGTCAAGTCCGAGGTAGGCAAGGGCACCGATTTTACGGTGCGGTTCTAGCGTGGTACGCGACGCGAGCGATAAGCGATGCGTACCGCGGACGCTGCCCCTCACCCTAACCCTCTCCCCGTAATCACGGGGAGAGGGGACGTGCCATGCGAGAGGCTCGCGGGGAGCCGAGAGGTTGCGGCATATCCCCTTCGCCCCGCGAGCGGGGAGAAGGTGGCGGCAGCCGGATGAGGGGCGAGTCACAAGGAAAACGTCAATGAGAGGCCCCAAGCCCAAAACCACAGCACGAGCGCGATCCCTGCGCCAGTCGGATAACGACGCAGAGGACAAATTATGGAAGGAACTGCGCGACCGCCGGCTCAACGGACACAAGTTTGTCCGGCAGTTGCCGATCGGCCCTTATTTCGCAGATTTCGCCTGTCGTGAATTGCGGCTTGTCGTCGAGATCGACGGCAGCCAGCATGCGGACAGCCGACGGGATGGAATCCGGGATGCCTTCATGACCGGCAATGGCTGGTCGGTGGTTCGTTTCTGGAATGTAGATGTACTGAGCGCGCTGCCATCCGTGCTGGAGACGATCGTTGCGATCTGCGACGGGCGGCTGGTCGAACGCGTCGAGGCAATGGATTTGCGGTTCTTTCCAGCCGTGCGTGAATAACGATGGCGTGCCGTGCGATTGCCCCTCACCCTAACCCTCTCCCCGTAATGAAGGGGAGAGGGGACGTGCCCTGTCGAGAGTTTTGGGCGGGACGGAGAGGTCGCGGCATATCCCCTTCTCCCCGTCAAAACGGGGAGAAGGTGCCGGCAGGCGGATGAGGGGCAGATCCCACGGGCGGACCTGAATGAAAGAACGGGAAGGGCCAGGATGCCTTTCCGCAACCGCCGGGCCACGTGCGGTAAACTTGCAATGCAAGGTCGAGCTCGGATCCAAACTTTCCCGATCGTCGGCACTTTGGAGCGGCATCCATAAAATTTATCGTTATAAAACAGAAGCTTAACCTGTCACAAATGTTTCACGGATTTGACATAAAAGGACGGTGCTTACAGCGTTAAGAGAGTCCCGCCGATGAAAAAAGGCATGCGAGGGCCTCTCTATAGGCCGCACTCACACAAGCCCAATGCGGGAGATTTCTAATGAACACCTTCAAGCTCACCGTTGCCGCGCTCGCTGCAACTGCCGCTTTCGCTGGCGCAGCCGTCGCTCGCGACCAGATCCAGATCGCTGGTTCGTCCACCGTCCTGCCTTACGCCAAGATCGTTGCCGAGTCCTTCGGCGAGACCTTCACCAACTTCAAGACGCCGGTCGTCGAATCCGGCGGCACGGGCGCTGGTCTGAAGGAATTCTGCAAGGGCGTTGGTGAAGACACCATCGACATCGCCAACGCCTCGCGTCCGATCAACAAGAATGAAGCCGAAGCCTGCAAGGCCGCCGGCGTAACCGACATCCAGGAAGTCAAGATCGGTTATGACGGCATCGTCTTCGCAACCGACTCGTCCAACCCGGATGTCGCTTACGTTCCGGCCGACATCTACAAGGCCCTCGCTGCCCAGGTCGTCGTCGACGGCAAGCTCGTCGCCAACCCCTACAAGAAGTGGTCGGAAGTCAACCCGAAGCTCCCGGCCGTTGATATCGCCGCCTATATCCCGGGCGAAAAGCACGGCACCCGCGAAGTCTTCGAACAGAACGTTCTTGCCGCCGGCTGCAAGGCTTCGGGCGCTCTCGACGTTATCGCCAAGGAAATCACCGACAAGGCTGCCCAGACCAAGGCTTGCGTCGCAGTCCGCAAGGACGGCGCTGCAGTCGACATCGACGGCGACTATCCGGAAACCCTCGCACGCATCGCCGCCAACAAGACCGGCGTCGGCGTATTTGGCCTTTCCTTCTATGAAAACAACGCCGACAAGCTCAAGGTCGCCAGCGTGAACGGTATCGTTCCATCCACCGAAACGATCGCCAACGGCACCTATCCGGTTTCCCGCCCGCTGTTCTTCTATGTCAAGAAGGCACATCTCGGCGCCGTTCCGGGCCTGAAGGAATATGTCAACTTCTTCGTATCCGACCAGATGATCGGCCCCGACGGCCCGCTGGCTGAATACGGCCTCGTTGCCGCTCCGGATGCCGAGCGTGATGCGATCCGCAAGGACGTCGAAGCCGGCAAGTCCATGTAATGATTTTGCCGGCGCGGTGCTTCAAAGCCCGCGCCGGCATCGTTAATGTCCCTGCGTGGCGGTCTTTCCGCTGCAGGGTTGAATTCCTTCTCCATGATTGGAAGCCGAAGGCAGGCTGATGAAGCCGCCGCGCTTTTTGGGGGCCACGGGCCTGGGGACGTAACGAATGAGCACATCCGTCATACTTCTGTGCCTTGTGGTGATCGGCGCCGCCGCCTATCTGGTCGCGCGCAGCCGTGCCACGGCCCTTGCCGGAGGCAGGTCCTCCGCACTGCATTCCCGGCCGGCCTATTACGGCGCCTATGCCGCGATCTGGACGGTTCTTCCCGCCCTCATCGTCCTCTGCGTCTGGCTCTCCGTCAGCCCCGGCATCATCCAGTCCTCGGTTCGGGGAGCTTTCCCTGCTGACGTCAAGGCTCAGGCCGCAGTCGAACAGGATCTGAGCTATTCGATGGTGGCGACGGTCGCGCGCGGGCTGACGATGCTGACATCGGACGAAGCCGCCGCGGTGGCAAACGATCCGGCCGCCCTGCAGGCCAAGCTCAGCGAAAAGGGCGTGCCGCTCGCCGGCCAGCCGCAGCCTTACATGGTCGAGGCCGCCAAGACGCTGAATTCCATGAGCATGACGAGCCGCCTCGCCATGACGGCGATTGTCTTCATTCTGGCCGTTGCCGGCGCCCTTTATGCGCTACGCGCCATCGCGCCGCGCTTCCGCGCCCGCAACCGCGTCGAGCGCGTCATGCTCTGGGGCCTGCTGCTCGCCTCCTCGATCGCCATCCTGACGACGGTCGGCATCGTGTTGTCCATGCTGTCGGAAGCCGCCCGCTTCTTTGCCGTCGTTCCCGCCGGCGAATTCTTCTTCGGCACCGTCTGGGATCCGCGCTTTGCCGGCGCCGGCAGCTCCTCCTTCGGCCAGTTCGGCCTGATCCCGCTCCTACTCGGCACGCTCTATATCGGCCTCGTCGCCATGCTGGTCGCGGTTCCGGTCGGCCTCTTCGCCGCCATCTATATGGCCGAATACGCCTCGCCGAAGCTGCGTTCCGTCTCCAAGCCTCTTCTCGAAGTGCTGGCCGGCATCCCGACGATCGTCTACGGCTTCTTCGCGCTCGTCACCGTCGGTCCGTTCCTGCGCGATTTCTCCGCACAGATCAGCGGCCTGCTCTCCGGCAGCTACACCAATTTCATCCAGGCGCAGAGCGTTCTGACGGCCGGTATCGTCATGGGCATCATGTTGATCCCCTACGTCTCCTCGCTGTCGGACGACATCATCACCGCCGTGCCGCGGGCACTGCGTGATGGCTCGCTCGGTCTCGGCGCCACACGCTCCGAAACCATCAAGAAGGTGGTCCTGCCGGCCGCGCTTCCCGGCATCGTCGGCGCGCTGCTGATGACCGCCTCGCGCGCCATCGGCGAGACCATGATCGTCGTGTTGGCCGCGGGTGTCGCCGCCCGCATTCAGATCAACCCTTTCGAGCCGATGACCACGGTGACCGTCAAGATCGTCAACCAGCTGACGGGCGACCTTGAGTTCACCTCGCCGCAGACGCTGGTTGCCTTCGCGCTTGGCATCACGCTGTTCTGCATCACGCTTTGCCTCAACATCTATGCGCTCTACATCGTGCGCAAATACCGGGAGCAGTACGAATGACGAATATTGTTTCTCCCGCCATCGGTGCCACCGTTTCCAAAGCGCCGGCCCGCCGTGATATCGGCATCAAGCGCCGCTATGCCGCCGAGCGCCGGTTCCAGGCCTACGGTATCGCCGCCATCGCCTTCGGCCTTATCTTCCTCTTCGTCCTGCTGTGGACGGTGATCGGCAAAGGTTACACCGCCTTCCAGCAGACGACGATCACCCTGCCGATCGAATTCGCCGAAAAGACGATCGATCCGAACGGCAAGCGGGCAACCGATCCTTCGGTGCTGATTGCCGCCAACTATCCGGTTCTGCTGCGCGACGCGATCGTCAAGCAGCTGAACATCAATGCATCGAGCCGTCCGGATGCGCGCGATGCAACCGCCATGCTCTCCAAGAGCGCGCCGATCCAGCTGCGCGATCTGGTTGTCACCGATCCCTCGATCATCGGCAAGACGGTCAATGTCACCCTGCTCGCCGATGCCAATATCGACAGCGCCAACAAGGGCCAGATCGATCTTTCCGTCGATGAGAAGAACCGCAAGGTCAACGACAAGCAGGTCAACTGGATGAACCAGCTGAAGGCGAGCGGCACTCTCCAGAAGCAGTTCAACACCGGTCTCTTCGTCAACGGCAATTCCAGCCGCCCGGAGGCCGCCGGACTCGGCGTCGCGCTCATCGGCTCGCTCTACCTGATGCTGATCGTGCTGGTTCTGTCGCTGCCGATCGGCGTCGCCGCCTCGATCTATCTCGAGGAGTTTGCGCCGAAGAACAGGCTGACGGACCTGATCGAGGTCAACATCAACAACCTCGCAGCCGTCCCGTCGATCGTCTACGGTCTGCTCGGCCTTTCCGTCTTCATCAACTTCATCGGCCTGCCGCGCTCGGCTTCTCTGGTGGGCGGCCTGGTGCTGACGCTGATGACCCTGCCGACGATCATCATCGCTACCCGCGCGGCCCTGCGTGCCGTGCCGCCTTCGATCCGCGCTGCAGCTCTCGGCCTCGGCGCCTCGAAGATGCAGATGGTGTTCCACCACGTCCTGCCGCTTGCCATGCCCGGCATCCTCACCGGCACGATCATCGGCCTGGCGCACGCGCTCGGCGAAACCGCGCCGCTGCTCTTGATCGGCATGGTCGCCTTCGTCGCCAATGCGCCCGCGACACCGCTCGAGCCCTCGACGGCCTTGCCCGTGCAGGTCTATATGTGGGCGAACGAGGCCGAACGTGCCTTCGTGGAGCGTACTTCGGGTGCCATCATCGTCCTGCTCCTGTTCCTGGTCGTCATGAACATGGGCGCCATCCTCTTGCGTCGTCGCTTCGAGCGCCGCTGGTAAACGGAGTCAAACATCATGAACATGCTGACGGAAGCTGCAGTTGAAAAGGCGCTGGATCAGAAGATGAGCAACGTCCCGTATAAAATGATCGGACAGGATGTCTCCGTATACTACGGCGAGAAGCGCGCGCTTTTCGACGTGAACCTGAACATCCGCGAAAACACCGTAACCGCCCTGATCGGCCCCTCGGGCTGCGGCAAGTCGACCTTCCTGCGAAGCCTGAACCGCATGAACGACACGATCGAGGGGTGCCGCGTCACCGGCAAGATTACGCTCGACAGCGACGATATCTATGATCCGGATATCGACGTCGTCGAACTTCGCGCCCGCGTCGGCATGGTTTTCCAGAAGCCGAACCCGTTCCCGAAGTCGATCTATGAAAACGTCTCCTACGGCCCCCGCATCCACGGTCTCGCCAAGTCGAAGGCCGATCTCGACCAGATCGTCGAGAGCAGCCTGCAGCGCGCCGGGCTCTGGAACGAGGTCAAGGACCGCGTGCACGAATCCGGCACGGGCCTCTCCGGCGGTCAGCAGCAGCGCCTGTGCATTGCCCGCGCCGTTGCCGTCAGCCCGGAAGTCATCCTGATGGACGAGCCCTGCTCGGCCCTTGACCCGATCGCCACCGCCAAGGTCGAGGAGCTGATCCACGAACTGCGCGAAAACTATACGATCGTCATCGTCACCCACTCCATGCAGCAGGCCGCGCGCGTCTCGCAGCGCACCGCCATGTTCCACCTCGGCAATCTTGTCGAGGAGAACGACACCGACAAGATGTTCACCAATCCGGACGATCCCCGTACCCAGGACTACATCATGGGTCGCTTCGGCTGATCACGGCCATCCGAAGCCTTCCCCTTATTCGAGGACAAAGCCCCATGGCATCGACACATATTTATTCTGCCTATGATGATGATCTGAAGTTCCTGTCCAGGCGGATTTCCGAAATGGGCGGCCTGGCCGAACAGATGGTCGCCGAATCCGTCCGGGCGCTGGTCAACGGCGATACCGCGCTGGCGCAGAAGGTCATCTCAGACGACGTGATCCTCGATCACACCGAGCGCGAAATCGGCGACAAGGCGATCGTCACCATCGCCCGCCGGCAGCCGATGGCCGCGGACCTGCGCGAAATCATGGGTTCGATCCGCATCGCCGCCGATCTCGAACGCGTCGGCGACCTCGGCAAGAACACCGCCAAGCGCGTCATCGCCGTGCAGAGCACCGGCGTTCCCCGCAAGCTCGCCCGCGGTCTCGAGCATCTCTCCGAGCTGGCGCTTGTCCAGCTCAAGGAAGTGCTCGACGTCTATACGACACGCGCTGCCGACAAGGCGACCGCCATCCGCGAACGCGACAACGAGATCGACGCCATGTACACCTCGCTGTTCCGCGAGCTCTTGACCTACATGATGGAAGATCCGCGCAACATCACGAGCTGCACGCATCTGCTCTTCTGCGCCAAGAACATCGAGCGCATCGGCGACCATGCCACCAACATCGCCGAGACGATCTACTACATGGCGACAGGCGCCCAGCCGGAAGGCGATCGTCCGAAGGATGACAGCGCCAACACCGTTGGCGCCGCGACGGAATAATCCTTCCAAGATTGCGTGCGCGCCCGTTCGGGGCGCGCAAAGAGGTCGCAGCCAATTTCTGAATTTGCGCAGGACGCCTGCTTAGAACCCCGGTTTAAGGCTTGTGCGCGAGGAGACGGACACGCATGATCCCGAGAGTCGCAGTTGTTGAAGACGAGGAAGCCCTCAGCGTGCTCCTTCGCTATAATCTCGAAGCCGAAGGCTTCGAGGTCGATACCATCCTGCGCGGCGACGAGGCCGAAATCAGGCTTCAGGAGCGCACGCCCGACCTGCTCATCCTCGACTGGATGCTGCCCGGCGTCTCCGGCATCGAACTCTGCCGGCGCCTGCGCATGCGGCCGGAAACCGAGCGACTGCCGATCATCATGCTGACGGCGCGCGGCGAGGAGAGCGAGCGTGTGCGCGGACTGTCCACCGGCGCCGACGATTATGTCGTCAAGCCCTTCTCGACCCCCGAGCTCGTCGCTCGCGTCAAGGCGATGCTGCGCCGTGCCCGTCCCGAGGTGCTGTCCTCGGTGCTGAAATGCGGCGATATCGAGCTCGACCGCGAAACCCATCGCGTCCACCGCAAGAGCCGCGAAGTCCGCCTCGGCCCGACCGAGTTTCGCCTGCTGGAATTCCTGATGTCGTCGCCGGGCCGGGTCTTTTCCCGCTCGCAGCTGCTCGACGGCGTCTGGGGCCACGACATCTATGTCGACGAGCGCACCGTCGACGTCCATGTCGGCCGCCTGCGCAAGGCGCTGAACTTCTCCAACATGCAGGACGTCATCCGCACCGTCCGTGGCGCGGGTTATTCGATGGAAGCCTGAGGGTTTCTACTGCTGCTAAAGTCAAAGATTTGCCCCTCACCCTAGCCCTCTCCCCGTTCTGACGGGGAGAGGGGACGTGCCCTGCGAAAGGTCGGCGGGGAACGGAGAGGTTGCGGCATGTCCCTTCGCCCCGCGTGCGGGGAGAAGGTGGCGGCAGCCGGATGAGGGGCAACCCCAGCGCTTCCACTCCAATCATAAAAAACGGGCCGCTCGGCCCGTTTTTTATGTCCGGCGATGTCGCCTTCTCAGCTGACCCGTGCCGCGGCCCGGCGCCTTTCGTTGATCGGCTGATAGGCAAGCTTCTGATGATAGCTGCAATAGGGAGAATTGTCGGGGGACTCGCAGCCGCAGAAATGGAAATCTTCCTTGAGCGGGTCGCCGACCGGCCATTTGCAGGTGCGTTCGGTGAGCTCCGTCAGGCCGAGGCGGCGAGAAATCGGCACGACCACATTGCCGGCCGGCACATATTCCATTTCGTCGACGGCATCGACCTCGATCTCTTCCTTCAGCATCGTTGCGCCCTGTTGACGGGTCACGGTGCGGGTGGTGATCCGGGAGGCGTAATTCGGCGCGCGCGGCGCGGACGTCTGGCGCTTCGGCGTGCGCGCCGCGGTGGCCGTGCCGCCGGCTTTGGCGCGGCCGGGAAGGCTGAGCCTGTGCACCTTGCCGATAACGGCGTTTCGGCTGACGCCGCCAAGCTGCGCAGCAATCTGGCTGGCGCTCAGTCCTTCGGCCCAAAGCTTCTTGAGTTTCTCGACCCGCTCGTCTGTCCAGTTCATGCCCTGTCTCCACCTTTTGCGTTGGTGATGGCAGAATCCCTCACCGTTGTCCCGGAAGCCTCCGAAACAAGAAACGCTTGATCAATTTTGGTGACTAGTTCCGCCGCATGCAGTCTAGTAATTGAACTTTAACCTAGTGTGAGGCTGACTCCGTGACAAGAGTCGCGGGAATCCGGATGAATCGAATTTCAAGTTTTCCCCAACTTGCTGCCTCTGCGTGGCATTTCTGCAATAATGCCTGTTGAAGGCCGAAAGTGCCGCTGCACAAGCTTGCTGCATAGGCTAAGGCGGCAGTTTTGTTGACATTGCAGCGCGAAAAGGAAATAGTACCGCTCGCCGCCGAAAGGCGGCATTTTTGATTTTTTGGACCTGGTTCTGTTAGCCGGAGTCCGTGCAAGAGAACATTGAACGGGAGACCCGCGCCATGGCTGAAGCCGCGCCGCTTTATGACACCTATTCTCGCGCCCCGCTGCGGTTCGAGCGAGGCGAGGGCGTATGGCTGATCACCGAGAGCGGCGAGCGTTATCTCGATTTCGGCGCCGGTGTCGCCGTCACCTCCGTCGGCCATGGCAACCCGCATGTGGTCGCGGCGTTGAAGGAGCAGGCCGACAAGGTCTGGCACCTCTCCAACATCTATGAAATCCCCGGCCAGGAGCGCCTCGCCAAGCGCCTGACGGACGCTACCTTCGCCGATAAGGTGTTCTTCACCAATTCGGGCGCCGAGGCGCTCGAATGCGCCATCAAGACCGCGCGCCGCTACCAGTTTTCCAAGGGCCATCCCGAGCGGTTCCATATCATCACCTTCGAGGGCGCCTTCCATGGGCGCACGCTCGCGACGATTGCCGCCGGCGGTCAGGAGAAATATCTCGAAGGTTTCGGCCCCAAGGCTCCGGGTTTCGATCAGGTGCCGTTCGGCGACATCGAGGCCGTCCGCGCCGCCATTACCGATGCGACGGCCGCAATCCTGATCGAGCCGGTGCAAGGCGAGGGCGGCGTGCGCCCCGCCACCGGCGAATTCATGAAGGCGCTTCGCCGGATCTGCGACGAAAACGGCCTGCTGCTGATCCTCGACGAGGTCCAGACCGGCGTCGGCCGCACCGGCAAGCTCTTCGCCCATGAATGGTCCGGCATCACGCCCGATATCATGGCCGTTGCCAAGGGCATCGGCGGCGGTTTCCCGCTCGGCGCCTGCCTTGCCACGGCCGAGGCTGCCTCCGGCATGAAGGCCGGCACGCATGGTTCGACCTATGGCGGCAATCCGCTGGCCATGGCGGTCGGCAGTGCCGTGCTCGACGTCATCCTCGCCGATGGCTTCCTTGAGCATGTGCGCGACGTCGCGCTCGTCTTCCGCCAGGGGCTGGCCTCGCTCAAGGATCGGTATCCCGATGTGATCGAGGATATCCGAGGCGAGGGGCTTCTGCTCGGCGTCAAGGCTGCGGTTCCCTCGGCCGAGTTGCTGCAGGCGATCCGCGCCGCGCATCTGCTCGGCGTGCCGGCCGGCGACAACGTCATCCGCCTTCTTCCGCCGCTGGTGGTCACTGCCGAAGAAGCCCGCGAGGGGCTCGTGCGCCTCGAGCGCGCCGCCGAGAGCATCCGCGCCGCCAAGATCAAGAAGACGGCTTGAAGGGATCGCCGCCTTCGGGCGCACGACAGGTAAGAACATGGCTCCTAAACATTTCCTCGATCTTTCGGCCGTCACCTCGGCCGACCTCAGAACTATCATGAACGACGCGCTCGCCCGCAAGCAGGCCTTCAAATCCGGCAAGGGCGACAAGCCGCTCGCCGGCAAGATGCTGGCGATGATCTTCGAGAAGCCGTCGACCCGCACCCGCGTCTCCTTCGACGTCGGCATGCGCCAGCTCGGCGGCGAAACGCTGTTTCTCTCCGGTACTGAAATGCAGCTCGGCCGCGCCGAGACGATCGGCGACACCGCCAAGGTGCTGTCGCGTTATGTCGATGCGATCATGATCCGCACCACCGAGCATTCCAGGCTTTTGGAGCTCGCCGAGCACGCGACCGTGCCTGTGATCAATGCGCTGACGGACGACACCCACCCCTGCCAGATCATGGCCGATATCATGACCTTCGAGGAGCATCGCGGCCCGATCAAGGGCAAGACGATCGCATGGACCGGCGACGGCAACAATGTGCTGCATTCGCTGGTGGAAGGGGCTGCGCGCTTCGGCTACCGCATGAACATGGCCGTGCCTCTTGGTTCCGAGCCCAAGGATCACTATCTGAACTGGGCCCGCAATGAGGGCGCCGAAGTCATGCTCTGCCATGATGCCGACCGTGCGGTCGAAGGTGCCGATTGCGTGGTGACCGATACCTGGGTCTCCATGAATCAGGAACATCGGGCCCGGGGTCACAACGTCTTCCAGCCTTATCAGGTCAATGCGGCCTTGATGGCCAAGGCCGGCAAGGATGCATTGTTCATGCATTGCCTGCCGGCGCATCGCGGTGAGGAAGTGACGGACGAGGTGATCGACGGCCCGCAATCCGTGGTCTTCGATGAAGCGGAAAACCGTCTTCATGCGCAGAAGTCGATTCTTGCTTGGTGCCTGGGCGCGATCTGAACCATAATCGGATGTTGCGAGTCATAAGCTTGCGGCCCGACTGCGCGAGCGCCGGACACTTTGGCCGCCGCTCCAGAAACCAGGAGTAAAGCCATGGCAGAAGCTGCAGCCGCCCTCGGCCAGTTCGATTTCGCCGGCGATGATCATGTCGTCCCCTTTCAGGTGGAGGGTCTGGATGTGCGCGGCCGCGCCGTCCAGCTCGGCCCCATGCTCGATGCGATCCTCGAGCGCCATCATTATCCCGCGCCCGTCGCCCGGCTGCTCGCCGAAGTCGTCGTGCTGACGGTGCTGCTCGGCACCTCGCTGAAGTTCGACGGCAAGTTCACCGTGCAGACCAAGGGCGACGGCCCGGTCGATCTGCTCGTCGCCGATTTCTCGACGCCGGAGAACGTGCGTGCCTATGCCCGTTTCGACCGGGCGCTGCTCGACCAGGCGATTGCCTCAGGCGAGACCGAGCCGGAGCAGCTGCTCGGCAAGGGCGTGCTCGCCTTCACCATCGACCAGGGCAAGTTCGCGCAGCCTTACCAGGGCATTGTCGCCCTCGACGGCACTTCGCTCGAGGAGATCGCCGGGGTCTATTTCCGCCAGTCGGAGCAGATCCCGACGCGGGTGCGCCTGGCTGCGGCGGAACTCTTCGATCGTGACGATGCCGGCAAGCCACGCCATCGTTGGCGGGCAGGCGGCCTCGTCGCCCAGTTCCTGCCGGAGGCACCGGAGCGCATGCGCCAGCCTGATCTCCACGGCGGCGACGGCGATAACGGCGACCGTCCGCATGGCGAGGATGACGCCTGGACCGAAGCGCGCTCGCTGGTCGAGACCATCGATGCCGACGAGCTGACCGATCCGCAGGTCGGCACCGAACGTCTCTTGTTCCGCCTGTTCCACGAGCGCGGCGTGCGCGTCTTCGAGCCCCGCGCCGTCTTCGACCGCTGCAGCTGCTCGCGGGAAAAAATAGGCAACGTGCTGAAGGGGTTCACCGCCGAGGAGATCGAGGCCAGCCAGGAAAACGGCGAGATATCCGTCACCTGTGAATTCTGCTCGACCACCTACCGCTTCGAAGCAGCCGAGCTTCAGCCGGCGGAATAACATTAGTCGCGCTTGGCGCGAAAAAGATGCGCATTGCAGCGGCACAGTGACTCGACTTTTAGTAGTCACTGTGCACCTATTATCCCAACTGGTTCTGGGGGCGGGACGTCAATGCGGCTTTTGTATTTTGTATTCGCATTCATTGCTGCGATGCCACGGATTGTCCTGGCTGATGACGAAACAATCAAATGGAAAGAGGTTGGCGGCTGGACCGTGGCTGTCGACCCGACCTTGGGCAACGGCTGTTTTGTTCTCACTTCATTTGATGACGGCACCGTTTTTCGTCTGGGCTTTAATTTTACAAAAAAGGAGAGCCCTTTTTACATTGTGATCGCAAATCCGAATTGGAAATCCTTGGAAGTGGGAAAGCAATATCCCATCGAGTTGTCGTTAGATCGTTCTCAATGGACGGCGAATGCGAGCGCTCTCGATCTTGATGGCTTCAAGGGATTATGGATCGATTTTAAGGATTCCAGTCTCATTGCCGAGTTCGCTCGTAAACTGGGTTTTCGCGCCACCTTCAACGGAAAGCAGATTGTTGCGCTGAGTTTAAAAAATTCCGTCAGGGCAACGGATGAGATGCTCACCTGCCAGAAGGCGGTAAACGCTGCAGTCGCTCAGCGGCCAGCCACGCCCCAATCAAAGGATCCGTTCGAAGCAAAGCCGGATACCCGGACGGCCTCGGATCCTTTTGATCTCTGATGCATGTCATCTGGGGGTGAATCGGGCATATCCACTTTGGGGCCGGCGCTCAGTTCAGCACGCGCAGCAACCCCGGCGAATCAAGCGAGAAGGCGGGGATGTCGACGTCGAATAGCTCGCCTTCATCCGTTTCCATCTGGTAATGGCCGAACATCAGGCCTGAGGGCGTGTCGAGCGGACAGCCGGAGGAATATTCGTAGGTGTCGCCCGGGCTGAGCCGCGGCTGTTCGCCGACGACGCCGGGGCCGGTCACCTCGTCCACCACCCCGTTCTGGTCGGTGATGTTCCAGTAGCGATTGATGAGGCGAACGGCGACGCCGGAATTGTTGCTGATGACGATCCGGTAACCCCAGACATAGCGATCGTCTTCCGGATCGGATTGCTCCTCCAGATAGAACGGTTCGACCACGACTTCGATATCTCTTGTGAGGGCGCGATACATGCCTTGCACCATAGTCAAGATATGTTACCCGTATCTTATAAAGAGGCCCCGTCCGTCAAGAAACGGAACGTTGATCAGCGGTCAAATGGTGATCATCGTATGGTTTTCGATCGTTAAGCCTAATCGTCAGCGTTAATTTTACTTCGCAACGCCGGCGCGCGGGTACTTGTTCCCGCAGATCGGCGGCCGGCTCCTCATTGAAGTCCGGCCGCTATTCCAGTCGATCAGGCCGAAACCTTGGAAAGCGCCTGCGCGAAATCCTCGATCAGGTCGTCCGTATCCTCGATGCCGGCCGAAAGCCGCACCGTGCCCGGAGAAATGCCGAGTTCGGCACGCGCCTCTTCCGTCAGGTTCTTGTGCGTCGTCGTTGCCGGATGGGTGATCAGGCTTTTGCTGTCGCCGAGATTGTTGGAGATCTTGATGATCTCAAGCGCGTTCTGCAGCGAGAAGGCCGCCTCCTTGCCGCCCTTCAGCTCGAAGCAGACGAGCGTCGAGCCGCCGGTCATCTGCTTGGCGATGATGTCAGCCTGCGGGTGATCCTTGCGGCCGGGATAGATCACCTTGGCGACCTTGCCCTGCTCTGCCAGGAAATCGGCGATCTTCGCCGCATTCTCAGTCTGCTGCTTGACGCGCAGCGGCAGCGTCTCGATGCCCTTCAGAAGCGTCCAGGCATTGAACGGCGACATGGCCGGGCCGGTATGGCGGAAATAGTCGTGCAGGTTCTCGTCGATCCATGCCTTGTCGGCGAGCACCACGCCGCCGAGGCACCGGCCCTGGCCGTCGATATGCTTGGTGGCGGAATAGACGACGATATGGGCGCCGAGTTCGAGCGGCTTCTGGAAGAGCGGCGTCGCGAAGACGTTGTCGACGATCACCTTGGCGCCGACCTGGTTGGCGAGCTTGGCGACGCCTGCGATATCGATTACTTCGAGCGTCGGGTTGGTCGGGCTCTCCAGGAAGAATACCTTGGTATTCGGGCGGACCGCCTTTTCCCAATTGGCGAGATCCCGGCCGTCGACCAGCGTGCACTCGATGCCGTATTTCGGCGCAAGCGTTTCCACGACCCAGCGGCAGGAGCCGAACAGCGCGCGGGCGGCGACGATGTGGTCGCCTGCCTTGACCTGGCAGAGGACGGCGGCGGCGACGGCCGCCATGCCGGAGGCGGTGGCGCGGGCATCTTCAGCGCCTTCCAATGCGCACATGCGCTTTTCGAACATGTCGTTGGTTGGGCTGCCGTAGCGGGCATAGATGAAGCCGTCCGTTTCGCCCTTGAAGCGGGCTTCGGCCGCTTCCGACGTCTCATAGACGAAACCCTGGGTGAGATAGATTGCCTCTGATGTTTCGCCATATTGCGAACGCAGCGTGCCGCCATGCACGAGTTGGGTTGCCGGGCGCCAGGTCTTGCTCATGCCATCACCTTCACATAACAAAAAAACCGGCCGCAAAAGCAGACCGGTTTCATAACCCGGTCTTTTTAGCCACTTGTTTAACGTGGCTGCAAGCCGACCGGCCAAATCACCACGGGATAATTCTGCAATACTGCTGTTAGCTGCTTGCGTCAATTCCCCGAGTTTGGTTTTGTCGGCGGCAAAATGATGGATGGGGCATGATGGCTCGCGAAACTGGAATTCTGGCGGACCGCGCGATTGCGGCACTGTTCGAAACGGGGCGTCTGAACTCCGAGCGGGAGCTCGACCGCGATCAGATCCAGCCGGCAAGTCTCGACCTGCGCTTAGGAAGCAAGGCGTTTCGTGTGCGCGCTTCCTTCATGCCCGGCCCCTCGCATCTGGTCTCGGACAAGCTCGATCGGCTGAGCCTGCACGTGATCGACCTTTCCCAGGGCGCGGTGCTCGAAACCGGTTGCGTCTATATCGTGCCGCTGATGGAGAGCTTAGCGCTGCCTGCCGACATGTCGGCTTCGGCCAATCCGAAGAGCTCGACCGGCAGGCTCGATATCTTCACCCGCGTCATCACCGACTACGCCCAGGAATTCGACAAGATCCCGCCGGGCTATTCCGGCCCGCTCTATCTCGAAATCAGCCCGCGCACCTTCCCGATCGTCGTGCGCCGCGGCTCGCGCTTGTCGCAGATCCGCTTCCGTGTCGGCCAGTCCGTGCTCGGCGAGCCGGAACTTCTGAGGCTGCATGAAAGCGAAACGCTCGTTGCCAGCAAGCAGCCGAACGTCTCGGGCGGCGGCATTGCGCTGTCGATCGATCTCACCGGCGACAAGGACGGCCTGATCGGTTATCGCGGCAAACACCATACCGCCGTCGTCGACGTCGATGAGAAGGACCAGCACGATATTTTTGATTTCTGGGAACCGCTCTACAGCCGCGGCCGCAACGAGCTGATCCTCGATCCCGACGAGTTCTATATCCTTGTCTCGCGTGAAGCCGTGCATGTGCCGCCGGATTATGCCGCCGAGATGACCCCCTTCGATCCGCTGGTCGGCGAATTCCGCGTCCACTATGCCGGCTTCTTCGATCCGGGCTTCGGCCACGCGCCGGCCGGCGGGCGCGGCAGCCGCGCCGTGCTCGAAGTGCGAAGCCACGAAGTGCCCTTCATCCTCGAAGACGGGCAGATCGTCGGCCGCCTGGTCTACGAGCACATGCAGGAAAAACCGGCCAGCCTATACGGCTCCGGCCTCGGCTCCAACTACCAGGCCCAGGGCCTCAAGCTCTCGAAGCACTTCCGGATCTGAAACGCGACTTGACAGCCGCCCCCATCTGTTGGAAATCTCAGCGCATCGCGGGTGTAGCTCAATGGTAGAGCAGCAGCTTCCCAAGCTGAATACGAGGGTTCGATTCCCTTCACCCGCTCCAGCGATCCTTCCGGCGACGCGCAGAAATGTTCATTAAAGAACACGATAGCCTGAATATTACTTAGGCTCGCGGGTAACAATATGCGATGACAGTTGGTGCCTGCTAACTTCCTTTAGTGGCGCATACCCCGATATAATCCATCTGCCGCCAGAAGTTGACCCTGAATCAATATTTATACAATGGTTGTGTCGATAGTAGCGACAATGGTTGCTCAACGCTCTAAAGAGTTGAACGCAACTTTTGATATTGATTCGTTGGCATGGGAGCTATTTGTGTGACGTATTCCGAATTCGAATTGACGCGCCTCGATCCAAATACGTTCGAACACTTGGTAAACTCATTGGCGTTGCACGTGCTAGGTGCTGGGCACACGGGATTTGGGCCTGGACCTGATGGCGGTCGTGATGGATTCTTCGAGGGCGCTTCGAATTATCCAAGCGAAAAAGATGCTTGGTCCGGGATATGGTATATCCAGTCAAAGTTTCACGCGCCTAACCTTTCCAAAGACCATGGCAAATGGCTTTTGGCTCAACTGGAAGAAGAGCTAAAAGCCTTCGCCGCTCAAAATACGAAGCGCAAATGGCCGGACATCTACATCCTCGCCACCAATTTCGACCCCTCTGGCGTACCTGAGACCGGTGTATATGATCAAGCCAAAGCGTTAGTGAAGAAATACCGCCCGCAGCTAGTTAAGCGGTTCCACATTTGGGGTGGAGCAAAAATTCTCAGCCTGCTCTCCACATACGAGGCTGTTGCGGCCCAGTATGGCGAGTTTGTAACGGCTGGACACGTAATCAGAAATATTTACAAAACCCTAAATGACGCCTCTGCGGACGGAGACGACATATTAAGGCATTTTCTTGTTACGGATTTTCAGGGCCAGCTCTACTCCAAGCTTGAACAAGCAGGCTCCGACGAAGAGGACAAGCCACCTCTACAAGACATATTTACAGACCTTCCCTTTATAACGCCGGCAAAAAACCAACTTGCGGCGAAAGCTTTAGCTAAATCACTTGCTTATCCTCAAGCTCTTCCCGACGACGTCGCCGACATCGACCTTTGGGAGAGGTGGCAACGCGACCCCGAACGAGCACGCATCTGGTTCATAAAAGGCGGTCCAGGCCAGGGGAAATCGACGATCACCCAATTCATCGCTCAAGTTCAGCGCGCCTCTTTGATACTCACTGCTGACGGACCGTCCGTCACTCCAAAGCAAAAGAAATTAGCGAGAAACATCAAGCAAGTTGGCATCGATTTGGAGTTGTGGCCAATAGCGCCACGCATTCCGGTAACGGTAGAGTTGAAGTCTTACGCGCAGTGGTTTGGTGAGCAGCCGGATAAAGCAACGCGACTACTAGCTTATCTAGAGTATCTGCTCACTCGGGAGTTAGCCCAAGGCGTATTACCTGGAACCTTGAAACGTCTGTTTTCATCTGGACGATGGTTGTTCATTTTCGATGGCCTCGACGAAGTTCCCGGAGACATTAAAGACAAGGTTGCCCATGAGGTGGTGCATTTTGTCGATAATCTATTGGTGGGATTGAAGTGCGATGCCTCGATAGTCTGCACTTCGCGACCTCAAGGTTATTCGGGTCAGTTCGACGTTTTCCAATCAGCAAATCTAACACTTGCAAAGCTTTCTCGTGAAAAGGCGCTCGCGTGCGCTAAACCTCTTTTACGCCATAAGATGTCAGAGAAAGACAGCTCGGTTAAAATTGGCATCCTAGAGCAAGCGCTCTCGTCTCCCAGCGTCGCTTCCTTGATGACCACGCCACTGCAGTCGCACATCATGGCGATTATCGTTCGAATCGGAGGTCGTCCCCCTGAGCGAAAGTGGAAGCTGTTTGATCGATTCTATGAAGTTATTAAGAAGAGGGAGGCAGACAAAGACTTCCCCGATGCTCGGCTAAATAAACTTTTGAGTTCAGAAAACAAGTTAATTCGGGCCTTGCACAATCGCCTTGGGTTCGAACTGCATTCGAGAGCAGAGACAAAAAGTGGTGCCACAACGGCTCTAACACGCTCAGATTTTGAGGTCGTGGTAACCGAAGTTGTTTCAAGTTTGCAGGACATTGACATCGATGAGACAGTGTCGACGCTTATGGAAGCAGCCACTGAAAGGCTGGTGCTGGTAAATACTCCCGAAAACGGCGAAACAGTTCGTTTTGATGTCCGACAACTCCAGGAATTCTTCGCTGCCGAGGAGATCGCGGCCGCAGCACCGGATATTGTAGCTCAGAGATTTCAGACGATTGCGGGGGACTCCCACTGGGCCGAAGTCGTGCACTTTTTGCTGAGTGGGTTCGTTGAAAACGAGCGTCGCTTGGAGATATCGAGCGCCATCTCGTCGTTGCTGGAATTAGATGAGGGGCAGAGCGACACACGCGATCTAAATCGTCGACTAGCGCATGGCGGGCTAATTGTGCGCCGTATTTTAGTCGAGGGCGTCCTCGAGCATGATCGACGAGTTAGAAATCAATTTGCTAACTGCTTGTCGGCTCTTCTAACTACACCTGAAGCACCGAGTTATTTGGCAGCTACTCCGGGAGATCACTCTCGGTCCTGGCTGATCGATCTCCTTTTGCGATCTCTTCGAGAAAAATCTGAGGAGGAAGTGTTAGGTGCCGCAGCGACGTTAATCGCAATGATAGATGATGGGCACCCTTCTTCAAATGAAGCTTTCGAGTTAATTTCAACGAAATCGACTTCATTCCGGTCGGCACTCTTTCGGGAATCACAATTTCCTGAAGACGAACGCGGCACCGCAAACTGGGTAGGAAGAATAGCCTTTGACGTTCTCAAGGCTGATAACTGGTACCTCGACTCCGAGGATGTCATCAGTTCACTCACTGCGGTCATTCTCGAAGCGCATCGCTCAGGTCAATTTCTACACGAGTTCTTCAGCAGGGACACTGCGGCGACCTTTAGTCGCTTTATTGACTATCGCCATCTCGGGAATACAAATTCACTATCGAAGGAAATGCTCTGCAAGGAGAAGATTGAGATACACTACATTCCAAATGATGGCCCACGCGATTGGAATACGTGGTCGTCAGAGATTTTGGCAGAACTAACTGCCGCAGGCGGTTATTTCAAAGCAATAGCAGCAGTCTGTAAGTATCTGAAGTCACCTACACACGCGACGTACGAAGCTCTGTTCGACATTAGCCCGAACCTCGAATGGCTGCGTAAGCTTCCGGGGCACCTCGGCCTTGCTTTTAACCGGAAGGCACTGGTCACAGCATCCCCATTCAGTGATTGCGGGCACATAGTGGACAACTCGCCGTATGCTGGTAAACTGCGCGCAATATACCACCATGGTCCTAGAGAATTCACCGAGGAGGATTGGATCGAAATCCTCCATAAGATCCCCGAACATTTTTGTCATTTGTTGACGTTCGGCGAGCGCCATCTCCCTGCCGCGATCTGGAGTTCACCTAAGTTTATAGACGCTATATGCGATTTCGACCCTGATCAACTAGCTAGCATCATCTCCCACCTTCCTAACTCTGTGCCGGAGGATCTTAGGTCGGCTGTGATTGCGAAAGTAGTCGAGTTTGGTGACGGCAATCTGGGCAACCCGGCCTACGTTCGCAAAGTGCTCCCATTCGAGCTTCGGCTACCCGAAGAGGCATGCCTTCTTCCTTGGATCGTGAATATGCTTACGGAACGCGCAAGCATGGAGCTTGTTTTAAACGGTGAGGCGTCTCCTGACGAAGGGATATCTCACATCGTAAAAGGCTACATATGTGACCCAAATAAGCTTGCTGACCTGATATCCGATCAAAGCGTTTCAATCGCGATTAAAGCGGCAGCCGCGATAATGTTGTCGCTCCATTTCGCATCGGGGGAACTGCTGAGTAAATATGATTGGAACCAATGGTATAGCCCTGCTGAAGCGCCTTGGCTGATCCCAGCTCTCTGTCATGCGAATACGCCGAACGTAAGAGTCCGCGACGAAAGCAGCATGAGAAAGTTAGCATCGGTTCTAAGCCTTGCTCGCAAAGACTATCCTTCTAAATTTGCCTCAAGCGCTGTGATCCTAAGCTGGCGGGAGCTCGCTTATCAGCCATTGGCGGGCTCACCAGCCGACCTTTGGCAGGTGATTAAGGATTAATCGGGGCGCTTAGTATCCGACAACTTGTGGCTGGCATGCCTCGAGGCTTTCCCCAAGCAGTATCTGGCCGGGTGATGCTATTGTCGTGATTTTCCGTCGCGTCGTTCCGGAGAGACCCTCGCGCGGCACGTGAATCATAAGCCATTCTGGTGTCTCTGGGGTGGCTAAAAGGTTCCACTGCCCCTTGCATTCGAGGTCGGCAACCGTCACCGAGCCGTCGGGCCTTGCATCAGCCGACCAACTGAAGCCTTAAACCCATGCGCTGGCGATGCGTCGAAGTGGGCAGGTCCGAGGAAGAAGGCCCTCGACATCATGAAGGGCATACCGGATGTCCGCCAGGCCAATCGCGATTGGGGCAACCGTGTGCCGGTGGTGCGCTTCCTTCCCGACCAGGATCGACTGAGCCTCATCGGCCTTTCGCCGGCGGAAGCAGCCCAGCAGATGCAATTGCTGTTGAGCGGCATTCCGATCACGCAGGTTCGTGAAAACATTCGCAACGTGCCTGTCATCGCGCGCAGTGCCGGCGAAAACAGGCTCGATCCGTCCAGACTGGCAGACTTCTCGCTGATGAGCCGGGATGGCCGGCAGGTGCCGCTCGATCAGATCGGCCATTCCGAAATCCGGTTTGAAGAGCCGATTCTGAAAAGGCGCGATCGAACGCCTGTCGTTACGGTCCGCTCGGACATCAATGAGGCGACGCAGCCCCCGGAAGTTTCGCAACAGATTCTGAAGGCGCTTCAGCCGCTGATTGCCTCGCTTCCTGTGGGATATCGTATCGAGATGGGCGGAAACATTGAAGAATCACTCAAAGCCAACGTCGCCCTCGTCAAAATCTTCCCGGCGATGATTGCCGCCATGCTGATCGTCATCATCCTGCAGGTCCGCAGCCTGTCGACGATGACTATGGTGATGCTGACGGGGCCGCTTGGTCTTGCGGGTGTGGTTCCGGTCTTGCTCCTCTTCCATCAGCCCTTCGGCTTCAATGCCATTCTCGGGTTGATCGGACTGGCGGGAATTCTGATGCGCAACACCTTGATCCTGACTGAGCAGATCAAGGAGAACCAGGCGGCAGGTCTCGACGACTATCACGCCGTGATCGAGGCGACGGTGCAGCGAACACGTCCGGTCATGCTGACAGCACTTGCGGCCGTCCTTGCCTTTATTCCTCTCACTCATTCGGTTTTCTGGGGGTCGATGGCGTACACGCTGATCGGAGGCACGGCGGTCGGCACGGTGATGATCCTGCTCTTCCTCCCTGCTCTCTACGCCACCTGGTTCCGCATCAAACCGACCAAAACGAAAGTCACGAGAATTCACCAAGGCAAGTGGAACTGCAGGCAGCATTGGCTGCCGAGTGATGCCCTGCTGCCGAAGCAGCCGCTTCTACTGAAGCCCATAATTGATGACCCGCGCCAATCCAGGAGCATGCATGTCTAAAGATAAGGTTGTAGTGATCACCGGAGCCTCCTCCGGAATAGGCGAAGCTTCGGCGCGCCTTCTTGCACAAAATGGTTTCCAGGTCTTTGGGGGTGCACGCGACCCGAAGCGCGCTCATCCGATCGCCGGCGTGCGCTTAGGCACTGTGGACGTCACCGATGATGCCTCGGTCTCGAGCTTCGTCGAATGGGTTTTATCCGAGGCAGGCAAGATCGATATCCTGATCAACAATGCAGGCGTTTCACTGGTCGGCCCCGTCGAGAACACGTCGATTTCGGAAGCGCATACGGTGTTCGATACGAATGTGTACGGCCCTCTGCGCATGATCCGCGCCGTCTTGCCCTCCATGCGAGCCGCGCGGAGCGGGCTGATCATCAATGTCAGCTCAGTCCTTGGCTTCCTGCCTGCGCCATTTATGGGAGTTTATGCGAGCAGCAAGCATGCGCTGGAAGGGCTGTCCGAGTCTCTCGGCCATGAGATCCGTGAGTTCAACGTGCGCGTGGTGCTCCTTGAACCCACCTTCACGAACACGAAACTCGATGTGAACGCAGCAGAAACCGAGGTTCCCCTGGGAGTCTACGCGACGCAGGCTGACGCGACCATCAAAGCGGTGCAGGCCCAGATCAGGACCGCGCCGTCGCCGCGGGCAGTAGCAGAGAAAATCTTAGCTGCGATCAATGGTCCGTATCGAATGCGCCAACCAGCCGGTGGCCAGGCGAAGCTTTTAAGCCGGTTGCGCAGGTTTATGCCGGCAAGCGCTGTCGATAGCAGCCTGCGTAAGACATTCGGCTTCGGAAAGCGAAGCGCGTCCTAAGTTTATTCTTATTTTCCAACGTCGTCGGCTTCAACAGAATCGAGCAATGGTGAACCGACGACGTCATACCATCGAGGCCTAATCCCCGAAGAACCGGATCGGCTTGTACTGCCGGTGCGCGATGATCAGGCTTCGGTCGGGCTGGATGATGTAGGTTTCCTCCACCTGCCGGCCATATTGGTCGATGAAATCATGGGGGAAGGAGGAGCCGGGCGGCGATTTGGTGAGCTTGGTCCGCGGCTGGCCATTATCGGTGATGCTGCCCGGGATGGGTTCAAGGCCCGGCCCGCTGTAGCTGACGGTGTTGCATCCCGCAAGCACGAGAGTGCCGATGAGGCCGATGATTGCCGGTTTCATATCCATCCCTTCCGATGCGCAGAACGTTGCGATCTTACTCCCGATCGCAACAGACGCACCAGATGAAACGGCGTCTCCGCCTTCACTCGTTCGAGAGGTGCTGCCCGGAGCGCAGGAAATCCATGCGTTGCCGAAACCGGCGGTGTCTGCTAGATCGGCAGTGTCGAAAAAGGCAGGATCGGTTGAGGTAAGCCCGATCCCTTCCGTTGGAGCGTCGTGAGCGCTCTCAAGAAGCTCTGCTCCGTGGCCTATGGCATGAGAACCCGCGACGTGATCCGCATCAAGATGCGGGATCCCGGCGGCGTGCGGAGACGGCAAAAGGCAGTCCCGGGATTTTTTCAGACGGAGACTGTCATGCGCCTGAACCATCTCGATTTTCACGTTCCCGATATTACCGCGACGGCGGATTTCTTCATCCGCCACTTCGGCCTGATGCTCAAGGATATGCGGGGCCAGAATGGCCTGGCGATACTGACCGACGACGCCGGCCTCGAAATTGTCCTCAGCCACGCGATCGCCAAATTCGGCACGTCAGACCAGGTCGAATTGCAGCGTCAGACCTATCATATCGGCTTCATTCTGGCCGATAGGGCGCATGTCGATGCTGTCCACGCCGGGCTCGTTGCTTCAGGTGCAGACCTGTCCGGCCCACCGGCCGCCATGCGCGGCGGCTGGCTGTTTTATTGCACGGCTCCTGGAAATATTCTGGTCGAGGTTGGGTGGCGGCCGGAGTAGATGAGATCCTAAAAGGAAGGGTACGGCCCGTAGCCTGCCCCTCATCCGCCTGCCGGCACCTTCTCCCCGCTTGCGGGGCGAAGGAACCGTGCCGCGACCTCTCCGTTCCCCACCAATCTCGCGCTGGGCACGTCCCCTCGCCCCGTTCACGGGGAGAGGGCTAGGGTGAGGGGCAATTTTGGGTGGGAGCTAAACAGTCGTGGCTCAGAACTCCGTCCAGTCGCCATCCTGGCTTTTCGGCGCGCTGCCGGCGCCGAAGGCGTTGGCGAGGGTCTGGCCGAGGGCGCGCGCCGGTGAGGCGGCGGGGCGGGCCGTGCCTTCCTTGGCGACGCGGATCGAGGCTGGCCTGGCGGCCGGGCGCGGGGCAACACGCGGTGCTGCGGCCGGCGGCCGGGTCGAGGCGATCGGTGCGGCGGCGGCAAAGCCGCCGGTGCCGGTCAATCGGAACTGGCCGAGCAGCGTGTTGAGCGCCGATGCTTCGCTGGCGAGGCTGTGGCTGGCGGCCGTCGACTGCTCGACCATTGCCGCATTCTGCTGCGTGCCCTGGTCCATGGTGTTGACGACGGTGTTGATCTCCTGCAGCCCGATCGACTGCTCACGCGAAGCTTCGGCGATCGCGTGGACGTGCTGGTTGATGTCCCGCACCTCGGTGACGATCACATCGAGCGCCTTGCCGGTCTCGCCGACCAGCGTGACGCCGGTCTGCACATGCGTGCCGGAATTGTTGATCAGGTCCTTGATTTCCTTTGCGGCCTTGGCGGAACGCTGGGCGAGCTCGCGCACTTCCTGGGCGACGACCGCAAAACCCTTGCCGGCTTCGCCGGCGCGGGCGGCTTCGACGCCGGCATTCAAGGCCAGCAGATTGGTTTGGAAGGCGATGTCGTCGATGACGCCGATGATGTTGGAGATTTCGCCGGAGGACTTTTCGATCTCCTGCATGGCGGCGACGGCCTTGCGGACGATCTCGCCGGATTTTTCGGCGCCGAGGCGCGTGCGGGTGACGAGTTGGCTTGCCTCCTCGGCGCGCTTGGCGGCGTCGCGGACCGTCGTGGTGATCTTTTCCAGCGCCGCCGCGGTTTCTTCGACGGAGGCCGACTGCTGTTCAGTTCGCCGGGACAGCTCGTCCGCGGAGGAACGGATCTCGTTGGCGCCGGCGCCGATCGCCCGCGCATTGGCCCCGACCGCCTGCAAGGCCTCATCGAGCTTCTCGACCGAGTGGTTGAAATCCTGCCGCAGTGCATCGAGATGGGCGACGAAGGGCTCGTCGATATGCGAGGCGAGATCGCCGGCGGCCAGACGGCGCAGGCCATCGCCGAGTGCTGCGACGGCGCGTTCGAGTTCGGCGGCCTCGCGGGCTTTCTGCGCCTCGCGTTCGCGGCGCTCGCCGTCGCTGACGCTGCGGTCTGCCTCGGCGCGGGCCTCGATCTGCCGGCGCTCGATGGCGTTGTTGCGGAAGATCGAAACCGCCTTTGCCATCTGGCCGACTTCGTCGCGGCGCTCGAGGCCGGCGATCTCGCTGTCGGTGTCGCCCTCGGCAAGCCGCGTCATGCGCAGGCTGAGCCTCGCCATCGGGCCGGCGATGCCTTTCTGCGCCACGGCGACGCCGCAACCGATCGCCAGCAGAACGGCAATGCCGATCAGAACGAAGGAGAAGGTGATCCGGCCGTTGACGGAGGCCGAGAGCGCGTCGCCGCCATCGTTGAGCAGCGCCATCATTGCATCATTGTTGGCGATCATCTTCGGTGTCAGCGCATTGAGCTTGGCATTGATCAGGGCGCCATTCGAAGCCGCACCGGCGCTGTCCTTGGCCTTGCTCTGTTCGGTGATCTTGTTTGCCAGCGTTTCGATGTCATCAATGCCGGCCTGGATTTCGTCGATCGCGGCCTTGCGGCTCGGGACCAGCGTCAGCGCCTGTTTCATCCGGTCACGGGCCTGCGGCAGCCGGCTCGGCGCGGCGAGCGCCGTCTGGAAGGCCGGCGTATCGGGCTTCGTCTCGGCCAGAAGAGTGACCTGCAGCACGGAGGCCACCACCGATGCGCTGGCCCGCGCGCTCAGCATCGAGGCCGTCGCCTCACGATCGATGAAGGCGCTGTAGGCGGCGTCGGCCCGGCGGAACTCGGAGATGACATAGACGAGCCCCGCCATCGTGATGAGGCCGAGCAGCGCCACGACCGATATGATTTTCGTGCGGATTTTCAGATGCTTCAGCATGGGAAATGTCACCCGGTTGGCTGGGCGTGTGGCGCGCCCGATGCTTTTGAAATCAATTGCTGCAGAAAAAGCGCTGCTTCAATATTGCGGTTCAAGGATAGGTCAGGACTGACGCGTGCATCATGCGATCGGCTGGCGGGGCCCGATGTCGTCGCCAAAAATAAAAGGCGATATTCTTTAATTCCGCGCTAACGCGGGGCGGCGGATGCCCGCGATTTTTAGGGGCTGAATTGTTATCCCCGGCAAGTTGACGACCGGGTTGATGGTCGACACTTTGGACCGGGTTGATACCTGACAGTTTTCAATCTGTCGTGTGTGCTGCTTCGGGCATCATCGGCCTGGGCGGGCGCGGGATCCGACCGTCATCCGCTCCCTCACTCCACCCATATTCCCCGTCCCGCGTGACTCTGCTACATCTTCCCGCGACGCTTCCCGTTCAACCCCGAGACCAAGATCACGATGACGCAATCCAAGCTGGCATCCCTGACTCTGAAGGGGTTTTTCGCATTCGGCCTGTTTTTGTCAGCACTTTTGTCGGGTTTTGCCGCATCCGCCCAGCAGGCCGCTCCCTCGCTGCCGCTGCTCTTCGACGCCCGCGAACGTCTCGCCAGGCCCGATCTCTCTTCGCTGGTCCGCCTGCGCTTTTTGACGTCGGTCGATTTCCCGCCCTTCAATTTCACCGATCAGAACGGCAAGCTTTCCGGTTTCAACGTCGATCTCGCTCGCGAAATCTGCAGTGAGCTGGAAATCTCCGACAAGTGCCAGATCCAGGCAATCCCTTTCGCCGATCTGAAGGACGCGCTCGCCGCCTCGCAGGGCGATGCCGTCATCGCCGGCCTTGCGGTGACGCCGGAGCTTCGCCGGCAGTTCGTCTTTTCCCGGCCTTATCTGATGCTGCCGGCGCGCTTCGTGCGCAACGTCGCGATGCCGGCCGACGGCAAGACGGCTGCCGCCCTTGCCGGCCGCCCCGTTGGTGTCGTCAGAGGGACGGTACACGAGGCGATGCTGGCCGCCTTTTTTCCGGCGCTGAAAGCACAGGCCTTCGATACGAAGGAGGCCCTGCTTGCGGGCCTGAAGGAGCGCAAGGTCGATGCCGCCTTCGCCGATGCGCTGCAGCTTTCTTTCTGGGTCTCTTCGCCGGGATCGGACAAATGCTGCGCGCTGTTTGACGGCCCCTACCTCTCCGAACATTTCCTCGGCGAGGGCATGACGATCATGCTGCGGCAGAAGGACAGCGTGCTGACCTCGGCCATCGACCACGCGCTTGCCGCGCTGTCGCGCAATGGCCGTCTCCAGGAAATCTATCTGCGCTATTTCCCCTATGGGCTCTACTGACCTAATGGCGCCCAAAACTGCGCAACGGTTTTGGGATAACGTCATACCTAAAACAAGGAGTGTCGGGCCTATCCCTTGCGGAAGCGGGCAATGGCGCTGCGTTCGATCGCCGCGCAGGTGAGTTTGTCGAGGCCGAGGCGGTCGCGCAGCAGGCTGAGCAGCCGCAGTTCCTCCGCCTTGACCGAGAGATCGGCGGAGGCCACTTCGACGGCAAGCGCATAGGCCGTGTCGTAGAGTTTTGCCGGCAGCGTGTCGCGCACGGTTTCGAGAACGACGTCGAGGCCCTCGGGCCCGGCCAGAAGCGAGGCGCAGTCGCGCGCCACCGAAATCAGCTTGTCGTCGTCGAAATCCCGGAATACCGGCAGGAAGCCGATCAGCTGGCCGATCCTTTCCATCTCCCTGTCGTTCATGGTGCTGTCGACGGCGGAGGCCATCACCATCACGTAGATCAGGGCATCATGGGCGGAAAGCGGCTTGTTCATCTCTGATTCCTTTTTGATCAGCCGAGATTAGGAATTGGCGGCAGCCTTTACAAGGGATCGACTCCATCTCGCGCCGCCGGCGGCCCGTCATTTGCGGCGCGGGTCGCCGCCGTAAATGCCTTTCTGCGCCTGCTTCGCCTTCTCGGCGACCGATGCAAGCGGTGATCCCGGCCCTGCTTGTGCCCAGCCGCTTTCGGCAAGCCATGTGCCGAGATCCTGCGCCCCGAGCCGGCAGGCGGTGATCACCGTTCCCTGCCATTCGGCCGTGTCGAGGTCGCAGGTGAGGCTGCGGTTGCGCAAGAGCTGGCGCAGCGCGGTCTTGGCCATCATGCCGCACGGCCATTGCCGGCCTGCCGGCCCGCAGATCCTGTCGACCGGCGTCGGGATGATGCCGGCAAGCTGAAGCCTGCGCCCGCCAAACGAAAGAATGCCGGCATTCTCCGCCACCGGCCGCGTCAGCTCCATCGGCTTTTGCGCCGCCGAACCCGCCGCCTGCCCGGCGGCGGCGTCCTGCTGCCGCACCGTATCGGCCGGTTCGGCGGCAGCCGCGGCAGGCGGCACGGGGGAGGGTGGAGGCGCAGGCTGCGCCGCGCGGGCAATGATTTCGGCATCTGTATCCGAGATCGGCGCTGCCGGGCGGTTGGGCTTGGAGGTAGGGTCCGCCGCCGTTCCGGTTGCCGGCTGCTCTATCGTGGCCGTCTCTTTCCCGCTTGTTCCGCCGCGCAGCCGTGCTTCCCCAGCCATAAGCAGGCCGGCCACGACCGCCATCCCCACAATACCGGTGATGAAGGCGGCAGGACGCATGGAATATCTTCCTACTGGCTGGCCCAGATGATCCGGGCGATCCAATCGACGTCGGACAGATCGAGTGTGCGGTTGGGATGTTCGGGATTGAGCGACATCAGCTCGATCGACCGCGGGCTCCGGCGCAGCAGCACCTTGGCCATCACTTCGCCCTCGTTGGTGCGCACGACGACGCGGTCGTTGCGGCGCACCTGCGCCCCCGGTTCGACGATCAGCACGTCGCCATCGCGATAGAGCGGCATCATGCTCTCGCCCTGCACCTCCAGCGCGTAGACCCCTGATTTCTGCGATGGGTTGGCCGGAAATTCCACCACGTCCCAGCCTTGGCCGGCCGGAAAGCCGCCATCGTCGAAGAAGCCGCCGGCGCCGGCCTGCGCGAAGCCGAGCAGCGGAATGGCGCCGCCTTGCGGGTGCCCGGCCCGTTCGTCGGTCCGCTCTCCGGGAGAACTGGCGGCCGGCCGCAGGAAGGCGAGAAACTGCTCCATGCTCGCCCCTGTCGCATCGAGCACCTTGGCGATCGATTCCGTCGACGGCCAGCGCAGACGCCCATCGGCGGAAAGTCGTTTCGATTTATTGAAGGAGGTGGGGTCGAGCCCGGCGCGGCGCGCAAGACCGGAGGGCGTCAGCTCGTGCCGTTCGGCAAGCCTGTCGATCGCCTCCCAGATCTGCTCGTGTGACAGCATATGCGCGCCCGATTCCGTGCAGCCTGTTTCAGGCCGCGCTTCAGCCGGACGCAATCTTAACCGACCACGCAGCGCCCGTAAAGGTAAAGGAGGAATAAAATCCTGCGATCGGCGGTTTCGGCTCCTCTCAGGCGACCATCGCCATATTGATCTTGCCGAGCTGGATGACGGCCTGCGTGCGGCTGTCGACATTGAGTTTCAAGAGGATCGCCGAGACATGCGCCTTGATCGTCGCCTCGGAGACGCCGAGTTCATAGGCGATCTGCTTGTTCAACAGCCCTTCGGCCAGCATGGTCAGCACCCGGCTTTGCTGCGGCGTCAGTGTGTGCAGGCGATGGATCAGATCGGCGACGTCGGGATCCTGCTCCTGCCCGTCGCGGTAGCTTTCCGGCGTGGCGATATCGCCGGCCAGCACCGTCTGGATGCTGCGGCGGATGTCCTCGATGCCGGAGGATTTGGAAATGAAGCCGGAAGCGCCGAGTTCCAGCGCCCGGCGGATCGTCGTTGCGTCGTCGCTGGCCGAAACGATGACTATCGGCAGGCTGGCGAATTCGGCCCGCAGCGCCATCAGGCCGGAAAAGCCGCTGACGCCGGGCATGGCGAGATCGAGCAGCATCAGGTCGGCATCCGCATGGGCGCCGGCCGCCCGGCGCGCGGCCGCAAAATCGCCGGCCTCGACGATCGCCTGCCGGCCTTCCATACCGATGACCGCCTGACGCAATGCGTCCCGAAACAGCGGATGATCGTCCGCAATGATGATGGTTTGTTCCTGCATCGAAGACTCCCTCCCAAGAGCTCGATCACGCCGCTTGCGTCGCCATCCCTCCGCGCCGCAGGCCGCTTTCTCGGGATGACTATATCAGATCAGGTCTTCTGCGGAAGGGGATTGGCCTTGTCCTCGGACTGGAGCTCCTTCACCATCCCCATGAAACTCTTCATCATCCGCTCCATAATGCTGATCGAGCGGTCGATCTCGGCATCGCTCGGCAGCGCACGCTGGACGAGGCCGCCCTGTTCCAGCTTCGTCACCCGCTCGGAAAGCCGGTCGAGCTCGTCTTCATAGGCCGCCCGCTCATCGGCTGCCATGCGGCAGACCAGCGCGCCGTCTTTGTCCTGGCAGATTGACATCGCTCCCGTCTGCCGGTCGAGCCGGACGAAATGGTCGCCGCTCCTTTCGAGCTGGAAGCGGCTCGCATCGGCGTCGGTCGCCGCGGCGGCGAGCGGCAGAAGACCAATAGCAAGGGTCAAAACCAAAACCTTCATCATCTCATCCTCCGGATTTGCTTGTGCCGGTCCTGCTTTTTGAGCGCGGGGCGTGGACATCGCCGCCTCTTTCCGGCAAAGCGCTCATGACGAGGACCAGCTATCGTGAGGCCATGATGAGCGTGACACCGACCCTTTACAAGATCGTGACGGAAGCGCTCTGGCAGGAAGCCAGACAAACCGGCATTTTTCATGGCGCCGGCATCGATCTCAAGGATGGCTTCATTCATTTGTCGACGGCAGCCCAGGTGAAGCAGACCGCCGCCCTGCATTTCGCCGGCCAGTCCGGCCTGTTGCTGATCGCCATCGACGGCAGCGGCTTTGGCGACAGGCTGATTTTCGAACCCTCGCGCGGCGGCGACCTTTTTCCGCATCTCTATGCCGAGTTGCCTTTAACCGCCGTGCTCTGGGAGGCGGTGCTGCCGCTCGACGGCAGCGGCGCCCATGTCTTCCCGGAGCTTACGCCATGATCGGTCCCTTTAAGCATCTCGCCCGCAAGGGCCTCTTCCTGTTCGATCCGGAAACGGCGCATGGCATGTCGATCGCCGCGCTGAAATCCGGTCTGGTCCCGGCCTGTCAGATCACCCCGGATCCGCGTCTGCGCCAGACCGTCGCCGGCCTTACCTTCGACAACCCGCTCGGCATGGCCGCCGGTTACGACAAGAATGCCGAAGTGCCGGAGGCGCTGCTGAAACTCGGCTTCGGCTTTACCGAGATCGGCACGGTGACCCCGAAACCGCAATCCGGCAATCCGCGCCCGCGCATCTTTCGCCTTGTCGAGGATGAAGGCGTCATCAATCGCCTTGGCTTCAACAATGAAGGCCATGATGCTGCCTATGGGCGCCTTGCCGCGCTGAGGGGCAACGGCATCGTCGGCGTCAATATCGGCGCCAACAAGGACAGCGAGGACCGCATCGCCGATTATGTCGCCGGCATCCGCCGCTTTTATTCGCTCGCGCGCTATTTCACTGCCAACATCTCCTCGCCGAACACGCCCGGCCTGCGCGACCTGCAGGCGCGCGAAAGCTTGGCAGCGCTGCTTTCGGCCGTGCTGGCGGCGCGCGACGAGCAGGCGGCGAAGTCCGGCCGCAAGATCCCGGTTTTCCTGAAGATCGCCCCCGATCTGACGGAGGAAGGCATGGACGATATCGCCGCGGAAGCGCTGTCGCATGCGCTTGATGGACTGATTGTCTCCAACACGACGCTGTCGCGTGAAGGCCTCAAGGATCAGCGCCAGGCCAAGGAGACGGGCGGCCTTTCCGGCGTGCCGCTGTTCGAAAAGTCGACGGCCGTACTGGCCCGGATGCGCAAGCGCGTCGGCCCCGATCTGCCGATCATCGGCGTCGGCGGTGTCTCCTCGGCCGAAACCGCGCTGGAGAAGGTGAGGGCCGGCGCCGATCTCGTCCAGCTCTATTCCTGCATGGTCTATGAAGGTCCGGGCCTGCCCGGCGATATCGTCCGCGGTCTCTCAGGGCTGCTCGACCGCGAAAAGGCCGGCTCGATCCGTGAGCTGCGCGATACCAGGCTGGATTATTGGGCAGCGCGAAAAGTCTGATCGGCCCGCGGCTTGACCAGCATCACCAGCAAGACGCCGCGGAAGAGCAGGAAGGCATTCATCGCCAGCCACAGGCCGTGATTGCCGAAGAGCGGCACGAAAACCGCGAGCATCAGGAGATAGCCGGCAAACGACATCAACATCCGGTTGCGCATGTCGGCCGACCATGTCGCGCCGATGAAGACCCCGTCCATCAGAAAGGCGAGCGCGCCGGTCAGCCCGGTCACCGCTGCCCAGGGCAGATAGGTTTCGGCCGCCTGCCGCACCTCGGGCGAGGTGGTCAGCACCGAGATCAGCCAGGGTCCGGCGAGGAAGAAGAAGGCAGCGCCGATCGCCGCCAGCCCGAAGGACCACAAGGTCGTCAGCTTCAGCCCGCGATCGAAGGCCGGCCGGTAACGCGCGCCGATCGCCCGGCCGATGATCTGTTCGGCGGCATTGGCAAGCCCGTCGAGATAATAGCCTGACAGCAGGAAGAAATTCATCACCACGGCATTGGCGGCAAGCGTCACCGCGCCGAAGCTGGTGCCGATCCGCGTCATGACGGTGAAGGCGCCGATCAGCACGAAGGTGCGGATCAGGATATCGCGGTTGAGCGCGAAAAGTTCCGCCAGCCGGTGCCGCGAAAATATCTCCGCCCAGGCCGGCCGCTCCGCCTTGCCGAAGCCACGCAGCACGATGGCAAGTCCGGCGATCGCGCCCACGGTTTCGCCGGCCATCGTTCCCCAGGCGACCCCCGCCACGCCCCAGTCGAGCGTCAGGCCGAGATAGATGGAAAGCAGGATATTGATGCCGTTGATAACAGCCTGCAGCAACAATCCGACATTGCCCTGTCCGCGCCCGAGCACGAAGCCGAGAATGGCGTAATTGGCAAGCGCCGCGGGTGCGGCCAGGATGCGGATCGAGAAGTAGGTGCTGGTCGCCTCGGCGATTGCTCCCTCCGCGCCCATCAGTTTCAACCCCGCCGCGCTCAGCAGCGGCGAAAGACAGAGCAGCGCCAGCCCGCAGCCGAGCGCCGAGATCAGCGCCCTGGAGAAGACCGCCCGCTGTTCGTGCCGGTCGCGCCGCCCGTAAGCCTGCGCCGTCAGCCCTGTCGTCGACGCGCGCAGGAAGTTGAAGCTGCCGAGGATCAGATCGAAGAGCATTGCGCCGATCGCCAGCCCCGCCAGCGCCTCCGCATTGCCCATACGGCCGACGACGGCGGTGTTCGTCAGCCCGAGCAGCGGCGTCGTCATGAAGCCGAGCGTCATCGGAATGGCGATCGATAGCACCAGCCGGTGCGTCACTTCGAAAGCGAGGGCATTGTGATTGCTGCGGGTATCCATAGAAGCCTCGTCCAAAGCGCGTCACGATCTTTCAGATTCGCTTCTGGCACTTTAGGTTCTTGTCTTACGCATGTCGTTGCCGCAAAACCGCGGCACACTTTTGCGCGACATGCTTTGAAGGCGGAATCACCTCAGCTCGAAAGCACCATGGCCCAATAGGGCAGGTTCCGGGAAGACGTATTATGGGCGACGGCGACGCCGAGGCCGTCATAGCGCCCGAGCATGTTCTCAAGGTGATGCGGCGAGTTGATCCAGGCCGTCACCACGGCATCGACGCTCTGCTGGCCGGAGGCGATGTTCTCCGCCGCCGGCAGGCGGACGCCGCTCGCCGTGACGCGGGCGCCGAAACTGTCGGTCATTCCCATCAGATGCGCCATCTTGCCGGCGCTCGCCATGCGTTTCGCCTGGAAGAGGGCAGCCGTCTGGGCTGCCGGATCGGCCTCAAGCGGCGGCAGGCCGTTCTTGGCTCGGAGCTGGTTGACGAGCGGCAGCACGCTCACCGTTTCGTCCTCGCCGTTCGACGGCGTGCCGGCAAGGCGTGGGGTCGTGGTGCAGCCGGCAATACCGGCGGCGAGCGCAAGTCCGGAGAGGCGGAGCAGTCCGCGCCTGGAAAGATCGATCGAGGTCATGTTAGCGGTTAAAGCTGAAAAGGCGAAGGATGATGAAGATGGGGATGACGATCGTCGCCCCGAGGAGGAGATAGTCGCCGACGCGCCCGAGCGCCGAAAAGCCCCGGTGCCAGAGGTCCAGGACGAAGTCGCGGAACCCATAAATGATGTTCCACGGCGTCAGGCCGAACACGGTCATGACGAAACCGACGATCAGCGACACCACGACGAGTTTTATCAATGTGCGGCCGAGCGAATCGCCGAGGAACCTGTTCACCTGATCGGACATGCGCCATCTCCTGTTTGCCCTTGGAATAAGGTCGCGGTGCGCCGCCCGCAAGCCCTTTCCGAGATTGGCTGCTTCGCCTCTGAGATAGGACTTGAGTTTTTTTGTGGCCGCCGCCAAATGCAAACGAAACAACAGGTCCTTTGATGCACCACCAGCTTTCCTCAGGCGACGTCATCGCCGACCGCCGCGCCGATTATGCGAGGATGCTCGAAGAGGGCGGCGAGCCGGAGGCGGCGGCCGAGCTGATGGAGCAGGCGCTGGAGCTCGCACCCGCCTGGGCCGCCGGCTGGTTTTGCCTCGCCACCTATCGTGAAAAGGCGGGCAGGGGTGATGCCGCGATCGAAGCCTATCGCAGGACGCTCACCCTCGATCCCGAGGATATGTTCGGCGCCACCCTGAAGCTTGCCCTTCTCGGCGATGCGGACACGCCCGACCGGCCGCCGAGCCGCTATGTCGAGCGCCTGTTCGACGATTATGCCGACCGGTTCGAAACCGCTCTCGTCGACAAACTCGATTACAGCGTCCCACAAAAGCTGGCGGCGCTGATCGCCTCCACCGGCAGACGTTACGAATGCGCCGTCGATCTTGGCTGCGGCACCGGCCTGCTCGGCCCGGAGATCCGCGCCTGCGTCGGCCGTCTCGAAGGCTTCGACCTCTCGCAGAACATGCTGACCAAGGCCGCCGAGAAACAGGTTTATGATCACCTCGCCCAGGCCGATCTGTCGCTTACGCCCGATCTCTCCGGCCTGTTTGTCGATGCGGAACCCCGGCGCGCCGACCTCGTGACGGCCGCCGACGTATTGATGTATCTCGGCAATCTCGAGAGCGTCTTTGCGATCGTCGGCGAACTCGCCGCCGCCACCGCGGATTTCGCCTTTTCCGTCGAGGATGCGGGCGACGGCGATGGCTTCCATCTTGCGCCGTCGCTGCGTTATGCGCATTCGCAAGCCTATGTGAGGGCGCTGCTTTCCCGTCACGGCTTCGAAACCCTGCAAACCGTGAAGACGGTCATTCGCAAAGATGGCGGAAAACTGGTTTCCGGCATTCTGTTCCTTACGCGCAAGGCGGCATGAGCGAACATTTCTTGCGATTTTTTAATAGGTCAGCAATGCTTACCTATTTCGCTTGATATCGATGGCAAAAGCCTGATATTGCACTGATATCGGCAGCGAGTGCGGGCGATAACACGCCTGGCCCTCCGGCTCATTTGACAAATCGAATATTTCATCGCTTCCGGGATTTCGTCGGAGGCTTCACGAACTCGTCCACCGTGGAGACTGGCGCCATGACACAGCTCATCAATGCCCTTGGCGTCTGGAACACCAGCGCGACCCGCCATACCCCGATCGAAGATGTGCAGGGTATTTTTTCCGGCAGCCTTGTCGCCGCCCTCGGCCTCTATGTGCTCGCCAGCGCCGGCCTGCTCACCGGCAGCACCGCCGGCGTCGCCTTCCTGTTGCACTATGCCTTCGGCGTCAATTTCGGCCTTGCCTTCTTCCTGCTCAACCTGCCGTTCTTCTATCTCTCCTGGAAGCGCCTCGGCATCGCCTTCACCATCAAGACCTTCATCGCCATCGGCCTGACCTCGGTGCTTGCTGATGTGCAGTCGCGTTTCTTTTCGATCTCGAGCATTCATCCGGCCTGGGCTGCCCTTCTCGGCGGCCTGCTGCTCGGCTTCGGCCTGCTGGCGCTCTATCGCCACCGCGCCAGCCTCGGCGGCGTCGGCATTCTCGGCATCTATCTGCAGGAACGTTTCGGCATCCGCGCCGGCCTCGTCCAGCTCGCCATCGACATGTGCGTGCTCGCCGCCGCCTTCTTCGTCACCACGCCGCCGGTCGTCTTCTACTCGGTCCTCGGCGCCGTCGTCCTCAACTTCTTCGTCGCGATCAACCACCGCGCCGACCGCTACATCGCACTGTAGGGGTGATTTGCGGCTGACCCGGGGCCGCTTGCGTCCCTTCATTGAAGCCCTTCCGTGTGATTTGCCCCTCATCCGCCTGCCGGCACCTTCTCCCCGCACGCGGGGCGAAGGAGACGTGCCGCAACCCCTCCGTTCCTCGCAGGCCTTCCATAGGGCACGTCCCCTCGCCCCGTTTACGGGGAGAGGGTTAGGGTGAGGGGCAGCCCTCGGCACGCCATCGCTATTGGCTCGCAGTTGGATAGAATCGCAAATCTGTCGCGTCGACGCGTTCGACCAGCCGCCCGTCGCAGATTGCAACGATCGTCTCCAGCACGGATGGCAGCGCTCTCAACACGTCCACGTTCCAGAAGCGAGCAACCGACCAGCCATTGGTGATCATGAAGGCATCACGAATTCGATCCCGTCGGCTTTCCGCATGTTGGCTGCCATCGATTTCTACGACAAGCCGCAGTTCGCGACAGGCGAAGTCTGCAAAATAGGGGCCGACCGGTAATTGCCGGACAAACTTGTATCGGTTGAGCCGGCGGTCACGCAGCTCGTTCCATAATTTGTCCTCTGCCTCGTTATCCGACTGACGCAGCAATCGCGCGCGGGCCGTGGTTTTGGGCTTCGGGCCTCTCATTGAAGTCGTTCCATGTGATTTACCCTCGCCCTAACCCTCTCCCGTTTTACGGGGAGAGGGGACGTGCCCTACTCGACCTTCACCAAACGGACTAACCTTACAAATCCGTAACCCATTCTAAACAATTCGTAACTTGCCTCAGACCTACCCCGGCGCGACACTCCACTCGCGCCGGATTTGATGAGGTGAACTATGTCAGATTTGGAAAAACTTGTGAGACGCCGCATGCAGGAAGAATACGCCAAGGGCGCTTCCGCAGAGGAAATTACGAAGGTCGTCCGCGACATATTCAACAGCATCGACCTCTCGGACAATAGGTCTGACGTCGTTGCCCTGTGGGCCGCCAGAGATCACGATTGACCCGATATTCGACCGACCCGAGATTTTCGGGTCGGTCATGAGGTGGGTTGCTCGCCTACAATCGCCGCGTCGAGACGCTAGCCCCTCATCCGGCTGCCGCCACCGACCGGGGTCGAGCCACTGGTCTCGACCCGTCCTTCAGACCCCCGTAAACGGGGCGAAGGGAACATGTCGCAGCCTCTCCGTACCCACCACGTCTCGCGAGGCACGTCCCCTCGCCCCGTTTACGGGGAGAGGGTTAGGGTGAGGGGCAATACCACGCATACCATCTTTCGGTTGGGCAAACCTCACGCAGCCTTGGTTGCGCGATCAATCGGATGCTGCGACCGGAAACCGACGGCAAGGCGGTTCCAGATATTGATTGCGCCGATCGCCACGGTAATCTCAGTCATTTCCTTCTCGGAGAAATGCGCCTTCAGCGCTTCGTAGTCGGCGTCCGGCGCGCCTGTCTTGGCGATACTGGTCACCGCGTCGACCCAGCCGAGCAGGGCCCGTTCGCGCGCGTCGTAGACTGGTGATTCCCGCCAGACGCACATCAGGTTGATCCATTGTTCGCTGAGCCCTTCGTGGCGGGCCTCCTTCACATGCATGTCGACGCAATAGGCGCAGCCGTTAATCTGCGAGGCGCGCAGCTTGATCAGATGGATGAAGCGGCGCTCCAGCCCGGAGGACTGGACATATTGTTCGAGGGCTGCGACCGCCTTGTAGGCTTCGGGAGCGGCTTTGGCGAAGTTGAAACGGGGTTGCATGGTCTTTCTCCTGTGTGAGTGGCTCAGCGAGCCGTCTTGCGTTCATGGAGTTCAAGGAAGGCGCAGCCTCGGGCTGCGATCGATCCGTCGTCGAGGGCATTCAGTTCGATGCCGAGATCGGCAATGCTCGTCTTGGCGAGTTCTGCCCGATAGACCCGTTCGGCGCGCAGCATCGCCGCGCTGATGTTGCAGGGCTTGGAAAAGAAGCGGTCGGAAACCGGGTTCGGCCCGCGCTGGCGGATTTCGGCGCAGCGGAAGGCCGGTGCCGGTCCTTCGACGGCGAGCAGGATGTCGAGCAGCGAAATCTCCTCCGGCGCCTTCGCCAGCCGATACCCGCCTTTCGGCCCCGGCACGGTATCGAGGATGCCGGCGCCCGACAGCGCCTGCAGATGCTTCAACAGATAACTCGTCGACACGCCGTGGAATTCCGCCAGTGCGGCCGCCGAAAGCACGCCGCCTGCGGAGAGGCCGGCAAGCATGGCAACACTGTGAATGGCCTGCTCGACCCCGTCGCTCATCTTCATGCTCGTGGGCTCCTCAATTCGTAGATAAAAAATATCCACGATTAGCGCTGATGTCAAGAGGCGCCGTCCCTGCTTGCCTTTATCGCTACGCCGGGTAGAAGACGGAAAAAGCCGACAGGGGAACATCATGGCATCCAACGCCTTCACAGGCCTTCTGAATTCCAGCGCGGATCGGCATTCGCTGTTCGACGACGCGCAGGGCATCGTCGCCGGCAGCATGCTCGCCGTGCTCGGCGTCACGCTTCTTTCCGGCGCCGGCCTGCTCGCCGGCGGCACCGCGGGCCTTGCGTTCCTCGCCCACTATGCCACCGGGATCAGTTTCGGCCTGTGCTTCTTTGCCGTGAACCTGCCCTTCTATTATCTCGCTTTCCGCCGTCTGGGCCCGGCCTTCACCATCAAGACCTTCGTCGCAATCGGGCTGACCTCGGTCCTGTCCGAATTCGTGCCCGGCTTCATCGGCGTTACGCATGTCCATCCGGTTGCCGGAGCGCTCTTCGGCGGCCTCGTCATTGCCGCCGGCATGCTGGCGCTCTTCCGCCACCGCGCCAGCCTCGGCGGCATCGGCATTCTCGCCCTCTATATCCAGGATCGCTTCGGCTGGCGCGCCGGCCTCGTCCAGCTCGGCTTTGACGGCATCGTGCTGGCGCTCTCCTTCTTCGTCGCCAGCCCCTTCATCATCGCCTGCTCGGTGCTCGGCGCCGTCGTGCTCAACCTGACGCTCGCCATCAATCACCGCAAGGACCGCTATATCGCGATGTAAGCGGCGTCCCAGCTCTTCTTTTTCGCCCGCTTTTCGCTACCTTCAGGGCGTGGACCAGATCGATTCCGACACCTTGCTTCCTGCCGCCTTTACCCGCTGGTTTGCGGAAAAGGGCTGGCGGCCGCGCGCCCATCAGCTGGAACTGATCGCCCGCGCCGAGGCTGGCCAGAGCACACTGCTGATTGCGCCGACCGGCGCCGGCAAGACGCTGGCCGGCTTCCTGCCCTCGCTCACCGATCTCACCCGCCGCGGCCGCATTCCGCCAGGCTCCGCCTTTACCGGCATCCACACGCTCTATGTCTCGCCGCTGAAGGCGCTGGCGATCGATATCGAGCGCAACCTGATGAAGCCGGTCGAAGAGATGGGCCTGCCCGTCACGATCGAAAACCGCACCGGCGATACGCCGATTGCCAAGCGCCAGCGGCAGAAGCTCAATCCGCCGGATATTCTGCTGACGACGCCGGAGCAGGTTGCCCTGCTGCTGGCGAACCGTGAGGCGGAGCGCTTCTTCAAGGACCTGAAATATGTCGTGCTCGACGAGCTTCATTCGCTCGTCACCTCCAAGCGCGGCCATATGCTGTCGCTCGGCCTTGCGCGCCTCCGCCGCCTTGCCCCCGGCCTGAAGACCATCGGCCTGTCGGCGACCGTCGCCGAGCCGATGGACTTGCAGAAATGGCTGGTCGCCCAGGAGGAGGGGAGGGAACATCACGCTGGTCTTGTCGTCGTCGAAGGCGGCGCCAAACCCAATATCTCGATCCTGTCGACCGAAGAGCGCATTCCTTGGGCCGGTCATGCCGCCCGCTATGCCATTCCCGATGTCTACAAGCAGCTCCTCGAACACCAGACGACGCTGCTGTTCGTCAATACCCGCAGCCAGGCCGAGATGCTGTTTCAGGAACTCTGGACGATCAATGACGACAACCTGCCGATCGCCCTCCACCACGGCTCGCTCGATGTCGCCCAGCGCCGCAAGGTCGAGGCGGCGATGGCCGAAAACCGCTTGCGCGCCGTCGTCGCCACCTCAACGCTCGATCTCGGCATCGACTGGGGCGATGTCGATCTCGTCATCCATGTCGGAGCGCCGAAGGGCGCCTCACGCCTTGCCCAGCGCATCGGCCGCGCCAACCACCGCATGGACGAGCCTTCGAAGGCGATCCTCGTGCCGGCCAATCGCTTTGAAGTCATGGAGTGCCAGGCAGCCCTCGACGCCAATTATATCGGCGCCCAGGACACGCCGCCCGTCGGCCGCGGCGCTCTCGACGTGCTCGCCCAGCACGTACTCGGCATGGCCTGCGCCGAACCCTTCGACATGCTGGAGCTCTATGACGAGGTCACCAGCGCCTCGCCCTATGCCGATCTTAGCTGGGAGACCTTCGAGCGCGTCGTCGATTTCGTCGCGACCGGCGGTTATGCGCTTAGGACCTACGAGCGTTACGCTCGCATCCGCAAGACCAAGGAGGGCCGCTGGCGCGTCTCCAATCCGGCGGTCGCCCAGCAATACCGTCTCAATCTCGGCACCATCGTCGAAAGCCCGATGCTGAACATCCGCATGGTCAAGCGCGGCGAGGGCGGCCGGCTCGGTCGCGGCGGCGCCACGCTGGGCAAGGTCGAGGAATATTTCCTCGAGCAATTGTCGCCGGGCGACACCTTCGTGTTTTCGGGCAAGGTGCTGCGTTTCGAAGGCATACGCGAAAATGAATGCCTGGCGTCGCAGGCCTTTTCGCTCGATCCGAAGATCCCCGCCTATAATGGCGGCAAGTTTCCGCTGTCGACCTATCTCGCCGAGCAGGTGCGGGCGATGATCGCCGATCCCGATCGCTGGCGCCACTTGCCGGATCAGGTGCGCGACTGGCTGTCGCTGCAGACCGACAAGTCGATGCTGCCGAAGCGCGACGAGTTCCTGATCGAAACCTTCCCGCGCGGCAGCCGCGGCTATATGGTCGCCTATCCCTTCGAAGGCCGTCTTGCCCACCAGACGCTCGGCATGCTGCTGACCCGCCGGCTGGAGCGAGCGGGCGCCAAGCCGCTCGGCTTCGTCGCCACCGATTATTCGCTCGCCGTCTGGGGTCTCGAGGATATGGGGCTGATGATCGCCAATGGCCGGTTGAGCCTCTCCGACCTCTTCGATGAGGATATGCTCGGCGACGATCTCGAGGCTTGGCTCGCCGAATCTTTCTTGTTGAAGCGCACCTTCCGCAATTGCGCCGTGATTGCGGGCTTGATCGAGCGCCGCCATCCGGGCAAGGAAAAGAGCGGCCGCCAGATCACCGTCTCGGCCGACCTGATCTACGACGTGCTGCGCAGCCATGAGCCGGATCACATCCTGCTGCAGGCAACGCGACAGGACGCGGCGACGGGGCTTTTGGATATAAGCCGTCTTGGCGATATGCTGATGCGAATCAGGGGCCACATCACCCACCGCCCGCTCGACCATATTTCCCCGCTCGCCGTGCCGGTGATGTTGGAAATCGGCCGGGAGGCGGTGCCGGGCGAGGCCCATGATGCGCTATTGGCCGAGGCGGCGGACGATCTGATCGCCGAAGCTCTGGCATGATGATGACTGGGAAAAATACGACTGTGATGAACCGCCTGGCGCTGGCGCGCGACATTTCCGGATTGGCTGCGATCCCCGGCATCGAGACATCGGTGAACGGCATTGCCGCCGTCTGCGATCCGCTCGGCGCCCTCTATCTGCCGGATGCCGGACTGCTCGTCGTCTCCGACCTGCATCTCGAAAAAGGCGCAGCCTTCGCGCGCCGTGGCATGATGCTGCCGCCCTATGACACGCTGGCGACGCTGACCGTGCTTGCCGCCGTCATCTCCCGCTATGATCCGAAGCTCGTCATCTCGCTCGGCGACAATTTTCACGACCGCATCGGTTCGAAGCATCTGCCGGAAAATTTTCGCGCGCTGATCGTCGGTATGGCGCGCGGCCGCGAATGGATCTGGATCAACGGCAACCATGATCCCGACGGCATCGTCGATCTGCCCGGCGCTTGCGCCGACGAGGTGCATTATGCCGGCCTGACCTTCCGCCACGAGCCGAGGAACGGCTTGCAGAGCGGCGAAATCGCCGGCCACCTGCATCCTTCGGCGACCGTGCGCCGGCGCGAACGATCAATCCGCCGCCCCTGCTTCGCCACGGACGGCGCTCGCCTCCTCATGCCGGCCTTTGGGGTGATGAGCGGCGGCCTCGATCTCGGCCATCATGCGATGAAGGGCTTGTTCGAAAAGGAATCGCTGATCGCGCATCTGTTGGGACGCGATCGGATTTATTCGGTCAGGTATGGGAATTTGCGGGGGTAGCGTCTGTCCTCGATGTGTGCCGTGGGGGGGTGCCACACTGCACGCCTTTGAACTTAATCACACCCCTGCAATTGCTGCTGATATGTCCCCGCCATTCGCGCGAACTTCTGTGCCGTCTGCTGCAATTGCCCGTTCGAGCGCCAGTCGCCGCGCTTATATCCCGTCGGCCCCGAATAATAGGCGAGATAGAGATTATAGGCATCGTTGAGCGGAATACCGGTCTCCACACTGTTCTGGTAATGATACCAGCCGATGAAATCGATCGCGTCGGCGAAGTTCGTGCGCCGCGCCGCCCAGTTCCCCGTCTGCGACTGATAGTGATCCCATGTGCCGTCGAGCGCCTGCGAATAGCCGTAGGCGGTCGAAGGCCGGGTCCAGGGAATGAAGCCGAAGAGCTTGGTGCGCGGCGGCCGCGCGTAGGGCTGGAAACCCGATTCGGTGTACATCGTCGCCATCAGGATCGACACGGGCACGCCGTATTTCTTCTCCGTCCGCTCTGCCGCCCTCTGCCAGCTGGAGAAAAGACCTTCGCGCTGATCGAAGACGGCGCAGATGTTCCTCGTCTGCTTCGGCGCCGTCGCGCAGCCGGCAAGCAGCGCGAGACCCACGGCGGTCAGAACGATACGAGTACGCATAACAGAACCTCTCATTTCCGAGAGATTACTAACTCGTAAATGTTAAAAACCGGTTTTTAGTCGAATACGAGCTTTTCTGAGGGGGTTATTATGAAAACCCCTCCCCAACCCTCCCCATTGTTGGGGGGTGGGGAGGGGTCTTTTTCAGGAACTAGACAGCCATGACCCACCGCTACGCCCTGACCGGCTCATAACGCAGGATCACCGCGCCACTTTGCGTGGTCGAGGATTCAATAAGCCTCAGCGGCACCTGGGCCTCGGCCGGCTTGAAGAGCGGATTGCCGCCGCCGAGAATGACCGGCACCACGCAGACCCTGATCTCATCGATAAGGCCCGCCTTCAGCAGGCTGTCGGCAAGCGCGGCGCTGCCGAAGATGAAGATCGTCTTGCCGTCCTCCTGCTTCAGCCTCGTCAATTCGGGGATCGGATCGCTGACGATGCGCGCATTGTTCCAGCCGGGATCGGTCATTGTTCGAGAGACGGCGATCTTGGCGATGCCGTTCATATAGGCCTTGATCTTGTCTTCGTCCTCGGCAGTCGGCCAGTAGGCGGCCATGCCCTCATAGGTCTTGCGGCCGAAGACCAGGAGGTCACCTTCCTCGCCGAACTGCTCGGCACAGCGCTTGAGCTCCGGTCCCCAGGCGAGATTGTGGAAGTCGATCTCCCACGGTTTCGTTCCCTCGAAATAGCCATCGAGCGTCATCAGGTTCCAGACGACAAGCTTCCGCATTTCATCCTCCTCAAACCGCTTTTAATAAGCAACTGGTTCACAGTAATTCAACTGGTTGCGATACGCAAGCGGTCCTGGAGGCAAAGGGGCCGCCGACAAGAAGTTCCGGCGCTTGACTCTTCTAGGTCAATTGTCCTAATTCCTAGGTCAATTGACCTACGAATCGTAGCTTCGCGGACAGAAAGGGAGAATGAAAATGGTCGCTGCGGCCACCCGGCAGCAAATTGTCGAAGCAGCCGACAGGCTTTTCTACGAGAGAGGCTTTGAAGCAACGTCCTTTGCCGACATTGCGGGTACAGTCGGACTCTCGCGAGGCAATTTTTATTATCACTTCAAGGCGAAGGACGAGCTTCTCGATGCGGTGATCACCCATCGCCTCCTCAAAACCAGGTCAATGCTCGATGAGTGGGATGCACAGGCCGAGGCACCTGACGAGCGTATTCTCAGCTTCGTCAATCTCCTCATCGTGAATCAGTCGAAAATCATGGCCCACGGTTGCCCGGTCGGCACGCTTTGCGCCGAACTCGCCAAGCTCGATCACATTGCCAAGAGCCGTGCTGCCGAACTTTTCGATCTGTTTCGCCATTGGCTCTCACGTCAATTCAGCGAGCTTGGCGGCGAGGCTGAAGCCGATGCGCTTGCCATGCACATTCTGATGCGGAGCCAAGGTGTTGCGACGCTTGCGGCCGCCTATCGCGACGAAATCTTTGTTCAAAACGAGGTGGAAAATATGCGCGCGTGGCTGGCGGAGCAGCGGCCAGAAACACCCGCCTTTCCCGACACCCTTTCACGACAGCATTCCTGAAGGAGACACTGCATGTTTTTCATTACTCTGAAATTTTCTGAAAGCAGGGCCAAAGCACCGGTTCTGATGGAAGCGCATAATGCCTGGCTCAAACGAGGCTTCGACGACGGGATTTTTCTTCTCGCCGGCGGCCTTCAGCCGAGCGCAGGTGGAGCAGTCGTCGCTCACAACACCTCGCGCGCCGAACTCGAAAACAGGATTCTGCAGGATCCTTTCGTAGCCGAAGGCGTCGTCAGCGCCGATATTCTGGAAATTGCCCCCGCACGCGTCGACGAGCGGCTCGCCTTCCTAAAGACATGAGACACGAGCGCGACGGTTCGCGGCGCCGGATCACTCCTTGCGGAAGATCAGGCTGGCGCTCCAGCCGGTGACGACGGCGAGCGCCACGGCCGCAAATCCGTAGAGGATCGGCTGATCATGGGCCGCATCGGTGATCATCTGTTCGATGCCCGTCTTGATGACGCGCAGCGGCAGCGATTTATCGGTGATGAGATTGCCGCTCTTGAAGAGATAGGCGCGCACCGTGTGCACCCCGTTCGGAATATTTGCCGGCAGGCGCAGGCTCGCCTTGAAGAGGTTCGATGAAACGAACCGCACGCCGCTCGGGTTCCGGTCGTAAAGCGCGCCCACCTGCTGCAGCCGCAGGAAAGCCTGACGGAACTCGCCGAGATTGCTGCCGTCGCCGACGAAGCCGACCGGCGTCAGCGGAATGTGGTCGATGCCGATCCCCTGGTCGGTGAGTTCCAGCGGCGTCGTCAGATCGTCGATCATGCGCGAGCTCGACATCGAATAGGAATGCGGCACCGCCTCGAAAGTCATCGAGCGCCTGTTCACCCAGATGCCGAAGACGCGCTCCTTCTTGCGCACCGTCGCATCCTCGCGCGGGCCTTCCAGCACCACCACCACGTCATACTGACCAATGGCGAGCAGCAGCTGGTCGGTGTTCGAGAGCGCCCCGAAGATCGTCAGATCGGCACCGTGGAAATCCGAAGTGATGGCGATTTCGCTGGTCGATGTGCCGATCTCCAGCCCCTCCCGCACCGCTTCCGTTGCCTGTCCCGGCAGCCATTGCGCCCCGGCAACCGCCGGCAGCAGACACAGGAGCAGGAGGATCGAGGCAAGCAGGCGCATCAGTTGCCGGTCCCCATCACCACCGAGTAGACGTCGGCAGGGGTCACGACCAGCGCGATCGCCAGACGCAGGCCGACGGCCAGAACCAGCAGGCCGAGCAGGGCGCGCAGCTGCTCGCCGCGAAGCTTCTGGCCGACGCGCACGCCGTATTGCGCCCCGACGACACCCGCCACCATCAGGATGAAGGCAAGCACGATGTCGACAGAGAAGTTCGTCGCCGCCTGCACGATCGTCGTATAGGCGGTCACGAAAATGATCTGATAAAGCGAGGTACCGACCACGACATTGGTCGGGATGCGCAGCAGGTAGATCATTGCCGGCACCATGATGAAGCCGCCGCCGACACCCATGATCGAGGTCAGGATGCCGATCGCAAAGCCGAGCGCAATGATCGGAATGACGCTGAGGAAAATCTTCGATTTCTTGAAGCGCACCTTGAGCGGCAGCTTGTGCACCCAATGCTGGTGGCCCGGCTTGCGCGGCGCGGGCGGCTCGTTGCGTGCGGCGCGGCGCATGGCATTGATGCTTTCGAGCAGCATCAGCCCGCCGACCGCTCCGAGGAAGATGACATACATCAGCGAGATGATCAGGTCGAGCTGGCCGACGGCGCGCAGCAGCGAGAAGATCCAGATGCCGACGGTCGCCCCTGTAAGACCGCCGACCAGGAGCACTGTGCCGAGCTTGACGTCGAGCGTGCCGCGCCGGAAATGGGTGATCGCACCCGAAATCGACGACGCCACGACCTGGTTGGCGCCGGTGGCGACGGCGACGACGGGAGGGATATTGTAGAAGATCAATAGCGGGGTGATGAGAAAACCGCCGCCGACGCCGAACATTCCGGACAGGAATCCGACGGCCGCCCCCATGCCGAGAATGATGAAGATGTTCACCGACAATTCTGCGATGGGCAGATAAATTGTCACAACCGACCCCGAATGATGACCGCCCCTGCCGGGCGGTTCCTGTCACGTCCCCGTTCGAATGCGCACCATACTGTGAAATCGTTGCCAGAGGCTTTCGATCGGCCCCGATTGATAGAGATCGATGGCGGGAGATTCGGCGATGCGCGGATCGATATGTCCGGCATAATCGGGCTTTTTTCAGGTTTTGTGACGAGGGTGGGAAAAATTCGGAAAAGCTTGCGGCTTAGTGCCGCAAGGCCTGCGAAGACCCTCCCCAAGGGGAGGGCTATGCGCGGCATCACCCCACAGCAACATCAACGTTTCCGCGGGTGAATCCGTGAAAGAGATAACGTCGGCGCGGCATGCAAGCCCCTCCCCCTTGTGGGGCAGGGTCTTCCCCGGCGGCTCGACCTCCGTAGACGCACCTTAGATCGCCTTGGCGACCTGCTTGTTGCGTTCGAGCAGCGCCTTCACGGTCGCGTCGCTCACCTTGCCGTCCGGCTCCTGGCCGATCGACTTCTGGAAGCTCTTGATCGCGGCGACGGTTTTCGCCCCCATTTCGCCGTCGGGCACGCCGGCGTCGAAACCGTTATTGTTGAGGATCGCCTGGATGTTGCGGATCGCCTTCTTCATGTCGACGGTTGCCGTCTTCATGCCTGTGCCAGCCCATTCGTCGGGGATGTCGATGCCGTTGGCGCGATGGTCGAGCGGTTCCGGCTTCCAGAGGTCGGCCTTGGCGCGCGCCCGTTCGAGCTGGTCAGGCTTCATGGCGTTGGCCACTTCATCGCGCTTCTGTGCTGCATCCTTGTCGCCGGCCTTGGCGGCGATCGCGAACCACTTATAGGATTCTTCGAGATCCGCCGGAACGCCGTTGCCCCTGGCGCAGAGGATCGCCAGGTTGAACTGGCTGTCGGTGATGCCGAGATTGGCGGCCTTGGTGAACCACGAGGCCGCCGTCGCATAATCCTGCTGGCCGAGCGCGCCGGAGGCGTAGAGAACGGCTAGATTGTGCATGGCGCTGGCATTGCCCCGGTTCGCCGCCTGCTCGTAGAAGCCCTTCGCCTTGGCGATGTCGCGTTCGACGCCGTTGCCCTTCTCATACATGCTGCCGAGCCGGTATTGTGCCGGCGCAAAACCCTTGTCGGCCGAAAGCTGGTACCAGCCTGCGGCCTGTTTCTGATCGACGGTCATGCCGTTGCGGCCGTCCGAATAGCGTGCGCCGATCTCGAACAGCGCCAGGGAGTCGCCGCCCTGTGCCGCATCGGCAAGTGATTTCGGCTGCACGGTGTCGGGGATGGTGATCGCTGCCTGCGGCGCGGCCGCCGCTGCGGTCGGGCTGTTCGGAGTGAAGCTCGATGTTTCCTGCATTGTCGCGGACGAACCGGCGGGGGCCAAAGTTGCAGCCCCTTCGCCATCGAGCGGCGTTGCATCGGTCAGATGATCGCCTGCGGCCGGCGAGGCTGTTTCCGGTTGCGCCTGATCGGCGGCCGGTGCGCTCGCCGCTGCAGGGACGTTCAGATCGGCAGCGCCGGTGTCCGGCTGGGCGGGTGTCACCTCAGGCGGAACCGGCTGCGGGTTTTCCGTCGCCCCCGTCAGCGCAGAGACCTCCGCCGGCGGCTGCGGTGCGGGTTCGCCGCTCGTCAACGTCCGCGCCAGCGGAAAGGCCATGATGGCGAGCAAGACGGCGCCGACGGCGAGAAGGATCGGTCGGCGGTAGCGCGAAAAGGCGCTGGGCTTGCCCGCCTTGTCGGTCTTGCTCGTCTTGTCGGCATTTGCGGCCTTTTTGTCGGCCTTGGTTGCCGCCTGCTTTGGATTGGCGTCCACTTCCATTGCGGCTGCCTGCGCCGCCCGGCGCGCAGCCGCAATGTAGTCGGCCCGATCCGTCTCGATGGCAGGCTTGCCGCGTTGGGCACTCTGGCTGGCGCGCACCCGTTCAAGAATCTTCTTGACGTCGGGCGCGCCCGAACCCGGCTCGAGCAGTTCGTTCGCCGCATCCGTCGGGACCACGTCGGCGGGATCGATCGACGGCGCAGGGTCGATCACCGGTCGTTCCTTCGCCTGCGCCTCGGCTTTTTTGCCGGGCCGCAGCCGCTTGCCAAGGCTGGCGAACAGGCTGGTTTTTCCCGGCGCCGGTGTCTGGGTCTCCGGCGGCCGCGTCGCGGCTTCGATGGCGATCGCGCTTGTTGCGCTCATGCTCGCGGCCTGGGCGGGGGCGGCAGGTTCCGCCGCGACCTCGGCTGTGCGGATGACCGGAGAGGCTTTCGCTGCCGGGGGCACGTCCGCCGTCTGGGCGGCTTCAGCCACCATCAGCGCATAGGGGTCGACATCGAAATCGACGTCGGCCATCGGCATCTGAGCGATCGGCCGTCCGCGCTCTTCCATGCCGTCGAGCCGGTCGGCGATGTGGACCAGCGTCTCGTGCAGCGCCTTGAAGGTCTTGTGCGTGCGCTCCTCGCTGTCGCGGCTGATATCCTCGAGATGGCGCAGATCCTCGGCCAGCGCCGTCAGCGCCGACATGTCGGCGGCGGGCACGCCGCCCTGCAGGCCGCCATTGCGCGAATAGGCCTCGACGACGGCCTCCGCCGCTTGACGCGCCGCCTCGATGATATATTCGTCGCTTGTCGCCATATAATCTTCGATCGCGCCCATGCGCCGGTCGAGGTCGGCCGGGATCGCGGCACTTTCGCGCGGCTCGCTCATCAGCGCCGAAAGGTTGGCAATCTGGTCTTCGAGGTTCTTCAGCGCTTGCGGATCGGTCGGCGGCGCCGCCGTTGTTTCTTCCAGCCGGGCGGCGATGTCGCTCAGCCGACCTTCGAGACGCTGGAAAGCTCTGTCATCGATCGCCACGGCAGGCGCGGGCTGCTGAAACGCCATCTCGTCGATCCGCCGGGCGAGATAATCGAGCCGCTGCGCCAGCACGTCATTGACCGCTCCATTCTCGAGCGCATCGATCTTGCGGGAGATGTCGGAAAGCGGGCCGGTGAGGTCGGGTTGCGCGGCCGCCTTCTGCGTGCGCTCCAGCAGGTAGGATAGATGTTCCAGCCGCTCGTCGAGCCGGGACGTCGTTTCCGCCTTGGCCAGCTCCTCGACGCGCTCCGTCAGCGCTTCCAGCCGCATCGCCAGCTCGTCGGCTGGGGTTGCCCGGCTGGCCGCGTCGTGGCTCATCAGGTCGATCTGGTCGGCGAGCGACGACAGGCGGCTTTCCAGCCGCTGCATCAGCGTCGGATCGTTGGCGGCAGCTGCGCGGCCGCTTGCCGCAATCGCCCGGCTGATCTCGTCGAGGCGCATATCCATGGCGGCGAACTGCTCGGACATGACCCGGTCATGCGGCTGGATCATGTTGCCGAACTGCTCCATCGCCGTGGCGATGGCGATGAGCTTGTCTTCCAGCGCTCGGACCGCGGGGCTTTCGCCCATGCCGCCGAGATGGCGCTTAATATCGTCGAGTCGGTAGGCCAGCGAAACGAGCTCTTCCTGCAGCCCCTCGGTGTCGAGTGCGGCAAGCCGGCTCTCGACGCCGTCCCAGCGGTTTTCCATATGGCGCAGCGATTCCTCGCGCGCCAGCCCGTCCATCAGCGATCGCAGCTCCTCGAAATCCTCGCGCAGGCCGACGGCCTCCGGGCCGCTCGAGCGGCCGGTCAACTGGCTGATGCTTTGGGCCAGGCGGTTCATGTCGGCGCGAATGTCGTCGGCGAAGCGGCTGTCTCCGGCGGTCGCCTTGATCTCGCGCAGTTCGGCGCGCAGTGCGCTCATCTCGCGGGTCACGCCCTCGGAAATATCGCGCTTCAAGTCCTGCCTGAGGTTGACGAGCGCCTGGGCGATCTCGGTCATCGTGTCGTCGCCGGCCCGCAAGGCAGAGGCGGCCAGTGGCGCGGCGGCGCGCGGTGCGGGGTCACGCAGCTGGGTGGCCTGCTCGCGCCCATAGGAGCGTTCGCGGCCCGCTTCCAATACGCGCTGGCGCTGGCGAATTTCCGCCAGCGGATCCGGCCGCGGCTCGACCGGCGCTCGTGTGGGGCGCGGCGCATTGGAGGCCGCATAAGGATCGCGCTCGGCCGTTGGCGTGCGCGTCCGCTGATCGCGTCCGCTGCCCATCAGCCCTTCGATGCGCGCCTCCAGCCCTTCGATCGTGCGGTTCAGCGCATCGAGCGAGGTCCTGTCGGACTGTCGGGAAGGATTTGATCGCGATCCGTTCATCTTCTTGCTCGCTTCGACTGCTCGACCTCTCGTCAGAGCTCGATCCGTGGCTTCTTCGTCTGCTGCCCACGTCTTCACGCGGACCGGAGCGCATCATCCATAAGAAGATAGTCAATTAGACTTTCCTCAGGCTGAACGATGTAGCGGCATTCTTTAGGAACGCGGGACTGGGAAAAGGAATGCGGATCACTACGGCTCAATCCGCACCTTTCACGAAACGTGGTAAACAAGCCGTTAAGATAGATGAGAATTTTTTAACGTTTGCAGCCGAAAGGCTTCTTTAGGCGGCAATTGCCGTGAAATTCGCCGGATCGGATAGACATCGCCAGGCCGGAATTTCAGTGCGCGGCATCGATCGAATAGGCGCTGATGCGCGAGAGGTGGATGAAAGGAAGGCCGGTCTCGGCAGCCCAGTCGTTGAAGGCCTGCTGGATCAGCTGCTTGTCCTTCTTGGTCGTGCCGGAGGAGGAGAGCGGCACGCCGGCCGATCTCAGGCAGGCGAGCACGTCGATCGTGGCCACGAAGCTGTCGCGGCCGATGCCGCGCAGGAAATACTGGCCAGTCATGCCGCCGAGCCGGCTGCCGCGTTTACTCAACAGATCGAGAAGGCCGATCTGGTCCTCCCGCGGCCAGTCGGCGAAAAAGGCGCCGGCGCTGCCATATTCCCTCGCCAGCTCTCTGACGAAGGCGGCATTGGCGCGAACCGACATGATCTTCGCGCCGTTGCGGATGATCCGCTCGTCCGATGTCAGTTCATGCCAGTAATCGTCGGGCGCGATATTCAGCGCCGCCGGATCGAAGCCGGAAAACGCCGCCTCGAAGCCCGGCCATTTCGCATCGATCACCTTCTGCACGAAGCCGCTGTAGAAGATGCGGCGGGTCATGTCGGCCAGGATGCGGTCATCCGGCATGGCGCGCAACCGGTCGTGATCCGGCTGGTGCTTCTCGAGCATTGCCTGCAGCGCGGCCGCACCCCCTTTTCGCTCTTCCGCACGCTGCCTTATCGCCTCGAAACTGATCATGCCGCGGTTCCCCCTGAAGCATTGCGATTTGCGGATTGAAAGACGCCTCCGCTTATACGCCGTTCAGCGATGGACAAGGAAGGGGAGTTGACGTCTCCTCATGGGGCGCAGATGCACAGGATCAGATTTTTTTTCACAAAAGCGAGCGCAGTTGCAGGATTTGACGTTTACGCAAACGTCAATATTTTGTAAGACGATGACCAAGGCCGGCGCGATCCGGTTATCCGAATGGGAGGAAATTGAGAGATGCCAGTCTACAAGGCCCCGGTGAACGATACGCTTTTCGTTTTGAACGACGTGCTGGGCCTCGAACGCTACAACAATCTTCCCGGGTTTGCCGATGCGACGCCCGATATGATCGAGGCGATCCTCGGCGAGGCAGCCAAGGTGGCCGAAGAAGTTCTTTTTCCGGTCAATTATTCCGGCGACCAGGAAGGCTGCAGACGTCAGGACGACGCCAGTGTCTCGACGCCGAAGGGCTTCAAGGAAGCCTATAATGCCTATCGCGAAGGCGCCTGGATCGGCCTTGCCGTGCCGGAAGAATTCGGCGGCCAGGGGCTTCCCTATACGCTGCATGCCGCCGTCGGCGAATATACCTCCGCCGCCAACATGTCGCTGATGATGTATCCGGGCCTGACGCAGGGTGCGATCGCCGCGATCCTCGTCCATGGCACGCAGGAGCAGAAGGAGACCTATCTGCCGAAGATGGTCGACGGCTCCTGGTCCGGCACGATGAACCTGACCGAGCCGCATTGCGGCACTGATCTCGGCATGCTGCGCACCCGGGCGGTGCCGCAGGCCGACGACAGCTATAAAATATCCGGCCAGAAGATCTTCATCTCTGCCGGCGAGCACGATCTGACCGACAACATCGTCCATCTGGTTCTGGCTCGCATCGAGGGGGCCCCCGAGGGCACCAAGGGCATCTCGCTCTTCATCGTCCCGAAATACCTGGTCGGCAAGGACGGCGCTCTTGGCGACCGCAATGCCGTGTCCTGCGGTGCGATCGAGCACAAGATGGGCATCCACGGCAACGCCACCTGCGTCATGAATTACGACGAGGCGACCGGCTTCCTGATTGGCGCCGAAAACCGCGGCCTCAATGCCATGTTCGTGATGATGAACGAGGCGCGCCTGATGGTCGGCCTGCAGGGCATCGCCATTTCCGAAATCGCCTATCAGAACGCCGCGAATTATGCCCGCGACCGCATCCAGGGCCGCTCGCTCTCCGGCGTCAAGGCGCCGGATAAGAAGGCCGATCCGATCATCGTCCATCCCGATATCCGCCGGACTCTGATGACCATTCGCGCCTTCAACGAGGCCGGCCGCGCCTTTTTGCTCTGGACCGCGCTGAAGTCCGATATCGCCCACCGCGCCACCGACGAGAAAGAGCGCCAGACCGCTGACGACATTCTCGGCCTCGTCACCCCGATCCTCAAGGGTGTGATGACCGACAGGGGCTTCGACCACGCCGTCATGGCCCAGCAGGTCTTCGGCGGCCACGGCTATATCGAAGAGCACGGCATGAGCCAGTATGTGCGCGATGCCCGCATCGCCATGATCTACGAAGGCGCCAACGGCATTCAGGCGCTCGATCTCGTCGGGCGCAAGCTCGCGCTCAACGGCGGCCGCGCCGCCATGGCGCTGTTCAAGGAAATCGGCGATTTCTGCGAGGAGAACCGCAGCGACGAAAAGCTCTCCTTCTTCACCAAGCATCTGAAGAAGGGCTTGAACGACGTCCAGGCCGCGACCATGTGGTTCATGCAGAACGCCATGGCCAAGCCCGACAATGCCGGCGCCGGTTCGACCGATTACATGCATCTCTTCGGTCTCGTCGTTCTCGGCTATATGTGGGCGAAGATGGCGAAGGCCGCCGAGGACGGCCTTGCCTCGGGCGATGCCGCCCGCGAGGATTACCTGAAGAACAAGTTGACCACGGCGAAATTCTTCATGGAGCGGATCATGCCGGAAACCGCCCTTCGCAAGACCCGCATCGAAGCCGGCGCCGACACGATGATGGCGTTGGCCGCGGAAGCGTTTTGAGCCGGTTCTCCCTCCCCTTGTGGGGAGGGTTGGGGGTGAGAAAGCGGTCGGCGCAGCCGACGAAACGATCCGGTGAATCGTTTCGAGCGCCGAACGCCCTGAGCTTAAAACGAAGGGCTATTTGGTCTTCGCAGAATTCAAAGGCGCGTCTGCGCCATCAGGGAGACGAGACAATGACCGAGGTTTTCATTTACGATCACGTCCGCACGCCGCGCGGCCGCGGCAAGAAGGACGGCGCCCTGCATGAGGTGCCTTCCGTCCGCCTCGCCGCCAAGACGCTGGAAGCGATCCGCGACCGCAACGGGCTCGACACGACAACCGTCGACGACATCATCATGGGCTGCGTCGACCCGGTCATGGATGCCGGCGCCGTCATCCCCAAGGCTGCCGCCTTCGAAGCCGGTTATTCCACCCGTGCGCCCGGCATGCAGATCTCTCGCTTCTGCGCCTCCGGCCTCGATGCCGTCAATTTCGCCGCCGGCAAGATCGCCCAAGGCGCCGACGACATCGTCATCGCAGGCGGTGTGGAAAGCATGTCGCGCGTCGGCCTGGGCATGTCGGGCGGCGCCTGGTTCATGGATCCGTCGGTGAATTTCCCGGCCTATTTTATGCCGCAGGGCGTCTCGGCCGATCTCATCGCCACCAAATACGGCTTCAGCAGAACCGATGTCGATGCCTACGCCGTCGAGAGCCAGAAGCGCGCCGCCCATGCCTGGCAGCAGGGCTGGTTCGACAAGTCGGTGATCCCGGTCAAGGACCAGAACGGCCTGACGATCCTGGATAAGGACGAGCACATGCGCCCCGGCACCGATATGCAGGCGCTTGCCTCTCTCAACCCCTCCTTCCAGATGCCCGGCGAGATGGGTGGCTTCGAAGCCGTCGGCATCCAGGCCCATCCCGAGATCGAGCGGATCAACTACGTCCACCATGCCGGCAATTCCTCCGGCATCGTCGATGGCGCCGCTGCGGTGCTCCTGGGATCGAAGGCTGGCGGTGAGAGCATGGGGCTGAAGCCGCGTGGCCGCATCAAGGCTTTCGCCAATATCGGCTCCGATCCGGCGCTGATGTTGACCGGCCCCGTCGACGTGACCGAAAAGCTGTTGAAGCGGACCGGCATGAGCCTGTCGGACATCGACCTCTTTGAGTTGAACGAGGCCTTCGCCGCCGTGGTGCTGCGCTACATGCAGGCCTTCGACATCGATCACGACAGCATCAACGTCAATGGCGGTGCCATCGCCATGGGCCATCCGCTCGGCGCCACCGGCGCGATGATCCTCGGAACCGTGCTCGACGAGCTGGAGCGCCGCGACCTCAACACCGCGCTGGTGACGCTCTGCATCGGCGCCGGCATGGGCACGGCAACGGTTATCGAACGCGTCTGATGGGATCGCGACCCTCTCCACAAGGGGAGGGCTTCACCGCAAGAGAATTCAGGGAGAGGAATTCCCAATGAGCAGCTACACCAATTTCACGCTCGAAACCGACGCCGACGGCATCGCTCTCGTCAAATGGGACATGCCCGGGAAATCGATGAATGTCTTCACCGCCGAGGTGATGGAGGAGCTCAACGCCATCATCGACGCGACGACCGCTGACGTCGCCGTCAAGGGCGTCGTATTCACCTCAGGCAAATCCTCCTTCTCCGGCGGCGCTGATCTTTCGATGATCAAGTCGATGTTCAGCTCCTACCAGGAGGAGAAAGCCAAGAGCCCGGAGACGGCGGTGCAGACGCTCTTTGGTCTGGTCGGCCGGATGAGCGGCCTGTTCCGCAAGCTCGAAACCTCCGGCAAGCCCTGGGTGTCGGCGATCAACGGCACCTGCATGGGCGGCGCCTTCGAACTGTCGCTTGCCTGCCACGGCCGCGTCGCTTCCAATGCCAAGAGCGTCAAGATCGCGCTGCCCGAGGTCAAGGTCGGGATCTTCCCCGGCGCCGGCGGCACCCAACGCGTGCCGCGCCTCGCCAATGCCCAGGACGCGCTGCAGATGATGACGACAGGCCAGTCGTTGAGCGGCTCGCGCGCCAAGGCAATGAACCTCGTGCACCAGGTGGTCGAGCCGGATCAGCTGATCCCCGCCGCCAAGCAAATGATCAGGGATGGCCTGAAGCCGGTCGCGCCGTGGGACGAGAAAGGCTTCAAGCTGCCGGGCGGCGGCATCTGGACGCCGGCCTCCGCGCAGCTCTGGCCGGCCGCGCCGGCGATCCTGCGCCGCGAGACGTCGGGCAATTATCCGGCAGCGCTCGCCATCCTGAAATGCGTCTATGAAGGCCTGCAGGTGCCGTTCGACACCGGTCTGAAGATTGAGCAGCGTTATTTCACCGAGGTGCTGCAGACCCGGGAAGCTTTCTCGATGATCCGCTCGTTGTTCATCTCCATGCAGGAGCTCGGCAAGGGCGCACGCCGCCCGGCCGGTATCCCGAAGACGGAGCTGAAACATGTCGGCGTCGTCGGCGCCGGCTTCATGGGCGCCTCGATCGCCTATGTCACCGCCGCCGCCGGCATTCCGGTGACTCTGATCGACCGCGATATGGAAGCGGCCGCCAAGGGCAAGGCCGTCTCCGAAGGGCTCGTTAAGGATTCGATCGGTAAGGGAAGGCTGACGCAGGACGAAGCGGCAGCCCTTCTTTCCCGCATCTCGCCGTCGGCCGATTATGCCGATCTCGCCAATGCCGACCTCGTCATCGAGGCCGTGTTCGAGGATCGCGAAGTCAAGAAGGCTGTTATCGAGGCGGTCGAAGCAGTGCTGCCCGAGGGCGCGATCTTCGCCTCCAATACCTCGACGCTGCCGATCACGGGCCTTGCGAAGAATTCGAAACGCCCCGCCGACTTCATCGGCATTCACTTCTTCTCGCCGGTCGAAAAGATGATGCTGACCGAGGTGATCCTCGGAGGCGAAACCGGCGACAAGGCGCTCGCCGTCGCACTCGATTATGTCGCGGCGATCAAGAAGACGCCGATCGTCGTCAACGACACCCGCGGCTTCTTCGTCAATCGCTGCGTGCTGCGCTACATGTCGGAAAGCTACGACATGCTGATCGAGGGCGTGCCGCCCGCCATGATCGAGAATGCCGCCAAGATGGCCGGCATGCCTGTGGGGCCGCTGGCTTTGAACGACGAGGTGGCGATCGACCTTTCGCTGAAGATCCTCAAGGCGACGGTCGCCGATCTCGGCGAAAGGGCTGTCGATCCCAGGCACATGGAGCTGATCTCCCGCATCGTCGAAAAGGAAGGACGCTTCGGCCGCAAGAATTCCAAGGGCTTCTATGACTATCCGCCGAAACCGGCGAAGAAGTCGCTCTGGCCGGAGCTGAAGAGCTTCTATCCGCAGAAAAGCCCGGACGAGGTCGACGTCGCCATCCTCAAGCAACGTTTCCTCGTCACCATCGCGCTCGAAGCCGCCCGGACGGTCGAGGAAGGCATCGTCACAGATCCGCGCGAAGCTGATGTCGGCTCGATCCTCGGCTTTGGCTTCGCGCCCTACACCGGCGGGGCGCTGAGCTATATCGATGGGATGGGTGTAAAGGCATTCGTGGAACTGGCAGAAAAGTTAGCGTCAGCTTACGGAGAGCATTTCAAGCCGACGCCGCTGTTGAAGGATATGGCCGCCAAGGGTGAGACATTTTATGGGCGGTTCGATCCCTATGCAGGCGCGAAGGCGGCAGCGTAATCTGTTTTTGCTATCGTTTCCGCCAAACGTAGCCACCCTCTGCCGGGCAGGGCAGAGGGATGCCAGGTCATGGCGCAAAAGAATCCCGCTTTCTCCAGTTCGCCGAATTCCACTTTTCCTTGCCGACGCCTTGCCGCGGACACAATTTCCGATTACACCCGTGCACATCGATCTTGCTAGATGAACTTTGAAACGGCGCTTGCGTCGTTCCTGGCGACCTTCCTCCAAAATCGGTTTTCATCGCCGTTCGGTATTTCCGGGCTGCAATCTTCTATGAGCGATTCGAAAGGATATCGTCATGAACACAGGTACCGTAAAGTGGTTCAACGCAACCAAGGGCTTCGGCTTCATTCAGCCGGACGACGGCGCTGCCGACGTTTTCGTCCACATCTCGGCCGTTGAACGCGCCGGCATGCGTGACCTCAAGGATGGCCAGAAGCTGTCCTACGATCTCGTCCGCGACAACAAATCCGGCAAGATGTCGGCAGACCGCCTCCAGGCGGCCTGAGCCTCCGGGGCTTGAATATCATCTCCGGATCGTGACCACGGATGTACTGGCACGGTTCGTCGAGGTGGCAGGGAAGGTCGGGTTAGCCCGGCCTTTTTTCGTTTTCAGTCCACGGCGGGCGCATCACCGCGGGGCGAATTGCTCAACCGCCGGACGCCTCGTCCACCTCCATCGCCTCCATTGCCCGCGCCATGACAGCCCGCGCCACATCGAGCTCGGCTGAGGTAAACGCGGCGCCGAGCTTGTTTGCCCATCCTGCCTGCGCCACCTCGATCGCCCCGAGCCGTGCCGCCCCGTCCGTCGTCAGTCGCACCAGCTTGGCGCGCTGATGCTGCGGGTTGTCGGCATAGGCGATCAGCCCTTCGCTCTCCAGCACGTCGGCTAGCCGCTGAACGCCCTGACGAGCGAGGCCGAGCGCGCGGGCGATCTGCGCCACCGACAGGTCGCCGCGCCCTGCCGCGGCGAGCACCTGCCAGCGCGCACTGGTCTGTCCTGCAGGCTTCGCCAACCGGTCGCCGGCCGCCGTCAGGTGAGCGGCCAGACGCAGGGCTGTGATCGCGAAAGCGGAAAAGGCATCCCCTTCCACCGTTCGCTCCGGCCGATTCTGTTTGACAACATGTTGTCTATTCTGTATCTCATTCATAATGACAACACATTGTCATATTGACATGCTGAAAGCAACGCCGATGGGGAGATCGCCATGAAGAAGACTTACAAGGGAAGCTGCCATTGTGGCAAAGTGCACTACGAGGTGGATATCGACCTCGAAGCCGGCACCGGCCGCTGCAATTGTTCGATCTGTGCCAAGCGGCGCTATTGGGGCGCCAACGTCAAGCCCGAGGATTTCCGCCTGATGTCCGACCCGGCGGAGACATCCGATTACCAGTTCAACACGATGAGCGGCCATCACCGCTTCTGCCGCACCTGCGGGGTGCCGGCCTATGGCGACGGTTATGTCGAGGCGATCGGCGGCGCCTATGTCTCGATCAACATCGCCTGCCTGGATAATATTAGGCCGGAGGAACTGGCGGGGCTGCCGGTTCGTTACGCCGATGGCAGGCACGATGCCTGGTGGAACGAGCCCGCAGTGACGAGTTATCTCTGAAGTAATTCCGGTAGAACGCAGCGATCTTGTGTCCGAAATTGCCGAGAGTGAAATGCATCATTGTCGGATCGTTCTCCTGCCGCTCGTCCTCTGTCCATAGCGGAAAAGGAGAACGGCCGTGAAAGACGAAGCAATTGTTAGGCACGAGGAAGAGGCGGTCATCGCCATGCTGATGATGCGGGCCAAGGCGCTGGGGGAAAAGAACGCCGAGGAGGCGCTTTCCTACGAGGCCGAAGATTCCGTGGAATTTTCCCTGGCGCCGCCGCTGGTCATCAACGGCAAGGACAAGGCAGGCCTGCAGGCCTGGTTCGACACCTGGGAAGGCCCGATTGGCGGCGAGGTGCGCGATGCCAAACTGACGGTCGGCGAGGATGTCGCTTTCTGGAGTGGCCTCACGCGGATGACCGGGACGAAGACCGATGGCACCGAAGTCGATCTCTGGTTCCGTCAGACCCTCGGCCTCGTCAAGCAGGATGGCCGCTGGCTGGTCGCCCACCAGCACGCCTCGGTGCCTTTCGCCATGGATGGCAGCGGCCGGGCACTGCTGGATCTCCAGCCGTGAACCCTCCCTCCGGAATTAGGCCGCATTCTCCGCAGTCTTTCCTCGGCCGGCGCGAAGGGCCACGATGCCGACGCCCAGCAACAGCAGGATCGCCGTCGCATAAATGTCCGTCGTCACTTGATAGCCGGCGGATTTCGCCAGGAAGCCTGCCAATATCGCCGGCAGGCTGAAGGCGAGGTAGCTCTGCACGTAGAAGGCCGACAGCAGTCCGGCCCGCTCGTCCGCTTTGGCGAGCGGCATGATGGTGCCGAGCGAGCCCAGGAAATTGGTGCCGAAACCGGCGCCGGTAAGAATAGTGCCGATCAACAGCAGCGGCACATTGGCGAGATGCACGCCGGCGACGACCGTCAGGATGCCGAGCGTCTTTGCCGATACGCCGAAGCCGAGATTGGCCGTGGCCGTCCTGCCGCGCCTGAGATAGACGGCGATCGCGCCGCTCGCCGTCAAAGCGGCGACGACTGCTCCGCCCGTCAGCGGTGCGGCGCTGCCGGTCGTGGTAGCGACTAGGGAGGGGACCAGAGAAAGGTAGAAACCGCCGACCGTCCAATTGGCGATATTGATCGGCGTCACCAGCGAGAGCGGCCGCCTCGCCTGCGGCGGAATGGAAACGCGCGGGACCAGCGAGCCGAAAACGCCGGGGCGCGTGCCGCCGCTCTCGGGGATCAGCCAGATGGCGGCCGCCTGCAACGCGAAGGCGACGAGCAGCAGCGCATAGACGAGATGCATCGGGAAGGGGCCGTACTGAATCAGGGCGCTGGTGCCGACCGCACCCAGCGCCATGCCGGAAAGCGGCGCGATCGAATTGACGATCTGTCCCTTCGCCCGGTCGACATCGACAAGGGCTGCTCCGAGAGAGGCGCCGGCGATGCCGGTGGCAATGCCCTGGACGATCCGCGCCGCGATCAGCCAGCCGGGGCCGCTGGCGACGACGAATAGGATCATGGCAACGATTTCGAGCAGCAGGGCGGAAAAGATTACCGGCCTGCGGCCGAGATGATCTGAGATCGAGCCGGCTGTCAGCAGCGCCGCCAAGAGCGCGAAGGCATAGACGGCGAAAATAACGGTGATCAGCACCGGCGAGATCGCGAAATTCTCCTGATAGATCCGGTAGAGTGGCGTCGGCACCGAGGAGGCGCCGAAGAAGGTGGCGAGCGTCAGCGCATGGAAACCGATCGAGGGGCGCGGCGCATTCTCTGTGGATTTGGCTGCGGCGAACATATATAAACCCCTTAAAGCTAACCTGTTGCGTTAGCTCGATGTAGGGTGGATGCCTCGCAAAGGCAAATTATTTGCGTTTATGCTCCTGTCAAAGATTTTGAACCATCGATGTCAGGATGAAGGTCGGGTTGCAGGCATGGCAGTGAAAGAGAATCTCCGTCCGGGCGGCAGAAGCGCCCGGGTCCAGGCGTCGGTGCACAAGGCGGCACGCGATCTGTTGGCCGAGATGAACCGCGCCGAGGTGACGATCCCGCTGATCGCCGCCAGGGCAGGCGTGACGCCGTCGACCATCTATCGCCGCTGGGGCGACCTGCAGGAGCTTCTCGCTGATGTCGCCGTCGAGCGGCTGCGGCCCGATATGCAGCCGGTCGACGCCGGCAGCGGCACGGCCGATCTTCAGGCCTGGGCCGAGCAATATGCCGATGAAATGTCCTCCGGGCCGGGCCGCGAGATGATCCGCGACGTGTTGGCGGCGCAGGCCGGCGCCAACGCCAGCAAATGCTGCGAATATACGCGACAGCAGATCGTCGTCATCGCCGACAGGGCAAAGGCGCGGGGCGAAACCTTCCCGGACGTCGATCTTGTGATGGATCAGGTTGTGGCGCCGATCATGTACCGCATCCTGTTTGGCGAGGTGCCGGATACTGCGCGTGTGCGCGATCTCGTCTCTCGCGTCATCAGCCCGGCCGGCTGAGCTTGCCGGCTATTCCGCAGCCGCGCGTTTGAGGCCGGATATCTGGGTGATATAGGCGCGCAGCGCCGCCGGCCGTACCGGTTTGTGCTGAACGGCGATATCGTGCCGCTCCGCCTCGCTGCGCACTTCAGGCGTGCGGTCGGCAGTAACAAGCAAGGCGGGGATGTCGATGCCGAACTGTCGGCGCAGATGCAGTATTGCGGCAAGGCCGGTGCCGTCGTCGAGATGATAATCGGCGATGGCAAGATCCGGCGGCCCGTCCCGGCCGTCCATGGCGATCACGTCGGCAAGGCAATCAAGCGCCGTCACCTCGCAACCCCAGCCGCTGAGCAGCAGCCGCATGCCTTCGAGGATATTCGGCTCGTTGTCGATGCAGAGGATTTTCAGTCCCTTGAGCGGCTGCCCCGGGCGGTCGGCGAGGGTGACGGCTACCGCAGCCTCGGCCGGGCGTGAGACGTCGAGCGGCATGGAGATGCGAAATTCAGTGCCCCTGCCATGCGTCGAGAGCAGCTCGACCGGATGGTTGAGCACGCGGGAGATGCGGTCGACGATCGAAAGGCCGAGCCCGAGGCCGGAGGCAGTCTTGGCGCCTTCATCCAGCCGCGCGAATTCCTTGAACACGGTGCGAAATTTCGATGGCGGAATACCGATGCCGGAATCGATCACCTGAATGATCACCTGGTTCCCGCGCCGCCGCGCCCCGACCAGCACCTTGCCGGTGATCGTGTATTTTATGGCGTTGGAAACGAGGTTCTGCACCAGGCGGCGCAGGAGGTTCGGGTCTGAGCGGACCCTGAGCGATGTCGGCATGACCACCAGCTTCAGCTGTTTCTCACGGGCGATCGGCGCAAAATCGGTCTCGATTCGCTCCAGGAGGTCGGAAAGCGCGACCGAAGCGAGCCGCGGCCGCATGGCGCCGGTATCGAGCCTGGAGATGTCGAGCACCGCGCCTAGGATGGTTTCGACCGATTCCAGTGCCGAATCGATATTGCGCACGATCGGGCTGTTGTCGGATTGCGCCATGCGCTCGACCAGCGCCGAGGAATAGAGCCGGGCGGCGTTGAGCGGCTGCAGAATGTCGTGGCCGGCGGCGGCGAAGAAGCGGGTCTTGCCGATATTCGCCTCGTCGGCGGCCGCCCGCGCCTCGGCAAGTTCGCGGTTGACGCGGGTGAGTTCCGCCGTCCGTTCGGCGACGCGCTGCTCCAGCGTTTCATTCGCCTGCTTCAATGCCTGGTCGGCGCTGACGCGCTGGGTGATATCGGTGAAGGTGGCGACGATGCCCTTATCGGGCATGGCGTTTGAGCGCACCTCGATGATCCGCTCGCCGCCGCCGAGCACCAGCGCGAAGGGTTTGTCGAGCGTCAGGAAATGCCGCACCGTCTGGTTGAGATCGCCGGGCGCGATGTCCCCGCGCTGGCTGAGTGTGGTAACGATCTCCGACAGGGGAAAGCCGACCTGGCCGGCACTCTCGGGCAGCTCAAGCAGTTGCCGGAAGCGTCGGTTCCAGATCGTCAGCCGGTTGGAACTGTCGAAGACGGCAATGCCCTGATCCATCTGCGACAGCGCCGTCTGCAGCATGTCCTGGTTATATTGCAGCGCTTCGCTTGCCTGGTCGAGCAGCCATGCGGTGTCGGACGAGGCGTCCTCGATCTTCTGCAGAATCAGCGATAGCACCAGCCTTGCCGAGGACGAGCCGATGGCGCTGCCGAGCAACTGTTCGCTGAAATGGATCAGTGCCATATCGGCCTGCTGTTCGTCCTCCAGCTTGCGGCCGGAACTTTGCTCATAGGTCGTGAACGAGCGCTGCATGCGCTCTTCGCCGAGATAACGCGAGATCGCCGCCTTGAGATCGCCGACGCTGATGCGGGTCTTCCAGCCGCGTGTCGCAAACTGCGATCGCGAATGCCGCTTGACGAAGATGCCGGCCTGGATGCGCTCCAGCGGTCGGGCATTGCGGGTGAGCGAGCCGACGATGAAGAAGGCCGTGTTGACGAGCAGGCTCATGACGGTCGCATTGACCAGCGGGTCGGCGTCGGGCGCGGTAAACAGCGTCGCGCCCGGAAAGATGAAGCCGAGCACGGCGCTCGCCACATAGGAATAGTCGGGACCGCCGAGCGACGGCAGGAACAACAGATAGACCCAAATGGTGAAGCCGGAGGTCAGGCCGAGGATGGCGCCGCGCGCATTTGCCCGCCGCCAGATCAGCCCACCGAACAGCGCAGGCGCAATCTGCGCGATCGCCGCAAAGGACAGCAAGCCGATCGAGGCGAGCCCGGCGGTGCTGTCGGTCGAGCGGTAGTAGGCATAGCCGAACAGCAGCACGGCGAAGATGGCGCTGCGGCGGATGTTGAGCAGCGTCTTGGCGAAATCGTCGCGCTGGCCGGCGCGGCCGGCAAGTTTGCGCCGAAGGAAGATCGGCATGATGATGTCGTTCGACACCATGATCGACAGCGCCACAGAATCGACGATGACCATTGCCGTTGCGGCGGAGAAGCCGCCGATGAAGGTGATGAGCGAAACCACCGGCATCTGGCCGGCAAGCGGCAGCGACAGCATGTAGAAGTCGGCATTGCCAGTGCCGCCGAAGGTCAGGAGGCCCCCGATCGCCACCGGGAGCACGAAGAGATTGATGGCGACGAGGTAGCTGGGAAACAGGAAGCCCGCGAGTTTCAGCTGCTTTGCCGTTCGGTTTTCGACGACGGTGACGTGGAATTGCCGCGGCAGCATGATGATCGCGAAGGCCGACAGCACGATCAGCGTGATCCAGCGGCTGATCGGCGTATGATAGCTAAGCGCCGACATGACTAGGTCGTTCTCGACGGTTTTGCTCCAGAGGTCCGCCGGGCCATCGAAGAGAAACCAGATGACGCAGACCCCGGCTGTCAGGAAGGCGACGAGCTTGACGACCGATTCCATCGAGACGGCGAGGATGAGGCCGTCCTGATGTTCCGTCGCATCCGTATGCCGCGTGCCGAACATGATGGCGAAGCAGGCAAGCACCAGGGTGGCTATGAGCGGCAGGTCGAGGAAATAGAGATTACCGCTGCCGATGCCGTAGTCGGACGGATTGACCATCGCGCTGACGGTGCTCGAGATCGCTTTCAGCTGCAAGGCTATATAGGGAATGGTGCCGATCAGCGAGATCAGCGCCACGATCGTCGCGACCGTTGGATTCTTGCCGTAACGCGCGGCAACGAAATCGGCGACGGAGGTGAGCTTCTCCGCCTTGGCAAGCTCGATGATGCGGCGAAGCAGCGGCATGCCGAAGGTGAAGACGAGGATGGGGCCGATATAGATGCCGGCAAATTCCAGGCCGCGTTGGGCGGCAAGCCCGACACTGCCGAAATAGGTCCAGGAGGTGCAATAGATCGCAAGGCTGAGCGCATAGACGACGGGCCATCCGCCTTCGAGCGCGCCCGGACCGCGGTTCTTGCGGTCGCCGTAGCTTGCCACGGCGAAAAGCAGGAGCAGATAGCCGAAGGCAGACGCGAATATGACCCAGCCTGGAAGCATTAGTCCTCCGCCGGCGAAAAGCCGCCGGCACCTCCCGCAACGAAGTCAGCTTAAGGCATTTCAGGTGCCTTGAAAATTCCCGTCCATCTACACCTTAAGTCAAAGGCCTGGTGGCGACTTCACCAGATAATTGCGATTTGCAATTGATTAATTGCAACGAAAATGTAGCTAATCGAAACAACGGCATATCTCTGAAATGGGATCGAAGGGAGACGGATCCGATGCTCAATGAGTTCAAGGCCTTTATCGCCCGCGGCAATGTCATGGATCTTGCAGTCGGCGTCATCATCGGCGGTGCCTTCGGTGGCATCGTCAAATCGCTGGTCGACGACCTTATCATGCCGATCGTCGGCGCCATTTTCGGGGGCTTCGATTTTTCCAATTATTTCCTGCCGCTCTCGTCGGCCGTCAACGCGCCGACACTTGCCGCCGCCCGCGCCCAAGGGGCGGTCTTCGCCTATGGCAGCTTCCTCACCGTTCTCATCAACTTCCTGATCCTTGCCTGGATTATCTTCCTGATGGTCAAGGCAGTGAACTATCTGCGCCAGCAGGTCGAGCGTCAGGAAAAGCAGGAGCCGGAACAATTGCCGCCGCCGCCGGCCGACGTCCAGCTGCTGACCGAGATTCGCGATCTGCTGGCCAAACGCCCGGCCGTCTGATGGGTCTTCGGCCCGCTGTCGGGCGGGCCGTCATTCATCACGAAAATCGATATGCCATCACTTGTTATCATGGGATTTACCGGCGCAAATCCGCTATGAAGGCGGAAACCGGAGATATGCATGTCGATCGTGAAAAGCCTCAGCCCGCGCGCCATAGCGGCGCCCGAAAGCGGGATCGTCGAAGTCGTCAATTATGCTCGCGGCCGCGAAGGCTTGTTGCCGCTCTGGGTCGGTGAAGGCGATCTGCCGACCCCCGACTTCATCAGCAGGGCGGCGATGGAAGCGCTTGCAGCAGGCGAGACCTTCTATACCTGGCAGCGCGGCATTCCGGAGCTTCGCCGGGCGCTGTCGGATTATTACCACAGGCATTTCGCCGTCCGCCTTCCGGCCGAGCATTTCTATGTCACCGGCTCCGGCATGCAGGCGATCCAGATCTGCGTGCAGGCGCTGACTTCGCCTGGCGACGAATTCGTTTATCTCACCCCCGCCTGGCCGAATATTGCCGCAGCCCTCGAAATAGCAGGTGCCCGCTCCGTCGGCGTCCCGCTGCAGTTCGAAGGCGGCAAATGGACGGTCGATCTCGGGCGTGTCGAAGCCGCCATCACACCCGGGACCAGAGGCATCTTCATAAACACCCCTTCCAACCCAACGGGTTGGACCGCGACGAAGAAAGATCTCGGCGATATCCTGGCGCTCGCCCGCAAGCATGATCTCTGGATCATGGCGGATGAAATCTACGCGCGCTATTACTTCGCCGGCGGCCGTGCCGCCTCGTTCCTCGACGTGATGGAGCCGGACGACAAGATCGTCTTCGTCAATTCCTTCTCGAAAAACTGGTCGATGACGGGTTGGCGCGTCGGCTGGATCGTGGCACCCCCCGAAATGGGCCAGGTGCTCGAAAATCTCATCCAGTATTCGACCTCAGGCGTGGCGCAGTTCATGCAGAAGGGCGCCGTCGCAGCCCTTGATCAAGGCGATGATTTCGTCGCCGCCAACATCGCCAAGGCGGCGCGGTCGCGCGATATCCTCTGCGATGCGCTGATTGCCACCAATCGCGTCGAGACGCTGAAGCCGGACGGCGCGATCTATGCGTTCCTGAAGATCGACGGCGTTGCCGACAGCCGCAGCGCCGCCATCGATATCGTCGACAAGACAGGCGTCGGCCTTGCTCCCGGGGCTGCCTTCGGCGCCGGCGGCGAACTCTTCCTGCGTGCCTGTTTCCTGCGCGACCCCGCCCAGGTGGCGATCGCGGCAGAGCGGCTCTGCGACTATATCGTCAAGCGCTGAGAGGGCGCGGGGCACACCGCGCGGGACGATCTCGTGCCGGAATCGCCCGATCCATAAAACTGTAGCGAAGAGCGAAATCGGCCTCTAACCACGACTCTAAACATACCCGTTCAAAAGCCTAACAACGGCGCCGTGATAAGAAAATTGGAAAGAAAACCGGCGCCTGATGCCCCTGCTTATAAATTGAAGCGGGGTGTGGGGCATGGCGGTTTTGGTGACGGGCGGCGCCGGATATATCGGCAGTCACATGGTTTGGGCGCTCATCGATGCCGGCGAGGATGTGGTCGTGCTCGACCGTCTCTCCACCGGCTTTCGCTGGGCGGTGGCGCCGGAGGCGCGTTTTTATCTCGGCGACGTCGCCGACCCCGACATCCTGAAGAAGATCTTCATCGAAAACGACATCGAGGCGATCATCCATTTCGCCGGCTCCGCCGTCGTGCCGGTGTCTGTCGCCGACCCGCTCTCTTATTACGACAACAATTCCGGCAGGACCCGTGCGCTTCTTTCCGCCTCGATCAGCGCCGGCATCCGCAACTTCGTCTTCTCCTCGACGGCCGCCGTTTACGGCCAGCAGCAGAGCGATCTGCCGGTGAAGGAATCGGCTCCCCTCAACCCGGAAAATCCGTACGGTCAGTCGAAGCTGATGACCGAACTGATGCTGCGCGATGCCGCCGCCGCTTACGATTTCAACTACGTCGCCCTCCGCTACTTCAACGTCGCCGGCGCTGACCCGCACCACCGCACCGGCCAGTCGACCTCCGGCGCCACGCACCTCATCAAGGTTGCCTGCGAGGCAGCGCTCGGCAAGCGCGACAGCGTCCATGTCTACGGTATCGACTATCCCACCCATGACGGCACCGGCGTGCGCGACTACATCCATGTCAGCGATCTCGCCGATGCGCATCTGAAAGCGCTGCAGCACCTGCGCAGAGACAAGGGCCCGCTCGTCGCCAATTGCGGTTATGGCAGCGGCTATTCCGTGCTCGACGTCTTGAACATGGTCACCCGCCTGCACGGGCATTCCTTCAAGATCCACATGGCGCCGCGGCGCGCCGGCGATTCGGCAAGCGTCGTCGCCGACGCTTCGCTCGCCCGGCAGGTGCTCGACTGGAAGCCCCGATACGACTCGCTTGAGACCATCGTCCAGAGTTCGCTCGATTGGGAGCTCTTCCTGTCAAACAGAAACGTCGACGACCTGCACAGCATCCACCGGGCACTTGCCGCCGCATCCTTCTGAGCGGTGTCTATGCGAGCCGCTGCGCAGCCGCAGCGTCAGCCCGGGGGTCCCTGTCGGCCTGAGCAATGGATCGGTGCGGGCCGCAAATACTCTGGAGCGATGGCGCATCCTCGTCTATGCATGGTGCAGCAGATGAGGTGAACCATGCAGCACGGCGAAGTGATCATCGAACGGCGGGGCACCGCCGGCATCATCCGGCTCAACCGGCCGCGGGCGCTGAACAGTCTGACGCTGCCGATGATCCGCGCGCTCACGGAGGCCCTTCATGACTTTGCCTCCGAATCCGATGTGGCAAGCGTCGTAATCACCGGCGAAGGCGAACGCGGCTTCTGTGCCGGCGGTGATATCCGTGCCTTGCATGAAAGCGCCCGCGCCGGTGATGATCTCGCCGGAACCTTCTGGCGCGAGGAATTCCGCCTCAACCATAAGATTGCCGTCTATCCCAAACCCTATGTCGCGCTGATGGACGGCATCACCATGGGCGGCGGCGTCGGTCTGTCCTCACACGGCCGCCATCGCATCGTCACCGAGCGTACGCGGCTTGCCATGCCCGAAACCGGCATCGGCTATGTCCCCGATGTCGGCGCCACATGGCTGCTGCCCAAGGCACCCGGCGAAGCCGGAACATGGCTCGGCCTGACCGGACTCGACATTGGTGCTGCGGATGCGATCTATGCCGGTCTTGCCGATGTTCAGATCGCTTCGTCGCGGCTCGACGCGGTGATCGATGCTCTTTGCGACCTGCCGCGCGCCAGCGCGTCGACTGAAGTCGATGCCCTGCTGCAGGGATTTTCCGAGCCACTGGGGGAAAGCCGGTTGCGGCAGAACGCCGATATGATCGACCACACATTTTCCTTCGACAGCGTCGAGGAAATCCTCGGGGCTCTCGCCAAGGAAGAGGGCGAGTTTGCCGCCGAGACGCGCCGGGTGCTGCTCAGCCGGTCGCCGACCAGCCTGAAACTCGCTCTGCGGCTGCTGAGGGCCGGCCGGCGCAGCGCTTCGCTCGCTGAATGTCTTCGCCGTGAACTCGGCGCCTGCCTGCAGATGCTGGATAATCCCGATTTCTTCGAAGGCATCCGCGCCGCTGTCATCGACAAGGACCGCAATCCGAAATGGTCACCGGCATCAGTCGAGGCCGTGAAGACGGAAACGGTCGAACGTTTCTTGGAACCGGCCGATCCGCCGCTTTCACTCTGACGCTGTCATCCTCTGAATGCCGAATGCGTGGAACCGTGCGGCGGGTGAGAGCCTTTTGCTTCCTGTTGCCAGTCTCTTCAATACCAAATCTCCGGCGCGACACGCCGAAACCATAGGCCGCCCTGTCCTAAAGCCTAGCTTTCTCTCTCCCTTGACCTGATCGACCGCCAGATACGCTTCGGCATAGTGTCCGCGACGTGACCCATAACGGACATCTCTCGATCAAAACAGGAGCGCATCATGTCGCAGGCAGAAGCAAGAACCCGTACGATTGGTCAGCAGGGGCCTGGCAGTCCGAAACATGAAGAATTGGTTCCGTCGCGCTACGCGGTACGGATCGGCGAAATCGAAGTGCTGATCATCAGCGATGGTGTGCTGCCGCTTCCAACCGCGATGCTGGGACATAACGCCGACGCGGCCGACCGGGCGGTCTGGCTGGATGATATGTTCCTGCCGCGGGACGCTTTCGACTGGGCGCTGAACGTGGTCCTGGTGCGCAGCGGCGGCCAGACCATCCTCATCGACGCAGGCTTGGGGCTGGATCCGGACTTGAACTTGCCGCGCGCGGGTCAGTTGATCAAGCGACTGGAAGGCGCCGGCATCGATCTGGCATCCGTGACCGACGTGGTGCTGACGCACCTGCACATGGACCACATCGGCGGGCTGCTGGTCGAAGGGGTCAAGGACCGACTGCGCCCAGACCTCAGGATTCACGTGGCGGCTGCCGAGGCGAAGTTCTGGGAAGCGCCCGATTTCAGCCACGTGTCCATGCCGCCCGGCTTCCCTGATGCGCTTCGGGCGACGGCAAAACGTTTCCTGAGCGAGTACGGCAGTCATCTGACGCTGTTCGACGAGCAATCCGAGGTGGCCCCTGGTGTGGTGGCCCAACGCACCGGCGGCCATACTCCCGGACATAGCGTGGTCCGCCTGGCGTCCGGCGGCGACAGGTTGACATTCGCCGGCGACGCCGTGTTTGCGGTCGGGTTCGAGCACCCCGACTGGTACAATGGTTTCGAACATGATCCCGAAGAAGCGGCTCGCGTTCGCCTCGATCTTTTGCAAGAGCTGGCCGCGACCGGTGAACAGCTGGTGGCCACGCACCTGCCGTTCCCGTCCGTCGGCCGGGTGGCGGTGGACGGCGAAGCCTTCCGTTGGGTGCCGGTCTTCTGGGACTATTGAGCGCCGATCCAAAAAGCGTTGCATAGAGCCGATCTATGCAACGCACTCTATCGCCACATGCCGCGCATGCGGGCGCCGACGTCGATGCGTACCTGGCGCGCCTGTGCCTGGGCGGCGGCTTCCGACTTCACCTGCGGCCAGCTGCAGGCCTCGAAAAACTGCAGCAGCGTCGCGGGAATGAAGCGGCTGCGCGAGGCATAGACGTGCCGGTCGCCCTGGGCGTTCTGCCCATAGGTGAAGAAGCGTTGCGGCACGACAAGGTCGAGACCGTCGCGGGCGCGCGTCATCGCCACATAGAGCAGCCGGCGCTCCTCCTCGATCTCGGCGGTGGTGCCGACCGCAAGATCGCTCGGAATGCAGCCGTCGACGACGTTCAGCATGAAGACTTTCGTCCATTCCTGGCCCTTTGCGGAATGGATGGTCGACAGGATGAGATAGTCCTCGTCGAGAAGCGGCACGCCGGCCTGATCGCTGGTCGCATCCGGCGGATCGAGCGTGAGCTCGGTGAGGAAACGTTCGCGGGAGGCATAACCCCCGGCGATCTGCTCCAACTGCAACAGATCGGCCTGCCGTGTCGAAGCGTCCTCGTGCAGCCGCTCCAGATGCGGCGCATACCATTGCCGCGCCAGCTCGATTTCCGCCGGCCAGCCGGCCTTGCCGGATCTCAGCTCCTGCAGCATCGAAACGAAGGCGGTCCAGTCCTCGCCGGAGCGTGGCGGGGGCGGCATACCGGCGAGAGCGGAGAGCGGACTCACATCCTCGGCCATCAGATCGAGCGCCTTCTGCGCCGTCGATGGCCCGACGCCCGGCAGGATCTGCATCAGCCTGAAGCCGGCCACCCGGTCGCGCGGATTTTGCGCAAAGCGAAGGGCGGCGAGCATATCCTTGACATGCGCGCTGTCGAGAAACTTCAAGCCGCCGAACTTGACGAAGGGAATGTTGCGCCGGGTCAGCTCGACCTCCAGCGGCCCGCTGTGATGGGCGGCGCGGAAGAGCACGGCTTGCTGCTTGAGCTTCAGGCCTTCCTCGCGATTGTCGAGCACCTTGTCGGCGACATAACGCGCCTGCTCGGCCTCGTCGCGGACATTGACGAGACGCGGCCGCTCGGCCGACTGCCGCTCGGTCCAGAGGTTCTTGGTGAAGCGCTCCGAGGCGAGGTCGATTACCGCATTGGCGGCGGCCAGGATCGGCTGCGTCGAGCGGTAGTTGCGGTCGAGGGTGACGATATCGGCGGCCGGGCTGAAGGCCGCGGGAAAATCGAGGATGTTGCGCACGGTCGCGGCGCGGAAGGAATAGATCGACTGCGCATCGTCGCCGACGACGGTCAACCCCTGTCCCTGGGGCTTCAGAGCCAGCAGGATCGAGGCCTGCAGCCTGTTGGTGTCCTGATATTCATCGACGAGCACATGGTCAAAGCGGCTGCCGATATCCTCGGCAATCACGCTCTCGCCGACCATCTGCGCCCAGTAGAGCAGGAGGTCGTCGTAATCGAGCACGTTCTGAGCCTGCTTCGCCTCGACATAGCAGGCGAAAAGCTCACGCAGCTGTTGCTCCCATGTCGCGCACCAGGGAAAGGCGTCGCGCAGCACCTGATCGAGCGCGGTTTCCGAATTCACCGCCCGGCTATAGATGGCAAGGCAGGTGCCCTTGGACGGAAAGCGGCTTTCCGTCTTTGAGAAGCCGAGATCGTGCCGGATGAGGTTCATCAGATCGGCGCTGTCTTCGCGGTCGTGAATGGTGAAATCGGCATCGAGGCCGATCTGCTGGGCATAATCGCGCAGCAGCCGCGCGCCGATGCCGTGGAAGGTGCCGGACCAGTTGAGCGCATCGGCCATGATGCCGGCATTCGAACCCAGTACATCACGGCAGATGCGCTCGACGCGCCGCGCCATCTCGGCGGCTGCCCGGCGCGAGAAGGTCATCAGCAGGATGCGGCGCGGATCGGCGCCCTTGACGATCAGATGGGCGACGCGATGCGCCAGGGTATTCGTCTTGCCGGAGCCGGCGCCGGCAATGACCAGCAGCGGCCCGGCAATATGACTGCCGTTGGTGAGCGTGCCGTGCTCGACGGCCATGCGCTGTTGGGGATTGAGCTTTTCGAGATACATCCAGCCGTCCGGTCGGGCTCCCGCAGAATCACTGCGAGAAGATTAGATGTTCCTTGAATGTTCGCGATTTCAGCCGCTGTCAAGCGGCACGGGACCTCAATCGGGGAAATCCGGGCCGATCACGCGCCGCACCAGTTTCAGGCTGCGGTCCGGCTGGAGAATATAGGTTTCCTCCACGCGCTGGCCCGTCTCGTTGTAGAATTGGTGATGGACGGCGCTGCCGATCGGCGACTTGGTGAGCTTGGTTCGCGGCTGGCCGCCATAGGTGATGCTGCCGGGAATAGGTTCGAGCGCAGCCGTATCGGCCGAGGAGCAGCCGGCGAGCAATGCCCCGGCAAACAAGGCGGGCAGAAACGCTTTCATCGCAGTCATCCCTCTGCAGACTGCCGATAGATATGGAAAGCGCGACCTCTTTCGCCAAGGGCTGCCCGATGCGCAGTCGCCTGCTGTGGCGCTGAGGGAACCAAAGCGCCCTCCAGGTGTTGAAATGCCGGACCTGAACGCTGGAGACCATCATGCAGACGCTTCTTCGCCTCTGGGCGTCCACCCTGATCATCGGCTGCGGCGTCTTTGCCGGCCCAGCCTATGCCTCGCTCGAAACCGGCATGGATTATTCCGCTTTGCCGAAGGATCAGATCGCCCTCAACGAATATACCGGCAGTGTCGCCTGCGAGCCGGCAGAACCGCACTACCTGCCGTCCTTCATCCGCGCGGCTGACGGCACGATCATCGGTGTGGGATATATCGAGACAGAGAATGAGGCCGGCGCGGATTGCTGAAACCGATCCGCTCGAACGAGGCTCGCCTGCGTTTCCGGATGACGAGCCTCTGACCGTCATCATGACGGCTGGATGTTTTCTATCTAAACAGCCGGCTCTGGCGCAACGCCCTTTGCGCTCAAACCCGGCGCCTGCTCGCTGCAGGGTTAAGTGAAAATTAAACAATGTATCGTACCGGCACAGTTTACTGACCAGACTGAAAACGGCCGGACGCCCTGCCGCGTCAATTCAGCTTCAGCTTCGCCTCTTCGGCCGCTGCCAGGAACTCGGCTCTAGCCTCCTCCATACTTTTGCGGCCGTCGAGCGCCGCCCGGCAGGTGCTGCGGGCCTTGATGTAATGAAGCCCGCGCGAACTCGGCCAGAAATCTGCCAGGCATTTCAGGGCATCGAACGGCCCGTTGACCGTTCGCGCATCGGCTCCCTCGAAACCGACCGTGACCGGGCTGTTCCATCGTTCAGTTGCCATCGATACTCCTCCACGATTGTCGATAGAAACAGGGTGCAGCGCCCTCCATCCAGGACAGACACCGCCATGGTAGGCATTCTAGCGCGATTTTTGCCGTCAACAATGGTGAATCGTTTGTTGCTGATAAGGCGGAATGCCAGCTTGAGTAAGGCGGATCGCCGGGGTGTGCACGCTAAGAGGAATTTCGAGCAGTCGATGAGAAGTTGCATGGCACCCGAGCCTGCCAACGCTACCATGCTCGGAAAGCTGAGGGCTCGACAGGGGTTAGATCGAAAATTGATCCGGACTGCTTTTCTCGGCGCGGCGCTGGTTATGCCGGCTCTCGCTCACGGCGCAGATGTGTCCGCTGAAGACGCTTTCTTCTCGCGTCTCTCCATTGAGGCCATCCCAAGACTGCAGCGGGCGACTCTCAGTTGGTACGGTGAACGGACGGCGATAGATCTCGCCGCCCTTTTCATGGCAGAGAATGCTCTTCGCTGGTATATTGAAGGCATCGACGGTGGAGTTTCCCCGCGACCCCACACGCAAATTCCACGGAAGACCTGGTGATAACCGGAGAGATTCATGAACTGTGGCAGCTCTCCCCGTTCATACCTTATTATCTCGAGGCAACCGAAATTCCCGATTGCACTATATGGCTGTTCAGTTCGTGCGAATGGCTGCCCCTTACCCTAGCCCTTACCTGGGTCAAGCCGCTCGTCTCGACCCCGGTCGGTGCCGGCAGCCGGATGAGGGGCCGCTGGGCGCGTAAGAAAATGATGTCTGAAAGAAAACTGGTGCTGCCGAGTGGGATTGAACCACCGACCTCACCCTTACCAAGGGTGTGCTCTACCACTGAGCTACGGCAGCAGGACCAGATCCGCGCGGAGCCGGGCGGCTCAATTGCGGGAACGGGGCGGCTATTGCCACAGCTTGACGACAAGCGCAAGCCGCAAAATCCAACTTCGCGTGGATAGAGATGCAAGGGACTTTTGGATCGGCGCGAATTCGGCTAATTCTGTTGACATGAACGACAAGACCGAAGCCGGCCAGAAGAGCCGTAAAGAGGCGATCGAGGCACAGGCGAAACTGCGCCGCGAGCGCGCCGCCGAAAAGCTCAGGGAAAATCTTTCCAGACGCAAACAGCAGGTGCGTGCCCGCCGTTCCGGCCAGGCCGACGAAACTAACGGGCTGCCCGCCGCAAAAATGGACGAATCGTAATGTTCCGTCCCGGACGAATTGAAGCCTCTTCATAAATCCCCTAAACACCTCACTCCTTCTTTCAAGGCAGAACTTTCAGGAAGTAAGCGCACATGGATCGTATCAGAATTGTCGGCGGTAATGAGCTGAATGGCATCATTCCGATTTCCGGCGCCAAGAATGCCGCACTGCCGCTGATGATCGCCTCGCTTCTGACCAGTGACACGCTGACGCTGGAAAACGTGCCGCACTTGGCAGACGTCGAGCTTCTGATGCGCATCCTCGGCAATCACGGCGTCGATGTCGCCGTCAACGGCCGCCGCGAGCGCCAGGAGGATTCCTACGCCCGCACGATCCATTTCACCTGCCGCACCATCGTCGATACCACAGCCTCCTACGAACTGGTCTCGAAGATGCGCGCCTCATTCTGGGTTATTGGGCCGCTCTTGGCGCGTGAGGGCCATTGCCGCGTTTCGCTGCCGGGCGGTTGCGCCATCGGCACGCGCCCCGTCGATCTCTTCATCGACGGCCTGACGGCACTCGGTGCGACCATGGAGATCGATGCCGGCTATATCAATGCCCGGGCGCCCGACGGCGGGCTGATCGGTGCGCGCTACACCTTCCCGAAGGTCTCCGTCGGCGCCACCCATGTTTTGATGATGGCCGCGACCCTTGCCCGCGGCACGACTGTCATCGGCAACGCCGCCCGTGAACCCGAAGTCGCCGACCTCGCCAACTGCCTGAACGCCATGGGCGCCAAGATATCAGGCGCCGGCACCTCGACCATCACCATCGAAGGCGTCACCTCGCTGTCGGGCGCGCGTCATCGCGTCCTGCCGGACCGCATCGAGACCGGCACCTACGCCATGGCCGTCGCCATGGCCGGCGGTGACGTCGTGCTCGAAAATACCGATGTGGCGCTGCTCGAGACCGCGCTGGAAACCTTGCGCCGGACTGGCGCTGACATCTCCGCGACCAATAACGGCATGCGCATCAGGCGCAACGGCGCCGGCATCAAGCCGGTCGATATTGTCACCGATCCTTTCCCGGGCTTCCCCACGGATCTGCAGGCACAGTTCATGGCGCTGATGACCCGCTCCTCCGGCATCTCGCATGTCACCGAGACGATCTTCGAAAACCGCTTCATGCACGTGCAGGAGCTTGCCCGGCTCGGCGCCAGGATCACGCTCTCCGGCCAGACCGCGAAGATCGAGGGTGTCAAGCGCCTGCGCGGCGCGCCCGTCATGGCGACCGATTTGCGCGCCTCCGTCTCGCTCGTCATCGCCGGCCTCGCCGCCGAGGGCGAAACCACAGTCTCCCGCGTTTACCACCTCGACCGCGGCTTCGAGCGGCTCGAAGCGAAGCTGACCCGCTGCGGCGCCGTCGTCGAGCGCATCAGCGAGTAAGAGAGACCTTCATTCCGGTTGCGTAATCGGTCGCAGCATCTTATTTCCCTTGTCTGACGCATCGCCATTCCGGCGATGCCCGTTAAATAGCAAAAGCATGATGTCGTCCGAAAACTGCTCGCACTTTTCGGCATCCTGCTCTGGGGATTGAGCCTGAATGACCGACCTGAAGCTTGTTGCGCTTGATGACGAGGACCTCGCGATCATTTCTGCGCATATGCAGGATAGCGTCTTCAAGGTCGGCGACATCGACTGGTCGCCGCGGGGTGCCCAGTTCGCGCTTGCCGCCAATCGTTTCGTCTGGGAAAGTGCGGCGCGCAAGCGCAAGGGTTTTGAGCGCCGCCGCGCCGCCCTGGTGTTCAAGCGCGTGCTTGCCGTCCGTTCGCTCGGCGTCGATCGCGGCAAACGCGATGAGGTGCTGTCGCTGCTGGCGCTGCGTTTCGAGAAGAAGGGCGAGGGGCCGGATGGCACGATCGAGCTGGCGCTGTCTGGAACGGCCTCGATTGCGCTCGACGTCGAATGTATCGAGGTCCAGATGGCTGATATCGGCGGCGCATGGCAGGCGGCTTCCAAACCCCGCCACCCCTAAAGGGCTTGATGCCTGAAGTTTGAACATCGCGGTTCGAGTTGAGAAGGAATATAGCTCTTGGCAATCTGGCTGGATCAGGCATCGGAAGGTTTCGAGCAGCATTTTGCCGCCTTTCTGACGACGAAGCGCGAAGTGTCCGAGGATGTGAATTCAGTCGCCCGTGCCATCATCGATGATGTCAGGGCGCGCGGCGATGTGGCGCTGGCCGAATATTCGCTGAAATTCGACGGCATCGATTTTGCCACCGTGCCGATGCGCGTCACGCCTGAGGAGATTGACGCCGCAATCGAGGCGGTGCCTGCCGAAGTGCTGGGCGCGCTGAAGCTCGCGGCCTTGCGCATCGAGAGCCACCATCGCCGCCAACTGCCGAAGGACGATATTTACGAGGACGACATGGGCGTCGGTCTCGGCTCGCGCTGGACGGCGATCGAGGCGGTCGGGCTCTATGTTCCGGGCGGCACCGCGAGCTATCCGAGCTCGGTGCTGATGAATGCGGTGCCGGCCAAGGTCGCCGGGGTCGACCGCATCGTCATCGCCGTTCCCGCCACCGGCGGCGCTGTCAATCCGGCGGTGCTCGCCGCCGCCAGGCTTGCCGGCGTCACCGAGATCTACCGTGTCGGCGGCGCTCAGGCGATCGCCGCTCTCGCTTACGGCACCGAGACGATCGCACCGGTCGCCAAGATCACCGGTCCCGGCAATGCCTATGTCGCCGCCGCCAAGCGCCACGTCTTCGGCACCGTCGGCATCGATATGATCGCCGGCCCCTCCGAGGTGCTGGTGATTGCCGATAAGGACAACAATCCCGATTGGATCGCTGCCGACCTTTTGGCGCAGGCCGAGCACGATGTCAGCGCCCAGGCGATCCTCATCACCGACGATGCCCTATTCGGCAAGGCGGTGGAGCAGGCGGTTGAACGGCAGCTGAAGATGTTGAACCGCGCCGAGACGGCAGCGGCAAGCTGGCGGGATTTCGGCGCGGTGATCCTCGTTGCCGATCTGAAGCAGGCCATTCCGCTTGCCAATCGCATCGCAGCCGAACATCTCGAGCTCGCCGTCGCCGATCCCGACCGGCTGCTCGACGGCATCCGCAATGCCGGCGCGATCTTCGTCGGCGCTCATACGCCCGAGGTCATCGGCGATTATGTCGGCGGTTCGAACCATGTGCTGCCGACGGCGCGTTCGGCCCGCTTTTCCTCCGGTCTATCAGTGCTCGATTTCGTCAAGCGCACCTCGATCCTGCGGCTTGGGCCGCAGCAGTTGCGCACCCTGGGCCCGGCGGCGATCGCGCTTGCGGTCTCCGAAGGCCTCGATGCCCATGCGCGGTCGGTCGCGATCCGCCTCAACCTCGATTAGGTGAGGGGATGGCGGCGGGCGAATTCCGGCTTTGCGACATCGTCCTGGACGATACGATCGGCCGTTCGACGCCCGATGTCGAGCATGAGCGCGCCGTCGCCATCTTCGATCTGATCGAGGAGAACAGCTTCGAGCCGCTCGGCCATTCCGGCGGCCCTTATCGGCTGAACATCTCGCTGGTCGATTCGAAGCTGGTCTTCGCCATCAAGACGGAAGAAGGCGGCGATGTCGCCACCCACATCCTGTCGCTTACCCCCTTCCGGCGGATCGTCAAGGATTACTTCATGATCTGCGAAAGCTATTACGAAGCGATCCGATCGGCGACGCCAAGCCGTATCGAGGCGATCGACATGGGCCGGCGGGGCATCCACAATGAAGGCTCGCAGACGCTGAAAGACAGGCTGGCCGGCAAGATAGAGGTCGATTTCGACACCGCCCGGCGGCTTTTCACGCTGGTCTGCGTGCTCTACTGGCGTGGATGACGGCGATGGAGCTTGCCGGCGATGTCGAAGACGCGAAGAGGCCGGGCGCGATCCTCTTCATGTGCGGGCTGAACGCCATCCGCTCGCCAATGGCAGAAGCGATCGCCCGTAGCATTCTGCCGTCCAATACCTATATAAGGTCGGCCGGCGTTCGCGCCGGCGAGCGCGATCCCTTCGTCGATGTCGTGCTTGAGGAAATCGGGCTTTCCCTTGGGCGCCGCCAGCCGCAGACGCTTGATGAACTCGAGGACGATTATTTCGATCTGATCATCACGCTTTCGCCGCAGGCCCATCATGCGGCGCTGGAACTGACGCGGTCGAACGCGGTCGACGTCGTCTATTGGCCGACCATGGATCCGACGGTCGTCAGTGGGACGCGCGAACAGATATTGGACAGCTATCGCGAGGTCCGCGACCACCTGGCCGGTCTCATCGAAAGCCGGCTGCTCAGACGAAATGGCATTGCCGCGCAATCGGCATGAAAACAAATAAAGGAAAGCCTGATCAACAAGGTTCACAAACCTGCGTTGATTGTGTAGTTTCCGCCCAAATTTTAAAGGCGCGCTCTGCGCTGCCTCTGCAACACACAGGAAGAAAACCACTATATGCCGAAAGAAGAAGTCCTCGAATTCCCGGGAATCGTCACCGAACTTCTGCCGAATGCGACGTTTCGCGTGAAGCTTGAAAACGAACACGAGATCATCGCCCATACCGCTGGCCGCATGCGCAAAAACCGCATCCGCGTTCTGGCGGGCGACAAGGTGCTTGTGGAAATGACGCCCTACGATCTGACCAAGGGCCGCATCACCTATCGTTTCAAGTAAGTCTGCCCGCTCCCGTCCGCCGATGGTCGAGGTTTTATGGCGCTGAAATACAAGCTCATTCTGGCCTCGGGCTCGCCCCGTCGCGTCGACCTGCTCAACCAGGCCGGCATCGAGCCTTCGCGCCTGATGCCGATGGATATCGACGAGACGCCGAAGAAGTCGGAGCACCCGCGTTCGCTCGCCCGAAGGCTGTCGGCCGAGAAGGCCGAGGCCGCACTTGCCGCCATCAAGGGTGATATCACCTGGAAGGGCAGCTATATCCTCTCCGCCGATACGGTGGTCGCCGTGGGTCGGCGCATTCTCGGCAAGGCTGAATTCGCCGACGAGGCGCTGAGCTCGCTGCACCTCCTCTCGGGACGCAACCATCTCGTCTATACCGGCGTTTGCCTGGTGACGCCCGAACGCAAGATCCGCCAGAAGATCGTCGAGACCAAGGTGCGCTTCAAGCGGCTGTCCGGCTTCGAAATCGAGAACTACCTGGCCTCCGGCCAGTGGCGCGGCAAGGCGGGCGCGTACGGCATCCAGGGTCTTGCAGGCACTTTCGTGCAGAAGATGGTGGGCTCCTACACCAATGTCGTCGGCCTGCCGCTTTATGAAACCATTCTGCTTCTGACCGGCGAGGGCTTCGATGTGCATAGCCGGTGGCCCGAGGGCTGACCGACGGCCGATGCTTAAAGCGCGTCACGATCTTTCAGATCCGCGCGTCGCGTTTTAACACTTGTTTTTATGCATGTCGTTGTCGCAAAACCGCTGACACTTTTGCGCGACATGCTTTAGGACGGACCGATCATGCCCGAAGACAAGAAAGCCGCCGCCAAGGTCGAACCGCTGCGCAAGACGCGCCCTTGCCCGGAATGCGGCAAACCATCAAACCGCGAACATTACCCCTTCTGCTCCAACCGCTGCCGCGAGCTCGATCTCTCCCGCTGGCTGACCGGCTCTTATGCCATTCCGGTGGCCGACGACGAAACGAAAGCCGATTATCCTGACGAGGAAAACTAGGAGATTTCCTCTCCGAAGTTCTTATTTTTCCACATGAATCCCCAAAACCGTCAAGACAGTCAAAAAAGAGTCATTTGACGCTTGCCATGGCCGAACAAGATGCTATAACCCCGCTCGCTTCCGGGGCGAACCAAGGCCCCGCGGTTCTTTTCATCAAGAACACCGTAGCGAAGCGGGTTGGCCCAGGTAGCTCAGTTGGTAGAGCAGCGGATTGAAAATCCGCGTGTCGGTGGTTCGATTCCGCCCCTGGGCACCATCACGATAATCAGCATTGATTGTTTGATTTTTCCAGCCTAAGTGTCCTGATATTATGCATGAACGAAAATCTTTGTTCACGCGGCATGCCGAATTTAGCTCTCGTCGCCCTTCGAAATCAGCTCGATCGCACCTTTCGCAAGCCGCCTCTGATTGGCGGCTTTAGGCTCTGGAGATTGCATTGCCGCACGGGCCGCAGACCCTTCGGGCTGGACGCCAAGACCTACTGCGACAAGACCGCTCCAATCTATCGGCGTGAATTTGGGAATGAATTGCGCCCCGAGCGATGCGCCGATCAGGACGCTGCTTACTGGCCCTGACCAGCCCCTCAATTGTGAAATGCGAGCGGGGCTTCCGGCAATCGCTCCACGAACATGTTTCCACAAACGACAAACGTCCGCCCGCGGCCGTTTGTCGAGGTTATCGGATGTCCGCTGCTCATCACGCGACCTCCATCGCTCTTTGGAATATGACCGGCTGTTGGTCGCGCGGAATGCGGTGTTGGCCGCGCGCCATCGGGTGTTTGGGGAAGCCGTCTTTTGTCAGGCCAAGGCAGACGATGTCGACGAGCTGCTGGCGGGCGCGGTGCTTGAACCACGTGTCACGGCTGAGGTAATCGCCACCATTGCCCCATGCTGCCAGCACCGGCGTGTTCTGGTGACGGGCAATGATAAGGGCGCGATCGATGAAGTTGTCGCAGCGCGGACCGATCGAGTCCTTAGCCTTCATCATTTCCTTCGGGGATGGCGAGCGCCAGGCGTGAAGGTTGACGATCAGGATGCCGCCATAGCCCCAGAGCTTGGCAAACCAGATGAGCACGAGCACCGTCGGGTCATTGCGTCGATGATCGGCGTCGGAGGGGTTGAGCATGCAAACAACGAGGATGGGCTTGCCCGCATCCCAAACGCGGCGCAGCTCGTCACGGTAGAAGGTGCAGTCGGAGATGGCAGCGCTCATCCGCATCTCGGTTTTGAAGAGAGCGAGGCTCATCGGCGCTGCTTCCCGGTGATGACGAAGACGGTGCCGCTCTGCATGTTCAGCTGGACCGGATCGCCGCGTCCGATGCGGGTGAAGAGCGCCTCGAGGTCGCCCTCGGCGGTATCCGCAGCTGAGCGATACTGAAGCACCGACTTGTACAACGCGCTTAATACCTATCTGACAGCGATCGCCCCGTAACTACGCCGCGGGGCAATCGGTTGAATAGTCTCAGGAGCGGTTTTTCAACCTTCTCGTGAATGCGCCAGCAGAACAGCAGGGAGACCGCGACACCGATCGCGATGATGATATCGGGCGGCAAGGGATAGAATATCCACAGCGTCAGCAGTGCCGAAATCGGGACTGTGTGAAAGAGATAGAGCGTGTATGAGGCCTCTCCGAGGTAAGCCCAGACGCTCTTTCCGACATTGATCTGCATAGTGCCGAAAACGATCAATCCGGCAGGAATGCCATAAACTGCCACGCGCTGCATAGCATCCTGACCGATCAGGAAGTCCAGCGTATCGCCGTGGGGTGCCATGCCGAGCGAGCCGGCGGCGAGAATTGCGATTGCGCCAACCGGTATGCCCCATCTCGCGCCTTTGACTGCCGGCGCGTACACCAAGGCGGCACCGATCATGAATTCGAGGATGATGGGGTTGCCGAGGAACTGGAAAACCGGCGCTGTCGATCGGAACGTCAGCGACACCGCGAAGATCCCGAGGATCGCCGGCAGGTAACGCCGGTCGAGGAGGACAAGCGTCGCCGCCCCATAGAAGAGCATTTCGAAACAGAGCGTCCATGCGGCAGGCAGGACGGGCGCTGCCATCTGATCCAACGCCGGCCACAGGGTTAGCGTCGCGATTGTCTCCCGCCAGCCGAAGCCGGATTTTGCGGCGATGAATGCTGCCGGGATAGATGCGAGATAGTACATCGGGAGAATGCGACGAATTCGTTTCCACGCGAATTGCTGCCATGTCAGGCCGCGCGCTGTCCGGGTGATGATGACCCCGGAAATGACGAAGAAAATATCGACGCCGGCGGTGCCCGCAACCTGGATCATCGGCGGGAAAATCCCGCTTGATCCGGTGGCTTGGTAGGCCGTCAGCGCCGCATGCAGGTAGACGACCATCAATGCGGCGATGAAACGCAGTACCTGTAGCGACCAGATCATGATTGTCCGTCAACCCCTCGATCACCAAGCCTGGCGAGAAAAGAGCATTCACAAGCCGTCACGCAGTGGTCGTGGCGCGTTTGCCGCGCATGGGCAGAAACGGAACCACCCTGGGGACGCGCTCGGCATATGATCGGTAGTCTGGAAATGCCGCCCGGAGAACCGTCTCTTCGTTAATCATCCGGCGAAGTTGCAGGCACCAATGCACGATTCCGAGAAATACCGTCCACGGAGAAAAGCTGAACAGGATCATCCCGATAACGAATATCTCCTCGGTCAGATAGAGCGGGTGGCGGACGATGGAATATGGCCCCGTTGTGACCAGAGCTCTTGCACCCGGTGCTATGCTGAAACTGCGGCCGAGGATCGCAAGCATATATGCCGATGAAAGGCAGCCAGTGATCATCAAAACCGTTGCGGCAAGACGCACAGTATCTGGCAATACCATTGGCGGCGGCAGGAAGGCGATCAGCAGGAAGAGGAAGGTGCCTGCCATTGCCGTCAGGTATGGTTCAACGCCGCGCGCAGACCGCACTTGGGGCATTCTCGTTAGGGTCACGACACACATCATGCCGATAAATAAGATCGCAGCGATCTCAGCTATTAGGAATACGACGCCCCTGGACGGATAGTCGCCGGTCGTCATCATCCGTGTGATCTTCGTCCACACACCTAGTATTGAATAGGAGCAGATTCCAATACGGCCGATAATGTCTGCAATAATCAAGTGTCGATTGCTCATTGGTACCCCCGCGTTGTTTGAACGCATCTTCGCACGGTTGCGAGAAATGGCAATCGCAACTGATTAAATCGGTAAATACCAACTATTGGGGATGTGACTTACACCGGCGTCCGTCAATGCAAGGACACGCGATGCTCCAGCAGCCGATCAATGCAGGCCCGGATCCGGATGCCTCGGATGATTTCGGCATGAGTAGAAAGGCACGCGAGGGCGGCCAGGATGATCAACGCGGTTCCGAGGAGCGCGGTAGGCAACGGCAGTGACCAGTCGACATAACCGGGGAGTGACGTCCCGATGCGACCTGCTTCAGCTGTGCTTGCAGCCGCATTGGCAAGCACCAAACCGATCAGCGCAATATGAGCATGAACGAAGCGTGCCCTAAGAAACCGTTTCGGATGAAAAGAAAGATAGACGCCGAAAATCGCCATCGATGCAAACGCCGCGAGAAGCTCCCACGCTCCCATCCCCGCCACGCTAAGTAACATAAGGGGTAGGCGCAACACCGGCAGCAAAGTCAGGTAAAGCGCCCAAGCAAACGGGCGTGATGGATACATCGCCAGCAGTAGCATGCTGGCGGCAAATATTGCGCCGATGGCATAGACCAAAGCAGGTCCGAGACGAACAACAGTCAGAACCAAGACACGCATTCGCTTTTCTCCTTCGGCAGGCATCGTGGTTCTGGGCAGAATATTCGCAGCTGCTTGAGCAGGGCTTGCCGCTCGATCGGCGCCCGCATGAATGACTCCGGCTGCGGAGATTTGCAATCTTCTACAAAACTTATCCACCTTAACGAGGCGATTTCATGGACATCGACGACACGCCGCTGCGGCCGTCGCCGTCCGCGGCGTTCGGAACCTGATCGCGGCTTAACCTCAGCCACGCGGGCACCCTAGCATATCACATGAAGCGTGTAGGTCCGGGCAGGGCGGCCGAGACTATCTGTGCCGTTCTTGAAAAACATTCGCCGGCGCGATCACAGGCACGCATCTACTCGATACTCGCCAAAACCTCGGAGATAACCGAGAATTTCGTGGCCTGCCAGCGTCTGTAGTCGAGGACGAATCGCGCGGAAATCCAGCAATCTCCGCTCATTTGGGTAGCCTGCCATCCCAGCAATCCTTGAGTTCGCGCGGCCGCCAGCAATCTGCTGGCATGACTGCGGGAAATGACATATTCGGCTGCGGTCAATTGAGCGGAGACATCGCCCACCCAGGTTCGTTCACCTACGACCGGTGCCAGTGGCACACGCGACATGAGGTCGTGCAATATGTTGCTTCCGGATTCGGACCTCACGAACAGCGCAATGCTTTCGGGCGGGCTGTACCAATCCGGATGGTTAAACAGTCGACGTGCAATACGCGGCTGAGCGCGATACAGAATTGTCTCATCCGCTTCCGACCACCGACAGCGATCTCCCGCATCCATGCCGTCGAGCGAACGAAGGTGCCCCTCGAACCATTGCCGGATCAAGGCTTCAGCATAGGCGCTCGCTTGTAACGGTTTGGCGCGCCGATCCGTCGTCTCCACCGGCTCGAATAATTTGTAATACGCCATCTCCTTCATATGCGAGACGACGGTGTTGTGGCTGGCGATGTGGTTCTCAACGAGAAACTTTGCGAGGTTGGAAGCGGTCAAAGGGGGGCAGGACGGGTTGAGTTTCCGCTCAAAATGCAACGCCAATGCCGCCTGGCTGAGCAGCCACTTCTGCAGATCGGCCACATAACGCACTATTCTGGGAGCTCTGCGATGAATTGCCAGTAACTCGGATGCGGATTCGCGCAGAGCTGCAGCAAAGGAGGCGTGCGCCATGAGATCTTCAACACTGTAGCTGCGGCATCTATTCTGCAGTGAGGTTGAACGTAAAGGTACCGACATTTAAAACCGAAGTGTAATCGATGCTGGCTCGGGATAATAAAATAGCGAATAGACAAAAGTCACGGCTAGGCCAGCGACGGGCCGACCTTATCCAAAATTTGCGCACAATTCGAGCAGGCTTTTCTTGTAGATGTTTGATTCCAAAACGGGACGTCTCTTCCGGCCGAAACAAAGGACGCCATCGGCCGGGTTCTTCATGGAGACCTGCAGCCCCGCTCTCTCAGGATCGGCGATTGAATGTTGCGAGCATCGCCGCGCCGACCAGACCGGACAGCAGAGACCCCAGCAGGATACCCATCTTCACATGGTCCTGGACGTCGGGATCGTTGAATGCAAGCAGCCCGATGAAAAGGCTCATGGTGAAGCCTATGCCGCAGAGGGCGGCCACACCGGTCATCTGCCCCCAGCTCGCCTTTGCCGGGAGGTCGGTGAGACCGAGTTTGACGAGCAGGAAGACGGTGCCGAGAACGCCGACCAGTTTTCCAAGCAACAGGCCTGCCGCTACGCCGAGCGTCAATGGCTCCGTCAGCGTGGCTGCCGAGACGCCGGAGAAGGAGACACCGGCATTGGCGAAGCCGAAGATCGGAACGACGATGAAGGCAACGGGTTTGTAGAGGACGTGCTCGAGATGGTGCAACGGCGACTGGTCGTGGCTTGCTTCGGGTGTTCCTGGCGTCACCTTCAGCGGAATCGCAAGAGCGAGAAGAACGCCGGCCAGTGTTGCGTGGATGCCGGATGCGAAGACGAGCACCCAGAGCACGGCGCCGAGCAGCAGATACGGCCAGAGCTTCAGAATACGGGCACGGTTCATGCCGTAAAGCGCCCCGAGCACCGCCGCGGCCCCGGCAAGCGCCAGAAGATTGAGATCGTTGGTGTAGAACAGCGCAATCACCACGACCGCCCCCAGGTCGTCGATGATCGCCAGTGCCGCTAGGAAGATCTTCAACGAGGCAGGCACGCGCGGGCCGAACAGCGAGATGACGCCGAGCGCGAACGCGATGTCCGTCGCCGTCGGTATCGCCCAGCCACGCAGGGCGGCCGGGTTTTCCCGGTTGAACAAGATATAGAAGAGGGCGGGGAACAGCATGCCTCCCAGTGCCGCCGCACCCGGCAGAATGCGGCGGCTCCAGCTGGAGAGTTGGCCGTCCAGCATTTCGCGCTTGATCTCGAGCCCGACGAGGAGAAAGAACAGCGCCATCAGCGCGTCATTGATCCAGTGCAGCAGGCTGAGCGGCCCCAGATAGATGTGAAGTGCGTGGAAGTAACCCTCTGCAAGCGGTGAGTTCGCCGTCACGATTGCCGCCAACGCGACTGCCATCAACACGAGACCGCCCGAAGCTTCGCTATCGAGGAACTGGCGAAGGGTGGATCGGATGAGACCTGGAGAGATAGGCTGCGACACCGGTCAGCGCTCCCTGTGTTTTGGAAGGTTGATCTTCAGTCTCCGTCGATTTCGGGAAAGCCCGCGGCGCACGCAGCACACGCCATCGCCTGTAAGATAAAGGGGTCGCGTCGCCATTTCCAGCGAAATCGGCCCCGATCCACCGCAGGCGGCGCAGGTCCGGTTGGACCTGCCGCTCGCCTTGCTTCTCACTGGAATGAGTAATCAGCCGGCACCATCTGCGTTTCTATCGCGAAGGTGACGATGTCGCCGAGTTCGGGGATTGCAAAATCCAGTCCCCAATCGCTGCGGCGGATGCCGCCGGTCGCCGAGAAACCGATCTTCGGGACGCCCATCATTGGGTGCTTCGCCATTGAGCCGTTGAAGGTGACGTCGAGTTTTGCCGGGTGCGTCTCGCCGCGCAAGGTCAGGAGGCCTTCGACGGTGCCGGTCTTCTCGCCCGTCACATGGATCGCCTTGGAAACGAAGGTGATCGCCTTGGCTGCAAGGAAGCTGTCGTCTCCGCCGATCTCCGCATCGAAGTTGACCTTGTTAGGCCATGGATAATCAGTGCGGACCGAAAGCGGATCGATGGTGACCAAAAGCGTGGAGGCTTCAGGTTTTTCGGGCTTCCAGTCGAGCCGCGCATCGACCCCGGTAAAGCGCGCGGTGTAGTGGGACAGGCCGGAATGGTCGAATGACCAATTGAAGCTCGAATGCGAGGGATCGGTCTTGTAGGCCCCACCCGGCGCAGGATCGGTTGCGGTGGCAAGGGCAGCGAAGGTCGTGCTCAAGGTAAGAGCAAGGGCGAGTGCAGTTGTGCGAAGCATTGATGGTTCCTCGGATGGGAAATGATGAGGTTGTCGGCTCACGCAGCCTTGTCGCGGCGGATCGTCTGGAGGCGCTCCCAGACGCGGTCGGACCGGGGAATGTCGAGATCGAAGACTGTCTCGAACGTGTCGCCGAGATGGGCGGCGCTCGTAATGGGCTCCTCGCTGAGGCTGTTCGCCGTCACGCGGCGCAGACGGTCGTTCTGGAGGGCGACATAGCCGTCCGCCGTATGCCGCAACACCGCGAGCGCATTGGTGAAAGGAGAGCCGGGATCTTGCATCAGCCAGCCATGTGTTGCGGCCATCGCGGCTTCGTCGCTGTGGTCGAGCCGGAAATCGAAGCTTTTCGCGATGCCGAGAACATGATTATTGAAACGCAGCCAGCTCCCGTCGGCCGGCATGATGGAGAAATCGAAGCCGCGTTGGCTGATCGGCCCGGCCACAAGCGGCACCGGCTCGATGATGGCGTCCGCTATGCCGACCTCGGCGAGATAGGGATGGTCGAGATCGACACGCAGCGTCAGATGATTGCCGATGGCGATGTCGCCAAGCTTCTCCCGGTCCACCGCGCCGCAAAGGCGCGTCACACGGAAGCCCAGTGCAGCAAGCGCGGCGCCGAAGAGGCCGTTCATCTCATAACACCAGCCGCCGCGCCGCCTCTCGACCATCTTGGCGAATGCCGCAGCCGGGCTGACCGCGGAGGGCCATCCCATGAAAGCGTCCAACGCCTCCCATGTGAAACTCAGGAGATGGGCGCGATGCAAGTCGGACAAGCTGTCGATATCTAGGCGGGATGGCCGCTCGACGCCTATCCGGGCCAGATAGGCATCGAGCTGCGGGGCTGTCAGGGGCATTGCGTTTTCGTTCGAAGGTGCATGTGTCATCGTTCGGTCTCCTTTCAAGTGGACCGTTGCTCATTATCGAGACGTGGTTGCGTTGGTTCAGGCGACCTTGCGATCGTCCTCGGGTGGGAAGGTCAGGCCGAAGCCCCTGGCGATCGAGGCGATCTGCTCGGGCGTTTCCGGCTTGCAGAGTTCGACGATCGGAAAGAAGCTTTCGAACCCGCCCGGCGTGACGACGACCATGAGGCGGCCCTCCGTCTGCCCCACATTGCGGAACCGGTGCGGCACACCGCGCGGCAAGGCGATAGAGCCGCCTTCCGTGAGTTCGACATAATCGCCGGCGCACCAGAAGCCGAAGCGGCCGGAAAGAACGCGGAACAACTCGTCCTCGCGCTCATGCACGTGCAGTGGCGGACCTTCGCCAGGCAGCACGCACGCTTCGAACAGGCCGAGCGAACCGCCGGTATTGCCCGCCATAATACGGATGACATGCTTGCCGAAGGCCATTGCCGGCATCCCATGCCCCGGCGGCGAAACCGCCGCATGATCAAACTTCTCCATTTCTCTTTCTCCAAATTCGTGACGCATCGACCGCCGGCGGTTTCGCCCTGGGGCGAAACGCAGAAATCCGTGCCCGCTCCGGTATGCGGGGCGGGCGCGATTGTCATTCGCCCGGCGGCACGGGGCCGCCGAACACCGGAGGTGTGATGATAGTCGAGGCCGTTGAGCCGGTACGTCGCTTCTATAGCGCAGCGAAAAAACCGGCGTTACTAAATGAATGTGCAAGCCGTACCGGGAATCCTAAAAGTTTGCTAAGGAGGATTGGGCAAGCAATGGGGGCGGCAGTGAGGCTTGACGACAGGCTCCTCGATTTTTTCAACAGGCCGCTGATGTGCATCATCGCGGTGGCTGACGAGACCGGCCGTCCTTCGGCGGGACGCGGCGTCGGCTTCCATCTTTTGGAAGACCGAGAAACGATCGACGTCATCTTTTCAGCCTGGCAGTGGCCGCGGCTCGAAATCGGTATCCGGCAGACCGGGCGGATCGCCGTCACCTTCGTAACCCCTTCGGATTATGTAAGTTTCCAGCTGAAGGGGAGCGCCGGCATGCGAGAGATCCAGAGTTCCGACCTCGATCGCGCCGATCACTTCATCACCGCGGCGACGAACGAGCTCGAATCGCTCGGCGTCCCCCGGCATCTCATCTCGCCATGGCTGACGGCGCGTGAGGCGCGGGTCGCCCGGCTGGTGATCAGTGAAATATATGTCCAGACGCCCGGCCCGCTCGCCGGCATGCTGGCGGGCACCTATGTTGGCGCGCGGTCCCAATGAATCTGCGGCTTTCCGATCTTTCCGCCTGCTTCGAGGGTGTCATTCCCTCCATCATCGCCACGGCATCGGCCGACGGCATGCCGAACATATCCTATCTTTCCCATGTGGTGCGGGTCGATGAGGAGCATGTCGCACTCTCCAACCAGTTCTTCGCCAAGACGGCGGCGAATATACGCGCCAATCCAAAGGTCACGCTGATCCTGGTGGAAGGGTTCACCGGCGATCAGTTCCTGCTCGACATTGGTTTCGTTCGTTCGGTCGATGCCGGCCCGCTGTTCGACAAGATCGCCCGCCAGCTCAAGGCGAGCAGCGCGCAGATCGGCATGTCGGATGTCATGCGGCTGAGGAGCGCCGATATTTTCCGGGTGTACGGAATTGAGAAGGTTCCCTCGCCGGTGGAAACAGCTTCGCCGCCGAGCAGCCGGGTGCCTGTCAGCCTCCCTGATCTTTCCAAGGCGATCAAGGCGATCGAGCGACAGTCGGAGGCCGATGAGATCATCGACAACCTGCTCACCGGCGTCAAGCACGTGCTGGGATACGGCAACGCGCTCGTGCTCATCCACGACAACCATCGCGGCTGCCTGATCACGACAGGCAGCATCGGCTACGAGCGCTCGGGCCTCGGATCGGAAATCGCAGGCGGCGATGGATTGATCGGGGCTGCGGCAGCGGGTGGACAGACGATCAAGGTCAGTGACATGAGCCGTGTGCGCCGGTTTGGCGAAGCGATCGGCCTGGAGGCGGAAGGGGCTGAAAACGCGACGCGCACGATCGCTTTCCCGCATTTGCCGGCGGCGATGAGCCAGATTGCAGTTCCCATGATTGCCGGCGGCACAGTGACGGGCGTACTCTTCATCGAGAGTCCGGAGCGGCTCGCTTTTCGCGAAGAGGACGAGGCTGCTCTCGAGATACTGGCGGGACAGGCGGCCGGCGCTCTGAGAGCCAGCGAGCGGGCAGCGGCTGCCGCCGAACAGAGACCTGCGATCAGCACGCCTGAGCCTGCTGCGGCCGGCCAAGAAATCCGCGTCGTCCATCACCGCTTCGATGACAGCGTCTTTATCGATGGCACTTACATCGTGAAGGGCGTTGCCGGCACTCTGCTGCGCCTCATGCTCGATTGGCATCTGAGCGACGGCAGAAGCGAGTTCACCAACCGGGAAATGCGGTTGACGGCCGGCGCACGCATGCCGGAGATCAAGGATAATCTCGAGACCCGGCTCTTGCTGTTGCGCCGTCGGCTCGAAGAAAAGCAGGCGCCCATCCGCCTCGCCCGCGTCGGCAGGGGCCGTGTCAGGCTGGAGGCGGAAGGACCGCTGGTCCTTGAAGCCGTCACAGGTGAATACCCATAAGCTGAGTCATTTCCCCTCAGCGCGGACGAGTTCGAGCTTCGACATCTCATCCAAAGACATGCGTGAGGGGCCGTTTGCAGTGCCGGCTCCAACATTCTGTCATCGCCCGCAGCAGGCGTCTTGAAAAGGCCGATCACCAATTCGTGTTCGTCGTGGCTGTAACAAGCGGGATCGTCGGCTCGAAAGAGGGATTACGCGGCCGATGATCGGTACGCGGACCTTTCAAGAGGAGATCATCCATGAACCGTTCCACTCTGACCCTTGCCCTCGCAGGCTCGCTTGCCACTGCGATTTCATCCGCCGCCTTCGCCGCACCGCTGCCGGCGGAGAAAATGGTGGGCAAGGAGAAATGCTATGGCATCGCGCTCAAGGGTCACAATGATTGTGCCGCCGGTGCCGGCACGACCTGCGCAGGTACATCGACGATGGATTATCAGGGGAACGCCTGGAAGGCAGTCCCAGCCGGCACCTGCACCAGCATGAATGTCAAGGGGCACATGGGTAAGCTCGAGCCGACCAAAGGCTGACTCTAAAGGGGAGGCCCAATGCTCGGGCCTCCATCTTTTCTCGCCAAACCGGGAGAATGCGATGACTGCTTCGACAACCCGACCTGTCCTGCTGCCTGCACGGGGCGGCCTCGGCCTAAAGCCCGAGCATTATGAGACTATTCTGGCCGATCTGCCGGATGTCGGCTTCTTTGAGGTCCATGCCGAGAACTACATGGGCGCAGGTGGGCCGCCGCATCGCTATCTCCAGGCCATCACGGAACACTATCCGCTGTCGCTGCACGGTGTCGGTTTGTCGATCGGCTCGCCGCGTGGGCTCGACAAGGCGCATCTGAATCGACTTCGCAGCTTGATCGACCGCTATCGGCCGCAGAGCTTTTCCGAACATCTGGCCTGGTCGACGCATGAAACGGGATTTCTCAACGATTTGTTGCCGCTACCCTACACGGAAGAAACGCTGGCACGCGTCGTCGACCATGTCGATGAAACGCAACAGGCGCTCGGGCGACAATTGCTGCTGGAAAACCCTTCCACCTATATACTGTTCGCCGACAGTACGATCGATGAAGTGGATTTTCTGGGGGCGATCGCGCAGCGGACGGGCTGTGGCCTTCTGCTGGACGTCAACAATGTGATGGTCTCGGCGGTGAACCACCGGCTCGATGCCGCCACCTATATAGATCGTTTTCCGGTCGAGCTCGTCGGCGAGATTCACCTTGCCGGCTACGACGAAACCGTCGACTCCACCGGCGACCGGCTGCTGATCGACGCGCACGCGACGGCAGTGAAGAGCGATGTATTGGCGCTCTACGCACATACCCTCGCGCGCACCGGCGCACTCCCGACGCTGATTGAATGGGACAATAATGTTCCGGATTTCGCCACACTGTATTCAGAGGCGAAACGTGCGGATGCGATGCTCGCCGCCGAAACGTTTCGCCGCGGCGGGCACCGGATCCGGGCGGCGTAACGATGGATTTCGCAACCTGCCAAACTGCCTTCGCCGATGCCTTGCTGCATGCCGACCGGCCGGTGCCCGACGGCGTCATCAACGCACGCGGCAAACCCGACACGGTGCGGTTTGCCGTCTACCGCAACAATGTGTTCGTCGGGCTCACAAAGGCATTAGCGCAACGCTTTCCGGTGACGGAGAGGCTCGTTGGTTCGGAATTCTTTCTGGCCATGGCGCGCGCCTATGCCCAGGATCACAAGCCGTGCTCACCGCTGATCATGCAATATGGCGACGATTTCCCGGATTTCATCGCAGCTTTTGAACCTGCAAGAGCGCTTGCTTACCTGCCCGATATCGCCCGGCTCGAGGCGGCCTGGACAGACGCTTACCACGCCGCCGACAGCGCGCCTCTCGATCTTGCGGCGTTCAAAGCCGTGACGCCGGAGATGCTTTCGGACTTGCGGCTCGTCCCACACCCATCGGCACACCTGATCCAGTCGATTTTTCCGGTTGGTTCGATCTGGAGCGCACATCAAGAGGAGATGGTTTCGCCGGTCTTCGATTGGCGTGGGCAAGCGGTCCTCGTCTCACGACCGGAAATGTCGGTCAATGTTCATGTCCTGCCACCGCGGGACGCCATCTTTGCAGCCGCCTTGTTCAACGCCGCCACTCTTGGCGAGGCGGCAAAGGCGGCATTTGCAGCTGCCCCCGGATTTGATTTCGGAACGGCGCTGGTCGGTCTTGCCGGTCTCGGCGCGTTCAGCGCCCTTCAACAGTATAAAGGAAACTCCACATGAAAACCGAAGTGGCCCCTTCGCACGGCTTTGGTGCTGCCGCTGCCTCCTTCGTCACACGCGCTGAAGCGCTGCTCGCTTCCGTTCCCAAGTCGTTGCCGCTGCTGGCATTGCGTTTTGCGCTGGCTATTCCTTTCTTCAAGTCGGGGCTGACGAAATGGGACGGCTTCCTGACGCTTTCATCGGGCGCACGATATCTTTTCGAGGAGGAGTTCAAGCTTCATATCTTCGGTAGCGCAGTTGCCTACCCGTTTCCTCTGACGATGGCGACGGCCGCCGGAATTGGAGAGTTGGTCCTGCCAATTCTGCTGATCCTCGGCCTGGCCACACGCTTTGCTGCTCTCGGTCTGCTGCTGATGACGGCGATTATCCAGCTCACCATCCCGGATGGCTGGGCGAATTTTCATTTGCCCTGGGCGGCAATGGCGCTGGCATTAATCGTGTTCGGTGGCGGCAAGATCGCGGTTGATCCGTTTGTCTTGCCGCGCCGCAAATGACGCGGCGACCAGACGCCTCATCTCCCCGGGGAGGCGCTCAGCTGGCATGAGGGCCTGCGCCGGACGGGAAGAGACGGTCATGAGATGTCTTCTCCGGCACGAAAGTGCCGGCAAGCTGGCGCACATCGCCCGGAAAGGCTTTAGCCGGCTTCGTCGAGGGACCTTGCCGCTTCAAGCAGAAGCTGCTTCATTTTCTCGCGAACCGTCTGAGCGCTGATAGCGACGTCTGCATATTGCAGGTCGCTGAGAATCTTTCTGAAGACGTTCTCATCGCATGACTCCAGCAACCCGGCGGAAATGACTTCGTCGAAATAGACGTCGAAGTCGGTTCGTCCGATGAGCTCGGCCGCCCAGCGTGCCAGCATCCGGTCGCGCCTCGCCTGGATATGGAACGAACGCTCAAGCTTCACTATGTACTCTTTCTCGAGTGCTTCTTCACGCTCGTCGATGATGCCCATCATCGATCCTCCCGCTGAATGGCCGTCAGGCGTTCGAATGTGTCGCATTCGCTGCGCAAGTAAATTCTTGCTCCGGAAACTGCCTGCATGAAGGCCGCTCGCGCCATTTTAGCAGATAATTGTGTAGATCCAAAAGGTTAGAGCGGCATGCGTCTCGCCTGTAGGCACTCAAAACAGGAAGAGCGACCCCAGAGACATAATGAGTGCGGGGAACATGACGACGGTTCCGAGTTTTAGAAAGGTCCAGGCGCCGATATGCAGGCCTTCGCGGCGCAGGGCAGACAGCCACAAGATCGTCGCCAGCGAGCCTGTCACCGACAGATTGGGGCCGAGATCGACGCCGATCAGCACGGCGCCGGCAATCTTGTCGGAGACACCGGCGGCCTGCACCACGCTGCCGGCAAGCAGGCCGGCCGGAAGATTGTTCACGAGGTTGCAGATTACGCCGACGAGCAGGCCCGCCACGCCGATCGCCTGCGATTGCGAGAACGAGGCAAGCGCAGCCAGCTGATCGGAGAGAATGTTCGTCAAGCCGGTGTGATCGAGCGCTTCGACGATGACGAACAGGCCGGCGACTAGCGGCAGAACGCTCCAGCTGATGCCCTTCATCGTCTCGGCCGGGCTTTGCCGCGTCAGCATCAGAACGATCGCGGTGGTGATCGTGCCGGCGACAAAGGTCGGCACGCCGAGATCCACATGCATCGCCGAGGCCGCGATCAGAACAATGGCCGTCAGCAGGATTCCCCATCCTGCCAGGCGGGCGCTGCGGGAGAGGGGTGGCCGCTGCGTGTCGGCGGCAAGAGTGTCTTCTGCAAGGGCGCGGCGCTGCGTCCAGTAGAGGCAGAGGAACGTGGCGACGATCGAAATGATCGACGGCAGCATGAATGTCGACAGCCAGCGGGACAGCGGCGGCATGTCACCGCCGGCAAAGATCACCAGATTGGCGGGGTTTGAAATCGGCAGGACGAAGCTTGCGGCATTGGCGATAAAGGCGCAGATCAACAGATAAGGCATCGGATCCTTCACCCGCGCCGTCCGGCAGGCGGCATAGACGGCCGGCGTCAGAACCACGGCCGTCGCATCGTTGGAAAGAAAGACGGTGACAACCACGCCGACAAGATAGACGAGCACGAAGAGGCGCCGGGGTGATCCTTGGGCGTAGGCGATTGCAATGGCGGCGATCCAGTCGAACAGGCCTTCGCGGCGAGCAAGTTCGGAGAGCAGCATCATGCCGATCAGAAAGAGATAGACGTCGCCGCCCTTGGCAACGCCCGCCAGGGCATCATGGGGTCCGAGCAGGCGGAAGGCGAGCAGGAGCAGGGCGCCGAAGACGGCCCAGATCGCTTCCGGCCACCGAAAGGGACGGACGACGACGCCCATTGCAGTGAGGCCGGCGATCCCCCAGGTCATGGCATGTTCAGTCATTTGCAAATCGCGTTCGGTTGGGGCGCGGCAGAACAGCCGCCAAGGTTGATGCAAGAGCTTTTCGGCGATCGAATACATGTTTGGCCGGGCAGTGACAAATCCGTTTATCCTGAAAAGCCGCAAATGCCAGAAGCAGCAGCTCAATCGGCCAACGGAACAATCACAGCAGGATCTGGTTTAACTCGCACCACGTATCTCCGGCGGAGGTGACGATGTGGGCAGTTCTAATTGGTGCCGCTCTCATAATTGGTGGCCTTGTTTTTCTCTTGCGGCCGACGCTTCGCCGAAAGCCGAGTGATCCGCACCTGATGCCGCAAGGCGGCGCCACGCTCGAACCTCGGCGCCAAGGCCTGAGATTTCTCAGCTTGGCGCGGAACTGGCCGGCGCTGGTTGTCATTGCGGTCGGTGCTGTTTTTCTGGTTTCCGGGAGCTACTGGTGACAGACGACAGTGTTGGCCCACTCCGCACTGCTCTCTTCCATCAAGATTCCCGATTTGCCGCCAGTATATCGCAAGCTTATGCGGACGCCTTGAGAAGGCCTGCGGCCAAGGCGCCGAAGGCTTCGACAGCTTTCGGTAGCACATGTTCCGGCTCGTCACTGGCAGCGATCCAGAGGGCGGCATTGAGCGCAGCGCCGTTGAGCAGCCGGGCGGCTGCTTCCGCGTCGACCGGCTTGAGGGCGTCCTGCGCGATAAGGCGCTCGATTGTCTGCCTGGTTGCCTGAAGACAGCTGCTTTGACTCGGCCATTGTGAAGGATCACCGAGGACAGCAGGCCCATCGAGCAGGACGATGCGCTGGACTTCCGGATCAAGCGCCATTTCGATATAGGCGGCGCCCTCGGCGAGCAGGCCCTGCCAGTCATCGCCCGCACGGGTGCCGATCTCCTTTGCGCGCGACGCCATTTCCGTGTCGATCTGATCGACAACGGCCGCAAGCAGCCCGCGCTTGTCTCCGAAGTTGTGATAAAGCGCTCCCCGGGTCAGGCCGGCTTCGGCAGTCAGCTCATCCATCGAGGCGGCCGCGTATCCTTTTTCGGCAAAGGCTTTTCGCGCGGCCGCGATCAGCTTCACGCGATTTTCCTCCATCGTCTCGCTGCGTTTCTTTGCCATCTCATCTCCAATTCTCACATACGAGACGTATATGAACTTGACATACGATGCGTATGCGGTTTACTACACATACGCACCGTATATCAAATGACGAGGCGGTGTCGAATCAACGATAAGGAAGCGAGATCGACAATGACCCGACGCGAAGCAATATTTCCGGCAGACAGGCATGCTCTTTACGAGAAACACGGCTATTCGGCCGCCATTCGAACCGGCGATCTTCTGTTCGTCTCCGGCCAGGTCGGCAGCCGTTCCGATGGAACACCTGAACCGGACTTCCAGCGCCAGGTCCGGCTGGCTTTCGAAAACCTCAAGGTGACGCTGGAGGCTGCAGGCTGTACCTTTGACGACATAGTAGATGTGACGACGTTCCATACCGATCCCGAGAACCAGTTTGAAACGATCATGGCCGTCAAGCAGGAGCTTTTCAGCAAGCCGCCCTATCCGAACTGGACCGCGATCGGCGTGAACTGGCTGGCGGGCTTCGATTTCGAGATCAAGGTCATCGCCCGCATTCCGGCATGATGATCCTGCAGAGCATCCCGTTCGGTCGGCGCCTTGTCCTCTACCGAGCGAAGAGCTCGGGGATAATCATGCGCGCGCGATCGCGCAGACTTGCCGCTTCTTGCTCATCAATAAAGCGGTAAGGCCAGCGCAGCCTTGTGGTGACCGGACCCCAGTCGCCGATCACAGCGAGCAGTTTGTCGAGCGCGGCATTGGAATAGCCACGGTCACGGCGAAACGGGACGATGTGATTGTCCATAAAGGCGCAGATGCGGCTTTCGATATCCAGCGCGGCGTCCATATCCCCATGCATCAGCTCCGTCCAGGCCTGGGCGCCGCGGGGATGAAGACAGGCAACATTGGAAAACGCCCCGACAGCAACGTCCTGCTTCATGCCGGTTGCGAGATGGTGGCCGGGAATGAACAGCGAAAATTCGGAAAGATGGGCTCGTGCCTGCGCATACCAGCCAGCGTCTCCATCGGCGATCTTCATCCCGACCACTGACGGGCAGGGGCCGCAAACGTCACGAAGCTCGGCTGGTGACAGGACCCGCTTCGCATGCGGCGGATTGTAAAGAATGAGCGGGGTTCCTTCCGCCGCCTCCGACGCGCGCCTCAGGAAATCGGTGGCTTCGAGATTGGTGAGCGGCCACCAGTCGGGAAGGATCACCTGGATCGCCAATGGCTTATGAACGGTTGCGCGGCGCAACCGATCGAGCATGAGGATCGGATCGGGCTGGCAGGCGCCGATGACGAACGGCATTCCGGCCGAGCGGCATCGCGACGCCAGCACGTCCTGAATTCGCTCGTACTCGGCTTCCGTCTGATTGTGGAATTCTCCCGCCGTTCCGTTCGAATAGATGCCGTCGACTCCGGCGGCGATCAGTACGTCAATTTCCTCGGTCAGCCTTTCGAAATCGATGCTGTCGTCGTCGGCGATCGGTAAGAGCAGGCTTGCCCAGTTGCCCGCGATCGGGTGGCGGCGGGTTGTGGTGGTCATCGCACGTCCTTCAGTTCAGGTCATCACGGATGCAGGCCTTGAAATGCCCGGGCTGCATTTCGCGCAGCTCCGGCACGGTCTCACCGCAGGCGGGCAGAGCATTCGGACAGCGCGTGCGGAAGACGCAACCGCTCGGCGGATTGGCAGGGCTCGGGATATCGCCCTTCAATATCTGGCGGTCGCGTCGCGCATCGGGATCGGGTGAGGGGATCGCGGAAAGAAGCGCCCGCGTATAGGGATGCAGCGGCCTGGCATAAAGCGCGGCACTGGGCGCGACTTCCATGATCCGGCCGAGATAGAGGACGATCACCCGGTCGCAGATATATTCGACGACGGCGAGGTCGTGGCTGATGAACAGCATGGTCAGGCCGAGGCGTTGCTGCAGGTCGCGCAGAAGATTGATCACCTGCGCCTGGATCGAGACGTCGAGCGCCGAGACCGGCTCGTCGGCGACGATGAATTCCGGCGCGAGCGTCAGCGCGCGGGCAATACCGATCCGCTGCCGCTGGCCGCCGGAGAACTCGTGGGCGTACCGGTTGACGGCCTCCGGCGGAAGATCGACCTGTTCGAGTGCGGCGCGGGCGCGCTCCAATCTCTCTCTTGCCGTCCCGAGGCCCTGGATCCTCAACCCCTCAGTCAAGATTTCGCCGATTGTCATGCGCGGCGACAGGCTCGCGAACGGGTCTTGAAAAATATATTGCATCCGGGGGCGCAGACGCCGCATTTCGGATGAGGACAAGGTGGTGAGTTCGATGCCGTCGAAGCGGACGCTGCCGGCCGACGGCTCGACCAGCCGCAGGACCGACCGGCCGATCGTGGTCTTGCCGCTGCCGGATTCGCCGACCAGCCCGACCACCTCGCCCTTGCCGATATCGAAGGATATGTCCTGCAGGATGGTCAGCTTGGTCCCGCGGGACGTATAATGTTTCCCGAGGTCGCGGACGGAGAGACGTGGCTCGCTCATCTGACCTCCTGCCAGCGAATGCAGCGGCTCTTGTGGCGCGGATTGACGTCGGCAAGCGGCGGCACAGCCAGGCGACAATCGTCGATGGCAAATTTGCAGCGCGGCTGGAAGGCGCAGCCGGCGGGCATGTTCATCAGGCTCGGCACGATGCCTGGTATGGCCGCCAGCCTTTCACCCGCCTGCTTCATCCGGCTGGCATCGCCGAGCTTCGGCATCGAGGCCAGCAGGCCGATCGTGTAGGGATGTCTCGGATTGCGAAAAACCTCGCCCACCGGCCCGGTTTCGACGATCCGCCCGGCATACATCACCGCCACCCGATGCGCGATCTCGGCGACGACCCCGAGATTATGGGTGACGAAGAGCATGGCCATGTCGCGTTCGCGCTGCAGCGTCTGCAGGAGAGCCAGAATCTGCGCCTGGATGGTAACATCGAGCGCTGTCGTCGGCTCGTCGGCAATCAGCAGCGTCGGGTCGCAGGCAAGCGCCATGGCGATCGTGGCGCGCTGGCGCATGCCGCCGGAGAGCTCGTGCGGATATTGACCGGCGCGGCGCCTGGCATCGGGAATGCCGACGCTGTCGAGAAGGGCGACGGCCGCATCCATCGCGGCCTTCCGGTTCGCCCCGCGATGGATGCGGATCGGCTCCGAAATCTGGTCGCCGATCGTGTAGACGGGGTTTAGGCTCGACATCGGCTCCTGAAAGACCATGCCGATATCATTGCCGCGAATGGCGCGCATGTCCGGTTCGTCGAGCGAGACAAGGTTGCTGACCGTACCATTCTTGCGCTTCAAATGGATGCTGCCGGCGGCGATTGCACCGATATTGCGGGCCAGAAGCCGCATGACCGAAAGGCTGGTGACCGATTTTCCCGAACCGGACTCGCCGACGAGAGCAAGCGTCTCGCCGGCAGCCACCGTCAGATCGATGCCATTGACCGCCGTCACTTCGCCCGAGCGGATGCGGAAGACGGTCCGCAGCCCCCTGACGTTCAGAATGGTGTCGGCGGTCTGTTGCATGGCATCCATCAGGAAAGCAGGCCCGTCGCGCGAAGAATTTCGTCGATCCTTGCCGTTTCGACCTCGTTAAGAGCCGCGCGCGGACGCGGCATCAGCGCCGTGTCGATGATCCCGAGGCGCTTCATCGCCGCCTTGAAGGCGCCGATGCCGGCGGCGCCGCCGCTGACGCGGCCCGCGCCGACCGAGACGATCTCGAACAGCCGGCAGAGGCGCTCCTGCTCCTTGCGGGCCGCGACCCAGTCGCCGCGCTGGGCGGCATCCCAGAGCCTGACGTAACCGTGCGGATCGACATTTGCGATGCCGGGCACGACGCCATGGGCGCCCATCTGCAGCGCCGTATCGACGACGATTTCGGAGCCGGTCATCAGGAAGACGTCCTCGTTGTCGGCGAGATCGAGCAGCACGTAACGGAAATTGCCGTCGTCGCCGCTCGAATCCTTGATGCCGATGATCGTTCCCTCCTTGGCAAGCGTTACGTTGGTCTGGCGCTGCAGTTTCACATGCACGCAGACGGGGATGTCATAGGCGATCAGCGGTACGTCGACAGCATCGCGGATATAGCGGAAGTGATCGATGATCTCGGCCTGGCTGGTGACCGTGTAGAACGGCGCCGTGACGACAACCGCGTCGGCGCCGGCCGACTTCGCGGTCCTGGCATGGTTGATGACCCGGTCGGTGGTTGGATCGATGACGCCGACGATCAGCGGCACGCGACCGTTGATGACTTTGGCCGAATGCTCGATGATGTCCTGCCGGGTCCTTTCGTCGTGGAAGATCACCTCGCTGGTCGAGCCGAGCACGAAGAGGCCATGGCATCCGGCCTCGATAAGATTTTCGAGCACCCGTGTATAGGACCGGTAATCGACCGTGTAATCCTTGTTCAGCGGGGTTATGACGGGAGGAACGACACCCTTGAATTTGCTCATTTTCGCTTTCTTTCGATCGTCAGTTTAATTCGGCGCGAGGGTCGAAGGCGTCGCGAAGACCATCGCCAATGAAATTGATTGCAAGCACGGCAAGCACCAGGAACCCGCCGGGAAACAGCCACTGCCAGAGGTATTGTTCGAGCACGGCGGTGGAGCGGGCGGCATTCAGCATGTTGCCCCAGCTTGCCGCAGGCGGCGCAATGCCGAGCCCGAGGAAGGAAAGGCCGGCCTCGAGCAGGATGGCATTGGCGATCTGCAGGGTCGCGAAGACGACGAGGATGTCGATCGAGTTCGGCAGTCCGTGGCGGAAGAGGAGATGCGGCAGACCCGCCCCCATGCCTCTCGCCGCCATCACGAAGTCGCGTTCGCGAAGTTCGAGCAGCCGCGAGCGCACCATGCGCGCCAGCAGAGGCCAGGAGAGAAGGGAGATGACGAAGACCGTCGGCCAGATGCCGGTGCCGGCGATCGAGGCGAGCACCAGCAGGAAGATGACCGGCGGCAGCGTCATGACGAGATCGACGAAACGCATCGTGACTGCGTCCGCCCAGCGGCCGGCAAGTGCCGAGACGGCGCCGACCAGGAAACCGATGATGGCGGAAATGACGGTCGAGGTGAGGGCCACCAGCAGCGAAATGCGGCCGCCGTCCATGACCCGGGCGAGGATGTCGCGGCCGACCCCATCGGTGCCGAACCAGTGTGTCGGCCCCGGCGGCGCATTCATCGCGATGAGATCGATATCGTTGGCTTTGAAGCTCCACCACAGCGGATAGGAAAGGATCGCCACGACCATCAGCGCGATCATGCCGAGGCCGAGCACTGCGGTCGGGTTGAGCAGGAAACGATGCAGGGAGCGTGCGATAGGGCCCGGGCTGCGGGCAGGGCTTCGTGCCAGCATCGCTCAGCCCACCTTAATCCGCGGATCGACCACCGCATAGGCAAGGTCGGTCAGAATGTTGACTATGATGACGCAGGCGCCGATCACGAGCGTCGAACCCATGATGACCGGATAGTCGCGGCCCTCCACCGCATCGACCATGAGCAGTCCCATGCCGGGCCAGTTGAAGACGCTTTCGATGAAGATCGCGCCACCGATCGCAAGGCCGATGGTCGAGCCGATCAGCGTGATGACGGGAAGCAGCGCATTGCGCAAGGCGTGCTTGGCAATGACCCAGAATTCGAACACACCCTTGGCGCGCGCGGTGCGCACATAGTCCTGGTTCAGGACCTCCAGCATGGAAGCGCGCATGTAGCGCATGATCAGGGCTGTCTGCGCGACGGCCAGCAATGTCGCGGGCAGGATGAGGTGATGGAGAAGGTCGGCGACGGAAAATTCCTGGCCGGGCGTCAGCATGCCGCCTGATGGCATCCAGTTGAAATAGACCGAAAAGAGGTAGAGGCCGACAAGAGCGCTGAGGAAGGGTGGACTGGAAATACCGGTGACTGCGAAGACTGAAAGGGACAGGTCGGCGACGGAATTGCGGCGAATCGCACCGACAATGCCGGTGGCGATGCCCGCAACGATCGCGATCGCAATCGCCGATCCCATCAGGAGCACTGTCGGGCCGACGCGCGAGAGGACGAGGCCGAGCACCGGCTGGTCTGGCCGCTTGATCGAATAGCCGAGATTTCCCGTCAGCGCCTGCCGCAGCCAGCCAAGATACTGCACCGGCAGCGGCTGATCGAGTCCGAGCCTGGCGCGCAGCTCGGCCAGATCCGACGACGACATCGGAATATTAGGATCGATATAGGCGTCGATCGGATCGCCCGGCGTGAGGCGCAGCATGGCGAAGATCAGCACGCTCAAGGCAAGCAGCATGCCCACTCCGATCAGCAGACGCCGGAGACTGTATCTCAGCATGAAATCCGTTCCCGTGCGGGCGGGCCACTGCGCCTCGAAAGACGCGTGGCGCTGCAGTGACCCGGCCGCCCTTTGCTTCTCAGGATGCGTGACGCCCTATTCGGCGATCGCCCATTTCTCCGGATGCGCCTGGTAAGGGCCGCCGCCGGGAGCAGGCGTCCAGATGAAGTCCTTCAGCCTGGCGGAGGCGACACCATAGCGTTTCGCCACCCACAGCGGACCCCAGGGCAGTTCCTTGTTCATCACCTTGCAGACCTCTTGGTAACGAGCGGAGCGCTTTGTGGCATCCGTCTCGCCAAGCGCTGCGTCGAGAGCAGCCGTCAGCACCGGCATGCGTACGCGCGCGACGTTCGGGCCGGCCGGCGGGATCTGCTTCTCGTTGAGGCCGACATTGATGCTGCCCGGGTCCGGGCCGTTCTGAAGGCCGGCATAGACCATCTGGAACTGTGCGACGTCAGGCGTCGGGTTGAGCACGATGCTGTTATAGGTCGGGGTGTCGACGGCGCGCGGCGTGACGTTGATGCCGACCTGGGCGAGCATCGCCTGGATCGCCGCCATGACATTGGCGGCAAGCGGCGTCGTGTAATAGGTCAGAAGGGTGATCGGCTTGTTGCCGTTGATCTCGTCCCAGCCGGCCTCCTTCAGCAGTTGCTTCGCCTTTTCCGGATCGTAGGCATAGGTCTCGATGCCTTTCGGCACCACCTGATCGGCGACATAGGCGCAGTTTGCCGGTTCGGCGGCGCCGCCGTAAAGGCTCTGGATGATCGCATCGCGATTGATCGCATGCATCACCGCCTGACGGACCCGAACATCCTTCCAGATGGGTGAGCCGTGGTTGAAACCGAGATAGTTGACGACGAAGGAGTTGCCTTCGATGACGCGGAAATCCTTATTGTCGTTGAAGGCCTTCAGATCGTTGGAATCGACATAGGTGAACTGGATCTCGCCGGCGCGCAATGCGGCGATCGCCGCTGCCGGATTGGCGAAATAGCGATTGATGATCTTTTCGAGCGCCGGTTTGCCGCCCCGGTAGTCGGTGTTGGCGACAAGTTCGACATATTGATCGGTGACATATTTGCTGAACTTGAACGGCCCGGTGCCGATCGGCGCCGTGGACCACCACGTATTCTTGGCGAGTTGATCGGCTGGGATCTGCGAAAGCGCGTGCTCCGGCAGCATCATCACCTTCGTCAGCGTGTCCATCAGGCTTGCGGACGGGGCCGACAACTTGATGATCAGGGTCTTGTCGTCCTTTGCCTCGACCGAGGAAACGGCATTCAGCCGCGCCGCCAGGACCGAGCCGGTCTTGGCGTTCTTGGCGAGTTCGATGGTGAACTTGGCGTCCTTTGCCGTAAAGGGCTTGCCGTCATGCCATTTCGCATCGGCGAGCATGAAGGTGTAGGTCAATTGGTCGGGACTGACCTCGTAGGACGAAGCGAGCTGGCCGACGACCTTCTCGAGCTTCTCGTCATAGGCCACTAGCGGCTCGAAATAGACGCTGAGCCATGTGAAGCCGCCCGTCGCGGCGAGCGGATTGAAATTGCCCTGGAAACCACCAGGCCCGACATCGAAGCCGCCCGACAGCGTGGCCGCCTGCGCGGGGCCGGTGAAGGCTGGGGCGACGGTCGTCGCCATCAAAGCAGTCAATGCGATGGCCGAAGATAGTCTTTGCAGTCGTTTCATTGTGCTCCTCCCAGATTTGCACTTTTCTTGTTGGCTGCGATCACCCGGGAAATGCCGTCATAATGGCGGTCCAGGCGCTTCTGCGCTTCCGCGACGTCCTTCGCTTCGATCGCATCGACGATCGCCGCGTGATCCCTCCAGGTGGCGACGGGGTCGACATTGTCGAGGTTGACGAAATCGGACGCCTTGTAGAAGGCGAGCCAGAACACATCGATCAGCCGGGCAAGCGTCACGTTGTTCTGGCAGCGGAAGAGCAGGGTATGAAAAAGCTGGTCTTCGTCGGCAAAGGATTGTCCACGCTCCGCATGCACCCGCATGCGCTCCAACGTGGCGCGCAGTTCGGCGATATCGTCGTCGCCGATCATTTCAAGCGTCTTGCCGATCAGCCCGACTTCGAGGGTGCGGCGGATCTCGATCACTTCTTCGATCTGACGCAACGCGCCGCCGAGGCCATAAGCGAGATTGTCGAGCAGCGGCTCGAATGAGAACGCCTTCACGAAGATGCCGACACCACGGCGCGATTCCAGCACACCGAGCGATTCCAGCGCCTTGATCCCTTCGCGCAGGGAATTGCGGCTGACACCGAGCTGGTTCGCCAGATCGGATTCAGCCGGAAGCAGCGTGCCCGGCTTCAGCCCGTTGTCGCTGATATAGGCGCGCAGGCTTTCCTGCACGGAGACGTGAAGAAGAGGCGCACGGGCGAGGGGCTTCATGGATTTCAGCGGCATGCCTTGTCATTTCCGTCTGCGATGAAGATGCCACAGACATATCCACTTGTAGGATATCCGTCAAATGAATTCGTCCGCTGCTGGGAGTGTCAGCGGTAGGCATGGTGGTGATCGGAGGATTGCCGCCCGTTGCGACAGATCCGCGGCTTATGTCCGAGTGAGTGGCGGAAAACTAAACGAACGGCCTGCCGCCGACCCTTAGTCGGGTTGCGGTGGAGCGGTCGTTTCCCCCTGCGAAAGCGTGCAGGCGAGCAAGATGGGATGTCCGATGCCGGGCGTCGGTTGCTTGTTCAAAAGAACTGCGACTGCCGCAGCAGCGATCTTTTGGATCGGCTGTTTGACGGTGGTCAGCCGCGGCGTGGTCATGCTCGCGAGCGGGATGCCGTCGAATCCGACGATGGAAAGGGCTGCGGGTATCGGTATTCCCAGATCATGTGCCGCTCTCATGCAGCCGATCGCCTGCTGATCCGAACTTGCAAAGATCGCGGTCGGCCGTTCGCTGCGGGCGCGTGCCAGCAGATAGTTTCCCGCCGATCGTCCGCTTTCATAATCGAAAGCCGCCTCGGCAATCAGCGGCGACCCTATTTGTCCGCCGTCGTCGGGCTGCCCCATGGCGTCGAGGTAACCTTTGAGGCGATCGTTGGCAGGCACGGAATGTCTGGGGCCCGAGATGAAGCCGATGCGGCGATGACCAAGCTGCAAAAGATGCTCGACGCCGAGACGTACGCCCGCGCGGTGGTCCGAGGCGATGCCGGAATATCCGGGCATGAGACGGTCGACGACGACGATCGGCAATCCCTTCGGCAGCTTGAGCGTATGGAAATCATTGCTGGGAACGAGGATGATGCCGTCGACTTTCCGGCTTGTCAGCTGCCCGATCCGGTCTGCTTCCTTGGCCGCATCGTCAAAAGACGTCATGACGATGATGTTGTAGCCATGGCTTGCCCCAGCCTGTTCGGCGGACTGCACGAGTTCCGAGAAGAACGGATTGGTGAGATCGGGAATGACGATGCCGATCAGGCGGCTGACCTTGCTGCGCATACTTCGCGCCGACGGGTCGGGCATATAGCCGAGCTCGTCGATGATGCGTCTGACGCGTGCCCTCAGCTCATCGGTCACGGCGGGGTGGTCATTCAGGACTCGCGAGACGGTCCCGGTGGAAACGCCGGCAAATTTGGCAACGTCTCGAATTCCGACCTTTGGCATAATGGAAGAACATGTCCCTTCATTTCAGTCTCGGGGACGTGGAGGCACCCGACCGGGCTTCAGCTAATGGTCTCCATCGCCTTCGTCAAAGGGCTGCAGTTAATTTGACGGCGTCTGCATAACACGAGAAACGCCGGCATTCAATGGAAACGGTTCACCGTTGATTCTTGAGAAGGTCAGGATTGCTGCCGCTTCCTCCTGGTTCTGCCCAATTTTCGCCGTCTTGACAATCTTGCGGGCCGTTGTTACCCAAGTGGCGTTGGAAACGGTTCATCAGCGAAGGCACTCAGGTGAGGATAGGCCCGGAACCGTTCGGAGGAGAGAAATGTCCCAATATACGAAGCGTGATTCCGTCCTGATGCGTGCGCCGCGCCGTGCGGCATTGAAGCTTGGACTTGCCGGCACCTTGGTGCTCGCACTGTCTTGCGGCGTGTCGCCCGCTTTTGCAGCCGGCAAGCCGAAGGTCGGCCTGATCATGAAGTCTTTGTCCAATGAGTTCTTCAAGCAGATGAAGGCCGGTGCCGACAAGTATGCGGCCGAGAACAAGGACAAGTTCGACTTCAAGGCCGTCGGCATGAAGGACGAGCGCGATTTTGCCGCCCAGGTCGATGCCGTCGAAAACTTCGTGACGCAGAAATACGACATCATCGTCGTCGCCCCGGCCGATTCGAAGGCCATGGCCACGCCGCTGGCAAAGGCCGTGAAATCAGGCGTCAAGGTCATCAATATCGACGTGCCGCTCGATGCCGATGCCAAGAAGGCAGCCGGCATCGACCTGGCATTCTTCGGCCCCGACAACCGCGAAGGCGCCAAGCTCGCCGGCGATGCTCTGGCCAAGGATCTTGGGGGCGGGCGCCAAGGTCGTCATTCTCGAGGGCAATCCTGAGGCCGACAATGCCAAGGAGCGCAAGGAAGGCTTCATGGACTCCGTCAAGTCGGGCAAGCTCGAACTTCTCGACAGCAAGACCGCCCATTGGGAGACGGAAGAAGCCAACACCGTCATGACGAATTTCCTGACGAAGTATAAGGATATTCAGGGTGTCATGGCGGCCAACGACTCCATGGCGCTTGGCGTCGTCAAGGCCCTTGATGCAACCGGCCAGGCCGGCAAGATCAAGGTCGTCGGCTTCGACAACATCCCGCCGGTGCAGCCGCTGATCAAGAACGGCAAGATGCTTGCCACCGTCGAGCAATATGGCGCGCAGATGGCGGTCATGGGCATCGACTACGGTATGCGTGAACTTGCCGGCGAAAAATTCACCGGCTGGGTCAAGACCGACATCAAGCTCGTTACGTCAGGTGACCTCAAATAATCGACATTGCCGACTGGTTTAGGACGAAAGGCGCCGGCTGCCGCCGGCGCTGACCGCTGCCACTCGACTGCATGGTGATCACTCCGACGGGGCTCGTTGCGGGCTTCCGGAGTGCGCATGTGTGGGTGATGGCCAAGGAACTCAAACGGATCATGCACGAGGTGGACGTGTCGGACGCAGCAGATGACCACATCCTGAAGCTGGAGGGGATCGGCAAGCGCTTCCCGGGCGTCGTCGCGCTCAGGAATGTTTCCATGCGGATTGGCCGCGGCAAGGGCCACGTCCTGCTCGGCGAGAATGGCGCAGGCAAGTCGACCCTGATCAACCTGCTGGGCGGTGTGTTCAGGCCGGACGATGGCCACATTTCGTTCGACGGCAAGCCCTATCATCCTGCCTTGCCGCTGGAGGCCTTCAAGGCCGGCATCCGCGTCATCCACCAGGAACTCCACCCCCTTTCCAATCTCAGCGTCGCTGAAAATCTGCTCTTCGAGCATCTGCCGCGTCGATACGGGCTGGTGGATTACAAGCAAATGAACCGTCGGGCGGCCGAACTGCTGGCGGAAGTCGGTCTCGATGTGGCGCCGACGACGCTCGCCAGTCGCCTCAGCGTCGCGCAGTTGCAACTGCTCGAGATCGCCAAGGCGCTCTGCTATGAAAGCAAGCTGCTCGTTCTCGACGAGCCGACGGCAACCTTGACGTCCAAGGAAGTCGATCGGCTATTCGAAATTCTGAAGCGGCTGAAGGCGCGCGGTGTGACGACGCTCTATATATCGCACAGGCTCGAGGAGATTTTCGAAGTCGGAGATGACGTCACGGTGCTGCGCGATGGCCAGCATGTGATCACGCGTCCCCTGTCCGGATTGGCCATTCCCGACATCGTTGAGCTGATGGTCGGGCGAACGCTCTCGGATCATGGCGTCTTTCGCAGTGACAGCGCAGTGTTCGGCGAGGCGCTCGGTGTCTCCGGTCTGAAAGTGACACGAAACAGCCCGGAATTGTCTTTTTCGGTGGCCAAGGGCGAAATCGTCGGCATTGCCGGCCTTGTCGGCAGCGGCCGGACGGAGGCGGTCCGCGCCATATTCGGCGCTGACGTCAAAGCCGGCGGCGAGATCCGCATCGACGGAGAGCCGGTTGCGATCAATGCGCCGAAAGATGCTGTTGCCGCCGGCCTGTGCCTGGCGACGGAAGACCGCAAGCTGCAGGGCCTGATGCTCGACATGAGCTGCGCGGAAAACACCACGGTCACCGACCTCGGCAAGATTTCCCGCAAGGGGCTGATCAGCCGGAGGATGGAGAACGAAAACGCGCAGCGTCTTGTGCGGGAGCTACGCATCAAAACGCCATCCGTCCATCAGCTGGTCAGAACGTTTTCGGGCGGCAACCAGCAGAAGGTGGTCATTGCCAAATGGCTGTTCCGCGGTCCCAAGGTGCTGATTTTCGATGAGCCGACCCGCGGCATCGATGTCGGCGCCAAGGCTGAAATCTACGAGCTTCTCTGGAAGTTTGCCGCTGAAGGAAAGGGTGTTCTGGTCGTATCCTCGGATCTGCCGGAGCTCATCGGCATCTGCCATCGCATCATCGTCCTGTCGGACGGCAAGATCGCCGGCGAAATCGCGCGGGATCAATTCGAAGAGAGTAGGATCCTCTCACTTGCTTACAAGGAGTACAGTCGTGTCCGGCAACATTGAAACCAAGATCGAAGCGAAAGAGACAGGCTTCTGGGACAAGCTGATCCGGATCTCGATGAAAGAGGCAGGCGTTGCCATCGCCCTCGTCCTGATCGTCATCTTCTTCTCGGCGACGGCGCCCTATTTCGCGACGCCGGAGAATTTCCTGAAAATCTTCGTTCAGATTGCCATCAACACCGTGCTTGCTTCGGGCATGACCTTTGTCATCCTGGTCGGCGGCATCGACCTTTCGGTGGGCTCGCTGCTGGCCCTTTGCACGGTCATCGGCGCGACGATCATGATCGACCCCAGGTTCTCCCCCTGGCAGGCGATCGTGCTCGCTTCGCTCGCCTCGATGGGCACCGGCGCGCTCCTTGGCGCCATCAACGGCTGGGTCTGCGAAAAGTGGAAGCTGCCGTCCTTCATCGTCACGCTCGGCATGCTGAATGTCGCCAGCGGCCTGGCACGCGTCGTCAGCGACAACTCCACCATCACCGGCCTGCCGCAACCATTCGTCGATTTCGGAAATCTGATTTTCTGGGGCATCTTCCCGTCGATCTTTCTGATTGCGATCGTCGTCGTCCTCGTCGGCTGGTTCGTGCTGCGTTACACCGTGTTCGGACGTTTCGTCTTCGCAATCGGCACCAATGAAGAAGCTGTGCGGCTGTCGGGGCACGAGCCGAAACGATATAAGATCGCGGTGTTCACGATCTCGGGCCTGACCGCCGGCATCGCCGCCATGGTCTATCTGCTCCGCCTCAATGTCGGCAGTCCGGTTGCAGGCATCGGCTATGAATTGAACGCGATCGCTGCGGTCATCATCGGCGGCACTAGCCTCTCCGGCGGCAAGGGCTCGATCGTTGGAACGCTGGTCGGTGCCTGCATTCTGCAGGTGCTGTCGACGGGATTGCAGCTGCTGGGCGCCGACGACAACATCAAGCCGATCGTCATCGGCGCCGTCATCGTGCTTGCCGTTATCCTGGACAGCTATCGCGGCCGGTTGATGCGGATACTGGAAACGCGTTGACCGACCGCCAGGCGTTGGGCTTCTGAGATCTCATGGCGGCGTGCGAAGTCGAGGCAGGCCGTCAAACTCCTGCCACAAGCCGTGCATTAATTCGACGCGAGTGCGTACTCCTTATATCGGAATCGATTTAGGGATAACGTGCGCAGCAGCTCATAGCGTTGCTGCAGCAACCGCGTCGATGGAGATCCGATGCCCGCAATTCTGCGAAAAAAAGTTCACGGCGCGTCCACGCGGGCTGAGGTCATCGACGGCGCAGAGGATATTGGCGTCGCCTATCAGGTGTTTTCCGATACGGTGATCGAAGACGTTGTCGTCAAGAACTCACCTCGTGGCTTCAAGTTTCACAATGGCAACAATCTCGTCGTCAGGCGCTGCGAAACGGAGAATGTCAAGGGCGACGGCATCTATCTGACGAAGACGAAGAACGTTCTTCTGGAAAACAACCGCATGGGGGCCGCGCCTGGCGAGGGCGCGGACTGCTGCCAGTTCGCCTATCAAAACAGCGACGACAATATCAGTTCGGATGTCGTGATCCGCGGCAACCTCTTCCTGCAGTCGCCGACGAGCACCTCGAACAAAGGCGCCCTGGTCTGCGACAAAACCCGGAAATATCGCGTCGAGTACAATTTCATCGGCGGCAAGAACTTCTCCTTTTCATCGATTGGCGACGATGCCGTGGTGCGCAGCAACATCATGCGCGACGGCAGAATGAACGACTATTCTTTCGGCTACGGCATCGGCGACAAGGCGGACCATACCGGCCATCACGTCTATGACAATTGGATCGAGAACAACAATCGCGGGATCAGCCTGAGCGGCTTTTCCGACCAGGAACTGGCCTTTCGCAAGGACATCGACATCCACGACAACGTCATCAGCGGATGCGACATTGCCTTCTTCGCCAATCGGCCATGGTCGGGGAGTTTCCGGCGCAACATATTCATGCGATGCGGGCAGGACATGGTTCTGTCGGGAAAGGGCAAAGCCACCGCCGGCGAGATCGACGGCAATTACCGCAATGACGGCAGCTTCTTGAACCTTGTGGCGCCGCCCCTCCGCTTCAATTCCGACGGCAAGGCCTCCGTCGCTTCGGGGGAATGGACATCCGAACCCGATGAGATCGCTATCCAGTGGCGCGACAAGGGAGTCGATATTCCTGGCGCCAACCGGCCGTCGATTACCGTCGAGCCCGGCATGGAATTGTCTTGCGTGCTGTTGGCCCGTAAGGGCCGCAATTGGATGCTCGCAATCGCCGAAACCGCCTATGACGAGTTCACGCCGCGCGCATGGGAGGAAAAGAAGCTGCCGTGGCAGAAGCGGTATCTCTCAATCTAAGCCAAGTGCTGCCTGCCATGCCGGGCCTGGAACCGAAGACCGGTTTTTGCCGTTGATTGCCAATGTTCCATCGGTCCGGGAGGGCAGGACAGTCATGGCACGTCAGACGTTCTGGAAAGGATATCTCAAGCTCTCGCTCGTCACCGCCTCCGTCTCGCTGACGCCGGCGACGACCGAAGGCAACAAGGTGCGTTTTCACGTCCTCAATCGCGAGACAAAAAATCGTGTCGAAAGCCGTTATGTCGACAGCGTTACCCATAAACCGGTGGCTGACCGGGACCAGGTGAAGGGTTACCCGCGCGGCGAGGACGACTATATCATTCTTGAGGACGAGGAGATCGAGGAAGTCGGGCTCGAAAGCACTCGGACCATCGATATCGAGAGTTTCGTCCCGCGCGGCTCGATCGATTGGATCTGGTACGACAAGCCGCATTTTCTGGCGCCGGAGGACAAGGTCGGCGTGGAAGCCTTCTGCGTCATCCGCGAAGCGATGAAGGCAAACGACGTCGTCGGCATTGCCCGCCTGGTTCTCTATCGCCGCGAGCGTGCCGTGCTCCTGGAGCCGCAAGGCAAGGGCATCGTGCTCTGGACCCTGCGTTACGGCGACAAGGTGCGCAAACCCTCGACCGAAATCGACGACAAGGCGGATATCGACGGCAAGCTGCTGACGCTGATGAAGCGGCTGGTGAAGGAAGAGACGAAGGATTGGGGCCCGACCATGGTGCAGGACCCGATCCAGAAGCAGCTGAAATCGATGATCCGCAACAAGCAGAAGAGCCTGAAGAAGGCGGCGCCCGCCAAGAAAACCGCACCGGTAAAGTCGACCGGCAACGTCATCAACATCATGGATGCGCTGAAGAAGAGCCTGACGGCGGAAGGCGGGCGGAAGCCGCGCTAGATTGGGGGCTTCTTCTACCGCTTCTTCTTTTCCAACGGCTTCGCCGCGGCGAAAAATCCGTCCCAGGGATCTTGCGGTAAAGCGTCGAGCCGGGTTGGCGTATTATCAACGGTGAAATAGGCCGGCCCGACGTCGGCCGTGAGTTCGCTCCATTCCAGCGGCATCGAGACTGCGGCGCCCGGCCGTGCCCGTGTCGAATAGGGCGCGACCGCCGTATTGCCGCGACCGTTGCGGAGATAGTCGATGAAGATCTTCCCCTTTCGCTTGGCCTTCGTCGCCGTCGCCAGATAGCGGTCGGGATCGTCGGCGGACATGCTGTCGGCAAGCCACTTGGCGAACCCCTTCACCTCGGCCCAGCCGGCCTTCGGCGTGAGCGGGGTCACCACATGCAGTCCCTTGCCGCCCGAGGTCTTGACGAAGGCGGCGAGGCCTTCGGCCTCCAGCCGCTCCTTCAATTGGTAAGCAGCGGCGATCACATCTGCCCACGCCACCTCGTCATCGGGATCGAGGTCCATGGTGATCATATCGGGCTTTTCCCAATTGCCGGTCGTTGCGCCCCAGGGGTGGATTTCAAGCGTGGCCGATTGCACCAGCGCCACGATGCCGTCGAAATCGGTAATTCTGAGCAGCTTCTCCCCCTGCTTGTCCTTAGGGTCGGTAATCTCCTGGATATGCGGGTTCATGCCCTTCCAGGCGTGCTTCTGGAAAAACCGCTGTCGGCCGTTGATCCCGTCCGGCAGGCGCAGGAGCGCCAGCGGCCGGTTGACGACATAAGGCGCCATGAAGCGCCAGACCTGGGCGTAGTAATTCGCCAGCCCTTCCTTGGTAACACCCTCGTCCGGCCAGTAGATGCGGTCGGGATGGGTGAGTGTCACAGCCGATTTCGGCAGGGCAGGGGCCATGGTCTTTTCCGTCTCACGCGTCACGTCCTTTGCGGGCTTGTCTTCCCGCAAGCCGCGGAAAGCCCCATGGCGCAGATTGCCATCGTCCGACCAAGCGCGGAACTCAACCTCGCCGACCAGCTGCGGCTTCACATAGATCAGCCCGCGCCGCTCCTCTGATGTCAGCTTGTCGTCGAATGAACTCTCGTTCTGCGTCAGACGCGACAGTTTCTCATAGAGCATCTGCGCAGTTGCTGCTGTATATCCGGTGCCGACGCGCCCGACATGTTTGAGTTCGCCGTCCTGGTAATAGCCCATCGCCAGCGAGCCGATCGCATTCTTCATCGAGGTCGACGGCACGTAGCCGCCGATGACGAACTCCTGCCGGTGCGAACATTTCGATTTGATCCAATCGCCTTTGCGTCCCGAGTTGTATTTGCTGCCGCGCAGTTTGGAAATCACTCCTTCGAGGCTGAGCCGGCAGGCATGGTCGAGCACCAGGCCGCCGCTTTCGTTGAAATGCCCGCTGTAGCGCAGCTTATCATTATCACCGGGCAGCACGCTTTCGAGCAGCTGCTTGCGATCGGTGAGCGCTGCATTCAGCAGATTATATCCGTCGAGGTGAAGAAGATCGAAGGCATAGAAGGCGAAGCGATCATCGCGGCCTTCACTCAGATCGTGCTGCAGTGCCGAGAAGTCCGAGGCGCCGCTATCGCGCTCGACGACGATTTCGCCGTCGATCACCGCCGATTTCACGGGCAGGGCGGCAAAGGCCGCGACTACCTGCTTGCCGAATTTGTCCGTCCAGTCGAGGCCGCTGCGGGTCAACATCTTGACCTCGCCGTTCTCGACCCTGACCTGCAGACGGTAGCCGTCGAACTTTATTTCGTGGATCCAGCGATCGCCAGCCGGGGGCTTCGGTTTCAATTTGGCAAGCGCCGGCTCGATGAAATCGGGCATGGCGCCCTTGCGCGCACCCTTCGGCCACTCGCGTCCTCGCGGTGCTGGGGATTTGTCCTTCGACGCCGCTTTCTTGGCGGCGGCCGGCCTGCCGTCTTTCGACTTGGACTTCCAAGTCGCGTCCGGATTTTCCGCCACCTCTTCGAGTTGGCGGCCGGTCTTTGCCGATTCCGGCCGCTCCTCGAGAATATCGCCGTCGTGGCGCGCCTCGGCGTCATCTCCCTTGATCAAGAGCCAGTTCTCCCGCTTTTCCCCGGGGCGCCCATGCATGCGCACGAGGTGCCAGCGACCCTTCAGCTTCTCGCCGTCGAGCTCGAATTCCATATGGCCCTCGCGATAGTCCTTCTGCGCATCGCCGAGCGGCGTCCACGTGCCGCGATCCCAGACGATGACAGTGCCGCCGCCATATTGTCCTTTTGGAATGATGCCTTCGAAATCGCCGTAGGACAGCGGGTGGTCTTCAACGTGTACGGCAAGACGCTTGTCCTCCGGGTTGAGACTCGGACCTTTGGTGACAGCCCAGCTCTTCAGCACTCCATCCATCTCCAGCCTGAAGTCGTAGTGCAGCCTCGTTGCGTCATGCTTCTGAATGACGAAACTGTTGCCGCTCGCGCGGCCTTTGAGGCCGCGCGGCTCCGGAGTGAGTTTGAAATTGCGCTTCGCCTCATAGGTCTCGAGGGCCATCTCAGCCTGCCTTCTTCCTTTGGCTGTCGCCGCGCCCCGGAGCCTTCTTTTTTGCCGGAGCCTTCTGCGCCGCCTTGCCGCTCAGCTTGGCGCTTTGGCGCAGCGCCTCCATCAGGTCGACGACCTTGCCTTCGGGCGCCGGTTTCTTCTTGGGTGGTGCCCGGCCCTCGATCTTCGCCTTCACCAGTTCGACGAGTGCCGCTTCGTAGCGGTCCTCATAGGCGCTCGGATCGAAGCTGCCGCGCTTGGTTTCGATGATGTGACCGGCGAGTTCGAGCATTTCCTTGTCAAACTTGATGTCGGGAATGTCTTTGAAGACCGCGTCTGCCGAGCGCACCTCATAGTCGAAGTTCAGCATGGTCGCGATGATGTGGCTCTCATGAGGCCGGATCAGCAGCGTTCGGTTGCGCCGGAAAAGCACGGCTTCGGCGAGCGCCGCGACCTTGCTGTCGCGCATACTGCGGACGATCAGCGACAGCGCTTCTTCATCATGTTCGCCGACGGGCGCGAGGTAATAGGGACGATCGAAATAGAGCTTGTCGATATCGTCATAGCCGATGAAAGCTTTGACGTTGAGCACCTTGTGACTTTCCGGCATGATCTCCGCGATCTCGTCGCCTTCTATGACGATATAGTCGCCACTCTCCATCTGGTAGCCCTTCACCTGATCGTCCCGCTCGACCGGTTTGCCGGACTCGCTGTCGACGAATTGCCGTTCCACCCGATGGCCAGTCCTGCGGTTGATGATGTTGAAGGAAACGCGGTCGGAGGAGGAGATGGCGGTATAGAGCCCTACAGCGCAAGCAAGGTCGCCCACCTTCAGATGACCTTTCCAGCTTGCCCGCGCGGTCATGCCATCCTCCGCTGAAAATCACAGACGACCGTTGCTCTTGTCGGTTTCGAGCTCCTGGAACGCCCATCCGCCATCGGGCGAGGGATATGCAAGCAACGCGTCGCCGTCGCCGATTTTCTGACGTGACGCAGCATCCTTGGCGTGGACAATCGCTTCCTCGGCCGTCGCATAGGTTTCCGACAGCGTGTCGCCGAGCTTGTAAGCCCAGCCATTGTCATGCGGCACAACCTGATAGGTGATATCGGCCATTTCGGATCTCCTCTTTGCAGTTCGATGGGGAGTTATGATGGCGGCTGAAAACCGCGCACAGTTTTCGGCACTACCCCTGGTTCCGATTTGGTTTGCGCCTTTCGTCAAGCGCGATGATTTTCTCCAGGGAGGCGATGTCCTCACTGGTGACGACGGGGACCGGATCGGACGCGATCGCCTCCAGCACCTCCTGCGAGATGGCACCGTTGCGGATCGCCCATTCCAGCGTCTCGCGCGTTTCCCGCTCGGCCTTCAGCTGTGCATAGAGCGCGACGATCAGCCGGTCGCGGGCGTCCATCCGCCGGTCCTGACGATGCATGTTGCGGGCATGCGGCATCGCTGTGCACCTTTGTCACTGATCTCGTTCAGGTGTAATCAACCGATGACGGATGGAAAGGTTCCGTTAGCAGGCGTTGCGGCGCCGTTGCGGGCCGCGGCGTAACTCGCTATCTCTGCAGGCTATTCTCAGAGGATTTCTTCATGGCCGATCTCAAGGCACGCCCCCGTCCGACCGGCGCTAGCGCCACCCTCGGCCGCACCGGCTTTCCGCATGTGACTTCCACCACCAAGGGTGAGATCGATATCGTCACCTCCCCCTCTCAGCCGGGCTTCAGCCCGCTCGATCTGCTCTATGCCTCGCTCTCGGCTTGTCTCGTGCTCAGCGCCCGCATTGCAGCCAGTCAGATGGGGGTTCTCGACAGGATCAGCGAGATCACGGCCGATGTCACCGGCGAGAAGGCGGCGGAAGGGCTCTCACGTGTTGCGAAATTCAACATCGTCTTCTCGATCAAGGGCGATGTCGATGAAGAGACCCGCCGCAAGATCGTCCATGCCGCCGAAGACGAGATCTGCACAGTCAGCAACACCATCCGCGACACTCCCGAATTCTCGACCGTCATATCGAAACAAGACTGATCTTCACAAACGTTATAGACAATTGCGGCCGGAGGATTGCGCGAGTTATGTCCGGCTTCTATGCTCGGGCATCGAAGCAACGGTGCCGGCCATCATGCAGCCCAAGCCTCTGTCGATGTCCGACCAGCCCGTCGTCGCCATCATCGGCGGTGGCGTCTCCGGCGCGGGCGTCGCCTATCATCTCGCCCGTGCAAACGTTGGTGAGCGTCCTGTAATCATGGTCTTCGAGCCGCGGGCGGAGCTCGGCCGCGGCCTTGCCTATGATACGGATGATCCGGCGCACCGTATCAATGTTCCTGCCGCCAAGATGAGCCTGCAGCCCGATGATCTGGGCGAGTTCCAGGCCTGGATCGAAGCCCGCGATGCCGTCGCGGACGATCCCGGGGCGAGGCAACCGGACGGCATGCTCTTCCCCCGGCGCCGGCTCTTCGGCGAATATGTCGCCTCCCTTTTGAAGCCATTGCTGGAAGAAGGCGTCGTGCTCCACAACCGCGCCCGCGTGACCGGTCTCGAGCGCCGGGGCGGCCGCTGGTCGATCCAGGACGACAAAGGCGGGGTCGCCGAGGCCGATATAGTTGCGATCGCCACCAGCCATCCGCCGCCTGCAGCGCCCGGCCGGCTTGCCGCCAGCTTGGCGGCCCATCCCCGCTTCGTCGCCGACACCACCAAGCCGGGCGCGCTCGGCGTGATCGGCCGGCATGACCGGGTGCTGGTCATCGGCAATGGCTTGACCGCCGCCGATGTCATCGCCTCGCTTGCCGAGTGCGGTCATGATGGGGCTGTGACGGCGATCTCGCGCCGCGGCCTGCGTTCGCGCGGGCATGCGCCGGTACCGCAGCCGCTCTTCGGCGAGTTCATCTCCGATGCGGCACATTCCGCCGTTTCACTGTTGAGAAGAATCCGCGCCGCCATAAGAGCTGCGGAAGCGCAGGGCATAAGCTGGCATGGCGTGATCGATCAGGTGCGGGCGCAGGGACACGATCTCTGGCAGGCGCTGCCGATTGCCGAACGGCGCCGTATTGTCCGACATCTGCGCCCCTATTGGGATGTGCATCGGTTCCGCATCGCGCCGCAGGTGGAAGCCGTGCTCGACGCGGCGATTGCCGCCGGCCGTCTGGAGATCGTTGCCGGGTCGGTCGCCGATGCGCGCATTGAAGGTGAGCTTGTTCTTTGCACCCTGCAGCCGCGCTATCAACGTCAGCCGTTGGAGCGGAGCTATGACGCCGTCGTCGTCACCACCGGCCCGGCGCATGGCGGCATTCTCGAAACCCAGCCTTGGCTCGCGGCGCTTGCCGCAAACGGCCACCTGTCACTTGATCCCACAGGCCTCGGCCTTGCCTGCACCGAGCAGTCGGAGGCGATCGGCCCCTCGGGCAAGGCGGAGTCTTCGTTATTGATCTCCGGCCCGTTGGCCCGCGGCACTTTCGGCGAACTGATGGGTCTGCCGCAGGTGACCGAGCATGCCTTCTTTGTTGCAGGGGAAATCGCCGCAAAGCTGCGGCAGGCCGCGACGAACACCCGCCCGGCCTGATTTTCCGTTCTGATGTCGTTCTTCGACTGTCGCCGGCGGTCGACTTCTGCTACGCACTCGGCAGTCAATGGCCCGCCGCCGGTCTGCGGGAAATCAGAAATATCGAGATCATGTCGCAGACTGCTTCCACCTTCTCCGAAGCCTCGCCTTCCAATCGTCTGGCGCTTGCCGCGCTTGTTGTCGGCGGGGCGGCGATCGGCGGTTCGCCGATCTTCGTTCGCCTGTCTGAAGTCGGGCCGATGGCTACTGCCTTCTGGCGTGTGGCGCTGGCGCTGATCCCGATCTTCATCGTCTCGTTCATGAAGAAGGATACGGGGCCGAAACCGCAAAGCCTCTCCGATTACGGTCTGCTGGCTCTTCCGGGCCTGATGCTGGCGCTTGACCTTGCCGCCTGGCATCTTTCGCTCACCATGACGTCGGTGGCCAACGCGACGCTGCTTGCAAACCTCGCGCCTGTTTTCGTCACGCTGATCGCCGTTCTGTTTTTTAAGGCGCGAACCAGCGGCGTCTTCCTGCTCGGGCTGGTCCTGGCGCTCGCCGGTGTCGTTACCTTAAAAGGCGGACCGGCAGGGCTCGGCCACGGGGACTTGGGCGGCGACGGCACCGCGATGATCGCCGCTTTCTTCTATGCCTGCTATATCCTGGCGATTGGCAGGCTGCGCAGCCGGTTCGATACGATCCGCATCATGCTGTGGAGCACGGCATCGGCTGCCGTCTGCATCTTCCCGATAGCCTTCTTCTTCGAAGGGCAGATGCTGCCGGCGACCCTCTACGGTTGGTCGATCCTCTTCGGCCTCGCCTTTATCAGTCATGCCGGCGGGCAGGTGGCGATCACCTATGCGCTGGCCTATCTGCCGCCCGCCTTTTCATCGCTGACGCTGCTGTTGCAGCCGGTCGTCGCCGCAATCCTCGCCTGGGCGCTGCTCGACGAGTCGATCGGGATGATGCAGGCGCTGGGTGCTGCGGTGGTGCTCGCCGGCATCATGGTTGCCCGAACGGCTCGCTCGTCGGTTTGACCGCCTGCTGCTCCAGCGGGGATGGATCATCCCCCATTCTCTGGAGAAGCCACTTCTGAATGATCGGCACATCGGCGTCGCCGAGATCATGGCCGCCGGGGATGACGTCGGAATCGACGGTCGCGCCCGAACTCTTCAGCCTTTCCTCCAGCTCGCTCGCATATTTGCCGTAGGCATCGGTCTTGCCGCTGATGACGAGCAGGTCCGTGCCCTTCAGATCGGCATGCGGATAGTCGCTGAGCACCGGCATGGAGCGCAGCAGCACCGCCTTGTGAACGAGGTTCGGGTGCAGGTAGAGCAGCGAGTTCAACAGGTTGGCGCCGTTGGAATAGCCGACATAGACGATCTTCTTGGGATCGAGGCCATAGGATTTGACGGCGCCTTCGATAAAGGCCGCAAAGGCTTCGGCCTCCGTCTTGATGTCGTTCTGGTCGAAGGAGAAGGGGGTGATGCGCTTGTACCAGCGCGGAAAACCTTCTTCCGTCGCACGGCCACGGACGCCGAGCAGGGTCGCGCGCGGCGCCGCCTTGTTGAGGAGCGGCATCAGAGTCGTCTCATTGCCGCCCGAGCCGTGCAGCAGCACGAAGACACTGCCATCGGGATTCGGCGGCGTATAGAAGCGATGGACGAACGGCAGCTCGCGGTAATTGATGCGCGGCTGGCCGGGCATCGAAAATTGCGGCAGAACCACCTTGAGCTCGTCGAGACTGGTGATCGCTCCCGGCGGCGCGAAGAGCTTGGTGCCGAGGGCTGCGTGCTCTTCGTCAACAGTCATGCCGGGCTTGTCGGTTGCAAGCTCCACCAGCGTGCCGCCGGGCTCGCGGGCATAGAGCGAGCGGAAATACTTGCGGTCGTGCATGTTGGTAGGCGAAGCATCGGTCTTCTCCAACGCCATGGAAACCGAACGCAGCGCCTCCTCATCGGCGGCCCGAAAGGCGACATGATCGACGGTGCCGGTTCCCGGCGCGCCGGACCAGAAGCCGCGTGCATCGCGCACATCGATGACGTCGCCCGATTGTGATACCAGCCTGTCAATCGTGCCGCGGTTGGCCTGGAATCGGTAACCGAAATGGCGCTCGAGGAAGCTGCGGCTCTCGGCCGGCTTTTCCGTCAGCATGGTTGCGCCGCGCACCCGCTTGACGGCATGCTCGACCGGGATCGAGGCGCCATCCCAGACAGCAGGCGATGTGAGGTTCTTTGCGCCCGTGAGCTTGAGGATGATATTATCGGGGTCTTTCAACCTGAGAACAGGCTCACCGAATTCATCGGTCGGTCCCTCCGAACGCAGGCCGAAGTTCATGGCGCGCGTCAGCCAATAGCCGATGCTCGCCGGATCGATCGCCAGTGAAATTTCGCTGATCTGGCCGTAACCCGCCCGACCGGGCGCGCCGTCTTCCCATATGAGAAAGCTGACGAGCGAACCCGGCGTACCTGCCGAATCGCCGTAGAAGAGATGGAGCTGAGTCGCATCCTCGTAGCCGGCCGTTTGCTTGACGAGGCGCATGCCGAGAAAGCCGGCGTAAAAATCCACGTTTGCCTGCACCTTTCGGGTGATGGCTGTAACGTGATGTATGCCTGATACCATCGAGAGCAGTCCTGATTGAAGCGGCGTCGTCAGGAGCGCGAGTATGAGAGCTGCGACAGTCATACCGTTGCCAATGACCACCGCTTAGTTTTGTTCCGCGCAAAGCGCAAGCGAATCGCCGCGCGGCAGCAGTTCCAAATGATCGACATCTTCGAGCGCCTCTTCCAGTTGCTGCAGGGTCGGCGGCTTCACCATATAGGCGCGCGCGCCGAGATTTCTGGCCCGCTGCATGTCGCTCTCATCGCTTGAGGTGCTGAGAATGCAGACGGGAATCCGTTTCAGACGGGCGTCGGCCGAAAGCGCGTTCAGCACCTCGAAGCCATCCATGATCGGCATGTTGATGTCGAGCAGCATCAGGTCGATCTGCGGCACATCGGCGATGCCGGCGCGCTCTTCGAGCAGCCGCATCGCCTCGCGTCCGTTGGTTGCGACATGAAGGTTGAAGGTCACCTTCTCCCGCCGCATCAGCTTGATCTTCAGGATCTGGATGTCGGCGGGGCTGTCTTCGACCAGCAGTACCTCGGCAAGCCTGCCGGAACCTTCACCCGGCTGCTCCGCCGGCTTCAGGCTGGGCGGAACGGCTGATGCGGCGGGCGGTGCGGGCCGTGCCTCGGCAAGCGGCATCTCGACGATGAAGGTGGCGCCGGGTCCCTTGTCCGGTTCGCACCAGATGGCGCCGCCATGCAGCTGCGCGATGCGGCGGCAGATGGCAAGGCCTAGTCCGGTGCCCTCGATGCCGCGGCCGACGAGCCGTTTGAACGGCTGGAAGATCAGCTCGCGGTGCTGGGGATCGATGCCGGGTCCGTTGTCACGCACCAACAGTCGGCAGCTACCCCCTCGCGCTTCGCTCGAGATTTGAACCTCCGGAACCTTTTGATCGCAGTAGCGGATGGCATTCGACACCAGGTTCTGCAGAAGCTGGGTCAGCAGCGTCGCATCACCCATCACTTCCGGCAGCACACCGCGAATGACGACGGCCCCGCGGCTCTCCATCTGCTGGCGCAGATTGTCTTCCACCTGGTTGAGTACATCGGACAGCGAGACCGGCGTCAGCTGCGGCCCGCCATAGGCTTCGAGCTTGGTGAAGTTCGAGACCTTGACGATCAGGTCTTCCATATGGTCGGCGGCGCTCAAGACATAATCGAGCAGCTCGCGGTCTTCGGCCGGAAGCACTGCAGAACCGTGCAGGATGCGGCTGAAGGACTTGATCGTCCTCAGCGGCTCCTTCAGGTCATGCGCCATGGCGCGTGTGAAGATCTCAAGCGATTGCCGCTTCTGCTCCAGCTGGGCTTCCAGCATGCCGTGCATGATGGCGTTCTGGATGCAGCGATGCAGCGTTTCGGGTGAAAGGGTATCCTTGGTGAGATAGTCGCGCGCGCCGCTCTTCATCACCTCGACGGCGACGGTTTCGCTGCCTTGACCGGTCAGCATGATGACGTTGGCGACGGGATCGTCCTCCAAAATATCGGCAAGAACACCGAGCCCGTCGCGCCCCGGCAGCGAATAGTCGAGCAGGATGCAGTTCGGCCGTTTCCTGCTGTTGAGAGCGCGGCCCTCTTCACCCGTCTCCGCCTCGAGGACGGTATAGGCCGTGCTGGAGACGCGGCCCAGAATGCGCCGATAGACCTCGCGGTCGTCGATGTTGTCGTCGATGATGAGAATGCAGCAGTCTTCCGCCAAACCGTCAGTCCTCGAGCGGCAGGATCGCGATTTCGAACCAATATTCCTTTAACCGCTGGATCGCGGCGAAGAGACCGTCGAGATCGACCGGCTTCTGCACATAGGTGTTGGCGCCGAGCGCGTAGCAGCCTTCGATGTCGCGTTCATCGTCTGACGTCGTCAGGATCACCACCGGAATTTTGCGCCAGCCGTCGTTCGACTTGATCGCTTCCAGCGTCTTGCGGCCGTCGAGTCCCGGCATGTTGAGATCGAGCAGGATCAGCCCTGGTTTCGGCACCATCACGCCGAGCATGTCGAGTGCTTCCTGACCCGAGGCGGCCCAGCGGATCGAGTTGCGCAGGTTGGTGCGTTTGAAGGCGCGCATCGTCGCTTCGAAATCGTCTTCACTGTCTTCGACGATCAAAATCGGTTGCGTGTCACGCTGCTGCATTCTGCCCCTCGCGTTTTCTTCCCAGGGTGAAATAGAACGTAGTGCCGACGCCGACCTCGGACTCCAGCCAGATATCGCCGTTGTGCCGCGCGATGATCTTGCGGACGAAGGTAAGGCCTGCTCCGGTTCCGTCGTCGGAATCCTGCGACTTTTCGAGCCGTTTGAAAATGCGGAAAATATCCTCATGGAATTCCTGGGGTATTCCCTTGCCGTTATCCCTAACGAAAAACACGTTGCGGGCAACCGTGCCATCCTTGCCGACGAACCGCTCGAGATAGCCGATCGAGACCAGCGGCGCCGGCTTGTCGTTGTACTTGATCGCATTGGTGATGAGATTGCGGAACACTTCGGTCAGCCGCGGCGCGTCGCAGACCACGTCAGGGAGCCGGCCGTCGGTGACGACCCTGGCATGCCGCTCTTCCAGCAGCAGCTCCATCGTCGCGACCACATCCTTGACGATCAGGCTGATATCGGTGCGTTTGACTGCCAGCTGCTGCCGCCCGAGCCTGGAGAAGTAGAGCAGGTCGTTGACGAGCTTCTCCATCCGCTGGCTCAGACGCACGAGCCGGTTCAGCCGGCGCACGCCGTCCGCGTCGAGCTTGTCCTCATAATCCTCGAGGAGGAAACGCGAGTGGTTGTGCAGGCCGCGCAGCGGTTCCTTCAGGTCATGCGAGGCAATATAGGCGAATTCGTCGAGGTCGTGGTTGCTGCGCTCGAGTTCGGCCGTATATGCCTCGAGCTGGGCGAGCGTCGTTTTCATCCGTTCTTCCTGCCGCACGCGCTCGCTGATATCTCGTACGATGCCGACGAATGTCTTGGTCTCGCCGCTGACGACAACGCTGATGGATACTTCGATCGGGAAGACGATGCCGTTCTTGCGCCGCCCGGAGACCATGCGCGTCGTGCCGATGATGCGCTCCTCGCCGGTCTGGCGGTAGTGGGCGAGATAGCCGTCATGCTCGGAATGATAAGGCTCAGGCATCAGCATCTTGATGTTCCGGCCGATCGTTTCCTGCGGTGAATAGCCGAACATGCTTTCGGCTGCCGGATTGAAACTCTTGATCGTTCCGCGCCCGTCGATGACGAGGACGGCATCGGGCGTGCTGCGCGCCAGCGCGCCGAAGCGAACGCGTTCGGCTTCCAGGTTGTTGTTGTTGCGCAGGAAATAGAAGACGAGGATGGCGATCAGCCAGAGCGTGGCGGCGGTGATGGTGCGATTGGCGATCTCCTGCCAGAATGCCGCCTCGTCATGCCTGACGGCGAAGAAGCCGAGCATGAGGAGCACGGTGCAGGCAAAGGCGAAGAAGAGCGGCGCATTCCTGTTGCCGAACCAGAGCGCCGTCAGCACCAGCGGCACGTAGAGAATGCCGTTGGCAAGGCCGAGCGGCGTATAGAGATCGACGACGAGGCCGGTGAAGCAGACTGCCGCCGGAATCCAGAGCGGAATCTGCGCCCTGTTTGCCGGCTGCATCCACCAGGAGCGGGCAAGCAGGCCCGCGCCGAAAAGCACCATGCCGACTGCCGTGTGCAACGCCATCGCCGCATAGGGACCCCAGCGGTAGCCCTGTTCGGCATCGGTGAGATAGCCGGCGAGCGCGATCATGCCGAGCGTGACGACGACATAGCTCGTCAGTTCCTGCACGACCTGGTTTTTCGACTTCTCCACATGAAGCGAGAGCAGCAGCGAAAGATTGGCAATGAGAAAGATCAGCGCCGTATTGGGGCCCATGCCGCCGCCGATCTCGGCGATGAAATCGGGAGGAATCACCAGGTGGGTGATCAACTGGTCGACGTTATGGACGGCCCGCCCAACCGTAGCGATTTCCACCAGCCGGGCCGCCGCGATCGCCGCTGCGATCCCTGTCATGATCGTTGCCGCTATCCGAAAGCGGCGGCCATCAAGCATCGAGGCCGCAAGCCCAAGGCCGGATAGTATGAAGCAGACCCCGGTGTTGAAGGCCATTGACGGAAAGCCGGGGAAGAGCGAAATGATGAGTTTGATCTGCAACAGCCAGCCGGCAAGGGCGCTCACTCCGAGAAGGGACAGCAGGCAGCCGACTGCAATTGCGAAGGCACGGTAGCGCCGTCGCCTCCGCTGGTCCTGCAGGTCCACGTTGCCCTTATCCTGCACCCGTGTATCCTCTCTCGGTTCGCGCGGCCATTTTTTCCGAAATCGAAGAATACTCAATAGGCAGCGGCCGCCGCCGTCGCGCTTTTTCCGAAATGATTTTTCGATCGGACAGATCGAATTTTCGTGAAATCGCGATATCGTGACGTCGGAAGACAACGAGGTTCATTCGAACAATACCCAGATCACGGTGCCGGATGCCTACGATAGTTTACGTCGACGACAGCAGGGATGATCTTTTCTATCTCGACTATATCCGCAAGAAGCAGCATATAGACGTCGATCTATTTTGTTTCTCGACCGCCGAGACGGCGCTGGAGGCGCTGAAGCAGCGCGTGGCCGAAGGCTGGGCTCCGCCGGAGCTGCTGGTCGCCGATCTCTATATGCCCCTCGACAGCGGCATCAGCCTGGTAAGCACGCTGCGCAGCGATGACCGGTTCAGAACAATGCGTCTCGCTGTCTGCAGCGGGTCGGATGCGGACGAGGATCGCATGCGTGCTTTCGAAGCCGGTGCCGATTTTTACCTTGAGAAGCCGCTTGACCTCGCAGCGATCCTTCTCAATCTGGAGGTGTAGGAAACAGCGGAAGCCGAATGGTGCGTTTCCTGGCGTTGGTCCTGGCGACGTGACGAACCGCAATTGACAAGGCCGAGTGCGCATCCCAAGATGCAACCGAAACGAAACGGACGGAAACGTAAAATAAGCGCTGAGAGAGCCGATTGACCCGTGTTCGCCGCCACGAACTTCCAGCCAACCCCTTAGCTGAATGGGCCTGTCGGCTCTCTCGCGCTTACGTCTGGCACTGCCTTCTCGCATTCATGGATGTTGAACGCGGAAGATTTACGACACCCAGGTAAGAATTACTGCCCCTCAGTATATCTGCCCGTGCATCACCTGTAGTTGAGATAATTGATGATATCCGCCTTGTATACCGAAAGTCCCCGTTTCGATATCTCTCATCAACCGTCTCGCAATTTTTGTAGCTGTTCGCGTTTAAGACGTATATCCCAAGATTTGGGGATCGGGGGCATGGCGGGAGGAGAGGAAGAGTGGGAATGAACAATGCCGCGGCAACTCCTTTTCATGCCGGACCGGAGCTGAGCCGAGCGATCAACCGCACCGATTTTTTCCGTCTGCTGAAAGCGGCGGCGCAGCATTACCACTTCGATAATTTCGCGCTTGCCCGCATTTCCGAGGCTTCGGCTCCATTCGGCGAACGCGATATCGTCATCACCAATGTCGCCGAGCGACGGGTTGGCCTGTTCATTGCGACGTTGAGGGAGGCGCTCGGGACCACCCGCGCAAAGAGCGCTCAGTTTCTGGCAACGCCCGTCCATGGCCGGAGCGCGCAGCCGGACACCTATCCCTCCGATCTGCTTTTCAACGAGTTCCGCAGCGGCGTCTTCCTCTTCATTCCGCTGTTCACGCCCGAAGGGCGGCGATATTGTCTCGTGCTGAGCGGCGAGCGTGAAGAGCCGGACCAGGGCGAGATTGCCGACATGCTTCTTGATGCCATGCGCATTTTCGACAAGCTCTACGAGGAAATCCTGACGCAGGAAATGTCCGGGCGGTTGACCCAGCGCGAAGCGGAAATCGTCAAATGGACCAGCGAAGGCAAGACCTCGGCCGAAATCGCCATCATCCTCGGTCTGTCTGAACATACGGTCAATTCGCATATCACTGCGGCCGCGCGCAAGCTCGACGCCGTGAACCGCGTCCACATGGTGGCGATCGCCCTGAGGAATGGTTTGGTTTCGTGAAAATCGGCTTCGGGACTGGGGAAATTGAAATGATCACCAAAACGGTCCGACAGAACGCCGTCAAGGTTCTCTTCGTCGACGACGAGTTCATCGAATTCCGCGCGCTCAAAAAGAAGATCGCCGATCTCTCCGAGCCGGCGGTCGAAGTCGAATATTCGCCGTCGATCGGAGACGCATTGGAAAAGATCCGCGCGGCGCGCTTCGATCTCATCCTGCTCGACAATCGCCTTCTGCCCAATGCCGATTTCCGCGAGACGGTGCCGGAGCTGCGCGGCATCGGCTATACCGGCCCGATCGGCGTCGTCTCCACCGACATATCGGGCGGCTATTTCCAGGAATTCCCAGATTACGGCGTCGACTTTCGCATCGGCAAGGACGAAATCGACGTCCAGACGCTGCAGCACATCATCCGCGAATATGTGCACTACGATGTGCCGGATTTCTGGAAGGACGATTACAGCATTTGAGCCGCGCAAAACAGCGCGAAGGCTTTGCGGTAGCGACATGCGCAAAGGAAGCACGTCCGCCGAATCTGAGATCGCGGTGCGCTTCAAGCACGGCAAACGAGGCTGAGCGATTGCAATATGTGCCTCAGCCGGCGGGAAGGCGGATGGTGAAGTGGCTGCCGTTTTCGTCGGAATGCTCGAGACGGATATCGCCGCCAAGCACCTTCAGAAGTTCCTGCGCCGTCGTCAGGCCGAGGCCGGCGCCAGGGGCTGCCCCCGCCTTCGGTAATTTCCAGAACGGCTCGAAGATCCGCTCTCGATAAGCGGGATCGATGCCAGTGCCGTTATCGGAAATCCGGATGGCCCAGTTCGCCCGCTCTTGCTCCGCCGTCACGGCCACATGCGGCGGCGATGAGCTCCGATAGGTGAGGGCGTTGGACATGAGCTGCCTGAGCACCAAGCCGAACAGCGCCGGGTCGGTGCGGATGGAGGGGAGGTCCCGACTGGCGAACGTCGCGTCGAGAGCCCCCGTCTCCTCGATGAGTTCGCTCCAAATTTTTTCGGCCAAGACCTTCAGGTCGACCTCTTCCAGCGTCACCTGCGGTGCACCACCGGCAAGGCTCATCAGTGCCTTGGTGAGACGCTGGGCCGCCTGCACCTTTTCCAGGATCATCTTGAGGCTCTGAAGCTGCTCGCTGTCGAGTGTCTCCTCAAGATCGTCGAGCAGCAGCTCGGCATACATGGCGATATGGCGCAGCGGCGATTGCAGGTCGTGCGAGGCGATTGCAAGAAAGCGCTTAATGCGTTCTTCGTTGTCGCCGGCAATATTGGTTTCAAGCGGTTTCGTCGGGTTGGGTGACATCGCGCGGTTTCCCCGATCTCTGATGCATCGTCGCGCTCTCTTTTTCAGCCGCGCGATGGACGCTGTAATAGCTTGAATTGCTGCATAATTTTATCCTGGCAATAGGCAACAATAAAAAGAGAGCGCCGGCTCTGCAACCGGCGCCCTCTTCAAGGATACGTTAACAACCCGTTTTCAGCTCGCCGACTTGCGCGAGCGACCCTCTTCCGGCGGGATGATTTCGGCTGCCGCATCGGTCGCCGTTGCCGCCTTGGCGTGGCGGCGGCGCCAGTCGCCGAGGAATAGCAGGATCGGTGCGGCAATGAAGATCGACGAGGCGCCGGCCACAAGAATGCCGAAGACCATCGGGATCGCAAAGCTGGAGACGGCGCTGCCGCCCCAGATCGCCATCGGCACCAGGGCGAGGAAGGCCGTCGCATTGGTGTAGAGGCTTCGCGCAAGAGTTTCGTTGATCGACTTGTCGATAATCTCGCGCAACGGCATCGACTTGTAGAGCCGCATGTTTTCGCGCATGCGGTCGTAAACAACGACCTTGTCGTTCACCGAATAGCCGACGAGCGTCAGGATGGCTGCGATGGCCGTGAGGTTGAAGTCGAGACCGGTGATTGCGAAGAAGCCGATTGCCTTGGTGACGTCGAGCACCAGCGTAACGATGGCGCCGACGGCAAACGGCCATTCGAACCGCGCCCAGATATAGAGCAGCATCGCGATGCTGGCGATCACGACCGACAGGATGCCGGCCGAGGCAAGCTCGCCGCTGACCTTCGGACCGATGACGTCGGTGCCTTCGACGGTAGCGCTCGGATCGATCTTGGCGACTTCGGCCTTCAGCTTGGTCACCGCCGCCGTCTGTGCCTCTTCGCCGCCTTCCTGCCGCTGCGCGCGAACGAGAATGCTGTTGTTGTCACCGAAGGTCTGCAGCGTGATTTCGCCGAGGCCGAGACTATCGAGACCCTCGCGGAACTTTGCCAGATCGGCCGCCTCTTTCGTCTTGACCGACATCTGGATGCCGCCGCGGAAATCGACGCCGTAGTTCAGGCCGGGATGGATGAAGAGCACGACCGATGCGATCGAAAGCAGCGCCGAAACGGTGACGCCGAAGAAGCGCGCCTTCATGAACTGGATGTGCTTGTCATACGGGCTGAAGGGGATCAACGGTCGGATGTTCAGCACCTTGAACTTGCGGCGGCGGGTAATCTCGATCATCGCGACGCGAACGAACGCGACGGAGGTGAACATCGAGATGATCAGGCCAAGCGCCATGGTCACCGCAAAGCCTCGAACCGGCCCGGAACCGAACCAGAACAGGATCGCCGCAGCGATCAGGGCCGTCATGTTGCCGTCGATAATGGTCGAATAGGCTCGGTTGAAGCCTGTATCGATAGCGGCAAAGGCACCCTTGCCCTTGCGGGTCTCTTCGCGAATACGTTCATTGATAAGGACGTTCGCATCGACCGCAAGGCCGATGCCGAGAACGACGCCTGCAATGCCGGGCAGTGTCAGCGTCGCGCCGACCAGCGTGAGCGCCGAGAAGGTCAGGATCGTGTGGATCAGCAGCGCCACGTTCGCCAGGATGCCCCAGGTGCCGTAGAGCACGAAGATGAAGGCTGCAACAAGGGCGAAACCGACGATGCCGGAATAGATGCCCATCTTGATGGCGTCGGCGCCGAGATCGGCGCCGACTGTGCGCTCCTCGATAACGGTCAGCTTGGCGGGCAGGGCGCCGGCGCGCAGCATGGCGGCAAGCGTCGTGGCGCTGTCTGCCGAGAAGTTGCCGGAGATCTGGCCGGAGCCGCCGGTGATCGGCTCGCGGATAACGGGGGCGCTCAGCACCTTGTTGTCGAGGACGATGGCAAAGGGATTGCCGACATTCTGGCGGGTGATCTCTGCAAAACGGGTGGCGCCGGCGCTGTCGAAGCGGAAGCTGACGATGGGCTCGCGCGTGTTAGGATCGAAGCTGACGCGGGCATCCGATAGGCGGTCGCCCGATATTTCGACACGGTCGAGAACCGGATAGGATCTGCCTTCGTCGTCCTGCAGCATGGTGACGCCGGGGCCGGGCTGATTGTTCGGCGCCAGCATATGGAAGGACATCTTTGCCGTGGAGCCGAGAAGTTCGCGCAGGCGCGACGGATCTTGCGCGCCGGGAAGCTGCACGAGCACGCGGTTGCCGCCGATGCGCTGGATGGTCGGCTCGGAGACGCCGACCTGGTCGACACGCTGGCGGATGACTTCAAGGCTCTGCTGGACGGCGTTGTCGACATTGGCGGAGATGCCGGCCGGCGAGAAGCCGACGGTGATGGTCGCTCCGTTTGCGGTGACGTTGAGATCCGCCTGACCGGCGCTGAGGCCGGTGCTGATCGGGTTGGCAAGCGTCTTAAGATCGGTGACTGCCGCGTCGCTCTGCGCGGCATCGGCGAGCGTCACGACGATCTGGTTCTGGCTGCGCACGACGGCCTTCGGCTGGATGCCCTTTTCGCGCAGGACGCGGCGGGCGTCCTGCAGCAGCGATTGCAGCCGCTCCTTGGTCAGATCGGCTTCGTCGACCTCCAGAACGAGGTGCGAACCGCCGCGAAGGTCGAGGCCGAGCGACACCTGCTCATGCGGCAGCCAGGCCGGAATTCGCTGGAGCACGGATTGCGGTAGGGCGTTCGGCAGGGCGATCAATAGCCCGATCACGATGATCACCGTATAGGTGAACACCAGCCATGGTGAATTACGCATGTTGTATTCCTTAGATAATCGAGGGCCGGCGCCCGGGCGCTGGCGGCATGTCGTCAATGGTCGGATGCGCCGCTCGGCGCAGGCCTCAGGCGATGATCGGGGGCGCGCGCGCCTGATGGGTCCTGGAAACTGCCTGATGAAGCGGAGGCTCGAATGCCGCAAGAGGAGCGGCCATGTCCCAGCCGGTAAAGTCGACAGCAGGGGCGGCGGCAGGGGCCGGCGGTCCGGCGTCGTAGGCGGTCTGTTTCGGCGCAAGCCTGCGCTCGGCGGCAAGCACGCCGCGCACGGCATCGCGCGCGCTCAGTTGCGGCGGCTGCGGATCGCGGCCGGAAGAGGAAAGCGTATTGACGGCGGTCGCCGGCGCAATGATGAGATTGCCGCCGAAAAGCAGGCCGATATAGGCAAGAATGGCGAAGAGGAGGGAAAAGGCGATACGGCTCGTCAGACGGTGCTGGTCCAGCTCCATCTCCTCCGTCCCGGCGATGTCACTCCCGTATCGGCTCAAAAGCGCGCCAAATCTCTCATTGTCGTTCCGGCGGAGCAGTGCCCGTCGGGATGATTGTAGCAGGCTCCTGCCTGTCTTCATAGGAAACACTCTCATGATGCACTTGAGCGAGCCGGTCAACCATGCCAAGGGCGATTTCGCGTTCGCCCATGATGACGGTGTCGGCGCCGTATTGTTTCAACTCGTCGACCTCGGCGTCGGAATGGGCGCGGGCGACGATAAGGATCGAGGGATTGACGCTGCGCGCCTGCTCGGCGATGCGGCAGGCCTCGAAGGCGTTCGGGATGGCGATGGCGAGGCTGCGTGCAGACGAAAGATTGGCGAGATCGAGCGTTTCCCGCGCCACTGCATTGCCCATGTAGGCTTCGATCCCCTGCGCTTTCAATTCGCCTATGCGCTTGTCGGAATCCTCGATGACGAGGAAGGGCGTGCCTGACGATTTGAGATTCTGTCCGACGATCCTGCCGACTCGGCCGTAACCGATGAGGATTGCGTGGCCGGTAAGCGCGGTCGGACGCACGTCGTCGTCCTCGGGCGGCGCCTGTTCCTGAACGGCACCCACATCGGCGGCGGAAGCCGGCTCGGCCACGGTTTCCTCGCGTCTTGCACCTTCGAGAAGAGGCCGCGCGCGGTCGCAGAGGAAGAACAGCAGTGGATTGACGATGATCGAGATGATGGCGCCGGCAAGGATCAGGTCGCGGCCCTCCTCCGGCAAAAGCCCGAGCTCGACGCCGAGAGCGGCGAGAATGAAGGAGAACTCGCCGATCTGACCGAGGCTTGCCGAAATCGTCAGCGCCGTGCCGGGCGGCTTCTTGAAGGCGAGCACGATCAGAAAGGCGGCGACGGATTTGCCGATGACGATGATGAAGACGGTGGCGAGGATCGGCAACGGTCTGTCGATCAGGATGTTCGGATCGAACAGCATGCCGACCGAGACGAAGAAGAGCACGGCGAAGGCGTCGCGCAGCGGCAGGCTTTCCTGGGCTGCGCGGTGGCTGAGCTCGCTTTCGGCAAGCACCATGCCGGCAAAGAAGGCGCCAAGCGCCAGGGACACGCCGAAGAGTTTGGCCGCGCCGAAGGCGACGCCGAGGGCGATGGCCAACACACCGAGCCGGAAGAGCTCGCGCGAGCCGGCATGGGCAATGCGATGCATCGTCCAGGGAATGAGCTTGCGGCCGAAGACGAGCATCAGAGCCACGAAGAGTGCTACCTTGACCAGCGTCATGGCGATCATGCCGCCGATGCCGAGATCGAGGCCGAACAGGCTGTTCAGCCCCGCCGACAGCGGCTCGACGGGACCATGGCCGTCGCCGCCGATGCTGGCTGCAGCCGGGATCAGCACCAGCGCCAGCACCATGGCGAGGTCTTCGACGATCAGCCAGCCGACGGCGATCCTGCCGCGCTCCGTCTCTATGAGCCGGCGCTCCTGCAGAGCCTTGAGGAGCACGACGGTAGAGGCAACTGAAAGCGCCAGGCCGAAAACCAGGCTGCCGCCGGTCGGCCAACCCATCAATGCACCGAGGCCCCAGCCGAGCAAGGTGGCAAAACCGATCTGCACGACCGCGCCAGGCAGCGCGATGCCGCGCACCGACAGCAGGTCCTTGAGGGAGAAATGCAGCCCGACGCCGAACATCAGCAGGATGACGCCGATTTCGGCAAGCTCCGGCGCGAGGCTCTGATCGGCCACGTAACCCGGAGTATGTGGCCCCACCAGCACACCGGCAATCAGATAGCCGACGAGCGGCGGCATGCGCAGCCGATGAGCAAGCGCGCCGAAGATGAAAGCCAGCACCAGGCCGCCGACGATTGTCGAAATCAAGGGCGTATCGTGCGGCATCGCTTCTCCCGATCTGGAAATTTCGTTCGTATTATGACATATATGATCTATATCAACCAATATGGGTACTTTGAGATCATGGGTCAAGGCGCGAGAGAAACAATTCTAAGCCCCGCTCTCTGCCGGGCTGCACGCGGTCTGCTCGATTGGACCCAGAACGAGCTCGCCGAGAAGGCGGCCGTCTCGCGCAGCACCATCCGCGATTACGAGGGACGTCACCACGATATCCACCGTGCGACCGAAGCGCAGTTGCGCCTCGCCTTCGAGGAAGGCGGCGTCAGGTTCGTTGAGATAGAAGGCGCCGGCACCGGCCTCTGCCTGCCCAATCGACCAGGCTGAAGCCCTCAGGGCGCCAGGCAGGCGGCAGAAACCTTGTAAACGTAAAGCGTCTTTCGCTTGTAGTAGCCTGCGGCAGGCAGCCAGCTCTTCAGCAGCTCGGGCGTTTCAGTGGCGCAGGTTAGCGGCGTGTCCGTCAGGAAAAGCACCTTGCCGGCGATGTCGGCGGGCAGGGCGAATTCCTGCTCATAATAGCTCTCCGGCAGGCCTGCGGGTGCGCGCGCATAGATTCTGTAAGATGCATCCCGCAGCGTATAGAAGAGATCAGCGACCATGTCGCGGTTGTCGGTGACGATGATGTCGGTGCCCGCCTGAGCTGCAAGGGCTCCCGCCTCGCGGCTGACCTCGGCGCGCCCGAGATAGCGCTTCATCAATTCGTCGCCGTTCGGCAGCAGCAATTGCTGCGGAAAGATGGTCGCCAGCGGAAAGAGCAGGCTTGCGATGCCGTTGATGGTGAGTGACAGCCTCAGCCCCTTCGGCCACATCCGGTAAAGCAGCCAGACGGCAAGAATGGTCCCCGCGACATAGGCGGTCACGGCCCAGTTGGCATAGGCTTTGGCAACGGTCGCCTGCAGGGTGATCAGCACCACCACCGGCATCGACAGCCAGATCAGCATCTTTTCGCGGTCTTCGCTTCGGCCCTTGATCATGCGATAGACCGCCCACAGCATTGCGAAGAAGATGATCGGCCCGACGACGCCGAATTGGGCGGAGAAGAATTCGAGCCCGCGGCGCAGATTGATGCCGAGATCGCTCCAGTGGGCGATATCCTGCGTGTGGCGCACCGTCGTATTGTCGTGTTGCAGGTTCCACCAGAGGTTCGGCGAGGCGACGACAGCGGCAACCGCGACCGCTATGATGAAGTCCCGGACAGCGATGCGCGCCGCAGGAATGAGGAGGAGGGCGATCGCGCCGCCTGGTACGACGAACAGAACGGCATATTTCGTCAAAAAGGCAAGGCCGACGGCGAGACCCATGACGAGCGCCAGTACCACATAGCGCCGCTGCGTCAGGCTGAAATAGGCGAGCAGGGCGACGGCGATGAAGAACAGCAGGATCACGTCGGTCGAGAAGAAAACCGAAGAGAGCGCCACGCCGGGAAGCGTGATGTAGGTGGCGCCCGTCCAGCCTTCGATCTCCGGCCCGACGAAGCGCCTTGCAAGCTTCATCAGCACCAGCGCCGCCACCATGTGGATCAGCGGCCCGAGCAGCCTGATGAAATAGATGGCGTTGGAGCCGGAAAGCTCCGTCATCGCTCGGATCACCCAGGCGATCATCGGCGGTTTTGAATAGTAGCCGAGATCGAGATTCTGCGACCAGAACCAGTACTGGGCCTCGTCGACAAACAGGTCTGTGGCATCGAAATACAGCGTGACGACGCGCCAGAGCGTGAAGCCGAGAACGATGAGAAGACCAGATCTGGGAGACATGAACCGAGTGTTCCGCTGACGTGAAAGGCGCGAGTGCGATTACACCAAAGGCACCGGACTGCCAACGGGGATTGGATCGGCTTGAAGCCAGAGAGGCTTCAGAACACCCGAAGCATCCCGATATCGCGATTTGCGGCAAGGAAATCGAGGCGGGCGATGGCGGCAAGTATGCCCATTGCGATCAAACAGGAACCCAATCCGAGAACAATCATTGCTCTGTCCTTGTCGACGTCATGTCTTGGTTGTCGACCGGCCTATAACACGGAGCTTGCGTGTGCCTTGTAGCAGCCGTGCAACTCCGCGGAAGTATTTCCTGCGAACTGCCTTGAATTGCTCCAAAAGCCTGTTCCTGAAAAGACTTATTAACCTTCGGGCAAGGAATTAACCATAAACATTGGGTTACACGTCGGAATGGGAAGATGTGCTCGTTCCCAGCAGGCATGACGCCGTACCGCCGTACCGGGTCGATCCGGTATCCATCTCTTCAGACAGCTTCGAAACATAGCTGATCAGGGGCTTTACCTGCCGGTCGTCGCCGGTGGTGAAGACCGGCTCCGCGCTTGCGTTGATCGAATGCTGCAAAAGTTTTTTGCCGGGCATTCGCCTGGAAAGTGGGTCGGGGACAGGCGTTGAGGCAGGACATGCCATCAGATCAGGCTCGTGGAGTGCAGGCAGGCAGCTTGCGTGATCGCCTGCGCTTTGCCGGTCTCGATGCCGATCAGTGCGAACTGGTGCGCCGTAACCGGCCGGCCCTCGAAGCGCATCTGAAAGCGGGACTGCGCGATCTCTTCCACAGGTTCCAGTCCTATCCCGACGCTGCGCGCAACTTCGAGAGCGACAGACAGGTCGATCGTCTGCATGATCTGCAGTCCTCACATTGGGACGTGCTGACGGATGCCCGCTTCGACAGCCTCTATGCCGAGCGCGTCAAGGTTCTCTCCGACACCGAAAGCAAGATGGGCCTCGACCCGCGTTGGCACGTAGCCGGCCACGGCGTCGTGCTGGAGCATGTTCTTTCCGGCCTCGCCGAAGAGATTGCCGGCCGCCCCTTGCTGCCCTCGGCCAGGCGCCGCGCCCGCGAAATTTCCGAGCTGATGACTGCGATCATCCGCATCGTGATGGTCGATGTCGAAATCGCCGTTTCGCTCCGCTTCAATGCGCTACGCGCTGCCCAGAGCCGCGCGGTTGCCGATCAGCGCGCCGAAAGTGAAGCGGAGATCGCCCGGATATTCGGCGACGTCATCGAAGGCCTCGCCGCCCGCGACCTGACGCGGCGCGCGCCTGTCGACGCCGACGGTGCCTATGCCGGGATCGCCGCCGCCCTGAACGGCGCCTTGGATGGCCTCCAGGCAGAATTCGCCGCCATGACCGAACGCACTGATAAGGCCGAGACGGCGACCGCTTCGCTTGCTGGCCAGTCGCGGCAGTTCGCCGGCACGGCGTCCGGCCAGGCCGAGCGGCTGCAGCTTTCCGCCGCTGTCCTTGCCGGCATTGCCGGAAGCGTGCGCGACGGCGCCGCCGACAGCCGCGCCGCCGAACAGGCGGCCGCCTCTACCCGCGCTGCGGTCGAGCAAAGCGGCGAGGTCGTCGGCCGCGCGATCAGCGCCATGGCCGATATCGAGCAGTCGGCCGAGAAGATCGGCCAGATCATCGGCGCGATCGACGAGATCGCCTTTCAGACCAATCTTCTGGCGCTGAATGCCGGCATCGAGGCGGCTCGCGCCGGCGATTCCGGCCGCGGCTTTGCGGTCGTCGCCCAGGAAGTTCGTGCGCTTGCCCAGCGCTCGGCCGACGCCGCCCGCGAGATCAAGACGCTGGTGACGACGACCAAGGCGCAGGTCGACGCCGGCGTGCAGATGGTCGGACGAACGCAGGACTCGATCGGCAGCATCGTGCGGCAGGTCACCGACATCAACGCCGCCATATCGGGCATCGCCACCAGGACCGGCGAGCATGCCGCAAGCCTCGACGGCGTGGCGGCCGACGTCAAAGGACTTGGCGCAGAGGTGGCGGACAACGCCGGTTTGGCCGAACGTTCCGCTGAAGGCGCCGACCACCTCCATACCGTCATTCTTGAGCTCGGCCAGACGATTCGCGAATTCCGCATAGCCCGCGAAAATGCGCATTCCGGGCGCTTGGGCTCGGTTCGCGCTGCGCCGTCCCGCACGATCGAAGCGGCCGGCCATCCTGCGGTCGAAGACGAATATGAAAATGACGATTTTGGCCTTCCGCAGGCGCTCGGGAGCGTCAGAGGTGGGCGGAATGTTTACTAACCTATCGGATGATCGCCGCAGCTCATCTTTTCGGGCCGGGGACAAGGGGACAAGGACAAGCTGATGGTAGCAAAGAAGAGTGGCAAGACGCTGAATTTGACAGCGGTGCTGGATCTCAACGAGGCTTCCGCCTTGCGTGAAAAACTCATCTCCCTCAGGGGCAGCGGTCTTTCGATCGACGCATCGGGCGTCGAGCGGATCGGGGCTCTTTGCGCTCAGGTCCTGATGTCCGCCGAGAAGACCTGGGAGCAGGACAAGCAGCCGTTCACCTTCTCCAAGGTGTCCGACGCATTTCACAAAACCATGCAGCTGGTTGGCGTCAATATTGACCACCTGCTTGCCAAGGAGATTCGGCAATGAAGAAAAAAGTGCTTACCGTGGATGATTCCCGCACCATCCGAAACATGCTGCTCGTGACGCTGAACAATGCCGGTTTCGAGACGATCCAGGCGGAAGACGGCGTCGAGGGCCTCGAGGTTCTCGAAGAATCCAATCCTGACGTGATCGTGACCGACATCAACATGCCGCGCCTCGACGGGTTCGGCTTCATCGAAGGTGTGCGCCGCAACGAGAAATATCGGGCGATCCCGATCCTGGTCCTGACCACCGAAAGCGACGCGGAAAAGAAGAACCGCGCCCGCCAGGCCGGCGCCACCGGATGGATCGTCAAGCCTTTCGACCCGGCCAAGCTGATCGATGCAATTGAGCGCGTAACCGCTTAAACCCAGGATTTGCTCCTATGGATATGAACGAAATCAAAGAGATCTTTTTCCAGGAGTGCGAGGAACAGCTCGCCGAGCTGGAATCCGGTCTTCTGAAAATGAACGATGGCGATCGCGATCCGGAAACCGTCAATGCGGTGTTTCGTGCCGTGCATTCGATCAAGGGGGGCGCCGGCGCCTTCGGCCTTGATGATCTGGTTGCCTTCGCCCATGTATTCGAGACCACTCTCGATTGCGTTCGTTCCAACAAGCTCGAGCCGACCCAGGACGTCCTGAAGGTGATGCTGAAGTCGGCCGACGTGCTCGCCGACCTGACCAATGCTGCGCGCGACGGCGGCAGCGTCGATGAAAGCCGCAGCCGCGGCCTCGTCAAGGAGCTGGAGGCTCTGGCCAATGGCGAGCTACCGTCTCCTTCGGCCGAGACGCCTGCGCCCAAGGCCGCCGCAAAGGCGGCTCCGGCCGCTCCGGCGCCAGCCCCCAAGCCGACCGACGACAGCGGCTTCCAGCCAATCCCCTTTTCCTTCGACGATTTCGGCGACGAGGACGGCGCAGAGACCGGCCTGCCGGCCTACGAGATCACCTTCAAGCCGCGCCACGAACTCTATTCGAAGGGTAACGACGCCACCCTGCTGCTGCGCGACCTTTCGCGCCTCGGCGAAATGACGATCTACTGCAATATGGATGAGCTGCCGGGTCTCGAGGAGCTCGATCCGGAGGCTGCCTATTTCTTCTGGAACGTCACGCTCAAGACCGACAAGGGCGAGGATGCCATCCGCGCCGTCTTCGAATTCGCCGAGTGGGATTGCGAGCTGACGGTGAAGCCGGTCGAGGAGACCCGTGACGCCGCTTCGAGCAACGAGGAACTGCCGATGGTGCCGGTTCCCTTCGACCTGTCGATCCTGGACGAGACCGAGGCAACGGAGAGCGTTTCCGCTGCACGGTCCGAAGCCACGGCCGCTGCCGTTGCCGCCGCCGAGACCGCTTCCAACGTCACGCAAATGGCGGCAGCCGCCGCCCGCGTCGAGAAGAAGGAATCGGCCGCCGCCGCAGCCGCCGCGGCCAATGCCGCCGCCCAGAACAACGCCGCTGGCGCCGGCCAGACGATTCGCGTCGATCTCGATCGCGTCGACCGCCTCATCAACCTCGTCGGCGAATTGGTCATCAACCAAGCGATGCTGTCGCAGAGCGTCATCGAGAACGACACGACAGGCACGTCTTCGATCAACATGGGTCTCGAGGAGCTGCAGCAGCTCACCCGCGAGATCCAGGACTCGGTCATGGCGATCCGCGCGCAGCCGGTCAAGCCGGTCTTCCAGCGCATGTCGCGTATCGTCCGCGAAATCGCCGACATGACCGGCAAGTCGATCCGCTTGATCACGGAAGGTGAAAACACCGAAGTCGACAAGACGGTTATCGACAAGCTCGCCGAGCCGCTCACCCACATGATCCGCAATGCCGTCGACCACGGCATCGAAACGCCGGAAAAGCGCGCGGCCGCCGGCAAGAACACCGAAGGCACGGTTCGCCTCACCGCCAAGCACCGTTCGGGACGCATCCTGATCGAGCTTGCCGACGACGGCGCCGGCATCAACCGCGAAAAGGTTCGCCAGAAAGCGATCGACAACGATCTCATCCCGGCCGACGCCAACCTGTCGGACGAGGAAATCGACAACCTGATCTTCCTGCCGGGCTTCTCCACCGCCGACAAGATCTCCGACATATCGGGCCGCGGCGTCGGCATGGACGTCGTCAAGCGCTCGATCCAGGCGCTCGGCGGCCGCATCAACATCACCTCCAAGCCGGGCCACGGCTCGGTCTTCACCATGAGCCTGCCGCTGACCCTTGCCGTTCTCGACGGTATGGTGGTCACCGTCGCCGGCCAGACGCTGGTCGTGCCGCTGACCGCGATCGTCGAAACCCTGCAGCCGGAAGCATCCGCGATTCACTCCTTCGGCGCGAACCACCGGCTGATCTCGATCCGCAACTCATTCTGCCCACTGGTCGATGTCGGCCGCATCCTGAACTTCCGCGCGACGCAGGCCAACCCCGTTGAGGGCGTGGCGCTGCTGGTGGAATCGGAAGGCGGCGGTCAGCGCGCCCTGATGGTCGATGCCATCCAGGGTCAGCGCCAGGTGGTCATCAAGAGCCTGGAAGCGAACTACACTCATGTGCCCGGCATCGCCGCCGCCACCATTCTCGGCGACGGCCGCGTGGCTCTCATCCTAGATGTCGACGCGGTTGTCGGCGCCTCGCGCGGCCAGTCGCTCAAAGCAGAAATGTCGTTAGCAGCGGTAGGGTAAGGGAATGTCGTACGCTGTAAAAAGTCTGAACCAGGGGGATCGCGAGCTGATCGCGTTCCGCATCGGAGATCAGGAATTTTGCGTGAACATCATGTCGGTTCGCGAAATCCGGGGCTGGACCCCGGCGACCGCGATGCCGCACTCGCCTGCCTATATGCTGGGGGTCATCAACCTGCGCGGCGCGGTGCTGCCGATCATTGATCTTGCCGCTCGTCTCGGCATGAAGCCCGCCGATCCCACAGCCCGCCATGTCATCATCGTCGCCCAGGTCCGCCGCAAAGTCGTCGGCCTGCTGGTCGACGCCGTCTCCGACATTCTGACGGTCACCGACGAGATCATTCAGCCGACGCCCGAAATCTCTTCCGACCTCGAGCGCCAATTTGCCCGGGGAATTCTCGCCATCGACAAGCGCATGATCTGCCTGATCGAACTTGAAGCCCTCTTTTCCGAGACCGAAAGCGAAGCCGCATGAGTGCAATGGGTGCAAAAGATCAGAGGCAGGGAGCCGATGAGGTGCTGGCGAGCGGAGAATATCCGCTGACGCGCCGCGACCTCACGGAAATCGCCGCCATGATCTACTCGGATGCCGGCATCTTCCTCAATGAGACGAAGGCCTCGCTCGTCTATTCGCGTCTGTCCAAGCATATCCGCAATCTTGGTCTGTCGGGTTTCCGTGAATATTGCGAACTCGTCGCTTCGCCGGCGGGGGCTGCGGCGCGCCGCGAAATGCTCTCGCATCTGACGACCAACTTCACTCGCTTCTTCCGCGAAAACCATCATTTCGAGCACCTGCGCGATCATGTTCTGCCGGAACTTCTGCAGCGGGCGAGATCGGGCGGCAGGGTGCGCATCTGGTCGGCCGCTTCCTCCGACGGACAGGAACCCTATTCGATCGCGCTGACCGTTTTATCGCTGATGCCGAATGTCGCCGACTACGACTTCAAGATCCTGGCGACCGACATCGATCCGAAAATCCTCGCCATCGCCCGGGCCGGCGCTTACGACGAGAGTGCGCTCGAAACCGTCTCGCCCGCCATGCGCAAGCAATGGTTTAGCGAAGTCGAGGTGCAGGGCCGCCGCAAGTTCCAGGTCGATGACCGCGTCAAGCGGCTGATCACCTACAACGAACTGAACCTGATGGCGCAATGGCCGTTCAAGGGCAAGTTCGACGTCATCTTCTGCCGCAACGTCGTCATCTATTTCGACGAGCCGACCCAGATGAAGATCTGGCAACGTTTCGCCGGCCTGCTGCCGGAAGGCGGCCACCTCTATATCGGCCATTCCGAGCGCGTCTCCGGTGAGGCGAAGCACGTCTTCGACAATATCGGCATCACGACCTATCGCTACACGACCAAGGGTCTCGGGAGGAAGGCATGAGCGCTCCGGCAAGAGTTCTCGTTGTCGACGACTCGCCGACCATGCGGGGTCTGATTACCGCAGTGCTGAGCTCCGACCCGGAAGTCAGTGTCATCGGCCAGGCCGGCGACGCGCTGGAAGCACGCGAGGCGATCAAACGGTTGAACCCCGACGTCGTGACGCTCGACATCGAGATGCCGAATATGAACGGCCTCGATTTCCTCGAAAAAATCATGACGCTACGGCCGATGCCGGTGATCATGGTCTCGACGATGACGCATCGAGGCGCCGAAGCGACGCTTGCGGCGCTTGAGATCGGCGCCTTCGATTGCGTCGGCAAACCGGGCCCCGGCGAACCCAGGCCGTTCGGCGATCTCGCCGAGAAGGTCAAGGCGGCCGCGCGCACGCAGCGTCAGTTTTCCCAACCGGCGGCCGCCGTCGCGCCCCCGCCTTCGGTCGCCGATTTTCGCGTCGGCCGCAAGATCGTCGCGATCGGCTCGTCCACAGGCGGCGTCGAGGCGCTGATCGCAGTACTGCAGAAATTCCCGGCAAATTGCCCGCCGACCGTCATCACCCAGCATATGCCGCCGACCTTCACCAAGAGTTTCGCAGAACGGCTGAACCGTCTCTGCGCGCCGGTGGTGCAGGAAGCGACCGACGGCGCCCGTCTCGAGATCGGCAAGATCTATCTGGCGCCGGGCGGCGAACGTCATCTCCAGGTCAGCGGCGGCTCTGCCCCGTGCTGCCGTCTAGTCGACCGGGCGCCTGTCAACGGTCACCGCCCGTCCGTGGACGTGCTCTTTGATTCGGTCGCAGAACTCGCAGGCCGCAACGCCGTCGGCGTGATTCTGACCGGAATGGGCCGCGATGGCGCCGCCGGATTGTTGAAAATGCGCCACGCGGGCGCCAGAACGCTCGGCCAGAACGAAAAAACCTGCGTCGTTTACGGAATGCCAAGGGTTGCTCACGAACTTGGCGCCGTCGAGCAGCAGCTGCCACTGACTGCCATCGGTGAAGAAATACTGAAATTGACAGCCGCCCGAAAGGAAGGGACCGAATAAATGTCGATCGCGGAGAAAATCAAAGTTCTGATCGTCGATGATCAGGTAACGAGCCGTTTGCTGCTCAGCGACGCGCTGACCCAGCTCGGTTTCAAGCAGATCACATCCGCAGGCGACGGCGAGCAGGGCATGAAAATCATGACCGAGCAGCCGCACCACCTCGTGATCTCCGATTTCAACATGCCGAAGATGGATGGCATCGGCTTCCTCCAGGCCGTGCGCACCAACCCGAACACCAAGAAGGCGGCCTTCATCATCCTCACCGCCCAGGGCGATCGCGCGCTGGTACAGAAGGCGGCCCAGCTCGGCGCCAACAACGTGCTCGCCAAGCCGTTTACGATCGAGAAGATGAAAGCGGCCATCGAAGCCGTGTTTGGAGCTTTGAAATGATCACTGAGGGGGCAGCCCGCCGCGTGCACATCATTCAGGGCGAGTACAAGGTTCTGAGCGATCCGAATGCGGTTCTCTCGACCATTCTCGGCTCGTGCGTGGCTGCGTGCCTCAGAGATCCCGTCGCCGGCATCGGCGGCATGAACCACTTTCTGCTGCCCGGTTCGGCGACGTCGCCGACATCAGGCGGCGATGCCACACGCTATGGCGTGCATCTGATGGAACTGCTGATCAACGGTCTCCTGAAGCAGGGCGCCCGGCGCGACCGGCTGGAGGCAAAGATCTTCGGCGGCGCAAAGACGATCTCGACGTTCTCCAACGTCGGTGAGCAGAATGCGGCCTTCGCCATGCAGTTCCTGAGGGATGAAGGCATTCCGGTGGTCGGCTCCTCCACCGGCGGAGAGCATGGGCGCAAGCTCGAATATTGGCCGGTCTCCGGTCGTGCCCGGCAATACCCCTTGACCGGCGCCGAAACGCAGAGAACCGTCGCTCTCGAGCAGCAGCGTCCCGCCGCTCCGCAGAAGCCCGCCGAAACCAGTATCGAATTTTTTTGATGGCGAGGATTTTCATATGACATTTACTCCGGTGATGGAGCCGCCCGCGCCTGTCGAAGCGCTGAGCGACATCCTGATGCGCATCGTTTCGGAACTCCACGATGTGGCCTACCTGATCGAGCGCATCGAACCGCAGCTACTCGAACTCGGCGGCGCTGAAATTCTGAACTCGCCGGACTCCATGAAGGTCATGCAGGGCATCGATCTGGCCGTGCAGAAGTCACGCGGCCTTGCCGAATTCATCGACACCATCACCGGCGAAATCCCGCTCGGCTGGACGGTCGACGTCGCCACTGCGCTCAGCCTCGTCAAGCTGGCGGAAATGCAGAAGGCGCTGGGCGGCTCCACGCGCCACGGTCATTCTCAGCCGCTGAGCAAAGCCGCCGGCGACTTCGACTTCTTCTGAAGCGCGCGGTTTCAACGCCGCCTCTCGCGCCTCAGGTCCTCTTTTCACGCACGTCGTTCTCGCAAAATCGCTGCGCGACATGCATCAGCCTTTCGCTCCCGCGCGCTCCTCACGAAACGCTCGCACAAGTTTCGCCGATTATTGGTCAGGTGAGGCAATAAGCCTGCTTTGTCTTTGACGGATCGTGCGAGAACAGAATGAATCTGTTAAATCAATTAGTTCAGATATTTAAGAACTTTGGTGCCCTGGGCCGGACGCGCCTGATGATTCTGGGGGGCGTCGGCGCCGTTTCCATCGCAATCATCCTTGCGGCTGCCCTTTTCGTCAACAAACCGGCCCAAGAAACGCTTTACGTCGGTCTCGACGCTCCCGATCTCAACCAGATCAGCATGGCGCTTGCCGAAGCCAACATCAATTTCCAGGTCGGCACGGACGGTTCCAGCATCACCGTTCCCGCCGGTATGACGGGCAAGGCCCGCCTGATGCTTGCCGAGCGCGGCCTGCCGAACAGCGCCAATGCCGGCTATGAACTCTTCGACAATGTCGGCTCCCTCGGCCTGACCTCCTTCATGCAGGAAGTGACGCGGGTTCGAGCGCTCGAAGGCGAAATCGCACGCACCATCCAGTCGATCTCGGGCATAACGGCGGCGCGCGTCCATATCGTCATGCCCGAAGTCGGAAACTTCCGGAAGGCGGAGCAGAAACCGACCGCCTCCGTGATGATTCGCGCCAGCGCCGCCACCGGGCGCGGCGCCGCGACCTCGATCCGTCACCTCGTCGCCTCGGCCGTGCCGGGGCTTGATGTCGATGACGTCACGATTCTTGATTCTGCCGGCCAGCTTCTCGCGTCCGGCGACGAGGCGAGCAACAGCTCGCTGAACCGCTCGCTCAACATCGTCCAGAACGTTCAGCAGGAAGTCGAATCCAACATCGACAAGGCCTTAGCGCCCTTCCTCGGCATGGATAACTTCCGCTCCAGCGTGACCGCCGACCTCAACACCGATGCTCAGCAGATTCAGGAGACGGTCTACGATCCCGAATCCAAGGTCGAACGCTCCGTCCGTTCGACGAAGGAAGCCCAGCAGTCGCAGCAGAGGCAGTCCGACAACGCGACGACCGTCGAACAGAACATTCCCCAGGCGGCCCCTGATGCCGGCGGCTCAAGCGGTCCGGAATCTCAGGACAAGTCCGACAAGCGCGAAGAGCAGACCAACTACGAAATCAACAGCAAGACGACGGCCACGACGCGCAACAGCTATCAGGTCGAGAAGCTTTCGATCGCCGTCGTGGTCAACAAGGGCCGCATCGCCAAGATGGTCGGCGGGCCCGCCGACCAGGCCAAGATCGATGCCTATATCGCCGAAATGCAGAAGATCGTCGCTTCGGCGGCCGGCATCGACGCCAAGCGTGGTGATGTCGTCACCGTCACGGCGATGGATTTCCTCGAAAATCAGCTGCTGGAAGACGCCACCGGCGGTGTCCGCGTCATGGATATGCTGAGCCGCAACCTTGCCGGCATCATCAACTCGCTGGCCTTCGTCGCTGTCGCCTTCGTAGTGGTTTGGATGGGCCTGCGGCCGCTGGTACGCAGCGTCAGCGGCAACGGCGTGGGCTCGGTGCTTGGCGACGCCACGCCGGAAGCGGCTGGCCTCGAACTTCCGGACTTCGCGCCGGCGGCCGGCGCCCCTGGAGGCGCCCTCATGGACGGCTTCGGCTCCGATTTCGGCTTCGACAGTACTGAGGATCTGCTCAGCCTCGGCGACGACGATGGCAACTTCAACCGCCGCGTCAAGGAGGGCCCGGAACGCAAGCTTGCCCGCATGGTGGAAATCAACGAGGAGCGCGCCGCCAAAATCCTCAGGAAATGGGCGATCGACGACGCAGCATAAAAGGAGGCCGGGGCAACCCGGCCTTTTTCGTGTTATTCAGGCTTTTCACTACCTGAGCAGGATTCCTATCGGTCGCCCGCAAGAGAGCTGATATCTCATTACCCAGTCTGTTTTGGCCGCGGGTGTCGAATGGGGAATAGATCCAATCGCCTCAAGAAATTTGGATAAAACGGTTGAGGAGGATCACTCGCGTAAAACGCGAATGAAGTTGCGGTACAGCCAGAATCATCTTACCCTTTCCAGTATTCTGAGGGGCGCGAGTCGTCCTCGAATCACGGCATGAGCAGCAGCGAAAGTAAATCCCTAGAAGTCGGAGATGGTGATTTACACCGGCTGGCTTACCCTTGAGTGATTCGAAATGGGATTCGAGCGGAGCTTGAATTGAATCCTTTACAAAATAAATGCTGCTGCACCGAGTTTGATCGTTCCTCAGCCCCAGGAAATTGCCAATGGATATGACGATATCTCAGGCGAGCAAAGGCGAGAGGCAAATGGCGAATTTCGCGAGCGTGGTGGCGCCGGCTCTCTTGCCGCGCGACGAGCTGATTCGGCGCCTGCACGGTGTCGCCGACACTGGCAGATTGCAGTCCGGTCTGCGTGCGCTGACGGACTATGTGGGTGCCTCGCACTATCTTCTGGCGCGCTGTGATCTCATCCAGGAAAGCGGCCTCGATTTCATCGTATCGTCTGACTGGCCGTTCGATCTGGTCAAGGATATCGCCAACGATCTGGTCGGCGGCTATGCCCGTTCGACCGAGCTGGAAAAATGCATGCAGGTTTTCCAGCCGAGCTTCGCTCTTCTGCCGGATCACGCCGATGCGCCTGATGGCGCCAGCCGCCAGTATTGCTCATTGACCTTCAATGTCGGCCGCTCGCGGCTCGCCTTGATGTTCCTGTTCGGCGAAGGCTTCATCCTGTCGCCGGAGCGCCTGCGGGATGTGGGACTGCTTGCCGGCTATGTCGCGAGCTTCCTTCGCTGCGGCGGCGCAAGGAACGATCGCGATTTCGAACTGACTGACCGCGAGCTGGAATGCCTCTTCTGGATCGCCGAGGGCAAGACCAGCGACGAGATTGCGATGATTCTCGGAATATCTCGCAATACCATCAACAACTACATCACCAGCGTGATGCGCAAGACGGCGACCAAGACCCGGTCGGAGGCCATTGCCTTCGCGGTCCGCAACAATCTCGTATAGGGGAATCCATGGGACATCCATCAAGCAGGGCGATGAACGGCGCCGATCCGCTGCGCATGGTGCGGATGAACAGGATTTCCAGCCGTTCGGATCTTTTTCCGCGGCTGATTGCGATGCAGAAGCTCGCTGACGCTCAGGGCTTCGCGATCTACCGTGTCAGCGGCTCGGGACTACCGGCAAAGCAGCGGCTTGTCTGCGAGCTCGAGAATTGGGGCCCTTCGAATACCGGTTTTGGCAAGGCCCTCACGGACGCCTATGGCGATATTCTTCTCGACCATATCGAAAAGTCGCTGCTGCCGCTTTCATGGGCCGGCGCTCATGACAGGGCGGCCCCCGGTCCGGCGGATTTCTCGCCCTTCATGACGCGCCTGAAGGATGGAATTCTGCCTTTTTCCGGCCTGGCCTTCCCGGTGCGGCTCGGCGCTGTCGGCAATGGCTTCATCCTTTTCACCGGCGATGATATCGATCCTGCCAGCGATACGATCGTCGAGCTACACGGCCGCTGCTGCCACGTGATGATGGATCTGCTCTCGCTGGACGAACGCCGCTCGGCGGCCGCCGAAGCGCTGAGCGAACGCGAAGTCGCCTGTCTCCAGCTCGCCGGCGATGGCCGTATCAGCGAAGAGATCGCCGAAAAACTCGGCCTGTCCGTACACACCGTCAATGCCTATCTCGGCTCGGCGACGATCAAGCTCGATTCCGTCAACCGCATCCAGGCGATCGCCAAAGCGATCCGGCTCGGCTACATCAGCTAGAGCCTTTCATGTTTTGACGGAAGCATAGCCCGCATTTGAGAAGTAGTTGGCGCATTCCTCTGGCTTGATGGTGTCGGCGAGTAAGCCCAGATGGCGCCAGGTTTCCTCGATGGTTCGCTTTTGGGCCTGGCGCATCCAGTGCTTGATCTTGGCGAAGGCTTGTTCGATCGGATTAAGGTCGGGGGAATATTTTGGCAGGAACCAGAGCCTGGCGCCGACGGCCCTGATGGCGTCGCGGATGGCTTTGGCTTTGTGAGAGCCGAGATTATCGAGGATGACGATGTCGCCAGGTTTGAGGGTCGGGATCAACTGCTGGCGGACATAGGCGTGAAAGCATTCGCCATTGATGGGACCGTCAAAGACGCAGGGCGCAGTGAGCTTGTCGCAGCGTAGGGCGCCGAGGAAGGTCAGGGTGCGCCAGCGGCCATGCGGGGCAAAGCCGCGCAATCTTTTGCCCCTCGGCCCCCACCCGCGTAACGGCGCCATGTTGGTGCGGATCCAGGTCTCGTCGATAAAGACGAGCCGCTTCGGATCGAAGCGGTCTTGCCAGGCTTTCCAGCGGGCTCTGCGCCGGGCAATGTCGGCGCGGCCCTGCTCAAGGGCGAACAGCGTTTTTTTTAAAGCTCAAGCCCTCGCGGCGCATGAACTGCCAGATGGCATTGTGGGAGACGCTCACGCCACGGGCGGCCAACTCATCCTTCAGCCGATGTAGCGTCAGATGCGATGTCTGCTCGATCTGCTCGACGATGAAGGCGCGGTGCGGCTCCAGCACACGTCGGCGATGGCCGCCCATCTTGCCCGGTGACACACTGCCGGTGGCCCGATAACGCTGTGACCACTTCACCACGGATGAGACAGCTATGTCGAACCGCTCCGCCACCACCCGGCAGCTCTGACCGTCCACAACCGCTGCAACGACTCGCTCGCGAAGATCATTCGAATAGGGTCGCGTCATGGATGCTGGCCTCCATTCCAGCATCCATCATGAATCACAAATCTGCTGATTTGGGAATCCAGAACCGATTCCGATAAGCAATGAGCCGCTCTAGAGCTTTTCCGGGTTAGATTGCAGCATTCTGCCGGAGCAGGTTTTCGTCTGGGCAAAGGCGATTGGCGACGGGCATACCCCTAGGTACGTCCGAGCCGATCGCCTTTGATCCTGGCGGAAAGATGCCCGGCCCTTCGGGTTGGCTGAAACGGGCCGGCTGATCGACCGGCCGGCTTGGCCGTAGAGCTGGGCTACGACACGCGCCGGCCGGTCGACCATCCGACTCCGTTTGAGCCAACAGAATGCTGCAATCTAACCCGGAAAAGCTCTAACCCGCGCCGGTCACCTTCTTGAAAGACGGCGAAATTGCCTGAGGCAATCAGCTGGCGAGCGCGCGCGGCGGTTTCACGCTGTAGCGGGATTGCCGAAGGCTCTTTTCCAGAAAGGCAGTATTCTCGTCGGGATCGGAGGAGGGGTCCTCGAAGGCAATGTGGTTGATTTCAATGCCGGCATGGTTGTCGGCAAGGGCGAGCTGGGCATAGACGGTGACCCCGCGCGGCTTGATTTCCAGGTCGAGAACGACTTCCGGCTTGCCGCCCCATTCCAGCGTATAGTTTCCGCCCAGGCCGAAATTGACCGTGCCCGGATGAAAGAAAAGCTCCGCCGCCGAAGCAACGAGATCGGCCAGATTGCCGTAATACTCGAAGCGCAGCAGTGAAATGAGGTCAGAGGCATCCAGAAGGCGCAGTTCGGTGGCGACCGGGCTGATCGCCTCTGCGAGGATCTTTTCACGCTGGGCAGAGTGAGGGCATTTTTTCATTCGGCTTATCTTACCCGTTTGTTCTTGGCGTCTGCGGCGTAGACCCTGTGTATGAGCTCCGCAACGGCCTTATAGAAGACTGACGGTATGACACTATCGACCGAGACTTGCGCAAACATGGAGCGCGCGAGCGGCGGGTCCTCGAACACCGGGATGCCGTTCTGCTCGGCAATCTCTCTGATTTTGAGCGCAATCAGGTCCTGGCCCTTTGCCAGAACCACCGGCGCGTCGTTCTCTTCACGCGCATAGCGCAGCGCCACGGCGTAGTGCGTCGGGTTGGCGATGACAAGCGTGGCGCGGTGCACGTTGGCGATCATGCGCCGGCGGGCGCGGTCGCGCATCAGCGAGCGCTGCCGGCTTTTGACAAAGGGGTCGCCCTGCGCCTGCTTGTTTTCTTCCTTCACCTCGTGGCGCGTCATCTTGAGCTCGGTGAACCAGTGATGGCGCGTCCAGAAAAGATCGGCAATCGCCACGATCGCGGTGGCGATCAGCATGACGATGATGATCTTGCGCATCGCCGTCATCAATCGCACGAGGATTGTCTGCGGATCGGAGAACATGGCGTCGATCGAGCCGAAATATTCGCTCCTGAGCACGAAGAACAGGACGACCCCGACGACGACGACCTTGAACAGCGACTTTCCGAACTCGACGAGGCCGGGCAGGCTGAAGAGCCGTGACCAGCCCTTCACCGGAGAGATGCGCGAGGCTTGCGGTCTGATCCGTTCGAGCACAGGCGTCGGCAGGTTCTGGAAGATCGAGGAGGCGATGCCGAAGACCATGAACAGGATGAGGGCGGGTGCCAGCAGCGCAGCGCTCGACCAGCCGAGCCGGACGAAGAGCGCCAGAATGTCTGGGCCCGTCTCGATTTTCCATTGGTCGGGCTGTTCGAAAATGTCGCGCAGCGTTTCGCCCATGCGGCCGACACTATCGGGAAGGAAGAACACCAGATAGATGAAAGTGGCGAGGATGGTCGCGAAGATCGACAGCTCGCGCGAAAACGGTACATTGCCTTTTTCCGCGGCGTCGGTTCGCTTCTTCGCGGTCGGGGCTTCTGTTTTGCTGTCCTTGTCATCATCTGCCAAGTCGCGGCCCTCCTTCAAAAAAAAGCAGGCCGCAGCTCACGCGTGCCACCCCGAACCGGGCAGCGATTCTGGGATGACGAGATGCGTCAAAACAAAAACCCAAAGCGCGCCGCAGAAACCGAGTGTTCTGCAACACGCCATAGAATGCGGCCGATCGATGGAGGGTAGTCGCCTGAGGCGCGGCGATCAACAACGGCCTGTTTGTCGGCCGGATTTGTCAACAGTCTCAGAAGCTCAGGCGGCGGCCGAAGCTTCGCCTTCCTTCTCCTTGAGCTCGATCTGGCCTGAGTTGGCCAGGCGAATCGCCTCCTGCGCCACGGCGCGGCGCGCAATGGCGATCTCACGCGGGTTGACGCCGCCCATGCCGCTCTGCAGATCCGATTCGATCATGCGGCGCTGGCGCGGACTGATGGCGGACAGAACCGATTCGCGGATATCGGCCGGCGAGCCGCGCAACGAGACGGTGAGCACGTCGGTCGAAATATCGTTGAGCAGCAGGACGCGGCTGCGCTGCGGCATGTACATGAGGTCCTCGAAGAGGAAGATCTTCGGCCGAACCTTGTTGACCGATTCGCGGCTGATCGATTCGAGCGAGGTGAGCAGCGTGTCGACCTGCGGCTTGTCGAGCTCGTTCATGAGATCGGCGACCTTCGTCGAGCCGGCAGCGTTGCGCTCTGCCTCGATTTCGGCAAGCAGCGTCATCACCTGGTTCTCGATGATCTGCGCCGCCTTCGGGCTGACGGCCTTCATGTTGACCGTCCGGTTCATGATGTCGGCGCGGCGGTTGTCGGGGAGCTGCAGCAGCACCTTGGCGCCGAAGGCGGAGGGCATCATCGACAGAATATAGGCGACGGTCTGCGGATGTTCGCGCAGCAGGAACTGTGCGACGAATGCCGGCTCGGCCTCGCTGAGGCGATCCCAGATCGAGGTCTCGTAGGCCTGGAAGGCCGTGCGGCGGCCGAGCAGGCTGTCCACCTCGTCGGGGGTCAGGCCTTCTTCCAGAATGGCTTCGATTGCTTTGGCATTGTCCATCAGTCCGGCGCCCTCGGTAAAGAGGTCCTCGAACTCGGAGACGAGGGACAGGAGCTCGTCCGGCGGAATGGCGCGCAGCGATTGGGCAGATGCGATAATGGTCTGCAACTCGGCCTGAGTGAAATATTTCAACAGCCGGCCGGCGACACCCTTTCCCATGGCGAGAAGGACCGCCGCCGCCTTTTCAGCCTGGGTCAACGGTTTCCCGGCTAGCGCGCCGCCGAAATCGTCAAAGTCCATCATGGTCTAACCTCTCCGTCCCCACAGGGATCAGGCTTTTTTCGTACTCAAAACTTCTATCAGCTTCACGCCGAATCGGGTGTCGTCGTTATCAAGAACCGTAATCTCGCCGCGTGCAATCCTGCGGCCGTTCACCATGATCTCAACGGGTTCGCCGATTTTCTTGTCGAGAGCGATCGTCGCTCCTTCATTGAGATTCATCAGGCTGGAAACCTGCATCCGGCTGGTGCCGAGCATGATCTGGACATCGATCGGAATGTCCATGATCAGCTCGAAGTTCGAGGTCAGCGCGCTGCCGAGCGGCGCCGAGGACGCCTCGAACGAAGAGCTGCCGCCGAAATCCATGCCTGCAGCCGGGCTGGCATTGCCTGCGCCGAAATCGCCGCCGAAATCATCGCCGCCGAAAGGGGAATCCGAAATCTCGCCGCCGAAGGCGGCCAGATCCGTTCCTGCCGCGAAGCCGTCATTCTCCAGTTCGCCGCCAAACTGCGACAGGTCGCTATCGGCATCCTTCTTCAGCACGCCGCGCAGGTCGTCGATCGCCTGGTCGAGATCGGCTTCGCTGCCCGGCATATCCAGGGAGAGGTCACTGTTCTGCTGTGTTTTCTTCGTTGCCATGAAATCACTATTCCAGTTGAAACTTGCCTCAAACTGCCTTTGCAGCCCAGAAGCCAGAGAACCGATCAATTCATTAAATGACGGATGAGTTCGTCATCCGAGTTCATCGTATCCTTGACGCGGACCATGTAGTTTTCGCCAGAACGCCCGAATTCGCATATATACAATTCCTTGCTGTTGGCGCTGACCTCGACGCGTACGTCGCCGCTGTCGCGGAACGGAATGACGTCGCCGGCCATCAGCTTCGATATGGTGCGCAGCGTCAGGTCCTGTAACCTGATCCTGGCTTCGAGTGTGACATGCGAGCGGCGGACCTGATCGCCGAGCTGTTCGGTCCATTCCGGCGAATTGCCGCCGGTCTGGCGCTTCGGCTTTGGCGGCGTCACCTTGGTCTTGAGCAGCGCCGTCTGTGGAATGATCAGTGCGAATTCCGAAACAATGCCGGCGAGCGTGATCGACATGTTGATGGCGGCGGCAAATTCGTCCGGCTTGTCCTCCGCCGGCCGGGGGCGCGAGTCATGCGCATGCGGGGCCGAAAGACTGGGCTCGAAACCGCCCGGTGCGTTCACCGCCGAGCGCAGCACCTTGGCGATCTTGTCGAAGACCATGACCGCCAGATCGAGTTCAATGACCGAGAGCAGCCGCTCGGCCGGCTCCTCGATCGTATCGGCGGTGGCGCCGAGCAGGTGTTCCATCAGCGTGATGACGAAACCATTGCCGCAGGCAAGCGCGACGTTCTGAGACCAGTTGCGCAACGTCGCGTCGACGAGCGTGACGTTGTGGCTGAGGTCGTCGATCAGGTGGTTCTTATAGCCTATCTCGCAGCCGAGATAGCTGACGGTCACGTCGAGGCCGGTCTCGCTTTTGATGACGTCGGGAAAGAACTCGCTGTAGACATCCCCAAAGGCGCTGCAGATCTTGGCGACCCTGCCCCTGTCTCCGAGCCCGCCGGTCAGCTTTGCGAGAAGGGCGGGATCCATTGCCGGTTTGTCATGTGAAGCATCGCTCATGGTCATTTAAGCCGCCTTGTTCTCGCCGCCTGGGTTCATCATTTCCTGTTCGACGGCATCGATGGACGGACGTTCGTACGCCGAGATCGTCTTGCGGCCGTATTCGAGAGCGACCTGCGGCACCGAGCCGTTCATATAGGCAAGCAGCGTCTGCTTGACGATGACATAGAGGCGATGCTGCTTGTTGCGGACGACCTTGATCTGGGAAACCAGCGGCGAGCAGACGCAGTAGGACAGCAGAATGCCGAGGAAGGTGCCGACGAGCGCCGAACCGATCAGATGGCCGAGCACCTCGGGCGAATCGTTGATGTGGGCCATCGCCTTGATGACGCCGAGAACGGCCGCGACGATACCGATCGCCGGGAAGGAATCGCCCATGATCTGGATCGCGTGATAGGGCTTCATCTTGTCGTGCATGATGGTGTTGAGCTCTTCGTCCATCAGCGCCTCGATTTCGTGGCTACGGGCGTTGCCGATGATGATCAGGCGGACGTAATCGCAGATGAACGCCGTCAGCTCCTTGTTCTTCAGCACCGTCGGAGCCTGCTGGAAGATCGTCGATTCGGCAGGATTGTCGATATGGGCTTCGATTTCGTTTCGCGACTTGGTGCGCAGGTCGCGCATCAGCGAGTAGAGCACGCCGAGCGTATCGAGATAGTTCCGCTCCTTCGGAACGGCGTGCTTGAAGGCCTCTGCAAGCGCCTTACCGGAATCCTTTACCACCTTCATCGGGTTTGCCATGATGAAGCTGCCGAGGCCGGCGCCGCCGATGATAAGAAATTCGAAGGGCTGGAACAGCGCGTCCACTTCGCCGCCCATCGCCATGAAGCTGCCGACGATGCAGCCGCAGACAACAATAAATCCGATAATGATGTTCATCGTCAGCCCAATCTGAACGTTGCTTTTCTCTAGGACGGATAGGGTTTCTGCCTTGCGTGAGGCTGATGAAAGGGTCGGTCCGGGCATTTCCACGTGCCAGCTTCGCGCAAGCATCTGCCGCCAATCTAAAGGAGACGAATGGGCGCTCGCGTCCGTTTCTGAGATGCCGCCTCAGCGAAATTCCGGCCGAACCAGATCAGACGACGCCCGGTTTTCGTTCCGTTCATCGCCAATGCTTGGAGCTTACAGACATGCAATCCGGTCTTTACGTTTCTCTGTCGTCGCAGATGGCGCTTGAAAAGCGCCTGAACACCATCGCCGACAACATGGCGAACGTGAACACCACGGGTTTTCGTGCCACCGAGGTGAAGTTCGACGAGATGGTGGCGGCCACCAAGAACAAGCTGAATACCAAGGTCGCTTTCGTTTCTCAGGGCAACGACTATCTGAACGAGCAGAACGGCGAGTTGCAGCACACCGGCAACATGCTCGATTTCGCCATTAAGGGCGATGCCTGGTTTGCGCTCGATACGCCAGCCGGCCGTGTGCTCACGAGGGACGGCCGCTTCACGCTCAAGGAAACCGGCGAACTCGTCTCCATCCGGGGATATCCCGTCCTCGATGCTGGCGGCGCACCGATTCAGCTGGACACGAAGGCCGGCGAGCCGGCTGTCGGCAGCGATGGCATCATCTATCAGGGCGACCGCCAGGTCGGCTCGCTCGGCCTGTTCGAGGCCGATATCAGCAAGGGTTACCTGCGTTACGAAAACAGCGGCATCATGACCACCGACCAGCCGCGCGCCGTCGTCGACCGCTTCAATGTCGGTGTCGAGCAGGGCTATCTGGAAAATTCCAACGTTAACGCCATGCGCGAGATCACTCAGCTGATCGAAGTCAACCGTGCCTTCGAAAGCATTTCCTCGCTGATGCGCGACAGCGAGGATTCGTTCAAGCAGGCCGTCCAGACGCTTGGGGGCAGCCGCTAAGCAATGAGCACAACGCTACTGTCCGAAGACGGCCTTTCTCCGAAGCTCGCGCATCTGGCGGGTCTCGTCGATCGATACGCATCGCCGGAATTCGCCGTCGCTCATGGCGGTCGCGTCCAGACCATCGCTGCCGGCCACTACACGGTTCGCGGTCTCTCCCGTCATGTTCGTCTCGGTGAATTCGTCGCGCATAAATCGGCGACCGGCATCCATCTCGGCGAGGTCGTGCGTGTCGAGCCGGACCTGATCTATGTCTGCCCGATCGAACCCGGTGAGCCGATCGGCATCCATGACACGGTCATTCGCAAGGGCGCCTTCCGAATTTCGCCATCCGACAGCTGGTGCGGGCGCACGATCAATTCGCTGTGTGAGCCGATCGACGGTCTGGGTCCGATCTCCCAGGGTCTCGATCGCCGCTCGATTTCCAACGCTGCGCCACCCTCGATGACGCGCCAGCGCGTGGCGACCGGCTTCAAGACCGGCGTGCGCGCGATCGACATCTTTTCGCCGCTCTGCCTCGGCCAGCGTCTCGGCATCTTTGCCGGCTCCGGCGTCGGCAAGTCGACGCTTCTGTCCATGCTCGCCCGCGCCGACGCCTTCGACAAGGTGGTCATCGCCCTCGTCGGCGAACGCGGCCGCGAGGTGCGCGAATTCATCGAGGATACGCTCGGCAGCAATATGAAGAAGGCGATTGCCGTCGTCGCGACCAGCGACGAAAGCCCGATGCTGCGCAAGATGGCGCCGCTGACGGCGGTCACCATCGCCGAGCATTTTCGCGACAAGGGCGAGAACGTGCTCTTCATCGTCGACAGCGTCACCCGTTTCGCCCATGCGATCCGCGAGGTGGCGACCGCCTCCGGCGAACCGCCGATCGCCCGCGGTTATCCCGCCTCCGTTTTCACCGAGCTGCCGCGCCTGCTCGAACGCGCTGGTCCTGGCCCGGAGGGCGCCGGCACGATCACCGCCATCATCTCGATCCTCGTCGATGGCGACAATCACAACGACCCGATCGCCGATTCGACGCGCGGCATTCTCGACGGCCATATCGTCTTGCAGCGCAGTCTTGCCGAGGAAGGGCGCTATCCTCCGATCGATCCGCTCGCCTCCATCTCGCGTCTTGCCCGCAAGGCCTGGACGCCGGATCAGGAAAAGCTGGTGTCGCGATTGAAGGTGTTGATCCACCGCTTTGAGGAAACGAGGGACCTACGGCTGATCGGCGGTTATCGCCAAGGCGCCGATCCTGATCTCGACATGGCGGTCAAGCAGGTCCCTATCATTTACGACGTCCTGAAACAGTCTCCAGGCGATCGCGATTCGGTCGACGCTTTTGCCGATCTCGCCGGCGCGCTCAAGGCTGCTGCCGGCATGGGCAATCAGGGCGCACCCATGCAGAGGAGATAATAGTGGCTGATTTCGATGATGAACGCATCGCTTCCCTGAAGCCGCGCGACAAGACCGCCACTCTGGATCGGTTTCTCACCTTCGCCGGCCTGGCGCTTGCCGGCGCCTCCGCCTTTTTCCCCTGGTACGTCTTCTTCAATGCGGACAAGTTCGGCATCAACGTCGCCACCAGCAGCAATTCGCGCGAACTGCCGGATTGGCCCGCCCGCAACGTCTTCAGCGTCTCACCGCTGGCCATGGTCAACAAGAACGAGGCAGCCAAGAAGGCTCCGCCGGTCGATCCGCTGACGACGGCGACGGTCTCCGATCTCGGCAAGCAGCGTGACGGCGCCGCGATGCTGGAAGACCAGCCTTTCCCGGGCAAGTCTTCCTTCCGCCTTCTGCATGTGTCCAACGGCCGAGCGCTGATCGAGGATCCCTCGGGCATGTATGTGGTGCGCATCGGCTCGGTCCTGCCCGACGAAAGCCGCCTGGCGATGATCGAGCAGCGCGAGGGCAAGTGGGTGATCATCACCTCCAAGGGCGATATCTACAAGAACGATTGAACCTCTTCGCAAAGGCTGAAGACAAGAGGGCTCCCCGCAAACCGGCAGGAGCCCTTTTCTCTGGCGGCCTTGGGCGAAGCGCCGCGAAGCCCGGATTCCCGTAAGTCCCACGCAAGATTACCGCTCTAGGTTCCGGATAGTAAAAACGGAGAGTTCTCATGCAACCGATCCAACTTTTCGACTTGGCTTCGCGACAGGCGGAATGGCTGACGATCCGTCAGCAGGTTGTTGCCGGCAACATCGCGAATGCCAATACGCCGAAATTCCGCGCCAAAGACGTCACGCCCTTCGATGCCGTGCTGGACAGATCCGACATCACCATGGCGCGCACCAATCCGGCGCACTTCAGCGGCAACGATTTCAGCGCAAGCGGCGATATCGACGTCAAGGAAGCGGCCCTCGACCAGGAGATCGGCATTCAGGAATCCGGCAACACCGTCGGTTTGGCCGAGGAGCTTTCCAAGTCGGGTGACATCAAGCGCCAATACGATCTGAACACCTCGCTGGTCAGCTCCTTCAATCGCATGATGTTGATGACGGTCAGGAAGTAAGTGTCATGGATCCGCTTTCCGCAGCTATGAAAATCGCCGGTTCGGGGCTCGAGGCGCAATCGACGCGCCTGCGCATCGTCTCGGAAAACATTGCCAACGCCCGCTCGACCGGTGACACGCCGGGCGCCGATCCCTATCGCCGCAAGACGATCACCTTCGGCCAGCAGATGGACCGCACCAGCGGCGTCGAGACCGTCAACGTCAAGAAGGTCGGTGTCGACGAAGGCGACTTCAGCACCGAATTCGACCCCAGCAATCCGGCGGCGGACGCCAAGGGCGTCGTCAAATTGCCGAACGTCAACATCCTGGTCGAGATGGCCGACATGCGTGAAGCCAATCGCTCCTATGATGCCAATCTGCAGACCATCAAGCAGACCCGCGACCTCATCTCGTCCACGATCGATCTTCTGAAGAGCCAATAATCAATGATCAGCAGCGTCCAGAATGTCAGCAATCTTTCGATGACCCGCGCGCTCGGCGCCGTCGACTCCGAAAATTCCGCCTCGTCCTCCGCAACAGCCATGCCGGGCACCGCAGGTGCGGCCAACGGCCTGAGCTTCGCCTCCGTGCTGGGCGGCATGGCGACCGACGCCGTCAACAGCCTGAAGGGTGCCGAAAGCATGTCCTTCGCCGGCATCAAGGGCACGGCGACGACCCGTGAAGTCGTCGATTCCATGCTCCAGGCCGAGCAGACGCTGCAGACCGCGATTGCCATCCGCGACAAGGTCGTTTCGGCCTTTCTCGAAGTCACCAAGATGCAGATGTAACTGATTTGAGGACGAACACATGAGAGCGCTCGCCATCGCAGCAACGGGCATGGATGCCCAGCAGACCAATCTGGAAGTCATCGCGAACAACATTGCGAACATCAACACGACGGGCTTCAAGCGGGCTCGCGCCGAGTTCACCGACCTTCTCTACCAGACCGAACGCGCCAAGGGCGTCGCCAACCGGGCCAACCAGGCCGTCGTTCCCGAAGGCGCCAATATCGGCCTCGGCGTCCAGACCTCCGCGGTCCGCAACCTGCATCTCCAGGGCGAACTCACGCAGACAGGCAACGATCTCGACGTGGCGCTGATCGGCAAGGGCTTCTTTCAGATCCAGTCGACCGATGGCACGACGCTCTATACCCGCGCCGGCGCTTTCAACAAGAATGACCAAGGGCAGCTCGTCACCATCGACGGCTATGAAGTCCTGCCTGGGATCACCATCCCTCAGGGTTCGACCGAACTGACTATCAGCCGCTCCGGCGAGGTTTCGGCCAAGCTGCCGGGCCAGACCGATCCGACCGTTCTTGGACAGCTGACGCTTGCCGATTTCGTCAACGAAGCGGGCCTTCAGCCGATCGGCGACAATCTCTTCCAGGAAACGCCGGCCTCGGGCGAGGCGGTTGTCGGCAACCCTGACGAGGAAGGCTTTGCCTATATGAAGCAGGGTTATCTGGAATCCTCGAACGTCGACCCGGTGAAGGAAATCACCGAGCTGATATCGGCTCAGCGTGCTTACGAAATGAATTCCAAGGTGATCACCACGGCTGATGAAATGGCCTCCATCGTCAGCAAGAACCTGAAGTAAAGGGAAGGGCCGAAACATGATGTTTTGCCGGGCAGGACGCATCTCAGGATGGGTGGCGGCAGCCACGATCGCAATCGCGGGCATCATCTTGCCCGTGAATGCGGATGCCGGCATGGGTTATGCCGTCGTCCCGACGACGATCATCTATCCCGGCGACACGTTGTCGGGCAGCCAGCTTCAGGAGGTTGAGGTCACCAACCCCAACCTCGCCGGCGATTATGCCAAATCGATTTCGCAGGTCGAAGGTCTGGTTTCCAAACGCACGCTGCTGCCGGGCCGTACGATCTCGGTTTCAGCGCTGCGCGAACCCTATACGGTGACGCGCGGCTCTTCGATCCGCCTGGTCTTCTCTCTCGGCGCAATGACGATCTCCGCCGCCGGCACGCCGCTTGAAGACGGTGCGACGGGGCAGGTCGTCCGTGCGCGTAATATGGATTCCGGCGTCATCGTCAGCGGCACGGTGCTTGCGGACGGCACGATCCATGTGAGGGCGAAATGAAATTGTTCTTCCGTATCGTCACCTTTGTTGCGGTTGTCGCCATGAGTTTGGCCGACGTGGCGCCCGCCTGGGCGCTGACGTCCCGCATCAAAGATATCGCTTCGCTTCAGGCCGGCCGCGATAACCAGCTGATCGGGTACGGTCTCATCGTCGGCTTGCAGGGAACCGGCGATGGCTTCCGTTCCTCGCCCTTCACCGAGCAGTCGATGCGGGCAATGCTCCAGAATCTCGGCATCTCGACACAGGGCGGCCAGTCCAACGCTAAGAACACCGCGGCCGTGATGGTCACCGCCAACCTGCCGCCCTTCGCAAGCCCCGGCAGCCGTTTGGATGTTACGGTGAGCTCGCTCGGGGATGCTACCTCGCTGCGCGGCGGCACACTCGTCATGACCTCGCTTTCCGGCGCCGACGGCCAGATCTACGCTGTCGCCCAGGGCTCCGTTATCGTCTCCGGCTTTCAGGCGCAGGGCCAGGCGGCGACGGTGACCGAAGGCGTCACCACTGCCGGCCGCGTGCCCGGCGGCGCGATCATCGAACGCGAACTGCCGTCCCACTTCAAGGATTCAGTCAATCTCGTCCTGCAGCTGCGCAATCCCGACTTCTCGACGGCGATCCGCATTGCCGACATCGTCAATGGCTATGCCTCCGCGCGCTTCGGCGGCCCGGTCGCCGAAGCCAAGGATTCGCAGGAAGTGGTGATCCAGAAACCGCGCACGGCCGATCTCACCCGGCTGATGGCCGACGTCGAAAACCTCATTGTCGAAACCGATACGCCGGCCAAGGTGGTTATCAACGAGCGCACCGGCACGATCGTCATCGGCTCCGATGTCCGCGTCTCGCCGGTCGCCGTCAGCTACGGCACTCTGACTGTTCAGGTCACCGAGACGCCGCAGATCATTCAGCCCGAGCCCTTCTCGCGCGGGCGGACTGCCGTTCAGCCGCAGACCGACATTGCGGCCGAGCAGACCGGTGGGCGCGTTGCCATCATCGACGGTCCCGACCTCAGGACCCTTGTCGCCGGCCTCAACAATATCGGCGTGAAACCGGATGGGATCATCGCCATTCTCCAGGGCATCAAGTCGGCGGGCGCCCTGCAGGCGGAGCTTGTGCTGCAATGATGACGATCCTGAATCCTGACATGACCGTGCTGCAGCTGCTGCGCCGCCTGGCGCTGCCGGCGGCCGGCCTCGTCCTTCTGTCGATCCCCGGCGCCTTCGCACAGGAGCATCCGGAGGGAGACATCACGTCTCAGGACGAGATCAAGCAATTCTGCACCAACATCGCCGATCCCGCCCGCGACCAGCGCTACCTGCTGCAGAAACAGGAGCTGGAAAGGCTCCGCGCCGACATCGACGCCCGGATGGAAGAGATGGACAAGCGCAAGGCCGAATACCAGGACTGGCTGAAGCGGCGCGACGATTTCCTCAAGCAGGCCGAAGCCGGCCTCACCGATATCTACAAGAAGATGAAACCGGATGCGGCGGCACTGCAGCTGCAGGATATGAACATCGAAGTAGCGTCGGCCGTCATCATGCGGCTCGGCCCGCGCCAGTCGAGCCTCATCCTCAACGAGATGGACTCGAAGAAGGCCGCGGCTATCGCCAGCGTCATCGCCAGTGCGTCCGATCCCAATACGTCGAAGGATCCTTCATGAATATGCGTTTCCCGGCCGCGATCGCCGCCCTCGCACTCCTTGCGGGCTGCCAGTCTCCGACGGCAGTCAGCGAGATCGGCCGTGCGCCCGCCATGAGCCCGATCGGCAGCGGACTTGCCTATGGCCAGACCCCGCAGATGGCGCTCTATCCGAAGCAGCCGCGCGCCGTGGCGCAGGGCTATTCGCTCTGGAGCGATTCGCAGGCCGCGCTCTTTAAGGATGCACGCGCCTTGAACGTCGGCGACATCCTGACCGTCGACATCCAGATCAACGACAAGGCCTCCTTCGACAACGAGACCAACCGCAGCCGCACGAATTCAAGCGGCATGAACTGGGACATCAACGCTCAGATCTTCGGCTGGACGCCCGAATCCAAGACCGATCTGACCTATGGTTCCGACACCAGCACCGACGGCAAGGGCAAGATCGAGCGCACTGACAAGCTCACCCTTCTCGTTGCGGCCGTCGTCACCGGCATTCTCGAAAACGGTAACCTCGTCATCTCGGGTTCGCAGGAAGTCCGTCTGAACCAGGAACTGCGCATCCTGAACGTCGCCGGTATCGTGCGTCCGCAGGACGTCAACGCCGACAACCAGATCTCTTACGACAAGATCGCCGAAGCCCGCATCTCCTATGGCGGCCGGGGTCGCCTGATGGAAGTGCAGCAGCCTCCGCGCGGCCAGCAGGCCGTCGATCTTTTCTCGCCGCTTTGAGGCCGAACGACGATGGCAGACGAAGACATAAGCGCAGGTCAATCGAAGAAGAAATCCGGCCTGCTGACGATCGTCGGCATTGCCGTCCTGACGCTTCTCGGCGCCGGCGGCGGCTGGGCGGTCGGCACGATCGTCGCGCCCGAGATCAAGGGCGCCAAGGAGGTAGAGCAGGCCAAGGAAGCCGATGCCAAGAAGAAGGCCGAGGAAGGCCTGGCGCGCATCTCGACCGAGGCCAACAACGTCGTCCAGCTCGAGCCGATTACATCGAACCTTGCCTACCCTTCGGAAAACTGGGTCCGACTCGAAGTCGCGCTGCTGTTCAACGGGCCGCCCGACGTCAAGATCGCCGAAGACATTCACCAGGATATCCTCGCCTATGTCAGGACGGTTTCCCTGCAGCAGATCGAGGGGCCGCGCGGCTTTCAATATCTCAAGGATGACATCCAGGAACGTGTTGACCTTCGCTCGCAAGGGCGGGTATCGAAGGTCATGTTCAGGACCTTTGTCATCGAATGATTCGTTTCATAGTTTTCCTTGCCGCCATGATGGCGGTACCGGAACTGGCGGTGGCACAGCAGCTGCCGACCGACTTGTTGAACGTGCCGGTCGATGGCTCCGTCGCCGCCTGGATCATCCGCACATTCGGCCTGCTGACTGTTCTTTCGGTCGCGCCGGGCATCCTGATCATGGTGACGAGCTTCCCGCGTTTCGTCATCGCCTTCTCGATCCTGCGCTCAGGGATGGGCATCTCCTCGACGCCTTCCAACATGATCCTCCTGTCGCTGTCGCTGTTCATGACCTTCTACGTCATGTCGCCGACCTTCGATCAGGCCTGGCAGAATGGCGTGCAGCCGCTGCTTGCCAACCAGATCAATGAGACTGAGGCGGTCCAGCGTATCGCCGAACCCTTCCGCACCTTCATGGCGGCCAATACCCGCGACAAGGATCTGGCGCTCTTCGTCGATCTTGCGCGCGAGCGCGGACAGAACATCCAGACGACCGATCCGATCGACTATCGCGTGCTGATCCCTGCCTTCATGATTTCGGAAATTCGTCGCGGCTTCGAGATCGGCTTTCTCGTCGTGCTGCCGTTCCTCGTCATCGACCTCATCGTTGCAACCATCACCATGGCGATGGGCATGATGATGCTGCCGCCGACGTCGATCTCGCTGCCTTTCAAGATTCTTTTTTTCGTGCTGATCGACGGTTGGAACCTGCTCGTCGGCAGCTTGGTGCGCTCGTTCAGCTGATCGGCTGGCCCTTCAATATTTGGAAGGAAGAAAACCCCGCCGGATCCGCTCCGGCGGGGTTTATCATGGAGTCGAGCCGTTACTCAGCCGCGAAGGGGGCCGTGCGCGGCGGCAACGCCGGAATATCCATGTGCTCGGGTGCCAGGCGCTGTTTCGCCCGTTCGACCATGATTTCGTAGGCCTGCTCCAGGTGGTGGCAGAAGCGTTCGGCGTCGAAGAGCGGCGCGATATAGCGCCTCTCCTTGAGGTGTGCCTTGTATTCGGCGATTCGTTCCGGGTTCTGCGCCAGTTCGACGGCAAGGTCCTCATAAGCCTGGAGGTCGGCGGCGACGAGATCAGGCAGATCGATCGCCCTGAGCAGGCTTTCGCTGACGCGCGAGGCGAAGTTGGTGCCCTTGACGGTCAAAACCGGCAGGCCGCCCCAGAGCTGCTCCGAGGTGGTCGTGTGACCGTTGACAGGGAAGGTGTCGATCCCGAGATCGGCCGCTTGCTGGCGGCTGATGTGGTCTTCGTAGGGCGCGCGCGGGCAGAAGATGATGCGCTTGGGCGCAATGCCGGCGGCCTGGAACTGCTTCAGCAGGTTCGCCTGGTTGCGCGGCGAATTGGCCATCAGCCAGAGCACGCTGTTCGGCGCCCGCTTGAGGATCCGGCACCAGCTGTTGACCACATCAGGCGTGATCTTGCGGTTGCCGTTGAAGGAGGCGAAGATGAAGGCCTCTTCCGGCAGGCCGAGTTGCTCGCGGGTGACCGGACGCGGCTTCGGGCGATGCATCGGATCGTTCGGCTGGTAGCTCTCCGGAAGCCGGCAGAATTTCTCATGGAAGAATGGCTTGGCCACGTCGGGCAGCACCGAATGGTCGCCGATGACGTAGTCGAGGTCGATGTTGACGGTGCTGCCGGGAAAACCGAGCCATCCGACATGAACAGGTGCGAGCGGCTGGTTGAAGGCTGACGCGCGGCTGCCCGAGGTATGACCCTTCAGATCGACCATGATGTCGATATTGTGCTCGCGTACGATTTCCAGCACCGCCTGGTCGGAGAAGCCGTGAATGTCGACGATCCTGCCCCAGCGGCTGCGGTCGGTGTCGTTATGCTTCAGGTATTCGGGGCCCGTATGGCAGAAGAGCGTCACCTCGAACCTGTCCTTGTCGTGCAGTTCGAGAATGCGCTGCAGCAGCTTCATCGTCGCGTGGCGATCCCAGAAGTCCGATGACATGTAGCCGATCCGGATCTTGTTCGACCAGGTGTGCGGCTGGTTGCGGCGCAAAGCGACACGTTCCTGGTTAAGCGGGGTCGTGCCGATCGTTGCATACCGGTTGAAATCTTCGTTGCCGCACCAGTGCAGATGATAGAAGGGGTTGTCCTTGCGCAGGATCTCCAGATCACCCCTTGCCAAGGCCTGGTCGATCACCGCCTGATGCTTGGCTGCTTCTTCGAAATCATTGAATTCACGAGCGAATACAAGGTGAAGAAAGCGGAAGGCGTGATTGCCGGGGAAGCGCTTGAAGAGGTTGCGGGCAAGCGACTGGTTGGTGGCGTCGTTGAGATCGTCGCTGAGCAGCAGGGCCGCCAGGCGCATGTGATCGGGGTTCATGCTTTCCGACAGAACCGTCTTGAACGGGCGGATAATATCTCGCTGCTGGCGCTTCAGATAGATCGCGGTGATGATGAAGGCGAGTTCGGCATCTTCCTGCGCCTTGCCGAGGTTGCGCATGGCGATCAGCAGCGCTTCATCCTCGTGGCCGGTTTCATAGTGCAGCTTGGCAGCCTGCTTCTGATATTCGTAGGCGTTCGGTCCTTCGCAATTGCCGGCCAGGCTATAGGCCTTCGCGGCATCAGCCTTGAAGCCGAGCTGCACGAGGTTCTTGGCCAGCAGTGCATAGGTCTTGGCGTCCTGCTGAGTATCGATGAGCTGGTTGAGCGTCGCCAAGGACTTTGTGTAGCGGCCTGCCTGGTAATCTTTGGATGCCGCAGAGAACGAAACTTTGCTGTTCAAAACCCAACTCCGTGAAGGAAATTTCTGGCATGGCTGTCGATCGCCGAGCACGCACAATCCGTCCTCCCAGACAACGGGTGGATTGATCCTATGATGCTATCCCGGCACCTGCTACGTTGCCATTCGAAGCTTGCTTGAAACAGGTGCGCCTCATGGAGACATTGTCTTGTCCGAGAGAAAAGAGTTTCTTTCCCGGCACGTTAGCATGCGAAGAAATAGATTCAGCCGGTATTAACTATGGGATGTAAGGAGCCGGAGCGGACCCTCCATTTTTAAGAAGTTGGCAAGCATTGGCTGCGAGATTGCCCTGGACATGACGGGTTTGGGCCAAACAAGCAGGCGCCGAGTAGCATGAAGCTGGTCCGTCATCGCCGGTATTATAGTCCGGTATGTCCTCCTTTTTGTATCTAGTTTCCAGGGGACAGATTTATGACAAGCATTAACACGAATTCTTCCGCACAGGCCGCTCTCCAGACGCTGCGCAATGTCAACCAGGGCCTCAACAAGACGCAGAACCACGTTTCATCCGGTTATCGCGTTGAAAAGGCTTCCGACAACGCTGCTTACTGGTCGATCGCAACGACCATGCGTTCGGACAACAAGGCGCTTTCCGCCGTTTCCGACGCTCTCGGCGTGGGTGCTGCGAAGGTCGACACCGCTTACACGGCAATGGACAGCGCCATCGACGTCGTCGGCGAAATCAAGGCCAAGCTGGTTGCCGCAACTGAAAACGGCGTCGACAAGGCCAAGGTCCAGGAAGAAATCGGTCAGCTGCAGCAGCAGCTCCTGAGCATCGCCCAGTCGGCATCCTTCAATGGCGAGAACTGGGTTGCTGGCGCTGCCGGCACCAAGAGCGTCGTGTCCTCCTTCGTCCGCGACGGCTCGAACGCCGTATCGATCACCACAACGGACTACGTTCTCGACAGCGGCTCCGCTGGCAACGTTCTGTTCGGCATGAGCGGCGGCTCGGTTGAAACCTCCACGGGCATTCTCGGGACGTCGACGGGCGCGACCGGTTCTATCTACTCGATGGACATTACCAACTTCACGGCCGGCCAGATCCAGTCGGCTCTGACCAACGTCGAATCGGCTCTGAAGGCCATGACCAGCGCGGGTGCTGCTCTCGGCTCGCTCTCCAGCCGTATCGACAGCCAGGAAGACTTCGTCTCGGCTCTCAGCGACTCGATCGACTCCGGTATCGGCCGCCTCGTCGACGCCGACATGGAGGAAGAGTCCTCCAAGCTCAGCGCTCTGCAGACCCAGCAGCAGCTGGCGATCCAGTCGCTGTCGATCGCGAACTCCTCTTCGCAGAACATCCTGTCGCTCTTCCGTTAAGCGGTCGGCACAAGGCTTTCAAGTTTCGCGGCCGGCTCATCCCCGGCCGCGAAATGTTTTAACATAAGGTTAATGATAATATCTCTAAGTATCAGATATTTTTACGTAATTTCGATTTTGAATTTAACTTTCCTTAACCATATTGCTGTTTTCTAGGCCCATCGAAACGGCGAGTTGACCCTAACGAGAATGGTTAACAGGCATGATGCTGATCGCTGTGGGCCGGCCAAAAATCCGGAATGTCCCTTTTTAAAATCTGCCAACAAGGGGCAAACAGACTATGACGAGCATCAACACCAATAATGCTGCAATGGCAGCCCTCCAGACTCTGCGCGGCATCAACCAGGGTCTCCAGACAACCCAGTCGCACGTTTCGTCCGGTTATCGCGTCGGCAAGGCTGCCGACAACGCTGCCTACTGGTCGATCGCAACGACCATGCGTTCAGACAACAAGGCGCTTTCGGCCGTTTCCGACGCTCTCGGTCTCGGCGCCGCTAAGGTCGACACTGCTTACTCCGCCATGGACAGCGCCATCGACGTCGTCGGCGACATCAAGGCCAAGCTGGTTGCCGCGACCGAAAACGGCGTCGACAAGGCCAAGGTTCAGGAAGAAATCAGCCAGCTGCAGCAGCAGCTCCTGAGCATCGCTCAGTCGGCTTCCTTCTCCGGTGAAAACTGGGTTGCCGGCGCTGACGGCACCAAGAATGTCGTCGCTTCCTTCGTCCGCGACGGCTCGAACGCCGTGTCGGTCGTGATGACCGACTACGTTCTCGACAGCGGCTCTGCCGGCAACGTTCTGTTCGGCATGAGCGGCGGCGCGGTCGAAACCTCCACGGGTATCCTCGGTTCTTCGAATGGCGCGACCGGTTCGGTCTACGCGATGGACATCACCAACTTCACCCTCGGCGAGATTCAGTCCGCTCTGACGAACGTCGAATCGGCTCTGAAGTCCATGACCAGCGCCGGTGCTGCTCTCGGCTCGATCTCCAAGCGTATCGAACTTCAGGAAAACTTCGTCTCGGCTCTCAGCGACTCGATCGACTCCGGTATCGGCCGTCTCGTCGACGCCGACATGGAAGAAGAGTCCTCCAAACTCAGCGCCCTGCAGACCCAGCAGCAGCTGGCTGTTCAGTCGCTGTCGATCGCCAACTCCTCTTCGCAGACCATCCTGTCGCTCTTCCGCGGCTAATAAACGCCAGAAAATATGGCCCGCCGGTCTCCGGCGGGCACCTCTGCTCGAGCCGCGCTTCGATGAAGCGCGGCTTTCTTATTTCCGTTAACGATTGATTAACCATAATGTTGTCTTCTCAGCTCAACGAGACGGCGGGTTAACCGACATTAAAGACCGGTTAACAGGCATGAGGCTGATCCCCGTTCCCGGTAACATTCCGGAATGTCCCTTTTTCCCAGATGCCAACAAGGGGCAATCATTTCATGACCAGCATTTTGACGAATGTCGCGGCGATGGCCGCTCTTCAGACCCTCCGCGGAATCAATGACAGCCTCGAAGCTACGCAGAACCGCGTCTCGTCCGGTTACCGCGTCGAAAAGGCGTCCGACAACGCCGCCTATTGGTCGATCGCAACGACCATGCGTTCGGACAACAAGGCGCTTTCGGCCGTTTCCGACGCGCTCGGTCTCGGCGCCGCCAAGGTCGACACCGCTTACTCCGCCATGGATAGCGCCATCGACGTCATCAGTGAGATCAAGGCGAAGATCGTCGCCGCAACCGAAAAGGGCGTCGACAAGACCAAGGTCCAGGAGGAAATCGGTCAGCTGCAGCAGCAGCTGCTGAGCATCGCACAGTCGGCTTCCTTCTCCGGTGAAAACTGGGTCGCCGGCGCCGATGGCACCAAGAGCGTCGTGTCGACCTTTGTCCGCGACGGTAACGGCAATGTCTCGGTCAAGACGACCGACTACGTCCTGGACACGAGCTCCACGGGCAACGTTCTCTTCGGCATGACCTCGACCGGTACGATCGAGACGACCTCCGGCATCATCGGCACATCCTACGGCACGATCGGTTCGATCTACTCTATGGACATCAGCACCTTCGGTTCGGCTGAGATCTCCATGGCCCTGACCTCGATTGAGGCCGGCCTCGAAGCGATGACCAAGGCTGCATCGCAGCTCGGTTCGATTTCGACCCGTATCGAATTGCAGGAGAACTTCGTCGGAGCGCTCAGCGATTCGATCGACTCGGGCGTCGGCCGCCTCGTCGATGCCGACATGGAAGAGGAATCGAGCAAGCTGACGGCGTTGCAAACCCAGCAGCAGCTGGCGATCCAGTCGCTGTCGATCGCCAACTCCAGCGCCCAGAACATCCTCACGCTGTTCCGCAGCTAAATCAGCCGCTGAAGCTGGACCGAATCTTGCGCCGCCGTTCGGCCGCAAGCAGAAAACCTTCCGGACCGCGTCCCAATGGGGCGCGGTTCTTTCTTTAATATCAATGATTTGAGTAGCGAAATGATTCGCTTTTCGCGCTCGCAGCGCCGCTCTTGCCCAACAAGTTGATATCGAGTTAACTTCGCCTTGAGTTGATTTGCTTTTGCGACGCGCCGGTGAAATTTCGCCGGAGGCATGAGGCCACTTCAGTCGCCGCCGGCATTCCGGCCTGCCCTTTCATCTTATTCCGAGACCTGTCGATGACCGTTAAGATTACCAGCGCGGCCGCGGTGAATGCACTTGCGGTGCTGCGCAGCATCAACAAAGAAGCCAGTCAGACCCAGCAGCAAGTTTCTTCGGGCTATCGGATCGAGACGGCCGCAGACGATGCCTCCTACTGGTCGGTCGCCACTGTGATGCGTTCGGACAGCACCAATCTCGGCACGATCGGCGATGCGCTCGGTCTCGGCGCTGCCAAGGTGGATGCGACCTATACGGCGATGAATTCGGCGATCGATCTCGTCAGCGAGATCCGCGCCAAGCTGGTTGCGGCAAGAGAGACCGGCACCGACAAGGACAAGATTAATGCGGAGATCAGCGAATATAAGGATCAGCTGAAGACCGTTGTCCAATCGACGTCCTTTGCAGGCGAGAACTGGCTGCTGAACAGTGACAAGGCCGCGCCGCCGACATGGTCGGTCATTTCGGGCTTCGTGCGCGCCTCGACCGGCGAATACCAGGCTCAGACCATCGACTTCCCGTCGTCGCAGACCATTCTCATCGACAAGAACAGTGCGAGCGGCGGCCTGTTCACCAAAGCGGTCGATGCCCAGGCGATCAACAACACCGGCACGGGACCGCGGAACTATTACCTGCTGGACGCCGGCTCGACCACGCCGGCGACAGGCAGCGAGATCGCGATCGACAAGAACACCACCGACGCCCAGCTCGTCGACATGCTCGATGTAACCGACGCCCTGTTCTCCTCGCTGACGACCACGGCCGCCTCCATCGGTGTGATGAAGACGCGTATCGACGATCAGATCGACTACGCGGCCGATCTGTCGGATTCGATCGACAAGAGCGTCGGCGCGCTCGTTGATACCGATATGGATGAGGCTTCGATCCGCCAGAAGGCGATTGAAACCCAGAAGCAGATGGCCGTCGAAGCGATCTCGATCCTCAACACGGCTGCAAGCAAGATCCTCATTCTGCTGGAGTAGAGCTGGGCGCGATCACCGATGGCGGCGCCATTCATCCTCGCGCAAGTTTGACTTCCTAGTTTCCGGCATGAAGGCATCGTCCGAAAATCATGCCGGCCCCAAGGTCAAGCCCTTGTTCGCTGCGAAGGACATGTCGCGCGCAAGGTCATTTTGAACGGGGGCGGGCATGCCGCACGTCTCCCGGATGCTGGATGGTTTCTATGAGCATTTCGCTTTCTCGGTATTTGAAGGACTTCGGCGAACCGAAGCCGTCAGCGCCGATCATCGATATCGACGATTTGGCCGGAGATGTTTTTCCGGAGACGCCGAGCGAACCTCCGGTCGACATCGAGGCGGAGCGGCGCGACGCCTATGCGCAAGGCCATGCCGCGGCGACCGCTGATTTGACCGAGAAATACGAAAGCGAGGCGCGCGCTCTGGCCGAGGCCCATGCGCGCGCGCTCGAGGAGCTGAAGATTCGCTACGAAGTGGAGGCGGCGGCGGTCATTGCATCCCGCGTCCTCGATATCGCCGAAGAAGTCGCTCAACTGGTCAGCGCCGGCGCAGCCACAGCCATTGCACCCGTCATGACGGAAGCGCTTGCGGCCAAGGCTGCCGAAAGTCTCGCCGCTTTGCTGCGCGAAGCGATTCTCGAAGGCGCGGCCGGGCCGATCGTAGTCAGGGGGCCGACCGGCCTCTTCGACATATTGAAAGCCGAGCTCGGCGAACATGCCGCGGCGGTTCGGCACATCGAGGCCGACGATGTCGATCTAGCCGCCGAAATCGGTGAATCCGTCATCGTCACCCGTATGTCCGCCTGGGCGGCCAGCTTGAAGAAAGTTCTCGAATGAGCGACGGCGAAAATCATCACCACGGCAGAAACGAGATCATTATCGTCAAGCGGCATGGCGGCGGTGATGACGATGGTGCCCATGGCGGTGCGTGGAAAATTGCCTATGCCGACTTCATGACGGCGATGATGGCATTCTTCCTGGTCATGTGGCTGGTCAACGCCGCCAACGAGGAGACCAAGGCCGCTGTTGCGACCTATTTCAATCCGATCAAGCTTGCCGACGAAAAGCCGACGGAGAAAGGCCTGAAGAAGCCTGTCGACCATGCCGAGGGCGAGGAGAAGAAGGAAAAGTCGAAACAGAAGGAAGATAATCCGACCGAGGGCAAGTCGGCCGCCGATGGTGACGACCAGACATCGACCTCAGGCGACCAGACCAATTATTCCGAGGCCGATTTCTTCGAAAATCCCTATTCGGTACTCGCGGAGATCGCGCAGGAGGTCGGCCAGCAGGCCAATGTCAGCGCCAAGGGCGATGGCGGCGCGGCCGATTCCGGCCCTGCCACCGGCGCCGATGGCGGGCAAGCCTATCGCGATCCCTTCGATCCGGATTTCTGGACGAAGCAGGTCGAGGTGACAACGGCCGGAAAACCCTTGCCGCCCGGCAAAAGCGAGGAGCAGGCGACCGAGAGCGAGACGACGGAGATCGCCAAGGCCGAGGATATGAAGCCGATGCCTTTGGCGACCGATCAGAAGCCCGCTAAGGAAGCCAAGGAGACCAAGGAGACGACGGGCGCCGCCCAGGCCAAGGACGGCAAGGCGACGGATGGCAAGGCGCCTGAGGAGAAGCAGACGGAAGCTCGAAAGGACGCCGAGCATCAGAAGGAAGCCGCCAAGGGGGCGGCCGGGGCCGAGCAGCAGAAGAAGGAAGCCGAACAGCTTCAGGCGCAGATCGCGCAACAGATCGGCGGTGTCGCCGGCAAGCTGGCCGAAGGCCTGACAGTGACGGCAGCCGAAGGCGGCCTGCTGGTCAGCATCTCCGACCAGAACGACGATTCGATGTTCAATATCGGTTCGGCTGTACCGCGCCAGGAGATGGTGCTCGCCATGGAAAAGATCGGTACGATCCTGAAGGAGAGGGGTGGCGCAGTCGCCATCCGCGGCCACACGGACGGGCGCCAATACAAGGGTGGGCAGAACGAGAACTGGCGGCTTTCGATGGATCGCGCCCAGAGCGCCTACTACATGCTCGTGCGCGGCGGGTTGGACGAGACGCGCGTCTCCCAGGTCTCCGGTTTCGCCGACCGCCGGCTGAAGCTCCCCGCCGACCCGTTCAATTCGGCCAACCGCCGGATCGAGATCCTGGTGCAGGCGGAATAGGGATAGTCGGATGGCGCGTCGGCAGCATCGCTACGTCGGATTTATGGCCCTCGGCCTGGCGATGCTTTCGCCTGCCGCAGGCAAAGCGCAGGATCCGGACGATCTTGCGCCGTACAAGATGCTGCGGTCGCTGCAGTTCGTGCAGGATTCCGTCGTCGCCGGCGATCATTCGGCCGGCGAAATGCAGCGCTTCATGCTGGGTACCATCGACGAGCGGCTGCGAACCGCCAATACAAAGATTTTCGATGATGACCGCAATGTCGATGCGGCGCTGATCTATACAATGAGCGGCGGCAATCCCCAGACGCTCGAATATCTGATCGCCCATGACGTCGACGGCTATTTCGATAATCGCGTCACCGATGTGCTGCGCAAATATCTGACCGGCAAGGGGCTGCTCGTCGCCAAGACGCTGGAGGAAACCGCCAGGGAATATCGTGACAAGAAGATCGGCCCATACTTGGCGCTGATCGGCGGCAACGTGCTGATCGCCACGAAACCGACAGATGCGCTTGATCTCTACGACCAGGCACGTCTTGCCGCGCCGGGCACGATCGTCGAGGAGGCAGCCTTGCGCCGTTCCCTCGCCATCTGCGTCGACAAGGGAATGCTCGACAAGGGGCTCGCCTATTCGCAGCGTTATGCCAGGCGCTTCCTGCATTCGCCCTATGCCAGTCAGTTCGCCGATCTTTTCGTCAAGCTCGTCGTCGCCCATGATCACGACGTGAAACCGCAGGATGTCGTCGATATCCTCTCCTTCATGGATGCCCCGCGCCAGCGCGAGGTCTATCTGCGCATCGCCCGCGCTGCCGCGATAGCGGGCAAGCCCGAGCTGGCGCGCATGGCGGTCGAACATGTGCAGTTGCTTGGCGCGGGCACCGACAATGCCTTTGGCCCGCTCGCAGATTTTTATGGCGGCATGGCCGGCCTTCCCACGCAGGATATCGACCAGGCGGCGAAGAATGTCAGCGGCATCGATGGTGAAACGCTTTCGCCGCGGGATCAGGCGCTGCAGGCGGCGGCGCGGTCCGTCGCCGAGCAGATCCTGCGTGCGCCGGATCCGGCAAGCTTGACGCAAGCATCGAATTCTAACACTTCTCATCAAGAAATCACTTCTGAAAAGGCTGCGGCGATAGCCACGCAACCGGGGACGCCAGGCGCGCCTCCCGAGCCTGTTCCAGGAGGTGTGGCATCGACTGGCCAGAGCCAGGATACCGACACCTCATTCAACGCATTTGTGACGACCAGCCGATCCAAGCTCGACGAGATCGATGGTCTTCTGGCGCAGGAAGGCAACGAACAATGATGGACTTGAGCGTCTCGGGCGGAGCCTCTGGTGCGGAGGCGGCTGCGGCCGCGAAATCCGCGAAGGGAAAGGGCGATCCCGCCGGTCAGCAGGGCGGCTTCTCCGATGTGCTTGCCAAGACAGGCGGCAGCGCCGTCGACGACGCACCCGACGATGCACAGCCGGATCAGGGTGTCGCCGATGGCGATGCAGGGAAAGTGGCGCGGACGATCCGTAGCCGCAGCGGCGCCAAACCGCTGATCGATCTCGGCAACGCCGCGCTGAAGGCGCAGGCCGAGGTGCAGTCGGAAAGGGTCGCCAATGTCGAGAAGGTTGCCGCAAAGCCTGCGAAGGATGAGCTCAAATTGCCCGCCGGCGTCGGCAAGCCCGATGCCAAGGATCAGTCCGCGGACGAGACCGCGCAGGAGGCCAAGGGCGTCAAGCGCGTCAAGACGGACATCCCGAAAACAGATGCGGATACGGACGGTGAGGCCGAGGACGGCGGCATCTCCGATGTGCTCGGGCTGCTGAAGCAGGAGGCCGCTAATGGCACGGCTTCGCCGGCCGTTGCAGCCGTCCATCAAGCCTTCACCAAGACCGACCAGGCCGGATCTGCCGAGAGGACGACCGCTGGTATCGACGCCAAAACGAGCGGGCACGCATCCGACGCCCTTGCGGTCGTCAGCGGCAATGTCGAAAGCGTCAAGGCTGATGACATCAAGGTTCCCGGCGCCGAGAACACCGAAGCCGCCGACGCCCGGACGTTCCGGATCAGCCGCGCCGATGGCCGCGGCGTTCCGGTGGACGTTCACGCGGAACAGCCCGGGTCCAAGGAGGGTGCGAAGCAGACCGATATCGAGAACGTCTCGGTCCTCGAAACGCGCCGCTATATCGGCCTGGCGCAGATTACCAATTCTGCTGCGGTCACTGCCGCTCTCTCCGGTGATTCCGAATGGGCGCGCGCCATGCAGCCGAGTTCGGCGCTCTCCAACGCGGCGGAATGGACGAGCACCGGCAAGGTGGTCAATACGCTGAAGATCCAGATGAACCCGATCGATCTCGGCCTGGTGACGGCGACCATGCGCCTGGCCGGCGACGCCCTGAATGTGGACCTCAAGGTCGAAACCAGCACCGCCTACAGGCAGCTGAAGGAAGATCACGGCAAGATTCTCGAAGCGCTGCGCAGCCAGGGCTATGCGGTCGACAACGTCACCATCAGCATGGCCCCCGTCGAGCGGGCCGACGCCGGCAACCAGGGGCAGGCCTCCCAGCAGCAGTCGCTGCCTCAGCAAGGGCAGGGCGGCGAGGCGCGGGAGCGCCACAATCAGATGGCGCAGCGGATGGATGGAGGCTTCAATGGCGCAGGCGAGACCGGTAACGAAGACGTCTCTGCTGGCGGTGCTCACAGCAGCGGTGCTGGCGGCGTTTACCTCTGAGGCGGCCGCTTCCACCGGTGCCTGCGAACGCGAAATCCAGTCGGCTGCGGTCAAATACGGTATCCCGGAAGGCATCCTCTATTCGGTCGGCCTGACGGAGACCGGTCGCAAGGGGTCACTCTATCCCTATGCCATGAACGTCAAAGGCAAAGCGATTTTTCCGCCCTCGGAACAGGATGCGATGAGGCAGTTCGATGTCGCCCGCAGGAGCGGGGCGAAGCTCATCGACATCGGATGCATGCAGATCAATCACTATTATCACGGCGAGAATTTTGCCTCCGCCGAAGATATGTTCGATCCGCATCGCAACGTCGAATATGCGGCGAAGTTTCTCCGCAACCTGCATGACCGTCATGAGACGTGGACGATGGCGGTAGCAAGATACCATGCAGGGCCGAATAACAACCCGGCGCAGAAGCAATATGTCTGCCGCGTCATCGCAAATTTGGTGGCCACCGGCTATGGCAAGTGGACTCCCAATGCGAGTAACTTCTGCCAAAATTAATTCAACCAAAGAGGGAAGTGCCGAATTATGACGAAACTGTGTCGTAATGTGGCAGGAATCCGGCGCCAAATCGGTGTGCAAGTCACATTTAACTGCTCGTTAACTTTTCCACGAAACTTTTGTGTGGATATCCAAACGCAGCCACTACATGTAGATCAAATCGCCACACAGGTCTTAATCAATTATTAATTTCTGCCATTCACTTTAACGAGTTGTCGCCGATTCGTGCGATTCGTACCCATAGATCATCGAAGTGCCACGCTGATTCGGAGGCGGACGAATGATCGTAGTGGTTGATGAGCGTGAGCTCGTAAAAGACGGATACACATCCCTGTTCGGCCGGGAGGGCATTCCCTCCACCGGCTTTGATCCATCGGAATTCGGCGAGTGGGTGCAGACCGCCGCCGATTCGGATATTGCGGCGGTCGAGGCCTTCCTGATCGGGCAAGGCCAGCGCAGCTTCGAACTGCCCCGGGCGATCCGGGACCGCTCGATGGCGCCGGTGATTGCGGTCAGCGATCAGCCCTCGCTTGAAAACACGCTTGCGCTTTTCGATTGCGGCGTCGACGACGTGGTGCGCAAGCCGGTTCATCCCCGCGAAATTCTCGCCAGAGCGGCCGCGATCCGGCGCCGGCTGAAGGCGATCGCCAACTATACCGATATCGGTGGCATCCGCGTTTTCTCGGATGGCCGTGACCCCGAGATCAACGGCGAGGTCTTTGCGCTTCCCCGGCGCGAGCGCCGCATCCTCGAATATTTGATCGCCAACCGCGGTCGCCGGGTCACCAAGACCCAGATCTTCAACGCCATCTACGGCATCTTCGATGAGGAGGTCGAGGAGAACGTCGTCGAAAGCCACATCTCGAAGCTGCGCAAGAAGCTGCGTAAGAAGCTCGGCGTCGATCCGGTCGATTCCAAGCGCTTCCTCGGCTACTGCATCGATTGGGCCTGATTTTCCGGCCGGGTGGCGGCGCCCGGCTCAACCTCGATATTGGCCCTGCTGCTCGCCATGACAGACAGCTTCACGCAAGGCCCGACAAATACTTTCGAGTTTAACAGGTAGAACGAGGTTTTCAGATGAGCATTTTCGGCAGCATGAAGACGGCGGTATCGGGAATGAATGCGCAGGCGAACCGCCTCAGCACCGTCTCCGATAACATCGCCAACGTTAACACGACCGGTTACAAGGCCGTGTCGACGAGCTTCTCGTCGCTGGTTCTTCCCTCCTCGGGCGGCAATTACAATTCCGGCGGCGTTCAAACCTCCGTCCGGCAGGCCGTCTCCGACCAGGGCGATATTTCCTACACCACCTCCAGCACCGACCTTGCGATCTCGGGCGATGGCTTCTTCATCGTTCAGGGTGCCGATGGCACGCCGGTCCTGACCCGCGCTGGCGACTTCACCAAGGACGACGAAGGCAACCTCGTCAACTCCGCCGGTTTCCAACTGATGGGCTATTCCTACGACTCCGGCGCTCCCGCCGTCGTCGTCAACGGTTTCGACGGCCTCGTTCCGATCAACGTCACCCAGAGTGGCCTGACCGCCATCGCCTCGACCTCAGGTGTCTTCACAGGCAACCTCAATTCCAACGCCACTGTTGTTACGGCTAATCTCCCGAGCGATAACGGTGCTAGCGGCACCACGACGACTGACACCAAGAAGTTCTCGATGGTCGCCTACGACAGTCTCGGCAACAAGGTGATGTACGACTTCTACTTCACCAAGACCTCAGTCACGACGCCGCCGCCGTCTACCGGTACCGCCAGCACCTGGGAGGTTGCGATCTTCCGCAACGCCGATGCGGCGACGGGCGGCACGACCTCCTTCCCTTACAGCAGCGCCGCTGTCGGCACGACCACGCTCGATTTCGACGCCGCTGGAAAAATAACCAACTCGACGGGCGCCGTCACGATCGACGATACGGCGACGACGGGCCTGTCGATCGACATGGACCTCACGGGCTTCACCCAACTCGCCTCCGAGTTTGCCGGCACCGGCACGCCGAACGGCCAGGCCGCGAGCCCGGTCAAGGACGTCACGATCGACGGCGACGGCATCGTCTACGCCAAATACGAGGATGGCAGCACAAAGCCGCTCTACCGCATTCCGCTCGCCAATGTGGCGAGCCCCGATAAGCTGACGCTGATGAGCGGCAACGTCTACAGCGCCAACGGCCAGTCGGGCGTCACCGTCACCGGCTTCGCGCAGACCAACGGTCTCGGCACCATCAAATCGGGCGCTCTCGAAGGTTCGAACGTCGACCTCGCCGGCGAGCTCACAGAGATGATCGAAGCGCAGCGTAGCTATACCGCCAATTCCAAGGTGTTCCAGACGGGGTCCGACATCATGGACGTCCTCGTCAACCTCAAGAGATAATCGGGCTCAAGAGATAATCAGGGTAACGGGTAAGCCATGTCGCTCACGTCAGCACTTAATACCGCGCAGGGAATATTCAACAATACCGGCACGCAGAGCAGTGTCGTATCGAACAATATTTCGAATGCCGGCAACAAGGATTACGTGCGCCGGCAGGCGATGCTCACCACGTCCCTGAACGGCGCACAGGTCGTCAAGATCGACCGGGCGCAGGAAGATGCCCTGCTGCGCCAGTATTTGAAGTCGTCCTCTCAGGACAGCGCCCAACAGACCCTGCTCAGCGGTCTCGAGGATCTCAAATCGATCGTGGGTGGCAACGATTACGAAACGGCGCCATCCACCTATCTCGGTGTTTTCCAGCAGAAACTTCAGGCCTTCCGCACGACGCCGGGCAGCACCGTCGCTGCCCAGGGCGCCATCACCGCCGCCCAGGACGTCGCTAACTCGCTGAACAACGCGTCGACTTCCGTTCAGGACGTTCGCGCCAACGCCGACAAGCAGATCGCCACCGACGTCGAGAAGCTGAATACGCTGCTCAGCCAGTTCGAGACGGCCAACAATGCGGTGAAGACCGCCACGGCTTCGGGTACGGATGCATCCGGCGCTCTGGATGAGCGCGAGAAGGCTCTCAAGCAGATTTCACAGATCGTGGGCGTCAGCGCGACGACGCGCGACAACAACGACATGGTGCTGAGCACGACCGACGGGACGATCCTTTTCGAGACGGTTCCGCGCACCGTGACCTTCAAGTCCCAGGATGTCTATACCGCCTCCATCACCGGCAATTCGGTCTATATCGACGGTGTCGCGCTTGCGCGCGGCAGCGGATCGACGGCGACGGGGCAGGGAAGCCTTCAGTCGCTGCTGCAGGTCCGTGACGAGATCGCCCCGAACTTTCAGAAGCAGCTCGATGAAATCGCTCGCGGCCTGGTCTCGCTCTTCAAAGAGCAGAGCATCTCGGGCACCCCGACCTACGTGACCGGTCTCTTCACCTGGAGCGGCGACACGGTGGAGGCCGGCAGCTCTGCTGTTGCCGGCATGGCTTCGACCATCACCGTCAGCAGCACCGTCATCACCTCGCAGGGCGGCGACCCGATGCGCCTGCGGGATGGCGGCGTCAACGCCGACGGCGTCGTCAACAATCCGACCCACCTCAGCGGTTATACGACGGACCTCGACAGTCTTTATACTGCCTTGGGCTCCGACATGGATTTCGACCCGGCAACGGGAACGACGGTCGGCTTCGACGCCACGACGGGCATCGATTCCAACGTCAGCATCATGGAATATGCCACGAATTCCCTCGGCTGGCTCGAGCAGTACCGCAGCAACGCCACGACGGCGGCGGAGAACACCTCGGCGGCACTGTCGCGCTCCGACGAAGCCTATTCCAATGAGACCGGCGTCAACCTCGACGAGGAGCTGACGCTGCTCCTCGATATCGAGCAGTCCTACAAAGCGGCGACCAAGATCCTGAACGCCGTAGACGAAATGTTGAAGTCATTGCTGGATATTGCGAGTTAAGCCATGAAGAGCTCATTTATTTCAAGTTCGGCCATTCAAAATGCGATGCGGTTGACGATCCGTCAGGCGCAGAACCAGATGACGAAGGCGACGATGGAAGCAACGACGGGAGTCTATGCGGATATCGGCGTCTCGCTCGGCGGCAATGCGGCCAGGAGCGTGGATTTCACTCGCGAGACCGACAGAATAGACTCGATCAAATCAAGCAATTCGCTTGTCAGCGCACGCATGGAATCCTCGCAGCTCGGTCTTTCCAAGATGAAGGATGTGGGCGATGGCCTTGTTTCGAAGCTGACGGCGTTGCAGGGCAGCCACGATCCGGGCAGCGTCACCGTCGCCATTCAGTCGGCGACCAGCGCACTTTCGACCATGATGGATACGGCCAATACCATGGTGAACGGGGAATATCTGTTCTCCGGCATCAACACGGACGTACAGCCGCTGACCGACAAGACGACCGCTACGAGCGCCGCCATCGTTACTGCGCTGAACACTTATGCGACCGGCCTCGGCAAGGGCGTTAGCGACCTCACCGGTGATGAAATGGAGACCTTCATTACGACGACGGTTGAGCCGATGTTCAGCGAAGCGAACTGGACCAACACGACCACCGGCTGGTCGCAGGCATCGAGCCAGAATATGACGAGCCGCATCAGCAACTCGGAAGTGATCGAATCCTCGACCAATGCCAATTCCGAAGGCATGCGTTATATGGCGCTTGCCTCGGTCATGACAACCGCGCTGCTCGGGCAGGACCTCAGCACCGATGCAATGACGACGGTGTCCAAGCAGGCCATCAGCTACACGGCCAAAGCCACAAGCGGTCTCGTGACGCAGGCAAGCCAGCTCGGCCTCTCCCAGGAGCGCGTCAAGAAGTCCAATGACGCTCTCGACGCTCAGTCGAACATCATCAAGAACAAGCTGGTCGATCTTCAGGGCGTCGACCCGTACGAAGCTTCGACTCTCGTCAAGACTTTGGAAACGCAGCTTGAAACCGCTTACACGATCGTCTCGAAGATCCAGCAGTTGAGTCTTGTGAACTACCTTTGATGAGCAAAGGCGCGCAATAAAGAAGGATGCATGAATGTATCAGTTCTCATATGCCGAAGTCATGCAGGACTCGGTGGCCGACGCGAAAGAGCGGGAATGGCAAGTTCTTGACCGGTCCATAGAGCTGCTGTCGTTGGCGCGCGACAAGGAAAAATATGGTCGGGAAGCCATCGAAGCCCTGTTTTATACGCGCCGGGTGTGGATCAGTTTTATCGAGGATCTGAAACATCCGGAAAACCAGCTGGATATCCAGCTCAGGGCTAACCTCATCTCGATTGCGATCTGGATATTGAAGGAATGCGACAGGATCAGAAAACGTCTGTCTAATAACTACCAGGGCATCATCGACGTTACCACCATCATCAGGGATGGACTTAAATGAAAAGTACACTTCGCATTTCTCTGAAAGCCGGAGAAAGAATCTTCATCAACGGCGCCGTCCTGCGTGTCGACCGCAAGGTCGCGCTGGAATTCCTGAACGATGTGACATTCCTTCTCGAGAATCACGTTCTCCAGCCGGAAGGCGCAACGACGCCCCTGCGTCAGCTCTATTTCATCGCGCAGATGATCCTCATCAATCCCGAGGGCAAGGATCACTCGACGGCGATGTTCCGCAAGTCGATCACCATGCTGCTCACCTGCTTCAAGAACGAAGAGATCCTCGCTGAGCTGAAGCGGATCGATGCGCTTGTGTCGACCGGCCGCGCCTTCGACGCCTTGAAGGCGATCCGCGGTCTCTACGCGATCGAAGACAATATCCTCAACAATCACGAACTGCCGCCGACGATGGTCGAGCAGATTCGCAGGGAGATCGCACCATGGCGGTAGACGCAACGTCAAGCGTGACGAGTTCGACCACGACGAGCTCGAGCTCAACTCAGAGCAAGGCGACGCTGAACTACGACAACTTCCTTCAGCTGCTCATCGCGCAGATGAAGAACCAGGATCCGACCGATCCGATGGATGCAAGCGAACAGGTCGCTCAGCTTGCCACCTTCTCGCAGGTCGAGCAGACGATCCAGACTAACACCAAGCTGGATACACTCCTGGCAAGTTCGAGCCTGACCCAGGCCAGCAGCTATGTCGGCAAATATATGGAAAGCGCCGACGGCACCGTCAAAGGCGTCATCGATTCCGTGAAGGTTTATTCCGACGGCATCATTGCGACGACCACGGATGGCGATAAGATACTCGTGCAGGCGGGAATCACTGTCGCCGACGAGGCGCCGAGCAGCAGCTCCTGACGCAAAGGGGCGCCAGCGCACCTGACAATGCCGATCAATCGCAGCCCTGTCATAGCGGGGCTGCTTCGAGGCGATATGAGGTTGCCTTCAGATGAATGAAGCTGATGCATTGGATCTGTTTCAGGCCGCAATCTGGACGGTCCTGATTGCCTCCGGTCCGGCGGTTCTCGCTGCGATGGTGGTGGGTCTCGTCATTGCCTTGATCCAGGCGCTGACCCAGGTGCAGGAAGCGACACTGACCTTCGTGCCGAAGATTGTCGCGGTGCTGGTCGTGGTCGGAATCACCGCCCCCTTCGTCGGCTCACAGATCTCCATTTTCACCAATCTGGTCTTTTCGCGCATTCAGTCGGGTTTCTGAGCCACCTTCGCGCAAGCTTCGCCATTTAATTCTCGATCCGAATTGGGCGGACTCATGTCCGCCTCCTCTCATGAAGAGACGGAATCGTCATGGCGCAACCACCTGCACTCCCCCTTCCGAAAGTCGCCCCGAGCCTGCGCGATATCGGTTTTGCCCTCGGCATCATCGGCATCATCTGCATTCTCTTCCTGCCGATCCCGCCGTTCCTGATCGATATGGGGCTGGCCTTCTCGATTGCTTTCTCGGTGCTGATCCTGATGGTCGCGCTATGGATTCAGAAGCCGCTCGATTTCTCGTCTTTTCCGACCATTCTGCTGATCGCAACGATGACACGATTGGCGCTCAACATCGCGACGACCCGCGTCATCCTGTCCCACGGCAATGAAGGCCACGATGCGGCCGGCGGCGTCATTGCCGGTTTCGCCAGTCTCGTCATGTCCGGCGACTTCGTCATCGGGCTGATCGTCTTCCTGATCCTCATCACCATCAACTTCATCGTCATCACCAAGGGTGCCACGCGTATCGCCGAAGTCGGCGCGCGTTTCACCCTGGACGCCATCCCCGGCAAGCAGATGTCGATCGATGCCGATCTCTCGGCCGGCATCATCGATGAAAAGGAAGCCCAGCGCCGGCGCAGGGAGCTCGAAGAGGAGAGCTCCTTCTTCGGGGCGATGGATGGTGCGTCGAAATTCGTGCGCGGCGATGCCGTCGCCGGCCTCATCATCACCGCGATCAACGTCTTCGGCGGCATAATCATCGGCTATTTCCGTCACGGCATGCCGATCGGCGAAGCGGCCGACGTCTTCGTCAAGCTCTCCGTCGGCGACGGCCTCGTCTCGCAGATGCCGGCCCTCATCGTTTCGCTCGCAGCCGGCCTTCTCGTGTCACGCGGCGGTACGACCGGCTCCACGGACCAGGCTGTCGTCAACCAGCTGAGCGGCTATCCCCGCGCGCTCTCCGTCTCGGCCGTCTTGATGTTCGTTCTCGGCCTGATGCCGGGCCTGCCGACCATTCCCTTCACCGTCCTCGGCGGTCTTCTCGCCTTCGGCGCCTGGTTCATTCCGCGGCAGGTCGAGGCTGAAAACAAGCTTCGCCGCGAACAGGAGGAAAAGAAGGTCGTCCAGAGCAAGGAGCTGGAGAAGGATTCGGTCAAGTCGGTGCTCCGCACCTCCGAGATCGAGCTCGCGCTCGGCAAGATGGTGTCGACCCGCCTGCTCGGCGCTCACCAGGAGCTGGCGTTCCGCGTCGGCAAGATGCGCAAGAAGTTCGCCACCCAATACGGTTTCGTCGTGCCGGAAATCAAGGTCACGGACGACATCGCCATTCCCGAGAAGTCCTATCAGATCCGCATCCATGGCACGACGGTCGCATCCAACCTGCTGCGCGTAGGTGAAGTCCTGGTCGTCACCGGCGCCGGTCGCAAGCCGAGCATTCCCGGCGACGAAATCCGCGAACCTGCTTTCGGAATGCCGGCCGTCTCGATCCTCGAAAACTTCGCCGACGATCTGAAACGCGAAGGCTTCCAGCCGATCGACAACGTCTCCGTCGTGCTCACGCACATGAGCGAGGTCATCCGCAACAACCTGCCGCAACTTCTATCCTACAAGGACGTCAAGGTGCTGATCGACCGCCTCGACCCGGAATACAAGAAGCTTGCCGATGAGATCTGCTCATCGCACATGTCCTATTCCGGCCTGCAGGCGGTGCTCAAGCTCCTACTTGCCGAGCGCGTTTCGATCCGCAACCTGCATCTCATTCTCGAAGCGGTGGCCGAGCTTGCCCCGCATGTCAGGAAGACCGAGCAGATCGTCGAGCATGTCCGCATCCGCATGGCCCAGCAGCTCTGCGGCGATCTCGCCGATAATGGCGTCTTGCGTGTGTTGCGCCTCGGCAGCAAATGGGATCTCGCCTTCCACCAGGCCCTGAAGCGCGATGCCAAGGGCGAGGTGATCGAATTCGACATCGATCCGCGCAGCCTGGAGGAGTTCAGCGAGCAGGCCAGCAAAGTTATCCGTGAGTTCATGGATCGCGGCCTGCCATTCGCCCTTGTCACGTCGCCGGAAACACGCTCCTATGTGCGCATGATCATCGAACGGCTGTTCGCCACGCTCCCGGTCCTGTCGCATGTCGAATTGGCCAAGGGCATCGAGATAAAGATTTTGGGCTCGATTTCATGATAACAGACCCGCAAGGGACGGTTCTTGCGCTGTTTCTGGTTTTCTGCCGGATCGGCGGCTGTGTGCTGGTTCTTCCGGGTTTTTCCTCGGCGCGCGTGCCTGAGCAGCTGCGCGTCTTCATTGCTCTCGCGCTGTCGATCGCCGTCATGCCGCTGCTCTGGGATACCGTTTATCCCGCCGTTCATACGGGATCCGCGACCTATATCGGCCTGATCTTCAGCGAATCACTGATCGGCGTGATGTACGGCATGCTGGCCAGACTCTATACGCTCGGCATGCAATTCGCTGCGACGATCCTCGCCATGATGGTCGGCTATACCCAACCGGGTTCGGCCGATGTCATCGAAGACACTCCCGAGACCAGCCTTTCCGCCTTCATCACCTTTGCCGGCATCATGATTCTCTTCATCATGGATTTCCATCACATCGTCTTCCGCGCCCTGATCGATTCCTACACGACCATGCCTTTCGGCGGCTTGGTGCAGATGCGCGCGACGCTGATCTCCTTCACCGACACGCTCGAGCAGACGACCTACATCATGCTGCGGCTGTCGAGCCCCTTTCTGATCTACGGCATGATCTTCAACGTCTCGATCGGCTTCATCAACAAGCTGGCGCCGCAGATCCCGGTCTATTTCATTTCCACGCCCTATCTCCTGATGGGCGGGCTCTTCCTTCTTTACATCTCGATTGCGGCGCTGGTCAGCCAGTTCGGCCAAGCCTTCAGTTCGATCTATATCGGGCGATGAGGCTGTCATGATCGAGAAGAGCCGCTCCCAGAAGCTCAAGCGTCTCCTGTCGGTGCAGCGGCATATCGAAAGGATGGCGGAAAACGATCTGGCCGAAACCAGCCGTCAACGCATCGAGGTCAATGCGGCGATGGACGATGTCATCGTCGCGCTTGGCTCGATGGATCCCGTCCACCACGCTTTCTCGCAGAATTATGCCGATCGATTCGGCCGGCTCACCATCAAGGATCAGCAGCTGACCGGCATGCAGCAGATCCACGAGATGCGGCTGTCGCGCGAGCGCGCCAAGGCCGATCGGCTCGAAGAGGGCATGAAAGAGGCCTTGGACGCTGAGCGCCGCGAGGCCGACGACAATGCCGTTTACGATGTAATCGATCAGCAATTCGCAACGCCAGCCTCCAGCAAGCTTCAAAAACCATAATCGTTGCGATCTTAATTCAGAGGATTGTAACGTGGCTATTTCGCCCCCCAGTGATCTGGTCCTGGACGTGGTCAAAGCTGCCGACCCCATGGAGGTTCAGGCAGCCCAGGAGAAATTGAAGGCAAACCGTGCGGCCTTTGCCGCGACGAGCCTCGCCGAGAACGGCAAGGGCTTCTCCAATACGGTCGACGTTCTCGATCATATCGGCCAGAAGAGCGGCCTCTCCAACATCCAGAACCGCACCAAGGCCGAGGAGGTTCCGGAAAGCTACCGGAAGTTCGAGGCCATGGTGCTGCAGAACTTCGTCAAGTCGATGCTGCCGAGCGAGAGCGAAGACGTTTACGGCAAGGGCGCGACCGGCGACATCTGGAAGGGCATGATGGCCGAGCAGCTCGGCAACACCATGGCCAAGGGCGACGGCATCGGCATCGCCAAGCAGATGTACAGCGAGCAGCTGCGCCGCCAGGAAGGCAAGATCGTCAACGCTTCGACCGATGATCGCGACCGCAACACAGCGCTCAGCATGATCGACGACTTCCAGCGCAGGACCTTCGGCACGCCGACCGCCGACTCCAAGACAGCAAGCGACACATAATCGAGGACACAATGGAAATAGTTTCGAACGAATACAGGATCAAATCCGTTCTCGGACGCCTCGAGATGATCATCGACAATGAGAACACCCGGATCGGCAACGATCCGCAATTTGATCTCAAGGTCTCCAACGCGCACAAGAGCCGTTGCCTCTACGAGCTGTCGATGCTTTTCCGCGATACCGATCCGGCCGAGCTTGCCGCTGCCCATCTCGATCAGCTGCACGGCCTGAAAAAGAAACTGGTTCTGAACGCCAGGCGTGTCGAGGCGCATCTCGAAGCGGTTCGTGCCGTGGCCGACCTCCTGAAGAATGCGGTTCAGGACGCCGACGCCGACGGCACCTATTCCCAGGAACAATTCGCCGCGCGTGGAAACTGATGGTCAAGCTCGTCCTTACCGGTATCTGGGTTTGCGCCATCACCTTGGCCTCGGTCTATTTTTCGGTGTACCTGGCGACGGCGCCGGCACCCGCGGCAACGGATTCCAAGCAGAGCGCGCTCGAACTGGTGAAGGGTGAAACGATCACTGTGCCGGTCATCGGCGACGGTGCGATCACCGGTTATTTTCTCGGCCGCATTTCCTTCATGATGAAGAAGGACATGCTGAAGGGCGTGACCTTGCCGCTCACCGAGATGACGACCGACGAACTTTTCAGCCTGCTCGTCGGCAACAAGATGGTCGATCTTGCCCACATCAAATCCTTCGACCCGAAAGCCTTTCGCGATGAGATCAGGAAGGGCATGAACGAGCGCCTCGGCGGCGAGTATGTCGCTGACGTGATGCTGGAGCAGCTCGATTATCTCTCCAAGGAAGAGGTCAAGGAAAATTCGGCCGGTCAACCGAAGAAGCTCGGCGCACCGGTCAAGATCGTCGAGGGCGCCCCAGCCGAGGAAGCATCGGCCCCGCCCGCCCATTGAAGCAACCGATCATCGATGCACAAACGGCGCCTTCGGGCGCCGTTTGTCGTTGGGCCGCCTTTGGTTAACAAACTACTTATGCGAGCATCAAAATCCAAGGAATTTTCCTAAGGGTTGTTTGAAACCGTCCTGCTATATCAGGTGGCACAGCTTGGCATGCGCCGTTTTCCGCGATCGGGGCGACGCCGTCCATGCGTGACGCGACCGGTTCTTTCGAGACCTCCGGGGTGCGGAAATATGGGCTTGTTTTCCGGGATTTCGGGCGCATGAGGCACCCTCGGCAGGAGGTAGGAATGAATTTGATTGCAAACTTCGCGGTGCTTGCGTCGCGGCGGACGATCTTCGATCTGCCGGTCTGCGATCTCGGCTGGGACGATGCCCTCGTTTTTATCAACGAGCTGGCGTCCATTCCCGTCGGCCAGACCGTGGTTTGCTTCGTCAACGCCCATAACATGCTGACGGCGCTGCGCGACGATGAATATTACCGGATCATGTCGCACAACTTGGTGCTGCCGGATGGTATCGGCCTCAATATAGCATCGCAGATCGCCCATGGTGGGCCATTTCCCGCCAATCTGAACGGCACCGACTTCGTGCCGGCCCTGCTCACCTTCATGGAGACCCCGCGCCGCATCGGTCTCATCGGAGGCAAGCGCTCGGTCGTCGAGGCGGCGGCGGAAAATTTCCGCAAGCACACGCCCTGGCATGAGTTTGTGGTTATTTCCGATGGATTTTTCGACAAGGTCGACTCCACGGATGTCATCGAGGAGGTCGAGCGCCAGAAACTCGATATTCTGATCGTCGGCATGGGGACGCCGCTGCAGGAGAAATGGGTTCATGACAATATTCGTGCCGACCATGCGCGCCTGGTGCTGACGGTGGGCGCGCTCTTCGACTTCGTGTCCGGCGCCGTGCCGCGGGCGCCGAAGACCGTACGGATGATGCGTCTGGAATGGGCCTATCGCCTGATACAGGAGCCCGCGCGCCTGTGGCGGCGCTACATCGTCGGCATTCCGGTCTTCCTCTTTCATGTCCTGCGCTACCGCTTCCGCCGGCGCGAAAGAATGCTCAGCCATCCGGAAGAGGCCCGCAGCGTCGTGCAGCCGGCGGCCGATCGCAAGAAGGCGAGCTGAGCCTGGAGTGTCCGCGCGTTTGACGCGCAGCAGCGCTATCGAGAATCGGACCGCAATTCTTGCCTGCTGCGGTTAACCATTTCTTTGCCATGAATATTTAGAGTGACTTAATCATCTGCTTCGCATGCGGATGAGTAAACTCGGCCATCATGTGCATGAGATGTGGCGCAAATGTACGATAGCAGGGCCAGAAGTAGTTTTCTCGATCACGCAGCCACAAGGCCGCGCGCCCATGACAATCCCTATCGGCCGCCCCGATCAAACGGACCGGATATCGCCCCGCCCGAAGCCGACCTGCTGCGCGCCATCGGCCGCGTGCTGGAAGAGCAGCGCATGAGGGCGGCGCCCGAGGCGCCGCTCGTCGACCGCATCGAAACAATTCTCGGCAACCGCCTCCGGGCTGCCAATGATGTCGGCCATCGTCTTCCGCCGGAATCAGCGCGATATGAGGAGCCGGTGGCTTCCGCCGGAGAGCCGGCGATTTCGGTCGAACCGCTTGCCGCAATTCATCAGGAAACGCTCGATCCCCGCCCGGCAGCACTGCAACGCCGCGCGGACAGGGCCGGCCTTGCGGTAACGGTCGCTGCCGCAACGATCCTGGGCGCCGGCCTGCCGATGCTGATGCCGGCTGCGCCCGTCCTCTACCGCGCCGAAACGACGCTTGCTGTGAGAACGGATGCCGCAAGCCGCGCCGCTTTCACGCAGGCTGCGGCGAAGGGACTGCTGTCGGCGCGCGTGGCTGCGTCGACAGTCGCCACCCTGAAGCTCGATCACGATCCCGAATTCGTCGGCACGGGCGCCAATGCATTCGCCGTTGCGCTCGATCTTCTCTCGGCGACCGGTGCTGCCGCCGATCCGGCCTCGCGCGCCGAGGTCGCGCTGAGACGTGCAGTCGAGATTGTGCCCGATGCCGCCGCCGGCACGATCCGGGTGCGGGTGACGACCGGCGACGGCGCCAAATCCACCCGCATCGCCGCAAGGCTGGCCGAGGCAGCGGGCGGCGACGCACGCGGCGGCAACGCCGAAACCGACGCGGTTTTGCGCAAGGCCTATGACGAGGCTCAGGCGGAGCTTGCCGCCTTCACGGCAAAGAGCGGCGAAGGCAACGTCAAGGTGGCGATCGATCTTCGCCGCCAGATCGACCGGCTTGATGCCGATCTGAAAGAGGCAGACCAGAACATTCTCGCGGCCAAGGCGCAGGCCGACCGGCTGAAGGCGGCGAAGCTTGCCGGCGTGCTGGACGGTTCCGTGCCCTCCGACATGCTCTCGCCGGCGATGCAGGACTGGCGCGACAAATATGCGGTCGCCAGGACGACGCTTGCGCAGCTTTCGGCTGAGCTTGGCCCGCGTCATCCGCGCCTGTTGCAACAGCAGGCCGAAACCGACGGCCTCAAGGAGAACATGGGCAGGGAGCTTGCCCGGCTCGCACAGGTCGCCAATGCCGCCGCCAAGGCTGCGGTCGATGCACGCAAGGGCCTCAACGACCGCCGCAACACGCTGATCGCCCAGAGCCGGGATACCGGCGTCGATCTGTCGCGGCTGACCGAGCTGCGCGAGAAGGCGAATGCCGCCCGCTCGCGCCTGGATGATGCGACGTCCGCATCGGCGACAGCCGGCGACGGCCATATCACCGTTTTGAAACCGCCGCTGACATCGGCGGTATCGGCAAAGAGTGGTCTGACCGGCCGCGCTCTGGCCGGCGCCGCCACGGGCCTGGCAATCGGTCTTGCCCTGGCTTTCCTGCTGTCCTTGCGCAAATCCGTCGCGTCTCCTGCAACGGAGTTGCCGGCATCTCCGCCCGTTGCTTCTCCGCCGCCATTGCCCGTGCCAGCCCCGGCGGCGGTCGACGAGATCGCGCTACTGCGCTCCGAAATCTCAGGCCTGCGGGACCGGCTTCGGGTTCATGTGATGGAAACGCGGCAACCGCGGCGCTGAAGCACCCATTTCCTTGCAAATTTGATATTGCCTTGCCGCTTTCCGACAGGATAGGGCGTTAGCGGGCATTTGACGCTCGTCAACTATTCCTAGATTGACGCAAAACAGGGCGGAGAGACGCGTGACGACAGTAATCGACGGCAAGAACGTAGCTGCATCGGTCATTCAGACGGTCAAGAGTGCGACGGCAGCGCTGGAAAAGATGAGCGGCGTTACGACAGGCCTTGCGGTTATCATCGTCGGCGACGATCCGGCAAGCCACGCCTATGTCGGCTCCAAGAGCCGCATGGCCAAGGAATGTGGTTTCAAGTCCGTGCAGCACACGCTGCCGGCGGACACGAAGCAGGAAGAGCTCGCAGCGCTTGTCGCCACGCTTAATGCCGATCCGTCGATCCACGGCATCCTGGTGCAGTTGCCGTTGCCGAGACCGCTCGACAGTGAGCCGATCATCCAGTCGATCCTGCCGGAAAAAGATGTCGACGGCCTCAGTGTCGTCAATGCCGGCAAGCTCGCCACCGGCGACCTGAAGACCGGTCTGGTCTCCTGCACGCCGGCCGGCGCCATGGTCTTCGTCCGCCGCACCCATGGCGAGGATCTCTCCGGGCTCAATGCCGTCGTCATCGGCCGTTCCAACCTGTTCGGCAAGCCGATGGCGCAATTGCTGCTCAACGCCAATGCGACGGTGACGATGGCTCACTCCAGAACCAGGAACCTCGCCGAGGTCTGCCGCAATGCCGATATCCTGGTCGCCGCCGTCGGCCGGCCGGAGATGGTCAAGGCCGATTGGGTCAAGCCCGGCGCGATGGTGATCGACGTCGGCATCAATCGCGTCCCGGCTCCTGAGAAAGGCGAGGGCAAGACCCGGCTCGTCGGCGACGTGGCCTTCCGCGAAGTCTCCGAAGTCGCCAGCACCATCACGCCGGTGCCCGGCGGCGTCGGGCCGATGACCATCGCTATGCTGATGGCCAACACCGTCATCGCCGCTCATCGCGCTGCAGGGCAGACACCGCCGCAGTTCTGATTATGGCTGCTGTGGGGCAGGGCCGGTCGAGGCCCTGACGATCAGTTCGGTTTTCCACAGCTCCTGTTCGGGAAAGGGGCCGGCCTGTTTCACCGTGCCGATCAGCCGCTGCGCGATGCGAACGCCTGCGGCCCGCAGCGAGGAGCGCGTCGTCGTCAGCGGCACCGAGAAGTTTTCCGGCTTCAAGAGCGGCAGCACGTCGTCATGGGCGATCAGTGAAATGTCCTCGCCGAGCCGCAATCCCGCCTGGTTGACCGAGCGGATCGCCCCGAGTGCCATCACCGTGCTGGAGCAGAGGATCGCCGTCGGCCGTTCCGGCAGTTGCAGGAACCGTTCCATCGCCAGCAGCCCCTGTTCGTCGGTCATCAGCGCGTGGCTGATGCAATCCTCCTCAAGCGTGAGGCCGCGTTCGGCAAGCGCTGCGATGACGCCGTTTCTTCTGCGGATGGCGAAATCGAGATGCATCGGCCCGTTCATCAAAGCAAAACGCGTATGGCCGAGCTGTAGCAAGAGCCGCGTTGCGTCGTAGAAGGCCCCTTCATTGTCGATGTCGAGATAGGGATAGTCCAGCTCCGCGCCGAAGGAGCGACCGTGCACGACATAGGGCATGGAGAGCGACTTCAGCATGGGAAGCCGCGGGTCGTGGCCGCGCATATAGGCGACGAACAGCGCATCGACATTGCCGCTGATCGCAAGGCGCCGGAGCGCCGCCACCTCGTCGTCCGGGTCGGATGGCATGATGACGAAATGGAAATCGTGGCGCACGGCCTCCTCGCCGAGCCCGGCCAGAAATTCGCCGAAATGCACGTCGGACTGGTGGCCGGGAGCCGTCGGCATGACGAGGCCAATCGAGCCTGCCTTGCCAGTCGCAAGCCGCTGGGCAGCCTTGTTCGGCCGGTATCCGGTTTCCTTGACAGCCTGGAGCACGCGCTCCCGGGTCGCTTCGTTGACCTCGGGATAGCCGTTCAGCGCCCGGCTTACTGTCGTCTGCGAAAGCCCAAGCAATTCCGATAGCTGTTTGAGATTCACCTGCTATGCTTCCTCCCGGCCCGCTTGGCGCCTCGACAGGCAAGCCGCCTCCCAGCGACATCCAAAGCGCTTTCAATTATGTATTCAGTTGGCGCGCTTGACTCAAGAAAAATCGCTCCATATTGCCCAAGAGAAACCGGTGGACGGCACTATTCTGCATGTCTGCGGCGGCTTTTCGCGAAATGACTTGACTTCGATCCACCGAAAGTGGAATGAGTTGGGTGCCAAAGCGCTTTGAAAATTTCCGTTGAAGAAGTTTGGCGCTGTTGAGTTTGTGATGGGAGGTTGATCACATGAAAAAGTCATTTTTGATGAGCGTTGCCGTGGTGACGCTTTTTGCCGGTGCTGCGTCCGCGGCCGATCTGAAGTTTGCGCCGGGAGAAGATGCCAAGTTCAACTGGAAGAGCTATGACGAATTCAAGGCCACGCACGCCGATCTGAAGGGTCAGCCGCTGACGATCTTCGGGCCGTGGCGCGGCGAGGACGAGACGTTCTTCAGGAGCGTTCTCGCCTATTTCACCGAGGCGACCGGCATCGACGTCAAATACTCCTCTTCCGAAAACTACGAACAGCAGATCGTCATCGACACGCAGGCGGGTTCGCCGCCGAACGTCGCCATTCTGCCGCAGCCGGGCCTGCTGGCCGATCTCGCCGGCAAGGGCTTCCTGACGCCGCTCGGCGACGACAATTCCAAGTGGATCAAGGACAATTACGGCGCCGGCGACAGCTGGGTCGGGTATGGCACATACAAGGGCAAGGACGGCAAGGAAGCCTTCTACGCCTTCCCTTATAAGGCCGACGTCAAGTCGCTCGTCTGGTACGTGCCGGAGAATTTCGAGGAAGCCGGCTATAAGATCCCGACGACCATGGAAGAGCTCCATGCCCTGACCGACCAGATCGTCAAGGATGGCGGCGTTCCCTGGTGCATCGGTCTCGGTTCCGGCGGCGCGACCGGCTGGCCGGCGACCGATTGGGTCGAGGACATCATGCTGCGCATGCAGCCGCCGGAAGCCTACGACAAGTGGACGACCAACGAGCTGAAGTTCACCGATCCGGCCGTGGTTGCCGCGATCGACGAATTCGGCAAGTTCGCCAAGAACGAGAAATATGTAAACGGTGGTGTCGCAGCCGTGGCCTCGACCGATTTCCGCGACAGCCCGAAGGGCCTCTTCACCGTTCCGCCGAAGTGCTACCTGCACCATCAGGCCTCGTTCATACCCTCCTTCTTCCCTGAGGGCACGAAGCTCGGACAGGACGCCGACTTCTTCTATATGCCGACCTATGCTTCGCATCCCGAACTCGGCAAACCGGTGCTCGGCGCCGGCACGCTCGTCTCGATCACCAAGGACTCGAAGACGGCCCGCGCCTTCATCGATTTCCTGAAGACCCCGATCGCACACGAGGTCTGGATGGCGCAGTCGAGCTTCCTGACACCCTACAAGGGCGTCAGCACGGAGGCCTATGCCAATCCGCAGATGAAGAAGGAAGGCGAGATCCTGACGTCGGCCACCACCTTCCGCTTTGACGGTTCCGACCTGATGCCGGGCAAGATCGGCGCAGGCGCCTTCTGGACGGGCATGGTCGATTTCGTCGGCGGCAAGACTGCCGAAGAGGCGGCCGGCGAAATCCAGAGCGCCTGGGACGGCATCAAATAATCGTTAATACGATGCCGCCGGTTTGCCGGCGGCATGGCCTCGTGACTGGCCGGGTTCTCAAAGAGCCCGGCCTTCGCGGGATATATTGTGACTGGGCAATCAAACAGATTGACGGTGGCCGGCCTTGATCCGTCAGAATAAAATCCGGTCGGAATGAAATCAGGGGAAGCAGGGGAGGGCGAAATGCTGTTGCAGATAGTGTCCGCTTTGGGCGTCGTGGTCGTGGCCGTTGTCGCGTGCTCGGCCTATTTCTATTTTTCGAACAAGATTCTGGATCTGGCTCTGCCGGTGAAGGATGGCGACATCCGCGCCGCATCGCGCAACCTCAACCGGCGCGCACTGATCCGGCCGTGGTTGTTCATCGGGCCGGCGCTGTTCCTGCTTTTCGTCTACCTCGTTTATCCCGTCGTCGCGACCTTCATCCTCTCCTTCTACGACCGCACCGGTCTGCAGTTCGTCGGCCTTGCCAACTACAAATGGGCGATTGGGGACCGCGAATTCCGCCAGTCGATCTTCAACAACATCCTCTGGCTTGCCGTCGTGCCGGCCGCCTGCACCTTCTTCGGCCTTGTCATCGCCGTGATGACAGACCGCATCTGGTGGGGCAATATCGCCAAGAGCATCGTCTTCATGCCGATGGCGATCTCCTTCGTCGGCGCATCGGTCATCTGGAAATTCATCTATGAATATCGCGGCGGTAACGACGTCCAGATCGGCTTGCTGAACGCCATCGTCCAGCTCTTCGGCGGCACGCCGGAAGTCTGGATCTCGGTTCCTTTCTGGAACAATTTCTTCCTGATGATCATCCTGATCTGGATCCAGACCGGTTTCGCCATGGTCATCCTGTCGGCGGCGCTGCGCGGCATCCCGGAAGAGACGATCGAGGCCGCCGTCATCGACGGCGCCAATGGCTGGCAGATCTTCTGGCGCATCATGGTGCCGCAGGTCTGGGGCACCATCGCCGTGGTTTGGACGACGATCACCATCCTCGTCCTCAAGGTCTTCGACATCGTGCTGACCATGACGAACGGCCAGTGGCAGACAATGGTGCTGGCGAACCTGATGTTCGACTGGATGTTCCGCGGCGGCGGCGATTCCGGCCGAAGCGCCGTCATCGCCATCATCATCATGCTTGCCGTCACGCCGATCATGATTTGGAACGTGCGCCGTGCCAACCGCGAACTGAAGGGCCATTGAGATGACCGCTGTCGGAAGCTACTTCAAGATCGGTCCCGCCCGTCTCTTCGTTCACCTCGCCGTTCTGCTGATCGTCATCATCTGGCTGATCCCGACGCTCGGCATCTTCGTCAGCGCGCTGCGCGACAAGGACCAGATCGTCGTCTCCGGATGGTGGACGGCCTTTGTCGGCTCGACGCAGACCGTCGCCGTCCGCCTGGGCACGCCCGATCAGCAAAAGCAGGAAGGCGCCACTTACGTCATTTCAGGCAATGTGCTGGAAGGGCAGACCGGCCGCTCGGTAAAAGCCTTCGGCAACCGCGTGCAGCAGCCGGCCGCTTTCGAAGCCGGCGAGACCGCCGATCTCGGTGATGGCGAAATGCTGCAGATCAACAGCGACGGCAGCTATCGCTATACCAAGAACACGGCCTTTTCACCTGACGAGCGGCCGCGGCGCATCTACGTGTCCGTCTCGGCGCCGCCGCAATTCACGCTGCAGAACTACAGGACGGTTCTGACCGGCGAAGGCATCGGCCAGTCCTTCATCAATTCGCTGACGGTGACGATCCCGGCGACGATCATCCCGATCCTGATTGCCGCTTTTGCCGCCTATGCCCTGAGCTGGATGGAGTTTCCCGGCCGCGCGCTGCTGATTGCGCTCGTCGTCGGCCTCATCGTCGTGCCGCTGCAGATGTCGCTGATTCCGCTGCTTCGCCTCTACAACGAGATCGGCAATATGCTCGGCCAGCCGTCAAAGACCTATCCCGGCATCTGGTTCGCGCACACCGCCTTCGGCATGCCGCTCGCCATCTTTCTCCTGCGGGCCTATATTGCCGGCCTGCCGAAGGAGATCATCGAATCCGCCCGCGTCGACGGCGCGAGCGACTTCGAGATTTTCACCCGTATCGTTTTGCCCTTGTCCTTCCCGGCACTCGCCTCCTTCGCCATCTTCCAGTTCCTGTGGGTATGGAACGACCTGCTCGTCGCCATGGTCTTCCTCGGCACCGATCAGGATCACCTCGTGCTGACCGGCAGGCTGAACGCGCTGCTCGGCTCGCGCGGCGGCAATTGGGAGATTTTGACGGCGTCGGCCTTCGTCACTATCGTCGTGCCGCTGCTCGTCTTCTTCGGACTGCAGCGTTATCTGGTGCGTGGTCTGCTGGCGGGTTCGGTCAAGGGCGGCTGACAATCCCCCGAAATGTGACGAACAGGATATCTCATGAACGTGGCTTCCCAATCGATCTTGACCGCCGACAAGGACTGGTGGCGCGGCGCGGTGATCTATCAGATCTATCCGCGCTCCTACCAGGATTCGAACGGCGACGGCATCGGCGATCTCAAGGGCATCACCGCCCGCCTGCCGCATGTGGCGAGCCTCGGCGTCGACGCGATCTGGATCTCGCCCTTCTTCACCTCGCCGATGCGCGATTTCGGTTACGACGTTTCCGATTACGAGAATGTCGATTCGATCTTCGGCACGCTGGTGGATTTCGACACGATGATATCAGAGGCCCATCGCCTCGGAATCCGCGTGATGATCGACCTCGTCATCTCCCACAGCTCGGACCAGCACCCCTGGTTCGTGCAGAGCCGTTCCAGCAAGACCAATGCCAAGGCTGATTGGTATGTCTGGGCCGACGCAAAACCCGATGGCTCGCCGCCGAATAACTGGCTGTCGATCTTCGGCGGCTCCGCATGGGCGTGGGACCCGACGCGCATGCAGTATTACCTGCACAATTTCCTGACCTCGCAGCCGGATATGAACCTGCATAACCCGGAAGTGCAGGATCGTCTGCTCGATGTCGTGCGCTTCTGGCTCAATCGCGGCGTCGACGGTTTCCGCCTCGATACCATCAATTTCTATTTCCACGATCCGCTCTTGCGCGACAACCCGGCGCTTGCGCCCGAGCGGCGCAACGCCTCGACGGCGCCGGCGGTCAATCCCTATAACTTCCAGGAGCATATCTACGACAAGAACCGGCCGGAGAACCTTGCCTTCCTGAAGCGTTTCCGCGCCGTGCTCGAAGAGTTCCCGGCAATCGCCGCCGTCGGCGAGGTGGGTGACAGCCAGCGCGGCCTCGAAATCGTTGGCGAATATACCTCCGGCAATGACAAGATGCACATGTGTTATGCCTTCGAGTTCCTGGCGCCCGATCCGCTGACGCCGGAGCGCGTCGAGGAGGTGATGGAGGATTTCGAAGCTGCCGCACCCGATGGCTGGGCCTGCTGGGCCTTCTCCAATCATGACGTCATGCGTCACGTCAGCCGCTGGGGCGGGCTGGTCGCCGATCACGACGCCTTCGCCAAACTCTATGCCTCGCTGCTCTTGACGCTGCGCGGCTCCGTCTGCCTCTACCAGGGCGAGGAGCTGGCGCTGACGGAAGCCGATCTCGCCTATCAGGATCTGCAGGATCCTTATGGCATTCAGTTCTGGCCTGAGTTCAAGGGCCGCGACGGCTGCCGCACGCCGATGGTCTGGGACAGCCACGTCGCCCAGGGCGGTTTTTCAACCGTCAAGCCCTGGCTGCCGGTACCGGTCGAGCACATCCTGCGCGCGGTCAACGTCCAGCAGGGCGACGAGACTTCGGTGCTGGAGCACTATCGCCGCTTCATTGCCTTTCGCAAGTTGCATCCGGCCTTTGCCAAGGGTGAAATCGAATTCGAGGAGGCGCAGGGCGACAGCCTGGTCTTCACCCGCGAATACGGCGATGAAAAGCTGCTCTGCATTTTCAACATGAGCCCGGCCGAGACCGGCGTCACTCTGCCTGCGGGAGAGTGGCAGGCATTGACGGGCCATGGCTTTACCAGCAACAACTATGGCGACAAGATCGATATTCCGGCCTGGGGGGCGTATTTCGCCCGTCTCGCTTAAGGATCAGGAGGGGAGTGACAAATGACTGGACTGACACTGAAGGACATCCGCAAATCCTACGGTTCCGTGGATGTTCTCCATGGTATCGACCTCGATATCAAGCAGGGCGAATTCATCGTCTTCGTCGGTCCGTCCGGTTGCGGCAAGTCCACGCTTCTGCGCATGATTGCCGGTCTCGAGGCGATTACCGGCGGCGAGATGTATATCGACGGCCAGCTCGTCAATGACGTGCCGCCATCGAAGCGCGGCATCGCAATGGTCTTCCAGTCCTACGCGCTCTATCCCCACATGACCGTCTACGACAATATGGCCTTCGGCATGAAGATCGCCGGCGAAAGCAAACAGGAGATCGACCGCCGTGTCCGCGCGGCGGCCGAGAGCCTGCAGCTGACCAAATATCTCGACCGCCTGCCGAAGGCGTTGTCGGGCGGCCAGCGCCAGCGCGTGGCGATCGGCCGCGCCATCTGCCGCGATCCCAAGGTCTTTCTGTTCGACGAGCCGCTGTCCAACCTCGATGCAGCGCTGCGCGTTGCCACCCGTATCGAAATTGCCCGCCTTAACGAGCAGATGGCCGATACGACGATGATCTACGTCACCCACGACCAAGTCGAGGCGATGACGCTCGCCGACCGTATCGTCGTCCTCTCGGCCGGCAATATCGAGCAGGTCGGCGCGCCGCTGGAGCTCTACGAGCGTCCCGCCAACCTATTCGTCGCAAAATTCATCGGCTCGCCCGCCATGAACATCATTCCCGCGACGATCGCCGGGACCGGCAGCCAGACGACCGTGACGCTGACCGGCGGCATGTCGGTGACATTAGATGTGGCGACCGAAGCCTCCGAGAAAGGCAAACAGGCGAGCTTCGGCGTTCGTCCCGAAGATCTGAGGATCGCCGATGGGAGCGATTATGTTTTCGAGGGCGAAGTCTCGATCGTCGAGGCGCTCGGCGAAGTGACGCTGCTTTATATCGAGGGCCTGGTTCCCGGTGAGCCGATCGTCGTCAAGTTGCCGGGCATTTACGATGTCCATAAGGGCCAGAAGATGCGCTTTGCCGCCGATCGGCAGAAGCTGCATCTCTTTGACGCGACCGGCCATACTTACCGGAAATGAGGTAGCCATTTCTGGGGGAATAATTCCGAGAATTATACTTGGCGGGCCGGATTATCACTTTCTGTTAAAGATCGGCTGCTAACTTTTCCTCATCAATTTACGAGGGGGACAAGCAGTGGCCGCTTCCAATCCATCACAGCCAAGATCTCACTTCCTGAGCAAGGAAGAATCCTTCATGTATGACCGCGAGGCGCGGTTCAAGATGGAGGACACGATGAATGCCGCGCGCATCGAATATACGGAAAAGGGTGTCATGCACGCGGCTTCGCGCCGCTGCGATATCGTCCGCATCTCGATGAGCAGCGCGACGCTCGCCATCCTGACCCAGTTCAACCTGCCGAAGCAGTTCTATCTGGATATTCCAGATGCCCGCATCACCAAGGTCGGCTGCCTGCTGATGAAGGTGAATGCCAACAACACGATCGAGGTGCGCTTCCTGCGACTGCTGACCCAGAAGGAACTCAACAAGATCTTCGTCTACAGCACGCACCCGGCGCACAAGGATTACGTTCTCGATATCCGCGCCTAAGGATATCACCGGACCTGATACAGAAAACCCGCGGGGTGCTTCGTGCGCACCCCGCGGGTTTTTGTTTGCTCCGGGCGTTCATGCTCAGTGGAAGAGCACGCTCGCACCCTGATCGGAAGCGCCGACGGCGCGGCGGAAGGGGGCGAAGAGTTCACGGCCCATGCCGAATTCATTGTCGGAGAGATCGATGCTCACCGGCTCGCGCTCGGCCATGTCGGCGGCGTCGACCAGCACTTCGAGCGTGCCCTTGATCGCGTCGAGGCGAATGATGTCGCCGTCCCGGATGCGGGCGATCGGGCCGCCATCGACGGCTTCCGGAGTGACGTGGATCGCCGCCGGTACCTTTCCGGATGCGCCGGACATGCGCCCGTCGGTCAGGAGCGCCACGCGGAAGCCGCGATCCTGCAGCACGCCGAGCGGCGGCGTCAGCTTGTGCAGCTCCGGCATGCCGTTCGCCTTCGGCCCCTGGAAGCGCACGACGGCGACGAAATCGCGGTTGAGCTTGCCTTCCTTGAAGGCGTCCTGCAGTTCCTGCTGGCTGTGGAAGATGATCGCCGGCGCCTCGATGACGTGGCGCTCCGGCTTGACGGCCGAGATTTTGATGACCGCCTTGCCGAGGTTGCCGCGCAGCATCTTCAGCCCGCCATTCGCCTGGAAAGGTGTCTCGATGTTGGCAAGCACCTTCGGATCGTGGCTCTTGTCCGGCGACGGTTCGCGTAACACGGTGCGGTTCTCGCCGAGGCGGGCATCGACCGTATAGGCTTCGAGGCCCTGGCCGAAGACGGTGCGAACGTCGTCATGCACCAGCCCGTGCTTCAAGAGTTCCTTGATGAGGAAACCCATGCCGCCGGCCGCCTGGAAATGGTTCACGTCGGCAAGCCCGTTCGGATAGACGCGAGCAAGCAGCGGCACGATTTCGGAAAGCTCGGCGATGTCCTGCCAAGTCAGCTGAATGCCGGCTGCCCGCGCCATGGCGACGAGGTGCAGCGTGTGATTGGTCGAGCCGCCGGTCGCATGCAAGCCGACGACGCCGTTGACGACGGAGCGCTCATCGATCATCTCGCCGGCCGGCGTGAATTCGTTGCCGAGTGCCGTGATCGCCAGCGCCCGCTTGGCGGCTTCGCGCGTCAGCGCTTCGCGCAGCGGCGTGCCGGGGTTGATGAAAGAGGATCCCGGCATGTGGAAACCCATGATCTCCATCAGCATCTGGTTGGAATTGGCGGTGCCGTAGAAAGTGCAGGTGCCGGGGCCATGATAGGACTTCGATTCCGCCTCCAGCAACTCGGCGCGGCCGACCTTACCCTCGGCAAAGAGCTGGCGCACGCGCGACTTCTCGTCATTCGGCAATCCCGTCGTCATCGGACCGGCCGGAACGAAGATCGACGGCAAATGGCCGAAGGATAGGGCCGCGATGACGAGGCCCGGCACGATCTTGTCGCAGACGCCGAGGAAGAGGGCGGCATCGAACATGTTGTGGGATAGGCCGACGCCCGCGGCCATGGCGATCAGGTCTCGCGAGAAGAGCGAGAGCTCCATGCCAGGCTGTCCTTGGGTGACGCCGTCGCACATGGCGGGCACGCCGCCGGCCACCTGGGCGACACCGCCAGCCTCGGCGGCCGCCTCGCGGATGATTGCCGGATAGGTCTCGAACGGCTGGTGGGCCGAGAGCATGTCATTATAGGCGGTGATGATGCCGAGGTTGGGGACATGGTCACCGGCGAGCGCGTCCTTATCGGCGGGGGAACAGATGGCGAAGCCGTGGGCGAGGTTGGCGCAACCGAGCACCGAGCGCTGCACACCCTTTGAAGCTGCGGCGCGCAGGCGGTCCAGGTAGCGCTCGCGGGTCGGCTTCGAGCGTTCGACGATGCGATCCGTGATCGCAGAAATGCGTGCATGAGCGGACATGGAAAATCCCTGCCTTATTCGTTGTCTCTATCTCTCTCGGCGGTTCCGGCCTGAATCCGGATCCGGGTCTGGGGCCGATCAGGGAGCCCAGTAAATCTCGACCGGGGAAGTGGCCCGGCGCAGAACGGCGCGGATCGGCATCTCTGCCTCGTCACCGCTGCCTTCCGCCTTGGCGAGAACGTCTTTTTTGCCTTCGCCCTCGATATGGAGCACCAGGAGTGCGGCATCCTGAAGACTGGAGAAGGTGAAGGTCAGGCGCGGCTCGCCGGCTCCTTCCGCTTCCATCGGGATGACGCCGCGCGGCGTCGATGCGTCGAGCGCCTGGGCAAGATTGCTGCCGCCCGGAAAGAACGAGGCCGTGTGGCCATCGCCGCCCATGCCGAGGATCACCACGTCGAAGGGGATGCCGATTTCGGCGCTCTTTTCCGTCGCAAGCCGTGCCGCTTCCTCGACTGAGGATGCCGGCTGGTAAAGCGGCACGAAACGCGCCGCCTTCGCCTTGTCCTGCAAGAGATTGGTATCGACCAGCAGATGGTTCGAGCGGGCATTATCGGCCGGAACGAAACGTTCGTCCACCAGCGTGATCGTCACCTTGTCCCAGGCAATGTCGCGTGTCGAAAGCGCCTGAAAGAAGGCCTTCGGCGTCGAACCGCCGGAAACGGCCATGGACGCCGCACCTCGAGCGGAGATGGACGCCGAGAGCGTATCGGCAACCTTATCGGCGAGGCTGCCGGCGAGTTCGGCGGCACTGGCGAAGGAATGCAGGGTTGAGGCCATCGATGTCGTCCTAGATGTCGTCATGCCAGGTGCGGCCGTCGCGCTCGATCAGCGCGATGGCCTGGCTCGGGCCCCAGGTGCCGGCTGTATAGCCCTGCACCTGCTGGCCGGTCGTTTCCCAACCCTTGAGGATCGGATCCACCCATTTCCAGGCGGCTTCGACTTCGTCGCGGCGCATGAACAGGGTCTGGTTGGAACGGATCACGTCCATCAGCAGGCGCTCGTAAGCGTCCGGATTGCGGACATTGAACGCCTGGGCGAAGCTCATGTCGAGCGATACGTTGCGCAACCGCATGCCGCCCGGACCCGGATCCTTGATCATCAGCGACTGCTTGACGCCCTCATCCGGCTGCAGGCGGATGATCAGCTGGTTGGCGACGATGCGTCCGGCCGCCTGGTCGAAGATCGCATGCGGGATCGGCTTGAAGGTGATGACGATCTCGGACATGCGTCCGGTAAGCCGCTTGCCGGTTCTGATGTAGAAGGGAACGCCCGCCCAGCGCCAGTTATTGATCTCGGCCTTGATGGCGACGAAAGTCTCGGTGTTCGAGACGCCGCCTTCCAGCTCTTCGAGATAACCCTTGACCGGGCCGCTTCCCGAAGCGCCGGCGCGATACTGGCCGCGGACCGTCGCCTGCTCGACATTGGAGGCATCGAGCGGCTTCAGGGCGCGCAGCACCTTCAGCTTCTCGTCGCGAACGGCTTCCGAATCCATCGACGATGGTACTTCCATCGCCGTCAGGCAGAGCAGCTGCAGGATGTGGTTCTGCACCATGTCGCGCAGCGCGCCGGCCGTATCGTAATAGCCGGCGCGGCCTTCGAGGCCGACCGATTCCGCCACGGTGATCTGCACATGATCAATATAGTTGGCGTTCCACAGCGGCTCGTAGAGCGCATTGGCGAAACGCAAGGCCATCAGGTTCTGCACCGTCTCCTTGCCGAGATAGTGGTCGATACGGAAGATCTGCTCTTCCTTGAAGACGCGGCCGATCGTGTCGTTGAGTTGCAGCGCCGAGGCCAGATCACGGCCGATCGGCTTCTCGACGACGATGCGGGTCGATTTGGTGATCAGCTTGTGGTCATGGATCTTCTGGGAAATATCGCCGAAGATGCCGGGCGCAACCGCCAGATAGAAGGCGCGCACCCGGTCCCTGCTTTCGTCAAGCAGTTTCTTCAGCTGATCCCAGCCCGTGTCAGTGCGGGCGTCGACCGAAACATAGTAGAGGCGGGCACAGAACTTTTCGACCTCCGCGTCGTCGTATTCGCCTTTCTTCAGGTGTTCCTTCAGCGCATCCTTGGCGAACTTGCGATATTCCTCATGCGAAAGCGGGCTGCGCGAGGCGCCGATGATACGCGTCGGTTCCGTGAACTGACCTTCGATCTGGCGATGGTAGAGCGCAGGCAGAAGCTTACGTTCGGCAAGGTCGCCGCTGCCACCGAAGACGACATAATCAAAAGGCTCAACGGGAATGATCTGGCTGCTCATGAGCTTGTCTCTCAATCAGGCTGGTTGGCGGCCCTTTTAATCTAATCGATTTAAAAAAGCCAGTGTGCAGTGCAATGAATCTGTCGGGCACCGGTTTTAGAGCGAATTCCGCAAAGAGGAAATCCGCAATCGGCCTAAAACTTGTCGCGAAGCGCAAACCACGACAAGGCCAGGAAAAGCAACGGCGCCCGCATCCGGGCTCCGCCGGGAAAGGCGGGAATGTCGAGCGATTTGAACAGATCAAGATCGCCGGATTTTCCGAGCACCGCTTCCGCGTAGAGCTTGCCACAGTAGTTTGACAGCATGACGCCATGGCCGGAATAACCGCCGATCGAGGTGACGCCGGGCATCACCTCGCGCACGAAAAGCTGGCGTGGCATGGTGATGCCGACGCTGCCTCCCCAGGCATGGGTGATCTCGATATCCTTCAGGTCGGGATAGATCTCGGCGATCTGCCGGCGGATATGCTCCGATATGTCCCGCGGATTGTCCGCCGTATAGGCCTCGCGCCCACCGAACAGCAGGCGGCCTTCGAATCTGCGGAAATAGCGCACGACGAAGCGCGAATCGGCGACGGCCTCGCCCCCCGGCAGCACATCGGGGTAGCCGTCGAGCGGAACAGTGGCGCCGATGAAGGAGCGGATCGGCATAACATGACTTGCCGTCACCGGCTCAAGATTGCCGATATGGCCGTTGCAGGCGATCAGCGCCCGGTCGGCGGTGATCGTGCCCTTTTCGGTTTCGATCGTCACCTTGCCGCCGCTTTGGCGGATCGCCTTTGCCTGGGTCATCTCGAAAATGGACGCGCCGGCATTGGCGGCCACCCGGGCAAGCCCGATGAGCAGCTTGAGCGGATGAATATGGCCGGTTCCGACATCGCGCACGCCGCAGTGGAAACGCTTCGAGCCGAGCCGCTCCTGCGTTTCCTTCTCATCCATGAAGCTCAAATGCGGGTAGCCATAGCGCTCAGCGGCGATTTCGGCATTCTCACGGTAGTCACGTTCGTAGCTTGCCTTGTGCGCGACGTTGAGCTGCCCGGGCACATAATCGATCTCGATCTGGTGTTCCCGGGCGAAATCGAGAAGATGGCGCTTGGCCGCCTCGGCGACATCGAACAGGGCTTTCGAGCGTTCGTAGCCGATCTTTTCCTCAAGCTCTTCCGGCCACCATCGCTGGCCGGTGCCGAGCTGGCCGCCATTGCGCCCCGACGCTCCGTCTCCGAAGCGCCAGGCCTCGATCAGCACGACGGAAACGCCTGACTTGGCGAGGTTGTAGGCGGCCTGCAGGCCGGTATAGCCGCCGCCGACAATTGCAACGTCGCATGTTCTCGAGCCGTCGAGAGCGGCGTAGGTCGGCCGCTCCCCGACAGTTGCCTGATACCAGGATAGCCCGGGCGCAATCGGGCTCTGCCACATCGCCTGCGATGCCATGATATCGCTCACACGTTGAGCAGAAGAAACTCCCGCTCCCAGGGACTGATCACCTGCATGAAGGTCTCGAATTCGCCGCGCTTGACGCCGGCGTAAAGGCCGATGAACTGCTTGCCGAACACCTCTTCGAAGGCGGGCTCGTCCTCCATCAGCGCCACGGCTTCCAGCAGGCCGCGCGGCAGGTCGATCGAGCCCTCATTGGCCGAATCCTCGGTCGGCGCCGTCGGCTCGATCTGCCTCATGATGCCGAGCAGGCCGGCGGCAAGCGAGGCGGCGAGCGCCAGATAGGGATTGGCGTCCGAGCTCGGCAGCCGGTTTTCCACCCGCCGCGCCTGCGGATCGGAAACCGGAACGCGGAAGGCGGTCGTCCGGTTGTCGTAGCCCCAGGCGTTGTTGACCGGGCAGGACATGTCGGGCTGCAGGCGCCGATAGGAATTCACATAGGGCGCCAGCATCGCCATCGCGCTCGGCACAAATTTCTGCATGCCGCCGATGAAATGGAAGAATTCCTTCGAGGCCGATCCATCCGCATTGGAGAAGACGTTTCTGCCTGTCTCGACATTGACTACCGACTGGTGGATGTGCATCGCCGATCCCGGCTGGCCCTGCATCGGCTTGGCCATGAAGGTCGCATAGATGTCGTGCTTCAGCGCCGCTTCACGGATCGTGCGCTTGAACAGGAACACCTGGTCGGCAAGCTCGATCGGATTGCCGTGGCGAAGGTTGATCTCGAGTTGCGCCGGTCCCTCTTCGTGGATCAGCGTATCGATCTCCAGTCCCTGCTTCTCGGAGAAATGGTAGATGTCGTCGATCAGCTCGTCGAATTCGTTGATGCCGGCGATCGAATAGCCTTGGCCGCCGAGGATCGAGCGGCCGGAGCGGCCTTTCGGAGGATGCAGCGGATAGTCGGGGTCGTCATTCTTGGCGACCAGGTAGAACTCGATCTCGGGTGCGACGATCGGCTTCCAGCCGCGATCATGATAAAGGCTCATGATCCGCTTCAAGACGTTGCGGGGCGTATAGGGCACTTCCCCGCCATCCGAATCGACGATATCGCAGATCACCTGCGCCGTCGGGTCGGTCTCCCAGGGCACGACCGATAGCGTCGACAGATCCGGCATCAGCTTCAGATCGCTGTCGCGCGGCTCGTATCGGAAGCTCTCGGTCTCCTCCGGATACTCACCTGAAATCGTATGTCGGTAGATCGCCGAAGGCAGGGCCAGTGAGGTGTTGGAGGTGAATTTGGAACTCGGCATCATCTTGCCGCGCGGAACGCCGGCAAGATCCGGCGTGATGCATTCGATGTCTTCGATGCTCCTAGCCCTCAGCCACTGCGCCGCTTCCTTCCAGTTCGCAACGCCGCGCAGGGATCCGGGGTCCGGGGGTATTTTGGTCGAGGCGGGTACGTTTCTGGCAGGCTTCAGCGTCGTCTTTTTTGGGGACATGACACACCGGTTTGGTTGATCGTGGCGCCATCATAGCCGGAGTTTGCCAATTGGCGAGGGGTTGAGAACGTTGACTTTCGTCCTTTGATGGAAAAGAAGACGCCGGTTGGATCGGGGAAAAAGGTTTGCAGCACAAAAGCGACGTCATCGTCATCGGCGCCGGAGCCGCCGGCATGATGGCGGCCATTCGCGCGGGCAAACGCGGCCGCTCGGTCGTGGTCATCGACCATGCGAAGGCGCCTGGCGAGAAGATCCGCATATCAGGCGGCGGCCGCTGCAATTTCACCAATATCCATGCCGGACCGAGGAATTTCCTTTCCGCCAATCCGCATTTCTGCAAGTCGGCGCTTGCCCGTTTCACGCCCGCCGATTTCATCGCCATGGTCGATCGGCATGGCATTGCATGGCATGAAAAGACGCTCGGTCAGTTGTTCTGCGACGATAACGCCAAGGACATCATTCGTATGCTGCTGGACGAGATGCGCGCGGTCGGCGCGGGCCTGCATCTCGGCACCGAAGTATCCGGCGTCGAGAGGAGGGAGGCAGGCTTCCGCGTCTCCACGGGCGAAGGCGTCTTCGAGGCATCCTCTCTCATCGTGGCGACCGGCGGCAAATCGATCCCGAAGATGGGTGCCACCGGCTTTGCCTATCGCCTTGCCGAACAGTTCGGCCTCACCGTGCTCGAAACCCGCCCGGCTCTCGTGCCGCTGACGCTGGATCCAGGCATGCTTGCAAGCATTGCGCCGCTTGCCGGCATCTCTGCCCCCGCCGAAATCCGCCACGGCCGCACTGCCTTCCGTGAAGCGCTGCTGTTTACCCACCGGGGTTTAAGCGGCCCCGCCATCCTGCAGATTTCCTCCTACTGGCGGGAGGGCGATGAAATCGTCGTTGCAGTCGAACCGGATGTCGACATATCGGCGCATTTGAAGAAGGCGAAGCGGCTTAATGGCCGCCAGTCGGCCCAGACAGCTCTCGGCGATATCCTGCCGAAGCGGCTGGCCCAGTTTCTCGTCGAGCGGGAAAAGATCGCCGGTAATATGGCCGACCTGCCGGACAAGGCCCTGCAGCGGCTGGCCGCCTGCGCCCAGAACTGGATCATCAAACCATCCGGCTCGGAAGGATATCGCACTGCCGAGGTGACGCTCGGCGGCATCGACACCGCGGGCCTCGATTCCCGCAGCATGGAAGCAAAGACCGTTCCCGGCCTTTATTTCGTCGGTGAATGTGTTGACGTCACCGGCTGGCTCGGCGGCTATAATTTCCAATGGGCCTGGGCTTCCGGCTTTGCCGCCGGCGAATCTGCTTAGAAATATCCGCAATAACGATTCAAGACTTCTTAAGAGAGGTGCGCCATCCTGTCTCAATTGCCGGCTCTGAAAGCTTTTCCCAAATTAAGCTTTACCGGCAGGCCTTTTTGTTGGACTGTTGTGTCATAAGAGTGAGGTTTCGAGCATGAACAGAAACGCACGACGCGCCCGCGCCATCGCAATCGCCCAGGCAAAACCCGACGCCCGCATCGCCACCCTGCGATACCTGATGCTCGCAGCCGGCGCGACCGCCGCCAGCCTGGCGCTGCTGCTAGCCAACCTCATCTGATCCTGCCCGCCCATCTGAAAGCAAACTTGCCGGCCTCCGATCGCGACACTGCGTCCGCGCGGTGCATAATTTGCAATTATTTCACCGCCTTGGCTTAAGTCACCATTACCGCTTATCTGAAAATTAATATCTAATCTGACACTATTGCCCGCGATTATTTGGGCGTTTCCAACTCTGCTTGGACATGAACCGGCAATGACTGCCGCCTGGCCTCCAGGTCCCCCGATGGAAATAGAATAATTCGATGTGCACTCGGCTGGCGCGCCTTATGGCTGCCGGCGGGAGGAGTAGTGTATGAAAGGCCCGGAACGCCATGTTGATTGACAAGATTCTTTCCCGTTTCAGGATCAAGACCAAGGTTTTGATCTTCGTTCTGCCCTTTGTCGTCACCATTTCGGCGGTGGGCTTGACTGGTCTTTACGCATCCGGGCTTCTCCAGGGCCGCATGGAAATATCCAACAGCGTGCTGCAGTCGCTGAGCGGGTTCAAGGATCTTTACGGTTCGATGGATGATTTCCTGCGCGTCACCAGCCCCGAGGCGCGCGACAAGCTGCTGTCGGATCTGAAGATGCAGCAAGGCGTGCTCGATCAGACGCTCGACCAGGTCGGTGAACAGGCTGCCGGCCGGGACAGCCTCGCGGAAGCTTCGAGCCGCACCAAGGAGATTTCGGGCGTCGTCGACAAGCTCTGGGCGTTGCACGAGCAGGAACAGGCGCTGCATGAGCAGATCGACACGGCGCAGAAGAGCCTGATCAGCACCCGTTTCACGGTCTCCTATCAGGCCGAGGAATTGCAGACCGCGCTCCAGCGCGATGAAGGCGCTGCCACCATAACGCTGCGCACGGCCGACCGCCTATTGAAGGGCGGCGATTTCTTCGGCACCGTGGCCAGCGGCTACGCCAAGCCGCAGACGCCTGAGGAAAAGATCGCCTTCATCAACGAACAGATGCCCGCGATCATTAAGTCGCAGCGCTTGATCGCCATTTCGGTTCCGGCCAATCAGAAGAATGTCATCGACGCGCTGGCAGCGACCATCGACGGCATTAAGGCGATCGCCCAGATGCCCAGCCCGACCGACGAGAACATCACCGAACTCGGCCGCCTCATTTCGCGCTTCCGTCAGACCTCGACTTATACACAGTTGACCGCGACGCAAATGATGCGTCAGGCGACACAGAGTTTTGCTGAACTCGAGGGCCGCATTGGCCAGACCAATTCCGTTCTTCAGGATACGCGGCGCCTGGAAAATTCGGTCTATGCGCTGCAGATCGTCCTTTCCGATTTCCTCGCCAATTCAAGCAAGGACAATCTGGTCCGTCTGCAGCAGCAGACCGGCACGCTCGGCAAGGACATGGAGGTGCTGGCCACCAGCGCCAAGGGAATGGGCTTTGCCGAAGGCATATCGGACGCGATCAAGCCGGCGCTTGACGTCATATCGGGCGGCGGTTCGAAGATTGTCGATACGATCGGCGAGCGCGTGACGGCCTATGCCGCAGCGCGCCAGGAACTCGACGGGATCTGGAGGAAGCTCACTGATTTCGCCGAACTGCAGAAGCAGACGGCCGGAACCGAGCGCACCCAGGCAAACAGCATCTCCGTCATGACCACTGGCCTCGGCATTCTTCTGTCGATCCTCGGCGGCATCGCCCTGGTGCTGACGCTGCAGCGCCCGATCAGCCAGATCACCGCCGCCATGCGCCGGATTGCCGACGGAGCCCTGGATACCAGCATATCGGGCGAGCAGCGCTATGACGAAATCGGCGACATGGCCCGGGCGCTCGGCATCTTCAAGGAAAATGCCATCTCGAAGATCCGCATCGAGGAACAGAGCGACGAGGAGCGCGCTGCCGCCGAGCACGAGCGCCAGCGCAACGATGCCGAAAAGCGCGAGATGGACCGTCAGATCGAGTTCGCGGTCAACGCACTTGCGGCCGGCCTCGAGCGCATGTCCCAGGGCGATATCTCGACGACGATCGATACCCCCTTCATCGGCCGACTCGAACAACTTCGTCAGGATTTCAACGGTTCGATGCTGCGCCTGCAGGCAACAATGAGCCAGATCCGCGACAACGTCGAATTGATCCAGGGCAACGGCAACCAGATGGCCCACTCGGCCGAGGATCTCTCCAAGCGCACGGAACAGCAGGCTGCCTCGCTCGAAGAGACCGCCGCAGCCGTCGATCAGATCACCGTCACGGTCCGTTCGTCGGCCGAACGCGCCAAGGACGCGGACCAGATCGTCCGCCAGGCCAAGCGCAGCGCCGACGACTCCGCGGTCGTCGTCAGCAATGCGATTGACGCCATGGGCCGCATCGAGGAGGCCTCGCGTCAGATCGAGCAGATCATCGGCGTCATCGACGAGATCGCCTTCCAGACCAATTTGCTGGCGCTCAACGCCGGCATCGAGGCGGCCCGCGCCGGCGAGGCCGGCAAGGGCTTCGCCGTCGTCGCCATGGAAGTCCGCGAACTTGCCCAGCGCTCCGCGGCGGCTGCGCAGGAGATCAAGGGCCTGATCAACAAGTCGACCAGCGAGGTCAGCTCCGGCTCGCAATTCGTCCAGGAAACCGGCACCGTGCTTGCGAAGATCAGCGCCCAGATCGTCACGATCAGCCAGCATGTCGAGATGATCGCCCGCGCCAGCCACGACCAGTCCAACGCGCTGCAGAGCGTCAACTCGACGGTCAATCAGATGGACCAGATGACGCAGAAGAACGCCGCCATGGTCGAGGAGACGACGGCCGCCAGCCGCGAACTGGCCGACGAGGCTGACGCGCTGCGCCGTCTGATCCAGCAGTTCAAGATCCACGGCGAGGCGGCCGAAGCCGAGGTCTATCGCGCCGCCTGATCGCGATCCTTCTCATCCAAACGGCCCCGGCTCTTCCCGGGGCCGTTTTCTTTTGTGTGCAGAATCGCGCTTCCCGCCGCTCTGATTTACGGAAAATTTTTCCTTAACGCTTTTGGCTTAATTTAGCATTTGTCATGCCGGCCGGGGGTTACGATGCTGCGCCTTTTTTCTACGTCTATCGTGCGACAGATCGTTGCGATCACGCTCTTTCTGCTGGCGATCAGCACGGCCGCCATTGTCGGCGCAACCTATCACAATCTCAGCCGTTATGTGATGGACGGGGCCGTCTCCGACGCCAGGGATGCCGCCCGCGCCATGGCTGTCCTTTACGGCGCGGCTGATCCGGCGGCGAAGATTGCAGTGAAGGACAATCAGCTCTCCGCCGTCACCGAGGATGCGGTTCCGGCCCTTGCCGATCATTCGCTTGTCGATCGCACCGCGCAGTCGATCGCCGGCGTAGCGACCATTTTCCAGAAGCAGGGCAGCGACTACGTCCGCATCTCCACGAACGTCAAGAAAGAAAACGGCGAGCGCGCCGTCGGCACAAAGCTCGCAGCCGAGCACCCGGCCCAGCCGGTTCTTGCCAGGGGTGAGGCCTATTACGGCCCGGCCGAGCTATTCGGCCGCAAGTTCATGACCGGCTATTTCCCGATCAAGAACGCATCAAATGCCAATGTCGGTATTCTCTTCATCGGCATTCCGATGGAATTCTATTACCAACGCATGAATGAGCTGCAGATCCTGATTCTCGGCATCGGCGCCATCGTCATGCTGCTCGTCGGTGTTCTCGCCTTTTATGCGATCCGCCTGTCGGTAAAGCCTTTGCAGGCGCTGACCGCCAGCGTCCACTCGATCTCCTCGGGCGATCTCGAAGAGACGATCCCTTGTCTTGAGAAGAAGAACGAGTTCGGGGATATCGGCCGAGCCCTGGCCCTTTTCCGCGACAGCGCCCGCGCCAGGCGCGATCTGGAAACCGAAGCAGTCGAACAGCGCGCCTTGAGCGACGCGGAACGCGCCCGCAACGATGCCGACAAGCGCTCGCTCGACAGCCAGATCGATTTTGCCGTCAGCCAGCTTGCGGCCGGCCTCGGACGCCTGTCCCAGGGCGATGTCTCGCAAACGATCGGCACGCCCTTTATCGGCCGGCTGGAACAACTGCGCGTCGATTTCAACGCGTCGCTGCTGCGGCTTCAGGATACGCTCTCCGGCATTCGCGACAGCGCCTCGACGATCCAGCGCAACAGCAGCGCCGTTTCGGCCTCCGCCGGCGAGCTTTCGAAGCGCACCGAGGCGCAGGCGGCGAGCCTGGAGGAGACCGCCGCAGCGGTTGAGGAGATCACAGTGACAGTTCGCTCCTCCGCCGAGCGTGCCCGCGAAGCCAACAGCGTCGTGGCCGCGACCAAGAAGACGGCCGACAATTCCGGCACCGTGGTTGGCGATGCCGTCGCCGCCATGGAGCGTATCGAAGGGGCCTCGAAGCGTATCGAGCAGATCATCGAGGTGATCGACGATATCGCCTTCCAGACCAACCTTCTGGCGCTGAATGCCGGCATCGAAGCGGCGCGGGCCGGCGAGGCGGGCAAAGGCTTTGCCGTCGTCGCCCAGGAAGTCCGCGAACTCGCCCAGCGTTCGGCCGATGCGGCGCGCGAGATCAAGTCGTTGATCGAAACGTCGAGCCGGGAAGTGACGGCAGGCTCGGAACTCGTCCAGAAGACCGGCGGCGTTCTTGCCTCGATCAGCCAGGAGATCATCGCGATCAGCGGCCATGTCGAGACCATCGCCACTGCCAGCCGCGATCAGTCGGCCGCGCTGCAGGAGGTCAACGGCTCCGTCAACGCTATGGACCAGATGACCCAGAAGAACGCGTCGATGGTTGCCGAGACCACGCAGGCAAGCCGTCTGCTCGCCGGCGAGGCCGATACGCTGATGGCGCTGATCGAACGCTTCCGTATTGGCGCCGAGCCCGCGGCCGCTCACCTCGGCGTAAGGAAAGTCGCCTGAGGAACCCGGCAGCGACTGCCGCAAGACTGCGCTGCAGCTTTGCGGCGCTTTGACACCACGCGCCTGATGATGAGGTCGAGCGAGGTCAGCCAGGCGGCGAAGCGAATGGTGCCCTTGTCTCCGAACTCGTCATAGAATCGATCCTCATCCGCCTTGCTGTTGCTCGGCGGGCGATGGTGGCGAAATCCATGCACGCCTGCGATGGTGATCATGTCGATCATGGGATGTCCTTTCCTACTCAAAGACATCTCTTGATTTAAGCATCGAATTTCTCTTCATAAACAGGGAAATCCACGCTATGTTTTTCACTGATGAAAAACGCGAATTGGGATTCCTATCAGCTTTTCCTGCAGGTGGCCCGGCTCGGCGGCCTGACGGGGGCGAGTTCCGCAAGCGGTCTTAGCCCCGCGACCATCGGCCGACGCATGCTCGATCTCGAACAGGAGGTCGGCCGCACCCTGTTTTCCCGCAGCCAGACAGGTTATCGGCTGACGCGGGATGGCCAGGCGCTGCTCGATCACCTTCAGGAAATGGAGGCCGCCGCCCGCAAGGTCGAAGCCTGGCGGCAGTCCGGGGAGGGCGGCACGACAGTCAGGATCACTGCAGGCACCTGGGTCGCCTGGCTTCTGACGGAGAATTTCGCTGCCATCCGCATGCCGGGCGATGCCTTCGCCATTGCGCTCACCATCGGCGAGGCGCGGGCAAGCCTTGCCTATCGCGAGAGCGACATCGGCATTCGCGCTTTCGAGCCGGAGGAACCCAATCTGGCCGCCCGACAGCTTGGAGAGGTGGCATACGCCGTCTATGTCAGGCGAAACGCAGTCGAGACCGACGAGCGCTGGATTGCCGTCGGCGAGGAGGAGGCGATCTCGGCCTATCTGCGCTGGCCGCATTCCCATGCCGCGGCTGATATCGTCGCCACCGTCAACCGGCCGCGCTCGCTGCCGGATCTGGTGCGCGCCGGCGCCGGCAAGACGGTGCTTCCCTGTTTCGTCGGCGATCTCCATCCCGAATTGCAGCGCCAAGGCGGCGAATTGCCGGAATTGCGTCATCGTCAATGGATCGTCATGAATGCCGAGGATCGCCATCGCCCGGAGATCCGCACGGTCGCCGACCGCATGACGAAGCTCGTTAGAAGCTATGCCGACCTTTTCGCCGGCAAGCGTCCGAGCCGCGGCTGATACCGAAGGCGGGAATACTGAAAGACTATAAGACGTCCGCGCATTCTTTCGCGGCGCGGACGCTGTGATCGAGCGCAAACCGAGCGACGTGCCCGGGCTGCCGCCTATTTCGTCAGTGCCGATTGGTGACGACGACCGGGATCAACAGGTCGCCCCAGTTGCCGTCGCCGCCGTGGTGACGGGCCGAGCGCACCAGTTCGACAGAAACGCCGGCCTCGACGGCCTTCATGACGGATTGGTTCAGCCGATGCAGGTCATTGGCGAGCATGCGGATCGTCGTCTGCTGATCCTCGCTCATGCTCGATGCCTGCTCTTCGGCCCGTTCGCGGACGCGTGCGATGGATGCCATGATCTATCCTCCTCTTCGGGTCATTCCGCAGCCGGTTTGAACTGCGCATGTTCGGTTGAATCGTGCATCGCCGTGGTCGAAGACCGGCCGCCGGTGATGGCGAGCGACACGGCGTCGAAATAGCCGGTGCCGACCTCGCGTTGATGTTTGGTGGCGGTATAGCCGTTCACTTCCGCGGCGAATTCGGCCTGCTGCAGTTCGGAATAGGCCGACATCTGCCGCTGCTTGTAGCCGCGCGCCAGCTCGTACATGCCATAGTTCAGCTGGTGGAAGCCGGCGAGCGTGATGAACTGAAATTTGTAGCCCATCGCGCCGAGCTCGCGCTGGAACTTGGCGATCGTCGCCTCGTCGAGGTTCTTCTTCCAGTTGAACGATGGCGAGCAATTATAGGCAAGCAGCTTGCCCGGATGGACCCTGTGCACACCCTCGGCAAAACGGCGAGCCTGCTCCAGATCCGGCTTCGAGGTCTCGCACCAGATCAGGTCGCAATGCGGCGCATAGGCGACGGCACGGGCGATGCAGGGCTCGATGCCGTTTCTGACCTGATAGAAGCCTTCGACTGTGCGCCCGGCATCATAGTCGACGAAGGGCTGGTCGCGCTCATCGATATCAGACGTCAGCAGTTTTGCTGCTTCCGCATCGGTGCGGGCGATGACCAGGGTCGCCACGCCCATGACGTCGGCAGCAAGCCGGGCGGCGTCGAGATTGCGGATATGGGCGGCCGTCGGAATCAGCACCTTGCCGCCGAGATGGCCGCATTTCTTCTCCGAAGCGAGTTGATCCTCGAAATGGACGCCTGCCGCACCCGCCTCGATATAGGCCTTCATGATCTCGAAGGCGTTGAGCGGTCCTCCGAAACCGGCTTCCGCATCGGCGACGATCGGTGCAAACCAGGTCTCGACGGAAAGGCCGTTGCCCTCTGCGGTCTCGATCTGATCGGCGCGCTGCAGCGTGCGGTTGATGCGCTTGGCGAGTTCCGGCCCGGCATTGGCGGGATAAAGCGACTGGTCGGGATACATCGCGGATGCGGTATTGGCGTCGGCCGCCACCTGCCAGCCGGAGAGATAGATCGCCTTCAGCCCGGCGCGCACCATCTGCATCGCCTGGTTGCCGGAGAGCGCGCCGAGCGCATTGACAAAGTCCTCCTGGTGGATGAGCCGCCACAACCGGTCCGCCCCCATCTCGGCGAGCGTATGGCTGAGCGCCACCGAGCCTCTCAGCCGCTGCACGTCAGCGGCCGAATAGGGCCGTTCGATACCGTCGAAGCGGCCTGCTGGTGCATTTCGGACAAGCTTGTAAAAATCGGTCATTCGGGCTTTCCTCACTGAAAATCATCATTGCGTGAATGAATGACAAGATTGACAATTTGCGCCGTTCTGGCCAGAAAAACCTTTGATTTGCAGGCCGGAAAGAGGTTAAGATGACGAGGATTGACAGAGGGGCGCTGTGAAGTTGTAAAATTTTGTAAATTAAGCGCCCCTGTTCTTTGTCAAAGGTGTGACATGGCGGAACGGAAGATCTTCGCAGGCCCTAAACTGCGGCGCATTCGCAATGCGCTGGCGCTGACGCAGACCGCCATGGCCGAGGCGCTGGAGATTTCGCCTTCCTACCTGAACCTGATCGAACGCAACCAGCGGCCGTTGACGGTTCAGCTGCTCCTGAAGCTTGCGGCCGTCTACCGGCTCGATCTGGAGGAGTTGCGGGGACAGACCGGCGGCAGTCTCGGTCAGCTGAAGGAGGTCTTCGCCGACCCGCTGCTATCAGGCGAACTGCCCGGTGACCAGGAACTGGTGGAGGTGGCTGAAGCGGCGCCGAATGCCGCAAGCGGCATGATCAAGCTTTATCGTGCCTACCGCGAACAGGCCGCGCGGCTATCCGATCTGACAGTGCTGATGGCGGCCGAGGGGCATGCGCCCGTTGCCGCCGGCCGACTGCCGCTGGACGAGTTGCGCGAGGCGCTGGAGCGCCGATCCGGCTATTTCGGACGGATCGAGGCAGCGGCGGAAGCCTTTGCTGCGACGGTGCCCGGCGGCCTCGACCTTGCGGCGGGACTGAAGGACTGGCTGCGCGCCGAACGCGGCATTGCGGTGCGCGTCTTACCCGTGCACGTCATGCCGGATCTGCGCCGCCGTTTCGATCGCCATTCGATGCGGCTTTTCATTTCGGAACGCCTGTCGCCGGCCGATCGTGCGCACGAGATAGCGGTCGAGGCAGCGACCCTTGCTTTGCTGCCGGCCATCGATGCCGAGCTCGACGATCTCCAACTTTCCTCCGCCGAGGCGCGCCGCATCGCCCGCTTCGAGCTTGCCCGCATTGCGGCACTGGCGCTGGCCATGCCCTATGAAGCCTTCCTTTCGGCGGCCAAGGCGACGCGTTACGACATCGATATTCTTCGGGCGCGTTTCGGCGTCTCCTTCGGCCATGCGGCAACGCGTCTGACGATGCTGCAGCGACCTGGCGCGGCAGCAATCCCCTTCTTCCTGATCGAGATCGATGCGGCCGGCCATCGGCTGCGGCGAGCTGGCGCCCAAGGCTTTCCGCAGGCCCGTTTCGGCGGCGGCTGTCCGAAGCTCAATATCCACGCCGCCTTCCTGCAGCCGGGCCAGATTCTTGCCGAGACGGTGGTCATGCCGGATGGCGCGTCCTTCCTGACGGTCGCGCGCACCCTGGAGGGGCCGAGCGTCGAATTCGGCGAAAGAATCAGACGCACCGCGATCCTGGTCGGCTGCGATGCCGCTCTTGCAGACGGCGTGGTCTACGGGCAGGCGGCGGCGCTCGATCCGGTTGCAATCGGCGCGGCCTGTCGTCTCTGCGAGCGGCGCGGCTGCCTTTCCCGCGCCGAGCCGCCGGTAACGCGGCCGCTCGGGCTCGACGAGATGGTGGCGGGTCTCAGCGCCTTCGACTTCCAGTGATTGTGAAATGATTGAAGGCGCAGTTTTTGCGCTTGTGGGCTTAGAAATTCCTTCTTAGTCTGCGGACAAAACCAGAGGGAAAAGATGTTCGCGGGATGCGGGCTCTTCGAACAAACAGGAGAAATCATGAGGTCAACCATCGCAACCGTGACGGCCGCAGCCATCGCCGCGCTCATTGCCGCCGCGCCGGCCGTTGCGCAGGAGCGCGTCGTCAACGTCTACAACTGGTCGGATTATATCGACGACAGCATCCTTGCCGATTTCACCAAGGAAACCGGCATCAAGGTCGTCTACGACACTTTCGATTCCAATGAGACTGTCGAAACCAAGCTGCTTGCCGGCGGCACCGGTTATGACGTCGTCGTTCCCACGGCCGACTTCCTGCAGCGTCAGATCCAGGCGGGCGTCTTCCAGAAACTCGACAAATCCAAGCTGCCGAACCTTTCCAACATGTGGGATGTGATCCAGGAGCGCACCGCTGCCTACGATCCGGGCAACGAATACGCTGTCGACTACATGTGGGGCACCGACGGGATCGGCTATAACGTCAAGAAGGTCGCAGAAATCCTCGGGCCTGATGCCAAGCCAGGTCTCGAAGTGATCTTCGACCCGAAGGTGGCCGAGAAGTTCAAGGATTGCGGCATCTACGTGCTCGACACGCCGAAGGACGTGATGACCACGGCGCTGCGTTATCTCGGCCTCGATCCGAACTCGACCAAGCCCGAAGATTTCAAGAAGGTCGAGGAATTGCTGACGGCGGTGCGCCCTTATATCCGCAAGTTCCACTCCTCCGAATATATCAACGCCCTTGCCAATGGCGATATCTGCATCGCCTTCGGCTATTCCGGCGACATGCTGCAGGCCCGCGACCGCGCGGCCGAGGCCAAGAACGGCGTCGAGGTCAACTATTCGATCCCCGTGCAGGGCGCCCAGATGTGGTTCGACATGATGGCAATCCCCGCCGATGCCAAGCATGTGGCCGAGGCGCACGAATTCCTGAACTACCTGATGAAGCCCGAGGTCATCGCCAAGGCGAGCGACCACACCTTCTATGCCAACGGCAACAAGGCCTCGCAGCAGTTCGTCAGCAAGGAAGTGCTGGAAGATCCGGCCGTCTATCCGACCGACGAGGTGATGAAGAACCTCTTTACGGTCAAGCCGTGGGATCCGAAGACGCAGCGCACGGCCACACGGATCTGGACGAAGGTCGTGACCGGCCAGTAAGTCGATGCCAGGCCCGGACGGAAACGTCCGGGCCTTTCAATTACCGGCCCGGGGTGGAGGCCGGCTGAAAACTTATTCTCGAGGAATATGATGAAATCTTTGGGCAATATCCGCCGCGCCTTCGCACCCTGGACCGATCCTTCTGCAAAACCTTTCATAGCCTTCAAGAATGTCACCAAGCGCTTCGGCAATTTCACCGCCGTCGATGATCTGTCGCTGAACATTTATCATCGCGAGTTCTTCGCGCTGCTCGGCGCCTCCGGCTGCGGCAAGTCGACGCTTCTGCGCATGCTCGCCGGCTTCGAGCAGCCGAGCTCGGGCGAAATCATCCTCGATGGCACCGATCTCGCCGGCACGCCGCCCTACAAGCGGCCGGTCAATATGATGTTCCAGTCCTACGCGCTTTTTCCGCATATGACCGTCGAGAGGAATATCGCCTTCGGCCTCAAGCAGGACGGCATGCGGAAGGACGAAATGGTCGAGCGCGTGACGCAGATGCTGAAGCTCGTAAAGCTGGAGCAGTTTGCCTCACGCAAACCGAACCAGCTCTCCGGCGGTCAGCGCCAGCGCGTCGCGCTCGCCCGCTCGCTCGCCAAACGCCCGAAAGTGCTGCTGCTCGATGAACCGCTCGGCGCGCTCGACAAGAAGCTGCGCGAGGAAACCCAGTTCGAACTGATGGACCTGCAGCAGACGCTCGGCCTCACCTTCGTTGTGGTCACCCATGATCAGGAAGAGGCGATGACCATGGCCGACCGCATCGCGGTCATGAGCCACGGCCAGGTCGTGCAGGTGGCAACGCCGGGCGAAATCTACGAGGCGCCGAATTGCCGCTTCGTCGCGGACTTCATCGGCGACGTGAATATCTTCGACGGCAAGGTGACGACGTCAGGAAGCGGGGCGGTCGAGATATCAGTCGAAAGCGGCCTGACGATCCGGACTGCCGCCACGGAGGCGCCGGCGACCGGCAGCACCGTCGGTTTTGCTATCCGCCCGGAAAAGATTCGCGTGACGCGCACGGCCCCCGCGAACGCCTCGGTCAATGCCGCCAAGGGCGAGATCTGGGATATCGCCTATCTCGGCGACATGACCGTCTTCCACATTAAGCTGCCGGGCGGCAAATTCGTCAGAGCCTCTTCCCTCAACGCGCAGCGTTCCGTCGAAGACCCTTTCACCTATGATCAGGAGGTCTGGGTTTCGTTCGACGAGAATGGCGGCGTGCTGCTGAAGGACTGAGGTTATGGAAACTTTCGCATCTCGTCTTTACAACCGTCTCGTCATCATCATCCCCTATGCTTGGCTGCTGCTCTTCTTTCTGGCGCCGTTCTTCATCGTCTTCCGTATTTCCCTGTCGACGACGGCAATCGCCATCCCGCCCTATGAGCCGGTCTTCTCCTTTGCCGATGGCTGGAGTGGTTTCTGGAGCAAGGTCGCGACCTTTTCCTTCGACAATTACGGCTATCTCACCGACGATCCGCTCTATTTCAACGCTTATCTCTCGAGCGTCATCATCGCGGCGATCTCGACCTTGCTGATGCTGCTGATCGCCTATCCGATCGCCTATGGCATGGCTCAGGCCCCGCGCCGCATCCGGCCGACGCTTTTGATGCTCGTCATCCTGCCGTTCTGGACGAGCTTCCTGATCCGCGTTTACGCCTGGATCGCTATCCTGAAGCCAGAAGGGCTGCTGAACCAGCTTCTCCTGTCGCTGCATGTGATCGACAGCCCATTGATCATCCTCAACACCACCACCGCCGTCTATATCGGCATCGTCTATTCCTATCTGCCCTTCATGGTGCTGCCGCTCTATTCGGCGCTCGAAAAGATGGACGGCACGCTGATCGAGGCAGCGCAGGATCTCGGCTGCACGCCGATCCAGGCCTTCTGGCGCGTCACCTTCCCACTGTCGATCCCCGGTGTGGTTGCCGGCTGCATGCTGGTCTTCATCCCTGCCGTCGGCGAGTTCGTCATTCCCGATCTTCTCGGCGGTTCGCAGACGCTGATGATCGGCAAGACGCTCTGGAACGAATTCAACGCGAACAGAGACTGGCCGGTCTCCTCGGCGGTCGCAACCATCCTGCTGATGATCCTGGTGATCCCGATCGTTTTCTTCCAGAATGTCCAGGCCAAGGCCGAAGAGCGGGGGAAGTAAGCCATGCTGAGATGGACCCGTTTCAACATCATCTCCGTCGTGCTCGGCTTTGCCTTCCTCTATCTGCCGATCGTGCTGCTGGTGGTCTTTTCCTTCAACGAATCGAAGCTCGTCACCGTCTGGGGTGGCTTCTCCACCAAATGGTATGTCTCGCTGCTCTCGAACCAGGCCCTGCTCGACGCCGCCTGGGTGACGATCCGCGTCGGTCTGCTGTCGGCCACCTTCGCGACCATCCTCGGCACGATGGCGGCGCTGACGCTGGTGCGCTATAGCCGCTTCCGCGGCCGCATGCTCTTTTCGGGAATGGTCTATGCGCCGCTCGTCATGCCGGAAGTCATCACCGGTCTGTCGCTGCTGCTGCTCTTCGTGGCGATCGGCTTCGACCGCGGCTTCTGGACGATCACGCTGGCGCATACGACGCTGACCATGTGCTTCGTCGCCGTTGTCGTGCAGTCACGGCTCTTAAGCTTCGACCAGTCCATTGAGGAAGCCGCCCAGGATCTGGGTGCGCCGCCGGTGCGGACCTTCTTCGAGATCACGCTGCCGATCATCTCGCCGGCAGTGTTTTCGGGCTGGATCCTGGCTTTCACGCTGTCGCTCGACGACCTCGTGATTGCAAGCTTCACCTCCGGCCCCGGCGCAACCACACTGCCGATGAAGATCTATAGCCAGGTGCGCCTTGGGGTGACGCCCGAGATCAACGCGATCTGCACGATCCTGATCGCCATCGTCGCGGTCGGCGTTATCTGCGCATCGATTGTCACCAAGCGGCGCGAAGTGCAGCGCGAGCGCGACGAGCGCGCGGCCGTCGCCGGCGCCTGAGCTCCCGTCCTATTGGCGCAGAGCTCTTTATTGCGCGTGGGGCGTGCCGCCAAAAAGCGGAACCGGTGAGATCACCGGGTTCGGCCATGAGCCGCCGACGAAGAACGGCAGAAGCGGCAGCTCGGCTGCCTTGGCCGGATCGGTTGTCTCCAGCGAACCGGAAAGCGCCAGACCGTTGGACTGATAGGTGACCACGCCGGAAAGCGCCAGCGTCTGCGTCGGCCCGACGATGTGGGCGTCATGGATTTCGGCGGAGCCGTTGGCGAAATCGGCCTGAAGGTCCAATTGGTTGAAGGCGAAAGCGCCGCCCGCTGCGGCACTCAGCGGAAAGAACGGCTTTTGGGCCGCCTGTGTCCTGAGCGCTCCTACGTCGATTCCGGGAATCGTGCCCTCTCTTGTCCAGAAATGCAGTCTGCCGGTGACGTCGGCAAGACCGGCCGTCCAGATCGCTTTCGACGACTGCAGGTCGAGATCGAGCGATCCCGTCGCAAGCGGCAGCGGCCCTTTGAGCTGCAGACGCTCGGCAAGGCCGGCGAAGTCGGCGTCGCGGATCGACAGCTGCAGCTTGCCGCCACCGTCGAAGTCACGCCGTGTCGCCTCCAGATGCGCCGTCATTTCGCCGCCTTCGAAGCCGCTGTCGCCGATATCGAATTTCGCCTCGCCGCCGGTGACGATCATGCTGGCGCCGACATCGGAAAGCTCGAAGCGGCCCATCTCGGCGCGCCGCGCCGAAAGCCTGACGTCGACGTCGAGCAACTGCAGCGGTTCGCTGATGCCGGCGGAGATGTCCTCCGCCTCACCGGCCGCCAATCTCAGGGCGAAAGCATCAAGGAACGGCTTCAGGTTCATCTGGTCGAAGGCGAGCGTGCCTCCGATCTTCGGCCGTCTGCCGGCCGTGGTCGAAAGATCCATCACGCCAGTGGCGCTCGCCTCGTTCAGCGACAGGCTGAGATTGTTGAAACGCAGCCCGCTGCCCGACGACATGATGTCGGATTCCAGCGAGGCGCTCTTCAGAGTGCCGACGCCGGGGAGCGATCTGCCCGACCATGTCAGAAACGCCGGCACATCGGGAATGCTGACGGCGATATTGCCGGACAGCGCCGAAAGGCTGGCGATGCTGGCGATCCCTTGAAAATGGGCCGTCAGCAGGTTTGACGTCAGCGATGTCCGCGTCTCCGCGCTCTTGCCGGCAAAGGCAAGCAGCGGCTGGCGCGAGGCGAAATCCACCTTCAGGTCCACGCCGTTGATACGGGCGATCACGACAGCCGAGATCGCGCCCGAGAGCCGTGGCCAGCCAATGTCGGCCGTGACGCTGTCAAAATTGTAAGTCTTGGCGCTCTTGAGGTCGGTGACGGCAAGCGTGCCGTCCTCGACGGTGACCGCACCGATCTCGGCATCGAGAGCGGGATCGAGCACCTCAGCCCCGTTTTCGTAGCGCACGCCGCTGATCGCGCGCGCAAGCAGGCCGGCGTAACTCCAGTCGATCAGGCCGTTCTCGTCACGCGTCAGCGCTAGGTTGGGCCGCAGCAGATGGAATTCGTGGAAACTCGTCCGGCCCCTCAGCGCATCGATGAGGCTGAAATCCGCCGACAGGCTTTCGATGCTGCCGAGCAGCCTGTCGCCGCTTTCGCGCGGCTGGCGGATGGTGACCTGGTTCAGTGTGATGCGCGGCGTCGGCCAGAATTCGAGAACCGGATTACCCTTGATCTCGGCATGGTAGCCCGTCCATTTCGACAGCGCATCCTCGATGCCGGAGCGCACGAAACCGGTCGTGATGAGATAGGGTGCTGCGACCCTGAGGGCCACGAACAGCGCAAGCGCAACCAGCAGAAGCAGTGTCGACATGCGGGCAAAGGCCGGAAGCCAGCGCGAAACCGGCCCGATCTTCCTGCGCCACCTGTGATGTCTAGACGTACTCATGATCTCCGCCGCTTACCGGTCAAGCGCTGATTTCGCCCGATATATGAAATATCAGGCCTATGCAAATCCAATGCATGTCGCCCGGAAGCGTGCAGCGGTTCCGGGACAATGACATCATAAAACCAAGTGCCGAACCGCGTCCCATGAATCCGGTTCATGCCAGCGGTTTAGCATTGGGATCGGGCAGCTGCGCACTTTATAATGCAACGCAGCATGATATAAAGACGGCATTGGGGAGGAGGAATGAATGCAGGATAATAAGCCACTTTGGGTGCCCTCGGCGGAGGCGGTCGCCAAAAGCCCGATCCACGCCTTCATCGAGCGCTGTAACGCCGAGTTCGGGCTTTCCCTTTCAGGCTTCGATGATCTGCATGCATGGTCGGTCGCCGAGCGGGAGAAATTCTGGTCGACCGTTTGGGATTTCTGCGGCGTGAAGGGAGAGCGCGGCGCAGAGGTGCTCGTCGACGGCGACAGCATGCTCAGCGCCCGCTTCTTTCCCGACACGACGCTGAATTTTGCCGAAAACCTGTTGCCTGGCCGCGGTGAGGCCGACGCCATCATCTTCCGCGGCGAGGACAAGGCCGAAGACCGTTGGTCGTGGGATCGGTTGCGCGCACTGGTCTCCAAGCTGCAGCAGGCCTTCGCGGCACTCGGCATCGGCAAGGGCGACCGCATTGCCGCTATGATGCCGAACATGCCCGAGACCGTCGCCGCCATGCTTGCCGCCGCCTCGATCGGCGCCATCTGGTCATCCTGCTCTCCCGATTTCGGCGAGCAGGGCGTGCTCGACCGCTTCGGCCAGATCGGCCCCCGGCTGTTCATCGCCTGCGACGCCTATTGGTATTCCGGCAAGCTGCAGGACGTAGGCCAGAAGGTTGCCGCGGTGGCCAAAAGCCTCGGTGTTCCCACGATCGTCGTTCACTATGCCGGCGATGCCGAAGCGGTGGCGGGCAGCACGCCCGGGGCTTCGACGCTGGACGCCTTCATTGCTCCTTACGAGGCCAAGGAGATCGCCTTCACGGCGCTTTCTTTCGGTCATCCGCTCTACATCCTCTTTTCCTCAGGCACGACCGGGGTGCCGAAATGCATCGTGCATTCGGCCGGCGGCACACTGCTGCAGCATCTCAAGGAGCACCGGCTGCATTGCGGCCTGGAGGCAGGCGAGAAGCTCTTTTACTTCACCACCTGCGGCTGGATGATGTGGAACTGGCTGGTCAGCGGGCTCGCCAGCGGAGCCACGCTCTGCCTGTTCGACGGCTCGCCCTTTGCACCTGACGGCAATGTGTTGTTCGACTATGCTGAGGCGGAAAGATTCGCGATTTTCGGCACCTCGGCAAAATATATCGATGCGGTGCGCAAGGGCGGGTTGACGCCGCGCAAAAGCCACGATCTCTCCAGCCTCCGGCTGATGACCTCCACCGGTTCGCCGCTGTCGCCCGAGGGTTTCACCTTCGTCTATGAGGGCATCAAGGAAGATGTACAGCTCGCCTCGATCTCGGGCGGCACCGACATCGTTTCCTGTTTCGTGCTCGGCAACCCGCTGCAGCCGGTCTGGCGCGGCGAGATCCAGGGGCCGGGCCTCGGTCTTGCGGTCGACGTCTGGAATGATGACGGCAAGCCGGTGCGCGGCGAGAAGGGCGAACTCGTCTGCACCAAGGCCTTCCCCTCCATGCCTGTCATGTTCTGGAACGACCCTGATGGCGCCAAATATCGCGCCGCCTATTTCGACCGGTTCGACAATGTCTGGTGCCACGGCGATTTTGCCGAATGGACCAAGCATGGCGGTCTCGTCATCCATGGCCGTTCGGATGCGACGCTCAACCCCGGCGGTGTGCGCATCGGCACGGCCGAAATCTACAACCAGGTGGAACAGATGGACGAAGTGGCCGAGGCGCTGTGCATCGGCCAGGAGTGGGATGATGATGTCCGTGTCATCCTCTTCGTCCGCCTTGCGCCAGGTGTGACGCTGACCGAGGATCTCATCAAGGCGATCAAGGCGCGTATTCGCACCGGCGCCTCGCCGCGGCACGTGCCGGCAAAGGTCATCGCGGTTGCCGATATTCCCCGCACCAAGTCAGGCAAGATCGTCGAGCTTGCGGTACGCGAGGTCGTTCACGGCAGGCCGGTGAAAAACCAGGAGGCGCTCGCCAACCCCGAAGCATTGCGCCTCTTCGCCAATTTGAACGAACTGAGGGACTGATAAGGAACGGTAAACCACAAGCTTTCACCATTCAGCAATGACCTGTCATGGAAACCTTTCGTTAAGAAACCTTTGTCAAAGGTGAAACAACTTGGGGGCCGCACATGAACGAGGCGGCCTGAAGCCTCCGGGCTTACGAAACATGACGTTGATCGACTGAGCTCTTGTTGAACAGCACCCATTCAAGGCAGCCTCCGGCTGCCTTTTTTTTGCCTGCCGTGCAGCCTTCAGGCGGCTCCGCCCCGTCGATAGAGATCAGCCAGCCAGCACGCGTTGTGACGGGAAGGTGATCTCGACGAGCGTGCCTTCGTTCGGCGCCGAATTGATCGAGAATGTCGCCCGGTTGGCATCCACCATCGCCTTGGTCAGCGGCAGGCCGAGCCCTGTGCCGTCGCCGCGATGGCGTGACTGGGTCGAGGAGACCTGGCGGAACGGCTTCATCGCATGGTCGAGTTCGGCGCGCGTCATACCGATTCCGGTATCGCGGACCCTCAACACCACGCTGCCATTCGCCTCGTAGGAGGTGGAAACGACGATCTGCCCGCCAGACGGGGTAAAGCGGATCGCATTCGACAGGATGTTGAGCGCGATCTGCTTGATCGAGCGCAGATCGGCTACGACCTCGGGCACCGAATGCGACAGCGCCGTGCGGATGATGACGCGCTGGCCGTTTGCCTGCGGCTGGACGAGGGCGACGGCCTCCGAAACCGCCTCGTTGAGGCCGACGGCGGCGAAGTCAAGATCCATCTCGCCCGCCTCGATCTTCGAAATATCGAGGAGATCGTTGACGATATCGAGGACGTGCCGGCCGGAGCGGCCGATATCGTTGGCATACTCGATATAACGGGGATGGCCGATCGGACCGAAGCGCTCGCCAGCCATCATGTCGGAAAAGCCGATGATGGCGTTGAGCGGCGTGCGGATTTCATGACTGACGCGCGCGAGGAAATCGGTCTTGTGGGCGTTGGCGGTTTCGGCCGCGCCCTTGGCGTTGCGCAACTCGTCCTCGGTGCGTTTCCACTGGGTGATATCGCGGATGACGGCGCAATAGCCGTTCGAGGAGGTAAGTCGGCCCATCGTCATGAACAGCGGCACGAAGCCGCCGCCGGCCTCGCGGCCGATCACCTCGCGCCCGTCGTTCAGCACACTTGCCACGCCGTGGCCGGCAAGGCCGTTCAGATAGTCGAGGACCGCTTTCTGGCTCTCATGGGCAAACAGCATGACGAAGGGTTTGCCGCGCGTCTCCTGCTCGTCGTAATTGAACAGCGCGCTTGCCGACCGGTTCATCGAACGGATGTCACCCTCCGTGCCGATGACGACGACACCGTCGGTCGCCGTTTCCAGGATCGAGCGCAATTCCTCGACCTCGACCTGAAGCTTGGCGACCTTCTCGACCATCCGCTCGGGACGCGCTTCGGAGCGGTTGCCGTCGCCGCGGCCATCTTCCTTGCCTTCCACCGGCATCAGCGCCAGCATCAGAGCATTGGCATCTTCCCACCGCACCGATTGCAGCCGGGCAGTCACCGGCGTCAGCGTGTCGTCGGCCTTGACGAGCATCATGGTGCCGGAACCGGCTGCCTTTTCCTCAAGTTCACGGCGTTGCAGAAGCGCTTCGATACCGCCGACCTCACGCAGCGCGTCGAGCGAGTGGTAGCCCGTCAGCCGCATGAATTCCGGATTGGCATGGATGAGCGCATCGCCGACATGGATCAGCACCGCGACCGGCAATTGGTCGACCGCTCCGGCCGAAAGCCCGTCGGTCATCTTCACGCGCGGCGGGATGAAGCTTGTGAGAACCTCGATCTGGCTGACCGTCTCCTCAAGCCCTTCCGTCGGCTCGTCCTCGGCGATGGCGTCGGGTTCTTCAGCGGCGTCTTCGCGCAGCGGGTCGACCGCGTTCTCGAAGATTGCCTCCTGCGGCGCCGTCTGCTCGACCGAAGCGGCGTCGGCCGTATCGGCGGCGGGCGTTTCGCCGGTGATGGCTTCCGCACTTTCTTCGAAGGATGCTGATTCCGTAGCGGTAGTGCTGCCCGTCGGCGGGGCGTCAGGCTCTTGCCTGCGGGCGCCGAAGGCTTCCAGGCGCTTGGCGATTTCGCGGAAGTTTGCCTGTTCGGCGGCCGTCAATGCGGCGCCTGTGCTGTGAAGCTGCACGACCTTGTCGGTCGAACGGCGATTGGGCGTTTCCACGATGCGAAGCGCCGGGGGTTCGTCTGCGGCTTCGGCCGCTGGCGCTTCACCGGCGCCCTCCTGCATCTCTTCGGCGGCGCTCTCCCGGGCGGGCGGCTCGAAGCCGGCCTCTTCTCCGGTCGCTTCGAAAGGCGTCTCTTCGGACTGCGGGTGGTTCTCGATCGCGTCCGCTGCGATCGTTTCCGACGGGGCCGCTTCGGGCCCGGCGTGAATGTCGTGTGCCGATTCGGTGACAGAGGGATCGGCCGCCAAGCCGAGGCTTGCCGCATCATGGCCGATGCCATCCGGGCCGAGCGTCAGGCCGAGCGCCAGCGGATCCTCCTGCGCATCGGAAAGCCGGACGACGCCGAAGCCGCGGAAACCGTCGAAGTCGCGGTTGCGGGTATAGGTCGGCAGAGCGGCGAGATCGACCGGGACGACGAGGCTGGTGCCTTCGACCGGCCAGAGGATCGTCTTGCCCGACCATGTATCGCGGCGCGCAAGCGCCTCGGAAATCTTGCCGTCGGGATCGAGATTGAAGAGAGCGGCGATGTCGCTGAAGGCGGAGCCGATGATGGCGGATGCGTGCGGACCGACGGCCTCGGCAAATTCGTGGCTGACCTCGTTGAAGCGTCCTTCCGCATCGATCTTCCAGACGAAGCGCGTGGCGCGGCTGTTCGGCCTGAAGACGAAACCGGGCTCGGCCGCAAGCGACGGGGCAGGGGGCGCGTCGGAAGCTGCGGTGGTTGCGATGGCCGGCTGTTCGCGGACGGCTTCCGGCGCCACATCGAGCGGCAGCTGGCTGGCTTCGGCGGGTGTTTCCGCCATCACAGTCGCTTCCGCCGTCTCGTCCGCGGAATGGCTTGCGGCGTCATCAACGGGCACCACGGGCTCGTCGACCTCATCCATGCGGCTCTCGGTCGCGTCATCGTTCTCCGGCGCTTCGTCTGCGGCCGGATTCTCGTCGGCAACCGCCGCCTCTGCGGTTGTGGCAGCCGGCTCGGCCGGCTGGCCGCTTTCGTCGGCGTTTTCCTCTAGCGTCTCCTCGACCTCTTCGATCTCCGAGACCGCATCGACGATCTCGCCGATCCCGGTCGCCGGAGTCGCCGCTTGCGAAGGAAGTTCGGATGACGACGTGCCTTCTTCCCCCGCCGGCACGTCAGCCGCCTGCGGCGGTCCATCGGCTGCGTCGAGCACGGGCGCGTCGACCGGATCGAGATGCCCGATCGCGGTTTCCACGGCAAAGAGCAGATTGAGCGCCGGCTCGTCGCTGAGCCTGCCGACCGCAGCCGGAAGATAGCCCCTGCCGGTGGCGACCGGGCGCTTCACCAGGCGATCGGGATGCGCGCCGGCAAGGTTGATCAAGGCCTTTGCGGTCTCGCCTGATATGGCGAGCGAGGCAAAGCCCGGCGAGGCCGCGATGACTTCGCCATTGGCGCCGATGACGGCCATATGCGTATCGGGATCATCGAGACCCTGCAGCATCTGGGCCGCCGCAGCGTCAGCCGTCAGCGGCCTTGCCGATACCGGCACGGAAAACAGAATGGCCTTCTCGCCTGATGAAAGCCGGATCAGTTCGGCTGCCGCCTGCACCTGCACGCGCTGAAAGCCCTTGGCAACGCGGATCATCAGGCTTCTGTTGTCGCCGATATCGGCGAGCTGACGCGCCGCCGTTTCCAGCTGCCGAAAGGTGATGTCGGTGCGATCGACGCCCTGATCGAGCAGGTCGTAGATCGCCGAATGGCCGAAAAGCTCCGCACCTGCGCCGTTTGCCCAGAGCAGGCGGGCAAGATCTGATGAAAACAGCACCATGGCTTCGCCGCGCGAAAAGCGCTCCCGCACCCGCGCATGCACGGCGATATCGATGAACGGATACTGGACTGCGGGCATGATCAAACCTTGTCGCTGTCGGCCTTCTAAATTAACGGCTTATTAATAACTGCAGGTCGCATGCCGGTCCAGAACAGCGGGGTGCTTTCAGCCGAAAGGGTTAATGACTTGTGCGTTGCACAATTTATGTTGCAATGCACAATAAGATGTTTTATATAGACGTCATTCGATGATCACAGGCAGCAACTGCCTTAGCCCAAAGGAATGCGACCCATGGCTACCATAAAGACCGATGACGTTTTTTCAATCGCTTCTTTCGACCCCTCCAAGCTGGCTGAATCCTTCCGCGAATTCGCTGAAAAGGGCGCACAGCAGTCGAAAGACGCCTACGCCAAGCTGAAGAGCGCTGGCGAAGAAGCCGGCAAGACGCTCGAGGCGACCGTCCAGACGGCACAGGCCGGCACGGTCGAGATCGGCCTGAAGGCGATCGACGTCCTGCGCGTCAACGCCGAAACCTCCCTCTCGCACATGGAAGCACTGCTCGGCGTCAAGTCCGTCGCCGAATTCGTCGAGCTGCAGACCTCGTTCCTGCGCAAGCAGGCCGAGCTCGCCGTCGATCAGGCGAAGTCGATCCAGGAAACCACCAAGCAGGTTGCCGAAAAGCTCGCAAAGCCCTCCAAGGAAGCCGCCGAAAAGGCCATGGCATCCTTCAAGGTCGCTTGATCGGGTTTGACCTGCCGGAAAATAAAAGGCTGGACCTCGCGTCCAGCCTTTTTGTATATTGATGAGGAATGGGACTTGAATTCATCGCCAAGTCCTCGTATGTGACCCCCGTCGCGCCAAACGTGATTTATGCGGTTGTAGCTCAGTTGGTTAGAGCGCAGGTTTGTGGCACCTGAGGTCAGTGGTTCGACCCCACTCAACCGTACCATTTCTCCAAGTCAGCAAATTCCTTTAGAGAATGTTGTTTCGACCGAAATCGGCGGCACCGACGTCTAAATAGTATCTGCAAAGATCCTGGTCCAATGTTGTCGTTTCCTGCCAAAGCGCGGGCTTTCACGCGTGGAATGGCAGACGAGGCGCGCCTCCTGATCGGCTAGCAACATCCCAAAGGATATTGAACGGTGTCCTAAAGAGGACTTCCGCTTCCGACGGCGAAGTTGCTGCCTATTTGCCACATCAACTCGAAAGATTCAGGAAGCACAACTCGTCCGTATGGTGCCATACCTCTGGGTGAGCTACATGTGTGGCAGGCAGGAGCAGCGAGCTCCGCAATTGCGACAATTCGCCACTCGATCTGGAACGGTCAACTCACGCAAGCAAATTTGCAGATGCGAACCGCGAGGCCGGTCCGCGGCAAGAAACAACGTTCGGGGGCGCCTAAACAATTCGGACCTCGTTTTCCCATAACCGTGGGACTTACTAAATTTCAGCAGATGACCGTAACCTCAACTTAAGTGCCGTCATGCCAGCAATTGCGAAGGTTCGGACGGGCAAGGCGCAGGATCTTGGAAATATGTCTTCTAGCGCGGTTAAAGGTTGCGGAGGAAGCGCTTCATAAGCGCTAGTCACCAATATGAAAAACCTTCTCGGACAGAAATAAAGCTTTTAGTTGAATTTCCTCGTCAAATGGAGCAGAGGGAAATCGGCATTAGGCGCGGCCGAAATGGAATAGGCAAACGGGGATTTTATGACGAGCCTCATTACTTTTATTAAGTACGTCGACACGACTGGGGATCAGAGAGTTGACGGGCTTATCAGCGGCGTTGCCTGGGACGGCACGATAACCTATGCGTTTCCCACCCTTTCGACATCGTATTCCTATGATGGCGAGAAAGATTTCGACTTCTCGTCTATTTCTTCGCAACAGCAGTCTGCAGCCTTGTTTCTTATGGAGCAATCCTACGGAAACGCGGCAAATGACGGCTTTTCGGTTGAGGGATTTACGAACGCGAACTTTGAGGCGGGAAGCGCCGATACCGCAACCGTGCGCTTCGCTCAGTCGTCCCTGCCTCCGACGGCATGGACCTATTATCCGGGTAATCGCAGCTACAGCGGCGATGTCTGGTTCGGAACCGAATATGCCGGCACAGAAGATGACCTTCGCTTTCCGGGGTTCGGCAACTATGCGGGCCACACCGTGGCGCATGAGTTGGGTCACGCTCTCGGTTTGAAGCATGCTCATGAACCGGATGACGCCAATACGACAGTTGTTCCGAGTGCGTATGACTCGGTCGAATACACGATCATGACCTACCGCACATATGTCGGAGACAGTTTGAGTGGGTACAAGTATGAGCATGATGGTGCGCCGCAAACCTTCATGATGCTCGACATCGCCGCCCTGCAGGAAATGTATGGTGCGGACTACACCACGAACAGTGGCGACACCGTCTACAAGTGGAATCCCGACGAAGGCATCACCTATGTCAACGGAGTGGCGGCCATCACGCCCGATGCCAACCGGATCTTCGCGACAATCTGGGACGGTGGCGGTATCGATACCTATGATTTGAGTGCTTATACCACCGCCCTCAAGATCGACCTGCGAGCAGGGGGATACTCGGTCTTTTCCCAGGACCAGTTGGCCGATCTGTGGGGCGGGCCGAACAACGGCTACGCCCGTGGCAACATTTTCAACGCGCTTCTGTTTCAGGGCAACGTTGCGTCCTTGATCGAGAACGTTCAGGCCGGCTCCGGCAACGACAACATCACAGGCAATGAAGCGAACAATACGCTTTGGGGCAATGCCGGGAATGATTCGCTTTATGGCGGCGCCGGCGCTGACACATTGATTGGCGGAGTTGGTTCCGATTGGATGGTGGGCGGGGCGGGCAACGATCTCTATGCCGTCGACGATAACTTCGATTTTGTGATCGAGAGTACGAACCAGGGGACGGACACCGTTCAGACGGCGCTTTCAACCTATACGCTCCGCGACAATGTCGAGATCTTGACCTATACAGGGTCCGCCAGCTTCACCGGCACCGGCAATGCGCTCGCCAACACGATCACCGGCGGCGCCTTCAACGACACGCTGAATGGCGGGGCTGGTGCGGACACCTTGATCGGTGGTGCGGGCGACGACACCTACATCGTCGACAATGTTGGCGATAGCGTCACCGAAGCCGCCAACGAGGGGATCGACACTGTTCGCGCGACATCGGCAAGCTATACGCTTGCCGCCAATCTCGAGAACCTCACCTATATCGGCACGGCAGCCTTTGCCGGGACGGGCAATGACCTTGCCAATACGATCAGGGGCGGGGCAGGTGCCGACACCTTGGACGGGAAGGGCGGTGCGGACAGCTTGATCGGCGGTGCGGGCAACGACACCTATATTGTCGATATCCTTGCCGACGTGATCACCGAAGGGCTGAATGAAGGAGCAGATCTGATCAAGACGACGCTTTCTTCCTATGCTTTGACCATCAATGCCAATGTCGAAAACCTGGCCTTCATCGGCACCGGCGATTTTACCGGGACTGGAACCAGCATCGCCAATACGATCACCGGCGGCGCTGGCAACGATCTTCTGGACGGCGGCGCCGGCAATGACACGCTGAATGGCGGCGCCGGCAACGACATCTATATGGTCGACAGTGCGGGCGACGTGATCAACGAGGCGGTCAGTGCCGGCACCGACGAAATCCGCACGGCGCTTGCAGCCTACTCGATCGCCGCCTTGGTCAATGTCGAGAACCTCACCTACACCGGCTCCGCCAGCTTCACCGGCACCGGCAATGCGCTCGCCAACACGATCACCGGCGGCGCCTTCAACGACACGCTGAATGGCGGGGGCGGTGCCGATACCCTGATCGGCGGTGATGGTGACGACACCTACATCGTCGACCATGCCGGCGACATCGTCACCGAAGCCGCCGACGAGGGAACCGACGCGGTTCGCACGACATTGGCAAGCTATACGCTTGGCAGCGATGTCGAGAACCTCAGCTATCTCGGCACGGTAGCCTTTGCCGGAACGGGCAATGATCTCGACAACACCATTGTGGGCGGGGCAGGTGCCGATACCCTGGACGGGAAGGCCGGTGCGGACAGCTTGATCGGCGGTGCCGGCAACGACACCTATCTTGTCGATGACGTTGGCGACGTGGTCACCGAAGGACTGAATGCAGGCACCGATCTGATCAAGACGGTGCTTTCAACCTATACGCTCGGCACCAATGTCGAGAACCTGCAATATACGGGATCCGGCAGCTTCACCGGCACCGGCAATGCGCTGGCCAACACGATCACCGGCGGCGCCGGCAACGACACGCTTGACGGCGGCATCGGCAATGACACGCTGGCAGGCGGCGCCGGCACCGACACATTGATCGGCGGGGCCGGTTCCGACACGATGTCGGGCGGGATGGGCGACGACATCTATGTGGTCGATAGCGCGACCGACCTGGTGATCGAGAATGTGAATGAAGGGACGGACACGGTCCAGACGGCGCTTGCCGGCTATACGCTTGGCAACAATGTCGAGAACCTGCTATATACGGGCTCCGCCAGCTTCACCGGCACCGGCAATGCGCTCGCCAACACGATCACCGGCGGCGCCTTCAACGACACGCTGAATGGCGGGGGCGGTGCCGATACCCTGATCGGCGGTGATGGTGACGACACCTACATCGTCGACCATGCCGGCGACATCGTCACCGAAGCTGCCGACGAGGGAACCGACACGGTTCGCACGACGCTGGCGAACTACACGCTTGGCAGCGATGTCGAGAACCTCACCTACATCAACACGGTAGCCTTTGTCGGAACAGGCAATGATCTCGACAACGTGATCACGGGTGGCGCTGCCGCCGATACGCTTTCCGGCGGCGTCGGCAACGATACGCTGAATGGCGGGGCTGGCGCCGACACGCTGATCGGCGGGACCGGCAACGACACCTACATCGTCGACAATGCTTTCGACGTCGTCACCGAGAACGCCAATGAGGGGACCGACACGGTTCGCACGACCCTGAGTGCCCACACATTGGCGGCGAATGTCGAGAACCTCACCTACATCGGAACGGCAGCCTTTACCGGGGCAGGGAACCTGCTCGACAACATCATCACAGGTGGTGTCGCCGCCGACAAGCTTATGGGGGCTGCGGGCAACGACACACTGATCGGTGGGGCTGGTTCCGACACGATGCTGGGTGGGATTGGCGACGACATCTATGTGGTCGATATCGCGACCGACGTGGTGATCGAGAATGTCAATGAAGGGACGGATACGGTCCGGACGGCGCTTGCCGGCTATACGCTAGGTAACAATGTCGAGAACCTGATCTACACCGGCTCCGCCAGCTTCACCGGCACCGGCAACGCGCTCGCCAACACGATCACCGGCGGCGCCGGCAATGACACGCTGAATGGCGGGCTAGGTGCGGACACCTTGATCGGCGGTGCGGGCAATGACACCTACATCGTCGACGATGCCGGCGACATCGTCACCGAAGCCGCCGACGCCGGGACCGACACGGTTCGCACGACGCTGGCGAGCTATACGCTTGCCGCCAACGCCGAGAACCTGAGCTTTGCCGGTACAGGAACTTTCGCCGGTACCGGTAACAATCTCGACAACATGATCACGGGTGGCGCTGTCGCCGATACGCTTTCCGGCGACGCCGGCAATGACACGCTGAATGGCGGGGCCGGTGCGGACAGCTTAATCGGCGGTGAGGGTGACGACACCTATATCGTCGACAATGCCGGCGACATCGTCACCGAAGCCGCCGACGAGGGAACCGACGCGGTTCGCACGACATTGGCAAGCTATACGCTTGGCAGCGATGTCGAGAACCTCAGCTATCTCGGCACGGTAGCCTTTGCCGGAACGGGCAATGATCTCGACAACACCATTGTGGGCGGGGCAGGTGCCGATACCCTGGACGGGAAGGCCGGTGCGGACAGCTTGATCGGCGGTGCCGGCAACGACACCTATCTTGTCGATGACGTTGGCGACGTGGTCACCGAAGGACTGAATGCAGGCACCGATCTGATCAAGACGGTGCTTTCAACCTATACGCTCGGCACCAATGTCGAGAACCTGCAATATACGGGATCCGGCAGCTTCACCGGCACCGGCAATGCGCTGGCCAACACGATCACCGGCGGCGCCGGCAACGACACGCTTGACGGCGGCATCGGCAATGACACGCTGGCAGGCGGCGCCGGCACCGACACATTGATCGGCGGGGCCGGTTCCGACACGATGTCGGGCGGGATGGGCGACGACATCTATGTGGTCGATAGCGCGACCGACCTGGTGATCGAGAATGTGAATGAAGGGACGGACACGGTCCAGACGGCGCTTGCCGGCTATACGCTTGGCAACAATGTCGAGAACCTGCTATATACGGGCTCCGCCAGCTTCACCGGCACCGGCAATGCGCTCGCCAACACGATCACCGGCGGCGCCTTCAACGACACGCTGAATGGCGGGGGCGGTGCCGATACCCTGATCGGCGGTGATGGTGACGACACCTACATCGTCGACCATGCCGGCGACATCGTCACCGAAGCTGCCGACGAGGGAACCGACACGGTTCGCACGACGCTGGCGAACTACACGCTTGGCAGCGATGTCGAGAACCTCACCTACATCAACACGGTAGCCTTTGTCGGAACAGGCAATGATCTCGACAACGTGATCACGGGTGGCGCTGCCGCCGATACGCTTTCCGGCGGCGTCGGCAACGATACGCTGAATGGCGGGGCTGGCGCCGACACGCTGATCGGCGGGACCGGCAACGACACCTACATCGTCGACAATGCTTTCGACGTCGTCACCGAGAACGCCAATGAGGGGACCGACACGGTTCGCACGACCCTGAGTGCCCACACATTGGCGGCGAATGTCGAGAACCTCACCTACATCGGAACGGCAGCCTTTACCGGGGCAGGGAACCTGCTCGACAACATCATCACAGGTGGTGTCGCCGCCGACAAGCTTATGGGGGCTGCGGGCAACGACACACTGATCGGTGGGGCTGGTTCCGACACGATGCTGGGTGGGATTGGCGACGACATCTATGTGGTCGATATCGCGACCGACGTGGTGATCGAGAATGTCAATGAAGGGACGGATACGGTCCGGACGGCGCTTGCCGGCTATACGCTAGGTAACAATGTCGAGAACCTGATCTACACCGGCTCCGCCAGCTTCACCGGCACCGGCAACGCGCTCGCCAACACGATCACCGGCGGCGCCGGCAATGACACGCTGAATGGCGGGCTAGGTGCGGACACCTTGATCGGCGGTGCGGGCAATGACACCTACATCGTCGACGATGCCGGCGACATCGTCACCGAAGCCGCCGACGCCGGGACCGACACGGTTCGCACGACGCTGGCGAGCTATACGCTTGCCGCCAACGCCGAGAACCTGAGCTTTGCCGGTACAGGAACTTTCGCCGGTACCGGTAACAATCTCGACAACATGATCACGGGTGGCGCTGTCGCCGATACGCTTTCCGGCGACGCCGGCAATGACACGCTGAATGGCGGGGCCGGTGCGGACAGCTTAATCGGCGGTGAGGGTGACGACACCTATATCGTCGACAATGCCGGCGACATCGTCACCGAAGCCGCCGACGAGGGAACCGACGCGGTTCGCACGACATTGGCAAGCTATACGCTTGGCAGCGATGTCGAGAACCTCAGCTATCTCGGCACGGTAGCCTTTGCCGGAACGGGCAATGATCTCGACAACACCATTGTGGGCGGGGCAGGTGCCGATACCCTGGACGGGAAGGCCGGTGCGGACAGCTTGATCGGCGGTGCCGGCAACGACACCTATCTTGTCGATGACGTTGGCGACGTGGTCACCGAAGGACTGAATGCAGGCACCGATCTGATCAAGACGGTGCTTTCAACCTATACGCTCGGCACCAATGTCGAGAACCTGCAATATACGGGATCCGGCAGCTTCACCGGCACCGGCAATGCGCTGGCCAACACGATCACCGGCGGCGCCGGCAACGACACGCTTGACGGCGGCATCGGCAATGACACGCTGGCAGGCGGCGCCGGCACCGACACATTGATCGGCGGGGCCGGTTCCGACACGATGTCGGGCGGGATGGGCGACGACATCTATGTGGTCGATAGCGCGACCGACCTGGTGATCGAGAATGTGAATGAAGGGACGGACACGGTCCAGACGGCGCTTGCCGGCTATACGCTTGGCAACAATGTCGAGAACCTGCTATATACGGGCTCCGCCAGCTTCACCGGCACCGGCAATGCGCTCGCCAACACGATCACCGGCGGCGCCTTCAACGACACGCTGAATGGCGGGGGCGGTGCCGATACCCTGATCGGCGGTGATGGTGACGACACCTACATCGTCGACCATGCCGGCGACATCGTCACCGAAGCTGCCGACGAGGGAACCGACACGGTTCGCACGACGCTGGCGAACTACACGCTTGGCAGCGATGTCGAGAACCTCACCTACATCAACACGGTAGCCTTTGTCGGAACAGGCAATGATCTCGACAACGTGATCACGGGTGGCGCTGCCGCCGATACGCTTTCCGGCGGCGTCGGCAACGATACGCTGAATGGCGGGGCTGGCGCCGACACGCTGATCGGCGGGACCGGCAACGACACCTACATCGTCGACAATGCTTTCGACGTCGTCACCGAGAACGCCAATGAGGGGACCGACACGGTTCGCACGACCCTGAGTGCCCACACATTGGCGGCGAATGTCGAGAACCTCACCTACATCGGAACGGCAGCCTTTACCGGGGCAGGGAACCTGCTCGACAACATCATCACAGGTGGTGTCGCCGCCGACAAGCTTATGGGGGCTGCGGGCAACGACACACTGATCGGTGGGGCTGGTTCCGACACGATGCTGGGTGGGATTGGCGACGACATCTATGTGGTCGATATCGCGACCGACGTGGTGATCGAGAATGTCAATGAAGGGACGGATACGGTCCGGACGGCGCTTGCCGGCTATACGCTAGGTAACAATGTCGAGAACCTGATCTACACCGGCTCCGCCAGCTTCACCGGCACCGGCAACGCGCTCGCCAACACGATCACCGGCGGCGCCGGCAATGACACGCTGAATGGCGGGCTAGGTGCGGACACCTTGATCGGCGGTGCGGGCAATGACACCTACATCGTCGACGATGCCGGCGACATCGTCACCGAAGCCGCCGACGCCGGGACCGACACGGTTCGCACGACGCTGGCGAGCTATACGCTTGCCGCCAATGTCGAGAACCTGAGCTTTATCGGAACTGGGACGTTTGTCGTCGGAACAGGGAACGCGCTGGACAACATTATCGTCGGCGGCAGTGGTACTAATTCGCTAACGGGTGGCGCCGGCAACGATACCCTCACTGGTGGAGCGGCAGCCGACGTCTTCATTTATTCGTCGAACTGGGGCCACGATACGATCACAAACTTCGTGACAACCGGCTCCGCAAGTGACCTGATCTCGATCGATGACAGCATTTTCGCCGACTGGGACTCGCTTTTTGCAGCAACTGAGCAGTCCGGGAATGATACGATTATTAGAGCCGATGCCGATAACACCATAACGCTAACGAATGTTGCTCTATCAAGCCTGCATTCGGGGGACTTCTTCTTTGCGTAATCTCTGCTCGTAACTCGCGGCGGGGGAGGCACTAACGGTAACGGCGTGAGTCAATTCCGGCGGAATTGACGGACGTCGTTGCGGGCGTAGCTCTTTCGATCAAGGGTAGGCACGGCAGCGAGGTTAGAGCAGGTCGCGCAAAAGTGCAGCGTGCAATCTCCAGGTGCGGGCACGAAAATCAGGATCCTGTCGATTAGATGGAACCCGTGCCATCTCGGACCGTTCTCCAAGGTGACGGGAGAATACGCATGTCGAAAACCCTGCTCTACGGCGCGACCAAGATCGACGAGACGAACGGCGCCTATTCGCCGATCGAAAGCCTGGCCGCTTTCCAGTGGAAGAATCGTGTGTTCATTCTTTTCGCCGACAGGGACAATGCCCGCGCGGCGCGCCAGGAAAACCAGCTGCTGGCCGACCGCAGCGCGCTCGATGAGCGCGACATGGTGGTGCTGAAGGTCTCGGGCGGCAAGGTGCGGGCGCTTTTCGGCGCTGCCGATGGCCTCGACGGCGAAATGATCCGCCGCGATCTCGATGCGCCGGAGACGGGTGAATTCGCCGCCTTCCTTGTCGGCAAGGACGGAACCGTCAAACTCAAGGTCAGCGAGCCGATCATCAGTGGCGAGCTCTTCGCCATTATCGACAGCATGCCGATGCGCGCTGCCGAGACGCTGAAGTCGGACAAATAGTCCCGACGAACATCGCAAACATAAAAGGGAGGCGGTCATGTCCGTGCCCAACGAACCCATTCCCGATCAGCCGCCAATGCCGGCACCCGGCTGGAAGCCGGTGCCGCCGATCACCGAGCCGGAGCCGGACCGACTTCCCGATGAAGCGCCAGTCCCGAATCCCGATGAAAACGACGAGCCGGCCAAGCACGTTGCGGGGACTTATAGGAAAATGTGGCGCTCGGCGCCGACGAGTTCCTGCAGGAAGTCGACGACGCTGCGGACGCGCACCAGGTCGCGCGCCGTTTCGTGATAGGTCGTCCAATAGGCGCGCCGGATCGAAATGTCAGGCAGGATGCGCTGCAGTTCCGGATATTGCCGCGCGATATAATCATGCAGGATGCCGATGCCGGCGCCTGATCGCACCGCCTCCGTTTGGCCGATCGCCGTCGAAATTTCGAAGCCGGCGTCCCAGCTGCGCATTACCTCGCCGGAGAAATTCAGCGAGGCGGTGAAGATCAAATCCTCGACATAGCCGATGCGCGGATGCGCCTTCAGTGCCTCCACATCGCCGGGTCTTCCGTTTGAGCCGAGGTAGTCGCGTGAGGCATAGAGGCCGAGTGTATAGTCCGTCAGCTTGGAGGAGACGAGCCGGCCCTGTTCGGGACGTTCCAGCGTGATGGCGATATCGGCCTCACGCTGCGACAGCGAGAAGGAGCGCGGCACCGGCACAAGCTGGATCTTCAGGGCTGGGTGGCGCTCGATCAGCCTGCCCATGCGCGGTGCCAGAAAGGAGACGCCGAAACCATCGGGCGCGCCGACGCGCACCGTCCCGGCGATTGCCGTATCGGTGTGGCCGAGATTGGCCTGCGCCGCGAGCATTTCGGTTTCCATTCGCTCGGCGGCATTAAGGAAGATGCCGCCTTCGGCCGTCAGCTCGCAGCCATTCGTGCGGCGCACGAAGAGCCGCGTCTTCAGCGCGTCTTCGAGCGACGTCAGCCGGCGCGAAAGCGTGGCGTGGTTGAGCCCCAGGCGCTTCGAAGCGGCAAGGATCTGTCCGGTTCGGGCGACGGCCAGGAAAATGCGAACGTCATCCCAGTTCATCACTTGGCCCGCATTGCAATCGGATCGACGTCGATAAGCGTCAGCGACGTCACCATGCCGGCCGTCTCCTTTTTGTATTTGAGGAAATGCGGTGTCCGCAGATGGGCCTCATAGGCCTTTTGGTCGGCGTAAACTTCGAGAATGCGAACGCGGTTTGGAACCTGGCGCATGGAAACGGCGCTGAGCGAAAGGACACCCTCTTCCAGCGCGACCGAAGCCTCTATTTCCTCCGCAAGCAACGTCCGATAGTCGTCGAGCCTCTCGGCGGCGATCTCCAGCTCCGCCATTCGCACGACAGGATTTTGGCTCATCGGTCGACCTTTCTGAGTTTGACTTGTCCGCAGGACGCGCCAAGTTCGGAAGCAGCAGCGCCTGCCTCGGAACTATAAAATGCGCACAACAGTTGCTTATGTCAACGCGTTGATTTGTGCAAATTGAAGTGCGATCATAGGCCATCCAAACAGGAGGAACATCCATGCGTGAGATTGGACATTTCATCGGCGGCAAGCAGGTCGCCGGCACCAGCGGCCGCGTCAGCAACGTCTACAATCCGGCGACCGGCGAAGTGCAGGCGACCGTCGCCCTCGCCAGCGTCGAGGAGCTTCGCGCCGCCGTCGAGAACGCCAAGGCCGCGCAGCCGAAATGGGCTGCCACCAACCCGCAGCGCCGCGCTCGCGTCTTCTTCAAATTCGTCGAGCTCCTGAACAAGCATATGGACGAACTTGCCGAATTGATTTCGAAAGAACACGGCAAGACGATCGAGGATGCCAAGGGCGACGTCGTTCGTGGCCTCGAAGTCTGCGAATTCGTATGCGGCATCCCGCATCTCGCCAAGGGCGAATTCACCGAGGGCGCGGGTCCGGCGATCGACATGTATTCGATCCGCCAGCCGGTCGGCATCGGCGCCGGCATCACGCCTTTCAACTTCCCCGGCATGATCCCGATGTGGATGTTTGCGCCGGCGATCGCCTGCGGCAATGCCTTCATCCTGAAGCCCTCCGAGCGCGATCCCTCCCTGCCGATCCGTCTTGCCGAACTGATGATCGAAGCCGGTCTGCCGGCCGGCATCCTCAACGTCGTCAACGGCGACAAGGGTGCCGTCGACGCGATCCTCACCGATCCCGATATCGGCGCCGTTTCCTTCGTCGGCTCCACGCCGATCGCCCGCTACGTCTACGGCACGGCAGCCATGAACGGCAAGCGTGCCCAGTGCTTCGGCGGCGCCAAGAACCACATGATCATCATGCCGGATGCCGATATGGATCAGGCCGTCAACGCGCTGATGGGCGCAGGCTACGGTTCGGCCGGCGAGCGCTGCATGGCGATCTCGGTTGCCGTTCCAGTCGGCGAAGAAACCGCCAACCGCCTCGTCGAGAAGCTGACGCCGAAGATCGAATCTCTGCGCATCGGCCCCTATACCGACGACAAGGCCGACATGGGGCCGCTCGTCACCAAGGAAGCCTATAACCGCGTTCGCGGCCTCATCGACCGTGGCGTCGAGGAAGGCGCCAAGCTCGTGGTCGATGGCCGCGACTTCAAGCTCCAGGGCTATGAAGACGGTTATTTCGTCGGCGGCTGCCTGTTCGATCACGTCACGCCTGAGATGGACATCTACAAGACCGAGATCTTCGGGCCTGTTCTTTCCGTCGTTCGCGCGCAAAACTATGAGGAAGCGCTGTCGCTGCCGATGAAGCACGAATATGGCAACGGCGTTGCGATCTACACCCGCGACGGCGACGCCGCCCGCGATTTTGCCTCGCGCATCAATATCGGCATGATCGGCATCAACGTTCCGATCCCGGTTCCGCTCGCCTACCACTCCTTCGGCGGCTGGAAGGCCTCGAGCTTCGGCGACCTCAACCAGCACGGCACGGATTCGATCAAGTTCTGGACGAAGACCAAGACGGTCACCGCGCGCTGGCCCTCCGGCATTAAGAGCGGCGCCGAATTCGTCATGCCGACCATGAAGTGATCTGCGCGACAGATCGATCTGCAATGCGGGGGCCTTTCGGCCCCCGTTTCATTTGAGCGTTGGCAGGCAATTCCGGCTTATAACCAGACGATCGCGAAGCAGGATTGACGTCGCGGCAAATGGCCTCATAAGCTGAATGCGAATTTCATATTTTGGAATTGTTCAAAACTGCCAAACCGCCTATATACGTCTGAACAGGCACGAGTCAGGAGATCGGCATGCGGTTGACGAAGCAGACCAACTATGCGGTTCGCATGTTGATGTATTGTGCTGCCAACGAAGGGCAGCTGAGCCGGATTCCGGAAATTGCCAAGGCCTACGGGGTTTCCGAACTCTTTCTTTTCAAGATCCTGCAGCCGCTGAACAAGGCGGGTCTGGTCGAAACCGTGCGGGGCCGTAACGGCGGCGTGCGTTTGGGCAAGCCGGCGCCCGAGATCACGCTCTTCGATGTCGTGCGGGTCACGGAAGATAGTTTCGCCATGGCCGAATGCTTCGAAGACGACGGCATGGTCGAATGCCCGCTGGTCGACAGCTGTGGCTTGAACTCGGCGCTTCGCAAGGCGTTGAACGCCTTCTTCGGCGTGCTTTCGGAATATTCGATCGACGACCTCGTCAAAGCCCGTCCTCAGATCAATTTCCTCCTGGGAATTACCGGCGAGCAGCACTACCGCAAGCCGGCGGCCGTTGCCCCCGCCGCCTGATTTCAGAAACAGGTCTGACTTATGAAACCGCGGTTGCCCCGGCGATCGCGGTTTTTGTTTGCGCCGTCCGCTTGCGCATAAGGGTGCTGAAATGTCCAACATGCGCTGCTGAGAGGGCGCAATTATCCAAAATGCGACGAAATCCCGGACATTTTTGTCCGAATATTTCCGAATAAGGCTGATTTTTGACCAAAAATTTCTAAAATTGTCCAGCTGGAAAAATTTTCTCCGTAGGCCGTTGCTTTCAGTAGATAAATGTCGTTCCATCGACCGTCGATCGGGATGCCTACGGGTCTCCAGACATCAAAAAAGAACAACCGGGAAACAATATTATGAAAAAGATCTCTGTCATGCTGGCAGCGACGGCCCTGATTTCGGTCATGGCGACGTCCGCCTGGTCCAAGACCCTTGTTTATTGCTCCGAGGGTTCGCCGGAAGGCTTCGACCCGAGCCTCTATACGGCAGGCACGACCTTCGACGCGTCCTCGCGCACCGTCTACAGCCGCCTCGTCGAATTCAAGCATGGCGGCACCGAGATCGAACCCGGTTTGGCCGACAGCTGGAGCGTTTCGGACGACGGCAAGGAATACACTTTCAAACTTCATCCCGGCGTCAAGTTCCAGACCACCGACTTCTTCACCCCGACGCGTGATTTCAACGCTGACGACGTCGTGTTCTCCTTCGAGCGCCAGCTGAAGTCCGACAATCCGTGGAACAAGTATGTCGAGGGCGGTTCTTACGAATACGCCGCCGGCATGGGCTTCCCGGAACTGATCAAGTCGGTCGAGAAGGTCGATGACCTTACGGTAAAGTTCACGCTCAACCATCCCGAAGCGCCGTTCCTGGCCGACCTCGCCATGGACTTCGCTTCCATCATGTCCAAGGAATATGCCGACAAGCTTGCCGCCGACGGCAAGATGGCGCAGCTGAACCAGCAGCCGCTCGGCACCGGCCCCTACACCTTCGTCGCCTATCAGCCGGATGCCGTCATCCGCTACAAAGCGAACGAAACCTATTTCAAGGGCAAGGAAAAGATCGACGATCTGGTTTTCGCCATCACTTCTGACGCTGCCGTGCGCGCTCAGAAGCTGAAGGCCGGCGAATGCCACCTGATCCCTTATCCGAATGCCGCCGATGTTCCCGAACTGAAGAAGGATGAAAATCTGACCGTCCTGGAGCAGCCCGGCCTCAACGTCAGCTACCTTGCCTACAACACGCAGATGGCGCCCTTCGACAAGCCGGAAGTTCGCCGCGCACTGAATTCGGCGATCAACAAGCAGGCGATCGTCGACGCGGTCTTCCAGGGTGCGGCCACCGTTGCCAAGAACCCGATCCCGCCGACCATGTGGTCTTATAACGACGCCGTTCAGGACGAGAAGTACGATCCGGACGCAGCCAAGAAGGCTCTGGCCGATGCCGGCGTCAAGGATCTCAGCATGAAGGTCTGGGCGATGCCGGTATCGCGCCCCTACATGCTGAATGCCCGCCGCGCTGCCGAACTGATCCAGGCCGACTTCGCCAGGATCGGCGTCAAGGTCGAGATCGTCACGCATGAATGGGCCGAGTACCTGAAGCTCTCTTCCGACGTGAAGCGCGATGGCGCCGTCATTCTCGGCTGGACCGGCGACAATGGCGACCCCGACAACTTCATGGATACGCTGCTCGGCTGCGATGCCGTCGGCGGCAACAACCGCGCTCAGTGGTGCAACAAGGAATACGACGACCTCATGACCAAGGCGAAGCTGACCGCCGATGTCGGCGAGCGCACCAAGGCCTATGAGCAGGCGCAGCTGATCTTCAAGAAGGAAGCCCCCTGGGCAACCCTCGACCATTCGCTCGTCTTCGTTCCGATGAGCAAGAAGGTCTCGGGCTTCAAGATGGACCCGCTCGGCATTCACCGTTTCGACGGCGTCGACGTATCCGAATAACAAGAATAATGTAAGAATGCCCGGCATAGCTGGGCGCAGCCGGCGGTCAGGACCTCCTGACCGCCGGAAACTATTGGACATCTGCCATGTTGCGTTTTTTTATCGGCCGCCTTGCGGTGCTGATCCCGACATTTCTCGGCGTTTCCCTGATTGCCTTCTCGTTCATCCGCCTGCTGCCCGGAGATCCCGTCATGCTGCTCTCGGGCGAACGCGTGATGGCGCCGGAGCGGCACGCCCAGATCATGCACGATCTCGGTTTCGACCGGCCCATGTATATGCAGTATTTCGACTATCTCGGAAAAGTGCTGCAGGGCGATCTCGGCACCTCGATCGTCACCAAGCGGCCCGTTCTCGGCGAATTCCTGACATTGTTTCCGGCAACGCTGGAACTGTCCTTCTGCGCCATCATCCTTGCGGTCTGTCTTGGCGTGCCCGCCGGCGTCTTTGCGGCCGTCAAGCGAGGCACGTGGTTCGATCAGAGCGTGATGGGTGTCGCCCTCGTCGGTTATTCCATGCCGATTTTCTGGTGGGGTCTGCTGCTCATCATCTTCTTCTCCGGCTATCTCGGCTGGACCCCGGTATCGGGCCGCATTTCGCTGATGTATTTCTTCAAGCCGGTGACCGGCTTCATGCTGATCGACAGCCTGCTGTCAGGTCAGAAAGGGGCCTTTGCTTCGGCCGTCAGCTATCTCATTCTGCCGACTATCGTGCTGGCGACCATCCCGCTCGCCGTCATCGCCCGCCAGACGCGCTCGGCCATGCTCGAGGTTCTCGGCGAGGACTATGTCCGCACCGCACGCTCGAAAGGTTTGAAGCCGCTGCGCGTCGTCGGCGTGCATGCACTGCGCAATGCAATGATCCCCGTCATCACCACGATTGGCCTGCAGATCGGTGTCCTTCTTGCAGGCGCCATTCTCACCGAGACGATCTTCTCCTGGCCGGGCATCGGCAAATGGATGGTCGATTCGGTGTTCAAGCGTGATTACGCGGTGGTCCAGGGCGGCCTTCTCCTGATCGCCGGCGTCATCATGCTGGTCAATCTGGTTGTTGACGTCCTCTACGGCTTCATCAATCCGCGCATTCGTCACTAGGAGCGGTCCATGAGCACGGTCACCGTCAAAACCGGCCAGCCATCCGCTCTTGCGGAATTCTGGCATTATTTTTCCCGCAACAAGGGCGCCGTCATCGGCCTCGTTGTTTTCGTCATCATCCTCGTCGTTGCGATCTTTGCACCGGTTTTTGCGCCGCATGCGCCGAACGAGCAGAATCGTGAAGTGCTCTTGGCAGTGCCGGCCTGGATGGAAGGAGGCCACGCCTCCTTTCCGCTCGGAACGGATGCCGTCGGCCGCGATATCCTATCGCGGCTGATCTACGGCGCGCGCTTCTCACTCTTCATCGGCGTCGTGGTCGTCACACTTTCGGTCATATGTGGTGTCCTGATCGGCCTCGTCGCCGGCTATTTCCGCGGCCGGATCGATACCGCCATCATGCGCCTGATGGACATCATCCTGGCCTTCCCGTCGCTGCTGCTCGCGCTCGTGCTGGTGGCGGTCCTGGGTCCCGGCCTTACCAATGCGATGATCGCGATTTCGCTGGTCAACCAGCCGCATTTCGTGCGGCTGACCCGCGCCTCGGTCATTTCCGAGCGTGAGAAGGAATATGTGATCGCCTCGCGCGTCGCCGGCGCGGGCACGCTCCGCTTGATGTTCAAGACGATCCTGCCGAACTGTCTCGGCCCCCTGATCGTTCAGGCCACACTTGCCTTCTCGGCGGCGATCCTCGATGCCGCCGCCCTCGGCTTTCTCGGCATGGGCGCCCAGCCGCCGACACCCGAATGGGGCACCATGCTTGCCGAGTCCCGTGAGTTCATCTCGCGCGCCTGGTGGGTCGTGACTTTCCCGGGTCTTGCAATCCTCATCACCGTTCTTGCCATCAACCTGATGGGCGACGGCCTGCGTGATGCGCTTGACCCCAAACTGAAGAGGTCGTGATGCCGCTCCTCGAAATCGAAAATCTCACTGTCGAATTCCAGACGTCTTCAGGTCTTTTCCGCGCCGTCGACGGCGTATCGCTCACCTGCGACAAGGGCGAGATCCTCTCGGTCGTCGGCGAATCAGGTTCGGGCAAATCCGTCGCCATGCTGGCCCTGATGGGGCTCCTGCCGTGGACGGCGAGGATCACCGCCGACCGCATGCAGTTCGACGGCAAGGATCTGCGCGGCATCTCCGGCCGCCAACGCCGCCGGATCGTCGGCAAGGAGATGGCGATGATCTTCCAGGAGCCGATGTCGAGCCTGAACCCGTGCTTCACCGTCGGTTTCCAGCTCGGCGAGACCCTGCGCGTCCATATGGGTCTCAACCGGAAAGAGCGCCGCGAACGTTCGATCGAACTCTTGAGCCTCGTCGGCATTCCAGCCCCCGAAGACCGCCTGTCGAACTTCCCGCATCAGATGTCGGGCGGCATGAGCCAGCGCGTCATGATCGCCATGGCGCTCGCCTGCAATCCGAAGCTCCTGATCGCCGACGAGCCGACGACCGCACTCGACGTGACGATCCAGGCGCAGATCCTCGATCTGCTCGTGCGCCTGCAGAAGGAGCAGGGTATGGCGCTGGTGCTGATCACTCACGACATGGGCGTCGTCGCCGAAACCGCCGAGCGCGTGCAAGTGCAATATGCCGGTCAGAAGGTCGAGGAGCAGCCGGTGAAGGCGCTGTTCCGAGATCCACACCACCCCTATACGGCAGCCCTGCTTGCCGCCTTGCCGGAGCGCGCCGAAGTCGGCCAGCGCCTTCCCTCGATCGCCGGCGTCGTTCCCGGCCAGCATGGCCGCCCGACGGGCTGTCTGTTCGCTCCCCGCTGCGGCTATGCCACGGTCGAATGCGAGCGCGGTGTTGTGCGCCAGGGGCCTGAACTCGGACGGGCGCTGTGCAACTATCCACTGAAGGACGGCAAGCCGCTGGGCCATCCCGGCGTCATGCGCGTTGAAACCGCAGGAGACCTGGTATGACGGGCGCTGTTCTCGAGGGCAGGGATCTCGCCCGTTTCTACACCGTCAACCGCGGTCTCTTCAAAGCCGACGCCACGGTCAAGGCGCTGAACGGCGTCAGCTTCAGCCTCCATTCCGGCAAGACCCTTGCCGTCGTCGGCGAATCCGGCTGCGGCAAGTCGACGCTTGCCCGTCTGGTCACGATGATCGAGGATCCGACGGCTGGCGAGTTGCTGATCGACGGCAAGCCGGCGCGGGTCGGCGACCGCAGCCTGCGCAGCCAGGTGCAGATCGTCTTCCAGAATCCCTACGGCTCGCTCAACCCGCGCCAGAAGGTCGGTGCGATCCTGGAAGAACCGCTGAAGATCAACACCGATCTCGATGCCAGCGCCCGCCGCCGCAAAGTGGAGGAGATGATGGCCCGTGTCGGCCTGCGCCCGGAGCATCACGGCCGCTACCCTCATATGTTCTCCGGCGGCCAGCGCCAGCGCATCGCCATTGCCCGCGCGCTGATGCTGCGGCCGAAGGTTCTGGTGCTCGACGAGCCAGTTTCGGCCCTTGATCTGTCGATCCAGGCGCAGGTGCTGAACTTGCTTATGGACCTGCAGAAGGAGATGGGCCTTGCCTACCTCTTCATCTCGCATGGCCTCTCGGTGGTCCACCACATCGCCGACGAGATAATGGTGATGTATCTGGGTCGCCCGATCGAAACCGGTCCCGCCGCCGAAGTCTTCGCCCGGCCGCGCCATCCCTATACGGCCGCCCTGCTGTCGGCGACCCCGATCGCCGACCCCGAGCGCGCCAAGACCCGCATCCGGCTGCAGGGCGAACTGCCGTCGCCTCTGAAGCCGCCGTCCGGCTGCCACTTCAACCCGCGTTGCTGGAAGGCGCAGGACTATTGTCGCCAGGTTTCTCCCGAATTAAGCGGAGAAGGCGCACAACAATATGCCTGTCATTTCCCGCTCGACTGAGCGGAAGCCGCCGTTTGAGAGGAAACATGCAGGACGATCGGATCAACAAACCTCATGCGATCATCGTCATGGGGGTCAGCGGCTGCGGTAAGTCCTCGGTCGGCGAGAAACTCGCCGAGGCCTTGCACCTCCACTTCGTTGAAGGTGATGCGCTTCATCCGGCTTCCAATGTGGAGAAGATGTCGAAGGGCATTCCCTTGACCGATGAGGATCGGATGCCCTGGCTCGACCTGATCGGCAAACGCATGCAGGCATCGCTGGAAAAAGGCGAGGGCATCATCGTCTCCTGTTCGGCGCTGAAGCGCATCTATCGCGACAGGCTGAGGACTGCTGCCGGCGGCAATCTGCTCTTTGTCTACCTCGAAGGATCGAAGGCGCTGCTGACCAAGCGCATGGGCGAGCGCAGGGGGCATTTCATGCCGGTTTCGCTGCTCGAAAGTCAGCTGGCGACACTCGAGGTGCCGACAGGCGAACCCGGTGTCGTCACCGTAGATATCGGCGACACCATCGAAGGCATTGCGGCAACGGCCCTCAGGGGTCTCTCCACCCTCGGTGTTATGGCCTGAAGCGCTGCGGCGAGTAGGCCGAAATATCGATGAACGGCGTCTCGCCGGTGATGAGTTCCGCAAGCACGCGGCCGGTCACCGGCCCGAGCGTCAGCCCATGATGGGCGTGTCCGAAGGCGAACCATAGCCCCTGATGGCGCGGCGCCTTGCCGATGACCGGCATCATGTCTGATGTGCAGGGGCGCGCGCCCATCCATGGTTCGGGATCGAGCCTTCCTCCGAGCGGAAAAATGCTACGCGCCACGGCTTCGGCCCGGTCGAGCTGCACCGGCGTCTTCGGTGCGTCAAGCCTTGCGAACTCCGCTCCGGTCGTCAGGCGGATGCCGCGGTTCATCGGCGCCAGCAAATAACCACGTTCGGCATCGAGGATCCAGTTGTTGAGCATGGCATTGCCCTTGGCGGCATAATGCATGTGATAGCCGCGCTTGACGCCGAGGGGAAAGGAATAGCCGAGCCGGCGCGTCGCGACGGCTGCCCAGGGGCCGAGCGCCAGGACCGCGTCCTCCGCTTCGAGCGGGCCCTCGCTGGTCATGATCTTCCAGCCACTGCCGAACTGGCCGAGCGAGGCGGCATCGCCCGTGACGAAGCGGCCGCCGAGGCTTTCGAAATAGCGGCGATAGGCTGCTGTCAGCGCATGCGGATCGAGCACCGACCAGGGATCGCGCCAGCGGATACCGCCGGCAAAAGGGACGGTAATATCGGGTTCCATGCGGGCGATATCGCCCGACGTCAGGCTGTCATAGGTCACGCCGAATTCGGTCTGCCAAAGCGTGGCCTCGGCGAGGGCCTCGTCGCGCATCGCCTCCGTCCGAAAGATTTTTATCCAACCGTCCTTGCGGATCAGCGCCTGTGCCTGCGAGGCCTCGATCAGGTCCTTGTGCTCGGCAACCGAGTTTTCGATCAGCGGTGCATAAGCCCGTGTGATGACCGCGTGGCGCCGGGCATTCGAATTCCACCAGTAACGGGCAAGGAAGGCGAGCTGGCTAGGCAAGGCACTGAGATGATAATGGGCATCGATTTCGTTGTTGAGTGCATAACGCAGCAACATGCCGAGCTGCTGGGGGAAGCCGTAAGGCGCAACCCCTTCGCGCTGGATCAGGCCGGCATTGCCGAAGGAGGTCTCGCTGCCCGGATCCTTGCGGTCGATCAGCGTCACCTGCCGGCCGCGCCGCTGAAGATGTATTGCGGTGGACACCCCGACGATACCGGCGCCAAGCACGATTGCGTTCTTCGTCATTCCCCTGCATTCCGCATTGTCATATGTTGAAAATGCCCCTGCCGATCCCGCGGCGCAAACGAAAAATTGTATTTATTTCAAAATCATTGCGCTTTCCAGTGCGGCATTTTCGGCCTTTACGCGCACATGCAGGATGGCGGCATTGAAAAGCGAGAAGACAATCGCATAGGCGGGCAGGCCGAAGGCAAAGGGAAGAGCGGCAATCTCGCCGATGACGATCGCATAGTTCGGATGCCGGAGGAGGCGATAGGGTCCCGATTTCACCAGCGGCGCGCCGGGCAGGACGATGATGCGTGTCGTCCAGCGGTCCTTCAGCGTTGCCAGCACCCAGAGCCGCAGCCCCTGTAGTCCGATGAACAGCAGAAACCAGAAGGGTTGAACCGGCCTACCCGGCGCCAGCAGCCAAAGGCCGATGATCCAGGCGGCATGCAGCGCCACCATGACGGGATAATGATCCGCGGCGACTTCCCGGCCGCCTCTTGCGAGAAGGGCGGCGGTGTTGCGCCGGGCGAGCATGAGCTCGCCCAACCGCTGCAGCGTCACGAATGACAGGAGCGCGATGGACGGCCACATCACGCCGCCCTCCGCAGCGTCACACAGCTTGCCGAAAAACCCGGTCCCATGGCGACCATCGCCGCCCGGTCCGGCAGCCCGGCGCGGATTGCCCGCTCCAGCACGAACAGCACGGTCGGTGAGGACATGTTGCCATATTCGGCAAGTACGGCCCGTTCGTGATCGAGCGTGCCAGGTGTCAGTGAAAGCGCGCTCTCCATCGCGGCCAGCACCTTCATACCGCCGGGATGGCAGATGAAGCGGTCGATATCTGCTGGTCTCAGCCCGTTGCGCCCCAGAATGGCCGCCACCGCAGGGGCGAGTTCCCGTTCGGCGAAGGGCGGCAATGATTGCGCCAGCACGATGCCGAAGCCGCCATCGTCGATCTTCCAGCCCATGATATCGAGCGTATCCGGGAAGAGGTGCTCGCCTGTTGATTCCACCTGGGCCAGTCCGCCTTCGCCGGCGCGGAGCACGCAGGCGGCCGCGCCGTCGCCGAACAGCGCTGTCGCGATGATGTTTGGCCGCGTCAGCTCGTCCAGCCGGAAGGCAAGCGTGCAAAGCTCGATCGAGACGAAAAGCACGACGGCGCCCGGCCGGCTGCGCGCCAGCCGCGCCGCGATGGCAAAGCCCGAGACGCCGGCGGCGCAGCCGAGCCCGAAGACCGGCACCCGCTCGATATCGGCCCTGAAGCCCATGCGGTGGGCAAGCTGCGCATCAAGGCTCGGCGTCGTAAAACCGGTGGAAGAGACCGTGACGATACAGTCGACATCACCGGCTCCGAGATCGGCCCGGCGAAGCGCCGCGCTGGCCGCCTCGACGAAAAGGGCGCCTGCCACCTCTCCGTAGGCCTGCATGCGGTCCTGCCAGCCATGCGTTTCGTCGAACCAGGCAAGCGGCCGCGCGGCATGGCGCTTGTTGATACCGGCGCTGTCGAAGACGCGGGCTAGATGATGGAAATCCTCGTAGCGGTCGGCAAACAGCCGGGCCGAGGCTTCGGCCGCCTGGTTTTGGAAGATGACATGTTCGGGCGTGGCGGTGGCGAGGCTGACGAGACTGACGGTATCGGTCACGGAATTCTCCTTGTCGTTCCGGCGCAATGCTGAAAACACCCGGTCCCGATGATTTATTCGGCTTTGGACTTCACGAAGCAGTGATGGAGAAAATAGAGAGGCCGGCGAATAAAGCCCGGGGCAGCGGTGTTCTCTCCCCGCAACGTCACTTTCGAGGAGTTTTTCCATGACGATCATGACAGCCCGTATCGCTTCCGTCCTTCTTGGCGGCTGCCTTGCCGCTTCGCTCTTCTCCGGCCCGGTCTTTGCTGTCGGCAACGACAACAGCACGATGCCGACCTGCAAGAAGGGCGAGATCTACGACCAGAAGACCAAGAAATGCGTCAAGCAGCAGAGCGCCAATGTCTCGGACGAGAACCGTACCGACTATGCCTATTCCCTGGCCAAGGCCGGCCGTTATGAAGAGGCGCTTGCCATGCTCGATACGGTCAAGGACCAGAACAGCGCCGAGGTGCTGAACTATCGCGGTTACGCCACCCGCAAGCTCGGGCGCACCGACGAGGGCATCTCCTACTACCTGCAATCGGTGAAAATCGATCCGCAATACGCCAAGGTCCGTGAATATCTCGGCGAAGCCTATGTCATCAAGGGCCGGCTCGATCTCGCAAAGGAGCAATTGAACACGATCAAGGCGATCTGCGGCACGGCTTGCGAGGAATATCAGGATCTGAACGCTGTCATCCTCGACCCATCGAAGATCTGAGCTTAGGCCACTAGCGGGAATGGAGCCGGGAAAGGATATCCGAATGTCGGTCGCGCACGCTACAATTCCTGCCTATAGTCGCGCGAGAATGGAATCGCCTGTTCATCAGGCGGTTCCAAGGGATGCAGGATTGGCGGAGGCGGTCATCGCGAGCGAAGCGGATATCAGGAGCGGTCTGACGGAAAACCTGGCCAGGCTCTGGCGTTATGGTCTCGTTCTCTCGCATCAGCGCGATGTCGCCGACGATCTGGTGCAGGCGACCTGCCTTCGCGCGCTCGAGCGCGCCGGCCAGTTCGTTCCCGGCACCCGGCTCGACCGCTGGCTGTTTTCGATCCTGCATTCGATCTGGCTGAACGAGATCCGCTCGCGCCGGGTGCGCCAGGGCCAAGGTTTCGTCGACGCCGGCGAGGCGCTGACCTTCGACGGCGCGCACGAGACTGAAACGCATGTGATGGCGGGGCAGGTGCTGAAGCAGGTAAATGCGTTGCCCGAGGCGCAACGCACGGCGGTTTTCCTCGCCTACGTAGAAGGACTATCCTATCGCGAGGTCGCAGGCATATTGGATATTCCGATCGGGACCGTGATGAGCCGGCTGGCGGCCGCCCGCGCCAGGCTCTCCGGCGCCGGACAGGCAGGGGGACGCCCATGAGCACGAAACACACCATTCCCTCCGACGAGGATCTCACAGCCTTCATCGACGGCGAGCTGACGACGGAAGAGAGAGCCCGCATCGAAGCCATCGTCAAGGAAGATGAGAGCGTCGCCGAACGATTGGATTTCCTGGCCCGCGCCAGCCTGCCGTTCGAGTCGGCCTTTGCTCCGCTGCTCACCGAAGCCCCGCGCGAAAAACTGGAGGCGATACTCGCCGCCATTCCTGCGCATGAGAACGCAAGATCGGTCGCTGCGCCCGCGCCCACTCGCCGTCGCTTCCTGGGTGCGCTCGCCGCCTCGCTTGTGGCCGGCATCGCCATTGACCGCGCCGTCATCGGCATCGGCAGTGGTTTTTCGGCAAAGGACGAAAACAGCGAATGGCGCGCCGTGGTCGCCGATTATATCTCGCTCTATACCGCCGAAACGCTTGCGGGCCCCGTGCCCGGCAGGCAGGACCAGGCCGCCCAGCTCGCCAGTCTCGACGAGAAGCTCGGCCTGTCGCTCTCCCCTGAAGCCGTCTCGCTCACTGGGGTCGATTTCAAACGCGCCCTGCTGCTGCAATATGACGGCAAGCCGCTCGCCCAGATCGCCTATCTCGATCCCGAGACCGGGCCGATGGCGCTCTGCATCGTGAAATCCGACGCGGGGCCGAAGGCGCCGGACCTTGAAAACCGCAAGCGAATGAATGTTGTCTACTGGTCGAATGCGACACATGCCTTTATGCTGATCGGGCATGCTGCGGCGGACCGGATGACTGCGATGGCGGACGCCGTGCGGGGGAGGGTGGCGGCGTGACCGGCCATTGGCGGCTGCGCTAAGCTGATCAGTCCTGCGGCCGGTTGCGCATCAGGAACTGGCCTAACCGGTTCACGATCTTGAAGGCCCAGAACATCGATGTTGAGACCTTGAGGCCGTGGTCGGCAAGCGCCCGCAGCACCTCCTTGTTCTGGCGCGATATATTTTGAACGTTCTTGTTCGTGGCGCCCCCCAAGCGCATTCTGACCAAGACGCGCGGGATATAGATCGTGCTGATCCGCGCGACTTCCAAAAATCGCATCATGAGCTCGACGTCGGCTGCAAGCCGATAACGCAGATCAAACCGGCCGAACCGTTCATAGATGCTCCGCCGAACGTAGAATGTCGGATGTGGCGGACACCAGCCGCGTGCGAAGAAACCGGGTTTGAACGCGCGGGATTTCCAGTAACGGATCTTGCGATCGATCTGCCGGTTGGAAACATAGACGAGATCACCGTAGCAGCCGTCATAGGCTTCATCGTCCAGCGCGGCCGCCATGGTTCCGAGAGAGTCATTGCTCTCGAAAGTGTCGTCCGCATTCAAGAAGCCGATGATGTCGCCGCTCGCAAGGCCAATCCCCTTGTTCATGGCCTCATAGATACCTCCGTCTCGTCCCGAAAGCACACGGCGGTTCTCCGCCGGCGCCGAAGCGATGATGGCAAGCGTCGAATCTTGTGAGCCACCGTCGATGATGATGTGCTCGAAATCGCGGTAGGTTTGCGCGTCGATGGACCGCAGCGTATCGGCAATGGTTCGCTCGGCGTTCCAGCAAACAGTAATGAGGCTTATCCGGGGAGGGCGTGGATCGGCAGTGTCTGCAGCCATCTAACGGTATCTTGCTTACATTTCAAAAGGCAATAGCAAGCCAACCCGTATCAGACGGAAAGGCAGTACCGCAATCGAGTACCGCAAATTATCCTCGATCAACGCCTGATTGGTGAGCGGCGGCGGCTGCTCCTCTTGCTAAGTGCATTGCATGCGGCCCCATCTATCTGTAGTGAGCACTGTCGAATAGCGATGTCATCACGACAAGCTCGTGAGTGCGCGCGGATTTACCGGTTGCAGGAGGTCTCTTGTCTTCGAATAAAAAACTGCGCAAGGGCATCTTGCTCGCCGGTGGTTCGGGCACCCGACTTCATCCCGCGACTCTCGCCATTTCGAAGCAACTTCTTCCGGTTTTCGACAAGCCGATGATCTACTATCCCCTGTCAACGCTGATGCTTGCAGGCATCCGGGATATCCTGATTATCTCCACGCCGCAGGACACCCCGCGTTTTGAACAGTTGCTGGGTGACGGCGCCCAATGGGGATTAAACCTCCAATATGCCGTGCAGGCCGCACCAGACGGAATTCCCCAGGCATTCTCGATCGGCAGGGAATTCATCGGGCGAGAAGCAACCGCCCTCGTGCTGGGGGACAATATCTTCTACGGCAACCTCCTGACTCATGATTTATCCGCGGCTTCCGCGAGGTCGGACGAAGCGACGATCTTCGCGTACAAAGTCCACGATCCCGAACGGTATGGAGTGGTGGAATTTGACGGCCAGGGCAAAGTCCTCAGCCTGGAGGAAAAGCCATCCAGGCCGCGCTCTTCTTATGCAGTGACGGGCTTATATTTCTACGACAATGACGTGGTTGACATTGCGGCCGGTTTGAAACCCTCGCCTCGCGGTGAAACTGAAATTACCGACATCAATCGGCATTATCTGTCGGCCGGCAGGCTGAATGTTGCCGTCTTGGGCAGAGGACATGCCTGGCTAGATACTGGCACGCACGATTCACTCCTTGAAGCCAGTCAGTTCATTGCCACCATCGAGCGGCGCCAGGGGCTGAAGATTGCCTGCCCTGAAGAAATCGCCTTTCATTTGGAATACATAGATGCCGAGCAGTTGCTGAGGCTGGCGGCTCCACTTGAAAAGAGCTCTTACGGTCGATACCTCATCAGCCTGGTGCGGGAACCAGCTCCGCATTTCCCGCCCGGCTGACCTGCAAAACTGGAAACCAATCTTGTCTGCTTTTACCTTGCTTAAGTTAAAGACGATGTCCGACGGACGAGGCGCTTTGACCGTCATGGACGGAATACTGCCATTTCCGGTCGTCAGGAGCTTCTGGATCTATGGTGCTGACGGATACACACGCGGCGGCCATCGTCATCACAAGACTCGGCAGGCATTGGTGGCGATTTCGGGAAGCGTGACGGTTTTGATGGATGATGGAAAAGCCAGGGAAGAGGTCACCTTGTCGTCGCCGGACCAGTGCCTGCTGGTAGAGCCAAGGGACTGGCATGAAATGACCTTCGGTCCTGGTTCTATCCTGCTCGTTTTTGCCTCTCACGGGTACGACAAGGACGACTACATCGACACCCCCTATGAACGGCTCTGAGATGATTGAGTATGAAAGTCTTGCGCAAGCCAACCGCGCGCTGATGGAAGAGTTGGAGGCGGTTGCATCCCGTATCATTCGTTCCGGATGGTACATACTTGGCAATGAGGTCTCCTCATTCGAAGCCGAATTCGCCGCCTTTGCAGAAAGCAAACATTGCATCAGCGTGGCCAATGGTCTGGATGCATTGATCCTGTCGATCGAAGCGCTCGACCTGCCGAAAGGCAGCGAGATCATGGTTGCCTCCAACACCTATATAGCCACTATCCTGGCAATTCTTCGCGCGGGCCACAAACCCGTTCTGGTGGAGCCCGAACGCGAAACCTTCAATATCGATCCGGAGCGCCTTCCTGCGGCGCTCACACGCAATACGAAAGCAATCTGCGTGACGCATCTTTTCGGCAAAGCCTGCCGGATGATCGAGATCGCCGCGTTTGCAAGCGAGCATGGTCTCAAGGTGATCGAGGATTGCGCACAGTCTCACGGCGCGCGCTATGACGGCGAGCTGACCGGCACCTTCGGAATTGCCGGTTGCTTCAGCTTCTATCCGACCAAGAATCTTGGAGCTCTCGGAGATGCGGGCGCGATCGTCACGGACGATGACGAATTTGCCGACCGCCTGAGATATATGCGCAACTACGGCTCGAAGAAAAAATATGAGAACGTCTATATCGGTGTAAATTCGAGGCTTGACGAGATGCAGGCGGCATTCCTGCGGGTTAAACTCCGTCACCTCGATCAGGTGACGGAACATAAGCGGGCACTGGCCGACATTTATTTTGCCAATTTGCCCAAATGGCTCGCGCAGCCGCTTCGTCGACCTGCCGAGTATGACGTGTTTCATATCTTCGCGATACGTCACCCGGCCCGCGACGAATTGCGTCAGTGGCTGCTCGATAACGGCGTCAAGACCGAGATACATTATCCGATCGCCCCGCATCGGCAGAAGGCAATGCAAGGCATTCTTTCCGGCGATTATCCCATTGCCGATGAGCTGCATGCCACCGAGCTGAGCCTGCCTATTTCGTCTGGGCATCGAAAGGATGAGATCGAGCGCGTCTGCAGCCTTCTTGCTGCGCTCCCGGAAAAGCTGAAGTTGGCGGCATGACAGAACAGCTGAAGGGATCGGCCTCCACCCGCGAGGAAGATTGGGATATCGTTATCAAGCCTTCGAAGGGCAGCGCGCCGGATCTTGGGCTCGTCTGGCGATATCGCGATCTCGTCTGGATGTTCTTCATGCGGGATTTCACGACGTTTTATAAACAGACCGTTCTGGGGCCGGTCTGGTACATCATTCAACCATCGCTGACAGCGATGACCTATTATATCGTGTTCGGAAAAATCGCCAACCTGTCCACGGATGGCCTGCCGCCTTTCCTGTTTTACATGTCCGGAACGATCATCTGGAGTTATTTTTCTGTCTGTCTGGCCAATAACTCCGACGTCTTCTCGAAAAACGCCAACCTGTTCGGAAAGGTCTATTTCCCCAAGCTCGTGGTGCCGCTATCCGTTGCCATGAGCGGACTTGTCGCATTTGCCATCCAGTTCCTGCTCTTGTTGACGGTTGCGGTTGGGATGAAGATCGCCGCTCCCGATCTGGCATTGAACTACAGGTTCCTGTTTATGACGCCGCTCCTGCTGCTCTATATTGCTGTGCTGGGTATCGGTGCGGGGCTTGTGGTTTCGGCGCTAACAGTCCGTTTTCGTGACTTGGTTTACGCCGTCGGATTCATGACGCAGCTCTGGATGTACGCCACGCCGATTGTCTATCCCTTCAGTCAGATTCCTGAGCGGTATCACTGGTTCTTTTATATCAATCCGATGACGACCCCGGTTCAGACCTTCCGTTGGGCGCTGCTTGATGCTCCAGCTTTACCGGCCAGTCTGTGTCTCGCCAATCTGGCTGTGACTGTCGCGATCGCGACATGCGGCTTGATGCTTTTCGCGCGAGCTGAGGCAACGGCGATGGATACCGTCTGATGAATGATATCGTTATTCGAGCGGAGCATGTCAGCAAGCTGTACCGCCTTGGAGTGATCAATCACGGCACGCTCTATCGCGACCTTCAAAGCTGGTGGGCAAAGTGGCGCAACCTTCCCGACCCGAATGTTTCTGTATCCGACTATGCTTCCAAAAAGAGCCAGCAGTCGCGAGTGAAAGGCGACATCTTCAAAGCGCTGGATGATGTCTCCTTCGAGGTGGGGAACGGCGAAATAGTCGGTATCATCGGCAGGAATGGCGCCGGCAAATCCACGCTGTTGAAGGTCATGTCACGTATAACCATGCCCAATTCGGGTTTCATAGGTATACGGGGCAGGATTGCCAGCCTGCTCGAGGTCGGCACCGGATTTCATCCGGAGCTCACCGGTCGCGAGAACGTCTATCTCAACGGCGCCATTCTTGGCATGAGCCGCGCCGAGGTCAGGTCCAAATTCGATGAGATCGTCGAATTTGCCGAAATCGGCGAATTCATCGACACGCCGGTCAAGCGGTATTCATCTGGAATGTATGTGCGTCTGGCTTTCTCGGTCGCGGCGCATCTCGAGCCGGAGATTCTTCTGGTTGACGAAGTTCTGGCCGTCGGAGACGTCAACTTCCAGAACAAGTGCATGGGACGCATGCAAGAAGTCACGAAGGCCGGTCGAACGATCATCTTCGTCAGTCACAACATGACTGCGATCAGCAGCATTTGCCCGAAGTCGATCCTAATGGCCGATGGCAAGGTTGCTGCGATAGGTGATACCGCAGATGTGATAAAGGCCTATCTCGATCGCCCGGAATTCGGCGGTACGGCAAGTTACTCGGTCAATCCCGAAGACATCGACGGAAAGGCAGTGATATGCCGTGTCGCGGTACTGAACGAGAAGGACGAGGTTTCTGAGACAGTGGAACTGTCAAAGGGCTTCTCGGTCGAGGTCGAATACGAATTGAGGGAGCCTCTTTCCGGCCTATCGGTCGGGATGCAGATCAAGATGGAGGATGGCTACACCACGCTCCTCAGCCTTTCCGATCCCGAACTCGAGGTCGGGCGCCTGGATACCCGGCCAGCCGGTTATTACAAAGCGCGCGTCAGATTTCCCGGATATCTCCTCAACACCGGCACCTTCTACCTGCGGCTCGGCATATCGAGCCGGTTCTCGATCTATTCCGTCGCGGAGGGTATTCGGTTTGACGTCGAGGACAATGTCGGAATTATCCAGATGCTGGGTCAGCAACGCAAGCCGTCGATTTCGGCGATCCAGTTGCCTTGGGAAGTGGAGAAGCTCTTCCAGCGCGATTCTGAGGGTGTTTTGAAATGAAGAAAGTGCTTGTCACTGGGGCGGATGGATTCATCGGCTCTCATCTTGTCGAGACGCTGGTCAGGTCGGGCGTCGAAGTTCGCGCCCTATGCCAGTACAACTCGTTTTCGAGCTGGGGTTGGCTTGACCAATCCGAACATCGCGGCCAGTTCGAAGTGATCCTCGGAGACGTCCGCGATCCCTCGCAAATGCGCACCGTCGCTAAAGGCGTGGATACGGTTTTCCATCTCGCCGCTCTGATTGCGATTCCCTATTCCTATCAAGCGCCCTCAAGCTACATCGATACGAATGTGCATGGGACGCTGAACGTCCTTCAAGGCGCTCTCGATGCCGGCGTAAGCCGCGTCATCCAAACTTCGACCAGTGAAGTCTACGGTACGGCGCGTTTTGTGCCGATCAGCGAAAGTCATCCTCTGCAGGCGCAGTCGCCCTATTCGGCTTCGAAAATCGGCGCCGATGCGATCGCCTACAGCTTTCATTCGAGCTTTGATCTGCCGGTGACGATCGCACGGCCTTTCAACACCTTTGGCCCGAGACAATCGGCAAGGGCGGTTATTCCGACAGTGATTTCACAGCTTCTGAGCGGGCGGACGACGCTGAAGCTTGGCGCGCTTTCGCCCACGCGGGACTTCAATTTCGTCCAGGATACATGCGATGGTTTTCTGGCGCTCGCGGCCTGCGACCAAGCCGTCGGCCAGACGGTCAATATCGGCTCGGGCAGCGAGATATCGATCGGCGACACCGTGCGACTGATCGCCGACATCATCGGCGTCAGCGCCGAGATCGAATGCGACGAGCAGCGTTTGCGTCCTGAAAACAGCGAAGTGGAACGCCTGTGCTGCGACAACAGCCTGATCAAGTCGCTCACCGGATTTTCGCCGCGTTACAGCTTGGAGGAAGGACTGAAAGCGACCGTCGAATGGCTGCGTCAGCCCCAGAATCTGGCGAGATACAAGGCGGATATTTTCAATGTCTAGGCGTGCGATCATCCTGGCCGGAGGGATGGGGACGCGGTTGCGGCCCTATACCGTCGTGCTTCCCAAGCCGCTGATGCCGATCGGCGATTATCCCATTCTCGAGGTCATCATCCGTCAGCTTATATCGGGCGGGTTTCAGCACATAACGCTTGCCGTCAACCACCAGGCCGAACTGATCAAGGCGTTTTTCCAGGATGGCGACAAATGGGGCGTGCGCATTGATTACTCGCTCGAGGACGAACCGCTTGGCACCATGGGGCCGCTGCGGCTGATAAAGGATCTGCCGGAGAATTTCCTGGTCATGAACGGAGACATCCTGACGGACCTGAACTATGCAGATTTTCACGATAGCCACGTCCGCGACGGCAATATCTTCACGATTTCGTCCAAGACACGGCAGCATCGCATCGACTACGGGGTCCTTGACACCAACGAGGCGGGACGTCTGACAGGCTTTCGGGAAAAGCCGACGGCCGAGTACAAGGTCAGCATGGGCGTCTATATGGTGTCCTCACGGGCGGTCGAGCACATACCGCAACGCGGTGCTTACGGCTTTGACCAACTGATGCTTGATCTTCTTGCGGCCGGAAAGCCGGCCACGGTTCGCGATTTTCCCGGCTATTGGCTCGATATCGGACGGCCCGACGATTACGCGCTGGCGATCGAGCAGTTCGAAACCATGCAGTCCAGGTTCTTGAATGGTTGATGCCATCGTCACCGGAGCTGGCGGCTTTCTCGGGAAGCGTCTTGTAGAGCGGCTTGAACAAGCCGGCATTGACGTGCTTGCTCTGGACCGGACTCACGGCGACATCAGCGAGGAGGGGGTGTGGCAGGTACTTCCCCCGGCGCGCACGCTGTTTCATCTTGCCGGCAAGACATTTGTTCCCGACAGCTGGACGCAAGGGCCAAGCTTCACGGCTGCCAATGTTCTCGGGACGCAGCATGCATTGAACTGGTGCAAACGGCACAGGGCCAAGCTCATATTTGCGAGCGCCTATGTCTACGGGGTGCCGGAGCGGCTGCCGATCCAAGAGACTGATCCCGTCAGACCGAACAATCCCTACGCTCTTTCCAAACATCTTGCCGAACAACTCTGTGAGTTCGCTGCCACACACGAGCAGATACCAGTAGTGGTATTGCGCCTTTTCAATATATATGGAGTTGGGCAGCGCTCGGAATTTCTGATGCCGACGCTTCTGAACCAGGTAAGAACCAAGCAGGAAATACAGGTCATGGACCTCAGTCCGCGGCGGGACTATGTCTTTGTTGACGATGTCCTGAGCGCCTTCGCCAAAGCCATGAACGTCTCCGAAGGCTATCATTGCATCAACATCGGCTCGGGAACGTCGTATTCGGTGCAGGAAATCATCGACATCTTGCAGGAAACCGCCGGCACTGATCTACCAGTAGTGTCGTCTTGCGCTGTTCGGCGGAATGAAATACCTGACGTGCGGGCCGATATTGCGCGGGCTCGCGCCGTTCTCGGATGGCGGCCGGAATGGGATCTACCCGCCGGCATCCGCGTGATGATGAAGGAGTCGTAAATTGAACGAGCGTTACGTTCCGATCAACAAAGGCAACTACTCGATGGACACGGACGAGCGCGAAGCCGCGTTCGAGAAATACCGTGGCGAGGGTTGGGAAGCCGAGTATGCGGAATACCGTCGCAAGTGGTCGGAATATGCGCTGAAGCAAGAGGTTTCGGATTATCCGCTTCTGGTCGATCTCGAGCTGGCGTCGATCTGCAACCTGCGCTGCCCCATGTGCTATACGATCAGCGACGAGTTCAAGAAGAACGTCAACACGACCCGGATGGACTGGGACCTCTATTGCCGCATCATCGATGAGATCGGCGGCAAGGTTCCGGCCATCCGTCTGTCGCTGCGCGGCGAGGCGACGCTGCACAAACGTTTTGCCGACTGTGTGCGCTATGCCAAGGACCACGGGATCAAGGAAGTCTCGACGCTCACGCATGGCTTCAAGCTCAACAGAGACTATTTCGCGCAACTCGTCGATGCCGGCATCGACTGGATCACCGTTTCGATCGATGGCACCGGTGAGACCTACGAGAAGATCCGCAAGCCGATCAAGTTCGAGGCCCTGCTCGACAAGATCAAGGACATAAAGAAGTACAAGGAGGAGCGCGGTCTCAACCGCCCTGTCATCAAGGTGCAGGGCATCTGGCCGGCGATACGGGAAAATCCGGATCTCTATTACGAGACTTTTGCGCCTCATGTGGATCTGGTCGCCTTCAACCCGCTGATCGATTATCTCGGCAACGATTCCGATATCGCCTATCTCGATAATTTCACATGCCCGCAGCAGTACCAACGCCTGGTGATTGGTGCCGACGGATTGGTCATGAAGTGCTCGAACGACGAGGAGAATCGCGAGGTTATCGGCAATGCGAACACCGAAACCGTGCACCAAATCTGGCACGGGGAAAAGATGAACGCGGTGCGCGCTCTGCACAAGGAGCCGCAGGGTTTCCTGAAGAGCGAAGTCTGCCGCAGGTGTTATCTGCCGAGACAGACCAATGACGAGACGGCTGAGATTTGCGGCCGGCAGGTCACGGTGCGGAATTACGTCGACCGGAACCAGGAAATCGGACGGTAATCGACCAAGTCCGCGCCGTACGGCCAGACATCACAGGCCTGCAGTTTAGGGGCCTGCGATCGCCGCAAGAACCAGACACCTTTGCCCGTCGAATTACAGGGAGTAACAAGATGTTCCGGAATTACCGGCCTGATCGGTGCTATATCATCGCTGAGATCGGCGGGAACTTCACGACGTTTGATCAGGCAAAGCGCCTGATTGACGAGGCAAAGGCGGCGGGGGTAGATGCTGTCAAGCTCCAGACTTATCGCGCGGAGACCTTGTCGAGCCGCAACGCCATGTTCGATATGGAGAACACTGGCGTTACCTCGCAGTTCGAACTCTTCCGTAAATATGAAATCGGTCACGAGCTTCACGAAGCGGTGTTTCGCTACGCCGAAGAGCACGGGCTGGACTGGTTCTCCTCGCCCTCACATGAAACGGATGTCGATCTGCTGGAGAAGTGCGGAGTCGGCGCCCACAAGGTGGGTTCGGACGACGCGGTCAACATTCCCTTTCTCCGATATCTGGCGAAAACCGGCAAGCCGATAATCCTATCGACGGGGATGTCGACGCTCGACGAAGTTCGGGAGTCCGTCGCCGCAATCAAGGGGGCCGGCAACGACAAACTCATTCTGCTGCACGCGATCACCAGCTATCCGACGCATCCGGAAAATGTGAACCTGCGTGCGATGCAAACGATGATGGAAGCGTTCCCGGATCTCGACGTCGGTTACTCCGACCATACGCTGACACCGGTCGCGAGCCTCTGCGCGGTCGCGATGGGCGCCCGGGTCATAGAGCGGCATTTCACCTACGACAAGGCCGCCGACGGTCCCGACCACATGCTTTCGGCAGACCCGGCGGAAATGAAATGGCTCGTCGACGCGATACGCGCGTTCGAGATCATGAAAGGCAGTGGCCGCAAGGAGCCGGCTGCGAGCGAAGCGACGACGAGATTGAACAATCGCAAAAGCGTTGTCGTCAATCGACCACTCAAGGCCGGCCATGTCATCTCAGCCGGCGACATATCCGTCAAGCGGCCGGGAACAGGAATTGAACCGAAGCATTTCGAAGCTCTCGCAGGACGCCGGGTCGCAAAAGACGTCGATGCGGACGCGGTGCTCCAGTGGAGCGATCTGGCGTGACGCTTGGAATTATTATTCAGGCGCGGATGGGATCAACGCGGCTGCCGGGCAAAGTGCTTCGCGACATCTCCGGCAAGCCCCTTCTCGCACATGTTCTTGGTAGACTTCAGATGTTGAAGCGCCCAGCCAAGGTTGTCGTTGCGACATCGGCGGCCAGCGAGAACGATATCATCGAAGACTGGTGCCTTGAGCAGGGAGTAAGCTGCTTTCGTGGCGACGAAGCCGATGTGCTCGACCGCTATTTCGAATGTGCAAGGTCACTTGGGATGTCGGATATCGTGCGGTTAACCGCAGATAATCCCTTCACCGACATCGATGAACTCGAGAAACTGATCGACTTCCACGAAAAACATGGATTCGACTATACCCATGCGTTCGGCCAGCTGCCTATCGGCGTCGGTGCCGAGATATTCACATTCGAAGCCCTCACGCGCAGTCATCGTGAGGGGAAGCTGCCGCATCATCGCGAGCACGTGAATGAATACTTCACCGATCGGCCTGAATTGTTCAAGATTGGTCGGCTCGATGTGCCCCAAGCCAAAGTCGCTCCGGATCTGCGCCTGACGGTGGATACTGAGGAAGACTGGAGACGTGCCTGTGCACTCGCAGCGCTGGCGGGTGGAACCTGGCTCGGGACAGAAGAAGCAATCAGACTATGTTCGTCTTCTGCATAGAAAGTTCGCATGCACGTGGCATGGGCCATCTGTTTCGGTCGCTGACGCTCGCCTCCGAGCTGCGTACCCGTGGTCATACCGTCCGATTTTTGGCCAACGATCATCCGAATTCGTTGAGGATCATCCACGAGCGCGGTTTTGATGTGGCGCTTTATGATCTCGCCGTCGTGACGGGATGGGAGAAGGATTTCCTGGAAGCCGCTGCTTCCTCTCCGATCTGGATCAACGACCGCCTTAATACGCAGCGGCTCCATAGCGAGACGATCAAGGGCTTGGACGCGAAGCTTGTTACCTTTGATGATCGCGGTGATGGCGCGGAACTTGCCGACTTGAATATCTGCGCTCTCCTGTTCGAAAACACGGAGGATTTGAAAGGCAGGGATGTTCGGCTGGGGGTGGAGTACATGATACTCAATCCTGAAATCGCTAGGTATCGCCGAGTTCGGGAAAAGCTTGCATCCATACTTGTCACACTTGGCGGCGCCGACACTTACGGCGTGACGGTTCGCGTTGCAAAATGGCTGAGCAGCAATCCCTTCCCTGTGACGATCGTCACCGGCCCTAGCTTCCAGCACATGGCAGAGCTTGAAGAAATGGTCGTCGCGACCGCTGCGCCGGACCGGTTCAGGCTGTTGAAGCAGGTGCCTTCGCTTGCGGCAGAGATGTATGGTCACGATCTGGCAATTACCGGTGGCGGTCTTACGCCCTTCGAAGCCTGTGCGGCCGGCTTGCCGTGTGTGGTGATCGCAAACGAACCTTTCGAAATCCCGGTTGGGCGTGCGCTCGAGGAGCTTGGAGCAGCGTTCTTCGCTGGGCATCACTCCGCTTTCGATCTCGGGATCCTGGAAAAGGCAATTCCCATCAGGAGCATGAGCGAGACTGCCATGACCAAGGTCGACCTTGGCGGGGTGGGCCGCGTGGCCGATTTGCTGGAGAGGTTGGCGGCATGACCCTGACAGCAGTAATTCATCAGCCGGACTTTGCCTCCTATCTCGGCTTTTTTCAGCGTTTTCTGAACGCCGACCTCTATATCGTTCTGGACCATGTCCAGTTTGTTCATGGAACGAGCAAAAGCTGGACCCACCGTGACAAGATAAAGACCGCGCAGGGAGATCGTTGGCTCACTGTAGGAATCAAAAAGCCGAGCTTTGGTACCCCGATCAACGAGGTGGAACTGGCGCCTGGCACCGGATGGATAGATCAGAATCTTTCCCTGATTCGCGAAAATTATCGTAGGTCTGCCGGTTGGAGTGAGGTCTTTCCCCGCGTTGAGGGCCTTTACGCCAAACGGTTCGAACTGCTGGCTGATTTCAACATGCATTTCCTCGACGGGATTCTGGATATGCTTGAAATCAGAGTGCCGACGGTGCGATCAAGCACTCTAAGCCCCGAGGGACACAGGAACGAATTGCTCGTCGAATTGCTGCGCAAAGTGGGAGCGACCCGATATCTCTCAGGCCTTGGCGCACGCGATTATATGCGACCGGAAGTATTCGAGGCAGCCGGCATTGAAATCGAGTGGCAGCACTTCGTCCATCCAGTTTATCCACAGCCTTTCGGGGAGTTCATTCCCTATCTCAGCATTCTCGACACACTGCTGAATTGTGGTATTGCAGGCACGCGTGACCTGCTCTGGAGTTGTAAATGAATATTCTCGCGATCGGTGCCCATTTTGACGACGTTGAGCTGGGCTGTGGCGGTGCATTGGCCCGCCATACAGCAAACGGCGATACGGTTTACGTCTATGTCGCGACTGTATCCGGTTTTTCCAACCAGTATGATCAGTCCGTCCGCAGCAGTCAGGTCGCCAGAGCGGAAGCGGATGCTGCGATGGAAATCCTTGGCGTGCAAAAGATGTTTTGCGGCGAGTTCAAAACGCTCCAGATCGAATTCGTCGACCCACTGAATATCGAGATCCTCAAGCTCGTGCAGGATCTGAAGATCGACATGGTCTATACGCACTGGGTCGGAGACATCCACCATGACCATCTGGCCTTGTCGCGGGCCTCGCTGCACAGCTGCCGCCATGTGCCGCGCCTGCTGATGTACCGCAGCAACTGGTATCACTCGACAGTCGACTTCAGGGGGAATTTCTACGTCGACATCACCGCCCATTGGGACCAGAAGGAAAAAGCGATCCTGGCGCATGAATCCGAAATGGAGCGCACGGGACGGAAATGGGTGAGCTTCTTCCGCAATGAAGCCGAGAACGCCGGCCAGCGCATCGGTGTAAAATACGCCGAAGTCTTCGAGGTGGTGAAGTGGCTGCAGCCTTGAGAAAAATTTTGACTTTTGGCTCCATGCTGCTCCCCTATGGTGTGCATGAGCTGAAGCGCAGGCTAAAAAATCGTCACAAGTTACCTGCTGATGTCGCGAGGGCATTGGCCGAAAATAGAGAGCTTGCCGGACTGCATGCGGGTCGCCGCTGTTTCATTTTAGGAAATGGCCCGAGCGTCAAGGGCTTGGATCTGTCGCGGCTTCAAGGCGAAAATGTCATAACCGTTTCCAACGGCTATCTGCATTCCGATTTCGACAAGTTCCAGTCTCGTTATCATTGTGTTCCGCAAATTACCTACGGATTGATGACGCCGGAGGACGTGGTCCGCTGGTTCGAGGAGATGCATTCGCATCTGGGAGGGGCCGAACTGTTCCTCAGCTCCACGGAAGCGGAGCTGGTTCGAAAACACAATCTGTTTTCGGGACGAACGGTTCGCTATCTGATGCTCGGCGAAAGCTTCGACGAAAGACCATCAGTGGAAATCGTCGATATCTCCAAACCGGTGCCGCGTGTCGACTCGGTGCCGGTAATGGCGCTGATGATAGCGATGTATGTTGGTTTCAAAGAGATCATCCTGCTCGGCGTCGACCACGATCGTTTTCTGTCAGCAACCTATGAATACGCGTTCGATCTCAAGGTGCAAAAAGGAAAAGATTTCACGGTAAATGCGGACGGCACCCCGACAACGAACCGTCATGACGACTTTCAGCAGGCGGCGCGGCTGTGGCGACAATATCGAGCCATCGCAAATATCGCGAAAGCCAATGATATCCGCATCTTCAATTCCACACCCGGTGGGGCGCTGGACGAATTTGAGCGGCGGCCGTTCCAAGCCTGGTTTGAAGAATGAGACGGCTTCATTTTGCGCTCCCGGGAATCCACTGCCTGCTTGAGGTGACGCGAGAATCGCCGCAAGCGCGCGAACAGGAGATCTGGAACGAATTCCGGCGGCACAACATCGTTTTCGACGGACCGTACGCTGATTGGCGTTCGGCAATGGCTGAATCAGGCGGCTATGATGCGCCGGCCATTCTTGCAAAAGCCATCGAAGCGACGCGCGCAGTTGTTCAGGGCCATGCCTCATATGAGCGGGACACTGTAGTCTTCAAAGAAAAAAGCTACTCGCATCCTCTGCTTGCCTGGCTTCTCTATGTTGCATCCAGGTCCGAACGTCGTTTGAGAGTGGTCGACTTCGGGGGGGCGCTGGGAAGTTCCTATTTCCAACACCGCTCGAAACTGGCTCATCTCGCGGAATTGAAATGGTGCGTCGTCGAGCAGCCTCATTTTGTAGAAGCAGGACGAGTAGAATTTGAAGACGGGCTTCTGAGCTTTTCTCATAGCCTCGAAGAAGCAATCGATCTTGTGAATCCTCACATCGTTCTGCTCTCGGGCGTGCTCCAGTATCTCGAATATCCGCACGGGCATCTTGAGAGACTTCTTTCGAAAGGCGTCAAGTTCATCCTTGTTGACAGAACAAGCGCGCAGTTCGATATCCCCGAAGCCCCTTTTGTGCAGCATGTGCCGGAACGCATCTATCGCGCGAGCTACCCCGTGTGGTTCTTGAACGCGCATGAATTGCAGAATCACTTCGCGAGGCATGGCTACGAGGTGCTGGACAGTTTCCAGCCAGCTGGGACATTTGGACTAGCAACACCGCCGCCCTTGCAGGAATTGACGCGTTGGGGCATTGGCCTTACGCCAGCTCAGGGACAATACGAATGGTCGTATACTGGCTGGTTTCTTGAGAAGCCGGAAATCTAGCGATGCGCGTTAACGTCATTATCCCTGTCTTCAATCGTCTGGAACACACCCGGAAGGTATTGGAGGCTCTCAGGAGACAAACGCTCGCCGACGCGCTGACGATCGTCGTTGTCAACGACGGTTCGACCGATGGAACGGCAGAATACCTGCAGTCGCAGGGCGATGTGGTCGAAATCCGAGGCGACGGCAATCTTTGGTGGGGAGGTGCCGTCGAGGAGGGGCTGAAACACGTCCTTCCGTCTTGCAAGGCGGAAGACTATATCCTGTTTCTGAATAATGACACCTGGTTCGACGAAGATTATGTTGAAACCCTGGTGCAAACATCCAAGGCGAATGGCGAAGCCGCCGTCGGAAGCGTTATCCATGAAGAGGGGAAAGACCCACCTCTTGTGAGTATAGGACCTCGGATCAACATCAACAGGTTCGCGATTTGGGATCTCCTTTCGGAATTGAGCGAAGCGCAACAACGGTCGCCTGAGAGCCAATACCGCGTGGATGCATTGAGCGGTCGAGGTACTCTATATCCAGCCCTCTTGTTTCGGAAATATGGCGGTATGCGGCCACGCCTTTTGCCGCACTACATGGCCGATTATGAAATCGCGATGCGCTTTTCGCGCGCCGGAGTGCCTCTGATCGTCAGCACAAAAGCAATCGTTTATTCGCCGCCCGTATATGGAAACGACGTCTCCAGGCATTCATGGAAAAAACGATTGTTTGGCAGGCGCTCTCCTCACAATGTGTTTCAACGCCTAATCTTCTATTCGCTTGTCGGTTCACCGGTGCAGAGATTTACCGCACCTTGCCGCATGGCCTATTTCTTCTGCGCTCGCGTCCTTTTAGGAAAGATCACGATCAGCTTTAAAAAATTTGTCCTTTCCCGTATGCGTGCAAGGCGGCTTGGCGAACTGAAACGCCACGGAGTAAACGTCGGCCGCGATGTTGTGCTCTATGGCGCCCCTCTGTTGCAACGTCATCCTGACAGTGAGATTCACCTCGGTGATCGCGTCGTCCTGTGTTCTGATTCCCGATTTACAGCCCTGGCTCTCAATCATCCGGTAAAAATAGCGACCATTCGCGCCGGATCGAAGATCAGCATTGGCGCGGACAGTGGGATCAGTGGTGCAACCATCGTCTCGGCTGCACGGATTTCAATCGGCGCGGAAGTGTTGATGGGAGCCAATGTCACGATTTTCGACACGGACTTTCATCCGATACGTCCGGAAGGGCGCCGTCATTCGGATGTCGAGGCGGACATCAAGACTGCACCGGTGAACATTGCCGATAATGTGTTCATTGGTACAAATGCCTTGATCTTGCGTGGCACAGATATAGGTCGTGACAGCATTGTCGCTGCGGGTGCGGTCGTCCGGGGAAATTTCCCCGCCGGGGCGATAATTGCTGGGAATCCAGCAAAGGTTGTCGGTAGCGTCTATAGAACGTCCCCGGAACGTCCCGGTAATCAACCAGACGGTGAACATGAAAATAGCAATATTTGACACCTACTACGCCCGTTTTCTGAAGCAATTCTATGCGCGGCGGCCGCAGCTCCGAAAATCGACCTCGCCAGAGCAGACGAAAGCTTTGTTGGCTGCCGCATTCGGCACGTCCGATTTCTACTCGCGCCACCTGAAGGACCTGGGTTGCGACGTCATTGACATCATCGGCAATTGTGTCCCGCTTCAGTCGGCCTGGGCGCAAGAGAACAACGAGCCATTCAGCGCTTGGGCGATGAAACTGCCGCATCGGTTTTTCAGGCTGCCTTATGTTGGCGCACGCCTGGCGGCGCTCCCGGGCTTGCTGGAGGTCGCAATGGCCAGGGTTCGCGTATTCAAGCCGGATGTACTCTACTGTCAGGATCTCAGCTTTTTTCCACCGCATGCCTTGACGGAGTTGAAGAAGACGGTGCCGTTGATTGTCGGGCAGATCGCTTGCCCGCTGCCGCCGGGTGAGTTTCTGCGACCTTATGACCTTATTCTGACGTCTTTCCCCCATTTCGTCCCCCGTTTTCATGAGATGGGGATAAAATCCGAATATTTCAGGATTGGCTTCGACACTCGGGTGCTCGACCTCCTTGGCGATATCAGGCGCGACGTGCCGGTGAGCTTCGTCGGTGGCATAAGCCGTCATCACGGCAAGGCCGTTCCCTTGCTCGAACATCTTGCCGATACCACGCCGATACAGTTTTTCGGCTACGGCGCGAAGACGCTTCCGCGCTCTTCTCCGATTCGCAAACGTCACAATGGCGAAGTCTGGGGTCCGGATATGTATCGCGCGCTGGCGCGCAGCCGGATCACCGTCAACCGCCATATCAATGTTGCCGAAAACAACGCCAATAACATGCGGCTCTACGAGGCGACCGGTGTTGGATCGCTGCTGATAACCGACAGGAAGGACAATCTCGGGGAGATTTTCGAGGTTGGAAAGGAAGTGGTTGCGTATTCCAGTGCGGAAGAAGCGACAGAACTCGTCCGCTACTATATAGACCACCCCGACGAGGCCGACGCCATCGCAAAGGCTGGACAGGCAAGGACGCTGAAGGACCACACCTACAAGTCGAGAATGGAAGAATTGGCGCCGATCCTCGAACGATATCTGGAGAAACAGGGCTGATGTCGTTTCTGCGCGCGAGTCTCAATCGTTTTCCAGGAGTGAAGAGCCGATTGAAGCGATTGCATGATCGGCTGTTGCCGACGACGTCGGTATCGTCCAGCTATGTCGAGATAGAGGTGGCTCGTCGAGACAGCGAAAGTTCGCGCCTTGCTGCATCCTGGAAAGCAAGTGATCTGCCCGCCCGCCAGAGAGCCCTCGTCGAGCGCCAGCTGAAGGAATACCGCAATGGCGCTTCCATTGATGTATTCGATGTCTTTACCGCCGCTTTGCGCAGCATCGACGATCTTCCCGCTAATGCTTCGCTGCTCGAAATCGGTTGTTCCAGCGGCTATTATTCCGAAGTGCTTGATGTGAGTGGCTTGCCGCTGCGTTATCGCGGCTGCGATTACTCCGATGCTTTCATCGATATGGCGCGGAGCATCTATCCCGGGCTGTCGTTCGACGTGGAGGATGCGACGCGGCTCAACTATCAGGATGACGCTTTCGATGTCGTCGTTTCAGGATGTTGTCTGCTGCATATCCCCGATTATGACGCGGCGATCGCAGAGAGCGCCCGTGTTGCCAAGGAATACGTGATTTTTCACCGAACGCCTGTTGTCTATGGCGAGCCGACAAAGTATTTCCGCAAACAGGCCTATGGCGTCGAGACCATAGAGATCCATTTTTCCGAGCCGCAGCTATTGGACATGTTTCGAGTTCACGGCCTGCACGTCTTGGCGACGTTCACGCTAACTGAGAACGTGGATCCGCACGACAGTCGTAAGGGCAATGCAATGCGCACCTATTTGTGCAGGAAACAAACCCAATCATGACGAACTATTTCTGTACCCTTTTCGACAACGGCTATCTCATCAAGGGAATGGCCATGATGGAGAGCCTCGTCCAATGGTGCCCCGATGCGCAGGTTTTTGTGCTTTGCATGGACCAGCAGACGCAGGAGATATTGACCGCTCTCAACAGGTCCTACATCACCTGCATTCCACTCGCTGATCTCGAGACGCCGGAACTTCTGGAAGTCAAGAAATCGCGCGGCGTCGCCGAATATTGCTGGACCCTGTCTCCGTGTCTGCCGAGTTTCCTGCTGGAGCAGTATCCCGACATTGATTTCATCACCTACCTCGATTCCGATCTGCTGTTTTATTCACCGCTCGGTCCGATTTTCGACGAAATCGGCAATAGTTCCATCGCCATTATCGAACACCGTTTTGCTCCGCGGTTGCAGAATCGGGAAATTAACGGCCGTTTCTGCGTCGAATGGGTGAGTTTCCGGCGCGACGAAGAGGGAATGCGCTGCCTCACTCGTTGGCGCGAGCAGTGCATCGAATGGTGCTACTATCGCCTGGAAGACGGCAAGATGGGTGATCAGAAGTATTTGGATGAATGGCCGGATCTCTATCCGAATTGCCATATCATCGAGCATCCCGGAGCTGGAATCGCGCCCTGGAACTACGAAAAGCTGCATTTTTCGCAGGATGCATCAGGCAGGATCGAGGTCGATGGTTCGCCTCTGATCTTCTATCACTTCCACCAGTTTCAGTTGCTGACCAATGGCATGTTCGATCGGCTGTCGGCTTTCTACACCGCGGTCTGCGAGGAGCCCGACGCTGCTTACAGGGTCTATGAACGCGCTCTGAGGCAAGCTCTGAAGGCGATCAGGACGGTTTCTCCCGGCTTTTCCGGCGGCATTCGCCCGTTTTTCCGGGTGAAGGCGCGCCGATGGGTGCAAAGCAATGTACCCCGGCCGGTCATAAGCTTCCTGCACAATTTCATCAGGTACTGATGTCACAATTGCGGGGAGGAGCCTCGCTTCTCCCCGCCTCGTTATTGGTACTGCCGATCGATCCACTGTCGATAGCTGCCGCTTGTCACATTTTCTACCCAAGCATCGTTGGCGAGATACCATTCGACGGTCTTGCGAATGCCCGTCTCGAAGGTCTCACCAGGGCGCCAGTCCAGTTCCCTTTCTATCTTTGCCGCATCGATGGCGTAACGACGATCATGACCTGGCCGATCACGCACAAAGGAAATCTGGGCCTTGTAGCTTGCGCCGTTGGGCAGGGGCGTCAATTCATCGAGAATTTCGCAGAGCGTATTGACGACTGACAGGTTCGTCAGCTCATTCCTGCCGCCGACATTGTAGGTTTCCCCGACTTTTCCTCTCTCCAGAACACGCCGGATCGCGCTGCAATGATCTTTGACGAACAGCCAATCGCGCACCTGCATCCCGTCTCCGTAGATCGGAATCTGTTTCCCCGACAGAGCATTGTGGATGACGAGGGGAATAAGCTTTTCCGGAAAATGATAGGGACCGTAATTGTTCGAACAGTTCGTCGTCAGAACGGGTAGGCCATAGGTGTGATGGTAGGCGCGAACCAGATGGTCACTCGCTGCCTTGCTCGCGGAATAAGGACTATTGGGTTCGTATTTGCGATGTTCGCTGAAAGCGGCCTCGTCGGGAGCAAGCGAACCATAGACCTCGTCCGTCGATACGTGGAGGAAGCGGAAGCTCTCCCGGAAGTCTTCACTCTGTGAGGCAAGAAATCCCCGGATTGCCTCCAGCAGACGAAACGTGCCGACAATGTTGGTCTGGATAAATTCTTCTGGCCCATGGATCGATCGATCGACATGACTTTCGGCAGCGAAGTTCAGGATTGCGCGAGGCTGATGGGAACGGAGCAGTGCGTCGACAAGGTCGTAGTCCGCAATACTGCCTTTGACGAAGACATGACGCGGGTCACTCCATATGGAGTTAAGGTTCTCAAGATTGCCGGCATAGGTAAGGGCATCGAGGTTGACGACCGGCTCATCGTGAAGCGCAAGCCAGTCGAGCACGAAATTCGCACCGATAAAGCCGGCGCCTCCCGTCACCAAGATCATGTTTTTCCCTTCGGACATCTGATAAATGGAAAGCTCTAGTCTCATTGCGTCAACCCGCCGTCAACCGAAGAGATCGACAATGCTGAATTTCGTTTGTCCCGGGTGTCGGTCACATTGGGGTTGCGCTGGTTCGGTCGTTTCCATAAACACCTCCCAAAGATTGCATCGAAAGACGAATGTGAAAAAATGACGAAAACCGCGCTTATTACTGGGGTGACTGGTCAGGACGGTGCCTATCTGGCCGAATTGCTTCTGAGCAAAGGCTATACGGTGCACGGCATCAAGCGGCGGTCCTCGTCTTTCAACACCGGCCGCATCGAGCACATCTATCAGGATCCGCACGAAACTCACCCGCGCTTCATCCTCCACTATGGCGATATGATCGACTCGACTAACCTCCTGCGGATCGTGCAGCAGACACAGCCTGATGAGATTTACAACCTTGCCGCACAAAGCCATGTCGGCGTCAGTTTCGAAACACCGGAATATACAGCCGATGCCGATGGTGTCGGGACGTTGAGGTTGCTTGAGGCTATCCGCATCCTGGGTCTTGAGAAAAAAAGCCGGTTCTACCAGGCCTCGACATCGGAACTCTACGGTCTCGTGCAGCAAGTGCCGCAGAATGAAAAGACCCCATTCTATCCGCGCTCTCCCTATGCCGCAGCCAAGCTCTATGCCTACTGGATCGTTGTGAATTATCGCGAGGCCTACGGCATGCATGCGTCGAACGGCATTCTGTTCAACCATGAAAGCCCGCTTCGCGGCGAGACCTTCGTCACGCGCAAGATCACCATGGCCGTGGCTGCCATCAGCCTCGGCCTTCAGGACAAGCTTTTCCTGGGCAATCTTGACGCCCAGCGTGACTGGGGCCATGCGCGCGAATATGTCGAGGGCATGTGGCTCATGCTGCAGCAGGATAAGCCCGATGACTATGTCTTGGCGACGGGTGAGACGACGCGTGTCCGCCAGTTCGTCGAGTGGGCTTTCGCCGACGTCGGCATCACCTTGGAATGGAGGGGATCCGGCGTCGACGAGAAGGGTTATGACTCCGCCTCCGGTAAGTGCCTTGTGGAAATCGATCCCCGGTATTTCCGCCCGACGGAAGTAGACCTTTTGCTTGGCGACCCGACCAAGGCACGTCAGCATCTGGGCTGGCACCATAAGACCCCAGTTCGCGAGCTCGCCGCGGAGATGGTGCGAGAGGATATCAAGCACTGGAAGGCTCAAGGCAGCCGGAAAGAGGTCTGAGTGTACGATCTATCCAACAAGAAGATCTGGGTTGCCGGTCATCGCGGTATGGTCGGCAGTGCTCTTGTGCGCAGGCTTCAATCCGAAGATTGCAGGGTCATCACGGCCACGCGCGCCGAGGTAGACTTGAAGCGCCAGCACGAGGTCGAGAAATTTGTTGAAGCAACCCGGCCTGACGCGATCATCCTCGCCGCTGCCAAGGTTGGCGGCATTCTCGCGAATGACAGCTATCCCGCCGAATTCATCTCCGACAATCTGATCATTGAAGCCAACATCTTCGAAGCCGCTCACCGGGCGGAGGTGAACCGGCTTCTCTTCCTGGGATCAAGCTGCATTTATCCGAAGCTCGCCCCCCAGCCGATTCCCGAAGAGGCTCTGTTGACCGGTCCGCTCGAGCCGACCAACGAATGGTACGCGATCGCCAAGATCGCCGGTATCAAGCTCGCGGAAGCCTATCGCAAGCAATATGGCCGCGACTACATTTCGGCCATGCCGACCAACCTATACGGCCCCGGCGATAATTTCGACCTGAACTCCAGTCATGTTCTGCCGGCTCTTATCCGCAAGGCGCATGCTGCGAAACTGCGCAAAGATCCGCACATGGTCGTCTGGGGCACGGGAACCCCGCGCCGCGAGTTTCTTCACGTCGACGACTGCGCCGACGCCCTTGTTTTTCTGCTCAGAACCTATTCGGGCTCGCAGCACGTCAATGTCGGTTCGGGCACGGATCTCGAAATTATCGAGTTGACGCGTCTGGTCTGCCGCGTTGTCGGCTACGAGGGGGAGATCATTCATGATCTTTCCAAGCCCGACGGCACGCCGCGAAAGCTGATGAGCAACAAGAAGCTGCAGGACATGGGCTGGAAACCGCGCATCTCGCTCGAGGATGGTATCCGAGCTACTTATGCCTGGTTTCTGCAGTTCGAAAATGGAGCCGATCCCGCGGCCTGATGCCGGGCCGGTGAGGACCGGCATTTCTCCATTCCCGCGGTCCTTTGTGATTTTGCGGTGTCGCCAGCCTCCAATTGCCTCATGTGCACCCGGAGCATGTCCGCAAAAACTGTGCGACGGCAGGCACGATGCCCGGTCATTGAGGCGGGGAACCCGATAGGGTTAGCGCAGGGAGTATTGTAGAATATGCGGATATACGCATAATTCTGCGGCTGGCGCGCTGCCAGGCACGTCGGACGAGGCTCTGGGGGATGCCATGGAAACAATCGTCGAGGACGCCCATGCTGGCGTCGTGTCGCCCGAACTTGTGGTCGATGCACTGTTTGCCTGCCGAAAGACGGCAGCGATCAGGGCGGCCATCGAGCTTGATCTCTTCACTCATATCGGCGAGGGCAAAACGGCGGCAGGGCTGGCGTCGGCAACAAGCGCCTCGGAGCGTGGGGTGCGCATTCTCTGCGATTACCTTGTGGTCCATGGCTTCCTGACCAAGGAGGGCGGACAGTACCGAATGACGCCCTCGACCAGAATGTTCCTTGATCGCAATTCGCCGGCTTTTATGGGCTCTGCCGTCGAGTTTACCGCTGCACCCGAGGTACTGGATAATTTTCTGCGCGATCCGGCCGCCGTCGTGCGAAACGGCGGTTCGGCCGGTCTTGCGAACATGTCGGCGGACAATCCCGTCTGGTTGAAGTTTGCGCGCGGCATGGGCTCATTCACAGGCCTCAGCGCCAAAATATTGGCTGATGAAATCTCCGGCTGGCCGAGCCCTCCAAAAAAGGTGTTGGACATCGCGGCGGGTCCAGGCCTCTTCGGGATCGAAATTGCCAAGGCCTTTCCATCGGCGGAGATCGTCGCCGTCGACTGGGGCGCCGTCTTGGAGCTGTCGAGGCAGAATGCGGAAAAATCAGGCGTGGCGGACCGCTACCGGACGATCGCCGGCAGCGCCTTCGACGTTGACTGGGGTACGGATTATGATCTCGTCCTGCTCCCGAATTTTCTGCACCATTTCGATTTGCCGACATGTGCTCAGCTGCTGCGAAAGATCGTCGCGAGCCTTGCAGCGGATGGCCGGATCGTCGCGGTCGATTTCGTGCCGAACGAAGATGGCGTGTCACCGCCTTTTCCCGCGGCTTTCTCGTGGGAGATGCTCGCCAGCACGCCGGCGGGCCAGGCCTATAGCCAAAGCGAGCTGACCGAGATGGCAAAACTGGCCGGCCTCGCCGGCGTCACGGTCAAACCGATGCCGCCGACGCCGGCAAGCCTGATTGTCTTTGAGTAGCCGTAGCAGAAATCAGTCTGTCCTATTTTGTCGACAGAACCGAGCTCAATGTGAGATTTAGGGAGAATTGGCTGGGGAACCTGGATTCGAACCAAGATCGACGGAGTCAGAGTCCGCTGTTCTACCATTGAACTATTCCCCAGCAAGCGAACCGGCGGCCGGTTCGGCTGGTGTGCGGCGCTTATAAACAAAAGCCCGGCGATTGCAAATACCTGTTTTGAAAAAAATCGGCCTTCTCAGCTGGGGGTGAAACTCTTCCGCAAAGCCCTCTGCCAAAAAAGGATTTGGTGATTTTGGCGGGCGCTGATATTCTTGCGGCAACGCAAAAATCGAATGAGCGCCTGCTGCATATCTCAAGGACTTGCGCGGCGCGGTGGAAAAACAACGTGGAAGACCCCGAAGGCGGCGCAAAGCCGCAATTTGACGGGGCGACGGCGGCAGGGCGCAGGGACGGCAAGAAGTCCAGGCGTCGCAAGGGCAAGCGCGGCGGGCAAACCCGCAGCGCAGCTCAAGCCGCTCCGCATGAGCTCTCCGGCAGTGCCGGGCAGCCGGCGCGCCCCATGGACGATGCGGCCGGACATCCGGCTCGCAAGCGAAAGCGCCGCCGTCGCGGCGGTCAAGGTGTTTCGCAGGACGGTTCGCTTCAAGCCCAGGCGATCGAACAGACAGGCGCGGCAGCCAGTGCCGCCCGGTCCGATGGCGAACAGGCATCGAGCCGGCGCAACCGCCGCAAGCATCGCGGCAAGCGCGGGCTGCAGGGCCGGCCGCTGACGTCGGCCAAACCTGCCCATGCCCCGCTGCAGGAAAGCCGCGTCGAAGAAACGGCGCGCAGTTCCGCCCAGCGCGAGATGCAGAACGGCGCGGGCCCCGGCCGCAAAGGGCGCCAGGATAGCATCGCTCACCACGGGGATCGCCAGGCTGGCGAGCACGCATGGCCGGAAGAACTGTATGCCGCGCTCGATCTCGGCACCAATAATTGCCGCCTGCTCATTGCCCAGCCGACCCGGCCGGGTCAGTTCCGCGTCGTCGATGCCTTTTCCCGCATCGTCCGCCTCGGCGAGGGTCTTGCCGCCAGCGGCCGTCTCTCTGACGAGGCGATGGAAAGGGCGATCGAGGCGCTGAGGATCTGCGCCGGCAAACTCAGGAACCGGGAGATCCGCCGCATGCGGTTGATCGCCACCGAAGCCTGCCGTCAGGCGGTCAATGGTGCGGAATTCCTCGGACGCGTCGTCGCCGAAACCGGCCTCGAGCTTGAGATCATCGACCGGGAAACCGAGGCGCGGCTTGCGGTCTCCGGCTGCTCCTCGCTTGTCGGCCGCGAGACCCGTTCCGTCGTCCTCTTCGATATTGGCGGCGGCTCATCGGAGATCGCCGTCATCCGTATCGGCGACAGTCGCTTCAGCCGGCTTGCCAATCACATCACCCACTGGACCTCGCTGCCGGTCGGCGTTGTGACGCTGTCGGAACGTCACGGCGGGCGCGACGTCACGCCGGAACTATTCGAAGGCATGGTGCGCGAGGTCGAAGTCATGCTCGGACGCTTCGATTGCCCGGAGATCGAGATCGCTGAGACCGGCGATTTTCACCTCATCGGCACGTCGGGCACGGTGACGACGCTTGCCGGCGTCCATCTCGACCTGCCGCGTTATGACCGGCGCAAGGTCGATGGCATCTGGCTCTCGGATGACGAGGTTTCCGCCATGCAGGCAAAGCTCCTCTCCTGGGATTTCGAAAGCCGCGCCGCCAATCCCTGCATCGGGCCGGACCGGGCCGATCTGGTGCTGGCTGGCTGCGCCATCCTCGAGGCGATCCGCCGCCGCTGGCCGAGCCCGCGCATGCGCGTTGCCGATCGCGGCTTGAGGGAAGGCCTGCTCACCGACATGATGGCCGACGACGGCGTGTGGCGGCGAAACCGCAACCGCCGCGGCCAGCGGGCGAAATAAGGGGAAGGGCATGACAAAGGCACCGATCGCGGGAAACCGCACCGGCCGCAAGCTCGGTCAGCGCGTCAAGAACAAGAAGATGAAGGCATCCTCCCGCCAATGGCTGCAGCGCCACATCAACGATCCCTATGTGCAGCGCGCCCAGCTCGAAGGCTATCGCGCCCGCGCCGCCTTCAAGCTCCTCGAGATCGACGAGAAATACCACATCCTGCGCGGCGCCAGGCGAATCATCGACCTGGGGGCGGCTCCCGGCAGCTGGTCGCAGATCGCCGCCAAAGTCACCGGTTCGACGGATGAGGACGTGCGTGTGGCCGCGATCGATTTCCTCGAAATGGCCCAGCTTCCCGGCGTCAAGATCCTGCAGCTCGATTTCCTCGACCCCAGTGCGCCGGAAAAGCTGATGGAGGCTGTCGGCGGCACGCCCGATCTCGTCATCTCGGATATGGCCGCGCCGACCACAGGTCACCATCGCACCGATCACCTGCGCACCATGCATTTGTGCGAAGTCGCGGCCCATTTCGCCATCGAGGTGCTGGGGGAAGGCGGGCATTTCCTCACCAAGACCTTCCAGGGCGGTACCGAGCGTGATCTGCTTGCCATGCTGAAGCAGAACTTCCGCCAGGTCGTCCATGTCAAGCCGAACTCGTCACGCGCCGAATCTGTCGAGATGTTCCTGCTCGCCAAGGGCTTCAAAGGCCGCAAGGCGGAAGCTGACGCAGAGCAAGCTTGATCTCGGGGCGATCCCGGCCGATGATGATCCCATGCTTCTTTACGTCACCCTCGGAACCAACGACCTCGACCGGGCAGGGCATTTTTACGATGCCGTTCTGCCGGTGCTCGGCTATCGTCGCCAGCATTTTTCGCAGGAGGAGATCGGCTATTCCGCGCCGGGCGATACGCGCTGCCGCTTCTGGGTGGTGACGCCCTTCAATCGCCGCCGGGCCACATCAGGCAATGGCGCCATGGTCGCGTTCACAGCCGAAACGCGGGCAGCCGTCGATGCCTTCCATGCGGCGGCTATTGCGGCAGGCGCCGCCGATGAAGGCGGGCCGGGTCTGCGCTCCTACCATGCCCATTTCTATGCCGCCTATGTCCGCGATCTCGACGGCAACAAACTCTCTGCCGTCTGCGAGAGCCCTGAATAGGAAGCTCATTTCACTGCTTGCTGCTCGGCCTCGATCGCAGATGCCGCCACGCGTCTCGAGCGGTGGCCGGAAACGAGCGCGCCAGCATTGCGATCCATGCGGATGAAGGGAATGGTGGCAATCACCGTCAGTCCGGCAATGATGTAGAAAGCCAGATGGAAATCGGCCACATCAAGCGGCTCGCCCCTGATATAGATCGAGCTCTCCAGGATCGCGGCAGCCACCGCGACGCCGAGCGCCAGGCTGATCTGCTGCATCACCGAACTCATCGAGGTCGCCTGGCTGGCTTCGGCATCATCGATATCGGCAAAGGCAAGCGCATTGACGCCGGTGAACATGAAGGAGCGGGAGAAACCGCCGAGAAGCAGCACGCCGATGATGACGAGGTGCGGTGTTGCCGGCGTGAAGAAGCCGGTAATGACGGTCACAAGTGTCGTCACCATGGCGGCGCCGACCAATGTCGTGCGAAAGCCGGTGGCGGCGAAAACGCGCTTGGCCATGAACTTTGTGGTGATCGCACCGATCGCTCCGGCAAAGGTGATGAGACCGGATTGGAACGGCGTCAGCCCGAAGCCGAGCTGCAGCATCAGCGGTGTCAGGAACGGCATGGCGCCGACGCAGATTCGAAAGAGATTGCCGCCCATGGTCGAAGCCCGGAACGTCGGATTTTTGAACAGATTGAGGTTGAGGATCGGCGCCGGGTGGCGCTTCGCATGGCTGATGTAGAGGACGCCGCAGCCAAGGCCGACCAAGGTCGCGGTGATGCCGATGATCGGCGGCAGGGCCGGCAGGCTGACCACCGACAGGCCGAAGACGACGCCCGCGGCTGAAAGCGAGGTCAGCACGAAGCCCGTGAAATCGAGCTTCGGCGGCGCCATTGCTTCCACCTCCGGCAGGAAGATCGTCGCAAGCCATATACCGGCGATGCCGACCGGCACGTTGATCAGGAAGATCCAGTGCCAGCTGAAATAGGTGGTGATGAAGCCGCCGAGCGGCGGGCCGGTGAGCGGGCCGACAAGGGCGGGAATGGTGAGCAGCGCCATGGCGGAGACAAGGTCGCTGCGCTGCGTGGTGCGCACCAGGACGAGACGGCCGACCGGCGTCATCATCGCGCCGCCCATGCCCTGCAGGAACCGGGCGAAAACGAATTCGACAAGATTGGAGGAGACGGCGCAGAAGATCGAGCCAATGACGAAGACCGAGATGGCAAGGCGGAAGATCTTCTTGGCGCCGAACCTGTCGGCCATCCAGCCGCTGACCGGGATGAACACCGCCAGCGCCACCATGTAGGAGGTCAGCGCGAGCTTCAGCGTGATCGGCCCGACATTGAGATCCCTGGCGATTGCCGGGAGCGCCGTCGAAATCACGGTGGAGTCCATCTGCTCCATGAAGAGAGCGACGGCAAGGATCAGCGGGACGATGCGGTTCATAGGCGGGAGCCTTGATAGGCTGCGGATCGGAGCAGGAAAGGCATTTGCTGTGTAGACCCAGTTCCAGGGTCTGCCAATCCTTCAATCTGCTTCGATCGCACGTTTGGTTCACGTCTGCGTGAGATGGCTTGCACGAAAACCTTCCCTATCAAGATTGGCAGATGTTCCGGACAGAAAATCCGGGCAGACACATCGTCGGGGCGGCGCGGCGGCACACTGCGCATCAAAGGGGAGTGGATATGGCAATCTCAACGCATATAAAGCGGCGCACGCTTTTTGTCGCAAGCCTCGGACTGTTGGCGGCGCCGATGATTTTAAGAGAGAAGGCCGAAGCGGCCGTGACTGGAGAAAGCAGCACTATGGATGCAGCGCCTTTGCCCGAAATCGATCAATTCAAGCTTGGTTCCTACAAGGTTACCGTCGTGCGCGACGGCATCAACATCTCCGAAAAGCCCCATGAAACCTTCGGCACCAATCAGGACCCCGAAACGGTCAAGGCACTGCTGACCGCAAACTTCCTGCCGGCAGATAAATTTCTCAACGGATATTCGCCTGCCCTCATCGATACCGGCTCGGATGTCATTCTTGTCGATACCGGCTTCGGTGCAGCCGGGCGGGTGCGCGGCGCCGGCCGCCTTGCCGAAGGCTTGAAAGCCGCAGGATATTCAGCCGACGACGTCACCGTCGTGGCGCTCACCCATCTGCACGGCGATCATATCGGCGGCCTGACGGAGAATGCCGCAGCTGCCTTCAAGAATGCCCGCTATGTCATCGGCCAGGCGGAATATGACTTTTGGTCGAACAAATCACGCGAAGGTACGCCCGCCGAAGGCGGCCACAAAGCCGTGCTCGCCAACGTGACGCCGCTCGTCGAAAAAGCCACCTTCATCAAAGACGGTGACAGCGTTGCGCCCGGCATGACAGCGATGCTGGCAGCCGGTCACAGCCCGGGCCACATGGTGTTCCATGTTGAATCCGAGGGTAAACGCCTGGTGCTGACCGGCGATACGGCCAACCATTATATTCTGTCGCTGCTGCGCCCGGATTGGGAAGTGCGCTTCGATATGGACAAGGCACAGGCGGCAGCCAGCCGCCGCAAGGTTTTCGACATGATCGCCACCGACAAGATCGCCTTCCTCGGTTACCACATGCCTTTCCCGGCGGTCGGTTTCGCCGAGAAGCAGGATGGCGGCTATCGTTTCGTGCCGAAGACCTATCAGTTCGACATTTGATCCAGGGCGGTTCAGCTTTCACCGAAGGAGGAACTGCTCGATCCCTTTGTTTGGCGCGATTTCCGGCAAACCTGCTTCGCGATTTAGCTGGGAATTGCTCTCCGTGCATGGCACCCATGACGAGCCCGGCCGATGTACCGGGCTTTTTGCTATTTCCTTCCTGTCATAGACGTGTTACCAGCCCTCGCCAACTTCCAAGCAACTCATGCACACCGCCGGGGCGGACGATTCGTTTCCGGGGCCGGTTGCATTTTCTTAACCGAAGGAATTTGGCCATGGCACGCATCATTGAAACGGCAACCGGCGCGGACGCGCTTACCTTCGACGACGTGCTGCTGCAGCCGGGGCACTCCGAGGTCATGCCCGGCCAGACGAACATCGCCACCCGCATCGCCCGCGACTTCGATCTCAACATCCCGATCCTCTCTTCAGCCATGGATACCGTCACCGAAAGCCGGCTGGCGATTGCCATGGCCCAGGCCGGCGGCCTCGGCGTCATCCACCGCAACCTGACTCCGATCGAGCAGGCCGAAGAGGTCCGCCAGGTGAAGAAGTTCGAAAGCGGCATGGTGGTCAACCCCGTCACCATCGGCCCGGAAGCGAAGCTTGCCGAAGCGCTCTCCCTGATGAAATCGCATGGCATCTCCGGCATCCCGGTCGTCGAGAAGTCTGGCCGCCTCGTCGGCATCCTCACCAACCGCGACGTCCGCTTCGCCTCCGATCCGGAGCAGAAGATCCATGAGCTGATGACCAAGGACAATCTGGTCACCGTCAAGGAGAGCGTCGATCAGCAGGAGGCCAAGCGCCTGCTGCATTCGCATCGCATTGAGAAGCTGCTGGTCGTCGACGCCGAAGGCCGCTGCGTCGGCCTCATCACCGTCAAGGATATCGAGAAGTCGCAGCTGAACCCGAACGCCTCCAAGGATGCGCAGGGCCGGCTGCGCGCCGCCGCCGCCATCAGCGTCGGCGATGACGGCTTCGAGCGGGCCGAACGGCTGATCGAGGCCGGCGTCGACCTCCTGGTCGTCGATACCGCCCATGGCCATTCGCAGCGCGTTCTCGACGCCGTGACCCGCGTCAAGAAGCTTTCCAACTCGGTGCGCATCATGGCCGGCAACGTCGCCACCTATGACGGCACCCGAGCGCTGATCGATGCCGGCGCGGACGCCGTCAAGGTCGGTATCGGCCCGGGGTCGATCTGCACGACGCGCATTGTCGCCGGGGTCGGCGTTCCCCAACTCGCCGCCATCATGTCGGCCGTCCAGGCCGCCCAGGATCAGGATGTGCCCGTTATCGCCGACGGCGGCATCAAATTCTCCGGAGACCTTGCCAAGGCGATCGCCGCCGGCGCCTCCGCCGTCATGATTGGCTCGCTGCTCGCCGGCACCGATGAGAGCCCGGGCGAGGTCTATCTCTACCAGGGCCGTTCCTTCAAGGCCTATCGCGGCATGGGCTCCGTCGGCGCGATGGCCCGTGGCTCGGCCGACCGTTATTTCCAGGCTGAGGTGCGCGACACGCTGAAGCTCGTCCCAGAGGGCATCGAGGGTCAGGTGCCCTACAAGGGACCGGTCTCGGCCGTCGTCCACCAGCTCGCCGGCGGTCTCAAGGCCGCCATGGGTTATGTCGGCGGCAAGGACCTGAAGGATTTCCAGGAGCGCGCCACCTTCGTGCGCATCTCCGGCGCCGGCCTTCGCGAAAGCCACGCCCATGACGTGACGATCACCCGCGAGAGCCCGAACTATCCGGGCGCCGGCCTCTGATCATGAAGGCGGGCAGCGCAATTCCGCTCTGGATCGTCGCGCTGCTCGCCGCCCTTTGCCTTGCCGTGCTCGCCTGGACGACCTTCGGCTTCGTCGTGCCTTTCAAGCACGAAACCGGGCAGGCGGTACTCGACACCTATTTCGCCGGTTACGACGAATCGGCCGTCTTCCACATGCAGAAGCTGCTCGATGAAAACGAGACGGCGGCCAAATTGCTCAGTGCCATGTATTTCGGGCCGGAGCTGATTTTTCCGGCATTGCTCACGGCGCTGCTGTTCCTTGTCTTCGTGAGGCTCGGCCCCGTCGGCTCGTGGTTCGGCCGGTCACTTCATCCGCTCATAGCCAAGGCGATCTATCTGCTGCCTTTCATCTACGGCATCTCGGACTACGGCGAGAACATTTCCAGCCTGATTGCTTTCGGCAACGGCGCGTCTGCAGGTCCTGCAATGCACGTGCTGCCGTGGATGACGCGGTTGAAATTCGCAAGCCTCGCGATCTGCTTCATCGTCGCCGCCCGGCTTGCCGTCGCCCGTTGGCTGTCGACAGGCCAGGACTGAAGCGGCATCAGCTCCTTCGCCGCCAAACCGGATTTGACAGTCTCGCCATCATGAAATCGGAAAGGACCTCGACCTTTGCTGGCCGGTTGCGAGCAGAAGGTGTGACGAAATACAGTGCGCCTGTTGGCAGCGCCCAGCCGGGAAGGACCGGTTTCAGCCGGCCGTCTATGAGATAGTCATGTGCGAGAAACTCGGGTAGCTCGATGATCCCGAGGCCACGTAGCGCCATTGGCACCAAAGCTTGCGAATTGGTGGCCTTGAGAGAGCCACTTGGTACGATGACCTCCTCCTTACCTTCACTGTTGCGCAGGCGCCAGACATCCTGCCGCGCCCTGTAGGAGTATCCGAGGCAATGATGAGCCGCTAGTTCGCTCGGATGTTCCGGCACGCCGTACCGATCGAGATATGCGGGTGCAGCGAGAATGAAGCGATCCACCGGCGTCAGCCTGCGCGCGACCAATGACGAATCCGGCAGCACCGCGATTCTGAGAGCCGCATCAAAGCCGTCTCCTACGATATCGACGACGGCATCGCTCATGTGCAGGTCGATCGAAATCTCCGGAAAGAGCTCGAAAAACTCAGGCAGGACCAGCGCCAGCCAGCGTGTCCCGAAGGCCATCGGTGCGGCAAGCCTGATGAGCCCCTTCGGCCGGGTGGCAATCTCCCTGGCAGTGTCCTCTGCCATCTCGGCTTCCGCATAGATTCGTGCGGCGCTGTCGACCAGTCGCAGGCCGAATTCAGTCAACGCGAGCTGCCGAGAGGTGCGGTTAAAGAGCCTTGCCCCCAGCCTGTGCTCAAGACGGCTCACGGCGCGCGAAACGGTCGGCACTGACACGCCGAGCGTCTGTGCAGCCCGAAGGAAAGAACGCTCTTCGGCGACCTTCGCAAACATCGCCAGACCCTCGAAATCGGGAAACTTGTTCATTTCAATCCTGAAACAATAGCTTTCAATTCTTTCTATTCCGAAAGAATGCCCCCGTCCATATCTCAGCTTCAGTCGAACCAAAGGAGACGACAAATGACACAACGATTGAATGCGAAGATTGCGGTTATCACCGGCGCCACGTCTGGCATTGGCCTTGCAACGGCCAAGCGCTTCGTCGCTGAGGGCGCACGGGTTTTCATCACGGGCCGTCGCAAGGACGTTCTCGATGCGGCAATCGCTGAGATCGGCGGCGGGGTTGTGGGAATTCAGGCTGACTCAGCCAATCCAGCCGACCTCGATCGCCTCTATGAACGGGTGAAGGCAGAAGCTGGGAAAGTCGACGTGCTCTTCGTCAACGCGGGTGGCGGCTCCATGTTGCCCCTCGGCGAAATTACCGAAGAGCAGTATGACGACACGTTCGATCGGAACGTGAAGGGAGTTCTCTTTACGGTGCAGAAGGCCTTGCCACTGCTTTCGGCAGGATCATCGATCATCCTGACGGGATCGACAGCAGGCTCGACCGGGACACCCGCCTTTAGCGTTTACGCTGCATCGAAAGCCGCTCTGCGCAGTTTTGCGCGCAATTGGATCCTCGACTTAAAGGATCGCGGGATTCGGGTCAACACGCTTAGCCCTGGTCCGACGGAAACGACCGGACTGGTCGAATTGGCAGGTAAGGACCCAGTGCAACAGCAGGGCCTGCTTGACGTCCTGGCGGCGCAGGTGCCAATGGGCAGGGTCGGCCGTGCCGAGGAAGTTGCCGCTGCCGCACTCTTCCTCGCTTCGGAGGATTCCAGCTTCGTCACCGGTGCCGAACTCTTCGTCGATGGCGGCAGCGCCCAGGTGTGAAGACGATATCGGGTTTGTGGATGCCGGCGGCGAGCCGCTGGCATCCGCTTATCCTTTCCGCTAATGCTGCCAATGACATACGAAAGCGGAAAGGAAGTGGCGATCATGACCGGCTATGAAATCTTCTGGCCACTCCTCGCCCATGTGGCCCTGGTCTATGGTCTCTACGCGCTTCTTGGCTTGAGGCGAAAGAAAATGGTCCGAGCCGGAAAAGTCGCTCGGTCGGATTACCGAGAAAATCGCGGCGAGCCGGTCGAAAGCCTCGTTGTGAAGAACGCTCTCGCCAACCAGTTCGAACTGCCGGTGCTCTTCTATGCCTGCAGCATTCTCCTTTATATCACGCAGGCCGACAACATCTTCACCGTCAGTCTTGCGTGGATCTTCGTCGCGCTGCGTTATGCTCACGCCGCCGTTCACGTCACCAGCAATGAAATGCGCTATCGCAGTCCTCTTTTTGCGGCAGGCTACCTTGTGCTCGCTGTCCTGTGGGTCTGGCTCGCTGTGTGGATGGCGATGGACTGACTTGCGTCGATCGCACCTGACCGAACGCGCGCCTGTACCTAGGTAGGTCCGCCGCTTATCTCTGTTCTCACACAACTTTTCGAAGTCTTTTCAATCCCCGTCAATTAGCGCGATATGCTGCGAGGGCTTGATTTCACAGGCTTTTGCCAGTCGCTAAAATGTGAACTTTTCCATTTACCGCTGATGAAGGCCTGCAATGTCATATCCGCTCGATGCGGTGGTGGCAGATAGCTCCTCCGCGAAACAATGAGAATGGGAACGACATGGGCGCGGAAAGCATGGATCGCATCGGCTTGCGCAGGCAACCGAAGCAGGAGCGCAGCATCCAGAGGCTGGATCTTATCCTCGCCGCCGCCGCCAAGATCATCGCCAAAAAGGGCGTCAGCGCCATGCGGATGACGGAACTCGCGATCGCCGCCAAGGTACCGATCGGCTCGGTTTACCAGTATTTTCCCGAGAAGGCGGCGATCGTAAAAGCCCTGTTCGACCAGCACGCTTCGGCGATCCAGGCGAAGACGGCGGCGATGTTCAGCGATGTGCAGTCACTCGACGAGGCCCTCGATCGCGTCTGCGCCACCATCGACTGGTATTACGAATCTTATCGCGACGATCCCGTCTATCGCGGCGTCTGGATGGGAACCGAAACTGATCAGGATCTGCTTCTGCTGAACATCGAGCATAGCGGTCGCGTCGCCGGCATCTTTCATGACGCCGTAAGCAGGTTGGCTCCCGACCTTTGCGACGAGGAAATGTTCGCGCGCACTTACCTTTTCAGCCACCTGATCGGCGCCGTCGTCCGGCTTGCCGCTGTCAGCGAAGAGACCATAGCGCGGCGCATGCTCGGCGAGTGGAAGCGCGTCATCCGCGCTTCCCTTTTCGCCGCGAGCGCGTCGAGCGCCGCCTGAGGCTTTCTACCAGCTCGGCATCATGTTGGCGGCCTTCGGCCGCGGGTAAAGGCGCGCCTGAGCCGATTTGACATCCGCGTCCAGACCGTCGTCGACGACAGCCGGCGTGATGTTGTCGAGGCAGGCAGTGATATGCGCCGTAATCGCGTTCATCAGCGACAGCGAGACGCCTGGTCGCTTCATGATGCCGATCTGCACCGGCGGCAGCGCCGGGAAACCGTCGGCCTGGCTTAGCACCTTCATGCCCGTCCGCAGCGCCGATTCCGGCATGACCGAGACCGCCATGCCGGCCAGCACCGCCGCGGCGACGACGGTGCAGGACCAGCTGGTGAACAGGATCTGGTGCTCGCGGCCGACGGCATCGAGAGCCGAGCAGGCGAGCTGGCGCCACTGGCAGTCGCGGCGGCCGACGGCAAGCGGCACCGGCGCGTCGTCGCGGATCGGATGGTTGGCCGAGCCGACCCAGCAGAGCGGCTCGGTTCTCACCACATCGGACATGCGCTCGCGCGGATTGTGGGTGACGAGCGCGATGTCGAGCTCACCCTTGTGCATGCGCTCGGCGAGATCCACCGAGGGCTCGCAGACGATGTAGAGCTCGACGTTCGGATGGGTCTTGGCAAAGCGGCCGATGATTTCAGGCATATAGCGATCGGCATAATCGTCCGGCGTACCGATGCGCAGCGTCCCCTCCAGCCTGTTGTCGTCGAAGGCGGCGATCGCCTCATTGTTGAGGCGGATGATGCGGCGGGCGTAATTGAGCAGTTTTTCCCCCTCGACCGTCAGCCGGTTACCGCGGCCGTCCTTGATGAACAGCTGCTTGCCGATGCGCTCTTCGAGACGGCGCATCTGCATGGAGACGGCGGATTGGGTCTTGTAGACCCTGTCGGCGGCCTTGGTGAAGCTGCCGGAATCGACGATGGCGATGAAAGTCTGCAACTGGTCGAGATCAAGAGGCGCGGACATGGGTTCACCTATAAAGATAGCTGATGATAATCATTAGAAACATTCGTTGGACTGATCAATAGGTCTTTGGCATCTTCGAGATGCAAATCAAGCAAAGTGAAGGACAGACACCCTGCCTGTCCGAGCCGAATCCAGCCTGCTCCCTTCCGCACGACCTCGCGGCAGGGGTGGGTTGTTGCGTGCCCCGAAAGAAAGGAGAGTTCGATGCACACGACAGACCGGACACTAGAACTCGACTGCGGTAAGCTTACCCCGACGTTTTACCAGCGTCTGGCGGCAGGCCTTGCGCCGTTGACCTTCCTCTTTCGCGTGTTCCGCAATCGCATGGAGATCAACGCGCTGCATGATCTGAACGACGCGCAGCTGAGGGACATCGGCCTCACCCGGGCCGACCTGACCTCGGCGTTCCTGGCCTCGACTTTTTTTGAGGACCCGTCGGAACATCTGACGCGCTCGGCGCGTAATCGTTGGCGCCTGCAGTTCTTCCGCTCCTCCGACGAGTAGGAGCGCGAGTTTCCCCGCAGGGTGATAGCCAATAGCCCTGCCGCTTGACCCGGTGATCGGCTTTCCCAGCCATCGCCGGGTCTTTTTATGCGTGCCGGATGTCGCCTGGACGCGACGCGCGTTAGGTCTCTGACGAAGGCTTCGGCCGGTAGGTTTCGAAGATCGCCTCCAGATTCCTCTGATAGCTCTTCTGCACCTCCAGCCCGCTGTCGAACATGGAGTTCAGCATTTCGGCATAGCTCTCGGCATTGAGTTTTTGCTCTTCCTTCGGCGCTGCCTGCGTCTTCGCTGCCGGCTTTTGGGCCGCCGGCTGCTGGCTGAGGCCGGCCATCATCTCCTGGAAAGCCTTGGCGAAGGGATTGTCGAGGAAGGGGTTGGGTTGAGGCGCCGGTTCGGGCTTCGGTGCCGAAAACATCGTCTGCATCGCTTGCGTGAACGGATTGTCGAAGATGCTGGCTTCAGGAGCAGTCTTTGGCTTCGGTGCGAAGCCCGTGCTTTCCAGCCATTTCTGGATGGTCTCGCCCATCGCCGTGTTGACGAAGGGATTGACGGGCGCGGCCATCTGACCGGTCGTCTGCTTGAACAGCCCGCCCATCAGCGTATCTGCCAGCACCGGCAGCATTTGTTTGTAGATTTCCTGCCCGATCCCGGTCATCTGGGCGGCCTGGGCTGCGATCGCCCGCGAAACCTCTTTGGAGCCAAAGAGCTGGGCGAGGATATTGTTGCCGTCGGAAATGCCCTCAGGCGTGAAAGCCCGGCTCATGTCTTCGAAATAACGTGCGTAATTGCCGGAGGCGACGGCCTGCATCAATCCGACGAAATCGTAAGGATTGCTGGTGCTGCGCTTCAGGCCGGCGGAAAAGGCCGGCATCAGCGCGGCCATGGCCTTCGTTGCCTGCTCCTGAGCCAAGTTGAATTGACGGGCGACCGCTTCCATCGCTGCGCCGTTCTGCGCCTGCATCATCATGTCGAAGAGTGGCAGCATGGAGGTCCCTTTCCCCGAGTCGTGACGCGTGTAACGCCACTATATCCGGAAAAGGTAATGTGCAAACGGCTTTTTGCCATAAGAACTTAAAGCCGTTCCGGCAAAGGCGCGGAGTGAGGTATCCGAGCTGGAGAGTGCCGGTGCGGCAAACCTAATACTGGTAGTCCTCGAAGACCGGCTCGACGGAAAGCTGCCAGCGGCCGTGATAGAGCGACAGCAGATCCTCGGCGAGCGTCGCCTTCTTGGCGAGCACTTCGTCGAGCGGCGCCAGGAAGATGCTCTCGTCCTGCCCTTCGCCGTTGAGCTTGCCGCGGGCTTTGAGGCCGGCCCTCGATATGCCCAACACCTCGCGTGCCGTCTCGAGAAGCGAGTGCCCGTGAAATTCAGCCTGCAGCCCTTCGGCCGGAACGGCGTTGCGCAGGGCGCTGACCTCGGCAAAGCTCCAATCCTTGGTCAGCTGGTCGGCTGCCTCGAGGGCTGCATCTTCATAGAGCAGGCCGACCCAGAAGGCCGGCAGTGCACAGATGCGCCGCCACGGGCCGCCGTCCGCACCGCGCATTTCGAGAAAACGCTTCAGCCGCACGTCGGGGAAGAGCGTCGAAAGATGGTTCGTCCAGTCGCCCATCGTCGGCTCCGGATCGGCGACCTCGCCCTTCAAGGCGCCGTTCATGAACTGGCGGAAGGTGACGTGCGTGCAGTCGTGATAGCGCCCGTTGCGGACGATGAAATACATCGGTACGTCGAGCGCCCATTCGGCGTAGTCGCGGAAACCGAAGTCGTCGCGGAAGGTGAAGTCGAGCAGGCCGGCGCGTCGGTTGTCGACATCGCGCCAGATATCGCCACGCCAGGAAAGCAAACCGTTCGGCTTGCCTTCGGTGAAGGGCGAGGAGGCAAACAGCGCAGTCGCCAGCGATTGCAGCTTCATCGAGACACGCATCTTCTTGCGCATGTCGTCTTCCGAGGAGAAATCGAGATTCACCTGGATCGTGCAGGTGCGATACATCATGTCGAGACCCTTGGTGCCGACCTTCGGCATATAGCGGGTCATGATCTCGTAGCGCGATTTCGGCATCTGCGGAGTCTCGGCATAGGTCCATTTCGGACTGCCGCCGATGCCGAGGAAACGGATGCCCATTGGTTCGGCGATCTCGCGCAGCGTCGCCAGGTGCTGGTTCGATTCCTTGCAGGTCTGATGGATCGTTTCCAGCGGCGCGCCGGAGAGTTCGAACTGGCCGCCGGGTTCGATCGAGATCGCGCCCATGCCGTTCTGTTCGGCAAGGCCGATGATGTTGCCGCCGTCCACGATCGGCTCCCAGCCGCTCTTTTTCTGCAGGCCGGTGAGCAGGGCAGAAATGCTCTCATCGCCAAAATAGGGAACCGGGCTGTTGTCGGCGCGGAAGAAGGCGAACTTCTCATGTTCGGTGCCGATCCGGAAGCGCTCCCGCGGCTTGTTGCCCGCGGCGATGTAATCGGTCAGATCCTGAACCGAAGAGAGCGGCGTCTGGTCGGTAGTGTCGCGGGCCATGCGGGGTACCTGTATTCAAGAAGGCGCCCAGGGGGGCGGGCAGTTGGAAGGTGATTAGGACCCAAGCCACGTTTGTTGCAAGTGAAATTCTTTCAACGACGCATCAAAAAAACAGCAGTGATTTCCGCGTCAACCGTTTTCCCGGTCACGTCCAGTCGCCGATCGCCGCCTGGACCACCGCCAGCGCCGCAACGGCCGCCGTATCTGCCCTGAGGATGCGCGGCCCGAGCGGAATGGCGGTGACGAAATCGAGGCTTCGAAGCCGCGCCCGCTCTTCTTCCGAAAAGCCGCCTTCCGGCCCGACGAGCAGAGCGAGATGCCTTTCCTGGATGGCTGCCAGCACCGGCAGCGGGTTTTGCCCGGCATCGCCCTCGTCGCAATAGATGACGCGCCGTTCTTTCGGCCAGCGGTCGAGCAGGTCGGAAAGCTTCGCCGGCTCGGCCACATCGGGAATGCCGAGAATGCCGCATTGCTCGGCTGCCTCGACAACATTGGCACGCAGTTTGTCGAGATTGGTGATTTTCCCCTGCACGTGCTGGGTCATGACGGGCTGCAGTAAGCCGGCGCCCATTTCGACAGCCTTCTGCACGAGATAATCCATGCGGCCGACTTTGAGCGGCGCGAAGAGATAATGCAGGTCGCAAGGCGCCGGCTGTGGCCGCGTCTGCTCGATCGCCGTCAGCTGGATGCGTTTGCGCGTGGGGAAGGAGAGGGAGGCCTTCCACTCGCCGTCCCGGCCGTTGAAGAGCAGGATCTCCGCAGCGTTCTCCATTCTCAGCACATTGGCGAGATAGTTGAACTGATCGGCATTCGCCTCCACGACGGCGCCGCTGGAAAGGGGCGCGTCGACGAAAAGCCGTTGCATGCGGAAATTGGCGCGCATTCGAAAAACCTGGAGCCTCAGATGAAGAGCGCGAACATAACCCAATAAATCATCGCTGCAAGCGTCGCCGAAACCGGGACGGTGATGATCCAGGCCGCGATGATCGTCATGAAATGTGAGCGGCGGACGAGGTAGCGCCGCCGCCTTTCATGAATGTTCGGCTCCTCCGGTTCATCCAGTTCCCAGCTCTCGGCCTTGCGCCTGATATAGGCGATGCGGCGCTTGGAACGGCGGGTGTACCATTCGCGGAAGAAGCCGACGCCGAAGACGGCGCCGACGGCAATATGCGTGGTGCTGACCGGCAGGCCGAGCCAGGAGGCGACTATGACGGTGAAAGCGGTCGACAGCGCGACGCAATAGGCGCGCATCGGGTTAAGCTTGGTGATCTCTTCGCCGACGAGGCGGATGAGGCGCGGCCCGAAGAGCAGCAGGCCGACGGAGATGCCGAAGGCGCCGATCAGCATTACCCAGAGGGGCGGATGGCCGACGCCGTCGCCGCCGATACCCACCGAATGGACGATCGCCGAAAGCGGCCCGACTGCGTTCGAAACGTCGTTTGCGCCATGCGCGAATGACAGCAGCGCCGCCGAGCCGATCAGCGGCAGCCGGAACAGCACCCGCAGTGAGCTGTTGCGGTTTTCGAGATCCCGCGCCTGGGCGAGGACGAGCGGCCGAACGGCAAGCCAGCTCACCAGCCCCATGCCGATTCCGATCAGAATGACGGTGAAGGGCGGAAATCTGCCGATCGGCGACAGCTGCAGCAGCATATAGGCCATGAAGCCGCCGGCCATCGTCGCGACCAACACCGGCACCCAGCGCCGCGCCGCTGCGATTTTGTCGTCGCGATAGATGATGAGGGTCTTGACGAGATAGAGCAGACCGGCCGCGATCAGTCCGCCGAGCAGCGGCGAGGTGATCCAGCTCGAGGTGATCTCAAACATTACCCGCCAATTCACCGGCTCCGGCCCCACAGCTGAGATGCCGGCCCCGATCACTGCGCCGACGATCGCATGCGTGGTGGAAACCGGCGCATTCATCCAGGTTGCAAGGTTGATCCAAAGGGCTGCTGCGGTCAGCGCCGCCATCATGATCCAGCCGAGCACCGCCGGCGACACCTGGCCGGCATCGACGATGTCGGAGGAAATCGTCTTGACCACTTCGCCGCCCGCGATCGTAGCGCCCAAGACCTCGAAGATCGCAGCGATGACAAGCGCCTGGCCCATCGTCATGGCGCGTGCGCCTACGGCCGCACCGACATTGTTGGTCACGTCATTGGCGCCGATATTCATCGCCATGTAGCCGGCAAGGGCCGCTGCCGCCACGACGAGCACGGCGCCCGGACGGTCGAAGACGTAGACGCCTGCAAAGAGCATGACGATGCCGACGAAAATCAGCCCGAGCCCAGGCGCCACCAGCCGCCGCGCAACATGCTTTGCCGCGTCCTCGACATAGGTAATCTTATCGAGGTCCTTGTCGAGCGTGCGTTTCGTCAGAACTGCGGGACGGGGCGGCATTCTTTTTCCTGAAGGATGAAATCTGCTTCTACGCTGCTTTCCTAGCAGTGCAAGATGGCAGGATTCATTCCGCCGGAATTTGTTTCGTCGCCTTGGCCGAGAGTCTATCGGTCATCTTTTGCTTGAAGGCGAGGAAGAGATTGCGAAGTTCTGGTTCGCGGACGCGGCTCGCCGCCTCGTCGCATGAGACCCATTCGATGGTGCGCTCGCCCTTTTCCTTGAAGTTCTTCGCCAAGTCGGTAACCTCAAGCGGATAGACCTGCACCTTGCAGACGACCTGCACCCCGTCACGCAGCACCTTCTGATAGGTGTAGGAACCGAGCGTTTCCGCCTCGGCCGCGCCGCGTACGCCGGCTTCTTCCAGGGCTTCCTGCGCCGCGACCTCATGAGCGCACTTACCGTTCATCGGCCAGCCCTTGGGAATGACCCAGCGGCCCGTGTCGCGGCTCGTCATCAGCAGAACTTCGACCTCAGCGCTTTTCTTCTTCACCCGGTAACAGATGGCACCATATTGCTGTCGCGGCGGGCGCCGGAACATCAGTTGCACATCGGATGCCAATCGGGCGAGAAGAGTCAATTGTCGGGTCACCTTTGCATGGTTGTTAGGAATCACTCATATACGTGTATCACGGAACGCTTACACAATCCAAAGCCGCAGACGATCCAAAACATGATTAACCGCCGTTCATAGGGGAAATCGAGCTGGGACAGGCTCAGAAATCCGTCACGACCTGTCTCGAATGCGCCATGTTGCACAGGTGTACAATATGGCTTCGTCCGGACCCCTAATCAACGGCGGGATCAATTGTTCCACCAGGATTTTTGAAAATGTGGTAACCATGCCTCGCTGTCCGATCGCTGGTTTGCTTGCAGCACTCTCGGGCCGCGGTCGTGGGGTGTTATCAGCGCTCCCAATAGGGGACCGGCCCGTAAAGCTCGGTGAGATAATCGATGAACAACCGCACCTTGGCCGGCAGGAACTGCCGGCTGGGATAGACGGCCGAGAGTGCGACATTGTGCGAGCCCTCATAGGCGGGCAGCACCTGCACCAGGCGGCCGTCCCTGAGTTCCTCGCCGATGTCCCAGGTGGAGCGAAGCGCGATCCCAAGACCGGCAATGACAGCCTCGCGGATCACCTCGCTGGAATTGGTGATCAGCATGCCTTCGGGCCGCAGGCTGAGGGCGCCGTCCGGCCCGTTCAGCCGCCAGGTATCGTTGTTGTGCGCCGGCAGGCAGCGATGGTGTTTCAGGTCGTCGATATGCTTGGGCTCGCCATGCGCGGCGAGATAATCCGGCGAAGCGCAGAGCAGCCGGCGCACCGGCGCCAGCCGTCGGGCGACGAGGCTGGAATCGGTCAGTTCGGCAATCCGGATCGCCAGATCGAAACCGCCGCCGATGATGTCGCTGAATTCGTCGGTCAGCACCAGGTTGATCGCAAGCTCCGGGTGCGCCTGCATGAAGGCCTTCAGATGCGGCGCGATATGCATGCGGCCGAAGGAGGTCGGCGCCGAGATCTTCAGAGTGCCTTGCATTTGCGCCGAGCGGCCGGAAATGTAGAATTCGGCCTCCTCCAACCCGGCGAGAATACCGAGGACACGGTCGTAAAAACCCTGTCCGGCTTCCGTCAGCGAGATCTGCCGCGTTGTGCGCTGCAGAAGCCGGGTGCCGAGCCGGTCCTCCAGCCGTTTGATCCGCTTGGAGACGACCGCGGGCGAAAAGCCGAGGGCCCGCCCGGCGAGCGACATGCTGCCAGTCGAAACGACCTTGGCGAAGATTTCGAGATCACCCAGATTGGTCATAAGGTTTTCAGACTTTTCCCTTTTGACATAAGTGCTTAGCATTTGCGCCACTTTCGGGAAAGTGCTAAGCCGGTTCACCGGCGGCAGAGGCTGGCGGCCGTCCCGCTGTCATCTTTCCGCTGCGATTTCCGGTCGTCAGGGTCAGGGAGGACACCATGTCCGACGCCATTCCGTTTCTCGCCCCGCGCGCCGATGTGCTGGCGCGCCGCGCCCGGATCGTTGCCGATCTCGCCGATCTTCTGCCGCCCGAATGCCTGGTTCATGAGGCGCGCGAGCTGGTGCCGTTCGAAACCGACGCCTTCGTGTCCTATCGCCGCCTGCCGCTCGCCGTCGCCCTGCCGCGCACCACTGCCGAGGTGGCAGCCGTCATGCGCTATTGCCATCGTTACGGCATTCCCGTCGTGCCGCGCGGCGCCGGCACTTCGCTTTCCGGCGGCGCCATTCCGCAGGAGGATGCCGTCGTGCTCGGCCTGTCGAAGATGAACAGCATTCTCGAAATCGATCTGCCGAACCGTGTCGCCGTGGTTCAGGCCGGTGTCACCAATCTCAACATCTCCGAATCCGTCTCAGCCGACGGCTTTTTCTACGCGCCTGATCCGAGTTCGCAGCTCGCCTGCACCATCGGCGGCAATATCGGCATGAATTCCGGCGGCGCCCATTGCCTGAAATATGGCGTTACCACCAACAATCTGCTCGGCGTCAGAATGGTGCTGGTCGACGGTACGGTGATCGAGCTCGGCGGCAAGGCGCTGGATGCGGCCGGTTACGACCTGCTCGGCCTCGTCTGCGGCCACGAAGGCCAGCTCGGCATAGTCACCGAGGCAACGGTGCGGCTGATCGCCAAGCCGGAAGGTGCCCGTCCCGTGCTCTTCGGCTTCGAAAGCTCGGAAGAGGCCGGCGCCTGCGTTGCCGATATCATCGCCGCCGGGATCATCCCGGTTGCCATCGAATTCATGGACAAGCCGGCAATCGAGATCTGCGAGGCCTTCGCCCATGCCGGCTATCCCCTCGATGTCGGGGCGCTGCTGATCGTCGAGATCGAGGGTTCGGAAGCCGAAATGGACGCCACCCTGAAGGATATCGTCGAGATCGCCCGCCGCCATGCTGTGAAGACCGTACGCGAATGTCAGTCGGCCACCGAGGCCGCGCTGATCTGGAAAGGGCGCAAATCCGCCTTCGGCGCCACCGGCCGCATCGCCGACTATATCTGCATGGACGGCACCGTGCCGCTCAGCCAGCTTTCCCATGTGCTGAAGAAGACCACGGAGATCGTCGATCATTACGGCCTGCGGGTTGCCAACGTCTTTCATGCCGGCGACGGCAACATGCATCCGCTGATCCTCTTCAATGCCAACGACCCCGAGGATGCCGCCCGCGCCGAAGCCGCCGGCAACGATATCCTCAAGCTCTGCGTCGACGCCGGCGGCTGCCTCACCGGCGAGCATGGCGTCGGCATCGAAAAGCGCGACCTTATGCGCCATCAGTATTCGGAGGCCGATCTCGCCCAGCAGATGGCGGTGCGCGCCGCCTTCGATCCGGGCTGGCTCCTCAACCCATCGAAGGTCTTCCCGCTCGAAGGGCGCCCGGCCCAATGATCGATCTGATGCCCACAAGCGAGGAACAGGCGGCGGCGATCGTCCTCACACATGCGGAGACGAACCGGCCGCTCGCTATCTGTGGCGGTGATACGCGCTCGGGTTTCGGCAACACCGTTGCATCGGAAGACCGGCTGCGATCGACCAGGCTTTCCGGCATCATCGCCTACAATCCCGGCGAGATGGTCATGACGGTCCGCTCGGGTACGCCGCTTGCCGAGGTCGAGGCGGCACTGTCCGGAGGCGGCCAGATGCTTGCCTTCGAGCCAATGGATCATCGGCCAATCATGCGCAGATCGGGCGAGCCGACGATCGGCGGCGTCTTTGCCGCCAATGTCTCCGGCCCGCGCCGCCTCATTGCGGGGGCTGCCCGCGACAGCCTGCTCGGCGTGCGCTTCGTCAACGGCAGGGGCGAGATCATCAAGGCCGGCGGCCGGGTGATGAAGAATGTGACCGGCCTCGATCTCGTCAAGCTGATCGCCGGCTCGCACGGCACGCTGGGTTTCATCACCGAACTGACCTTCCGCGTGCCGCCGCGCCCGAAGACGGAACAGACGCTGGTGCTCTCCGGCCTCAACGATGCCGAAGCGGCCAATGCCATGGCGGCGGCGATGGCGCTGCCGGTCGAGATCTCCGGTGCTGCCCATCTGCCGCTGACGGTGACCTGGAAATTCCTTGCCGGCAAATTGCCCGAGGGCGAGGCGACGGTTCTGCGCGTCGAAGGCTTGCCCGGTTCGGTCGACGTGCGCATCGAGAAGCTTGCGGCCGCGATGTCGGCCTTTGCCACGGTGACGCGGCTGGATGAGCCGGAAAGCCGCAGACTCTGGCGAGAAATCCGTGATGTATTACCCTATGCCGACGGCACGACGCGGCCGGTCTGGCGCGTTTCGGTTGCGCCGGGAACCGGCCATCAACTGGTCTCGGCGCTCCGCCTCGAAGCCGGCGTCGACGCCTTCTACGACTGGCAGGGCGGTCTCGTCTGGATGAGGATGGAGGCGGATCCTGAAGCAGATCTGGTCCGCCGCTTCATCAAGGCGCTCGGCGGCGGCCATGCGACACTGATCCGTGCATCGGAGGCAGCGAGGGCGGCAACGGCGGCGTTTCATCCGGAGCCGGAGGCGGTGGCGATGCTGTCGCGGCGGGTGAGGGAAAAGTTCGATCCGGCTGGGATTTTTAATCCGGGGAAGATGGGGTGAGAAGATGAGTCTGTGCGCGGGTCACCCCCCTCTGTCCTGCCGGACATCTCCCCCACAAGGGGTGAGATCGGATCGCGGCGACGGCTTCCCCAAACAACGGGGGCACTGCCGGTCGAACACGGCAGAGAGGGACCGATGGCCGATCGTCTTGCCGATCTCCCCCCTTGTGGGGGAGATGTCCGGCAGGACAGAGGGGGGTGCCCCAGGCACAGCGCCCCCTAAGCGGAGGCCCCGCTAGATGCAAACCAATTTCACCCCGGCCCAGCTCGCCGATCCCCATCTCGCCGAATCGGAGCAGATCCTGCGCAAATGCGTTCATTGCGGTTTCTGCACCGCCACCTGTCCCACCTATGTGACGCTCGGCAACGAGCTCGATAGCCCGCGCGGCCGCATCTATCTCATCAAGGACATGCTGGAAAACGGCCGGCCCGCCGATGCCGAGGTCGTCACCCACATCGACCGCTGTCTCTCCTGCCTTTCCTGCGTCACCACCTGTCCCTCGGGCGTCGACTATATGCATCTGGTCGATCACGCCCGCGCCCATATCGAAAAGACTTACAGACGGCCGTTCATGAACCGGCTGACGCGCGCCATTCTCGCGGCCGTGCTGCCCTATCCCGGCCGTTTCCGGCTGGCGCTCCATCTCGCCCGTTTCGGCCGCCCCTTTGCCGCACTGATGCGGGGGGCAGCGCTGAAACCCTTTGCCGCCATGCTGGCGCTTGCACCGCGCCGCGTTCCCGCGCCTTCAGATTTTTCAGAACCCGGCACATATCGGCCCGAGGCGGAGCGGCGCGGCCGGGTGGCGATCCTGTCCGGCTGTGCCCAGCCGGTGCTCGATCCCGGCATCAACGCGGCGGCGATCGGGCTGCTGACGCGGTTCGGCGTCGAGGTCGTGGCGCCGGAAGGCGAGGTTTGCTGCGGTTCGCTGGTCCACCATATGGGCCGGGCCGAGCAGGCGCTCGCAAGCGCCCGCACCAACGTCGATATCTGGACGCGCGAGATCGAGAGTCATGGCCTCGATGCGATCATCATCACCGTTTCGGGCTGCGGCACGACGATCAAGGACTACGGTCACATGCTGCGCCTCGACCCCGCCTATGCAGCAAAGGCGGCCAGGGTCTCGGCGCTGGCAAAGGACATTAGCGAATATCTGGCGACCCTCGACCTGCCGGCCCATATGCCGAGGGGCATCACGGTCGCCTATCATTCCGCCTGTTCGATGCAGCACGGCCAGCGCATCACCCTTCAGCCGAAGCAACTGCTGAAGGCGGCGGGCTTCACCGTGCGCGATCCGGCCGAAGGCCATCTCTGCTGCGGCTCGGCCGGCACCTACAACATCCTGCAGCCGGAGATTTCGGCGGCGCTGAAGGCGCGTAAGGTCAAAAACATCGAAGCCACCAAGGCCGATATCATCGCCACCGGCAATATCGGCTGCATCACCCAGATCGCCACCGGAACCGAGATCCCGATCCTGCATACGGTCGAACTTCTCGATTGGGCCTATGGCGGCGCTATGCCGGAAAAATTAACCGGTTTGTCGTTAGGCTGAAGGGAATGCGGGCCCATTCGGGCCGCTCCCGGGAGGTTGGGCGATGTGGCGGGGAATGATTGTACTTGCGGGACTGCTCGGTGCGGCAGGCGCGGCCCGTGCCGACAGCCGCCTATTTTGTTCCGCCGATGACGCGCAGGCGCGGTTCACCCTCGAAAGCGGTTTCGCAAGCGATGCCGGCCACAGGCTCAACCATTTCCGCGGCGCGCTTATTGTCAAGGATCCCGCACAAGCGGCCTTTGCAAAACGTGTGTTCGAATCACAGCATCTAAGCAATCACTGGTCGCGCGATGGCGAACTGCTCCTGGAAGTCTTCGACGGCGGCGGTGACGACACCGGCGGCGCAACGCTGGAGCTGGTGGTGGTCGCCGGCGCGCGTGGCAAGCCGGCGGCGAATTTCAGCGGCACCTATTCCCTGACGATCGAGGGCGGCGGCAAACCTTACGCCGCCGAGGGCAAGGTCAGCTGCGGCACGAAATAGCGCCGCAGCTGAATTTCAATTCATTACCAGTGGAACGATACGCCGACATTGACGGCGTTGGTGAAGATGTTGGTCTTCAGCCGGTCGCCGCTGTCGATCGGAACGTCGACGCGCGAATAGGTGCCCTTGTATTCGACGAAGGTCGACCAGCGGTCGGTCACCTTGAAGTCGACGCCGGCCTGAGCCTGCAGCGTCACGCCGCCGAATTCATAAGCCCAGGTCTTGCCCTCGGGGCGAATCACTTCGACATGCGGAATGTTGACGCCGATGCCGGCGCCGAGATAGGGCGTCCAGCGGCGAGTCGGATCCTGGAAGCGATAGAGACCGTTCACGGTGAGCAGGTTCAGACCGTCGGTGAATTCGAAATGTGACCAGCCGGCCTTGGCGAGCGTGTCGTCGTCGGCATAGACCTTGTCATGGGTATAATCGAGCGAGATACCCCAGTTCGGCTTGTTGAAATTCTCGAGCCACCAGGTGACGCGGCCGCCGTAATAGGGCGGGGCGCCGAAGGATTTGCCTTCCCAGCCGGCCGTGAAATGCGTGCCGTCTGAGACGTCGACGCCGCTGTGCGGCGCGGTCTGATAGCCGCCGTAAATGGAGAATTCCAGGTCTTCCGCCGAGGCGGAGGCTGCTGAACAGATGGTGAAAAGCGCGATGCCCGCAAACAGGGAGGCGGAGGAGCGCAGCGCAGACGTCATTGAATAACCCCAAATTGCAATATGTCGACTCTGAGGCAGCTTTGGCAGTTTTCCGCCGCAATGTCTAAGCAAAACAAAGGGCGCCTCCAATGGCGCCTTTCGTTTTTTTCTAAAGTGTTGCTCAGCCGCCGAACATCGTGCGCAACACGTCGATGCCTCTGTCTTCGAACGCCACGTTGCCCTGCTTGTTGCCGGGACCGATGACGATCACCTTGGTGCCGACCGGGGCGCGATCATAAAGATGCATCACGTCTTCGTTCATCATGCGGATGCAGCCGGAAGACATGTTGAGGCCGATCGTCCAGGGCTGGTTGGTGCCGTGGATGCGGAAGATGGTGTCGCGGCCGCCCTGATAGAGATACATGGCGCGAGCGCCGAGCGGATTGTCCTCGCCGCCTTCCTGGTAGGCGGGTATGATGTGGCCCTTGGCGGCTTCGCGGCGGCGCATTTCGGCCGGCGGCGTCCAGGCCGGCCATTCGGCCTTGCGGCCGATCTTAACGATACCCGACCAGCCGAAGCCGTCGCGGCCGACGCCGATGCCGTAGCGGGTGGCGCGGTTGTTGCCTTCGACCAGGTAGAGATATTTGTTGTTGGTATCGATGATGACGGTGCCAGCCGCTTCCGTCGTCACCAGGCGCACTTTCTTGCGCTTGAACTGCGGCTTTACGTACTTCGGCATCTGCGCCACGCGCACAATCTGCGCCGGCTGCCGTGCATTGTCGGAAGCCGAGCCGACCGGCGCGGCGAAGGCTGATGTAGAAATCAAGGACAGGACAAGTCCGGCCGCGGCCAGTCCCGGCATCACTTTGATCATAGTCGATTCCCCTCAAGCAAGTCCGCCCGAAGCTACATGATCTTCTGCCCGATTCAAGATCGACATGGCCGGATAAAGCAATTTTGACGAGTGAAACCGCCTGTCTTAGCGGCGTCATAGAGCATTTCCGTATTTCTCCGAAACACGAATATGCTCCATCTCATTGTTTTTACCCAATTCCCAACGCAAAACCGCTGAACACTCTTGCGGGGTGCTCCAGCGTGTGCCGTTACATGACGATAACGCGGGTTCCGACGTTGACGCGGTCGTAGAGATCGACGACGTCCTCGTTGCGCAGGCGGATGCAGCCGGAAGAAACGGCGCTGCCGATCGACCAGGGCGCATTGGTGCCATGGATGCGGTAGAGCGTCGAGCCAAGATACATGGCGCGCGCGCCAAGCGGGTTTTCCGGGCCGCCGTCCATGCGCGCCGGCAGATAATGGCCCTTGGCGGCCTCGCGGCTGATCATCTCGGAAGGCGGCGTCCAGTCCGGCCATTCCGTCTTGCGGGTGATCTTATGGACGCCCGCCCATTCGAAGCCCGGCTTGCCGACGCCGACACCGTAGCGCCGCGCCTTGCCGCCGTCCATGACCAGATAGAGAAAGCGGTTGTTGGTGTCGATGACGATGGTCCCGGGCTTTTCCGTGGTGTCGTAATCGACCATCTGCGGCAGATATTGCGGCTCGATCGGATGGCGGATCGCCGGTATGCCGGGATTGATCGCCGAAACGGTCTGAGGGGCCGGCTGCGGCGCCTGACGCATGATGCGGCGCTGGAAAAGACCACGCTGCTGCGGCTGCACCACCGGGCGCTGATAGACGACAGGCCGGACCTTGCCGCCGAGCTGCTTGATCCACGGTGCGGTCAGATCGGGGCTGAGGATGACTGGCGGACGGGTGGCGTAGCGGTCGTCCGCAACGGCGGTCGTGGAGAAGATGCCGCAGAAGGCTGCGGTTAGAAAAAGGTGTTTCATCATCGGACGAACTCTCTACAAATGACCGAAAATGGACTGGCGGGACGGATCCGCTCGCACAGACGCTGCCACCCCATCCGCCAGCGAATGGTAAATTTCGATCCGTGAAAAACCGACGGGCCGAATAAACTTTTCGTCAGGGTTACCGATCGGTTTGGAAAGACGGTTTGCAAATGGTAAAGCCGGAATCATGACTGGACAGCGAAGCGGATCCCCGAAAATGAAGCGGACATGAGCACGAATGGCATCATCATCGGCGAGGACGGCAGGAGCCGCTGCCACTGGCACGCCAATCTGCCGGACTATCTCAAGTACCACGACGAGGAATGGGGCCGGCCGGTCACCGACGATATCCGCCTGTTCGAGAAGATTTGCCTCGAAGGATTCCAGTCCGGCCTTTCCTGGCTGACCATCCTGCGCAAGCGGGAGAATTTCTGCGCCGCCTTCGCCGGTTTCGATTTCGAGAAGGTTGCCCTCTTCGGTGAGCAGGATGTGGCCCGCTGCCTGGCCGATGCCGGCATTATCCGTCATCGCGGCAAGATCGTCTCCACGATCAACAATGCCAGGCGCGCCATCGAACTTCGGGACGAATTCGGCTCGCTCGCCGGTTATTTCTGGCGCTACGAACCCGGCCACAACGAGAGGCCGGCTGTGGTCGATCGCGACCACATCGTCGCCAATCCGACGACGCCGACATCGGTCGTCATTTCGAAGGATCTGAAGAAACGCGGCTGGACCTTTGTCGGCCCGACCACAATTTATGCCTTCATGCAGGCGATGGGCCTCGTCAACGATCATCTGGAGGGTTGTTTCTGCCGGCCCGAGGTGGAGGCGATGCGCGCCGTACTGGTTCGACCATGAAAGATCTGTCCGTGAAAATATTGTTCGCTGCCCTTGCCCTGTTCTTCTTGCCGGCATTTGCCGCGGCGCAGACGCCGCAGCTCGATCCCGGCGAGAAGCTGGAGAAGCTGCAGTTTCCGGCCGTCACGATGCAACTCAAGGGATGGACGAAATTCGGCAATAGCCATGTTTACACGCTGCCGGTGCGCGCCGGTCAGCACGTGAAGATCGATTTTTCCACCAAGAGCAAGTTCGCCTTCCTGGCGATCTTCGACCTGTCGAAACCCGATGACGAAGCTTTCTTCGGCACCGATGAGGACGGCATGAGCTACCAGACGACGGTGAAGGAAAATACCACCTGGCTGCTGCGTCCCTATTACTCCAAGGTCTCGCCGCGCCGCGGCCTCGGCGCCCCCTTCAGCATCCTGATCGAGCCCTTGACCGCAGCCCCGCAGCAGCCGCCGGCTGAGCCGGAATCGCCCTCACTGTTTCCGAAGGCGCCTCCCAAGGCGAAGTGAGGCGCGGCCGCGCTATGCGAGCCCGTCAATCAGTTCGCGCAATTCGCCGAGATGGCCGATCTTGCGGAAGCGCGGCGCTTCCGTCGGTTCGTCCACATGTTCCAGCACCCAGGTGAGTTCGTGCGGCACGAAGACGCCGTAGCTGCCGGCGGCGATCGCCGGCACGATATCCGATTTCAGCGAATTGCCGACCATCATCGCTCGCTCCGGCCCGTCGCCAACCTTGGAGAAGATGCGGCGATAGGTGACGGCAGTCTTGTCGGACACGATCTCGACGGCATCGAAGAAGTCGCCGAGCCCGGATTGGGCGAGCTTACGCTCCTGGTCGAAGAGATCGCCCTTGGTGATCATGACAAGCAGATACTTGCCGGCGAGAGCCTCCAGCGTGTCGCGCGCATGCGGCATCGTCTCGACCGGATGGCTGAGCAGGTCGCGGCCAGTATCGAGGATCTTGGCGATGACGCTCGCCGGCACCTTGCCCTCGGTGATCTCGATCGCCGTCTCGATCATCGATAGGGTGAAGCCCTTGATGCCGAAGCCGTAGTGGCGAAGATTGCGTTTCTCGGCTTCCAGCAGCCGCTCGGAGATCTTCGGACCTTCGGCGAAATCGGCAAGAAGCTCGGTAAAATGAGCTTCCGTCAGTCGGTAATATTGTTCGTTCTGCCAAAGCGTGTCGTCGGCGTCGAAGCCGATCGTCGTCAGTGCTCGCGTCGTCACATGTGCACCTCTTGAACTATGGCCGGCAATCTATCGGCCGCCTGTGTCGAGACAAGGGCTAAGTCGAGACAAGGGCGTCAGCCTTCGATGCGACAAGGCCTGGCGTTGAAAAGCGCCGCCATCGCACTACATCGAATGGGCCTCACCCAGCAGCCAGCCACGGCTGTGCCTGTCGCGCGCAGGCCAATAATCAAAAGATGAAGTACTTCCGTTCGCAAGTCCCTCTTGCGGCAGACACAAAGGATTTTTTCGACCATGCGTTACAATCAACTTGGAAATACGGGACTTTTCGTCTCGGAAATCTGCCTGGGCACGATGACCTTCGGCGAAGCCAAAGAAGGCAGCATGTGGGGCGCTATCGCCGATGTCGACCAGAATGCCGCCGACCGGATCGTCGAGCGCTCGCTTGCAGCAGGCGTCAATTTCATCGACACGGCCGATGTCTATTCATCAGGCGAGTCCGAAAGGCTGCTCGGCCAAGCGCTGAAGAACCTCGACATCCCCCGCAAGGACGTCGTCATCGCCACCAAGGTCTATGGCGTCATGGGCGACAAGCCGAACGACCGCGGCGCCTCGCGCGGCCATATCATGGATTCGGTCGAGGCGAGCCTCAAGCGGTTGCAGACCGATCATATCGACCTCTATCAGATCCACGCGACAGATACGGTGACGCCGATCGAGGAGACGTTGCGCGCTTTCGACGATCTCGTTTCGCGTGGTCTTGTGCGCTATATCGGCGTCTCCAACTGGCAGGCCTGGCGCATTTCCAAGGCGCTCGGTCTCTCCGAACGCCGCGGCTTTGCCCGGTTCGAAACGGTGCAGGCCTATTATTCCATCGCCGGCCGTGATCTCGAACGGGACATCGTGCCGATGATGCAGGAGGAAAAGCTCGGCCTGATGGTCTGGTCGCCGCTCGCCGGAGGCCTGCTCTCCGGCAAGTATGGTCCGGGCGCCGCCGGCAACGGCGAGGGCCGCCGCGCCAATTTCGACTTCCCGCCGGTCGACAAGGACAGGGCCTGGGCCTGCGTCGCCGTCATGCGCGAGATTGCCGAAAAGCATGGCGTCAGCGTCGCGACCGTTGCGCTCGCCTATATCCTCGCAAAGCCCTTCGTCACCTCGGTCATCATCGGCGCCAAGCGTGTCGATCAGCTCGACCAGAATCTGGCCGCCGTCAAGCTGAAGCTCGATGAAGACGATTTGAAGAAGCTCGACGAGGTCAGCGCCCTTGCCCCCGAATATCCGGGCTGGATGCTGTCACGCCAGGGCGCCGGCCGCCGGCCGGCCGACTTCGAACCGAAGGATTGATATCACCGGCGTTGCGTCGCCGCTGTCCGGTTCTGCCCCTCACCCTAACCCTCTCCCCGTAAAAACGGGGAGAGGGGACGTGCCTTGCGAGAGCGAAGTGGGAACGGAGAGGTCGCGGTTTGGTCCCTTCGCCCCGTTTGCGGGGAGAAGGTGGCGGCAGCCGGATGAGGGGCGGTCGAGCATGACGAAAGAGGCGGGGGACGCCTGACATCTCCGGCGTTCCCCTTTCAAAAACGAGCGGTTACTTGCCGTGAGCCTTGAGCCAGGCGTTCATCTCGGCGATCTCCGCTTCCTGCGCCTTGATCACGGCTTCGGCGAGTTTGCGGATCTCCGGATCCTTGCCGTATTGAAGCTCGATCTTGGCCATATCGATCGCACCTTGATGGTGAGGGATCATGCCGCGGACGAAATCGACATCGGCATCGCCTGTATATTCGATCATCATATGCTTGTGCATCTTGGCGTTCGCCTCGCTGAAGGCGTGGCTCGCGGCGTCGTGCTTGCCCATCGGCTTGCTCATATCCATGGGCTTGTCTTCGGCAAGGCCGGGAGCGGCAATGGCGGCGAGCATTGCGGTGAGGGCGATGATTTTCAGAGACATGAGAGGTCCTTCCTCTGTCTGACAATAGAGTTTTCGGGCAGCCGAAGCTGCTCATTCTGCATGGAGAATGCGGTGTCAGACCAGTCGGGGAGGGGGTGCCTGTGGCGCCGGCCTGTCGTCATCGAGGGCACGGGCAAGCGGCGGCGCGGGATAGCCGAAGTCGGCCTTTCCGCCGGCCACGACCATCACGGCCGGCGGCAGCACAAGACAGGCGGCGCAAAGCGGCATATGGGCGGCATTTCCGCTGGCGCAGGGATCTTTCGAGGGAGCGGCCTTGCCCGCTTCTTTGGGCATATGCATGCCGGCCATTTCATGGTTCAGACTGCCGCTCTCGGCGGCAACCGGCGCATTCATCGAGGCGCATGTCGGACAGCCCGCCCATGCGGACATGGCGCTGTAGACCAGCCAGCCGAGAACCATCGTGATGAAGGCGAGCGTGCGCATGCTGCGTTATAAGCGAAGGCCGGATACAAGCCAAGCCGAGCGGTGGTCACATCCTGGTCACCAGACTGCAACGACCTTGTGTTCGATCCTATAATCCTTGCTCTCTTCGCCGAGCGGCGCGACCGGCCATGTCCAGGCGGCCGTCGCCGGCGGCGGCGGAACGCCGTGCAGCAGGTCGGCCTCCTCATGCGTTTTGCCGTTGCGGTCGATGACCGCATAGGCGATGTCGGTCACCAGGCAGCTGCGGCAGGAGATGCCCGAAAGCCCGTCAAAATGCGCCGCGATCAGCCTTTCCACCGTATCGTCAGGCATCCGCTCCGCCTCGGCCTCGTGGCGCCGTTTCACGCCGCGGCCGATCTGTGACAGGAGATTGGCGGAAACCACGAAATCGAGATAGGGCACGCTACGCAGGAAGCCGAGCGGTTCGGCTTCTTGCCCGGCCGCGAGTTCGTCATAGCCGGAGAGATCGCGCTCGATCAGCCGGACGTTGCGATAGCCCTTGGCCGCCAGCCACAGCCGCACTGAGGCGAGATGAACGAGATCGATGAGCACGACCGTGTCGAAATCGCGTACCAGCCCGTCGATCGGCACGTCCCGCAGCAGGCCGGAGCCGAGCACGACGGCGGTCCGTTTCTGACGGAGCCCGGCCGCCGCCGCGCGGATAGCGTCGCGGCTCTTCTCCTCGTGGTCGGCCCAATCCCTGGCGCAACGCCCGGCCCGCGACCAGAGATTGACGGAATAGCCGATGAATTTTCGGTGGGCCTTGCCGGTCAGCGGCAATGTTGCGGCATAGAGAAGCGCCTCGATGATCATGAGCCTATCCGCATTCTAGACAATGCCTCTTGTTCAATCGATTCTGGCCGCGGCATCAAGGCCCTTCGCCCTTGCCGCTCCCCGCCCAATCCGCTAGGACACCGCCACTGTCACAGTCAGCGGAATTGCCGGAAATGAACGACAAGCAGAAGAAACCGCAAAAGCTCAAGGCCCGCCTGCCGCGCGGCTTCGTCGACCGGACGGCCGCCGATATCCGCGCCGTCAACGAGATGACGGCAAAGATCCGGGAAGTCTATGAGCATTATGGTTTCGATCCTGTCGAAACGCCGCTGTTCGAATATACCGATGCGCTCGGCAAGTTCCTGCCCGACAGCGACCGGCCGAACGAGGGCGTCTTCTCGCTGCAGGACGACGACGAGCAATGGATGTCGCTGCGCTACGACCTGACGGCGCCGCTCGCCCGTCATGTCGCCGAGAACTTCAACGAGATCCAGCTTCCCTACCGCACCTATCGCGCCGGTTACGTCTTCCGCAACGAGAAGCCGGGCCCCGGCCGCTTCCGCCAATTCATGCAGTTCGATGCCGATACCGTGGGCGCGCCTGGTGTTCAGGCCGATGCCGAAATGTGCATGATGATGGCCGATACGCTCGAGGCCCTCGGCATCAAGCGCGGCGACTACGTCATCCGCGTCAACAACCGCAAGGTTCTGGACGGCGTTTTGGAGGCGATCGGCCTCGGCGGCGACGACAAGGCCGGCCAGCGGCTCAACGTTCTGCGCGCCATCGATAAGCTCGACAAGTTCGGGCCGCAAGGTGTCTCGCTGCTGCTCGGCCCCGGCCGCAAGGATGAATCCGGCGACTTCACCAAGGGCGCCGGCCTCAATCAGGAGCAGATCGACAAGGTGCTCTTCTTCGTCGGCATCAAGGATTATGCCGAAAGCGCCGGCCGCCTGGCCGAACTCGTCGCGGGAACCTCGAAGGGCGGCGAAGGCGTCGAGGAGTTGAATTTCATCGGTGCGCTCGTCACGAGCGCCGGCTACGGATCCGACCGCATCAAGATCGATCCTTCGGTCGTACGCGGCCTCGAATATTATACCGGCCCGGTCTATGAGGCTGAGCTTCTCTTCGACGTCACCAATGAAAAGGGCGAGAAGGTCGTCTTCGGCTCGGTCGGCGGCGGCGGCCGTTATGACGGCCTGGTCTCACGCTTCATGGGCCAGCCGGTGCCGGCGACCGGCTTTTCGATCGGCGTCTCGCGCCTGATGACGGCGCTGAAGAACCTCGGCAAGCTCGGAGCGAGCGCGGTGATCGAGCCGGTGCTGGTGACGGTGATGGACGGCGACGTCGAGGCGATGGGCCGCTATCAGAAGATGACCCAGCAGCTGCGCGCCGCCGGCATCCGCGCCGAGATGTTCCAGGGCAACTGGAAGAAATTCGGCAACCAGCTGAAATATGCCGACCGCCGCGGCTGCCCCGTCGCGATCATCCAGGGCGGCGACGAGCGCGCCCAAGGCGTCGTGCAGATCAAGGATCTGATCGAGGGCAAGCGGCTCTCTGGCGAAATCGAGGACAATGCCAGCTGGCGCGAGGCCCGCGTGGCGCAGGAGACCGTGGCGGAAGCCGATCTCGTCGCCAAGGTGAAGGAAATCCTTGCCGCCCAGGCGGAGGATCGGAAGAGGGCGGGCGGTGATGTCTGAGGCATACCCCCCTCTGCCCTGCCGGGCATCTCCCCCACAAGGGGGGAGATCGGCTGGGAGCTTCCGCTCGCCTCAATCGAACATCTTACTTGGCCGGAGCCACTTGGCGCACGCTCAATATTTCGGAAAGCCGGCACGCCCAGCCAATCTCCCCCCTTGTGGGGGAGATGCCCGGCAGGGCAGAGGGGGGTGCGTTGCGGCAAGCTCCTCGCCTATCGTTCGGAGCTCAGCATGCCCCTGATCAACCTCCCCGAATTCGCCGCCGACCTGCTTGCCGAATTTGACGCCCGCAACGCGGAGCGCATCGATACGCCGGTCATTCAGCCGGCCGAGCCGTTCCTCGATATTGCCGGCGAGGATCTGCGCCGGCGCATCTTCATGACCGAGAGCGAAACCGGCGCCAGCCTCTGCCTGCGGCCCGAATTCACCATCCCCGTCTGCCTGCGCCACATCGAGACGGCGACCGGCACACCCAAGCGTTACGCCTATCTCGGCGAGGTCTTCCGCCAGCGCCGCGACGGCGCCAATGAATTCTATCAGGCCGGCATCGAGGATCTCGGCGACATCGACATACCGGGCGCCGATGCGCGCGCCATCGGCGACGCCACCGGCATCCTCGCCCGCCTGCTGCCGGGCCGGCGCTTAGCCGTGACGTTGGGCGATCAGGCGGTGTTCGAGGCGGTCGTCCAGGCGCTCGGCCTGCCGCTCGGCTGGCAGAAGCGACTGATCCACGCTTTCGGCAACATGAGGCAGCTGGAGGCGCTGCTGGCCGGCCTCGTCAGCCCGCAATTCGTCACCGGCCTCGACGATGATATCGCCAGGATTGTTGCATCAGGCGACGATCAGGCGCTGGTCGCCCATATCGAGCACGAGATGCAGGCGACGGGTTACTCGACGAATGCCAGCCGCTCGCCGCTGGAGATCGCCCGGCGCCTCAAGGAAAAGCTCATCCTGTCCGAGACGCGTCTCGACGATGCCGCCTTCCATGTGCTGGAAGAGTTCCTGTCGCTGCACGTGCCACTCGTCAATGCGTCCGCAGCACTTGCCGGCTTTGCCGACGCTGCCGGCCTGAAGCTCGGCAACGCGCTGTCGCGCTTCAACGGCCGCGTCGCGGCCCTTGCCGATGCCGGCGTCGATCTGTCCTGTCTCGACTACCGTGCCGCCTTCGGACGGCCGCTCGATTATTACACCGGCCTCGTCTTCGAGGTGACGGCGGAAGGCTCGAGCGCGGTTCTGGCCGGCGGCGGCCGCTTCGATCGGCTGCTGACCTTCCTCGGCGCCACGGACCGTATTCCGGCCGTCGGCTTCTCCTTCTGGCTCGACCGCATCGAAACCGAAAGGGCAGCCGCATGACCATCACCATTGCGCTTCCCTCCAAGGGCCGGATGAAGGACGACGCTTCGGCGATCTTCGAGCGGGCCGGCATGCCGATCACTGCGGTCGGCAACGATCGCTCCTATCGCGGCCGCGTCGAAGGCTGGGACGATGTCGAAGTCGCTTTTCTTTCGGCCTCCGAAATCTCCCGCGAACTCGGCAATGGCACCGTCGATTTCGGCGTCACCGGCGAGGACCTGATGCGGGAGGGTTTTGCCGAGGTCGACAAGCGCGTCGAATTCTGCGCCCGGCTCGGCTTCGGCCACGCCGATGTCATCGTCGCGGTGCCCGAGATCTGGCTCGATGTCGACACCATGGCCGATCTCGGCGATGTCGCCGCCGATTTCCGCGCCCGCCATGGCCGGCGGCTTGCCATCGCCACCAAATACTGGCGCCTGACACAGCAGTTCTTTTCCAGCCAGCACGGCATCCAGCTTTACCGCATCGTCGAAAGCCTCGGCGCGACCGAGGGCGCTCCCGCCTCCGGTTCGGCCGATATCATCGTCGATATCACCTCCACCGGCTCGACACTGCGCGCCAACCACCTGAAGGTGCTTCAGGACGGGGTCATCCTGCATTCAGAGGCCTGCCTCGTGCGCGCCCGCAAGGATAGCCACGTGGACTCGCCGGTCGTGCAGGCGATCGTCGACGCGGTGCGCGCCGCCCTCTAATCTCTACTATCAACGCGTAAGAAAACCCGCCGTCAGTTCAATGACGGCGGGTTTTGCATGCTTGGGAGGAGATGGAATTAGCGGGCAGCGACGGCCTGCAGACCACGGCGTGCGTCGATCGAATAGGCACCGGCGCCGACGGTGGCGAGCAGGATGTACGCGCCGGCCAGCGTGATGTTCTTCATAACCATGATCTGGTTGAGAATGTTCACGAGTTCCGTGCCGCTAGCGTAGGGCAGATGGAAGGCAACGCCCGTAAAGACACAGAAGCCAGCGAGCAGCCAGCCGGCAATACGGACCTGGAAGCCTGCGAGAACCGCAAGGCCGGCCAGCAGTTCGAAGAGGCCTGCGACATAGGCCAACAGGGTTGCCGCCGGCAGGCCGGCACCGGCGATCATGCCCGCAGTACCGGCGGGATCGGTCAGCTTCGTGAAGCCGGAAAGGATGAACATGAATGACAGAAGAATGCGGGCAATCAGGATGATGGCGTTCGACATGGATATTGTCTCCGTTTGAAGGCTCGGGAGATCTTGGTGCCCCCGGCACGCTGTGGATCTCTGATACCCCTATGTCGCCTATTTCTTCTGTCATGGAAAGATAAACAGAAGGGGACGCTTCGTTCAACAATATGGAACAATACCCTCGCTTGCCTTTCCGGAGCATCGTCTTCTATGGTCGGCCGATAATATGGAGTCTCTTATGGCAGATCTTTCCGCATTTCCGATCACCACGCGCTGGCCGGCGGAAAATCCCAATATCATCCAGCTCTATTCACTGCAGACGCCGAACGGGGTGAAGGTATCGGTTGCCCTCGAAGAGCTCGGGCTCCCCTATGAGCCGCACTATATTTCCTTTGCCGCCAACGAGCAGAAGTCGCCGGAATTCGAATCGCTCAATCCGAACGGCCGCATTCCGGCGATCATCGATCCGAACGGGCCCGGGGGAAAGCCGATCGGGCTGTTCGAATCCGGCGCCATCCTGCTCTACCTCGCCGAAAAGACCGGAAAGCTCATCCCCGCCGATGCCGCCGGCCGCTATGAATGCATCCAGTGGGTGTTTTTCCAGATGGCCGGGATCGGTCCGATGCTCGGTCAGTTCGGGCATTTCCACAAATTCGCCGCCGACAAGGTCGCCAATAATTCCTATCCGGTGGACCGCTACCGCGATGAATCCAAGCGGCTGCTCGGCGTGCTCGAAGGCCGGCTGAAAGGCCGCCAATGGATCATGGGTGATCAATATACGATTGCCGACATCACCACTTTCACCTGGATTCGCGGCGCCGATATCTTCTATGGCGGCCGTGAGATTCTCGAATATGCGAAATTCCCCGCCGTTTCCGATTGGCTGGAGCGCTGCATCGCGCGCCCGGCAAGCACCAGAGGCCTCAACATTCCTATCAAACCGGAGTAACGGACGATCCGCCGGAAAATGCAAAAGGCCGCCCTGCCGCCCGGCCACTAACGTGGAATCGTGAGGACCATCTTAAGCAAAACCCCAATAACGCTGGTGGTCGGGGCATTACTCATGCCGGAGATTTCCTCAAACATTCAAGGCGGCTTCGATTGCCTGTCCCTTCCGGGGAGTGAACGTCAACCTTTGCAAGAACCCGCATCGGCCGAAATTCGGGATCGCCTCAGATGTGGAGGATCGGCGCGATAGGTCAACCGGAACAAGCAACCTCGTATCAAGGGCGCGATCCGCTTCGCCTGGCGACCGCAATCACGGCGGCATTCGGTCGAGCCAGACTTTTTTGACGCTGGCTTCCACAAATCGCAGATGGCGATGACTCTTTTCACCTTCTTGAACCGTCGTTGTTGCGACCGTCGTCGAGCGGTCGAATGAACGAGGACTGAGAAATGGATCTGGAAGGAAAGCGAATTGTGGTCGTCGGCGGGAGCCGCGGCTTGGGAAGTGGGCTTGCCGAGGCATTCGTTGCTCGCGCGGCCGAAGTCACCGTGGTCGCCCGAAACGCGACGGCTGTGCAGGGACCAGCTGAGCAACTGGCCGTCACCGCCATATCGGCCGATGCAACTGATGCCGACGCGGCGTGGCGGATCATGGAGCAGACGCGACCTGATGTCGTCATCATGAATGCCGGTGCGAAACCGTCCATGGAGCGGATCGACCGGATTGGCTGGGAGGCATTCACGACCAACTGGAATGTAGACGTCAAGGCTGCGCTGCATTGGGTACAGGCTGCCCTGACCTTGCCAATGGCGCCGGGCGGGCTCGTCGTGCTGGTCTCCAGCGGAGCCGCCGTGCAGGGGTCGCCGCTATCGGGAGGTTATGCCGGCGCCAAGCGCGCGCAGTGGTTCATTGCAAAATATGCCGACGACTTGTCGGCGGAACTCGGCCTCGGCTTGCGGTTCCGGGTCATCGTTCCCCGGCAGATGTTCGTTGGAACTGGTGTGGGCGATACCGGAATCCGGGCCTATGCTGCGAAGGCGAGTCGGACATTTGCCGAACAGGCCGCCACCTGGCCGGACATGACGCCGCGGGCTTTCGGTGATACGGTCGCCGAACTGATCGGCGATTCCGGCCTCGCTGAGGCCATGGTCTATGCCGTGCGTGGGGATACGGGTGTGACGGTCATCGAATGACGAAAGACCCAGCTCTCGGGACTGAAGAGAGGAAAACTCTGCTTGCAGACCTGGCCAGGGAAGCGGACGCGCTTCGCCCCCAACTGCATCGTTACGCTGCTCGTCTCGTGGGTTCGGTGATCGACGGCGAGGACGTGATTCAGGACGCGTTTGCCAAGGTATTTGCGACGGCTGGCTCGATCCCACCAGGCACGTCGCTGCGACCGTGGCTGTTTCGCATCGTCCACAATCGAGCCATAGATTCCCTGCGCCAGCGCAGTACGCGCCGGTCGGAGCCGCTTGAGATGGCCTTTGATCTGCCCGATATCAGCGCAGTCGGCGCGGAGGACGCGCTGATCCGGCGGGACACGGTGCGAGTCGCCCTGGGTCATTTTGCAGAATTGCCGGTGCCGCAACGCAGCGCGGTAATCCTCAAGGATGTGTTGGGAGAGTCGCTTGCGGATATCGCAGCGCTGCTCGAACTGAGTGTCGACGCCGTCAAGGCCCATCTGTCGCGCGGTAGGGCGAGATTGCGTGCGATCTCCGACGTGCGGTCTGACGTTGCGCCGTTGCCAAGTCCCGAGGCCCTGAACTTTGCAGCGCTCTCAATGCCCAAGATTGGGACACGCTGCGTCGCTTGCTGGCTGATGACGTTCGGCTTCGCCAGGCGCGACGGCCTGAAATCTCGGGTGCCGCCGATGTGGGTCGATTTTTCACTTATTATGCCGAATATCCGCGCGTCAGGGTCGAACCTGCCTGGCTGGAAGGCAGGGAAATATTCCTGGTTTCGGCCGAACCGGCGAGCGGGCCTTCCTATTTCATGCTGCTCGAATGGCGGGGGCAAGAGATAAGCCTTATCCGCGACCATCGCTATGCGACCTATGTCATGGATGGTGCTGATGTCATGCCGGCCGCATCGCGGTGACCGATACTGGTCGAGACGTGCTTCCTCGCGGCCCGCTATGCGCGGCCACTTGCGGACGTTTCGTAAAACATGACTATTCCCGCTATGCCAAAGGGTACGCTGCGATTCCTCTTTGATTTTGCGGCCGGCGGCCGCTTGCGGGCGGGTGATGAAGCTACCCAATCCAAATTGGCCGCCGGACCGCTTGATGCGATAGTACGGATAGCTGCAATGGGCCCGTCGGTCGTGGGCTGAAAATGTGGAACCGCAAAATTTAGCGATTCCACATTTACGTTATGGCCGGGCCATGAGCGGCCTCTATCTAGCGTCGCCGGTCTTATTGCCGGCTGGTGATCTGCCTTGCGCCTTCGAGCTTGAAGCGAGGGAAGATGAAGACGCCGGTTATGCTGCCGCTGTATTTCTCCTCGAGCCCGTTCGACTCGCCCATGCAGAACAGTGGCTGGCGCAAGCCGTTCGGCATGATGATTGTCGTTGAAAAGCAGAAGGAGGAGCAGTGCGTCGCCACCTGCTCGAACAGTTCCAGCACGCGGGCTCGATCCTTGCTATCGTAGCAGCGGATCAGGTTAAGCAGCCCGCATTCCTCGGCGGAGAGGCCGTGCAGCATCGCGCTCCATTTGCCGAGACGGATCAGGCCGCTCGAAAAATCTCCGGTCCAGCTTTCGGAAACCGACAACTGCGCCAGCATCTGGTGATTTTGATGGTTGTCGTTCAGCGAGCCGGTCATCAAGGGCACGGCTCCATTGGCTTTGGCGATCTTAAACAAGGCGTTCCCCAGTTCGGATGCGGCTCCTCCGCCGCATGCTCGGCAAACACAAAGAAACAGGATCATGGGACGGCGGGCATGATGCCCGCGCCTACTTCGGCGATCGTTGCAGCCATTCGAGTCTCCGGACCTGAGCCCTTCGAACACGCATTTATGGCATCGCCTTCCCGCGCTCGTCTGACAGCGAATGATCGCCGGGCGCGCATCAATTGCAGCCGCGGATTTATAGGAGCTTTTGCACAATCGGCAACGGCTTTTTGAGCCTGTTCGGATCGGCATTATTTGTGAGAGATGTCGGCATCATCACGCTCTTCAGCCAGAAGTGACCAGTTTCGGCATTTTTCGAACGGTTTGGCATCTATTGCGTGAGAAACCTTCCCCCGGAAGCAATCTCCCGCGCACTTTTCGGCATTGGAAAAAGAGCGGCGACGCAAGCCTGACGAAAGCTTCGAGGTCGGCTGACGCGCTGCACGGGATAAAATAGTGCGCAACGGAACGAATCGCAGCGGACAAAAGAAAAGGGCGACCCGGGGGCCGCCCTTCCTGTTCCGGATGTGCCGGAATGGATGTCAGTGACGGCTTTCGCCTATCACATCATGTCCATTCCACCCATGCCGCCCATGCCGCCCGGCATAGCCGGAGCGTCCTTCTTCGGCAGCTCGGCGATCATGGCTTCGGTGGTGATCAGCAGCGATGCGACGGAAGCGGCATCCTGCAGGGCGGTGCGAACGACCTTGACAGGGTCGATGATGCCCATGCCGATCATGTCGCCATATTCGCCGGTCTGGGCGTTGTAGCCGTAGTTGTCCTGATCCTTGTCGAGGATCTTGCCGACAACGATCGAAGCTTCGTCACCAGCGTTTTCAGCGATCTGGCGGGCCGGAGCCTGCAGAGCGCGGCGAACGATGTTGATGCCGGCTTCCTGGTCGTCGTTGACGCCCTTGGCAGAGATCTTGACGGAAGAACGCAGCAGGGCAACGCCGCCGCCCGGTACGATACCTTCCTGAACGGCAGCGCGCGTCGCGTTGAGGGCGTCGTCGATGCGGTCCTTCTTTTCCTTCACTTCGACTTCCGTCGAGCCGCCGACGCGGATGACGGCAACGCCGCCGGCGAGCTTGGCAAGACGTTCCTGCAGCTTCTCGCGGTCGTAGTCGGAGGTGGTTTCTTCGATCTGGGCCTTGATCTGGGCAACACGGCCTTCGATGTCGGACTTGGCGCCCGAACCGTCGACGATCGTGGTGTTTTCCTTGGAGATCGAAACCTTCTTGGCGCGGCCGAGCATGTCGAGCGTGACGCTCTCGAGCTTGATGCCGAGGTCTTCGGAGATGACGGTGCCGCCGGTCAGGATGGCGATGTCTTCGAGCATGGCCTTGCGGCGGTCGCCGAAGCCGGGTGCCTTGACGGCAGCGATCTTCAGGCCGCCACGCAGCTTGTTGACGACGAGCGTAGCAAGGGCTTCGCCTTCGACGTCTTCAGCGATGATGAGGAGCGGCTTGCCGGTCTGGACGACGGCTTCGAGAACCGGGAGCATCGACTGCAGGTTCGAGAGCTTCTTCTCGTGGAGGAGAATGAAGACGTCTTCGAGGTCGGCGACCATCTTTTCCGGGTTGGTGACGAAGTAGGGGCTGAGGTAGCCGCGGTCGAACTGCATGCCTTCGACGACTTCGAGTTCGGTTTCGGCGGTCTTGGCTTCTTCAACCGTGATGACGCCTTCGTTGCCGACCTTCTGCATGGCTTCGGCAATGTCGAGACCGACCTGGCGTTCGCCGTTTGCGGAGATCGTGCCGACCTGGGCGACTTCTTCCGAAGTGTTGATCTTCTTGGCCTTGGCCTGGAGATCCTTGACGACTTCGGCAACGGCGAGATCGATGCCGCGCTTCAGGTCCATCGGGTTCATGCCGGCGGCAACGGCCTTGGCGCCTTCGCGAACGATCGCCTGGGCAAGAACGGTTGCAGTCGTGGTGCCGTCACCGGCGATGTCGTTGGTCTTCGAAGCGACTTCGCGGACCATCTGGGCGCCCATGTTTTCGAACTTGTCTTCAAGTTCGATTTCCTTGGCGACGGAAACGCCGTCCTTGGTGATGCGCGGAGCGCCGAAGGACTTGTCGATGATGACGTTACGGCCCTTCGGGCCGAGCGTGACCTTCACTGCATCGGCGAGAATGTCGACGCCGCGCAGCATCTTTTCGCGCGCGGTGCGGCCAAACTTGATTTCTTTAGCTGCCATGTTTGTGTCTCCTGAATTCGATTTGTTCGGGCAAAAAGCCCGTCAGCCATTTCGGGAAAGCGGATCGGCCGATCAGCCGATGATGCCCATGATGTCGGCTTCCTTCATGATCAGAAGGTCTTCGCCGTTGATCTTGACTTCAGTGCCGGACCACTTGCCGAACAGAACGCGGTCGCCAGCCTTGACGTCGAGAGCGACGACCTTGCCGGACTCGTCACGAGCGCCGGAGCCGACGGCGACGATTTCGCCTTCCTGCGGCTTCTCCTTGGCGGTGTCTGGAATGATGATGCCGCCCTTGGTCTTTTCTTCGGACTCGACGCGACGAACGACGACGCGGTCGTGAAGCGGACGGAAATTGGTGCTTGCCATTGTCTAATCCCTCGATCGAATGACATTCGCGGACCGGAGCGGCCCGCATGGATAAGTGTTAGCACTCCTCTCTGGTGAGTGCTAGCGCTCGAGCATTTAGGGATGGCTCCGAGAGGAGTCAATGAGAGCAATCACGAATTTTTGTGCCGGAATTGTGAAGAGGCGGCGAATTATCGGAGGTTCCCGCCGAAATCTTGTCTGGCATGGCAACGTTGCCAGACCTTGCCGTTCCCTCTCGCCGGGATTGCCGAGGATCTTGTCTGCCAAGGTGAAGAAAATGCCTTGCCATCGCCTTGCGCCTTTGCAATGTCACCGGTGACTGAAGCAAATCGGGAAATTGGAATGGCCAGGCGGATAGGAAGCTTCTCGGAGATCACAGATCGCTATGACGTGGTGCTCTGCGACGTCTGGGGCGTCGTTCATAACGGCGTCGATCCGTTTCCGAAGGCCGCCGCCGCCCTTCAATCCGCGCGTGAGAGCGGCCTTGCCGTCGTCCTCATCACCAATTCGCCGCGCCTTTCCTGGCAAGTGGTCGAGCAGCTGCGCCATATCGGCGTTCCCGACGGCGCCTATGACCGGATCGTCACCTCGGGGGACGTCACCCGCGGGCTGATTTCCGAGGGGCCGAAGACGGTCTTTCTGCTCGGCCCCGAGCGCGACAAGGCGCTTCTTGAAGGCATCGGCGTCGAGCGCCGGCCGGCCGGTGAAGCGCAATCGCTCGTCTGCACTGGCTTTTTCGACGACGAGACCGAAAAGCCCGAGGACTACACCGACATGCTCCTCGATTTCCAGGCGCGCGACGTGCCGATGATCTGCGCCAATCCCGACCTCGTCGTCGAACGCGGCCATCGCATCATCCCCTGTGCCGGCGCCATGGCTGCCTATTACGAGCAGCTCGGCGGTAAAACCCGCATTGCCGGCAAGCCGCACCGGCCGATTTACGAGGCGACACTTTCGGCCGCCCGCGAGCTTCGCGGCGATTTTTCCACCGACCGTGTGCTGGCGATCGGCGACGGTATGCCGACGGATGTGCGCGGCGCCTTGAATCTCGGCCTGGATCTTCTCTACATCAGCGGCGGGATCCATGCCAAGGAATACACCTTGAACGGCGAGACCGACGAGGCGATCCTCAACGCCTATCTTGAGCGGGAGAAGGCCGCGCCGAAGTGGTGGATGCCGCGCCTTGCATGAAGAGAAGCCAGCCGATGACCGTCTTCCACCGCAATGAAACCCGCGAAGCCTTGCCTGCCCATCTGAAGGGCGGGGTCATTGCCATCGGCAATTTCGACGGCGTGCATCGCGGCCATCAATCGGTGCTGAACCGCGCGCTCGAAATAGCGAAGGCGCGCGGCATTCCTGCCCTGGTGCTGACCTTCGAGCCGCATCCGCGCACGGTGTTCCGGCCGCAGACACCGGTCTTCCGGCTGACACCCGCGCCGCTCAAGGCCCGGATTCTGGAAACGCTCGGTTTCAACGCAGTCATCGAATATCCTTTCGACTACGAATTTTCGCAGCGCTCGGCCGACGATTTCATCCATTCGATCCTCAAGGATTGGCTAGGCGCCACCGAAGTCGTCACCGGCTTCGATTTCCATTTCGGCCGCGGCCGCGAAGGCGGGCCTGCCTTCCTGATGAATGCCGGCCAGACCTATGGTTTCGGCGTCACCCTGATCGACGCCTTCCGCGACGAGAACGCCGATGTCGTCTCGTCGAGCCATATCCGGGCGCTGCTGAAGGACGGCAATGTCAGCGAAGCCGCCGGCATGCTCGGCTACCGCTATACGGTCGAAGCCGAGGTGATCGACGGCGAAAAGCTCGGCCGGCAGCTCGGTTTTCCCACCGCCAATATGCGGCTGCCGCCGGAGGCCGAACTCGCCGCCGGCATCTACGCCGTCCGCTTCCGCCGCCGGGACGGAACGCTCCACGATGCCGTCGCGAGCTACGGCCGCCGCCCGACGGTGACGGAAAACGGCGCGCCGCTGCTCGAAACCTATCTGTTCGATTTTCACGGCGATCTCTACGGCCAGCTCTGTGCCGTCTCCTTCTTCGGCTATCTTAGACCCGAGCTGAAATTCGACGGGCTCGATCCGCTCGTCGCCCAGATCAAACGCGACGAAGAGGAGGCGAGGGCGCTGCTGGCGGGCGTTACGCCGCTCGGCGAGCTCGATCGGAAGCTTTGCTTCGCCTGAGTGGCTTCGAGTTATCTCCGGCTGAGCGGAAATTGATCTGGATCGTTGGTCCACGGATCGAAGACCGCTGCGCCGGAGAAGCGCGTATCTCGGACGTTTCGCGTGACCAGATAGAGATTGTGCTCGATTGCCGTGGCGGCCAGCATCGTGTCGACAACCGACGGTGCATGTCCGGTCCTCAGTTTCACGCGCCCGGAAATGGCGCCCCAATGCCTGACGGCTGTGTCGCTCAGCGAAAGAACGCGTTGCGAAAACCTCTCTTCCAGTGCATCGCGGGAGGCAGCATAGCGATAGCGGTTCTGATCGTCCTCAGGCAGATTTTCGATGCCCTTGTCGTATTCCGCCAGCGTGAGGATGCTGATGAACATCCTCTCCTCGTCTTGAGCCGCAGCCCAGGATTTGACGGAGGGGGCACCGTTCGGGTTGATCAGAGCGGCAATGACGTTCGTATCGAGCAGCCAGCCGATCACAGCTCGGCATCCCGCCCGTAATCGGCCTCTCGCTCAAGGTCGAGCTCCTTGAGGTCAAGGCTTTCCATGAAAGCGACGAAAGGCTTCTTCGGCTCAGCTTTGGTCAGATGGTCGAGCTCTTCGACGCTGATGACGACGACGCTGTCCCGGCCGCGAACCGTCACGCGCTGTGGTCCTTCGCTGCGGGCGCGGCGAACCACCTCGCTGAAGCGCGCTTTCGCGTCCTCGAGCTTCCAGCTTTGCTTCGTGATTTTTTTCATGCCATTCATCTCTCGATCGAATCTGGTCAGATAGTCAGATTTATATCTCGAGCGAAGAGGATTTTCCAGTCCGATGCTTTCCCGGAAGGATGCGGCGCTGGCAATTCCAGTCACCGGTGCCGATTGCGGGCCGCAATTTCCTCTCTTCCTTTTCCCGGCAAAAACGCCTATGAACCGGCGCTATGACGAAACCTCGGCTGGCAATGACGATACGAATTATCGGCCCGGCCTTCCGCGCGCGCTAAGCGGCCGGGAGGTCCGGGTTTTTGGCGCTTGCGAGCAGGCGCTTCCGCCGCCACCTATTTTCACGTCCGTCGCGCCCTCACGGGGCTGCCAGAAACGATTGTCACACATGACCGAAACAGCCGAAAAGATCGATTACTCGAAGACCCTCTATCTGCCTGAAACCGATTTCCCGATGCGCGCCGGTCTGCCGCAGAAGGAACCGGAGCTTGTTGCCCGCTGGCAGCAGATGGATCTCTATAAGAAACTGCGCGCCTCCGCCGCCGGCCGCGAGAAATTCGTCCTGCACGACGGCCCGCCCTATGCCAATGGCAACATCCATATCGGCCATGCGCTGAACAAGATCCTCAAGGACGTCATCAACCGTTCGTTCCAGATGCGCGGCTATGACGCCAACTACGTGCCCGGCTGGGATTGCCACGGCCTGCCGATCGAATGGAAGATCGAGGAAGAGAACTATCGCGCCAAGGGCAAGGCGAAGCCTGACCTGAGCGAGCCGGCGGCGATGATCGGCTTCCGCCGCGAGTGCCGCGCCTATGCCGAGAAGTGGATCAAGGTCCAGGGTGACGAGTTCCAGCGCCTCGGCATCGTGGGCGACTTCGAAAACCCGTATCTGACGATGAACTTCCATGCGGAAAGCCGCATCGCTGGTGAGCTCTTGAAGATCGCCGCTAGCGGCCAACTCTACCGCGGCTCCAAGCCGATCATGTGGTCGGTGGTCGAGCGCACCGCGCTGGCGGAAGCCGAGGTCGAGTACCACGACTATGAAAGCGACACGATCTGGGTGAAATTCCCGGTAGTGAATGCGCCCGCAACGGTAGATGTAGTCGTCACCAGGGATAAGCCGGCTCCGATTGAGGACATCCCGATGTCTCCAAATTCGCTTGCTGAAGACCACGCTTCCGTGGTCATTTGGACCACGACGCCTTGGACGATCCCCGGAAACCGGGCGATCGCCTATTCATCGCGCGTCTCCTACGGCCTTTATGAAGTGACAGCTGCCGAGAACGACTTTGGCCCGCGCCCGGGCGAGAAGCTTGTTTTCGCCGACAAGCTCGCCGAAGAATCGTTTGCCAAAGCAAAACTGCAATACAAGCGCCTCCGCGATGTTTCCGCCAAGGAGCTTTCATTTGTCGCCTGCGCCCACCCACTGAAGGGCGTCGGCGGCGGCTACGAGTTCGAAGTCCCGCTGCTCGAGGGCGATCACGTCACCGACGATGCCGGCACCGGTTTCGTGCACACCGCACCCAGCCACGGCCGCGAAGACTTTGACGTCTGGATGGCGCATGCCCGGGAGATCGAGGCCCGCGGCATCGAGACCAAGATCCCGTTCCCGGTCGACGACGGCGGCTTCTACACCGCCGACGCTCCCGGCCTGGAAGGCGCGCGCGTCATCGACGATAACGGCAAGAAGGGCGATGCCAATGATCGCGTCATCAAAGCGCTGATCGAACGCAATGCGCTCTTTGCCCGCGGCCGCTTGAAGCACCAGTATCCGCATTCCTGGCGTTCGAAGAAGCCGGTGATCTTCCGCAACACGCCGCAATGGTTCGTCTATATGGACAAGACGCTGCCGGACGGGACGACGCTGCGTAGCCGGGCCCTCGGAGCGATCGACGACACACGCTTCGTGCCGGCCGCCGGCCAGAACCGTCTGCGCGCGATGATCGAGCAGCGCCCGGACTGGGTCCTTTCCCGTCAAAGAGCCTGGGGCGTGCCGATCTGCGTCTTCGTCGATGAGCAGGGCGAGGTCCTGAAGGACGAGGCCGTCAACCAGCGCATCCTGAACGCTTTCGATGTCGAGGGCGCAGACGCCTGGTTTGCGGAAGGCGCCAAGGAGCGCTTCCTCGGCAACGAGCATGACCCGGCCAAGTGGACCCAGGTCATGGATATCCTCGACGTCTGGTTCGACTCGGGCTCCACGCACACCTTCACGCTGGAAGATCGCCCGGACCTGAAATGGCCGGCCGATCTCTATCTCGAAGGGTCCGATCAGCATCGCGGCTGGTTCCATTCGTCGCTCTTGGAATCGGCTGCCACCCGCGGCCGCGCGCCTTATAACGCTGTCCTCACCCATGGTTTCACCATGGACGAGAAGGGCGAGAAGATGTCGAAGTCGAAGGGCAACGTCACCTCGCCGCAGGAGGTGATGAAGGATGCCGGCGCCGACATCCTGCGCCTCTGGGTCATGACCTCCGATTATGCCGATGACCTGCGCGTCGGCAAGACGATCATCCAGACCAATGTCGATGCCTATCGCAAGCTGCGCAATACCATCCGCTGGATGCTCGGCACGCTCGCTCACGACAAGGGGGAGGTCATCGCGCTTGCCGATCTGCCGGAGCTGGAGCAGCTGATGCTGCACCGTCTCTCCGAGCTCGATCAGCTCGTGCGCGAGAATTATGATGCCTTCGACTTCAAGAAGATCGCCCGCGCATTGATCGACTTTGCCAATGTCGAGCTCTCGGCCTTCTACTTCGACGTCCGCAAGGATGCGCTCTATTGTGATGCGCCCTCCAGCCTCCGCCGTCGCTCGGCGCTCTATGTCATCCGCATGATCTTCGATTGCGTGGTGACCTGGCTTGCGCCGATGCTGCCGTTTACAACGGAAGAGGCATGGCTCTCACGCAATCCCTCGGCTATCTCGGTGCATCTGGAGCAGTTCGCTCCGGTCGCCAAGGAATGGCGCAACGATGCGCTGGCCGAAAAGTGGAGGAAGATCCGCGCGATCCGCAGCGTCGTGACCGGCGCGCTCGAAATCGAGCGCAAGGATAAGCGCATCGGTTCCTCGCTCGAGGCGGCGCCCGTTGTCTATGTCGCCGATGCCGCGCTTCGCAAGGCGCTCGAGGGCCAGGATTTCAGCGAAGTCTGCATCACCTCTGGCATCACGATCAAGTCAGATGCCGGCCCGGCCGACGCTTTCCGCTTGGCCGAGGTGCCTGACGTCGCCGTAGTGCCGAAGCCTGCCGAAGGCGTCAAATGCGCCCGTTCCTGGCGCATCACCACCGATGTCGGTTCTGATCCGGACTATCCCGACGTCTCGGCGCGCGACGCCGCCGCCTTGCGCGAACTCGGCATCCGCGCCTGAAGATATTTGCCGGGTGAATTGCCATTGCGGCGTTCATCCGGTAAAAGCTGCCTGAAAATGGCCGGATTTTTGCGTCAGGGGGACGGTTGTCCGGTAGGGCGACGATTGCACCGGTGGCTGGAAGGGTTTTCATGTTCGCAACGCATTGGTTCCGTATTGGCGCCTGCCTGTCTGTTGTCATGGCGGGATGCTCCCTTGTGTCCGGCTGCGCCAGCAGCCCGACCTACGGCACCGACAAGACCGCCATGGAGCAGCTGACCGACGATCTTGGCCAGTCCGTGTCTCTGACCGGACCGGAACCGAAGAACAAGGGCGTCAAATATACGCCGCGCCCGACGCTGGTGCTGCCGGCTGAGGGCCAGCGAGAGACCCTCGTCGCGCCGCAGCCGACGGTGGCCAACAAGGACAATCCGCAATGGCTTGAATCGCCGGAGGAGACCCGTGCCCGTCTCGTCTCCGAGGCTGACGCCAATTCGGACAATCCGAATTACCGCTCGCCGCTGGCAAGCTCCGCCATCGAAGGCGGCCGGCGAACGACCGAAGCCCAGACCCAGGCCTATCGCGAGGCCCGCGCCCTGCAGAAGGGCTCCTACGTCGATCAGCGTCGCTACATTTCCGATCCGCCGCCCGGTTACCGCACCGTCGACGACCCGGCCAAGCTCGATGACGTCGGCGAGCCGGAGCTCAAGAAGCAGAAGAAGCGCAAGAAGGACGCGGCAATCGCCAATTCCGGCAAGCAGTGGTGGAACTTCCTGCAATAGCTTGTCTCGGCGCACGCGCACAGATGCCAGCGATTACGGCGCCTCTCTCCGTTCCGCAAAGAATCTCCGCAAGATCTCGGCCGATTGCACCTCGTTGAAACCGGAATAGACCTCCGGGACGTGGTGGCAGGTCGGCTGCGCATAGAATCGCACGCCATTGTCGACGGCGCCGCCCTTCGGATCCTCGGCGCCGTAATAGAGCCTGCGGATGCGCGCAAACGAGATGGCTGCCGCGCACATGGTGCAAGGCTCCAGCGTCACATAGAGATCGGCGCCGGTAAGGCGCTCCTGCCCAAGTGCCTCGCAGGCGAGCCGGATTGCGGCGATCTCGGCGTGCGCGGTAACGTCGTTGAGCTCGCGCGTGCGGTTTCCCGAGCGTGAAACAGCAATATCGTCGACAACGACGACCGCGCCGATCGGCACCTCGCCGCGTTCTCCGGCGGCACGCGCTTCTTCAAGCGCCATCTCCATGAAACGATTTGTCTTCACGATCGCAAGAATTTCCACTTAACCGCAGATGCGTGACCTGATAGACAGGCCCAAAAGGCAGGCAAACAGCAAATGACACCCAAAGACAAGCCAAAACGCCCGGGCGCAAAGCCCCTTTCACGGGATATCAGGCCGAAGGCCGGTCCGAAGGCGGGCGGCGCGAAGCCGGCGAAGGCCGCAACCGCGCGCTCGGCGGCGGCCGAAGCCGACAGCGACACCAAGGCCGAACGCATTTCCAAGGTGATGGCGCGCGCAGGCGTCGCCTCCCGCCGCGACATAGAACGCATGATCATGGAAGGCCGTGTGACGCTGAACGGCACGGTTCTCGATACCCCCGTCGTCAACGTCACGCTTGCCGACCGCATCGAGGTCGACGGCGTGCCGATCCGCGGCATCGAGCGCACCAGGCTCTGGCTCTATCACAAGCCGGCCGGCCTGGTGACCACCAATGCCGATCCGGAAGGCCGTCCGACCGTCTTCGACAACCTGCCGGAAGAACTGCCGCGCGTCATGTCGATCGGCCGGCTCGACATCAACACCGAAGGCCTGCTGCTGCTCACCAATGACGGCGGCCTCGCCCGCGCCCTCGAACTGCCGGCGACCGGTTGGCTGAGGCGCTACCGCGTCCGCGCCCATGGCGAGATCGATCAGGAAGCGCTCGACAAATTGAAGGACGGCATCGCCGTCGACGGCGTGCTCTATGGATCGATCGAGGCGACCCTCGACCGCACCCAGGGCTCGAATGTCTGGATCACCATGGGCCTTCGCGAAGGCAAGAACCGCGAAATCAAAAATGTGCTCGGCGCGCTCGGTCTCGATGTCAACCGTCTGATCCGCATTTCCTATGGGCCGTTCCAGCTCGGTGACTTGCCGGAAGGCCATGTCGTCGAGGTGCGCGGCCGCACATTGCGTGACCAACTCGGCCCGCGCCTGATCGAGGAAGCCAAGGCGAATTTCGACGCGCCGATCTATAATGTGCCCGCCGTCGCTGCCGAAGAAGAGGAAGAGGCTTCGGCACCGGCCGCACCAGCAAAGCGCGAGCGGCCGCGACGCGAGGAGGATAAGCGCGAACGGGCGCTGAGCCGCCTCGATACCAAGCGCGACGATCGCCCCGGCGGGCGCAGAGACGACGATCGCCGCGGCGGCCGCAGGGATGAAGAAAAGCCCAAGCGCGCCCAGCCGCTTGGCCAGCGCCGCAGCGCCAATGTCTGGATGGCGCCCGGCGCCCGGCCCCTCGGCGAGAAGGCGGCGGCCAAGGCCGCCAAGAATGCGCAGACCGCGCGCCGGCGCGGCGAACAGCCGGCGGCAAAGACCAATGCTTTCGATCGCATCGAGGATCGTCCGCGCACGCCGATCAACCGTGTGCGCGAAGAGGACGGCGAATGGATCCGCTCGAGCGAGCAGCCCCACCGCAAGGATGAGGGCGAAGGCCGCGGCCACAAGCGCTCGTTCGGCGATCGCCCGGCCCGCGAAGACCGCGGTTATGGCGACCGCCCGGCGCGTGGCGAAGGCCGTGCGGAGCGTTCGCGCGGCGACCGGCCATTCGGCGACAAGCCGCGCGGCGATCGCAAGCCGCGCGCGGATGGTGATGAGCGTCCCCGCGCCGCCAGAGCGTCCACCGGCGAGAGTCGTTCTGAGCGTCCGCGCAGCGACCGCCCCTTCGGCGATCGACCTTTCGCCGGCAAGCCGCGTGGCGATCGAAAGCCGCGCGAGGAGGGTGACGAGCGCCCGCGGACAGCCAGAAGCTTTGCCGGCGAGGGGCGTTCCGAGCGTCCGCGCGGCGATAGGTCGTTCGGCGACAAGGCTGTGAGCGGCAAGCTTTCGGGCGATAAGCCGCGCGGCAAGGGCTTTGCTGGCAAGCCCGGTGGACCCAAGAATTTTTCAGGCAAACCTAAGGGCGCCAAGCCAGGCGGTGAAAGGCCGGCCGGGGACAGGCCGGCGGGCGGTCCGTCCAGAGGTGGTGCTCGAGGAAAGGGAATGACACGCGGTGCGGATCGTCGGCGGTGAGTTTCGCGGACGGCCTCTCGCCGTGCCAAAATCCAACGACATCCGGCCGACCGCCGACCGGACGCGCGAGAGCCTGTTCAATATTTTGAGCCATGCCTATCCGGAATGTGTCGACGGCACCCGGATCCTCGATCTTTTTGCCGGAACCGGCGCCGTCGGCCTCGAAGCCGTCTCGCGCGGCTGTCGTCATGCGCTCTTCGTCGAAAACAGCGTCGAGGGCAGGGCGCTGCTCTGGGAAAACATCGATGCGCTCGGTCTGCATGGCCGCACCCGCATCCTGCGCCGCGATGCGACCGATCTCGGCAGCGTCGGCAATCTCGAGCCTTTCGACGTGCTCTTTGCCGACCCGCCCTATGGCAAGGGCCTCGGCGAAAAGGCGATGGCGGCGGCCGCCGTTGGCGGCTGGCTGCGGTCGGGCGCGATCGCGGTACTCGAAGAACGCGCCGACATTGTCGTTTCGGTCCACCCTTCCTATGTTTTTCTCGAAAGCCGCATCTTTGGCGACACCAGGGTGCATTTCTTCCGATATCAGCCGCAATAGGCGCAGGGGCGGGGCGTGCAGCAGGCAGAGATCATCAGTCCGAAACTGCCTGCGATCAGCGATTTGCCGACGGTCGCTGTCGCCTTCGGCGGCGGCGGCGCACGCGGCCTGTCCCATATCCACATCATCGAAACCCTCGACGAACTCGGCATCCGCCCGGTGGCGATTGCAGGTTCGTCGATCGGCGCGATCATGGGGGCGGGCATGGCCGCCGGCATGTCCGGCGCCGAAATCCGTGAACATGCGCTGGCAACCGTCGGCAACAAGACCGCCGTCGTTGCCCGCATCTGGGGCATGAGGCCGACGACAGTGCGCGATGCGGTGGCCAAGGGCATCCGCATCGGCCAGTTCAATCTGGAACGGATCCTGAAAGCTTTTCTGCCGTCGGAGCTGCCGGCCCGATTTGAAGATCTGCTGGTGCCGATGAAGGTCATCACCACGGATTATTACGGGCAGAACGAGGTGATCATCGAAGAGGGCGAGCTGTTTCCCGCACTGGCCGCCTCGTCCTCCATCCCCGCCGTTTTCATGCCGGTGCGCCTGCGCGGCCGCGTGATGATCGATGGCGGCATCAGCAATCCTGTGCCTTATGAGTGCCTGATGGATCTTGCCGACATCGTCGTCGGCGTCGATGTCGTCGGCGCTCCCGAGGGCGACGGCACCCACATCCCGAACCGCATGGAGAGCATCTTCGGTTCCGGACAGCTGATGATGCAGACGGCGATCTCCCTGAAGCTGAAGCTTTGCCAGCCGCACATCTTCCTGCGCCCGACGGTCGGCCGCACCGGCGTGATGGATTTCCTCAAGGCTCGCGAAGTGCTGGCCATGTCCGTCGGCGTAAAGGACGATCTGAAATTCGCCCTCGACCGCGAGATCGAAGCGCGGCTAAAACGCTAAGGAACCTTGCACGGGCACCGTTGCCGGCGTCCGCGAGACATGCGCCAGCGGTTCAGCGAGCATCGCTTCGGCTATGAGCTCGGCATCGTCATTGTCGATTTGGAAGAGACCAAAGCGCAGTCGATAGCCCCAGCCTGTCCGATCGCTCGTGAAAGATAGCCGATCGAGCAGCGGCACGGATGGGCGTTTCAATGGCCCGCCACCAGACGACATCCCGCCTCCAAGGGCGGAAGCCGGGGTGAGCCTCCACTTGATATGCCGCCGTTTCCTCGACCACGCCGATGGCCGTGAACGCCTGCAGGCGATCCTTGCCGCCAAACGTTTCAGTCGGCGAATAGTAAATCACGCGGTCCCCTGGCGCGCTCCGCTTGAGCGGAGCGGCCTTGCCGTGACAGACTTGCATGAACCCGGCTGCGCGCCCGATGCGGACGTGGTTTGCTGATGCCACGGCAATCCAGCTGCGGGACATGGTTCAGTCCTCCGCGACGTTGTAGACGCGCAAGCGATGCCCGTCGGGATCGGCAGCAACAAAGCTGCGGCCGAAATCGAGGTCGGTCGGCGGCAGAAGGATCGCCGCGCTCTTGCCCTGCCATTCGATATGGAGCCTATCGACCATGTCCGCTGTCGCGACCTTGAAACCGACCTCGCAGCCGCCGCCCGCAGCAGCCGGCGCCGGCTGGACGCCCGTCCGGCCCCACAGTCCGAGCGCCAGGCCCGAAGGCAGAATGAACATTGCGAAGGTCGGGCTGGCCTCCACAGGATCTTGCCCGAGCAGCCGCGCATAAAAGCTGGCGCTCTTCGGCGCGTCGGTTACGAAAAGTAGAATGCTGTTGCTGTCGAACACGATAAACCTCCTGTATGTCGGGCAGGAGAATATTTAGAGAGACATGCTGACAGATTCTGGCAGTAGCCCCACTGTTTTCGAACTGCTCGACCGTCGCAGCTCCGGCAACAGGTTTATGCGTCCGCCACCGCATTCGCGACTCCCGCCAGCGGATCGTCCTCGAAAGGATCGGCCGTGCGCTTCGGCTTGACCAGCGGTTCGGGCCGCACCGGGTGGGAAAACAGCATGTCGCGCCCCGCCTGCAGCCCTTCGGAGACCTGCAGCACCAGCCGCGCCTCGTCGCGCTTGCGGATATCCTCGCCGATTTCATAGGCATCGACCTCCGAGACGCCGAGCGCCTCCAGCGTCCGCCGTCCAAACAGCAGGCCCGATTCCAGCGTTTCGCGCAGCTCGTAATCAATCCCCTTGTTGCGCAGTTCGATCGAATGGATTCGGTCATAGGAGCGTACGTAAAGGCGCGTCTGCGGATAGTCCGCTTGCACCAGTTCGACCACCTTGTCAGTGATCTCCTTCTTCTGTGTGCAGACGAGCACGATCTTCGCCCGGTCGATCCCGGCCGAGCGCAGCACGTCCTTGCGGGTGCCGTCGCCGAAATAAATGCGGAAGCCGAAGGAGGAGGCCTGGCGGATGCGGTCGGCGGAAAAGTCGATGACGGTGACGCTGCGCCCGCCGGCAAGCAGGATCTGGGCGGCGATCTGGCCGAAACGTGAGAAGCCGACCATCAGCACGTCGGCGCCCGCACCTTCGAAATCCTCGTCGAGCTCTTCCTGTTCATCGCCGTTGAGCAGCCGCTTCGACAGCGCCGCGCCGATCGGCGTCAGCGCCATGGACAGCGTGACGATCGCCACCAGCAGCGATGCCGTGCTCGTCGACATCAAGCCGACGACGCCCGCAGTGGTGAACAGCACGAAGCCGAATTCGCCGCCTTGCGGCAAGAGGAAGGCGATGCGGATCGCGTCATTGTGCGGAGATCCCGATATCCGGCAGAGACCATAGATGATAATCGCCTTGACGGCCATGACGATCGGCACCGTGACGATGACGAAGAGCGCATTGTCGACGAGAACGTCCAGCTCCAGCGACAGGCCGACGGCGATGAAGAAGATGGCGAGCAGCACGCCGCGGAAAGGCTCGATGTCGGCCTCCAACTCGTGCCGGTAGGAGGATTCGGCCAGCATCACCCCCGAGAGGAAGGCGCCCATCGCCATCGATAGTCCGGCAAGCTGCATCAGGCTTGCCGATCCCATGACGACAAAAAGGGCGGCCGCGATCATGGCCTCGCGGGCCCCTGTGCGGGCGATGATCTGGAAGAGCGGCGTTAGTAGATAACGCCCGGTGACGATCATCGCCGCCACGGCGCCGACGGCCACGGCAAAATCGGTGAGCGGCGTATTGCTGCCCTTGCCGCTGCCGTCGAGAACGGTGATCAGCGCGAGCAGCGGCACGATCGCCAGGTCCTGGAACAGCAGCATCGAGAAGGAGCGCTGCCCGTATCTCGTGTTGACGTCGCCATCGCCCTCAAGGATCTGCATGGCGAAGGCCGTCGAGGACAGGGCCAGGCCGAAGCCGGCGACGATGCTGCCGCGCCAATCGAGAATTTCAGAAAACCAGGCGAGCGCGGTCAGCGCCAGCCCTGTCACCACCACCTGCGCCGTGCCGAGGCCGAAGATGTCGCGCCGCATCTGCCAGAGGCGGCTTGGCTTCAGCTCCAGGCCGATGATGAAGAGCAGGAAGACGACGCCGAGCTCGGCGACGGCAAGGATCTGTTCGCCGTCGGTGATGCCGTGGAAGACCGGGCCGATGACGATGCCGGCGGCGAGATAACCGAGCACCGTGCCAAGCCCCAGCTTCTTGAAGATCGGAGCGGCGACCACCGCGCCGCCGAGCAGCAGGATCGTTTCGGAGAAAAGGTCGTTGGGCGCTGACATGCTGGCAATTTCTTTCGACGGCGGGAAACATCCTGGCAGCCCCGGCAAAGAATCGGCGGCGGCGGCCTTGATGCCAGGGAGAGTGCACAATAAATGGAAGCCGAAGGAAAGGCCAAATCATGTCCTCTGAAATCGATTCTTCGACACTTCTTTCCCGCGCAAGTCAATTGATCGATCTGGCAAGGAAGGCAGGGGCCGACGCTGCCGACGCCGTGGTCGTTCGCTCTCGCTCGCAATCCGTCAGCGTCCGGCTTGGCAAGGTCGAGGGGACGGAATTGTCGGAAAGCGACGATTTTTCGCTGCGCGTCTTCATCGGCCAGCGCGTCGCCAGCGTTTCGGCCAATCCGGGCTTCGATCTCCAGGCGCTGGCCGAGCGTGCCGTCGCCATGGCCAAGGTTTCCCCGGAAGACCCCTTCGCATGCCTGGCGGACGAGGCGAACCTTGCCAAGTCCTATCCCGACCTGCAATTGCTCGATGCCACCGACGTGTCCTCCGAGATGCTGCGCGAGGCGGCTCTTGCCGCCGAGGCGGCCGCACTTGCGGTCAAGGGCGTCACCAATTCCTCCGGCGCCGGCGCGTCGGCCGGCATGGGCGGTCTTGTTCTCGCCACGTCGCACGGTTTCCAAGGCAGCTACATGGCCTCCCGTTTCGGCAATTCCGTCAGCGTCATCGCAGGCGAAGGCACGGGCATGGAGCGCGACTATGATTTCGACAGCCGGCTTTATTACGCCGAGCTCGACGATCCCGCCGAAATCGGCCGCCGCGCCGGCGAACGGGTGGTCAAGCGCGTCAATCCGCGCCAGGTGCCGACCGGCAAGAACGTCACCGTCGTCTTCGATCCGCGCGTCGCCCGTGGTTTTGTCGGCCATATCGCCGGTGCGATCAACGGTGCCGCCGTCGCCCGAAAGACCAGCTTCCTGCGTGACAGGATGGGTCAGCAGGTGCTGAAGTCGGGCCTTTCGATCACCGACGATCCTCTGATCGTGCGCGGGCCTTCCTCGCGTCCCTTCGACGGTGAGGGCGTGTCCGGCGAGCGGCTTGTCATGATCGAAGACGGTGTCCTGAAGCACTGGTTCCTCTCGGCCTCGACGGCCCGCGAGCTCGGCCTGCAGACTAATGGCCGCGGCGTGCGCGGCGGCAGCGCCGTCACGCCGTCTTCCACCAACCTCGCCTTGGAGCCGGGCGAGATCTCGCCGGAGGAACTGATCCGCAGCATCGGCAACGGTTTTTACGTCACCGAACTAATCGGCCACGGCGTCAACATGATCACCGGCGAATACAGCCGCGGCGCCACCGGCTTCTGGATCGAGAACGGCGAACTCACTTTCCCGGTATCCGAGGTGACGATCGCCTCGAACCTCAAGGAGATGTTCATGCGCCTGACGCCGGCAAACGACATCGACCGCAAGTTCGGCGTCGCGGCTCCGACCCTCGCGATCGAAGGCATGACGCTCGCCGGGCAGTAAAAACGGGCAGGAATGGAATGACGGGATGAGCGATAGGGAAAAGCTGCGCTGGCAGAGCGATCTCGCCTTGATCGCCGATGCTGCGAAGGAGGCCGGCGCGGTCGCCTACGGCTTCTTCAACCAGTCTCCCGAGGTCTGGTGGAAGAACGGCGACCGCTCTCCAGTCAGCGCCGCCGATTTCGCCGCCAATAAGACGCTTGAAACGATCCTGCGTAAGGCGCGGCCGGATTATGGCTGGCTGTCTGAGGAAACCGAGGACGATGAAGACCGCCTGTCGCGCGAGACGCTTTTCATCGTCGATCCGATCGACGGCACGCGCGCCTTCCTCGGCGGGCAGCAAGTCTGGTGTGTCAGCGTCGCGGTCGTGCATCGCGGCCGCCCGGTTGCCGGCGTGCTCTATGCACCGGCGCTCGAAGAGCTCTACGAGGCCGTCGACGGCGGCGTGGCGCTGAAGAACGGCACGCCCTTCACCGTTTCCGCCGCCGGGCCGGACGAGTTGAGCCGGCTTGCGATCGGCGAAGACCTGTTGAAGACCTTTCCGCCGGCGTTCCGTCACCGGGTGAGACGCGAAAAATATGTCCCCTCGCTGGCCTATCGCATCGCCATGGTGGCAGACGGCCGTCTGGAAGCCACCTTCGTCAAGGGCAATTCGCATGACTGGGACCTTGCCGCCGCCGATCTCGTTCTGGCTTGCGCCGGCGGCGGGCTTGTAGACCTCGACGGCAAGTCCATCGTCTATAACAGGGCCGACGTCACCCATAAGGTCCTCTGTGCGGCGCCGGCGCCCCGTATTGATGAGTTCCTCGCGGCCTTCGCCGGGCGACGAGACAGTTGACGTTTCCGTCAAAATCCCGCAGATGAGGTGGCGGAGGAACTAGGCAGAAAGAGAACAAGAAAATGACTGACTCCGGTGACAAGAAACAGCTTTTGCACCTCGTTTTCGGCGGCGAACTCGAAAGCCTCGAAGATGTCCAGTTCCGTGATCTGGACGGCCTCGATATCGTCGGCATTTTTCCCGACTATGCCTCGGCGCTGACGGCCTGGAAGGCGAAAGCGCAGCAGACGGTCGACAACGCACATATGCGCTATTTCATCGTCCACATGCACCGTCTGCTCGATCCGCAGCAAAAGGCTGGGGGCAACTGACCTCGGCAGCCGCAGCCAGCCGAACGGGCCTTCGTGCATCGGGCGCCCGTCGATCCGGATCGTTTGACGCATTCTGAACAAATTGATCGGCCATTCCGGCCGCAACGATAATAAGGGAATGGGTTTGATGTCGATCGTCTTGGGTCGGAGGCTGGCGCGATGAGCTCCCGGATGGCGCGGCTCGGTCTGAGCACATACCGTCTGGCGGGGACCGTGGCTTCCCCGGTCGTCGGCCTCTATCTGACCTACCGCACGGCCAAGGGCAAGGAAGACCGTGCGCGCCGCCTGGAACGCTTCGGCTATCCGAGCGCTAATCGGCCCCAGGGTCCGCTCGTCTGGTTCCACGCCGCAAGTGTCGGCGAAACCAATGCGGTCATACCGCTGATCCGCGAAATTCGCCGCCGCGACATTCATGTCATCCTAACCACCGGCACCATCACCTCCGCCAGGCTCGCCGCCGAGCGCCTCGGCCAGGAGGCGATCCATCAATATGTGCCGCTGGATCTGAAGCCATCCGTCAGCCGCTTCCTCGATTATTGGCAGCCCGATTGCGCGATCATCGCCGAATCCGAAATCTGGCCGGCGACGGTGCTGGAACTCGGCCGTCGCCGCATTCCGCAAATCCTGGTCAATGCCCGCATGTCGGACCGCTCCTTTGCCCGTTGGCGCGGCCGCCCCTCGATTGCTGAGGCCTTGTTCGAGAACCTCGCTCTCGTCATCGCCCAATCCGATGTCGATGCCGAGCGGTTTCGCGATCTCGGTGCCGTTCCCGTCATAACCTCGGGCAATCTGAAGGTCGATACCGATGCGCCGCCTTATGACAGCGCTGTCTTCGCCCGCTACAAGAAGCAGATCGGCGATCGCAAGACCTGGGCGGCGATCTCCACCTTTGACGGCGAGGAAAATGCCGCCGGCATCGTCCATCGCGCCCTGAAGGAGCGCGATCGTCAATTGACGATCATCGTGCCCCGCCATCCCGAGCGCAGCGACGAGATCGAGGCGGCGCTCGTCAAGCAGGGGCTGAAAGTCGCCCGCCGGACCCGCGACGATGTCCTCTCCGCCGATGTCGATATCTTTCTCGGCGATACGATCGGCGAAATGGGGCTTTATCTCCGTCTGACCGAAATCGCCTTCGTCGGCCGCTCGCTCTTTGCCGAGGGTGGTCAGAACCCGCTGGAGCCTGCCATGCTCGGCTGCGCCATCCTCTCCGGCGGCAATGTGCAGAATTTCCGCGAGGCCTATCAGAAGCTCGCCCGCAGCGGCAGCGCCCGAATGGTGCGCGATACCGAAATGCTGGCCAAGGGCGTGCATTACCTGCTGATCAACGATGAAGCCCGCCGTAACATGATCGAGGCCGGCGTCGCCACCGTGCACGAGATGCGCGGCGCACTGTCGGCGACGGTGAAGGGGCTCGAACCCTATATCAATCCGCTGACGGTCAAGGCGCGTTTGCTGCCCAGGACCGCAGCCCAGGTTTGAGGAGACGCGATGTCCGGCCCGGCGCATATCAAAGGCATCCTCTTCGACAAGGACGGCACGCTGCTCGACTATGATGAGAGCTGGCTGCCGGTCAATCGCGAGCTTGCCCGCATCGCCGCTGAGGGCGACCCGCTTTTGGCCGACCGGCTGCTGTTCGCCTGCGGCATGGATCCGGTGAGCGGCCATATCGTCCCCGACAGCCTGCTCGCCGCCGGCAATACAAGGCAGATCGCCGAGGGACTCGTCGCCGCCGGGTCGATGGTCGACATCGACGAATTGACGATCCGTCTCGACGATCTCTTTTCCGGCGCCGCTGAATTTTCCGTGCCGGTGACCGACCTTGCCGGCTTCTTCGCAAGGCTGCATCGGCGCGGTTTCAAGCTCGGTGTCGCCTCCAGCGACAATGAGCGCTCCATCCGCCAGACGGCGGAGCGCTTCGGTTTCGCCCACTATGTCGATTATATCGCCGGCTACGACAGCGGCTTCGGCGTCAAGCCGGAGCCGGGCATGGTGCTCGGCTTCTGCGCTGCGACCGGTCTTCTGCCTGAAGAGGTCGCCATGGTCGGCGACAACAATCACGATCTGCACATGGGTCTAAATGCCGGCGCGGGACTGAGGATCGCCGTGTTGACGGGAACCGGCTCGCGCGATTCACTTGCTGCGGCTGCCGATCATGTGCTCGACAATATCACCGCCCTTGAGACGCTGCTGCCTGATCTGCAGCCGGCCTGATCGGTAAAGGCTTGCATTTTCATCGATTTTAATCTCTCAATCCGGCCGGGAAGACGAAATTCTCTGGCCGGCGGGGAGCGGGACGGCAAAATGATTTCAGAAGCGCCGCCGTTCTGGTGGAGGAAAGCCGATTGGCGGGCCTGGCTGCTGGCGCCGCTTTCCTTTGTCTACGGCCGTGTCGCCGGCCATCGCATGGTCCATGCGCGCCGCGCCTCGGTTTCCGTTCCAGTCATCTGCGTCGGCAATTTCACAGTCGGCGGCGCCGGCAAGACGCCGACGGCGTTGACGCTCGCCCGCGCCGCCAAGGCGAAAGGCCTGAAACCGGGCTTTCTCAGCAGAGGTTACGGCGGCTCGCTCGACGTGACGACCGTGGTCGATCCCCATCATCACCGGGCGGTCGCCGTCGGCGATGAACCGCTGTTGCTCGCCCAGGAGGCGCTGACGGTGATTTCCCGCCGGCGCGTCGATGGTGCTCGGCGTCTGGTGGCGGAAGGCGCCGATCTCATCATCATGGATGATGGTTTTCAGAGCGCCCGGCTGGCGATTGACTATGCGCTGCTCGTCATCGACGCGACGCGCGGCCTTGGCAATGGCCATATCGTGCCGGCCGGCCCGGTCCGTGCGCCGATCCGCCAGCAGCTGCGTTCGGCGACGGCGCTGCTGAAGGTCGGCGGCGGCAATGCTGCCGACGCGATCGTCCGCATGGCGGCACGCGCGGCAAAGCCCTATTTCACCGCATCGCTGAAGGTGCGCGGCGACGACCGGCTTGCCGGCATCAAAGTGCTCGCCTTCGCTGGCATCGCCGATCCCGCCAAATTCTTCCGCACCGTCGAATCGCGCGGCGCCGAAATAGCCCTCGCCAAGAGCTTCGGCGACCACGAGCATCTGACCGAGGAGGAGATCGACGACATCCTGACGACCGCCGAACGCCAGGATCTCCTGATTGTCACCACGTCAAAGGATTTCGTTCGTCTCTCCGGCCATCACGGCAAGGCGGAGCAACTGGCGAAAAAATGCCGGGTGATCGAAGTCGACATGGTCTTCGAGGATCATCTCGCCCCGAGCCTGATCATCGACCGGGCGATCGTCGCCTGTCGCGAGCGGCGTTTAAGGGAAATGAAAGTTAAGAGCTAACGCCGCTGGTTCGGCAGCATGCCGGCACGTTTGTCGGCTTCGATTGCAGAAATAACGTCGGCATAGGGCTCCTGGCGGGCGACGCTCCAGTAGCGCAGTTCGTCGAGCGGGATGTTTTTTCCGGTCATCGCACAGACGACATAGGAGCCGGGCGAGAGAATCTGGAAATCGCCGTCGAGATAACGGATCTTCGCCTCGCGGTTTCCGTGCCCTTCGAACAAATTCATGCGCTCCGTTCCCTGCAACTTGTCATCCGTCTGCCATACTCCCGCAAAGGCGGCTTTGCCAGCTTTTTCAGCTTCTGCCGAAAAGCCGCTCAATGTCGCTGAGCTTCAATTCGATATAGGTCGGCCGGCCGTGATTGCACTGGCCGGAGCCGGGCGTCACTTCCATTTCCCTCAGCAGCGCGTTCATTTCCTCCGGCCGCAGCCGCCGGCCGGAGCGAACCGATCCATGGCAGGCCATGGTCGCCGCCACATATTCGAGCTTGGCCGACAGGCCCGACGCCGTATCCCATTCGGCAATCTCGTCGGCGAGCTGGCGGATCAGGCCATGGACGTCGACCTCGCCGAGCATGGCCGGCGTTTCGCGCACCGCGATCGCCCCGGGACCGAAGCGCTCGATCGCCAGACCGAGCTCGGCAAACTCTGCCGCATGTTGCATCAGCCGGTCGCAATCCTCCTCCGGAATGTCGACGATCTCGGGGATCAGCAGCACCTGCGAGGCCAGCCGCTTTGAATGCAGCGCCTTGCGCATCGCTTCGAACACCAGCCGCTCATGCGCCGCATGCTGGTCGACGATGACGAGCCCGTCCTCGGTCTGGGCAACAATATAATTGGCGTGGATCTGGGCCCGCGCCGCGCCGAGCGGATAACGCCCGGCCGGTTCAGGCGCAGCAGGCTGTGGCGAAGACTGCGTCTCGGCCCGCGCTGTCGGCATCGAAAGTCCGTCGAAAGCGGCTTGGGATCGTTCGCTGAAACCCGTTGCTGGCTGATAGGGGCGGGAGGGCGAGGTCTCCGCCGACCATGGCGCCTGCGAGCGTTGGGCAAAGGGCTGGAAACCGGGGCGGAAGGCGCGCAGCATATCGCTCGCGCCGGTCGTTGCCGCCCGGCTGCCGTCGCGCGCGAGCGCCTCGCGAATGGCGCCGACGATCAGGCCGCGCACCAGGCCTGGGTCGCGGAACCGCACGTCGGATTTGGCCGGATGCACGTTGACGTCGACGAAGGCCGGATCGAGAGCGATCGACAGCACCGCCACCGGATAGCGCCCGGACGGGATCGTCTCGGCATAGGCGCCGCGGATCGCCGACAGGATCAGCTTGTCCTGCACCGGGCGGCCGTTGACGAAGGCATATTGATGGGCGGAGTTGCCGCGATTGAAGGTCGGCACGCCGGCAAAGCCGGTCAGCGTGATCTCCTCGCGTACGGCGTCGAGCGCAATGGCGTTGTCGCTGAAGTCTTTGCCGAGCACCTGCGCCATGCGCGCCAGATGATCGTCGCCCGTTGCCGGAAATTCGAGCGTCGCACGGTCGGAGCCGGACAGCACGAAGCGCACGGCGGGAAAAGCGATCGCCATGCGTTTGACGATCTCGGTAATCGCACCCGCCTCGGCCTTTTCCGTCTTCAGGAATTTGAGCCGCGCCGGCGTGGCGAAGAACAGGTCGCGGACTTCGACGATCGTGCCGGGATTGGCGGCGGCCGGCCTCAGATGCAAGACCTTGCCGCCGGCAACGGCGATCTCGTGGCCGCCGGCGCTGTCGCGCTTGCGGCTTGCGATGCTGAGCCTCGCCACGGACCCGATCGAAGGCAGTGCCTCGCCGCGGAAGCCGAGCGTTCTAATATCCTCGAGCGTTTCGGAGATCTTCGAGGTGCAGTGGCGCCTGATCGCCAGTTCCAGATCGGCCGCGTCCATGCCGCAGCCGTTATCGCTGACCCGCAGCAGCGCCTTGCCGCCGCCTGCCGTGGCGATCTCGATGCGCGTCGCTCCGGCATCCAGCGCGTTCTCGATCAATTCCTTGGCAGCGCTCGCCGGCCGTTCGATGACTTCGCCGGCGGCGATCTGGTTGATGAGCGTTTCGGAAAGCTGTCTGATGGCCATGAGCTATTTTCGAGGATTCGCGGGCGGGAGGGAAGGGGTTTCCGATCGCTTGGTGGAACTGTGATCCGCGGCTCCCCCGCATTCGGGGATCGGTAGTGTTAAGCCGGTTTTAACAGAAAAATGGCATTTTTAATCACACACCTCCAGAAGCCGCGAAATCGAACAGATGTGGGACGAAATGGAATGAGTGCCGGCTTCGAAAAGGCGGACACATCATCAGAGACCGACGGGACGCTCGCCGGGGCCGATCTGCAGACGGCGCTCTTCGATGCGGTGTGCGACAGCCTTTCGGCAGCGTTCATCATCTACGACAAGAACGATCATCTGATTTTCGCAAGCCGCCAGATTCTCGAATTCTTCCCCTTGCCGCCCGAGATGCTGAAGCCGGGCATCCGGCTGCGCGATTTCCTGGGCGCGATCTACGATACCGGCGTTCGCCAGCAATATGATATCAGGCAGAGCGGCTCGATGAGCCGCGAGGACTGGCTGTCGCAGAAAATCGCCTCGCATTGGCGCGAGCGCTTCGAATCCGCCGAGCGACATGGCGCCGACAGCTGGGTCCGCTTCGTCAAGCGCAGGCTGCCGAGCGGTTACGGCGTAACCGTCGTTTCCGATATCTCCGAGGACAAGAAGCGCGAGGCGCAGTGGCGCTCGGACCTGGAACGGGTGCAGCTCACCGAAGACATTCTCGATAACCTGCCGTTCCCGCTTTTCGTCAAGGATCGCAACCTCACCTATGTTGCGGTGAACCTCGCCTTTTGCGAGAAATATCAGAGGAGCGCCGACGAGGTGCTCGGGCGCAAGAGCGGCGATCTCTTCTCACCCGAGATCGCCAAGCGCTTCGAAGAAAGCGATCGTCATGTGCTGGAGACCGGCGAAATGTCGATCTCCCGCCAGCGGCAGATCTCCCGCGACGGCATCGAGCGCGACATCGTCAGCCGCAAGCATCGCATCGGCAAGCCCGGCCGCTATTTCCTGGTGTCGACCATGCAGGACCTGCCGCGCGACGGTGCCGATCTCGAGGAGTTCGATCGCGCCTCGGCGATCACCGCCTCCGCCAACCAGAGTTATCGCCGCGCCTATGTGCCGGTGCCGAGCGCTGTGGAGCGCCGCGAGCCGGCGGCGATGGAGGCGATCGTTCCGGAGAATTTCTCCGGCCGCAAGATCCTCGTCGTCACCGCCGACCTTGCCGCCGAGGCCGCCGCTCTGCGGACGCTGTCGAAATATGGTTTCGAATCCTGCTCGGTGCGTGGTGAGGATGAAGAGGAGCGGTTCCTGGAAATCGCCACCTCCTCCGGCATTTCGCTCGATCTCTTGATCATCGACAACCAGATGGGCATGCGCTGCCTCGAGCTTTCCGAGCAATACGGCATCCCGGCGCTCGTCATGGACGGCTTTCAGATCGCCAACGAGCTCACCTTCCAGATCGCCCGTCATTTCAATCGCAACAGCCGCAATAGCGGTGACGGGGCGGACGCGGATTGGGAAATCAGTACTTCCGACGATACGGCCGGCCTGCAGGTTCTCGTCGCCGAAGACAACGATATCAACCAGATCGTGTTTTCACAGATCCTCGAGGGCCTCGGCTATCGTCATATGATCGCGGCGACCGGCGACGAGGTCGTGCGCCTCTGGGCCGAACACCGGCCCGGCGTGGTGATGATGGACATTTCGCTGCCGGGCTTCAACGGCTTCGAGGCCGCGCGCCTGATCCGCCAGATGGAGGAAGCCGGCGGCGCAGCCCGCACCCCGATCATCGGCGTGCTCACGCAGGCCTTCGAGCGCGATCGCGCCGAATGCGCCAAATCAGGCATGGACGACGTCATCATGAAACCCGTCAGCCCCGACATGCTCGAGACGATATTCCAGAAATACCTGATGGAAGACGCCACACGGGTCCGAGCGAGCGGATGATACCGGTATCCGGCGGCGCGTGTCGTCAATTCCCCAATTTTGGGGCGAATCAGGCTGCCGACGCCGCTGATTTACTAGCGAATTGTTAAGAAATCCCGGTCATTCTTTGCCCGGCTGCGGAGGAAAGCTCGGATTTGGATGATGAAATCGGCGGAAACGGCTTCCTTGACCGTGAGTCACAATGAGCTTCAAGCGATGGCCTATACCGATCCGCTGACCGGATTGGGAAATCGCAATCGCATGCGCGAAAAGGTCCTGCAGATCTCCGCCGAACGTGCCAGCGATCCGGCCCCTTTCACCATCGGCATCGCCAATCTCGACAGCTTCAAGCCGATCAACGATCTCTTCGGCTCCTCGGCCGGCGATGAGATCCTCTGCCAGGTCGCCCATCGGCTGAGGGCCTGCATTCCGGACGGCGCGCTGGTCACCCGCCACGACGGCGACGAATTCGCCTTCGTGCTGCCGTTGATTTTCGAAAGGGCGAGCGCCGAGAAGTTCGGCCAGATGATCCGCGAGGTGCTGTCGGCGCCCTATGATCTCGGCGACCGCAACGTTCGCCTCTCCGCCTCCTTCGGCTTTGCCATCTACCCCTTCGCCGGCGAGGACTGCGAAGAACTGCTAAAGAGCGCCGACACCGCCCTCTATCGCTCCAAGCGCCGCGGTCGCGGCCAGATCACCGTCTATTCGCGGGAAATCGCGCAGGAGATGAAGCGCGCAACACAGCTGGAGCAGGCGCTCAGAAACGCCATCATCACGGACGCCATCGACGTTCACTTCCAGCCGATCGTCTCGCTCGCCAACAATCAGGTCGTCGGCTTCGAGGCGCTCGCCCGCTGGAACGATCCCGATCTCGGTTTCGTGGCGCCCGGCGTCTTCGTGCCGCTCGCCGAAGAGCGTGGTTTCATCGACGCGCTGTCGGAGGCCCTGCTTCGCAAGGCTGCTGAAGCAGCCTTGTCCTGGCCGCGTGAACTCTTTCTGTCGTTCAATCTCTCTTCGGCGCAGCTGATGGACCCCGGCACGAGCGGCAGCATCCTGTCGATCCTCGGCCGGGTCGGCTTCGATCCGCACCGCCTGGAACTGGAAATCACCGAGACGGCGGTGATGGGTTCGGCCGACACCGCCCACCGCATCATTGCCGATCTGCGTGCAGCCGGCGTTCGCATCTCGCTCGACGACTTCGGCACGGGCCAGTCGAGCCTCGGTCGTCTGCGCGACTTCATCTTCGACAAGATCAAGATCGACCGCGCCTTCGTCTCGCGCATCAATTCCGACCGCGCCTCCGAACACATCATCAAGGCGATCCTTTCCATGTGCGAAGGCCTGGAACTGGAAGTCGTGGCCGAAGGCATCGAGGATTATGCCGAAGCCGTGAAGCTGCGCACGCTCGGCTGCGGCATGGGCCAGGGCTACCATTTCGGCCGCCCGGCCGATGGCATCGCCACGCTGCGCTTCCTGCACGAGAACTATTACGATATGGTGCCCGCCGAGCGCGTCAGCGCATAAGCAATACCAGCAAAAGTGCGCAGCGGTTTTGCGTCCGGGATTGCGCAAAGCAAAAAGCCAATACCAGCGCACGTGCGCAGCGGTTTTGCGTGGTGAACTGCGTGAAACATGCAAAAAGCAATGGCGCCCCTAGGAGCGCCATCGCCTACGCTGTACTACCGCGCGCGGTTTACTTCGGCGTGGTCGAGCCGGTTGCCGTCGTGTCGGTACCGGTTGCGGCCGGGGCCTTCTCTGCAGACTGCATTGCCAATGTCTTGAACTCGGGCGCAGCCTTCAGCGATTCAGCGGTTTCGGTTGTTGTCAGCTTGAGACTGCCGTCCTGAGTGTTCTGGGCGATGGTGATTTTTTCGATCGGAACGGCGACGTCCTTTTCGCCGATGCCGAGGAAGCCGCCCACGCCGACTATCGCAGCAACGATGCCGCCATCTTTCTTCATGATCAGGTCGTTGATGCTACCGATGCTTTCATTGTTGGCGTTGTAGACCGACTGACCGATATAAGTGTTGGCGCTGATCTGGTCGGGAGCCTGCTCCGTCAGATAGGTACCCTGAGCTACATCCGTGCTCGGTTTTGCAGCCGGAGCCTGTGCAGCGTCGCCCGCGGGCTTAGTGACATCAGGGGTGACGGGCTTGGGGGCAGCCGGATCGGCCGGCGCTGCCTGATTGGTCGCGGCGGGATCGGCAGGCTGCGGCGCCGTCTGCGAAAATGCCGCCGGTGCGAAAGCCGTGGCAAACAGCGCGCCAGCGGCAACGGTCGTCAAAAGTTTGCGTGTCATTTCGAACCTACTTTCATTTCCCTAGAGTGATCGCTGAGCCGGCAATGCATCATCCTTGCCGCGCCGGTTCGAAGGGAAAATGAGTGGTGCGCCGATTGGTTCCGGTTGAAAACACGGAAAATTTCTCGATTATCACGGAACTTTTATTGGCGAACGGCCCGGAAACGAAAAAGGCGCCCCACTCGGGAGCGCCTTGCATGGCGGCTGGCCGAGTTGCTGTCAGAGCACATAGACGGGATCGAACACGCCCTTGACCTCGATGCCGAGTTCCAGAAGCGCGCCCGCGCTTGGCTGAGCCGAACGGGCATCCTCGTCAAGCCCTTCCCAGGCCGTCGTCACCGCCAGCCGGTCGGCATTGGCGCCGATGAAGGCCGGGCAGGAGGGCTGGACGGCTGGAACCTTGTAGCGCGAGATACGTAAGCCATCGGGATTGTAGCGATCGACGACGCCGGCGCCCCAGCGGGCATTCCAGATATAGCCGTCGGCATCGACCACCGAACCGTCGATACCGCCGGGTTCGTTCATGCTGTCGACGAGCACGATCGGCTCGCCCGCAGGCAGACCGGTCTGCGGATCGACCATGACGCGCATCAGCCGGTTGATGCGGGAATCCGTGTAGTAGCCGACCGTGCCGTCCGGGGAAAAGCAGATCGAATTCGGGATGCTGATGCCGCTGAAGATCTTTGTCACCTTGCCGCCGGCGACATGATAGATGGCGCCGGCCTGGTTCTCCGCCCGCTTGCTCATCGTGCCGATCCAGAGCGCTCCCGACGGATGGGTGCGGCCGTCATTTGAGCGGTTCTCCGGTCTGTCGTTTTCGAGTGCGGCGTAGAAGGTGAGGTTGCCGCTCACCACGTCACGCACGAAAAGCCCTTCTTCGGTCGCGATGAGCTGCCGTCCGGTATCGACGCGGGCCAGCACGCTTGCCATGACCGGCAGCGAATGGACCTTTTTGGCGCGTGTCGAAAGGTTGAGCTCGTGCAGCTCCTTGCCGAGGATGTTGAACCACCAGACTGTATCGCTGTCCGGATCATAGGTCGGACCTTCGCCGAGAACGGAATTGGTGTTGCAAAGGGTCTTGCCTTCGAACTCGTAAATCTCGGTCATACGTTCACGCTCCCATGGCTGCATCATAGGCGTAAATGGTCGCCTTGGCGCGCTCGGCAACCTCTGCCGCGGTCATTCCGGGCTTGTAGAGGCTGGTGCCGAGGCCGAAGGCTGAGATGCCGGCCCTGGTGTAATCGGCGAAATTCTTGTCCGACACGCCGCCGACGGCGGCAATCGTCAGTTCCGGCGGCAGGATCGCCCGGATCGCCGTGATGCCGGAAGGGCCAAGCACGCTCGCCGGGAAGAATTTGAGACCGGTGGCGCCGGCGCGTGCGGCCGCTAAGGCCTCCGTCGGCGTAAAGACGCCCGGCATCGTCACCATACCATATTCGCGCGCCCGGATGATCACGTCCGGTTCGACATTCGGGGTCACCAGCAGCTTGCCGCCCGCCGCATTCAGGTTGTCGACAGCCTCGACCGTCAGCACCGTGCCGGCGCCGATCAGCACCTCGGCCGGCGCCATCTTCGCGGCGATCTCGATGGATTTGAACGGCTCCGGCGAATTGAGCGGAATCTCGATGGCCGTCAGGCCGTTTTCGATCAGGGCGCCGACGATGCTCTCGGTCTCGTCGGGCAGGATGCCGCGCAGGATGGCGATCAGCGGGCGCTTCATGTCAGGGAAGGGGATACGGTTCATCGTGTCAGCTTTCTCAATTCGGCCAGATGGCTTCGGCGGCTGCCGATAGGCCGCGGCGCACGGCCGCGTCGGCGTCGATGGCGGTGAAGGCAAGGGAGAGGGTGTTGAAGGCCTGCTCGTAGAGCGCCTGCAGGCGTCCGGAGGCGACGAGGGTGATATCGGTGCCGTTGGCGGCATCCTGCAGCGCGCCGGCAATTTCGAGGCCGATCAGCGTGCCGGAAAGCCGGGCCTGCGCGGCCGCGGCGGAGACCCCGTGCAGCAGCTGGCCCGAACGGGCGGTAAACAGCAGATTGGAGGCAAGTGCGGGATGGACAAAGGCCGCCGATACGGCCGCCTCGAAGGCAGCCGCATCCGCCGGCTGTTGTTCGGCACCTGCCACGGCATGCGACAGGATCGTGTTTTTGCTGATCACGTCGAAAAGTTCGCCGGTCATGAAAGTCGAAAAGCCGGCGACCTTGCCGTCCGCCACATGCACCCATTTCGAATGCGTGCCGGGCATACAGACTGCCTGCGCCGCGGAATTCGCGCGGCTGAGTGCGCCGAGAAGCTGGGTCTCCTCGCCGCGCATGACATCGGGCCTCGCCACATCCCGCTGGGCAAGGCCCGGCAGGATGCGGATGTCACGGCTTTCACCCGGCACGCGGACCGCCGCGGTGAGGATCGAGGCGAGCGGCGCGGGCACGTCGATATAGCCGGCTTCGACCCAGCCCTGCCTTGCGCCGGCCATGCCGCAAACGATGACAGGCAGACCTTGCGGCGCTTCGACAGCGGTGAGATGGCCCGACAGCACCTGGGAAAAGCCGATCTTAGCCGCGCTCGTCATGCCTTCGCCGCTGCGGCGTTCGGCAAGGATGCCGCCGTCCCTGTCGATCAGCCAGAGCCGGAAACTGCTGGTGCCCCAGTCCACCGCGACGTAAGCGGGATTAGCCATTACAAAACGCCTCCATCGACGATCAGGGACTGAGCGGTCATCGCAGCCGCGCAGTCGGATGCAAGAAACAGGCAGGGACCGACGATGGCATCCGCCTTGAGCGGGACTTTCAGGCATTGCTGCTCGACCGAGCGGGCGATGCTTTCCTCGGTGAGCCACAGCTGCATCTGCCGTTCGGTGACGACCATGCCGGGCAGAATGCAGTTCACCCGGATATTTTCCGGCCCGAGCCGGCCGGCCATGCTCTTCGTCAGTCCGACGACCGCCGCCTTCGCCGCCGCATAGGAAGGAAAGCCGCCCATGTTCAGCTTGAAGGCGATCGATGACATATTGACGATCGCGCCGCCGCCGGCTGCCCGCATCGACGGCGCCACCGCCTGCGAGGTGAAGAACACATGCCGCAGATTGACCGCCTGATTGTTGTCCCAATAGGCCTCGGTCACCGCGTCGAATTCGTGGCGGTCATCCCACGCTGCATTGTTGACAAGCACGCGGATCGGCCCGGATGTCTGAACGACGACATCGACCGTGCGCCGGATCGCCTCGATGTCGCGCAGATCGGCATGGTAGAACAGCACCGGATGCGCCGTTTCCCGCGACAGTCTTTCCGCGAGTTCGCTGCCGGCCGTCTCGGCAATGTCGATGAAGGAGACCTTAGCGCCCTGGCGTGCGAAACCTTCGACGATCGCGGCACCGATGCCCGATCCGCCGCCGGTCACGAGCACGGCGCGATCTTTGAACTCGGGAAATTGTGCTGCCACTGCGCTCACCGTTTCCTCCCTCCCAGATGTTCCATTATTCGGAACTTAATTTGACTATGTGGAATTATCGGATTATGCTGGTCTACCTGTCAAGGGCGCACGCTTGCCGGCGCGGATCGATTCGATGGCACATAGACAATGACTTCAAGCGACGGCATGGCCCAGGCCCGCGAGACCGGCACCCTCGGCAAATTGATGGTTCTCCTCGATCTCGTCACCCATGCGGATACGCCACTACGCTTCACCGATATCCTGACGCTCGCCGGCCAGCCGCGCGGCACGCTGCATCGCCAGCTCAGCCACCTGGTGGAGGAGGGGTTGCTGGAGCTCGATGGTGACGGCTGTTATGCGCCGGGCCTGCGCCTGCTCGATTTCGCCGCGCGCAGCTGGGCGCGCAACGAATTCCGTCTGGTTGCCGAACCGCACCTGAGCGAACTCCAGCAGGCGACCGGCGAGACGGTGCATCTCGGCGTTCTCCGGGGACAGTCGATCATCTATCTCGACAAGGTCGAAGGCCGTCAGCCGGTGCGCATGTATTCGCAGATCGGCAACGCCTCGCCCTGCTACTGCACCGGCGTCGGCAAGGCCGCTCTTTCGCTGCTTCCGCCCGAAACTCTTGCCGATCTCCTCGCCGGCCTGAACTTCACCAGCTTTACCGCCTCGACACATGCTTCGCCTGAGACGCTTGCCGCCGAAATCCGCGAGATTGCCGAACAGGGCTATGCTTTCGACCTCGAGGAGCACGAGGCCGGCATCCGCTGCGTCGCCGCGCCCGTCTGGTCGGAGGATCGCACCTTCATCGGGGGCATTTCGGTCACGGGCCCGGCCTACCGGCTGTCGATGGAACTTCTGCGTCAGTGGGCCGTTCCCGTACAGCTGGCGGCTGCGAGGATTATGGAGGGCATGCGCGTCCGCCTCGGCCCGCGCCGGTGACGGTATCGCTATCACCTTTGCTGGACGGCTCGCTAAGCATGCTTATGATGAGCGAAATATTGAGATTTGGGGGCGAATCACGCCAAGTGGAATGACCCGCGAATCTACAACCACGCATTGGCTGAAGCCTGTCTGCCGAGACCGCTTCCACGTAATTCAATACACGCTCGTCACGCCTCGATGCAACCGAACCGGCCGCGGCGCCGAAGATGAAAACTGTGATGGTACCCTTGTCGCAAACCTCCACGGAAGAAGACGATTATATCAACGAAATCGCCGGTCTGAAGACGCAGTTCGATATTTTCCGTTTCTTGAAACGCGTCACGGAAGCCTATCGCAGTCGCGCCTTCATGGTTCTCAACCTGCCGCCGATCACCTCTCTCGACCTGCAGGCCAACACCGTCATCACCAGTTGGCCGGCCGAGCTTCTGGCGCTCTACGACCAGGAAGCGCTGATGGTGAACAGCCCGGTTTTGAGGCGGCTTAGAACATCGACGCGGCCTTTCTTTTACGACATGTCGCGGGAGGCCTGGGCGCGGGACGACGGCAAGTCCGTCCTGGTCACGGGGTTGTTCGAGCGTTTCAGGATGATACGCGGCGCCTATTTCCCAACCCACGAGGCCTCCGGCCTGCGCGGTGCCGTCTCCTTCTCCGGCGACCGCGAACCCTTCAGCGCCGCCGAAATGCGCGAGCTTTGTTATATCGCCATCCATGTCTTTGACAGGCTTGCCGAAATCCGCAACCTCGATACGCGCATGACGGATTCGCTGACCGACCGAGAGATCGACTGCCTCAACTGGACGGCGGCCGGTAAGACCAGCGCCGAGATTGCCGAAATCCTCGCGCTGTCGGAGCATACGGTCAATCATTACCTCAACCGCGCCACCAAGAAGCTCGACACGGTCAACCGCACCCAGGCGGTCGCCAAGGCACTGCGGATCGGCCTGATCAAATAAGTCGCAAAGATGGTGGCGCGCCGTGGCCGTCCGCTCAGCTCTTAGGCAGAACCGGGATGTTGCCGCGGCGCTTCTCGGCGCTTTTCCCGATTTTTTCATCTGGCACGCTTTCTGCATCTCCTTTGCCAGAGGTCCAGAGGGGACTTTGATGACCAGCGCCAGGAAATGGCGCGGCCGACACACCGCTGCCCGACGCCGACGCCGCTTCTCTCCCGGCCTTCGGCGTCGGTGGCGGTTGTTGCCTTTTGGCACCGCTTCTTGCGCAGCTGTTTACGATTTCCCCTTCCCGGTCACTTTTCACTGGCCTTTTTTTCGGCTTGCGCTAATTCGCCCCGCATTGCGCCGGTTCTTGGGGAGAGAGACCGTTGCGGCCATCAGGGCGAAAAGCCCGGCGGACTTGATGGCCGCAGCGGATTCGCGGGGTCCCCGCCGGCGTTTTTCGCAGCCGGCAAATTGATTTTCCTCCCGATGATTTTGTTTGGCGAAGACGTGCGGCTCCACTATCTCTACCGCATGATTTCATGCCTTGGCCGGAATTGGCCGAGGCCAAAATCATGTGCGCGCCTTGAAAGACGCGTGGCGCCGTAGTCTGCGAGAAGAAGCAATGAGGGTGGAATGACCGACGTCACCAAGGAACAGGTTCTCGAAACGCTGAAGACCGTGCGCGGACCGGATCTCGAACACGACATCGTCGCGCTCGGCATGGTCTCCGATGTCTTCATCTCCGACGGCAAGGTCTATTTTTCCATCACCGTTCCGGCCGAACGCGCCAAGGAGCTGGAGCCGATGCGGCTCGCCGCCGAGCGCGTCATCAAGGAGATGCCGGGTGTCAAGGGTGCGCTCGTCACGCTGACGGCCGACAAGAAGGCGGCCGCCGCGGCGCCCGCTGCCCGCCCGGCGCCGAACCCGCCCCACGGTCATGCCGGTCATGATCATGGGAGCCACGCGCATGCGCCGCAGCAACAGCCGCCCCGCGCCGGCAAGATCGGTGTCCCCGGTATCGGCGCCATCATTGCTGTCGCCTCCGGCAAGGGCGGTGTCGGCAAGTCCACCACCGCCGTCAACCTGGCCCTCGGCCTGCTCGCCAACGGTCTCCGGGTCGGCATTCTCGATGCCGATATTTACGGCCCGTCGATGCCGCGGCTCTTGAAGATCTCCGGCCGCCCGACGCAGATCGATGGCCGTATCATCAATCCGATGGAAAATTACGGCCTCAAGGTCATGTCGATGGGTTTCCTCGTCGACGAGGAGACGGCGATGATCTGGCGCGGGCCGATGGTCCAGTCTGCCCTGATGCAGATGCTGCGCGAAGTGGCATGGGGCGAGCTCGACGTTCTCGTCGTCGACATGCCGCCCGGCACCGGCGATGCGCAATTGACGATGGCCCAGCAGGTACCGCTTGCCGGCGCCGTCATCGTTTCAACGCCGCAGGATCTCGCCCTGATCGATGCCCGCAAGGGCCTCAACATGTTCCGCAAGGTCGAGGTGCCGGTTCTCGGCATCGTCGAAAACATGAGCTATTTCATAGCACCCGACACCGGCACCCGCTACGACATTTTCGGTCATGGCGGCGCCCGCAAGGAGGCCGAGCGCATCGGCGTGCCCTTCCTCGGCGAAGTGCCGCTGACGATGAACATCCGCGAAACGTCCGATGCCGGCACGCCGCTCGTCGCCTCCGATCCGAACGGCGTCGTCGCCGGCATCTATCGCGGCATCGCTGCGAAGGTGTGGCAGCAGCTCGGCGGCCAGCCCCAGCGCGCGGCGCCGGCGATCGTCTTTGAATGACGTCTCGGTTTATGGGCAGGACTTCCGGGCCGGAGCGCATGACAGCAAAGCGCTGAAGCGCCGAATCACCGTTGCGACCACCTCGAATTGTGCGGGAAATGTGGTGAAAAGCCGCGCTTCACGGAAGATGTCTTGATTATTTCACGGCTTTGCTTCATATGCCGCGGCGCCATGATGGCATTGCTGCAGATGCTCAATGACGGCCGTCTTCGTTTCGAAGGTCCCGGACCGCCTGCAAGGTCGAAGGGATTGGTAACTGCGATGCGGTGGAGCACAATGCGCATGCTGGCTTTCGAGGCCGGATGCAGCCGGAGTTGTATGAACTTTCTTGATCCGCTTCCGTTTGGGCCTGGAACGAGCCACCCTCGCATTGCCGCGATGGCGGACGGATGGAAAGGCTTGCAATGAAGATGATGACCACGAAGTGTCGTGAGCATCGGAGACGCTGCCGGTGATCACCGCTTACCGTTCCAATTGCAAATCGGTCGAGATCCGCGATCTCTCGCAGCCGGCATCCTTTCCCGAGGATGTCGTCTGGATCGATATGCTCGAGCCGAGCCGCGAGGAGGAGCTTTATGTCGAGAAGGTTCTCGGCATCGAGGTGCCGACTCGCGACGATCTCAAGGACATCGAACCGTCGGCTCGCCTTTATATCGAAAACGACGCCGTCTTCATGACCGCTTCGCTCGTCTGGAAGGCGGACACCGACGCGCCGACGCTGACCGATGTCGCTTTCATCCTGGCCGGAAACCGCCTGGTCACCATCCGCTACGCCCAACCGAAATCCTTTGCGCTGTTCATCGCCGCCCTTCACCGGCTGCCGGAAAACTGGCGCAGCGGCGCGGCCCTTCTCGCCAAGCTGCTGGAGACGATCGTCGACCGGACCGCCGAAATCCTCGAAACCTCCGTCTCGCGCATCGACATCTTGTCGACGCATGTCTTCGGCAGGGCGAATAAGGTCCGCAAGCCTTCGAACTACCTCGAGCAGAAATTGCGCGATATCGCCGGTCATCACCGCATGATCAGCAAGCTGCGCGACAGTCTCGGCTCGCTTTCCCGGCTTCTGACGTTCTTTTACACGGTCCCGGCGATCCAGCAGGACCACGAGGCCAGGGAGCTCTGCCGCACTGTCTCGCGCGATATTCAATCGCTGTCGGAGCATGCCTCCTTTGTCGCCGGCAACATCACCTTCCTGCTCGACGCCTCACTCGGCCTCATCAACATTGAACAGAACTCGATCATCAAGATTTTCTCGATCGCCTCCGTCGTGTTCCTGCCGCCGACATTGGTCGCTTCCATCTATGGCATGAATTTTCAGGTCATGCCGGAACTGGCCTGGGCGGCGGGTTATCCCTATTCGCTGGCCTTGATGGTAATATCAGCCGTCATCCCCTTTTTCTTTTTTCGCTGGAAAGGCTGGCTCTGAAGAGCCTGTTGAAATTTCATGTCCGAAGAGAGCGATCCGCACGAACGCCACATGACGCCGCGCAAGCTGTTCTATCTCGCGCTCGGTTCCGTTGGTGTCGTCTACGGCGATATCGGCACGAGCCCGCTCTACGCTTTTCGCGAAGCGCTGAAGCCCGTCGCCCATGACGGCGTCACCCGTTTCGAGATCATCAGTCTTATTTCCCTGATGATCTGGGCGCTGACCATTATCGTCACCATCAAATACGTCCTCTTCCTGCTGCGCGCCGACAACGACGGTGAGGGCGGCACGCTGTCGCTGCTCGCCCTTCTGATGAAGACCGCCAACGGCCATACCGCACTGCTGATGCTGCTCGGACTGATGGGCGCTGCCCTGTTCCTCGGCGATGCGATGATCACGCCGGCACTTTCGGTGCTGTCGGCCGTCGAGGGTCTGAAACTCGTCACGCCCAGCCTGGCGGAATATATCGTGCCGATCTCGGTGGTGATCCTGGCGCTGCTCTTCGTCGTGCAATCGCGCGGCACCGGTGCCGTCGCCAAGTTCTTCGGGCCGATCACTGCTCTCTGGTTCCTCGTCATGGCCGCCGCCGGCATCTCCCATATCTCAGACGATTTCGGCATCCTCGCCGCCTTCAACCCCTATTATGCTGTCAGCTTCCTGCTGCATGAGGGCTTTTACGGCGTCGTCGTGCTCGGTGCTGTCTTCCTGACGGTAACGGGTGCCGAGGCGCTTTATGCCGACCTCGGCCATTTCGGCCGCCGCCCGATTCAATGGGCCTGGTTCCTGCTGGTGTTTCCGGCGCTGACGCTGAATTATCTCGGGCAGGGTGCGCTCGTCCTCGGCAATCCGATGACGATGTCCGACCCCTTCTATCTGATGTATCCGCAATGGGCGTTGCTGCCGGTCGTCATCCTGGCGACGGCGGCGACGATCATCGCCAGCCAGGCCGTCATAACGGGCGCCTTTTCGCTGGTGCGCCAGGGCATCAACCTCGGCTTCCTGCCGCGCATGGAAATCCTTTTCACCTCAGAAACCAATACGGGACAGATCTTCGTGCCGTCGGTCAACGCCGTGCTGTTCTTCGGCGTCATCTTCCTGGTGCTGAGCTTCAAGACCTCGGACGCATTGGCGACCGCCTACGGCATCTCAGTCACCGGCGCCATGGTCGTCACCTCGATCATGGCCTTCGAATTCGTCCGCGCACGCTGGAACTGGTCGCTGCCGGTCGCCGTGATCGCGCTCGCGCCACTCGTCGTGCTGGAAATGATCTTCCTCGGCGCCAACCTTCTGAAGATCCACGATGGTGGCTATATCCCGATCCTGATCGCCACCGCCTTTACCGTCGTCATGTGGACCTGGCGCCGCGGCACCGCGATCCTGATGGAGAAGACCCGGCACACCGATATTCCGCTCGCCTCCTTCGTCAGTTCCATCGAGCGCAAGAGCGAGCATTCGCCGGCCCAGGTTCCGGGCACGGCGATCTTCCTGACCAGCGATCCGGAATCGGCCCCCGCCGCCTTGCTGCACAATCTCAAGCACAACCACGTGCTTCACGACCGCAACGTCATCCTGACGATCCGCACCGTCAATAAGCCGCGGGTGGCGAGCCAGGACCGCTACAAGGTCGAGCAGATTTCCCCGCGTTTCTCCCGTGTCGAACTGCTGTTCGGCTTCATGGAATCGCAGAACGTCTCGCAGGCGCTCGCAACGCTGCGCAAGACCGGACTGAAGTTCGACATCATGTCGACCTCCTTCTATCTCGGCCGTCGCAAGCTGGTGCCGGATGCCAAGTCGGGCATGCCCTACTGGCAGGACCGGCTCTACATCGCGCTGGCCAACGCCGCCGCCAACCCCTCGGACTATTTCCGCCTGCCGGCCAACCGCGTGGTGGAGCTGGGCTCGCACGTTATTATTTGATGGATGGAAGTGACTGCTGACTTCAGCGCCCGCGCTTTGGATTTGCCCTTCCGCCACCTAACCTCCGTCATGCTCGGCCTTGAGCCGAGCATCCACACCGCACGCACCAGCAGCTGAGGCATGGGTCCTCGGCTCAAGGCCGAGGACGACGGAGATTGGGGATTCGTTTCCGTCGAACTCGCCCCGCAGGTTCAGGTCAACAGGCATAGCGCCACCATGAGCGCAGCGGCTCCTGGTGGACGAAGTTATCAGCCATATTAGAACATCCAAAAACTCACACTGCTACTTTCCGGCACGCCCCGTTAACCAGGCATCAAGGTTAATGAGAGATTTTCGATGGCATGTTCCCGCGTTCCATGCCCGGAGTTCGTGTTGCGTCGAAAGAGCCCTTCCCGTAGCAAGCTGCGTCTTCTTCCCGAGAACTGGGTGTCGCCCGCCATCTTCGGGCTTGCCGGCTGGCTGATCTTCCCGAGCGTTGCCTCCCACGCCGATCTCGCCACCATGCTTGCCGGTCTCGACCGTGAGGGGGAGAGCTGGCGCATGGTGCTGACCAATTCGCCGGCCGGCTCCATCCATCAGGCCGAGCTCGCCTTCGCCGATCCGGCAGCGACCGGCTCGATCGCCTCGGGCGCCGGCATGGTGCTGCCCGACGGCCGCAAGGTGGCTTTTACGGCCAAGGACAAGGGGCACGAGGACACGCCGGACGAGGACCGGGTCATTCGCGGCACGAAGAAGGGCCGCGTCGTCGCCATCGAGAAGATGCAGCCGCCGAAAGACTTTTCCGCCGGCTCCATTCTTGAGCGCACCAAGATGCTGTTCACTCCGAATTTCGATCTCAAGGACAGGTCGGCTTTCGTCAAGCCGAAGATCCAGGGTAGGGAAATCGAGATCGCCACCTCTTTCTATAGGAAACAGCCGGTGAGGCCGGAGGTCGGCATGCCGGCGATGCTCGCAAGCCTCGTCACCAGCAACAAGGCCGACGTGCTTGCCACCGCCTATGCGCCGGCGGCACCGGATTATGCCCGCCAGTCGCCCTTCGATTCGATCCTGAACGAACCGGAAAGCGGCCGCTTCGTCCCCCAGATCGGTCCGGGCGACCACGCCTGGGCCGCAAGCGTGCTGCCGCCGAGCGTCTTTTCCGCCCGCGAGCAGCAATGCCTTGCCTCAGGCATATATTTCGAGGCGCGCGGGGAATCGGTGAAGGGCCAGGCGGCCGTCGCCCAGGTCATACTCAACCGCGTTCGCAACCCCGCCTATCCCAAGAGCATCTGCGGCGTCGTCTACCAGAACGAGGATTGGCGCAACCGCTGCCAGTTTTCCTTCGCCTGCGACGCCATTAAGGACCGGGTGAATTCGCAATATCACTGGCGGGTCGCCCGCGACGTGGCCATGGCGGTGACATCAGGCAGAATCTGGCTGCCGCAGGTGGGGTCGGCGACGCACTACCATGCCGTTTACGTCCGCCCGAAATGGGCAAAGACCATGGAAAAGGTCGGGCGCATCGGTCTTCACGTCTTCTATCGCACCTATGGCGGCGGCTGGAGCTGAGAGAAAGCGTTGGGCGATGCCGATTTTCCGCCCCCAAAAGCGGATTCTTTCCGTCGAATTTGCGCGCTCGGCCGGAAATCGACTTATCCCTTTGATTTCACAAATTTATTTTCTGGCTGGACAGAAGCCGTCTACGCCTTGACTATACCAAGCCCTAAAACTATGTTGCGCGCGACTTCAGAACGGGCCGGAAGGTTCTCAACCTTCGCGTCCGGGGTCCGAATGACCGGGGTAGCGGGAGTGCGGGCGACGGGCAGGCGAGGAGAGATCCATGGCGGACGACCGCGAGGAAAGTCTTGAGAAGCGCCGTGCGCAGCTGGAAGCGGAACTCGCGACCAAGCGCGTAGAGGCGAAAGTGGAAGAGGCAAGCGAAGCCCGCGCCGAGGAAAGCCGCAAAGGTTATGCCCAGGCGATGAAGCTTTCCAGCGAGTTCATTTCCGCGATCGTCGTCGGCGCCGTCCTTGGCTATCTTCTCGACCGTTTTGTTGGCACGGCGCCTTGGGGGTTGATTGTTCTTCTGCTTCTCGGATTCTGTGCCGGCGTTCTGAACGTGCTGCGTTCTGCGGGGGTGGTGGCCCACCCTCTGGACAAGGACGACAAGAAATAGGGGGCCGGTCCCGGTCCAGTGCAATGACCCCGCGTCCTGCGGGCCAAAGAGAGAGAACAAGCGGTGTCTAACGATCCGACTCATCAGTTCCTGATCCAGAAGATTGTGCCGATCGAAATCGGCGGAATTGATTTTTCGTTCACCAACGCATCGCTCTTCATGGTCGCTTCGGCAGCCGTTGCCGCAGGCTTCCTTTACTTCTCGACCTCGAACCGCGCCATCGTGCCCGGCCGTTCGCAGTCGGTCGCGGAAATGTCCTATGAATTCATCGCCAATATGCTGAAGGAGGGCGCGGGCAAGCAGGGGATGAAGTTCTTCCCGCTGGTCTTTTCGCTCTTCATGTTCGTGCTGACGGCGAACCTGCTCGGCATGTTCCCCTATTTCTTCACGATCACCAGCCAGATCATCGTCACCTTCGCGCTGGCGATTCTCGTCATCAGTACGGTGCTCGCCTACGGTTTCTATAAGCACGGCTTCCACTTCCTGAATGTCTTCGTGCCCTCGGGCGTGCCCGGCATATTGCTGCCGCTGGTCGTCTCGATCGAAATCATTTCCTTCCTGTCCCGTCCGATTTCGCTCTCCGTTCGTCTTTTCGCCAACATGCTCGCCGGTCACATCACGCTGAAGGTGTTCGCAGGCTTCGTCGCCTCGCTTGGAACCCTCGGTGCGGTCGGTGTCGGCGGCGCCGTTCTTCCTCTCATCATGACCGTCGCCCTGACCGGTCTCGAGTTCCTCGTCGCCTTCCTTCAGGCTTACGTCTTCGCGGTGCTGACTTGCATGTACCTCAACGACGCAATCCATCCGGGCGGGCACTAAGGATAACGACAACGACGTCTCCAGGGCGTCAGTCATTCGCCGCAACAACCATTTCAAAGGAGTTCAACATGGAAGCGGAAGCAGCAAAGTTCATCGGTGCAGGCCTGGCTTGCTTTGGTATGGCCGGTACGGCTCTCGGCCTCGGCAATATCTTCGGCAGCTACCTCTCCGGCGCTCTGCGCAATCCGTCTGCTGCTGACAGCCAGTTCGGCCGTCTGGTATTCGGCTTCGCCGTTACGGAAGCTCTGGGCATCTTCTCGCTGCTCGTCGCTCTCCTCCTCCTCTTCGCTGTCTGATATCGGCGAATAGATGGATCACGGCCTGCGACCGCAAGCCGTGATCCTTTGCATTTGCAGTCCACCTGGAGGTGAGCATGTTTTTTGTGACCCCGGCTTACGCTGAAGAAGCACCGGCGGCAGCGACCGGCACGGATGCGCATGCCGCTCCGGCCGCAGGCGAGGTCCATACCGAGACCGGTGTTGCCGAAGGCGAACACGCCCGCGGCCCGTTCCCGCCTTTCGATTCGACGACCTACGCATCCCAGCTGCTCTGGCTGGTGATTACGTTCGGCGTCTTCTACCTCCTTATGCAAAAGGTCATTGCGCCGCGCATCGGGGCCATCCTCGACCAGCGCCACACGCGCATCTCCCAGGACCTGGAAGAAGCAGGCCGCCTGAAGGCGGAAGCCGATGCCGCCGTCGAGACCTATGAAGGTGAACTGGCCGCTGCCCGCGCCAAATCCCACGCGATCGGTTCCGCCGCCCGCGACGCTGCCAAGGTCAAGGCCGAAGAGGATCGCCGCACCGTCGAGGCCAGCCTGTCGGAAAAGATCAAGGCTGCGGAAGCCCGGATCGCCGACATCAAGGCCAAGGCCTTCGCCGACGTCGGCACCATTGCCGAGGAAACGGCAGCCGCCGTCGTCGAACAGCTGATCGGCAGCAGCGCTGCGCAGGCAGATGTCGCCGCCGCCGTCGCGGCCGCCAAGAAGGAGGCTTGATCGATGGAATTTCATTTCGACGCGACTTTCTTCGCCTTTGTCGGCCTCGTCCTCTTTCTGGCGCTGGTCGTCTATCTGAAGGTTCCGGGCATGATGGCACGCTCGCTTGACGACCGCGCCGACCAGATCCGCAATGAATTGGCCGAAGCCAAGCGCCTGCGCGAGGAAGCCCAGCATCTGCTCGCTGAATACCAGCGCAAGCGCAAGGAAGCGGAAGCGGAAGCGGCCCATATCGTTGCCGCCGCTGAGCGCGAAGCCGAGATGCTGACAGCCGAGGCGAAGAAGAAGACGGAAGAATTCGTCGCCAACCGCACGGCGCTCTCGGAGCAGAAGATCAAGCAGGCCGAGGCCGATGCGATGAAGGCGGTGCGTTCCGCCGCCGTCGACCTTGCCATCGCGGCCGCAGAAACGGTGCTCGCCAAGAAGGCCGACGGCAAGGTCCAGTCCGAGCTCTTCGGCAACGCCGTCGGACAGGTCAAGACACGGCTCAACTGAGCAGTATCGACTGGAATAAGGAAAGGCCGGGCATGTCCCGGCCTTTTTCTTTGGTGATAAGGCCTGTTCTTTGCTTGGCCTCGTGCGGAGGCAGTGTAGCGTCCCTGCTCCGGCGTCCGCCCCTCATCCGGCCGCCGCCACCTTCCCCCTCCACTCTGTCCTTTTGCAGCTCGCTCTCGGATGGCCTTACGCTCTCCGTCCCGAGGGAACAGTGGACGTGTCTGCGAGAGCTAGACTAAGAGGGGAACGGAGAGGGTGCGGTATATCCCCTTCTCCCGCATGCGGGGAGAAGGTGGCGGCAGCCGGATGAGGGGCTGATCGCCAGTCCAAAGGCGGAATATGCCGATCTTTTTTCGGCGACTATTCCGAAAGCAGTTCGTCCATCTCAGGCTCGTCGCCGTCCTTCCGCAGTGGCCGAAAGCTCATCCGGTGCAGGGAGCAGGGGCCGTGCTGTTCAATGCCGGCGCGGTGCTGCGCCGTGCCGTAGCCGGCGTGGGCCGCAAAACCGTAATCGGGAAATACATGATGCGCCCGCGCCATCATCCGATCGCGCGTCACCTTGGCGACGATAGAGGCGGCGGCGATAGAAACCGAGCGGGCGTCACCCTTGACCACGGCCTGTCCTGGGCAATCGAGGCCGGGCGGCACATCAAGCCCATCTGTCAGGACGTAGCTTGCGGGAGTGGCGAGGCTGCAGATGGCGCGGCGCATCGCGTCAAGGCTTGCCTTGCGTATGTCCGTTTCGTCGATCCGGGTCGAGCTGGAGGAGGCGATGGAAACCGTCGCCGTCGCCAGGATCTGCGCGAAGAGTTCTTCGCGCCGCTGGGCCGAGAGCTGCTTGGAATCGTTGAGGCCTTCAGGGATGCGCTTCGGATCGAGGATGACCGCAGCGGCCACCACGGGCCCCGCCAGCGGCCCGCGGCCTGCCTCGTCGGCGCCGGCGACCGGCCAGTGGCCGGCCTTGCGGGCTTTGAGCTCGAGCTTGAAATCCGGCACGAGAGGGACCGTGTCGAAAAGCAGGGGAGAATCGGGTGGCGTGCGACGTTTCATGCGGCTGAACCTCGCACGCCAACCCGATTTCCCGCAAGTCCCCGGATCAGGGCGGCGGCCGGGGACGGTCCGGCGGATGGAGGCGGTCAGGGCCATCCGCGGAAATTGCGCTCGGGGCTCGAAAACAGGGCGGATTTTCTGAGCAGCCGATGCGCAAGCTTAAAAAATCAGAGCAGCGACAGCTGTACGCCGCTGCCATCCGGTGGCACGAACAGATCGTCGCGCAAGGGCACGCTGCGGCGTGTCAGCTCGAAGCGTCTCGCCGCCATTTCGAAGCGCCGGGCGATCTGCCAGGCATAGGGACCGGCGCCCTTCATGCGCTTGCCGAATTCGGCGTCGTAATCCTTGCCGCCGCGCATCGAGCGCACCAGCGACATCACGTGCCGGTAACGATCGGGATAGTGCTGCAGCAACCAGTCGCGAAAGAGCGGGCTGACTTCAAGCGGCAGCCTGAGGATGACATAACTCGCCTCGGTCGCGCCGGCAGCCTTCGCCGATTCCAGAATGCGCTCCAATTCGTGGTCGTTCAGCGCCGGGATCAGCGGAGCGGCCATGACGGCAGTCTGGATCCCTGCCTCAGACAGCGCATGAATGGTCTCCAACCGTCGCGGCGGCGTGGCGGCGCGCGGTTCCATCGCCCGGGCAAGCTTGCGGTCGAGCGTGGTGACCGAGATGCCGACGCGCACCAGGTTCTTGCCGGCCATCTCCTGCAGAATGTCGAGATCGCGCAGGATCATCGCCGACTTGGTGACGATCGACACCGGATGGTTCGCCTTGTTCAGCACCTCGAGGATGCCGCGCATAATGCGCCATTCCTTCTCGATCGGTTGATAGGGGTCGGTATTGGTGCCGATCGCGATCACCCTCACCTTGTACCCCGGCTTGGCGAGCTCCCGCTCCAAGAGCTTCGCCGCATCGGGCTTGGCGAAGAGCTTCGTCTCGAAATCGAGCCCCGCCGAAAGCCCCATATAGGCGTGCGTCGGGCGGGCGAAACAATAGATGCAGCCGTGCTCGCAGCCGCGATAGGGATTGATCGAGCGGTCGAAGGAAAGGTCCGGCGATTCATTGCGTGTAATCGCGGTGCGCGGCTTTTCGATCTGAACCTCGGTCTTGAACGGTGGCAGTTCTTCCAGCGTTTGCCAACCGTCGTCGAAGGTCTCCCGCTGCAGCGCTTCGAACCGGCCTGTTGGGTTCAGTCCCGCTCCACGCCCGCGCCGCCGGTCAACCTCGACCCGAAGACCGGAGGACACGATCATCGCATCGGCAATATCTGCCGTATTGGCAGGCGCGAATGCGGCCTGCCCTGCCAGGGACTGCTCTCTCATCGGATTCTCCCGCAGCGGAAAGCCGTTGTCTCCGCCCGTTTGTGATGATTAAATTCCTATCGGTAAAATGAGAACAATGCAAGAACAAAATACGCAAAACGGTGCTGGCAAAAAATTGTGCGGCGCATTATGAATAATCGATGTTGACGGTTGTTCTCGAATGCCAGGATCAGGAATCCGAACTGGCGCAGACCTTATCGGTATTGGTGGCAGGCGCGGTGGAAGGACTCGTCAGCGATGTGATCGTGCTTGATCACGGCTCGCGCGACGGCACCTCGCGGGTCGCCGACGCCGCTGGCTGCCGTTTCCATTCACAGTGGGATATCAAGGACATCGTGCGCTCCGCCCGAGGCGAATGGCTGCTCTTTATCGAGCCGGGCGCCAGGCCGCAGGCCGGCTGGATCGATGAGATCGCCGAATATGTGGCGCTGAATAAGACACCCGCGCGCTTTGCCGCGTCGCGCGGCTATCGACGGCCGTTCTTCCAGCGTGTTGCCCGCGGTCGACCGCCGCTGGAGCTTGGCTTGTTGATGCCGAAGAACCTGGCGCTCGCCGCCGCCAGAAGCGGGATGCCTGTTGCCGACTTCGTCAGAGGCCAGAAACCGCGCAAACTCGCCAGCGAGCTCATTCCTTCCTGGGTCACTCGCGCCGCCCGATAAGCAATTCTGCTCTCCGTCATCCAAAGCTGCCTTCGCGCCTTCGGCTGCCCCTCACCCTAACCCTCTCCCCGTAAACGGGGCGAGGGTACGTGCCGTACGAGAGGTCAGCGGGGAACGGAGAGGTCGCGGCATATCCCCTTCGCCCCGTTTACGGGGAGAAGGTGCCGGCAGGCGGATGAGGGGCGGGCCTCTGGATCTTCGAAGCAATTCTGTACTCCTCCCCTCGTCGCGCAAAGATGGCGTCCAATAGAATTTCGCGCTATAATTCAGACATGGCGCCGCCGAAGCGCCGCGCTTCGCAACGGATGCCGTGGAATGCCGGTGAACGGCAGAACAGGTCGGCGAAAAATCTCCTCTTCTGCCGGGTTTCCGGCGAAAGGAGGTGCGTCATGCCAAGCGGTAGGATTTACCGCATGCGCGGTAGGATCTACGGCGTACGCGGTAGGATCTACGGCCTGCTGGCCGTCATATTGCCGACATTGGTGATCGCGCATCCGAATTCGGCAGCATCGCAGACGATGCTCAGTTGCGCAGGCCGACCCGACGTCGTCAGTTTCCTCGACAGGAATTTCGGTGAGAAGCTCACCGCCGTCGGCCTGATCAACCAAAACGCCGTTCTCGAGGTCTATGCCGCCAAAAGCGGCACCTGGACGCTCGTCGTCACGGATGTCCACGGCATAAGTTGCATTCTGCTGTCGGGTGATAGCTGGGATTCGATGCCGGCTCTGCCGGGCATTGCCACATAACAAAGGCCAGCGCGTCGGCCTCGAAAGTCTAAATCGGGTTTTCGACGGCGCGATCGCGGCACTGTAACGGCAGCGCCAGTCTATTTCTTTGCGCCGCGTTTCAGATGCTCGTCCAGGCGCGGCATGATCTCGACAAAGTTGCAAGGCACGCTCCGATAGTCGAGCTGTGCTTTCAATATGCCGTCCCAGGCGTCCCGGCAGGCTCCGGGCGAGCCGGGCAGGGCGAAGATGAAGGTGGAGTTGGCAACGCCCGCGGTGGCGCGCGACTGGATGGTCGCCGTGCCGATCTTGTCATAGGAGATACGGTGGAAGACAGCGGAAAAGCCATCCATGCGCTTTTCGAACAGCGGCTCCAGCGCCTCGGGCGTCACGTCTCGGCCGGTAAAGCCGGTGCCGCCCGTGGTGATAACGACATCGATCTCATCACGCTCGGTCCAGGCTTTGACCTGAGCGGCGATTTTCTCCCGGTCGTCGGGCACGATCGCCCGCTCGACCAGCCTGTGGCCGGCCTCGGCGATCCGCACCGCCAGCGTATCGCCGGACTTGTCCGTCTCCGGCGTGCGCGTATCCGAGACGGTGAGGACGGCTATGCCGACGGCGATGAAGGGCCGTTTTTCGTCCAAACCTGCCATCACATGCCTCCCGAAACCGTTTCCGTCGCCTGGAAATACCAGTCGGGCTGCGCCTCGTGAAGAGCCGCCGTCGCATCGCGCGCGGCGGCCATATCGGCGAAGATCCCGAAGCAGGTGGCGCCGGAGCCGGACATGCGGGCAAGAAGAGCGCCCTCAGCCTGCAGCATCGCCGAGATCGCCGCGATTTCGGGCACGGCTTGGCGTGCCGGTGGCTCCAGGTCGTTGCGAGCCGCGCCGATCGCCGCAAGCCAGTCTTCGGTGTGTGCGAGCCTCAGGGGTGAATTGTTCTTTGCCGTGAGCCGCCGGAAAACCTCCGGCGTCGAAACCCCCTTCAGCGGGTTGGCCAGCACCATGGCAAAGGCCGGCAGATCGGGCACGGCTTCGATCTCCTCCCCGATGCCGCGGGCAATCAGCGGCCGGCTCTCGAGGCACATGGGCACGTCGGCGCCGAGCTTCAGCGCCAGCGCCGCCAGCGTCTCCACCGGCAATCGCAAGCCCCAGAGGCGCATCAGCCCCCGCAGGGTCGCCGCCGCATCGGCCGAGCCGCCGCCGATGCCGGATGCAACGGGCAGGTTCTTCTGGAGATGGATGTGAACAGGGAAGGCAAGGGCGCCGACAGCCTCGCGCAGGAGATCGCGCGCTCTGATTACAAGGTTGGTGTCGCCGTCGCCGGCAAGCGTCTCTCCGAAGCGGCCCGACAGGGTGAAGGCGTCGGCCTGCGCGGGCAGGAAGCCCAGCCGGTCGCCGCAATCTGCGAAGGTCACCAGCATATCGAGCATGTGATAGCCGTCCGGCCGCTGGCCCGTCACATGCAGGGCGAGATTGATCTTCGCGCGCGCCTCTTCGGTGACGCCGAAAGCGTCGGCCAAGCCCTGCTCAGGCATCGGTCGCGCCCGTCAGGACTTCTTGTCGACCGGCGGCGGCGTGACCGGCGCCGGATCCGGTTGCTTCTTGTCGGCCGCCTTGGCATCGTCGCTAGCGGGCAGGCCGTTTGCGATCTTTTCCTTGATCTTCGGAATTTCGGCCGCTTCAGGCTCGGAGGCGAGCGCCCGGTTCCACTGGTAGACTGCTTCGAGCTTGCGCCCGACCCGCCAGTAGGCATCGCCGAGATGGTCGTTGATCGTCGCGTCGCCGGCCTTGATCTGCGCAGCCCGCTCCAGCTCGTCGACGGCGTCGTCGAAGCGGTTAAGGCGGAAATAGGCCCAGCCGAGCGAATCGATGATGTAGCCGTCGTCAGGGCGAAGATCGACAGCCTTCTTGATCATGGCGAGGCCTTCGTCGAGATTCCGGTTCATGTCGATCCAGGAATAGCCGAGATAGTTCAGCACCTGCGGCTGGTCGGGGTTGAGCTCCAGGGCTTTTCGGAAATTCGGTTCGGCCTGGTCCCACTTCTTCAGCCGCTCATAGGCAATGCCGCGCTGGAAGAAGACGCTCCAGTTGGCGCGGCCGGGGATTGGGCCGATCACTTCGACCGCCTTGTCGTAATTGGCGGCCATCGCCTCGTAGTCCTTGGCGTCGGAGAGCACGCTGCCATAGGCGAGGTAGCTGCGGATATCCTTCGGATCGGAGGCGATCAGCGCCTGCAGGTGCTTGCGCGCCTCGTCGACCTTGCCGCCCTGGGCAAGGGCGAGGCCGAGTTGAAGCTCGGAGATGCGCCGCATCGGCGAATCTTCCGGCACCTTCTTATAGAGGGAGATGGCGCGGTCCATCTGGTTCTGCTTTTCGGCGATGCCGCCGAGCAGCACCAGTGTATCGGCGCTGTTGGGGTCGAGCGCCTTCGCGGTCTGCAGGTAGAGAGAGACGATATCCTCGGCGCCATCGCGGTTCAGAGCACCGCCGACGGAGAAGAGCACGCCGGCGGCGCCTTCTTCGGCCGTCTTGACCTGCTGCTCCTGCTTCTCGCCCTTCTCGATGCTGTCGCGCAGCGCATTCAGCGGCGCGTAGTTCGGCAGCAGATTATCGCCGACGGAAACCGCATCGAGCGCCTTCTGCTTATTGCCCTGCGCCGCCTCCAGGCGGGCAAGCGCCATCACCGCGCGCATGAAGGTGTCGGGCGCCGTCGCCCCGCCTTCCTTGTCGAGCACGGCGTCGTTGAGATGCTGGCGGGCCGACTTCACATCGCCGGTAACGACGGCGATCGCGCCGGCATTGTAGTTCTGAAAGATGCGGAACCAGTCCGGCCCCTTCATCTTCTCGACCATGGCGAGCGCTTCCTTGCCGCGGCCGGCGCCGACGCGGGCCCAGGCGAGCAGCAGGTCGTTCATCATCCGGTCGAGATCGTTCGGACCCTTATATTTCAGGATCGACTCGGCTGTCTTGTAGTCGTCGCGGCGCACGGCATCCATGGCGCGCACGATCGTGGTGATACGCTCGACCGAAGGATCGCTCTTCAGATCATTGGCGTATTTGACGCCTTCCTTGATGTCGCCGTTGAGCAGCAGCGAGATCATCAGCCGCTGACGGATCTCGGGATTGCCGGGTTCGATCTGCAGCGCCTTCTTGTAGAGCGCGATCGCGGTCTCGTAATCGTGATCGACATCGGCTGTGCGCGCGGCGAGGAAGGCGCCTGAGAACGTGGTGACGTTATCGGCATCGAAGAAGCTCTCGGCTTTGCCGGCATCGCCCGCCTTGGCCGCATCTTCGGCACTCACGCCGGCGACGCCGCCAAGCGAAAGGACAGCCGCCAGCGCTGCGCTCGTAAGGAGACGGATGGCAATTCTCTGCCGCATTAGAAAACCTTTCTTCGAGAGCGTCCGGCCGCTGCCGGTCGCAAATCAGTCGTCATCACTGAGTCATAACAGGATGGCTTTTTTGGAGCGGCGCTGCAAGAAAATCAGCCTCGATCGCGGCGTTCGATCAATTGACGCGCTCGATGCAGAAGTCGATCACTTCCATCAGAGCGGATTTCCATACCGTATCGGGTAGCGGCGCCAGCGCGTCCCGCGCGATCGTGCCGTAATGGACCGCCCGGCCGATCGTGTCGCTCAGCGTGCCGTATTTGGTGATCAGCCCGAGCGCTTTTTCCAGGTTGGCGTCGCTGCTGTTGCCGGCCTCGATCGCATCACGCCAGAAGGCGCGCTCCTCCGCAGTGCCGCGGCGATAGGCGAGGATGACGGGCAGCGTGATCTTGCCTTCGCGGAAATCGTCACCGACATTCTTGCCGAGATCGGCGGCCTTGCCGCCATAGTCGAGCGCGTCGTCGACGAGCTGAAAGGCGAGGCCGAGATTCATGCCGTAGGATTTCAGCGCATTGCGGCCGGAGCGGCCGGCATCGGCAACGATCGGCCCGACTTCGGCGGCAGCCGCAAAGAGAGCCGCCGTCTTGGCGCGGATGACGGAGAGATAATCGTCCTCCGTCGTCTCCATGTTCTTGGCGACGGAAAGCTGCAGCACTTCACCTTCGGCAATCACGCAGGCCGCGGAAGACAGGACGTCGAGCGCATCGAGCGAGCCGACATCGACCATCATGCGGAAGGCCTGGCCGAGCAGGAAGTCGCCGACCAGCACGCTTGCCTGGTTGCCCCAGATCATCCGCGCAGTCGATTTGCCGCGGCGCAGGTCGCTTTCGTCGACGACGTCGTCATGCAGCAGCGTTGCCGTATGCATGAATTCGACCGAGGTGGCGAGCTTGATGTGGTTTTCGCCGCGATAGTCGAACAGCGAGGCGGCCGCCAGCGTCAGCATCGGCCGCAGCCGCTTGCCGCCTGATGAGATCAGATGGTTCGCCACTTCGGGGATCATCTGCACGTCGGAGCCGGCCTTGGACAGAATGAGCTGGTTCACCCGCTCCATGTCAGCCCGGGTGAGATCGACCAGCGGCTTGATGGATGCCAGTTTGTTTTTGCTTTCTTCAAGCGGTATGACCACGCCCAACGACCCGGACTCCTGTTCACTCATTGCATCTGACAATAGAAAGGGGCGATGGACGCGGCAAGGGGTGAATTGTCGCGCCAGCCGAAATTGGAAGGAAAAAGACGGCAAATGCATGAACTTATCCGCGCCAACGATCCCGTTCTGCTCTCCTTCGCCGAGAGCCTGATGAAGGATGCCGGAATTCACTGCTTCATCGCCGATCAGGGCATGAGCGTGCTGGAAGGCTCGCTCGGCATGCTGCCGCGCCGCCTGCTGGTGGATGAGGACATGGCCGACCGGGCCCGCCGCATTCTGATCGATGCCGGCCTCGGCGGCGAGCTGCGCGACAGGACGTGAGCGGACGATGACCGGCGGACCGGCTGAAACCATCGATGCCTTCCATCGCGGCGCCTTTCATCTGGTGCAGCCGAAGGGCAGGGGTCATCGCGCCGGCATGGATGCGATGCTGCTGGCCGCCCTCGTCGCCGACGATCGCGCGATCAGGGTGGCCGATCTCGGCGCCGGCGCCGGTGCCGCCGGCCTTGCCGTCGCCTCGCGCCTTCCCAAGGCGCAAGTGGTGCTCTTCGAACGCTCTGCCGAGATGGCCGAATATGCCCGCCGCAGCATCCTGTTGCCGGAAAACGCCCATCTCGCCGCCCGCCTCAGTGTCGTCGAGGCCGATGTAGCGCTGACCGCCAAGGCGCGCAACGATGCCGGCCTTGCCGATGAAAGCTTCCATCACGTGATCATGAACCCGCCCTTCAACGATGCCGGCGACCGGCGCACGCCCGATGCGCTGAAGGCCGAAGCTCATGCGATGACCGACGGTCTGTTCGAAAGCTGGATCCGCACGGCCGGCGCCATCATGATCCCGGGCGGGCAATTGTCGCTGATCGCCAGACCCCAGTCGATAGCAGAGATCATCGATGCCTGCGGCCGCCGCTTTGGCGGCATCGAGGTGACGGCCATCCATCCGCGCCCCGGGGAAAATGCCGTCCGTATCCTGGTGACCGCCATCAAGGGCTCACGGGCGCGGCTGTCGCTGCGCGCGGCCCTCATCATGCACGAAGAGGGAAGCCACAAATTCTCCCCTCTGGTCGACGATTTCAACAATGGCCGGGCGGCCCATTCCAGGCTTCGAACCTCTAGCCGGTGACGAAGTCGAAGAGCAGCTTGACGTTCAGCCCAGCGATCACGACCGCAATCACATAGGCGATGCCGCTCAGCCAGCGCGGCGCCACGAGTTCGCCCATCTTGGCCCGGCTGGCGGTGAACATCACCAGCGGGAAGACGGCGAAGGAAAGCTGCAGGCTGAGCACGACCTGCGTGAGGATCAGCAGTTCAGCCGTGCCCTGGTTGCCGTACCAGATGGTGACGACCGCCGCCGGCACGATGGCGATAGCGCGGGTGATCAGCCGGCGCACCCAGGGTTTCAGCCGGATCTTGAGGAAGCCTTCCATGACGATCTGGCCGGCAAGCGTCGCCGTCACCGTCGAGTTGAGGCCGCAGCAGAGAAGCGCGATGCCGAAGAGCGTCGGGGCGATGGCGAGGCCAAGCAGCGGCGACAGCAGCGCATAGGCGTTGCCGAGCTCGACGACATCGGTCTTGCCATTGGCATTGAAGGCGGCGGCTGCAAGGATCAGGATCGAGGCATTGATCAGCAGCGCGAAACAGAGCGCGACGGTGGAGTCGATCGTCGCATAGGTCAGCGCCTCCTTCTTCTCAGGAATCGTGTGACCATAGGCCCGCGTCTGCACGATGCCGGAGTGCAGATAGAGATTGTGCGGCATGACGGTCGCACCGAGGATGCCGAGCGCCAGATAGAGCATTTCCGGGTTGGTGACGATCTCGGTCGTCGGGAAGAAGCCGGCGATGACGGCGCCCCATTGCGGATCGGCAAGAAAGATCTGCACGCCGAAGCAGAGCGCGATTACCCCAAGCAACGCGATGATGAAGGCTTCCACCCAGCGGAAGCCGAGCCTCTGCAGGAAGAGGATCAGAAAGACATCGAGGGCGGTGATGAGAACGCCGAGCTCAAGCGGAATGCCGAACAGCAGATTGAGACCGATTGCCGTGCCGATCACCTCGGCAATGTCGGTCGCGATGATGGCGATTTCCGCAAAGGCCCAGAGCGGCACTGAAACCCATTTGGGGAAGGCGTCGCGGCAGGCCTGCGCGAGGTCGCGGCCGGAGGCGATCGCCAGGCGCGCGCAGAGTGATTGCAGCACGATTGCCATCAGGTTGGAAAGCAGTGCGACGGTGAGCAGTGCATAGCCGAATTTCGAACCGCCGGCGAGCGAGGTCGCCCAGTTGCCCGGGTCCATGTAGCCGACTGCGACCATGTAGCCCGGCCCGGCAAAGGCTGCCGCCCGTCGCCACATCGAGCTGTGACGCCCCGTTCCGACAGTGCGGTAGACATCCGACAGCGACGCCTCGCCGCGTTCGTGCCGCCAGCCGCTGTTTGCATTGGGATTGAGAGCGTCCATGCCATTTCCACCTAGTTATCGTCCGTGCACTATGACCGATTAGAATGATAATGCAAGTCATTCGCAACAAGAAAATCAATCCGGTGTTTTTCAGGAACGCGGCCATTGCGTTTGTCGTTCCAGCGCATACATGGATGCGATTGCGAAATGACGATCGTGCGACCCGAAGCGAAGGATGGGAAATGGCCGGATTCTTGAGAAAGCTGCTGCCGAAACGGTTCCGCAAAGAGGGCCTCACCATTCCCGTCGTCAGGCTGCAGGGCGCGATCATCAGCGGCGGCGGTCAGTTCCGCCCCACCCTCAATCTCGCCAATGTCGCCCCCGTCCTGGAAAAGGCCTTCGCCATGAAGGAGGCGCCGGCCGTTGCCATAACAATCAATTCGCCGGGCGGCTCGCCGGTCCAGTCCCGACTGATCTTCACCCGCATCCGCGAGCTCGCCCGGGAAAAGCAGAAGAAGGTGCTGGTCTTCGTCGAGGATGTCGCCGCTTCCGGCGGTTACATGATCGCGCTTGCCGGCGACGAGATCATCGCCGACGCCACCTCGATAGTCGGCTCGATCGGCGTCGTCTCCGGCGGTTTCGGCTTTCCCGAACTCCTGAAGAAGATCGGCGTCGAGCGCCGCGTCTATACGGCCGGCGAAAACAAGGTGATCCTCGATCCGTTCCAGCCGGAAAAGGAAAAGGATATCGAGTACCTCAAGAGCCTGCAGCTCGAAATCCACCAGGTCTTCATCGCAATGGTGCGCGAGCGCCGCGCCGGCAAGCTGACGGATGATGCGACGGTGTTTTCCGGCTTGTTCTGGAGCGGCACCCGCGGCCTCGAGCTTGGCCTCATCGATGGCCTCGGCGACATGCGCCAGGAATTGAAGCGGCGCTACGGCCAGAAGACGCGGCTGGAACTCGTCACCGCCGGCCGCGGCCTCTTCGGCCGTCGCATTCCCGGCGTATCGCCTGTTACACTCGAAGGCGCGGGGGCAGGTCTCGCAACAGGACTTGTCGAAGCGGCGGAAGAGAGAGCATTGTGGAGCCGCTTCGGGCTTTGAGAGGAGCAAGAGAGGGGCATGGCACAGCTTATCACGATCCTGGTCCTGGTGTTCTCAGCCTGGTGGCTCTACCGCCGCTTCGTCTCCGATGCCCGCAAGCTCACCGAAAAATCGCGCCGCGCCGAAAAGGAACGCCAGACCGGCGCGATCGGCACGCTGGTCAAGGACCCCGTGACCGGGGAGTACCGGCTGAAGCGGGATGAGGAATAACAGGAGTAGTGGCTGCGTCGGCCCCTCATCCGCCTGCCGGCACCTTCTCCCCGCCTGCGGGGCGAAGGGACCGTGCCGCACCCTCTCCGTTCCTCACTAACCTTTCGCAGGGCACGTCCCCTCGCCCCGTTTACGGGGAGAGGGTTAGGGTGAGGGGCAGCTTTTGGTCTTCTTCCATATCAGCATCTGACAGCCGCCTGACGCCGCAAAACCCTTGACCCCTGCCGCCCTCCATGGCACCTGTCGCGCCGATAATTCCCAAGCCAGCGGTGCCATCCCATGTCAGCTCCCCCAGACCATATGAACCCGAAGCGCTCCTTTCAGGCGCTGATCCTGACCCTGCATAGCTACTGGGCGGACAAGGGGTGCGCGGTGCTGCAGCCCTACGACATGGAGGTCGGTGCCGGCACCTTCCACCCGGCAACGACCTTGCGCGCCCTCGGCCCCAAGCCGTGGAAAGCGGCTTACGTCCAGCCCTCCCGGCGCCCGTCGGATGGCCGCTATGGCGAAAACCCGAACCGGCTGCAGCATTATTACCAGTATCAGGTCATCCTGAAGCCGAATCCGCCCAATCTGCAGGAACTCTATCTCGGTTCGCTCGCGGCGATCGGCCTCGATCCGCTGCTGCACGACATCCGTTTCGTCGAGGACGATTGGGAAAGCCCGACGCTCGGCGCCTGGGGCCTCGGCTGGGAATGCTGGTGCGACGGCATGGAAGTCTCGCAATTCACCTATTTCCAGCAGGTCTGCGGCATCGAATGCGCGCCGGTCGCAGGCGAACTGACCTACGGTCTCGAGCGCCTCGCCATGTATGTCCAGGGCGTTGACAATGTCTACGACCTCAATTTCAACGGCCGCGAAGGCGACGAGAAGATCAGCTATGGCGACGTCTTCCTGCAGGCCGAGCAGGAATATTCGCGTCACAATTTCGAATTCGCCAATACCGAAATGCTGCATCGCCATTTCATCGATGCCGAGAAGGAATGCCGGGCGCTGCTCGATGCCGGCGCGCCGGGCCAAAGCGACAATCAGCGCCTGCACAAATGCGTCTTCCCGGCCTATGACCAGTGCATCAAGGCCAGCCACGTCTTCAACCTGCTCGACGCACGCGGCGTCATCTCGGTTACCGAGCGCCAGAGCTACATCCTGCGGGTGCGCACGCTCGCCAAGGCCTGCGGCGAAGCCTTCCTGCTGACCGACGCCGGCGGCGTCAACCTGTCGAAAGAGGCGGCATGACGCAAAAGCCTGCCGGCCGTATCGTCCATATCAACGGCTGGCCAGGCACCGGGAAGCTGACCATCGGCCGCCTGCTGGCGAAAAGAATCGGCGCGCGGCTTATCGACAATCACACGCTGCTTAATCCAGCCGAAGCGCTTTTCGCCCGCAGCAACCCTCTGCATCTATCTCTGCGTGAGCAGATTCGGCGAGCTTTTTTCGACCATGCCGTGCGCGCTGATCCGGCTGAAAGTTTCGTCTTTACCGATGCTCTTGCCGATGACGAGCATGATAGTGCGATGTTCTCCTGGTATCGCGATCTGGCTGCCGCCAGAGGCGCGGATCTGGTCGCGGTTCTCCTCGATTGCGCGCCGGAGGAGAATGCCAGGCGCCTCATCTCTCCCGGCCGATCCGAGGCGCTCAAGCTGACGGATACGGTGAAGCTGCAACAGCTCCGGGCAAACTATAAACTGTTGCGCGGACTGGCTGAACACACAGTCGAAATTGATACGACGGACCTTTCGCCCGAGCAGACGGCGGCTCGAATTCTCACGCATATCGGCGTTTGACGACAGCGGAGAATGCCGGCGGCCTCAACTGACGAGCGAGGCGGCGTAAGCACTCTCGAAAATTTCCGTCGCTCCAAGGCCAGACTTCTTTTGTATTGCGCAAACCATCACTACGTTGTCAGCTGTTGCGACAATGCAAGCTTCGGTATCTCTTTTGAAGAACGATTTTCTTTACTTTAAATTTTCAGATGAGAATTCCGCCGCCAGGATGTTGCGTCTTTTAGCATGGCTCAGCTTATGCTCGATGCTGGTCCTGCTGACCTCGTGCAGCGATTTTGACAAGGAGTTCACCGTCCAGTCGGCAAACAGTACGGTTGAAGTCTACACCGACGGCACTGCCTTTGTGTCGGAGCACTTCGACATCGCGGTAAAATTGGCGATGAATTACGGCGGCGTCTACGTCGATATCCCTCAACGTTTCGTGGATGCTGCGGGTGGTGTCCACTGGCGAGATTTCCAATTGGCCGCAGCCCGGCGCGACGGACTCGACGAATATTATTCCCGGGAAAATAATGTGCCCGGCTATTCGATCTACATAGGAGCGGAGCACTGCAAAGACTGCTCTGCAGATCTGCCCGCCGGTCTTACAAAGATCCAGATCGCTTACTGGCTCGGACGCCTGGTTCGTCAGGAAGGCGACCGCGAGGTTCTCTTCCTGCCGGCCTATATGGGCCGCGTGCACGGCCAGGGCGCGAAAAAAACGCTTACTCTGAAGCTGCCGCCGGGCGGAACGTTGCGCCCTTCGCAACAGGACCGGGCGGCGGCCTATGACGTCACGCGCAGCGCACCGAATGAGCTCTTGGTGTCTATTCCAGCAGGCAAAGGGGATCGAGTCCTGCCTGATATCGAGATCGAATATCCCGCAGGGACCTTTGTGACCGTCACGAGCGGCAAGCGGATACAGTGGTGGCTTTCCGACCACTTTCTCCCCTTCATAAGCATTTTAGGGCCGCTGATCGTCGGTCTGGTCGCTATCCTCAAATTTCGACCGTACTGGCTTGTGCCTGCACCATCGATAACTGCCGACACCAAAATAACGCAAAGCATATCCCCCGCTCTGGCAGCCTATCTGTTCCGGAATTGGACGGCAGACGCGGGAAAGGCGGCTTTCATGGCGTCTGTCTGCTATCTCGCGGTCAAGCGAACGCTTCGCATTTCCAGCCTGGGTGAGGATGCCGAGGCCTCGGACTTATTGGCGAAGCAAGACCGAAGGAAGAGCAAGGCGGGTCGCGCCAAATGGTATGATCTTCCGGCTGCGACGCGCTTGGTATTCAAGGGCATTGCAAAGGAACCGTCGGCCGGCGATCGGCGCAGAGTTAAAAATGCCCGGCCTGATGTGAGGGATGAATTGCACAGAACAGTCACTGAGGAATATCAGAAGATCAGAGGCAAAGATCGCTGCAGCCTGGCGGCTGCAGCATCGATTTTGGCTCTCGGCATTGCCGTCGCCTCCTTATCGGGCCTTTTGATCTTTTCCGCCGCCATCTCAGGGTTATTGTTCGTTGTTTTTCTAGTTGTAACCATGTTCCGCGATCCTGAGCGGTTTCCCGTGGCGACCGGCACCGCCGAGCAGTTCAAACAGGCGCTTGGTTTGATGGTGGGTCTTCCGGTGATGGTGATCGTCGCACTTGTCTATATCGGTACGACTGAGGTGATCAGCGAACAGTGGCCATATTTGATGGCGATCTTGCTGCACATTGCCGGCATTATCGCCGTTTTGGCGATGTCGCGCATGCCAACGTCGAAGCAGCGGCGGATCCGCAATAACATCCTTAGTTTGAATCGTTATTTTCACGGCGAGATAGATGGTCCGGCAATGTCGGTCGAATGCTACGAGCACTATCTTCCTTTCGCTGTTGCCCTGAACGCCGAGCAACGCTGGACCGAGCGGTTCAATCTTTGGCGAGAAAGCGAAAAGATGGAGGCCTATGCTCCGGATTGGCGGAGCAGTTCTTAGAGAAACAGTGATGTAAAGGTCTGATTGCAATCGGCCGGAGAACGACCGCACCACGATGACTTTGTTACGCCGAATCACTAACGTGTGATCATCAAATCGGGGAGCCCATCTGCATGTATGTGATACTCGCGCTTATCGCTGTCATCGCGCTTTACATCGTCTTCATTTATAACGGCCTGGTTCGCTCTCGGCAGACGGCGGAGGAAGCCTGGTCGGGCATCGATGTGCAGTTGAAGCGCCGCGCCGATCTGATTCCGAACCTGATCGAGACAGTCAAGGGTTATGCCGCCCATGAAAAGTCGACGCTCGAGGAGGTGGTTGCGCTGCGCAACAAGGCGCAGGCCGTGCCATCGGGCGATGTCGCCGGCAGGGCGCAGGCGGAAGGGCTGCTCGGCCAGGCGCTCGGCCGGGTGATCGCGCTCGCCGAAGCCTATCCCGATCTCAAGGCCAACCAGAATTTCGCCGAGCTGCAGGCGTCGCTTGAAACCATGGAAGGTGAGCTGCAGATGGCGCGGCGTTATTACAATGGCGCGGCCCGTGACCTCAACGTCAAGGTCGAAAGCTTCCCCTCCAATCTTGTTGCCGGCCAGTTCGGTTTTGCCAAGCGCGAGTATTTCGAAATCACCAACGAGGCCGATCGCGCCGTCCCCAGCGTCAAATTCTGACGATCCGCCATTTTGCCTTTGCGAGAAAGCGGTTAAGAGCAAAGGCAGATGGCGACGCGATTTAGCTTCGCTCATGGACGGAAGACATAGCATGACACGCACAGCCAAACTCACGATCATCCCGCCGGGCCGGCCGCTTTCGGGCCGCGCGATGCCACCTGGTTCGAAGTCGATCACCAATCGCGCCCTGCTGCTCGCCGGTCTTGCCAAGGGCACGAGCAGGCTGACCGGCGCGCTGAAGAGCGACGATACGCGCTATATGGCCGATGCGCTGCGCGCCATGGGTGTTACGATCGACGAGCCCGACGACACCACCTTCGTTGTCACCGGCAGCGGCAGGCTCACGCCGCCGAAGGCGCCGCTGTTCCTCGGCAATGCCGGTACGGCCACGCGCTTCCTGACGGCTGCTGCGGCTCTCGTCGACGGCACCGTCATCGTCGATGGCGACGAGCACATGCGCAAGCGCCCGATCGGTCCGCTGGTCGAAGCGATGCGCAAGCTCGGCATCGATGCGAGCGCCGACACCGGCTGCCCGCCGGTCACCGTCAGAGGCACCGGCCGCTTTGAGGCCGATCGAATCCTGATCGATGGTGGGCTGTCCAGCCAATATGTTTCGGCGCTGCTGATGATGGCGGCCGGCGGGGACCGTCCGGTCGACATCGAACTTGTCGGCGAGGATATCGGCGCGCTTGGCTATATCGATCTCACCACCGCGGCGATGAAGGCCTTCGGCGCCAAGGTCGAAAAGACCAGCCCCGTCACCTGGCGCGTCGAGCCGACCGGCTATCGCGCCGCCGATTTCGTCATCGAGCCGGATGCATCCGCCGCGACCTATCTCTGGGCGGCCGAAGTGCTGAGCGATGGCAGGATCGACCTCGGCGTTCCGAACGATGCCTTCACCCAGCCGGATGCCAAGGCCTACGAGACGATCGCCAAATTTCCGCATCTGCCGGCTGAAATCGACGGCTCGCAGATGCAGGATGCCGTTCCGACCATCACCGTGCTGGCCGCCTTCAACGAGACGCCGGTCCGCTTCGTCGGCATCGCCAATCTGCGCGTCAAGGAATGCGACCGCATCCGCGCCCTGTCCACCGGACTCAACAATATCCGCGAAGGTCTGGCGGTCGAAGAAGGGGACGATCTGATCGTCCACTCCGATCCTGCTCTCGCCGGTCAGACGTTGCCGGCCGAGATCGACACCTTTGCCGACCACCGCATCGCGATGAGCTTCGCACTTGCGGGCCTCAAGATCGACGGCATCACTATTCTCGACCCCGATTGCGTCGGCAAGACCTTCCCCGCCTATTGGCGGACGCTTGCCGCGCTTGGCGTGACCTATCGGGATAAGGATTGAAGCAAGGCGCAGCCGGGGCAGCCGGCGGGGAGACAGGGATGGGGCGTCGGTTTTTGGGTTTTTGCTTGGCGCTGCTCCTGATGGTCGCCGCCCCGGCGGCCTTTGCAGCCGAGGTGATCGACAGTTTCGCCTCCGAGATCGCGCTCGAAAAGAGCGGCGTGATGACGGTGACGGAAACCATCACCGTCAACGCCGAGGGTAACCGGATCAACCACGGCATCTTCCGGGATTTCCCGCTCTATTTCACCGACGCCGGCGGCCGTCGCCGCAGCGTCGATTTCGACATGGTCTCGGTCACGCGCGATGGCGCGAACGAGCCCTGGCACACGGAATCGATATCCGGCGGTATCCGCATTTATGCCGGCTCCGCCGAGGTGACGGTGACGCCGGGTCGTCATCGCTACGTCTTCACATACCGGACCAACCGCCAGATCCGCTACTTCGACGATCACGACGAACTCTACTGGAACGTCACTGGCAATGGCTGGATCTTTCCGATCCGGTCAGTCACCGCAACCGTGAACCTGCCGCCTGATGTTCGCGCGGCTGAGACGACCTTCTTTACCGGCCCGCAGGGCGCCAGGGGAAAGGATGCCCGTGTCAGCGAAAGCGGCGCCGCCATCGTCTTTTCCACCACCGCGCCTCTTGGCCCCAAAGAAGGTCTGACCTTTGCGATCCGCATGCCGAAGGGCTCGATCGATCCGCCGGGCGCGGACATGGAAAGCACCTGGTGGCTGAAGGACAACCGCAATTATTTCATCGGCTTCGGCGGCCTGATCCTGGTTTTTGCCTACTACCTCAGATCCTGGCTGAAGGTCGGCCGCGACCCCGCCCGAGGCGTCGTCGTGCCGCGCTGGGATGCGCCAGACGGCATCTCGCCGGCGCTGGTCAACTATATCGACAATAAGGGCTTCTCCGGCGGCGGCTGGACGGCGCTTGCCGCAACCGCGCTCAATCTTGCGGTGCGCGGCTATGTCAAGCTCGAAGACCTGAAGGATTCGATCATCATCCGCGGCACCGGCAAACCGCTCGGCAAGGAGAAATTTCAGGCTGGCGAGGCCGAGCTCCTGAAAGTCGCCGGCGGCGAAGGCCGGACGCTGACGATCGATGAGGCGAATGGTGAGCGGGTGAAAACGATCGGCCAGTCCTTCCGTTCGGCGATCGAGAGGGAGCATCGCGGCAAATATTATAATTCCAACATCGGCTACACCACCGGCGGCGTTGCGCTGAGCGCCGCCGCCCTGGTGGCGTTGTTCGTCTTCGGCTCACTGGAGCCGGATACGATCGCGCTGATGCTGATCCCGATTGGCATCTCCGTCTTTATTGCCGTCTTCATCGCCGGTTTGGTCAAGTCGCTGCACCAGGGCAGATCGCTGTTCGCCAAGGTCATGGCCGTCATCGCCGCAGCGGTCGGCGTTTTTGTCGGCATCGGCATTCTTTCCATTATCGTCCTGACGCTTGCCTCGTCGCTGGTGGAATTGCACGAGACGCCGATGCTCTTTGCCGTCGGCGGCATCGTGCTGCTCAATGTCCTCTATTTCTTCATCATGGGCGCGCCGACCCCACTCGGCGCCAGAATGATGGACGGCATTGACGGCCTGCGACAATATCTGACGCTGGCCGAGAAGGATCGCATGAATATGGCCGGCGCCCCACAAATGTCGCCGCAGCATTTCGAGACGCTGCTGCCCTATGCGGTGGCGCTCGGCGTCGAAAAGCCCTGGTCGCGCACCTTCGAGACCTGGCTTGCGGCCGCTGCCGCCGGCGCGGCCGCAGCCTATGCGCCCTCCTGGTATTCCGGCGATTTCAACAGCGGCAGCTTCTCCGATCGCGTCGGCGGCTTCTCCTCGTCGATGGCCTCCACCATCGCGTCGACGATACCCTCGCCGCCGCCATCGAGTTCATCCTCCGGTTTTTCCGGCGGCGGCTCCTCCGGCGGCGGTGGAGGCGGCGGCGGAGGCGGGGGCTGGTAAGCTTTCCCGCTTGACCTTTCGGCCCTCGGCCCTTAACCGCCTGACGGAACAGGAAAGGGATCGCGCATGAAGGTTCTGTTGATCGGATCGGGCGGACGCGAGCACGCGCTCGCCTGGAAGCTGGCGCAATCGCCGTTGATGAGCGAATTCTACGCCGCCCCCGGCAATCCCGGCATTGGCGAACATGCGATCCTCGCGCCCTTGAATGTCGAGGATCACGAAGCGGTCACCTCTTTCTGCAAGGACAAGGCGATCGACTTCGTCGTCGTCGGGCCCGAGGCGCCGCTCGTCGCCGGCCTCGCCGACCGGCTGCGCGCCGACGGCCTGGCAGTCTTCGGGCCCTCCGCCGGTGCCGCCCAGCTCGAGGGCTCCAAGGGCTTCACCAAGGATATTTGCGCCCGCTACGGCATCCCCACCGGCGCTTACCAGCGCTTCAACAACGCGCCGAAAGCCAAAGCCTATATTCGCGCCCAGGGCGCTCCGATCGTCGTCAAGGCCGACGGGCTGGCCGCCGGCAAGGGCGTGACTGTTGCGATGACGCTCGACGAAGCGCTCGATGCCGTCGACGACTGCTTCGAGGGCGCTTTTGGCGCCGCTGGCGCCGAAGTTGTCGTCGAAGCCTATCTCGATGGCGAGGAAGCGAGCTTCTTCTGTCTCTGCGATGGAAAACATGCGCTGCCGCTGGCGACCGCCCAGGATCACAAGCGGGTGGGCGAGGGCGATACCGGCGTCAATACCGGCGGCATGGGCGCCTATTCGCCGGCGCCTGTGATGACGGCCGAGATGGTCGAGCGGACGATGAAGGAGATCATCAAGCCGACGATACGCGGCATGGCCGAGAGCGGCCATCCCTTCTCCGGCGTATTTTTCGCCGGCCTGATGATCACGAAGAAGGGGCCGGAACTCATCGAATACAATGTCCGCTTCGGCGATCCCGAATGCCAGGTGCTGATGATGCGATTGAAAAGCGATCTCCTGCCCTTGCTGCTTGCCACCGCCAACGGCACGCTCGATCAGGTGGAGGCCGAATGGAGCGACGATCCGGCGCTGACGGTGGTCATGGCTTCGAAGGGCTATCCCGGCACCTATGAGAAGAACACGCCGATCGAATTCCTGCCGGAGGCAGGCGAGGGCGAGAAGGTGTTTCATGCCGGCACGGGCATGAAGGACGACGTGCTGGTCGCAACCGGCGGCCGGGTGCTCAACGTCACGGCATCGGGCGGCACGGTTGCCGAGGCGAAGGGCCGCGCCTATGCCCTGCTGGATAGGGTTCGGTGGGAAAACGGCTTCTGCCGGCGCGACATCGGCTGGCGCGCGATCGAGCGCGAAAAAGCCTCGAACGACGCATAAATCGTGGCGTTCCTTAAATTTTTATCCTTTCCCCTGACGGGATGGAAACGAAGCTGCGCTATACCGCTGTCGTAGTGAGACGGAGGTGCGTTGATGCGTCAGATTTTCCTCGGTGCGGCAGTCCTGCTGATGGCAGGCTCGGCGATGGCCTCCTCGATCGAGGTGATCGGCAAAACGGCAGGGCGTGCCGAAGGCAGCATCATCACTGAAAGCTGCACTGCTTGCCCGCCGCTACAGGCCGAGCAAAGCCGCAAGGACTATACGGTGCCGGAACTGAAACCCGGCGTCCTCCAGGCGAGCGAAGTTCGCGACGTCGGCGGCGAAACGAAGATCTTCCGCACCGAAGCCTGGATGGGCGGTTCGCCCGTCGTCTTCGTCAGCAAGGCAACGCCGGAAGCCTTGGCTGCCGCCGAACCTTCGATGTCGCCCGCGCCAGGCATCGACATGAACGCAACGACTGCAGCCGTCATTGGCGGCGATGCCAGGCCGGTTGCCGCCGGCATGGTTGAGCAGCCGCCGGCTCCCGATGTTTCCGAATTCAAGCTGCGTTTCTAAAAAACCACGGCATCAGAGGGCTGTGTGCCCTTAAGCCAATTTGAGTCGCTGCGACAGTTCCCTGCCCCTGCCCGATCAAGGTTTCGATCGCTTGGGGTTCCACTGCGGTGGAGCGGATGCACCCTCGAAGAGAAGCGGGGGTGCATTCCTGCTTTGAGCCCCCGGCAGATCCGCAGAGCGAAAACGAGCGATATTCGACGATGAGGGGAAACTCACCGCTTGTCTTAGTAACTCAGCCCCCTGATTTTTAGGGAAATTCGCGTCAGTTCGAATAAAATTAAAGCTTTCTTATTGAGTCACCTTCAATTCTTATTCGCCGGTCGCAGCATGTTGTTTAGCAGCGGTAGACGCGTCCTTCTCAGATGCGCTCGCACAGGCGGTAGAAGACCGCACCGGAATGTATTCGCTCATTCCCTTTGCGAGGAATCATGAAAAATTTGAAAATATCGAAGCAGCTCATATTGCTGATCGTCGGCTTGATGGTGGCCTTTGCGATCGCGACGTCCCTGCAGATCCGCTCCTCGGTCGATGCGATTTACAAGGAGCGTTACGACATGCTCCGAGCCGAGGTTCAGTCGGCGATCTCGGTTCTGAAGCTTTACCAGGCCAAGGTCACCGCAGGCGAAATGACGCTGGAGGATGCCCAGAAGCAGGCTTACGCCACCGTCAACGGCATGAAATACGATCCTGACGGCTATTTCTTCGGCTATAGCTACGATGTCCAGATGATGTTTCACTACGATGCCTCGAAGGTCGGACAGAACCTGAAGGGGCAGCCGGACAGCAAGGGCAAGCTCTATCGTGAAGAGCTGGTCAAGCTCGGTCAGCAGGGTGGCGGTCTCGTTGAATTTTATTCCACCAGCAAGCCAGGCCAGCCGGCCGGCGATTATCGCAAGACGGCCTATGGCCAGGCCTTCGACCCCTGGAAGGTCGTCGTTGTCACCGGCGTCTATATGGATGATCTCGATGCCCAGATTAATAGCACGATCCTGACCGCGCTCTCCGGCAGCATCGTTCTCTTCGTCCTTGCCATGGCGGCCGCCTACGTCGTCATTCGCGGCATTTCTGGCCCTCTCAACAATGTCCATGCCGCCCTGAAGGCGGTCTCCGAAGAGGACGTTTCCATCGCCATCCCGCATACCGGCATGAACAATGAGGTCGGCATGATGGCGAAGGCGACGCTGTCGCTGCAGGAAAAGATCCGCGAACGCCATCAGATGTCCGATCGCGAGGCGGCCCAGCAGCTGGCGCTGGAAAGCGAGCGCGAAAACAACCTGCGCCAGCAGCAGGACGAGACGGCGCTCCAGGCCCGCGTCGTGGCGACGATCGGCCAGGCGCTGGAACTGATCGCCCGCGGCGACCTTACGGTCCGCTGCGCCGATCTCGGCCAAAAATACGCCGCCCTTCGCGATAACTTCAACGATGCGCTGTCGCATCTCGAGGCCGCCATGGCCAAGGTCAGCGCCAAGGGCAGTGATATCGGCACCAGCAAGGAAGAGATCCGCCGCGCCTCCAACGAGTTGTCGCAGCGCACCGAGCGCCAGGCCGCAAGCCTGGAGGAAACATCCGCCGCCCTCGATGAGCTCACGGTTGCCGTCCGCCAGACGGCCGATGGCGCCCATGAGGCGAGCAAGCGCGTGCATGCCGTCAGTGCCGAGACCACCCACAGCGATGCGATCGTCAGCCAGGCGATCGAGGCGATGAGCGGCATCGAGAAATCGTCTTCGGAGATATCAAAGATCATTGGCGTCATCGACGAGATCGCCTTCCAGACCAACCTCCTGGCTTTGAACGCCGGCGTCGAGGCTGCCCGTGCCGGCGAATCCGGCAAGGGTTTTGCCGTCGTCGCCCAGGAGGTGCGCGAACTTGCCCAGCGCTCCGCCGCCGCGGCAAAGGAGATCAAGGACCAGATCGCCCGCTCCTCCAGCCAGGTCGAACACGGCGTCCGTCTGGTCGGCGAGGCAGGCGAGGCGCTGAAGCGCATCTCCGACCAGATCAAGGCCGCCAACGAGATCGTCGCCAAGATCGCCCACAGCGCCTCCGAACAGGACACGACGCTGCGCTCGATCTCCTCGTCGGTGAACCAGCTCGACGCCGCCACCCAGCAGAACGCCGCCATGGCCGAAGAGACCACTGCATCGGCCGAGACGCTCGCCAGCGACACCGACGAATTGATCGATCTCATCCGCGGCTTCCGGGTCGGCAATGCCGGCGCTGCTCCCGTTGCACATCAGGGTCGCCGCGCGGCCTAAACGGCGCGGAGGCAACAAGCCTTTTTATCACGAAATTCTTAGCGGCCGTCGGTTCTCCGGCGGCCGTGTCATTTGGAGGCCTATCGTGCGATGCGCTCGATCAGCCGCTCGATTTCACGATCGGAGAACACTTCGACACCGGCCGCTTTGAGAGCCGCCGCCGTCACGCCATTGCCAGCCTGCCGGCGCCCGGAAAATGTGCCGTCATAGATGAACCCAGACCCGCAGGATGGGCTGCCGTCGATGAGCAGCGCAAAGCGGCAACCGGTCTGGCGTGCGAGCGCCACGGCATTTCCGGCCGCCTGCTGGAACTCTTCCGTCACATCGCCGCCCGTCAGCTCTATAATCCGAGCCGTGCCGGCCAGAACCTCTTCGCCGGTCGCTCCATCCGCGATCTCCGCCGGCGGCCGCGGCACCGGCATGCCCGCGGACATCTCCGGACAGATCGTCACCAACCGCCCTTCGGCCCGCCATCTCTCGATCGCCGGGTGAAGCAACGGCTTCGCCCGCCCGTCATAACGGACGGCGTGCCCCACGAGGCAGGCGCTGACGAGAATCTTGTTTTGCATGGCTGCTTGAGTAACCGCATTGGGGCGGTGATGCTAGGGCTGGATCATCGATGTATGGTGACCGACCAAAACAAACCGCACAAGCAGAGTGCTTGGCATGGATGCTCGGGTCAAGGCAGGTCAAGGCCGAGCATGACGGAGAGATGGGCGGCACTGTTGGCAAGAAAGGACGTCTGCATCTTTCCCATGAAAAGCTGGCTGCGCTCTAGGAAACTGAATTCGAAGTCGCTGATCGTATTGCGTCTGCGGCGCCGCATTTGGCGCAGTGCTCACTACCCACTCCGTCATCCTCGGGCTTGACCCGAGGATCCATGCGGCAAGCACAGCGTTCGCGTTAGCACTGGCGAGAGCACCCAGCTCAAAATCCGCTCATCCCGAAATCTTCGAGAAATCAGCCACCGTTCCCGTTGCCTCGCGGATCAACCGCAGCAGGGCAAGACGGTTGGCGCGGATCGCGGCATCCTCGTCGTTGACGAGCACGTCTTCGAAGAAGCGGTCGACGGGGCCGCGCAGCTTGGAGAGTGCTTCCATCGCCGAGCGGAAATCCTCGCCGGCAACGGCGTTCGCCGCATCCTTCGAGGCACTCGTTATGGCGGCGAACAGCTCCTTTTCGGCATCGAGCCTGAAGAGCGCCGGCGAAACGCCGTCGGCGATGACGGTGCCCTTCTTCTCCTCGGCGGCGAGCAGCTGCGTGGCGCGCTTGGTGCCGGCAAGCAGGTTCTTGCCGTCTTCGGAGGTGATGAAGGCCGTCAGCGCTTCGACGCGGCGCGCCACCATCAACAGGTCGTCGGCTTCAGGCGTCAGCACGGCATCGATCAGATCGTGTCGTGCGCCCTGATCGCGCAGGTAGACCTTGAGCCGGTCATGGAAGAAGGAGAGTAGATCGCCGTCCTTGGTGGCCGCCAGCAACGGCAGGCGGATCCGTCGCTCCAGCAGGATGCGGACGACACCGAGGGCCGCCCGCCGAAGTGCGAACGGATCCTTCGAACCGGTCGGCTTTTCGTCGATCGCCCAGAAGCCGGTCAGCGTGTCGAGTTTGTCGGCAAGCGCCAGCGTAACCGCCACCTTGTCCTCCGGCACGCGGTCCGACGGACCCTGCGGCTTGTAATGGTCCTCGATTGCTGCGGCAACGGAGGCGTTTTCGCCCTGCAGCGCCGCGTATCTGCGCCCCATCAAGCCTTGCAATTCCGGGAACTCGCCGACGGCTTCGGTGCGAAGATCCGCCTTGGCGAGCACGGCGGCACGATCGACGAGGGTCTGGTCGGCGCCGGTGATCGCCGCCAGTTCCCTTGCCAGCGCCCGGATGCGGGCGACGCGGGCGCCCTGCGTGCCGAGCTTGGCATGAAAGGTCACGTCGAGCGCGTCGAGCTTGGCCATGCGCTGGTCGAGCGGCTTGCTCAGGTCGAGACCGAACTTTGCCGCAGATGCTTTCAGCGTTTCGAGATCGGGCATATCGCCCTGGTCGCGCTTCCAGAAATGCAGGGCATCCGAAAGCCGGGCGCGCACCACCTTGCCGTTGCCGTGAACGATTTCCTTGCCGCCGTCGCTCGCCTGGATGTTGGAGACGAGAACGAACCTGTTCGACAGCGTCTCTTCACCCTGCCTGCGGGTTACGAAACACTTCTGGTTGGTCTTGATCGTCAGGCGGATGATCTCCGAGGGAATGGAGAGATAATCCTCCTCGAAGGAACCCATCAGCACCTGCGGCCATTCGACGAGGCCGGAAACTTCTTCCAGCAGGCCTTCGTCTTCCACCAGTTCGAGCCCGTTGGCAAAAGCGATGTCGCGCGCGTCATGCAGGATGATGTCCTTGCGCCGCTCGGCGTCGAGGATGACTTTCGCCTTTTCCAGGCTCGCCACGTAATCGTCGAAACGCCGGACGGTGATTCCCTCGGGCGCATGGAAACGATGGCCGTAGGTGATGTTGGAGGCGGTAATGCCGTCGATCTCGAAGGGGATGACGGTGGTCTCTTCATGTTCGGGGCCGAAGGTGCAGACGATCGACTGCAGCGGCCGCACCCAGCGCAGCGCGCCGGGCTTGGAGGAAGCCTTGCCCCAGCGCATCGATTTCGGCCAGGGGAAATCGCGGATGATGCCGGGCATCACTTCGGCGACGATCTCTTCCGTCGCGCGGCCGGGTTTGGAAATCACCGCGACGTAGAAATCGCCCTTCTTCGGGTCGCTCACCACCTGGGCCTCGGAGACGGACGAAAGGCCGGCGCCGCGAAGAAAGCCCTCGATCGCCTTCTCGTTGGCGTCGGTGCGCGGCCCTTTGCGCTCCTCGCGCACATCGGCCGAGCGCGCCGTCAGGCCGTGAATGTCGAGCGCCAGCCGTCGTGGCGTCCAGTATTCGCGCGCGCCTTCATAGGACAGGCCGGCTTCGACGAGCGCATCGGTGACGAGCTTCTTCAGGTCGCCCGCAGCCTTGCGCTGCATGCGGGCCGGAATCTCTTCGGAGCGAAGTTCGAGAAGAAGGTTTGGCATGTCACTCTTTTCCTTGCGCCCGCGGGCAGGGCGATCCAAAAACGTTGCTTCTGCTATCAAAGAATGCCGCATCTGCACAACCGCAAAAACGGAAGAGAGCAATGGGGTAGTGGGCAACGGTTGGCGTTGTGCCGTGTAGCCCCAACCCGTCAACTTCCGCTGTGGAAACCCCAGTCGGGCATTGCCTTGCCGCTTTTCGCCGCTATGGTCCCGCAACTTTCGTCGACATAGGGAATCCCATGGCCGCAGACCTCCGTTTTCTCGCAGCCCGCATCTCTTCCGAAATCAATGCCCGGCCCGATCAGGCCAAGGCCGCCATCGAGCTGCTCGACGAGGGGGCCACCGTGCCCTTTATCGCCCGCTACCGCAAAGAAGTGACGGGCGGGCTCGATGACACGCAGCTGCGCGATCTCGCCGAGCGGCTGGTGTACCTGCGCGAGCTCGAGGCCCGGCGCGACACGATCGTCGAATCGATCACCGGCCAGGGCAAGATGACTGAGGAGCTGATGGCCAAGGTCGCGGGTGCGGCAACCAAGGCGGAGCTCGAAGATCTCTATTTGCCCTATAAGCCGAAGCGTCGCACCCGCGCCGAAATCGCCCGGGAACGCGGCCTCGGCCCGCTTGCCGAGGCGATCCTTGCCGATCGCGGCCGGGAGCCAGCGGTGCTCGCTGAAGGCTTCGTCACGGCTGATGTGCCCGACGTGAAGACGGCGCTTGAAGGCGCGCGTGATATCATCGCCGAAGCCATTGCCGAAAATGCGGACCTGCTCGGCAAATTGCGCGCCCATATGCGCCAGGCTTCGCTGCTGAAAGCCAAAGTCGTCGACGGCAAGCAGGCGGCGGGTGAGAAGTTTTCCGACTATTTCGATCACTCGGAACGCTGGGCGACCGCGCCCGGCCACCGGGCGCTTGCCATGCTGCGCGGCTGGAACGAGGAGGTGCTGACGCTGACCATCGAGGCCGATGCCGAGACCGCCTCGCCGAATAAGCCGGTCGAACGGATGATCGCCGCTGCCTACGAGATCGGCACGAGCCGTCCCGGCGACCGCTGGCTGATGGAGGTCGCCAGCTGGACCTGGCGGGTGAAGCTTTCCATGTCGCTGTCGCTCGACCTGATGCGCGAGCTGCGCGAAAGGGCCGAAGAGGAGGCGATTCACGTCTTCGCCCGCAATCTCAAGGACCTGCTGTTGGCCGCACCCGCCGGCTCGCGCGCGACCATGGGGCTGGATCCCGGCATCCGCACCGGCGTCAAGGTCGCTGTCGTCGACGGCACCGGCAAAGTGGTGGCGACATCGACCGTCTATCCCTTCCAGCCGCGCAACGACGTGCGCGGCGCCCAGATCGAACTCGCCTCGCTGATCCGCAAGCACAATGTCGAGCTGATCTCGATCGGCAACGGCACCGGCAGCCGCGAAACGGAAAAGCTGGTCGCCGACATGCTGGCCGAGCTTCCGGCGCCGAAGCCGACCAAGGTGATCGTTTCGGAAGCGGGCGCCTCGGTCTATTCCGCCTCCGCGACCGGTGCGGCGGAGTTTCCCGATCTCGACGTATCGCTGCGCGGCGCCGTCTCCATCGCACGCCGCCTGCAGGATCCGCTCGCCGAACTCGTCAAGATCGAGCCGAAATCGATCGGCGTCGGCCAGTATCAGCACGATGTCGATCAGCAGAAGCTGTCGCGTTCGCTCGATGCCGTCGTCGAAGACGCGGTGAACGCCGTCGGCGTTGATTTGAACACCGCTTCGGCGCCATTGCTCGCCCGCGTCTCCGGCCTCGGCCCGTCGATCGCAGAGGCCATCGTCCGCCACCGCGACAGCGAGGGCCGCTTCGAGACGCGCCGTGATCTGCTGAAGGTCGCAAGACTCGGCGGCCGCACCTTCGAGCAATGCGCCGGCTTCCTGCGTATCCCGAACGGCAAGGAGCCGCTCGATGCCTCCTCCGTCCACCCGGAGGCCTACGGCGTCGCTAAGAAGATCGTCGCCGCCTGCGGCCGCGACCTGCGCGCCCTGATGGGCGACAGCGCCGTCTTGAAATCGATCGATCCGCGTCAGTTCATCGATGAGAAATTCGGCCTGCCGACGGTGAAGGATATCATCGCCGAGCTGGAAAAGCCCGGGCGCGACCCGCGTCCGAGCTTCAAGACCGCGACCTTCGCCGAGGGCGTCAATGAAATTTCCGACCTCAAGCCCGGCATGGTGCTGGAAGGCACGGTCACCAATGTCGCCGCCTTCGGCGCCTTCGTCGATATCGGCGTGCACCAGGACGGTCTGGTGCATGTGTCGCAGCTCGCCGATCGTTTCGTCAAGGACCCGCATGAGGTGGTCAAGGCGGGCGATGTCGTCAAGGTGCGGGTGGTGGAAGTCGATGCCAAGCGCAAGCGCATCGGCCTTTCGATGCGCCGCGACGATGGTTCTTCTGCGTCTCAGCCGCGGGGTGATTCCCGCGCAAGTCAGGGCGCCCGGCCGCAGAACGAGCGCCGGCCCGCAGCTCCTAAACCGGAGAGCCAGGGTGCTTTCGGCGCTGCACTCGCCGAAGCCATGAAGCGAAAATAAGGATTTAGCCGGGATTCTGGCAAAAATGCCACAGTTTGGCAGCGTTCTGCGCTGACTGCTAAATCCGGCGCTTGTAAGGCGAGTGAGAGCTATTAAGTTGATGTGACCATCCTGTCACATTTGCGAGGCGTCCATGGCGTCGGCTTTCTTATCGATCGTCCAGCAAATCATCCGCAAGGGTTCGTTGAAGCTTACCCTCGCCAATGGCGAAACCCATGTGATCGGTGACGGCACCGGCGATATGGTGGTCGCCCGGCTTGCCGATCAGGAGGCTGAAGACGCCATCCGGCGCGACCCGACGATGAAGCTCGGCGAGATGTACATGCAGGGCCGGTTCATTCTCGAACAGGGCAACATCTATGATTTCCTGTCGCTGGTGAAGCAGAACACCACCAATGAGATCTTCGATTTCAAGATGGCTGCACTGCTCGTCGGCCGCATTGCCTGGCAGCAATTGAAGAGCCGCGTGCCGGTCAATCGCAACAAACGCAACGTCGCCCACCATTACGATCTCTCGGCCAAGCTCTTCGATCTATTTCTGGATGAGGACTGGCAATATTCATGTGCCTATTTTAACCCGGCGGGCATCAGTCTCGACGAGGCGCAACTCGCCAAGAAACGCCATATCGCAGCCAAGCTGCTGCTTAAGCCCAACCAGCGTATCCTGGAAATCGGCTCCGGCTGGGGCGGCATGGGCATGTATCTGGCGGAGGCGACGGAGGGAGCCGATTTCACCGGTATAACGCTGAGCGAAGAGCAGCTGAAGGTCTCCCGCGCACGCGCCGAAAAACGCGGTCTGTCCGAGCGTGTTCGTTTCGAGCTGCAGGACTATCGCACCATGAACGGCCGGAAGTTCGACCGAATCGTCTCGGTCGGCATGTTCGAGCATGTCGGCATCGGCAACTACGGCAATTTCTTCCGCAAGGTCTCGGACCTGCTCGACCACAACGGCGTCATGGTGCTGCATTCGATCGGCCGTCCGAAGCCGAGCTTCGGCACCAATGCCTTCATCGAGAAATATATTTTTCCGGGCGGCTACATCCCTTCCGTCGGCGAGGTTTTGCCGCCGCTCGAGAAGGCCGGGCTCCTCGTCAAGGATGTCGAAATCCTGCCGATGCATTACGCCTATACGCTGCGCCACTGGCGCGAGCGTTTCGTGGCGCGCAAGGCTGAGGCGGTGGCCCTTTACGACGAACAGTTCTTCCGCATGTGGGAATTCTATCTCGCCGGTTCCGAAATGGGCTTCCGCTGGGATGAGCTGTTCATCCTGCAGATCCAGATCGCCAAGAACCAGTTCGCCGTTCCCGACAACCGCAACTACATCGCCGAGAATGAAGCCAAGCTGAAGGAATTCGAGGCGCGGCGGGCGCCGCTGGAAAAGGTGACGTTCTGAACCGCCGCAACGTTTGGAATGAAAGGGAATGCGGATGAGCAGTGCGTTTCCCGAAATATATCTGGTTCGACACGGTGAAACCGAATGGAGCCTGTCCGGGCGCCATACCGGGCGCAGCGATATTCCCTTGACGGCGAATGGTGAAGCCGCCGCTCGAAAACTTGCCGAGCGGCTGGCCGGCCTTTCCTTTTCCGCCGTCTGGTCGAGCCCGTCGGCGCGAGCCCGCAACACCTGCGCGCTCGCCGGCTTCGGAGCGGACGCGGTGATCCGCGACGAGCTCGCCGAATGGGACTATGGCGCCTATGAAGGTGTCACGACGAAGGCGATCCTGGCGGAACGTCCCGGCTGGCAGCTCTTTCGCGACGGCTGCCCGAACGGCGAAACGGCTGCCGATGTCGGTGCCCGCGCCGATGCCGTCATCCATGCGCTGCGCCAAGCGGCAGCGCCCATCCTGATCTTTTCCAGCTCGCATTTCCTGCGCGTGCTGGCCGCCCGCTGGCTCGGCCTGCCGCCGCAGGGTGGCGCGCATTTCGTGCTCGATACCGCCAGCATCAGCGTGCTCGGTTATGAGCACGACCTGACCGAGCCGGTCATCCGCCGCTGGAACCAGAGATAGGGCAAATTCCATAGCTGGCGTCGGCCCGTGCGGCATGAGTTTCATGAGTTTCACTGTGGTTAACATTGGGGTAACGACATCAGGATAAGTCTAGCGGCCGCCGCTCTCCGCGGCTTTGTTTTTGCGTTTCCTGGAGTGCAGACGTGTCTCATCGATCAGTCGTATCGATTTCTTTTCTTATTGCTTTTTCATCCGTTGGTTCGGCCACCGCGCAGGAAAGCGGCCAGCATTTCTGGTCCGGCGACTGGTATCTGAGCGTTGGTGTCGCCGGCTTTTCAGCGCCGAAATTCGAGGGTTCACGGCGTTATGAATTCCGGTTCAGCCCGCTGATTTCGGCCGGCCGGCAGGGCTCGGCTCCACGCTTTTCCTCGCGCAACGACAATCCGTCCTTGGCCCTCATGGATAATGGCACCTTCCGCGCCGGTATCGTCGGCAAATTCGTGCCTTCGCGCGATGAGGGCGACGGTCACGAGCTGAAGGGCATGAAGAAGGTCAAATGGGGAGCGGAAGCCGGTGGCTTCGTCGAAGTTTATCCGACCGATTTCCTGCGCGCCCGCGCCGAAGTTCGCCAGGGCATCCGCTCGCATGACGGCGTCGTTGCCGATCTCGCCGTTGATGCCTTCACCGATATCGCCCCCAACCTGCAACTGTCAGGCGGTCCGCGCGCGACATTCGCCACCAGCGGCTATTATGATGCCTATTACGGCGTCAACGCCAAACAGGCGGCGGCGAGCGGGCTTGATCAATACAAGCCGTCATCGGGCATCCAGTCCTATGGCGCCGGTGCGGCTCTGACATGGAAGGCGACGGAAAACCTGTCGGCCAGCTCTTTCCTCGAATATAAGCGACTGGCGGGTCCGGCGGCCGACAGCAGTCTCGTGCGGCAGCGCGGCTCGAAGAACCAGGTGCTCATCGGTGTCTCGGCGACCTACAGGTTCAATTTCTCTCTGCAGTGATCAAATCATGTCGCCCGCAAGTGTGCCGCGGTTCCGGGCGTCATGCATCACAAAGAGCCAAAGCGATCACAGGAATCAGATTTGATGCGACACGCTTCTGGCGCCGTCGCGATCGCTTCTTGACCGGATCGCCAGCCCGCCGCTAGATGGATGGCATGCAAGATACCGGCAAGTTCAACGATCGCGTCTCCGACGCACCTTCCGATAACTGGGTTTACCGGACCCTGCCGCCATGGCTCTGGCCTTATGCGCAGCTTGCACGCTGGGATCGCCCGATCGGCTGGGAGCTCTTGATGTGGCCGTGCTTCTGGTCGGCCACGCTCGCCTCCAATGCGACGATCGGCCAAGGGCTCTATTCCGGCAGCCTGCTGATGTCCCACCTTTTCCTCTATTTTATCGGTGCCGTCGCCATGCGCGGCGCCGGCTGTACCTATAACGATCTCGTCGATCACGAGATTGACATGGAAGTGGCGCGCACCCGTTCGCGTCCGCTGCCCTCGGGCCGCGTCACCCGCGGACGCGCGAAGATCTTCATCGGCATTCAGGCGCTGGTCGGCCTCTTCGTGCTCTTGCAGTTCAACTGGTTCACCGTCTTTCTCGGCCTGCTTTCGCTCGGCATCGTGGCACTTTATCCCTATGCCAAGCGCTTCACCGACTGGCCGCAATTTTATCTCGGCCTTGCCTTTTCCTGGGGCGCGCTGATGGGCTGGGCCGGCATTCTGGGCGGCCTCTCCTTTGCCGCCATCCTGCTTTATGCCGCCTCCGTCGCCTGGACGATCGGTTACGACACCATCTATGCACATCAGGACAAGGAGGATGACGAGCTGATCGGTGTCCGCTCCACCGCGCGCCTCTTCGGCGATAAGACGAGGCAATGGCTGATCGGCCTTTATGGGCTGACGCTGGTGCTGATGTTTGCGGCCTTCGCGCTCGCCGGCGCCAATCTCATCGCCTTTCTGGCCTTGTTCGGCGCGGCCGGCATGTTCGCCTGGCAGATCATCCGCCTTGATATCAACGATCCCGCCCAATGCCTGGCGCTCTTCAAGTCGAACAACCGCGTCGGCCTGACCATATTCGCCGGGCTGTTCTTTTCGCTGCTCTTTGCCATTCCCTGAATGGAATGGTTCGTGAAACGATAAACCCGGCACGAGGGCCGGGTTTGGCTTCTTCCAGATCTTCCTGCCGAGATGGCACAGTCGCGATTTCGGTCAGTTGCGGGCGATGATTTCCTTGCCTTCGATCTTCATGGCGACGCCCAGCTGCCCGGTGGTGCGACGCACGAGAAAGCGCGGACGGCGATTGGCGAAGTAGGAATGACGGCGACGCGGCTTGAGGTCACTGGTGCGCAGCGCCCCGATATGGTCCTCGAGCGGCCGGGCGACGCCATCTGCCTCGACCATCAGCATCGGAATGCGGAAGGCCTCCGACCAGCTGCGCCAGTCGGCGGCGATGTCGCTGAGATCATGGGCAACGAGCAGCGGAATGCAGAGCTCGGGATCGGCGTGGTGAAGTTCGAGCGTGACGGTGACCTCGCCGTCGCCATGGTCGATGGCGCGGGCGGCGACACCCTTGAAGACGCGCCTCGGCAGGGCAATCGAGAGCGGCAGACCGCTGGAGGGAAGGACTTTCCGCAGCACTGCGCCACGTTCGTCTATCGTGATGCTGACATCATCCGAACAATCATGGATGGCGTAGCTGATTTGCTGCGGGAAGCGGGACGGATCGAGACGCAGCGTCGTGCCAGCCCAAACGGGCTTCAAAACGGGATTGTTCATTTCATTCTACCCTTGTCTTACCTGAGAGCCGGTTTGCGGTCTTCTCCTCGGGACTTTTCGTCCTCTATGGCCGACAATAGGCGGCCCCCCTTCCGTACTGCTTAAAAATTGCGGTTAAGAAAACTTTGCCTCCCCTGATGGTTATCAAAACCGAATCCGGCAGGGTTTCCGGAAGGTGAACGGCTGGCTGACCTGAAATGGCGCAGTCGAAAGGTAAGTCTCGGGTAAGCTTTGCGTGGCAAAATGGGCTTACCAGCAGTTTGTCGTTCTTTTAGAGATTTTGCCGAAAAGGGCGCTTTTCATGATCACGGCCTCCCTCGCTTACACGATCCTGTCGAAGGACATGACGTCGAGCTTGAACAAGGTCGCCTCGCAGGCGACGGTCAAGAAGGATGCCCAGTATTACGCGGACAATATCAACAAGGTCAAAGACGTCGACGACTTTCTCGGCGATTACAAGCTCTACAGCTACGCCATGAAGGCCTATGGCCTTGAGGATATGACCTATGCCAAGGCATTCATGAAGAAGGTGCTCGAAAGCGATCTAACGGACCCGAACAGCTACGCCAACAAGCTCTCCGATACGCGCTACCGTGAATTCGCGGCCGCCTTCAACTTCAATGCGCCCGAGAAGGACGTTCAGACCGACGCGCAGGAAGACGAGCTCATCGGCCTCTACAAGCAGTCCTTCGTCGATGCCGACAAGGCGGCGGCCACCGAGAGCACCTATTACAGCAACAATATCGACAGCGTGCAGACCGTCGACGACCTGGTCAACAACACCCGGCTGCGCACCTATGTGCTGAAGGCCTTCAAGATCGATCCCACCTATGCCTCGAAGGATTTCCTGCGGCAGGTGCTGACGAGCGATCTCAGCGACCCGACAAGCGTCGTGAACGCGCAGGGCGGCGACAAGTACAAGGCTCTTGCCGCCCAATTCAGCTTCAATGCCGACGGTACGGTCAACGGCAGCGCCCAGACCGCGACGCAGAAGGCGTCGATCATCGAGACCTATACGCTGAATAACCAGTCCGTCATCATCGACAATTCCGTCGGTTCCGATGTCGTCTATGTCAGCAAGACGGCGGCCGAATACAACCAGGCCTATTATACTGCCAAGATCGGCACGATCACCAATGTCGACGATCTCGTCGCCGACAGTCGTCTGACGTCCTATATCAAGACCGCCTACAGCATGGGCGCCGATTTCACCGCGCCGGCGCTGCGCATGGTGTTGACCGACCCCGGCTACGCCCAGCTGATGGGCTTCACCAATGTCTACAACGCCTTCAATTTCAAGGCCGACGGCACGACATCGACAACGGCGCGTGCACAGACGATCGCCCAGTCGAACAAGCTGAAGGACGCGGCGGCAAGCACCGCCAATTATTATAGCGTGACCTCGCGGTCGAGCAGCATCACTAATGTCGACGACCTGCTCGCCGACAGCGTTCTGGCACGCTATATCAAGGATGCCTATGGCCTCGGCAGCAGTTTCAGCAATGCCGAGCTGAAGAGCATTCTGACGGACTCGACCTATGCCGCCGCCCAGGGGCATGCCGATCTCAATGCCGACTTCAACTTCCAGGCTGACGGCTCGATCAACGGGTCGGTGATTCAGACCGACGCGCAGCGCAAGTCGACCACCGACAAATCGGCGGCGAACGCAACGCACTTCAACAGCATGATCGGCAATGTCACCAATGTCGACGACATCATGTCAGATCCCGTCGCCGTCAGCTATCTCAGAACCAGCATGCAGATCGCCGACAGCGTCTCCGACGCAACGCTGAGGAGCTTCCTCGTCGATCCCTCGGCGGCCAGCGCCCAGGGCTACAGCGACGTCCACGATCTGTTCAATTTCAAAACGGACGGCTCGGTCGCGACCCTCTATGCCACGCAGAGCGCGGCGCAAAGCGCCAGCACGGCAAGCAAGGCCGACGATGCCGCCGTCTATTACCAGGCAACCATCGCCGGCATCTCCAATGTCGACCAGCTGCTGGCCGACCGGCGGCTGAATAATTTCATCCGCAACGCTTACGGCATCCCCTCGACCGTCAGCGATGTCGATCTGCGCGCTATCCTGACCGATCAGAGCGGCACCGGCACCTATGCCGACGTCGCTGCCGCCTTCAACTTCAAGGCGGACGGTTCGCTCGAGGACGGCATGGCGGCACAGACGTCCGCCCAGATCACCAACACGAAAATTGCCGCCACGGCGCGCACGGACGACTATTCCGCCCGTATGGCGACGATCTCCAATGTCGATGATCTCATCGCCGATCCTGCAATCACCAACTTCCTGAAGAGCACCTACAATCTGCCGTTCGATATCACGGACGCCGATCTCAGGAGCATCCTGACTGATGCGACCGCCGCCGCCGCGGCCGGCTATTCCGACCTCTATGCCGATTTCAATTTTGCCGCCGACGGATCGCTTCCCGTCGTCAGCTCGATCCAGACCGCAGATCAGGCGCAGACCACCAACGACAACTACATGGCGCGCTATGACGACGAGCGCGACGAGGCGATCGAAGAAGTTGCCGACAATTACAAGAGCATGATGGCAGACAGCAGCAGCCTCTTGAACTTTTCCGACGTCAAGACCGTCAATGATTTCCTGCGCACCAATCGAACGGCCGATTTCACCAGGAGCAACGACAATCTGCCGGATCTCTATCATGTCGCGCTGCAGGCCTTCGGCTTGACCGATCAGGACGTGCCGCGCTCGATGATGCGCAAGATCCTGACGAGCGATGCCTATGATCCGGACGGCTATATCGCCTCGCTCAAGGACGAGCGAATTACCAATCTCGCCCGCGCCTTCAATTTCGGCCCCGACGGCAAGGCGGCCGCACCCCTCCAGGCGCTGCCCGACGCGACCATGGCCAAATACGCCACCGACTACAAGGCGCATGTGACCATGCTGCTGAAGGCCGGCCCGGTAAAGGACAAGGCATCGAAGGACGCAACCGCCGAGGTGGATTATTTCGCCAAGGGTATGGCGAAAGTGCAGTCGCTCGACGATTTCCTCGCTGACAGCCGCCTGACCGATCTGGTGTTGAAGGCGAACAACCTCGACCCGAAGGATTACGACAAGGCGACGCTGAAGAAGATCTTCACTTCCGATCCCGACGACAAGAAGAGCTACCTCAACACCAAGGCCGATGCGCGCTTCAAGGATATCGTCGCTGCCTTCAACTTCGACAAGGACGGCAATCTGACCCGTGCCAAGATCGGCGCCATCCAGAACAAGGCGGCCGAGGACAATACCCAGGAGCTCTACCTGCAGCAGACGCTGGAAACCCAGCAAGGCGAAAGCAACGACGGCGTCCGCCTGGCGCTCTATTTCAGCCGCAAAGCCTCCAGCATCACCTCAATCTATTCGCTCCTTGGCGACAAGGCGCTTTATCAGGTCATCACCACGGCTTACAGCCTGCCGTCACAGATATCGGGCATGGACGTCGCCAAACAGGCCGATCTCATTAATCGTTTCGTCAAGCTCGAGGACCTCCAGGATCCGAAGAAGGTGGACAAGCTGCTGCGGCGCTTCACCGCGATGTACGACGTCCAGAACAGCACCCAGCAGTCGCCGGCCCTGCAGATCCTGACCGGCGGCGGCACGCAGTCGTCCTGAGGCAATTCCGGCAGACTTCGCCTTCGTTGCCCCTCACCCTAACCCTCTCCCCGTTTTACGGGGAGAGGGGACGTGCCATACGAGAGCGAGGTGGAAACGGAGAGGCTGCGGCATATCCCCTTCGCCCCGCGAGCGGGGAGAAGGTGCCGGCAGGCGGATGAGGGGCCGGTCTCGCCGACCTCACACCTCGAGACTGACCACCTTCCCGGGGTTCATGATACCAGCCGGATCGAAGGCGCGCTTGATGCGGCGCATCAGCTCGATTTCGATCGCCGGGCGGATTGCCGCCAGTTCGTCGCGCTTCAGCTGGCCGATGCCGTGTTCGGCCGAGATCGAGCCGCCATGGGCGAGCACCAGCCCATGCACGATGTGGTTCATTTCGCGCCAGCGGGCGATGAAGGCCGCCTTGTCGGCGCCGATCGGCTGGGAAATATTGTAGTGAATATTGCCGTCGCCCATGTGGCCGAAGGCGCAGATGCGGGCGCCCGGCATGGCTGCCATGACGGCTTTCTCCGCCTCGGCCATGAAATGCGGGATCTTCGACACCGGCACGGAGACGTCGTGCTTGATTGAACCGCCTTCCGGCTTCTGCGCATCCGACATGCTCTCGCGCATATGCCAGATCGCCTTCTGCTGGGCGACGGAGGCGGCGATCGCGGCGTCCTGCACCAGCCCGGCCTCGAAGCCCTGTTCCAGCACGCCGTTCATCATCCGCTCCGCCGTCTCGGCCGAATCCGAGGTCGAGATGTCGATCAGCACGTACCAGGGGTAGGCCGCTTCCAGTGGATCGCGCACGCCGTCGATATGGCGGGTGGTGATCTCGACGCCGAAGCGCGGCATCAGTTCGAAACCGGTGAGCGAGGTGCCGCAGAGGCTGGCGGCAAGGTTGAAAAGCGCAAGCGCATCCTCGACCGAATTGAGGCCGGCAAACGCCACCTGATGACCGAGCGGCTGAGGAAACAGCTTCAGCACCGCGCCGGTGATGATGCCGAGCGTGCCTTCGGCGCCGATGAAGAGATCGCGCAGGTCATAACCGGTATTGTCCTTCTTCAGGCGGCGCAGGCCATCCCAGATCTCGCCGGTCGGCAGCACCACTTCGAGGCCGAGGCAGAGCTGGCGCATATTGCCATAGGCAAGCACGGCCGTCCCGCCGGCATTGGTGGAGAGATTGCCGCCGATGCGGCAGGAGCCCTCCGAGCCGAGCGAGAGCGGAAACAGCCGCCCATGCGCTTCGGCCGCTTTCTGCACATCGGCCAGGATCGCGCCGCCATCGGCGACCAGCACGTTCGCCACCGGGTCGACGTCGCGGATCCTCGTCATGCGTTCGAGCGACAGGATGATGTCGGCCTGCCCCGTGCGCGGCGTCTGGCCACCGACGAGGCCGGTATTGCCGGTCTGCGGCACGATCGCCGTTTTGGTCTCGGTCGCAAGCTTCATGATCGCGGAGACCTCGTCGACCGAACCTGGCTTCAGCAGGAGAGGGGAGGAGCCATGGTAGAGCCCGCGATTTTCGATCAGGTGCGGCGCCAGATCGGCCTCGCCGCGCAGCGCATATTTTTCGCCGACGATTGCTGCGAAACGGTCGAGAAGATCGGTGAAAATGCCGGCGCTGCTCATCAGGTCGATCCTCTATCGCTTCTATCGGGTCAGTTGGTCGCGCGGGGCGCGGCAGCCCTTTGCAGCCGGTCGTTGATGGCTTCGCCGAGCCCGTCGTCCGGGATCGGCGAGAAGGCAATACTCGATACGCCGCTGGCATCGGCACGCTTCATATAGTCGAAAAGATTGGCCGCCGCTTCCGCCAGGTCGCCGCGTGGGCTGAGATCGAGGACGATGCGTGCCTTACGCGCGCCTTCGACCGCCGCACCGCCGAAGGCGATCAGCGCTTCGCCCGGTTCCACTTTGGTCGCATTGAGGCGCACGCTGGCGCCCGGCGCATAATGCGAGGCGAGCATGCCGGGCGCCTCGATTGCCGCCGATGCCTTTTTGGCGCGCAGCAGCGGCTGGCCTGCGACGCGCTCGATCTCGCGCGCCGCCAGCCCGCCGGGGCGAAGCAGCCGCAGCCGGCCGCCCTCCGCCTTGACAATGGTCGATTCGACGCCGACGGCGCTCGGTCCCGCATCGAGGATCAATGGAATTTTCGCCCCGAGATCGGCTTCGACATGGGCCGCACTTGTGGCGCTGATGGCGCCTGACGTATTGGCGCTCGGGGCTGCGAGCGGCCGCCCGAAGGCGCCGATCAGCGTGCCGGCGAAGCCCTTGGGCACACGCACGCCGACGCTGTCGAGACCGGCGGTCGCCAGAGCGTGGATCGGGCTTTCAGCCTTCAGCGGCAGCACCAGCGTCAGCGGGCCGGGCCAGAAGGCTTCGGCGAGCGCCCGCGATACTGGATCGAACTCGGCATGGTGCTCGGCCATATCGAGATCGGCCATATGGCAGATCAGCGGGTTGAAACGCGGCCGTCCCTTGGTCTCGTAGATGCGGGTGATGGCTGCCGGATTGGTGGCGTCGGCCGCAAGGCCGTAGACGGTCTCCGTCGGCATGGCGACGGCAAAGCCTTGGGAAAGAGCGGCACAGGCCGCTTCGAGCGCCGCCTGCCTGTCTGCTCTGATATCGATGATGCGTGCCATATGCTGCCCGTCTCTGGTTCCGGCAGTCATTAGGCTTTCCGTCGCCGGCGATCAATCGCCTTGTTCGCTCACAATTGTCGGATGATTTCGCGCAGCTGTTCGTTGCGGGCGCCGAGCAGCAGGATGTTGCGGATCGCTGCCTGCGGATTGTGGGTGCGAAAGAGCAGCCCGTTGCCGCGCACCGAGCGGTCGACCGTCATCTTTTCGGAGGACTCCTCGCCCGGCTTGATCGCGACGGCAAAATACATCCGCGAATAGCCGACGTCGATCCGTTCGAAGAAGTTGTCGTTGTCGCCGATTTCGGAATAGAAATTGGCGATGTAGAAAGCCCAGCTGACCTCCTCGTAGCGGGCGAATTTGGTGCGCGCTGCGGTGACGTGGCAATAGCCGAGATGCGGGCTGTCCTCAAGAGTCCGGTGGAAGATCATCTTCGGAAACTGGATCGAGTGGTGGAAGCCGTTGATGTGCTGATGCGTCTTCTCGCCGGCCGCCTGCAGCTTGCGGCCGGTCTTTGCGGCGACCTCGTCATGGGTGAGGTAGCGCCTTTCCTCGGCCAGCCAGTGGCGCCGGTCGCGGGGGATGCGGCCGGTGCGCAAGAATTCGGAATGGGCGGCGACCAGTGGCCGCTCCTGCGGCCGGATTACTTCTTTCGCGTCGAAATAGCGGAGTCTGGCCATGGTCTACATGCTTTGTCGGTCTGAGGTCGAAAGCAGGATAAGAGCGTATGCTTAACGCAGCATTAAGATGCGGCCGTCGCATCGGCCGGAAGCCGGCAATGTCGTAAATGCGACAATCGCCGATACCGGAGAGCCGCCTTCTTTGCCAATCCGGTCTTTACGCAATGTCGCAATTGACGATAATTGGCTGCAGAGTCGGACATCGGGTCGACCGGGAGGGGCTGTTTTGAAGCCTCCGCGCTTCCTGTCGTCAATTTCGAAGCCGATGTCGCATTACAACCAAGCGGCGGGAATGCCAGGTGATTAAATGGCGCCATGAACAATTCTCCCGCAGGAGAAGGTTAGCAGGCGCGCTTCCATAGCCTTCCGCTGAAGGCGGCAGCCGGTGCACGAGGACATGAAGATGGATATTCGCAGCAACGTTTTACGTCAGCTCAAGAACCGCCGCGAGGGCTTCAGCCTCGAACAGCCGTTCTACACCGATGAGGATTATTTCAAACTCGACATGGAGATGATCTACTATCGCGACTGGCTGTTCATGGGCCATGATTGCGAGTTGCCGAAGCCGGGCGCCTATTTCACCGTCCAGATCGGCACCTATCCGGTCGTCATAGTCCGCGGCCGTGACAATGTCATCCGCGCCTTCCACAACAGCTGTCGTCATCGCGGCTCGCGCGTCTGCACCAAGGAGCACGGCTCCTCCGTGCGTCTCGTCTGCCCCTATCATCAGTGGACTTACGATCTCGACGGCAAACTTGCCTTTGCCCGTCACATGGGCGACGATTTCGACAAAACCGGCTTCAACCTGAAGCCCGTCCACTGCGAGAGCGTCGCAGGCTATATTTTCATCTGCCTTGCCGACGTCGCCCCCGATTTCAAGCCGGTGCGCGACACGATCGAGCCCTATATGGCGCCGCATCGGATCGGCGAGACCAAGGTGGCTTTCCAGAGCACGATCATCGAGAAGGGCAACTGGAAGCTCGTCTGGGAAAACAACCGCGAGTGCTACCACTGCGCCGCCAATCACCCGGAACTCTGCCGCACCTATCCGGAAGCGCCGAGTGTCACCGGCACAGACGGCGGCGCCGACGATCCGGAGATTGCAGGCCATTGGGCGCGCTGCGAGGCCGCCGGCCTGCCGAGCAAGTTCCAGATCTCGCCGGATGGCCAGTTCCGCACCGCCCGCATGCCGCTGATCGAGGATGCCGAAAGCTACACCATGTCGGGCAAGCCGGCCGTGCAGCGCCGGATCTCCGACGACATCTCGATCAATCGTATCGGCACGATGCTGCTCTTCCACTATCCGACGACGTGGAACCATCTGCTCGGCGACCACGCTATCTCCTTCCGAGTGCTGCCGCTCAGCGCCAACGAGACGGCGGTGACGACCAAGTGGCTCGTCCACAAGGACGCCGTGGAAGGCGTCGATTACAATCTCGAGGAACTGACGCACGTCTGGACCGAGACCAACGACCAGGACCGCCGGATCGTCGAAGAGAATGCCTTCGGCATCCACTCGCCCGCCTATGAGCCCGGCCCCTATTCGGCCGTGCACGAGGGCGGCGTCATGCAGTTCCTCGAATGGTATTCGAACTTCATGGTGAACCGCCTGCAGGGTGAAACGGCGAAAATCTCCGCCGTCGCCTGAGCGCGCCGGTTGACCCCGCTTATCCAAAAGCGGCCCGTTCCGGCCGCTTTTGGAACCATTTTCTCCCGAAAGCGTTGTAAGACCAAGCGGTTATCGCTGCTGAATGGAGAGAAAGAAATGATCGGCCTGAGAAACAAAATTGCGACCGCGGTATTGGCCGCCGCCGTCGTGCTGACGGGCTTCGTGCCGTCGCAAGCAATGCAGATGCCGGCCGCGCCGCAGGTTGAAAAAACCTCGGCTGTCGAGAACGTCCAATACTACCGCGATTATTATCGGCCTTACCGCCGCGACTACTACCGGCCCGGCTATCGCCCCGGCGCCTACTACCGCCCCGGCTGGTATGGCGGCTATCGCGGCTATTCCTACTACCGCCCCGGCTATCGCCGCTATAACGGCTACTGGTATCCGCTCGCCGCCTTCGGCGCCGGCGCGGTCATTGCTGCTCCGCGCTACGCCGCGCCCGCGCCGCGCATGGGTTCGGCTCACGTCGCCTGGTGCGCGAACCGCTACCGGTCCTACCGCGCCTACGACAACACCTTCCAGCCTTATAATGGCCCGCGCCAGCAGTGCTATTCGCCTTATTGATAGGTCCCGAATGCTGCCCGTCACCCTTCCCCTTTCCCGCAAACGGAAGAGGGGAAGGGCCAAACATGGGGAGCGAAGCGGAGGGCCGTGGCACGAAGCAACGGCGCAACAACTCAGTGAACGACGGTGATCACCGGAATGCCTGCTTCCTTGGCGGCACGGATAAGCGCGTACCGTGCGTCCTCAGCAGGAAGGTCCCCGTGGATCGCATCCCGGCAAGCCTTCACCGCGGTCAGATATTCTTCCCCGTCGTCGAGCGGCCAGCAAGCCGTGAGCATCTGGGCCGCCTCCCAAAGGCTCGCGACAAGCTTGTATTTTTCCGGCCCGTCCACAACGAGCATCAGCGGGCTGAATTCTCCAGGTGTGTGCCACTTCATGACATCAGGCCTCCCCACGGTGAACATATTAGTAACCGTGCAAGAACCGTTCCGCGCGAGGTGGTGGCATGAAGCAGCTGATCACGCGGGCACCGATCTCCGGGGTTGCCCGCCATCGCCGAGGCCATAATCAGATGGACGAAGCGTCGCAATGCTGACAGTGGCCGCGTCCCGCATGATGCGATAGGCGCAACGCCGCGCCATCCGCTGCGTCGGCGGCGAATTGGCAAGAGCGTTAACCCACTCTCGGCCTTGAGCTGCCTTGAGCAGAGGATCCATGCCCAGTGCTGGTGGAGGAGGCCTACATGAATCCTCGGGTCAAGCCAGGTCAAGCCCTGGGATGACGGAGCGTTGGGTGAGCTCTGTGGGCAAGTACCGCGACGTTTGACGGAATAGGAGCGAGCTCGCACTCCGAGAGTCACGCCGAACCTTTCACCCTCAAAGAATATCCACCCGCCGCAGCAGCCACCAGGCGAAGACGATCGAGGCGATGATCAGGATGACGGCGTATTCCGTGCCGTAATCGCCGACGGCGAAGGGCAGGTTGGCGGTGTTCATGCCGAAGAAACCCGTCACCAGCGTCGGCGGCAGCAGGAAGGCGGTCATGATCGACAGCAGATAGAGGTGGCGGTTGGTCTCTGAGGATTGTTTCGAATCGATTTCTTCGTGCAGCAGCCGGGCCCGGTCCTGCAGGGCATAGACATCGTGGTCGACCGTTTCCAGCCGGCTCGTCAGCCGCCGGGCCACATCGTCGAAGCCGAAGGGCATTTCGTCCTCGTCGGCTGCCCCGGCGCGGCGCATCAGCGCCAGCACGGTGCGCAGATGCCGGTGCAGCCGCACCACGGTTCGCCGGACCGGCGCCAGCCGCCGGCGCTCGTCGCGCGGCGCATTGTCGTAGACGATATCCTCGATCTGGTTGAGTTCCTCGGTGAGTTCGATGACGATCGCGATCAGCGTCCGCTGGAATTCGATCACAAGCAGTTCGAAGAGATCGACCGGTCGCGAGAATTTGCCTGGATTCTTCTCGATCAGCGTGCGCGCCCGCTCGACGCTGCGCAGCGGCTGCAGCCTTGTGGTGATGATGAAGCGGTCGGACATGGCGAAATGCAGCCAGCCGAGATTGTTGGTGTCCTGGTCGAAATCGCGCTGGCAATCGACGAGCGTGCCATAGAGCATCTGCTCGTCAACGGTCAGCGCCGCATGCGTGTCATGCGTCGTCAAGGCCGATCTCGCCTCCTCCGTCAGTCCGTCGAGCGTCTCAAGCAGGGCCGGCACACGGGCGTCGACGAGGTTGAGATGCAGCCAGTAGAAACAGTTCTCGGCGATCAGATCCGCTACCGTCGCGGTGTTGGTCAGCCGCACCGCCGTCTTTTCATCCGGCGAGAAACGATAGGCCCAGACGAAACCGGGTATGTTGACGGGCAATGTATCCATCGGTCGCCGATCCTTTGCGAGGGCGATATATTGTCTTCAGTTCTCCATGCCGTCCATGGGCGCCGCTGTGCAAGGAGAAAGCGCCATGCCGGGTGGAATTATCGCATTGCGTCGTATGAATCAAAATTGACGTTTACGTAAAAATCAACTAGCCCTTGCCGGGGAGGGCTTTGCATGAGGTGCAGGCACCCGACGGAGGAGAAAGCATGTACAAGGCGCCCGTTGAGGAAATCGCGTTCACATTGAAGCATGTAGCCGGCATGGGCGAGGCGATGTCGAACGGTCTTTTTGACGATCTCGGCGAGGATCTCGTCGACGCCATCCTGGCCGAGGCGGGACGTTTTGCCACAGAGGAGGTGGCGCCGCTCGCCGAGATCGGTGACCGCCAGGGCGCCCGCCTCGTCGATGGCGAGGTCCGGCTGCCGGATGGCTGGCGTGATCTCTACCGCAGCTGGATTGCCGGTGGCTGGAACGGCCTGACGGCGCCGGAGGCTTTCGGCGGCCAGGCCTTGCCTGACATGCTGAATGTCGCGGCTCTCGAAATGTGGAATTCCGGATCCATGGCCTTTGCGCTCGCTCCGACGCTGACCATGGGCGCCATCGAGGCGGTCAGCACCCATGGCAGCGCCGCGCTCAAGGAGAAATATCTGGCGAAGATGGTGTCGGGCGAGTGGACAGGCACCATGAACCTGACCGAGCCGCATGCCGGTTCCGATCTCGGCGTCCTGAAGGCCCGTGCCGAACGTAGGCCCGACGGCAGCTATCGCATATCGGGTCAGAAGATCTTCATCACCTGGGGCGAACACGACGCTGCCGACAACATCATCCATCTGGTGCTGGCGCGGCTGCCGGATGCACCGGCCGGCACGCGCGGCATCTCGCTCTTCCTGGTGCCGAAATTCCTGGTGAACGACGACGGCTCGCTTGGGCCCCGCAACGATCTCTTCTGCCACGCGCTGGAGCACAAGCTCGGCATCCACGGTTCGCCGACTTGCACGATGATCTATGGCGACGGCCGGTTCGGCGACGAAAAGGGGGCGATCGGCTGGCTGGTCGGCGAGGAGCACAAGGGGCTCGCCTGCATGTTCACGATGATGAACAATGCGCGCCTCGCCGTCGGCATGCAGGGCGTGGCGATCGCCGAGGCCGCCACTCAGAAGGCTATCGCCTATGCAAGCGAACGCACGCAGGGCAAGGCCCCGGGCTGGTCAGGCGCCGGCATGAGCCCGATCATTGAACATCCCGATGTCGCCCGCATGCTCCTGACCATGAAGGCGCTGACCCAAGGCTCGCGCGCCATCTCCTATGCCTGCGCCCACGCGATCGACATGTCCCGCCGGGCACCCGACGGCGGCCATTGGCAGGAGCGTGCCGCCCTTTTGACGCCGATCGCCAAGTCCTTTTCGACCGATGCCGGCGTCGAGGTCGCCTCGCTTGGCATCCAGGTGCATGGCGGCATGGGCTTCATCGAGGAGACCGGTGCGGCGCGCTATCTCCGCGACGCCCGCATCGCGCCGATCTACGAGGGCACCAACGGCATCCAGGCGATCGATCTCGTTACCCGCAAGCTGCCGCTTTCAAGCGGCGATCAGGTAAAAGGCTTCATCGCCGAGTTGAAGGGGATCGCCGACGATGTCCGCCGCTCGAATTTCGATGGTTTCGGCGAGACGGCCGCGCGCCTCGATGCAGCCGTCGCCGACCTGGAGCAGGCCACCACCTGGCTTCTGAAGGCGCTGGCAGATGACAGGACCGCGGAAGCGCTCGCCGGCGCCACGCCCTATCAGCGCCTGTTCGGGCTGGTGCTCACCGGCTGTTATCTCGCCAAGGGTGGCCTGGCCGAGAGCGGCGACGGCAAAGCCGAGGGCCGCATCGCGCTCTGCCGCTTCGCCGCTGAAAACCTGCTTGCCGAGACCGCAGCCCTTCGCGACCGGGTCGTCAACGGCGCGGCAAGCCTTGCCGCCGCCCGCATTCTGCTTGCCTGAGGAGATCCCCATGACTGATCATATCGTCGTCGAGCAGCCTTCCGCCCATCCGGGCGTCCAACTCATCCGCTTCAACCGACCGGAAAAGAAGAATGCCTTTACGCGGGCGATGTACCGCACCATGACCGATGCGCTGAATGCCGCCAATGCGGACGCGACGATCAGGGTGACGGTCTTCCTCGGCACTGAAGGCAGCTTTTCGGCCGGCAACGACATCGGCGATTTTCTGGCCGTCGCCATGGGCGGCGGCATGGGAGAGGAACTGATCGATTTTCTCTACGCGCTCGTCAGATCCGAAAAGCCGCTGGTCTCCGGGGTCGACGGCCTGGCGATCGGCATCGGCACGACCCTCAACCTGCATTGTGACCTGACGATCGCTTCCGACCGCAGCCAGTTCCGCACGCCCTTCGTCGATCTGGCTCTGGTGCCGGAAGCTGCGTCGAGCTTGATTGCTCCGCGCATCATGGGTCACCAGCGGGCTTTTGCCATGCTCGCTGCCGGAGAGGCCTTCAGCGCCGAGGAGGCACGGGAGGCCGGGCTTGTCTGGAAGGTGACGACGCCGGAAGAGGTTGAAAGCCAGACGCTGGCCGCCGCCGCAAAGCTTGCCGCCAAGCCGCCGGAAGCGCTGAGGATCGCCCGTGAACTCATCCGCGGGCCGCGGGAAGAAATCATCGCCCGTATCGACGAAGAGGCACGCCATTTCTCCGCCCGGCTGAAAAGTGCAGAGGCGCGGGCCGCTTTCGAGGCCTTCATGCGTCGCTGAAGCGAACTCTACTTCTCCAGCGTCGCCACGACCTCGACATGCGAGGTCCAGAGGAACTGGTCGATCGGCGTCACCCCGGTGATGCGGTAGCCGCCCTCGACGAGGATCGCGAGATCGCGCGCCAAGGTCAGCGGATTGCAGCTGACGGCCGCGATCTTTTTGACCGCCGATCGGGCGAGCTCTCTGCACTGGAACTCCGCGCCGGCGCGCGGCGGATCGAAGACGACCATGTCATAGGGCTTCAGCTCCTGCGTCATCAGCGGACGTCGGAAGAGATCACGCCTATCGATCGTCACGGGCTTCAGGCCCGGAGTTTTGCGGGCGGCCTGGTCGAGGGCTGTAAGCGCCTTGCCCTCGGCTTCGACCGCATGCACGCGGCCGATCCGCGCCAGCCGGAGCGAAAACGTTCCGGTGCCGGCAAAGAGGTCGGCGATCCGTTTTGATTTGCCGGCATGGGCGAGCACCAGCTCCGCCATCGCCTCTTCCGCCGGCTTGGTCGCCTGGGCAAAGCCGCCGGCCGGCGGCGAAACCGAGACACCGCCGAAATCGAGGAGCGGCTTCGATGGCTCGACCAGGATTTCTCCATTCACCGTCACGCGGGCAATGCCGCGCAAGGCCAGCACCGTCTCGATCGCCTTGCGCCGCTGCGGGTCGGAGAGTTTCTTGATTTCGTCGACCGCTACATCGAGTCCGGAGAGCGTTTCAAGCACGGCGATCCGGAAGGCTTCGGCGCTGGTCGCGAGCGACGCAGCGATCGCCTTGATCGCCGGCAGCCGGACGACGATGCCCGGCGATGAGATCGGACATTCCTCGATGGCGACGATGTGGTGGCTTTCGGCCTGATTGAAACCGATCAGCATGTCCTTCTCGGTCCTGCGCGCCGCAAACACCACGCGCCGTCGCTCGCCCGGGTGAGCCGGGACGATTTCGCCGACCTCAGGCGTCAGCCCCTTGGATTTCAGCGCGTCGATGACCAGCTGGCGCTTGAAGGCGCGGTAGGGGCCGTCGGCCAGATGCTGCAGCGTGCAGCCGCCGCAGGTGCCGTTGATGCCGTCCGGACCGAAATGCCGGCAGGGCGGCTCCTGCCGGTCGGGTGAGGGCGCTGCGATCGACATGATCGTGCCATGGCTCTTGACGCGGGCGATCGCCACGGTTTCCCCAGGCAGGGAAAAGGGCACGTAGACAGGCCCGCCGGCGTCGCTTGCGATGCCGTCGCCCTGGGCGCCGAGTTTTTCGATCGTGACGGTTTCGGTGCTCACGGTTTCAATCCTGCCAAAAGATATTCCCGATTGCCGTCGCCGCCTGATATCGGGGAGGGAATGAGGCCGAGGCTTTTCCAGCCCATGTCCTCGGTGAACCAGCGCTCCAATTCGGATGCGACGGCCGGAGCAGACGAGGGATCCTTCAAAAGCCCGCCCTTGCCGATCGCCTCGCGCCCGGCCTCGAACTGCGGCTTGACCAGCAGCACGGCGGCGGCGCCCGGCGCGGCAAGATCGAGCGCCGGAGCCAGCGCCAGCTTCAACGAGATGAAGGAGACATCGGAGACGATGAAGGTGGCGGGCTCGCCGATATCGTCGGCGCTGAGACTGCGGGCGTTGAGGCCTTCGCGGTTCGTCACCCGCGGATCGCCGGATAGCCGCGGATGCATCTGCCCATGGCCGACATCGATTGCGGTGACGTGCCGGGCGCCCCTGAGCAGCAGCACTTCCGTGAAGCCGCCGGTGGAGGCGCCGATATCGAGACAGTGATGGCCGGCCGGATCAAGCCGGAAATGGTCGAGAGCGGCCGCAAGCTTCAGGGCGGCGCGCGAGACGTAAGCCTGCGCCGGGTCGTCGATCTCGATATCGGCATCGTCGCCGAAGAGCGCGCCGGCCTTGGTTACCACCTCACCGGCGATCCGGACCGTGCCGCGCTGCACGGCGTCGCGCGCCCGAGAGCGGCTGGCAAAGAGGCCGCGGGAGACGAGAAGCTGGTCGAGGCGTTGGCTGTTTTGATCGGACATCGGCTGTGAATGACCGGCAAAGCCGCCGCTTGCAAGCATTTTATTCCTGCCGGTTGCAGGGCAATTCCTGCGATCCGCAATTTAAACAAATTTAAAGCCTGTCCGCATAGGGTCGGCACGATTGCAGCGGTTGGTCCGAACCGCTTCGTGCCATGAAGGCGCAGGCGTCTTCCGCCGATCATGTTTCCAATTCCAAGTCTCTGCGGTTGCGCCTTGCGCGCGACTGTCTCTCGCCGCGCCGACTGTCGCCAGGAGAACTCACCGATGTCTGTTAAAAACATATCCTTGAATGGGAAGCTTGCGGCCACGTTCGCAGCCCTCATTCTGATCTTCGTGTCCGTTTCGGCTTTCGTCTTTTCCAAGGCGACGGCATCGGCGGTCGCGTCCGCCGAGCAGGAAAAATCGGAGCTGCTCGTCAACCAGATCGACGATGCGCTGCAGGCCATGCTCGAGCAGGCGGTCAACCTGCGCGGCTTCATTCTCTTTCGCAGCGACAGCACCTATGGCGATGTCTTCGCCAATCGCGAGCGCATGCTGAAGGCGATCGCCGCCGCCAAGCAGACCGCGGCCGGCGAGCCGCAGCTGGTCGAGATGATCGACGGCATGCAGAAGGCGGCCGACCTTTATTTCCATGAACTTGCCGAACCGCAGACCAAGGCGCGCAAGGAAACCGACATGCCGATCGAAGAGGTCGTCAAGATCGGCGTCAACGCCGCCAAGGGTCAGCTCGATGGTTTCCGCCAGGCGTCCGCCAAGATCAAGGCCACCGCCCGCGAAAAGTCGAATGCGCTCGCGGCGATCCGGGCCGAGGCCAACAGCGATCTGACGACGACGCTGCTTGCCGGTGGCATCGTCGCATCGCTAGCCGCCGCCATTCTTGCCTGGCTGATGTCGCGCACCATCGTCCGCCCGGTCGTCGGCATGACCGCTGCCATGGACCGGCTCGCCGGCGGCCAGAACGATATCGAGGTTCCGGCTGTCGAACGCGGCGACGAGATCGGCCGCATGGCCCAGTCGGTCCTGGTCTTCAAGCAGGCGGCGATCGAGAAGCTGCGTCTTGCCGGGGAAACCGACCGCATGCGCGACGATGCAGAGCGCCAGCGCCAGGCAAGCGATGAGCAGAAGGCGCGCGAAGAAGGCGAGCTCCGCTATGCCGTCGACGCTCTGGCCGGTGGCCTTGCCGGCCTTGCCGTCGGCGATGTCGCTGCCCGCATCCAGACGCCGTTCGCGCCGCAATATGACAGCCTGCGCAACGACTTCAACCACGCCGTCGAAAAGCTGCAGGCGGCACTTCAGTCGGTCGGCCGCAATGCCTCGGCTATCAATGCAGGCGCTGGCGAAATCCGCTCGGCTGCCGACGATCTTGCCCATCGCACCGAGCAGCAAGCCGCAGCCGTCGAAGAGACCGCTGCAGCGCTCGAGCAGGTGACGACGACGGTGCGCGACAGCGCCAAGCGCGCCGAGGATGTCGGCAATCTCGTCGAGCGCACCCGCCTCGGCGCCGAAAAATCCGGCGATGTCGTCCGCAAGGCGGTCTCGGCCATGCAGCAGATCGAAAAATCCTCCGGCGAAATCTCCAACATCATCGGCGTCATCGACGACATCGCCTTCCAGACCAACCTCCTGGCGCTGAACGCCGGCGTCGAAGCGGCACGCGCCGGCGAGGCAGGCAAGGGCTTTGCAGTCGTCGCCCAGGAAGTGCGCGAGCTGGCGCAGCGTTCCGCCAAGGCTGCAAAGGAAATCAAGGACCTGATCACCAATTCCGGCACGCATGTGCAAACCGGCGTCACGCTGGTCGGCGAGACCGGTAAGGCGCTGGAAGCCATCGTCGCCGAGGTGCAGGAGATCAACCGCAACGTCAACGCGATCGTCACCGCCACGCGCGAACAGTCGATCGGCCTGCAGGAGATCAACACCGCCGTCAACAACATGGATCAGGGCACGCAGCAGAATGCGGCGATGGTCGAGCAGCAGACCGCTGCAAGCCATGCGCTTGCCCAGGAAGCAAGCGCCCTGGACGAGCTGCTGCGCCAGTTCAAGCTCGGAACCGAGCCTGCCGCTCCGGTCCAGAGGACGGCAGCCGCAACGCCGGCCTCGCGCCCCATCGCCTCACCGGCCCGCGCACTCGCCAGCAAGGTCACCAAGGCCTTCGGCGGCAAACAGGCGAGCGCTGCGGTTGCGGTTCAGGAGGACTGGACGGAGTTCTGAGAGCGCGCTTTCGGAAGGAACGGCTAAGGAAGAGGGCGGCGCAGTGATGTGCTGCCCTTTTTTATTGAGAAGATTGGCATAGGTGCGAGCAAGAAACTGCCCCTCACCCTTACCCTCTCCCCGTAAACGGGGCGAGGGGACGTGCCCTGCGAAAGGTTAATGGAGAACGGAGAGGGTGCGGCATGGTCCCTTCGCCCCGTTTACGGGGGTCCGAAGGACGGGTCGAGACCCGTGGCTCGACCCCGGTCGGTGCCGGCAGGCGGATGAGGGGCGGCGCACCCTCGGCCGATCACTTACCCCGCCACTCCAACGGCAACCCCGCGTCCAAGCGCCCGGAACACCGTCGAAACAATCCCGGCGCGATCCAATCCCGCATGAGCGTTCATCGCCTCGGGCTTGGCCTGCTCCATCCAGATATCGGGCATAACAAGCGAGCGGATCTTCAGCCCGTTGTCGAGCAGGCCTTCGCTCGAAAGGTACTGCATCACCTGGCTGCCGAAGCCCCCGACCGAGCCTTCCTCGACGGTGATCAGCATCTCGTGGTGGCGGGCGAGCTGGCGGATCAGGTCGTGGTCGAGCGGTTTGGCGAAACGCGCGTCGGCGACCGTTGTCGACAACCCGGCGGCGTCGAGATCCTCGCCGGCAAGCAGACAGTCGGCAAGCCGGGTGCCGAAGGAGAGCAGCGCCACCTTGGTGCCTTCCTTGACGATGCGGCCCTTGCCGATCTGCAGGATTTCGCCGCGCGCCGGCATGTCGACGCCCACACCTTCGCCGCGGGGATAGCGGAAGGAGATCGGGCCGGCGTCATAGGCGGCGGCCGTGCGCACCATATGTTTGAGTTCAGCCTCGTCGGCCGCCGCCATCACCACGAAGCCGGGCAGGGTGGCGAGGAAGGCTGTGTCGAAGGAGCCGGCATGGGTCGGCCCGTCGGCGCCGACGAAGCCGGCGCGATCGATCGGGAAACGCACCGGCAGGCCCTGGATTGCCACGTCGTGCACGACCTGGTCGTAGGCGCGCTGCAGGAAGGTGGAATAGAGGGCGGCGAACGGCTTGTAGCCTTCCGCCGCAAGCCCGGCGGCGAAGGTCACGGCATGTTGTTCGGCGATGCCGACGTCAAAACAGCGCGACGGAAAGGCCTCGGCGAGTTTGTCGAGGCCGGTGCCATTCGGCATGGCCGCGGTGATGCCGACGATCTTGTCGTCAAGTGCGGCTTCCTGCACCAGCGCTTCGGCAAAGACGCTGGTATAGCTCGGCGCATTCGGCTTCACCCGCGCCTGCGCGCCGGTGATGACGTCGAACTTGTTGACGCCATGGTATTTGTCGGCCGCGGCTTCCGCCGGCGGATAACCCTTGCCCTTCTGGGTGACGACGTGGATCAGCACCGGTCCGCGGGCATTGTCGCGCACATTGCGCAGCACCGGCAGCAGGTGGTCGAAGGAGTGCCCGTCGATCGGGCCGATATGGTAGAAGCCCATCTCCTCGAACATTGTGCCGCCGGTGACGTAGCCGCGCGCATGCTCGACGGCGCGGGTGATTGCCCGGTCGATGTTCTTGCCGAGATAGGCCGTCAGTTTCTTGCCGAAGTCGCGGAAGCCCATATAGGTGCGCCCCGAGGCGAGGCGGGCGAGATAGGCACTCATCGCCCCCGTCGGCGGGGCGATCGACATGTCGTTGTCGTTGAGAATGACGATGAGGCGGGCGTCGAGGGCGCCGGCATTGTTCAGCGCCTCATAGGCCATGCCGGCCGACATCGCCCCGTCGCCGATGACGGCGATGACGCGGCGGTCGGTCTTCTCCAGATCGGCGGCGATCGCCATGCCGAGGCCGGCCGAGATCGAGGTCGAGGAATGCGCCGCCCCGAATGGATCATATTCGCTTTCGGCCCGGCGGGTGAAACCGGAAAGGCCGTTTTCCTGGCGCAGCGTGCGGATGCGGTCGCGCCGGCCGGTGAGGATCTTGTGCGGATAGCATTGGTGGCCGACATCGAAGATCAGCCGGTCGTTCGGCGTATCGAAGACACTGTGGATGGCGATCGTCAGCTCAACCACGCCGAGGCCGGCGCCGAGATGACCGCCGGTGCGCGACACCGCATCGATCATTTCGTCCCGGACTTCGCGGGCAAGCTGCGGCAGCTCGCGATCCTCGAGCTTGCGCAGGTCGGCTGGATAGATGACCTGGTCGAGCAGGGGAGTCTTCGGCAGTTGTGTCACGGGCGGGTGCTCTTTCTTGCTTTTCCTCGTTTCGCTTTATTCGATTAGATCGGGGCAAAACAAGTGCATTTCAGGAACCGAAGGTTTTCACCTTAGAGCATGGCGGAAAAAAGTGTGAGCGGTTTCGGAAGATATCACTTTCTATTTCTGTGAGTTGCATTTGCCTGATTTTCCCCGGGCGATCGAATGCGCGAAGCGCTGGCGAACAGCTTGAATGTGACACGGAATGGTAGCAATGTTGCCGGACTGACTGGGGGACGGGTCATGGGAACGATTGTTGCAGCGCATGCCTATGTGAACAACGAGGTCGCCTATGTGGCCTGGGACATCGATGCCAAGATCGACGGGTGCCTCGGGTTCGAAGTCGTCCGCGTCTATCTCGACGAACAGGGTAACGTGTCGATAAGGTCCGACGGCAGCGAGGACCGGGTGACCTGCGCCGCCTGGGTCGCCTTCAAGGGGCAGCGTAATCCGCATTGGCTGCCGCAGACGACGTCGCTCTGGCCGGTGCAGAAGCTGTCCTGGCGCGACCTGACGCTGCGCAAGCGCCGCAACGAGATGAAGCGCCGACCGGACGAGGTCCGCGTGCGCTATGAAATCCGCCCGCTCGGCGACCTGAAGCCGGGCATGCAGGCCGCGCCCGATCCGACGCCTGAGATCGTCGACATCAACAAGCGGGATGAAAATGGCCGGCCGATCAAAAAGCTCGACGGCACCTTCGAGAAGATCGCGGTCAAGGCCTATGAGGGGCCTCCGCGGCCGCTCGGTTATCTCGGGCCGTCCGTCGCCTCCAATCCGGTGCATGTGACGCGCAAGCGTGGCCAGTTCGAGTCCACCTTCACCAACGGCATTCTCGCCGCCCAGTGGCTGCGAAACGTGCTCTTGGAGGACGGCGTGAAACAGCCGAACGAACTGATCGACATGATCTCCAATCCGGAAAACGGCATCCGCAAATATCTTGCCGGCGATGTCATTCCCATGCTCAAGGACTTCATGAATGCGCCTGGCCGCTTCCTCGTCGCGCTCTACGAGCTCGAGGATGAGGAACTGCTCGACCTGCTGCTTGCCAACAAGGACAAGCTCAGCATCATCCTCGCCAATACCGGAAAGGTCGGTGACGACTGGGATGTGCGCAATGCCCATGCACGCAACGCGTTGATCGAGGCCGGCGCCGAGATTCACCACCGCATGTTCAACAATTCGAGTCAGATCGGCCACAACAAGTTCGTCGTCCATATTCCGCCTGGCGGCGCGGATCGCAGCGTCTTCACCGGCAGCACCAACTGGACGGCGACGGGCCTTGCCGGCCAATCCAACAATGCGCTGATCGTCAGGAACGATGCCGTTGCCGCGGCCTATGTCTCCTATTGGGAGCGGATGCTGGAAGACAATGCAACGCTGGAAGAGCCGGTCGAATTCGACGACGGCATGCCCGACAACCAGCAGAGCAAGGCGTTCCGTCGCTCGAACGAGACGCCGTCCATTGTGCCCACCGGCAATGGCGCTTCGGTGGAAGCATGGTTCTCGCCGAACATGCAGAGCCGAAGGAAGGGCAAGGATACACCGCCCGACCTTCGCGAGGTCTACCGGCTGATGCGCCGCGCCGAGCATGCGGTGCTGTTTCTGGCCTTCTATCCCGGACAGTCCGGCAGGGATTGCATCGTCGGCGAGGCGATCGACATCGGCCTCAAGGACCAGAAGCTGATCGTGACCGGCGCCGTTTCCAGCCCGCAGGCCATGCCTAACTACGTTCCCGGCAGGAAGAACGACCCGGATGACGAGGACGACGATGTCGACGCCATCTCACCGCATACGTTCGACGAGGCCAATGTCTCGATCGTCCGGGCCTCGCGCATCGACGACCGGCAACTGCTGGCGGATTTCGGCGCGGAGGAACTGACCGCCAAGAAGGTCGGCGCCATCATTCACGACAAGGTGCTGGTGATCGATCCCTTATCGGATGAGTGCGTCGTCGTCCTCGGCAGCCATAATCTCGGTTTCAAGGCTTCCTACGCCAATGACGAGAACATGCTGATCGTCAAAGGCGACCGCGCCCTTGCCGAGGCCTATGCGGTGCATATCCTCGATGTCTATGACCACTACCGCTTCCGTGCGGTCGAGGCGGAACTGAAGCGCCAGGGCAAGAAGGGCTGGTCGGGCTTCCTCAACGTCGACGACAGTTGGCAGGACGGCTACGTCAATCGCACGAAGGGGGCGCTGACGCGCTATTTCGCGGCGGGTTGATTTCCAGGCGGCCTATCCGCCGCCGTCACCCCTCCGGCAGAGGCACGAATTCTTCTTCGTCACCCGGCACGATTTCGAAACGGCCGGTGCGCCATTCCTCCTTGGCCTTTTCGATCCGTTCCTTCGAGGAGGAGACGAAATTCCACCAGATATAGCGTTTCGAATTCAGCGCCGCGCCGCCGAAGAGCATTAGATGACAGCCGTCGCCGCCGGCTTCCAGCGTGATCGGATCGCCGGGCCGGAAGACCAGCAACTGATCGGCGGCGAAGCGATCGCCTGCGATGACCACCTCGCCCGACAGCACGTAGACGGCGCGCTCCTCATGGCCGGCGCCGAAGGGAAAGCGGACGCCCGGCTGCAGGTTGAGATCGACATAGAGCGTGTCGGAGAACGTGCCGACCGGCGATGTCATGCCTTCGAACGAACCGATGACGACCCGGCCGCGCACCCCTGATGTCTCGATCAGCGGCATGTCGGTCTTTTCCGTATGGGCGAAGGAAGGATCAATCTCCTCCTTGTCGTCGGGCAACGCGAGCCATGTCTGCAGCCCGGACATCAGCAACGGGTGGCCGCGCAGATTGTCCGGCGTGCGCTCGGAATGGACGATGCCGCGGCCTGCCGTCATCAGGTTGATGTCGCCGGGACGGATGACTTTTTCCGTGCCGAGGCTGTCGCGATGGCGGATCTCGCCGTCGAACAGATAGGTGACGGTGGAAAGGCCGATATGCGGATGCGGCTTGACGTCGAGCGCCTCATTGGGCTTCAGGATCGCCGGTCCCATGCGGTCGAAGAAGATGAACGGCCCGACCAGCCGCCGCTGCCGCGTCGGCAGCGCGCGCCGCACCTGGAAGCCGCCGATATCGCTGCTGCGCGCAATGATCAGGTTCTCGATCGCATCGCAGGCGAAGGCATCGCCGGGCAGGGGATCTTTACCGGGAAAGAAGGACATGAGGGATCTCCGCTTGCAGGGACGTCGACCACAAATAGTCCCTGCAGCGCCGCGCGTCCAACAGGATGTGCCGAAGAGGCTCCATGATGTCAGATCGCGGTGAAGCCGTTATCGACGAAGAGATGAGCGCCATTGACGAAGCTCGATTCATCGCTGGCGAGATAAAGGGCGGCCCGCGCCACGTCTTCGGGCTCGCCGATCCGTCCCTGCTGCGCGGCGATGGCGGCATCCGAGACATCGACGCCGAGCGCCTGCAGGTCGGCGACCTCGCGCAGCCCGTGCGGCGTGCGGATGAAGCCGGGGCAGACGGCGTTGCAGCGGATGTTGCGGTCGCGGAATTCGACGGCGATGGCCCGGGCAAACATATGCACCGCGCCCTTGGTCGTGTCGTAGAGCACTTCCATCGGTGTGGCGGCGACCGCCGAGATCGACGAGGTGCAGACGATCGATCCGCCGCCGGCGGCGATCATCTTCGGCAGCACCGCCTTGGTCATCAGGAACATCGAGCGCACATTGACGGCGTGCAGCCAGTCCCATTCCTGAAGCGTCGTCTCCAGGAAAGGCTTGATGACGATGGTGCCGGCATGATTGAAGAGGACCGTCACCGCGCCATAGCGTTCCTCGACGCCGGCCACGGCGGCATTGACGGCGGCTTCGTCCGAGACATCGGCCGTCCAGCAGTCGGCCTCGCCGCCGGCATCACGGATTTGCTTCACGGTCTCGGCGGCCGCCTGACCATTGCGGTCGATGATCGCAACACGCGCACCTTCGGCCGCAAACAGCTTCGAGGCAGCACCCCCCATGCCGGTCGCGCCGCCCGAGATGATGGCGACCTTGCCCTTCAATCTGTCCGTCATTGTCTGTCCCCTGATGGTGTCGGAAGGGGATCATAGATCGACCGAAAGCCGATCGCCAAGCGTCTTCAAGTGCCGAGTTCGCTACGCTCAGGCGCCGTCCAGCGGCTCGACGCCCTGTGGCCTGCCGGCGCGGTCGAGCCTGATCTTCTCGATGCGGTTCTCGGCCGCCGAAAGCAGCGTCTCGCAATGTTTCTTCAGCGCTTCGCCGCGCTCATAGATCTCGATGGATTCATCAAGCGCCACGTCGCCGCGTTCCAGCCGGGCAACGATGCTTTCGAGTTCGGCGACCGCCTTTTCGAAGGAAAGGCCTGATACTTCAGGCTTGGCGCTGTCAGTCATTCTCAACCCTTCATCATTCTCAGAATATGCATGCCCGCCGATTCGGCCAGCCCCTCGAGATCATAACCGCCTTCGAGCAGGCTGACGACCCGGTTCTTCGCGTGCCGGTCGGCCAGTTCCAGGACTCTGCCCGTCGCCCAGTCGAAATCCTCACCCGTCAGATTGATCTGCGCCAGCGGATCACGGTGATGCGCGTCGAAGCCGGCGGAGATGATGATCAGATCCGGCCGGAAATCGTCGAGCGCCGGCAGCACGCGCGATTTGAACGCTTCGCGGAAATGGTCGCTGCCGACATTCGGCGAAAGCGGCGCATTGACGATGGTATTGTGCTTGCCCTTCTCCTCCTTGGCGCCGGTGCCGGGATAGAGCGGCATCTGATGCGTCGAACAGAACAGCACCGAGGCATCGTCCCAGAAGATATCCTGTGTGCCGTTGCCGTGATGCACGTCCCAATCGACGATGGCGACGCGCTCGGCGCCGTGCCTCTTCTGCGCATGGCGGGCGGCGATCGCCGCATTGTTGAAGAAGCAGAAGCCCATCGCCGTCATCTTCTCGGCATGGTGCCCGGGCGGACGGGCGGCGACGAAGACATTGTCGGCCTGGCCGGAAAAGACGTCGTCCACCGCCGCCATCGCGCCGCCGATGCCGGTCAGCGCCGCCTGCAGGCTCTTGACGCTGGCATAGGTATCGGCTTCGAGCTGGTTGATCCGATCCTCTTCCTCGGGAATCTCCCTTATGACAGCGGCAAGATGCTCCTCCGGATGGGCAAGCAGCACCGCATCCTCGCTCGCCTGCGGCGCCTGCCGGCGCTCCAGCCGTTCGAAATTCGGATGCTCCAGCGCGACGTTGATGGCGCGGATCCGGTCCGACCGCTCGGGGTGTCCGGCGGGCGTCACATGTTCCAGGAAGATCGGGTGTTCGTAAAGACGGGTGCTCATGGAGACACTCTATCGGCCGCTTCTGTCATGTTCCACAGCAGATGGGGCATCGCCCGCCGATTTCAACAAGTGCTCCCGCGGCGCTTGCCCACGCTCGGGGACGCGAACCGTTGCTCGCAATATTTGCTCCGATCGCATCGTCATACCCGCGGCGCGCCTTCGAGAACCTGCAAGCCAGGCTCTAACGCTTTGAATCAAATCTGTTTCGATCCAATGAATTATGCAGTAATGTCGGTTTGGGGGAATGTTGTAAGGCAGTATTGTTGATGAGTGAGTCAAAGCGTCCTGGGGTGACGGAAATACGCGTGCCGTTTCGCGATGTCGATATGAACGGCAAGATGTTCCTGGCCTCCTATATTTCTTACGCTGAATCCGTCATTGCGAGCTTCTGGTCGGCACGGCCCGATGTAGACGACGAACCGCTCTATAGCGCCAGCAAGATCTCCTGCATGCTTCACCGCCCGCTGCACCATGACGAGCCGGCAATCTTCACCGCCGCCATCGACAAGATCGGCGTGCGCTCCATCGGCTTTTTGGTTTCGATCGACACGGGGGAGGAGCGCGCCGCCGAGGTCGAGATCATATGGCAGGCCCGCAACAGAGAGGACGAGCAGCCGGCCTCCCTGCCGGAGGAAACGCGCGACTGGCTGTATGGGTTTTTGGATTAGGGGCGTTGCGGCAGGTAGCGATGAAGGACGAGCGAGAGACCGGTCGGTGGGACGCCGACGACGTCGTGACGTTCATGTATGGAACACAGAGAGCCGCGCTGCTTCTGGCGCTGCGGGATTTCTGGAAAGCACTTCTCTCGGCCTGGCCCAATAAGAAAAACGCTTTCGTTTCCCCTCATCGTGGAGATGAACCTCAAGAGTAAGAGCCCGGTGCTTGCGGTTTTTACGCAGATGGTTTCCTTGATCTCCGCGATGCGGCTCGGCTTTCCGCCGGCTGAAATTTGGGCCTCTCGTCATCTCGACGCCATGCTGGCCACCAGATCGCTGAACCTCTCGCCCTGAATGCCCACGTGCGTTCGCAGCAGGCGGCGGGCGGCATCTCCATCTCCGGCAAAGATCGCGTCGACGATGGCGCAATGTTCCGAGAAGGAGGTCGACAGGCGATTGCGCACGCGCAGCTGGAGGCGGCGGTACGGCCGCAGGCGTCGATGCAATTGCTGGCATTGCTCCTCAAGGAAATCGCTGCGGCTTGCCGCGTAGATCGCCTTATGGAATTCCTCATTGTCATAATAATAGGCATCGCTGTCGCCGGCGCCGGCCGATTGTTCGCAGCGGCTGTGGGTGGCGGTGATCGCTTCACGGGAGGCCTTGTCCAGCCGGCGTGCGGCGAGCGATCCCGCCAGGCCTTCGAGTTCCGCCATCACCTCGAACATCTCATAGATCCGGTGCGGGCCGGGATCTATCACGATCGCACCGCGGCGCGGGCGGATTTCGATCAGCCCGATGGCGTCAAGCTGCATCAACGCCTCGCGCACCGGCGTTCGCGATACGCCGAACCGATTGGCAAGCACCGTTTCATCAAGCCGTTCACCGGGGGCGAACTCGTAGGAAAGTATCGCGTTTTCAATCTCATCCCGAAGCCACCGGACGGCATTCTCTGACATTTGTCTCGCATCCTTCATACACAAGCGCCATTCTTGTATACACGAATGTTGACGCCGTGTACGAAAGATGACACTCTACATACTACCGATGAAGCTCGGCGATGGGAAGCAGATGGTCTGAATGGCCGCACAATACGGCTGGTCTTCGGAAGAGAGGAGAATGGCATGCCCGAGGCGTCTTTCTTCACCGACATGCTGCAAAGCATCACGGATCACGGTCGCCAGCTTTTGTTTTCCGGCTCGCGCAACACACAGGCCGCCGCCAAAGCCGATCTTCAGACCCTCTGTGAAATGCTGCTGTCGAGCCGGGGCGAAGCATCCGGCATGGCCCTTGCGGCCGAGATACTTGATCGCTGGGAGGCCCTCGACAGCGAGGGCGCGCAGACATTCCTCCAGATGCTTCACGAAAAATTCGGACCTGATGCGAGCAAGCTCGACCAGGCGATTGAACGCTACCGCACCGACAAGAGTTCGGCCGCCGTTATTGCGCTCCACCAGGCAGCCGAGCCGCGGCGGCAGGAGCTTCTGCGCCGGTTGAATCACGCGCCGAACGGCACCGCCACGCTCGTTCGCATGCGTCAGCAGCTGCTTGCTTCCAAAGACCGATCAGAAGCCTATGACGCGCTTGATGCCGACTTCACGCATCTGTTCGGCTCCTGGTTCAATCGCGGCTTCCTGACGCTGCGACCCATCGACTGGTCGACGCCGGCAAACATCCTGGAGAAGATCATCAAATACGAGGCCGTGCATGAGATCGCCAGCTGGGAGGAGTTGCGCCGTCGCTTGGCGCCGGCCGACCGTCGATGCTTTGCCTTTTTCCATCCGCGACTGGCCGACGAGCCGCTCGTCTTCGTTGAGGTGGCGCTTACCCGATCCGTGCCGAAGGCGATCGCCGATGTGCTCGATGAGGGCAGGGAGCAGATCAATGCCGACGAGGCGACGACGGCCGTCTTCTATTCGATCTCCAACTGCCAGGATGGCTTGCGCGGCATCTCCTTCGGCAATTTCCTGATCAAGCAGGTCGTGGAAGACCTGCGCCGCGACCTGCCCGGCCTGAAGAATTTCGTCACACTGTCGCCGGTCCCGGGCTTTGCCCGTTGGCTTGCCAAGGTGCGCGCCTCGGCAGACGGCCTGGTTCTATCCGAAGCGGCCCTGAAAACGCTGGCCTTGCTCGACGATCCGAACTGGCCCGGCAAGGAGAACGGCGCGGCCGAAGTGGAGCGCATATTGCTGCCGCTTGCGGCGCGCTACTTCCTGACCGAGCGGACGCCGGAGGGCCGGCCCGTCGATCCCGTTGCCCGCTTCCATCTCGGCAATGGCGCGCGGCTTGAACGATTGAATTTCCTCGGCGACCGCTCGCCCAAGGCTATCCAGCAGGCGCACGGTCTGATGGTCAATTACCTCTACAAGCTCGACGACATCGTCGCCAACCACGAGGCGCTGGCGCAGCGCGGCGAAGTGATCGCCTCGCCCGCCGTCAAAAACCTGCTCAACCAGAGCGATGACGGCCGCCGCGGCGGCCATGGCCAGCAGGGCTCTCGAGCATTCGTACAACTGATGAATTCCACGCTTGGAGGAGGGCGAAAGTGAGCAACCATCTTTTCGACGCCATGCGGGCCGCCGCGCCCGGCGACGCAGCGTTCATCCGGATCGATAGCACCCGCCTATGGACCTATGACGACGCCTTCGCTCTTTCCGGCCGCATCGCCGGCGCGATGGACACGCTCGGCATCCGCCCCGGCGACCGGGTTGCGGTGCAGGTCGAAAAAAGCGCCGAGGCGCTCATCCTCTATCTCGCCTGTCTTCGCAGCGGTGCCGTCTACCTGCCGCTCAACACCGCCTATACGCTGGCCGAGCTCGACTATTTCATCGGTGATGCGGAGCCGCGTCTGGTGGTCGTCGCCCCGGCCGCCCGGGAAGGCGTGGAGACCATCGCCAAACGCCACGGCGCGATCGTCGAAACCCTCGACTCCGACGGTAGCGGCTCTTTGCTCGATCTTGCGCGCGACGAGCCGGCCGACTTTGTCGATGCCTCGCGCGCCGCCGATGATCTGGCCGCGATCCTCTACACCTCGGGAACAACGGGCCGTTCGAAGGGAGCGATGCTCACCCATGGAAATCTGCTCTCCAACGCCCTGACCCTGCGGGACTACTGGCGCGTCACATCAGATGACCGGCTGATTCATGCCCTGCCGATCTTCCACACGCACGGGCTCTTCGTCGCCACCAACGTCACGCTGCTCGCCGGCGCCTCGATGTTCCTGCTGCCGAAGTTCGACGCCGATGAGGTCGTTTCGCTGATGCCGCAGGCAACGATGCTGATGGGCGTGCCGACCTTCTACGTGCGTCTCCTGCAAAGCCCGCGCTTCGACAAACAGGCGGCGGCCAACATTCGCCTGTTCATCTCAGGCTCGGCGCCGCTGCTGGCAGAGACGCATACCGCGTTCCAGGCGCGGACAGGCCACGCGATTCTCGAGCGCTACGGCATGACGGAAACCAATATGAACACGTCGAACCCCTATGACGGAAAGAGGATTGCCGGGACGGTGGGCTTGCCGCTGCCTGACGTGACGGTGCGGGTGACCGATCCCGCCACCGGACAGGTGCTGCCGCCTGAAGAAACCGGCATGATCGAAATCAAGGGGCCGAACGTCTTCAAGGGCTATTGGCGCATGCCGGAGAAAACCGCGGCCGAATTCACCGCCGACGGCTTCTTCATCAGCGGCGATCTCGGCAAGATTGATCGGGACGGCTATGTCCACATCGTCGGCCGCGGCAAGGATCTGGTGATTTCGGGCGGCTACAACATCTATCCGAAAGAGGTCGAGAGCGAGATCGACCAGATCGACGGTGTCGTCGAAAGCGCTGTGATCGGCGTGCCGCACCCCGATTTCGGCGAAGGCGTCACCGCCGTCGTCGTGTGCAAGCCTGGCGCCGTCCTGGATGAAAAGAGCATTGTCAGCGCCCTCCAAGGCCGCCTCGCGCGCTACAAGCAACCCAAACGCATCATCTTCGCCGACGACCTGCCGCGCAACACGATGGGCAAGGTTCAGAAGAACATCCTGCGGCAGCAATACGCCGATCTTTACACCAGGACGTAAGGCGACCGCCCTCTGGGAGGAGGCGTGTCGGCATCCGCATCAAACTTGAACGCAACAGCTACGGCGCTGGAGGCGCCGGAGGGAGGGGAATCATGGGTATTGAAATACTGGCCATAGGCCTGCTGGTCGCGATGTTCATCATTGCGACGATCCAGCCGATCAACATGGGCGCGCTTGCTTTTGCCGGCGCCTTCCTTCTCGGCTCCATGACCATCGGCATGAAGACCGGCGATATTTTTGCCGGCTTCCCGAGCGATCTGTTCCTGACGCTCGTCGCCGTCACCTACCTCTTCGCCATCGCGCAGATCAACGGCACCATCGACTGGCTGGTCGAATGCGCCGTGCGCCTGGTGCGTGGACGCATCGGCCTGATCCCCTGGGTTATGTTCCTCGTCGCCGCCGTCATCACCGGTTTCGGCGCGCTTGGGCCGGCCGCAGTGGCCATTCTCGCCCCTGTGGCCTTGAGCTTTGCCATTCAGTACCGCATTCACCCGGTGATGATGGGTCTCATGGTGATCCACGGCGCCCAGGCAGGCGGCTTTTCACCGATCAGCATCTATGGCGGCATCACCAACCAGATCGTCGCGAAGGCCGGCCTGCCTTTCGCTCCGACGTCGTTGTTTCTCTCGAGCTTTTTCTTCAACCTGGCGATATCAGTGCTGGTGTTCTTCGCCTTCGGCGGCGCAAAGGTCATGAAGCACGCGCCGGCAACATCACCTGGCCCCTTGCCCGAACTGCATCCCGAGGGCGTGTCGGCCTCGATCAGGGGCCACGGCGGCACGCCGGCAAAGCCGATCCGGGAGCATGCCTACGGCACGGCGGCCGATACGGCGGCGACGCTGCGTCTGAACAATGAGAGAATCACCACCCTGATCGGCCTGACGGCGCTCGGCATCGGCGCCCTGGTTTTCAAGTTCAATGTCGGTCTGGTCGCCATGACCGTCGCCGTTGCGCTGGCGCTGCTGTCCCCGAAGACCCAGAAGGCGGCCATCGACAAGGTCAGCTGGTCGACCGTGCTTTTGATTGCCGGCATCATCACCTATGTCGGCGTCATGGAGAAGGCCGGTACGGTCGACTATGTCGCGAACGGCATATCCAGTCTCGGCATGCCGCTGCTGGTGGCGCTCCTGCTTTGCTTTACCGGCGCCATCGTCTCGGCCTTTGCATCCTCGACCGCGCTGCTCGGCGCCATCATCCCGCTTGCGGTTCCGTTCCTCATGCAGGGACATGTCAGCGCCATAGGCGTGGTCGCCGCCATCGCCATCTCGACGACGATCGTAGACACCAGCCCCTTCTCCACCAATGGCGCTCTTGTGGTCGCCAATGCGCCGGATGACAGGCGAGAGCAGGTCCTCAAGCAACTGCTGATCTATAGCGCGCTGATTGCCATTATCGGCCCGATCGTCGCCTGGTTGGTGTTCGTCGTGCCGGGGCTGGTTTGACGGCCACCGCCGAACCCATCGCTTTCCGCCGCGGACCATCGCCCGCGGCGGCGAAAAACCTGAACGGCGTGGTGTGCGGGCGGGGCGGCCGGCTCAGTATTCCGAACCGCTTCTATTGCTTAGATCGTGACGTTCCGTGCCATTCAATGGTGGATTGAAGACGCTGACGAGGATGAGATCCTCATCCTTGCCACCCCGCAAATAGTGCCGATCGTGTTTGTCGAGAACGTAGATATCGCCGGCGCGGATGTGGAAGACATTGCCGTCCATATCCTCGACCTCGCCTGCTCCCTGGATGCAGTAGCAGGCCTCCAGATGGTTGCGGTACTGCAGCAGGGCTTCGGTGTTGGCGCGAACAACGGTGTGGCAGACGGTAAACCCCATCCCGTCATCCCTGGTCAGCAGACGATGGCTTGTGCCATTGCCCCAATCGACGAAACGCTCGGTCTGCTCGACTTCTCTCAGGCTTCTCACAAACATGTTCGTCTCCTCGCGAATGGCTGAGATGTTTTGATCTCCGTGATCCATTAGGCACTGCAGCCGCGACTCTTTCAAATGATCTAATTTGAGAGACTTGTTAGAATATTCTACATATAATCTGGCGCGGGCCGAGGGCGATCGGATATTCTCCGGCACGTTCGGAGTGATACTAAAAGATTCGACATATCGGGTGGCCAATGGATCCTGCTGCTTATGTGAGGAATTCGAACATATGCAACTGCCGCCGCTGAACGCATTGAGAGCCTTCGAAGCAACCGCCCGGCTCATGAGTCTTTCAAAGGCCGGAGACGAACTGCACGTGACCCATGCCGCGATCAGTCACCAGATCAAACATCTGGAGACATGGATGGGACGCAAGCTGCTGCAAAAATCCGGACGCGGCGTTGCACTGACGCCGGCGGGCGTCGAATATTACCTGGCCGTTTCGGGCTCGCTGGCCGCCATCGCCCACGCCACCGGCAACGTGCGCAGAGACCACAATATGCGTTCGATAACCGTGGGATGCATTCCTTCGATCGCGTCGCGCTGGCTGGTTCCGGCACTTCCATCTTTTCGGGAGAGCGATCCTGATCTTGATGTCAGGATCGTCTATGCAAAAGCGGAAGAGCGCTTCGATGACGAAAGCCTGGATGTTCTCATTACCATGGGAGAAGACGTGTCAGGGGGACGGGAGAGCCGCCTGCTTTTCTCCAGGCGCAACCAGCCGGTGGCCAGCATTCATTATCTGGCAAAGCGAAACTGGATGGCCGACGGCGTTCCCTTTGCGGCAGCCGAACTGCTGCACGATGAATCCATGGACGGCTGGAAAGAATGGTTCCGAAAGGCTGAGATAACGGCGCCCGACCCGCTTCGCGGGCCGATATTCCAGGACTTCAACATTCTTGCCACGGCGGTAATCGCTGGGCATGGCGTCGCACTATGCCCTGTCGAAGTGTTCCGGCGAGAGATCGATCGCGGCGACCTCGTTGTGCTCTCGGACATTTCGACGGCAGAGACTCAAGGCTATTACCTGATCACCAGCTCCTGGGCGAAGAAGCCGGTTCGCCGCTTTGCGGAATGGTTCACGGCGGAGTGTCGATCCGGCGGCCCGCCGACCATGGAATAGGCTGGAAACCACGGGGCCTGGCTCGTTTTGACCCGAGCTGAAATGTCATGAAAGTTTCATATTGGTGCTATTGCGGCGATTGAAAAATAATCTACACCTTTTGATCAGGAAACGCGATTTCCTGAAGCAAACGAAAGGAAACTGATTGGATTCATATCTTCTGACGACCATGCTCGTTGCAGGCCTCCTCGCTTTCGCCGTAACCGCGGTAAAAGCCGGAACAACTGCCCAGACCACCGCAAATACCAGGCGCAGTCCCGATTCGGGTGGCGATGGCGGAATTGGGTTCGAGGTCTCTGATGACGGGGGCTGCGATGGCGGCGACGGAGGTGGCGGGGACGGTGGAGGAGACTAGATCAAACGGAAATCGATGGCATGCCCGACCGCCTCAAGGCGGTTTTTTGTTGCCCGAACTCCACTCCGTACCAGGCCTCCAAATAGGCCGGAATGTCAGGCCCCCTCGAGGATTGCGGAACTGATCTGACGGGCGAATAGACGAACGGATCCGACACGCAATCCAATTTACGGGTCGTCACAGGAAACTTGAGCCCTATGTCTGTCGAGGCGGGCTGGGCGAAGGTGTTGGAGACAATCAATATGGCTAAATCTGCGGCGGGAAACCCGTATATTTACGGGATCGACGCACTGCGCTTTGCATGTGCCCTGATGGTGACAGTGTTCCATCTCGGATTTACTTCCTGGGCCTCGCCTTTATATCTCAGACCGTACAAAATGCCGGCGATCGAGAATGTCGCCCAGCCCGGATGGGTCGGCGTCGAATTGTTCTTCGTCATATCGGGCTTCGTCATCGTCAATTCCGCCGCTTCCGCCAGCGCCCTGTCATTTCTCAAGGGGCGTATTCTGCGGCTCTATCCGGCGGTATGGATCTGCGCATCGCTGACGCTGATCGTCATTGCCACACAGGACGTCAACTGGCGCATCCTCATGAACTATCTGCGCTCGATCACGCTCTATCCCGGGGGGCCCTGGATCGATGGCCAGTATTGGACCCTGGCATGCGAGATTTGCTTCTACGCCATCGTCTTCATCATGTGCGCGACCGGGCAGAAGACGAGGATGTCCGCCCTGGCGCTCGGCCTGTCGCTGGCCAGCGCGGCTTTCATCGCGCTGTCTTACGCCGTTCCCGATGCAGCCATACAGGACATGTTCACCGAGACCGCCTGGCGGGCCATCCCCTTTTACTACGGCTGCCAATTTGCCGTCGGCATCTATATCTGGCTGCTGTCCCAAGGCCGGATGAGTGGGATATCCTGGCTGGGCTTCTTCTGCGCCTTGGCGGCGGGGGGCGCCCAGATCTACATGGCCGGAGAGAACAGCAGCGACCGCACGCTCGCCGCAGCGGGTCATTCTTTCTCCTCCTTTCCCGCAATCGCAATCTGGCTGGCCGGATTGATATCGATCGTCGCAAGCGTCGGCTATGCCAAGCGGATCAGCCGTCTGCCAACCTTGTTGCTTCGATCGGTGAAAACCTTCGGCGCGATGACCTATCCGCTCTATCTCCTGCATCTCGCCATCGGCGTCCAGCTTCTCGACTGGCTGACCGCCCGCGGAATGGCGCCGCTGCTGGCACTGGCTTTGGCCGTCGCGATCATCTGCGCCATGTCGCTTGCCGTATGCAAATGGGGAGAGCCGCCGATGCGGAGCCTTTTGCGAGGATTGCTCGATCGACTTGGGCAACGGGCTGCCGTTTTTCTGGCGAGGGAGTCTCGGGTCTAGGGGTAAAATTGAGGAGAGGGAGTAGGCCCGAGGCGCAATGATGTCCGAATTCCCCCTTCTCGGCTCTTGCCTCGACCTTGACCCCACTCTCCGTCCTGCTCGGGCTTGCCCCGAGCATCCATGCGACATCCTCTAATACGCAGTGGCCACCTTCGATGGAAGGCGGCCACTGACGGTATGGATAGGCCCTAAACGCTCAAGCGCGCGCCGGCAGCAGGGGATAGCCGACCATGACGGCGCGGCCGAGCAGGGCGGCGACGACGGCCTTGATCACATCGCCCGGAATGAAGGCCATGGAGCCGACGAAGGCTTTCGTGAAGCCGAGGCCTGCGACGGTCGCGAGATAGGTGATGCCAAAGGCGTAGAGCACGACGATGCCGCCGATCATGGCGGCGAGGAAGAAGCTCACCGTCTGCACCAGGCCGGATTGCCCATGGTTGACCAAGCGCTCGCTGAGATAGCCGGTGACGAAGGCGCCAAAGATCCAGCCGACGAGGAAGCCAGCCGTCGGCGAGGCGAAGATCGCCAGGCCGCCGCGGCCGCCGGAAAGCACCGGCAGGCCGATCGCGACGAGCAGCAGCACGATCAGCACGGCGATCGCGCCGCGCCGGGCGCCGAGCACGACGCCGGCCATCATGACGCCGAGCGATTGAGCGGTGATCGGCACCGGAATGAAGCCGAGCGAGATCGGCGGCAGCAGGCCGAGCGCCACGATGATCGCGGCAAAGAGGGCGGTAAGGACGAGGTCGCGGGTGCTCATCATGAACTCCGTATTAAAAAATCGTTAACTTCCATGCCGCCGAATGCGGCGCGCGTCAATCGCCGCGGCGACATTATCCGCGTCCTTCAGCGTCAGAATGATCAGCGGCGCAAGCATACTTGTCGGCCGGACCTTCAGCCCACGCGCCATGTGCGCCTCGCGGATCGCCTGGTAACGCTTGACGATCTCAGGCACGAAGCGCAGCACCAGTCCGAGAGCAAGGCCGATATCGTCGGCTTGAACCCGGCCGGTGCGTTCGAGCGGGCGGGCAAGCGCCGTCACCTCGTCGATGAACTCGGTAATTGAAGTCGTCGCCGTCACGCTGGCGGCGAGAAGCATCAGCGCCGTCAACCGTAGCACGGGCACGAGCGCCGCCTGCCAGGGATTGAAGATGAAGTTGAAGAGGGCGACGACCGCAATCGTCAGGAAGATCGGCCGCAGCCGTCGCAACGCCTCGCCGAGCGGCAGGCCGACCGTGCCGTAGAGCACCGCCGCCACCAGCACGGCGCCCGAGAGCAGGAGGAGATTGTGGCCGATGAACAGCAGGATGGCGAAGGCTGTCAGCGACAGGAGCTTTACCCGCGGCGAGAGCCGGTGCATCGGGCTGTTGCCTTCGACGTAGAGCGTCTGCATCAGGCGGCGATCTCCCGATAGCGGGCGACCGCTTCGGCCGCAGGCGCATCGGCGGCAAGCCGCCCTTCGTGAAACACGAGCACCCGATCGAAACCGGCAATCAGCTCAAGGTCGTGGGTGATGACGATGGCGCTTTCCGGCAGTCCGGCGATGATCCTCTCGACCAGCGCCCGGTTTTTGAGATCGAGCTGGTTGGTCGGCTCGTCAAGGATGAGAATGCCCGGGCCGGTCGCCAGCACCGAGCAGAGCGCCGCCAGCTGGAGCTCGCCGCCGGAAAGCTCGTGCGCCCGGCGATCGGCTAGCGCCTCGGCGCCGAAGCGGGCCAGCACGCCTTGCACCCTTGCCTCGATCTCAGCCTTGCTGAAGCCGCGCCGCTTCAGCCCGAAGGCGATGTCGTCCTTGACGATCGGCAGGATGATCTGGTTCTGCGGCGACTGGAAGATGAAGCCGACATCGGCGCCAACAGTCTTCTCGTCGGCCGTGTCGCGGCCGTTGACCATGACGCGGCCAGTGGTCGGCTTGGTCAGCCCATTGATCAGCCGCGCAAAGGTGGTCTTGCCCGAGCCATTCAGTCCGATGATGCCAATCCGTTTGCCGGTGATGCCGAGCGTCAGCGGCTCGAGCGCCACCCGCGCCCCGAAACTGACACCGGCGCCTTCGAAGCGAATATCCAAACTAATTCCCTCGCATTTTCTACCGGAGGGGTTGCCGATGCCCCTCATCCGCCTGCCGGCACCTTCTCCCCGTAAACGGGGCGAAGGGACCATGCCGCGCCCTCTCGGTTCCCCGCCGACGTCTCGCAGGGCCCGTCCCCTCTCCCCGTCTAACGGGGAGAGGGTTAGGGTGAGGGGCGGTCACTGGCGCCGACCAGCACTGCTTCTACAAAGAGCAAATCTCGCTGTCGATATCGGGTGGCTAGGAAGATTTTCCGCGTTATGATGGATGCATGACGAATCTGCTGTCCAATTCCGATGCCCGCCGTGTCTTTCTTGCCAAGCAGGGCCTCAGCGCCTCACCGAACCGCGCCTTGACCAAGGCCGGCCTGCTGCAGTTGATCCACGATCTCGGCTTCGTCCAGGTGGACAGCATCCAGACGGTGGAGCGGGCGCATCATCAGATCCTGTTTTCCCGCAACCAGACCTATCGGCGCGAGCATCTGAAGGCACTGCTCGAAAAGGAGCGCGCGCTGTTCGAGCACTGGACGCACGACGCCTCCATCCTGCCCAGCGCCTTCTTCGTCTATTGGAAGCACAAGTTCCGCCACCAGGAGAAAGTCCTCATCGAGCGCTGGCGCAAGTGGCGCGGCGAGGGTTTCGAGGCGGCTTTCGAGGAGACCTATGAACGTGTGCGGCGCGACGGCGCGATGCTGGCGCGCGACGTCAAGGCCGATGGCCACGTCTCCGGCGGCTGGTGGAACTGGCATCCGAACAAGACGGCGCTCGAATATTTCTGGCACACCGGCAAGTTCGCCATCGCCGGCCGCTCGAATTTCCAGAAGATCTATGATCTGACCGAGCGCGTTATCCCCGCTGAATTCCGTGAGCCGGAGGTGAGCCGCGAAGACTTCGTCGATTGGGCCTGCCGCAGCGCGCTTGCCCGCCTCGGTTTCGCCACCCACGGCGAGATCGCAGCCTTTTGGAACCTGGTCTCGCCCGACGAGGCCAAGGGCTGGGTATCAGCCCATCGTGACGAGCTGACCGAAGTGCTGATCGAACCGGCGCCCGGCGGCAAGCCTCGCCCCTCCTGGGCCTTTGCCGACTTTCTCTCGACGCTTGACACCTATCCGGACGCTCCGCCGCGCATCCGCGTACTCAGCCCCTTCGACCCGATGATCCGCGACCGCAATCGCACCGAACGCCTGTTCGGCTTCTTCTATCGCATCGAGGTCTTCGTGCCCGAAGCCAAGCGCGAATATGGCTATTACGTCTTCCCGCTGCTCGAAGGCGACCGCCTGATCGGCCGCATCGACATGAAGGCGGACCGCAAGAAATCGACCCTCGACGTCAGGCGGCTTTGGCTGGAACCGGGTGTCAAGGCTTCAGCCGGGCGGCTGGAGAGGCTGGAGGCGGAGCTGGATCGGGTGGCGCGGTTTGCTGGCGTGGAGAAGGTCGTGTTGCTCGAGGGGTGGAGAGGATAATTTCCTCGAGAGAGAGCATCAGATTGCCCCTCACCCTAACCCTCTCCCCGTAAACGGGGCGAGGGGACGTGCCAAACGTTGAGATGGAGGACGCCGGTGCGACATGTCCCCTTCTCCCCGCGGGCGGGGAGAAGGTGCCGGCAGGCGGATGAGGGGCTGCCATCCGGCTTTCGTTTGACCCTCAGCAGATCTCCGTCTTGCTGATCTTGATGCCGAAACCTTCCAGGCCGACATAGTGGCGCTCGCGGCTGGTGAGCAGCTTGATCGAGCTGACGCCGAGATCCTTGAGGATCTGGGCGCCGAGGCCGATTTCCAGCCATTCGCTCTCGCGCGTCTGCGCCTCGGCATGGGCTTCGCGGCCCTGGTTGCGGGCCTTGCGGCCATTGTCGTAATGGCCGACGCCCACGGAGCCCTCGCGCAGATAGACGATGATGCCGCGGCCTTCGGCGGCGATCTTCTCCATGTAGAAGTCGACCGGGCTGTTCTTGCCGAAGAGATCCTCGGCGACATTTTCCGGATGCAGGCGCACCGGAATGTCGACGCCGTCGCGGATGTCGCCGAAGACGACGGCGAGATGCTGCATCGGGTCCCAGGGCAGGGCATAGGTGTGGGCCTTGGCCTTGCCGAACGGCGTGTCGATGTCGAAGCTCGCGCCGTGCTCGACCAGCGTTTCCTTGCGCTGGCGATAAGCGATGAGGTCGGCGACGGAGACGAGCTTCAGCCCGTGCTTCTCGGCGAAATCGACAACCTGCGGCCCGCGGGTGACGGTGCCGTCGTCATTGACCAGTTCCGAGATGACGCCGATCGGCGGCAGGCCGGCGAGCCGGCAGAGATCGACGGCCGCTTCCGTATGGCCCGAGCGCATCAGCACGCCGCCTTCGCGCGATACCAGCGGGAAGATATGGCCGGGACGGACGAAATCGGCGGCCCCGACATTCGGATTGGCGAGGTTGCGCACCGTCAGCGTCCGGTCGTCGGCCGAGATGCCGGTCGTCGTACCGTGCTTGAAATCCACCGAGACGGTGAAGGCGGTCGTGTGGGCCGAATCGTTTTCCGCCACCATGGCGTTGAGGTTGAGGCGCTTGGCCTCTTCCTTCGGCATGGGTGCGCAGACGATGCCTGAGGTGTGGCGCACGATGAAGGCCATCTTCTCCGGCGTGGTGTGGACGGCGGCGACGATCAAATCGCCCTCGTTCTCGCGGTCATTGTCGTCCATGACGACGACGATTTCGCCCGCCTCGAAGGCCCTGATGGCGTCGACGACGCGCTTCTGATCGTAAGACATGGACGCTCCTATTTCAGACGGCCTGTCTGGCCGCGGTCGCGAAGGTAATGATCGGCAATGGCGCAGGCGACCATCGCCTCGCCGATCGGTACGGCGCGAATGCCGACGCAGGGGTCGTGTCGGCCCTTGGTGCGCACGTCGACATTCTTGCCATCGGCGTCGATCGACTGGCGCTCGGTCAGGATCGACGAGGTCGGCTTGACGGCGAAACGCGCCACGATCGGCTGTCCGGTCGAGATCCCGCCGAGAATACCGCCGGCATTGTTGGAAAGGAAGATCGGCGTGCCGTCATTGCCCATGCGCATCTCGTCGGCATTGTCTTCGCCTGAGGTTTCGGCGGCGGCAAAACCATTGCCGATCTCCACACCCTTGACGGCATTGATCGACATCAGCAGCGAGGCTATGTCCTGATCGAGCTTGGAATAGATCGGCGCGCCGAGACCTGCGGGCACGCCTTCGGCGATCACTTCGATAACAGCGCCGATGGACGAGCCGGCCTTGCGGATGCCGTCGAGATATTCCTCCCAGACCGGCACGATTGCCGCATCCGGCGAGAAGAACGGGTTTTGTCCGACCTGGTCCCAGTCCCAGTTGCTGCGGTCGACCTTGTGTTTGCCGATCTGCACCAGGGCGCCGCGCACGGTGACACCCGGCACGACGAGGCGGGCGATGCCGCCGGCCGCAACCCGGGCAGCGGTTTCGCGCGCCGAGGAGCGGCCGCCGCCGCGATAGTCGCGGATGCCGTATTTCAGATCGTAGGTATAGTCGGCATGGCCGGGCCGGTATTGCCGGGCGATCTCGCCATAATCCTTGGAGCGCTGATCGGTGTTCTCGATCAGCAGGGAGATCGGCGTGCCTGTGGTCGTCATCGTCTCGCCGTCGGCATCGAGCATGACGCCGGACAGCACCTTCACCAAGTCGTCCTCGCGCCGCTGCGTGACGAAGCGGGATTGGCCGGGCTTGCGCTTGTCGAGCCAGACCTGGAGGTCTTCGAGCTTGAAGCGCAGACCTGGAGGGCAGCCGTCGACGACGCAGCCGAGCGCCGGACCATGGCTTTCGCCCCAGGTGGTTACGCGGAAGAGGTGACCGAATGTATTGTGTGACATGTGTTCCCACGGCGGCGCCTGAGCGCCGGTCGCCGCCGGCCGCGCCATTGCTTGAAAAGGCGCGACACTCATAGGCCAAAAAACCGCCGGGGCAAAAGCCTTTCTTTGCGTCAAACCGGCAGCGGCGGAAATGCTGTTTCGCTCCTTTGCGGCAGCATGGCCGTCACGAAGCCAGCCGCCATCCAGTTCCGGCCGCAGAGGCGGTGAGATCAGCGAGGGAAGCGCGTGGTTAACGCAGCGCCTTGATTATGTTTAAAATGCCATTCATCAATTGGGCGGGAAAAGCCATTCTTACGGGCAATTTTCGCCATATTCAGGAGATTATCTGTGGCCAGTGTTCTCGTGCAGCGTTTCAAGAGGATTGTTGCCATGCGTTTCGTCGTCGCCACGCTTTTGGCCACAGCAAGTTTCCTGTCGCCGATGAGCGGTTTTGCCGAGAGCGCCGATGTCGAGGCGACGATCAAGAAGGTCGACACGGCCAATCTCGTGCTGACGCTCGACGATGGCAAGACCTATCAGGCGCCGGAGGAATTCAATTTCGACGGCCTCGAAGCCGGCGTGAAGGTCATCGTCTTCTACACCGAGGTCGACGGCAAGCGCGTCATCAACGATCTCGATATCGTCAAGTAGGCAGGACTCTGGAGAAGGCAGCTGCCCCTCACCCTAACCCTCTCCCCGTAAACGGGGCGAGGGGACGTGCCCTACGAGAGCGAGCGGGAACGGAGAGGTCGCGACATGTCCCTTCGCCCCGTTTACGGGGAGAAGGTGGCGGCAGCCGGATGAGGGGCCGGTCTCGGCAATCTCCCGGGCCAACGCTGAGCGCAGGCGCGCCCTGCGATGCCTACAGCCAGACGATTGTCCGCTCGCGCGTATCGATCCTGACGATCCGGTCCTGTGGTATACCGCCTTCGGCGGCGGTGCTCTTCGGCAGGTCGGCAATCGCCTGGAACAGCGTGCGGATGACGCCGCCATGGGTGACGCAGACAGTCGGGCGATCGACGGAGTGCAGCCATGCGCTTGTGCGCCAGGAGAGGATCTCGTAGCTCTCCGCATCGTCACCGGGTGGAATGAAATCCCATTTCGAGGCATTGCGTTCGGCCACCCGCTCGGCCTGCGTCGCCCTCAGTTCCTTGAGCGTCGAGCCCTCCCAGTCTCCGAAGGAAATCTCCACCAGCCTCGGATCGGTGCGATAGGCAAGCGGCGGCAGTCCCATGGCGGCGCGCATGATTTCGATCGTTGCGCGCGTGCGTCCGAGCGGGCTTGCGACAAAATCGAATTCGCCAACCGTATCGCCGAGGATCTTGGCCAGCTCGATGCCGTTCTGCCGGGCCTGTTCCAGGCCGATGGCGTTCATCGGCACATCCTTCTGGCCCTGCAGGCGACGCTCGGCATTCCAGTCGGTCTGACCGTGTCTGATCACGTAGATGAGCACGGTCTCGACTCCGGGGGACTTAGTCCTTGACGACCGAAATATCCGGCGCGTCGACCGCCTTCATGCCGATGACATGATAGCCGCTGTCGGCGTGATGCACTTCACCGGTGACCGAGCGCGACAGGTCGGACAGCAGATAGAGGCCGACATCGCCGACTTCCTCGATCGTGACTGTGCGGCGCAGCGGGGCATTATATTCGTTCCACTTCAGAATATAGCGGAAATCGCCGATGCCGGAGGCGGCGAGCGTCTTGATCGGCCCGGCCGAAACGGCGTTGACGCGGATGTTCTGCGGCCCGAGATCGACGGCGAGATATTTGACGCTCGCTTCGAGCGCGGCCTTGGCGACGCCCATGACATTATAGTTCGGCATGACCTTTTCGGCGCCGTAATAGGTTAGCGTCAGCATCGAGCCGCCGTCCGTCATCAGCTTCTCGGCGCGGCGTGCGACCGAGGTGAAGGAGTAGACGGAAATCTGCATCGTCTTGGTGAAATTGTCGGGCGAGGTGTCGATGTAGCGGCCGGTCAGCTCGTCCTTGTCGGAAAAGCCGATCGCATGCACGAGGAAATCGATCTTGCCCCACAGCTTTTCGACATTTTCGAAAACCGCGTCGATGGTGGATTCGTCGGCGACATCGCAGTGGCCGACGAGCGTCGCGTCGATCTCGGCTGCGAGCGGCTCGACACGCTTCTTCAGCGCATCGCCCTGATAGGTGAGCGCGACTTCTCCGCCCTGCGCATGAATGGCCTTGGCAATACCCCACGCAATCGAACGATTGTTGGCGACACCCATGATGACGCCGCGTTTGCCTGCCATGAGGCCGGATGCTTGAGCCATATTTCGCTCCCTAGGATTCTGATCGATCCTGCCTATGGCATAGGCCGTTAATCGGTTCAAGCTTGGCCTGGATCATCAACTGTTAGGGATCGTAACAAAGGGTGCGAATGTCATAAAAATTTCACAGGAACAGGCCTTCGCGCATGCTCCGCATGAGATCTGTGATCTTATCGTCGGGTTTTTCCCACAGGATGATGCGCAATTCGACGACGAGATCGCCTCTGCTCCCGTCTTCCCGCGGCAATCCCTGGCCGGGAATCGCGATCGTCTTGTCCGAGCCCGACCATGCGGGAACGGTGATATCAAGCGGCCCGGCCGGGCCTTCGATGCGCGCCTCGGTGCCGAGCACGGCATTCTCGATACTGATCGGCAGCACGGCGTGCAGGTCGAAACCATCGACGGTGAAGCGCGGATCGGGGGCGATGCGGATATTGACGACGGCATCGCCGCGCTGCATGCCCGGCAGCTTGAAGCCCTGTCCCTTGAGCCTGATCTCGTGACCATCCGTGGTGCCGGCCGGCAGCGCGAAGCCGATTTCGCGGCCCTCCGGCAACGACGCGTTGATCCAGCCGCTTTTCAGCACGTCGTCGATCGTGACCGTCGCCGTCGTCACCTCGTCCGGCGCTTTCTCGAGGCCGCTATCCTTGGCGCCGGTGAAACGGCGCACCAGCGATGTCAGGATGCTGAGCGGCAGCGACAGGTTGGCGGCATTGTTTGATGTCTCGCCGGGTTCCTCCTCGGCTTCGGGGGCCTCGCCATCCACACGTTTGCCCGCTTCGGACTGTGTCTGGCCCTGCGTCTGCTGGGACTGCGTCTGCTGGGCGCGGCCCTGCGCCTGGCCGCCCGCCGCAGCGCGTGTCTGCGCGCCGAAAATGCGCTCGACCATCTCCTCGGCACCTTCGCCGGTGCCGGCCTGCTGTTTTGGGCCTTCGGCCGCGGCCTTCTGGGCAGCCCGGGCAAGCTCTTCCATCACCCGCTCGGCATTGGCCTGCGCCGCCTTGGCGCGGGCCGCAGCCTCGCGCGCGGCCTGGCGCTGCTGCATGATCGTCTGTTCCTGCTTCTTGGCTTCCGCCACCCGCACGGCATTGTCGAACAGGCTGCGTTTGCGCGGGTCTCTCAGCGTTTCGTATGCGCGGCCGATCTCGGCGAACCGCGCCGTCGCCGTCGGATCGTCCTGATTGTGGTCGGGATGGGCTGCTTTGGCCATGTTGCGCCAGGCCGCCTTGATCTCTTCTGCCGCCGCGTCGCGCTTGACGCCCAGAATTTTGTAAGGATCGCGCATGTCAAAACCGCCGGTGTTGCGATGCGGGTGACGCCTGTCCTTGCCCGGCATCCCCGCCCAATATCGAAGTCCAATATCAACATGTGAGGCGCCACCGGCCACAAAGGCAGGCAGAGCCACTCTCGACACCGATCGTGCGGCCGAGTTGCTAATCACTTCTTATTTCCGTGGAGAGATGGGGAGTGTTTTGCCGTAAATGGTTAGCTCTTTGCTAAGCATTCGCGACAAAGCCGGCGGCCGTTAACTGTCGCGCGCCGAATCGGTTCCGGCAGATCAAATTTCCCGCCGGAAATTAACTTTCCCGCCGGAAATTAGCTTTCCCGCCGGAAATTAACTTTCCGGCTGGAAGCTCAGCAGCTGCCAGTTGCCGCCGCCGACGAGGCAGGTCTTGCCGTAGAATTTGGCGATCCCGACATAGGAATGCCGCGTCGTGCGGAACTGCCGGCAGACCTGGCCCGATTCGTTGTTTTCGACGATCGTATCGATGACGCCGGCGCTGCCGGTCGATGCATTCGCCCAGGGAAGCGGCTGGCCTTCGAGCTTGTGCACATCGGCCGAGGTCACGGCGTTGCGCACTGTCATCTCGTCCGAAAGCGTGTCGGTGCTCGGCGGCGTCTGCGGCACGGTGCCGGTGGCCACCGACCGGTCGACCTTGGCTTCGCTCAAGAAATCCATCCCGCCCGCGAGGCAGCCGGAAAGCGACAGCATTGCGGCGCCGACAACCAGGAAGACGCTGCTGCGTTGCCGCAGGCCCTTTGTATGGCGATATGACTTTGCTATGACTTCCACCCTGCGTCCTGTCCAGTTATCAAAAGCTGGGCGAGTTTTGAATAATCCGGGGCATTTGAACCAATATGTCGGCAAACGAGTTAACAAGCGGTGACTTTACCGAAAGTGGCGAGCCCTTCAAGCTCTTTGCCGAATGGCTGAAGGAAGCGGAGGCCTCCGAACCGAACGATCCCAATGCCGTGGCGCTGGCGACGGTCGATGAGCATGGTCTTCCCAATGTCCGCATGGTGCTCCTGAAGGGATTCGACGATGACGGTTTCGTCTTCTACACCAATTTCGAGAGCCAGAAAGGTCGCGAAATCTTGGGGCAGAAGAAAGCCGCCATGTGTTTCCACTGGAAAAGCCTGCGCCGCCAGGTGCGGTTGCGCGGACCTGTCGAGATCGTGAGCGACGCCGAAGCCGACGCCTATTTCAAGACGCGGGCGCGCGGCAGCCGCATCGGCGCCTGGGCCTCCAAACAATCGCGTCCGCTCGAAAGCCGATTCGCGCTGGAGAAGGCGGTGGCGGAATACACCGCCCGCTACGCCATTGGCGAGATACCCCGGCCTCCCTATTGGTCGGGCTTCCGCATCCGGCCGACCTCGATCGAATTCTGGAAAGATCAGCAGTTCCGCCTGCATGACCGCATCGAATTTCGTCGCCCATCCCCAGTCGGGGCCTGGGAAAAGGTACGGATGTATCCTTAGCTTACCCTCTACCGGCCCATCAGTTTCAGCGGAATGCCGGAAGCAAGCGCCGAGACGTAGCGCCGCTTCTGGTAGTAGCCGTTCAGCGACATGCGCGGGAGATAGCCGATCTTGCCGGTCGCCGGCAGCCCCGGCTGCGTCGTGACCGCGACCGAAAAGCCCAGCCGGCCGGCAAGTGTCTCCTCGCGGGCGGTCGCCGCCTCTGGCGTGCCGTAGGGATAGGCAATCGCGGCAGGACGGGCGCCGGTCAGCGCCTCGACATAATCGGCCGAAACTTCCATCTCGATCCGCGCTTCGGCCTCCGGCAGGCGGGCAAGCGCGCGATGGCTGATCGTATGGGCGCCGAGCGTTGCAAGCGGATGTCGGGCGAGCCGCTGCAACTGCACCGGTCCCATCACCAGATCGCGCACGATATCGGTCGGCTCGATGCCATGTTCCCGGGCCAGCATATCGAGGGTGGCAACGGCGCGCGCCTCGTCGAAGCGGTGGATATACCCGGCGAAGCGGTCGAAGGCATCCCATTGCTGCCGCGGGTTGGTGAGGGCCAGCCGCTCGCTGCCGTGGCCGAAATCGAAGCGGATTTCTTTTGGCCGTCGCAACAGAACGGCGAGCGTTTCCCACCAGATGCTGTGGGAACGTTCGGCAAAACCTTTGGTGACGAACACGGTGAAAGGCGCCCGATGCCGCTCGAACACCGGCAGCGCATGCTCCATGTTGTTGATGTAGCCGTCGTCGAGCGTAAAGGCCGCAAACGGCCGGCCGCCCTCGGGTTCGGCCAGAAGCGCCGGCAGCTGGTCGAGCCGCACTAAGCGATAGCCGTCGCGCGTCAGTCGCCTGAGCGCCGCATCGAGAAAATGCGGCGTGATTTCAAGATGCGCGTTCGGCGCAAAGGCGTGGGGCTCGTGCGGGCGGACATGATGCAGCGTGAAGATGACCCCGCGCCCGCGCGCCTGCCGCATCAGGCCGGCCGCGGCGATCAACGAGGATGCCTCGAGCCCGGCGCCGATCGCCGCGCGTTTTGCCAGTCGCTTCAATTGCCCCGTCATGCGCCGCCCATTGTCCTTTGCCGCAAACTAGCAACGGCGGCTTAAGCCTTGCTGAATCCCGCTTTCACACAGCTTCTTTCGTTTTCTGTTAACCAAGGCGATGAAAAGACTAGAAAAATCGTAGGCGTTGCCGCAAAGTCGCGCCAAACTTCCGGCTTCTGTCACATTACGACACATGGCCGGCCCATCGAGAGCCAGCGCATCAGGGGGAACTCCATGAGAAAGCTATTGGCGGCTGTTTTGACCGTAACGCTGGCCGTTTCGGCGCCGCTTGCGGCTCTTGCCGGCAGCGCCTCGCTGGTCCTCGATGCCCGCACGGGCAAGGTCCTCGCCTCCGAAAACGCCGATACGCTGAACCATCCGGCCTCGCTGACGAAGATGATGACGCTCTATCTCACCTTCGAGGCGCTGAAACGCGGCAAGATCGCCTGGGATACGCCGATCCAGATGTCGAAATACGCTGCCGCGCGGCCGCCCACCAAGCTCGGCGTCAAGGCCGGGGGCACCATAACGGTGCGCGAGGCAGTTTATGGCATGATCGTCAAATCCGCCAATGACGCCGCTGCCGCGATCGGCGAGACGCTCGGCGGTTCGGAGGCCGGCTTTGCCCGGATGATGACGGCCAAAGCCCGCCAGCTCGGCATGAGCCGCACCGTCTTCGTCAATGCCTCTGGCCTGCCGGACAGCCGCCAGGTGACGACGGCGCGCGACATGTCGACGCTCGCCGTGGCGCTGATCAAGAATTATCCCAATGAATACCGCCTGTTCTCGACGGCAAGCTTCAGTTTCCGCGGCAAGACCGTGCGCGGCCACAACAATCTCATGTACCGCTACCAGGGCATGGACGGCATCAAGACGGGTTACACCAACGCGTCCGGCTTCAACCTCGTCAGCGCCGTCAAAGACGGCAACCGCCGCGTCGTCGGCGTCGTGCTCGGCGGCCGCACCGCCCGCAGCCGCGACGCCAGGATGGAAGCGCTGCTCGACCGCTATCTCGGCCGCGCCTCGTCATCCGGCGGCGCCAGGCTGATGGCGAGCGTCGGCGCCAGGGAACCCGTCGAAGTCGCGTCTGCGGCTGACTCTTCCGATGTTCCGGTGCCGCTCAACGCCCGGCGCCCGGACGAAGATCCCGCAGCCAAGAGCCTGGCTTTTGCCGATGACGCCGTCGTGCCGCTGGAGCGTCCTGTCGCCATGGACGAGATCCTGAATGCCGGCAAGACCGGCAAGGCTCCGGCCGTGAAGACCGATGGCACCTGGCAGATCCAGATTTCGGCGGCCCCCAGCGCCGATGCGGCGCGTGCGCTTCTTGCACAGGCCCAGTCGGAAGGCGGCGCACCGCTGGTTTCCGCCTCGCCCTACACTGAGGCGGTCGGGCAGGGGGCGAACCGGATCTATCGCGCCCGCTTCGTCGGCTTCGCCAGCAAGGACGCCGCCGCCTCCGCCTGCGATGCGCTGAAGCAGCGCTCCTATGACTGCGTGCTGCTGCCCGACCACAGCTGATCCCAGCGGCATCATACTCGGCTCTGGACAAGCAGCGGGAATCAGCGTCTCCTCCATAAACAAAAGGAGAACATCCATGCTGCGCCGTCTCGCCGACCAGTTCGAAGCCGCTTCCGCTGTCCATGTCGCCGAGAGCGGCATCGAGCGGGATGACGACTGGTTCCTTTTGAAGCTGCAGGAGGAAATGGGAGAGCTCACCCAGGCCTGGAACCGGCTGACCGGTCGGGGCCGTGCCAAAGGCCGCTCTCCCGAGGATATCAGGCGCGATCTCGCCGACGAGACTGCCGACCTGCTCGGTCACCTCCTGCTGTTTGCTCGCCGTAACGACATCGACATCGCCGCCGCGATCGAGCGGAAGTGGCGGTTTCAGCCGGCACAGACGCCCAACGCCTAAGCGCCACGCCAGCTGTCCGATCGACTAAGCGAGCTGGCCCAACAGGCTCACGAGCCAGAACGAAACTGCCGAAATCATTGCCGCGGCCGGCAGGGTGATGATCCATGCGATCACGATGTTGCCGGCAAGCCCCCACCTGACGGCGGAGACGCGCCGGGCGGCGCCGACGCCGATGATGGCGCCGGTAATGGTGTGGGTGGTCGAAACCGGGATGCCGAGCCAGGTGGCGCCGAACAGCGTCAAGGCACCGCCCGTTTCGGCGCAGAATCCTTGCATCGGGTTCAGCCGCGTAATCTTCGAGCCCATCGTATGGACGATGCGCCAGCCGCCGAACAAGGTGCCGAGCGCCATCGCCGCCTGGCATGAAATCACCACCCAGAGCGGCACGTGGAAGCTGCCACCGAGATAGCCTTGCGAGTAAAGAAGCACGGCAATGATGCCCATGGTCTTCTGGGCGTCATTGCCGCCGTGACCGAGCGAATAGAGCGATGCCGACACGAATTGCAGAAAACGGAAGGACCGGTCGACGGCAAAAGGCGTTTGCCGGATGAAGGTCCAGGTCACCGCCAGAATCAGGAACAATGCCAGCAGGAATCCGATCATCGGCGACATGACGATGGCGCTCGCGGTCTTGAGAAGGCCGCTCCAGACGATCGAGCTCAACCCTGCTTTGGCAAGGCCCGCACCGACCAGCCCGCCGACCAGGGCATGGGATGAACTGGAGGGAATACCGAAGATCCAGGTCACGACATTCCAGACGATGGCGCCGATCAAGGCCGCGAAAATCACCTGCGGTGTCACGATCGCCGGATCGATGATGCCGGTCCCGAGCGTCTCGGCCACATGCAGGCCGAAGAACAGGAAGGCGATGAAATTAAAGAATGCCGCCCAGAAGACCGCATATTGCGGCCTCAGGACCCGTGTCGAGACGATTGTGGCGATCGAATTGGCCGCATCATGCAGCCCATTGAGAAAATCGAACAGCAGCGCGACGCCGATGAGGCCGACAAGAAGCGGAAGAGCGAGGGCGGCATCCATCAGACATTCTCGATCACGATGCCGCTGATCTCGTTGGCGACGTCTTCGAAACGGTCGACCACCTTCTCCAGCTCGCCGTAGATCTCGCTGCCGATCATATAGGCCATCGCATTGCCGGCGCCGTGCCGGCGAAACAGATCCTTGAGCCCCTGCTCGTGCAACTCGTCGGAGCGCCCTTCCACCCGCGTGACCTGCTCGACGATGGCAGAAAGCCGCGGCGCATTGGCGTTCATGCGATCGAGCAAGGGAATGGCCTCGGCGATGAGATTGGCAGCTTCCACAAGGGTCTTGCCCATCTCCTGCATCCCCGGATCGAAGCTGGTCTGCTCGAAGAGCCGGATGGTTTTGACAGTCTTGTGCATCATGTCGATCGCATCATCCATGGATTGGATGAGATCCTTGATGTCTCCACGATCGAAAGGTGTGATGAAGCTCCGCCGGACAGCCTGCATGACTTCGCGCGTTATATCGTCGGCCTGGTCTTCCAACCGCACGATCGTTTCGCATTGATGCTCGATCTCTACTCCCGACAGCAACCTGTCCAGAGCCTGTGCGGCGCCGACGATCGTTCTGGAATGTTGTTCGAAAAGGACGAAAAACCGGTCTTCGCGCGGCATCAACTTCCGAAACCAACCCAGCATGAACACCTCGTGATTTTTGATCTGCGCTATGGATGACGAGCCGTCCTAAACCCTATCCCGTTGAAGAGATAGGGCCGAGTTTCGGTTTGTGACAGTTTTATGACAGTTGTGGCGCGACAGGAACATGGCCGTTATCGGCCGCCGACCCTTTGCGGCATCCGCAGTCAGCCGACCTTATACCGGTAAAACTTGGTGTCCACGGCCATCAGCGGGAAGGAGCGGGGCAGGGCGCTCTTGGCAATCTCGGTAAAGCCGTTCTTCTCGTAGAAGCGATGGGCGGCAACGAATTTGTCCGTGGTGCCGAGGAAGATGTCGGTGAGGCCGGCATCTCTGGCGTGGTCGAACAGGCGCTCGAGAAGCCGCGCTGCCACGCCGTGCTCGCGGCCGCGAACCTCGGCGGCGACGAACATCTTGCGCAGCGCTGCCTGATTGTTACCGATATCCTTCAAGCCCAGCGTTCCGACGATCGCGCCGTCCTTGACGGCGACCCAGAACTGACCTTTGCCGGATTGGTAGAAATCCGGGATGACCCGGAGATCCGGCTGCGCATCGGCTGTGATGTCGATGCCGAACTCCTCGCGCTGAATCGGCAGGATCACCGACAGCACGTCATCGGCATCGCCGGCGGCAAAGGGTCTGATTTCGATCTCTGCCATGAGGAAATACTCCGCCTCAGGTCTGCGTGCCGCCGACGGTGATCTGATCCATGCGCAGATGCGGCTGGCCGACGCCGACCGGAACCCATTGGCCGGCCTTGCCGCAATTGCCGATGCCAGTATCGAGCTTCATGTCGTTGCCGATCATCGACACCCGCTTCATCGCATCCGGGCCGTTGCCGATCAGCATCGCCCCTTTGATCGGCGCGCCGAGCTTGCCGTTCTCGATCAGATAGGCCTCGGTGCAGCCGAAGACGAATTTGCCGGAGGTGATGTCGACCTGGCCGCCGCCGAAGGAGACGGCATAGATGCCCTTCTTCACCGAGGCGATGATCTCTTCGGGCGTCTTGTCGCCGCCGAGCATATAGGTGTTGGTCATGCGCGGCATCGGCACGTGGGCATAGCCCTGGCGGCGGCCATTGCCGGTGGGCGCCATGCCCATCAGCCGGGCATTCTGCCGATCCTGCATGTAGCCGACCAGCTTGCCGTTCTCGATCAGCACGTTGTAGCCGGACGGCGTACCCTCGTCGTCGATGGTGATCGAGCCGCGGCGGTTGTCGATCGTGCCGTCATCGACGACGGTGACGCCGGGCGCGGCGACCATCTGGCCGAGAAGGCCTGCAAAGGCCGACGTCTTCTTGCGGTTGAAATCGCCTTCCAGCCCGTGGCCGACGGCCTCGTGCAGCATCACGCCCGGCCAGCCGGAGCCGAGAACGACGTCCATCGTGCCGGCCGGCGCATCGATCGCCTCCAGATTGACGAGTGCCTGGCGCAGCGCCTCGTCGGCGCCATATTGCCAGCTGCCCTCGGCGATGAAATCGCCAAAGCCGATGCGCCCGCCGCTGCCATAGGAGCCGCTCTCCTGCCGCTCGCCTTCACCGACTACGACGGAAATGTTGATGCGCGTCATCGGCCGGATGTCGCGGACACGGTGGCCGTCGGCGCGCAGGATGTCGACGACCTGCCAGCTCGCCGCGACCGAAGCAGTCACCTGCCGCACCTTGTCGTTCTTGCTCCTGAGATAGGCGTCGATATCCTGCAGGACCTTGACCTTCTCCTCGAAGCTCGGCTGGCCGATCGGGTTCTGGTCGCCGTAGAATTTCTTGTTGGTGCCCTGGGGAGCGGCGGCATAGGTGCCGGAATAGCCGCGCGTCACCGCGCCGACCGCATCGACCGCCCGCTTCAGCGCCGCCACCGAGAGGTCGCCGGCATGTGCATAACCCACGGCTTCGCCGGCAACGGCGCGAAGTCCGAAACCCTGTTCCGTATTGAAGCTGCCGCCCTTCAGCCGGCCATTGTCGAAGGTCAGCGCCTCGGCCCGGGCATGCTCGATAAACAGCTCGCCGTCATCGGCGCCGGCGAGCGCTTCGGCGACAAGGCCGCGCATCGTGGCCTCGTCGGCATCGAAAAGCGTCAGGAGATCGGTGGTCATGGTCTGGCTCCAATGGCATGCGTCCGGGAGTTCGCTTACGCCTTAGATAGGGCTCAACCTGATAAGGAGTGAAGCCCTGTCTTCGAATTATTCTTTGTTGGGCAGAGCGATCTTGGAAATGGAATGGCCTTCGAAAGAGATGTAAGCGTTTTATCGTTTCGCGCTGGGTGGCGGCGCGGCTGTTTTGAGATGATCAGTTGGGGGGGCAATTTGCTTGAAATGATGAGACGTGGTGCGAGTGGAGTCGTTCTCGCTCTTCTTTTTCCGGTGACTGGCCTAGCGGCCGACAACGATCTCGAGGACTGCCCCTCACCCTAACCCTCTCTCCGTAAACGGGGCGAGGGGACTTGCCCTGCGAGGGTGAGGTGGGAACCGAGAGGTCCCGGCATGGTCCCTTCGCCCCGTTTACGGGGAGAAGGTGGCGGCAGCCGGATGAGGGGCGGACCCATGGTAGACGGCCGCCAGCCTCACGGCAGCGCGTCAAAACCTTCGGCGAAGCCCTTGAGGTCGACGGGGATGCCGATGCCTTCTTCCGGGGTCTGGAAGACGATGAAGGTGGCCTGGGCGCCGCTGCGGAAGGTCTTGAGCAGTTCGTCCTCCAGCACGACTTCGGCATAACAGCCGTCGGCGAAGCAGCGGACGAAGTAGGCGCGGCCGATATCCTTGCCGTCGACATTGAGGCCGAGGCCGTTCGGCAGGAGCACGCCGAGCGGCGCCAGCACGCGCAGGATCTTCGATTTGCGGTCGGCCGTCTTCAAGACGACGACGGAAAGCCCGACCTCCGGCCGGTCCTCGGCGATGACGTTCTGCATCAGCGCGCATTGCTCGGTCGCCGCACCGGCCGGCTTGTCGCAGACGACAGACCATGCGCCGTGATTGGATTTCACTGTGCCCGGCGCCTGCGGCTGGGTCTGGCCGGGCGTCACCTGGATATTCGGGTTGGCAGCCGGGGGCTGCTGGGCCGGGGCAGGGGCGGCCGGTGCAGGGGTGGCCGGTGCGGGGGTGGTGGGCGTGGCCGGGGAGGGGGCGGGTTGCTGCGCGAAGACGGGCGTCGTCGCTGCGGCCGCGATGCTTGCAGTCACGAGAAGCGACCGCGCGAGGGAACGGAAACCCATGGAAACCTCTGGATATCGAATCATTGCGGCTATTGTTGAAGCTGCCCACCGGAAATGAAAAGCCCCACCCCGTGAAAACCGGGGGACTGCGGCAGAAATTGGACCTTTGTCATATAATGTACGGCGGGCGGATCGGCCGGAAAGGGCATTTTTCATATGCCGATGAAAAACTTGGGATGTTTTGCCGTTCGGCCTGCCTGTGCTTTAAGCAAAAATGCCGCATAGACAATTGCTCCTGCCTGTTGCGGCAAATGCCAAACTGTGGTTTGAAGCGCTGAAGATGGCAAGGATTCTGCGTTCGATTTAGCAGGTCAAGCGCTCGAGGGAGATAATAAGGTGATGAAGAAGGCTTATGCAGCCCTGACCACGCTGGTCTGTCTGCTTTTTGCTTCCGGCACATATGCCGACCAGCCGACGCCGTGGCAGGCAACGCTGCAGCCGGCGGCGACGCCGATCATGCGGGAAATTCATTGGTTCGAACAATATACCCTATGGTTTATCGTTCCGATCACGCTCTTCGTCCTGATCCTGCTCATCGTCGTCTGCTTCAAGTTCCGCGCCAGCGCCAACCCTGTTCCGTCGCGCACGAGCCACAATACGCTGATCGAGGTCATCTGGACCGTGGGGCCGGTCCTGGTGCTGCTCTTCCTCGCCATTCCCTCCTTCAACCTTCTGACAGCGCAGCTGACGCTGCCCGAAAATCCTGACGTGACGATCAAGGCGACCGCCACCCAGTGGCAGTGGAACTATGAATATGAAGGTTCGGGCGACAGCCCGCTCGCCTTCGATTCCTACCTCTTGAAGGATCAGGATCGCGCGGCCGCCGGCAAGGAAGACAAGTCGGTCTATCCGAGACTGCTCGCCGTCGACAACGAGCTGGTGCTGCCGGTCAACAAGACGGTGCGCGTTCTCGTGACCGCGGCACCGACCGACGTCATCCACGCTTTCGCCATGCCGTCCTTCGGCATCAAGATCGACGCCGTGCCGGGCCGCCTGAACGAGACCTGGTTCAGGGCCGAGCGCGAAGGCCTGTTCTATGGCCAGTGTTCCGAGCTTTGCGGCAAGGACCATGCGTTCATGCCGATCGCCATCCGCGTCGTCTCCGAGGACAAGTACAAGCAGTGGCTGACCACGGCCGCCAGCGACCTGCCCGGCGCCTACAAGACACTCATGGCCGCAACCGATGGTCCCGCAAAGACCGTCGACGTTGCCGAAGCACAGTAATTAAAAGGGATCGGGACAATGGCTGGACCTTCCGCTCACGACGATCATTCTCACGCCCATCACGATCATGCGCATGATGATCACGATCACCATGATCACGGGCACAAGCCGAGCTTTGTCAATCGCTGGCTGTTCTCGACCAACCACAAGGACATCGGCACGCTCTACCTGATCTTCGCGATCATCGCCGGCATCATCGGCGGCGCGCTGTCGGTGGCCATGCGCATGGAGCTGCAGGAGCCGGGCATCCAGATCTTCCATGGCCTGGCCTCGATGGTCTACGGCTATGAGGGCGATGCCGCCATCGACGGCGCCAAGCAGATGTTCAACATGTTCACGACGGCGCACGCGCTGATCATGATCTTCTTCATGGTCATGCCGGCGATGATCGGCGGATTCGCCAACTGGATGGTGCCGATCATGATCGGCGCCCCCGACATGGCCTTCCCGCGCCTGAACAACATCTCCTTCTGGCTGATCGTTCCGGCCTTCGCGCTGCTCTTGCTGTCGATGTTCGTCGAAGGCCCGGCAGGCGCCTACGGCACCGGCGGCGGCTGGACGATGTATCCGCCGCTGGCAACGAGCGGCACGCCCGGACCGGCGGTCGACCTGGCGATCTTCGCGCTGCATATCGCCGGCGCTTCGTCGATCCTCGGCGCGATCAACTTCATCACAACGATCCTCAACATGCGCGCCCCCGGCATGACGCTGCACAAGATGCCGCTGTTTGCCTGGTCGGTGCTGATCACTGCTTTCCTGCTCTTGCTGTCGCTGCCGGTTCTGGCAGGCGGCATCACCATGCTGCTGACCGACCGCAACTTCGGCACCTCCTTCTTCTCTCCGGAAGGCGGCGGTGACCCGATCCTCTACCAGCACCTGTTCTGGTTCTTCGGTCATCCCGAGGTCTACATTCTCATCCTGCCGGGCTTCGGCATGATCAGCCACATCATCTCGACCTTCTCGAGGAAGCCGATCTTCGGTTATCTCGGTATGGCTTACGCCATGGTCGCGATCGGCGCCGTCGGCTTCGTCGTCTGGGCCCACCATATGTATACGGTCGGTCTGTCGCTCGATGCGCAGCGCTACTTCGTCTTCGCCACGATGGTCATCGCCGTCCCGACGGGCGTGAAGATCTTCTCCTGGATCGCGACGATGTGGGGCGGCTCGATCTCGTTCCGCACCCCGATGATCTGGGCGATCGGCTTCATCTTCCTGTTCACGGTCGGCGGCGTCACCGGCGTCCAGCTTGCCAATGCCGGTCTCGACCGCTCGCTGCATGACACCTATTACGTCGTGGCTCACTTCCACTACGTTCTGTCGCTCGGCGCCGTCTTCGCGATCTTTGCCGGCTGGTATTACTGGTTCCCGAAGATGACCGGCTACATGTACAACGAGTTCCTCGGCAAGCTGCATTTCTGGGTCATGTTCATCGGCGTCAACCTGGTGTTCTTCCCGCAGCACTTCCTTGGTCTCGCCGGCATGCCGCGCCGCTACATCGATTATCCGGATGCCTTTGCCGGCTGGAACTATGTTTCCTCGATCGGCTCCTACATCTCGGCCTTCGGCGTGCTGATCTTCCTCTTCTCGGTCTTCGAAGCCTTCGCCAAGAAGCGCCTCGCCGGCGAAAATCCGTGGGGCGAGGGTGCGACGACGCTGGAATGGCAGCTGCCTTCGCCGCCGCCTTATCACCAGTGGGAACAGCTGCCGCGCATCAAGTAAGGCGCGCGGAAAACCGGACGCCGCATTCGATACGGCGTCCGGCATAAGTAAATTCAGGACGGAATGATGACGGTTATCGACAATCACGAGGCGCTTGCAGAGGACGGCGAAATGTCGGAAGCGAGCGCGCGCGATTATTTCGAACTCTTGAAGCCACGGGTCATGTCGCTCGTGGTCTTCACCGCCTTTGCCGGCCTGGTGCTGGCGCCGGGCCACATCAACCCTGTCCTCGGCCTGATCGCGATCCTTTGCATCGCCGTCGGCGCCGGTGCCTCGGGCGCGCTGAACATGTGGTACGACGCCGATATCGACGCCGTCATGAGCCGCACGGCCAAGCGGCCGATTCCGGCCGGCCGGGTCGCGCCGTCGGAAGCGCTCGCCTTCGGCTTGGTGTTGTCGGGCTTTTCGGTTGTCATTCTCGGCCTTGCCGTCAATTGGCTGTCGGCCGGCATCCTCGCCTTCACCATCTTTTTCTACGCCGTCATCTACACCATGTGGCTGAAGCGCTCGACGCCGCAGAACATCGTCATCGGAGGTGCCGCCGGCGCCTTTCCGCCGATGATCGGCTGGGCCTGCGTCACGAATTCGGTGACGATCGAGAGCACCGTTCTCTTCCTGATCATCTTTCTGTGGACGCCGGCGCATTTCTGGGCGCTTGCCCTCTTCAAGATGCGCGATTACGAGGCCGTCGGCGTGCCGATGCTGCCGAACGTCGCCGGCGAGCGGATGACCAAGCATCAGATCGTCGCCTATGCGGTGCTGACCGCCATCTGCGCGGTGCTGCCGTCCTTCCTCGGTTTTGCAAGCTTCGGCTACGGCCTCGTCGCCGCCGCTCTTGGAGCGATCTTCATCACCTGTTCCATCGCCGTCTGGCGGATGCCGGACGGCGATCTGAAGATGATCCCGGCAAAGAAGCTCTTCGCCTTCTCGATCTTCTATCTCTTCGCCATCTTTTCCGCGCTGATGATCGACCGGCTGGCCGCTACGCTGGTCTCGCAAGCAGGAGGCTCGTTCTGATGGATCTCGTCAAGCTCACCGAAAAGCAGATGAAGTCGCGCCGCAACCGCAACATCGCCCTCGGGCTCGTGCTAGCCGGCCTTGTCGTCCTGTTCTATGCGATCACGATCGTGAAGATCGGCGGAGGAATGGCCGGATGAGCGAAAAGGCCGCCGCACCCAGGAAGCAGGGCCGTAACAACGGCGCCGTCGTGTTGATGTGCCTGAGCTTCGTCTTCGGCATGGGCGCGATGAGCTATGCCGCCGTGCCGCTCTACCGCATCTTCTGCCAGGTGACCGGCTATAACGGCACGACGCAGCGCGTCGAGCAGATGTCGAGTGTCGTGCTCGACCGCAAGATGCGTGTGACCTTCGACGCCAATGTCGCTCCCGGCCTGCAGTGGAATTTCAAGCCGGTCGAGCGCGAGGTCAATCCGAAGATCGGCGAAACCATCCAGGTCAATTTCGTCGCCGAGAACCGCTCGAACGAAACCCAGCGCGGCCAGGCGGTGTTCAACGTCACGCCGGGCGAGGCGGGCGCCTATTTCAACAAGGTGCAGTGTTTCTGTTTTACGGAAACGGACCTGAAGCCGGGCGAGAAGCTCGAAATGCCGGTCGTGTTCTATATCGACCCTGAAATCGTCAAGGCGGTGGAATCGAAGGATATCCACACGGTGACGCTGTCATATACGTTCTACCCGAAAGAGGGTCCGAAGCCCGTCGCTTCGAATGAGGGTGGAGCGGTAAAGATTGAAAAGAAACTTTGATCAAGGCTCGTTTCCGGCTAAGCCGGGAGCGAAGTGAGGAAGACATCCGGGGATAGCCACATGGCCGATGCGCATCAGAAGAACCACGACTACCACATCATCGATCCGAGCCCATGGCCGATTCTCGCCTCGCTCGGCGCCTTCATCATGGCGATCGGTGGTGTCTGCTACATGCGTTACCTGAACGGCGGCTCCTTCAAGGTCGCCGGCGCCGAACTCGCCAATCCCTGGCTCTTCTACATCGGTCTCGTGCTGGTTCTCTACGTCATGTACGGCTGGTGGGCCGATACGGTGAAGGAAGCCCATGAGGGCTCTCACACCCGCGTCGTCTCGCTGCACCTGCGTTACGGCATGATCATGTTCATCGCTTCGGAAGTGATGTTCTTCGTCGCCTGGTTCTGGGCCTATTTCGACGCCAGCCTGTTTCCGAATGAGGCGATCCAGGCCTCGCGCATGGCCTATACCGGCGGCGTCTGGCCGCCGAAGGGCATCGAAGTCCTCGATCCCTGGCACCTGCCGATCTACAACACCGTCATCCTGCTGCTCTCCGGCACGACGGTCACCTGGGCGCACCATGCGCTGCTGCACAATGATCGCAAGGGCCTCGTTCAGGGTCTGACGCTGACCGTGCTGCTCGGCATCCTGTTTTCCTGCGTGCAGGCTTACGAATATGCCCACGCTCCGTTCGACTTCAAGAATTCGATCTACGGCGCGACCTTCTTCATGGCGACCGGCTTCCACGGTTTCCACGTCCTCGTCGGCACGATCTTCCTGCTGGTCTGCCTGCTGCGCGCGCTGCGCGGCGACTTCACCCCGAAGCAGCATTTCGGCTTCGAGGCAGCCGCCTGGTACTGGCACTTCGTCGACGTCGTCTGGCTGTTCCTGTTCTTCTGCATCTACGTCTGGGGCGGCTGGGGCGCTCCGGTGGCCGCAGGCTGATCGGGACGGAATAAATGCAAAAGGCGGGCTCGGTGCCCGCCTTTTTTGTTGGCAATTTCGCGCTTTTGCCTCGCGAGCTTCCTCATACTCCGTCGTGCTCGGGCTTGACCCGAGCACCCACGCCGCGAGCATTTTGTTGGTTGGTGGCAGGGACCAGGGCACGGGCCTCGACGAAAGAACGAAAGACGTATTTCTTGGAGTGCTCCGTATGGATGCTCGGCTCAAGGCAGCTCAGGGCCGAGCATGACGGAGGTTGAGGGGCACGCTTGGCAAGAGGCGTGAGGCAGGGTGCAAGATGCGAGGTGCCCATCGGGCGCTGAGCGACGGATAGAAGCACTAAGGCGGCCGATATGCATTCGCGCATATTCGCAGCCCGGAACTAGAAGGAATGGCAATTGCAGATCCCCGATCGCTTCCATATTGCCGAGACGGACGGGTGGCTGGTGAACCACCGGATCAATTCCGCTCTTCCCGGCTATCTCATGATCAGTTCCAAGACGGACACGAACGATCTGTCCGAATTGCCTCAAGCTGCTTTAGGCGAACTCGGGCCACTCCTGGCGAGAGCTCAGAATGCACTGAAACGGGAATTGAATGCTGGACGCGTCTATATCGGCCGGTATGGACATTCTCCCGGCTATCCGATCCATTTCCACGTGATCCCGATCTACGAGTGGGTGGAAAAACTGTTCTGGAAAGACAGCCGGTATCGTGTGCTTGAGACTCTGACGGAGGGAGCGGGAGAAACGCCTACAGATGGCGCGGAACTGACGCTGTTCGTCTGGCGCGAATTCTGCGAGCGCGCCGAACCGCCGCCGGTTGAAGGCCGATCGGTCGTTGAGACCATTGAACTGTTGCGGGCAGCGATGCGACCCGGATCGGCGAATCTCTAAGGGCGCGGGAACAGGGAATCGGTCCCCGATCCGCTGCCGTGATGGAATTGAATTTCCTTCGCCATGAGCGGATCGCTTCTGTCGGCATCAATCATGGCCCACCCCAGCTTTTCATAGAAAGGCACGGCATCCGGCGCGGCATGAACCTGCAGGCGGCTGAGGCCATGCTTTGCCGACAAGCTCTCGACCTTGTTCATCAATATCCGCCCGAGCCCCTGTCTCTGATATTCCGGCAGGATGGCGACAAGCCGCACAATACCGGATGCGCCATCCGAGATATCGAGGCGCACCGTGCCGAGAGCGACGCCGTCTTTCCTCAGCAGGAGCGGTATATGGCTCGCTTCATACTCATCCGGATGGTTGTCGTCGTACCCGTCAAGGCCTCGCAGTTCGAACAATACGTGCCGTCGGATGGCGTGATAGGCCTGCCAATCCTCGGCCTCTTTCACCTGCCGAAGTTCAATGGCCATCGTGATCGATCCTCTCTGAGACATCGGCCATCACCGTCCGCCAGCGATCCGTTCGAAGGCCGAAGGGGCGGGTATGCCGAGGTCGAGCTGGTGGCGGATCGCTTCGGCGCATTCGAGTGCGGTCAGCACCGAGGTGTCGACCTCGATGTCGTAGATGCCGGGGCGGTGAACTTCGTCCTGCCAGCGCTGCACCGGTTCGGGGACCGACACGTCTGCGGAGGCTTTGAGATAAAGCGTCTCGCGCCCCTCTTGCTTGATCTCGCGCCGCTCCATGACCGTCTCGATCGGACAGCGGACGCCGACGAACAGCACGGGATATCCCTCCAGCCGCCGGGCGCAATCGGCAAGGATGCCTAGGGGCTGGGAGTAGCTGTCGTGATGGCCGAGATCAGCCACAACATTGAGCCCCAGGCCGGCATGAATGGCGATCGATTCGTAAAGGGCTGCGTAGAGGAACGGCACGAGTTCCTCGAGATCCGGGCGCTCGCCGCCGGGCCTCAGGCCGATGCCGGGCAGGTAGCGTTTTGGCGTCATGTCGTTATAGGCGTCGACGCCGAGGTTGATCCACGGCCCTTCGAATTCGTCCTGAATCGCGCGCGCGATGCTGGATTTGCCGCTTCTCGGCGCCCCGTTCAGGATGATGATCTGTCCGGCATGGCTGTCATTGGTCATCAGTCTTCTTCTTCTGTTTGGCGCGAATCATTACAGCGCCGCGTGTCTTCTCAGACACGCAAAGGACGCCGTAACGCCTTGAATTGCTGCATCATTCCTCACATCGATTCCGATCGGAGGAATTATGCAGCGGCGAAACCGCGCAGGCATTTCCATTCGGGATGCGAATACTTTATGGGAGAGTTAAGGCAGCATCGAAAATGCCGCGGCCGCAAGTGGCCGTACAGAGGAGCAGCATGAGCGACGACAGCGCGCAATTTCCCCCTCTCGATCCGGTAAAAACCGGTATCAAAGGCTGCTGCCCTCGCTGCGGCCATGGCAAACTTTTCAATGGCCTGCTGGGCCTGCAGCCGCGCTGCGCCTCCTGCGGCCTCGACTATTCCTTCGCCGATTCCGGTGACGGTCCCGCCGTCTTCGTCATCCTGATCGTCGGCTTCATCATCATCGGCATGGTGCTGTGGCTGCAGGTCAATTATAGCCCGCCGATATGGGTGCATATCCTCATCTTCGGGCCGCTGACGATCATCCTGTCGCTTCTGACGCTGCGCTGGTTCAAGGGCATCCTCATCGCCATGCAGTACCGCCACAATGCCCGCGAAGGACGTCTGAGTGACTGATATCGATCGCGCCGCGCCGCGCCGCCGGCTGCCTGTGATAACCGGCATTCTTGTGTTGATTGCGCTGGCCATCCTGCTGTCGCTCGGCACCTGGCAGCTGCAGCGCCTCCACTGGAAGCAAGGCCTGCTCGCCGATATCGCCGCGCGCCAGGCTGCCGCGCCGGTGCCGCTCGCCGACATCGAGGCACTGGCGGCCTCCGGCGGCGATATCGAATACCGCAAGGTCACTGCCACCGGCCGCTATATCAACAACAAGGAACGGCACTTCTTCGCCACCTGGCGCGGCCAGACGGGCTTTTACGTCTATACCCCGCTCGAGCTTGCCGACGGGCGCATCCTCTTCGTCAACCGCGGCTTCGTTCCCTATGAGAACAAGGAGCCCGAAATGCGCGTGCAGGGCCAGCTGACGGATCAGCAGACGGTCACGGGCCTGGCGCGCGCCAAACTTGCCGGCAAGCCCTCCTGGCTGGTGCCTGACAACGACGTCGGCAAGAATATCTTCTACTGGAAGGATCTCGACGTCATGGCCGAGAGCGTCGGTCTGGAGAAGGCGCGCGTCATCCCGTTCTTCGTCGATGCCGATTCCACGCCCAACCCGGCCGGCCTGCCGATCGGCGGCGTCACCCAGGTCGATCTGCCGAACGATCATCTGCAATATGCCCTGACCTGGTACGGACTTGCCGCCGTGCTCGTTGCCGTGGTGGCGATCTCCTGGTTCCGAAAACCCGGCAAGGCGCCTCGGCAATAGTATCGCTTCAATTCCCGGCCATATTGGGCTAGAGGTCCCTTACTCCCACGCTGGACGGAATTTTGACGGAACGGACATGAATATTGCGGCGAAACCTCCCTTGACGATCAGGCTCTGCGGCCCTCGCGGCTTTTGCGCCGGAGTCGACCGCGCCATCCAGATCGTCGTCCTGGCGCTGAAATCCTATGGCGCGCCGGTCTATGTACGCCACGAGATCGTCCACAATCGTTATGTCGTCGAGGGACTGGAGGCAAAGGGCGCCGTCTTCGTCGAGGAACTGGACGAGATCCCGGCCGAGCATCGCGCCCAGCCGGTGGTCTTCTCCGCCCATGGCGTGCCGAAATCGGTGCCGGAGGATGCGGTGAGCCGCAACCTCTTCTATCTCGATGCCACCTGCCCGCTGGTTTCCAAGGTCCACAAGCAGGCGATGCGCCACAATCGCCTTGGCCGCCATGTCGTCCTCATCGGCCACGCCGGCCACCCCGAAGTGATCGGCACGATGGGGCAGTTGCCGGAAGGCGCGGTTTCGCTGATCGAGACCATCGAGGATGCCGACGCCTACGCCCCCGCCGATCCCGACAACCTCGGCTATGTCACCCAGACGACGCTGTCAGTCGATGATACGGCCGGCGTCATTGCCCGCCTGCAGGAGCGCTTCCCGAATTTGACTGCGCCGGCGGCGGACTCGATCTGTTACGCCACGACAAACCGCCAGGAAGTGGTGAAGCAGGCAGCCCCCGGCTGCGATCTCTTCATCATCGTCGGTGCGCCGAATTCGTCCAATTCCAAGCGCCTCGTCGAAGTGGCGCTGAGGGCAGGGGCGAAGAAATCGATCCTGGTGCAGCGCGCCGCCGAGCTCGACTGGGAGGAAATCGGCGCGATTTCGACGCTCGGCCTTTCCGCCGGCGCCTCGGCGCCTGAGGTGATCGTCAACGAGATCATCGAAGCCTTCCGCGCCCGCTTCGATGCCCGCGTCGAGCTGGCCGAGACGGTGCAGGAAACCGAAAACTTCCTGGTCAACCGCGAATTGCGCAGCATCGAGCTGACGGCGGCCGACATGGCCTTCGTCAACGGCTAGGCCGCCACCCGCGTCCCGGTCATCTACCATCCACAATACAGAGACGAGACCTCACTTGGCAGTCTACACCGATATCGCCGAAGACGATCTGAAATGGTTCCTGACGGAATATGATGCAGGCACGCTGCTCTCCTATAAGGGCATTGCCGAAGGCGTCGAAAACTCCAACTTCCTGCTGCATACTTCCAAGGCGCCGCTGATCCTGACGCTTTATGAGAAGCGCGTGGAAAAGCGCGACCTACCGTTCTTCCTCGGCTTGATGCAGCATCTTTCGGCCCGCGGCCTCTCCTGTCCGCTGCCTTTGCCGCGCCGCGACGGCGCGCTGCTCGGTTCGCTCTCCGGCCGCCCGGCCGCGCTGATTTCCTTCCTCGAAGGGATGTGGCTGAGGAAGCCGGAGGCGAAGCATTGCCGCGAGGTCGGCAAGGCCCTGGCCGAGATGCATGTGGCGGGCGAGGGCTTCGATCTGAAGCGCCCCAACGCGCTGTCGATCGACGGCTGGCGGGGGCTCTGGGAGAAATCCGAGGCGCGTGCCGATGAGGTCGAGCCCGGCCTGCAGGGCGAGATCCGCAATGAGCTGGATTTTCTCGCCGCCGTCTGGCCGAAGAGCCTGCCGTCCGGCGTCATCCATGCCGACCTCTTCCCCGACAACGTCTTCTTTCTGGGTGATGAGCTCTCCGGCCTGATCGATTTCTATTTCGCCTGCAACGACCTGCTCGCCTATGACGTCTCGATCTGCCTGAATGCCTGGTGCTTCGAGAAAGACGGCGCCTACAACATCACCAAAGGCATGGCGATGCTCGAGGGTTACCAGAGCGTCAGGCCGTTGAGCGGTGAAGAAATCGCCGCCCTGCCGGTGCTCGCGCGCGGCTCGGCGCTGCGCTTCTTCCTGACGCGGCTCTATGACTGGCTGATGACGCCGGAAGGCGCCATGGTCACCAAGAAAGATCCGCTCGAATATCTGCGCAAGCTGCGCTTCCACCGCCAGATCGGTTCGGCCGCCGAATACGGGTTGAGCCTATGAAACATGTCGATATCTTCACCGACGGCGCATGCTCCGGCAATCCCGGTCCCGGCGGCTGGGGCGCGGTGCTGCGCTACGGCGAGGTGGAAAAGGAGCTTTGCGGCGGCGAGGCGGAGACGACCAACAATCGCATGGAACTAATGGCGGCGATCTCGGCGCTGCAGGCCCTGAAGAGCCCTTGCGAAGTCGACCTCTATACCGACAGCGCCTATGTCAAGGACGGCATCTCCAAGTGGATCTTCGGCTGGAAGAAAAACGGCTGGAAGACATCGGACAAGAAGCCGGTGAAGAATGCCGAACTCTGGCAGGCGCTTGAAGAGGCCCGCAACCGCCACAAGGTGACGCTGCACTGGGTCAAGGGCCACGCCGGTCACCCCGAAAACGAACGCGCCGACGAACTCGCCCGCAAGGGCATGGAGCCTTTCAAGAAGGGCAAGGCGGTTTCGTCTTAAGGGTGCGCGGTTTGCCGTCTCGCTCCTATTCCTATCATCTCGCTCGCGGCTTGAATGAGCCCGCCGGTCCAACCCAATCCCCGTCATGCTGGGGCTCGACCCTACATCCACGCGACACCCACCAGATTGGGCATGGATCCTCGGCTCAAGGCCGAGGACGACGGAATGTGCGGTGACGTCCCATGAACGCAGTTCTGCTGTCTCGGACATGGTGGGATCTTGCTGTTTTCGAGGGCAGAGCAAAGCCCGCAATGGAGGCTGGCATCTCGCCATGCTCCCTCATTCCTGTGACGAGCACAGGAATGAGGGTGGAGATATGGCGGGCGCCACGACAACCAGGGTGCCGATCTGGCGTTCCCCTGCACTGGTGGTTGCCTCCTGCTCTCTCATTTCGGTGACGAGCTCGGGGAGAGGCTTTGCCTCTCACGGCTGCCGCGCCGCTGCCCCCTGGATCAGCCGATGCAGATATTCGAGCTTGGCCACAACAGGCGAAGAGAGCACGAAGGGGTAGGAATCCGGCTGACCCATGCTGCGCTGGATGGCGTTGATCGCAATGCTGAGCGGCACCCACGCGCTGACGAGCTGCTCGGCGCTCTTTGCCCTATAGGGAAGAAAATCGACCTCGCCGGCGATTTCCTCGTGGCCGCGCGGATCGATGGCGATGCCGAAGGCGCGGGCCGTCTCCAGCGTATCGACGATGTGGAGGTAATGCGCGAAGCATTCGGCGAAATCCTCCCAGGGGTGCGATGAAGCATAGGCGCTGATGAAATTATCCTGCCATCCCAAAGACGGGCCGTTGGCATAGTGGTTTTGCAGCGCGGCCGCATAATCCTGCCGCTCGTCGCCGAAGACGGCGCGGAAATCGTCGAGGCCGTTCTGGTCGCGCACCAGCTTGTTCCAGATGAAATGGCCGGCCTCGTGGCGGAAATGGCCAAGCAGCGTGCGGTAGGGCTCGTTCATCGAGCTGCGCGCCTGTTCGCGCGTCGCGTCGTCGGCTTCGGCGGCGCGGATGGTGATCAGGCCTTCCTCATGACCGGTCATGGCCGGCACGACATTGCCGTTGCCCTGCAGGGAATCTTCGAGGAAATCGAAGACCAGGCCGCCTTGCGGATCCTGGCCGCGATCGGGATGCGGCAGCTTCCAGCGCAAGAGCGAATAGAACAGATGACGCTGCGCCTGACCGATGCGCCGCCAGCGATCGATGCCGTCCTGGGTGTCGGTATTCGGAACCAGCCGGTTATGGCGGCAGGCGGTGCAGAATTCACCGTCGCTCTCGACGTCTACCAGCCAGTTGCAGATGTCGAGGCCGGCATTGGCGCAGAAGCGCACGTGCCGGTCGGGGTCGGAAACGAGCTGCCAGACCATTTCGTCGCGCGGCTCCAGCGCATGCATGGCAAGGTCGCCCGGGAGGAAGCCGAGACGGTGATTGCAGCGGACGCAGTGCCGGTTATCGAAGTGGACGACCTGATCGCAATTGTCGCAGGCAAAGAGTTTCATCGTTTTGATCTCTGCAAAGCAGGGGCGGATGAAAAATGCCCGCCGCGCGCGTGCGCGGCAGGCATGGTTCATCCGGGCTGAGCTGGTGGTTCAGAGCCGGTCGACGGCGCCTTTGAGCTTGTCCTTGACCTTGCCTGTTGCGACCTGTCCCTTGCCTTTGGCTTCCTGGACGTCGCCTTCGGCCTGCATGTCGCGATTGCCCATGGCCTTGCCGGCGGCCTGCTTGGTCTTGCCGGCAATTTCGTTTGCCTTGCCTGAAATCTTGTCGCTGGTGCTACCCATCTGTGATGTCTCCATGCTTCGGCGTCGGACCTGTCGTCCGCGCGGAAAGGGAACGTCACTGGCGGCTATTCGTTCCCGCGACCGCCAGGGAGCCGCGACCGTCAGGCGTGGCCGGCCTCGGCCGATAGCATGGCGGCGTTGATGCCCATGCCGGCAAGCGCCCGCTCGTACTTGTCGTCGAGGTTGCGGTCAAAGATCAGTTCCTCATTGGCCGGGCAGGTGAGCCAGCCATTGTTGGCGACCTCGTTTTCGAGCTGGCCGGCCGCCCAGGAGGAATAGCCGAGCAGCATCGTCGCGCGCTTCGGCCCGGCGCCCTTGGAGATGGCGCGGACGATATCGAGGGTCGCCGTCAGGCAGATGTCGTCGCTGACCGGGATCGAGGAGTCGCTGGCATAATCGTCCGAATGCAGCACGAAACCGCGGCCGCTCTCTACCGGGCCGCCCGTCTGGATCGGGAAATCGCGCGCCCGCTGCGGCAGCACGATCGGTTCTTCCTGCTTGATCATGTCGAGATGCAGGAGCACGTCGGTGAAGGTGAGGCTCTGCGGCCGGTTGATGACGAAGCCCATGGCGCCGGCATCCGAATGCGCGCAGATGTAAATCACCGTGCGCGCAAAATTGCGGTCCTCCATGCCTGGCATGGCGATGAGGAACTGGCCATCGAAGAAGCCGCGTTCCCGTCTGTTCTTCAGCGTCGATAAGGACATCATTCCTCCTGCTGCCAGACCGCACCAAGGCCCCGACAAGAGAAAGATGGGCCAATGTCACAAATCAATCAACCGAAAATGAAGATTTAAATGGGCGCGGCTTCTGGCGGCCGGAGAGCACTTTCGGTAAACCGTTGTTCCATGATGATTATTAGCTTGGTCCCGCGTAGGTTTTTAATTGCGGCCGTCTCAGGGACCGCTGTTCTTATGCCCCTATGCCAGGCCCATGCGGAAATGAGCGCCTGGGCCGAGGCCGAGGGCGGCCGCATGCGCCTCGTGGCGCTGGCGCCGGATGCCGGCGGCAAAATTCGCGCCGGCCTGCAGATCGAGCCGAAACCCGGCTGGATCACCTACTGGCGCGAACCCGGCAACAGTGGCATTCCGCCTCAGGTCACCATAGCGCCGGCGACCGGCGTCACGCTCGACGCCATTGGCTATCCCGTGCCGAAGCATTTTTTCAACGGCGGGATCGAGGATATCGCCTATGACGCGCCGGTGACGCTGCCGCTGTCCCTGACAGCGGCCGGCAAAGGCGAGGTGAAGATCGACGCCGCCGTCTTCATCGGCATCTGCAAGGATATCTGCATTCCCTTCCAGGCGAATTTGAGCCTGAAGCTCGGCCGTGCCATGCAGTCGCATCCGCAGGAAGAGGCGATCCTTGCGGCCGCTGATGCGACGCTGCCGAAGCCGCCTTCGGATGATTTCAAGGTGACGGCGCATGCGATCTCACCTGACAGGAAGACGCTGTCGCTGACGCTCGCTCTGCCGGGTGACGGGAAGAGCGCCCCCGATATCATCGTCACCGGCCCGAGCGGCTATGCCTTCACCAAGCAGAGCGGCGGCAAACGCGATGGCGCCATCTTCAAGACTGATATGATGATCGGCAGGCTGCCCAAGGATTACGATATTTCAGGCAAGCGCTGGGACGTGCTTGTTATCGATGGCGACAGGGCGATGGAGACCACGCTTGCCTTTGACTGATCGGCACTTATAGTCGCCCCATCCCCGGCGGCGGCCGCCGCAGAGCCCGAACCCACAGAACCCGAGGAGAAAACCATGACGATCGCGATCGGCGACAAGCTTCCTGCCGCCACCTTCAAGGAAAAGACCGCCGACGGCCCGGTCGAAATCACCACCGAGCAGCTCTTCGCCGGCAAGCGCGTCGTGCTCTTTGCCGTGCCGGGCGCCTTCACGCCCACCTGCTCGCTGAACCACCTGCCGGGCTATCTCGAAAACCGCGATACCATCCTCGGCAAGGGCGTCGACGACATCGCCGTTCTCGCCGTCAACGACTGGCATGTGATGGGCGCCTGGGCGCAATCCTCCGGCGGCCTGGGCAAGATCCACTTCCTCGCCGATTGGGACGCCGCCTTCACCAAGGCCGTCGGTCTCGAAGCCGACCTCTCCGCCGGCGGCCTCGGGCTGCGCTCCAAGCGCTATTCGATGCTGGTCGAAGACGGCGTGGTGAAAGCCCTCAACGTTGAGGAAAGTCCCGGCCAGGCGACGGTTTCCGGTGCGGCGGCGATGCTGGAACAGCTCTGAGCGATCGAAAAGCCGTCACCTAACCTGCTGATGTCGCTACAAGATCTGCCCCTCACCCTAACCCTCTCCCCGTAAAAACGGGGAGAGGGGACGTGCCCTGCGAGAGGTTGGTGGGGAATGGAGAGGTGCGGCATATCCCCTTCGCCCCGCAAGCGGGGAGAAGGTGCCGGCAGGCGGATGAGGGGCGTGCCGCGGACTCGAGCGCTGCCATCGTCTAAAGATTACACAGACATCGCGACACATGAAGGGCGGCCGTTCGGTCGCCTTTTTCAATTGTGTGAGCAGCTTTAAACTCCGCCTCAATCCTGCCGCAATCGTTATAACATAACCGTAATGTTATTACATTGTAGGACGAGCCATGCCGCGAAACCCCGATCGCCTCCCCATCAGCCTCATGGGACAATCGGCCCTATCGAGGGTAGTCGGCATCACCCTGGTCATTGCCCTCCTCTGGCTCACCATCCATTGGGCGGTTCTGCTGCCATGACGCCGTTGATCCGTCTCGACGATCTCACCGTCGCCTATGACAGGCATCCCGCCGTCCATCATGTCTCCGGCGCCTTTGCGCCGGGCAGCCTGACGGCGATTGCCGGGCCGAATGGGGCGGGCAAGTCGACGCTGCTGAAGGCGATCATCGGTGAGCTTCGTCCGGCCGAGGGCAGGGTCGAACACCGGCTGGGGCGGGCGGAATTCGGTTATCTCCCGCAGGCGGCCGAGATCGACCGCCGCTTTCCGATCTCGGCCATCGACACCGTCATGCTCGGCGCCTGGAAGACATCGGGCGCCTTCGGCCGGATCACTGCGGCCGATGTGAAAAGGGCGGGCGAGGCGCTGTCGGCGGTCGGCCTCGAAGGCTTCGGCCGGCGCCATGTCGGTTCGCTTTCGGCCGGACAGTTACAGCGCGTGCTTTTTGCCCGGCTGCTGCTGCAGGATGCCCGCATCATCCTGCTCGACGAACCGTTCACGGCAATCGATGCCCGCACGACCAGGGATCTCGTCGATCTCGTCCTGCGCTGGCATGGCGAGGGCCGCACGGTGATTGCCGTGCTTCACGATTTCGATCTCGTCCGCGGCCATTTCCCCGAAACCCTGCTGCTTGCCCGCGAACTCGTCGGCTGGGGCCCGACCGCCGAGGTCATGTCGCCGGCCAATCTTTTGCAGGCGCGCGCCATGGCGGAGCGCTGGGACGAGGATGCCGCGGCCTGCGAATCCCAAGAGGCGCCGGCGGCATGACGGCCTATGATCTCTTCCTCGCGCCCTTTGCCGATTTCGGTTTCATGCGCCGGGCTCTCGTCGCCTGCCTCTGCCTCGGGCTCGGCTCGGGGCCGATCGGCGTCTTCCTGATGCTGCGGCGCATGAGCCTGATCGGCGACGCCATGAGCCATGCGGTCCTGCCGGGGGCGGCGATCGGTTACCTCGTCGCCGGCTCGCTGTCGCTGACGGCGATGGGCATCGGCGGCCTTGTCGCCGGCCTGTCGGTGGCGCTGCTGTCGGGCGCCGTCAGCCGGATGACCGTGCTGCGGGAGGATGCGAGCTTTGCCAGCTTCTACCTCGCATCGCTGGCGCTCGGCGTCCTGATCGTGTCGTTGCGCGGCTCGAACATCGATCTGCTGCATGTGCTCTTCGGCACCATCCTTGCGATCGATGCGCCGGCGCTTTATCAGATCGGCGCGATCACTTCGCTGACGCTCGTCGTCCTCGCGGCAATCTATCGGCCGCTGGTGGCCGAATGTTTCGATCCGGGTTTCCTGCGCGCCGTCGGCGGCCGCGGCCCGGTCTATCATGTCCTCTTTCTGCTGCTGGTGGTGCTGAACCTTGTCGCCAGCTTCCAGGCGCTCGGCACGCTGATGGCGGTCGGCCTGATGATGCTACCGGCCGCCATCGCCCAGCTCTGGTCGCGCAGCCTGCCCGTGATGATGCTGATTGCCACCACCACCGGCGCCGCCTCCGGCTACCTCGGCCTGATCGCCTCCTATCATCTCGAAATCGCCTCCGGCCCGACGATCATCATGACGGCAGCTGTGATCTACGCCTTCTCGATCCTTTTCGCGCCCTCCGGCATCGCCCGGCGCCTCTTTCCCCGCCCGCATCTGAAGGGCTGACCTCAAGGAGACTTCGATGAACCCGCCCAGACTGCTTCTTGCCGCCGCCGCACTGCCCGCGCTGATGGCGCTCTCAGCCGCGCCGGCTTCCGCCGAAACGCTGAAGGTGGTTGCGTCCTTCACCGTGCTTGCCGATGTCGTCAAGGAGGTCGGCGGCGACCATGTGCATGTGACGAGCCTGGTCGGGCCGAACGGCGACCCCCATGAATTCGAGCCGTCGCCCGCCGATGCGAAGAATTTGAAGGCGGCCGACGTCGCCTTCGTCAGCGGCGAGGGTCTGGAAGGCTGGATCGACCGGCTGATCACCGCCTCGGGCTACAAGGGCAAGCCGGTGACGGTGTCCGAGGGTATCGCCACCCGCACCATGGAAGAGGATGGCGCCGAAATCACCGACCCGCATGTCTGGAACAGCCCTGTCAACGTCAAGATCTGGGTCGCCAATATCGAAAAGGCGCTGTCTTCAGCCGATCCGGCCGATGCCGCCGCCTTCAAGACCAATGCCGAGAAATACACGAAGACGCTCGATGAACTGAACACCTATGCCCATGCGAAATTCGATGGGATCGCCGACGATCGCCGCAAGGTGCTGACCAGCCACGACGCTTTCGGCTATTTCGGCCGCGAATATAAGATCAGCTTCCTCGCGCCGCTCGGTCTTTCCACCGAAAGCGAAGCCTCGGCCGCCGATGTCGCCAAGCTGATCGAGCAGATCAAGAGCGAGCACGTGAAGGCCTATTTCTTCGAGAATTCCAACGATCCGCGCCTCGTCAAGCAGGTCGCCAGGGCCACCGGCGCCGAGCCCGGCGGCGAGCTCTATGTCGAATCTCTCTCCGACGCCAAGGGCCCGGCCCCGACCTATGAGAAGATGTTCCGCTACAATGTCGATCAACTCGCCGCCGCCATGGCGAAATCGAGCTAAAGGCTGGCCGCTCTGAAAGGGCGTCGCATGAAGCTTTGAATCAAGCGGCGCGCTTCCTACGCTAGAGATTGAGGTCGAAGACCAGGATGCCGGCAAGGCCGCCGTCCGTCGAGGAGACGATACGCTCGCCGACCGCCACATGTTCGGGATGGACGAAATAGGCGTCCCGGGCTTCGGCGCTTTCGAAGGTTACGGCAAAACCGTCGACGAAGCCGGCATGCAGGCCTTCGGGCGAAACATTCGGCCCGTATTTGATATCCAATATGCCCGTGATGACCTGTTTTAGCGCGACGATCGCGTCGAACAGCGATTGCTTGTCGTCCATCGTCAGCGCCGTCTTCAGCCGCAGGAACACGCAATGCAGGATCATTATGGTCCTCCCGATTTTCCTGAGAGGAGAATAGCGGCCAAAGCCGCAAGGGCAATGAGATTTATTTTACGTGTCGTTGGCCGAGCGCCGCAGGAGGCCGGGCCTACATCTGGTCGGTCGCCGCCATGTCACGATTATAGATCTTGCGGACGAGCTCGCCGGCGTGAGCACGGGCTTCGTCCTTCTGAGCCGGCGTCATCGGCCGGCAGGTGTTCCTGAGGTTGGACCGGTCGAGCACGGTGGCCGCACCTGAATTGGTGATGACGAGATGCCAGCTGCAGGAGGCGACCTTGTCGACGACCACCGCGCCATGGCATCCGGAAGACAGGCAGAAAGCCACGGTCTGCTGTGCGGCATGATCGCCCTTCTGTGCCAGCGCCAGCGCCGTCTGGAATTCCTGGGTCCATCGTTCACAATGCTTCACCCCAGTCACGCAGGCTTTCATGACGGGATGGACGTCACCGGCCTGAAGCGGCGAAACGAAAAAGACGCCGATCGACAGGGCGAGCAGAAGTTTGAGCATCGCAAATTCCTTATATGATAAGCGAGTGGCGCATATTGCCGGCCGCCGGTCAATCGCCATTTCTAGGGAGATCATTGCCGGTGATCACGCCCGTTTCGTCAGCGGAAACCGATCGCGAAGCAGCCGCAGCACCGAGTCCGACGGCATCGGCGGGCCGAAGAGATAGCTCTGCCCGTAGCTGCAGCCCATTTTGGCAAGCTCGATCGCATCCTCGTTGGATTCGATTCCCTCGGCCACCACCTTCATCTCGAGCTCGGCCGCCATCGATATCACTGATCGGAGCACGGTTGCCTTCTTGTCGCTGCTGTCGCGCACCAGCGCCTTGTCGAGCTTGATCGTATCGAAGGGGAAGCGGGTGAGATAGGCAAGCGACGAATAGCCGGTGCCGAAATCATCGAGCGCCAGCCCGATGCCGGCTTCCTTGAGCTTCTGCAGAACGAGGCGGGCCTGTTCCGGATTTTCCATCACCATGGATTCCGTCAGTTCCAGCTTGAGCCGCGAGGGCGTGCAATGCGTCTTGGCGAGAACCGAGCGCACATCGTCATAAAGCTCGTTGTTGAGCAGCTGCACACTCGACAGGTTGATCGACACGAAGATTGGCAGTTCGCCGGTCTGGTTCTGCCAGCTCATCAGGTCATTGGTCGCCTGTTCGAGCGCGAACATGCCGAGCGCCCCGATGATGTCGGACGCCTCGGCAAGCGGAATGAATTCCGACGGCGGGATATTGCCGCGTTTCGGATGCTCCCAACGCATCAGCGCCTCGAAGCCGGCGACCTCGACATCTTCAAGCCGGGCGATCGGCTGGTAGACCATCGACAATTCCCTGCGCTCGATGGCGCGGCGCAGGTCTGTTTCGAGCTGCAGCCGGTCGGTGCCGAAGTCGCGGAAAGCCGGCTGGAACGGCTCGACGCGGTTGCCGCCGGCCCGTTTTGCCCGATACATGGCAAGCTCCGCATCACTGAGCAGGCCGCTGGCGCTCTCCTGCCGGTCCACCCAGGAGGCGAGCCCGATCGAGGCCGTCAGGATGATCTCACGATTGGCGAAATTGATCGGCACCATGATCGCCTTGCTCACAGCATCGGCGAAATCGGCGACCTTGGCCGGATCGTGCTCGGAGACCAGGATGAGGCCGAACTGGTCTCCGGCAAGCCGCGCCAGCGTGTCCTGCGGCTTCATCAGACGCCGCAGGCGCCGCGTCAGCGCAATCAGGATGTTGTCGCCGGCGGCAACGCCGAGGGAATCATTGACCAGCTTGTAGCGGTCGATATCGATCACCATCACAGTCGGGCGCAGCGTCTCGCCGCCCGGCGCCAGCGCCAGCACCGACTGCAGCCGGTCGAGGAAGACCTGCCGGTTCGGCAGGCCAGTCAGATTGTCGTGCAGCGCATCATGCAGCAGCCGCTCGACGGAATTCTTCTGCTCGGTGACGTCGACGATCGTGCCGACACAGCGGATGATCTCGCCGTTGGAGCCGAGCACCGGCCGGGCGCGGATCAAGAGCCAATGGAAATGCCCGTCCTCGGCGCGGATGCGGAATTCGTGGTTCAGCCGGCCGCGCCGGTGTTCGAGCAGCACGTCGAGCGTGGCGCGGAAGCGGTCGCGGTCGTCGGGATGCAGCCGCGGCAGCCAGTTGCGCGCCGCCCCATGCATGGTGCCGGGGGAGAGGCCGAGCTTGACCGAGACGTCGGGAATGGTGACGACGCGATCGCGCGCCACATCCCAGTCCCACACCATGTCGCCGGAGCCGGTCAAGGCCAGGGATTGCCGCTCGAGATCGGAAAACAGTCCCTGCTGAAAGGCGCCGCCGGCAAAGGCGTGCTGCATGACGGTGAAGCCGATCAAGAGCACGATCAGCACCAGGCCGCCGCCGAGCGCCGGCTGGATAATGTCGTTGTCCAGCCGTCCGGTCACGGTCAGCCACGCCCCGAACAGCCAGACGAGCGTCAGCGCCCAGGCCGGCACCAGCAGAATGGCGCGATCATAGCGATTGAAGCCGAGATAGATGATGAGCAGCAGGCCGGTCGCGGCCGTCAGCGCAAAGGACAGCCGGGCGATCCCGGCGGCGATCGACGGATCGTAGATCGCCACGCCGAACAGCAGGGCCAGGCCGAGCACCCAGGCGAGCGTGGCGTAGCCGAGATGGGCGTGCCAGCGATTGAGGTTCAAATAGGTGAAGAGGAAGATGACGAAACTCGAGGCGAGCGCAACTTCAGCGCAAGCGCGCCATATTCGCTGGTCGGCCGAGGCGACGCTGATGAGCTTTCCGAGGAAACCGAAGTCGACGCAGATATAGCCGAGCACTGCCCAGGCGAGCGCCGCCGTTGCCGGCAGCATCGAGGTGCCCTTGACGACGAAGAGGATGGTCAGGAACACGGCGAGCAGGCCGGCAATGCCGAGCACGATGCCGCGATAGAGCGTGAAGGCGTTGATCGTATCCTTGTAGGCGTTCGGTTCCCAGAGATAGATCTGAGGCAGTTGCGGCGTCGACAGTTCGGCGACGAAGGTGATGACGGCGCCCGGATTGAGCGTGATGCGGAAGACGTCGGCCTCGTCGCTGGGCTGGCGGTCGAGCGCAAAGCCTTCGCTCGGGGTAATGGCGATAATGCGCTGCGAACCGAGATCCGGCCAGAACAGCTTGGAATTGACCAGACGGAAATGCGGCGCGACGATCACGCGCTCCAGCTGTTCCTCCGAGACGTTGGCGAGCGCAAACACCGCCCAGTCGCCCTGATGGTTCTCCGAACTCGCCCGGACCTCGATGCGCCGGCGGATGCCGTCGGCGCCGGCGGCCGTGGACACCTGGAAGGCCTCGCCCTGGTTGGCGTAGATCTCGGTCGTCGCCGTCAGGTCGAGCGCGGTATCGTCGCGGGAAATCTTCACCGGTTCGGCCGCCTGCGAAACGCCCGCTGAAAGGGCGAAGACCGCCAGGAAAAGGGCTGCGATCACCGCGATCACTCGTCCGGACGGTGACTTGGGCAGCATGCTGTTTCTGGTCATCGGCTGTCGGTTTTCCTGCCTTTATCCGTATCGGTGGCGAGCCGTGAAAACATCACGTGGTCGTGCCACTGACCGTTGATCTTCAAATATCCGCGCAGATAGCCTTCCCGCTGAAACCCGGCCTTTTCAAGCAGACGCATGCTGCGCGCGTTATCTGGAATACAGGCTGCTTCAATACGGTGCAACTCAAGCCCGGAGAAGATGTAAGGAATAACCAACTGAAGGGCAGCGTACATATGCCCCTGGCCGGCATGGCGTTCGCCCATCCAGTAGCCGATCATGCAGCTTTGTGCCGCACCGCGCCTGATGTAGCCGATGGTGATGCCGCCGACGAGCGTCCGGTTCTCCTTGAGGAAGATGAACAACGGGATCGCCTGGCCGGAGGCATATTCCTGCTTGCCGCGAATGACCCGGGCGCGGTAGGCGCCCTCCGTCAGCTCGTCGCGCCGCCAGGTCGGCTCCCAGGGTTCGAGGAACTTGCGGCTTTCGGCGCGCAGCCGGTGCCACTGGTTGAAATCCTGATAGCGCGGCAGGCGCAAGAGGTATTTCTCATTCTCCAGCTCCACCGCATCCGGCTGCCGCGACAGAAACCGAAACACCGATTTTGGCATCGATCACTCCCGGCAGACGGACGTCGGCTCAGCTGGCCTGCATCGTCTTCGGCGCCGGGACCGAAAGCGAGGCGATGATGTCTTCCATCGGCGCGAGCTGTTCCAGCGGCCCGATCGCCGAAAGCGTCGGCACCGTATCGTAGAACAGCCGGCCGGCGAGGTCGGTCAGCCGCTCGATGGTGATGCCCTCCAGCCGTTCCATCATCTCCGGATTGGAGATCGGCCGGCCGTAGAGCATCATCTGCCGTGCGATCTGGCCGGCACGCGCGGCCGGGCTTTCCTGGCCCATCAGCAACTGGGCGCGGATCTGGGCGCGGGCGCGTTCGATCTCCTTCTGGTGGATCTCGTTGGCCGACTTGTGCAGTTCGTCGATGATGACAGGCACCAGCTCCGGCAGGTTTTCACCGCCGGTTGCGGCATGGATGCCGAAGATGCCGGTATCGGAAAAGCCCCAGTGGAAGGCATAGACGGAATAACAGAGGCCGCGGAATTCGCGCACTTCCTGGAACAGCCTCGAGGACATGCCGCCGCCGAGGATATTGGCGAGGATCTGCGAGCAGTAGAAGTCGCGCGCGTGGTAGGGCTTGCCCTCGAAGCCGAGCAGGATCTGCGCGTCCATCAGGTCGCGCGGCTCGCGCACGCTGCCGCCGACATAACGCGCCGCTTCCATGACCGGCGGCGCTGAAGGCTGCGTCGGCAGGCTGGCGAAACGTTGCTCGACCATGCGCAGAAATTCCTGGTGGTCGACGGCGCCGGTCGCCACCACGAACATCCGGTCGGTCGTGTAGTTGCGGCCGAGATAGGTGCGGATCTGCTGCGGCGTGAAGGAGACGACGGTCTGCGGCGTGCCGAGGATGGCGCGCCCGAGCGTCTGGTCGCGATAGGCGGCCTCGGAGAAACGGTCGAACACCACGTCGTCGGGCGTGTCGTTGGCGGCGTTGATCTCCTGCAGGATCACCTGCTTCTCACGCTCCAGCTCCTCCTCCTCGAAGGCCGATTCCGTCAGGATGTCGGCGAGGATGTCGACGGCGAGCGGCACGTGGTCCTTGAGCACCCGGGCATAATAGGAGGTCGTCTCGGTCGAGGTGGCGGCGTTGACCTCGCCGCCGACATCCTCGATCTCTTCGGCGATCTGGCGGGCCGTACGCCGCGCCGTGCCCTTGAAGGCCATATGTTCGAGCAGGTGGGCAATGCCGTGCTCGTCTTCCGTCTCGTTGCGCGATCCCGATTTGATCCAGACTCCGAGCGCAACGCTTTCCAGGTGCGGCATGGTTTCTGTGACTACTGTCAGCCCGGATTTGAGCCGGGTGCACTCAACTGTCATTGGCTATCTTTCTGCGCCTGCTGTCGTCTCGCTGCGGGCGTGCTGGCCGATAAAGGTTTCAACGGCTTTCAGCTCCGGTTTGATGATCTGGAAGCGCTCCTCCCTTTGCATCAGACCAGCAAGCCACGTCGGAAGCGCCGGGTCAATACCGCTGGCCGATTTTACGGCAACCGGGAATTTCGCCGGATGCGCGGTCGCAAGCGTCACCATCGGCGTGTTCGGCTTCTCTTTCTTCTTTGCCACGAAGACGCCGATCGCCGAATGCGGATCGAGCAGGTAGCCGGTCTCGGCATGGGTCTTGCGGATCGTCTCGGCCACCTGCCGCTCGCTCGCGCGCCCGGCCCGGAAGTCGCGGCGAATCGCCTTCAGCGCTTGGCCGCCGATCTCGAAGCCGTTGGATTGCTTGAGGCTTTCCATCGCCGCGCGTACCTTCGAGGCGTCTCGACCATAGGCTTCGAACAGCAGTCGCTCGAAGTTCGACGAGATCTGGATATCCATCGACGGCGAGCTTGTCGCCTTGACCGCCTTCATATCGTAGCGGCCGGTCTTCAGCGTCCGCGTCAGGATGTCGTTTTCATTGGTGGCGATGACAAGCCGGTCGATCGGCAGGCCCATGCGCTTGGCGCAGTAGCCGGCGAAAATATCGCCGAAATTGCCGGTGGGCACCGTGAACGAGATCTTCCGGTCCGGGCCGCCGAGCGCCACCGCCGTCGTAAAATAATAGACGATCTGGGCCATGATCCGGGCCCAGTTGATCGAGTTGACGCCGGAGAGACGGACCTTGTCGCGGAAGGCCGCATCGTTGAACATCGCCTTCACCAGGTTCTGGCAATCGTCGAAATTGCCCTCGACGGCGAGCGCATGCACGTTCGGAGAGGTTGAGGTCGTCATCTGCCGCTGCTGCACCGGCGAGACCTTGCCGTGCGGGAAGAGGATGAAGATATCGGTGCGCTCGCGCCCGGCGAAGGCATCGATCGCCGCCCCGCCGGTGTCGCCCGAAGTGGCGCCGACGATCGTCGCCCGCTCGCCGCGCTTTTCCAGCGCATAATCCATCAGCCGGGCGAGCAGCTGCATCGCCACGTCCTTGAAGGCGAGCGTCGTACCGTGGAACAGTTCCATGACGAAGCTGTTCGGCCCGGTCTGGATGAGCGGCGCGATCGCCGGATGGCGGAAGGTGCCATAGGCCTCGTCGATCATTGCCCGGAAGGTCGCCTCCGGGATCTCGCCATTGGTGAAGGGCGAGAGAATGGTGAAGGCGATCTCCTGATAGGTCTTGCCCCTGAGCGCACGGATCTCCTTCTTGGAGAAGTGCGGCCATTCACGGGGAACGTAGAGCCCGCCGTCGCGCGCCAGCCCCGTTAACAGGGCGTCGCAAAAGCCGAGGGAAGGGGCCTCGCCGCGGGTCGAGATATAATCCACGTTGGTCATCCTTGATCTATCGCTGAAAGAAATCCGGCCAGGCCCGGCCATGGCTTGCTTTGCCGGAAACCGAGTGGGCGCGGCGCTGCGGACATATGATCGCCGTTATCTTGTTGAAGTTGCCCGCATCCGGCGGCGAAAAGTGCATCAAAACGGCGCGTACCCAATCGATTTTTGTTTGAGCCGCTGATATAGACCATCGCAAACCGTCGTGAAAGGCCTCACGCAAAAGACATGGGGCCACCAAGAAACGCTTGTGCAAGGGGTGGAATATCGTGCTCGGCAAGGTCTCGCGTCTCATCGTCTCCGCTTCTCTTGCCGCCCTGCTCGCCGGCTGCAATTCGCTCGGCATCGGCGGCGACAGCAAACCGGAGGCTGCGCCCACCCAGTCGAACGGCAACGCCCAGATCATGCCGCTGGCGCCCGCCAACCCCTCCTCGAACAATCCGTCGATCGGCACTGCCAAGACCGCGCAGGGCACGACTGCCCCCGTCGTCCAAGGCGCCTGCCCGCAGATCTTCATGCGCGATCAGGATGCGATCTTCCGCACTTACGCCAAGGGCAAGAAGGACGATCCGCAGCAGATCGTCGTCCAGGCCTCCTTCGGCGATTACACCCGCCAGTGCATGTTGAACGACACCAATCTGACGATGACCGTCGTCGCCCAGCTGCGCCTGATCACCGGCCCGGCCGGCGCCCCCGGCCCGGTGACGCTGCCGATCCGCGTCAGCGTTCTCGACGGCGAGAACGTGCTCTACTCCGAAGTCACTAAATTCCCGACTGAAATCCCCGCGGGCTCGCCGGGCACGCAGGTCATCTTCCGCAAGGAAGGCATCAAGATGCCCGTCGGCGCCGGCGCGCTGGTGCGCGTCAACATCGGCTTCGACACCCAGCCAGCCAAGAGCAAGAAGAGCAGCTAGATTTTGCATTCGCACGAGCTTCGGCAGGAGCGCCCCTCACAAGCCTCGGTAATAGCGACGTCTTAAAAGCTGCGCCGCCGGTGCGTTTGGCAACATCGCACACTCCGTCATCCCAGAGCTTGACCCTGGGATCCACGACCCGGCATTCGGCTTCTGTGATTTTCCTGCAGTTGGATGTCGTGCCTTTCCACGCCGTGCCCGCCGCATGAATCCCAGGGTCAAGCCCTGGGATGACGGAGGAGAGGTGGTGCCGCGATCGATAACTCCGCGGCGTGCAGAGAGGTGGTGCCGGATGCATTAGTCCGCCGCCGCATCAGAGGTGGTGTCTGGGCACATCGGCTCAGCTACGGCGATGAAGCGACGCCAGATCCAGCGCTTCGGGAGGAGCGTCCTTCACAAACCTCAGCGACGTCTCACAAGCTGCGACGCCGATGCGTTTGGCAACAAAGCCAACCACACACTCCGTCATCCCAGGCTTGAGGGGCCAGCAGCCGAGCGAATGGCCGAGGCCTTAAAGCACGCCTTCCCAGGCCGCAAGCGCTGCAACGACGCCCGGCAGGTCGTTCATGCGTGAGATCACCGTCTCGGCGCCGGCATCGGTCAGTTTGTCGGCATGGGCGGGGTAGCTGTGCGAGGCGCCGGTAAAGCCGATGACGCGCATGCCGGCGGCGCGCGCCGCGTGCACGCCGTGGACGGAATCCTCGACCACGACGGTCTTCTCGGGGGAGACGCCCATGCGGCTTGCGCCATGCAGGAAGATATCCGGCTTCGGCTTGACGCGGTCGGCGCCGAGATCCTTGGCGGAGAAGATGTTGGGCGCGAAGAGCGGCTTCAGGCCGACCTTGCCCAGCATCATGTCGAGCCGCTTCATGCTCGAATTCGAGCAGATGCAGCGCTTCATCGGCAGCCTGGAGACGGCGAATTCGACGCCTGGGATCGCCTTGACGTCATTCGCCAGCCTGAGGTCGAGCAGCTTCTCGGACTTGTCGAGCAGGGAAGCCGAAAGCGGGATGCTGGCCTCGCGCTCGACCTGCAGCAGGATGTTGTGCCAGGTCATGCCGGCGAAACGCTCGCCCATTTCCTCGACGCCGATCGGATATCCGGCCTCCGTCAAAAGCGCGGATTCAACTTCGGCCGCGATGATTTCGGAATCGACGAGAACACCGTCGCAGTCGAAGATGATGAGATCGAAGCCGTCCATTGTTCACGCCTTGCTGGAAATCTGGTCTTGTCCGGGGATGCTGCGGCTTTACACGATGGCCGGCCAAAGCTCAACCTGATCTCAAGCATGGCTGCGATGCGGCAGGCGACCGGCTCCGTAAAGCCCGCTTCCACCCGGATGACCAGAAGCTCGTTCAGGACGCTCCGGGCTGTCCCGCCACTTCGTAGCGCGCCCGGCTCAGGCTGACCAAACTGGCTGCGGCTGCGCAGCCGCCCGATATGACCACCGCAAAGTCGAGTGCCGTCGACAACGGCAATGTTGCAAATAGGATTGACATGGAGATCCCGCCCAGGGTTTGGCCGAGAAGCCGCGCGGTACCCTGCATGGCGCCGGCCGCACCGCTTCTGGCTTTCGGTGCCGAAAGAAGCAGAATGCGGTTGTTCGGCGTCTGGAACAATCCGAAACCGAGGCCGGCGACCACGGTGCCGACGACAAAGGCGATGCCGCGCGGATCGGGCGGCGTCAGGCCCGCCACCAGCAGACCAAGCGCCAACAGCGCCCCGCCGATGGCGCAAAGCCATGCCGTCTTGACTCGGTTTGCCAGGCGTCCGGAGACCGGCGCAATGACAGCAGTCGCGGCCGGCCAGGCCATCATGTAGAGACCGGCCAGAACCGGCGTCATGTGCAGCCTGTGCTGCATGTAGAAGGGGAGCGCGATGGTGCCCAGCATCTGACCGCAGAAGCAGAAAATCGAGGCGACGACCGATACGCGGAATGCCGGTGCGGCCAGGAGATCGGTCGGAATGAGCGGGACGTCACTGTTCCGTTCGAGGCGCAGCAGGCTGAACAGGCAGGCGAGCGACGCCATGATGAGGGCGGCGCCGCTGACCGGCGCGGTCGCAATCCGATCGGCGCCTGAAAAGAACAGGATGAACATCGCTGTATTGGCCAGCAACACCTTCGCATTCAGCTTCCGCTTCGCGCCTTCGACCTGCCCCAGCAGGCCGCCGCCGAAGAGAACGATGATGCCTAGCGGTATGTTGACCGCAAACAGCCAGGGCCAGCTCGTAACGGAAAGGATGGCGCCGGCAAGGCCCGGGCCCGCCGCCGAGGAAATGGCGATGATCATGGCATTGACGCCGATGATCGGACCCAGCATGTGCTGCGGCAGGACCTGGCGCAGGTTCATCATCGCGAGGGCCATGATCGCGCCCGCGCCAAGGCCCTGCGCGAAACGAGCAAGGATCAGCACGGGCAGATCGCCCGCCAAGGCGCAGGCTGCGGACGCCGCGGTAAACAGCGCGACGCCGATCAGGAAGACCCTGCGCGCGCCGTAGATCTCGCCGAGCGCCCCGCAGGGAAGAATGGCGACGAGCACGGCCAGCTGATAGGCGGAGACGACCCATACGGTGCTATCCGCTTGCGCGTGCAGCGAAAGCGCGATCGAAGGCAAGGCGACATTGGCGATCGCCCCATCCAGAACGACGAGAACAATTGCCAGAAGCAGGAGGGCGACAGCCAGGTACCGTCGGGGCGACGCCAGGCCATCTTGAGAGATCGGGGGGGTGCAGGTGAGGGACATGGAAACTCCGGGATGCTTATGGGATGGCCGATTCATTAGCCCTCGTCGATCTCCTGCGCCAGACGCAACTGAAGCAATTGACCGTTGCATACAGCGCCATGCCTGATAGAATAGCGCCATGTCCGATCTCGATTTCAATCTTCTGGTGGCGCTGGATGCGTTGCTGCGCGAGCAGAGCGTATCGGCCGCCGCTCGCCGGCTTGGCCTCAGCACATCGGCCATGAGCCGGACGCTGTCGCGCTTGCGGGCGGCACTCGGCGATCCGATCCTGGTGCCGGCCGGGCGCGGCATGGTCGCCACACCGCATGCCCTGGCGATTGCCGAAGAGGTACAGGTGTTGAAGGACGCCGTGAAAGCGGTGCTGAGTCCGCCATCGACCGTGGCAATCCGGGAAGTGCGGCGCGACTTCACCATCCGTGCCAATGAGGCCTTCGTGCTTCTCTACGCCGCCGACCTCAGCGCCGCCGTGGCCAACGCCGCGCCGGGGATAAGGCTTCGTTTTGCGCCGCGATCGGACAAGGACGTTCAGGCTTTGCGGGACGCGGCAATCGATTTGGATATCGGTGTCCTGCCGCGGGACGGCGGGGAGCTGCGTTGCCAGAGTCTTTTCGAGGACCGGTTCGTCGGTGTCGCAAGGGCGGGGCATCCGATCTTCGATGCAGGGCTAACGGCTGCGGGCTATGCCGCCTGTGGTCATGTGGTCTTCTCGCCGCAAGCGGACTATGCCGGTCCCGTCGACAGGGCGCTCGCCGAGCTGGACCTTTACCGGGATGTCAGGCTGATCGTCCCGAGTTTCCCGGCGGTGATCGCCGTTGCTGCGGCTTCCGATCTGATCGGCTCTATCCCGAAGTCCTATTGCAAGTCTTCCCCGATCAGCGGGATCAGGACCTTTGACCTGCCTGTCGCCGTGCCGGTTTTCAACATCGTCCAGGCCTGGCACCCTCGCATGGATGCAGATCCCGCCCATCGCTGGCTGCGGGCGCTGATTTTCGAGACTTTCCACAACGCCATGAACTGAGGAAGCGCCGAGCCAAGACAACTGCTTTTCCCCGTTTGCCCGGAATAAGGGCACGGCTCACCTTGTTCAAGAGAGGTGAGCCCACTTACCTTATTGTTGCGGCAAGATGATCTTCTGAGTGGTGGTGCCTTTCACCGGCTTCTCGCCGGGAACATGCGACATCGTACGCGTTGTGCTTTGCAAGCTGTCGCCGTCCGTGCTGGTCTTGGTGCGCGACTTGCTGAACGTGCCCTGGTCGACCGCCTGGGCCTTGGTCTGCGCCTTCAGCTTGTCGCCATTGTCATTGATGTGGGTCTTGCTTTGCGCCTTTCCGTCGACCGTCGCGGCACTTCCGCCGGATCCGATCGACGATGTCGTGCCGCCGTCAGTCTGGCAGGCGCCGGCCGTCCCGACGGAGCTCGCGGATGTGCCGCCGACAGCAGCGCTTCCCGCCGTTCCAACGGTTCCTGCCGCATTACACTCTTCTGCAAGAACGGCCGGGCTCGATGCGAGCAGTGCGATCGAGGCGGCAGCAATAACATTGATAGGTTTCATTGCCATCTCCTATTTCTTTGGTTTCGTCACCGAACAGGTTCCATCGGAACGTTTGGTGATGACGGTGCCGTCGGGCCGGGTAACGCTGGCGGTCGAATAGCTGTCGACGCTTCCCGAACTCGACGAGGATCCGGCGGAGGCCGATGACGAGGCGGAGCCGGCCGAACCGCTCCCTGTCGTGGTCGACGAGGACACATGCCCGTTGCCGGCGGTGACGGTGGTGGACATGTCGCCCGCCTGGGACTGGACGACGGTGCACGTCGTTCCGTCGTCGAGCTTGATCTCCTCGGCCATGGCCTGCCCGCCGATCGCCACGAGCGATGCCGTCAATGCGATTGTCGGAAATCTGGTCATTGCTTTCATCTCCAAAGGTTTTGGCCGGCGCCATCAAGGCGCCGGCCGACATCGTCAGCAACCTTTAGTGCCGGCGGCGTCCTTCTTGACCTGGCCCGGTGCGCAGCCTTTCTTGCCTTTGTTGTCGTGCGAAGAGCCTGCGGCACTGCTGCCGGTGCCGACAGTACTGCCGGTCTTGTCTCCATCCGCCGACGATGCGCCGGTTCCGACACTCGAAGCGGAATTGGCATCGCCCGAACCTGCGGCGCTACCGCCGGTTCCCACGCTGCTGCTGGACGTGCCGCCGCCGGCCGATGAACCGCCGGTGCCGAGCGTCGAAGCAGAGCCCGAGCCGGACCCCGAACCAGCAGCGCTACCGCCGGTGCCGACGGAACTGCTTGATGTGCCGCCGCCAGCCGACGAGCCGCCAGTGCCGAGGGTCGAGGACGAGCCGGAATTGCAGTTGGTCGTGCCGGCCGGGCAGGTGCCCCCGGCAGAGCTGCCACCAGTACCGACGGTGCTGCTCGCAGTTCCGCCGCCTGCCGACGAACCGCCGGTTCCGACCGTGCTTGACGATTGGGCGTAGCCGGACGCCGCCGTGCCGGCCAGAAGGGCCGCTGCCAATGCCAGATGTGTTACCTTCATCATAGGATATTCCTCCGTTTGTTCTTGAAGCGCTTTCGCATCCGGAGTGGATGGATAGCTCCATGGCAAACTTCGGTTAAACCTCACTGTTCCTCTCTTAAGCCCTCGGTCGGATAAAACCCCGACTTTGGTCTGATCCCGATCGCGATCGGCTGGCGGCGAAGAAATTAGCAATGCTGTTCTGCAGCGGCGCGACACGAGCAGCGTTGCCGGTCCAAGGGCTTGATCCTACTATGGGCGACAAGAGGAGAGGGACCATGAGGCTGTCAGCTCTTTTTCGATCAGCGGCGGCCGCAGCGCTGCTATTTGCATTCACGTCCGCCGATGCCACCGCGAAGGGCGGCAAGCACCACAATCACAAGAGCTGTGCGCAGCTGCAGGCGATGATGGATCATGGTTTGACCGGCGGAAAACATGCCGGCGACGGGCCTGAAAGGAAGGCAAAGATCGAAAAGAAGATGCGAAAGAAAGGCTGCTAGCTTGATGGCTTCGCGCGCCAGCAAAGGACGCCCGATGGGACCGCGCTCGTGCCGAATGCGAGCGTGGCTCGACCGGAGCGGGCGCTGAGGGGCGGCAACTCAAGCGAGGCGAGTGGGAAATCGATGAAATTCGGTTGATCGGCAACCAGCAACATTGCCAGGGCTACCTTTGGCGCTCCGGGAAGATGAAACCACCGCCGCCGTGGGAGGGACGCGGCATGCCCGAAAGTGAACGAAGAGGAAGACTGTATGACGATCGAGGATATCATCGAAACCCTGGAAAGGACGGATATGCCCGACGGCCGGCCGGCCGAGCCGAAGGATTTCGACGGCCCTCGCGACTACCTGCCGAGCAGCATCAGGTCTGAGCACAGCTTCCTGATGGCGCGGCCGTTCACCCATGACGTGAATCACGCCATCGATCTATGCCGGGAAATTCGGCCGGATGCGATCTGGCACCTCGCCCGCGCCCGACAGACGCCGGATGATCCGCTTTACGGTGCTCAACTGCGTGAAACGGCGGAAGGCCAAAGCGTCCTGGGTGAAGCCGAGAGCAATCACGCGGCGTTGGCGCTGACGCTGGCGGCGCTGCGGGCGCATGTGCGGCAGGAAGGTGAAAAGACCGCAAGGGCATAATGGAGCACCGTCCGCAACTTCGTGGCAGGTTTTTGCAGATCTGCAGCCAGTCTATCCAGCCGGAAAAAGCAATAGAAATTGCCGCTCGCCTTCCGGGGTAAAGAGGATCGAGCGGCTTTCCGTCGTTCGCCGCGCCCAGCCCCTGTCGAGGAAACTTGCAAGCAGGGCCTTGCCGAGACTGCCGGCCAGATGGGCGCGCCTTTCGCTCCAGTCCAGGCAGGAGCGGCAGAGCGGACGCCGCGAGGATCTGAGGCCGCCGATGTCAATGCCGATGCGGGCGAGATCGCTCGCGCCCTTATCAGTCAGCGCAAGGCCCTCTCCGACCGCCTCGATCGCGCCTGAGGCAATCAGGCTGTCGAGCATGCGCACGCCGTAATCGCCGGCGAGATGATCGTAGCAGATGCGCGCCTTGCGCAGCGCCGGCTCCTTCGGACCGGGCCGGTGGCGCAGATGTCCGCGGCCGGCGGCAAAGCCCATCATGCTTTCGATCAGCCGGGCGACAGCCTCGTCGGCCAGCGTGAAATAGCGGTGGCGCCCCTGCTTGCGCTGGGCGATCAGGCCGCCGGCTTCGAGCTTGGCGAGATGGGTGCTTGCCGTCTGCACGGTGATGCCGCCGACGCCGGCAAGCTCGGTCGCCGTCAGCGCCCGCCCGCCGGTCAGCGCCGCAAGCATGTTGGCGCGAGCGGGATCACCGATGAGCGCGCCGATGTGGGCAATGTCTGGTCCTTCCTTCATACTTCGATCGTAACCGAAGCATCGTCGTCCGGCAATGTGCGAAAACGGGAAGCACAAAGGAGAACCCGATGATCACCTGCTTTATCCGTTATGAGATCGACCCCTTCAGGAAGGAAGCCTTTGCCGAATATGCCGAGAATTGGGGCCAGGCGATTCCTCGCAACGGCGCCGATCTGATCGGCTATTTCGCCCCGCATGAGGGCTCGGCGACGACGGCCTTCGGCGTCTACAACATCGAAAGCCTCGCCGCTTACGAAGCCTATCGCGCCAGGCTGGCCGCCGACCCACTCGGCCGCGAGAATTACGAATTTGCCAGACGCGAACGCTTCATCCTCAAGGAGGACCGCATCTTCCTGAAAAACGTCTCCGCTCCCCACGCCAAGCTGGAGCTGCCATGATCGCCGTCATCTTCGAAGTCGTGCCCTATATGGGCGAACGCCACAAATATCTCGATCTCGCCGGCGAGCTGCGCGCCGAGCTCGAAACCATCGACGGCTTCATCTCGATCGAACGGTTCGAAAGCCTCACCAATCGCGGCAAGCTGCTGTCACTGTCCTTCTTCCGCGACGAGGCGGCGGTCAAGGAATGGCGCAATCGCGAGGGCCACCGGGCCGCCCAGCAGGCCGGCCGCGGCGGCGTCTTCGCCGATTACCGCCTGCGGATCGCCAGTGTCGTGCGTGATTACGGCATGTTCGAACGCGACGAGGCGCCGGCCGACAGCCGCAAAGTCCATGATGCGGCATGATGCAGAGCCGCTCCGGCGGGCCACCGGCGCCCTGAAAGTTGCTTATCTATGGCCTCTTGGCAGTCACGCAACTGGCGCGCGCGTGACAGCAAATTATATCCGTCAGATGATGAAGAGAATGCTATCTACGGTCTTCATCTGAAACCAGACCGGAAACCGAACTGTGTGGACTTCAAGGATCGTTAAATTTGCCTGGACGGCTATATTTTCCTTTATCTTCATTGTCTTGGCATTTTACGTCATCTCGATGATTGTCACGTTTATCCAATATCCTGATCGCGTTGGAGTTACATTCCCGGAGCGAGCAATCTCAGATGCTGCTGGTTTGATCAACGGCAATCCAAGTGAAATTGACGGTGAGTGTAGCGAAAATGGTAGTTATTTTGAGAAGAAAGTTAGTTGCGAGATGAGAAGAACTAAAGGTAATAAAATAACGGATACTATATCATTGGAATATGAACTGATGTTTGACTCGATGCTGAGTTTTTCTGATGTGAGGGAAAATCTGGAATAAAAAGATGACAGATGCCCTCGGTCCGATGGGACCTGCGCCCGGTTACCCCGGCAGCCACAATAAATTCCCGAATTCGGTCATCGCTTCAGGCTTTGGTAACTAAGTTGGGTAACCATAACGGAGAGTTAAGCGTAAAGCGTATGAGTGAGTATCAGAATGGCGTCAGTTTTTCCGCTTGCCGACCTCAAGGCTTCCGTCAAGGCGGACTCCTGGGTTGACACGATCATCAAGGGCGACTGCGTGAGCGCCCTTGAAGCCTTGCCCAACCACTCCGTTGATGTGATCTTCGCCGACCCTCCGTATAATCTTCAGCTCGGCGGAACGCTGCACCGTCCCGACCAGTCGCTGGTCGATGCGGTCGACGACGAATGGGATCAGTTCGCCTCCTTCGAAGCCTATGACGCCTTCACCCGCGCCTGGCTGCTCGCCTGCCGCCGGGTGCTGAAGCCGACAGGTTCGATCTGGGTGATCGGCTCCTACCACAATATTTTCCGCGTCGGCGCCACGTTGCAGGATCTGAATTTCTGGATCTTGAACGACATCATCTGGCGCAAGACCAATCCGATGCCGAATTTCAAGGGCCGCCGTTTTCAGAACGCCCATGAGACGATGATCTGGGCAAGCCCGAATGCCAAGGCCAAGGGCTACACCTTCAATTACGATGCGATGAAGGCGGCCAATGACGACGTGCAGATGCGCTCGGACTGGCTCTTCCCGATCTGCAATGGCAATGAGAGGCTGAAGGGCGAGGATGGCAAGAAGGTGCATCCGACGCAGAAGCCGGAGGCGCTGCTTGCCCGCGTCATCATGGCTTCGACGAAGCCCGGCGATATCGTGCTCGATCCCTTCTTCGGTTCGGGAACGACGGGTGCGGTCGCCAAGCGCCTTGGCCGTCACTTCGTCGGCATCGAGCGGGAGCAGGATTACATCGATGCGGCTTCGGCCCGCATTGCCGCCGTCGAGCCGCTGGGGAAGGCGGAACTGACCGTCATGACCGGCAAGAAGGCCGAAGTGCGCGTTGCCTTCAACGTGCTTGTCGAAAGCGGCCTGATCAAGCCCGGCCAGGTGCTGACCGACGCAAAGCGCCGCTACAGCGCCATCGTTCGCGCCGACGGCACCGTCGCCTCCGGCGGCGAGGCCGGCTCCATTCATCGTCTCGGCGCCAAGGTGCAGGGTCTCGATGCGTGCAACGGATGGACCTTCTGGCATTTCGAAGACGGGCAGTCCCTGCGCCCGATCGACGAGCTCAGGTCCGTCATCCGCAGTGATCTGGCAAAGGTGGATTGAGCAGCGCCTTCGCGGGATCGAAATACCTTCTTCCGGTTTCCTCCAGTTGCGGAAGAAGGCCAAGGCGCCCGGGGTTCCGACCTCGGGCGTCTTCTATTTCAGCGTCCGGATTGCACCGTCAAAACGCCTTGTAATCGGTGACCTCGACGCGCGTGATGCGGCCGTCTTCATTGAAGGTGATCGTCTCCTCGCCCTCGCGCACCAGCGGCTGGCCAGTGCGGCTGTGGGTGGCGCGGAGCGACCAGACGGCGCGGCCGGAGAGGGGCGTCAGGTTTTCCACCAGCGAATTCTCGGCCGTCTGATCGGGATAATCGTCGAAATAGCGCCGGAAGGCGGCCAGGATCTCGGTGCGCCCGGCAAGGCTGCCGACGCCGTTCGAGACATAGGTCGCGTCCTCGGCGAAATAGTCCTCGATTGTGGGAAAATCCAGCGCGTTGATGGCGGCGTGGAAGCGTTCGATTTCTTCTGCCGGGTCGAAGGCCATTGATATCAGACCTTCACGCCGTGGGCGGCGAGATCGCTGCGCAGTTTATCCGCGCCCGAAAACAGCACCGCGTTCCAGCCGAAAGCCTTGGCGCCTTCGACATTGGCCGGCGCGTCGTCGATGAAGATCGTCGCGGCGGGGTCGAGGCCGAAGCTCTTCGTATGCGTCTCGTAGATCGCGATGTCAGGCTTGATGAGGCCGACATCGCCGGAAACGGTGACGCCGCGCGGTTTCGTCAGGAAGGGGAAACGCACCTGCGCCTCGCGAAACGTGTCGGAGGCGAAGTTGGTGAGCATCGTCACGTCGCAGCCCTCCTCGATCAGGCCCTCCATGATCGCGACGCTCTCCTCATAGGCGTGCGGCACCATCTCGTGCCAGTATTTGCGGAAGGCGCGGATATGCTCCTCGCGTGTCGGATGCGCTTTGATCAGCAGCGCTTCGGCCTCCGCCCAGGTACGGCCGCGGTCCTGCTCGACGTTCCAGTCATGGGTGCAGATATTGGCGAAGAACCAGTTGCGCTCGGCCTCGTCGGGAATGAGGCGGGCGAAGGGTAGATTGGGATCGTAATGAATGAGGACTTTGCCGATATCGAAAACGATATGCTTTATTTCGGTGGTCATGTTTATGCCCTGGATGTTTTGAATGCGAGAGGAATAGCCGCTGCGATCGCTTTTTTCATGACTGTCGGCAAGGCCTGCGCTTCAAGATTTGTAACGGGTTCCCACCATCCGTCATCCATGTCAGGCTTTTGGGCAATCGCCGCCCGCCAGATGGCAAGCCTGAGCTCGAAATGGGTGAAGACATGGGTAACAGTGCCGCTGGCCTGCCATCCGGCGGCGAAAGGAGCGGCCGCCGCCGAGGTTTCGCCGTCGAGCCGCGCCGTCCAGGCCGTCGTCGGCACCTCGGTCATGCCTCCGAGCAGGCCGCTTTCACCGCGCCGCCGGAGCAGGATTTCGCCCTCTCTGGTCACCGCGATAAAGGCCGCGCCATGGCGCACCGGCTTTTCCTTCTTCGCCGCCTTGACCGGAAAGAGCTCGGGATCGGACAATTTCAGCGCCTGGCAGGCGTCTCGGAACGGACAGAGTGAACAGGCCGGCCGCTTCGGCGTGCAGATCGTCGCTCCGAGATCCATCATCGCCTGGGCGAAATCGCCCGGCCGGTCCGGCGGCGTCAGCAGCGCCACCTTCTCCTTCATCAGCGGCTTGGCGCCGGGAAGCGGTGTTTCGATCGCATAAAGCCTGGAGATCACCCGCTCGACATTGCCGTCCATGACGGCAGCCTGCCGGTTGAAGGCGATGGCCGCGACGGCCGCTGCCGTATAGTCGCCGATCCCGGGGAGCGATTTCAGATCCTCCTCTGTATCGGGAAAGACGCCGCCATGTTCCCTCGCCACCGCTTCGGCGCATTTCTTCAGATTGCGGGCGCGCGCGTAATAGCCGAGGCCCGCCCAGGCGGCCATCACCTCGTCGTTGTCGGCCGCGGCGAGATCGGTGACGTCAGGCCAGCGCCGGAGAAACTTCTCGAAATAGGGTTTGACCGCCTGCACCGTGGTCTGCTGCAGCATCACTTCGGACAGCCACACCCGGTAGGGATCGGCGCGGACGCCGCGCGCCGCCATGCCGGGCGAAACGCGCCAGGGCAGATCGCGGTGATGGCGGTCGTACCAGTCGAGGAGGGGCTTTGCCGAGGGCGTGTCGAGTGTCGTGGTCGTCATGATTTGCCGCGATGGAGGGAAGGCCCTATACTTGGCGAAGCAATGGCGCGCGATCAAGTCGGCCCTGCCAATTCCCTGTGCGGTTGGTCGGGGCGACCAAGGTTTTCGATGAGTTATCCACGCAAAGATGTGAAGCAGATTTCCGAGCTGGCGAATAGGCTGATCGATCCGGTCCTTGCCCGGCGCGCCGGCATCAACACGGCGCTGCTCGGCTCGTGGAGCGAAATCGCCGGCGAGGATTTTGCCGATTGCACCCGCCCGGAGAAAATCGCCTGGGCCCGCGGCGGCGGCGATGACGGCAGCTTCCGCCCCGGCGTGCTGACGATTGCCTGCGAAGGGGCGCGCGCGCTCTTCCTCACCCATGCCCAGGGCGAACTCATCCAGCGCATCAACAGCTTCTTCGGCTTCGCCGCCATCCACCAGATCCGCATCGTCCAGAAGCCGGTCTCCCAGGCCGTCCACCGCTCCCGCACCCCGCCGCCGCTGAAGGGCGAAGCCGCCCGCAAGCTCAAAGGCATGATGGAGGGGATAGAGGGCGACAAGCTGCGCCAGGCGATTGAGCGACTGGGAACTGCGGTGATGGGCAAGCGGGGACGGTGAATGCGGCGCGTGTTCGATCGGAAAGAAGATGTGACGGATGAAATCATGCGTCGAAAAATCCACGAGGCGATCGAGGATCCGGGTTCGGATATTGATGCCGATGTCGTCTTCGAGCGGCTCGAACGCCGGCATGCCGAACGGATGAAGGCCGACAAAAGTGGCGGTTAAGCTCGCCCTCCGTCACTTCAGTCTCAGGAGATTGCGGGCACCAGCCCCTCATCCGGCTGCCGCCACCTTCTCCCCGTAAACGGGGCGAAGGGATATGCCGCGCCGGCCTCCTCTATCTCGACCTTCCGTTAGGCTCGTCCCCTCTACCCGTTCACGGGGAGAGGGTTAGGGTGAGGGGCAGCTGTCGACAAGAACCGCAAAGTCGTGGCTGATGACTATGAGCGTCCGAATCCATCGTGGTGAAAAGCAAAACCTCCAATCCTGCAATTTTTGGTCTAGTCGTCTTCCCGCGGTCACAATTCTTTGAAGGAAGTTGGCGAACCGTGCCTTGTGGGCGGCCGCAAGCCGTTATATCGCACAGTCACGCCGTCAATCTCATTAGTTATGGGGAACCCATGCAGATGTCCGAAATGCAACTGACGAAACGCCGCCTGCTCAGCGGTATTGCCATCGCCGCAGCTGCCGCCGTGCTTGTCGCCTGCAACGACAGCAAGGACGCTGCCGATGCTTCGTCTTCCGGCAAGACCATGGCCGACGGCACCAATGTCGATACCATCAAGACGGCAGCCACCTCGGCGGGGGACATGCCGCAGTCCGACGGCGATGTCGATATGGCCGAGGTGCTGAAACCCGGCGCGCTGCCGGAAATGGCGCTTGGCAAGGCCGACGCGCCCGTCAAGATCGTCGAATATATGTCGATGACCTGCCCGCATTGCGCCCATTTCCACAACACCACCTTCGACGCCATCAAGCAGAAATATGTCGACACCGGCAAGGTGCAGTTCATCATCCGCGAATTCCCGTTCGATCCGCGTGCGGCGGCCGCCTTCATGCTCGCCCGCTGCAGTTCCTCCAATCCGGAGCAGTTGAGCACGCCGGAACAGTATTTCCCGATGGTTTCGATGCTGTTCAAGCAGCAGCAGGTCTGGGCCGCCGCCGATGACGGCCGCGCGGCACTGCTGCAGATGTCGAAGCTTGCCGGATTTACTGAGGATAGCTTCACGAAATGCTTGACGAACCAGAAGCTTCTGGATGAAGTGAACGCCACGCGGGAAAGGGGATCGAAGGATTTCGGCGTCAACGCCACGCCAACCTTCCTCATCAATGGCAAGCGCTATTCTGGAGACATGCCGGTTGACACCATGTCGAAGCTCATCGACAGCCTCATCTGAACCGGATCGTTCGACCACAACGGGCGACGGCGAAAGCCGTGCGCCCGTTTTTCATTTTCAGCGCAGTTTGCGGGTGTGGCCCCCTCGTCCGCCTGCCGGCACCTTCTCCCCGCTGGGGCGAAGGGGATTTGCCGCAGCGTCTCGATTCCCTCTTCTCCCCAGCGGGGAGAAGGTGCCCGTAGGGCGGATGAGGGGGCTTCCTGCCGTGGATCTTACCGCATGAAGTTCAACAAGCTGCGCCTGGTCGGCTTCAAATCCTTCGTCGAGCCGACGGAATTCATCATCGAGCGGGGGCTGACCGGCGTCGTCGGGCCGAACGGCTGCGGCAAGTCCAACCTCGTCGAGGCGCTGCGCTGGGTGATGGGCGAAAATTCCTACAAGAACATGCGCGCCTCCGGCATGGACGACGTGATTTTTTCCGGTTCCGGCAACCGCCCGGCCCGCAACACGGCCGAAGTGGCGCTCTATCTCGACAATGGCGAGCGCACCGCGCCGGCCGCCTTCAACGACAGCGACGAGATCCAGGTCACCCGCCGCATCGAGCGTGAGCAGGGCTCGCTCTATCGCATCAACGGCAAGGAAAGCCGCGCCAAGGACGTGCAACTGCTGTTTGCCGACGCCTCCACCGGCGCGCGTTCGCCCTCGATGGTCGGCCAGGGCCGCATCGGCGAGCTGATCCAGGCCAAGCCGCAGGCCCGCCGCCAGCTTCTGGAAGAGGCGGCCGGCATTTCGGGCCTGCATTCGCGCCGCCACGAGGCCGAACTGCGGCTGCGCGCCGCTGAAACCAATCTCGAGCGGCTCGACGACGTCACCGCGCAGCTCGAAAGCCAGATCGAGAGCCTGAAGCGCCAGGCCCGCCAGGCCAACCGCTTCAAGACGCTGTCGGCCGATATCCGCGCCCGCGAGGCGATGCTCCTGCATATCCGCTGGGTGCAGGCCAAGGAGGCCGAGGCCGAGGCCGACAGTGCGCTGAACCAGGCGACATCAATCGTCGCCGAAAAGGCGCAAGCGCAGATGGAGGCGGCCAAGCATCAGGGCATTGCCAGCCTGAAGCTGCCGGAGCTGCGCGAGGGCGAGGCGCGCGCCGCCGCCGCCCTGCAGCGCCTGCAGATCGCCAGAAGCCAGCTGGAGGAGGATGCCGGCCGCATCCTGCGCCGCCGCGACGAGCTGACCCGCCGTCTCGCCCAGCTTGCCGAGGATATCCGCCGCGAGGAGCGGCTGGTGGCCGACAATGCCGTCATTCTCGCCAAGCTCGATGCCGAAGAGGCCGAGATATCGGAAATCCTGGCCGATTCCGGCCGTTTTGCCGAGGAGACCCGCAAAGCCTTCGAAGCGGCGGCGGAAAAACTTGCCGACAGCGAACGGACCTTCACGCAGCTGACGGCCGAGCGGGCGGAAGCCGCCGCCGGCCGCAACCAGCTGGAGCGCGCCATTCGCGATCTGGCCGACCGCCGCATGCGCCTTGAGCGCCAGATGGACGAAGCAAATGCGGAATTGTCGGCGATCGGCGAGAAGATATCAGGCCTGCCCGATCCGGATGAAAAACGCGCGATGGTTGAGGCAGGCGAAATCGCGCTTGCCGATGCCGATGCCGCCGTCCAGACGGTCGAACAGGCGCTGGCTGGCGCCCGCCAGACCGAGGCCCTGTCGCGCGCCCCGGTTGATCAGGCCCGCGCCGGCCTGAATGCGCTGGAGACCGAAGCCCGCACCATTTCCCGCATGCTCGCGGCCGGTGCCGCGGCCGGCAAGTTCCCGCCGATTGCCGAGGAGCTGAAGGTCGATCGCGGCTTCGAGACGGCGCTCGGTGCAGCACTCGGCGACGATCTGGAATCGCCGCTCGATGCCGAGGCGCCGGCCCATTGGTCGGAGAATGGGGATGGCGCCGCCGATCCCGCGCTTCCCGAAGGCGCCGTGCCGCTGATCGCTCATATCAGCGCGCCATCAGCTCTCACCCGCCGCCTGCGCCAGATCGGCCTGGTCGCGGAAGCGGAGGCGCGCTCGCTGATGGCGGCGCTGAAGCCCGGCCAGCGGCTGGTGACGAAGGAGGGCGCCGTCTACCGCTGGGACGGCCATGTCACCGGCGCCGACGCCCCGAGTGCTGCCGCGCTGCGCCTTGCCCAGAAGAACCGCCTGGCCGAACTCGAAAGCGAAGCGGCGATCGCCCGTGATGTGCTTGCCGAGGCCGAAGAGCGGCAGGCAGCGGCGGCCGAAGCGATCCGCCTCGAGGAGCGGCGGCTGGCCGAGGCCCGCGACATGAGCCGGCTGTCGGCGCGTCATCTGGCCGAAGCGCGCGAGGCGCTGGCTGCGGCCGAGCGGGCTTCCGGCGATCTCATCCGCCGGCGCGATGTGGTCAGCGAGGCTGCGAGCCAGCTGGGCGCGCAATTGGAAGAGATCGGCGTCCAGGAGGAAAACGCCCGCATCGAGCTGGAGGACGCGCCTGATCTGACCGAGATCGACGAGCGTTTGCGCTTCCAGCAAGCGGAGGTGGCGACCGACCGCGGCACGCTCGCCGAGGCCCGCGCCCGCCATGAAAGCCTGGCGAGGGAGAACGAAGCCCGCCAGCGTCGCATCATGGCGATCGGCCAGGAGCGCGAGACCTGGCGCCAGCGGGCGGCAAGCGGCGAGGATCATGTCGCCACACTGCGCGAGCGCGAGGAAGAGGCGCGCGAAGAGGCGGCCGATCTCGAAATGGCGCCTGACGAATTCGACGACAAGCGTCGCGCCCTGCTCAGCGAATTGCAGAAGGCCGAGGAGGCGCGCCGCAATGCCGGCGATCTTCTGGCCGAAGCCGAACGCATCCAGCGCGATGCCGATCACAAGGCGGCGACCGCGCTTTCCGAGCTTGCCGAATACCGCGAACGCCGCGGCCGCGCCGAGGAGCGCCTGGTTTCGGCCCGCGAGAGACGGCACGAAAGCGAAAGCCGCATCCGCGAAGCGCTGAACGTGCCGCCGCATGAGGCGCTGCGGCTCGCCGGCCTGCAGCCGATGCAGGCGCTGCCTGATCCGCGCGAGGTCGAGCGCGAGCTGGAGCGGCTGAAGATGGAGCGCGAACGGCTCGGCGCCGTCAACCTGCGCGCCGACGAGGAGCAGAAGGAGCTGAGCGAGAAGCTCGAAGCGCTGATCAAGGAGCGCGACGACGTCATCGACGCGATCCGCAAGCTGCGCGGCGCCATCCAGAGCCTGAACCGCGAGGGCCGCGAGCGCCTGGTCGCCGCCTTCGACGTCGTCAATGGCCAGTTCCAGCGGCTGTTCACCCATCTTTTCGGCGGCGGCACCGCAGAGCTGCAGCTGATCGAATCCGACGATCCGCTTGAGGCCGGCCTCGAAATCCTGGCCCGCCCGCCCGGCAAGAAGCCGCAGACGATGACGCTGCTGTCCGGCGGCGAACAGGCCCTGACGGCGATGGCGCTGATCTTCGCCGTCTTCCTCACCAACCCGGCGCCGATCTGCGTGCTCGACGAGGTGGACGCGCCGCTCGACGACCACAATGTCGAACGCTACTGCAACCTGATGGACGAAATGGCGGCTTCCACTGAAACCCGCTTCGTCATCATCACCCATAATCCCATCACCATGGCGCGCATGAACCGCCTCTTCGGCGTCACCATGGCCGAGCAAGGCGTCTCCACCCTCGTCTCCGTCGACCTGCAGACGGCCGAGCGCCTGCGCGAGATTGCCTGAGTTTTGCGAGGAGGCTGTGCTCCCAGGGTCAAGCCCTCGGATCACCAATGAGAGTTGGTGCGGGGCGCCATGAAGCTACGGCCGGCGCAGAGCCGCAAGCTGCGTCGCCGGTGCGTGGTGAGAACGCCAACCACACTCTCCGTCATCCCAGGGCTTGACCCTGGGATCCATGGCCAAACACGCGGACTTCTATTTCTCTGCCGTGGGACGCCTTCGTCGTTCACCCAGTGCCAGCCGCATGGATCCCAGGGTCAAGCCCTGGGATGACGGAGGAGGTGGTGCCCGTCGACGGAGGAGAGGTGGTGCCGGGGCGACGGACGAGAAATGGTACAAACTTGAGGGCGGAGAGGTGGTGCTGAGGCCCATGGGGCGCGCCTGGCGCGATGAAGCTACGGCAGGCGCGGCGGAGCAAGCTGCATCGCCGGTGCGTCTGGCAACAAAACCAACCACACTCTCCGTCATCCCAGGGCTTGACCCTCGGATCCATACCAAGCAGGCGGCTTCTATTTCTCTGCGGTGCAACTCCTTCGCTGTTCACCGACCCGCCATGATCCCTGATCAGTCCGCCGCCGATGCGGCCTGGAAGACCGCGAGCTGCGCGGCGAAGGCGCGCTGATAGGCGGGTCGCGCCTCAGCGCGAGCGACATAGGCGGCAAGGCTGGGGTAATCGTTGAGTATGTTTGACGACTTCAGGCGCAGCAGCACCGACACCATCAGCAAATCGCCGGCGCTGAATGCGCCATCGAGCCAGTCGGCGTCGCCGAGATGGGCCGAAAGGCTGTCCAGCCGTTTGCGGATGCTGCCCTCCAGGGAACGCAGGCGCTTCTCATACCAGGGTTCGTCGCGCTCGAGAATCCTGGCGAGGCTGTGCTCGAAGATCGGCGTCTCCACCGTGTTGAGCGCGGCAAACATCCAGGCGATCGCCCGCGCCCGGCCATTGGCATCTGCAGGCAACAGGCCGCCATGCCGCTCGGCGATATGAAGCACGATCGCGCCGGATTCGAACAGGGTCAGATCGCCTTCCTCATAAGTCGGGATCTGGCCGAAAGGCTGGCGCGCCAGATGCGCCGGCTGCTTCATCGTCTCGAACGTGACGAGGCGAACCTCATAGGGCTGGCCAGCTTCCTCCAGCGCCCAGCGAACCCGCATGTCGCGCGCCAGGCCGCGGCCCCGATCGGGTGAACGTTCAAAGGCGGTGATGGTGATCGTCATCGTTTCCTCCATGGCTCGTTGCATTGAAGACGTGCGGCCAAACGGGAATCCGACATCTTCTATTCGCGATCGACCACGGCGGTCTTGCCGCTGCCGGAAACGCCTTCGATGAGATAGTTCCTGACGCCCATTTCCCTACGGATTCATGGCGAGTCGTCCGTCAGAACAGGCGATCGCCGAAGCACTCTGCCTCCCAGGTCTTGAGAAAATCCGCCTGCCGCGCGATCCAGCCGACATCAGTGCTTCCCCATTCGTTCGCGCGACTGGCATATTCGCCCATGAGCCAGAAGTGGCGGACGATCACGAAGCGGAGAGCGGCTTCGAAATCGTCAGGCGTTATGGGCCGGATGGCGCGATAGCCGTTGATGAAGGCCGTCCACATCGGCGTCAAGCTCCGGCCAAAGGAAACCTTTGCCCAGAGGAAGACCGACAGATCGTAAGCGAGATATCCCGGCCCGCCGTCGTCGAAGTCGAAAAAGACCGCTTCGCCTGCGTCATTGATGCGCGCGTTGAAGCCGTGACAGTCGCCGTGGCATTGGGTCCAGGTCAGATTTCTGAACGCGTCTATCGCCTTTGCGGTGCGCATGGCGATGCTTTCGAGGTCGCGAAGCACATCCGCGTCTTCGACGAGGCCGCTGTCGCGGATACGCGCCTGGGGGCGATGCAGCAGGTGTTCGAGGTCGAGCCGATAGAGCGCTCCCTCGGACGAGAACGTCTGCGCCGCATTGTGCAGCAGGGCAAGCGTCCTGCCGTTCGCCCGGGCATCGCCCGCATCTGCCGCGCCCGGCTCCCGGCCGGAAACTTCCTTGAACAGCACAGCCTCGCGCAGCCCCTCCGGCGCCTGTCCCTGCAGAAAGAAGGAGCCGTCTCGCGTCGACATGGGCGCTGCGACCGGCACGCCTGCCTCGTGGAGATGTCTGAGGAAAGCCGTTTCCGTCCTGACGTCGGCCGGACCGCGGCTGCGGCGATGTGAAAGCCGGAACACATAGCGCTCGCCGATGCTGTCGATGACCAGATAACTGTCGTTGAGACCGCGATTGAGCAGGCGGCAGTCCACAGGTCCGGCGAGGCCGTAATGCCGATCGATGAACCGCCCGATCGTTTCGACCCCGGGGGTGGAATATTGCGGTTCAAAATCGAGCATCTGGACGTCCGGGGTCGGATCTGCGGAGGCCTGACAAGATAATGTATTCTGCGATAGTTGCAACGCTTGATTGTGTCCGGTGTGCCGTCCCCCCAGACGTCGATGGATTCTTTTGTGGCCGGAAAGCACTCGCGGAGCTTGACCGAGCGGTCGTCTGATGGCCGGCACGCGCCGACCAGGACCCTCAACCGAGGCCGGGGGAAGAGCCGACCGCGTGCAATTTTCCCGCATTCGGCGATAAACACCAAAAAAGGTCGGCTGTCTTGCGGTTCCTACTCCATTTGGGTGATGCTCTTTTCTCTGACTTGCATTAGAAGTTGTTTCAACGCAACCTGATGACTTTGCTGAAGAGCGGGGCGGTCAAAGTTGCGGATTTGTCGAATTTGCGATGCGCTTTTCAGGTAGAGGGCAAGGACCTGGAAGCTGTTTGAGCAATCCCTGGAAATGCGAAGCGTCTCTTGAGGAGTTGCGGAAAACAAGGATCAGGGCGGTTCCATGAATCGCCCTGGGTTGAGGGACCCCCCGTCCGGTTTTCCTGGCCGGACGGAAACAAGGCTTTGCGGGACATTGTTGCAGTCCCGCAAAGCTTTTTTTATGCCTTCTTCAGGCGGGGTTACATGGCTTTCAGCCGCCAGTGATGGTGAAAATATTGTGCGACGCAGCATTTTCGCCGCATTTGTCGATTTTCATTTCAACTCCAAGGCATTAAGCTGATTTCCCAGACGCTGGCGGTGTTTGTTAAACTTCTCCTTCGTCATGCTCGGGCTTGTCCCGAGCATCTGCAGCCAGTCGATATGGAGCAGATCCTCGGCACAAGGCCGAGGATGACGGCGAGGGGAGCAAGACATGTCAGCAAACTGAGGGATCACGCTGATCCTTTTGTGGTGTTGGGGGGAAGATGACCAAGTGGGTCTATAGGTTCGGCGACGGACAGGCTGAGGGTGGCGCGCGCGACCATGAGATACTCGGCGGCAAAGGCGCCAACCTCGCTGAAATGTGCGCTCTCGGTCTTCCCGTCCCGCCGGGGCTGACGATCGTCAGCAGCGCCTGCAACACTTATTACACGAATGGCGGCCATATCGACGACCGGCTGAAGGCCGAGGTGCGCGCCGGCATAGCTGCGATCGAGGCCATCACCGGCCGCCATTTCGGATCCACCAGCCAGCCGCTGCTGCTCTCCGTGCGCTCCGGCGCTCGCGTCTCCATGCCCGGCATGATGGACACGGTGCTGAACCTCGGCCTCAACGACGAGACGGTGCAGGCGCTCGGCCACGATGCCGGCGATGCGCGTTTTGCCTGGGACAGCTACCGCCGCTTCATCCAGATGTATGCCGACGTCGTCATGGGCCTCGGCAACGACGCCTTCGAGGAGATTCTCGAAGACGAGAAGGCCAAGCTCGGCCACGAACTCGATACAGAGCTCAGCGCCACCGAATGGCAGCATATCGTCTCGCTCTACAAGAGGCTGATCGAGGAGGAGCTCGATCGGGAATTCCCGCAGGATCCGGAGATCCAGCTCTGGGGCGCGGTCGGCGCGGTCTTTTCCAGCTGGAAGAGCGCGCGCGCCGTCACCTATCGTCAACTGCACAATATTCCCGAGAGCTGGGGCACGGCGGTCAACATCCAGGCCATGGTCTTCGGAAATCTCGGCAATGCCTCGGCGACCGGCGTCGCCTTTACCCGCAACCCCTCGACCGGCGAGAAGGCGCTCTACGGCGAATTCCTCGTCAATGCGCAAGGGGAGGATGTCGTTGCCGGCATCCGCACGCCGCACAGCATCACCGAGGAGGGGCGGCTTTCCTCCGGCTCCGACAAGCCCTCCATGGAAAAGCTGATGCCGGAGGCCTTCCACGAGCTCTCCCGCATCTGTACCGAGCTCGAGATGCATTACCGCGACATGCAGGATATCGAATTCACCATCGAGCGCGGCAAGCTCTGGATGCTGCAGACCCGTTCGGGCAAGCGCTCGACCCGCGCGGCCATGAAGATTGCCGTCGACATGGTGGACGAGGGGGTGATCACCGAGGAGGAGGCGGTGCTGCGCATCGAACCGTCGAGCCTCGATCAACTCCTGCATCCGACGATCGATCCGCGCGTCAACCGCCAGGTGATCGGCACCGGCCTGCCGGCCTCACCGGGGGCCGCGACCGGCGCCATCGTCTTCACCGCGGAAGAGGCCGTGGAGGCGGAAGCCGAAGGCCGCAAGGTGATCCTGCTTAGGGTCGAGACCAGCCCGGAGGATATTCACGGCATGCATGCGGCCGAAGGCATCCTGACGACGCGCGGCGGCATGACCAGCCATGCGGCGGTCGTCGCCCGCGGCATGGGCATTCCTTGCGTTGTCGGCGCCGGCACCATGCGCATCGATCAACGCAACGAACGGCTGCTCGGCATCGGCGTCACCCTGAAGAAGGGCGATATCATCACTATCGACGGTTCGGCCGGCCAGGTGCTGAAGGGCGAGGTGCCGATGATCCAGCCGGAGCTGTCGGGCGATTTCGGCCGCATCATGGGCTGGGCCGACCGGGCGAGGCGGATGACAGTGCGCACCAATGCCGATACGCCTGCCGATGCGCGCGCCGCCCGCTCCTTCGGCGCCGAGGGCATCGGCCTTTGCCGCACCGAACACATGTTCTTCGAGGGCGAGCGCATCCATGTCATGCGCGAGATGATCCTTGCCGAGGATGAGAAGGGCAGGCGGCTGGCGCTCGACAAGCTCTTGCCGATGCAGCGCCTGGATTTCACCGGCCTCTTCACCGTCATGCACGGCCTGCCAGTGACGATCCGCCTGCTCGATCCGCCGCTGCACGAATTCCTGCCGAAGACCGACGACGAGGTCGCCGAGGTTGCCTTTGCCATGGGCATGGAGCCGCTTGTCCTGCGCCAGCGCGTCGATGCGCTGCACGAGTTCAACCCGATGCTCGGCCATCGCGGCTGCCGGCTGGCGATCTCCTATCCGGAGATCGTCGAGATGCAGGCCCGCGCCATCTTCGAGGCGGCCGTCGCCGCAGCCCAGGAGACCGGGGCGGCCGTCGTGCCCGAAATCATGGTGCCGCTCGTCGGCCTCCGTTCCGAGCTCGATTACGTCAAAGCCCGCATCGACGCCATCGCCGGCAATGTCATGGCCGAAGCCGGCATGAAGATCGATTATCTCGTCGGCACGATGATCGAACTGCCGCGCGCGGCCCTTCGCGCGCATGTGATCGCCGAGGCGGCCGAGTTCTTCTCCTTCGGCACTAACGACCTGACGCAGACCACTTTCGGCATCTCGCGCGACGATGCCTCCGCCTTCATCCCCACCTATCAGCGTAAGGGCATCATCGAGCACGATCCCTTCATCTCGCTCGATTTCGACGGGGTGGGGGAATTGATCAGCATTGCCGCCGAACGCGGCCGGCGCACCCGCAACGACATGAAGCTCGGCATCTGCGGCGAACATGGCGGCGATCCGGCCTCGATCCGCTTCTGCGAAACGATCGGTCTTGATTACGTCTCCTGCTCGCCGTTTCGCGTGCCGATCGCCAGATTGGCGGCGGCGCAGGCGGTCATTTCGGAAAACCGGTAAAACCGGGCGAGGCCTGCCGTCAGTGGTGATAGCGCCAGTGATCGCGGTAGACATAGGGCCCGTTCAGATCCCAGGCCATGCTGTGCATCAGCTCGGCACTCGCAGCCCGCGATTCGGCCCGCCGGTCGAGATCGATGCGCTGCAGGCAGGTGGCAAACCCATCGGTGCCGCGGCGGAAACCATAGCTCAGGCATCGCTGCTCATCCGCCGCCCGCCGCTCCTCCGGCGTCATCGTCTGGCAGGCGGAAAGGCCGGCCATGGTGGTGAGAAGGGTGAGGAGAAGGGCGATGCGCATCGGGTTGGTCCTTGCTTTTCCCTGAGGAAATGCCATTCGGGCGAGGGCGTCAAGCTGCCCCTCATCCGCCTGCCGGCACCTTCTCCCCGCGCGCGGGGAGAAGGGGATATGCCGCACTGTCTCGGCTCCCATCAACCTTTCGCGGGGCACGTCCCCTCGCCCCGTTTACGGGGAGAGGGTTAGGGTGAGGGGCAAATCACGGCAGCATCTTCACGCCGCCCCGGCCGGATCCCCGATCGGCAAGAGCGCCGGGTCGAGCGGCGGGTCTTGCGGGTTCTTGGTGTCGCCCGGGTCCTGGGCTGGGGTCAGCGGCGGTTTTTCCTGGGTGCGGTCGGGGACGCCCGGCGTCGGCGTCGGGCCGCGCGGTGTGTCAGTCGTCGGTGTCGGTATCGGGTCTCTGTTGGGCATGATCGCCTCCTTTTGAAAAAAGGAACGGCAGCCCAGGCAGATGGTTCCACTTTCGCCGCCGGCGATTCCTCTGTATGAGGAGGCCGGAAACACTGGAAACGAGCATGGCCATCCGCGATCGATTCTCGAAGAAACTGAACTGCCCGCAATGCGGCAATGCGGGTTTTGCCGAGGCCTCGGAGATCGACGATCCCAAGCGCAAGCATCCGGATTTCACGGTCGATCACCTGCCGCGCGGCTTCGGCGTGCAGCGGGCTTCCAACCACCAGGAAAGCTTCATGATCAAATGCGAATGCGGGCGCAAGTTTCCCTTCCGCAGCTTGGCGGAAGCCGCGGCCGAACGGCGCTAGAAATCTCGGTCGCGCTCAGATCCGCTCCAGCACCTCGATGAAGGCATCGGCGAAGCGCACGAGATGGCTGGTCTCCTCGTCGGGCGCCTGCATGCGGATCTCGGTGCCGTTGTGGTCAAGCAGCGCCAGCACGACGCGCATGTTCTCGCCATCGGGAATGCGCAAGACGGCGATGCGCCGGCAATCCTCGATCAGGCCGGCGGCCGGCAGGTCGAACAGCAGTTCGCCGCCGGAACGGCCGGCTGCCTGGCGCACCGCCTCGCAGAAGCCGGCGTCACCGCCGGCATAACCTTCGAGCGACAGTTCGAGCTCGACGAGCTCCATCGGCAGCGACGGCTCGGTGTGATCGATCGCGCCAAGCGCAGACGCCTGCGGCCTTGCTGCTATCTCGGGTGAAATCATCCCGTCTCTCCTGTCCGTGACCCTGGAGATGAAACCGCGGCAGAATGACCTTTTTTTGGCATATCAGCAAGGGCTTACGGATAGCCATTCCGCCTTCGCCGTGGATTCCGGCGGATATGCTTGCGACAACAGTTTCAATTCAGCCGAATCTTGCTCCAGATCCGGATGATTTTAGGCCGGGCCGGCCTGAAATCTGAATCCGGATCTAAATCAAAGAAATAGAACATGATGTCGTCCGAAAACCGCTTCACACTTTTCGGCATCATGCTCTAAACAGGTCTATGGCGATTTGCGTGGTTCATGGCGCGGCGCTGACGAGCAACCGGTAAGTTTGATGGCCATCCGCTACGACCGCCCCGTTTCCAGCGCCGCCCGCTTTTCGCGGCTCCTCGGGGCATTTTCGCTGGTTCTGGCGCTCGCCGTGCTGATCGCCCACCGCTTCGGCGGGCTCGCCACCCCTTATCTGGTGCTGCTTTTGATCTTTGCCGCCGGTTGCGCGCTGCTCGCTACAATGCTGGCCGCGCTCGGCCTGCGCAGCCTCTGGATGACCGGCGCCGAGGGCGGGCTCGCCGCGCTGGCGGCGCTGATCTATGCCGCCTTTCCGCTTGGTATTGGCGCTGTGGCCGCCGAGCGCTACATCAGCCTGCCTGCGATCTACGATGTCTCCACCGATCCGGTCTCGGCACCGGACTGGCTATCGCCGCCGAAATCCGACCAGATCTGGCTGAAGCGCAATCCGGTGGTGACGCCTGAAGATCGCGAGAAGCAGATGGAGGCCTATCCCGAACTCACCGGCCGGCGTTATGAGGGCGCGCTCGACCGCGTGCTGGAAGCGGTGCGCAAGGTTGCCAAACAGAGCGGCTTTACGATCGTCAGGAGCACCGGCACATCAGAGCCGGACCGCGATCTCGAGGACAGGCCGGCCAAGCCCGCCCCCGGCGACGACGCCGTGACCGATGCGCCCGGCATCATCCCGGTGCCGACGCCGCGCCCCTATGACGACGATGTCGCCAAGCTGATCCGCGGCGCCAACGGCGTGACGCTGCAGGCCACCACCCGCACGCTGATCCTCGGCCTGCGCTTCGATATGATGATCCGCCTGCGCGAAGAGGCCGAAACCACCTTCGTCGACATCCGCGTCGCCTCCCGCTACGGCCAGCACGACCTCGGCCTCAGCGCTGAAATCGCCGGCGATTATCTGAAGGCGCTCGACGCCGAACTCCTGGGGATCGCGGGTGGGTGAGCCGCGGTGCCGCCAGAGGCGGCAGCAATCGATCCAGTGAATCGATTGCAGGGGCGAACGCCCTGAGCCCAAGCGAAGGGCCGGGAGAGGGCGCGGCAGACGCGACCCGTACGGTGTCGCGAACTCGACGCCCCTGCAATATAACCCAAGCAAGCCTCCCTTATCTCTCCTTTGTGATGGGGAGGGTGTGCCGTGTACACCCCCCTCTGCCCTGCCGGGCATCTCCCCCACAAGGGGGGAGATCACCAGTGGCAGGACCTTCCTACCTCTTTATCGTTTCGCCGAGCTGCAAGGCCAATTGTTGGAGAAGCCGGCAAGCCCAGCCGATCTCCCCCCTTGTGGGGGAGATGCCCGGCAGGGCAGAGGGGGGTGCAGCACGGCACGCCGGCAAAGATCTGCGAGACCGCCCAAGCAAGCCTCCCACATTCCTGTGACGAGCACAGGTGAGGGCGGAGAGGTGGGAGCGAACGACCTGATCCGCCAATCATCCAGCTACGCCCCTGCAACCTGGCGTCCAAGCTCACCCACGGCGGCGATGATCTCCGCTGCAGTCGGGAAAATGCAAAGGCTGCTGGGTCCGTCCAGCGCCTCGATTTGTGCCCAGGCGATGGTGCCGTTCTGATCGACCAGGAAGTGCCCGACGAGCTGGGTGGCGTGTTTCGCGAAGATCGCATGATCGGCTTCATTAAGCGCGAAGCGGTCCTTGGCGTTGAGCACCGTGTTGGCTTCCATCGGCTGGAGCGGTTCCGGGAACTCGCCCGTGGGGTTGATGCGCGCCGCCTGGAACTGCGCCATCGTCGCGCGATAAGGCCATTCCGGCTGCTCGCCGCTGCCATCGGGCAGGAACTCGGCATGCGGCACGCCGTAGGCGCGATGCGTGTGGCAGTCGGGATCGCATAAGAGCGTCACCGGCGTCGGACGGTGGCGGACATACAGGCGAGCGCGTTCCACCGGCGTGTTGATAACAGCCACGGTCTTCACCCCGGCGGCGCTGAGGATGGGCGCTATGCCGGCAAGCTGTTCGAGCTGGCGCCGGCAGAATGGACAGTGCAGCCCGCGAAAGAAGCCGATCAGGAACGGCCGACCGCTCAAGTCGGCCAAGGAAACCGTTCCGTCGAAATTGGCCGTGGCGAGTTCGAACGCGGGCGCGGTGTTTCCGGGTTGCAGCGGGCGCTTCTGGTCTCCCATGGAAGAATTCCTTTCCCGGATCGTCTCAGGTGAAACGACCGGAATTGAATATAGCACTCGTTGCAAGAAGACCCAGCGCCCGGTGTTGAGATCGGCTGGAGTGGCCAGGCATGCTTACCGCCTCGGCAGACGCCACAAACGCATCAGTTCGATCGGAGCCGAGATCTCCGCTGCCAACACGAATGGGTCTGTCGCTCCTGAGGGGGCCGGCTTTCGACTCTTGACGGGAAGACCGTGCCCCATGCCATGGATCGAATAGAGCGATACCGGGCGGGCGCCTGCGACGTTCCAAGAGGACAACTCGCCCCAGGGCTTCTTCTCGACACGGACGCTGCTTCGATCGACAGCGTTCGCTTCAAGCCATTGATCGACGCAAGCCCTCGCATTTGCCGGGTTGACCGTGCGATCCGCAGTCCCCTGCCAGATGCTGATTGGCGGCCAGGACCGTTGGCGGGGGGAGATTTCGGCAATCCTTGCGCCCCAGCCATCCGCGGGCAGTGCAGCGCCGGACTTCATCGCATGGAGCGCCGACATTGCATCGCGCACGGCGCCAACCGGCATTCCGGCGACGATAGCGGCGCCTGCAAACATATCGGGATAGTTGGCGACCAATGAACCTGTCATCGCTCCGCCGGCAGAAAGGCCGACAATGTAAACGCGCGTGCGATCGGCTCGGTGTCGTTTGAGGGCATGGTCAATCATCTGCTTGATGGAAAGCACTTCGCCGCGATCGCGAGCGACCTCGCTCGGACGGAACCAGTTGAAGCATTTCTGGGCATTGTTGGCGTGGGTCTGCTGCGGGTAAAGCACCACGAAGCCTCTCTCCCTGGCCAGTCTCGAGAAGCCGCTGGCGGCGTCCAGGCTTTCCGGCGTCTGCCGGCATCCATGAAGCACCACCACAAGGGCCGGCTTGCCTGGCAGATCGGCGGGCACGAAGGTCTTCATCACAAGCCTTCCGGGGTTGCTGCCAAATGCGGAGGTCGTCTGGAGTCTCGGTCGCTCCTGCCTGGATGGCTTGTGGCGAAGCGGACTCCATGTCTTCTCCAGCAGACGTACGGCTCGCCGTCGCGTCTTCAACAATCTCGACAGCGATTTGGTGAAGCCGAGCTTCAAAGGGCCACGCCTTCAAGCCTGGAAAGCAGAGCCTTCAAGCCGGGCTGCGCGGCATCTCGGATCGCGACTTTCAAAGGAAACCATTTCTGTTTGCGCATGCCCTTCTCCGGGAAATCAGCTTGCGCCTCGACGACGTGCAGCAGGTGAACGGTGACATGGTAGTGATGCGGCGAGCTGTCTTTGTGGTAGCTGAATGAACCGAAGGCTGTCGCCTCCACGTCGCCCACGACGCCCGCTTCCTCGAAAGATTCCCGCCTTGCTGCTGCCGATGTCGTCTCGCCGGGGTCGAGATTGCCTTTCGGAACGCCCCATCGTCCATGCCGACGACTTCCCACGAGAAGGATGCGAAGCTGCCCGCTTCCGTTTCTTCGATAACAGATCGCACCCGCCTGCGGAACATCGGTTGCGATTGTTGAGTTGGGTTGATCGTCACCGTGGAGCATAGCTGTTTTCGATTTTTCCCGTCTTTCATCAGAGCTGTAGCATCGAGCCGTGACAGTCTGGTCCGCATCGAGTTGTTTCCTTTGGCAGCCGGAGTTCAAGTTGTCGTCCGAGACCGACCGTCACAAGAAGCCGCAATGCCGTCGTTGGTTCCGATCTTTTGCGAAAACCGGACAAGGCAGTGACGTCGCTCGTCGGCCGGAGGCAGTTACGGCAGCCCACCCGGCTTGCGCATTTCGGCATCGCGCCACCGCTGCCATTGCTGCCGCAACCGGCTCCTGGACATGCCGATGGATTCAGCCAGAATCTCGACCTTGAGGATCCGTTCGGTGCGGAAGTGGCGGAAGGCCTGTTTCGATTGGCACCAGCCGATCAGTAGGCTGTGCGCCTCGGCATAGCCGAGCAGCACCGGCCAGACGATGCGGCTGCTGACCGTCCCATCCGCCGCGCGATAATCGAGTTCAAGTTTGCGGCCTTCCCTGATCGCCGACCTCAGCGGCCGCGTGTCGATCGTCGCATCGCCGCCGATATCCTGCGGTCTGATGCCGACCGCCGGCTCGGCCATATAGGGAAGCAGGTCCGGCGGCATGACCGATGTGATCTTCGCCATAACATCGCTGGCGGCAGTGCGCATGGCCGCATCATTCAGCCTTGCCACCATCTGCACGCCGAGCACGACCGCCTCGATCTCCTCGGGCGTCAGCATCAGCGGCGGCATGTCGTATCGCGGATCGAGCACGTAGCCGAACCCCGCTTCGCCTTCGATCGGCACACGCTGGGCAATCAGATGCGCGATGTCGCGGTAGACGGTGCGCCTGGCGACCTCCAGTTCCTCCGCGAGCGCCGACGAGGTCACCGGGCGGCTCGACCGGCGAAGAATCTGGATGATCTGAAAAAGCCGCTCCGCTTTTCGCATGCCTGCTGACTCCTGCTGCCACAACGCTGTCAGCACGGCTGTGTGACAAAGGCAAGCCAACAGATCGTGCGCAGCCATCATCGCGCCAGGGAGAAGATCATGAAATTCGCATCCACCCGCCTGATCGCCGCTGACATCAAAAGCATGGTGGCCTTTTATGAACTGGTGACGGGCTGTCGCGCCGAATGGCTTGCGCCCGTCTTCGCCGAGATCGTCACACCAGGCGCGACGCTCGCCATCGGCAGCGCCCAAACGGTCGCCTTGTTCAGCGAGGGCAGCGCCGAGCCGGGCGCCAACCGGACGGCCATTCTCGAATTCATGGTCTCTGATGTCGATGCGGAATTCGCGCGGCTCAAGGACCTGGTCACGGTGGTGCACCCGCCCAAGGATCTGCCATGGGGCAATCGGACCGCGCAGTTTGCCGATCCCGAGGGGACTCGCGTCGCCCTCTATACGCCCGTCACCGAAGCCGCCAGGCGGCGTTTCGCCGGCCATTGATCGGCCGCCTGCAAACCCACGGAGAACGCCGCGTGCCCCTCATCCGGCTGCCGCCACCTTCTCCCCGCGCGCGGGGCGAAGGGGACATGCCGCAACCTTTTTGTTCCCCACCAAACTCACGCGGGGCACGTCCCCTCGCCCCGTTTTACGGGGAGAGGGTTAGGGTGAGGGGCTGTCCCAGCACGAACGGGACAGCAGCGCGCTTGCCGCCACCCCTCACTCCAACACCAGCCACCCCGAATAGCGCACCACCAGCCCCGTCAGCCGCCCGCCGATCTCGACGTGGAAATGGAAGCGCCCGTCACGCTCCTCCTCGTAGGTATCGCCGCCCGGCGCCAGGGACAGCGGCAGCGGAATGCCGCAAAACCGCCAGCCGCGCACCACAAGCCTGAGCTTCTGCCCCTCCGGCACCAGCGCCAGCAGCACCCGGAACGGCCCGAACACCTCGACGAGCAGGTGGCGGTCGCGGCCGGGGTCGGCGGCCTGCCAGCTGCGAAAGGTCTTGCTGCCGAAAGACCGCGTCCAGATCTCCCTTTCGCCATCGGCGGCAAAGCGCACCGCGACCGGCACATCCTCGCCGGCGGCGGGAAAGCCGATGAGGCCGGCGATCAGCCTGGCGAGGAGCCCGCTGCCGCGCTCGATCCGCGCGCGGCCGGAGGCAAGCCGCGTGCCGCCCGCATGGATCGCCGCCAGCGCCGGCGGCAGCTTCTCCCAGGCGTCGCCGAGGATGCGCCGGTAGAGCGGCTGGGCCTCTTCCTGGTAATCCAGCCGGATGCCTGAGGCGATCGAGAACTGGCTGAAGGCCGCTTCGAAATCCGCAAGCGACAATTCGCCGGCCGCCGGCCGCGCGCCGCTTTGCGGCCGCTTGCCTTCGAGCAGCCGGCGCACCAGCAGCTCGACGCCGAGAACCGGAATGAACGGCCCGTCATCACCTTCGGCAATCAGAGACCAATCCGCCGTCAGCCGCCGCCCCTCATGATCGAGGCCGCCCAGGCGCACGAACATGCCGCCGCGATGGGCGCCGGCGGCGAAGCGATGGCTGGCCGCCTGCAGCGCCCGGGCGAACGGCGTGAGCGAGGGTAAGAGCCCGACCTCCACCAGCCGGGCGGCAAATCTCAAGAGCCGCTGCAGCGCCTGCGGCTCGGTGCCGACGCCGGTGAAGGTGGATTGCAGGCCGGCAAAGCGGCCGGGCAGCAGCGCCAGGTCGGGCGCATCGACCAGCAGGAAAGTCCGGCTGGCGAGCGGCGCCACATCGGGCGGCGCGATCGTCACCCGCATCTCGTCGATCAGCCCGCGCCCCTCGGCCGGCCGGCCTTCGCGCAGCAGCGCCACCGGCCTGCCGGCATAACTGGTGATGGCTCTGACGACATTGAGGCCGATCCTGACATGCGCCGAGGGCGCAATGCCGGCGGCGACGCTGTCGACGCGGGAGAAATGCGGCGCCATCGCCTCCAGCGCCGCAAAGGAAAGCGCCGGCAGGCTGCTGAGCCCCGAGAGAACGAAGGTGCCCTTCGCCTTCGCCTCAGCATCGAGCCCGCTTATGCCGGCGACGAAGCCGCTGCTGTCGGCGAGATCGGCATAATCGATGCCGAGCTCGATGCAGGCCCGCACCACCTTGTAGCCATCGCCGGTGAAGCTCTGGAACGGCCCGGAGGCATCGACGACGAGATCGGGTCTCAGCCGCGTCAGCTGCTCCCGGAGGTCGCCGTCGCGATCGAAGGTCACCGCCTGCAGCCAGGCGCCGAGATCGTTGCTGCCGAGCCGCCCGGCGCCGCCTTTCGGCGAGCGGAGATCGAAGACGAAATCATCGGCCTTTTCGAGCGAGCGGCCGGCGATCAGCAGCCTGAGCCGCGGCTCCTCGCCGAGCAGCCGGGCGAGCCGGCCGCCAAAGGCGCCGTAGCCGCCGATGATCAGCAGGGAAAAGGTGCCGCCGCTCATGCGATGAAGCGGCTGCGCTGCTCCGGTGTCGGCACCATGCAGCTCTGGCGTCCGGCGATCTTCAGCCTGTTGCGGGCAATGAATTCATAAAGTGCGTCGGCGGCGCGCCGCGGCAGGAGCCGAAAGAGCTTCGCCAGCGAATAGGGAAAGCCGAGGCTTGCCACCATGCGGATCGTGCCGTCGGATTTGAAGAAGGCGCGGCCGCCTTCGATGAGGATATTGGTTTCGTAGTCGCGCGTATCGAGGCCGTAATGCCGGTAAAGCGCTTCGCCGAGCGGCGTCTGCGCCGCGAGGAACCGGTATCGCCGCTGCCTGTCGTGCTTCAGCACGAATTTCACCCAGCCGGAGCAGAAGACGCATTCGCCATCGAAGACGATGAGCGGCCGGTCATCGGCAAACGCGGGAACGGCGGGATCGGTGCGATAGCTGTAATCGGCGCGGCCCATGCTGATCTCCCTCCGCCTTTCATTACCCCGGCCAATAGCGCGCGGCAAGCGAGGGCGGCCCATCCGCTGCAATCTCGCCGCGCTCCATGAGATGCTCGATATGGGCGAGCACCGAAAGGGCTGCCGCGCCATGCAGCTTCGGATCGGTATCGCGATAGATCGTCTTCACCATCTCCGCGATCTCCCGATCGCCGGCAGCAACCCGCGCCAGCACCGCCTGCTCGCGCCTGAGCCGATGCGCCTTCAGCGCCGGCAGGAAAGTCTTCGGTTCGTTGACCGGCCCGCCATGGCCGGGCAGCAGCAGGCCGTCCTCGCGCGTAATCAGTCTGTCGAGCGAGGCCATGTAATCGGCCATTGCCCCATCCGGCGGCGCGACGATCGAGGTCGACCAGGCCATGACATGATCGCCTGAGAAGAGGATGTCGCGGCCTTCGAGCGCGAAGGCGGCATGGTTGGCCGTATGCCCCGGCGTCAGCACCGCTGTCAGCGCCCAGCCGTCGCCCGTTATCGTCTGACCGTCGCCGAGCGCGATATCCGGCACGAACTCCATATCCGAGCTTTCGGCAAAGGGATTGACCTCGCCCTCCCGCAGCGGCCGCGCCGGCCGATGCGGCCCTTGCCCCACCGTCACCGCCCCCGTTTCCGCCTGCAGCCGGCGGGCAAGCGGCGAGTGATCGCGATGGGTATGGCTGACGAGGATATGCGTCACATGACGCCCGCCGATCGCCGCAATCAACGCCTGATAATGCGCCTCGTCCTCCGGCCCGGGATCGATGACCGCAAGCGAGGAGGAGCCGACGAGATAGCTGTTGGTGCCGAAAAAGGTAAACGGCCCTGGGTTTTCCGCCGTGATGCGCAAGATATCAGGAGCAACCGGCACAGCCCTCCCATAGGCCGGCTCGAAAACAAGGTCGAATGCGGGACTTTCCATGCGGAACGATGATCTCAGGTTGATTTTATCGCCTCATGCTAGCACGCCGCCCGCCGCTTCGCGCGCATAAATCTGCACGAGGCTTAAACTTAGTCATTGTGACAGGCAAAGAGCTTTGCTAATCAGGCGTCGATTTCTGAGCAAGCGGTTCGCCGCTCAAGCTCTGGTGGGGCGTAGCCAAGCGGTAAGGCAGCGGTTTTTGGTACCGCCATCCCCTGGTTCGAATCCAGGCGCCCCAGCCATTTTTCGTTTGCTCTCCGAGATAGTATTTTAGGCCCATCCCAGTTTGCACGAGGGTTTAACTGTTGCCGCGAGTCACGAGGCAAGTTAAGTATCGGTCGATATTGGAATATTATGGCCGAATTGTTTGGAATGCTGGACGATGAATGGGAGGCGCTGCAACCCTATCTCGGGGGCAAATTTACCACCCAAACATTTCGTAATGCCTTAGAACAGCATGCACCACGAGTATGGGCAAAGCTGGTTGAGCGATATGGGAAGGGCGGAAAAGGGAGTGGCAACTACTATTCGCCTTCGAATATTTTATACAACTATCTCAATGACAAAGCACGTAACTCCCTGGTTGTTCGGCGTGATTTCGTGCCATCTGAAAAGGGGTGGGGCACGGGTATCGTCGCCGAGTGGGAGATTGCCGACGCTGTTGCGCCAATTACCAGCGAAGAAGACAAACAGTTCATTGAAGGTAGAGCCGAGCGACGTGAGCATCTATTCCGCGAGCGAAAGGCCGGTCTGAGACGTGATCTTCTCAGGGCGCGAAAACGTGTAGGTCTGTCGTGCGACATCTGCAAATCGACCGGTTCTCACCTCCCAGATGATATGCGCGATTCCATTTTCGAAGCTCATCACGATAAAGAGCCTTTCTCTACATCCGGAGAGCGCGCCGTAACGATCAAAGATATGGCCTTGCTTTGCGCGAACTGCCATCGCTTGCTTCACCGGCTAGTGGCGCTGAGGGGCAGATGGCTTGAGGTGGAGGAAGCGTGCGAGGAGTTCGGCTTCGAGATTCGCGCCATGTCGGCCTGAAATTCCCCCGATACCTTGCGCCAGAGTACAGGTTGCCTGGGGGATGCCTCACCCCGTCGCGCTCTCGTTCAATCCTCTAATGACCTCGACCAGCTTCTTCGTCTTCTCGAAATCGAAGACCTGTTGCGGTCCTTCCGGCGCTACGTCGATGAACGGGCTTTCGTAGAGAAGGGCAGGGTCCATGACGCCCCTTTCGGTCAGGTGCTCGATGACCATTTCGATGAATTCGATCTGGTCGGCCGTTGCGCCGCCGTCTGAAATGAAGTCGGAGAAGGCGTCGGCGACGGAGGCGCGGTCGAGGCCGACCAGCGAGCGAACGAAGGCGCCGAAACCGTGTGCCACTTCCGTTGCTTTCTCCAGGTGCTTGGCGTCGCCGATGCCGGCGGAAAGCAGCATGGACTGCAGTTCCTCGACGTCGGTCGGCGTCAGCGGTCTGCCGTGGCGCAGCTTGGCGATGGCGATGTGGTCTTCATGCTCGCGCAGGAAGTGCCGGGCCTTGCGCTTGAAGCGGGCAAAATCGACTTCGCCGACCTCCGGCAAATCGATATCGGCACCAAGGCCCAACTCGTCCTCAAAATTGGTGTAGACGATCTTGCGCTTGCCCTTCTCGATGTGCTGGACGAGGCCGCGAAGCCTGAGCCGCGCCAGTTCGAGCTGGGGCACGGTGATCCCTTCCCACCAGGGATCGGAGAGGATGTCGAGGATCAGCGGATGCTGGGCGGCAATGATCGGGATGGCCGTCTGTTCATCGAGGGCCGAGGCGATCTCGATCAGCTGCTTCTTCAGGCGGTCGAAGCTCTTCGAGCCTTTGAGCAGCGCCAGCTCCAGCCCGAAGATCAGCAGGTCGAAGCGTTTCGCCTCTTCCGGCTCGCCCTTGACTTCGCTCGGTAGCGGCGCGACCTCGTCAAGCAGTTCCTCGCGCACGGCGTCGGTGAGCTCGTTCCAGGCGTCGGCGGTTTTGTATTTCTCCACCGCGCGTCGCTTTCCGCGCACGATGAAGTTGTCAAGGTTCATGCCGGCAACGTAGGTCCGCAGCGCATCGAGGGCCTCGTTGCGGATTGTCACCTCGTCGAGCGGCTTGCCGCCGCCGGCATCGTAGCCCTCCTGTCGAGGTTCGGCCACGCCAGGGACGTCGAGCCTGTGCTTCTCGTCGAGCGCACGGACGATGTCGAAACGGGCGGCAAACAGGCGCTCGTTCAGGCTCTTGCCGTTGCGGCCGTCGTCCGGCTGCGGGTTCTGGCGGAAGAATTCGAGGTTCTGGCAATAGTCGAAGACACGGAAGAATTCCTTGTCCTCGCCGGGGCCGAAGAGATCCGGGCAAAGACGGGTGCCGCGGCCGATGATCTGCCAGAACTTGGTCTTCGATCGGATCAGCTTGAACAGCACCAGGTTGACCACTTCAGGCACGTCGATGCCGGTGTCGAGCATGTCGACCGAGATGGCGACATGCGGATTGCCATCCTTCTTCGAAAAGTCGTCGATCAGGCTCTGGGCATATTCCGTCTTGAAAGTAATGACGCGGGCGAAATGACCGGCGAGATGCGGATAGGCGCGGTTGAACCGCTCCTCGATGAACTCTGCATGATCCTGGTTCTTGGCGAAGATGATGGTCTTGCCGAGCCTGTCGCCACCGGTGACCTTCAGGCCCTCCGTCATCACATGCGCCAGCACCTTGTCGACGGTGTCGGCATTGAACAGCCATTTGTTGACCGCCTGGCTATCGACGCTATCCGGTGGACCGCCATCCTCCTCGTCCCATTCCAGCATGTCCCACTGCTCTTTCTCGGTCTCGGAAAGATCGTCGTAGCGGATGCCCTCGCGCTGGAATTTCAGCGGTACCGAGACCGAATGCGGCGGCACGAGATATTCGTCCTCCACCGCCTTGTCGAGCGAATAGGCGTCGGTGGGAACGCCGTCCTCAAGGTCGAACAGGTTATAAGTGTTGTGGTCGATCTCGTCCTTCGGCGTGGCGGTAAGGCCGACGAGCAGGCTGTCGAAATAGTCGAAGATCGCCCCATAGCGCTGATAGACCGAGCGATGCGCCTCGTCGATGATGACGAGATCGAAATGGCCGGGGCCGAAACGCGCTTGCCCCGCTTGCCGTTCGTCGATCAGGTTCATCATCGTCGGATAGGTGGAGAGGAAGACGCGGCCTTCGGCATTCTTCTCGGTCACCAGGTTGACCGGCGAAGTCTCCGGCAGTTGCCGCTTGAATTCGCGCACCGCCTGGTTCACCAGCGCCACCCGGTCGGCGAGGAAGAGCACGCGTTTCACCCAGCCGGCCCGCATCAGCAGATCGACCAGCGCGATCACCGTGCGCGTCTTGCCGGAGCCGGTCGCCATAACAAGCAGGCTCTTGCGCTGCTTGTGAGCCTCGAAAGCCTCGGCGACGCGCGAGATGGCGCGGGTCTGGTAATAGCGGCCGGCGATCTGCTTGTTGACGGCAAGGCCCGCGATCGGCTTGCGGCTCACGCGCCGCTGGATCATTAGCGCCAGCTCGTCTTTCTTGTAGAAGCCGGAAACCGCGCGCTGCGGATAGGCGGTATCGTCCCAGATCCAATGCTCGTAGCCGTTGGAGGTGAAAATGACTGGCCGCTGGCCGAATTGCCTTTCCAGGCAATCGGCATAGAGCTTGGCCTGTTGCTGGCCGGCGCGCGGATCGCGCTTGGTGCGCTTGGCCTCGATCAGCGCCAGCGGCTTGCCGTCGTCGCCCCACAGCACGTAATCGACGAAGCCCTTGCCCTCGCTGTTCGGCATGCCGTCCACTGGAAATTCGCGGTCGCGAGGACTGTCCAGTTTCCAGCCGGCTTCCTTGAGCAACAGGTCGATATAGAGGTCACGGGTCTCGGCTTCGGAATAATCATGATGGTCGGGCTTCGCCTCGTTCTCGCGGCGGGCGGCAGCCACTTCGGCGCGCAGACGTTTCAGTTCGGCGTCAAGATCGGCCTTGTCGCGCAGCATGGTCTCGAAGGCGGCATCCTTCGCCTCCATCTCGCCCTTCATGCGGGTGAGCTCGGCGAAAGCGCGTTTCACCACATCTTGCTTGCGGCTCAGATGTGCGGGGTCGAAGGCGAGAGTGTCGGCAGGATGGTCCTTGCGCGCGTAAGTGCGGGCCAGCCAGAAGCAGAGATGGAACAGCTCGCGCACGGCATTGGCGGCTTCCGCGGGCTTGGTCTCGCGGCTCTCATGAACGGCCTGATTGCCGATCTTGATGATGACGCGGGCTTTGGAAAACACCGCCTGGCCGGCGAGCTTCTGGAAGCTCGGCTCATGGATCAGCGCCGAAATATTGCTCTGATAGGGAAACTTGAGCGAGGGATCATGCTTGTAGGCCCATTGCACGGCGAGTTCCACCGTACGCCGCGCGTAAAACGCCGCCGCCCGCGGATCGCCCTCGGCCAGAGCCTCCGCCCGCTTTGCGCTGTCGAAGATCTCGGGAAATTCGGCGGCGAGGAAGGCGAAGTTGGACATGGAGCCTCAGAGCTTGCCAGAGAAGGCACGGTGTTGGAGCGAGGAGAAGAGAGCTTCGTCATCTGTTGCGCGAGCGTCCAACTGTTTAGTTAGCGCCAACAACTTCGAGATCCTCTCCGAGAAAATGGACTGCTCCCTCATCGGAGGTATCCAAATATCTAGTTTCTTGATGTGGGATAAGTAAATAGCTTGTTGCGCTGATGAACTTGACGTTTTGTAGAGCTGAGCTCGAATTTTTGGGTTTTTAATCCATGCTTGAAGTACCTGCGGCAATATGAGCTGTCGGTTAGGTTTCAAAAGAATCACTGAACCCATCAAACAAAAGGGGGTGTCTGCGTCGACTATAGTGGCTCGACCAATGGTTGCACCGCGACCAACAATCAACAAATCTCCTAGTTCAGGGCCACATTTCTTTCTGAACCGTGATCCATCGGCGCTAGATACGAATTTGGCATTATTGAGGTCGACAAATCGCTCTCCCACCTGAGAAGCCATTACTATCGGCATGCCATCTTCAGTAAAATTCGGGTTCTGGTGCTCTCCATCTGTGATCTTGCTGCAGACTTCACCAAGCGTGACAGCACTCTCGAGCTTCCTATTTTCAGTTGGATCCCCAAACATCTCCAGAAAGATCGACTGGGTGAGGCTGTCGAGCAACGAAATCGCCTGGCGGCGCTTCTGGCGCAGCTGATCGGCCTTATCCAGGATCGCCACAATTCGCTTCTGCTCGTCAAGGGGCGGGAGGGAGATTTTGTGTTCTAGGAACTCCCTTCGATTAATATGCTTCATCGTGGAACCGTGTGTGAAGCGCTCCATCCTATGAATGGATTCATCGATAGCGTGGCGCAGATAATCTATGTCCACGCGATCTAATCGAGGTTCCACCTTGAAAATGTGTTGATTCACAAGAGCATCTGGCCCTTGCCAAGCGAAGACCCCCAACGTCGCCGACCAAGAGACCAATAAATCCCCTTTGCGAACCATAAACTTTGCGGGCACATCTCTCAAAGTACGATTGAGTTCGCGCCCGCTTCCTGTCAGATTTTGTATGCGAATAATCGGGAGGCCATTTTCACTCCAGTCTTCGGGCTTGAAAGCAAAGCCATTTATAAATTCCGCAATGTCACCTATTGGGACTAATTTGGCGGTCACAGCATCGCCTCCAACTCTTTCAGCCCCGCCGCAATCTGATCCTCGAGCTCCAACAGCTCCGCTACGATCTGCTTCGGCGGTCGATGCTCTGCCGCCTCATGCACCACTTCCTTGTAGCGGTTGAGCGAAAGGTCATAATGCGCCGCCGCGATATCCTCTCTACTCACCGTAAAGCTCTGTCCGGTGCGAGGGTTGGCGCGCTCGGTGCCGTTGCGCGTGGCCCAGCGGGCAACGACATCCGGCAGATTGTTCTTCGCGTGCTCGTCTTCGGCGAGTTCTCGCTTTGGCACCGGGCCGAATTTCTCCTCCGGCACCAGCATCTGGCGCTTGTCGTCTAGGCTCATGCCGTCGGCCTGCAGGTCGTAGAACCAGACATGATCCGTGCCGCCGGAATTAGTCTTGGTGAAGAAGACAATCGCTGTGGAGACACCGGCATAGGGCCGGAACACGCCGGATGGCAGCTTGACGATCGCGTCGAGCTTGTGATCGTCTACCAGCATCTTGCGGATCGCCTTGTGCGCCGTCGACGAGCCGAACAGCACGCCGTCCGGAACGATCACCGCCGCCCGACCGCCGGGTTTGAGTAGCTTCAGGAACAGCGCCATGAACAGAAGCTCGGTCTTCTTCGTTTTGACAATGGCGAGCAGGTCGTTGGCGGTCGTCTCGTAATCCAGCGAGCCGGCAAAGGGCGGATTGGCAAGGATCAGTGAATATTTGTCGGCATCGTCGCCATGGCTGGAGGAAAGCGAATCCCGGTAGCGGACATCGGCGCCCTCGACGCCGTGCAATTGCATGTTCATCGAGCCGATACGCAGCATGGTCTGGTCGAAATCATAGCCGTGGAACATGCCCTCGTGGAAATGCCGGTTGAGCGCGGCGTCGCGGAACAGGCCCTTGTGGTTTTCGCGCAGGTATTCGCCGGCCGCCACCAGAAAGCCGCAGGTGCCGCTCGCCGGATCGCAGATCACGTCCTGCGGCGTCGGCTTCATCAGCTCGACCATCAGCTTGATGATGTGGCGCGGCGTGCGGAACTGGCCGTTCTGGCCGGCCGAGGCGATCTTGCCGAGCATATATTCATAAAGATCACCCTTGGTATCGCGATCCTCCAGCGGAATTTCCGCCAGCATGTCGACCACCTTGGCGAGCAGACCGGGCGTCGGAATGGTGAAGCGCGCGCCCTTCATGTGCTCCGAATGCGCGGTGCCGGCCTCGGCCATCTCGCGCAGGAAGGGGAAGACGAATTCTGAGACGAGCAGGAACATCCGCGCCGGATCTTCATTCTTCAGCCGCGACCAGCGCAGTTCGGCATAGGTGACATCCTTACCCTCGCGATCCTGCCGATAGACGCCCTCGGGAAAGATCACCCGCTCGATCGGCCGGCCTAGCATATTGGCCTTATTTTCCGCGCGCGTCTGGATGTCGTCCAGGCCGCGCATGAAGAGCAGGTAAGTGATCTGCTCGATTACTTCGAGCGGATTGGCGATGCCGCCGGCCCAGAAAGCATTCCAGACCTGATCGACCTTCGAGCGAATTTCACCTGTGAGCATGCGTATTCCTTCACCAAATCGATTTTGGCGCGACTGTAGTGTTCAGACCGTTAATTTCAACACTGGAGTTGCCCTGTCACACTAGACAATCTCTGCATTTATAAGAGAATAAAAACAACCGGCGCATTCGCATCGGTTAGGGGCATCGGTCGATTAAGCACGGTTGTGGGCTTCCAAGTCGACGAGACGACGGGCTGGGGAATGAAATCTATCGGGTTTTTGGGCTGGCACTGGCTGACCAGGCTGGTGGCGTTTTGGTTTTTAACAATCGGACTGGTCTACGCGCTAGATCTAGCGTTGCCGCCGCTGGATATAGGCCTCGTTGTCCATCGGGTCCGTGGCGGTTTGGCTTTGCTCGGCGGGCATGTGGGCGAAGAAGAAGCGAAGATCGCGCTGGACGCGCTCAGTCAGACGGACTTCATCTTAAGCCTAGCTTCTTTTATCTTCGCCGTCGCGTTCGCGTTAGCGGCGACGTTCTTGGTTCTTCACATTCTTACAATCATCGGCTCCATATATCGCCTGCGTCGGGTGATCGCGCGGCAGCGTAGCCGAGAGGATTTTGCCCAAGAATATGATCAATCGATTTACCATCAACTCAGAGATAGCCATCTAATAGGTCATGGTTGGCGGGAATTTGACGAAACGCTCCTGAAGCCATCTGTCGGCGATTTGACACTCATCAGAAATACGGTGCGTCCGCAGAGCTTCATTAGTTTCGGCGCCATTCGTGAACAGTTTTTTGGTCTGAAGATGATGTCAAGCATTCCCGGCTATTTCGTAGCCGCCGGCCTGCTGCTGACGTTCATGGGCATCGTATTGGCGCTCTATAAAGCGGGAGCTGCATCCGCTGCTCAGGACGTGAGCGTTATGCAGAACGCAATGACCGAACTGCTTAAGATCGCTGCTTTCAAATTTGCGACGTCGATCGCTGGTCTTGGCTGCTCGCTTATCCTGTCGATCGTGTTCAAAGTCTATACAATCTGGCTGGAAGCTAGCGCCCACAAGTTCTGTGAGACAGTTGAAAGCAAGTTGAAATACGTTCCGCCTCAGGCTGTTGCGATTGAGATTGCCGAGGCGGCTAAGGAGCAACGTGATCAGCTCAAGGAGATCAACAGCGACAAGTTCTTCGCCCAGATGGGCCGTCAACTGGAGCCGCAGATCCAGTCGGCTTTCGCATCAGCCATGGCGCCGATCAACGACAGTATTACAGGCGTGCTCGGCAAAATAACGGAAACGAGCCAGAGCGGCATCAACGACATGCTCGCGCAATTTTCGTCGAGCGTACAGGGCAGCGCAGGCATCGAACTGCGCCAGCTCGCGGAAACGCTGGGTGCCATGCAGGCGACCCTTGCCGACATGCAAACTGGCGTCAGGGGATCAGGCGAGGACTTCGCCCGCCGCATGAGTGAGGCTGCCGAAAATCTCAACCGCTTGGTTGGAGAGGCTGCGCGCTCGATGGACGACGGCGCCAACCGCAACCGTGATGGCCTTGCAGAAATTCTAGCGGCGATGAAAGCCACTTTCGACAAGGCGAGCGAACAGGTCGACACGGAGCTCGGGCGCGCCGCTGGCGGAGCTTCGGAACGGATCGAGGCCGCAATGGGCCGGGTGATGGAAAAGCTGGAAAGCCAGGTTACTACGCTCACAGGCAGCATGGTCTCTCTCGACGGCGACCTGCGTAATGGCGTGGCGAAGACCCAAGAACAAATTAGAGCCGCACAGGAAAGCGCCGTTTCGACCGTCAGCGCAGTTGCAGCGGGAGCCGCCGAGGCCATCAAATCGGGCCTTGCCGAAGCGATTGCCACTATCCGTCAGGAAGTAGAACGCTTTGAGAGTGCGCTTCGTGGGTCCAATTCCGCGCTCTCTTCGCAGACCAGTGCTCTTGGTGAAGCAACGTCACAAACCCGCAGTGTTTCAGATGCGTTTTCAAAGACCGCAACCGATATCCGTTCCGCATCGGGGCCGCTGCTGCAGTCGGGAGAAAAGATCGCTTCGGCAACATCAAATTTCGAAGACTCGCTTCGCTCGGCCGTCGAAGCATTGACCGCCAGCCAGTTTGCATCAGAAAAGCTGAACACGGCGTTGCGCGAGCAATCAACCAGCATGGCCGAGATTTGGCGGAACTACGAAGTGCGCTTCGCCCGCATCGATGAAGCGCTAGCAAAATCAATCAGCGACCTAGCCACCGCAACGGAGCGGCAGGGCGATACACTGAGCCGCTATGCCACCGACGTCGATCGGGGGCTGGCCAACGCGGTCAATACGCTCTCCTCTTCGGTGAAGGAGATGAGCGATTCATTTGACGAATTTTCCGGCTCGATCTCGGATCTGCGATCGTCTGTCCGGCCAGCGGCAGAATAGGTGAGCGATGCTGGCGTTTGACGATGCTGCCGGTCGTCCGGCGGTCGAAGAAGAAGAGGAAAACTATTTCGTGTCGATGACCGACATGATGGTTGGCATACTTTTCATCTTCATCATCATGCTGATGGTCTTCGCTTTGCAATTCCAAAAGCAGACGGACGAATCCGAACAGCAGGCAAATAAATCGAAGGTTCAGATAGAAGAGGTCCTCGAAAAGATTAGGCAGGTGAGCGAGCAACTGAATGGCTTGCGGTTTGAGATCAACAGAGAGCTGGAAAACCTTAGCCAGTCCCAAAAAGAGCGAACCGCCCTGCTCAACGATCTTGAACGTGAGTTGAAGGCCACTGGCCTCGACGTCCAAATCGACCGGGAAAACGGCGTTCTACGATTGACGGAAAACGCCATTCGTTTTGCAACAGACAAGTCCAACCTGAACGCCCAGGCATCGGATAACGTTAGGAAGCTTGCGGCCGTTCTTGCTCGGGTCCTGCCGCGCTATACCGGTTGCGTCGTCGCGAACAGCACAACGGATTGCCAGCAGCTTGCACCGGGTGCTGCGATTGACACGGTTTTCATTGAGGGACATACCGACCAACAAGGCTCGGAGACCGCGGCCGGCGACAGCCGGAATTGGCAACTTTCGACCGAGCGGGCGGTCGAGACTTATCGAACCCTGACTGCTTTCCAGCCATCGTTGAGAACGCTTAGAAACCCGGAAAAGAAAGAAATCCTCTCTGTCTCCGGCTATTCCTCAACACGCCCGATACCCGGAACGGAAATGCCCAATGAAGGGCCCGAAATCGCCAGGCAGGCCCTTGAAAAGAACCGCCGCATCGACATGCGATTTGTGATGCAGGTCGATCCCTCAGACCGGCTGAAGGACGTGCTGCGACTCACCGACGATATGGAAGAGCAAATCGGAAAACTGCAGGAGGCGGCTAAAGCAAGATGACTGCCCTGTTCCGTGATGCCTGCACGGCGACCTCGGCACGCGCGGCCGGTTTTTCAGGCCACGACGTCATACCCAAGTATGCCTACGCGCAACAAGCCGCGCAAGCAATCGGCGCAACGGGCATGGACGATCGAACACGACGCGACACCGCCTCCTTGAACGACATAGCCGCACGATTGCTGCCGTTACTGCAAGTGGACAGCTCCTTGTCGACAATGGAATTCCGAGACGCCATCTGGTGTCTGTGGGAAGCGAAACCTTCACTCGCCGAGAATCCACATGCTCTTAGCCGAATTATCGAAGAGATTGGCCGAAGCGACAAGCGCAAGCTGTATCGAACGTTAGCCACCGTATACTTGATTCAGTTTCGTGCCGACAGACCGGGGCTCGACCTCGTCAGTTCTGCACTGCAACGAGGTAGTCATCGTTGGGGTGCGCCTTTTGCCGTGTATCAACGGGATTACGCGCTCTACGATCCGGTGCTCGGTCCCAGGAAGATCGCCGCTTTGGCGTTGCAGCAGAATATGTCGCCTTCGGATGCGATGCGATCGCTGGGGTTCAGCGCGCTTGACGCGCAGTCTGGATTTACGGAGGCGATCACGCGAAATCTGTTGATCGAACTCGGCAGCGGAGCGGAACCCGACCATATGAAGCGCCTAGATATGGTCAGATCGTATGCGCTCGACAGTCGAAATGAACTGGTATTCAAGGGACTTGATCTCGAGATTGCCGAAGCACTGATGAAGCCGTTTCTCGGCAAGTCTCCTGAGAAAGCGATCAAAGATATTTTCCTCAATTTCATAGTTTCGATTTTCAAAGACCCGCGAACCTATCCTGGCCGCTGGGAACGCTTCCCACAAATCAAGGCTTTGGTCGTTTCGTGGTTGACGGAACAGTCGCTTCGGCAGTTCCTCGATATCGTCGGCCTCACGGTAAATGATCCAAGTGACGCCGAGATGTGGCGCTATCGGCGCGCTTTCTGGGAGGCGGCGTATCGCAAGGGTATCATCCAGGGCGCGTGGGTAGTCTTTGCGGACGATGGCGCCCGTTTCGCGCGTAGCCGCTTCGGCAAGAACGTAGACTTTGGAACATTCAACGGCGCCGGCTCTAAACAGATCCAGCGCACACATGCCGTTCTACTCCTTGAGGTCGGGCAAGGCGTTGTGGCCGACTGGAGTCACAACGGCAAAGTCAACATTTGGTCAGACGCTTCAGAGCGGAGCGCTCCGAAACTTTATCAGAAAAGCTATAGTTCGGATGACGTAACGATTTCGAAGGATGATACCGACACTTCGCGATATCTCGTCAAGACTCATAGCTCGCCGAAAACATACAGTTGGCAACGCGTCGTCGCCGATCGGATCTACCGGATGACAAATACGAGGTTGCAGCCTAGTGATTACAAATAAAGGTTGGTCATGAGCTTCAGATGCGTCCCGCAACACAACGGCGCGGTCATCGAATTCGAACAGCGCGGCCTTCTCGGCAAGAAGACAGTTCCCTACGGGCAATGGGGAGATACAGCTTCAGGCTCGGCTTCCAGTTTTCGCTTCATTTCTCATGCGGTCGCAGCGGGCGAGTTGGTCCCTTCCGGTAATGGGGTGTTTGCCACGCCCGAATTCATTCTTTCTTTGTCGGCGTCGCAGGTCGAACTCCTAGGAATTCCGAAACAGATTGGCCTATCAGTTACCGTTTCCATGCGCGGGCGTATCGATAGTTCCGACAGCATCCTATTACTTAGCTGGCAAGACCAGAATTCGCGCGCAATAGCACCGGACTTCCAAGGTCCTTTTTTACGCGTAGGAGGAGAGTGGGGTCGTTTGTCACGACCACTCTACGAGATCCATATTGCAGCACGTGATTACAACAATACCTCTGGCAAACCCTTCTCCGAGCGCTTGCCCCTGTGGCAGCAGGTTCAGGAAGCACTGCAAAAATATCTCGGCGACGAAGTGCAGGCCGACAAATTTGTCGGTTCTCTAACAATCTATCAGGCGGGCGCATTCGGGCTCGACGTCCGCGAGACATCGCATGGACCCCACTTTTTGCCAATCCTGATGGCGAGGCTGGCTGAGCCGGAGTTTGGCGAGGTCGATGACGGCAACGACGCGCCCGAAACAGATGGGGACGACGCCGCTGCATGGACGTCGAGCGCCGAAAAGCGCAGCAACGACGCGGACGCCCTGCTGCCGCCCCAGCTTCAAGACGAATTTCACCAACGCGCTCTTTCACGCCCTGGCAGAACCGACGCAGCCTACGTTATTGCACGCAACACTTATCTGCTCGTGGATCCGGCACTACGCACGGCCCTCGACGTCGTGAAGCAATTGCGAGGCGCGTCTGTCGAGGAGCGCAAGGCCTTTCTCAAGAATCCTCGCACTCGCATCGCGTCGGCCCTTGGCGAAGACGGGGATGCGCTCGCAGCAAGTCTCTTCGTTGAAACCGTGCAGTACTCAGACCGCATCGAAGGTCTGGGTTTATGGGAAAAACCCAGCCTTCCGTGGATAAGCCGAAAATCCAACCACTGGTTGCCGGAAGAGTTCGTCGTCAAAATTGGCAGTAAAACAATCAACGCAACACCGGAAAAAATTGAGGAACTCCATGTCCTTTGTGATCAGGCGGAGCAAGACGGCTCCGACTTGGTCAACTTCGAAGACGAGCCCTACAGGACTTCCGATGTAAGGACGACGCTAACGCATCTTGGAGAGGAGGGCGTCTCATACTCGGGCGGAGCGCAAGATAAGGGGCAACCCCTCCCAGCTGCGAACCATGATGTGCTTATCATCAAGGAAAACCTCGAAGGCCTCGACTATCATTCTAGGTTGGCTAAGCGCGGCAACCTCATCCCTCTTACCTTTCCGGCTCAAAGCATTAACGGAACAGTGCCGAAGGAACACCAGCTGCAGGGCTTTGAGTGGCTCTGCAATTGCTGGAAGGAGGGTTGGCCAGGCGCGCTGCTGGCCGACGACATGGGTCTCGGAAAGACATTCCAAGGGCTGGCTTTTCTTGCATGGATCAAGGACAACATGGCCGCCCGGCGCGGCATGTACCGCCCACTACAAGGACCGTTTCTGATCGTCGCTCCAACTTCACTTCTCGACAATTGGAAGAAGGAAGCCAGCATTCACTTGAAATCGGGCAAGCTTGGCAGTTGTGCTGAGGCTTTTGGCCCAGGGCTCAAGACGCTCAAAAGACCGAAGAGCGCAGGGTGGACAGAGGAAGACGCGCTCGACGTTGACTATATCCGTCAGGTGGATTGGATTCTGACAACCTATGAAACCCTTGCGCTGTACCACCGGAGCTTTGCGCGCATTGCTTATTCCGTTGCGATTTTCGATGAAATGCAGAAGGTCAAGTCTCCCGATTCCATCAATAGCCATACTGCTAAGACGATGAACATTGACTTCGTTCTCGGGATGACCGGAACTCCAATTGAGAACCGGCTTGAGGATCTTTGGTGCATCATGGACCGGGTTGCACCGGGATATCTCGGCGATCTGAAGAGTTTCTCCAACCTCTATGGCGATGAGGATCCTTCCGCGCTTACTGAGTTGAAGGCGAAAATGGACCGTCCTCAGGGTGGCGCGCCCGCGATCATGCTGCGCCGGATGAAGGATGATGTTGCAAAGGACTTGCCGGATAAACACATCGCAACCTATCCGGTCACGATGCCCTCAGCGCAGGCGCGAGCATACGACGACGCCGTCGCGATCGCGAAAGCCGGATCGAAGACTCGCAAAAGCATGCTCGAAACTTTGCACCGCCTGCGCGGTATCTCACTTCATCCGGAACGTGGGGATGACACCAATGCGTACGATCCCACTTGGCGCGCATCATGGATCAACAGTTCTGCCCGGCTGCAAAAAACCGTCGCGCTTCTCGAAGATATCCGCCGCCGATCGGAAAAGGCGCTGGTCTTCTTGGAAGATCGCGCTATGCAACGGACATTTGCTGCAGCGATATCAGAGCATTTCGGCTTGGCTGTCCGTCCGCAAATCATCAATGGGGCTATGGCCGGGCGTCAACGGCAGGAGGTAGTCGATACTTTTCAACAAGCTCCGGCGGGCTTCGATCTCTTGATCCTGTCTCCAAAGGCGGCCGGAATCGGCCTGACCATAACCGCTGCAAACCATGTCATTCATTTGAGCAGGTGGTGGAATCCGGCTGTCGAGGACCAGTGCAACGATCGTGCTTTCCGCATCGGGCAAACGAAGGATGTGACGATCCACCTGCCTATGGCAATTCATCCCGTACATCAGGACGGATCCTTTGACCAGCGGCTCCATGATTTGCTTGAACGGAAGCGGAGCTTATCTAGGGATATGCTTGCGCCTCCAACATCGGATAGGGATGTGGATGGGCTGTTTGCAGAGGTCGTTGGATAGCACCAGGCTAGATTATGCCAAACGGCGCAAAGCGGCCACAGTTTGCTAAAGACAGCCCTGCCGGCCTGGCGGCGCGACTGCTTAAGCCAAGCCTACCGACATCGACCCCTACACGGCAACACCCGATAGCGGCCGGTCTTGCCCTATGCCTTCTGTGCAAACAACTGAACACCCGTCAACCCCGCCATCCTCTCCACCAGCGCCTCCTGAAACCCAACATCACCAACCTCCGCCGCCGCCTCCCGCTGCTGCCGGTGATACCAATACCCGCCGCTCACCTTTGCAGCTTCGTTCTCGCTCGTCGCAAGCCACGTCTGCGTCAGATGCCCCATCTCCAGATCGTCAGGCGCGCCGGCGCCGCCCATCTTTGTCGGCACCCAGCCGGGGTCCACCGCGTTGCTCAGCACATCCGGCCAGTGGCGGGCGATGGCGGCGGAAAGGGTGGCGATGTAGAGCTTGCTTTCCGAATAGGCCTGGCTGGCGCTCCATGGCCGCTTCTTCCAGTCAATGTCGTCAAGCGTGCTGCCGCCGCTTCGGTGCATGCCGCTGGTGAGATAGATCAGGCGGTCAGGCCGCGTGATCCAGACGGTGAGCAGATAGGGGGCGAGCGTGTTGACCGCCAGCGTCTTGGCGTGGCCTTCGGGCGTTTCGCCGCGGCTGCGCTCGAGGTAGATGCCGGCATTGTGGATGACGGCGTCCATGCGGCCGATGGTGTTGAGCTGCTTGGCAATCGAGCGGGTTTCAGCGGCGCTGGCGAGATCGCCGATGACGAGGCCGAGGGCGGCGGCTGAGGTCTCGGCGATGGCCGCGGCGCGCTCGTGGGAGCGGGCGTGGAGGACGACCTCGTGGCCTTCGCGGATGAGGGTGCGGGCGGCGGCGAGGCCGAGGCCGTCGGTGGAACCGGTGATGAAGATGCGGCTCATGGGGGTTCCTTTCGCGGGGGCTTGGGGTGGGGGAGTGAAGCAGGTTCTGGTTGGGGGCTCAATGCTGGAGTTGGGGTGTGGGTTCCCGGCGGGGCGTTTGGGCGGTGTCGTTCGTGGGGATGATTGCCCCTCACCCTAACCCTCTCCCCGTAAAAACGGGGCGAGGGGACGTGCCCTGCGAGAGGTTGGTGGGGAACGGAGAGGTTGCGGCTATCCCCCTTCGCCCCGCAAGCGGGGAGAAGGTGCCGGCAGGCGGATGAGGGGCCTTTCCTGCGGTAATTTCAATGGTTTGACGCCAGCGCCCGTCGGCGGGCGTGGATCCTCGGGTCAAGCCCGAGGATGACGGAGTATGAGGTGGGCTTCGCGAAAAACCGCGACGTCAGTCTACGCCACTCCAGCCCACACCACCTCATATCCCCTGCCGCCGCTGCTCCGCCCCCGCTGCAATCGTCTGCACCAACTCGTCCACCTCTCTTGCCAGCCGCTCCAGCGGCAGGCCGACGAAGCGGCCCTCCAGGCTGATGCTGACGACGCCGTGGACGGCGCCGAACAATGTGCGGGCGCGGATGGCGCGGTCTTCGGGGGGCATGTCGGGCTGCAGTTCGGCGAGCGGTTCGGCGATCACGTCCATCAGGAAGAGGTGTTCGTCGAGGTGCCATTGCGGCGTCGGGCTGGTGGCGGGGGGGAAGTGGTCGAACAGGGCCTTCCAGAGATTGCGGTGTTCCACCGCAAAGGCGAGGTAGCCCTGGGCGAGGTTGCGCAGGCGATCGGTCGGGCTTTTGCCTTTGGCCTCGTCAAGCGTCAGCCTCGCCTCCAGCGCCTTCAGCGTCGCGGAATTCACATGGATGACGAGCTCGGCGAGGTCGGAAAAGACGGTGTAGAGGCCGCCGAGCGCGCAGCCGGCATCCTGGGTGATGTCGCGGGCGCGCAGGTTGGCAAGCCCGTCGCGGGCGATGCGCTCGCGCGCCGCCTCGATCAGCCGGGTCTTTAGGTCCTCGCGTTTTTCTTCTCGTCTGCCGGCCATTAACCATTTCCCTTCGAATTTCTGAACGACGTTCAAAAAATATCTTGAACGTCGTTCATGATTCTGCCATAACTCATCTCGTGAACAACGTTCATAAACCGGAGGACAGAAATGTTCAAATTGATTTCCACATTGCTGCGGGGCAGGGCGCATGATGCCGAGCAGGCTTTCGCCGATCGCAACGCCGTGCCGCTGCTGGCCCAGCAGATCCGTGATGCGGCGCAATCGATCCAGTCGGCGCGGCGCAGTGTTGCCGTCGCCATCGCCCAGAACGAACAGGAAAAGGGCCAGCACGCGACGATCCTCGCCCGCATCGCCGATCTCGAGACCCGCGCCACCGCGGCGCTCACAAAGGGCAATGAGGGCCTGGCGCGGGAAGCCGCCGAAGCGATCGCCTTTCTCGAGGCCGAGCGCGACGCGTCGGAACAGGCGCAAAGCCAGTTCACCACTGCGATCGCCAAGCTGAAGGGTATCGTCAGGGATGCCGAGGCGCGGCTGCAGGCGCTGCAGCGCGGCGAGCGGCTCGCGCGTGCCACGCAGGAGGCGCAGAAGCTCGATATCGCCGTCGCCGGCCCCGGCCTTGCGACGCTCGACGAGGCCGAGGAGACGCTGGCCCGGCTTCGCCTGCGCCAGAGCCAGAACGAGCTGACGGCGGCGGCGCTGAAGGAGATGGAAAGCGCCACGCGGCCGGCCGGCATCATCGAAAAGCTTGCCAATGCCGGTTGCGGCGCGCCGCTCACCTCATCGGCCGATGACGTGCTCGCCCGGCTGAAGAGCCGCATCACGCCGGCCGCCTGACATCGTCATCCCACCATCCACCCCTAGAAATTAAAGGGTCACTGAAATGAACGACAGTTTCCAGAAACATTCCGCCAGCTGGGTCAGCTTCTCCTACATCTCCTTCGGCGCCGCCGCCTTCATGCTGGCGCTCGGCCTTTACATGATGCCGCTCGATCTCTGGGGGAAGGGCTATCTCGCCATGGGCATATTGATGCTGGTGCAGACGACGGTGAACATCACCAAGACGCTGCGCGACAATGCCGAATCCGAGAAGCTGATCCGCAAGGTCGAAGATGCCCGCACCGAAAAGCTGCTGGTCAAATTCAATCGTAACGGTGAAGATTGATCTTCCTTAACCACATCGCAGAGTTGTTATCGCGCTCAACTTTTGCGTAACAACTCTGTGGCCTTCTCTGCCGATCGAAAGAGGGTCCCGCCGTGCAAACCAATCTGATGACATCGCGGAAATTCGCGCCGCTGTTCTGGACACAATTCCTGACCGCCTTCAACGACAATTTCCTCAAGAATACGCTCGTTTTCCTCATTCTCTACAAGATGTCGGCGAGCGAGGGGGCAGCGCTGGTGACGCTGGCTGGCGTCATCCTCATCGTGCCCTTCCTGCTGCTCTCGGCACTCGGCGGCGAAATCGCCGACAAGCACGACAAGGCTGAGGTGGCCGAGCTCTTGAAACGCTGCGAGATCGGCATCGCGGCGCTTGCGGTCGTCGGGCTGGCCTTCTCCTCCATCTTCGTCCTGATGGCGGCGCTCTTCGGCTTCGGCGTCGTCTCGGCGCTGTTCGGGCCGATCAAATACGGCATCCTGCCCGATCATCTCGAACGCCGCGACCTGCCGAAGGCCAATGCCTGGATCGAGGGCGGCACCTTCATCGCCATTCTCGGCGGCACGATCATCGCAGCCCTGGCCTTTTCCAGCGGCGACAATGTGCTGCTCTTCGGCTCGATGATGATGGGGCTGTCGGTGCTCTGCTGGCTGTCGGCCCGGATGATCCCGGCGACCGGCTCCAAGGCGCCGGATCTTGAGATCGACCGCAACGTCATCCGCTCCAGCTACACGCTGGTCATGGAAATCCGTGAGGATAAGCGGCTGTGGCGTTCGGCGCTGATGAATTGCTGGTTCTGGCTGGTCGGCGCCTTCATTCTCTCCATCCTGCCGACCATGGTGACCGAGCTGCTCGGCGGCTCCGAGCTCGTCGTGCCGGCCTATCTCACGGTCTTCGCGATTGCCGTCGCCGTCGGTTCGGGCATTGCCGCCTGGATGTCGGCGGGCCGCGTCGTGCTTCTGCCGGCGCCGGTTGGCACCGCGCTGCTCGGCCTCTTCAGCCTCGATCTCGCCTGGAACCTCTGGGGCCTGGCTTCGACGTCGCACGCGACGACCATCCTTGCGTTCTTCGCCGGGCAAAATACCATCCGCGTCGCCATCGATCTTGCCGGCCTGGCGATCTCGGGCGCCTTCATCGCCGTGCCGACCTTCGCCGGCCTGCAGAGCTGGGCGCATGAGGACCGCCGCGCCCGCGTAATCGGTGCGGCCAACGTGCTGTCGGCGCTGTTCATCACCGTCGGCCTCGGCCTCGTCGCCGTCATCCAGGCGCTCGGTGCGTCCATCCCTGAGATCCTGATCGGCCTCGGCATCGTCAATTTCGCGGTCGCCTGGCTGATGCTGAAGATGCTGCCGACCAATGCCTTCCGCGATTTCATCTCCATCCTGTTCCGCGCCTTCATGCGCCTCGAGGTCGAGGGGCTGGAGAACATCAAGAAGGCCGGCCCGGCGCCGATCATTGCGCTGAACCACGTCAGCCTGCTCGACGGCGCGCTGGCGCTCGCCATCACCGAGGAGGAGCCGGTCTTTGCCGTCGATTACAAGATCGCCCAGGCCTGGTGGGTGCGGCCCTTCCTGAAAATGTGCAAATTCCTGCCGCTCGACCCGACCAAGCCGATGGCGACGCGCTCGCTGATCAAGGTGGCGCAGGAGGGCAACCCGATCGGTATCTTCCCCGAAGGCCGGCTGACGGTGACCGGCACGCTGATGAAGGTCTATGACGGCGCCGCCATGGTCGCCGACAAAACAGGCTCGATGGTGGTGCCGGTCAAGATCGACGGGCTGGAGAAGACCTATTTCTCCTATCTCGACAACGGCAAGATCCGCCGCCGGCTGTTTCCCAAGGTCAAGGTCACCATTCTCGAGCCGGTGAAGCTCGAAGTGCCGCCGGAGCTGAAAGGCCGCAAGCGCCGCACGGCGGCGGGGGCAGCGCTTTATCAGGTGATGTCGAACCTGCTGTTCCGCACCGCCGATACCTCGTCGACCGTGCTCGAGCGCGTCATCCGGGCCGGCCACGAATTCGGCATGAAAAAACTCGCGGTCGAAGATCCGGTCACCGGCCGGCTGACCTATGGCAAGCTGTTGACGGGGGCCGCCGTGCTCGGCGCCAAATTCCGCGCCCGCTTCCCGGAACAGAACCTCGGCGTCATGCTGCCGAATGCCAATGGCGCCGCCGCGACCATTCTCGGCGTCATGACATCAGGCAAGGTGCCGGCCATGCTGAACTTCACATCAGGTGCCGCCAACATCCTTTCCGCCTGCAAGGCGGCCGAAGTCAAACACGTGCTGACCTCGCGCGCCTTCGTCACCCAGGCCAAGCTCGGCCCTGTCATCGAGGAGCTGGAAAAGCAGCTGGCGATCGTCTGGCTCGATGATCTCAGAGCCGAAATCTCATTCAAGGACAAGCTCATCGGCCTTCTGCGAAAGGCGCGGCCGCTCGTCAAACGCCAGGCCGACGACCCGGCCGTCATCCTCTTCACCTCCGGCTCGGAAGGCACGCCGAAGGGTGTGGTGCTGACCCACCGCAACGTGCTGTCGAACGCCGCCCAGGCCGCCGCCCGCATCGATTTCCACAGCGGCGACAAGGTGTTCAATATCCTGCCCGTCTTCCATTCCTTCGGGCTGACGGCCGGCACCGTGCTGCCGCTGATCTCGGGCGTGCCGGTCTATTTCTATCCCTCGCCGCTGCATTACCGCATCGTGCCGGAACTGATCTATGTCTCCAATGCCACGATCATCTTCGGCACCGATACCTTCCTCAACGGCTATGCGAGGACGGCGCACCCTTATGATTTCCGCTCGATCCGCTATATCTTCGCCGGCGCCGAGCCAGTGAAGGCGGCAACCCGCCAGACCTATATGGAAAAATTCGGCCTGCGCATCCTCGAAGGCTACGGCGTCACCGAGACCGCGCCGGTCATCTCAATCAACACGCCGATGTACAACCGCTCCGGCACGGTCGGCAAAATCCTGCCGGGCATGGAATGGAAGCTCGAACCGGTGCCGGGCATCGACGAGGGCGGCAGGCTGCATGTGCGCGGCGCCAATGTCATGGCCGGATACCTCCGTGCCGAAAAGCCCGGCGTGCTCGAACCGCTGGCCGATGGCTGGCACGACACCGGCGACATCGTCAGCATCGACGAGGACGGCTTCGTCAAGATCCGCGGCCGCGCCAAACGCTTCGCCAAGATCGGCGGCGAAATGGTGTCACTGGCGGCAATCGAGGCGCTCGCCGCCGAGCTCTGGCCGGGCGCCCTCTCGGTCGTCTCTTCGCTGCCCGACCCGAAGAAGGGCGAGCGCCTGGTGCTGCTCACCGACGCCGAAACCGCCACCCGCGCCGAATTCCTCGCCTTCGCCAAATCCAGGGGGGCGATGGACATGATGGTGCCGGCCGAGGTCACCGTCGGCAAGGTGCCTGTGCTGGGCTCCGGCAAGGTCGATTTCGTCGCGGCGCGCAAGCTGGCGGAGGGGGCGGCTGAGAAGGAAGAGGCGGCGTGATTGTCCGCGGCCGATGAGATCGCGACTTGCCCCTCACCCTAACCCTCTCCCCGCTCGCGGGGCGAGGGGACGTGCCCTGCGAGGAGTTAGTGGGGAACCGAGAGGTCGCGGCATGGTCCCTTCGCCCCGCAAGCGGGGAGAAGGTGGCGGCAGCCGGATGAGGGGCCGCTCTCGCCGATCTCCCGGCCCTCCGCTGGCTTTAGCCGACAGATAAATCTCGCCAAAATGGATAAACGATCTCGCGATCCCGGAGAAAACCGACATGGCCGAAATCGATGTCTTCGACGGGCACAATGACGCGGTTCAGTTCATGGGGGAGTACACATCCGCCGGCCGGGATTTTCTCGTGCGCTCGGAAAGCGGCCATCTTGATTTGCCGAGGGCACGCGAGGGCGGCATGGCCGGCGGGTTGTTTGCGCTGCATGCGGGCCCGGAGCGCCAGCCGGAAAATGACCTGATCATCAACGAAAACGGCTATGAGGTGATCTATGCCGAGGCCGTCGATCCGGCCTATGCCCGCCGGCAGATCGAAGCCCAGCGGCTGGCGCTGGAAAGCTTGATCCGCCGCTCCGCCGGCCAGATGCGCCTGGCGATCGATGTCGAGGAGATCAGGGCGGCGAGGGCCGACGGCGCCTTTGCCGTCGTGCTTCATATGGAGGGGGCCGAAGCGCTGGATGGCGGTTTCGACTATCTCCATCGGCTTTATGCGGCGGGCCTGCGGTCGCTGGGTCCGGTCTGGAGCCGTCCGAATATCTTCGGCTACGGTGTTCCCTTCGCCTATCCCAAGTCGCCAGATACGGGGCCAGGGCTGACGGAGATCGGCAAGGAGTTGGTCAGAACCTGCAATCGGCTCGGCATCATGATCGATCTGGCACATCTGAACGAACGGGGTTTCTGGGATGTGGCGGCGCTGAGCGATGCCCCTCTCGTCGCCACCCATGCCTGCGCCCACGCCATCTGCCCGTCGACCCGAAATCTTACCGACAGGCAGCTCGATGCGATCCGCGACACCGATGGAGTGATCGGTTTCAACCTCTCGGTCAACGATATCCGCGCCGATGGTGACCTGAACGAGGATACACCGCTCGATCTCGTCGTTCGCCATATCGAATATCTCGTCAACCGCGTCGGCGAAGACCGGGTCGCCCTCGGCTCGGATTTGGACGGCGCGGTGATCCCCCGCGGGATCAAGGATGCCAGCGGTCTGCCGCATCTGTTCGAAGCAATGCGCAAGCGCGGCTTCGACGGGCAGAGCCTGTCGAAATTCGCCTTCGACAACTGGCTGCGCGTGTTCGAGTTGACGTGGAAGAACAGCCGGTCATCGTGAAGGCGATTTCGACAAGCGCGGTGCAGGCGGGGGAGGCGGTGTGGGGATTGGCAAGCGCCCGTCTTGTGGACACCCCCTCTGCCCTGCCGGGCATCTCCCCCACAAGGAGGGAGATCGGCTGGCGGCACGGGCTTCCCCAAACAAAATCGCTTGCATCCGTATATCGACAGAGAGGGCGAAGTGTTTGCCTCTTGCCAATCTCCCCCCTTGTGGGGGAGATGTCCGGCAGGACAGAGGGGGGTGCTCCGTGCCGCCACGCAGGCTAAGAAGCGTCACCACAACCTCCGGCATTCCCGTCTTAGGGCTTTGACCCGAAGGGGGAGCCCATGTCAGCCCGCCGCAGCCGCCGGCTTCCTCAGCCCGAAACCCAGAATCAGCGGCACGGCGAGCGCATAGACGGCGACGACCGAGAGCCAGATGGCGCCCGGCCATTGCTGCCGGACGAGGAAGTAGAGGCCGGAAAAGCCAAGCGGCGCGACGATCGAGGCGAGGCTGACGGCGGAGGTGAGCACGCCCTGGAACCGGCCTTGGCTGTTTTCATCGACCTGCCGGGTCGCCAGCGACTGCAGCGCCGGCACGCCGATGCCGCCGAGCGTGAAGACCGGCATGATGGCGAAGATCATCCAGCTCCGGTCGGCAAAGGCCATGGTGCAAAGCGCGATCGAGACGCCGGCGATGCCGGTCAGGATCGCCCCGCGTTCGCCGAGCAGCCGGACCGCCGGTCCCGGCAGGAAGGCCTGGGCCAGCGCCTGGCAGAGGCCGAAGGCGCCGAGCGACAGGCCGATCGCAAGCCCGTTCCAGTGAAAGGCGTCGCTGCCCCAGAGCGCCCAGCAGGTGCCATAGGCCTCGCCGGTGGCACTGAAGAGGAAGAAGAGGATGATGACGGGCAGCAGGTTCTTGATCTCCAGCACCGCGCTCAGCGGCTTCAGCGGATTGAGCGCGGCAAGGTCGATCCTCTCGCGGCTGCCAGGCCGCGATTCCGGCAGGACGAAGAAGGCGAGCAGCAGGTTGGCGCCGTTGAGCGCGGCGGCTGCGATGAAGGGCAGCCGCAGCCAATGATCGCCGAGCACGCCGCCGAGGACCGGGCCGATGATGAAGCCGAGGCCGAACATGGCGTTGAACAGGCCGAACCGGCGGGCGCGTTTCTCCTCCGGCGAGATGTCGGTGATATAGGCGGTGGCCACCGAGACGTTAGCGCTCGTCAGCCCGGCGATCGCCCGGCCGATGAAGAGCAGCAGCAGGTTGGGCGCGAGCGCCAGGAACAGGTAGTTGACGGCTGCACCGGCAAGCGAAATCAGCAGCACGGGCCGGCGGCCGAGCCGGTCGCTCAGCGCCCCGAGCACCGGCGCGAAGATGAACTGCATCACCGCGTAGAGCGCGGTCATCGCGCCGATAGTGGGGGCGACGTCGCCGCTGTGGGTGATGTCCTGCAGGAGCTGCGGCAGGATGGGAAAGATGAGGCCGATGCCGACGGCATCGAGGACAATAGCCGTAAAGATGACGATGAGGGATCTGGTCATGGGTGCGTTCCGTGGTCGACGCAAGCCGGGAGGCTCGCCAGCGCATCCCTGATTTCGTTCAAATCATGGAATTGCGTCGCGACGCCGAGGGCTCACGATGAGGCCTGATCTCGTCAGGCGTTGGTTTCAGGGAGTGCTGGCCGAACCATGGCTGATGCGCATGGCCGGCGTGTGCTCGACCGCCTGGACGACCCATTCGTCCACCTGTTTACTCCGCCACTGAGCGGATCAAGGGAGGCAGTCGCTTTTCGCGACGGCAAAGACATACGCTGGATGGTTGCGTGCGGCAAGTCTGTTTTGTGAGTGAGGTGAGCGACTGCGGGTTGCGATGTCGACGGGCAATAGACCTCGGATCCGAGCAGAGAGTTGCCCCTCACCCTAACCCTCTCCCCGTAAAACGGGGAGAGGGGACGTGCCCTGCGAGAGGTTGGTGGGAACGGAGGGCGTGCGGCATATCCCCTTCTCCCCGTCAGAACGGGGAGAAGGTGCCGGCAGGCGGATGAGGGGCTGGCATCGGAGCGTCTCGCCTGCTGCCAACCGCGCGAACATCACCGCAGCCATAGCAATGGCGCGTTTCGCCTGTCGTTCGGCGCATATGAGGTTGTCGAGCCGGAGCACTCGCTTCACCATGAAGGCAACTTCAGCTCCGGAAACAGGCAGGCAGGCAATGACAGATATTGCGCAGATGCAGGAACAGCGACTGATCGCCCTTCGGCAGACCGCCTCGGGTGCGCCGAAGCTGCCGTCCAACCCGTTCTTCGGCGTCGGGCCGATCACCGATGCGACGACCGACGAGGTGGACAGCCGCCTGCGGCGCATCGCCTTCGACGCCTGGATCGAAAAGACCTATCGCAAGTTCGACGACCGGGGCAACGATATCGGCGGCTTCACCACGGCCGAGATTTCCCGCAGCATGCATCGCGGCTACCCGGCCGATAAGATCCTGACCGACATGATGCGGGCGATCCATCGCTATTTCGGCTTTCCGAAGGTCAACCGCATGGCGGTCGGGCTCGGCGGCGGCCATAGCGGCTTCACCGTCTGCATCCAGCACCTGATGAATGCCAACGACGCCGGCCAGCGCGTCTATGTCGACACGCCGTGGCCGGAAAGCGATCCGTCCAAGGCCGCCGGCTTCTTCCGCCAGTCGTGGGCGACGCAGCTGATCGAGATGCAGCGCTTCGCCGAAAAGGGCTGCGAGAGCCGCATCCATTTCGCCGCCTCCGAGGGCGTGATCCCGACGGCGGCTGAACTGACGGCCCTCGGCGTTTCGATCTTCGTCGGCGTCGGCCACGAGACGACGGGGGCGAACGCCTATACCAGCCGCGAGATCCGCGAACTCTTGAGCTGGCTCGACGGCGACCCGGCCAACCGCCATGCGGTGTTCGACGCCACCTCGATGCTCGGCGCCATGCCGTGGGAGCCTGAGCTGGTGAGCGCCGTCATGGCGAAATGCTGCCTGTTCATGCCGTTCCAGAAGGCGATCGGCGGCATTTCGGGTTATTTCGTCGCCTCCTTCACGCCGCATGCGCTGGCGCTGATCGAGAAGAACCAGCAGGATCCCGCCTGGGCGATCCCGCGGCAGCTGAAGATCGCCCCGCCGATCGATCCCCGCCAGCCGTTTTCGGCCAAGCGCTCCGTCGATGCCGGCCCGTTCTACGATCCGGCCGAAGACCGCATGCTCGGCGGCGTCATCAACACCTACAGCGCGCTTGCCTTTGCCGAAACCACTTTCGGCCTGCTGCAGTCGGAAGCCCGGGTCGGCTCCGTCGTCGAGCTCAACCGCCGCTCCGCCGCCAATCGCGCCGTGATCGACGAATGGGTCAAGTCGCATCCGCTGCTGTCGCTGACCGTTACCGATGCCGATCGCCGCGGTGCTGCGGTGACGCTGCTGAAGGTCGAGGACGACGGCATCACCGACGCCGGCATCCACGCCCGGATCATCGCCCGGTCGAAGCAGCTGCTGGGTTATGAGGGCATCACCCATCCGAACGGCGAATACGAGCCCGGCCTCGACGCGGCCCGCTACGTCAATGCCTTCCCGGGCACGCCGGGCGATTACCGCGCCTGGGTCGGCGGCATCCGCGAGCCGGACGATGTCGTGGCACTGCTGGAAAATCTGCAATATGCCTATCTCAGAGCCAAGATCGTCGTTCTCGAGGAGGAGCTGGAAAAGCACGGCGTGACCTTCGAGGCGCCGGTCAAAGCCGAAGGCGCTGTGCGCAAGGACGATCCGAACCGCGCTTACACGGTGCTGATCGCCGACCTGGTGGGCCTGCGTTTCGGCGCCGACGGCGAGCCTGATTACAGCGAGGTCAAGGCCTATATCGAGGAGAAGGGTGGGGTCTTCCATCTCGGTCCGCTCAGTGATCGTGCCGGCCTCGAAAAGGGCCGCATCCACTTCTTCTATCAGCCGAACCTCAGCACCGAGGCGGAGATCCTGCCGCAGACCGACAAAGGCCAGTACGACGCGCTGATCGCGGCGGCGACCTTCATTCCCAAGGCCTCGGTCTTCCCGCTCGGCGGCGTGCGCGTTGGTGCCGGCACCGGCAATATGGGCTCGGCTTCCTGGGGCGGCGGCAATGGCGAGGGCGGCACTGCGGCCCTGATGAACACGCCCGGCATCAACAGCCGGGCGACCGCCCAGATGGTGATGAAGGCGATCCTGAAGGTCGTTCCCGACCTGCCGGTCGAGAGATTGCACCGCATGGTCGCCGACGGCGATTTCGACACCGGCCGTCAGCTGAAGGATTTCCCGACGGCAAAGCTCGAGGGCCGCAAGCTTGCCGTGCTCGGATACGGCAATATCGGCCGTGAAGTCGCCAAGCTCGCCAAGGCCTTCGGCATGAATGTGGCGATCTATGCCCGCGAGCACCACAAGCGCTGGATCGAGGCTGAGGGTTTCGACTATGCCGCAAGCCCGGTCGAAGCGGCTGGCGGCGCCGATGTGCTCTCCGTCCATATCGGTCTCGGCCGCCTGGATGCATCGACCGGCGTCTATTCGAATGCCGGCACCGTCGATGCAGAAGTGCTCTCCGCCATGAAGGACGGCGCGGTGCTCGTCAATTACGACCGCGGCGAAGTCGTCGATCCCAATGCGCTCGATGCAGCACTGGCATCCGGCAAGATCGCGCATGCGGCAATCGACGCCGACCTGTTCCGGGACGCTGCGACCGGCACGCTGAGCGGCCCGATGCTGCCCTACCTGCCGCTCGAACAGCGCCACAAGGGTAAGCTCGAGCTGCTGCCGCATGCCGCTGCCGACACCGACCATCCCTCACGGGTGACCGGCGCCAAGCAGGCGGTCGACCAGATCTTCGACGTCATCCGCTTCAAGTCGGTCGTCAATCTGAAGGGCGACCTGCCGGCGGGTTACGTCTCGGCCGGCAGCCGCACGCCGGCCGGCATCGGCAAGGTGACGAAGCAGGTGGTTGCGGAAGCCGGCAAGTCCAAGCTTCTGGAAGAGCTGCGCCAGGCCTCGGAAAAGATCGCCGCCATATCAGGCGCGCTCTCTGCCGTTTCCGATCCGGCTCACCGCCAGCGGATCGTCGAGCGCTACACCGGCCTCCTGGTCGAAAATGCCGACCGGCAGCGGGCGCTTCTCGACCAGCTCGGCCTCTACGGTCCGGCGGAGAGGTGATTAGGAGCGGCGCGGCGGGCGGCGATGGTCTCCTGTCGTTATCGGAATGACGGGACGCGGCAAGACGATCGCGATTATCGAGATCACGCGGCGCGTGGCAGACGTGGGCGTCGCATCCTGTGGAACCCCCCTCTGCCCTGCCGGGCATCTCCCCCACACGGGGGGAGATTGGCAGGAGGCGAAGACTTCGTCCCTCGCTGAGCGATGCGCAGATTCGTCTGAAAAGACGAGCGGCGTTGTAAACGGAAATTGTTTGCGGAAACCCTAAAGCCCAGCCGATCTCCCCCCTTGTGGGGGAGATGCCCGGCAGGGCAGAGGGGGGTATCCACGCGTTACGGGCGGTCACAGGCGGCACCCTTGCCGCCTGTCTCCATATGCCGGACGAACCGTCCTTATTTCTGTTCGGGCGCCAGGAACTCGGCGCAATAGGACGGGCCGTTAACGCCGGGAATGTCGGCGACGGTGCGGATGTCGCGGATCGTGTAATCGGAATTGGTGGTGATTTCGGCCTGGCAGCGCAGATAGGCGGTGCGGGCGGCGGCGATCTGCTTGCCGCGCTTGCCGTCGGCGCCCTCGGCATATTTCGCCGGAATGCGCACGGTCTTGTAGCCGCCGCGCCAGGTGTAGATGGTGCTCGCACCTTCCTCGCGATCGCTGATCGGCGGCCCGTAGGCGGCAAAGAAGACGCCGGCCGATTTGCCGACCCAGCGGGCCTCGATCGGATTGCCGGCGGAAGGAATGGTCGTGCATCCGGCAAGCGCAATTGCAAGCCCGGCCGCGGTAATGGTGCGGAGTTTCATCGTGTCGTCCCTGATCTCTAGCGCAATGGCTGCGAAGCCGCCGTCGCGACGGTTTCGCCTGTCCCGCCGAGCCCTTTAGCGCGGAACCCGGCAAAAGAAAATTGCCCCTTTTGCACTTCCGTTCGATTTGCTCAGAGTGTGTCTTTTTGCAGCAGCGCCCCATTCCGGCCTCTGTCATCAACCCGTCAAAAAATCCCTCGGCTTTTTGAAATTTGGCGCTTGTGCAACCAGATAGGCTGTTCTATAGAAGCGCCGCTGGTCACGGAGTGTAGCGCAGTCTGGTAGCGCACCACGTTCGGGACGTGGGGGTCGAGTGTTCGAATCACTCCACTCCGACCAGCTAGAAACCCCGCCACGGCGGGGTTTTTCATTTTCGGATCGAGTGATCATGCGGACCGCTTAGAAAGCGTTTGCTGCCTGCTGTAAGCTCCGCGCTTGCATGCGCACAACACCGTTTGATCTCTTCCGTGGTCATGATTTCGTGGAGCCAATATGCGTGATGGAAAGGCGGAGCTGCCGCGGTAACAGCACTCCACGCTCCAAGGAAAAACCGGAATAGGTCCAACCGCCTCCGGAGATTCAACTTGATAAAGAAAGCCCCGCGAAAAGCGGGGATTAAGAAAGGGGGGTGTTTCCTTAGGCATAGCGCGTCTGGGCGCTGTGCAGTTACTTTACACAAATCAATATTTATTGCAATGATTAATACTATCGTGAATGCTAGTCTAGCGGCTATATAGAGATGAGTAGCCGTAAGATTGTAGGTTTATTCTCCGAGGAGCAAATTATCTACAACTCGAGACTGATATGTATTCAGAGGGGGCTCTCCAACGAGATTTTCTAAAACCCCCGTCTCCCGTGCGTTAGGCGGTCGACCCAAAAACCGGTCGCCACCTTTTTCTGGCTCTCGAACGTCCGGCTGCCGGCAAGTTGATTCGCTCGGCGACTATTACATGTGAGATAGTCATCGCAACCGGAACGAGTCCGACCGCCGCTCGTTGAGTCGCGTGTTCCGCGTGAGGGGCTGCATCATGAGCAGGCGACGAAGCTTCAAGCCGGTGAAGATCACCATCAACGGCAAGACCAGGACCGTTTACAACGTCGTTCAGGCCGGCAATGCCTTGCTGAACGACTGGCCGGAGCAGACGCCGGCGGCCAAGGCCGCCGAGCTGCTGGTGCTCGATGTGTTCAACGATGTCGCTGAGCCCGAGCAGGTGCGGCGGGCATTCATCACCGCGGCCAGGGCAAGCGACATCAAGTTCAGCTCCTGACTGGCGGCGCTTCGAAAACCATTCGCTTACTTCCATGATGCTTGCTTCCGATTATCGAGGTCGGGATTCTTGAGTTGCGGCTGCATCCAGGCGGACGAGACGATCGCCGTCAGAAAGCCGAAGGCGATGCAGGTGATTGCCTGGAGCCGCCAGGAGACGAAGGTGACCGGTGCCGGGATAATGGGCTTCTCTCCGCATTGGCCGGGCAGGCAGGCGCAGCCGGAAAAGGCTTTGACGCTGCAATCGGCGGACATGTCGGTTTCTCCCTCAGGCATAGAGCTGATCGCGATCGGTGATGCCCATGATCTCGCGGGCATAGCGGTAATGCGCCTCGACGCTGGCCGTGGCGCCGCGCAGCCATGACGGGCCGCGCACCGAATGTTCGGGGCGGCCGAGATAGGCAAAGCCGAGGGCGCCCATGCGCTGGGCCTCGTTGGCCATATAGGCATCGCAGTCGTCGAGCCCTCGCACCGCATTCCAGCGGGTGTCCCGCCGGCTCTGCTCGGTCTCGATCCTGCGGATATGCTGCATTGCTCTGCCCTCTCGTGCCGGCCGGTCGGCATATCGGAAAAGGTACATAACATACCCCAAATCGTCAATCGAAAAAGGTATAAAAAATACCTTAAAGATTGACGAGGTACGAATCGTAGGCGTAGTCTCGACCAGATGATTGGGCGACCGGGTGCAACTCCCGAGCTGACGAAGCCCAGCGGCGCGGGAAGCGAAAGTCCTTAAGTGCGCTGTCAGAAAATCAGGACGAGGGCGAAGCGAATGGCCCCTCTGGCACGTGTCCCATCCCGGCTCCGGCCTTCAGGACATGGCCAATGCTCTCCCGGCTTCATGGGCCTTGCTCATGGGGTAGGGGGAAGCTTTGGCCGGAACCCTCCCTCACCAGCCTTCAGGAACAGGAAGGAGATAGAGGAGAGAGGGAGTGAGAGAGATCAGGATATCGCGGGCGCGCGGGGCGGGCGATGATCCGCTCTGCGGCGCGTCGCGGCCTTCAGATTGGACGCCTGCGCTCGAAGCGGTTGTTTGCAGGCGTCAGTCGCGAGGTCGCTGCAGGCACCTTGCGCGGGGCGATTGGAGCCCGGGTAGAGCGGGCTTCGGTCTTGAGAGCCGTCTTCGTTGTGAGGGGTTCACCTCAAAGCAGGATCGCCTGCGTGGCGCCGAAAGCGGTGATCAGCACGGCAAGTGTCGCGATTTGGGACCAGATCCTGCCGGCTCGTGAGGACGGGCGGATGATCTTGAATCTTTTGGGAAGTCGTTGGAATTTTGCTGGAACGATAAGCGTTAAGTCACAGATTAGATTCATATTTTTTTTGAAGAGCCTTGCTCTCACATCTCGATCACCGACCGGCGGACGCGGCCGACGATGGTGACGGCGCCGTGGAATTCCGGCGGCGGCACGTCCTCGTAGGAGGCGGGCTGGAAGGGCGGATTGTCGTTCGGGCGATAGCGCTTGTAGGTCGCAGCCCCGGTCTCGTCGGCGACGACGTAAAGCGCGTTCGGCGCCAGGCGCTTGTCGCGGCGGTTGACGAAAATGATCGAGCCTGGCGGCGAGATCTTGTTCATCGAATTGCCCTCGACCTCGAGCGCGATCCAGTCGCCATCGGGCAGATCGAGCGCGGCGACGGTCGGGAATTCCGAGAAGTCGGTGATCGGCGCCTGCTCGGTCAGCTGCCCGGCGCTGACCCAGGAAATCTTCGGCACGTCGGCGACGGAGACCGGCCGCTCCTCCGGATCGAGCGCATCGCCGGTTCCGAACTGCAGCCAGTTGAGATTGACCCTGAACGCCTTGGCGTATTTCTTCGCGTCGGCGATGCCGAAGCCGTTCCGGCCCGACTCGTGCGCCTTGTAAACATTGGCGTTCCAGCCGAAACGATCGACGATCGCCTTCGGCCCGGCAAAGCCCGCGTTCTTCCTGGCCATGACCAGACGCTTTGCGCGTTCCTCGCGCTCAAATTGTTCCTGATCTTTCAACATGATATAAATAATACCCTAAAAAAAGGTACATGTAATCCCCTAAATCGCTTGACGTGCGAGGTATTTTACGTACCCTTATGCCCATGACAAGCACTGATTACATCAACAACCGGCCCCGGCTTTCGGGCATTGACAATGCCCGCTACACCGGCTGCCCACGCTGCGGCAGGGCGCTGTCGATCGCCGAGGTGATCGAGCGCCATTGCGAGAATTGCGGCCGGCAGACCGAGCCCGAAGAGATGCGGCAGACGCCGGTCTTGCCCGGCTCTCGGCCGAACAGCAAATCCGGCAGCCTCACTCCTCCCTGAAGGCTATCGGCAGCTGGCGTCGCCGCGCTCCCTCGGCGACGCCGGCACCTTCCACAAGATTTGAGACAAACAATCTCGCCGGCGCCCGCTTTGCGGGAAGGGCCCGGCCGCGGATCGTATGGAAAAGAGATCAAACGAATGAGCACTGCCCCGGCGCATCAAGGCGCTCACATGAACGCCCTCGAGCTCTTCCGCTCCGGCCGGGATTATATCGAAATCGCAGCCATCCTCGGCGTGCCGGTGCCTGCGGTGGAAAGCGAGATCCACCGTCTTCGCAGCGCCGAGAGGGGCGACACCGCCCAGCATGATCATGACGGCCGCGATGTCAGGCGCTTTCCCGGCCGCGCTTTAAGGCCGGGCGCCCTGGTCAACTTCGCCCGAGGGCGGCCGAGGCTGCGGTATGACGACGGCAACACGTCGCGAGCGGAAAAGCAATCACATGGAAAAGGCAGAGATGAGCAAGGACATCATGGAGATCCTCAGCCCCGTGCTGGGGCAGGAGCTGGCGGCGGCAATCATCGAGCATCGCAGCCGCACGCTGAAAAAGCCGCTGACGGCCTATGCGGCGAGGATCCAGCTCAAGGAATATCTCAAGACCGGCAACCCGGTCGAAGCCGCCGAGATGCAGATCCTGCGCGGCTGGCGGGCGATCAAATCCGATTGGTATTTCAATGAAAAGGCGAGGGAAGCCGGGTCGATCAATGCAAGCACGGGCAGAAGGACAACGGTCGATGCCGCAAGAGATTTCCTCTCCGGTCAAGATCATAGCGGGGATGCTTTCGGGCTTTCCGGCCTCCGCCGGCATTGATCCCGATATGCAGATCCGCGCCTATCTCGTCGCCATCGACGGCATTCCGGCAGAGGCGGTCTGGCGCGCCGCCAAGCTGTTCCTGTCAGGCAAGGTCCGCGATCATAACCGCGCCTTCGCCCCGAGTGCTGCGACCTTTGCCGAAATCGCCCGCCAGCAGCAGGCGGTGATGGAAGCGCAAAGCCGCCCGCGCGTCGAGGCGCCGCCCGAACCGCCGCAGCCGAAGGTGGCCGCCCACAAGATGCGGCTTCTGAGACAGGCGGCAAACGGCAGCCTCAGCGCCAAGCGGGCGCTGGCTGAGATGTTTCCCGACAATCCGGTCATCGCAAGGGCCGCACGAGACGCACAGGAGGCAGTGGGATGAGAGATTTGTTCTGGACGGAAGACAAGATCGTCAAGGCGCAGAAGCTCTGGCAGGAGGGGTTGTCGGCACGTCAAATCGCCGAACTCTTCGGCTCGAAGAAGAACACCGTCATCAACATGGCGCATCGCAACCGCGACCGGTTTCCGCCGAGGCAGGACCCGCGCAAGACGCTGGCGGTCGCCGGCGAGGCGCCCGCACCGATAAGCCATCCCGACCGGGTGCGGCGGGTGACGCTGTCGGGCGCCGAGGTGACGATGCCGCGCGTGCCGACGATCGACGGGCCGGCGCCATGAGTGCCGTGACCAGTGCCGTGACCCCGCGCGAGCGAGAGATCATCGGTTGGATGGCGCAAGGCAAGACCGCCGCCGAGATCGGCACCATCCTCGGCATCTCGCCGATCACCGTCAACACTCACATTGCCAATGCCAAGGCGAAACTCGGCGTGTTCAAGGAGACCGCCCTGGTCGCCGCCGCACTGCGAAACGGCATCATTCGATAAGAAGGATAATCAGCATGGGCGGCAAGGCCACCAAGGTGAAGATACAGCGGGTTAACAAGGGCGCCGGCCGGCCGCGCAAGGCCAATGTCGAGCGTTTCCCCTGCGGCAAGATCAAGCCCTTCGAAACCGAGAAGGAGAATATCAGCGTGGCGATGGCAGCGCGCCGGCGCATTCACGGCTTCGGCAGGACGGTTGATGACCAGACGGTCAGAAGCCCCTATGCCGGTTATACCCTCGGCCGCATGTTCCTCGACGGGCTGATATCAGACGAACAGCGCCAGGCCGGCGACGACTATGCCGAGGTCATGGCCCGCTACCACAAGACGACCGGCATCCCGGCCCCGAGCCCGCGGGCCCAGTCGCTCTTTGCCGTCAAGGGCCACGAAGGCGAGGTGACCGAGAGCCTCGCCGACCGCGCCCGCAAGGCCAGCAACCGCATGATGGAACTGCAGGCCGTCCTTCTGCGCTGCGAGGACGGGCCGCAGGTGCGCAGCACCGTCTACAACGTCGCGGTGATGGATTACGAACACCTGCGCCAGATGCCGCCGCAGCAATTGCTGTGGCTGCGGCGGGGTTTGATCGCGCTGCGCAGGGCGAAGGCTGGGTGATGGGGGCCGCCGGAGAGCATGCCCCACCCTCCGTCATTCCAGGGCTTGACCCACTGCTGTCCGCTTTAAAATATGGACTGGGTGGATGGGGTTGATTCTTTTTACTTTCAGACGCTTCCCTCCAACCGAGACACGAGCGGAAATTCAATGTCAGGCGACATCCCCAGGAGACCGGTGAACACGGCCCCTCATCCGGCTGCCGCCACCTTCTCCCCGCTCGCGGGGCGAAGGGACTGAGCCGCAGCCGCTCCGTCCCCAAGCAGTCTCGCAGGGCACGTCCCCTCGCCCCGTTTACGGGGAGAGGGTTAGGGTGAGGGGCAAGTCCGCGGTCCGAACCGGACAGCAATGGGCTTGACCCGAGGATCCACGCTGGCTCCGTCAGATGTGGCCATGCATCCCAGGCTCAAGGCCTGGGATGACGGAGGTCGGGGCGGGTGTTTTCGCCGGACGTGGCGGTCGAAGCCGAATGGAACGACACCGGCCTGCGTTTACGTCAGGCAAACCGGGATGTGCCATTCGGCCATCCAAAATTGGTGGTTCCACAAACGAGAGACTGCAGCTAAAAATTGCAGTAGATGAGGAACTCCAAGGGGCAGTATGCGCTACGTTTTGGTGATGATCGGGGCAGTCTGTCTCGTTTACGCCGCCTGGCATGCGGCGATGGTGCGGTCGACCACCATTCGGCTTGAGCCTGCTGGCTATCAATTGACCTACAGCGTGGCGTGGGGTCTGGGCATGGAAGAGCGATTTGCCCTTAAAAAGCTCGGCGCAGTTTGGCCGTCGCAATCGAGCGAGTGGACCAAGATTTGGAAAAAGCCCTATAATTCCGGGATGGTTGTCTATGTCAGCGATGACGGAAAGACATACTATTTCGGAACCGGCTACCGGCTGCATTTCTTCCAGCCGGAACGAGATGCCTATTGGACGACTTGTCATAACGGCAGCATTCCAAAACGGACGCCGCTTGCAGAACGCCTGTCATTCTTTGGATCTGACCCCGCCGACGAGGGCATCGATCCCGGCGCGCCCCGCCTCTTCGAATACGTACGAGCAAACGAAGCGAGCGGAGAGATTCGTGGCTCGCCACCCGCGTCGAGGTACTATGCCGGCCTCAAATACCTTGGCAGGTTTGGGTTGGTGGCGACGACAAAAGGCCGAGGACGAGGCGAGGAGGTCGGATTCGTTCCGGCGGGGACCTCGCTCGAGCAGTTCAGCTGCGGCTGATATGTCGCTGCGCCTGTCATTCCACTGGTTGTGTGCGCCTTCCCGCTGAGGAGTATCATGTACAGATTGATTGTTTTCGCAGTGATCACGATTGCGGCCGGTTCCGCCTTTGCGAGCGAGGTTCCGTTTTTCGCCAGTCCTGATGTGCCCGACTATACCGCAAAGATGATCGTGCGTGACGGCCATAGTGCCAAAGGGGACCGCCAGCGGGTCGTCCAGCATCACAAAGGCTGGACACGTGTTGAAGAGCAACGAAACGAAGAAACGGACCTTTCTTACGGACATTTCTTCAAGAACGTGGTTCTGAGGGCAACCAGGAGGAATGGTGAAATCTTGTCATTTCAGGTCAGGCAGGTCGAACCATCTCAAGACTATGACGGCATCACGAAAGTCAGGGAAACGGATGAGGTCGAGACCGTCGGCGGTGAGCAGTGTCGCTGGCGGCAGATCGTCCGGCGCATGGACAGGGACGAGACCCGTCCCAATTGGATGACTTGCCTGACCGAGGACGGAATAGAGATCGCGACGAAAGTCCTTTTCTCCAGCGGGGAGGTCATGTCCGAGACGCGGCTGACGGATCTGCGGCGCGGGCCTGTGCCGGAAGCGGTGGTACGACCGCCTATGCAGCTTCTCGAAGCCGGCACCTGGCTCGCGCCCTGGCCACGTTACGACGATTACACCCCAAATCCTGGAGACTTCGAGGCGGAGCTGGTTAGCCACAGATCCAAAGAGAGGCTGTTGCGTCATTATCCCTGGTGGCTCCGACAGCGCGACGGTGGAGATGGATCGATCCTGATCACCGTCTGGAACGAGCTTGAAGACCAGGGGCTTCGATATTCCGCATCCAAGGGGGAGCGCATGTTCGAAGCTGTCCGCTCCTCCTCGATTCCCGCGCCGAAGTTCAGGAGATTCGACGAGATTTATGGGATGGTCGACATGAGACAGCAGGATCAGCTGCTCGGCGAGGACTGCGCATGGTATGACCGGACACCAAATATGGCTGATATGGGTCTAAGACAATGCTTGACTTCGGACGGCATACCGCTGATTGACGACCACTGGTCTGGCTGGGGAGACAGCGAGAGGTTCAAAATAGTGACGCTGACGCGCCGGCCGGTGGGTATGGATGAAATGCAGCCACCCCGTGATTACCTCGAGCCTGCTGCCTGGGGCTTCAGCCCTCCCTACTAGGGATCGGGGATATCATAAAGGCCGGCCGGGGGCGTCCTTTATCGCTCTGTAACAGGTCGCGTCGTGGGGCTCACCGGCGCGCGATTGCCTTCGCGTTGCGCGTCGAGACATCGCGGCTGTGAGCGGCGGGCTTGACCCGAGGATTCACGTTTGGCCTCATCAGATGTGGCATGGATCCCAGGCTCAAGGCCTGGGATGACCGAGGGTGCGGGTGCGGCTCCAATCGCGATGCGGATCAGAAGTGGGCAAGAATGCGGGCCTGGCTTTGACCGGAGTGGGCCGCACAGAGTATCGAAGTGCATGGCTGTGTTATAAGCACCTCCGCACGGCCCGCAGACCTTACGATCGGCGAAGCCCGTTGTTCCCGAACCGACGAAGTATTTTGGATGCGAGGCGCGTCAGAACGATCTGAACAACGGCACTCCGCCGTGAGATGAACAGGGAATGAGCCAAATGCCAGTCTTTCATGCCAAGTGCAACTGCGGCGCCCTGTGCCTGGAGGTCGATGGCGATCCGGTGCACAATCACGTCTGCACGTGCACGCGCTGCCAGCGCGCATCCGGTAGCGCTCTCGCCCACAATGTATGGTTCCGTGAGGAAGATGTCCGGATCGTTTCGGGAGACTATTCCCTATGGTTTCCGCAGGGCGAAGCCGTGCCGGATGTGATGAAAGCCTTCTGCCGGATCTGCGGTGGCGGCGGGTTTTCCAGATCCGGCGCATACTTCCCCGGCACCGTCGTCATCGCGGCCGGCACATTCGCCGATCCGTCCTTTCCTGCGCCCGATCACGTTCATTGGTGGGACAATCGCCCTCAATGGATCGACCTCGCCCACTCGATCGAGCGTCATGCCGGAAATTAGGGGTTCCGGCCGACGCGAGTTTCTGACTCCGGCGCGGCACGCAATGGGTCGCCGTCGTCATCGAAGGCGTGATTGATGTCGTCATGATCGCGGGAAGGGAAGTGACCCATTGCGTGCAGCAAGCGAGATGTAGCGCGGCATTCTTACGGGCTTTTTGCCGGGACAATACCAATCCGTAAGAATGCATCGCTCGGCCGGCGATGGCGCAGCTTACGAAAATGTATGATTCAGGCGAAGTCCCGGTGAGATTGGCAGTGCAGGTTTGGCGCCGTCATTGCCAAGTCGAGGCCAAGTCTCATGAATATGCGCGCCACGCCTGCCGCCCTTATGCCGGCCTTTCATCCGGTCAGCCTGCGGGTGAATACCTATCTCATCAATCTCGACCGCGCGCCGTTGCGCCGGTTCCGGATGGAACGGCTGCTGTCAGGCTTCGGCCTTGCCTATGAGCGCGTGGCGGCGGTCGACGGGGCGGGGCTGAGCCTGCCGCATCCCGACTTCGACGAGAGATCCTATCTCCGCCGGCACGGCCGCCGGCCGAACCTTTTCGAGATCGGCTGCTATCTCAGCCATGTCGTATGCGCCAGGCGCTTCCTCGGCAGCAATGCCGAATTCGCCCTCATTCTCGAAGACGACCTCGACTTCGACGATGATTTCGCCGAGCTGCTCGAGGCAGCCCTCCAGCACGAGGCGCAGTGGGACATTCTGCGGCTCTCGACGGTCAATTCCGGGCGGAAGCACCGGGTTGAGCCGCTGACCGCCGCCCGCTCGCTCGCCATCGCGCTGACCCGCGAGAAGGGCTCCGGCGCCTATCTGATCAACCGCAAGGCGGCGGGCTGGATTGTTGGGGCGATGCTGCCGATGCGGCTGCCCTATGATCTCGCCTTCGACCTGGAGTTCGATGAGGGGCTGCGCGCCTGCTTCGTCGATCCGCTGCCGGTGAGCCAAAGGGCCGATCCCTGCTCGCAGATCCAGGCGGGGCTTTCGGCCTACCGGCTCGGCCGCCGCAGGCCGTGGAGCGTGCTGCCCTTTCGCGCTGCGGCCGAAATCCGCCGTTTTGTTGCCCGCTTCATCAGGCTCGCGGCATGGCGGCTCAGGATTTCTCCGGCATCAATGGGAAGGCGATCGAAACGCGGAGGCCGGGATGATTCTCCGCCAGGGAGATCTCGGCCGAATGCAGCTCGGCGATCGCCTTGACGAGGCTGAGGCCGAGGCCGCTTCCCGGCGTCGTGCGGCTCTTGTCGATCCGATAGAGGCGCCGGAAGACTTTTTCCCTTTCCTCGGCGGGTATGCCGGGGCCGGTATCCGCGACCGAGAGAAGGACGACGCGGTCTTTCTGGCGGCGGAGCGAAAGCGTGATGCCGGTTCCGGCCGGGCAGTGGTTGATCGCGTTCTCCACCAGATTGGCGATCAACTGCGTCAGGAGATCGCGGTCGCCCCAGATGACGGCGGCAGCGCGCGCGGCGATCCGGAACGACTGCCCCGCATCTTCGGCGACATCGCCATAGACCTCGGAGATGACGCTCAGCACGGCGTCGAGATCTGTCGCCTGGAAACGCTCCTTGCGGGCGCCGGCCTCGATCTGGGAAATGCGCAGCAGCGCCTCGAAGGTGAGATTGATCCGGTCGCTCTCGTTTCTGGCTTCGTCGAGCAGAGCCGAGACATCCGCCTGCCGGTCATTCTCGGCCGCGGCAGCATCGAGCGTCAGGCGCAGCCTGTTGAGAGGCGTTTTCAGATCATGGGCGATATCGGCGCTCACCTGCCGCATGCTCTCGACCAATCGCTGCAGCCGCTCCAGCGCCGCATTGATCTGGATCGCCACCGTATCGAGATCGTCGCCGTTGCCGGTGATCGGAATGCGGGCGTCGAGCGCGCCGTGGGAGACCTCGTTCATGGTGTTGGCGACCCGGTCCAGTCTCGCCTGGGCGCGAACGGCGAGAAAGACGCCGCCGCCGATCGCCGTCGCCACGACGATGGCGGCCGCCCATTCGAAGCTCACCAGCACGATCCGCAGCATCTCGTCGGCATCGTTGAAGTTCTCGGCCACGACAAGGCTGTAGGGGCCGATCTTCGAGACCTGCATCCGGTAGCGTTCATGCCCCTTGAGCCCGACATCGCCCGAGGTGACGGTATAGACGCCGTTCGGGATGCGGGGTGCTGTGAAATTGCCGGCAAGCTTGCGCCCGCCGGCATCGGTCAGCGAATAGAGCCCGTCGGAGGTCGACTGGAAGCTTGCATAATTATTCAGCGTGTTGATCAGATCTTCGGTGTCGCCGGGCTGATAGGTCGAGACAATCAGTGAATTCAGCTCGCTCAGCGACTGGTCGACATCGCGGCCGAGGCCGAGGCTGAGCATGTGATAGATGATCGCGCCGCTGAAGACGAAGGCGACGACGAAGAGCACGCCGAAGGTGACGGCCAGGCGAAACGGCGTGCTCCTGCGCAGGCTAGAGCATGATGCCGAAAAGTGTGCGCGGTTTTCGGACGGCATCATGCTCTTACTCTTTAAATTGCGAACAGGATTTGAGATTTTCAGGCCGATGGGCCTGAAATCATCCTGTTCGAGGGGCATGCAGGCTGTATCCGGTGTTGCGGATCGTGTGCAGCAGCTGAGCCTGGAACGGCTTGTCGACCTTGGCCCTGAGGCGGCTGATATGGGTCTCGACGACGCTGGTCTTCGGGTCGAAGTGGAAATCCCAGACCCGCTCCAAGAGCATCGTCTTGGTGATGACCCGGCCTTCGCCGCGCATCAGCACCTCGAGCAGGGTGAATTCGCGCGGCTGCAGCTCGATCACCTGGCCGGCGCGCCGCGCCTCCCGCCGGATCAGATCGAGCTCGAGATCGGCGACCTTCAAGACGGTGCGCTGCTCCTGCACCGGCGGGCGGCGGCCGAGCGCATTGACGCGCGCCAGAAGCTCGGAGAAGGCGAAGGGTTTGGTGAGATAATCGTCGCCGCCGGCCTCCAACCCTTCGACCCGATCGTCGACGCCGCCGATCGAGGTCAGGAACAGCGCCGGCGTGCCGACCTTGGCAGCCCTGAGGGAACGCACGATCGCCAGCCCGTCGAGGCCCGGCAGCATGCGATCGACGACGATGACGTCATAGGCCTCGCGCTGCGCCTGAAACAGCCCGTCGCGGCCGTCGCCGATGACGTCACAGACATGCCCGGCCTCGGAGAAGCCCTTGGCGATATAATCGGACGTCTTGCTATCGTCCTCGATCAGCAGGATTCGCATCGGCCGCTCCCGACATGCCTGGAGTGGCCAGATCTAGCCGAGACGACAGTCTGGCGGCAACTTACGGATTGGTAAGGGAGGACGGGCAGGGTGCTCCACCGTGAAGTTCGACTCGAGTGTGACGATGCCTCGCTGCAACTAGGGGCTCATTGCTGCTGGTTGCCCGTCCGGCCGGTCGGAGCGGCTCCCCACTGGCGTTCAAAGAATTTCGTCTTGGCGCCAAGATAAACGAGCGCGAGCAACAGGGCGATGCCGAAATAGCGGTGGACGTAGACCGTGGCCAGAAGGACGAGCGCGATGCCGCTGGCGCAGATGAACCCGAAGCGGATCGAGTACGGCTTGTCCTTTGCTCCCCACCCCAAGCCGAGGGCCAGGAGCCACGCGAGGAAGATGAAGCTGGGCACACCCCATTCGGACAACCAGAAAGATCTGAACAGCACGCCGGACACGGCCAGCAGACACCCTACGACCAACGAACAAACTCTGATCATCCCTGTGCCGCCTCCATGATTCCGAAATTGGCGGATCGGTTAGCAATGAAATGATGCAACATGCAAAGGCGGCCTTCCCGTGGTGGCTGTGTCACAACCCGATCGCGATGCGCAATCACTAACAGCGGAACTTAAACCAAAGGCAAATACGTATGGTTGTGTTCTAACTAAATTGCGCGGGAACTCGCAGACGCCATCAGCGCCGCGGTCGCGTCCGCTGAGGTGTGAAAAAAGCCGGACGATGCGTGTTGCCCCTCATCCGCCTGCCGGCACCTTCTCCCCGTTCTGACGGGGAGAAGGGGATATGCCGCATGCTCTCCGTCCCACGCCGACCTTTCGCAGGGCACGTCCCCTCTCCCCGTCACTACGGGGAGAGGGTTAGGGTGAGGGGCACACGCAACCGGGACCCATGGCTCAAAGCCCCGGGGTGACGCAAGCCGAGTGCGCGATCTCGTTAACTTTTTGCGCGACGACGAATGGCAACCGCCTTAGGCCGCGCCGGCAGGGCTGCGTAGCCGTTGGCCGGCAATGGCAGCGACATCACAATGGCTTCAGGAGGGCAACATGACTTCCATATTGCATAGGCTGCGAAGTCCTCATTTCACTTCGTTATAAGTTTCTGCCAAAGCCTTATAACGCGTCGGCAAGTCTCGATCAGCCGGGCATGGATCCCAGACTCAGGGACTGAGGCGCAAGGCCGGGATGACGGAGTTTGAAGGTACGTTCTGCCAAATTCGCAGCGGATGGCGCGTCGGCTAACGGTGAGTGATGAAGTTTGGCGGTGAGATCAGAAAGCGCGATGTCTTGGTTTTGCCAGGGGTCTGCTTTGCCGCAATCGCCTCCCCACCCTCCGTCGTCCTCTGGCTTGACCCGAGGACCCAGGCCTGCACCGGCAGCACCCATCGAAGGTATTCAAGGACCGTCAACCCGTCTTCAATTGTTCGGGAAGCTGGCCATAAGCCGTCAGAATCGCCCTGACCAGCCCGGGAAAGCGCTCGTCGAGCTCGGCGCAGCGGGTCTGGTTGCGCATCTCCACCCCCTGGCGCTCGCTGCGGATCAGCCCGGATTCGCGCAGCACCTTGAAATGGTTCGACAGCGACGATTTCGGAATGACGCGGTCGCCGAGATCGGCGAGCGCTGAACAGGTGCCGCCGCAGGCGGTGCCGGCGAGCTTGGCGAAGATCGCGACGCGCTCCGGATCAGAGAGCGCATAGAGGATCGCCTCGGGTTTTATGTCCTCCAGGGCGGGGTGAAAAATCGGTCGCATGAATTTTATATAGGGCCACTTGACATCGAGATCAACAGTTCCGAATTTCTGAACTACGGAACAAGGCCGCTAATTCCGGCGGCCATCCGGATCAGAAGGAACAAGAAATGGCTAAGCTCACAGGAAAGGTCGCAGTGGTCACGGGAGCCTCCAAGGGCATCGGCGCCGCGATTGCCAAAGCGATGGCGGCTGAAGGTGCTGAAGTGGTGGTGAATTACGCCTCGAGCAAGGCCGGAGCCGACGCCGTGGTCGAGGCGATCGGCGCGGCCGGCGGCAAGGCCATCGCGGTGCAGGGCGATGTTTCCAAGGCCGAACAGGCGCAGGGCGTGGTCGATGCCGCGGTCAAGGAATTCGGCAAGCTCGACGTGCTGGTCAACAACTCAGGCGTCTATGAATTCGCCCCGATCGGCGAGGTGACCGAGGAGCACTATCGCCGCATGTTCGACGTCAATGTTCTCGGCGTTCTCCTGACCACCCAGGCAGCGGCCAAGCATCTCGGCGAGGGCGGCAGCATCATCAACATCTCCTCGGTGGTCACCAGCATCGGGCTGCCGGCCACTGCCGTCTACACCGGCACCAAGGGCGCCGTCGAGGGCATCAACAGCGTGCTTGCCAAGGAGCTTGGCCCGCGCAAGATCCGCGTCAACGCCATTCTGCCGGGCATGGTCGAGACCGAGGGCACCCACACGGCCGGCGTCATCGGCTCCGATCTCGAACAGAACATGGCCGACCAGACGCCGCTCGGCCGCATCGGCCAGCCGGACGATATCGCCGATGTTGCCGTCTTCCTCGCTTCCGACGATGCCCGCTGGCTGACCGGCGAACGGCTGGTCGCGAGCGGCGGTTTCCGCTAAGGCTTGCGATGGCGGTGCGTGCGCCTTTATGGAGGCGCGCGCATACTGTGTCGGCAGAAGGTTCACCCCTCCGTCGTCCTCGGGCTTGACCCGAGGACCCACGCCGGCGTCCTCGGCTATGGCCATCGTCATTGGGATGACGGAGAATGAGGGTGCGTTTCCACCCAACTCGCCGCCTTGAGCCGACGCGATCCAGGAACTCAAGCACTCGGAATGGCTGGGTCGACGCAATTCAAAAGTTATCCCGGCATTGTCACGAAGGGCGCTGGAACGAAATCCTGCACGCACAGTTTCGGGCTTTTGAATGCGAAGGTCGTCCATATGAAAATCCTTGTTACCGGCGCAACAGGACTTGTTGGCAGTGCCGTCTGCGCCCGGCTAGCGGCATGCGGACATGATATCATCCGTGTGGTGCGTCCTGGAAAACGGCCGGTTGAAAGCACCGGCAGTTGGGTTGAAATCGATGTGGCCAAAGCAGTGGCGCCGTCTGCCTGGCTGCATCATCTCGAGGGAATGGACGCCGTCGTCAATTGCGCCGGGGCATTGCAGGACGGAGTGACCCACAACATGGCGGGCGTCCACGCGCAGGGACCGGGAGCGCTGTTCCGCGCATGCGAGCAATCCGGCGTGCGCCGTGTGATTCATTTCTCGGCAATTGGAGTGGATCGGCAACAGCCATCGACGTTCTCGCGGACGAAACTTTCCGGCGACATGGCCTTAATGGAGACGGATCTCGACTGGGTAATACTGCGTCCATCCGTGATCCTTGGTGATGCTGCCTTCGGCTCCAGTGCGTTATTTCGCGGACTTGCGGCGCTGCCGTTTCTGCCAGTGATGCCATCGACTGGGAAACTTCAGGTGGTGCAGCTCGAAGACGTCGCCGAAACCGTCATTCGGCTGCTCGACAAAACGGCCCCGTCGAAAATCTCGCTCGAAGTCGTCGGCCCGCAGGCGCTCGAGTTTGAAGAGATTGTGACGCGATACCGCAGATGGCTTGGCTGGCGTCCGGCCAAGCGTTATCTGCTGCCCCGCCCGCTCGCCAGCCTTCTCTATTGGTTGGGCGATATTGCGGGATTGCTGGGCTGGCGGCCGCCGGTTCGAAGCACGGCCGCAAGGGAGATCGCGCGCGGCGCTGTCGGTGATCCCAGCGAATGGATAGCCGCTACGGGTATCCGGCCGTCATCGTTGGACGAAGCTCTGGCGCGTCGGCCTGTTTCGGTTCAGGAGCGTTGGTTTGCAAAACTCTACTTCCTGAAGCCCGTCACTTTTGTGCTGCTGCCCCTCTTCTGGATATCGACGGGAATAATCTCGCTGACATCGGGTTTCGAGCAGGGTGTCGAACTGATGATGGGGGGCGGGGCAGGTAGTTTGGCCGCATCAACCGTTATTGCCGGGGCACTTGCAGACATCGCGATAGGATGCGCCATCGCCATACGCCGCACTGCGCGGTGGGGCCTTTACGCAGCTGTCCTGCTGTCACTCTTCTATGCGGCGGCCGCCACCGCGATATTGCCGGAGTTATGGAATGAGCCGCTTGGCCCGTTGACAAAGATATGGCCGATCCTCGTGTTGCACCTGGTTGCTCTCGCAATCTTGGAGGAGCGATGACCTATTTCGTGCTGAAATTCCTGCATATCATCGGCGCCACCGTTCTCCTCGGCACCGGCGCGGGCATCGCCTTTTTCATGTTGGTCGCGCATCGCACCGGCCATGCAGCGACCGTGGCCGCCGTCGCGCGGATCGTTGTCTTTGCGGATTTCGTCTTCACCACAACCGCCGTGATCGCTCAGCCGGTCACCGGCATAGCGCTCGCCTGGTATGTCGGCTATTCCCTTTGGGAGCGCTGGATCGTTTGGTCGATCGTTCTTTATCTCATCACGGGTGCTTTTTGGCTGCCGGTCGTTTGGATGCAGATGGAGATGCGCAAGATTGCGAAAGAAGCAGCTGCAAATGGTGAGCCGCTGCCGGCGCGATACCATCGGCTGTTCTGGACCTGGTTTTATTTCGGCTTTCCGGCTTTCGCGGCGGTGCTGGGAATTCTCTGGCTGATGATCACCCGCCCGGTTGGATAATCGGGGTGCATTTGTTGCAGGCTCACTATGACAATCGCGGTGAGATGCACCTTGAATATTCCAGCCGTTTTAATTCGGGTTTGACTCTCGTTTGCGATTTGTACCGAGCCGGTGAAAAGTCCCCGGAGTTCCGGCTCTTCGACCAACCTCCCGCCTCGGCCTGCCTCTCCGATCTCTGTGCCGCCTTCCGACCGGAAAATTTAGACCGGCCGCCCATTCGGCGGGCCAGCGCCACCGCCGCTGACGAACTTGGCGTCATCGCCGACGCCGTCGAAATATGCTCAGATTGCACTCTCCAGCAAATCCGTCCGTTGATGCGACTAACTGTGCCAGATGCCGAACTGAGTTCAACTTTCTCCAACGCCGTAACGGAACCTAGCCAGCCCCTCTTTCGTCGAAGTAACAGGAAAGCACGGGTGTTCCTCCTGTGCGATCCGTGTTGTCCAGACTTGCCCCGTTTCGGCGGGGCTTTTTTGTGTCCGGCATCGTACCGGAACCACATTGGGACAATGAGGTTGACTCACCGGATCGCGGGAGAAAGCCAGTTAGTTCCAGTTCGCGTAATGCCTTCCTCTTACGGTCCACTGTTGGGTCGTGCGGAGTCAATTTACCGGTCAGCTCCCAAGCGACGCTCCGCACGGCCCGACGCCTCAAGACATCCTGCCAGATTGAACCGTCGCGTTCCCCCTCCCTTTAGCATAGGAGAGTGAGGCGTTATGATCCTGTCCGAAGTATTCCAAACCCAGAGCGCATTGAATCATGCTGAAGTGGCCCTCTGCAAAGCCTGACGCCAAGCATCAACGCCGAAAACTCGTGAGTAACAGGCATATCGTCAACAAGAAGACGGTCATGGCACATGAGCAGCCATCTCGCGAGGCGCTGGTGCATGTTGTATGGGGCCCGCCGCCAAAGCCGAGTAAGCCAGTTGCAGCTCCCGCGTGTGAACGTAGCGGAGAAACATTAGACGAGTTGCTTCGTCGCGCAAGAGCGGCAGGAAGCGGCTGGTGGGCAGTCTAGCCCGACCCCTTAAATTTGCATGAAAGCGCGGTTTGGCATCCGATAGACGCCGAGCACCACCGGATATCCGCTCATCCCCTCGTATCCAATCTGACCCACCTCAATGCCTATTCCGTTCGAAGCCACGGCCACCATTGAAGCCAGACCGCTCTCGATAAAACAAACGTGCTCAATTGGTCGATTAGGTTCAACAAGCGAGCGGCGGACTGGAAGATCAACACGCTTCAGGTCCGATGCGATATGTTCAAAAACCTCCTCAGGAAGCCTTCGCAGCAACTTGTTCCTGGTATCCTTCCCGCAGGCAATCGAGATTTGGGACGCCCACGGTCAACTGGCTGCCGAAGTAGATATTGATGCAGCGATACCCCAAATCGTAAATCGAAACCGAGATCGATAGCGCCGGTAATCAGTTGATCTTCAAACGGTGTCGCAGCCACCATCTTCGCCATCATGCAGCGGTCTGCACCCCGAGAGCAGCCCTGGTCGCACGGCGCATGCGTGCACCATGGGTACGTACACCTGGCAGAGTTCGGTAGATATCGAGATAATCGCGCGCCATGCGCTTTGCAGAAAAGCGCTTTTCGAACGTTGCGCGAACTCTGCGGCGGTCCAGGCGCAGCGCTCGGTCGATGTTTTCCACGGCTTCGGTGACTGTATCGACGATTATACCGGAAATACCGACGTCAATCACTTCCGGGACGGAACCGCAGCCGAACGCAATGACTGGGGTTCCGCATGCCATTGACTCGATCATCACCACTCCGAAGGGCTCTGGCCAGTCGATCGGGAAGAGCAATGCACCGGCATTTCCGAGAAAATCCGCCTTCTGATGTTCGTTGATCTCTCCGATGAACTCCACGTTTCTATGGCTCTTCACCAGAGGCTCGATCACCGTTTCCCAGTAATGCTTGTCGACATTGTCGATCTTCGCCGCGATCTTCAGGGGGATCCCTGCTTTAGCAGCAATCTGTATGGCTCGATCGGGTCGCTTCTCCGGCGAGATGCGCCCGAGGAAAGCAAGATAGTTTCCTTTCGGCTTTGCGGTGAAGGGTAGAATCTCGTCCGAGAGCCCATGGTAAACGGTGCCTGCCCAGTTGACCGGCGGCATCGGCTGCCGCTGATTGTTTGAGATCGACACCAGCGGTATGTCCGGGAAAGCTTGGTAGAATGTTCGAAGGTCCGGTAGATCCAACCGTCCGTGCAGCGTCGTCACGGTTCGGTCCGCGAAGTCCATAATCAATGGGAAATGCAGCAGATCAATGTGGAAGTGTAGGACATCGAATTCGTGTGCCCGGCGGCGTACCTCCTCCAGCATGACAATATGGTGCGGCACGTGGTCCCTGACTGCAGGATTGAGACGCAGGGCGATGCGCGAGCACGCTACCAGTTTGGCGTCAGTAACAGAGTCGCCGCTGGCGAAAAGCGCTACCTGGTGGCCCTGACGGACCAGCTCGTCTGTCAGATAAGAGACAATGCGCTCCGTTCCGCCGTAAAGCTTCGGTGGGACGCTTTCAGCAAGGGGTGCGATCTGGGCGATCTTCATCGGAAAGCCTCCTCCAATGAGCAAAGATTTGACGTTTAGTACCAGCTCGTATCCTCCGAGGGATGCCGCGCAATCATCTAACCTGAACTGATGCGCCGCGTTCCGTAATCCTTTTCCATTAGCCGAATTGGTCTGAAAGGTTGAATCGGGGCGCCGCGACGGTTCCTTGGCTGATGAGGATCAACGAGATGGGTTTGACGCTCCGTGAACTCCTTCAAACTCTTCAACGCATCGAATTTCATGAGGCGTCGTTTCCGCCCGCAAGGCGGCTGATACGACCGCCGGGCTAATTAGAAAGCCTGAGGCACAGTCAGAGCTAGTGGTCAGCGCCCGGATAAGTTGCGCCGCGCAAACGAGTCGTTTGGACCTCGAGACAGGTAGCATCCTGGCGTCTTGTGAGGAAAACGATCCCAGCGCCATCGAAAGAAGCTCTCCTTCGATTCTCGAAAGACGCATTCTGTCGCCGTGCGATTGGCGGACGACGACCATTTGCACATAGAGGCCTTCTTCGGTCTAAATGAAAAGTTTTCGAACCGGGTCGTGCCGAACTATGCATTGGATGACAGAAACACTCACGAGGAGAAGGCTGCGAGGGTGAAAGCACTGTGGCCGGAGGGAAGCATCCATCACTGATGGAGGAGACTGCATGATTTCAGCTATCTTTGTTTCGAGGGATCGTGGGCTTAGCCAGCTTGTACCCGCAGGTTAGTGGTGCAGTTCGATGGCGAGGTGATCAGGCATCCCTCAGAGAAGGAGTGCTATAGGTTAGGTATCCTGACGAGAAATCGCAGGCTTTGTTCGATTGAGCGGATATGGCTGTCGGGGCAGGGATTCGAACCCCGCGTCACAGCTCGAAAGCTGGAAGCAACCTCGGACACCCGAGGGATGGGGAGAGCGCCACGCTCCGATTACGCTTACGCCCGACTACCGCATTAACTCCCCGGGCCTTGTGTTTGTTCCTTCGTCGCGGACCATACCAATAAGAACATGAGGCAGTCGAAACCTGCTGAGCAACCTGCAAGAGTAACCAATCCGCCCGCCAACTAGATTGCTGCCACCGTATCCCTGGTGCGATCATCCCCTCATAAATCCGGACACCGCCCGCTGCGCGAAAATGGCGTGGCAGATCACGCTGCTCGCGTCTCCAGACCGGCGCTCTCTGCCTGGTTATGCAAGCTGGTGGGGAACCTCCGCACCAGCTCCGAGCACTCCGGGATCAACCGTCTCCTTTGACGCGATAGGCATCCGGAAGGATGAAAATCTCGTCGGCACGCCCGTATCCGCCGTCCTTCACTTCCTCGATCAGTACCATTGTGTGTGGCCGTGCCGCCTCGGAGAAGTACTCCACCAGCATGTCGGTGGCGCGGTGCACGATTTCTTCCTTCTGGGAGCGGCTAAGCGCGCCCTCAGGTGTCTTTATATTAATGAATGGCATTGGAATCTCCCTTCTTGTGGGTTCTGCTTCAGATCATGCCGCCATTGGCGCGTAACACCTGACCGTTCACCCAACCGCCTTCCGGGCCGGCCAGGAAGGAAACGACTGAGGCAATGTCATCCGGTTGGCCCAGGCGCCCGAGCGGAATGGTACCGACGATTCTCTGGACCAGCTCGTCGGGCTTGCCGGACATGAACAGTTCGGTCTCAACGGGACCGGGCGCCACCGCATTGACGGTAATGCCGCGCCGGCCGAGCTCCTTCGAGCCGACGTGCGTGATCGCCTCGACGGCGGCTTTGCTTGCCGCATAGACGCCGTAAGTCGGCCCGTAAGCGCCGACGACGGAAGAAAAATTGATGATGCGCCCACCATCGTGGAGCCGACGGGCTGTTTCGCGAACGGCGCGGAATGTCCCTGTGAAGTTTGTGGCGATCTGCTGCTCGAAACTCGCGTCGCCGATATCGGCAATCGGAGCCAGCTTTATGATGCCGGCATTGTTGACCAGTATGTCGGTCCCGCCGAAGCGCTCGTCGGCGGCGCTGAACAGATTCATGATGTCCTCCGAGCGGTTCGTCTTCTCCCATCCTCTCTTCCAAGCTGTCCGATAACGGACCAACCATTACGGCTTGGGAACCCGGACACCTGAAGCCGGTTGTCGGGGAAAGCCTGGCAATGAGGTCTGCAATGGAAAACGTTATCGACGTCGACTTCCATCTCACTTGGAAGCCACCGGTATACATCCGGATCGGCGACGGCATGCGTGAGCGCATTGAGGGCCCGGATGCGGCGCTTGCGGCGCTTCTCCATCGCTGGCCGTCGACCAATTCTCGTGAGTTCGGCATCGCCAAGCGCAGATGCGTCGATGCCATCGCTCGCCGTGGAAGTGCCGAGGGAGCCCGCAGGGCGTTCATGGAGGCGGCGCTCGCCGCGAGGGTATTCGCATGACCGTGCTTTCAATCGACGCACCGCACTGGGCGATACTTTTGGGGACGTTGACGCTTGCATGCTGGATTGCTGCCGGCCTGGCGGCCGTTCTCGGGACGGCTGAGGAGATCAGGCACGGTCAAGCCGGGAGATTTACCGGTTATATGACACCGGGCCTCGCTGGGGCCGGCGTTGGCTTTGCACTAGCGATGATTACCATCTTGGTATCCGCCTGAAGAGCAGCAGACGCCGGACGGCTTCCTCGGAGCGATCTACCTGGTCGATGCAGGCGATGTGAGTTATTCCAACGCCTTACGACATCTTGAGCGGCGACGGTCTGGAGACACGATGCGCGACTGCATTATCATCGGAGGTGGACCTGCTGGCTTGACTGCGGCCGTTTATCTTGCGCGCTATCACCTTTCGACAACCGTATTCGACGACCATAGCAGTCGTGCCGCCGCCATTCCGATTTCCCATAACCTCGCAGGGTTCCCGGAGGGTATCAGCGGAAGGGAGCTTCTCGCCAGGATGCGCACGCAGCTTCAAAGGTACAAAGTTGAGATCCGCAGTGAGGGCATCAGACAGCTTCAGCAGGAGCATGACGGCTTTCACGTTGTTTCCAGCCGTGGCGGCATGCGAGCGCGAACAGTCCTTCTCGCCACCGGCGTCGTGGACCGCAAACCACCGATGTTGGCCGAGCGTCATGACGGGGCTGTTGCGCGCGGCCTTATCCGCTACTGCCCTGTCTGCGACGGGTTCGAGATCACCGACAAGCCTGTCGCCGTCATCGGTTGCGGATCGAGAGCGTTTGCAGAGGCGCTGTTCCTGCGGAGTTATACGACACACGTAACGATCATTACTCCGCAAGAGGAACACGAGCTCTCGGAGATTGAGCTCAATCGGCTGCGGGACTTGCGGATCGGCCTCCAGAAAGGTCCGATAAAATCTATCGACCCTGAGCGCGATAGGATCACAGTCGCAACAGCTTCGAGCATCGGCGTGTTTTCGTCTATTTACCCGGCGCTAGGATCGGACGTTCGGTCGGAACTGGCAGCTATGGTCGGCGCAGAATTGTCGGAGAACGGCTGCGTCATCGTCGACGGTCACCAAAGGTCAAGCCTTCCTGGCCTTTATGCAGCGGGAGACGTGGTCATCGGCTTGGACCAGATCGGGACCGCAATGGGGCAGGCGGGCATAGCGGCCACTGCGATTCGAAACGATCTGAACGAGGCTAGCCCTCTAGCACGCTAAGGGATGCCGTCGTTGCTTGGCCCCGGTTGAGCCTGAGCCTTGCTCTACGTCGGCGCTCACGATCTCGCAAATCAAAGTTGAGCCGCTGCCAGGAAGCTCGACGGGGAGGCGTGCGATAGAGCCTTAGCCCAATTTCTGCCGTAAAGCGGCACCCGCCGGCGGCGCCTCTGACGCCTCCGCGGGTGCCACGATTACCAGCCACGTCAACGGACGCTGGCAGGCATTCTTGCCGCCGACATAAGGGGTTGAGCAAGCTGATCCAAGAGATGGCCCGCATTCTGTTCCTCACCCAGCGACAATGTCAGCAATCGAGCGACCGCCGGCTGTGCAAGCTGAAGGGCAAGATTACGCGCGGTGGTGTAAGCGGCAATTTCGTAATGTTCGACGCGCAATGCTGCACTGATGAGAGCTAGATCTGCAGGAGCGTCTTCTCTCTTCTTGCCTTCCGCCATCACCTCTTCACCCTCCTCGATCAGGCCAGCCATTCCCTTGCAAGGTTTTGCTCTTGCCGCGGAGCCGAGTATTCGCAGACACTCGTTCAGCCGTTCGACCTGCGCTTCTGTCTCGGCAAGATGTTTCTGCAGCAAGGTCTGCAGTTGCTGGGAGCGGGCTGCCTTCTGCAGCTTGGGGAGCGCTTTGAGCAACTGCTTTTCGGCATGCAGCAGGTCGCGAAGCTCGTCCACGAGCACCGCCTCGATCCCTTCCGATCTTTCCGGCGGCGCGCTTCGCGCTTCGATTGCCGGTGCAGTCTCGTCGCCGCCCTTGAACCCCTGGAACGCCGGAGCCTCGACGAATTTCCAGGGCTCTCCTTCGTTCCACGGGCCGCGAACATCGACCTCGCCGAGGTCGCCTTCGCCCGTCGAGTCGTTGAAGAATTGGTCGACGAGCCCCGGTGTGGGAGCGATTCTTCCAACACTGAGGGGAGGTCTACCCATGCTTTCGAGTGCGAGCTGGAATGCCCGCATATGGGTGATCTCTCTTGTCATGAGAAATTGCAGAGCGTCCTTCGTGCCGGAATCGCGGCAGAAGTCGATCAGGCGTTCATAGACGATCTTCGCACGGGCTTCGGCTGCGATGTTGCTTCGCAAATCCACGTCGAGCTCGCCGGTTATCTTCAGATAGTCGGCCGTCCAGGGGTTGCCCATGGAATTGAAGAGGTTCACGCCGCCGCCTCCAGCAATGGCAATCAAAGGATCGGCTTCAGCCTCCTCGCGAACGGACTTCAAGGGTTTTAGGTGCATTCTGGCAAGCGTGCCGACGATTTCGAGATGGCTGAGTTCCTCGGTGCCGATATCCATCAGCAGGTCTTTCCGCCCGGGATCCTCGCAGTTCAGGCCTTGGATCGAGTATTGCATCGCCGCCGCGAGTTCGCCGTTGGCGCCGCCGAACTGCTCAAGGAGCATATTTCCGAATCGGGGATCAGGCTCATCCACCCGAACGGTGTACATGAGCTTTTTGACGTGATGATACATGCCGCGTCCTCCTTTGAACTGGCCCATAACCGCGCTCGGTGGTGAATGTTCCACACTGTGCGGCGGAGGAGGTAGCTAGTCACCCGGTCGTCAAGCGCGTGCAATCTTTCGGTCAAGCCTACTCGCCAGCGCAGAGTTGCCGCATGACACTTGATTGCTGTCTGAGTTCGCCGCGCCCACAGTCAACTCCACTCAAAGCGAGATATTGCAGAACGACGGTGGCAACGCTTAGCGCAAATTGCCGGGGCGACGTTCGCACCAGGGAATTGCAGCCAACATTGAACCGGATCTTCGTAGGGCAGTTTTCGGCAAAGGTGGAAACCATCAATTACAGATCCGAGGATTGCGGAATGAACGACGACCATCCGGAGCGCAAAAGCCCGACAACACCGCCCGCGGAAGGATTAACGCCTGCGTTAACCCGTAACATCGAAGCTATCATGCAGCGCCGCCGGCAGAGCCAAAATGCAGCGTCTGCTCAGGAGCGTTCCGCTGCTTTGATCAGCAAGTTCGCCGGTTCCATGATGTTCGTCTACATTCACATCGTGTTTTACGGAGTCTGGATCATCGCCAATGTAGGATTGCTCCCGCAGGTTCCACCCTGGGACCCCTCTTTGGTGATTCTCGCTATGGAGGCTTCGGTCGAGGCGATCTTTCTCTCGACGTTCGTCTTGATCAACCAGAACCGAATGGCTGCACAAGACAATATCCGCGCCGACCTCGACCTCCAGATCAGCTTGTTAAACGAACACGAGACGACACGCCTGATCGCCATGGTCGAAGCCATTGCAAAGAAGCTTGAAGTCCCGACCGAGGCGGACCATGAGGTCGAAGAGCTGAAGAAGGACATCGCGCCGGAAGCCGTGTTGGATCGCATCCAGGCGGAAGGGGAAGACAAGTAGAAGTGGCAATGTTCGCGCTGTTGGTGCCTCGCCGTTGCCGCGGTTTCCGCTGAGGCCTGCGATGGCGGTGCGTGCGCCTTTGGCGCGCGCATACTGTATCGGCAGAAGGTCCCCCCTCCGTCGTCCTCGGGCCTGACCCGAGGACCCAGGCCGGCCTCCTCGGCTGTGGCTAGGAATTCCAGGCTCAAGGACTGGAATGACCGAGAATGAGGGTGCGTTTCCGCCCAACTCGCCGGCAGCGCGGCGCCTCGCAAATCGCTACGATTATCGGCTCTTGCGCAATCATCGCGAGCGCTGTTTGCTTCGCACCTTGACTAGGCGCGTATTGCCGTTCGAATAATAGCGTGGGGACAGAGCTGGCAGAAATGCGCCCGCGCCAGACCCTTAGGAACTGGCTGGGCGACGGACACGATACCGGATGTGTGTCGCCTGCGGCGTGTCGATTACCCTGACAAGCTCCAGCTCGATCTCTGACGGCAAAACATCGAACAGCCGGCGGCCGCGACCGAGCAGCACTGGGATCAGATGGATCTGGATCTCGTCCAGCACCCCGGCCCGGAGTGCTTCTTGCGCCGTGTAACCGCCCCGCAGTTGCACGTCCCGATCGCCGGCCGCAGCCTTCGCCAGCGCCATCGCGCTCTCGATTCCGTCATTCACGTAGGTCACCAACGGATAACCCCAACGCGCGGCGGGCGGCGGAGGCCGGTGACTGGGCACGAAGATCGGGGCGCCGTCATGACTGCCTCCCCAGTGATCCATGAGCTCGGCGGTCCGCCGGCCGGCAAGGACTGAGCCGGCCGCCTTCCATTCGGCTTCAAATTCACGGACAGGCCCGGCTTGAGCGGATTCCCCGTCCGCGCTCGCCCAGTGGTGCAGCCGCTCTCCATCCTCGCCTCCAAGATAATCGTTATCGTCGGCGATGTAGCCATCGAGGGACATTGACATGTCGAGGATGGATTTGGACATTTCGTTCTCCTGTGACGAGGTCAAGTGTGCGAAGGATGCTGCCGGCAGGTGCTGTGTGCGCGGCGCCGGGATCCGATCATTAGGCTCGTTAGACGTATTCACGACGATCAATGTTGCACGGCAATTGGGCTGTCGAAAGGAGCGATTGTCACAAACGCGTCGGGACAGTCCCCGCCCACTGTCACGTCTCCGGCAGGCCAGCCTTTCGGAAGCCGTCGACAAAGTGGTCTCGTACAGATGCGTCGCGCAGCGGCTGGGAACTGAGCCAATGACTGATCGTGAAATGAGGGTGGGCGATCAGGAACAATTCCGCTTCTCGCCGCGCCTCCTCATGGTGGCCCAACTGCGCAAGCGCAGCAGCCAGGAATTTGCGTGAGTTGGTGCGATACGTTTCTTTCCTGCGCAGTGTAGCGGTTGCCGCCTCATAGTCACGCGCAGCGTATTGCGCCTGCCCAAGGTGACAAAGATACCAGCAGGCCGGATAGGGATTGAGCCGCAGAGCTTTTTCGATCTGCGCCAGTCCGTCGGCAATCCTGCCGTCCAGCACGGACATATCAGACATGGCGGCCCAGGTGTCGGCGTGGTTGGGGTCGAGTTTCAGGGCCATGGCGAAGGCGGCCTCGGATTCTTCCCATCGCCGCTCATAAGCCAGAATGGTCCCCAGAACGTAACGGCAGCCGGCATCGTTGGGATCGAGGTCGACTGCCTTCTGCGCTGATGTCACCGCCATCCGACGGTTCGGATCTTCGGGCTCGCCGAAATGAGTCCAGGCAAGCCAACGGTTATAGGCGAGCAGACCGAGCGCCTCGGCATAGGATGGCTCGAGCTTGACCGCGCGTTGGAGCAGCATATAGGCCTCACGCTCGGTTTGCGGCGACTCTTCCGTCAGCAGGCGGGCGCGCACACACAGGTCGTAGGCCTCAAAGTTCTTCGGCCGATTGCGCGGCGTCGGAATGGTCAGCCGGCCGACGAGAGCTTCAACAATCTTGGCGTTGACCTCATCCTGCAACTCGAAAACATCTTCCAACGTCCTGTCAAACCGTTCGGCCCACAAGTGCTGGCCGCCAAGCGCGTCGACCAATTGAGCATTGATGCGGACACGGCCCATTGCGCGTCTGGCGCTCCCCTCGAGGACGTAGCGGACGCCGAGTTCCTGGGCGACGAGCCGGACGTCGATCGGCTTGCCCTTGTAGCCGTAGACGGAATTGCGCGCGATGACGAACAGGCCAGCCGTGCGGGAAAGGTCGGTGATCAGGTCTTCGGTCAAGCCGTCGACGAAAGGCTCGTCCGCTTCATTCCCACTCATATTCGTGAACGGCAATACAGCGATCGAGGGATTTTCCGGCAGCGGCAATATGCTTTGCAGCGCATCCGGCCAATGCCACACGTGGACCGGGCGGGTCAGGTTCTTCAGGTAGCGTTCGCCTGCATCGAAGAACTGATCGGCGATCTCGCCGACGATCTCGCCGTGAACGCTGGCTGAAATGCAGATACCTCCCGGCGCTGCCTGCGTCTGGAGGCGCGCCGCGACATTGACCCCGTCGCCGAGGACGTCTGAACCGTCGTCGATGACATCTCCCAGATTGACGCCCACGCGCAAAAGCAGGCGCCTGTCTTCGGAAGCCTCAACAGCTGTGGTGGCTCGTTGCATTTCCAACGCTGCTGCGACCGCGTCCACCGCGCTGCCGAATTCGATCAGGAAGCCGTCGCCCACGACCTTGAAGATGCGACCGTTATGACGCATCACAGCCGGCTCGATAGTGCCCGAACGGAGTTCCCTGAGGTTCTCAAGCGTTGCGACTTCATCAGCCTCCATCAGGCGTGAATATCCCACCACATCGGCAACGACGATGACGGCAAGGCGACGCTGAAGAGAATGATCCGTCATTTGAGGACAAGCCCCACGACCAAGTTCCCAAGTTATTGTTCAAGCGCGGGTGAGTCAACAAAAGGTAAGCGGTAATGCCCCGGCGACCTCCACCTCCATCAAGCCGTCTTCCCTCTTTGGCTTGACCCGAGGACCCACGCCGGCATCATCGGCTGTGGCCATGGATTCCAGGCTCAAGGCCTGGAATGACGGAGGTTGAGGGTGCGTTTCCGCCCAACTCGCCGGCGGCGCAGCATCTGACAAATCACTACAGGATCGATCGTTTTGGATGCGTCTGCAGCCCCTGCGGTCAGTCCCGCTGGCAATTCGAGAACAGCTCCTACGTCTTTAGGTCAAAGCGTTGTGAAACTGAACGCCTCTGGCGCCTTGCCGCGGTTCAGGGCATCCTATGATGGCTGAAAGTTGTGTCTATGGCAGTTGGAGGAATGCCGATGCGTTGCTTTACCGTACTTGGACCCTCGCAGACTGGAAAATCGACGGTCGTCGAAAAGCTCGGCTCGTTGGAGGGAACGCCGAGAAAATCCAGCTCCCCTTATGGACTGAACCTCACGGAATTCACCTTTGGAAATGAGGCGTGGTGCGCGCTTGATGCGCCAGGACCCAACGAAGCCTTGGCGCATGTGCAGCATGCGCTTCTTGCCAGCGACGCCTGCATTCTGTGTGTTTCTCCGGCACCCGAGGAGGCTGTGCTCGCCGCGCCCTATCTGCGGATAGTCGAAGCCTCGGGGACGCCTTGCATCCTTTTCGTCAACCGGATGGACGAACCGAGAGGGCGGCTGAGGGACGTGATCGCCGCGCTTCAAGACTACGCCAACCACACGCTTTTGCTTCGCCAGATCCCGATCCGCGAGGGAGACAAGATCGTCGGCAGTTGCGATCTGATTTCCGAACGGGCGTGGCGCTACCGGGAAGGCCAGACTTCGGCGCTGATCGCAATCCCCGAAAGTGCTGCCGAGCGCGAGCACGAAGCGCGCAGCGAGCTTTTGGAACACCTGTCCGAATTCGATGACTGGCTTCTTGAGGAACTGATCGAAGATCGCGAGCCGCCCAGCGACGCGCTCTATGCCATTTCATCGCGGGTTCTGAGCGAAAACAGGATTATTCCGGTCCTGATCGGCGCCGCAAGTCACGGCAACGGCATGATGAGGCTGATGAAAGCGCTGCGCCACGAGGCGCCGCAGGTCACGGCTCTTCGACAGCGCCTGGCTCGTGCGGGCAATGTCGATGAAAACAAGCTGACCGCCGTGAGCTTCCATGCCTATCATCGTCAGAATATCGGCAAGACTGTGCTGGTGCGTGCGTTTGGCGAGGGACTGCGGCAAGGCGCATCACTCGGCGGCTCCGGCCTCGGCGCCGTGCAGGATCCCGCAAACGGACGGTCCAGCTCGGCGATCACGCCTGCACCGGGGGATGTCTTCGCAACAGTCAAGTCCGACCACTTGCCCGTCCCGTCGCTGTTGACATCAAACGCGGCGGTCGCCCCGCCCGAATGGACCCAGCCACCGACGCCGATGCTTGAAAGGATCCTGGTCCCGGGCAGCGAACGCGATGAAAACAAACTCTCCGAAACGCTGGCAAAACTTGCCGAGACGGATCGCGGTCTTGTCGTTCTGCAGGAGGAAGGCACCGGCGCCCAGCTCGTCCGCGCCCAGGGCCCGGTACATCTGCGCGATCTCTGCCGAACCCTGTCCGACGTCTTCCACATCGAGGTAACAGATCGAACGCCCCGCCCGATCTATCGTGAAACCATCGCGAAGCCGTCCGAGGTTCACTACCGGCATCGCAAACAGACCGGCGGCGCCGGGCAATTCGCGGATGTGAAGCTCAGCATTCGCCCCAACGAGCGCGGCCGGGGCTTCACCTTCAGCGAAACCGTCAAGGGTGGCGTCGTTCCGCGCAACTACATCCCTGCCGTCGAAGCAGGCGCGCGCGAAGCGATGGAGAAAGGGCCGCTCGGCTTCCAGGTCATCGATGTCGGCGTAACGCTGTTCGATGGTCAGCACCATGCCGTCGACAGTTCGGAACACGCCTTCAGGACTGCTTCGAAAATGGGAGTGCGACAGGCGCTTTCCGAAGGCTCGGCCGTTTTAATGCAACCAGTCTTCCGCAGCGAAATTCACATTCCGTCGATCTATTCCGGCAGCCTCGTCCAGATCGTGTCGGCTCTCAAGGGTCAGGTTCTCGGCTTCGACCGGGATGAAAACGCCAAGGGATGGGACATCTTCCGGGCACTTGTTCCGGGCGGCGCACTTGACGATCTGGCGCGGGCGCTGCGCTCGGCGACGCAGGGCATTGGTTACTTTTCCAAGACCTTCGATCACTTCGAGGAGCTATACGGCAAGGAAGCGGACGCCATCGTGAGGGCACAGGAGGAAACGGGCGGCGCACACTGAAATCTTCCCGCCACTACCTCGACGGCCGGGGAGCAGCATGCGGCCGGGGCCGGTCAGTTCGCACTGGTTTTCGGAATGCGCCCGAGCTCCGATCCTCGCTTTCGAGGATGGCGCGCCGCGGAACCATTGATTACCTTGCGAAACTTTATAAGCTGCCCCTCATTACCGTGAGCGGCTTGAGGACGCTCCAAAGGGCATTCATGAGGGGCATCCGATGATCCACGAATTGCGCATCTATACTTGTCTGCCGGAGAGGCTGCCGGCACTGCAACAGCGTTTCGAGACCGCGACGCTGGCGATCTGGGAACGGCTCGGCATCCGCTCACTCGGCTTCTGGACAACGATGATCGGTTCTTCCAGCAACGATCTGACCTATCTGCTCGAATGGCGGTCGCTGGCGGAGCGCGAGCAAAAATGGTCCGAGTTCATCGCCGATCCGGAGTGGAAGGAAGCGAAGGCGAAGAGCGAGGCGGATGGGCCGATCATCGCCAACATCACCAGTTCGCTGCTGCAGCCGACGCGCTTCTACCGCGGCTTCTCCAACCCGTCGGAATAACGGTTACGGCAGCCGAGACCCCATGACCCTGTCCGGCACCGTCATCAGGCGATACCGAGAGCCGCTATTCAAACACTTTAGAAGGGGGCTGTTTTTCGATGCCGGCCGCGGCGATCAGCCAGAACAATCCCCCCGCGGCAATTCCGAATACAGCTGTTTCTGTGAGCAATTCGATTGCTTCCAGCAATCCCCACCACGTCATCATCCCGTGTTGGTAGGTCATGTGATCATTCGTGTAGGCCTCGTCGGGGCCGAAAAATATAGCTAGGCAAAACCACGGGAAGGTCGCAATGGAGGCCCCGACCATCGCACAATTTGCAAGAGATGCCCGTACTCGTCCCCTGAGGTAGAGGATCAATGGTATCCCTAATGCAACGGTTGGCGGATACGCACCGAAGAACGCGACAACTGCAGTCGTTTGGACAACGCGCTCTATCATATCCGGCAGGCCCTGATAGGCTGGTGCGTAAACGGCATATGCGAAGGATGCCACCAAAGGCACTACAATTAGTGCAACTGCAATTCTCCACCAGGGTGGAGATGCGAATGTTGTTGCCGCCATGTGCACCTTGCCCAAACAGTCTACGCGACAGAATTGCACGCGCAGGTGCGTATGACAACGGCCCGGCTCCCGCAGCTTTCTATGCGCTTTTCTCCTAAGCTACCTTGTCCCACCAATGTGACACTCGGATTGGAGGTTTCGCTGCTATTTTGATAGATGGAAACCTCTCGGCTGAAAGCCGCGACTTAGGAGCGCCTCTTGAGCAATTATCGTGTCTATCGGTTGCTGATCATACTTTGTATTTCTGCCTGGTGTTACCCCGCCAAAGCGGCGGCCTTACGCGCTGACAGCCAACCGCCGCTTCTCGTCAAGGAATATGAGCGATGGGTGGATAGCCTTGTAAGTGAAGCGAACGGCAATCCAGCTCTCCTCGCCAGTAAGCTGCAGGCATTTGGCTTTACTTGTACGCCCTCCGATGCCGTCTACCTCCGATGTGTTCGGTTCGGTTGCCAGAAGCTGGCAGGTATGTTTTGGCGAGGAGCTTTGCTGCAGTGGTCCGTCAACGAATTCCAAGGGAAGTTTGATAGAGTCGCATTCAGCTATAGCTGGGCGAAGGGTTGCTATCCACCGGAACGTGTCGAGCAAGAGCAGAAGCGCTTCGTTTTACAATAGTTGCCACGAGGCGGACGTCCTTGATGAAAGCAACGGCGTTGCGACGCCATCAGGTTCATCGCCTGGGAGAGGACGGAGAAGAATACTTCCGGTGCACGAACTGGACGAAGATGGCGATGTTGATGGGGAAGCTTGATTGAGCGAAGATCGAATTCAGCTATGGATTGCCCTCTGCATTGTCGGCCCCTTTTGCGCCTACTACTGGTATTGGTTCATCAGATCGATCATCTTCTACAGTAGAAACGGCTTCAATTTCACCGAAGATTTCGGGCCCGAGGCCCACTGGGCCGATCGCGGGGGTGATGATGATTGCGTGTTGATGAAGCCAAAAGAGAAGTTCTTTATCGCCGGACCTTCTTTCGTGGTAGTGACCTCTGTCATGTTGATTTTCATAGTTTTTGGCCTGGCGGGAACTATTTAGCCTTGCCCTTTCAAGTCAAAAGCGGCCGCGTTATCCTGCACCTCGCGCAGCCCCTTAATGATCTGCCGGTGAATGAGCTGCACGAAGATGGCGATGTTGATGGCACCGCGTGATCTGCGGTTTCTTCGCGAGCGCGATTTCCTGCAGGTTAACGGCATACTGCCACTAATGCTGCACTTCCAATCCCTCGTCCCTGATTTCGCGCCAGACGAAAAACATCAACAAGGGGTTCTTGCGCACAAATTCCCTATTGGCTTCATCCTTGCATACCTCCGGCCACGACCGCGAGAATAAATAACTCGCTGGCCCCGGCAGGAACAGTATCGCAAGAAGCGCCCAAAGAATATTGTATATGTATCTCGCGAATCCATTTATATGTTCCACGCCACCGCTGAAAATACTTAGGGCGTACGCACCAAGTAAACAGAGAACGAAACCTACTAGACAATTGATACACAGGCGCTTCGTCACCCTAGCCTCCCAAAGAATCCAGTGCTCAGCATGAATGTCAAAGAAAGTGCGCCATCTCGCTGACTTGGTGGCAGCCTATCACCATCAATCGCCATCTCCTATAAATCAAAAATTGCCGCACTATCAGCAGCGTCCCGCAATCCCTTGTATGACGGGTGGCGCAGCTTTCCATCATGTGTCCATGCTCGATGTTCGATTTCGGCGACGAGTGTAGGCTTGATCCAAACCAGGTTGCGGCGACGGCCGGTAGACTTCACAGCAGGCGCTGACGCCTTACGCTTGTCCATCGCAGCGCGGAGCTCCAGCGCGTCGTTTGCCCTGGAGCCAGTTCCGACCGATCCGACGTAGACCAACTGGCCCTCTTTTCGCGCAGCAAGCAGCAGCGCCCCGATATTCCCGAATGCCGAGCTGGACTTCTGATAGCCAATGATAGCAAAAAGGCGCCGTTGTCATACCGCAAGTTGAACAGCCATATCTTAAAATGCAATTGACCCATATTGAGTATTGACACTTCATAAGTCGCGGCGAGGAAAACATTTCTGCTGCCTTGACCTGCTGAGGGAGGGTTATATCTAAATAAGTAGTCTCCCCATGGAATACCGAATGTGTAGTCGCGTTTACATCAAAGAATCGCTTCACGAGCTCGCGCGTAGTTTCTCTTTCGCCGGATACGGCGAGCTTGACGGCTTGGTTGACCGCATCCCTCGATACAACGGCTCACCAGGCCAAGTCTATCCGATCATCATCCAAGAAGCAGCGCCGGGAACCGGTATCGTTGCCCCGGTCTTTGCAATAGCAAAGTGGGGACTGGCGCCGGCATCTAGAACGCCTACCGACCGGCGTCGCCCGTTGGTCGATGTTCGCTGCGAAAAGATTGCCGCACATAGACTCGCCGGGCCTGCCTACCGGTCTCGGCGCTGCTTGATCCCAGTCAACGGATTCTTTGAGTGGAAGTTGATCTCCGCCCACAGCCGAGACAAGCAACCCTATGCTATCGCGATGAAGACGGACGTTCTGTTTGCCCTCGCAGGCATTTGGGAGCTCTGGCGCCACCCAGCCGGCATCGATATCCGCACCTTCGCCGTCGTCACCTGCGCGCCGAATGAGATGATGACGACAATCAGTGAACGAATGCCGGTCATTCTCCGTCGGCAAGACTATGAGCGCTGGCTATCTCCTGATCCAAATCCATCCGACCTGATGAAGCCATACTCGGCCGACCTTTTGACCATGTGGCCGATCGGCACGGGCGTTGACAATCTGAAGAATACCGGCCCCGAGATCATCAGCCCGGTTAATCTCGGTCCGCAGCGTCCTCTGACTCGTCAGCTTCGCTGAGAGGCGGAACCGCCCTCCACACTGCCACGACATCAGCCGCCCTCGAAAAGAAACAGAGGATTATTGACTCCATCGCCCGCGTGAACATAATGAGAACATCGGCGTGCGGCCGCCAATCTGAAAACTAAAGTATGGAGCACGGGATGCGCGAGCAGCCGATTGGCGAAGCCATGGTTGATGATGAGATTGCCGAGGTGCTTGCCTATCACAAAGGCGATGTGCAAGCGGCGATAGGAACGCTCCTGGCAGACATCCGTCACCTTCGCTGGCAGCTAGTGCTGACCGAAGGCGCTATGGGCCGAGGGATCACGCGTGGGTGGCGGCCGAGATACGACCGAGACTGACCATGCCGGAAATCAACTATTCCAAGAAGTTGCGCGGGTGGACCCTGCGCGACGCGGCTGATGCTAACCAATTGCTCGAGGTAACGTGCCAGCTGTGTCGAAGGACTTACCGGTTTTTTCCGCGAGATCTGTTGAAGCTGACGAAGGACGTGAGCCTCGATCGCTTGGTCGGCCGGTTCCGGTGTCAGCTCTGCGACCGAAGGGAATACATGAACCTGAAGGTCGTTCAGATCTGGGGGGCTGAAATCGGCAAGCTTCCAGTGCGCCGACTGGTCAAAGTGACGTCGGTCAAAAAACCAATCTGGGAAGACGGAGTTTTGTAGGATGGCGTCGCGCCGAGATAACCCTAGCGCCCGATGGCGCCTAAAAACTGATCTTCCTCATCATGTCATACTCTGGTGGGGCAACTATCACTCCGGCGAACACCCCTATTCCGTTCACGATCGGGGTACGGTCATCACCTCCGCGCTCGCACTGGACAGCAGATCGAAGAGCTGTAGGGCGTCGATCGAGTGGGATAGCTATCTTGTCTTTTGCTTCAGCAGCCGCGAAGCTGCAGAGCAATTCAGGGATCGCTGGGACGGCCAGTTTATCGATACGGACGAAGTGGCCCGCAATGGGGCCTGGACGCCGAAGGAGGGAGATGTGTGCAATCTATACCGGATGGATGCGAAGGATTGGGTCAATAAGTGGGCTCAAGACGTCGAGAGTCTGGTCAACTTGATGCCGGCCTACCAGATGAACCCGGACCAATTGGGCCCGATCGTCCGCAACACAGCAGATGGCCGCAAGCAGCTTGTCCATGCGAGATGGGGTCTTCCTTCGCCATTCTTCGTGATCAAACAGGCAGCTGAGGCCCGGGCAGAGAAATTGCGCCAGAAGGGCAAGCCCGTCGACATGGACATGCTCATCCGGACGGAGCCGGATAAGGGCGTCACCAACGTCCGCAACCTCAATGTTTCGCACTGGAAGAAATGGTTCGGCGTCCAGAGCCGTTGCATAGTGCCGGTGACCAGTTTTGCCGAACCCGATCCCGCCAGCAAACAGGACGGTGGAAGCACGCCGAACGCGTGGTTCGCCCGTGACGACAGTAGGCCGTTGATGTTCTTCGCTGGGATCCACGTTCCGCAATGGCAAAGCGTTCGGAAAGTCAAGGATGGTCTTACGACCGACGACCTCTACGGCTTCTTGACCACCGACCCCAACGATGTCGTCAAACCGATCCATGGAAAGGCGATGCCGGTCTTGCTGCTGACGCAAGAAGAAGTCGACGTGTGGATGCGCGCCCCTTGGGAAGAGGCGAAGGCGCTCGCCCGCCCGCTGCCGAACGATGCAATCAGGGTGATCTCGCGCGAGGCCTATGGCTCCACCATCATCAGCAACGACGGGGAGCCGGTGCAAACGAGTTTGCTGTAATCACCGTGAGTGGACAAGGGCATAAAGGCATCATCGGCGCCGGGCGCTAACCTGATTATCGAGCACTATTGCTGTGTCGCCGGCTGCGCGGAGTGGTCTTAATGGGATGATGACATAACTATACATCATAGATCATTCCAAACCAAAGAAATTGGCTGGCTTCTCAAATGCTGAACGGTCTCGACACCTTCGTGATGAAGCTGATGGGTCAATATTCATCCAAGTCGATTATAGCGAATAAGTTCATTATTCATTTTCTTGACTTGAACACTGTAAAATTTCTGACTCTATTTATATTATTATGGTTTTTATGGTTTTTTCGAAAGAAGTGGAAGCAGGTTGTTGTCGAATGCATCATCGACATGTTCTTCGGAATTGGCATATCGCGATTTATACAACTGTTTCTGCCAGAGCGTCTCAGGCCGCTGCATTCAGGCAATCCCGACTTCGTGCTGCCTTTGGGCGTTGATCCGAAAGCGCTTGAGCATTGGAGTTCCTTCCCCAGTGACCATGCCGCGCTGACCTTCGCGGTATCGACAACGATGTGGCGTGCATCCCGACCGCTTGGTGCGGCCTGCTTCATCTGGTCGACGTTCGTGATTTGCCTGCCGCGCATCTATGCTGGCTATCATTATGCGACCGACATCCTGGGTGGCGCTTTTGTAGGCGTGTGCACAGCCCTTCTGGTTGCACGCCCTCTTCAGAAGCTATTGATGCCGTCTGTGCTAACGGCTGAGGAACGCTTTCCAGGTCTGTTCTTCTCTGGTTTCTTTGTCATATCCTATGAATTTGTGACGCAGTTCGACGAGCTGCGGCTCGTCGGAAGGGCCATTCAACACCTCATCTCGTGATTGCGAGATCGACGAGCTCGGATAAACAGCACATCCTTCCACTGCAGGCCGTTCCGGATCACAGACGACTTGAGCGGCCGGCTGGCGAAAATCGAAACCGTAGCAAGCGGAGATTGGCCTAATTAAGAAGGCCGAAGCTGAGTTTAACTATCTCCAACGCTGTAACGGAACCTAGCCGGTCCCTCGTTCGTTGAGGCAACAGGAAAGCACGGGTGTTCCTCCTGTGCGATCCGTGTTGTCAAGACTTGCCCCGTTTCGGCGGGGCTTTTTTTGTCCGGCATCGTACGGGAACCGCACTATGCCCGATCACCCCGCCGCTGTTGAGGAAGCGATCGACAAGCTGATCGATCTTGACGAGACTGTTCGAGCCCACTTCCAAGACAATTCGAAAGAAATCGCCGAGTGATGTTCAATCGAATTCATCCTCGGATCGTATCAAGGTGAGGGGTTCTAACGCCCGCGGCCTCATGGCGCCGTTTCCATGTGAGGCGCCATCAAACGCGGACGCATCCAGTTCGCGAGTTCGACCGGACAGCCTCGATCCACAGTGGGTACGACAGCAGACATTTAAGTCCCTGCTAATGCTCCCCATATAACATGCTGCGCCGGTCGGGTTCTTCGTCCGGCGTAGCGGCGTGCTCCTGCGTTCATGGATGGTGCAGTTGAGCCGCCGCACTTCTTTCTCAACGGAAGCCGAAGAAGCTCAGGATAGCGAGCACGATGACGACGGCGCCGACGAGCCAGATTAAGTTATTCACGTGGAATCTCCTTCAATGGGAATGAGCCAGGTTGCAAGCACATAATGTTTGGCGGCGGCTCATGTTCCAATGTCCACAATGCCTGGCGCCGCCTGCCAAGACTTGCCCCCTTGCGAGGGCTTCTTTGTCCGGTAGTGTACGGGAACCACAGGCAGCACAGTGATGTTAAGTCACCGGATCGCGGCAGAGAGGCAGTTACTTCGGATCGCACACGCCTTTCAGCTTGCGATCCACCCATCTCAGAGTTGGGTCGTGCGGAGGCAATTTTCCGGTCCGCTCCCAAGCGACGCTCCGCACGGCCCGACAGTTCGGGCCGAATGTGGCCTTCAAACTCCCGCTGGATGCGACCGTTGACCGCCACCGTCGAGGCACGAGCGCAACCCGTTGTGAACGCTCGAATAGCCTGGGCCAGACGACGACATTGGTGACGCCCGTCTCGTCTTCTCTTGCTTGAGCTGAAAAACCGCACCGTCTCCGCAGCTTGCGCGATTCAAACAGTTTTTTCGGCCGTCGCAGGGGCAGGCTCGAGCCGCTTCCTGGCCCACAGCTGAGCAGGTTGTTCGACGTATCTCCGTGAAAGAAGCGCGGCCCCGACGGCGGCTGGGAAAAGGACAATGAAGGGGAACCACGGCTGCTCGCTCAGTTGACCGAAAAGATGGCTCAAAATCAGCTTCACGGGCAAGTGCAACAGGTAGAGCGAATAGGAGCAGACCCCCAGCTCCGCCAGCAATGGTGTGGCCAAAGCTCGTGCCCGGCCCGTCGAGGCGGCCCACACGGCGACGACGAACGCCGCATTGACTGAGAAATAGAGGAGCGGACCGATATGCGCCCAATCCGGACGGCCGAAGAGCGAGTAAAGAACGGAAAGGACGAGCGCCACCCGGGTCAACATCGTCGCCCGGCCGGTATTGATCCGGTAGAGCATCATGCCGGCGATGAACAGGTGGCCGAACTGCGGCATGAGCAGCGACTGCACCATCCAGTCGTTGTAGAGGCGAAAGCCATGTCCAGTCAGGAGCATGAGGCTTCTGACCAGGATCATGAGGGCCAGCCAAGCAACCGCAACAACGTCGATATTCCGAAGGCGTTTGGCCGCAAACACGATGGCCATCGCAGCGTAGAACACGAGTTCGTACGCCAGGGTCCAATATGGGCTGATGAGATTGGGCGCGTAGAGGAAAGCCTGTAGCATCGTGGCATTGATGAGGACGGTTTGCCCGGGAGTCTGGTTGGTTGCCCACAAGAATAGGCCGGCTGCCGCGACGGAAAGCCAGTAAGCGGGATACAGGCGGCAGGCACGGCCCATGGCAAATTGAGAAAGCGAGCGAACGCGCTCCAGCGTCATCAGGATTACGAAGCCGCTGATGACAAAGAACAGCTCGACGCCGAGGAGACCATAGTAAGCGGGTGTGTCGAGATAGTGATAGGCCACGACACCGAGCGCTGCCAGGCCGCGCAAGCCGTCAAGAGCGCGCATGCGCCGAACTTTGGACATGTACGTGGGCATTTAGATCATAAGAAACAGAATTCAGACCGATAGGGTGACTTCCCACTTACAACGTTCACGATGTTTAACATTCTAATTTCTTGCGTATTGATAGAGCATTTAAAGGAATATTCCCTGCGAAGCGCAAGAAAGCAACGTAACCGCCGCGTTTTCTGATCTCATAGTTTCTGGGATAGCGGACGCCTACGACTATGAAGGCGCGGCCGCGCTCATCGAGCGAGTGACCATCACGTCCTGTCGCTTCTGACCAACCGGGTCGTCCGACTCCTCTGGGGAAAAGCACTAGAGTGGCGCGAACGAGTCGCAGCAACCACACTCCGTGCCATTTCCGGGTTCAATTGCATAACCGAAAGCGGTCAATGTGGTCATTGGCATCAAGCAGCCCCTTCACGACCACGCCAACGCTGATGAGAACGACAGATCCAATTGCTGCTGCAATATTCTAAAAGCTGGGCGCATTTTGTTTCCCGCTGCGGGTCGCTGTTTGTGTTTCACTGGTATCGAACGACAGATTGTTCGTGCAAGCTCTCCCAGTGACTGTTGTTTGGACCTTTGCGGGCATAGCGCCTCTGCGGTCCGTGCGGCGGTTTGCCTCTCGCCTTCTACTTCCGACGCTTTCGCGGATCGAAGTCGATAACCTTGCCCATATATGCCCCTATTATCATTAGTGATCCAAAGGCCGTTCAGGCCCGCCGTCCGCCAATTGCGGTCATCAGAACTAATTCAAGGAAAGGTGACGAGGAGCAAAACGAGTATGTCGTGAAAGACAAACCCGTTGCCACCCCTACTTCCCTGACCTATCAGCACCATGGTTGAGACATTCAACTTCGGGACCATCCGAAATCCGCCGTATTGAAGAGGACGAACAGCCATTGCGGCGGCGCAAACCTTCCTTACTTCTCCCACTGATTTCAAAAACGGTCCGCTAGGGATATTGCCGATGGGATGGGACGCACTCAGGCATTGGGGTGAAGACGCGGTTCGCGTCGAACGGCTGGCGGGTGGAGTTGCCAACGACGTGTGGAGCGTTCGGGTCCAGGGGCAGATCGCCGTCCGTGCCGATGAGAGTGGGAAGCTATATAGCAGTTTGCAATCAAATTGACATGAACACCTATCCATGCGTCGCGACGGTAAACATCTGCTTATCAAATGAATCGTTCAAGGTGGGGTGTGAAACACCGGTCACGCTGGCAGCCTTGTTCACGACGACCGATTGAGCCGCGCCACCAATCCCATCCTGAATGCTGCGGCTCAAGTCGGTGTCAACAGGGTCGCGCCGGTCGGCGCATTGGGGTCTGCCCAGCGACGGATAGTGCCGGTGCCCAAATCAGCGCCGTAAAGCCAGCCGTCCGGTCCCTTCTGAATGTCTACCAGATAGGGGACGCCCGTATCGAAGACCTGTACGTTCGAGATCTGCCGGCTTGCGTTCATCGTTGCGGTGTAGACATTTCCATTGACAAGATCCGCAAACATCAGGGTGTTGTCGTTGTAGAAGTCCCCGACGGTGATCGCAGTGGCGTTGTCGGGCGAACCGTGGCTTCTCGATAGCAGCGGAAAAACAGCAGCCTGATCAGAAGGGCTGTTTCGGTTCCCATTGTTGTAGAAGCTGATCGCTTGAGGGAGATCCTGGTAGCCGCCTGTTCGGCCAGGACCTTCCAGATACGGCCAACCGAAATTCGATCCTGCAGGGCCGGTATTTATTTCCTCCCAAGTGGTCCAGCCGACATCTCCGAGCACGGGCAGGTTGGTCACTGGATCGAAGGTGAAGCGATAGGCGTTGCGCACGCCCGAATAGAATACCTTGGACTGATTGCTGTTCGGATCTGCGGGGTCATAGAAGGGGTTCCCAGGAACACCCGCGCCGGTCATCGGATCTATCCTCAGGACTTTGCCGGACAGATTGTGAACGTCTTGAGCGCGAACCGTGCGAGGGTCCATGAAATTGTATGAGGTGCCGTCTCCGTTGCTGAAGTACAGCATGCCGTCGGGCCCGAAATGGAGTGCTCCATTGGAATGGGAGTCGCTGTCCGTCGCCAGATAGTCCCGAATATTCTGGTTCTGGATTCCGGCGCGATCTGGATCGTTGTCCTGCGTTCCCACCTCGATCTGGCTTGCAGGGGCGGTAATGGTGGTGCCGTTGACGATGCCGGACGGCGGGATGTTCACAGCACCGGTACTGTCGAGATCCGGACGGCTGGTGTATGCCCAGGTGCTGTTGGTACCGGCCAGCACGACCATGCTGGCCGGATCGGCAATCATCGTGTTGGGGTTGACCGTAAGCCGAATGAGGCGCGAAGGACGGTTCCCTTTGGTATCCGGTCCCGCCAGGCCGGTTCCATTCGCGGTTTCCGGCGGATCGTAGGTGTAGAGCAGATAGACGTATGGATTTGCCGCGAAGTTCGGATGAATTGCCAGCCCCAGCATCCCCCGGTCTCCGGGCGTATAGTTGACCTGGCTGGACAAATCGACAAGCGGCGTCGATCTGAGCGTGCCGTTGTCCACCACCCGCACAATGCCATTCTGCTGCGCGACAATCATATAGCGGCCATCGGGGGTCCAATCGAGGGCCGTTGGCTCGGTCAAGCCGGACACGACGGTCTGTCGGACCAGATTGCCGAGGTTGCTGTCGTCGTCCAGGATGTTGACGGTCGCAGTCGTTTGGCTCCCCAGGACAGCACCTGTCGGGTTGCTCAAGGTTAAAGTGAAGCTTTCGTTGCTCTCGGCCGTCGTGTTGTTGAGCAGCGGAACAGAAATGGTCTGGATCGCTTGCCCTGCGGCAAAGGTGAGCACGCCCGTTGTTGTCGTATAATCGGAGCCCGCGATCGCGCTGCCATTGCTCGTTGCATATGCGACGGTGGCCGTGGCATCGATGTTTCCGCTGCGCTGAACCGTGATGGTGGCGGCGGCGGCCGCCTCCGACAAGGTGATGACCGGATTGTTCAGGGAGATGGTTGGTGCGGAATCGTTGTCGACGATGGAGACCAGGACAGTCCGCGGCGCTGCCAGGGAGCCACCAGGCCCGGGATTCTGGATGCCGACAGAAAATGTCTCGGTTCCTTCGGCATCAGGATCATTGACGATTGGGATGGCAAACGTCTTGCTGCTCTCGCCGTCCTCGAAAACAACTTGGCCCGTATTGGCTCGGCCATTGAAGGTCGGCAACGTATAGTCCGCTCCAGCCTGTGCCGCTCCGGCTCCGCCGATCTCGTTGGTCGTGTACTCCAGTGTCAGCTGTCCGCTCGTACTGCCTGTGCGAACGACGGTGATTGTTGCAGCGCCCGCTGTTTCACTGACGTAGATGGTGGCGTTGTCCCGCAAGGCAACGCTTGATCCAGCAGAGAAGACGACGTCGCGGAAGTAGTTTTCGTTCTGGTAGACGAGGGCTGGAAACATGCCGATGGTTTCGTTGTAGACACCGGCGCCGACCGGGGCGGTCAATCCGCCATTGCTGATCGGATTGGCGAAGCCGTTCGAGGTCAGCGAATAGTAGCTGTTGGCATTGACCGAGACGACATAGGTGGTGCCGGCATTGATGACCAGCGGGCTTGCCAAGGTCTGCTGCTGCCAGCCTGAGGCGGTCTCATTGGTGAAGGTGACGCTTGCCAGCTGCTGCCCGGTAGCCGACCAGATGCGGCCGACATGCGTGCCGGTCTCGCTGGGAGACTTGTAATAGCGGACCGCCTGGATCGAACCGGTATTGCTGCTGACGAAGCGCATCCCGACTTCCCAGTCCACTCCCGGCCCGTCGGTGAAGTTGGGTTGGGCCGGTGTCTGGGTGGTGAAGAGGCTGACGGGGCTGGAACTTACTGAGGTAATCGGCGCAGTCGCCGCGCTCACGACGGTCTCGCCAGTGCCACGCAGGTCGGTATAGGTGGCATTCACCCGCACGCGCTTGCCGACGAGACTGCTGCCGAGGGTCAGGCTTTGCCCGGCCGCGACGTCACTCCACGTAGTGCCGTTGTCGCTGCTCTGCCACAGATAGGTGACGCTTGCCGGCAGGCCATCGATGTCACTGAGGCTGGCGGTCAGGGTCTGGCCCTGGCTCGCTGTGCCAGTGATCGAGATCACGCCGGGATCGTTGACATTGGCGACTGCCGAGGGCGTCGCCGGGCTGGTGACATTTTCGCTGTTGCCGAGGTTGTCGATGTAACTGGCTGTTGCCCGCACGAAATTGCCGACCTGGGCCTGCTGCAGGGTCAGCGTATTGGCAGTCGCTCCGCCGATATTGCTCCAGGTGGTGCCGTTGCTGCTCTGCTGCCATTGATAGCTCACCGATCCCGGCACACCGTCCGCGTCGGTGACAGTGGCCGTCAACACCTGACCCTGCGTCGCCGTCCCGCTGATGCCAAGCACACCCGGGTGGTTGTCGGGATTGGCCGCCGCGGCAGAAAACACGACATCGCGGAAGTAGTTTTCGTTCTGGTAGACCAGGGCTGGAAACGTGCCAATGGTTTCGTTGTAGACACCGGCGCCGACCGGGGCGGTCAATCCGCCATTGCTGATCGGGTTGGCGAAGCCGTTCGAGGTCAGCGAATAGTAGCTGTTGGCATTGACCGAGACGACATAGGTGGTGCCGGCATTGATGACCAGCGGGCTTGCCAAGGTCTGCTGCTGCCAGCCTGAGGCGGTCTCATTGGTGAAGGTGACGCTTGCCAGCTGCTGCCCGGTAGCCGACCAGATGCGGCCGACATGCGTGCCGGTCTCGCTGGGAGACTTGTAATAGCGGACCGCCTGGATCGAACCGGTATTGCTGCTGACGAAGCGCATCCCGACTTCCCAGTCCACTCCCGGCCCGTCGGTGAAGTTGGGTTGGGCCGGTGTCTGGGTGGTGAAGAGGCTGACGGGGCTGGAACTTACTGAGGTAATCGGCGCAGTCGCCGCGCTCACGACGGTCTCGCCAGTGCCACGCAGGTCGGTATAGGTGGCATTCACCCGCACGCGCTTGCCGACGAGACTGCTGCCGAGGGTCAGGCTTTGCCCGCCGGCGACGTCACTCCACGTACTGCCGTTGTCGCTGCTCTGCCACAGATAGGTGACGCTTGCCGGCAGGCCATCGATGTCACTGAGGCTGGCGGTCAGGGTCTGGCCCTGGCTCGCTATGCCAGTGATCGAGATCACGCCGGGATCGTTGACATTGGCGACTGCCGAGGACGTCGCCGGGCTGGTGACATTCTCGCTGTTGCCGAGGTTGTCGATGTAACTGGCTGTTGCCCGCACGAAATTGCCGACCTGGGCCTGCTGCAGGGTCAGCGTGTTGGCAGTCGCTCCGCCAATATTGCTCCACGTGGTGCCGTTGCTGCTCTGCTGCCACTGATAGCTCACCGATCCCGGCACACCGTCCGCGTCGGTGACAGCGGCCGTCAGCACCTGACCTTGCGTCGCGGTCCCGCTGATGCCAAGCACACCCGGACGGTTGTTGGCACTGACAATCGCTGCGGTCGGCGCGCTCGCCCGGTTGGTTTCGACACCACCCAGCTGATCGGTGTAAGTGGTCCTCACACGGACTTGCCTGCCCACCTGCGCTGCCTGGAGTGTCCAGCTCGGACCGGTGGCTCCGGCGATGTCGGTCCAGGTCGTCCCGATCAGCTGCTGCCAGCGATAGGTGATCGACACGTTGGCGAGCCCATCGAGGTCGGTAACGGCCGCGGTCAGGGCCTGGCCCTGAACGGGCGTACCGGTGATCGTCGCCACGCCTGCGTCGTTCACGTTGGCGACTGCCGTCGTCGGACCGCTTGCGACCGCCTCGTTGTTGCCAAGGGCATCGGTATAGGTGGCGGTCGCTCGAACCTGCTTCCCAACCAGTGCTTGCTGCAGGCTGAGGGTTTTCGCAGTGGCGCCGGCAATGTTGCCCCACGTGCCGCCGCCATCGCCGCTTTGCTGCCATTGGTAAGCGACGATGGTCCCGGCCGGGAGCCCGTCGACATCGGTAACACCCGCCGCGATCGTGCGATTTTGATTTGCGGCCCCGATGATGGAGACGACGCCAATGTCGTTGCCGGCAGGATTGCTCGCGACGATCGGGGATGTGGCCAGGCTGGTTCGATTGTTTTCGGTTCCTCCCGACTGATCGGTATAGGTTACCTGGACGCGGACCTGCCTGCCGACCTGCGCTGCCTGAAGCGTCCACGTCGAGCCGGTGGCGTTTGCGATGTTGCTCCAGGTGTTTCCGATCAGTTGCTGCCAGCGATAGCTGATCGATACATTGGCGAGCCCATCCAGATCCAAGACCGCGGCGGTCAGGGCTTGGCCTTGTACAGGTGTACCGGTGATCGCGACTACGCCTATGTCGCTCACGTTGGCGACGGCGGTATTGGTGGTGCTGGCAACCAGTTCCTGGTTACCCAAAGCATCGGTGTAAGCAGCGGTTGCCCGCACCCGCTTTCCGACTTGAGCCTGCTGCAAGGTCAGGGCGGCTGTGGCTGCGCCCGTTATGTTGCTCCATGTGACACCGTTATCGCTGCTCTGCTGCCACTGATAGGTAATGACCGTCCCTGACGGCAACCCGTCAACATCGGTGACGTTTGCCGCCAAGGTCTGATTCTGAGTCAGAGTCCCGCTGAGAGAAACAACGCCCTGCGCCATCACGCTACCTCCGCATCAACCTGTCGATGTTGTCTGCTAAGTCGTCGAGGCGTGGCTGCGGGAGTCCAGTGTCCCGCTTTTCCCCACGCGCGCTGAACTCCACTGCGCGGACTATGCTCCGATCCTTTGGACTTTCCAATTAGCTCTTTGTTGGTAGAACTCTGTCACTCCTCACACGCCCTTGGTGCACTGGAGCTCAGCTGCAGGCTGGCTAATGGGTGCGGACGACGCGGCCTTTGCCACTCTATGTGCCGATGAAGTCGGGGCTTTCGTGGCTCGCGCCAAGCTGCGGACTTGGCGCAGGAGATTTCCGCGTTACCTAAGCCGGCGGCATGGAGGTGGACGATGAAGATACAGAAATTCACGATTGCTGACGCTTCGCTGGAGCGTTCCCCCGGGCAGGAGGCAGATATCCGCGTCGGCAATCTCGTCGATGAGCGGCATGGCGGGCCGATCACCATCGGTTACGGACGTTACGCGCCGGGCCAGAGCCTGACCGAAACGATTGCGGTCGACGATGTCATGATCGTCCTGGAAGGACGGCTTTCGGTTTCGACAGAGGCGGGGACGGTCAGCGCCGGGCCGGGCGAGATCGTCTACATGCCGAAGGGCGAGACCGTGACGATCCGCTCGCATGAGGAGGGCGCGCTCACCGCCTATGTCACCTATCCGCATTGGCGGCCGGCGCATGCGTAGGCCGCGCATGCGTGGCCCTCAATCTGAAAAAGCGAAACGATTATGTGGTGGCGGTGCGTGACGCCAAAAGCGCTAACTGTCTGCTGATCACACAGTCAAGCCATCTATCGCTCGATCACGCCGGGAACCGGCTCCTGTTCCTGACGGGATCTGGGACCGCTTCCTTTCAGCGCTTCCACGAAACGGACCACGTCGCCGATCAGGCTATCGCTGAAGATGTCGTTGTGACCCGCACTGTCATAGATCACCATTCGCTTGGGTTCGGGTGCGATCTCGTACAGCGCCTGCCCTGAAGACAGTGGGATGCTGTCATCAAGCCTGCCGTGGAGGAACAACTTCGGTTGTCTGACCTTGCCTATGTTGAGGTCCGAGCGAAACGGATCCTTGAGAAGAATTTCAGCCGGGAGGAACGGATAGCGCGCCTGCGCAACCGACAGAACCGACAGGTACGGCGATACAAGAATGACCCCGGCGGCCGGCCTCTTCGCGGCGGTGTTCACGGCGACGCCGGTGCCAAGTGACCGGCCGAGCACGACGATCTCGCTTCCGGCGTGTGCCGAAAGCCAGTCGAATGCGGCGATGCCGTCGGTCAGCAGCCCCTGTTCGCTAGGTGAGCCGGTCGATCCGGGATAGCCGCGATAGGAAATCGCCAGCAAGCCGATCCCGTGCGCGGCCAGCGCCTGAGCGAGAAACGCGTAATTGTCGACGCGGTCACCGTTTCCGAAAAACAGGAGCACGCAAGGCTTGTCGCTGTCGCTCTGGCTGTACAATCCTTGAAGCATCTCGCCGTCGGGCGTCTTGACGTGGACCGACTCGCCCCAACTCGGGTGGTCCGGAGCAGGTGTGGCGCCGGCTCCGGGATAAAGCAGTCTTGCCTGCGAAAAATAAACCAGAGCCACGATCGCCATGTAGGCGATGACCGCCATCAGCGGCAAGATCAGCAAGTACTTTGTGGTGCTCACGACAGAATGTACCCGCCGGTTTGGCAATGCCCAGGACGCTTTGCAGCAACGCGCCCCGTTATGGCGTGGTGTGCTCGGCATAGCGGCAATATAGGCACGAATCGTTGCTGCGGAGAAGAGGTCGAAGACGACGATGTCCTCAGCGGGGCTTCGGCGATAACACCTATCAAACCGCAATAGCCCTTGGCGCGTGCCTCTCAGGCTGGAAAAGGGTTTTGCCAAGCATCCAGTTCTTCAAGCCGTGCGTACCACTTTTGGATATGCCGGAATTCGGCGAGTGGTATGTCGGCAGCGGTTGCATAAGGAAGTGCAACTGCCAGTGCGAAATCGGCAACGGTCAGTGTCTTCCCGACGGCGACGCTGTTCTCGGCCAAATGATCGTCGAGCACCCGGGCATGGAGCCGAAAACTCGTCTTCGCGTCTTCGATCACGGCGACGTCAGGCTTCCCGCCGAACAACGGCTTGATCAAACTTTCAAACCACAGCGTTGCTCCATGCCGCGTGAAATGGCTGGCATCCCAGCTCAACCAGCGCAGCACGTCGATCTGCCGATGGTCATGCGGCCAGAAATCCGACGCGACTGTGTCGGACAGCCTGCACATGATGGCGTTCGCTTCCCATAAGGTTCCGGCCTCCTCCTGCAGCACCGGGACTTTCCCGTTCGGGTTTAGCGCCAGGAATTCCGCGGTTCGCTGCTCTCCGCTGGCCAGGTCAACCCTGACGAACTCCACGTCGGCTTGAAGAAAACGCGCGGCGGCGCATGCCTTTCGCGGATTGAGCGTCTCGCAATAGTAAAGCTTCATTGTCGCCTTACCCATGATTTTGCCCTTCGGCGGTTCCCAGAAAAGAGTTCAATCGTTCGAAACTTTGAGACCAACCGGATTCATGACCCTCAAGCGAGGATGCGCTGGCAAATCCGCTCTGCCGAAAAGTCATTTCCGTGCCTCCGTCGCTTTCCCTGAAGGTGATCGTGACGATCGTTTCGGGGCGGGTTTCGCCGGTTGCGGTCTCCCAGGCATGGGTGAAGACAAGCCTGTGCGGCGGCTCGACCTCCAGATATCTTCCGCCGACCCAATGCTCTTCTCCATCCGGTGCAATCAGACAGGCGCGGTGTCTGCCGCCTGGCCAGGCTTCCAGCCTGTCGCCGACCGCCGTGAAGCCGTGAGGGCCACACCATTGCACCAGGGCTTTCGGGTCGGTCCATGCCTTGAAAACGAGATCGCAGGGGGCATCGAACCTTCGCACGAGAACCAAGTCACGGCTATTGTCTGTTTCGGTCTCGGGATTGGTCATTTTCGTTTCCTTGTACCTTGGAGAGGTAGTCATCGAGACGATCGAAGCTTTCATCCCAGAAGCGCCTGTAATCGGCGATCCAATCCGCAATTGTCTTCAAGGCTGCCGGCTCGAGGATGCGGGGACGCGAATTCGCTTCCCGGCCGGAGCGGATCAACCCGGCCTGTTCCAGGACTTTGAGATGCTTTGAGATGGCGGGTTGAGACAGCTCGAAGGGGTCCGCGAGTTCGGCTACGGTCGCCTTGCCGTTGGCAAGCCGCGCGAGAATTGCTCTGCGTGTGGGGTCGGAGAGGGCGGAAAAAATCGCATCAAGCCTGTCGTCCATAAATCACCAATCAGCTATATAGCCAAATGGTTATATTCTATGCGTAGAAATGTCAAAGATAATTTATGGACTCCGCAATGGCAGGAAGAAACTCGACCCCCGGTGGGCAAGCAACGATGTCGTGAGCGGAATCTTCCCCGCTCGCGACCGAGCACCCGAGAGACCATTTTGCGGGCGCTTCCCGAGCATCACATCGGCGGCATCTTTTCGAATTTCGCCACGTCAGGATCGACCCGATCCCAGGCGAGTCCGCGCACGGTGTAGGTTGCCATTTGCGGCTGATATCGCTCGGGCTCGTCGAGGCTGGCTGCGTGGATGGTGAAGAAATCGGGCATGTAGGAGAAGGTCAGGTAAACAGGCGCGCCGCAGGCCGGGCAGAAGCCGCGGGTTTTGACATTGCCGTTGTCGGCGACCATCTGCCAGTGGCTGGCCACTCCTTCAAGCTTCACCGCCTGCCGGCTCGGGAAGGTCAGATAGGATCCGTGGCCGGTGCCGCTCGTCCGCTGGCAATCGCGGCACTGGCAGTCGTTCATCGCAATCGGCTCGGCCGAGATCTCGTAATGGATGGCGCCGCAGGCGCAGCCGCCGGTATAAGGCTTGCTCATTGCTTTCTCCTGAACAAATTTGTGATGTGGCTCGTGCGGATCAGTCCTCGCTGCCGGCGAGGGTGCCGATATTCTTCACGACCTTCTTCCAGCCTTCGCCCATCTTCTGGAAGGCGGTTTCATTCCTCGGAAGCAGGAAGCCGGAATGAACGAGGCGCAGCCGTGTGCCGTTTTCCGTCCTGGAGAGAAGGAAGGTGACGACGGTATCGAGCGGCGAGCCGTAGCCGGCATTCTCGGCATGTCCGCCTTTCCAGGCATAGGAGAGACGCTCATTCGGCTTCACCTCCAGCACCTCACAGTGAATGGTGCCGTCCCAGGCGCCGGCCGGCGTCGTCTGGTAGGTGAAGCGCTTGCCTTCGACCGGCTCGAAGCCCGCCGGCATCATCAGCCAGCGGCCCATCAACTCGGCTGACGTCAGCGTTTTCCAGATTGTTTCCGGCGCGTGCGGGAACACTTCGTCGACGACGATCTCCTGCGTGTCGGGCTTCAATGCGGTGTCGGTCATGGATCGATTTCCTTCAGCAAGGTTCTGAGATCGGCAAAACGTTCGCGCCAGAAGGTGCCGTAATGGCTCATCCAGTCGACAAGCGGCGCAAGGCCTTCGGGCTCGGCGCGGTAATAGACATTGCGGCCCTCGGGGCGCTCGGCGACGAGGCCCGCCTGCTTCAGCGCCTTGAGGTGCTGCGAGACGGCGCCCTGCGTGACGGTGCTCGCCCGTGTCAGTTCGACGACGGTGATCTCCTTGGAGAGGACGATCTGCTCGAACACCGCCCGCCGGGTAGGATCGGCAAGCGCGCGCATGACAGTGGTAATTGGGGTGGTCTCGATCATGCAAACACAATAGCCGTGACTAATTGATGAGTCAATACTAATTGGTATCTGTCTTCGGGATGAACTGAAAAGGGATGCTTGATCAGCCCTATGACGGCACCTTGCGTCTGGGCTCGCCACCGCGGCCCGGTGCACCTTGCACGACGGCGACCACCGCCTGCTGCCGCTTTCCTTGTCGTCCGACGGATATCGGCGATTTCGGCGCGGAGCCGACACCATGACATCGCACCAGATTTAGAGCCGGGCTGGAACCTCGTCAGACCTGCGAAGTTTGCGAGACGAGGAGAATTCCACATGCATTTGATTCAGTTGTTTATTCCGGCAGCGCCGCAAGCGACGATCGACATCGGAGACATTATCGCGACAATTCAGCGCGAGATGACGGAGCGCCATGGCGGTGTGACGGCCTATCTCAATTCCCCCGCAAAAGGGCTTTGGTCCAATGACGAGGGCACTGAAGAAGATACCGTCATCGTGATCGAAGTCATGGTGGGCAGTCTCGATCGGGCGTGGTGGCGCCAATACCGTCGCGAACTCGAACGGCTGCTCGGCCAGGATGAACTGCTCGTGCGGGCACTTCCAGTCGAGACGCTATGACAGCGGAAGCCCCAATGGACATGCAATTCCGCCATATTGAAATCTACAGGAGACAGGGCGAGTTCGCAGCCTGGCCGGCAAATTATGGCCTCTGGTCCTGGCGTAACGAAATCGTTGTCGTCTTCGCGCGCGGCAAACTCGGAGCGAAGGGGGAATTGCACGAACTGGACCGTGATTATCCATTCGTACCCTGGCAGGCACGCAGCCTGGACGGCGGACTGACATGGATGGACGAGCCGTTCTGCGGCCGGGTCCCGGGTGGGCTCTCGCTTTCGGCCGATGAGCACCTGAACGCCGATCTCAAGATCCGTCCGCATCTGTCGGTTCGTGCTGACCTCGGCCGTCTGGATGAACCCATAGACTTTCTCGATCCCGAGACGATCGTCATGTGCGCCAGAACCGATGTAGGGGGCGATGCGGTCAGCTGGTTCTATGTCAGCCGGGATCGATGCCTGACATGGCAGGGTCCGTATCGTTTCACCGGTTTGCACCTTCCGATCTCGGCGCGCACCGATATCGTGCCTCTTGGCAGGGAACATGCGCTCTTCATGCTCAGCACCTCCAAAGAGGACGGTTCGGAAGGCAGGGTGTTCTGCGCGCGCACTGCGGACGGCGGGCGCAGCTTCGTCCTTCAAGGCTTTGTCGGCCCGGAACCTGAGGGCTATTCGATCATGCCGGCATCGGTGGCGCTTTCCGGTGGCGCCATGCTGACCTTGACGCGCTGCATGGGGAGGGGCGGTGGCAAGGGTTGGATAGAAGCCTTCACCTCCGACGACGAAGGGAAGACCTGGACACGGAAAGGCTGCATTGTCGGCGACACCGGCAGCAATGGCAACCCGCCAGCGCTCGGACGTATCGAAGGCATGCTGCTGCTCGTCTACGGCTATCGTGATCCGCCATTTGGTATCCGGATGCGCACGAGTTTCGATGACGGCGAGACATGGGGCGCCGAGAAGGTCATCCGCAGCGACGGCGGCACGGCTGATCTCGGTTATCCCAGAATGGTAAAATGCGGTGAGGGATCCCTGCTCGCCGTCTACTACTTCAACGATGGCGACAGGGAGGAGCGTTACGTCGCAGCGTCCATTGTCACGCCTGCCAAAGATCAAGAAGGAGCCGAGGACGGCGCTGCTTCATTGCAGTCGCAGATCTGAGCCATGCCGAAGCGGAACGTTTGAAGCGCATTCGCGGAACAAAGCGGGGCACCCGTGGTTCGGGGCTGCGGCAGTCGCCGCCACGGCATGGGAGGTTAGACATGCAAAACGATTTCACAGATCCGGCAGGAAGAAGCGCAACGGCGCAGACACCGTCCTCATCCCCAGCTTTTGGTTCTTCGCCGGGAACGCGCACGTCCGTTTCCGATCTGGAAACGAAGGTGAGCGAAGACATTTCCGCCGCCAAGGAAGCGATCAAGGAAGGCGCCGACACGGCCGTCGAGAAAGCCAAGGAAGTCATTTCCGAACGCACCAGCTTCGCTGCTCGCCAGGTTGGCGGCGTTGCAACGGCACTTGAGAAAGCTGGCGCCGAAATGGAGAGCTCCGGTCAGGCTGAGGTCGGGCGATACGCCAGGCAAATCGGGCGGAGCGTGCAGACCGTCGCTCGGCGGATGGAAGGCAAGGACATCGGCGAAATCGCCACTATGGCCGAGGATTTCGGGCGCAGGCAACCGCTGGCCTTTCTCGGGATCGCCGCACTTGCGGGCCTGGCGGCAAGCCGCTTCCTGACAGCCTCCGCGAAAAGGCAAACAGCTGCCGCGGCGCGCGAACCGTCGATTGGCCTGCGCCCCGGCGCCGCAACGACCGGAGGCGAGAACAATGGCTAAAACTTCAGAGAACACACCCCTCTCCGAGCTCGTCAGTGGCCTCTTGGGTGATGTCACGGGCCTGCTCCGCAAGGAAATCGACCTTGCCAAGACGGAAGCCTCGGAAAAACTTTCGCAGGCGCTCAGCGGCGTGGAGGTTCTCCTATTCGGATTGGTCCTGGCGATCGGGGCAGTCGGCGTCCTGCTGAGTGCGCTTGTCGGCGGTCTCGCGGCCTTCCTCGTGACACAGGGTTTTACCCAAACCACTGCAGGTGCGCTCGCCTCTCTGATCGTCGGCATCATCATTGCCGGGATCGCTTGGGGCTTGGTCTCCCGGGGCCTCGCCGCGCTTCGCGCCAACAACATGAAACTGGATCGTACTGCGACTTCGCTTCGCCGCGACGTTGATGTTGTGAAGGACAAAATCTGATGGAAAATTCAACGGAAAAAACATCGGCCGAGCTTCAGTGGGAGATCGACCAAGACCGCCGCCGCATAGGAGATCGGATTGACGCGATTCAGGAACGGATGTCGCCGGGCCAGCTCATCGATGAGGTCATCGCATATGCCAAGGGAAGCGGCGGCGCAGAGTATGTCAGCAATCTTGGCCACGCCCTCAAGGCGAACCCTCTGCCGGTCGCGCTAATGGGCGTGAGCCTCGCCTGGCTCATGGCAAAAGGCAGTCCTTCATCAGGCGACACGGCGACCTGGAGCAAGGATCCTGAATACCCGCTTTACCCGGCGACTGGACGGGTTCGCCGGATTGGCCCGCCGGCAATGGAAAACGGAGCCCGTTACAGCCATTTTGCCGATGAATCCGGCAAGAGGTTGAAAGCGTTGACAGACGAAACAGGAGGTCGTGCCGGCCATTTCATGGACGAGGCGGGCAAGACCTATCGTGGCTTCGCCGACGCTAGCGGAAAGCAGATCAATCAGATCGCCGACGAGACTGGTGCAATGCTCGACGCGGCAACCGGCTGGGCGGCGGAGAAATGGGAGCAGGCGAAAAGCGCCGCGAGCGACCTCAGCGCCCGCGCGTCTGACGCGGCGAGCTCGCTGTCGAGCCGATCCTCTTCGGCGGCGACCAGTCTTCAGGAGCAAACGAGCAGACTCAACGAGTCGATCCTCACCCATTTCCGCGACCAGCCGCTCGTCGGCGGTGCCCTGGCTTTCGCGGTCGGTGCAGCGATCGGCGCGGCGCTGCCCCATACCGATACCGAGGATGAGTTGGTCGGCGAAGCCGCAGATAGCACGAGAGATAGCCTCAGCCATCAGGCCCAGGACGTCGTCGCGCAAGGCAAAGAGGTAGCGTCGGAAGTCTATCACAAGGCCGTGGACGTTGCGTCCGATGCTCATGATGCCATCAAGGAACGCGTGGTGGATGAAGCCGAAGCTTTCATAGATCGCAAGGATGGCCCAGGGGGCACCGATCGGCGGTAGAGGGTCCACCAGGTTCATGTCCTTGAAAGCGGTGCACCATACGGAAGCCCGCCGCGGGCGCGGAGGCACGAGGCGCGTGAGCGGCAGCAGGGTATTGCGAGCGATGGTGCCCTGAGTCCGCCCGGGAGCATTGACTCCGGGTCGTGTCCTGCTGATCGTTGGCCGATGACCGCTCCGCACTTTCACACCCGTCTCTCGCTCAGCCAGGATCTGGAAAAGCTCGGACTTCGCGCCGGCGACATGGTCATGGTTCATGCCGCCATGAGCAGGCTGGGGCGGTTGCTCAACGGTCCCGACATGTTCATCGATGCGCTGCGCGATGTCGTCGGCCCGTCGGGCACCATCGTCGCCTATGCGGACTGGAACGGCGCCTATGACGAACTGCTTGACGAGAACGGCCGCGTTCCTTTCGATTGGCGCGACCACATTGCGCCTTTCGATCCCATGAGCTCCCGGGCAATCCGCGATAACGGCATCTTCCCGGAATTCCTTCGAACCACGCCAGGGGCGCGGCGCAGCGGCAATCCGGGCGCCTCGGTCGCGGCGATCGGCGCCAGGGCCGACTGGCTCACTGCCGATCATCCACTCGATTACGGCTATGGCGATGGCTCGCCGCTCGCCAAACTCGTGGCGGCCGGCGGCAAGGTCCTCATGGCCGGAGCCCCGCTCGACACGATGACCCTTCTCCACCATGCCGAGCACCTGGCTGAAATCCCGAACAAGCGCCTGCGCCGCTACGAGGTGCCCTTTGCCACGCCAGCAGGCGTGGTATGGCGCATGCTCGAGGAATTCGAGACCGGCGACCCGGTCGTGCCCGGCCTCGAAAGCGATTACTTCGCCGGGGTCGTCAGCGCCTTTCTCGCCGGCGGGCAGGGCGCACAGGGCCTGGTTGGAGACGCGCCATCGGTGCTGGTTGATGCGGCCTCGATCTGCAGCTTCGCAGTCGCCTGGCTGGGGCATCACGCCCGAGCACGCTGAGCGGCTCCGCGCTGTCGTGCAGGCCCTTGCTTTCTCCCCGCAGGCTCCTCCGGCCTCACGGAACAAAATCCCGATGGCGATGTTGGTATGGCGATAAGCAAACAAAGGCCATGGGAGGAATCCATGCATAAGTCTCTTCAGTTCGTGTTGATCGGCCTGGCCTCCATGACCGGCCTGACGATCGCACCGACGATTGCCGCCGCCCAGGATATGGAACTGCGCATCGGCCCCGGCGGCGTCGGCGTCTACGACCGTGACCGTGATCGCGATTACGACCGCTACGACCGCCGGGGGCCGCGCCGCTGCGATCCCGACGATGCGCTCGACATCGCCCGCAGCGAAGGCCTGCGGCGGGCCCGAATCGTGCGCATGTCGCCGCGCAGCATCGTCGTCGAGGGCATGACCCGCCGCGGGCCGGATCGGATGATCTTTGCTAACCGGCGCGGTTGCCCGGAAATCTGATGCGGCCTTGAGACAGTCGAACAATGCCGCCGGCACGGGATCTTCCGCGCGCCGGCGGGGAGCTTTCCAACCTTGTGAACATTGCGCCCATACAGCGCTCCGGCTGGCTTGAACCCACGGAGCACCACAGGAGGATTTCATCATGATGAGCGGTCAAATGAAGGCGCTTCTCGCCGTTCTTGCGGTTGCCGGTTACCAGAACAGGGACAAGATCCGGGAACTCCTGCGCGGCCTCCAGAACCCGCAGCAGGCAGGCGCCGGAGGTGGCCAGCCATCAGGCGGGCTCGGCAGTATTCTCGGCGGGCTGGCCGGCTCCGGCGGTGGTTTGGGCGGCTTGGGCGGCCTTCTCGGTGGATTGACGTCCGGCAGCATCGTTAGCGGCGGTCTCGGCGACCTCCTGAAGACGTTCCAGCAGAACGGCCAGGGCGACAAGATGGAATCCTGGGTGCGCCGCGGGCAGAATGCCGACATCAATGACGGCGAACTTGCCACAGCCCTCGGCCCGGATGTCCTGGACGAGATCGCCAGGAATACCGGCCTCTCGCATCAGGAGATCCTCGGGCGGCTGAGCCGCGATCTTCCGAAGGCCGTCGACGATCTGACGCCGGAGGGGAAAGTGCCGAGCGCCGAAGAAGCGTTCACGTCCTCGGCGAGCCAGGCAACGTCAGGGCGGCCGAGCGACGTTTAGGCGTTCAGTTCGGGGCGTAAATAGCGCCCTGGATTAATTTGCCGCAGAGATCGCCTCACACTCCGTCCTCCTCGGGCTTGACCCGAGGATCCACACCGGCCCCACGTCGGCAGCGGACATGGATCCCAGGCTCAAGGCCTGGGATGACGGAGGTTGGGGAGCCGGTAAATGCCGGGCAACCGGCGGGAGGCATCCAGGCTCTAAGGCCCTGGAATGGCGGAGGTTGGGGGAGCTGCGCCGCGATCGATCCTCCTGAGATCAGGCAGGCTTAGTTTGCCAGGTACTTGCGTAGAAAGGCGTAAACGCTGCGCATGGACTTCGCCGCGGCGTCGGGGTCGTATTTTTCGATATGACCCAGCACCCTCCTTCCCACCATGAACTCCGGCGCATCGAAATTGTGATAAATGCCCTTGTAGACATTGAGCTCGACGGGCGGGGCATTGTCGCTGAGGCGGGCAAGCCGCTTCTGGCATCGCTCGGCCCGGCTCCAATTGTCGCGTTCGCCGGTCATGATCAAGGTCGGTACCTTCGGATCGCCACGATCTGCGTCACAGGCGGGATAATAGGCGACCGCCGCCCTGAACTTGCGCTCCATAAGCTGCTCGTTCCCGTCGATCTTCGTGGCGTCCATCGCCGCGGTGGCGCCGGCCGCAAAGCCCATCAAGGCGACGCGGCTGATATCGACGAAGCCTGATTTCGACAAAAAATCCAAGGCGCCATAGGCATCGAAGACGCGTTCTGGAAGCGTGCTTCGGCAGGTGTCGTCGAGCTTGCGGGTGGTGAAACTGTCGACGACAAGCACGACATAGCCCCATCTCACCAGCCGTTTCGGCCAAAGCTCCTTGACGCTCAAACGCAGGCGATCGCAGCCATGCATGACGACGACCGCCGGGAAGGGGCCATCGCCGGCAGGGCGGGATAGATAGCCGAGCAACGGTGTGCCCTGCGGTTGGGAGAGAATTTCTCCCTGTTCGAGGGCCTTGCGGATGCGAAACGGGCTGAGCTTGACGGGGGCGCTTTCGAACCGCACCAGTTCCTCGGCATCGGCGGGGTTCGCGGACAGGTGCACGCCGATAAAAGTGACGAGGCAAAGAAGAAGTGCTGAGATGGTGGTTTTCACAGACTCCTCCATCTGTGATCGGCGGCCTGTTGATAGTATATTCCTCGCTCACGTTGGATGGAATCGCTTGGTGGCTCTATCCAGGCATTCAACGCATTTAGTTTTCTTCCGATTTCAGGAGGGGCGCCGTCTTGCCTTCTCCGGCATACGACCTAAGGTGCCGGTGGGTTCGATGGCGATGGTTTTGGATGGTCAAGTGCGTTTTCCGGCAGCGTTGGTAATTGCGATCCTGGTGAGTGGGAATGGGACAGCCGCGTGCCCTCTCAATGACACCTTGAAGCTTTGCGTGTTGAATGGTCAAAACCTGGCTGCCCTGCACAGCGGACTTGATCGAGGCGATTGGACCGTCGACAGGCCTTCTCCTGTCGTTAATCCAACCTCTGAGCCTCGAACTGGCGGCGGGACCTACCAGATGCCGAGTGGGCTGCAGTTCCACTTCCATTTTCAGGAATATCGAAGCCTGTTCTCTGCTACCTGCGAGCTCAATTATTTCGGTGTCCTGGCGGACGATCGTTCGGAGGATTTGCGGTGTTCAAGCGCGGAGTTCGAAGCCTTTGAGGCCGGCCTTTCGGCGGCCTCGGTAGGTTCAGTAACGACGGACCGCAAGGAAAGCGGCACGGCCTATCTGATCGAAGGCAAGAACACCTGGATGAAGGTCGTCGTCGTCGGCAAGCGGAACGACCTCTTGAACACCTGGGTCGAGACGTCGGTCCTGACGCGGCCATAGAAGAGGGGTGGAGGCGAAGCGGTTTGCCGCGGAGCCCACCCCTTGCTCCGTCCTCCTCGGGCTTGACCCGAGGATCCGCGGCCGGTCTCCACCAGCAGCGGGCATGGATCCCAGGGTCAAGCCCACTGCTGTCCGGTTTAAATTTGGTGGACATGGCGCACGGTGTTGATTCTACTCGTATTCGGATGTTTGGCGACAATCCCGGACACGAAAGAGGAGCAACACCGTGCGGCATGAGAATAGCGTCTTTCATGATCTGTTGAAGCGGATTCCGTGGACGGCCTTCGAAAGACTTGTGGAGGAGCATCAGGCCGACAAGCACGTGCGGCGGCTGTCGACGAAGAGCCAGTTGGTCGCGCTGCTCTATGGCCAGCTCTCCGGGGCCGTCAGCCTGCGCGAGATCGTCGGCGGTCTGCAAAGCCACAGCAGCGGTCTTTACCATCTCGGCGCTCAACCGGTGTCCCGTTCGACCCTTGCCGACGCCAATGGCCTGCGTCCGAGTGCGGTCTTCGCCGAGCTGTTCGCGCAGATGGTGTCACGCGCTGGGCGTGGGCTCAAGCGGGCCGTCGGCGAGGCGGTGCATCTGATCGACAGCAGCAGTCTGCGCCTTTCCGGAGCGGGATCGGACTGGGCACGCTTTTCCGATCAGGCCTGCGGCGCCAAGGTTCACGTCATCTACGATGCCAACGCCGAACGGCCGATCTATGCGGCGGTGACGCCGGCCAATGTCAACGACATCACCGCCGCCAAGGTAATGCCCATCGAGGCGGGCGCCACCTATGTCTTCGACCTCGGCTACTACGATTTCGGCTGGTGGGCAAAGCTCAATGCCGCCGGCTGCCGCATCGTCACGCGCCTCAAATCCCATACAAAATTGGCCGTCACGGAGGAAAGAGCGGTTAGCCCGGATGGAACCATCCTGTCGGATCGGGTCGGCCTCCTGCCGCAGCGCATGGCCAAAAGCCGCAGGAACCCGATGAGCGGGCCGGTTCGGGAGATCGGCGTGCAGATCGAAACCGGCAAGGTATTGCGCATCTTCTCCAACGATCTCGATGCCCCGGCAGAAGAGATCGCCGCGCTCTACAAGCGCCGCTGGGCGATCGAGCTGTTCTTCCGCTGGGTCAAGCAGACGCTGAAGATCCGCCATTTCCTCGGCAACAGCGAGAATGCCGTGCGCATCCAGATCGCCGTCGCCCTGATCGCCTATCTGCTGCTGCAGATGGCCAAGGCAGACCAGACCACCGTCACAAGCCCGCTCGCCTTCGCCCGCCTGGTGGGCGCCAATCTCATGCATCGCCGCAGGATCGACCGCCTGTTACAACCCGCCGGTATTCCACCAGCCAATCCCCACCAGATGAGCCTCCAATGGTGACCAAATTTAAACCGGACAGCAGTGGGTCAAGCCCTGGGATGACGGAGGGTGGGGGAAGCGCGTTTTGCCAAATCCGGCGTCCGCGCGGGGTGGAGGAATCTGGCACGAGAAGGCTAGATTTCGAACTGGCGGCAGAGCCACAATCAGTTCTTGATCACCCCCCGTCACATCAGTTATCACTGCCGTAAATCCAAGCTGCGAAATTTGAGTCCAGAGGTGATGCCGGCGGCGAAGGCCGGCGATGCTTCGATGGCGTGCGTCATTCGGCAGCTTTCCGGCCGGCGTCATCGAACACCACGTGGTGTGGCACAGCGCTCACCTCTTGCTCCGTCCTCCTCGGGCTTGACCCGAGGATCCACGGCCGGTCTCCACCAGGGACGGGCATGGATCCCAGGATCAAGGCCTGGGATGACGGAGGGTGGAGGGGCGTTTTGGACCGACGTTTGAACAATTTGTCTTCGCAGATTTCGAATCGGCATTGGAGTGAATTTCTGCGGTCGAAAGTCCTTGATCACCGCCCGGTGGATCACTTAATCCCTATCGTAAATCCAAGCTGCTAGATTTGTTCGCAGTCGACGCTCCCGCCCCTCATCCGGCTGCCGCCACCTTCTCCCCGCACGCGGGGCGAAGGGGATATGCCGCGACCTCTCCGTCCTCTCCGACCTCTCAAAAGGGCACGTCCCCTCGCCCCGCGAGCGGGGAGAGGGTTAGGGTGAGGGGCCGGGCTTACCCTTGACGAGAAGCCACGGCTGGTCTCTACCAGACGCGAGCATGGATCCCAGGATCAAGGCCTGGGATGACGGAGGGTGGAGGGACGTTTTGGACCGACGTTTGAACAATTCGTCTTCGCAGATTTCGAATCGGCATTGGAGTGAATTTCTGCGGTCGAAAGTCCTTGATCACCGCCCGGTGGATCACTTAATCCCTATCGTAAATCCAAGCTGCTAGATTTGTTCGCAGTCGACGCTCCCGCCCCTCATCCGGCTGCCGCCACCTTCTCCCCGCACGCGGGGCGAAGGGGATATGCCGCGACCTCTCCGTCCTCTCCGACCTCTCAAAAGGGCACGTCCCCTCGCCCCGCGAGCGGGGAGAGGGTTAGGGTGAGGGGCCGGGCTTACCCTTGACGAGAAGCCACGGCTGGTCTCTACCAGACGCGAGCATGGATCCCAGGATCAAGGCCTGGGATGACGGAGGGTGGAGGGACGTTTTGGACCGACGTTTGAACAATTCGTCTTCGCAGATTTCGAATCGGCATTGGAGTGAATTTCTGCGGTCGAAAGTCCTTGATCACCGCCCGGTGGATCACTTAATCCCTACCGTAAATCCAAGCTGCTAGATTTGTCGACGCTCCCGCCCCTCATCCGGCTGCCGCCACCTTCTCCCCGCACGCGGGGCGAAGGGGATATGCCGCGACCTCTCCGTCCTCTCCGACCTCTCAAAAGGGCACGTCCCCTCGCCCCGCGAGCGGGGAGAGGGTTAGGGTGAGGGGCCGGGCTTACCCTTGACGAGAAGCCACGGCTGGTCTCTACCAGACGCGAGCATGGATCCCAGGCTCAAGGCCTGGGATGACGGAGAGTGGAGGGACGTTCGGCCCAACGTTTGAACAATTCGTCTTCGACGATTTCGAATCGGCATCGGAGTGAATTTCTGCGCTGGAAAGTTCTTGATCACCCCCCGGCGGATCATTTAATCCTACCGTAAATCCAAGCTGCGAAATTTGAATTCAGAGGTGATGCCGGCGGTGAAGGCCGGCGACGCTTCGATGGTGTGCGTCATTCGGCAGGGCTTTCTGGCCGGCGTCATCGAACACAACGCGGGTTTGGCACAGCGCGCACCTCTTGCTCCGTCTTCCTCGGGCTTGACCCGAGGATCCACGTCGGCCTCCACTAGCGGCAACGGGCATGGATCCCAGGGTCAGGCCCTGGGATGACGGAGGGTGGGGAGTGCGTTCTGTCGCAATCTACCGAAACAGCGCCTGATGCAGCTGCGTCGGGATCAAGAGCCGCCTTTTCCAAGGAGAACTGCAATGGACCCTTCGATTGCTCCGGCCTCGCGGGCCGCGGTGGTGACGCCGAACGATACCGCCATCGTCGGGGCGCGTGCGCTTTATATCGGCACGGCCGGTGATGTGGCGATTGCGCCGCGGCGGGATATGGATCCCGTCATCTTCAAGAGCGTGCCGGCCGGGACGATCCTTCCCGTGCACGCGGCGATCGTGGCGCTGACGGGGACGACGGCCTCCAATATCATCGCCTTGTTCTGAGCGTCAGGCCGACCGAATGGGCAGGCCGAGCAAGTTCAGCCAGGCGCTGGCGGAAAAAATCTGTGCGCGCATCGCCGACCGGGAAAGCCTGCGCTCGATCTGCCGGGATGAGGACATGCCGGCGAAATCGACGGTGCTCTCCTGGCTGGCGGATGAGGACAAGGCGGCGTTCCGGGCGCGATATGCGCTGGCGCGCGAGATCATGGCCGACAGCTTCGTCGACGAGATGGTCGAGATCGCCGACAACAGCAGCGACGATTGGATCGAAAAGAAGAATGCTAGCGGCGAGACCACCGGCTGGCAGGAGAACGGCGAGGCGATAAGGCGCTCGCAGCTGCGCATCGCCACCCGTCAATGGGTCGCCGAGAAGCTCAGGCCGAAGAAATACGGCGCCAAGGTCGAGCCTGAACAGGGCGTGACCGGCGAAGTCTCGCAATTGCTGGAGGCGGTCAATGGCAGGACGCGCGGACTTCCAAGCGGCGGTTGACCAGTTTTCCGACTGGCGCTGGCGGCTGAACAATCTCTACTGGATCACCGACAAGGCGGGCAGGCGCGTCCGGTTCGAGATGAACCTGATGCAGACGAGCTTCTTCGACGAGATGCATTATCTCAACGTGCTCTTGAAAGCCCGCCAGCTTGGGCTGACCACCTTCATCCAGATATTCATGCTCGATGCCTGCGTCTTCAACCGGGATATAAGAGCCGGCACCATCGCCCATACGCTTGGCGACGTGCAGACGATCTTTCGGGACAAGATCAAATATCCCTATGACAACCTGCCGGAGGGCATCCGCAACGCCGTGCCTGTCGTCAGGACCAACCTGAGCGAATTGCTGCTCGCCAACAATTCGAGCATCCGCGTCGGCACGTCGCTGCGCTCGGGCACACTGCAATATCTGCATATCTCCGAATATGGAAAGCTCTGCGCCAAATATCCCGACAAGGCGCGGGAAGTCCGGACCGGCGCCTTGAACACGGTGCAGGCCGGCCAGCTGGTCTTCATCGAAAGCACGGCGGAAGGCCAGGAAGGGCATTTCTATTCGCTCTGCGAAGATGCCCAGGTCAAGCAGCGCCAGGCACTTGTCCTGAGCGAACTCGACTTCAAGTTCCACTTCTTCCCCTGGTGGAAGGAGCCGCAATATTCGATCGCCCCCGAAGGCGTCATCATCAGCGACGCTTTCGTCAAATATTTCCGCCAGCTTGCCGAGCAGGGGATCACCCTGACCGCGGCGCAGAAGGCCTGGTACGTCAAGAAGGCCGAAACCCAGCTCGGCGACATGAAGCGCGAATATCCCTCGACACCCGCCGAAGCCTTCGAAGCGAGCGTCGAGGGCGCCTATTACGCCGATCAGATGGCGGTGGCGGATGCCGAGGAGCGCATCGGCGTCTTCCCGCATGTGGAAGGCTACCCCGTTCACACCATCTCCGACATCGGCATGGATGATGCCAACAGCGTCTGGCTGTTCCAGGTGCTGCCCGGCCGGGTGAGGATGATCGGCTATTTCGAGCATACCGGCACCGGCATGGACGGCATGCTCGACGAGCTGGAGCGGCGGGCGGGCGAACATGGCTATGTCTACGGCGTCCACAACATGCCGCATGATATCAAGGTCAGGGAATGGACGCGCGGCGGCATGACCCGGATCGAGGTGATGCTGAGAGAGGTCAAGGCGCGCGGCCTCGGCACCGTCCGCAAGGTCGAGCGCGCCTATGTGCATGACCGCATCAACGGCACCCGGCGCATCCTTGCAAAGGTCGAGTTCGACCAGGCCGGCTGCGCCGAGGGCATCAAATGCCTACGCAACTACCGCAAGGAATGGGACGAGGATCTGAGCGTCTTCCGCGACGAGCCCTTGCACAACTGGGCCTCGCACGGCGCCGACGCCTTCGGCGGCCTGGCGATCATCTTCAGCGGCCTCGCGCCCGAGCCACTGAAGCCCGAGCGCAAGCCGCTGCCGACATTGCAGACCATGACATTCAACCAATTTGCCGATTCCACCCCTGAATACAGCGAGCGTGTTTGATGGAAGACGAGTCAACTGATTTGGAGGGCGGGCAGCACTGGAATCCGGCGAAGGTCGGCGCCCATTGGCAGCAGGAGCTCGAGCGCGCCCAGCGCTACTTCAAGTCCTGGCACGACCGCTGCGTCAAGATCGAGAAGATCTATCTCGACCAGCAGTCCGACCAGACGAGCGCCGCCAAGCGCCGCTTTCCTATGCTCTGGGCCAATACCGCGGTGCTGCAGCCGGCCGTCTATGCCCGCGTGCCGCAGCCGGTCGTCGAGCGCCGCTTCAAGGACGCGGATCCCGTCGCGCGCATCGCTTCGGAAATTGTCGAGCGCAATCTCGCCTACACAGGCGACGAGGCCGATCTCGACTCCATCATGCGGGCGGTGCGCGACGATTTCCTGCTCTGCGCCCGCGGCACGGTGTGGCTGCGTTATGAGGCCGATTTCGAGCCGCTCGACATGGGCGTCGCGCCCTCGAACCTGCCGGTCGGTGGCTTGCCCGGCGAGATGGGTGCAGCCCTCGAAACGATCGCCGACGAACGCGTCTGCATCGATTATGTGCACTGGTCGGATTTCCTGCATTCGCCGGCCCGCCGCTGGAAGGATGTCACCTGGGTGGCGCGGCGCGTGCCGATGAGCGGCGAGGAGATGGAAAAACGCTTCGGCCGTGAGGCCATGGTCTCGGGCGCGGCCGAGGCTGCCGGCAGCTGCAAGGGCGAAAGCCAGGCCGAGCGTGCCGAGAACGAGGGCAAGACCCATGTCTGGGAAATCTGGTGCAAGAGCGAGAATTACACCGTCTGGATCGCCGATGGCTCGCCGGTGGCGCTGGAAGTTTCCGAGCCGCCGCTGGAGTTGACGCATTTCTGGCCTTGCCCGCGCCCGGCCTATGGCACGATGTCGACGAGCTCCCTGATCCCAGTTCCCGATTACGTTTATTACCAGCAGCAATGTGACGAGATCGACCTGCTGACCAGGCGCATCAACAAGCTGACCGACCAGCTGCGGCTGAAAGTCTTCTATCCCTCCGGCGACGGCGCGGTCTCGCCGGCGATCGAAAAGGCGATGCGGCCCGAAAACGACATGGTGATGGTGCCGATCCCGGAATGGGCGGCATTCACCGACAAGGGCGGCTCGAAGGCGGTGGTGACGCTGCCGATCGACGAGGTGCAGAAGGTGATCGTCGCCTGCATGGCGGCGCGCAAGCAGCTGATCGAGGACGTCTACCAGATCACCGGCATCTCCGACATCGTGCGCGGCGACACGCAAGCGTCGGAGACGGCGACGGCGCAGCGCATCAAGAGCCAGTGGGGCTCGATCCGCATCCGCGACCGCCAGGCCGAACTGGCGCGCTTTGCCCGCGACATCATCCGCCTTGCCGGCGAAATCATCTGCGACCAGTTCCAGCCGGAAACGCTGATGCTGGTGAGCGGTATCAAGCTGCCGTCCATGGCCGAGAAGCAGCAGGTGCAAATGCAGATGCAGCAGATTGAGATGGCAGCCGGGCAGGCGGCGATGCGGGCGCAGCAGATGGGTCAACCGGCCCAATCGCTCCCCGAAATGGCAGCGCCCGAATTGCCGCCGCAGCTGCAGCAGATGATGGCGCAGCCCAGCATCGACGAGGTGGTGCAGCTCCTGCGCAACGACAGCATTCGCGGCTTCCAGATCGACATCGAAACGGATTCGACGATCGAACCCGACGAGGACGCCGAAAAGCAGCGGCGCATGGAATTCGTCCAGATGGTCGGCGGCTTCATGCAGCAGGCCGGCGCCATGGCGCAGCAGAACCCGATGCTGGTGCCCGTGATGGTCGAGACGCTGCTCTTTGCCGCCCGCGGCTTCCGGGCCGGCCGCCAGCTTGAAAGCATGCTGGAGCAGGTGGGCGCGCAGCTCTCCGAGGCGGCCAGCGCGCCGAAACCGGAACCGCAGCCTTCGCCCGTGGAGATGCTGAAGCTGAAGACAGCCGAAGTGAAGGCCGGCGCCGAACGGCGCAAGGCCGAGCTTGGCGTGGCGCAAGCCCAAATCGAGCATCGCGCCACCCTGGACCAGGCGCGCGGCGAGGCGGCGGCGCAGGCGCTGCAGCAGTTCCAGGCGCAGCCGGCCTATCAATAATCCCGAGAGGCAAAGATGAGAGAACGTTATTGCCGCGTCTGCGGCGGCTGGCACGCGCTCGACGCGTGGCCGCACAACTGCATGCGGGTGAGAAACCTGGCGCAGTCGGACCTGCCGGCACCGCATTTCGTCAGCGACACGATCGAGATCCAGTCGATGCATGACGGCCGGCATTACACCTCGAAAGCCAAGCTGCGCTCCGCCTACCGGGCGGCCGGCGTGGTCGAGATCGGCAATGAGAGGCCGCAGCCGATCGAAAGGCCGAAGGCAGATCGAACGGCGATCCGCAACGAATTGCGGCGGGTCTACGCCGAATACAACGCCTGAACCTGAACGGGCATCAATCCCCGAAATAGGAAATCCCCAAGATGGATATGGAAGACCTGAACGAGGCCGGCAACGGCAGCGAAGATTTTGGCGCGGACAAGCCGGTCAGCGTCCGCGACAGCCTGAAAGCGGCGATCGACACCGTCGAAGGCGGACCGGGCGATCTGCCGGGCCAGCCGCGCGACGGCGAAAACGGCCCCTTCCTGGCCAAGGGGCAGGAGCAGACTGTTGCCGCCAGGGTAGGGCAGGCTGCCGAGGCTCATGGCGTACAGCAGACAGGCGAGATCGACAGCCGCCAGCAGCCCGCCACCACCGTCAGCCGGGTGCCGCCCGGCTGGTCGGCGGAAGCCAAGGCGCAGTTTGCAAGCCTGCCGCACGAGGTGCAGGCGGCGATCGCCAAGCGCGAGCAGGAGGTCGATCGCGGCTTCCGCGTCCTGCAGGATTACAAGGGCCTCGAGGAGTTTACTCCGATCGTCCGCCAGGCCGGCATGACCCATGCCGATGTCATGCGCCGGGCGATCGAATGGGAAAACGCGCTGATCCGCGATCCCGTCAACACCGTCCTGCACGTCGCCAAGGTGGCCGGCGTCAATCTTCACGCCCTGGTCAACGGCCGGGCGGGGGAGGCGATGCAGCGCCATGAGCAGGCAGGACCGCAGCCCCAACGCCAGACCGGGCCTATCAATGTCGAGGCCACGGTCGAACATGTACTGAGGAAGAGGGACACCGAAACTCAAGTCGATGCCTTTCTTTCCGATCCGGCCAATGCGCATGCCCAAGACGTTCTCGACGACATGGTCGCCCTCATCAATTCGGGGCGGGCATCGACACTGCAGGACGCCTACGACGCCGCATGCTGGATGCGCCCGGACATTCGCCAGCAGTTGATCAGCCAGACTGCGCCCGCCTTCGTCCGAGACCAGCAAGCCCAGAGGGCCGCAGCGGCAGATCAAGCCCGCCGCGCCTCGCGATCCATCTCTGGATCTTCCGCTCCGGGCCCGACCCGCGATGCGGCAAGAGGCCAGCCCACGTCAATCCGAGACTCGCTTCGCGACGCCATGCGCTCCGCGCGCGGTCAAGTCTGATCAAAGGCCAATTCTGATCAAAGGAATCATCAATGCCCATTTCGCCCAACCTCTCTGAAATCGTCACCACGACGCTGCGCAACCGCAGCGGCACGGTCGCCGACGACGTGACGAAGAACAACGGTCTTCTCACCCGTCTCAACAGCCGCGGCCGCAAGAAGCCCGTCTCCGGCGGCCGCACCATCGTCCAGGAACTGCAGTACCAGGAAAACTCGACCTTCAAGCGCTATTCCGGCTACGACATCCTGAACGTCCAGCCCTCCGACGTCATCACCGCTGCCGAATACGACCTCAAGCAGGCCGCGGTCGCCGTCTCCATGTCCGGCCTCGAACAGCTGCAGAACTCCGGCGAGGATGCGATCCTCGATCTGCTCGAGCAGCGCATCGAGAATGCCGAGACGACGCTGAAGAACAACATCGCCCTCGACTGCTATTCCGACGGCACGGCCGACGGCGGGCGGCAGATCGGCGGGCTGCAGCTCTTGATCTCGACCTCGCCGACTTCGGGCACGGTCGGCGGCATTTCGCGCGCCACCTGGGGTTTCTGGCGCAACCAGAAATTCTCGGCTTCGGCCGATGGCGGTGCAGCCGCCACCAATGCCAACATCCAGAGCTATATGAACCGGCTCTATATGTCCTGCGTGCGCGGCTCCGACGCGCCCGATCTCGTCGTCGCCGACAACAACTTCTTCCGCCTCTACTGGGAATCGCTGCAGGCGATCCAGCGCATCACCTCCGCCGACAAGGGCATGGCCGGCTTCCAGTCGCTGCAATATATGGGCGCCGACGTGATCTTCGACGGCGGCTTCGGCGGCGGCGCGCCTTCCAACCAGATGTTCTTCCTCAACACCAAATACCTGTTCTACCGCCCGCACCGCGACCGCGACATGGCGCCGATCGGTGATGAGCGCATGAACACGAACCAGGATGCCTTCGTCCAGCTGATGGGCTTTGCCGGCAACCTCACCATGAACAACGCCTTCCTGCAGGGCGTGCTGTTCGCCTGATCGAACGAAAGGATCAACATCCATGACCATCGCAATTTCCCAGACCGATCGTCTTGGCGCGAACCCGTTCGTCGTCGAAGGCCCGATCGTCGCCGGCTCCGGCATTCCGGGGCCGAACTTCGCCCTCGGCGCCATCGCCGGCGGAGACCGCGAATCCGAATGGGTCTATTGCCAGCTGGTGCTCGCCTCGCAGACCACCCTGCAGCCCGGCCAGTGGTTCCAGTGGAGCCGGGATTATGTCGCCTCGCTGCTGACCACGGCCGCCGCCGTCGTCGGCCAGCGCTGCGGCGTCTTCTCCGGCGCCGCCCAGCCGCCGACGCTGACCGGTGGCCCGCTCAGTGCCATCACGCTCGCACCCGGCACCTACTACATCTGGCTGCAGCGCAACGGCCAGGCGCCGGCCCAGGTGGCGAGTGCAACGGCGGCCCTCGTCGTTGCCGAAACCACCACCACCGCAGGCCAGGCGAGCGCCCCGGCTTCGGCGACCGTCGGCACCAAGGCGATCGCCAATGTCAACTTTGCCGCCGCCAACCAGACGTTTGCGGCAACCACCGTCAACGCTTCCCCAGTGCTGACGAACCTAACCGGCCTTAATGCCGGTTCCGGTCCGTTCATCGGCGCGGCCGTTGCCGGCACCGGCATTCCGGGCGGCACGACGATTGCGGGCATCACCTACAGTCCGAACGGCATTGTCCAGAGCATTACGCTCTCGGCCAATGCGACGGCCAACGGCACCGGCATCACCATCACGGCGACGGGGGTGCTGGAGGCGACGCTGATGCGGCCGTTTCTGTCGAAGGTGAATTAAAACAAGCCAACGGGCGCTTTGGCGCCCGTTTCGCTGACCTCTTCGTGTGCGGTGTGCCCCTCATCCGCCTGCCGGCACCTTCTCCCCGCTTGTGCGGGGCGAAGGGGATATGCGGCAACCTCTCCGTTCCCCTCGGACCGATCGTGGGACACGTCCCCTCTCCCCGCGAGCGGGGAGAGGGCTAGGGTGAGGGGCAGCCATCCGCACGACATCGCCATCCCCCATTTCCCCGCCATCAACAGCGAGCAAACACCATGCCCGACAGCAACACCGGAATTTATGCCTCCTTCAGCCTCGAGCCGGTCGAACAGACCTTTCTGACCGAGAAGGAGGGCCGGCCGATCTTTGCCGACAAGGAATTCGTCCGGATCTTCATCGCAGGTGACAAGCACACCGAGGTCTACCGCGAGGTGACCGAGAACGACAAACAACGTTTCGCCGACGCCTACAAGCGCTTTAAGGACGGCGCTGCCGCGCGCGAGCAACTGACCGGCACACCGCTATCGCAATGGCCCTATCTGAAGCCCAGCCAGATCAAGGAGCTGGAGGCGATCAACATCTACACCGTCGAGCAGCTCGCCGCGCTTTCCGATACGGCCAAACAGAAGGTCGGCATGGGCGCCAACGAGCTGACCGCCGCCGCCCGCGCCTATCTGGCGACCGCCGAAAACTCCAGCGCCGCCTCGGCCTTCGCCGCCGAAAACGAAAGGCTGAAGGAAGAGGTCGGCCGTCTGCAGGAGCAGATGAAGGAGATGGCCTTGCGCTTCGAGGCGCTTGAAAAGGAGGACGACGGCAGGGGCCGTGGCCGGCAAGGGGCCTGAAGACGCGCTGAAGACCCCTGAAAACAAGCTGCCCCTCATCCGCCTGCCGGCACCTTCTCCCTGTAAACGGGGCGAAGGGATTTGCCGCGACGTCTCGATACCCTCTTCTCCCCAGCGGGTGTTCGAAGGACGCGCCGAGACCAGTGGCTCGGCCCAGGCATAGGTGCCGGCAGGCGGATGAGGGGGCCACGCGTCACAACCTCAATTCGCCTATCCGCCACACACTCAGCTGCTTTGAACCGGAGATCCCCGCATGTCGCTGCTGACCATCATTCAGAACGTCTGCGCGGAGATCGATCTCGATCCGCCGACGGCCGTCATGTCGTCTGCGGATCCGCAGATCATGCAGCTGCGCATCCTTTCCACCCGCGCCGGCCGCGACCTGATGCGGGCCCATGACTGGTCGGCGCTGATGGTGCGGCGGCAATTCGAAGCGACGGGTGCTGCCCCCGAGCCGGCCGAACCGCCCGGCGACTGGGATCGCTTCGCCGCCAATGCGCGGATCTGGAACGTCTCCCGTCTCTCAGCGCTCAACGGCCCGGTGGAGCCGCAGGCATGGCAGCGCCACACCATCCTCAATGCCACCCCGGTGCCGCAGATCTGGCGAATGGCGGCGGGCAGGCTCGATATCTACCCGAATGTTGCGGGTGAGACGATCGAGTATGCCTATGTCTCCGGCTTCTGGGTGGCCGTGAATGGCGGCGCGACCACTGCCGCCAACTGGGTTGGCGACACCGACACGGCGCTCTTTCCCGAAGAGCTGCTCGAACTGTCGCTGATCTGGCGCTGGAAACGGGCCAAGGGCCTCGATTACGGCGAGGAGCTCGCCAGTTTCGAACGATCCAAGGAAGCCGCCATCGGCGCCGACCGCGCCGCTGGGCCTGTCGACCTCTCGCTGCCGGCGAGGGGACAGGCGCTCGAGAATTATTGGCCCGGCACGATCACGGTGACGCCATGACCCGCAGACCTGTCCCCCCGAATGGGCGCACCCGCCGCGTTTCGCCGGGCAAAGACTGGATCGCGCCGATCGGCGGCTGGCGAACTGATGTCGAGATGGCCGACATGCCCGAAGATGCGGCCTTCCAGCTCGACAATTTCTTTCCCGAGGCCAACCGTGTGCGCGCCCGCTACGGCTTCCTCGCCTTTGCCACAGGTCTCGGCGCCGATGTGCAGACCGTCATTCCCTATTCCGGGGTGGCCAACAGGCTGTTTGCCGCCGCCGGCGACAAGATCTTCGACGTCACGGTGGGCGGTGCGGCCGGCGCGCCTGTCGTTTCAGGCCTCGCCAGCGCCCATTGGTCGGTGCAGCAATATACCAACCCCGCTGGCCAGGAATTCCTGCGCCTCGTCAACGGCCTCGACACGCCGCTGATCTTCAACGGCAGCTCCTGGACGAATAATTTCCTGGTGGGCACGGCAACGCTCGCCACCCAGAATGTCGCCGTCAAGAATGTGGCCTATACGCTGAGCTTCTTCGGCACCGGTTCCGTGACGCTCTCCGGCGCCTTCGCCGGCACGCTGAACGGGACGGGCGCCGGCAATCGGGTGTCGCTCACCTTCACGTCGGCGGCGGGCACGCTCACCGTCACCGTGACGGGAACGGTGACCAATGCCCAGCTGGAAAAGGGCTCGGCCGCCACGCCCTATGTCGCCTCGACGATGATAACAGGCATACCGGATGCCTCGCTGCTCAGCGCCGTCACCGCCTATCGCTCGCGCCTGTGGTTCATCGAAAAGAACTCGACCAATGTCTGGTACCTCGCCACCGACGCCGTCAGCGGCGCGGCGACGGTGCTGCCGGTCGGCGGCAACATGAAATATGGCGGCACGCTGGTTGCGATCAACGTCTGGACGATCCCGGTATCGACGGGCCTGCAGCAGTGCCTGGTGCTGATTTCTTCGGAAGGCGAGGTGATTGTCTTCCAGGGCTCCGATCCTTCCAGTGCTTCGAATTGGGGCCTGATCGGCACCTTCAAGCTCGGCCGGCCGCTTGGGCTCGATCGGTGCCTGCTTTCGGTCGGCGCCGATCTCGCGATCATGACCACCGATGGCATCGTGCCGATCACCAAGGCGGTGCAGCTCGATCGCGGCGCCACCAGCCTCGGCGCCATTACCGCCAGGATCGGCCCGACATGGCGGGCGACCGTGGCGGCGACCGGCACGAGCTCGCTGGAGTGGCAGCTTTCGAGCTTCCCGGCGCGACAGATGGCGATCGTCAACCTGCCGTCCTCCTTCGGCCCCTATCAATATGTGATGAACACCGAGACCGGCGCCTGGTGCCGCTTCGTCGGCATGCCCGCCTCCTGCTGGGCGACATGGCAGGACCGGCTGTTCTTCGGCGCCGCCGACGGCACGCTTTACGAGGCCGAGGTCGGGGCAAACGACAATGGCGCGGCGATCGACGCGCTGATGGTCGGCGCCTGGAGCCGCTTCGGCGACGGGCTCTCGACCAAGCTTTCGAAGCTGATCGGGGTGACGGCCGAGATCGGCGTGTCAACGCTGATGTATGGCGGCATCTCGGTCGACTACCAGACGAAGGTGCCGACAGCGCTTCTGTCGTCCGTCGAGAACAATGCGGCGGCGAAATGGGGAACGGCAATCTGGGGTGTTTCGAAATTCCCCGGCATTTCGCTGGTGCGCAAATTCGCCTCCGCCGGCGGCGCGGGTTCGGCCTTGGCGCCGACGATCCGCGCGTTGATCTCGGGCTCGTCGGGCTCCGTCTCGGAAGCCGCCGTCGTCGGCGGTTCGCTGCTTTACGAGAGGGGCGCGCCGATTTGATCGTCTGCGAACCCAGCGCCGAGATCGCCGCCTGGGTGGGGGCGAGGATCGGCGTCACCTTTCACCCGCCCTACACGACGCTTGCCCATGTCAACCGCGGCGGGATTCTCGCCGGCTTGGTCTTCAACGTCTGGACCGAGCACGATATCGAGATCTCGCTTGCCGCCGACCGGCTGTCGCTGACGCTGATGCGCGCAGTCTTCGACTACGTCTTCCACCAGCTCGGCTGCCGCCGCGCCACCTGCCGCACCCGCGCCGACAACAGCCGCGCCCAGAGGCTGCTCGCCAGAGTGGGCGCTGAGCTGGAAGGCCGCCAGCGCGGCTATTTCGGCGATTGCGACGCGCTGCTTTACGCCATCATGAAAGAGGATTTTCCCTATGGTCTCCACGCCAAAGGCCCCCAAGACGCCTGATCCGACCCAGACCGCAGCGGCGCAGACGGCCACCAACGTCGACACCGCCGTCGCCAATGCGGGGTTGAGCCACACCAACCAGTACACGCCGGATGGTTCGCTGGAATACAAGGTCAGCGGCTACCAGACGATGACCGACCAGAACGGCAAGACCTACAAGCTGCCGACCTATTCCGCCTATCAGTCCTATTCGCCCGAGAACCAGGCGATCTACGACCAGACGCAGCAGACGCAGCTCGGCCTGGCCAGGCTCGCCAACGACCAGACCGCCAAGGTCTCCGGCATCCTCGGCACCAATGTCGATCTCAGCGCCGGCAATGTCGACAAATACGTCAACGATCACTGGCGCTCCGGCTTCGACAACCAATGGAACCGCGATCAGGCGAGCCTCGAGCAGAGCCTGGCAGACAAGGGCATCGCCATGGGCTCGGCGGCTTACGACAACGCCATGCGCGATTTCTCCACCCGCAAGCAGGCCGCCTCCAATCAGTATCTCGGCGACATGTATTCGAATGCGCAGAATTCGATCCTGACCGAGCGCAACCAGCCGCTGAACGAAATCTCGGCGCTGATGTCTGGCTCGCAGGTGCACCAGCCGAGCTACGTCAATACGCCGACGACGCAGCTGCCGACCGTCGACCAGGCCGGCCTGATCAACGAGAATTTTAACCAGAAGATGGGCCTCTACGACCGCCAGGTCTCCCAGGCGAATGCCGCCATGGGCGGCCTCTTCGGTCTCGGCGGCACACTACTCGGCGGCTGGGCGAAATCCGACCGGCGGCTGAAGGAAGACAGCCGCCGCGTCGGCACACTGGACAACGGCCTGCCGGTCTACGCCTTCCGCTACAAGGATGGCGGCCCGATGCAGATCGGCCTGATGTCCGACGACGTGCGCAAGATTCACCCCGACGCGGTGTTCGAACATGCAGACGGCTTCGACCGCGTCGATTACGGAAAGGCGGTGGGCTGATGGCATATATCTTCGGCGGCGATGCCGGAAAGACGCAGAGCGACGCCAAAGGTCAGCGCAAGCGGCTTGCCTACGCCATGCTGCAGCAGGGCATGGATGCGAGTCCGGTACAATCACCCTGGCAGGGCGCGGCGCGGCTGGCGCAGGCCCTGATGGGTGGGCTGGCGATCAGGCAAGCAGATCAGGAGCAGAAGGCGGCTACAGCTGAAGCTCCCGCTGTGCCGACGGGCACGCCTTCAACTCCGCCGGCGAAGGCTTCGGGCTTCCTCTCATCGCTGTTTAGCGGCCAGCGCAATGTTCTATGAACAGCGCCTGGACTTGGCAGTCCAGAATTAAGTCAGCGTTCTGAGGCCGGAGCCCCTGAGCCGCTTTCGCCCAACCTGCCCGTCCGCGGTTGAAGTAGACGTCAGCAAGCGGCTGTCCGAAAATCTTACATCGATCCCCAAATCCATAGGAGCTTTGATGTCAAACTTTAAAGAAGCCCCGGCATTGAAGAAAATGCCCCGCCTTGGGGCCGCCCCCAATGCGGGGCAGTCCGGCGAGCAGACAGGACAGAAGCGCGAGCATAACCCGCTCGAGAAGCTGATCACTGGCGAGCCGCAGACGCCCGAAGAGCCTTCGATCATTGGCGATGTGGCGAAGAGCTTCGGCAGCGGCGTTGTCCGTGGTGGTGTCGAGCTCGTCATGCTGCCGGTGACCGCAAAACGTCTTGGCGAGAAGGGCGCGGCGTATCTCTACGGCCAAGGCGATGCGCTGGTGCGATCAGCCTTCGGGCTACCGCCGATGAACGAGGAACAACGGGCCATTCTAGACAGTTTCGGAAACGAGGGGACGGGGGGCCTGGATAAAGCCGTCTACGGCGCCCAAGACTACTTCCGTGGCGCGATGGATGACAATCTATATGCGCCAAAGACACTCCCCGGAGAATATGCGGAAACGGTTGGCGAGTTCGTTCCCGGCGTGTTTACTGGTGGATCCAGCAACTTGCTGACGAACATCGGCAAATTCGCCGTGATCCCTGCGGTTGCCAGCGAAGCTGCGGGGCAGTTCACCAAAGACACGAAATTGGAGCCATATGCTCGCCTCGTCGGCGCGCTTCTCGGCCCCGGTATTATTTCGGCTGGAGAACGCTTAATTACGCCGCTGCCGGTTTCCGCCGAACGGCAGCTGATGAATCAAACGCTGAGAAACGAGGGGATTGAGCTGACGGGGGGACAGGCGTCTGGCAGCGCCGCCTTACTCAACGCCGAAGGCGACCTTGGTGGAGCAGCGGCGAAGAAATTCAACAAAATGCAAGGCGAGCAACACACGCACGCGGCACTTTCGCGTGCAGGCATCGACGCAGACCGTGCCACGCATGAGGTGATGCATCAGGCATTAACACGCATCGGCGATGACTTGGATGCGACCGCCGCGAATAACAGCCTGATCGCTGATCCGCAACTCGCCAACGACATCACGACAGCCATGCGCCGCTACCATGATCTTGTGGGGGACGGCGTGCGTGTGCCGATCCTCGAGAATTCGATAATCGGTATTGAACGTCTGGCGAAGGGAGGCCACCAAGGGGAAACCTACAAAGCGATCCGCTCTCGGCTCGAAGATGCGCAAGCGGACAGCGCGAACGATCCGAAACTTTTGAAAGCATTGTCCGGTATCCGCAACGCTCTGGATGATGCCATGGAGCGATCGATTGCGGCGCAGAACACGAATAGCCTGAACGCCTGGCAGGAGGCAAAGCGTCAGTACCGCAATTATCTGGATCTGGAAAAGGCCGTCGCCGCTGCGGGCGAGGATGCTCCGAAAGGCATCATCTCTCCATCGCACTTGCAAAGCGCCATGAGACCGCAGAGCCCTCGCGCATCCGCCCCAGAGGATGGGGATTTCACCGCCCTGGTAAAGGCAGGGCAAGAGGTCCTCAAACCGCTTTCCAGTTCCGGTGGCTCACCGGTGCGCAGTTTTATCCAAAAAGGCATTCCGGCCCTTGTGAGCGCCGGCGTAGGCAGTAAGTTGGCCGGTAGTCATGGAGCAATGCTCGGCACCATAGCCGGCGGCGCTGCCCCCTATTTGGCCGGAAGACTTCTTTTATCTCCCCCGGTTCGCGCTTACCTCCAGAATCAACTGATCCAGCCCACGCGTCTTACTAACCCGCGGGCCGCTGCGCTTGCTCAAGCCCTTCTTTCGCAGCAAGCCGCTCAAGGGCAGCAACAACCAAATCTGTAGCGTAACACGCCAGCAGTCGTTCTTCCGGAGAAGACCAATGCCCAAAACCAATCAACTGGCGTCTATTCCAAACCCGCCGGCACGACACCTTCCGTCGGCCACGTCATCGACCGGTGCCCCGGAAGGCGCTGACCGACCTCGGCAACGAAATCACCAATCCGCTGCCGCGTGACGGCTCGGCGCCGACGGTCGCGCCGGAATAAACAAGCCGGTACGAGCTGGAAATAGGAGACTTGTTAGTACTATAAATTGAGATCTTGCCGCGGTAAAACTGTGGGTAGCGTGCGGCCTGTTTGTGCTGTAGACGGTCAGTTCATCTTCGACTGCCACTTGCCATATTCCAAATGCAGGCCTCTATGCTCAAACTTCTCGTCAAAAAGGTTCTACCTGGTTCCGCAATTGCAGCCGTAAAGCAGTGGCGGACGCGTGAGAGGTCGTACAGATCATGGAGAAGAGCCGCCGCGGCAGCTCCCGCGTATGGAGATGAGCGTCTCACAGCATTCCGGATAGAACGGTCGCGACAATTGATTGGGAAGGAAGAGTCCTATGTCCAAACACCCGCGGAACTTCTGCCGGCCATGGATATCCCGTCCGGCCGATTCGTTGATTTTGGCGGATCCGCTGGTGAACTGTGCGCCGTTTTGCAAAAGCAGTTCCCGGCCTGGTCATTCACAGTGGTAGAGACAAAATCCGTGGCTGACGCCGCGCAGGCGTTGAGGCCGGCGATATCGTACTCCGACCAATTACCGGCTAAGTTTGACGTATTCTACAGCAGCGGCACGCTGCAATATTTGGCCGATCCGGAACAATTGTGGCGGGAGGCGCTGAGCCGGACAACTCGTTACGCCTATCTGGCGCGGAATGCCTTCTCGAAAAAGAAGCGTTTCACCATCCAGTCGTCCCGACTCTTCGATAATGGCGCTGGCCCGGTTCCTGAAGGATTCGACAACATAGAGATACGATATCCGCACCAGACCATTTCAGAAGCATCATTAAGGGGAATAGCCGACGAAATGGGCTTTGATCTCGCTGCTCGCTTTGAAGGCCGTAACAGCGGCGTGATCGGCACCCGCGCGGATGTCTATGGAGCCGACCTCTTGTTCAAGAGACGATAGGCCGACGTTTAGAAAACAAAGCGGAAAACAGGGCGTCTCTTTCGAGCCGTCTTTTCCCGCGTTGCCTGATCTCAACAGCGGACAAACTCAAGTGCCCGTCTTAAGGGAGGACGCTGCATTTCCATATCCGCGATCTTGAGGTGTCGGACCGGGGCAGTCGATCTCTCGACTTGGCTAATCAACCCGCGCAAAAATGCGGCCGCCCGTCACCTGGCATCGCTACACACGCCACAATGGCCTCGCAATCGCGGGGCCTTTTTCTTTGGAGACGATGAATGCCCAGAAATCCATCAACCGGCGTCTATGCGAAACCCGCCGGAACGACGCCTTCTGTCGGCCAGGTCATCGACCCGGCACCCTGGAACACGCTGACCACCGACCTCGGCAACGAAATCACCAACTCGCTGCCGCGCGACGGCTCGGCGCCCATGACCGCGCCACTCAAAGCGGCAAGCGGCACGGTTTCGGCGCCCGGCATCGGTTTCGCCACCAACCCGCAGACCGGCCTGTATCTGAAGGGCGGCGGCCTCCTAGGGTTCACGCAGAACGGCGTCGACGTCGGGTTCGACAAGACGTTGGTTTATGCGGCAAAGTCAGGCGATTACACGGCGGTGGCGTCCGACGACAATGCGGTCCATCGCTTTACCCAGGCCGCGATGCTCACCCTCGGCGCAGCGGCAACGCTCGGCGCAAACTGGCACTATTGCGTCATTGCCGACGGTGGCGACGTGACGATTGATCCCACAGGCTCGGAGACGATCGACGGTGCGGCGACGCTTGTCCTCAAGAACGGCCATAGCGTCAACATCATATGTTCGGGCGCCGCTTTCTTCACCGATAAGGTCTATTCCAGGATCCAGAGTAAAGCCGACAGCTCGGCTGTAGGCGATTTCGTTGTCGGCCTCATCCTTTCCACCAACAGCAGCAACCCGAACACCCATATCGACTTTGCCTCCGGCTCGGCCAGAACAGGGTCGAGCTTCGTTTCCAGCGCAGCGGCGTTCACCAAGAGGGTGACGGGAACATTTGCGGCCGGAACGGGCGCGGGCGGCCTCGATGCCGGTGCCGTCGCAGCAAATGCGACATACTTTGCCTACGCCTTGCGCAAGGATGCCGACCTGTCTTTCGACGTGGTTTTCTCGACCTCACCGACCATCGGCGGCATCACTACGACACTGCTTACCGGCTATACGATCGTCAAATGTGTCGGCGTGGTACTGACGGACGGAAGTTCGAACATTCGGCCGTTTGTTCTGTATCCACGTGACGAATATACCTTTGTGACGCCGGTCAAGGATGCCGTGGGTGCCGCCATTTCTACGACCTCGACACTTCTGGCGCTAACAGTGCCAAATGGAGTCAAAGCCAAAGCTAAGCTGCGTTTCGAGTTCACATCGTCGGCAACGACCAACGCAGCTCTGCTATCCGATCCTGCCCAAGGCGCACTTGTTGCCGGCGCCGGAGGCGATGGGGCCAACGTTGGCTCTATCCAGGTGGCAAGCGGTTTCGCAGTGGGGTCGCAGGAGATATGGACAAATACAAGTCGGCAAATTCGTATGACGTTGGGCGGCTCTACCGGTAGCATCTGGATCTGGACCGATGGCTTCCATTTCCCTTGCGGAAGGAGCTCTTGAATAAGCTCCACACCTATGTTTGACATGCTGGCATCACGCCAGGAGTAGAAATGGCACAGGTCGACAAGGCATCATATCGCAATCGAGGCGGCGTAATCCAGCGGCTCGTCACTGCTTATAAACGTTTCCGCTACTTCACCGCCGCCGGCGAAAATCTCGTGGTGAAGCAAAGCGCTGAGTTTCGCATGGTCGGTCATGCCGTCCTTGAGGTCGGCGACAACGTCACCATCCAAGATCAGTCGTTCTTTCAACTTACAATGCCAGAGCCCAAAGTCTTTATCGGCAACAACACCGTAATTGGCCGGCGCAACATCATTACGGCGAAAAACCGGATATCAATCGGCAATGATGTCCTGATCGGCTCTGATGTCCAGATCATCGATCACGGCCACGGCATGAGGCGCGATACGCCAATCAGGCTTCAGAAGGCCGAAATCGGTTTTGTCGAAATTGGTGACGATGTTTGGATTGGCGCTGGCGCCAAAATATTGATGAACGTGACGATAGGGACGGGAGCGGTAATCGGGGCAAATTCCGTGGTAACTACGGACATCCCGGACTATGCAATTGCAGTTGGTTCACCGGCGAAGGTCATTAAATACCGCAGCTAAATCGGTGTGAGGAAATGCCGGCGTCTCGGCATCTCACACACCCCTATACTGTCAAAGTGCTCGCAGCGTCACATTTACCAAGCCACTTAAGTGGGCTTTCAACTCGCTAGGTCTGATAAAGCGAAAATATAGATACTCGTATGCGAGAGATGCATTATCCCAAGAGTTTTTTTTGGATGATATTTCAAGCTCAGCTTGCGATCCACTCAGATCGATATCTTTTGCGCTGGCCCAGGCGTCGCAGAAAAAGGCGATACGTGTGGGGTTCGTCGAATGAACTGGCTTTACGCCTGGCGCCGAGTCGATGCCGAAGAACTCTATGTGATGAGGCGTAAATGCCATCCTGGTCTGTCCGCCCCAAATTATGTGAAATTTCGAAGTATAATCAGCAAACCCATATTCGGAGGCCTCGCCCGGCATCGGAAACTTATCGGTGATCCAATAATTCGAAAAAGTCGACCATTGTGGATTATCAATAAAATATTGCGAGACCGCCAAGTCTTTTGCCGCTCGTGCCTGCCAAGCTGCGTAACTTCCCCACCAGCGATTTGTAAATAATGTAAGAACGACCAGAAGAAGCACGAACGAAGCTCTCTTGCCCTGCAAGCTAGGCGTTTTTCGTTTCAGAAATCGGAAAACACCGACCGCGATCACGGCTAGGGGGAGGGGCATCAAAATCCCATTTCTCATCAACACGCCAAGCTCAGGACTCTTTCCGACAAGGATATAGGGAAGAGTTCCGCAAAGAAGTGAGAAGAGCCCAAAGCTTACTATCTTAAGGCCGCCGTCTAAACTCCGATTGTCGATGTCCGGATTCTCGGCGGGCGGTGTTCTCAAGAGAAAAAATAAAGTGACAAAGAATATCGAATATAAGAAAACAACGAAAAATACATAAAAATTGAACTCAACCCCGATTGCAATAGGTCTAAACGCAATAGGCTTTATAATTCCGTCAACCAAGAATCGGTAAGCATTATATGCGATGCTCGGGAGATTTATATCAAAGCTGTTATAATTCTTGTAAAGCCCGGTTTTCTCATAATATAATCCTTTATGCACCCAATATACGATAGGAAGAGTTGCATAATCCAGTTTTGATCTGCAGAATGAAAAAAATGTGGATCTGAACCCTCCTAGGCCAACCTGCCGGCCCGCTTCGTTAATGTGGACGAGGTATGCAAGGAGGAAAGCAGCGGCGTAAAGTACAAGCAAAGAATTAAGTGTAAATGACACAAAGTAGATAAAGAGAGACGCCCCTCTGGAGAGGTAGTGAAGGCCTCCGTGAATCCGTTCACCTGAGACAAATAGGTACGTCGCCACCAGGAATAGCGCATACGCGTTGAAGTAAGTTGAGTATGTTATTATTACTGTGACGGTCGTTATTGGTAGTAGGTTCGAAAAAAGCGCAATATAAAAAGCTTCTCTTTCATTGAGAAACCCGCATCTCAAGGCGATAAGATAAGAAAAAATAACAGCTACGTATACGCCGAAAATCACTACGGATTTAAGAAGAAAAACATTTGGAATATAAGATAACGGCCACACGTAATATGTGAACATTGGTACAGCTGCGGACGAATACATGTTCATGATTGCGTTCCAGTCTCTAAAAAATAGTGACGAGAACAGGCCGGCGTCTTCCGCAAATATCCCTTCATTCAAGAAGGCCATCCAGTGCGTGCACAAAACTGAAATAGTCAGAAGAACCAAGCTGCTGACTCTGGGCACGCGTTGAATGTAGTCGCTCATGATGTCTCCTGAGATTCCAAATTCCCCAACAACTGGCTGCGGAAATGCTTTACGCGGTATCAATCTCTAGTAGCGAGCACGTTCAATCCTCCGCCTGTGGGGATGACCGATCTAACAAAGTCCGGGTTTCGCGGCAGTTTTCGATTTCTAGCAACGTCGGATATCTCATATCCCATGCTCCAGAGTGAATTCAGAATCTCATCAAATTTTTCTGGCTGCGATTTGTATACGTACGGCGCAAGCTCCAACAGGATTTTAGGCTGGTACTTTTCTATTGTTTTCTTGGAGCCAAGCAACACATCGCTTTCGTGTCCGTCAACGTCCAACTTAACGAAATCAATGCGATCGATCCTGTTCGCTGCAACAAATTCATCAAGGGTACTCATAGCCGCGCCAACTGTACCCATCAGGCGCCCGTGATGTTCAAGATGCAGATCGCCTGTAGTTTCTAACGGCCAACTCGAATACACCGCGTCAGGCAATTTAGTGTCAGTTGTTGCCATGAGCATCATCTGATGGGCGCTGATACGCGGCGCTAACATTGGATTGAGTGCGATATTCGCCTTCTGTTTTCCGAATGCAAAAGCGGTTGGTTCAAAGGAAAACACCTTGCCGCTTGCTCCGACAAGTTGTGCCAACGGCAAAGTATGTGCTCCGATGTTTGCGCCGATATCGAGAACGACATCGCCTTCGTTGACTAGCCGCGCATAGAGCTTCAGAGTTTGCACCTCAAAGCCACCCAGGACGTAGATTGCCAGATCTATCCCTTCCTTTAGGTCGATAGACCAAGTCACTCCCCTCCGCACGGCGATAAGCTCTGACGGAAGGTGAAAAAGACCGCGGCCCCAAAGAATTGCCGTTGAAATAGAGCGGGCAATCCTGATTTTGTTGCTGGTCGACAGCATGTGATTTCGTCCTAAGTTGTTGGTGGCCTCACGGACGCGAGCGTCTGCTGAGGATCAGATTGCAGTATTGGCTGGCGTCCTGCGGGTCAAACTGAGCGCCGTCAAACTTATGCAAAGCAGCACCGCCAATCATTTGTATTTCCAGATCAAGTCGACCGATAAAGGCGAGGAGATCTGCCGCATCCACTCCGGCCTTTGAGAGGCCGTAAGGCCAATACTCCATCAAAATCTTGATATTCACGTTTTCCTGCAGCACGCGCTCAGCGCCCCGCAACACGCTAAGTTCGTAGCCTTGGACATCGATTTTAATCAGATCTACGCGCGTTCCGCTTGGGAAATACTGATCGAGGTTCATGAGTGGGACACTGATTGCCTGTCGACCGTCACCGCTGTCAAAGGTACGATGATCGACATTTAACTCGTCAGATATGAAGAGCTTGATAGCTCCGCTTCGGTCCCCAACCGCAGCATGATTCAATCGAACATTGGCCAGGTTCCGCAAATTTTCTCTTAGTCTATGATAGTTCGCGGGGGCGGGCTCAAAAGCATGCACAATCCCACGGCTGCCGACAAGACCAGACAGAAAGCGAGTGTAAACCCCGATATTTGCACCCACATCCACAATCGTCATGTCAGGCCCAACAAGCTCTCGTAATAGCGCTCGCTCAGTCCGATCTGAATAGCTCTTCCATACGCAATAGATTGGATAGTAGAGCGGATAACAATACCTATATAGAAGATTAGCGATGGAGATGATCGTCGTGTTCATCGTTGTTACTTTGCGATCAGGTGCGCGCTAAAGAACGACGCGAACAGTCTCGGAAACGTACGGGCAAGCCGCCTGTCAATTGGGAGATAGAGCCGATAAAGCCAGTGTGGTATCGGCAATACCCTGGAGATCCCTCCCGTCGCCATGTAGGCAATACTCGTGAAATAACCTAATTTGGTCGCCTTTAAATCGTATTGGTCTGACAATCGTGTCAGCCAATCACGACGCGAAAAGAACATCATATAGGGCATTGCTTGGTTTGAAGACGATAAGGGGCCTTCAATTGTATCCAGAAGCGGTTGCGAAATTTTGAAATTAACCGGTTCATGATGCAGGAACTTAAGCAAGGGAAAGGAAACGGCGGAGAAAAAAGGTTCAACGAGTACGAGCTGCCCCCCTTTTTTAAGTTTGCGGCTTGCGCCGCTGAGAAAGAAAATAGGATCGCGCAGGTGATGTAGTACATTTGTCATGGTGATCACATCAATACTGCGGTCTGGGATGTCCTGTAGATCTGCTATGTTATGACAATCAAAAACGATATCTAAATAATCAAGATTGAGGACGTCTGTGGTGGTTACATGCGGCTGAAATAATTTCAGTGGTGACGTGCCGCTACCTATCTCTAGTACCTTCTTCTGAGCAAAGTTTGGGATATGGTCGAACAACTGTGAGTACAGCTCGCGATACCAAAGCATTAGGTTGCGATTTTTTTGGAGTCGGTCACGATTCTCCAAAGTCGTTGCCAAATCATAATCGTAGAGTTCTGTATTCTCGATCTTCATCTCAGATGAACTTTATTCGCCGAGCGGAAAATGCGAGCATCGCCAGCAAGATAACGCCATGGCGCCAACGAGAAATATTTGTTTCTCCATAGAGGCGCTGGCGATAGCAGATCGGAACCTCAACTATCTTCAGCCCCATTCTTGCTGCGCCGAAAATTAGATCGAAATCTCCAAACGGATCGAAATCGCCGAAGTAAGAACGGTTTCTGGCGAGCTTTAGATAATTGGCCCGACTGATTACCTTTGTTCCGCAGAGGGTGTCTTTGAACCGTTGGCCGAGAACGAACGAGAAGGCCATAGCGAAAAACTTGTTTCCTAGCAGGTTGAAGAAACGCATCGCTTTCTTCTCCATTGGATACACAAGCCGGGTTCCGTTGATGAATTCGCCCTTGTTGTCTTTGATCGCAGCGTAGAACTTGGGAAGATCCTCGGGTGGAACGGTCATGTCTGCATCAAGAATCATAAGGATTTCGTTCGAAGCAAGGCTGAACCCCTTCCGAACGGCGTCCCCTTTTCCCTTTCCCTCTTGTTGGTCAATTAGAATTCTGCGCTCTGATCCATAGAGGGCTTGTGCGGCCTGGATCGCACTCCAGGTCTCATCCGTTGAATTGCCCTCGACAAAGATGATTTCGTCTTTGGGCCCCATGGATGGAATGCGCCTGACGATCGCGTCAATATTGCCGGCCTCATTTCGCGCGGGCACGATTATTGAGACGGATGGCGCGTCGACTTCTTTCATCGCTATAGGTCTTGCGACAGCGATGTTCAAAAGACAAAGATTTCTGAATACCGGCAGAGGGGCGATGTAGCGATTGATGAAGTTGCTCACCAGCGGAATATACAGCGGGACTAGGACTTTTTGATCTAAGCTGATCAACTCGAAATTTTCGAGTTCCAGTAGGTTTCGAACGTCCTCATGCGCTAACCAGTTCGCCTCAGGTAAGTTGCCTCGCCAGCCCAGGGCCGACGCGAGATTAACCAAAGGTCGCCATAGGGCGCTGTAATAAGTAAGCACGAGGCGAGTTTCCGGATTGCACGCCTTATGCAGATCGGCGAATAGCTTTTGAATGTCACGTTCGTAGTGAATAAGTCCACCAATCACTAAGTATTCAGCGCAGGTTTGCTTAAGCTGTTGATAAGGAAGTACTGCATTTTCTAGAAAGCTCTCAGCGGAGGAGTTTTCACTAGACTCTGAACGGAACGCGACTCGACCTTGGGGCATCGCACCTATTAGAAGTGACGAAGCAGGGTCGATTTCTACGACGGAATTCTGAGGAAGTATAAAAAGCTCCAGGTACTTCCGGAGAAGGGAATAGAAATATTCTCTCATGAGTTCTAACTTTGCAAGACGCGCGCCAAGCGCCACCGGCCGTAAAGGATCGCTGCCGGCAGGACATAAGCTGTGAAAAATAGGAGATGGATAGCTGTCGCTACAAGAAAGCCTTCAGCGGAGGAGCGCCCCAGGAGAAGGAATGCAGAAACTACTGAAGCATGAAAAGTTCCGACACCAGAGGGTGCAGCAGGAAGCATCAGCCCTAGAGCCCCTGCGAACAACACGACGAGCGCCTCTTCGTAGCTGAGTGCCACTCCCACAAACTGTGCGGCAAACACATACGAGAGAGCGTACGCCGACAACCACATTAACAATGTAAGAATACCGGGAGAGAACAGGTTGTTGAGCGTCATTTGCTCACCCACGCTGCGTATTAGCACTGCGACGTGTCTATTGAAGAAGGATTCATGCCCGAAATAAGAGAATACCGCGCTGGCCCATCTCAGGAGAAGCGCGTTAAAGTATTTCACCAGGACAATGGCACCGAACGCAAGTCCGAGAGCCGAAGATATTGAAACAAATAATACGTTAGTGTGGGCGGAATCCATTGATAGTGTTAGGATTACAGCAGCTAGTACGCCGACGGCAGCGATCGTAATGAGATCGATTACCTTTTCGACCATCAGGCTGCCAAACACCTCGGCTTGAGCTATCCGGCCTACAACATGGCTGTAGTGGACTCGCAACAGATCTCCACCTCTTGCAGGGAGAAACATATTGCCTCCGAGGCAGAGAATGGAGGCTATAAGAGAGGTGCTCTTCTTAAGTTTTCCACCTATCAGCAGCTGCCAACGGCAACCGTATATCACGGCGATCAAAAGAGCCGTAATCGAAAATGGCCACAGAGAGGCTGGGTGAACGCCGTCCTTAAGTATACGAATAGTATCTTGCCAGTTGATTGAGCTAACCAGAAACGCAAGCAGTGCGAGGCTCACAAGATAAGCGAAAAAAGTGCGAGCACTTATTTTTGAACGAGCTTGTGCGGCCATCTAATTCGATCTTCGAAACCTGAGAGCCTTGAAGGCTAGACAGGCCGTGACTCCTGCCACTGGCCCAAGCAAATCTGGGAACACGACATACAGAGCGGCACCGCTTTAGCCGTATTCCGGCCCTCGACTACCCTTAAGAGAAAACTTTAGCAATAGACAACTATTAGTGTACTGCGCGGTACTTTTATTGGGTCGCCGGGGAGCCACAGTTCAACACTCGTCTCCATTCGGGAGGCGGGTTTTTCCACAGCCCTCCGGAGTCCCCCATGCTCGTCCACAACTGGCGCACGGTGCTGAGGCGCGCCTGGAGCGTCCGCCTCATGGGGCTGGCGCTGCTCTTCATCGTCCTCGAGCCCGTCTCCAATGTCCTCGCCGCGACCTGGGTGTCCGGCAACCTCTACATCCAGCTCGCCATGTCCACGGCATCGGGGCTCTTCGCCGCGGCGGCAATCGTCGCCCGCATCTTCGTCCAGCAGAAAATCTCAGGAGAACTGAATGGCAAACCGCCTGCAGAAAGGTAGCGCCGCGGCCGCGATGGCCGTTGCTTTGGTCGGAAGTTTCGAAGGGCTTCGGCAGCACGCTTATCCGGACCCGGCCACTCAAGGCCAGCCGTGGACGATCTGCTACGGCAGCACCAATGGTGTGAAGCCGGGCGACTATAAGACGATCGAGCAGTGCAAGGCGCTGCTTTCGCTCGAGCTGCAGCACTATGCCGATGGCATAGAGCGGTGCGTCACGGCCCCGCTGCCGGATGCCCGCTTCGTGGCGCTGACCTCCTTCGCCTACAATGTCGGCGTCAGGGCGGCCTGCGGCTCGAGCGCGGTCAAGCTGATCAATCAGGGCAGGACGGCGGAGGGCTGCGAGGCTCTCCTCAAATGGAATCGCGCCGCCGGCATCACCTTTCCCGGCCTGACCCGCCGCCGGCAGAAGGAGCGCGCCTTCTGCCTGGAGGGCATCTGATGTTCGGCCTTCTCGATACGCTGAAAATGGGCGCCGGCATCGCTGCCGGCCTCGTGCTCTATTACCTTTATGCCGTCTCGATCGGTTACCCCTCGGCGGCGCGCCAGGCGCGCGCCGGCTACGTCCTCACGTCCGAAAAGACCGCCGCCGAAGCCAGGGCGGCCGAGATGGAGCGCCAGCGGGATGCGGCGGCCGGCGCCGGTGAGGAGCACCGCAAGCGCCTGGAGGCGGCCAAGGCCGCCGAACAGGCCGCCAGAGACACCTTGGAAAACGAGATCCGATCCTATGAACTCGAGCTTTCGCAAAAGAACCGTGCTTGCGCTGTCACTGCTGCTGATCGTGACTGGCTGCTCCGCCACTGAGCGCCTGAACACGGCGGCGGTCGCCAAAGGGCAGGTCGCCGCCGGCATCGTGCTGCCGCCGCTGCCCGACGATCTCAGAAGGCAGGAAGCGCATGCGCCTGTCCGCGAGGGCGAGCCGCTGATCGCGATCCTCGCCCGCGAGCGCCAGGCGCTCGACCGCGCCAACGCCCGCCAGGAGCGCAGCGTCAAATTCTATGATGACCTCACCAGCCGATACGGAACACGCCGATGATGAATGCCATTTCGCTCGCCCTTGCCAATCCGATGCCGCGCGGCGCGGGCGGGAGCGCCGGAGACCTCGACCGCTACATGTTCTTCGCCACCCGCAACCGCATGCCTTCGGGCACGATCGTCACCGCCGCCTCCGGCACGAACTATGTCTGCACCAAGATCGTCGTCAACTCGCCGCAATATAAGACGCGGACCTTCCGCTTCCATCTCTCCGGGTTCGCCTCGACGGAAGGCGGAAATTCGCCGCAGGAAACCGTCGTCACCGGCACGATCGGCACGCCGGGCAATTCCGTGGTCGCCGACGCCATGTTCGTCCGCGTCGCCGGCGTCTTCTACCCCTGCACCTTCGCCGGGGCGAACACGGTGACCGTTGCCGACCAGACGAATGGCGCCTGGACGGACGAGCTCATCATCCCCGACGTCGCGCCGGAAAGCGAAATCGAAATCTGGCTGTTTTATCACACCGCCGTCGGCGAGAAGATCTGGCCGGTCTACCGCATCCAGAAACATCGCGGCGAACGCGTCTGGGGCGCCGGCGATCTCGCCACGCTTCTCGCCTTCAAGGATAGCCCGCTCGCCGACAGCACCGTCAGCCTCGATACCGGCTACGGCACGCAGGCGCAGCCGCAATATTGGGGGGCCGATTTCATGGTCGCCAAGGGCGACTGGGATGGAAGGCCGGTCGCGCTGGCTTTCGTCGACAGCATCGGAGAGGCGCGCCAGGAATATTCCTCCGCTGCCGATGCGCGCGGCAACCTCGGCTGGCTGCGCCGCTGGCTTGACAGGGACGGCGGCCCTGGCCGCATCCCCCATTGCCTGATCGGCATGCCCGGCGCCGGCTCCGTCCGCGAATATACCGGCAGCGGCTCCTCGATCGCGACCAGGCGCCGAGACATCATCCGCGAAATCATCGCCTTCAACGGCAATAAATGGCCGTTCACGGTCATAACAAACCAGATGGGGCAGAACGACACGGCCTCGACCTATACGCAGTTCTTCACCACCAATTACCGCTCCCTGGTCACCCGCCTGCGCGCCGAATATTCTGGCGTCAGAATCGTCGCCTTCCCGCCGCTCGGGCGGACGACGATCACACGCAACATCACGCTGACCTCGGTCGGCACGGTTGCCACGGCGACCATCGCAAGCGGCCTCAACGGACTTGCGACAGGCCAGACCGTCGGTATCTCGGGAGCAACGCCGACCGCTTACAATGGAAGCTATGTAATATCGGTCGTCGACGCCAACACCTTCACCTACAGTTTCGCCGGCGGCACTTCGCCGGCGACCGGGACGATCACCTGCAACGATCTCGGCCTCAGGGCCGAGTATCAGGTCTATGGAACCAACAACAGCTGGCCGTCGGACGGAACCGACGCTTCGGGCAAATGGCGGCTTCGCGATGATATTCTTGCGCAGTCATCGGCCTGCTGCGATGCTGCAATCGATACTTACGCAGCCTGGGTCTCCCCCTCCAGAGGCGGTGTCTGGCCAGGCATGCTGGAGCTTGCGAGCACGACATTGACCGCGCAGGCCGGAACTGACGGCGTTGCCACCTATAACCAGATTGTCGTCGCGGATGCGAGCATCTTCAGGCCCGAGCAGACGCTGCACATCTATTCCGGCCCGGACGGCCTGGCGCGCATGAGCACGCAGGTCGTCGCCAGCATCGCCGGCAACGTCATCACCTATCAAGGCGTGAGCGCCGTCGTCATGCCGGTTGGCTCCGTAGTGCGTCCGGCGCCGTCTGTCGGGGAGCTTTCGCCGGTCTCCTTCATCCATCCGCAGCCGGTCATGATCGACCGGATTTCGAACGGCATTGCCCAGTCCGAAAAGCTGAAATTCAATTCCTGAGGTGGCCACGCCATGACATCCAATGACGATATCCTGCGCGCCCTCGGGCGCGTGGAGGGAAGGCTGACCGGCATCGAGGAAAACGTCGCGCTGCTGCGCCAGGAGATGAGCGACGAAAAAGCCAATGCCCATGAGGGCCGAGCCGTGGTCCACAAGCGGCTCGACGAACAGGCAAGGCAGATCGCCCATCTCGATACCAGGGTGGCGATGACAGGCGGAGCGGATGCGCAGATCCGCGCCGAGATCGGGACGCTCAAGGATACCGTCGAGAAGAACCAGGAGACGGTCGGCCCGGCGCTCGAAGAGTGGAAACGGATGAAATCGATCGGCTATGGCATCTCAGGGCTGATTGCCTTCGCCGGGCTGACGACGGGTGGGGTCATTGCCTATGCCAGCGACGGGGCTGTGGCGGCACTCAGGCATTGGCTGAAGATCAGTTGAGCGGTGCGCCGTCTTTGCGCTGTTTGGCCGGGCAAGTCATACGCAGCAAAACGGCGCCAGCTCGGCTGATATATTGCCGCCTCCGATGCCTTACTTAAAATTAGACTTTGCTAACGAACAAAACCGCCGCCTGTTTGTTATCCTCTTCAAGGAGGAAACAGACATGAAGAGCATGAGCAATCGCCAAGTTCGTATTCCCGGGCCTCGGGAACATGATGTTGCCGAGCATTGCCGCAAGTTTGGGATTGGCCCGGCGGAGGAGAAGAAGCTGAAGAAGCTGCTCGGGTCTCATGCGCCGCTGCACGAGATTCAGGCCAACGCGCCGCCGCGCCTGCCGAAATGGCGATAACGCCGGGGCCGGAACTTCCGGCACTATCCGGCGTTTGGATCGCCGGGCCGCGCGGCTGGTCTCGTCTCCTGTACCCCCTGCTACCCCGGCAGGCGCTGCGCGGTCCACTGATTCCCTTGCTACCGGCTTATCGGCGTGCGGATGCTTATGCACGCCGACATCAATGCCGCAGCTCGCGCGACAGCATGAGGATATAGTCGTCGGCGATATCGGCGACCACCATGGCCGCTTCGGCCGGCGGGTAGCCCCTGGCGACGGCTTCGGCGACGAGCTTCATCACCTGCGGCTCAAGCGCTTCCCGACAGTCGGCCAGACTTTTGTCATTCGGGCATTTGGCACGAAATTCCACAACGTTATTCATGGCATACCCCTCCGTTTGATGTTGCGGCGCTGCTTGTTGCATGAAGCCGGTCCTTTCGGGAAAGGCGGGTCACCGTTCCGGCGCGCCGTGCCGGAACAAATTAGCGATCATGAAAAATACGATGTCACAGGGCGGGATGTATTCAAGTTGATGCTGATATTAAGGTAAGGCAGTAGGGTTAATTCGTCCAGCGGCAGTTGAAGGCCCGTTAGCCGGAATGTCAGGGAATGGCGCAACTGCTTGTTTCCGTGTCGCTTTCCGGCGCGAAAAAGCCGGCGGTCTGTTGGTTTTTCATGAGAAATGCCGGCATTTACCATGCGCTACGAGGGCTGGTCGCAGCTCTGTACCGGAGCCGGACAGCCATAGATTCCGACGCCATCCTCGGCCTTGTGCCACGACTGTCCGGTCCGCGTCGATGGCTTGCCCCTCACCCTAACCCGCTCCCCGTTCTGACGGGGAGAGGGGACGTGCCCTACGAGACTTTTGGCGAGAGACCGAGAGGTCGCGGCTTGTCCCCTTCGCCCCGTTTACGGGGAGAAGGTGGCGGCAGCCGGATGAGGGGCGGTGGCCGCGGCAAAGGCACGGCGATGAAGATCTGCCGGACGCGGCCCTCAGGCCGCGTTGAAGGGTACGGCGACGAAGGTTTTATTGCCGTCGCGTTCGACGAGCAGCAGCACGGATTTGCGGCCGGCCTTGCCGGCTTCGGCGATTGCGGCCTTGACGTCGCGGGCATTGTGCACCGGCCGGTCGTTGACCGAGACGATGACGTCGCCCGACTGGATGCCGGCGGCGGCGGCCGATTTATCCGGATTGACGCTGGCGACCACCGCGCCGCTGACGGAGCGCGGCAGGTTGAGCTGCTGGCGCACATCGGGCGTCAGGTCGGCAAGGCCGATGCCGAGGCTCGGCTGGCCGGAGGCGTGGCCCTGCGCTTCCGGGCTTGTCGCCGCAGCCTGCTTCCGGCCATCCGCATTGGCTCCGACGGTGACGTTGAGATCGATCGCCTTGCCGTCGCGCCAGACGCCAAGCGATTTCTGCGTGCCCGGCGAAAGATCGGCGACGAGACGCGACAGGTCCTTCGGCGTCTTGACGGTCTCGCCGCCGACCGAGGTGACGATGTCGCCGGGCTTCAGGCCGGCATGGGCAGCCGGCGTATCGGCGGAGACGGCAGCCACCAGCGCGCCGCCTGTCTTGTCGAGGCCCACGGCGTCGGCGACATCTTTCGTGACCGGCTGGATCTGCACGCCGAGATAGCCGTGATTGATCGAACCATCCTTCTCGAGCTTGGCGACGATCGCCTTGGCCTCGTCGGAGGGAATGGCGAATCCGACGCCGACGCTGCCGCCGTTCGGCGAGTAGATGGCGGTGTTGATGCCGACGACCTTGCCCTCGCGATCGACGAGCGGACCGCCTGAATTGCCGTGGTTGATCGGCGCATCGATCTGGATGAAATCGTCATAGGGCCCGCTATGCAGGTCGCGGCCGCGGGCCGAGACGATGCCTGCCGTTACCGTCGTGCCGATGCCGAAGGGGTTGCCGATCGCCAGGATCTGATCTCCGAGCTTCAGCCTGTCGGAATCGCCCCAGGCGACGGTCTGCAGCGGCTTGCCTGCCTCGACCTTCAGAACGGCGACATCGGATTTCGGATCGGCGCCGATCAGCTTGGCCGGCAGCTCGGTGCCGTCGTCGAGCGTCACCTTGATGTCGAGCGCATTGTCGATGACATGGTTGTTGGTGACGATCACGCCGTCCGGGTTGACGATGAAGCCGGAGCCGAGCGCCATCGCATGCTGGGAGCCGCGCTGTTGCGGGGCCGGGCGTGGCAGGGGAATGCCCTGATCCTCGAAGAACTGGCGGAACTGCTCGTCCATCGGCGATTCCTGCTCGGCGCTGACATCCGTCGTCTTCATCGTCGTGGTGATGGTGACGACGGCAGGCTTGTCGGCGTCGACGACGGAGGCGAAGGAGCCGCTCGGGGCGAGAATACCGCCCGTGTCCGATGGTGCGGCAAAGGCGCTGGGCGAATTGACGGCGAAGGGAAGGCATGCCGCGCCGGCGATGATGGCGGCCCCGACAAGTGCTGCTGTGCGATGTTTGCTGAGAATATGTGACATGGTGGTTATCCCTTGCGAGAACGTTGGCTTGTGATGGCGTCGCAGTTCCATGTCTGGGACCTGGCGTCGGATGAGGTGCGCCAATTCCTCCGTTCGCCGGCGCGGATCGTCGGGAGGCGACGATCGGGGAGGGGAGAAGAATTCGCGCTCGGGATTAAATATGATCACGCCGGAGGGCTTTACAAATTAAATATTGATCATGTTTATATTGCCGATTTGTAAGACATTACTGAAGTTTAACATCCGTCGCCGATGCCGGCGCCAGCCGCCGCGTTCCCCGCCAAACTGTCGGCCGTCTCGCCTGATAAAGGCGGTCCCGCTCGCTTCGGCAAAGTCGGATCTCCGGAACCCGTTGCGGCTATAAAAGTTAGTGGACTCTAAAATATTTCTTCGTCAGGAAGTCATGACCGGGGAATCGGCCGCAGGCGCGTCTGGCCCACGGTATATGAGGGGCGATGAAGAATTCGGTTGAGCGGGGGCGGAAAGCCGAGCGCGGGATGCATGTGAAGCTGAGCGACGTGGCGAAGAAGGTGGGCGTGAGCCCGATCACCATTTCGCGTGCATTGCGCAATCCGGAAATCGTCTCGGAGGATCTGCGCGAGGAGATTCTGCGCACGGTCGAGGAGATGGGCTATATCCCCAATCTTGCCGCCCGGGCGCTGGCCGGCCGCCACAACGGTATTGTCGGCGTCATCACCCCCGCCTTGCACCAGTACGGCTTCGCCGCCCTGATGATCGGTATCGAGGATTGTTTCCGCGGCACGGAGTTCACCGTGCAATATTCGAGCACGCTGCACCATGGCGAGGGTGAAGCCGGCCTGCTGAAATCCATCCTGACCCAGAAGCCGGCCGGCGTCATCATCGCCGGCGCCGAGGACTACGGCGATCTTCTGCCGCTGCTGGCGAGCGCCCCCTGTCCCATCGCCCATGTCACCGATCTTAGTCAGGAGCCGCAAAGCCTGGTCGTCGGCCTCGATCATTATATGGCGGGCGCCGAGCCCACCCGGTTCCTATTGTCGAGGGGCTATAGTCGGATCGCCTTCATCGGTCGCGGCGCCGATGTCCGCTCGCGCCGGCGCATTGAGGGTTATGAGGCGGTGATGCGGGAAGCCGGCCTTTTCCACGAGGATCTCATCATCGGCGGCGATGCGCCGAGCCGTATCGGTCTCGGCAGAGAGCTGTTTTCCCGCCTGCTTGAGCGCGTGCCCAATGTCGATGCCGTCTTTGCCCAGAGCGACGAACTGGCCTTCGGCGTGCTGATCGAATGCAAGGCGCGCGGCATCCGCGTGCCGGAGGATGTCGGCATTTGTGGCTTCAACGACCTGGAATTTTCGCCCTTCATCGAGCCGTCGCTGACGACGGTGCACATCCCGCGCCAGGACATCGGCTACCGCGTCGCCGACATGCTGCTGCATGCCATTCATGGTGAGCCGCCCCGGGAAGACAGGGTCAATTGCGGCTTTTCCATCGTGCCGCGCGGTTCGACGCGATAATCTGGCACGTGCCGCCATAATGGAAGTGGGGCGCCTTGAGGTCTGGGCACAGTCAGGATTATTCCGTATATGGAGCGGATGGCCACCACTGTGCTTAAGAATGGATAAGACCGGATTGTCTTTCGACAGGATGCGCACCTTCGTGCGGGTCGCTGAGCGCGGCAACCTGTCAATGGTCGCAAAGGAGCTGGGCCTCGGCCAATCCACCGTGACGCGGCACCTCAATGAACTCGAGGAGGCTGTCGGCGTGCCGCTGCTCAGCCGCACCACCCGCCGCGTCACCCTGACGGAGGAGGGCAGTCGCTATTATACCACCTGCCTTCAGATCCTGCGCCTGGTCGAACAGGCCGCTGAGGAAGCCAGAGATGCCCGTCAGGCTCCGGCGGGGGCTGTTCGGCTTTCCTGTACGGCAGCGCTCGGTGTGATGCATGTCACGCGTATGATCTTCGACTTCCAAGACAGGCATCCGGACATCCGCATCGACCTCAACCTGACGGACGAACGCATCGACCTGGTTCGCGAAGGCGTTGACGTGGCGCTTCGCCTTGGACCTCTCGCCGACAGCTCGATGAAACTTCATGCGGTCGGAGAGAGCCAGCGGCTGCTGGTTGGCGCTCCGGCCTATTTGTCCGCCCGGGGGCGGCCGGAGCGTCCGGCCGATCTGTCACGCTACGAAACCATCGTGATGTCCAATGTGGCAGGCAGCAACCAGCTCGTTCTTTCCGCCCCCGATGGCGCCAGATTGATGATCCCGGTCGGCGGTCGGCTGCGTGTCGATCACGGGCTTGCGGCGCGCGAAGCTCTTGCCGCCGGACGCGGCATCGGTCCTACACATCTCTGGCTGGTTCAAGATCTGCTGGACGACGGCCGGCTTGAAGTGGTGCTTGGCGACTATCGGCCTTCGCCGGTTCCGCTAAGCTTGCTGATTGTTCCGGAGCGTGCAGCCATTGCCCGCGTTCGGCTGCTAGTCGACTTTCTTGCCGCAGAGATTGCCAAGCTGCCGGGAATCCGGCCGTCGTAAGCCGCTGATTCAACTTCCGAAAGACCGCTTGTCGCCGCGCCATCCCGTCGTCCGCAGAAACTGCTCCCAGTTGAGCGTCTCTGGATTGAGCCGGCGGCTCCATTCGAGATCGTGTTCCTTGCCGAAATAGCCATATTCGACCGCATATTCGACCATTCCGAGAAGCTCTCGAACCAGAAATTCGTTGGCGGCAAGTTCCGGGAAATAGCGCAGCAGGCCATCCCTGGTGAAAGCATTTCGATACTCGGCCTTGAGGCCGGTGACGCGTCGGAAGGTTTCGACCATCTCCCTCGGAGAAATGATATCGCCGACGATCGGCAGCGTTTTGCCGTTGTAGCGCTCAGGATTTGAGAAAATCTCCAGGACGGCAGGCCCCGTCGCCGTCAGCGGATCGACGAAAGGCGCGCGGAAATCTTCCGGAAGGTAAATCGGCAAGAGCAGGGTGTCGCCTTCCATCCGCGGCGCATAATACTCGATAAGGTTTGTGTAGAAGAACGCCAGCATGACGAAGGAATGAGAAATCGGCAGGCCGCGAATGTAATCGGCAACCCGCGCCTTGTCGGTAAAATGCGGCGCATATTTCGTCCCACCGGTGATCTTGTCGACATTCTCGAGCGTGCTGAAGACGATGTGTCCTACGCCGGCCTCCACGGCCGCATCCGCCAGTTGCCGGCCGAGAGGTGCTTCGGTCGTCTCTGGCGGGGCGATCGGCGGCGTCATCAGAAACGCGCCATCCGCGCCCTTGAATGCCGCAGCGAATTCCTTCTGAAGGCCGAGTTCGAGGGGCACGACGGCGATTTCCGCGCCGAGTTTTTCCAGACGCAAAGCTTCGGGCGAATCCTTTCGTCGAGTGAGAGCACGCACCCGAAAACGTTGGCTTTCAAGAAGCGTCGCAACGACGCTCCGCCCCTGTTTGCTCGTTGCGCCCGTGACTGCGATCAGTGGCTTGTTGTCTGTAGACATGTTTTTCATCCTTTCCCGTCACTCAACGCCGGCGAGACAGCCGGCGTGCTTACGAGGCAGGGCGGCCGGTCCGTTGCCGATCGCCCACCTCGATGGCGGCACTCTATCGAAATAGGTTTTCCCGCTCTAGATGGCCGGAATGGATAAGATAATGCCATTTTTTGGATAGACGCGTCCAGCCGGTCGCTGCGGATCGACCGACCGGATCAGACCATCGAAGGCCGCCGCGCGGATCGGAAGCGCTGGCGATCCATGATTTCTGCCGGTGTTCTTTCTCGAGCCCATCAAGGGATCAGCAGGATACTGCCCGCCGCGCGCCCGGATTCCATCTCTTCGTGCGCCTTCGCAACATCGGCCAAACGGTATTCGGCGCCGATCTGCGAAACGATCCCCGATTCCATCGCCCCGATCGCAGCGAGAGCAGCCTCGCGATATTGTCTGACGTCAGCGCACCAGGCCATGATGCTCGGATGGCAGAGCGCCTTGCCCGGGCGAAGTTCCTCGACAGGCACCGGTGGAATGGCGCCGGCGGCCTGACCGATGGTGACAGCCATGCCGAATGGGCGGACAGAGTGTATGCTTTTGAGAAGCGTATCCCCGCCGATCCCGTCATAGGCGACGTCGACGCCGAGCCCGTTCGTCAGCCGCTTCACTTCCGCGACCAAATCGGCGCCGCGCCCGACGATCAGGTGATCGGCTCCACAAGATCTGGCGAGGGCTGCCTTTTCGGAGGAGCCGACCGTTCCGATCACCGTGGCTCCGAGCGACGCGGCCCAGCGAACGAGGATGCTGCCGAGCCCGCCGGCAGCCGCATGGATCAGAACGTGGTTTCCTGCACGCACATCATAGGTCTTCTTCAACAGCATGTAGGCGGTCATGCCTTTGAGGAGCGAACTCGCCGCCGTTTTTGCCGAAAGGGTATCCGGCAGCTTGATCGCCCTTTCAGCGGCGATGTTGCGCGCGGAGCGATAGGCGCCGACCGGAGGCCCGGCATAGGCGACGCGATCACCTCTTTCGAACATCGAGACGCCCGAACCGACAGCCTCGACGATTCCAGCCGCTTCGGCGCCGATCACCGCGGGGTAGGACGGCATCGGGTAGATACCTTTTCGGTGGTAAACATCGAGAAAGTTCGTCCCGACCGCTTCGTGACGGATTCGGATCTCGCCAGGGCCGGGGCCTTCCCACTGGTGCTGCTCAACATGGAATTGGGTGATGTCGCCGGGGACATTCAGCCATACAATCTGGTCAGTCATCGCTCGTGATCTCCTTGATCCGGGCAAATTAAGCGATGGCGGTATGAGTGAAAATTGCCTATTACTGCACAATGATTGGGAGAGATTTCACAAAAATCGATTGGGACGACCTTCGGCATTTCCTGGCCCTCGCGCAATCGGGAACCTTGCTGAGTGCAGCAAAGCAACTCGGCGTCGAACATGCGACCGTCAGCCGGCGCGTTTCGTCGCTTGAAGACAGTCTCGGACGTAAACTCGTGGACCGCCGCGGACGCCGCATCATCATGACGTCGGACGGAGAGCAGGTTGCGAGATACGCCGCTCTCGTCGCCGTCCAGACAGCGGCCATCGAGCAACTCGGTCGCAGCAGCGCCACGGATTTGCGCGGCCATGTCAGGATCAGTGCCCCTCCCGCGCTCTCGAGCATGCTGCTTGCAAAACCCATCGCAGCCGCCAGGCGAGACCATCCCGGCGTTGAGATCACGCTTGTCGGAGAAAAGCGCCTCGCCTCCCTCAACAGGCGGGAGGCGGATGTGGCCGTGCGAATGTCGCGTCCTGAGGACGGAGATTACGCGATCGCCAAGCTCGGTGAGACAAGCTTTCATCTCTACGCATCGAAGGCCTATCTCGAAACGGTTCCGCCGACGGACTGGACCTTCATCGGTTACGACGAAACCATGAATGCCTCACCGCAGCAATTGCGGCTGATCGAACTGGCCGCCGGCCGGCCGATCGCTGTGAGATCGTCCGTTTTGGAGTTTCAGGCTGCAACTGCAAGCCTTGGTGCAGGTGTCGTCATGCTCCCCGATTTCGCCGTCGCGGAGTCCAGCGGTCTCCAGCGCATCGAGACCGAACAGCCGTTGACGAGAGAGGTCTGGCTGGTGGTCCATGCCGATATCAAGGACGTCCCCTCCGTCCGCGTCGTCGTCGATGCGCTGAAAAACGCTTTTGGCAGGTAGTCCCTGCGGTTGGATCTCTGCCGAACCAGATCACTTTTCGCAAAGCCTTCGGCCGCCCGAATAGGGCTGATAGGTACAATCGGATGGGCGAAAGGAGCGGTAGCTGCGCGAGCAGGCGGTGATGTTGCAGGACTGCGGGGCGGCTTGACCGTCGACGACCGCTTCGCTCGACCGCACTCCGTTGAGCGTCGGCTCGATCGTCGCCTCGCGGATGAAGTCCCGCCAGATATGGGCGGGCAGGGCGCCGCCCGTCACCCCCTTCATCGGCGCGTCATCATCATTACCAACCCAGACGCCAACGACGAGGGCGTCCGTGAAGCCGACGAACCAGGCATCACGATTGTTCTGGCTGGTGCCGGTCTTGCCGGCCGCAAAGGTGCCGGGATCTGCACCACGTCCAGTGCCGCGCTCGACCACCAACTGCAGGAGCCCGAGGAGGTCGGACTGGTAAGGCGAAAGATCGACATTCGGCTTCGATTGGGCGCCAACGCGAAAGGCCTTTGGCTGCCCTGCCGCTTGGAAATCGATGATACCCCAGGGCTTGACGGGGGCCTTGCCGAGCTGGACGGAGGCATAGGCGCTGGTGAGATTGAGCAGATTGACTTCGGAGGTACCGAGCGCCAACGACGGCGTGTCGGCCAGTGGCGCATCGATGCCGAGTTCGCGCGCCGCGGCAATCACATTGTCCAGACCGACCTCTTGGGCAAGCGATACCGACGCGGCATTGAGCGATCTCGCGAACGCCTCGGCGAGCGTCACCCACCCACTATAGTTGCCGCCGGAATTTTCCGGCGACCAGCCGTCGATTTCAATTGGTGCGTCCAGAATCTGGTCGGACAAGGTGAGCCCAGCCTTCAATGCTGCGTAGTAGACGAACAGCTTGAAGGTGGAGCCCGGCTGGCGCATCGCAGTGACGGCGCGGTTGAACTGGCTCGCCTTGTAGTCGCGCCCGCCAACCATCGCAACGACAGCGCCGTCCGGTGTCATCGCAACCAGCGCAGCCTGCGATGCTCCTGCGGATTTTCCTTCGCCGTCCAAAGACCGTTTCACGATCCTCTCGGCGATCTGCTGTAACTGCGGCACCAGCGTGGTGCGCACCGTCGTCGACCCTGGCGAGGAGCCGGCGATTTCGCTCGCCTGCGGCGAAATCCAGTCTGCAAACCAGCTGCCGGAGCGCGGCGTCGGCGTTGTTGGGTGCAGCTTGGCAAAGCTCGTCTTGGCCTCCGTAGCCTGTGGCGCGGTGATCTTGCCATTGGCCGTCATCGCGTCGAGAACGACCAGGGTGCGCTGCCGGGCGCCTTCGAAATTGTCGATGGGGTTCCATTGGCTCGGCGCTCGCAGCAGCCCCGCCAGCATCGCCGACTCCGGAAGGTTGAGGGCGCCGATATCCTTGTTGAAATAGATGCGCGCGGCGGCGGGCATGCCGGTCGCACCGGCGCCAAGATAGACGCTGTTGAGATAGCGCGTCAGAATTTCATGCTTGCCGAGCTTCCACTCCAGCCAGACGGCGATGACAAGCTCCTGTATCTTTCGTTTTATCGTCCGGTCGCTGTCGAGATATTGCAGCTTGATGAGTTGCTGGGTGATGGTGCTGCCGCCCTCCACCACCGAGCCGGCCTCCAAGTTCCGCAGAAACGCCCTGCCGATGCCCCTGGGGTCGACGCCGAAATGATCCATGAACCGGCGGTCCTCGATCGACAGCACGGCATCGATCAGATGGGGTGGAAACTGGTCGTATCGCGCATAGGGACCTTGATAAGGCCCCTGTCTCACCAATGGCGCGCCATCGGCGGTTTCCAGCACCACGACCGGCTTCAGCGTTCCATCCCGGATCTCGCTCCAGGGCACGTCTTTCAATGCCCACACCAGCACGCTTCCGACGAGGAGGCAGACAAGAAGGATCGACCCGAGAGCGTATTTCCGCCAGCCCGCCAGAAGGGACCGGGGCTGGCTGCTTTCAGCCGGATTGGTGCGCCGATCGCGAATCCTGCGGCGGGTTCTGGCCAGAGCGGTGGTCATCCACTGAGTTGGAGCCGATGTGGCTGCCCGCCGCATCGACCTCCTGAGCTTCCGCCTCAAAACCGAAGCGGCCGTTCTGCTCTTCGCCAAGGCGGCGCTTGCCCGCAAATCGTGACGCAGTGCCCGGAATAGATTGCTCGCGGCCTGTCTGGTTTGGCCGAAGGATCCGTCGGGCGGTTGCGGGTCGTCGACTTTGGTAATGTCTGGTGGATCCGAGGCGGCCGCTTGCGCTGCCGGATCTGCTGTCTGATTGCGACCCGAGATCGAGCTGCTAACGCTTTCACCTGGGGAATCGGGAAAATGGGGCATCGGGTACCGCTAAAAAGCCAACGCAGCATGATCTATATATCCGCGTGATGCGGAGTGTTCTACCGCAAAAGGTCGCAGCAGTTCCGGAACTCACCACCCCGGCGGTGGGCGTCGAGCGAGTTTTCCTCTCAAGGTGCGACTTGGGAAGCTACCGACATCAATTCCTGGGAATTCGGTGCCTTGAATGTTTGTAGCCCGGGCTCCAGAGCTTCAGTGAAGCTCCACCGTACGATGCCCTCCCGGTCGATGAGGAACTGACCGACAAGCTGCCCATGGTCGGCGGTCATCATCTGCTGATCGGCTTCCGTCATTTGATATCCTTCCTTCTCGTTGAGAAATTCGTCCATTGCCCTCACGCCCATAGGCTCGGGCAACTCGCCCGGAAGATCGATCCGTATCGCCATGAGCGTATCGATCCCGACCTCGCGTAAGCCGAAGGCTTGGTGCGAAGCCCGTACCGGATCGGAAGCAGCAAGAAGATCGGGTATCGGATGGTAACGGAAGTAGAGCCGCGCGCGTTCGACCGGGGTGTTTACAACAGCCAGCGATTGGACGCCTTTCTCACGCAGTACCGGGTTGAGATATGACATGGCGGCGACGTGGCGCCGGCAGAATGGGCAATGCAGGCCTCGAAACAAACCGATCAACAACGGGCTGCGGCCACGAAAATCATCAAGTGCGATCTTCCCCTCGTGCGAGATTGCATCAAACACAACGTTCGGGACCCGGTCGCCCGGTTGTAGCGGATGGTCGACATGGTTTGTGGACATGGATAACCTCCTCGCTCGGGATCAGTCGAGCAAAGGCGCCACGTGAAGTACTGCGAGGTCGAGATTGAGCGTTTCAGGCCTGACCTCTCGTCTCACCGCACCGCCAGGATCCAATTATAAGAATGTGCTCACATGAGCCCGCGGGCAAGCGGTAACTGCGAATCGTGAATTGAGAAAGTCCGTTTTCTGCACCACTGTTTTTTAGCGGCCAGTCTGTGAATTATCGCACACTGACCGGGCCGCCAGCCGCTAGCAACTCTGCGCATCGCGACCACTTCGGGACGGCCCTTACTTTACCGTGATGGCAATGCCGCTGAGATCGGCGTTGACTTGCAGGCCTACCTGCTTGCCCGAGAGTTCGAGTTCGGCGCCCTTCTCATTGGTCATGACGATCATCTGGGCACCTTTGCCGACCGCGCCGCCACCGCCCGCCGCACCGTAGACCCCCGTCACATCTTGAGCGCGGCGGATATGGCGAACGGTACCATGAAAATTGGTCTTAGAAGCCCCGAAGGCGAGGCCACCCGAGATGCCGCCGACAGTGATGGGATAGCGGCGACCATGGAAGGTCAATGTGCCTTCGCCTCCAGTACCACCCACAAAGAAGGCAGCCTTGTAGACCGAGAAGCTGATCGTACCGCTGTCGGCATGCGCGGAGCCGGCGAAGCTTACTCCCGCTGCCGCGATAACCGCAGCCGCGACTGAACGAAATCTGGACGAAAATTTCATGATGCAAGTCTCCTCAAAATCGAGGCTTACCCAGCCAGGAGGGCGTGTCAACGTCATGCCAAAGTCACAGCTGAAACAGTCTCGCCCGTCATTAGTTCCAAGCATCCGACCGGGAGAAAGCAACGGATGGCAAACATAGTCTCGGTGGCAGGGCAGCCGGTGGCAGCCCATGACGCTGTCACCGGGCTCGACCGGGCCGCCATCTGGCGGACATTGCCAGCCATGCAGAAAAGATTACTTTAGACGCAGGGGCTGTGGGGGCCTTCATATTGTCGACTCGTTAGGCGTGCGGTGGTGAGGAGGGAATGGCATCTATGTTGCTGGAAGATTTGTATCGCCTGATGAAGACCGGACACGTACAGGCCCAAGGCATCGTCGACACGATGACCCAGCCCGTTGTCGTGCTGGATCAGAATTTCTGTGTGACGACCGCAAACAATGCGTTCATCAAGACTTTCGAAGTCGAGCGGGACGACATCCTCTCACAGAACTTCTTCCGGCTTGGAAATGGGCAATGGGATATTCCGGAGCTTCGGCAGCTCATAGCCTCGGTGATCCCACGGGCGGCCGCCGTCATTGCCTTCGAAGTGAAGCATGAATTCCCGACGATCGGCCAGCGTACATTCCTTGTCGATGCCCGCCGCCTCGTTCATCCGGATAACAACAGTCCCAACATCCTGGTCATCTTCGACGACGTGACGGAGCGCCGGCGCCACGATGCCGAGATGGACTTCATCGTGGCCGAGATGCGGCATCGGCTGAGGAACCTGTCGGCCGTCGTTCAGTCGGTCGTGAACAACACCAGGACCGACGATCCGGCTGTGGCAAGCTTCAAGGAAGCGCTGCTTGGAAGGCTGGATATCACCTTTCGAGCTCAGGAAGTTGCTGCCATTGGCGGGCTGACTGAGTTCGAAGCATTGCTGCGAGGCGCGGTCGGTGCGACGGTTTGGGAACGGCTCGAATGCTCTGGACCGTCCGTAGAATTTGGAAGTTCAAAGGTTCTCCCGGTCAGCATGATCCTGCACGAGCTCGGCACGAACGCGTTGAAGCATGGTGCTGCCTCGGTGCCCGGCGGAAAGATACGGGTGACGTGGGAAATGGAAGCCGGGCCGCGGGACCGGACGTGGCTCGTATGTCAGTGGCGCGAGGAAGCAGGGCCGCCTATTCATGAGTCTGTACGCCAGGGCTACGGGACCGAACTAATCGAAGGCTTCGCCGCCCATATGGGTGGAAGCGTGGAACTTAACTATCCTCCCAGTGGTTTCACTGCGACGATCAAATTCCCGATGTGAGGTCATGTGAGCGATATTGTCGACACGAGGGCAGGCGCGACCAAGGTCCTCGTCGTCGAGGACGAGTTCTTCATCGCCGATGAACTCCGGCGTAAACTGACCGCTGCCGGATTGCAGGTGCTTGGCCCGGTGTCATCGAACGAGCGCGCTCTCGATCTGCTGGAGCAGGATCGACCTGACGTTGCTGTCCTTGACGTTCATCTCGGCGAGGCAAGAGTGACCGCGGTAGCTGCGAAGCTTCGCCAGTTGAATGTCCCGATCGTTCTGGCGACAGCAAGTCCTGCCCATGAACTTGCATCTGACCCAGTCCTCGCGGGCGCGGTCATCCTGGAAAAGCCCACTGATTTCGGTCTTCTCATCGAAACCGTTCGCAGGGCGGTCAAGTGACTGTTCTCAGGGCTGCAACCTCTCGGCGGAGGTCTGCTTGGGGAGTCCGCGTGTTGGAAAAGAGGCCAGTCTGGCTGGCCTCTTGAACCATGATCAAATATCGCTTGCGGCGCTCGACCACAACTCGGCCGCCTCGGCTGCCGTCATCCGCCGGACCTCGGCCTCGTGGCTGCGGCTGGCGAAGAGTTCGCTGGCCATGATCTGCTCGGCCAAGTCGGCCGGCAGCGAGAGGATGACGCGGGCTTCGCCATTGTGCAGGCCGCCGAGTTCGGTGCGTTTGCCGGTCACCATGCCGCCGGCGACCGTGTTGTTGGTCTCCGGATCGATCAGGATGAAGGAGCCGGACTGGCGGTTCTGCTCGTAAGGATCGAAGATCGCCGCTTCGTCAAAGGCAAGCCGGACCTTGCCGATGGCGTTCATGTAGAGCCGCTGGGCGGGGTTCCAGGTGCCGGTCTTCAATTCGAGCTGGCTGAGCGGCTGCACCTGGACGCGCTGGCGGCGGCTGCCGCTCTTCAGCCAGTAGCGCTTGCCGGGCTCGATGCCTTCGGGCTGCAGCGCGACGATCTGCGCGTCGAAGGCCAGGCCGACCTGCGGCTGGGCGTCGATCGAGACGATCATGTCGCCGCGTGCCACGTCGACCTGGCGGTCGAGCACCAGCGTTATCGCGTCGCCGGCAACGGCGGCGTTGCGCACGAGATCGAAGGTGACGATCTTGGAGACATTGGCGACCATGCCCGACGGCAGGATCATGACGCTGTCGCCCGGCTTGACCGAGCCGCCGGCAACCGTGCCCTGATAGCCGCGGAAGCTTTCGCCCGGACGCGACACACGCTGCACCGACAGGCGGAAGCCGACGGTCTGCGACGAGCGCACGGTCGCAAGCTCCAAAGTTTCCACCAGCGTCGGGCCAGTGTACCAGGGCATGGCGCCCTGGCCGGTATAGACGACATTTTCGCCCTTCAGCGCCGACATCGGAATGGCGGTGATCTGCTTGACGCCGAGCGACAGAGCGAATTCGCGGAATTCGTGGCTGATCTTCTCGAAGCCGGCGCGGTCATAGCCCGTCAGGTCGATCTTATTGACGGCAAGCACGAACTGCCTGATGCCGAGCAGCGAGGCGATCGTAGCGTGGCGGCGCGTCTGTTCGAGGATGCCGAGACGCGCGTCGACGAGCAGGATGGCGAGATCGGCCGTCGATGCGCCGGTCGCCATGTTGCGGGTATATTGCTCGTGACCGGGCGTGTCGGCGACGATGAAGGAGCGCTTGTCGGTCGAGAAATAGCGATAGGCGACATCGATGGTGATGCCCTGCTCGCGTTCGGCCTGCAGGCCGTCGAGCAAGAGCGCGAAGTCGGGCAGGCCGAGGTCGTTCTGCTTACCGGTGGAATCGCGCTGCAGCGTGGCGGCCTGGTCTTCCTTGACGGCCTTGGTGTCCCACAGCAGGCGGCCGATCAGGGTCGACTTGCCGTCATCGACGCTGCCGCAGGTAATCAGGCGCAGCGGGCGCGAGTCGCGTTGAGCCTTCTGCGGCTCGGCGGCGGGCAGGCTGGCGACGGTTGCGGCCGAGACGGCGGTGTTGGCTGCGGTCATCTCAGAAATATCCTTCACGCTTCTTCTTTTCCATGGAGCCGGACTGGTCGCGGTCGATGGCGCGGCCCTGGCGTTCGGACACCGTTGCGATTTCGAGTTCGGCGATCACCTCTTCGAGCGTGCTCGCCTCGGAACGAATGGCGCCGGTCAGCGGGAAGTCGCCGAGCGTGCGGAAGCGGATCATGCCCTCCTGGCGCACTTCGCCGGGCAGCAGCTCGAGGCGCGGATCCTCGGCAAGGATGATCATGCCGTCGCGCTCGACGAACTTGCGCTTGCGGGCGTAGTAGAGCGGCACGAGCGGGATGTCCTCGGCCTGGATGTAGCGCCAGATATCGACCTCGGTCCAATTCGACAGCGGGAAGGCGCGCACGCTCTCGCCCTTGCGGATCATGCCGTTGTAGATGTTCCAGAGTTCCGGTCGCTGGTTGCGCGGATCCCAGCGATGGTCCGGAGTGCGGAAGGAATAGATGCGCTCCTTGGCGCGGCTTGCCTCCTCGTCGCGCCGGGCGCCGCCGAAAGCGGCGTCGAACTGGCCGGCATCGAGCGCCTGGCGCAGGCTTTCGGTCTTCATGATGTCCGTGAAGGCGGCCGAGCCATGGGTGAAGGGCGTGATGTTTTCGGCCGCGCCTCGAGGATTGATATGCTCGATGAGATCGAGATCGTACTTCTTCGCGGTCTCGTCGCGGAAGGCGATCATCTCGCGGAACTTCCAGCCGGTGTTCACATGTAAGAGCGGGAAGGGCACGCGGCCGGGATAGAAAGCCTTGCGCGCCAGGTGCAGCAGCACCGAGGAATCCTTGCCGATCGAATAGAGCATGACGGGACGCTCGAATTCGGCTGCGACTTCGCGGAAGATGTGGATGGATTCGTTTTCGAGCGCTTTCAGATGCGGGTCGAGCGGCGCCTTGGCGCTCTGGGGATTGCTGAGTTCCGTATCCGGACGGCTATCGGGCATGTCTTACTCCAGACTGTCGGTCCTTGCGGCTGCCCGCAGGGCTTTCTCGATTGTGGCTCTTCGGGGCCTGCGGCGATCGCCGCGCCCTGATCCGAAAAGCCGTGAAGATGGTTATTGTGCGGCGATCGCCGCGGCCTCTTCGGCGACATGCAGGCCGCATTCGCGCTTCTCGTCCTGCTCCCACCACCAGCGGCCGGCGCGTTCCGGCTCGCCGGGCTTGATCGCCCTCGTGCAGGGCTCGCAGCCGATCGAGGGGTAGCCGCGCGCATGCAGCGGATTGACCGGCACGCCGTTTTCGGAAACGAAGGCCTTGATCGCCTCGATGTCCCAATCGGCCAGCGGATTGACCTTCAGGAGGTGCCGTTCGGCGTCATATTCGGCAAAGGGCGTTTCGGCGCGGTTGGCCGATTGCCCGCGGCGCAGGCCGGTGATCCAGATCGTCGCCCCTTCGAGCGCACGCGCAAGCGGCTTCAGCTTGCGCACGCCGCAACAGGCATGCCTGGCCTCGACGCTGTCGTAGAAACCATTGAGGCCGTATTGCGCAGCATAGGCGTCGATATCGGCCTTCTCAGGCCCGAAGCGCTGGATATGGATGTCGTAATGGGCTTCCGTCTCGGTAATCAGATCAAGCGTCTCGGCAAACAGGCGGCCGGTTTCCAGCGTCGCAATGTCGATCGGCAGGCGGTGCGTGCCGATTTCGGCGGTGATCACCTGGTCCTCGATCCCGAGCGAGGTGGTGAACACCACGCGGCCGCCAAGGCCTGCCACCAGCGACAGACGTCCGGCAAGGTCGAGGCCTGCCAGCTTGTCGTTCAGCGCCTCGGCTTCTGCATTCGGATTGATAACAGTCATGAGAATCCTGTCCTTAGTTGACCGGAGTATCGCAGTTCAAGCCTGGATCGGACAGAAAAAGGGATTTCGAAAGCTGCGGCCACAGGAGCAAATATCTCTCCGAAGCTGCCGCGATGCAGAAAAGCAGCCGCCCGCGGATGGAAATCGGCACTGGCAGCTTGAATGTCTATAAAATTAGTAGAGTTACACGCAGCCTGTCAATCGGAAATCTGAATTGATGCTGAAAAAGGTGCGGGACGCGCTGTTTTAGCATAAATTGCTTGAGCTTGGCCAAGAATGAAAAACAAGGCCGAAGTGCTTGTCTCTCAAGTCTTTCTCCGGCGCGTTCAAATTCCGTTCATGCTGGTTGTGCAATAGAGGCGAAAGTAATCTTGAAGCGGTGCGAAGATTCGCGCTGCCTGTGTGTGTTGACGGTCTGAGATGATTACGCAAAAGGCGAAATATGCTCTGCGGGCGCTGACGGTTCTGGCGGATGCCGATGCCGACGAACCGGTGATGATTTCCGATATCGCCGCGCAGCAGAAGATCCCGAAGAAGTTCCTCGAACAGATCCTGCTAGACCTCAAACATCACGGCATCGTCGTCAGCCGCCGGGGCAAGCAGGGTGGCTATCTCCTGCTCAAGCCCGCCCACACCATCACCTTCGGCGAAATCCTGCGCATCATCGATGGTCCGATCGCCCCGCTGCCGTGCCTGTCGATCACCGCCTATCGCAGGTGCGACGATTGCGACGGCGAACAGAATTGCGAAATCAGACACGTCTTCGCCAAAGTGGCCGACGCCACACGCAAGGTGCTGTTCTCGACTACGATCGCCGATGCCGTCGCCCCGCGGCAAGGCGCCGAAGTCACCCGCCTGCTCGCCTGATCAGCTCTCAGCCGTTTCCCTGGCGCGCCGGGCTCGGATCGCTGCGGCGATGAAGACGCGTGACAGGCCGTGATAGAGCGGCTCGCGCGACAGGATGCGCGAGGTGATGTAGCCGATCATCGATACCGCCATGATCGGAATTGCGGCCTGATGGTCGCCGGTCATTTCCAGAATGATGACGAAGGCGGTCATCGGTGCCTGCACCACGCCGGAGAAATATCCGGCCATGCCGAGAATAGCCGCAAGCGCTATGCTGCTGCCCATGATCTGGCCGATCGTGCTGCCGAAGCCGGCGCCGACGGAGAGCGAGGGCGCGAAGATGCCGCCCGGAATCCCCGACATCATCGACAGAAAGCCCGCAAGAAGCTTTTCGAGGAAGAACAGCAGGGGCAGGGGATTGCCCTCGACGGCGCCTTTCGCCTGGTCGTAGCCCGTTCCGAAGGTCATGCCGCCCGAGAGGATGCCGATCGCCGCGACGACAAGCCCGCAGGCCGCTGCCAGCATCACCATCCGCGGCAGCGGCTGCGGATGTGCCCACCGGCGAACCTGCTGTCCGAGATGGAGCGCAAGCCCGCTGAAAGCCGCACCCAGTGCGCCGCCGCCGATGCCGCAGATGAGCACCAGTTCCCAGTCGCCCACCGAGGCCGGGGCGACCGCGGTGGACCCGAAATAATTGTAGCTGCCGGCAAGTCCGAGGGCGGCAAGACCCGAAAGGATGACGGCCGTTAAAACAAGGCCGTTCGCTCGGGACTCATAGGTCCGGCTCATTTCCTCGATGGCGAAGACGATGCCGGCGAGCGGCGTGTTGAAGGCCGCGGCGATGCCGGCCGCCGAACCGGCGAGGATAAGCCCGCGCGCCTGCGCCATGCCACCGAAGCGGGCGACGGCCAGCATGATCGATGCGCCCACCTGCACGGTCGGTCCCTCACGGCCGATCGATGCGCCTCTCGCGAGCCCCAGAACGGTCAGCAGGATCTTGCCGACGACGAGCCGCAGCGACAGCAGCCGCGTGCGGTCCTCCGCATCGCGCAGATGGCGCGCGGCAATCGCCTGCGGAATGCCGCTGCCCTGCGCGTTCGGGAAGAATGTTGCCGCGAGATAGGCCGACAGCATGAAGCCGAGCGGGGTGATGATGAGCGGCAGCAAAAAACCCCATTGGCCGGAGGCGGTTACGCCGGCAAAGCCGCGCTGCGCCAGATCGGCAAGCCTGGCGAAGCCGACGCTGATGATGCCGATCGCGAAGGCGCCGAACCAGAAGATCAGCCGCGGACGCCACAGCGAAAAGGAGCCCCAGAGGACACGGGATCTGCGAAGAAGTCTGGACTTGCGATAGGACACTGGCAGGCCTGGGAATATTGGATAAGGCCTCTTCCTAAACCGGTTTGCTGGAAGGGAACCACCTCTTTCTTCAAGATTTGGTGAAATACCTTTCCTTCCCGCCGGCATGCTCCACCTGCCTGCCCATTCGGGTAGGGAGAACCATCATGCCGATAGTTTCAGTAAAGCGGGTACTAGCCGCGGCAATGCTCTTGGCGGTTTTCGCCACGGGTGCTGCCGCCCATCACGGCTGGTCGTGGGCCGAGGCGGACCAGATCGAGCTGCGCGGCACCATCCAGAGAATATCGATGGGCTGGCCGCATCCGACACTCGATGTCGCTACCGCCGATGACGGTGTCTGGCGCGTCGAACTCGGCAATCCGCGGCAGACGGAACGCTCCGGCTTCGTCGAAGGCGTCGCAAAGCCCGGCGATCAGGTCGTGGCGCTCGGAAACCGTTCCCAGGATCCGAAGGAAAAGCGGATGAAGGCAGTCCGCATCACGATCGGCGAGAAGCGCTACGATATCTATCCCGACCGCATCCGGACGAACTGAGCTGTCGTGATCGACATTCTCGAATGGCTGTCGGCCACGGCACCCGCGGTTGCTCTGAGGCGCTCGGGGACGCTCTATATGATCGTCAATGCCGCTCACATTCTGTCGATCGGCCTCCTGGTCGGCGCCATTCTGCCGCTTGATCTCAGGCTTGCCGGCTGCTTCCGCAAGGTACCCGTCGAGGTCGTCGCGCCGTTTCTCTCCCATTCGGCCGGAGTCGGCCTCGTCCTGGCGATCGCGACCGGCTTCTGCCTCTTCAGCGTGCGGGCGGTCGAATATGCCGTGAACCCCGCCTTTCTCGCCAAGCTCGGGCTGATTGGGCTGGGCCTGCTCAACCTAGTGATGGTTCATTCCGGGCAAGGGTGGAAAACACTCATCGCTACTGGCCTGATACGGTCAAGCCTGCGTTTCTCCGCAGCCCTGTCTATCGCGATCTGGATCGCCGCTGTATTGGCGGGACGGTGGATCGGATTTCTCTGAGACCCAACGACTCGATATCAGCGATCGCTGACCGCCGCCCGCGGGTTGACCCACGGCTCCTGGTTCGAGCGCGCCAGCGGCTGCTTGCCGAGGATATGGTCTGCCGCCTTCTCGCCGGTCATGATCGAGGGGCCATTGAGGTTGCCGTAGGTGACGTGCGGGAAGATCGAGCTGTCGGCGACCCTCAGGCCGTCGACGCCGATCACCCGCGTCTGCGGATCGACCACAGCCATCGGATCGTCCTTGGCGCCCATCTTGCAGGTGCCGCAGGGGTGATAGGCGCTTTCCAGATGTTCGCGCAGGAAGGCATCGATCTGATCGTCGCTCTGCACTCCTTCGCCCGGCTGGATCTCCGGGCCGCGATAGGCGTCGAAGGCCTTCTGCCCGAAGATCTCGCGGGTCAGCCGAACGCAGTGGCGGAATTTCTCCCAGTCCTCCGGATGGCTCATATAGTTGAAGCGCAGCACCGGATCGGCCTTGGGATCGGGTGAGCGCAGCGTCACGCTGCCGCGCGATTTCGACAGATTGTAGCCGACATGCACCTGGAAGCCGTGGCTCTTGGCCGCGGCCTTGCCGTCATAGCTGATCGCCACCGGCAGGAAATGATACTGAATATCGGGCTGCTTCAGCCCAGGTGCCGAGCGCAGGAAGGCGCAGGCCTCGAACTGGTTGGAGGCCCCGAGCCCACCCTTGGAGAGCAGCCATTGCGCGCCCGCCACGCCCTGCCAGAACCAGGGCAGCCAGGAGTAGAGCGACACCGGCTTGGTGCTCACCTGCTGAAAATAGAATTCCATATGGTCCTGCAGATTGGCGCCGACGCCCGGCCGGTCCGCCTTCACCTCGATGCCCATTTCCTTCAGATGCTCGGCCGGGCCGATGCCCGACAGCATCAGAAGCTTCGGCGAATTGAAGGAGGAGGCGGAGACGATCACCTCGCGGTTGGCCTTCACCACCTCTGTCCTGCCGCCGCGTTCGATCTCCACGCCGGTCGCCCGCCCGTTCTCGATGACGATCTTGCTCGCCAGGCCATAGACGATCCCGACATTGTGGCGCTTCAGCGCCGGTTTCAGATAGGCATTGGCGGCAGACCAGCGGCGGCCGGCAAAGATGGTCTGCTCCATCAGCCCGAAGCCTTCCTGTTTGCTGCCGTTATAATCCTCCGTCGTCTCGAAGCCCGCCTGCTTGCCGGCCTCGATGAAAGCCCGAAAGAGCGGATTGGTGAAGCCGCCGCGCTGCACGTGCAGCGGCCCGTCCGTGCCGCGCCAGCCCTCTTCGCCGCCATGCGAATGCTCCATCCGCTTGAAATACGGGAGGACATCGGCATAGGCCCAGCCGCTGGCGCCGAGCTCCTCCCAACGGTTGAAGTCCTCGGCATGGCCGCGCACATAGACCATGCCGTTGATCGAGGAGGAGCCGCCGATCACCTTGCCGCGCGGCGCAGTGATGCGCCGGTTGTTGAGGTTCGGCTCCGGCTCGGAGAGATAGCCCCAATTATAGCGCTTCATGCTCATCGGCCAGGCAAGCGCTGCCGGCATCTGGATGAACGGCCCGAAATCGCTGCCGCCCGCCTCGATGACGAGAACGCTGTTCTTGCCGTCTTCGGAGAGACGGTAGGCCAGCGCCGAGCCGGCCGAGCCCGAACCGATGATGACGAAATCTGCTTGCATCTATTTGTTTCCCTCGAGCTGCCATCATCCGGCTGCTTCTTGTTTTTCCTGGAGCCTGCCCCTCATCCGCCTGCCGGCACCTTCTCCCCGCCTGCGGGGAGAAGGGGATATGCCGCACCGGCTTCGCTCAACCTTGACGCTGCGTTTGGCACGTCCCCTCTCCCCGTTCTTACGGGGAGAGGGTTAGGGTGAGGGGCAAGGTCACATATTTCTCAATAAGGCGCCGCCACCGCCCCCATGCCGACGTAAACCGTCTTCAGCTCGGAATAATGCTCCAGCGCCGCCAGCGAATTCTCGCGGCCGAAGCCGGATTGTTTCGAGCCGCCGAAGGGGATTTCCACCGGGCAGAGATTATAGGTGTTGATCCACAGCGTGCCGGCCTCCAGCCGGTCGACGACGCGGTGGGCGCGGGTGAGGTCGGCGGTGAAGACGCCGCCGGAGAGGCCGAATTCGCTGGCATTGGCGCGCGCGATCACCTCGTCCTCATCGTCGAAATTGAGCACCGACATGACCGGCCCGAAGATCTCCTCGCGGGCGATGGTCATATTGTCGGTGACATCGGCAAAGACGGTCGGCTGCACGTAATATCCTTCTCCCGAAACGTTGTTCGGAATGCCGCCGCCGGCAACAAGCGTCGCGCCTTCGGCCTTGCCCTTCTCGATATAGGCGATCACCTTCTCGCGCTGCGCCCAGGAGACCATCGGCCCGACCTGCGTCGCCTCATCAAGCGGGTCGCCGATCAGCATCGCCTCGGTGCGCGCCTTCAGCCGCTTCAGGAATTCGGACTTGATCGCCTTCTGCACGAAGACGCGCGTGCCGTTCGAGCAGACTTGGCCGGTGGAATAGAAATTGCCGAGCATCGCCCCGCCGACCGCCGAATCGAGATCGGCGTCGTCGAAGACGATGAGCGGCGACTTGCCGCCGAGCTCCATCGTCACATGCTTGAGGCTGCCGGCGGCGGCGGCCGCGACCCTGCGGCCCGTCGGCACCGAGCCGGTCAGCGACACCTTGGCGACATCGGGATGGTTGACGAGCAGCGGCCCGGTGTCGCGGTCGCCCTGGATCACGTTGAAGAGCCCCCTTGGTAATCCCGCCTCATGCAGGATCTCGGCGATCTTCAGGGCGCCGAGCGGCGTGTTCTCGGAAGGCTTGAACACCATGGCATTACCGCAGACAAGCGCCGGGGCAGCTTTCCAGCAGGCGATCTGCTGCGGATAGTTCCAGGCGCCGATGCCGACGCAGACGCCGAGGGGCACGCGCTTGGTATAGGCAAAATCCTGCCCCAGCGGAATGTGAGCGCCGTTGAGGCCGGCCGGCGCGACGCCGCCGAAGAATTCGAAGGCATCAGCGCCCGAGGTCGGGTCGGCAACGATCGTTTCCTGGATTGGCTTGCCGGTATCGAGCGTCTCCAGTTCGGAAAGCTCGCGGTTGCGCTCCCGCATGATCTCGGCGGCGCGCTTCAAGATGCGGCCGCGTGCCATCGGGCTCATTGCCGCCCATTCCGGCTGGGCGCGCTTGGCCGCTGCAATCGCCTTTTCGACGATTGCAGGCGTTGCGGCATGCAGCCGGGCGATCACTTCGCCGGTAGCGGGATAGAGGCTCTCGATGACGGTGCCGTCGGTATCCTCGACATATTCGCCGTCGATGAAGTGCGAGGCTTTCGGCTGGGCTTTCATGTCATTTGTCCTTGGGGGAGGTGGTGGATAGAAGCGCGTTCAGATAATCCTCCGTCAGCGCGATCGAGGCTTCGATGCCGATCGGCGCCGATTTCAGACTCTGCCTGATATAGAGCCCGTCGATCATCGCCGCAGCGCCCTCGGCGATGCGTTCTGCGGCGTCGGCCGGCAGCAGCGCCTTGAGATCGGCAAGCAGGTTCGAACGCAGCCGGCTGGCATAGATCACCAGAAAGCGCCGCGTCTCCTCGGAGCGCTGCGCTTCGGCGTAAAAGGCAAGCCAGGCGGCAATCGTCTCCGGCGCAAACTGGTCGGCGTGGAAGCTGACACGGAATACCGCCGAAAGCCGTTCGCGCGGTGTCTTCGCTGCCTTCAGCGCTGCCACCGTATCGCTGCGCAACTGCCTCAGCAGCGAGCGGATCGTCTCGATCAGCAATTGTTCCTTGCTGCCGAAATAATGATGGGCAAGGGCTGGCGAGACGCCGGCCTGGCGGGCGATGTCGGACATGGTGACGGCAAGCGAGCCGTGATCGCCGATCACCCGCAGCGCCGCATCGACAAGCGCCTTGCGGCGCACCGGCTCCATTCCGACTTTCGGCAAACGACAACCCTCTGAAAACCGCGCCATGGTATTTTTGATTGACTGATCAATCAACAAAAATCTTCGGCGAATTGATTTGGCTCACATCTTTTCCGGAAGAGCTGGGGCAACATATTCAAGTGATCAGGAGGTGTGCTATGACCAGCGTCTTCAACGAAATGCCGGAATCCTCGCTGCGGTCGAAATGGGTATGGTTCCTCGGCCTCGGGGTTCTGCTTCTTATCTGCGGACTCATCGCCCTCAGCAATTTGCTGATGGCGACCGTCGCCTCGGTTTTTTATGTCGGCATGCTCATGCTGGCCGGCGGCGTCATCTACCTCGTCCACGCTTTTCAGTTGCGCCGCTGGGATCAGGTGCTCTTCTGGGCTTTGAGCGGCGTGCTTTACGTGCTTGCCGGTATCTGCGCCTTCGTCAATCCCATCTTCACCTCGGCCGCCTTGACCCTGTTTCTTGCCATTGCGCTGTTGGTGGCCGGCATATTCCGTCTCTGGGTCGGGATGCGCATGCGACCGCTCAAGGGCTGGCGCTGGATCGCTGCAAGCGGCGTCATGACGGCGCTGGCCGGCTTTGTCATCGCACTGGGCTGGCCGGTCAACAGCCTCTGGATCCTTGGCCTTTTTCTAGCCTTCGACCTGATGGTCCAGGGGTGGACGATGATCGCCGTTGGCCTTGGCTTGCGCAGTTGAACCGCGATGGACCTTTTCTTTTTTGACAAGGGAATGGCGGGGGATTAGACTTTAGGGATTAGGATCGTCCGGCATGCCGGATGGTTGTGCGAACGCACCAAGGCGCCGGCTTGAAGCGCCGGGAATGCCGAAAATGGTCATGCGTCCCCCAAAGGCAGGGTACTGCCTGAAGAAAATAAGGGAGGAAGTTCATGCCGATGGTCACCGTTTCCCTCTCTCCGCAACAGGCAGCGGGCATCCGTGCCGCCGTCGACACGGGTGGTTACGCCTCGAGCAGTGAGGTCGTCCGCGAGGCGCTTCGCCTCTGGGATACCGCCCGCAAGCTCGGCGAAATCAAGGCAGATCTCCTCGACGACGAGAGCGCCGCCTCCGACGGCAGATGCGTCGCCGACATGTTCGCCGATCACGAGGCGCAGCGCCGTCGCTCCGCCTGAACAAGCGCCTGATTGTGCTCGGGAATTCGAATTCACGCGGGACGCGTGGCGGGGATCCGTGTCTTTCACAAAACTTTCATATTGGCGAAAGGGTTCGTTGATCCTTCTGCGGCAGGTTTCTGAGCAAGAAGAACAAGTCGCAGTGGAGATCGGCCCACAATGAACACTGCAATATCCTTGGCTGGCGCCGTCGAGCCTGGCGTCCTGCGCCGCTATGCGAGCGATCAGATGGTAACTCTTGCCAAGCTCGTGGTCGAGAACGCCTTCCAGCCGATCGTCGAAGCCGGCACCGGTACGGTGTTCGGTTACGAGTCCCTTATGCGCGGCCAGGAACGCATCGGCTACGACACGCCGGCCGACATTCTCGACGAGGCGCATCGGACCGGCCAACTGCTGCAGCTCGAACAGATGGTCGCCAGCCGTGCGCTCGCCAAGTTCGCGACGTTGTCGAATTTCTCCACCTCGACCCTGTTCCTCAATCTCGACGTCCGGTTGATCCCCAATGGCGAGCGCCTGGTCGAAAGCCTGCTGCAACATTTGCGGACAGCCAATATTCCGCCGTCCTCCATCTGTTTCGAATTTTCCGAACGTTTCGACAATACCAGCGTGCCGGAATTCGCCGCCCTGGTTTCCACGCTGCGCAAGGCCGGCTTCAAGCTGGCGATCGACGATTTCGGCGTCGGACACGGCGAGATGAAACTGCTTTGCGATCATGCCGTGGACTATCTGAAGATCGACCGCCATTTCGTAGCTGAGATCGACCGCAGCCCGCGCAAGCGCCATCTGCTGAAGAGCATCGTCAACATCGCCCACGTGCTCGGAACGCGCGTCATCGCCGAAGGCATCGAGACCGAAGCCGAATTCATCGCCTGCCGCGAATATGGCGTCGACCTCGTCCAGGGCTGGTTCATCTCGCGGCCGACGACGCATATGTCGGAGCTGGCCCCATCCTTTCCGCATCTGCAGGAGCTCGGCAAGAGCAAGCGCGGCAGCCAGTCGCTCGACGAAATCCTCATCCGCAAGCAGATCGAGCTCTTGCCGACGGTCTACGAAAACGACAGCATCGACAGCGTCTTCGAGCTCTTCCGCCGCAATCCGCGCCAGGCCTTCTTTCCCGTCCTCAACGCTAATGACGAGCCGCGCGGCGTTATCCATGAGCATCATCTCAAGGAATATATCTATCAGCCCTTTGGCCGCGACCTCCTGAAGAACAAGATGTACGAGCGCTCGATTTCGCATTTCGTCGAGATGGCGCCGATCGTCGGCCTCGACAGCGATGCCGAGCAGCTGATGGCGATCTTCGCCAATATGGAAGGCAGCGATTGCCTGATCCTGACCGACAATATGCGTTATGCCGGCGTCGTTTCCGCCGCTTCGCTGATCAAGGTCATCAACGAGAAGCAACTTAAGACCGCCCAGGACCAGAACCCGCTGACCGGCCTGCCGGGCAACCACGCCATCCGCGATTTCATGCGCCAGTCCGGCCGCGACGGCGATGAGGTCCGGCATTTCTGCTATTGCGACTTCGACAATTTCAAGCCTTTCAACGATGCTTACGGCTTCCATCTCGGTGACCACGCGATCTCGCTGTTTGCCGCGCTGATGCGTCGCTATTTCTTCGCCGAGCGCCATTTCCTCGGCCATGTCGGCGGCGACGATTTCTTCATCGGCGTCGTCGGCTGGACCAAGGAGGAGCTGACCGAGATCCTCGACCGGCTGATCAGCGATTTCCACGACGACGTGCTCGATCTTTATTCCGACGAGCACCGCGCCGCAGGGCGCATCCTCGGCCACGACCGCACCGGCACCGAGGCTCTGTTCCCGCTGATGCGCTGCTCGATTGGCGTTCTCGAGCTGCCGGAAGGCCTCGTCATCGACGATATCAACCGAGTCAGCGCCGAAATTGCCGTCATCAAGTCGGCCGCCAAGGAGAGCGAGGAGGGTCTCGCCTTCCATTTCCTGGGCGAGGCGAATTGACGCCCTTGCCGCTTCTAGCCTTCCCAAGCCGGCCGGGCTGATCTATTCCGAACCTCCGGGATCAGGAGGGCCGCGCCATGTCACTGCCTCAGGAAATGCGTTTCATTGATCTCAAGTCCTTCGGCGGGCCTGATGTGATGGTGATCGGCAAGCGTCCGCTGCCGGTGGCCGGCGAAGGCGAGGTCCTCGTGCGCGCCGAGGCGATCGGCGTCAACCGTCCCGATATTGCCCAGCGTCAGGGCAGCTATCCTCCACCTAAGGATGCGAGCCCGATTCTCGGGCTGGAGCTGGCAGGCGAAATCGTCGCCGTCGGCCCGGGTGTCGTAGGCCACGCGGTCGGCGACAAGGTCTGCGGGCTTGCCAATGGCGGCGCCTATGCCGAATATTGCCTGCTGCCGGCAGGGCAGGTTCTGCCCTTTCCCAAGGGCTATGATGCGGTCAAGGCCGCGGCCCTTCCCGAAACCTTCTTCACTGTCTGGGCCAATCTCTTCCAGATGGCCGGGCTGACCGAAGGCGAAAGCGTGCTGATCCATGGCGGCACGAGCGGTATCGGCACGACCGCGATCCAGCTTGCCCGCGCCTTCGGCGCCGAGGTCTACGCCACGGCAGGCTCAAAGGAAAAATGCGAGGCCTGCGAAAGGCTCGGCGCCAAACGCGCCATCAACTACAGGGACGAGGATTTCGCCGCGGTGATCAAGGCCGAGACTGGTCACGGCGTCGATGTCATCCTTGATATGATCGGCGCCGCCTATTTCGAGCGCAACATCGCCTCGCTTGCAAAGGACGGCTGCCTGTCGATCATCGCCTTCCTCGGCGGGGCCGTCGCCGAAAAGGTCAATCTCTCGCCGATCATGGTCAAGCGTCTGACGGTCACCGGCTCCACCATGCGCCCGCGCACGGCCGAGGAAAAACGAGCCATCCGCGACGATCTGCTCTCGGAGGTCTGGCCGCTGCTCGAAGCGGGCACCATCGCCCCCGTCGTTCAGAAGGTCTTCGCCTTCGAAGACGTCGTTGAGGCGCACCGGCTGCTGGAAGAGGGCAGCCATGTCGGCAAGATCATGCTGCGCGTCGGCCGAGCGTTATAGATACGCCGACCGCCAAAACGCCGGGCAGCGCCATCAGCAGATAAAGCCAGTGCGCCGCCGACAGCGCGCCTGATATGCCGCCCGGATCGACGAGGCCGGCGCCATTGGCGATGACGCCCGCGAAGGCCGCGCCGAAGGCGCCGCCAAGCGAGCTCATCGTCGGGATTGCCGCTGATGCCTTGTCCTGTTCGTTGCTGGCGACGAGCTTCAGCACCATGGCGACCAAATGCGCCCAGCCGAGACCGATGCCGAAGCCCATCATGAACATGGCGGCCGCCGCCGGCAGGATGAGCGGCAAATGCCCCTGCGGATTGTCCTTGGCGAGAAACAGAACCAGCGAAGCGGTCGCCGCCGTCTCGATCAGCGCGCCGGCAATGATCGCCAGATAAGCTTGTCGGCCGCTCAACGAACTGCTGAGGAAGGCGGCGAAGGTCCAGCCGAGGGCGACCAGCGCCACCAGATAACCCGAGATCAGCGGCGTTACTCCATGCAGCACCTGCAGAAAATAGGGAATGAAGACGTCGCTGACGAGCACGACGGTCATGACGAGCATCGCCAGATAGACGCGGCAAATCGGCCGGGAAAGGTTGACGGCGCCGGACGGCAGCAGCCGGTTGCGGCTTCGGCCCTCGATAACGAGCATGGCAGAGACCGCGACGACCGAGGCGATGATCAGTACGGCCTTGACGGCTGTCACGTCGATCGCGCCGGCCGTGCTGACCATCAGCACGGCGGTAAGCAGCAGCCCGATCTGCAGGACCGGTGTTCCCGCCTGTTCGCGTTCGTCCCTGACCTCGGGCAAAAGCCGCGGCGCCAGCGCCGCCATCGCAAGACCGAGCGGCACGAGCACGACGAAGGCGTAGCGCCAATTGCTGCCTGAGGAAAAGAAGCCGCCGAGCGTCGGCCCGATGACGGTCGCCACACCCCAGATCGCCGCATAGAGTGTCGAGGCTTTCGGCCATAATGGTTCCGGATAGACGTAGCGGATGAAGGCATAGCCGAGGGCCGCCAGCGCTCCAGTGCCCAGGCCCTGGGCAACGCGGCCGATCAGCACCACCGGCATCGAGGGACCGATTGCCGCGACTATGCTGCCGACGCCGAAGATCAGCGCCGCGATCACATAGACCACACGGAGCCCGATTCCCCGGGGGCGCATGGCGACGAAGATCGAACCGAGAATGGCGGCCGCCACGAACAAGCTCGTCACCCAGGAAATCAGGGCAAGGCCGCCGATATCGCGCACGATCGAGGGGGTGATGGTGGCGGTGATATAACTCTCGACCGCGTAAAGCGTCACGCCGCTGGCAAGCATGAAGGTCGCCGGCAGGTGTTCCGGCAGGAACAGGCGGAAGACGGAACTGGCATTCGGAATGGCAATGGTCTGGTCGATATCGGACATGGGAGGCTCCCAATGTTTTTGCTGGTGGGCAATTATTTTCCAAGATATAAATTGGAAAATTACACGTCGCTCCAATTAAAACAAGGCTTCGCTTGGAAAATATGCGTCAGTCCCCGGCCAACCGAATTCTGATCCTGCTCAAGACCGACGGCCCGCAGCTTGGCTCGGCGATCGGCGATGCGCTTGGCATTTCCGGCGAGGCGGCCCGCCAGCAGCTGGCGAAGATGGCAGAGGAGGGGCTGGTGGAGCCGGTCACCGTTGCCGCTGCCGGCAGGGGCAGGCCGCGTCAGCTCTGGCATCTGACGGCGGCCGGCAATCGCCGCTTCCCCGACGGCCATGCCGAACTGACGGCCGCTCTCCTCGGTACCCTCGTCGATCAGCTTGGAGCGGGAGCGCTCGACACCGTCATCTCCGCCCGCGAGGCCGAGACGCTGAAGCGCTATCGCCACGAGCTCGAAAACGCAGGCGACCTGGCCGCGCGTGTCGAGGGCCTGGCTGCGATCCGCACCCGCGAGGGTTATATGGCCGACAGCTGGCAGGAGGCGGACGGCTCCTTCATGCTGGTTGAAAATCACTGTCCGATCTGCGCGGCGGCCACCGCCTGCGCCGGCTTCTGCCGCTCCGAACTCGAAACGTTCCGCGCTGTCCTCAGCGCCGACGTCGAGCGCAGCGAACATATCCTCACCGGCGCCCGCCGCTGCGCCTACCGCATCACGACGCGGTAAGCCTTGGCGATTGAAGCGGGCGTGTGCCCTGCGCCGCACTCAGGCCGGCTGCCGCGCCTGCCGCCTGCTGCTTTCCAGATGGAGCAACGCTCCGATCGCCGCGAGACCCGCGCCGGCGCCGACGAAGGCGGTGCCGGAATAATCGGTGAGCGATGTGCCGAATGCGAAGAGCCCGGCGGCGATGCCGGTGCCGATGAAGGTATTGAGCGAGAGCAGCGAGGTTCCGAGCCCCGGCCGGTCGGCGATCAGGTCCTGCAGATAGGTGATCGGCACGCTGAGGATTGCCGCCGCGCCGCAGGCATTGACGAGCAGCAGCGCATAGATGTGCCAGGGCGCGGAAGCAAATCCGAGCAGCAGCAGGTAGGCGCAGTAGATCAGCGCGCCGAAGGCCAGCACATGCGCGGTGCGGAAGCGCCGCTGCGCTAGGCCCCACATCATCATGAACGGCATTTCGAGAAGCGCCGTCAGCCCGGCGATGAAACCGACATCGGCGACGTTTCCGCCCGCCGCACGTGTGATGATCAGCGGCAGAAGCATGCCGTTCAGCCGCTGCAACGCGAAGAGCAGCGACATGATGACGACGCGGATCAGCACGTTCGGCATGAAGATCCGTTTCAGCGAAGCGAGGAAACCCACCGGATCGGCAGCAGGGCCGGCGCTGCCGTTGCCGGGGGCGAAGAAGAAATACAGGCAGAAGCAGGTGCAACTGGCGAGTGCCGCGATGCCATAGGCCGGCGTCATCGATGGCGAATTGACGAGATAAAGGCCGATCAGCCCCGGCGCCAGCGCCCAGGAGCCGGAAAACAGCGCCCGCACCGTCGCCGTCACCGCCGCGCCCTCGCCACGCTCCATCTGGTTGGTCCTGGCGCGCAGGCTGGCGAAGAGCAGCGAATAGGTGGAGCCGCTCATCGGCACCAGCAGCAGCGTCGAAAAGATAAAGATTGCCGGGCTGTGAATGATCGCGATCGACCCGAAGCCGAGCATGCCGGCGACCGAAAGCCCCAGCACCAGCGGCCGGCGCTCCTTCAGCCTGTCCGACCAGATGCCGAGCGTCAGACTCGTCGCAACGTTGACGATCGCCGAGAAGAACACCAGCGCCGAATAGGCGCCGTTGCTTAAGCCCAGTTCGTTGATCCCGATGATCGACTGGTAAGGCACGGTCGAGGCATAGGTAAAGGCAAGCGCGACGAGCGTCACGGCCGGAATGCGGATTCTGTTGTCGCGCAGGATGAGGGAGAAGCTGGATGACATGGGGGCGGTTCCTGATGCACCACTCTTAGCCGCAACAGACACATCAGAGAAACGATAGTTTTCGATCGCTTGCGTCAGTTTCCGTGATGGGTGTTGGATGAGGTGATGGCCGACCGACCGGCCTGCCTGGTCGAGCCCGGCTGGATCCGGGCTGAAGGGCCTGGGATGACGGAGGAGGCACCAAACTCACGGCCGTCGCCGGATTGTGGTGCCATCTGAACCCCGTTGGCTTTCGCGCCCCGACGCGTTATGCCTGCCGCATCCCGCCAGCATTCGGATGAGAGCCCATGACCAATCCCGTCACCGTCGAAGTCACCCGCGGCCTGCTCGTCGAAAGCCGTCATCGTGGCGCGGTGGCGGTCGTCGATGGCGACGGCAAGCTTGTCTTTTCGCTCGGCGACATCGACGCCGCCGTCTTCCCACGCTCGGCCTGCAAGGCGATGCAGGCGCTGCCGCTTGTCGAGAGCGGTGCGGCCGATGCCTATGGCTTCAGTGATAAGGAGCTGGCGCTCGCCTGCGCCTCGCATAATGGCGAGGACGAACATGTGGCGCTTGCCGCCTCGATGCTGTCGCGTGCCGGCCGCAATGCCGAAGCGCTGGAATGCGGCGCCCACTGGTCGATGAACCAGAAAGTCCTGATCCATCAGGCCCGCACGCTCGGCGCACCGACGGCGCTGCACAACAATTGCTCGGGGAAGCACGCCGGTTTCATCTGCGCCTGCTGCCACCGCGATATCGACCCGAAAGGTTATGTCGGCTACGAGCACCCGCTGCAGGTCGAGATCCGAGCAGTGATGGAAAGCCTGACTGGAGCCGTGCTCGGCGCCGAGAGCTGCGGCACCGACGGCTGCTCCATCCCGACCTACGCCGTGCCTTTGCGCAGCTTGGCCCACGGCTTTGCGAAGATGGCGACCGGCACCAGTCTGGAGCCCTTGCGCGCCAAAGCATCCCGGCGCCTGATCGAGGCCTGCATGGCCGAGCCCTTCTATGTCGCCGGCTCCGGCCGCGCCTGCACCAAACTGATGCAGATCGCTCCCGGTCGCATCTTCATCAAGACGGGCGCCGAGGGCGTCTTCTGCGCCGCCATCCCGGAAAAGGGCATCGCCATCGCGCTCAAATGCGAGGATGGCGCCACCCGCGCCGCCGAAGCCATGGTGGCGGCCACACTCGCCCGCTTCTTCGAGACTGAAGAGACGGTGCATGCAGCCTTGATGGCCTTCTCCGCGATGCCGATACGCAATTGGAACGGCATCCATGTCGGCGATATCAGAGCGACCTCTGTCTTCTCGGCATGATGCGGAAAACTGCGCACGGTTTTCGTACGCCATCGAGCCCCTGACTTTTCTGCGCAGGGTTACGCTTCAGCGATCGTGCCGTTGAGGTCGCGATAGGGCTTCAGCCGCTCGGCCGCAATCTCGGCCGGCACGATCAGTCCCGCCACCTCGGCAATGCCGAGCACCGGGCAGGGCGAGACGAGATCGAACTTCTCCTCCGTCAGCAGCACATGCGTTTCGGCTGCGCAGCGGGCGATATGCCGCTTGATCGCGGCTTCCTCAAAATCGCCGGTGGAAAGCCCGTGAACGGGGTGGGCGGCGGTGACGCCGAGGAAGAAGAGATCGGGGCGCAGCTGGGAAATCGCCGCCATCGCCGCAGCGCCGGTCGCCACCATCGAATGTTTGTAGAGCCGTCCGCCCGCCAGGATCACCTCGGCCGTCGGATGGTGCTCGAGCTCGGCCGCGATCGTCGGACTGTGGGTCGCGACCGTCAGCGCCATGTCGCGTGGCAGGTGCCTGGCAATTTCCGCGGTCGTCGTGCCGCCGTCGAGGAAGATCATCTGCCCCGGCTTGACCATCGCCGCCGCCGCGGCTCCGAGCCGCGCCTTGATTTCGGACGAGACGCTGCGCCGCGCCGTGAAATCCGGCAGCTCCGGTGCCAGCGGCATCGCACCGCCATGCACGCGTTTCAAGAGTCCCTCCGCCGCCATTTCCCTGAGGTCCCGCCGGATCGTGTCTTCCGAAAGCGAAAAATCGTCGGCGACACGCTTGGCGATCACCTGGCCGTCGCGGCGCAAGATGTCGAGAATCAGGGTCTTGCGCTGCGTCGTCAGCATTGTGTCTCCGCACGAAAATTCACGAGATGGCATGATATTGCACGAAATGACTCGACATTCAAGAAATATCGTGCATTTCAGGAAATCCCGTGCATGAGGCCGGGAGTGCTCGCACAGAAGCGGAGCGATGGAGTGGATCATGTTGATTTTGATTGCCGGGCCTTATCGGTCCGGGACGGGCGACGACCCGGAAAAGATGGCCGCCAACCTGAAGCGGCTGGAAGAACCCTCTTATGCCTTGTTCGAGGCTGGCCATGTGCCGATGATCGGCGAATGGGTGGCCCTGCCGATCTGGCACGCCGCCGGCGGCAGATCGGTCGGCGATGCGCTCTACGAGCAGATCTTCCACCCGGTCGCTGGCCGGCTGCTGCAGCTCTGCGAGGGCGTGCTGCGCTTGCCGGGTGAATCGAAGGGCGCGGACAACGACGTGCGCATCGCTAGGGAACGCGGCATCCCGGTCTGGCATCGGCTGGAGGATGTGCCGGGCTGCGGGTGAGTAAGGGTGTCCCGTGGGGCGCCCCTCACTTAGCCCTCTCCCCGTTCTGACGGGGAGAGGGGACGTGCCAAACGCAACCTTGAGATAGAGGAAGCGGGTGCGGCATACCCCTTCTCCCCGTCAGAACGGTGAGAAGGTGGCGGCAGCCGGATGAGGGGCAGCCTCCCGGCACGCCGTTCATTGTCCGGCTCCCGAAAGCCTAGGCAACCGCCATCTCCCCGGTTCCGGCGCACCAATCCCCGCGCTATAAGACGTGCCGAAAGGGAGTCGATAATCATGCTGACATTATATTACGCATCCGGAACCTGCGCGCTCGCAAGCCTGATTGCTCTCGAAGAATCCGGCCTTGCATTCGAAACAAAAAAGCTCAACTTCCGCGACGGCGAGCAGCGTTCGCCGGACTATCTGAAGATCAATCCGAAGGGTCGGGTGCCGGCGCTCGTTACCGAGCGCGGCGTGCTGACGGAAACGCCGGCGATTCTCGGCTTCATCGCTGAAAGCGCACCGGCCGCGAAGCTCGCGCCGCTCGGCGATGCCTTCGAAATGGCGCGGCTGCAATCCTTCAACAGCTATCTCTGCTCGACCGTGCATGTGAACCATGCCCACCGCCCGCGCGGCTCCCGCTGGGCCGACGAGCCGGCGGCGCTCGAGGCGATGAAGGCGAAGGTGCCGCAGAATATGGCCGATTGCTTCATGCTGATCGAAGAGAAGATGTTCGAGGGCCCGTGGGTGATGGGCGAGACCTATTCGCTTGCCGATCCCTATCTCTTCGTCATGACCGACTGGCTGCCGTCCGACGGCGTCGATCCCGCCCGTTTCGCAAAGGTCAGCGACCATCACGCCCGCATGCTGCAGCGCCCCGCCGTCCAGCGGGCGCTGGTCTATGACCGGGGCTGATCCGCCCTGAGATGTCAAAACCCGTCTGTGATGCGGGGCCGGTCGTAGCCGCCCCTGCATTCACGCTGACGTCTGCCAGGGGTCGATTACGGATGCACCGGTGTCGCGGAAATCGCCGACATTGCGGGTGACGACGATGAGATCGTGGACGATCGCCGTCGCAGCGATCAGTCCATCAATGTCGCCGCGCGGCCGGATTGCTGCGATGCGGCCCCATTCCACGGCAATCTGATCGGTCACCGGAAGGATACGGCTGCCATGGTCGTGGCGCAGCTTGCGCAGCCACTCGGCTAAGTGGGTCGCGGCCTTCGGATCCGACCTCTGTTTGAGGGCAATGCCGCGCATGATCTCGCCGAGCGTCAACGCGCTCAGATGGATGCTCAGCGGATCGACGGAGCGCAGCCAGGAAACCGCCTGCGGCGTGCTGCGTCGCGCCTCAGAGACGATATTGGTATCGACGAGATACATCAGAAGGCCACGCCACGGCTGGGACTCTTGGCCCTCGCTTCGACCGCATCGGCGAGATCATCGTCCCAGGCAGGACCGCCCAGCAGATCATCGACCAGCGTCGGACGGCCGGCACGCAGGGCGTCGTAATCGCCGGCGGACAATACGACAGCCGCGCGCTCACCGCGCAAGGTGACCACTTGCGGTCCTTCGTCTCGCGCCTTCTGCACCACTTTCGAGAACTGGTTCTTCGCGTCCTGCAATTGCCATTCCATAAAACTGTTCCTGGCTAGACTGTCTAGCTATATAAGAGAGGAAGGGCGGCAGGTCAATGAGGGTGTTCTCGGCTGGCCGATCATCAGCCGCCGGCGCCCTGGTATTTGCGGGTGGCGTAGCGCCAGTGGGCGATGCCGATGAGCACCCAGACCGGGCCGGCGGCGAGCGCGACCGGCTCGGCCCAATCGCCGAGAATCGGGATCGGCTTTCCGAGCAGGGCGCCGACCGGGACCGAGCTGGTCAGCGCCAGCGGCACGGCGGTGATCAGGGTCAGCTGGATGCTGCCGGGAAAGATGTTGAGCGGATAACGCGTCAGTTCCCAGAAGCCGAAGAAGATCGAGAAGAGGTGGTTCGAGCGTACCCACATCAGTGCCGTCGCGCCGATCATGGTGATCATCGCACCGGTGAGCAGCGTCGCGCTGACGATCGCGGCAAGCAGGAACGCCACGGACGCGGCCGTCCAGGCGAAATCGACCGACAGGACAGCCCAGCAGAGCAGCGGCACTGCCAGGATAATATGGCCGGCATAGCCGATATTGAGGCCGGAAAAGACGAGATAGGCCCAGGGGCTGAACGGCTTGACCAGGAGCGTGTCGTAGGTGCCGAGTCGCACCAGCTCCTCGAGATCGCGCAATTGGACGAAGCTCATAGCTGCACCCAGCGAATAGGCAAGCAGCTGAAAGCTGAAGAGCAGCGCCAGCTCCGGCCAGGTCCAGCCGCCAAGCGTCTGGAAGCGGGCAAGCAGGATGCCGATCGTGGCAAAGACGCTGCCATAGGAAAGGATCTGCGCAAGCCGGTCGAGCCAGAAGGCGCCGCGATATTCCATTTGCGAGCGCACATGCATGCGCACCAGAAGCGGAATGACGCGGAGGTGATGGAGGAGCACGATCAGCCTCCCTGCACGGTTATGCGGCGCGAGGCCAGGCGCCATAGCCAGAGCACGCCCATAAGGAACAGTCCGGCCCAGCCGAGACCGAGGCCGAGATGCAGCCAGGTATCGGCGACGGAAAGCCTGCCGAGATAGACCGCATTGGGATAATAGACGACCCAGGCGAAGGGCAGGCGGCGGGCGATCGTCGCTAAGGGCTCGGGGAAGAACCAGAAGGGCACCAGCAGGCCGGAGAACAGATGCAGCAGGGCGCCGAGAATCCAGTCCAGCGAGAAGCTCGTCATCAGCCAGAAGGCGATCAGCCCGAACAGCGCCGACATCAGGAAGATCAGCACGAAAGATAGCGCCCAGAAGGCGATAAACATCAGACCGTGAAACAGGCTCGCCGGCGCCAGCATGCCGTAAAACAAGGCGGTGAAGGCGACGGTCGGGATCACCTGCGTCGCCAGGCGGTAGGAAAAGCTGCCGCATTCATTGGCGAAGAGATAGAGCGGATAGGAAAGCGGCTTCAGCAGCCAGACGGCGATATCGCCTGTTTTGAGCGACCGGCCGATCTCGCCGATGACCCTTTCAGGACGGGTGGCGCCCATGACAGCGCCGCCGAGCAGGGCGTAGGTCACCATCTGCTGCAGCGAGACGCCGTCGACGACGGTCGCGCCGACGCCGGCATAAACGGCGAGCCAGATGGCGACGCGGGCGACGACCTGCACCAGCTTGCCGAAGATGTTGGCCCAGACCTCGTTGCGGTAGGCGAGCTGCGCGTGGAAGGCGCTGCGTGTGAAGGCCAGATAAGCGCTCATGGTGTGGGCGCCTGGGCGTTGCGGGTGAAGGCGAGATAGGTGCTCATGAGGCTCGGGCCCTGGCGTTGCGGCCCTGGTAGAAGGTGCGGATGACCTCTTCGATGTCGGGCTCGTGCAGCGCTACATCCTTGAGGTCGCGGTCGCTGCCGACCTCCGAAAGGATCTTGACCAGCGACACGTCCTCGCGCTCGATCAGATATTCCTTGCGCAGGCCCTCATCGCTGACGAGCGACGCCGTGCTGAGCCGCAATGGCCCCGGGTCGCTGGCAAATTCCAGCGTCAGCCGCCGGGCCGAGCCGAGGGCGGCGCGCAGGCTGCGCAATTCGCCGTCGAAGATCAGCCTGGAGTGATCGACCATGATCAGTCGCGGGCAGATCGTCTCGATGTCCTGCAGATCATGAGTGGTGAGGATGATCGTGACGCCGCGTTCCCGGTTGATCTCGGCGAGAAAGCGCCGCACGGCATCCTTGGCGACCACATCGAGCCCGATCGTCGGTTCGTCGAGAAACAGGATCTTCGGATCGTGCAGCAGCGACATGACGATCTCGGCGCGCATGCGCTGGCCGAGGCTGAGCTGGCGCACCGCCCGGTCGAGGAAGGGCGAGAGGTCGAGCAGCTCGCTGAACTGGCGCAGATTGTTCGTATAGCGGGCGGCCGGGATATCATAGATGCGCTGGTGCAGGGTGAAGCTGTCGATCAGCGGCAGATCCCACCACAGCTGGCTGCGCTGGCCGAAGACGACGCCGATCTCGCGCGCATTATCCATGCGGGAGAGATGCGGCGTGCGGCCGAGCACCGAAAGCGTTCCTGAACTCGGCACCAGAATGCCGGTCATCATCTTGATCATCGTCGATTTGCCGGCGCCGTTCGGGCCGAGATAACCGACTGCCTCGCCGGCCGTAATATCGAAGCTGATATCGGAAACGGCCTGAACCTCGGTATATTCGCTGGTCACCAGCGTCTTGAAGGCGCCGATGAGACCCGGAAATCTCTTGTGCTGCCGGAAGCGCTTGCTGACGCCCCGTGCTTCGATCAAAGCCGGCATGTCTATTCCCTCGGATATGAAGCGAGCCGACTCGGGCGGCGATGGGCTTGAGAACGCAGGCTAACGCGAAGTGGGATTCGTTCAAGCTGAAGTTGCGTTTCGATCGATCACTTCGGCCTTGTGTCGCCACGACCTTGACCGATCTCCGCCTGCGCTACATTGAAGGCATGGACAAGATCTACGCCTTGCTCATCGTTGCCGCGGCCATTGCGATCATCTTCCTCGCAGGCCGATGGAACACCTCGGATGCCGATCACTATATCGGCTTCGGCAATCTCCGTCCGCGCCGCAAGAGGCGGGGCGGCGATGATGACACGCAAGAAGAATGAGGCGCCTGATCGAAGGCTCTCTTCGATCAGGCGCTTCCGCGGAGGTCGGCATCAGCTCGCTTGGCGTTCGGAACGCTGACTGAGGATTGCCGATGCGTGTATCGGCATCGGCCGTTCGACGCGCCGGTAGACGCTGCCGTCGCGCGTCCGGCTCATCAGTCCGAGCTCGCAGAGTTCCCGACGCAGCAATGCGTGATCTCCAAACAGGTGCCTGTCGCGAAGAAGAGCATTGACCTCCTTCTCGGACATCTCCGTGGTCGAGGGAATCTGTGACCACAGAAGCCAAAGCGCCGTGATCTGATCCATGCGCCGCGAGGGCCAGCGCACTAGGCGGAGCTCTTCGTCAAAGCTGCGCTGAACGCGATCGATATGCTTCCGGTCGATCTCGACATAGGCGGCAGGCACGGATGCCGGTAGCTGCCCCTCGCTCTCTGCGGGACCGGCTTTTGCACGCAGGCTCTGGAAATTGCCGTAACCGGCAGCCCGTGCCAGCATGTTCAAGAATTGGAGGTGAGATGGAAGCCCTTCATGGGCGGAGAGCTGGAGGCGCAGCGACTTGGCAAATGAGGACGCATCGCTCACCTGGAGAGGAATGAGTTTTCTGGACATGACCTATCCTTTGGTCGTGCCGTTCCGGATGGATTACCGGTGATCGCCCTTCCGACATGGCACGGGATCGATGTCCATATCTCGGTTATTGTCAGGTTTAGCGTGTTCCGAAGAACGGCGATGCCTGGGTGAACTGCAGACCCGACTCAGCGATTATCATCGGGCCCTCGATATTTCAACAGTCTTCCAGTTCGCTGGCTCCGGCAGAGGGTCCGGCGTTCCCCGCAAAGTCGGCAGCGCTAAGCGGAACCGGCCGGGTGCCGTCGACATCGGCGATGCCGTATTCCCGCGCCAATGCCGCGGCGATCAGCACGCGCCCGGATTTCGACATGAGCAGCGGGTCGCGCCACAGCCCGCCAATGACATGGCCGATGAACTGAGGTGATTCCGAATTGCTCATGTCGAAATGCTCGGCGTTCTCAAGAACGGCTTCGGTGCGGACGAGCCCCGGATAAAGCGCAACGGCGGCGACACTGTGAGGGCGCAGCTCATGGGCGAAGTCTGCGGCCATCTTGTCGGCGGCGGCCTTGGTGATGCCATAGACCGCATTGCCATCGTAGAGCTGGGCGGCCCAGAAGGATATGTTGACGATGAGGCCGCGTCGTGCCGAGATCATCAACGGAGCGACCGCGCGCGACATCATGAAAGCGCCCCTGAGCGCGGTGCCAATCATCGCCTCCCACCGCCACACCGGCTGCTCCCAAAATGGCCTGGGCCAGGTGAATTCCCCGTCTTCCACCATACGTTCGTAGCCCGGCCATGCATTGTTCACCAGAATATCCAGCCTGCCGCCGGCCCGGATCGCTTCGGCCACCCGCTCGCTGTCGGCGTCGCTAGCGTGATCGCATCGATGGACGGAAAGGCGCCCCGGCAGTTTTGCCGCTTCAAACTCGAGCCCCTCGAGCGATCCCGCCGATCCCGCTTGCTTTGCCTCCGCCTCGAAACGCGTCCTGCCGGTCACATGAACGGTGACGCCTTCGGCAAGCAGAGCAAGGGCAATGCCGCGCCCTATGCCGCGGCTCCCGCCGGTGACCAAAGCGACGACGTCTTTCATAGTGGGCTCTCCCTGATGAGCTGGCGATCAACGCGGATAAGCGCATATCGGCAGAGAGGCTTCTGCCGGGCGATGCTTTTTGCGAGGCGCGGACCTTCTGTGCCGGCCTCTCTTCTCCACAGCCGCAGGTTTCAGCATGTCGATTATGACGGGAACAAACAAGGCGGTTCAGATGTTAGATGCAACTGGAATCCGGCGAGTTGTTCGACATGGCCAAATTTGCTCGGGGAGATCACGTTACCTGGAATTCGGAGGCCGGGCAGGTCTCCGGCCGCATCATTGCGATCCACACCCGGGATTTCCATTACAAAGGGCATCGCCATCGGGCGACCGAGGCGTCGCCCCAGTACGAGATCAAGAGCGATCATATAGCCGCCCATAGGGAAGACGCTTTGAAAAAGGTCGGAGGACAATAAGATGAATCCGAAAAGCACCCTGAGTATTGCCGGTCATCCGATCCACCCGATGTTGATCCCGTTCCCGGTCGCTGCCTTCGTCGGCACGCTGGTCGTCGACATCCTCTACGCCAGATCAGGCGATCCCGCCTGGGCAGATGCGACCAACTGGATGCTCGGCGCCGGCCTTGTCATGGCGGCGCTGGCGGCCGTTGCCGGATTGACCGACTTTCTCGGCGACAGCCGCATTCGCGACCTGCGCGACGCCTGGTTCCATATGATCGGCAATGTCGTCCTCGTCCTGATCGAGGCCGTCAACCTCTGGCGCCGATTGGCCGAAGGCGGCGACTTCATCGTGCCGACCGGATTGGTGCTGTCGTTGATCGCGACCGCCCTTCTTCTGTTCAACGGCTGGAAGGGTTGGGAAATGGTTTATCGCCACCGCGTCGGCGTCAGCGAGGATCCGGGCAATCCGACGAGATAATGAACGGCATGCTTCAACGGCAGCATGCCCGCCTCGTCCTTCGAGGCCCCTGCGCGGCACCTCAGGATAAGGCTCTCGGAGCGCTTCGCTTCGGAACCACCAATGCCTCCAATTGGCTGCGGCACCCTCCAACGCTCCTCATCCTTGTACGTTGCCGTTGGTGTATAAACGGGCTGCGCGACGGGGATGCGTGTCATCCTTGGGTTTCGAACTCGTGCCTCAGCGAGCATCTCCGTCGCGATGTCTTCGCTCGAACGGTTGATTGGGCTTCGAGCCCGCGTTGCAAGGAGGAGCACCCATGCGTATCCCGCAAGCTTTCATGGTCGGCATCGATGTCTCGAAAGCCCATTTCGACGTGGCCGTCGAGGGCAAACGCGCCGTTGTCCGTTTCGACAACGACGCGCCAGGCCGGGCCGCGCTGGCGACGGCGATAGCCGGCGCCGAGCTGGCCGTCGTCGAGGCCACCGGCGGTTACGAGATGGCGATCGTCAGGGCGCTGATGGCCGCCGGTATTGCCGTCGCCGTTGTCAATCCCCGCCAGGTGCGCGATTTCGCCAGGGCCAGCGGCCGGCTGGCCAAGACCGATCAGGTCGACGCCCGCGTCATTCTCCACTTCGCCAGAGCGATGCGTCCGGCACAGATCCCCCATATCGACGACGGCCGCATCGCGCTTGCTGCCCTCGTGACCCGCCGCCGCCAGCTCATCGACATGGCGGTCGCTGAGAAGAACCGCCTCGAACACGCCCCGCAAGCCGTCGCCACCCTGATCGGCGAGACCCTCGCCGCCCTCAAAAGCCAGCTCGCCCGCGTCGATGCCGCCATCGCGCTCGCCACCGAGGCCGAACCCGACATGGCCGCACGCCGCGACCTGCTGCTGACCGTGCCGGGCATCGGCGAGGTCGGCGCCGCCGTGCTCATCGCCGAACTGCCCGAACTCGGCGCCATCGACGACAAGAAACTCGCAGCCCTCGTCGGCGTCGCCCCGGTCGCCCACGACAGCGGCACCTGGCGTGGCCAGCGCCACATCGCCGGCGGCCGCGCCACCGTCCGCTGCGCCCTCTACATGGCAACGCTCTCGGCCATTCGCTGCAGTCCGGCCATCAAGGCCTTCCACAAACGACTGCGCGCTGCCGGCAAACCACCCAAGGTCGCGCTCGTCGCCGCCATGCGGAAATTCATCGTCATGATCAACACTATCATCAAAAGACGAACCCCATGGAGCGAACCGCAACAACACGGTTGCTGAGGCACGCAGCCCAAAGGGCGGAGCCTCGAAGGACGCCCTCCAGCGCTGCTTCCTGCATTCACCACCGGCGCGATCGCCACGTCTAATTCAGCAAATGTGCGGCAGCGGTGCTCACGCGCATTTCGCCAGCTGCGGCCTGGCCTCGGCATGAAAACCGGTCTCCGCCCCCAGCGGCAGATCGGCGATTTCGCGCAGCGACATGCGTTGGACCTCGGGATGCCGCAACGGGTCATCCTTCCAGGCCGGCCCGATCTGCGTCCCCGCGGCAGATTTCAAGAAAAACTTCAGCCACGACATGGCAAACCTCGCATTCTCCAGCGGCACGGAAAGATGATCACCCGGCGGCTGGTGCCGAACAAGCTCTCCCGCGCATCGTGCCATCGCTGGCAGAGCGGGGATCCTGGATGGTTGCAATGTCTGCCTGCGCCGGTGCTTTTTCAATTGAGATTACTGCGGTGCCGTTATAGAAAAACTATATGAAGAACCTGAATAGCGTCCATCTAAACGGCCTGCGCGCGCTCGAGGCCGTCGGTCGTCTCGGCTCGCTGCAGGCGGCCGCCGACGAGCTCGGCGTCTCGGTCGGCGCCGTCAGCCAGCAGGTGATCAAGGCCGAAGCGCAGTTGGGGCAAGTGATCTTCGAGCGCACCGCCCGGGGCATGATCGCTACCGAAGCCGGCCGGCCGGTGCTTGCAGCGCTCGACGAAGGCTTTGCCCGTCTTTCGCAGGCAGTCTCGATCGCAAGCCGCAAGGACGATACGATCCTGACCATTTCGGTGGCGCCGGTCTTCGCCGCCCGCTGGCTCGTCCATCGGCTTCATCGGTTCGCCGAACGTTACCCCGACATCAAGCTGCGGCTGGATGCAACGACCAATCTCGTCAATCCCGCGATCTCAGACGTCGACATTGGCATCCGCGTCGGCGCCGGCAAATGGCCCGATGTGAAGGCCGAACTGCTGCTAGAGCAGGAGGTCTTTCCCGTTTGTTCGCCCGAAATGGCGGCGAACCTGAAACAGCCCGCCGACATCCTCGCTTTGCCTGCCATCATTGATGGCCTTGCCATGTTCAGCTGGGAAGTCTGGATGCGCGAGGCAGGGCTGTCGGGCGCGACACTGTCGACGCGCCACGTCTTCAACGACGCCTCGCTCTGCCTAGATGCGGCGATCGCCGGCCAGGGCGTCATGCTCGCTTGGCAGACGCTTGCCGCCTTCGCGCTGGCCGAAGGCCGGCTGGCGGCACCCTTCGGCATTCGCGCGAAAACCGGCTTCGGCCATTATTTTGTGACGGCCGAAGGCGCGCGCGAACCGAAGAAGGTCAAGGATTTCAAGGCCTGGATCCGTGAGGAAATGGCCGGCACGCTGGCGCTTTTCCAGTAGGCCTTAGACTTCGATCGGCTCCTTGCCGCGCGCCGCCTGCATCGCCTTGTAGGCCGGGCGGGACTGGCAGCGTTCGATCCAGGCCTTGATGTTCGGATGCATGTCGAAAAGGTCCGTCTCGCTCTGGGCATAGCGCAGCACCTCGGCGATGTTGAGATCGGCGACGGTGAAGCGCTCGCCGACGATCCACTGACGGCCGGCAAGGTGACCTTCGAGCGCCGCAAATGGCCGGCGCAGCCCATAGCAGGCGGCGGCGATCGTCCGCTTGCCGTCCTCGCTGTTTTCAAGCCCGTTGTCATAGGTCAGCACGATGCGCACCGAATGCGGCTCGACTTGCGAAGCCGCCCAGATCGTCCACATCGTCAGCAATCCGTCTTCCTCGACGGTTTGGCCGGAAAGCGGCCCGCCATGCTTGCGCGCAAGGTAAAGGTTGATTGCCAGCGACTCGTGCATGACGAGGTCGCCGTCGCGAATGCTGGGGATCTGCGCCATCGGGTTGAGAGTTGCGAATTCAGGCGAATGCGTGTTGAGCGGCGCCTCTTCGGCGAGCGGGTCGGCAAGCCGCCTGGCCTGCAGCACCGGCACGGAGCGGAATTCGAGCCCGAGTTCATCCGCCATCCAGTAGACGCGCGAAGCGCGCGATCGATAGACCCCATAGATTGTCAGCATGACGATACCCCTCGATGTGTCGCAGAAAAGGTAAACGCCGGATCACCCCAGGAAAAGTCCTCGCCGCTGATGGGATGATGAAAGCTTTTGATCTGGCGAGCGCCTTCCCCGGCGGCAGATCGAGCACAATTGCCTGACAGGGGGAACAATGAAAGGGCCGGCGGGTTGGACCCAGAGATTGGCGCCGTCGAGGCGTCGAATGCGATGACCCGCGTGCGCAGCGCGCACCAGGCAAAGGAGGAACAAATGACGGGCAAGAAGACACATGAACAACAGGTTCGTGTCATCGAGAAACGCGAGAAAACCGCAAATGCCGGCGAGGATTTCGACGCCAAGGCGGATCTGCAACGCAATGCGCAGGCAAAGGAGGCCTATCGGAAAGGCGATCTGAAGGCCGATCCGGACCCTCGCAATGACGATCGGGGCATCATGCGTGGCCGCAATCAGGAGAGCGAGCATAAAAAAGGGAGCGGTCGTCCCTGACGGTGAAGGAGCCCAGATCACAAAGGAGCCCCGATTAGGAAGGAGCCCCGATCAGGAAAGGAGAGTTTCATGACCTTGACATTGATCAGCAAGGCTTTTGCCCAGGATCAGCCGATCCCGAAGAAATATGCGCGAGCCGGCGAGAACCTCTTTCCGCCGCTTGCCTGGAGCGGTGCTCCCGCCGGGACCCGGAGCTTCGCTCTGGTGGTCGAGGATCCGGATGCTCCGCGCGGCACGTTCCGCCACTGCGGCATTGCCAATATCCCGGCGCAGTGGAGCGCCCTTGCCGAAAGCGTCGATAGGGCGCCGGAGCAAGCCCCCCGCTTCTACAAGAACGATTTCGGCAATACCCGATACGACGGTCCGCAGCCGCCGGCAGGCGATCGCCCGCATCACTACGTCTTCCGCCTGGCGGCCCTCGACGTGCCGAAGCTTTCTACTCCGGATGCCGCCGGTATCAGCGCAATGTGGGCGGAGGCGAAGAAACACGCATTGGCGGAAGCGACCGTCACCGGCACCTATCAGACGCACTGAGCAAAAGCCGCGTGTCAGGACACGCGGTTTCGCTCGACGGTCAGCTGCGCATAGGGCGCGCGGCCGCCCGCCATTTCGGCGGAGACTTGTCTGTCCCACTCAAAGCCGAGGACAGCCCCTCCGCCAACCTCCTGGAAGATGTTGTCGGTGATGATGGCGGCACCAGCGCCCGCGGCGACTGAGACGGCGCATCCCACCGGCGCCTTGCGCACCACATTGCCGCTGACGACGACATTTCTGAGATAAGGCCCCCATCCGATCTGCAGGCCCCAGCGCGGCGCGCCCTCGATCACATTGCCCGACACCAGCGTATCGGCCTCCGCCGCAATGCCGATGCCGAAGCCGACCTCGTGAGTGTAGGGACCTTTCAGCGTCAGGTTGCGCACGACATTGCCGGTGACGCTTGCGAGCCGGCCGCCTTCGTCGAAATTGGCGATCGAAATCCCGTTTGCCGCCCCGTCGATCATATTGGCGGATACGACCGCGCCTTCGAAGGCGAATTCGACATAGATCGCCGTCTCCCCGGAGCGGCGGCACTGGTTGCTGGTGATCTGGATGTCCGAGGCCGAATTGGCGCGGATGGCGGTAAAGGCGCAGTCGGAAATCTGGTTGTTCACCACCATCACCCCATCGGCGCGAAAGACATTGATGCCGTTGCCGTTCTGACCGGTGCCGCCGTCATTGGCGCGGATGTTGGAAATCCGGTTGCCGGAGACGACCGTGCCGTCCTCCGCCTGTCTCCAACGATGCACGAGAATGCCACCATTGCCGCAATCCGAGACCGTATTTGCCACGATCGAAAGATTGGCGGAATCGACAGCGTAGAGGCCGGACTGGGCGGCGCCCGAAATGCGGCTGCGTTCGATCCGCCCGCCACAGCGCTCCAGCTGCAGGCCGTGTTTGCGGCTGCCGCCGATCTCGCAATTGTCGATCAGCACCTCGTCGACGCCGGTAAATTGCAGAAGCCCGCCGGCGTAGTCGCCGAGCCAGCGGTTGCCGCCGTCGATGACGAGATTGGAAAGCTCGATGCGCCTGATGTTTTCGGCTGCAAACAGATGGCCGTCGCCGGTATAGACGATCCGCGAGGCGCCGGGCACGCCTGAGATGCGGGTATTGTCGGGTAGGCTGAGGTTGGAGATCTTATAGGTGCCGGGCGGCAGGAAGACCGGCACGTTCTCGGCCGCCGCCTGTCTGATCATCTGCTCCAGGTTGCGGATTTTGCGGTCCCCAATTTCTGGAACGGCGCGATATTCCACCGCGTCGATCGTACCGCGGAGATCCGGCTGGCTGGCAGCCGTCAGCGGCGAGGCAAGCGTGCGCGATGTCCCGCCCGCAAGCGCGGAGGCGCCGAGAAAGAGAAGCATGTCGCGGCGAAAAGGCATTCCGGGCTCTCCTGTCATGACGCGCCCGTAGCAGAAAACGTGCCAGCCCGCCTGTCTTCTTTTGGCACAGGCCCGTCACATCAATCCGAAATTCTTGCTGCGACAGGGGCCGATGGCAGGATCTCGCCGCTTATATTGGTGTGTTATTCACTCTTTCATTTAAGCAACCCGAAGGGAATGGAGACTACTTTGAAGGGAAAATAAACGGATGTTGCGGGCCTTCAGCCGCTGCGGGAGAATGGCGTTATGCACGAAGCGAGTGCCGGGCGATGGGAATCGCTCGATTCCCTGACGGCCGAAACACGGCGCTTCGTTGCCGCGACCGAAGCGATGATGGCGTCGACCGCCCATCACTTCTCGGAAGGCGTTGAGAACCTGCGCCTGAAGGCGATTATCCACGAACTTCCGGACTTCCTCTACGTCAAGGATCGTGACAGCCGCTTCGTCTTCGCCAACGCCGTCACGGCGGCCAGCCTCGGCCTCAGCGCCGAAGAGATCGCCGGCAAGCGTGATTTCGACCTGTTCGATTTCGAGGCGGCGCGCCGCCATTTCGATATCGAGCAGCAGATCATGGCGAGCGGCGTAGCCCGCATCGACATGGAGGAGACGGTCGTCCTTCCTGGCGCCGCCAAGCCGGTATGCCGGCTGACCTCGAAAATACCGCTGCGCAACGATCGCGGCGAGGTCGTCGGGCTGATCGGCGTTTCCCGCGATATCACCGAACGCAAGCTGCAGGAGGATCTCCATCGCGGCCAGGCGAAACTGCTCGAGATGATCGCCCGCAATGAACCGCTGCCGATGATCCTCGAAGCGCTGGTGCTGATGATCGAAGCCCAGCTGACGGGAATCGACGGCTCGGTTCTCCTGCTCGACGGCGAGGGCACCCGGCTTTATCACGGTGCGGCTCCCAATCTTCCCGGCGGCTATAGCCGGCTCATTGACGGTGTCACCATCGGCCCCAAGGTCGGCTCCTGCGGCACCGCCGCCTGGCGCGGCCAGCCCGTCATCGTCGAGGACGTGCTGAGCGATCCGCTGTGGGAGGATTTCCGCGCGCTGGTTGCGCCTTTCGGCTTTCGTTCCTGCTGGTCGACGCCGATCGCGACCTCGCAGAATAATGTGCTCGGCACCTTCGCCCTCTATTCCCGGGAGGTACGCCGTCCGACGGAGCATGAAATGAGGCTGCTGGCGCTCGCCACCCACATCGCCGGCATCGCCATCGAACGCAAGCGCGTCGACGATCGCATCCATTTCATGGCGCATCATGACGATCTCACTGGCCTGCCGAACCGCGCCTTTCTGAAGGAAAGGCTGGCCGGCATCCTCGACCAGGCCCGGCGCAACAATCGCAAAGTCACGGTCGCCTATATCGATCTCGATAATTTCAAGGACGTCAATGACGGCCGCGGCCACGCCGCCGGCGACGAGGTGTTGAAGGAGATCGCCACCCGCATGGCCAACAGCATCCGTCCCTCGGATATGGTGGTGCGGCTTGGCGGAGACGAATTCCTCGTGGTGCTCGTCCACCAGTCGAGCCACGATGCCGGCATCACCCGCCGCCTTCGCGATCTGCAGAAGGCGATTACTCGGCCGATGCAAGGCGAGAGCGGTGAGATCATCATCACCTCGAGTATCGGCGTCGCCGCCTTTCCCGTCGACGGCTCCACCTCGGAAGAGCTTCTCGCCAATGCCGATCGCGCCATGTATCGCGCCAAGCAATTCGGCCGCAACACGCTGCAGCATCATGATGGCGACAGCAGCGGGGTCGGCATGCCGCGCGGCGAGCAGGAAGAGCTCCATCAGGCGATAACAGCCGATCAGCTGTTCCTGGAATATCAGCCGCAGGTCGATGTCGCCACCGGCCGCATCACCGGCATCGAGGCGCTGGTCCGTTGGAACCATCCGGCAAAGGGCAGGGTGCCGCCGGCGAGTTTCATCCCGATTGCCGAAGAGACCGGCCTCATCGTTCCCCTCGGCCTTTGGGTGCTGAACGAGGCCTGCCGCCAGGCGCGCAACTGGCAGGATATGGGCCTGACGCCGGTGACGATCGCCGTCAATGTTTCGGCGAAGCAGTTCGCCGATCCGGATTTTGCGAGCCATGTCGGCGAGGCGTTGGAGCGCAACCGCCTCCAATCCCGCTGGCTGGAGCTCGAGGTCACCGAAAGCGTGGTGATGCAGGATGCCGAGCGTGCGCTCGCCATGATGGAGCAGCTGAGGGTGCTCGGCGTGCGCCTGTCGATCGACGATTTCGGCTCCGGCTATTCCAGCCTTGCGGCACTGAAGACTTTCCCCTTCGACCGGCTGAAGATGGATCGTTCGCTGGTCGAGGCATTGCCGGGCGATGAAACAGCCGTCGCCATCGCCTCGGCCGTCATCTCGCTGGCGCAGACGTTGAAGCTCTCGGTTCTCGCCGAAGGCGTCGAGACCGATGCCCAGATGGATTTCCTGCGGCGGGCACGCTGCGAGGAGGCGCAGGGCTACCGCTTCTCCAAGCCCGTCCTGCCGGAGGTGGTGCCGCTGTTGCTGCAGGCGCAGCTTCTCTGAACTTTTCCTAAGCCGGTCGCCAGCCGATCGTTGGTTTAGACTCGAATGATATTGAGACGCAGAGCGCTGACCACCGCCTGCGTTCTCGTCGTGCATCCCAGCTTCCTGATCGCGCTGCCGATCTGATTGTTAACCGCGCTTTCCGACAGATCGAGAAGCTTCGCAATTTCGCTGCTCTTCCTGCCTCCGGCCGTCATCCTCAGGCAGTCCAGCTCGCTCTGCGTAAAGGCAACCGGCTTGTGTTTCTCGTTCAATGTCAGCTGGGACAGCCGATCATAGATGAGCGTCGCGATAAACAGGAGTTTCGACATTTCGACCATGCTGAAATTCCGAGACCCCGAAATCGACATCGCACCGCGTCCGGCCGCGGCATCATGAACGGGAAAATAGGCGCCTTTTTCCATGCCGTACCGCCTGAACAACTCGATGACGGTGGACTTTTTGCCTTCGCCGCGATCGGTATTGATCGCCTCGACATCATAATTGAAGGGGCTGGTCGATCTCAGCATCCTTCGGATGACCGGGCTGTCGACCATCAGGTTATGGGCGTCGTAATAATCGACCATTTCCGCCGGCCAGTTGGTGATGATCTTCGTCGCGCCGATTTCGACGACATCGACCGAAGGAAGCGTCATGATCAGGAAGGCCGTCATCCCCAGATCCTGGGTGAGGCGCTTCATGTATTTGAAGACTTCGTAATGCGTCTTGAAGCCTGCAGCGACTTCCTCAATTCGATTGAACTCGGCCTCGAGCGGCATGTCTTTCTCCGATTGCCTCGCATCCGGCGCTTGGCGGCTGATGTGTCCACTTGCCGCTCGTATCTGAAGTTGATTCTGCCGGCTCGAAGGACGGAAAAAATATGCATGTGCAGAGAAAAACGGAAAGGCCCTTGACTGTCGGCAACGGGCGGGCGGCCGTTGATTAACAAAGAGTTTACGGATCTTCGAACCATTCGAACCCGCAAAGGCGAAAAAATCGGTGGCGGCATGTTTGACAACGTCCCGAAAGATCAGCATCCCTGGCGAAACCTCAGGTCAAGTCGCTGTTTGTGCTTCGTTATTTTTCAGCGTTGCTCGGATGTCACGCATCCGATTTCGAGACGGCTCGGTTAAAGGAAGCTTAAAGAATTTATCGGATTTTATTTCCGGGGTGCCCGTCCAGCGCAAGCCCGCGGTGGGTGGCGGCAGTCATGCGCTCGATTTGAGCGAGGGGGAACAGCATGAAGAAAATAGGATTCGGCTTCGGTTCGGATGCCAAGGCCGTACTGGCCGCGATGAGCAGGTCACAGGCCATCATCGAATTCGACCTTACCGGCAAGATTCTCACGGCCAATGCCAATTTCTGTGCTGCCCTCGGTTACGACTTGTCCGAGATTGTCGGCCAGCATCACCGGATGTTCGTCGAGCCGGCAGAAGCCTCGTCGGCCGATTATCGCGAGTTCTGGGCGAGGCTCAACCGAGGCGATTTCGATCAGCGCCAGTATAAACGCATCGGCAAGGGCGGCAAGGAAATCTGGATCGAAGCCTCTTACAATCCGGTCTTCAGCGGCGGGAAACCCTACAAGGTCGTGAAGTTCGCGACCGATATCACGAAGCAGAAGATGCAGAGCGCCGAGGATGCCGGCAAGATAAGCGCGCTGTCGCGCGCCCAGGCGGTTATCGAATTCACGCCGAAGGGCGAGATACTGACGGCAAACGAGAATTTCCTGTCGGCGCTCGGCTATCAGTTGGCCGAGATCCAGGGCCGCCATCATTCGATGTTTTGCGACAGCGCTTACGCCAACACTGACGATTACCGGCGGTTCTGGACGCGCCTGTCAGGTGGCGAATTCGTGGCTGATGAGTTTCTGCGCATCGGCAAGGGCGGCAGAAAGGTCTATATCCAGGCATCCTACAATCCGATCTTCGACATGAACGGCAAGGTCTTCAAAGTCGTCAAGTTCGCGACTGACGTGACCGCCCGCGTCAACAACGTCGATCAGCTGGCGGCATCCCTGATGGCGCTGTCGGGCGGTGACCTGACCCAGGAAGTCGCAACTCCATTCATTCCGACGCTGGAAAAAATCCGGACCGACTTCAACGCCGCCGTCGGCAAGCTGCGCGCAGCGATGCAGGCCGTGGCCGAAAACGCAACCGGCATCGCGGCCGGAGCTCAGCAGGTTCGTTCCGCCTCGGACGATCTGTCGAAGCGCACGGAACAGCAGGCGGCCTCCGTCGAGGAAACCGCCGCCGCGCTCGAAGAGATCACCACAACCGTCTCCGATTCCAGCAACCGCGCACAGGAGGCCGGCCAGCTGGTGCGGAGGACCCGCGAGAATGCCGAGCGCTCCGGCGCGGTTGTCCGCAACGCCGTCGAAGCGATGGGCAAGATCGAAACATCGTCGGCGGAGATCGGGAATATCATCGGCGTAATCGACGAAATCGCGTTTCAGACCAATCTGTTGGCGCTGAACGCCGGCGTCGAGGCGGCACGCGCGGGCGATGCCGGCAAGGGTTTTGCGGTGGTCGCGCAAGAGGTTCGCGAGCTTGCCCAGAGATCGGCCAAGGCGGCAAAGGAGATCAAGGAGCTGATCGGGGCCTCCAACGAGCATGTGAAGAGCGGAGTGAGCCTGGTCGGGGAGACCGGCAAGGCTCTGGAAGAAATCGTTGCTCAGGTTCAGCAGGTCAACGGCAATGTTCTGGCAATCGTCGAAAGCTCCAAGGAGCAGGCGACGGGATTGAAGGAAATCAACACCGCGGTTAACACCATGGACCAGGGTACGCAGCAAAATGCGGCCATGGTCGAGGAATCGACGGCCGCCGCCCACAGCCTCGCCAAGGAGGCCGACGCGCTCTTCCAGCTGCTGGGGCAGTTTAACATCGGAAGCGGGGGCTTGCGCCAATCACGCCCCGCCGTGGCAACCGCGGCTTCCAGACCCATTCCATCGGCACCGCGTGCAATGGCCGCGAAGGTGAGCGCGGCCTTCCACGGCAATACGGCAGTCGCCGGCGGCGATTGGGAGGAGTTCTGAGGCGCGCGGAGACTCCGCCTCATTTCATGAGCTTGCCGATCGTCTCGATCTCATTCGTCCACAGGCCTGCCGCATAATCCCGCGGCAGCCGCGCCAGCTGCGCGGCATCGTCGATGCCGGTGGAAAAATCGCCGCCGCGATAGGGGCCGAGCACGAAAACCTCCGTTCCGGCATCCTGCATCCGGTTGAGAAAGCGGTCCGGCCAGCCCCACAGCCAAGGCGCGATATTGATCGGCACCAGCATCATCCGATGCTTGCAGGCCTCGGGCAGGAGGCCGGTCCAGCCATAGCCGATATAGCCGAACAGGCAGCCCTTCAGGCTTTTGCGCGAGGCGGTTTTGATATCCGGTGCGAGCCGGCCGAGAACGTCGATCGGCTCGTCGCCGCCATAGACGATGATGCCGGCCCGCTGTGCCGCCGGAAGCGCGTTCAGCACGGCGGCGAGCTTTTCCCCCTCGGACGGATCGCGGCTCTTGATGTTGATGAGAAAGCGCCGATCTGGAAAGGTCGAAAGTACTTGCGCCAGCGTCGGCATCATGCCGATGCCCTGGCCGCGAAAGGGAAAGGTCTTGCCGCCGTCGGCGGTATAGCCGTATCCGATGTCGAGCCTTCTCATTTGAGCCATCGAATGCTTGCGGGTCACGCCGTGCCCGTCGGTGCGGCAGTCGAGCGTCCAGTCGTGAAAGACGGCGAATTCGCCGTCCGTTGTCGGATGCACGTCCATCTCGACGACATCTGCGCCGGCGGCGAAGCCCGCCTGCATCGAGGCAATAGTGTTCTCCAGATAGTCGTGTTTCGGCGGCAGCATGCGGCTCGCCGTGCAGGTGTCGTTCTTCAGGTCGGTCTCGTCGAACCGTTGGGCGATGCCGCGATGAGCGAGCAGCACCGGCTTTCCCGGCCGATGCTCGGCAATGCGGCTGGCATTGTTGAGATAAATGCCGGCGGCCGCGAGCGCGATCGCCGCCGCGCAATAGAAAAGCTTCCTGCCCATCTCTTTGCTCCTCATGATTGCATCGACGAAGGCAACAGCTAGGAAGCGATTCTGGTTGTTCTTGGGCTGTTTTCCGGCTTTTCTATGCGCGGGATTATTCGCCGGAAAGGATTGGGACCGCTATGGAACGACAGGACGACGAGCTCATTCATTTCGAAGCGCAGGGGGCGGCCCCGCTGCCATTGGCTGCTGTCGAAGGCCATGTCGGGCGCGCAGGCGCCCGCATCTGGTATGCGAGCTACGGCACAGGCCCTGCCGTCATTCTGCTGCATGGCGGCCTCGGCCATAGCGGCAACTGGGGCTACCAGGTCCCGGCGCTCCTTGCCAGTGGCCGCCGTGTCGTGCTGATCGATAGCCGCGGCCATGGACGAAGCACCCGCGATGTCAGTCCCTACAGCTATGAGCTGATGGCTGCCGACGTGTTGGCGGTGATGGACGAACTGCGGCTGGAAACGGCGGCGTTCGTCGGCTGGAGCGATGGCGCCTGCATCGCGCTGATCCTCGCCATGACGGCGCCGTCGCGTGTCGAGGGCGTCTTCTTCTTCGCCTGCAACATGGATCCGAGCGGCACGCTGGAATTCGTTCCGACCCCGGTCATCGACCGATGTTTCGCTCGCCACGCCAAGGATTATGCGGCATTGTCCGCCACGCCGGACGATTTCAATTCCTTCGTCGAGGCGGTCAGCCTGATGATGCGGACCGAGCCGAATTATGGGGCGGCCGACCTCGGCCGCATCGGCGTTCCGATCGCGATCGTGCTCGGCGAACACGATGAATTCATCAAGCCCGAGCATGCCGAATATCTTGCCGGCAGCATCCCGGACGCTCAGATGATCTACCTGCCCGGCGTCAGCCATTTCGCGCCACTGCAGCGGCCGGCGGAGTTCAACGCCGCGATTTTATCCTTTCTCGACGGGATCAGGTGATGACAATCGCTTCCTCTGGCCCCGCGCCCGTTTCCCGCTATCTCTTGCATCATGAGAGCTGATGCGCTGCTTTATCCCGCCCCGGAAGGGCTCTATTGCCCGGAAGGCGGCTTTTACGTCGATCCGGTGCGGCCTGTCGAACGGGCGCTCGTCACCCATGGCCATTCCGACCACGCCCGGCCGGGGCATGTGAACGTGCTAGCCACCCGTCAGACGCTCGACATCATGCGCCTGCGTTATGGCGAGGGCTTCTGCGCCAGCGAGCAGATAGCCGATTTCGGCGAAGAGCTGGGGATCAATGGCGTCAAAGTGAGTTTTCACCCCGCCGGCCATGTGCTCGGCTCGGCTCAGATCGCCATCGAGAGGAACGGCACCCGCATCGTCGTCTCCGGCGATTACAAGCGCCGCCCAGACCCGACCTGCGCGCCCTATGTGCCGGTCGCCTGCGATGTCTTCATCACCGAGGCGACCTTCGGCCTGCCGGTTTTCCATCATCCAGATCCGATCGACGAGACCGGCAAGCTGCTGGCCTCGCTCCGGCAATTTCCGGAGCGCACCCATCTCGTCGGCGCCTACGCGCTCGGCAAGGCCCAGCGCGTCATCCGGCTGCTGCGCGATGCCGGTTATGCCGAGCCCATCTATATCCACGGCGCCATGGAAAAGCTCTGTGATTACTATGTCGGCCAAGGAATAGATCTCGGCGAGCTGCAGCCCGCCACGATCGAAAGCCGCGACAAATCCACCTTCCGGGGCGCCGTCGTCATCGGCCCGTCCCCGGCCTTCGCCGACCGCTGGGCGCGACGCTTCAACGAGCCGCTGCCGGCTTTCGCCTCCGGCTGGATGATGGTGCGCCAACGCGCCAAACAGCTCGGCGTCGAACTGCCGCTCGTCATCTCCGATCATTGCGACTGGCCGGAACTGACCGAAACGATCCGCGAACTGAATCCGGCTGAAGTCTGGGTAACCCATGGCCGCGAGGAGGCGCTGGTGCGCTGGTGCCACCTGCAGGGTATCAAGGCGAAACCGTTGCATCTCGTGGGCTATGAGGATGAGGCGGATTGAGATGAGCCGGAGAACGCGTCAAAACCCCTCCCCAACCCCTCCCCACAAGGAGGAGGGGCTTAACCTGCCGCTCCGTCCAGCCACAAAATCATCGCCGCAAACGCTGTGGTTGAAAGAAGGCGGGGCAGTGCCGCGCGTTAGCCCCTCCCACCTGTGGGGAGGGGTTGGGAAGGGGTCTTCTCCTCGCAAAGTTGGGGAGGAATTTTCTCCCGGAATGCGGAGGCCCGCATGAAAGCCTTCGCCGACGTCCTCGACCGCCTGGTCCTGACCCCCAGCCGCAACGGCAAGCTCAAGCTGCTCACCGATTATTTCCGCGATACGCCCGACCCGGACCGCGGCTACGGCCTTGCCGCCATCGCCGGCACGCTCGAAGTGCGCGACGTCAAGCCTGCTATGTTGCGCGACCTGGTGCTGGAACGCATGGACGAAGTGCTGTTTCATTATTCCTACGACTATGTCGGCGATCTCGCCGAAACCATCTCGCTTGTCTGGGACAATGAGCGGGATATAGACCGCTCCGCCCTTGCTCAGCCGCGTCTCGGCGAGGTCGTCACCCGCATGAACGGTCTCGGCCGCACCGAAGTGCGCGCCTATGTCCGCGATCTGCTCGACCGGCTGGATTCCTCCGGCCGTTTCGCCTTCATCAAGCTGACGACCGGCGCGTTGCGCATCGGCGTTTCCGCCCGTCTTGCCAAACAGGCGCTGGCCGATCTCGGCGGCAAGGACGTCACCGAGATCGAGACTCTCTGGCACGGCCTGCAGCCGCCTTACGAGACGCTGTTCCAATGGCTGGCGGGCGGCGGCGACAAACCGGCGCTGGCGACACCGGCGATCTTCCATTCCGTCATGCTCGCCAATGCCGTGGAGGAGGGAGACCTGGCAGGTCTCGACCCGGCCGACTACGCCGCCGAGTGGAAATGGGACGGCATCCGCGTCCAGCTGTCGCGCTCCGGCGACAGGCGAAAGATCTATTCCCGCTCCGGCGACGACATTTCGGGCGCCTTTCCCGATATTCTTGAGGCGATCAATTTTTCCGGCGTCGTCGACGGTGAGCTGCTGGTCGGCGGCACCGCCCGTTCCAACAGCCCGACCCGCACCTTCTCCGACCTGCAGCAGCGCCTGAACCGCAAGACGGTGACGGCGAAGATGCTCGACGATTATCCCGCCTTCATCCGCGCCTATGACCTGCTCTTCGACGGCGACGAGGATATTCGCGGCCGAACCTATGTCGATCGCCGCGAGGGCCTTTCCGATATCATCGACCGCGCCCCCCACGACCGATTCGACCTCTCGCCGCTCGTGCCTTTCTCCTCATGGGAGGAGCTCGATGCTCTGCGCGCCGCCCCGCCCGATCCGGTCATCGAGGGCGTGATGATCAAGCGGCGCGACAGCATCTACCAGGCCGGCCGCATGAAAGGCCCCTGGTTCAAGTGGAAGCGCAATCCCTATAATGTCGATGCGGTGCTGATGTATGCCCAGCGCGGCCACGGAAAGCGCTCCAGCTATTATTCCGATTTCACCTTCGGCGTCTGGGCCGATGACGAGGACGGCGAACAGCTGGTGCCGGTGGGAAAGGCTTATTTCGGTTTCACCGATGCCGAACTCGAACTGCTCGACAAGTTCGTGCGCAACAACACGACCGAACGTTTCGGCCCGGTACGGGCCGTCCGCGCCGACAGAGAGTTCGGCTTTGTCGTCGAAGTGGCCTTCGAGGGCATCAACCGTTCGACCCGGCACAAATCGGGGGTCGCCATGCGCTTCCCGCGCATAGCCCGCCTTCGCCCCGACAAACCTCCTTACGAGGCCGACCGGCTGCGCACACTGGTCGCCATGATCGATGCGAAGCCGGAGTGACCCGAGGCATGTCCCCAACGCTTGCAGCGGCTTGGGAAAGTCATCGGCCGGCCACCTACTCGTCCCAGAGGATGATTTGAAGATCCGGCCACAGTTTACGCCAGCGCGCGATCTTCCTTTCATAGATCTCCCGGCCAATCTGTTTCTTGTTGGCGCGGACGAGCGGCGCTAATAAATCGGACAAGCCGTAGGGCGCGTATAGATCCAGCCTGTTGTCCACCGGCCGAATACCGACGGCGGCAGCCGTTGTCGGAAAGGTGGTGATCGCATTATCCGTGGATGTGTAGGGCATAATCACATGCCCGAACTTTTGCCCATACCAAAGATGAACTCTCGCCTGGTTCTTCACATCGATCCAGACAGGCAGATCGGAGAACAAGCTCCGGATACGGACCGAGTGGTCTGCTTCCGCGCTTTCGGACAGGTCATTGTCATCAAAATAGACAAGATCGATGTCATCGATGCCGTGATCGTGGACGAAGTCGAAGGCGTGGTTCCACACCGTCTGGGCGATCGCTCCGGCGACAAGGCGCCCATCGGGCAAGTCGATTTCGTCCCAGCGTTCGAGCACTGTCGAGAGCAGCGGACTCTTCGAAATGATGGCCTGGAGTTCCATCTGCGGCTTCGGCATTGATTCCCTATTTCGCTTACGATCGGACTTCCGGTGCAGATTGTTGCGATAGGCTTTGCGTTGCAACCTGTGCAACAATGACGCAGGGCAATATTTTCAACATCATGTGTATTGGCGGCATCGGTTTTCCGATGCAAATCTGGCGTGCCGGGGAAATGATTTGGGTGCCGCGTCATGAGCTCGCATGAACAAAATTCCCTTTTCCGCCAACGCCGCGCCGTGCTGGCGGGGCTTGCCGGCGCGCTCGTCCTGCCGCGCATGGCGACCGCCTTCGATGTCCCCGACGAGCCGCGCCTTGCCAAGCACGACTATGCCGCGGTCCGCCGCCGCTTCCGCACGAAACTCCTGCAAAAGGGGCCGGCGCCGGATAAATACGAACCGCTGACCGCGCCTGCCGACGCCGAGAAGATATTCTACCGCTCCGGCTATGGCGGCGAGCTCGAACTGGTGGCATGGGTTTCCCGGTACAAACGCGAGCGCACTGCCAAGCCGGCCGTGCTCTTCCTGCATGGCGGCAATGCCATGGGCATCGGCCATTGGCAGCTGATGAAGCCCTACATGGATGCCGGCTATGTCGTGATGATGCCGTCGCTGCGCGGCGAAAACGGCCAGAGGGGCAATTTTTCCGGCTTCTACGATGAGGTCGACGATGTGCTTGCCGCAACCGAGCGCCTGGCGCATCTGCCGGGCGTCGATTCCGGCCGCCTGTTCATCGCCGGCCATAGCATCGGCGGCACGCTGACCATGCTGACGGCGATGAGCAGCCAAAAATTCCGCGCCGCCGCGCCGATTTCGGGCAATCCCAACGCCTTCCGTTTCTTCAGCCGCTATCCCCAGGACATCCGCTTCGACGACAGCAATGCGCATGAATTCGAGGTGCGCTCGGCGCTCTGTTACGCCCACAGCTTCAAATGCCCCATCCGGGTCGTCCACGGCACCGAAGAGGCGCATTTCAACGACCGCGCCGATCTGCTCGCCCGCCGCGCCCGCGCCGCCGGCGTCCATATCGAGACCGACACCGTCGCCGGCAACCACACCTCGGCGTTGCCGGCCGAGATCGAACAGAGCATCCGCTTCTTCCACGGTGTGGCGGCGTAAGCTCTGCCGCCGGTGGAACAGCCATGGTCGTGCATTGCAACGAACGCCAGCCTCGCACCAGCCGCGAATGCAATCGTCGCGCCAGATATCGCTGTCTCGCCGATCGTTGACTAGGGTGGTCCCATGAATTTTCTGCACCGGGTTTTCCCGATTGCCGGGCTTATGATTGCTGTCGCGCCGCTCAGCGGCTGCAACATCCTGATCCCCGATGTCGCTGCCGATTCGCCCGCCCGCTTCGTCCAGGAAACCTCGCCGGTCTTCTATCAGCCGCCGGGCGTCGATCCGCGCCGGGTGCGGCCGATCCCCGATCAGCCGGTGCCGCAGACGCGCGAGCTTTACAAGACCCAGTTCCACCAGACCTACGGCCTGCCGCTCACCAATCCCGTGCATATGGCGATGTATGGCGAGCAGCGCGCCGAGGACTTCACTCTGCCGGCGATCCCGGTCAGCCGGATCCAGCCGCAATTCCTGCGTCAGGAGGTCGACTATCAGACGACCGAGCGCCCCGGCACCATCGTCGTCGATACCAAGGCGCGTTTCCTCTATCTGGTCGAGGCTAACGGCAAGGCGATGCGCTACGGCGTCGGCCTCGGCCGCGACGGTTACGCCTGGTCGGGCCGCGGCGTCATTCAGTGGAAGCAGAAATGGCCGCGCTGGACGCCGCCGGTCGAAATGGTCTCGCGCCAGCCGGAAGTCCGCGCTTTTTCGGCGGAAAACGGCGGCATGAATCCCGGGCTTCAGAACCCGCTCGGCGCGCGCGCCATGTATATCTTCAAGGACGGCCAGGATACGCTCTATCGCATCCACGGCACGCCCGACTGGCAGTCGATCGGCAAGGCGACATCGTCGGGCTGCGTGCGCATGCTGAACCAGGATGTCGTCGATCTCTATGACCGGCTTCCCGCCAAGGCCGAGATCGTTGTGATGTAGCGCTGCAACAGCGCTCTTCATATCGTCGGCTCCGGCCGGAACACGTCTGCGTGAAGCTATGGTTTATTTGGCGCAAGCCGATAGATTTCTTGATGTCGTTATTCCAGCATTCCCGCATCAAAGGAAATCAGTCCCGCGTCATGAGTTCCGATAGACATCTTTCCCGCCGCAGCTTTCTTTCCCTTTCGGCTCTGACGGCAGCCTCCGCGCTCACCGGCTGCGCCTCCTCCGCCAACACCGTGACATCCGGCGACACGTCGATCATCTACCGCTCGCCCATGCGCCTGTTCCAGTCACCGGGAGCGTCGAGCGTGCCGAGCGGTCCGGAGCTTGCCGTCATGTACGGACCCGTCGAGGACGGCGGCTTCCTCATTCCCGCCGTTCCTTATGAAGAGATCGATCCGCGCTACTATCGCCAGCGTGTCCTCGACCCTACCGGCCAGCCGCCAGGCACGATCGTCGTGGATACGCCGTCGCGTTTCCTCTATCTCGTCCAGGCCGACGGCATGGCGATGCGCTACGGCGTCGGCATCGGTCGTGAGGGCTTCGCCTGGCAGGGATCGGGCGTCATCCAGTGGCGTCAGAAATGGCCGCGTTGGAAGCCGCCGAACGAGATGGTTGCCCGCCAGCCGGAACTGGTCAAATATTCGATCGAGAACGGCGGCATGGAACCGGGCCTGAAGAACCCGCTCGGCGCCCGCGCCCTCTATATCTTCTCGAACGGCGAGGACACGCTCTATCGCCTGCACGGCAACCCCGACTGGCGCTCGATCGGCAAGGCCGTCTCCTCGGGCTGCGTCAGGCTCTTGAACCAGGATATCATCGATCTCTACGACCGCGTTCCGACAAAGGCGCCGATCGTCGTCTGGCAGTGACGCCGCCGGGGCGGTCGCCAGTCGGCCGCCTCTGCTCACCGCTCGGAAAAGTTTTATTTTCGATTTAGCATTGCTTAATTCGGTAAAAGGCCTACATGGTGCCTATCGAATATGCTCGTGACCTTTGTCCATGCGCCAACGCGCTTCGTCAGATCTCCTCTCAGCATCGATATTTCCCGCGGATATTCTGCCACGGGTGCACTCAAACGGTTGAAAAGGAAATCGTTATGAATTCAGGCGTAGTCAAATGGTTCAATGGCACCAAAGGTTTCGGTTTCATTCAGCCTGATGACGGCTCCACGGACGTTTTCGTCCATATTTCGGCAGTCGAGCGCGCTGGCATGCGCGAACTCACCGAAGGCCAGAAGGTCCGCTACGATCTGGTCCGCGACAAGCGTTCCGGCAAGAGCGCGGCCGACAACCTTCAGGCCGCATGATTGTCATTCGCCTTGGCTGACCACAGATTGCGGCGCGCTGACCACGGATGTACTGGCAGCGCGCTGACCATCAAAGGCAGCTTGGTGGCTGAATGACTGGAAGAGGTCGGGTTCAAGCCCGGCCTTTTGTTTTGAAGTTGAGCAGCCGAAGAGTTGAGGGACGCAGAATGAGCAGACCAAGTTACAAGGTCGGCGACATGATCGTGCTGAAGTCCGGCCTGACCCGCACGGCAAAGGCAGACAAGCGATGCCGGATCGCCAGCATCCTGCCCAACGATCACGGGCACGTGCAATATCGCGTTCAGTTCACCGGCGAGAATTTCGAGCGCCGCATCACCGATGACGATATCGACATCGGGGAATCGCCACGGGCGGCGTCACTTGAGGCGGCCGCCAAAGCCGATGATGCCGAGCCGTGGCTGAAATTTTCGGGAATCCGCATGGGCAAGTAGCCCGCCGTTTTTATCATATGACAGCGGCCTCGCCGCCGACAGGAAGGATATTCGTTTGCAGGTACTCGTTAGAGATAACAATGTCGATCAGGCGTTGCGCGTGCTTAAGAAAAAGATGCAGCGTGAAGGGCTTTTTCGGGAAATGAAAGCGCGCAGCGCTTATGAGAAGCCGTCCGAGAAGCGTGCCCGCGAAAAGGGGGAGGCCGTTCGCCGCCAGCGCAAACTTGCCCGCAAGAAGCTGCAGCGCGAGGGCCTGCTGCCGGCGCCGAAGAAGGCTGTCCGCGCTCGCTGATCCGGCCGTGGCATGCCGGCCCTAATGTCACGGGCCGGTCGCCACATCTCGGCCTTGTGGAAGTACGGCCCGGCCGTAAAATGATGTTGGCATCCGAAATGCAAGGATCAAACGCCGGCACTACCCGAGAAAGGGGGCACATGACCGCCACCAAGGGAGAATTCTTCAACCCCGCCAAGCTTTCGTCTCGCGACAAGGCCGAAGCGACCGATCACACGGCCCGCGCCATCATTGCCGCCGAGGCATCGGCGCGTGACAAGAAGACGGAGAAGCTGAGGGCGCTTCGTCTGCAGCAGGCCGCCGAAGACGCGGATGCCGCACCTGCGCCTGCAAAAAAGCGCCGCTCGACGGCGAAGGCCGCCACTCGGCGGTCCTGATCCCGCCGCAGACGTCATACCGGCTTGGGGCAGGGGCTTTCAGCCGTCGCCGGCCCGGCCGAGATTGGCCCGCAGCCGATGCAGAATGTCGCGCATCTCGGCCATTTCCTCGATCGTGCAGCCGGCGGCTTTTCCGATCGCCGTCATGATCGTATCGACCTCTGACTTCATCGCTTCGCCTTTCGGCGTCAGCGACACGATCACCTGTCGCTCGTCGCGCAGATCGCGGATGCGCTTGATCAGCCCGCTCTGCTCCAGCCGTTTCAACAGCGGCGACAGCGTGCCGGAATCGAGGTCCAACTGCTCGCCGATCGTCTTCACCGGTAGGGCGCTGCGTTCCCACAGCACCAGCATTACCAGATATTGCGGATAGGTGAGGCCGACCCTGTCGAGGATCGGTTTATAGGCGCGGGTAAAAGCATGCGCCGTCGCGTAGACGGCGAAGCACAGCTGCTTTTCCAGCCGCTTCTCTTCCTCAGGTATCTCCATCGTCTTTACCGTTTGCGCTTTCATATCCGTCATCCCCGAGGCCGCGATTGTCCTCTTTCCATTCGTGAAATGCAATTTGCAAAATTAACTTGCGTACAATTTAATTGTGCGATAGTAAAACTCCGACCCGATCGAAGGGCCAACCAAAGGAGATCGTCATGCCTATTCTCTATACGACCAAAGCCTCTGCCACCGGCGGCCGCGCCGGCCGCGCCGTTTCCGAAAACGGCGTTCTGGACGTGACACTGACCGTTCCCAAGGAACTCGGCGGTGATGGCGCGACCGGCACCAATCCCGAACAGCTCTTCGCTGCCGGCTATTCCGCCTGCTTCCTCGGTGCCTTGAAATTTGTTGCAGGCCAGCAGAAGGTCAAGATTCCGGAAGAGACGACCGTCTCCGCCAAGGTCGGCATCGGCCCGCGCGAAGACGGCACCGGCTTCGGCATCGAAGTGGCTCTGACGGTCAATATCCCCGGCCTCGACCGCGAAACCGCCGAAAAACTTGCTGCCGCGGCCCACATCGTCTGCCCCTACAGCCACGCCATGCGCACCTCGACCGAAGTTCCGGTCACCGTCGCCTGATCACGGCGATTCAGCGCCTTGGAATTGCCCCTCGCCCTAACCCTCTCCCCGTTCTGACGGGGGGAGGGGACGTGCCCTGCGAAAGGTCGGCTTGGGACGGAGAGGTTGCGGCATATCCCTTCTCCCGTCAAAATGGGGAGAAGGTGCCGGCAGGCGGATGAGGGGCAGGTCGCCCTAATCGCCCGTCGCCCGTCCACTTTGACGCGGCCGGCCCGACGCCTCAGCCGGCTTCGGCGCTTCCACCGTCACCCCCGACAGCGCCTGCAGATCCTGCCGCAGCCGTAGAACGCCGCCGCCCGGCAATTCATCGTCGAGGGCCGCATGCGTGCTTTCCCAGATCGGCAGTGCTCTTGCCAGTACCGCCTTGCCTTCTGCGGTAAGGCTGAGCAGCCGGCCGCGCCTATCCTTGGGGTTCTCCACCACTGCCACCCAGCCCCTGCGCTGTAAGGGCTTCAGCGCCGCCGTCAGCGTCGTCTGGTCCATGGCGAGCAGGGCGGCGACCGGCCCCATCGGCGGCGGTTCCGGCCGGTTCAGCGACATCATCAGGGAAAACTGCCCGTTGGTGAGGCCGGCCGGCCGCAGCGCATCGTCGAACAGCCGGGCAAGCGCGCGTGCCGCGCGCTGCACATGCAGGCAGAGGCAGGTGTCGCGCACCATCAGCGTCGTCGAAAAGGGAATCTCGATCGAATTTGACATGCTCATTTTATATTGATATCAATGTAATTAGTCAAGGAGAAGGGGATGAGCCGGCTCGCCGGCAGCGCCGGAGGAGGGCGCATTTCATGCAGAACGAAGTTGTTTCCCGTGAGGAATGGCTGGAGGCCCGGCGTGCCCTGCTCTTGAAGGAAAAAGAGGCGACGAAGCTGCGCGACAGCATCAACGCCGAGCGCATGGCGCTGCCTTGGGTGAAGGTCGACAAGGACTATGTCTTCGAAACGCCCGAGGGAAAGAAATCGCTCGCCGATCTCTTCGACGGCCGCAGCCAGCTTCTGATCTATCATTTCATGCTCGGTCCCGACTGGCAGGCCGGCTGCCCCGGCTGCTCCTTCCTCTCGGATCACGTTGATGGCGCGCTGCCGCATCTCAACCATCACGACGTCACCTGGGTGGCCGTTTCGCGTGCTCCGCTCGACAAGATCGCCGCCTACAAAAGACGCATGGGCTGGAAATTTCCCTGGGTCTCGTCCTTCGGCAGCGATTTCAATTTCGATTATCACGTCTCTTTCAGTCCGGAGGATCTTGCCAAAGACAAGGTCTTCTACAATTTCACCTCTATCGAGCCGGCTGAGGCGCATGACGAACTGCCGGGCCTTAGCGCCTTCTACCGCAACGACAGGGGCGAGGTCTTTCATACCTATTCGAGCTACGCCCGCGGCCCGGAGGAACTGATCGGCACCCTGATGATCCTCGACCGCGCGCCGAAGGGCCGCAACGAGGAGAGCACGATGAATTTCGTACGCCGCCATGATGAATATGAGGATGCTCCGACGACATCGTCCTGCTGTCTCTGAGCCATCAAACATCTGGGATATCGTCATTCGAAGGGAGGAGAGCATGATGAAGGCCGCCGAAGTACTGAAAGAGCATTCCTTTTTGGAAAGACTTGTCGGCGACTGGAGCGTCACCGCACCCGAGATGTCCGACGGCCACGACTGGACGGAGACCGTCCGCTCCCTTCACGGCATCTGGTTCGTCGCCGAAGGGACCGGCCATATGCCCGACGGCAAGCCGGCCACCACGATCCTGACGCTCGGCTACAACGCTGAAAAAGGCAGATATGTCGGCAGCTGGATCGGCAGCATGATGGACTATATGTGGGTCTATGAAGGCGAGGTCGACGCCTCCGGCAATGTTCTCGACCTCTATACCACTGGACCCGACTTCAGCGGCGATGGCCTTGCCGATTACCGCGAGCAGATCACCTTCATCGACGACAATCGCCGCACTTTCACCTCCAGCGCCAAGCAGGAGGACGGCTCGTGGAAGCAGTTCATGGAAGCGCATTACATCCGCAAAATCTGACAATCACGACGCCCAAGCGAAAAGGCGGCGTCAGAAGAGGGAGAGCATGATGTCCAAGACGCATGGAAAGTTCATTTGGTGTGAGCTGATGACATCAGACACCTCAGCCGCCGCAAAATTCTACAGCTCCGTCGTCGGCTGGACCACCTCCGAAATGAAGGTGGAAGGCATGCCGACCTATACGGTCTTCGAGGCGAACGGCATCGGGGTCGCCGGCCTGATGGAGTTTCCGGCCGAGCTTGAAGGCCAGGGCATTCCGCCGAACTGGACGGGCTATGTCGGTGTCGACGATGTCGATCAGACGGCGAGAGATTTCGCCGCCAATGGCGGCGCAGTCCGCCGGCCGCCCCAGGACATCCCGACCGTCGGCCGCTTCGCTGTCGTCGCCGATCCGCATGGCGCCGTCATCTGCATCATGACGCCGGCGCCGATGGAACAGACCTGGCCGGAACTCGCCCCCGACGCACCCGGCAATATCGGCTGGCACGAACTCTATGCCGGCAACGGCAAAGAGGCGCTGGACTTCTATTCCAAGCGATTCGGTTGGACGAAGGACAGCGAGATGGATATGGGGCCGATGGGCGTCTATTACCTCTTCTCCCATGACGGCCGGCAGATCGGCGGCATGATGACCAAGCCCGACAGCGTGCCCATGCCCTGCTGGAGCTACTATTTCATCGTCCCCGCCATCGACGCGGCGATCGAACGCGTCACATCGGGCGGCGGCAAGGTCGTCAACGGCCCGATGGAAGTCCCCGGCGGCAGCTGGATCATCCAGGCCACCGATCCCCAGGGCGCCTTCTTCTGCCTGGTGGCGCCGAAGCGGTAGGTTTTCGCAGTTGCGATCTGCAATGGGCCCCTCATCCGCCTGCCGGCACCTTCTCCCCGCTTGCGGGGAGAAGGGATGTGCCGCGACCTCTCGTTCCCTCACCGGCCTCTCGCAGGGCACGTCCCCTCTCCCCGTTTGAACGGGGAGAGGGTTAGGGTGAGGGGCAGCCTCTTGCGAGGCATCCCACAATCACCTCACGACAGAAGCAAAAAACCCCTCCGGGCTCTCCACCTCCACCAGCCGCTTCTTCTCGATCAGCCAGAAGCGGTTTCCCACTGCCCGCACGAAACTGCGGTCGTGCGATACCAGCAGGCAACTCGCCTCCTGCGCCATCAACCCGCTTTCCAGCGCCTCCTGGCCTTCAATGTCCAGATGGTTGGTAGGCTCGTCGAGCAGATAGAAGTTCGGCTCCGTCAGCCTGAGCACCAGCATGCCGAGCCGTGCCTTCTGGCCGCCGGAAAGCTGCCCGATCGGTTTCGCCTGCATATCGATCGTCATGCCGGCCCCGGCGAGCAACGCCCGCGCCCGCTGGTCGCCGACATCGAAGCGGCGGATGATCATGCCGATCGGCGTATCCTTGTCGGCAAGATCGGCAAGCGCCTGGTCGCCATAGCCGAGAACCAGTGATGGCGTCGCCTTGATCCCATCCGGCCCGGTCCCCGGTCTCTCGATCGCCTGCTTCAGCATCGACACCAGCCGTGACTTGCCGGCGCCGTTGAGCCCGAGCAACACGATGCGGTCGCCTTGGCAGATGAACTGACGACCGGTCTTGAACAGCAGCGTCCCGTCCGGCGTCGTCACCGCCGCGTCTTCCAGTGTCACCAGCACCTTGGCATGAGTGCCGCGGTTGGCAAGCCGGATGGCGCCGGCCGAACGTTCGAGATGCGCCGGTCTTGCCGCATCTTCCAGCTTCTCCGCCCGCTGCTTCAGTTGCTTCGACTTCACGACGAGCAGGTCGCTGCCGGAATTGATGCCGATATTGGTGAGCTTGGCGGCCTGCTTGCGCAACTGCTCCGCCGCCTTCATGTCGCGCTCGTACCGGCGTGCCTCCGAGGCGTCGATCTCGTCGAGGGCGGCGCGTGCCCTGCTATAGGGGAGCGCAAAGACCGGCGATTGCTCCGGCCGCAGGAACAACGTCCGGTTGGTCGTCGCATCGAGAAAGGCGCGGTCATGGCTGGAGAGAATGACCGGCACCTCGCGCGGCAGCGCATTCAGCCAGCTTTCCAGCTGCGCGATCCTTTCGAGATCGAGATGGTTGGTCGGCTCGTCGAGCAGCAGCACGTCAGGCTCGCTGACCCAGCTGCGGGCAAGCATCGCCAGCCGCTGCCAGCCGCCGCTCAATTGCTTCAGCGGCCGGCCGCGCATGACCTCCGGCACCTCGAGCGATTCCAGCACGAGGTCGACGCGCCAGCTCTCGCTTTCGGCCTGATCGGCCGGCAGCGCCTGCAGCACCGCATTATAGAACGGCGTATCGAAAAGGGCGGCCGGCACATTCTGCGCGACATGGCCGATCGTCAGCCCGCGCGCCTTGGTGATCTCGCCCGCGCTCGGCTCCAGCGCGCCCGTGATGCAGGCAAGCAGGGTGGATTTCCCGCGCCCGTTGGCGGCGACGAGGCCAATGCGGTCGCCTGAATTGACGACGAGATTGAGGTTGGAAAACAGCGGCTTGCTCAGCGTCACGCCGAGATTGTGCATATTGATGAGGGTCATATTCGTTCTCTGGTCCTGACCGGGAGCAGACGAAATCGGTGGCATCAGGCCATCACGGATTGCGTCTTTCGCGCCCGGAATGAAGGGAATGCGCGCAGTCAACTGACGGCGGCGCATCGGCCACGAAGGGCAGACCAGGAAGAGATGTAAAAGCGTCTCTGGTCAGCCCTGCAAACGCATTTGCAGGGCGTTGACGGGACCACGCTGGCGATGATGCCGGAAATAATACTGCATAGCGTGATCCTCCTTTCTCGAAAGGGTTGCAGGATGGAAATACCATTGCGCGCAAGATGAGGCAAGTGAGCCGCGGAGCCCAAGAGAGCCTCATCCTGAGGCGCCCCGTAGGGGCCTCGAAGGACGAGGCGGGTGCGCCGGCGTCAGAGGGATGTAAGAAGCAGCGTTGCGGCGTGCTTCGAGGCTGCGCCCTCTGGGGCTTCGCACCTCAGCATGAGGGACGTTGGAGGATGCCGCGCTCTCATAAGCGGGTGGGGAATGGAGCGGTGCCGGCGGCGGGCGCTGCTGTTACCTCGCAATCACCCAACCGCATCGCCCGGCAATTCCAGCCGCCGGATTATGCCGATGTTCTGGAGAAATGTCTCGTCGTGACTGACGACGATCAGCGCCCCGTCATAGGCGATGAGACCCGCCTCGACCGCTGATATCGAGTCGATGTCGAGATGGTTAGTCGGCTCGTCGAGGATCAGCAGCGGCGGTGGTGCGGCGCCGAGTGTGCAGGCAAGTCCGGCGCGCAGAAATTGGCCGCCGCTGAGGGTCGAAACCGTCTGCATTGCCGCATCGGCCCTGAACATGAAGCGGGCAAGCGCGGCCCGGCAGGTGTTTTCATCGGCTTGCGGGTTGATCCGGCGGAAGTTGTCGCGGATCGACGTCGACGGATCGAGAAGGCTCACCTTCTGGTCGAGCATGGCGAAACCGGTCATTATTGAGACGGTGCCTGCCCGGGGCTTGAGCTCGCCTGTGATGAGCGCGAGCAGCGTTGTCTTGCCCGAACCGTTCGGTCCGGTGATGGCAATACGTTCCGGTCCCGTCACGTCGAATGACAGATTCTCGATGACGGGTTCATCCGGCTGATAGCCTGCCGTCACGCCGTCGATCTTCAGCACGATCTTGCTGGCCGGCAGCCCGGTCGGCGGCAGGCTCACCGACAATGGCTGCAGGATCTCGATCTTTTCGCGCGCCGCCTTGGCCTCTTCAAGCGCCCGGGCGCGCCGTCGTTCGGCAAGACGCGCATTGTCGCCCCCGGTGGTTTCGCTCCGCTCCTTCATGCCGCCGAGCATGATGCGCGGGATGCCCCCCTTGGCGGCCATCTTCCGCCCGGCGCTGTCCCTGTGTGCCTGACGCTCCACGGTCGCCTGCGCCTTCCTGGCGACCTCCGCCATGCGCCTTTCGGCATCGGCAAGATCATGCTCTGCGGCGGCAAGCTCGAGGGCCTTGCGCTCGCGGTAATGGCTCCAGTTGCCGCCGTAGCGCGTCGCGCCGAGCGAGGTCAGTTCGACGATCTGGTCGACGCTTTCGAGCAGTTCCCGGTCATGGCTGACGACGACGGCGCCGGCCCGCCAGCCTGAAATCAACGCGATCACCGCCGCGCGGCCGTCGCGATCGAGATTGTTGGTGGGTTCGTCGAGCAGCAGGAAATCCGGCTCGCTGAAGATGACCGCAGCAAGCGCGGCGCGTGTGCGTTGCCCGCCGGAGAGTGCGGCAAGCGGCGTCTGCGGCTCCGCGTCGAGTCCCGTTTGGTTGAGCGCGGTTGCGATGCGTGCCTCCAGCGACCAGTCCGCCGAGGCCACCTCGTCGGCCGTTGCCGCGCCGGCTTCGGCACGACGCAGAAGTGCGAGCGCCCCGGCCACGCCGAAGAGATCGGCAATGGTTTCGTCAGCCGCAACCTGAACGCTCTGGCGCAGCACGCCGAGGCTGCCGTTGATCGATATCGATCCCGAATGCGGCCGGATCTGACCGGAGATGAGCTTCAGCAGCGTCGTCTTGCCGACGCCGTTGCGTCCGACAAGACCGCTGCGGTCCCTGCCGAAACTGAGATCGAGATCGGAAAAAAGCGGCCGCCCGTCAGGCGTCGCCCAGGAAATTTGCGAGAGAGTAATGGATGCAGGCATGGTTATGGATTTCCCCGTTGGCAAGGCGAACTGGCATTGCGATCGGGTTGAAATCCATTGCGGCACACATCCTCTTGAAATGGTCGATGGGGGGAATTTAGGGGAGGAAGGCGTTGGGTTCAAGGCAAAGTGGCGATTCTGCATTCTTTCAAGCAGACCTGATAGCTGCCCCTCACCCTAGCCCTCTCCCCGTAAACGGGGCGAGGGGACGTGCCACGCGAGAGCTTCGTGAGGGACCGAGAGGTCGCGGCCTGGTCCCTTCGCCCCGCGAGCGGGGAGAAGGTGCCGGCAGGCGGATGAGGGGCTCAAGCGCGCTGCCGCGGCAAATGCCTACCGCTTCAAGCTCCCCAAAATCCCGCGCACCAGTGCCCGGCCGACCTGGGTGGCAACCGTGCGGGCGACGCTCTTCATCGCCGCTTCCACCACCGTTTCCCGCTGGTAGCCGGATCGACCGCGCGATTGGCCGCGGCCCTGGCGGTTGTCGTCATCGCTGCCGAAGCCCGGCAGGTTCCAGCCGGAGGTCGTGCCCGGCTGTTCGGCCGCGTCTTCCTGCGCCCGCTTGGCGGCCTCTGCTTCCGCCGCCTTTTTTGCCCGCGCCGCCAGCATTTCGAAGGCGGATTCGCGGTCGACGTCTTCGTCATAGACGCCGAGGACGGGGCTCCTGTCCATCACTTGCTGGCGCTCGCCATCGCTCAGCGGGCCGACGCGGCCCGACGGCGGGCGGATCAGCGTGCGCTCGACGATTGATGGTGCGCCCTTGGCCTCCAGTGTCGAGACCAGCGCCTCGCCGGTACCGAGGTTGGTGATGACGGTGGCGCAGTCGAAGGCCGGGTTCGGGCGGAAGGTATCGGCCGCCGTCTTCACCGCCTTCTGTTCGCGCGGCGAATAGGCGCGCAGCGCATGCTGGGCGCGGTTGCCGAGCTGGGCGAGCACCGTTTCCGGCACGTCGAGCGGGTTCTGCGTGACGAAATAGACGCCGACGCCCTTGGAGCGGATCAGCCGCACCACCTGCTCGACGCGTTCGATCAGAACCTTCGGCGCGTCGTTGAAGAGCAGATGAGCCTCGTCGAAGAAGAAGACCAGCTTCGGCTTGTCGGGGTCGCCGACTTCCGGCAGTTCCTCGAACAGCTCAGACAGCAGCCACAGCAGGAAGGTGGCATAGAGCCGCGGGTTCATCATCAGCTTGTCGGCGGCAAGCACGGAGATCTGGCCGTAGCCATTGGTGTGGGTGCGCATGATGTCGGAAATCTTCAGCGCCGGCTCGCCGAAGAAATGCTCGGCGCCTTGCTGTTCGAGCACGAGCAGCGCCCGCTGGATCGAGCCGACCGAGGCCTTGGAGATCAGGCCGAACTGGCTGGAAAGCTCGGTGGCATTCTCGCCCATATAGTTCAAAAGCGAGGTGAAATCCTTGAGATCGAGCAGCGGCAGGCCGGCCTCATCGGCGATCTTGAAGGCGATGTTGATAACGCCTTCCTGCGGCTCGGAAGCGTCCATCAGCCGGGCGAGCAGCAGCGGCCCCATCTCGGCGACGGTGGTGCGCACCCGGTGGCCCTTCTGCCCGAACAGATCCCAGAAGATCACCGGAAACTGGTCGAATTCGTAATCGGTGAAACCGATCTGCTCGGCGCGCTTGGTGAGAAAATCCTTGGGCTCGCCTTTGGCGGCGATGCCGGAAAGATCGCCCTTGATATCGGCCGCAAAGACCGGAACGCCGGCCCGGGAAAAACCTTCGGCCAGCACCTGCAGCGTCACCGTCTTGCCGGTGCCGGTGGCGCCGGTGACGAGACCGTGGCGGTTTCCGAACTTCAGGTCGAGATATTCTGGCTTGTTGATGCTGTCGTCGGGATTGCGGCTCGCGCCGATGAAAATCTTCCCTTCCTCGATCATCGCAATCTCCCTTCGGCCCTGCCGCCGTTTGTTGAGAAGGTCCGGCTTCCGTCGCCTTCATCGAACCATTGTTTCCCTGTTATAAGCAGGCAGGTGAATGCGGACAACTGTTTGCATCGAAAGCGAAACCGCTGGCTTGAGTTGCATTCGAATCTCGATTAACGTTGACGTTAACGTCAAAAAATATGAGGAGGCTGACGATGAATGGAATTGTGACTGAAATCGCCGATCGGGTGGGCATTTCCCCGGAGCAGGCGGAGAAGGCGCTCGGCATGATGCTCGGCTTCCTGCAGCGCGAGGCTGCTGACGGCCCTGTCGCCCGGATGATCGAGGCCATCCCCGGCGGCGCCGATCTCGTCGCCCAGTTCAATGGCGCGGGTGCCGGCGGCGGCGGTCTGCTCGGCGGGCTGATGAGCTCGCTCGGCGGCGGCGGCATCATGGGGCTCGGCCAGCAGCTTATGGGCGAGGGCCTCGGCATGGGCGAGATCACCTCGCTCGCCAAGGAGACCATTGCGATCGCCAAGCAATATGCCGGCGAAGAGGTCGTCGACGAAGTCGTCGCCTCCGTCCCCGGCCTCAGCCAGTTCGTCTAAACGACGACAGAAGGGCAAAAGTCCCGCGGCGCCGCTGCGGGGCTTTACTTTTGTCGCTCCCTGAAGCTCTCAAGATGGACGAACTGCATGACCATCTGGCGCCCGCCGCAGCAGATCAGGGTGAAGGTGATCGGCCTTGCCTGGCGAGAGAACCGCTTGCTCGCCGCGGAAGTGGAAGATGACAGTGGCCGCATCAAAGGTGTCCGGCCGCTCGGCGGCTCGATCGAATTCGGCGAGACGCGCGAACAGGCCCTGCACCGCGAAATCCGGGAGGAGCTCGGCACGGAAATCCGTCGGCCCCTGGCATGTTCTCGAAAATATCTTCGAACACCATGGTTCGATCGGCCACGAATTCATCTTCGCCGCCGATGTCGAACTGGCCGATCAAGGCCTCTACGAGCGCGACGAGATCCGCTATTGCGAACTGGACGAAACGGCGGCGACGGCGCGCTGGTTCGGCCGCGACATGCTGCGTGACGCCGGGCTCGATCTCTATCCGACGGGCCTCGAGACGGTTCTCTCGCGATGGCGTGATTGAGCCTTAGTGACGTTTCGAATCTGCTCGCCAAACTTTGATCGCCCGTACTCGCTCCAGAGGGAACAAGGGAGTAGAATTGCTGTTTCTGCCGCATCGTTGACATCAGAAGGAACAGCATCATGCGCAGGTTCATTGCAGCAACGTCGATCGCTCTCCTCAGCCTTTCCGCCCCGGTGCTTGCCCAATCGAACATGGGCATGGATGCTAGCGGCCGCATCGACGGCACGCCGCCGCTCGGCACCGCACCAGGCGCCGAGCCGCAAACCGGTCTGGTCATCCCGCTCGACTCCATCGAAACCGGCAGCGTCGACAACGGCGCTCCGAGCGGCCGCGTCGACTGGGCGCGCTGCCCGCCGCGCAAGGCCCGCGGCGCGCTTGCCACGCAGGGCGGCAACAGCGGCGCCTCCGTCAGCCCGGCATGCCGCGAAGGTCAATGATCCAGGCACGCCCTATTTGCCGTTCTGGCTGTCGCGGTGCAGGATGACCCCGAGTTCGTGCCATTTGCGTCCGTCGCGCTCGATGAGCTCGTCGGCGCAGGTGGGACCCATACTGCCCGGCGCGTAAGCTTCGGGCGTGCTCGGATCCTTGCTCCAGATGTCAAGGAAGGGCTGCACCGCCGCCCAGCCGGCCTCGATGCCGTCGGCGCGCTGGAACAGCGTCTGGTCGCCGATGAAGAGGTCATAGAGCAGCGATTCATATCCGGTCGTCTTGCCGATATCGAACTTGTCGGCATAGCGGAAATCGAGCGACACGGGCGTCGTATCGACCGAAAGCCCCGGTGACTTGATTGAGATTTCCATGCTCAAACCCTCGTCCGGCTGTACCTGGATCACCAGCCGGTTCGGCGGCAGGCGGCGATTGACCTCGGTCTCGCGAAACTGCGCGAATGGCACCGGCTGGAAGGTGATGACGATCTCGGTGTCGCGTGCCGTCAGTGCCTTGCCGGTTCGCAAATAGAAAGGGACGCCGGCCCAGCGCCAGGTATCGGCATAAAGCTTCAGCGCCACATAGGTCTCGGTCCGGCTGTCGGGCGAAACATCCTTGCTGTCGCGATAGGCGGGAAGATCGACGCCGTTGAGCGGGCCGGCCGCATAGGCGCCGCGCACGCCATGCCTCTTTGCTTCCTCGGGCGTATAGATGCGCAGTGCCTTCAGCACCTTGCTCTTCTCGTTGCGGATCGCTTCGGCATCGAAGCTGTTCGGCGGCTCCATGGCAATCATCGCCAAGAGCTGGAAGAGATGGTTCGGCACCATGTCGCGCAGCGCCCCCGTGGCATCGTAGAATTTGCCGCGGCTGCCGACATCGACGATCTCGGCGGCGGTGATCTGCACGTGGTCGATATAGCGGCTGTTCCACAGGGACTCGATGATCATGTTGGCGAAACGCGCCGTCATCAGGTTCTGCACCGTCTCCTTGCCGAGGAAATGGTCGAGCCGGTAGACTTGGCTTTCGCCGATCTGGGCGAGGATTTGGGAATTGAGCGCCCGCGCAGAGGCGAGATCGGTGCCGAACGGCTTCTCGATCGCGACGCGGCGGAAGACGCCCTCGCTTTCATCGGTGAGCCCATGGGCGGCAAGCTTCTCGACGATGGTGCCGAAGAAGGATGGCGGCACCGCGAGATAGAAGGCGGCATTGGCGTTCGGCCCCAGCCGCTTGCCGATTTCGAAAAAGATGTCATCCTTGGTAAAATCGCCCGACATATAGGAAATGCGCCGGCGCAGGCTCTCCCAGGCTTGGTCCTTGACCGTCTGCTCGTCTCCGTTCAGATGATTGAGGAAGGCATCGAGCCGCCCGCGCAGGAATTCGTCGTCGCCCGCTTCGATGCCGATGCCGAGAATGCTGAGGTCCTCACCAACGAGGCCCTGGCGCGTCAGGTTGATGATCGCCGGCACCAGGAGGCGGCGCGTCAGGTCGCCCGTGGCGCCGAAGATGACAAGGGTGACCGGCGGGGTAGGGGCAGCGTGCATTGTGTGTCGTCTCCGATTTTGCCGCCGACTATACTGCCTGCCGGTTTCGCGGCAACATAAGTGGCGAGATGTAACGCCCATTTGACACACTGGGGCGGCGGGAGTGCCGAGAGCCGGTGAGTTGCAGCGGGCGTGGCGATGTCAAGGTTGGCGCTCAGCCAAGCAGCCTCAACCCATGCTCAGTTGCGGACTAGCGAAGCATAAAACCAGTCGATGAAGACGCGGACGATTGGCGTCGCCTGAGCCTCGGATCGGCAGGCCACATAGACCGCGTCATTGGCCGGAACCGTAAGATCGAATGGCGCGACCAGCTCGCCCCGTGCAATCATGTGCGCGGTGGTGATGTTGTCGCCGAGCGCAATGCCATGACCGTACATGGCGGCCTCGATAGACAGGCGCGCGTCGCTCATCATGTGCTGGCGCGCCGGCATCGCAACGCCGGCTGCGGTGAGCCAGGTGTTCCACTCATTGCCGCGATCGGCATGCAGGAGCATGTGGTCGCGCAGATCGCGCAGGGAACGCAACGGCCGCCTGTTCATGAGGGCCGGGCTGGCGACGGGGAAGAGCTCCATCCGGCTCCAGAGGCGCGACCAACAATTGGGCCAGTTGCCGCCGCCGTAGAGAATGCACAGGTCGACATTCGGGGAACTCAGATTTTTCGGGTCATTCGAGGCGCGCAGGTCGAGTTGGATATCGGGGTATTGATCGGTGAACTCCTGCAGCCGTGGCATCAGCCAGAGCGACAGCACCGCCGCAACACAGGTTATCCGCAGCGTGCCGCCGGTCGCCGGCCGGGTCATCGCGGCTTTCGCTGCTGCGATCTCCGAAAATGCGTTGGAGACGACCGGCATCAGCAACGCGCCCTGGCTGGTCAGCTTCAACCATTTGCCGCCGCGCTCAAACAGGCGCACGCCGAGCGATTCCTCCAAGGTGCGTATCTGATGGCTGATCGCGCCGTGGGTGACATTCAACTCGCGGCCTGCGGCGGAAACCGATCCATGGCGAGCAGTGGCCTCAAACGCGCGCAGCGGGTTGAGGGGCGGCAGACGGCTGGACATGAGACAACGACCTGTGAGAAAAAATCGCATGAAACTGTAGATTAATATCAATTGATTTTCCAGCGAGCTTGCCGTTCAATCACTGAAGAAGCCATCGGCCTCTGCGGCAGAGCTGCAGCCGAGGACCGATTTGCCATCCTGATCGCAGCATCGTCATCCTCAAGAAGGCCGTCATGTCCTGGAATGAAACCAAGCTTTCCGAACTCCGAACCAGATATGGCGACAGCCACGGCGGTGAATTGCACCATCCGGAGTTCCGCAAGGTAGCGGAGAAGATTTTTAACAAGAGCGGCACCCGGCTCGCGCCCTATTCGGGAATCCCGACATTCCTCTCCGCCCCGCTGATGCAGGTCGACAACGAGAATCCGGATTTCGGTGATCTGCAGGTGGCGATCCTCGGCGTGCCCATGGATCTTGGCGTGACGAACCGCCCGGGCTCGCGCTTTGGACCGCGCGCGTTGCGAGCCATTGAGCGCATCGGTCCTTACAACCATGTGCTCGGCTGCGCGCCGGTTCAGGAACTGCGCGTGGCAGACATTGGCGACGTAGCGTTTCAGAGCCGCTACCGGCTGGAATTGTCACATGAGGATATCGAAAAACGCGTCGCGCAGATCGTTGCCGCAGGGGTGCTGCCGCTCTCGGTAGGCGGCGACCACTCGATCACCCATCCGATTCTGAGGGCTGTCGGCAAGGAGCGGCCAGTCGGTATGATCCATATCGACGCCCATTGCGACACCGGCGGTGCTTACGACCTGACCAAGTTCCACCACGGCGGACCGTTCCGCAACGCCGTGCTCGACGGCGTGCTCGACCCGACGCGCGTGATTCAGATCGGCATTCGCGGCTCGGCTGAATATCTCTGGGAGTTTTCTTACGCCTCGGGCATGACGGTGATCCATGCCGAGGAGATCTCGGCAATGGGCATCCCTGCAATCATCGAAAAGGCGAAGGCCGTCATCGGCGATGGGCCGACCTATCTTTCCTTCGACATCGACAGCCTCGATCCTTCCTTCGCGCCGGGCACCGGCACGCCGGAGATTGGCGGCTTCACCACCCGCGAGGCGCTGGAGCTCATCCGCGGCTTCAAGGGCGTGAACCTGGTCGGCGGCGATGTCGTCGAGGTCGCGCCCCAGTATGACGCTACCACCAACACAGCCCATGCCGGCGCGCAGATGCTGTTCGAAATATTGAGCCTGATGGCGTTCAGCCCGGCAATCCGCCGTACCGCGTGACGGGCCTGGCCGCAGCACAAGGCCAGGAACGACAAGAAGGCCGCAAAGGCCTCGAATACATTGAAAGAGGGAAGCGGCGTGCCGCATCGGTTAGGAGAAAGACGATGACGAAATTGACAATGAACCGCCGCACCGTGCTCGGCGTCGGAATAGGTGCTGGTGTTGCCATGTTGGCGATGCCCAATGTGCTGCGCGCTCAGGACAAGTCGCTGAAGGTCGGTGTTTATGGCGGCTACTTCAAGGACTCGTTCGACAAGAACATCTTTCCAGAGTTCACCAAGGCGACCGGCATCGCGGTCGAATCCGTCGCAGAGCCGACCGGCGAGGCCTGGCTGGTGCAGATGCAGCAGGCAGCCCAGGCGGGCCAGGCGCCGGCTGACGTTTCGATGATGTCGCAGGTGTCGATGCGCAAGGGCCAGGCCACAGAGCTCTGGGCTCCGCTCGATCTCGCGAAGATCAAGAATTCCAGCAACCTGCTTGAGCGCTTCATCAACAAATACCCGGATGGCCGCGTCGCCGGCATCGGCGCGGTCTCATGGTTCATCACCCTGGTCACCAACACAGACGTCTACAAGGAAGCGCCGACCAGCTGGACAGCGTTGTGGGACCCGGCCAATGCCGACAAGCTCGGTCTGCTGGCGCTCGTGTCCAACTCCTTCCTGCTCGACGTGACGGCAAAGACCTATTTCGGCGGCGCCCAGGCGCTCGACACTGAGGAGAGCATCCTCAAGGTCTTCGCCAAGCTGGCCGAGCTGAAGCCGAATGTCCGACTGTGGTATCGCGACGAGGCGCAGTTCGAACAGGCGCTGAAGTCGGGTGAAATCCCGATGGGACAGTATTATCACGACGTGACCGGCCTCGCCGCCGCGGACGGCCAGCCCGTTCGCTCGACCTTCCCGAAGGAGGGCGGCATTCAGGACGCAGGTTCGTGGGCGCTGTCGAAGGCGTCGAAGAAGACGGAAGAGGCGCATATCTTCATCGACTATATGTGTCAGCCTTCGATCCAGGCCGTGCTGTCACGCAAGGTGGGCACGTCGCCAACGGTCAAGCGCGAAACGACCGATCTGAACGAGAAGGAATTTGCGGCGGTTTCCTCCGACATCGAACCGATCATTCCACACTACGACATGTACCTCTCCAAGGCCGACTGGCTGAACGAGAAGTGGACGGAAATGATCGCCAGCTGACGCTCATCGTGCTTTCGCGAGGCCCCGTTCAGGGGCCTGCCTTTCGGTCGGGAAGAGGCATATGTCGGGACTCACGCTTCAGAATATCGTCAAGGACTTCAACGTCATTCGCGCCGTCGACAATGTCGACCTGACGGTGCCGCACGGGGCATTCGTCTGTCTGCTCGGCCCCTCCGGCTGCGGCAAGACGACCTTGTTGCGCATGATCGCAGGTCTCGATCTGCCGACCTCGGGCCGCATCACGCTCAACGGGAAAGACATCACCAGGACGCCGACGCACCAGCGCGAGCTTGGCATGGTGTTCCAGTCGCTGGCGCTGTTCCCGCACCTGACGGTAGGCGAGAATATCGCCTATCCACTGCGCATTCGCGGCCGTCCCAAGGACGAGCAGGCGAAGCGCGTCGAAGAGCTGCTGGCGATGATTTATTTGCCGGGCTACGCTGACCGCTCCGTGTCGAAACTTTCCGGCGGCCAGAGGCAACGCGTCGCAATCGCAAGGGCACTGGCGATTTCGCCGAAACTGTTTCTGCTCGACGAGCCGCTGTCAGCGCTTGATGCCAAGCTGCGCGAAGCCATGCAGGTGGAGCTTCGCCAGCTTCATCAGCGGCTCGGCATCACCACGATCGCCGTCACGCACGACCAGCGCGAGGCGATGACCATGGCCGATAAGGTCGTGGTCATGAACGGCGGTCAGATACGCCAGGCGGCGTCGCCGACCGAAATTTATCGCAGGCCGGCAGACAGCTTCGTCGCGGATTTCATTGGCCAGACAAATCTGGTCGAAGCCAGGCGGGAGGGCGGCGCAGTCATCATATTGGGGCAGCCGGTCGCAGCCCTGTCGCTGTCGGCAGGTATCGAGCGCGCCACGCTTTCGATCCGGCCGGAAGACGTGCGCCTGGGGCCGCCCGAGGCCGGCGCATTGACGGGCGAGGTCACCTTCGTGCGCGATCTCGGCGGCGTCGTCGAAACCTTTGTCAATGTCGGCGGTCAGCAGTTCATTGCGGTCTCGACGCCGCGCGAGCGCCCTGACGTGGCGGTGGGCCAGAGGGTGGGCATTGCGCTGACCGACAAGGATTGCGTGGTGCTCGAGCAATGAGACGCGAACCTCCGCAGACGCTCGGCGACTATGCCCCGCTTGCTTTCCCGGCGATCATGCTGATAGTCTTCTTCGTCGTGCCTTTCGGCACGATGATTTCCGTCAGCTTCTTCAAACGCCAGCAGGGCGGCTTTTACACGCCTGATTTCGTCTTCGACAATTATATCCGCTTCCTCTCAGCCTTCTTCGGGGGAGTGCTCAGCTTCTCGCTGCTGCTTGCGATCGCGGTGGCCGCGACCTGTGTCGTTCTGGCCCTGCCTTTCACATACCTGCTGATCCGCATGAAGCGGAGCACCCAGGTGGCCTGGCTGGTCGCACTCCTTTCGATCCTGTCTTTGTCTGAGGTAATCATCGGTTTCGCCTGGTCGACGCTGTTTTCGCGCACGGCCGGCATCACCAATCTGTTTGTATGGCTCGGCCTCATGCAGCAGGCAGTCGCCCTGACGCCGAGCATCGGAGCGGTCGTCACAGGCATGGTCTATCAGGCCTTCCCCTACACGGTCCTGGTGCTCTACCCCGCGCTGGTGCGGCTCGATCCGACGCTTTCGGAGGCCGCGCGTACGCTTGGCGCTTCGCCGGTCAAGGCCTTCTTCACCGTCGTCGTGCCTGCGTTGCGCGACACGATTCTCGCCACGCTGATCATGGTCTTCATCTTCGCGCTCGGGTCCTATCTGTTGCCGCAACTGCTCGGCCGCCCGCAGCACTGGACGCTTTCCGTGCACATTACCGACCAGGCTATCTATCAGTCGAACATGCCCTTCGCGGCTGCGATGGCGGTTTTCCTGGTGTTGGTCACACTGGCCCTTGTAGCGCTCACCCTGCTCGTTGGCCGCCGAGGAGGGGCGACTAAATGACCATTCTCCGCAACGTTCTTTTCGGGATTGTCGGACTGTTTCTCGCTCTGCCGCTGATCATTGTCGCCGGCGTCTCGGTCAATGCCAAGCAGAGCCTGACCTTCCCGCCGCAAGGCTTCTCGCTCGGCTGGTATGGCCAGATATTTCTCGACATGGAATGGCGCAACGCGCTGATCGCGTCGCTTGTGCTGGCGCTGTCGTCGGCGGCGCTTGCGGTGCTGATCGCCTTGCCGCTCGCCTGGTTCCTCTGGCGCCGCCACGCTCCCTGGGCCAATATTTTCCAGTTGCTCGGCGTGGCGCCCTTTACCTTGCCGCCGGTTATCACGGCGCTCGGCCTGCTGACTTTCTGGGCCACGACCGGATTTTACGGGCAACCCTGGACGGCGGTGATCGGCCACGCCATTTTCTTCGTCACGCTGCCGCTGGTGACCATTTCGCTCGGCTTTTCGGCGATCGACCGTTCACTGGTGGAGGCCGCCTCGACCTTGGGAGGCGACGACCGTACTGTGTTCCGAACCGTCGTTCTGCCGCTAATTTCGCCGTACATCGTGTCCGGCTACGCTTTTGCCTTTGTGCTGTCGCTCAACGAATACATCGTTGCCTACATGACGGTCGGTTTCACGCTGGAAACGCTGCCGATCAAGATCTTCAATTCGCTGCGATACGGCTACACGCCGACCATGGCGGCGGTGACGATCCTGTTCGTGGCGACCGCAGCGATCGTCTTCAGCCTCGTCGCCCGCTTCGGCGACCTGCCGAAACTGCTTGGCGCGATGACGTCAAACGAACCCTGATCGAAGCAACCAGTCCCCGCCGCGAAACGCCAGGCGATCAGCGGTCCCCTTCCTCCTCAACATCGAAGCACCCGAGATGGACCTAGCGCTAGAACGACGGTTTCCCTGCGTCGCCGACATGGAAAAAGCCGCCCAAAGACGCATGCCGCGTTTCGCTTGGGACTATCTCGCCGGCGGACTCGGGCGCGAAGCTTCCGTTCGGCGCAATCTGGCGGCCATGGAAGAGGTGGTGCTTATGCCGGGCTACCTGACCGACGCCGACGAGCCCGATATCGGCGCAAGCCTGTTCGGTCATCGTTTCGACGCGCCATTTGCCGTCGCGCCGCTTGGGCTGGCCGGCCTTCTGTGGCCCGGGTCGGAGCTCCCGCTGGCACAGGCTGCCAGGCAGCATAACCTACCCTATATCCTCAGCACTTTCGCCAACACCTCGCTTGAGACGATCCGCCCTGCAGGCGGTGATCACACTTGGTTCCAGTTCTATCCACCCAATGATCCCGCCATGGAAGAGGACATGGTGGAGCGGGCGCGCAGAGCGGGCTACGACGTTCTTGTCGTGACTGTCGACATTCCAGCGTCCACGCGGCGCGAGCGCAACATCCGCAATGGTTTGAGCATCCCGCCGGTCTATGACCTTTCGACGATCATGCAGGTGGCGATGCGTCCGTCATGGGCGATGGGCATTCTGCAAAACGGCGCTCCCGACTTTGCCAATCTCTCGCCCTACTACCCGAAGGGCGCGAGCCTTGCCGCAGCGGCCGAATTTGTCGGCAGGGTGATGACGGGTCACGTCACGCGCGAGCGCTTCAAGAAAATCCGAGACGCATGGCCAGGCAAGATCCTGGTCAAGGGTGTGCTTCGCGCCGACGAAGCGGAGGAATATATGTCCTTGGGCGGCGATGGTCTGATCCTCTCCAATCATGGGGGACGCCAACTCGACGCCGCGCCGTCGGCGGCGGAGGTCATCGGTGAAATCCGCGCACGACTTGGCCCCAAGGCCTTGCTTTTCGCAGACGGAGGCGTGCGCTCCGGCCTCGATATCGCCCGGATGCTGGCGCTCGGCGCCGATTTTGTCCTGATCGGCCGGCCATTCCTGTTTGCTTCCGCCGCCATCGGGCGTCGCGGCGGCGATCATTTGATGAACGTCCTGAAAGCCGAACTGAGGGCAACGATGGCGCAGCTGGGCTGCAAGGCAGTGGAGGACTTGCCAGCGTGTCACTGGCGGCCAAAAGCAGGGCGGGCGAAAGCGGAACTTGATCTTGGATGGAGAATTGCGTGACTGAAGCCGTTACCCTGAGCGTCGAAGCCCTGCAAAATCGAGTTGTTGCCATCTTCGAGCGCGCAGGATTGAACAAGGTGCAGGCGGCGGCTTTGGCGCATGTCATCGTGGCCGGAGAACGCGATGCCTGCAAGTCGCACGGAATATACCGCATCGAGGGTGCGCTGCGCACGGTAAAGGCGGGCAAGGTGATGCCTGATGCCGCTCCCGTCGTTGCACCGGATGACGGCAGCGCCATCGTCAGGGTCGATGCGCGGGGCGGTTTCGCCAGCGCGGCGTTTGAACTGGGCGTACCCGCCCTGGCGGAACGCGCCAAGCGGCTTGGCATCGCCGCGATGGTCATCAACGATTGCTCGCACTTCTCGGCCCTGTGGCCCGAGGTCGAGGCGCTGACCGCGCACGGCCTGGCGGCATTGGTGATGTGTCCGAGCTATGCGACGGTTGCCCCATCCGGAGGCAGCAAGCCTCTGCTCGGCACCAATCCACTTGCCTTCGGCTGGCCTCGCAAAGACCAGCCGCCCTACGTGTTCGATTTTGCCACGTCGGTGGCGGCGCGCGGTGAGATCGAACTGCACCGGCGCGCCGGCAAGCAACTGCCGGAGGGTTGGGCGATCGACGCTGACGGCAATCCGACCACTGACCCGGCGGCCGCGCTTGAAGGCGCAATGATGCCTTTTGGCGGCCATAAGGGGTCCGCCATCGCCACCATGATAGAGCTGCTCGCCGGCATCATGATCGGCGATCTCACCAGTCCCGAGGTCTTAGACTACCTCGGCACGACGACCTTGGCGCCCTTCCATGGCGAACTGATCATTGCGATGTCACCCGAAGCCTTTGCCAAGGGCCGCCCCGGCGATCCGTTCGCGCGCGCCGAAGCGCTCTTCGAAACGATCGTCGGGCAAGGCGCGCGGCTTCCGTCGCAGCGCCGCTTCGCCGCGCGCATCAAATCGGAAGCCGAAGGGATCAGCCTCACCGCAGCGGAGATCGCCCAACTGGATGCGCTGTTGGCTGGCGGACTGGCCGCCGTCAAATAAAGCACGTCGTTCGCAGTCGGTCATTTCTTCACCGCTACTATGAAAATCCGTGGGAACCGCAGCAGCACCCGCCCGTCCGACAGCTTCGGATAGGCCTTTTCCACCCGTTCCAGATAATCGGCGAGAAAAGCCTCGCGATGTCTCTCGCCGGCATGGGCGAGATAGGGCATCAGTCCGGTTCCCTTGACCCATTCGACGATCGCCCCCGCATCGGCCATCGGGTGATTGTAGATGGTGTGCCAGATATCCACGCGCGCCGCCTTGGCAATCAGCCTGGAATAATAGGTGGACGGCGGTGCCAGCGGCTGGCGACGCACGCTCTTCGCCTCGAAGGCGGCCTTCCAGGGGCCGGCATGGGCAGTCTCTTCCATCGCCAGATGCGAGGGTTCGCCGAGATTGTCGGGCATCTGCACGGCAAGAACGCCGCCTTCGGAAAGCCCGTCCATTAGCCGCTCGAAAATGTCGAGATGATCGGGCAGCCACTGGAAGACGGCATTGGCAAAGAGCAGATCGGCGGGCTCCGTCGGCTGCCAGCTGCCAAGATCCGCCTCGACAAAGGCTGTGCCCGGCAGCCGCCTGCGGGCCGCCTCCAGCATGTTGATGTCGCTGTCGAGGCCGGAGACGCCGGAAGCCCCATAACGCTCAATGATGAGCTCGGTCGAATTGCCCGGGCCGCAGCCGAGGTCGACGGCGCGGCGAAGGCTCTGCAGCGGTACCTGCGCCAGAAGATCGCGCGCCGGCCGCGTGCGCTCGTCCTCGAACTTCACATATTGGCTGGCGGACCATGCCATGGCGATACCTCCTGATGTCGGGCCACGTCTTTCCTGTGGCGGATGCGGATCGTTTCGATGTTGCGCCGGTAGAGCTCAGTCGCGAACTTCAGAGACGAGGATTTTGTCCACGCGCCTGCCATCGAGATCAATGACCTCGAAGCGCCATCCATCTCTCGTGAAGCTCTCCCCCAATTCCGGCAGATGTTTCAGCTCCTCCAACACCAGGCCGGCCACGGTCTGATATTCGAGATCGTCCTCGAGCTTGAGGTTCAGGAACTCGGCGAATTCGTCGATCGGCGCCCAGCCGGAGACGAGATAGGAACCATCGTCTCGACGCGCGATGGCCTGCTCATCGACCGGTCCCTCCTGCAGCGCGCCCATGATCGCTTCCAGAATGTCGCCTGACGAGACAATCCCTTCGAAATGGCCGTATTCGTCAAATACCAGCACCATGTGAACAGGCGATTTCCTGATCGCCTCGATCACGCTGGTCGCGGTTGCAAGGTCCGAAACGACCGGGACGTCCTGCGTTAGAGCCTGGATATCGGCGCTGCCGTGTTCCGATATCGAATCGTAAAAATCCTTGACCGGCAGGATGCCGATGACCTCGTCGGAACTGCCTTTGCGGACCGGCAGTCGAGACCGCTTCGTCCGGTGCAACTGCGCCCGGATTTCATCGAGACTGTCGTCGATATCGATAATTTCGACGTCCCGCCGCGGCGTCATCAGCGCCCGGGCGGTGCGGTCCGCCAGCCGCATGACGCCTGATATCATCGCCGACTCTTCGCTTTCGATGACGCCCGCCGACTGCGCTTCGGCCAGAACGGTCTTGATCTCCTCGTCAGAGACGTTGTCGCCGGCTTTTCCTGTCTGGCCGAGCAGCCTGAGCATCAGATTTCCCGACGCGTTCAGAAGCCAGACGAGCGGCAGCGCAATTCGTGAAAGCAGCGCCATGGCGGGCGCGACCCTCGCGGCAACCGCTTCCGGTTCCCGCAATGCGATCTGCTTTGGCACAAGTTCGCCGACGATCAGGGAAAGATAGGTGATCGCCACGACGACGGAGCCGACGCCAATGGCGTCAGCGGCCGTCGATGACATTCCCTGCGCCTCCAGCCATGCCGTCAGGCGGCCGCCAAGCGTGGCCCCGGAAAAAGCGCCGGAGAGAACACCGACGAGCGTGATGCCGATCTGAACCGTGGAAAGAAAGCGACCGGGGTTTTCGGCAAGTTTGATGGCTTGAGCTGCACCCTTGCTCCCATTGTCGGAGAGGACCTTCAGGCGGGCTGTTCGAGAAGATACGACAGCCAGCTCAGACATGGCGAGCACACCATTCAGGATGGTGAGAAACGCCACAATTCCAATTTCCAGAAACACAGGGACCCTATTCGTTGAGGTTTTGATGCCGCATAAGGCGAGGCGGCGGAGCTTTCGCAGAGACGCTATATATGCGCATCACCCATCGGCAAAGCTTTCTGTGAGCTCGGCTGGATACGAGGTCAGGCAGACGTCGTCATACCGTCTACGACAGGCGCCGCCATCTTCTGCGGCGGCTTTCCGGTTTGAACGGGCGGAGCTTGTACTGGATGGGTCGCTATCAGGCATGGCGCAATTTTGGCGGTGAAACAGGTCCGGCGCAAGAGGCGCTGGGCGAATTCCTTATAGCGCCTTGATGTGACAGTTTCGAAAAACGGCGGCAAGCATGCCTTCACTCATTCCTGCGTGATGCCGAACGCCGAACGCTCCGGCATCACGCGCTCGAATGTCACGCCGCCAGAATGGTGATCCCATAAGCATTGGCCGCGGCCATCATCCGGGCGATCGTCTCAGGCGAGGGGGCTTTCAGCGGCTCGCTCGTGCCTTCCGTTTCGATGAACTCTGCCATCTCGCGATCGACGACGGCCGAAAAGACAGCCGGAACGGCCCCGCGGTTGGCATAGCCGTGCACCGTGAAAGGCGGGATCGTGACGATGTCGCCAGCACTGGCCTCGATCTCCTCGGGACCACTGTCGGTCAGCCGCCAGATCGTCAAACGGCCCTCGAGAATGCGGAAGACTTCCGGGCTTGCATGCGCGTGTTTCGGCGTCCGGCTGCCGGATGGCACGGTGACGTCGAAGATGTTGAACCAGGTTCCGCGGAGCCGAAGCCGCCGCTCGATCCGTTCGCCGAGCACGAAATATCGCTTCGTGTTTTCGGCAGGCATTTTCACAAACGAGTTGGACATCATGTCTCTTTCTTCTTCTTAACGAGGCTTTTCTTGTAGGTGCCTTCTTGCCGGCGCAGCCGTTAGACCTTTGCGCCGCCTTTGGCAACCGCCCCGTTGCCGGGGCAAGATCGCCGGATGGCTTCGGCACGGATAATGCCTGATGAAGCGTCGCGGCCGATATCGGTGCAGCGGGCCGCTTCCGCAAGGTCCCCGATCCAGGGCGGCCTGCGTGAAAATGACACGGGCCTGCCGCGTTCCGAGGACTCTCCACCTGTAATACCGCCGACACAGAAAGGGCCCATAGAAATGCGGCGGCTGTTCTTGCCCGTTCTAGCCGTCCCTCCGCCACCCGAAAATTTGCCGGAACATCGTTTGGTGTGAAGTTTCGACAGAACCACAGTGGGTACGCCCGCTGCCTTCATGATGAAAATCGCCATCACAAAGTCCTGCGGGTCGGCCGGCGCTATTCCCTCAAGATCGTGTCTCATCAAACACGTCCATGTCCGCGCACCGTCTTGTCACCCGCTCGGACCAAGGTCCTGAATCCAGCGTGTCGATTTCAGCCGATCCTGTTCGATTAAGACGGAGCGCCGTGAGCCAGTCAAAGGAGAGACAAGTATGGCTGCCACTATGTATTCCGGGCAAGTCGAACTACAGTCGCCGCGCTTCAGTGCCGTGCGCACTTTGCAAGCCGTTTGGATGCTGCTGAAACATCAGCGAAGGTACCGCCGAAGCGTGAGCGAACTCTCGCGGTTTAATTCTCGCCTGCTCCGTGACATCGGCTTGGCGCCCCCAGAGTCTCCACTTGAAAGATCGGAGAATGACCTCTCCACCCAGATGATCAGAGTGCTGGAACCAGAAACCGTCCACGATGTCTGACCCCGCTGGTATGAGTGCGTTTGCCTTCAGCTGCGCCGCCGTCGCCCCTCTTCCCGTAGTCGGCGCGTGACAGTGCCGGCGAGACGCAATGCGGCTGTTCGCATATATCCTCTTCTTCGGCTCACATCTAGGATTGATGGGTCGGAGGTCACCTCCGCTAGCTCAAGCGGAGAGATAGAGATCCCAGAAGAATGGCGAGCAAGGAAAGCGAAGCGAACAAAAGGCACGATGAGGCACTGGTCACGCAGAGCAGCAAGCCGCTCTCACCGGAAAGCTTAACTGGCAGCGTTTTTTGCTCTTTCTCGATTCGCGGTATCCAAATGCGACTAGTATCGGCAGCACCATGGAGGAAACGGATGCGCTACCTTTGTCTCTTCTACATCGATCAAACACTTGCTGATGCCGCCAGCAAGGAGGAATGGGCCGAGATCGACCGGCAGTCCTTGGCTTCCAATGAAGAACTCCAACGATCAGGCCACTATCTCGCCTCCAATGCTCTTGCCGACCCAAAGACCGCAAAGACATTGCGCGTTCGGGCCGGCAAGGCAAGTTGGACCGACGGGCCCTTCGCAGAGACCAAAGAGCATCTGGGTGGCTTCCTGCTCATCGAAGCGAAGAACCTTGCCGAGGTAATGGCGATCGCGGTGCGGGACCCGCTCGCTCGGATGGGGGCGATCGAGGTGCGCGAGACCGCCGGCTTTTAGATTCGAGGTGTCCCGGCCAATTCCGGCGGCCATGCGACCGACGTTCTGATTAGGTCACAAGAGTCCTATTCGCTGGATTGTTCACGCTGTTGACGAGACACGCCCTGAAGAGCCGGGTGGAGATCACTGAGGTGGTCGAGAGCAACACGACGCCAGCGGAGGAAAACACTGCGGCTATACCTAGATGTCGAAATTTGTCGGCAAGACAATCATGTCCCGGATTGTAACGTTTCGCGGGCGGGTCAGCATGAAGATGATGGCATCGGAGACCTCTGAGGGCTCGATCAGACTCCCATTGGCTTTTGCCTTCTCAAGGTTTTCCGCGGGCCAATCGGCAAGCAGAGCGGAAACGACCGGGCCGGGCGAGACCTGGCTAACCCTGATCCCGTGGTTTTTCAACTGCCGGCGCATGATCTGGACGAAACTGGTAATCGCCCATTTGGAGCTGGAATAGACCGGCTCCCACTGGATCGGCGCATGGCCGGCTACGGAGCAAGTGACCAAAATGTCCCCGGTCCCGCGCTCGATCATATGCGGAGCGATATCGCGGACGTTCTTCATGACGGCGTTCACGTTCAGATTCAGCATCCGATCGATTGCCGCGGTATCGGTATCGATAAGATCCCCGCCGATGTAGGATCCTGCATTGCAGTGCATGATGTCGAGGTGATCGACCTTTGCCAGGATTTCCGGCACCATGGCCGCACAACTTGCAGCGTCCAGAAGATCGGTGACCTGCATGACTACGGCGTCGCCGAACTCGGCAGCGTATGTTTCAAGCGCCTGTCTGTTGTAGTCGACCATCACGACCTTGGCGCCGGCATCGACCAGGGCACGGGTCGTCGCCAGGCCAATACCGGAAGCTGCGCCGGTTACCGCAGCGATCTTTCCTTCGAGTGATTTAGTCATCGTCTTGTCTCGCCTTTTGATTTTCAGACAGCAAGGAAGCCGCCATCGACTGGCAGGACTGCGCCACTGATCATGGCTGCGTCCTCTGAAATAAGCAGTGCGATCGAGCGCGCGACATCGTCGACCTCTGCAAAGCGCCCCATCGGGTGGCGAACAATCATCGGATTACGTTTGGAAGGCTCGGACCATGCCTTCGCGGCAAGCTCCGTCATGGTAACCGTAGGCGCCACTGCATTGACTCGGATTCCATAGGCGCCGAGTTCCTTGGCCATGACACGTGTCGCGCCTTCCAGTCCCGCCTTCGAAGCGGCGTAAGCCACGTGATCCACGAAACCACGATGTCCGGCGATCGAGGTCACATTCACGATCGTACCGCCGCCGCCGTTTGAAATGCGAGCCCGCGCGAACTCCTGCGCACAAATCAGCGCGGCCCGCAGGTTGATGCCGAGGACCTGCTCATAGCCCTCCTCCGTCATATCGATGACGCTTTCAAGCACGTTGGTTCCCGCGCAATTGATCAGCGCGTCTGCCAGTCCCGCCTTCTTCATGGCGGCGCGTGCTGCTGCATTGTCGGCGAGATTGACTGATATTACCGTCGCGCCGAACTTTGCCGCAAGATCATCCAGATCGGCCTGCGTACGCGACAAGGCTACGATTCGAGCGCCACGGTGGGTGAGCAGTTCAACGCAGGCGCGACCGATACCCTTGCCAGCACCGGTTATGATCACCGTTTTTCCTGTAAAGTCCGACATGGTTGATCCTTCCGATGCCTGTTGCTCAGAACGGGAGTCTTTGCTCGGTTTGCCTGTCGAACACATGAGCCGCGGCAGGATCGACGTCGAGCCGTATCCTGTCGCCCGGCTTCAGCGCGTGGCGCTCGCGAAAGGCGCACAAGACCCGCTTGCCCGCCAATTGGACTGCCAGCAGAATTTCGGCCCCCGTGGGCTCGATCAACTCGACAGTTGCCGGTACGCCCGCATCGCCATTCGACAGTATCCACTGGTCTGGACGTACGCCGTATATAACCTCCTGGCCGTTACTCGCCCGCGTGCCTTGTGGAAGGGGAAGGGCCAACCCGTCAGCGAGCCGCGCTGAGTTCAAGGAGAGATCGATTGTGGCCGGCAGCATGTTCATCGCCGGCGATCCGATGAAGCCGGCGACGAAGATATTTGCCGGCCTGTCGTAAAGCTCTAGTGGCGCACCGATCTGTTCCACCTTGCCGTCGCGAAGCACGACAATGCGGTCCGCCATTGTCATGGCTTCAATCTGGTCATGCGTGACATACACGGAAGTCGCGCCGAGGCGCTGGTGAAGAGTTTTGATTTCCGAACGCATATCTACGCGCAACGCGGCGTCCAGGTTTGACAGCGGCTCGTCGAAAAAGAACGCCTTTGGGCGGCGAACCATCGCACGCCCCATGGCAACACGCTGCCGCTGGCCTCCGGAAAGCGCCTTCGGATATCGGTCGAGATAGGGCGTAAGTCGCAACATCTCGGCAGCCTTGTCGACCTTGGTATTGCGATCCGCAAGATTCTCGCCGCGCAATTTCAGCGCGAAGGCCATGTTTTCCCGAACGGTCATGTGCGGATAGAGCGCGTAGTTCTGGAACACCATCGCCACGTCACGGTCCTTGGCGGCGATGTTGTCGACGCGATTTCCGCCAAGCTTGATCGTGCCGCCGGTGATCTCCTCAAGGCCGGCAAGCGACCGCAGCAGCGTGGATTTGCCGCAACCGGAGGGACCGACCAGCACGACGAACTCACCGTCGGCTATGTCGAACGAGATGTTGCGCAGTGCGTGATAGGAGCCGTAATGCTTGTCGACCTGGTGGAGCTCGATCGTCGCCATGTGTCAATCCTTAGTCAGTTGTGGCGGCTTGGCCGCCGATCATTCGGGACGGGTCCACGGGCAGCTTCACCACCAGGTGTATCCTGCATCCGCCACTGAGATCCAACTTCCGCAGGTACATGCTACCTCCCAAGCTCGATCTGGATCTTCACGGAGGACGGCTTCGGTCGCACGGCGTAATCGAACGCCTCGACAGAATCCTCGAAAGCGTAGGTATCGGTGATCAGCGCGTCGACATTGATCTGGTTCGATCCCAACAGCGCGACGATGCGCGGGTAGACATGGGCGTAGCGGAACACGTGTTCGATGCGCAGCTCCTTGGTCTGGGCGATGACGACATCGAGCGGGACCGGCTTCAGGGGCATGCCGACAAGGACGATGGCGCCGCTGGGGCAACCATGGTGCGCCGTGTCGGCGATCACGTCGGCCGCGCCGGAACATTCGAAGACGACATCGACGCCCCAGCCGTCGGTTTCGCGGGCTATGACACTCTTCAGGTCCTGCGAGCGTACATTGACGGTCATGATGGCAGGGCCGAGCTTGCGCGCCACGGCAAGCTTTTCGTCGACAACATCGGTAACGATAACTCTGGCGCAACCAGCCGACAGCGCCGCGATCGCTGTCACCATGCCGATCGGCCCGGCGCCCGTGACCAGCGCGATCGCACCGGGCGTCAGCCTCGCCTTGGAGACTGCTTGAAAGCCTACAGCCAGCGGCTCGACCATAGCGCCAGCGGCGTAGGAAACGTTGTCCGGAAGCTTAAAGGTGAAGGCCGCCGGGTGGACCACGCTCGGTCTCAGTACGCCATGCACCGGCGGCGTCGCCCAGAAGCGCACCGCGGGATCAAGATTGTAGAGACCCAGCCGCGACGCGCGACTCTGAGGGTCGGGAATGCCGGGCTCCATGCAAACGCGGTCGCCCACTTTCAGGTTCTGGACCGCGCTGCCGACCTCTTCGATGATGCCGGCGGCTTCGTGGCCGAGGATCATCGGCTCGCGCACAACAAACGGGCCGATCGCGCCGTGGGTGTAATAGTGAACGTCCGATCCGCAGACGCCGACGGTCTTGATGGCGATGCGCACGTCGGTGGGACCGAGCGCCTCCTTCGGGTCCAGGTCGCGAATGCGCAGTTCGTCTTTGCGCTCGAGGACGAGTGATCTCATGTCTTCAGCCCTTTCGGATAATGAACACGGCCAGCGCCAGGCAGAGCACCGTCGCCACCCATAGGGGCAACACGCCCTCCAGGAAGCGCATCCAGAGAAGATGCACCAGGATTAGGATCACGACCGAGATGAAGCCCCTGTCGAAGCCGTTGGTTCGGATAGGCAGGAATCCGTCGCGTTGGGTTTTCTGGGGTTGAACGCCAGCCATCATCTTACCCTTTCAATGCGCCGAACGTGAGGCCGGTCACGATGTGCTTCTGGACGAAGCCGAGCACGATGAGGGCCGGGAGCGTGGTCAGGAACGCCATCGCTGCCATCTCGCCCCAGTTCGTTCCGGTCACCGAGACATATTCTGCAAGCGCTGTCGTCACGGTCCTGGCGTGAGCCGACGACGTTAGGGTCGCTGCGAATAGGTACTCGTTCCAGGCGAAAATCCAGGTCAGGATGAAGGTGACGGCCAACCCCGGCCGCGCCAGCGGCAGGATGACGTTGGACAGCACCTGGCCGGTTGTCGCACCATCGACCCGCGCCGCTTCGTCAAGCTCCAGCGGGATCCCATCGAGCATGCCTTTCAAGAGCCAGACGGCGAAGGGCAGGTTGAAGACGCAATAGAGCAGGATTAGGCCAATCTTCGTGTCGAACAGCATGAAATCGCCGAACACGAACCACTTGGTAAACAGCAGGAAGAGCGGCAGCAGAAACACGGCTGGCGGCGCCATGCGGTTGGTGATCAGCCAGAAAAACACGTTGTCACCGCCGCCGATTTTATAACGCGACAGCCCGAACGCCGCGAGCAGGCCGAGCGCGCACACCAGCGCTGCGTTCGATGTCGCCACGATCAGCGAATTCCAGAGATACTGCAGGAAGGTCGAGCTGTTCAGCACCGCCAGGAAATTGTTCCAGTAAAGATCGTCGATGAGGAACGACTTCGAATAAAGCTTCACGCGGGGGCGCATGGAAACGACCAGCATCCACCAGACCGGAAGCAGTGTCAGAATGGTCAGACAGATCCAAAGGACGAAGGACGCTATACCGGAACGTCTCATTGTGCGCCTCCCTTGCGGCCGGTCATGGCAACGAACAGCAGCCAGCTCAGAACGATCGTGACGTATAGCGTCAGCAGCGACATGGCCGCACCGTAGCCGTAATCGGTCTTCGGAAAGACGTTGATCCAGATATGAAGGCCGATGAACCGGGTCGCCTCAGCCGGGCCACCCTTGGTCAGCATCCAGATTTCGTCGACCGAGCGCAATGCGTCCATCAGCCGGATGAAGACGGTTGTCAGCAGCACCGGCTTCAACATCGGAACGATCACGTACCAGAAAATCTGCAGCTTGTTGCCGCCGTCGATCTGCGCCTGTTCGAGCGGTTCTTTCGGCAAGGCGGTCAGTCCCGCCATGAGCGACAGCGTAACGAACGGCGTCCAATGCCACAGGTCCATGATGATCGCCGTGACGAAGGCGTGATAGGCATTAGTCGAGATGTTGTAGTCGATGCCGAACCACAGTTTCAGGTAATAGGGCACGATGCCGAAGCCGGGAACGCAAAGCAGCCGCCAGGTAGCGCCGACTGCAATGGGCGCGACAACGATCGGCAGTGTGTGGATCGTGCGAAAGAACTGCCGGCCCCACAGGCGGTCCGCCATCAGCGCGCGGGCCAGGACGTAGCCTAACAACAGTTCGCTCACAACGACGAAGAATGCGAAGACCAGCGTGCGCGCAAGCGAGTTCAGGAATGTCGTGTCAAAAACGAGGCTGCGATAGTTCTGAAGGCCGGCCCAGCGCAGGGTTGGGTCGACTGCGTTGGTGTTCCAGTCGAAGAAGCCGACATAGAGAATGTAGATAAAGGGGACGAACCCGACGACGAACAGGATTAGCGTGGCTGGTGTTAGAAACAGCCATCCGATGTTGGATTGTCTCATCCTGCGCTCCGTCAGATCGTCCTTGAACTAATTCGCCTGACTACCAGCGTCGCGGGCAGGCCCGAAAACCGCAGTCAGGAAAGGGGCGGCCACCTTGCTGAAGGCGGCCGCCAACCGCTTGGGAGGTGCGGTCTTTTACTTGCGGTAGCCGAGCTTCACGAGTTCAGCCTCAGCTGCGGTGGCGGCTTGGTCCAACGCATCGTCCGGCTTGATCTCACCGACGATCGCTTTGTAGATGAACGGCGCGACTACCTGCAGAACTTGCGCGTGGAACGGGAACGGCGGCGCTCCGGCGAACAGCTTTCCATCCTCACGCATCAGCGTGTAGTAGCCGTTCATCTTCTTGTCCTGATCGACGATCTTGGGATCGTCGTAGGTCGAGTTCATGACGATGCGGGAGCCGGCCAACGCCCAGTCGGTCTGCACTGAAGCCTGACCGATATACTGCAGGAATAGCAGCGACGCGTCCTTGTTCTTGGACGAATGGGGGATGCCGAACGCGCCACCATCGTAATAGCCGATATATCCCTTGCCTGATTCGGCTGCCTCCATGACACCCGCCTCGACCGGAGGCAATGCCACTCCCACCTTGCCGACGACGGTCGACTTGCTTTCGTCGGTAGCGATCCAGGCAGCGTTTTCACCGTAGACGAGACCTTGGGCTGCGCGGCCGGCGGCAAATGTCCCGGCAACCTCGTCCCAAGTGGACGACGTCGATTCCGGCGGCGCGTATTTCAGCAGGCCGATCCAGTAGTTGAGCGCCTTTTTCGCGGCGGCGGAGTTCATCTGGCCGCCATTCGCTTCGGTGGCCGCGAAGGTCGTGCCATCGATGCCCCAGTTGTACACGCCAAAGGTCGGCGCGACCGACTCGAAGAATTCGTAGAAGGCGGCGGGGTGGCTCGACGAGGCCTGTACGGTGGTTCCCCAGAGCTCCTTGTCTGCGCCGTATTCGGTGAAGAACTTGGCGATCTGGGTATACTCTTCATGCGTCGTCGCGGGCTTCAGATCCGCACCGGTGGAATCCTTGTAGGCTTTCTGGATCGCCGGATCATCGAAAAGATCCTTGCGGTAGAGATAAGGCTTGATGAATGCTTCCATGGGAACACCCATGACATTGCCCGACTTCGGATCCCTGAAATAGTTCAGGAAAGTGGTGAAATTCTCCGGCTTGAAGTCCGGCGAAGCGATCTTCGCATTATCGGCGAGCGACTTGGTGATATCGACCAGGAAGTTCCGGGCCAGATACGTATATACGATGTCCTGCTCGATATAGACGAAGTCATAGATGCCGGTATTGGCCTCCATGTCCTTGATCGCCTTGTCGTACATCTGGTCCCAGGATGTCGCCTCGAATTCGACCTTGATGCCGGTCTCTTCGGTGAACTTCGGACCGAGCACCTGCTCGACATATTTCGATGCTGGGGTCGATTCCGAGATGCCCCGGATGGTTGCGCCCTGATAGGGCTGGGCGGCAGTCTTCCACCAGGAATCCTGAGCAAGAGCGGTCGAGCTCCAAAGGCCAAGCGAAATGAAGCCGACGCCCACGGCTTTGACGAAACTGTTCATTGTTCTCCTCCATTTGGATCGCAAAGTCGGTCCGGTCGTGCGTCTAAACTCTCCTCCAAGACGCCCAACGGACCACAATAGTTGTAGAAAGAACGGGTGGACACAAGCGCGGCCGTTGCGCAATACTGATACTCTCATGCGCGAAATACCGAATTTATTCATGGTTTCTTGTGTGCATTGCACAATCTAATATTGATTGTCGGCGTATGGGGCATGCTGGGAGACACGGGAGGATGTGCGCAATGTCAGTTATTTCGCCGACGGTCGCGAGATTTGAATATGTCTTGACCGGCGCGGACGAGTCGTTCCTCTGGCGCCGCGACGACTATCCGTGGGAACGCAACGTCTGGAATTTCCACCCGGAGGTGGAAATCCACTATATTCCCAACGCCAGCGGCGTCCTACTTGCAGGCGATCATGTCGGCGCGTTCACCCCGGGCCATATCTCCGTCATCGGAAGCAACCTGCCGCACGACTGGGTGACGCCGCTCGGGCCGGATGAGCGCATTCCAGGACGTGACATCGTCATCCAGTTTCTGCCGGCCAAGCTGGAGCAGGCTTCGGCCTTCCTGCCGGAACTGGCGGGGCTGCGTGACTTTTTCGCCCGCGCAAAGCGGGGGCTCTCCTTCAGGGGCCGAGCGCGGGAACGGGCTGAGGCGCTGATACTCGACATGGAGTTCCAGTCCGGCTCGGTGCGGCTTTCGACCTTCCTGTCATTGCTCTCGCTGCTGCGGGACACCGACGAGTTCGATACGCTGTCTTCGGAGGCTTACGTGCCGGACCTGAGCTATGGTTCGCTCGAAGCCCTGCAACAGGTCTTCGCATATCTGTTCGCCAACCTGTCGGAGGATATCCGGTTGCCTGATATGGCTCGCATGGTCGGCATGAGCGACAGCGCCTTCTCGCGATTCTTCAAGAAAAACAGCGGCCACAGCTTCACCGACCACGTCAACAAGCTTCGTATCTGGAAGGCGGGCCAGCTATTGACCGATACCTCTCTACCGATAACGGACATCTGCTTCGAGGTGGGCTATCGCAATCTGTCAAATTTCAACCGGGTGTTTCTCCGCCACCACAACCTAACACCGTCAAAATACCGGAAACTGTCCACCAACCGCAGAACCGTTCCGTTACCTCAGGCAGTGACAGATCATATGCCTGTGCAGTGAACCTAGCGATTGGTCGATGAGACCAGCGATGCCGGCATGTCGATGGCGACAGGTGTCACCCGGCACTCCGGGTGACAGATCGTCCGGCCGACGTTGGGTGACGGCCGCGGTCCGGTCGATGTCGTCAAGACCTGATGAACGAGAGCAGGTCGGGGTTGAGGACATCTGCATGTGTGGTCAGCATGCCATGGGGGTAGCCCGGATAGGTCTTCAGCGACCCGTTTTTGAGCAGGTCGACCGCACGCGGCACGGAACTTGCAAAGGGGACGACTTGATCGGCCTCACCATGCATCACCAGCACTGGCACGGTGATCTTCTTGAGGTCTTCGGTATAATCTTCCAGCCAAGAGTCGACGGTCGCGTAGTGAGCCAGGGCACCACCGGCCATGCCCTGGCGCCACCAGTTCGCAATGATCGCCTCCGAAGGCTCGGCCCCGTCGAGATTGTAGCCGTAGAACGGGTTTTCAGGGACGAACCGGAAGAACTGCGACCGGTTGCCCAGCACGCCCGCGCGGATCGCTTCGAACCACTCCGACGGCTGACCGGATGGGTTGTCCCCGCTCCGGTACATGTTCGGCGTCAGGGAAGCGACCAGTACTGCCTTCGCGACGCGCTCCGGGTGGCGGGCGACATAGCGAGCCACCTCACCGCCACCTGTGGAGTGGCCGATGTGAATCGCGTCCCGCAGGTTGAGGTGCTCGGTCAGGGCCGCGAGGTCGGCAACCCAGTGGTCCATGTCGTTGCCGGTGCCGGGCTGGTCGGACCGGCCGTGGCCGCGCCGATCGTGGGCGATTACCCGGTAGCCGTGGTGAAGGAAGAAGGTCATCTGGGCGTCCCAGTCGTCCGCCGACAGCGGCCAGCCGTGGCTGAAAACGATCGGCTGGCCTGAGCCCCAGTCCTTGTAGAAGATGTTTACGCCATCCGTGGTTGTAATTGTAGGCATCGCGTCGCTCCATCTGCGCGGTTAAACATTAATTTGAAGATCATAATCAATCAATTAGAGCCATTCATCGACGAGCTACTGCAATAGGCTCTTTCGACATTTAGCGTTTCCTCTCCGATTGGACAGAGTTGGTTGAGAAGTACTTCGGTGAGGCGGGTTCGATTATATCCAGAAATTGCGACGATAGTTAAATTCCCCTTTTATCAAAGACAAATACCTTCTACGTTCGAGCTATGCCTTAAAGGTATAGCGAGGGCCCAATGGAACTCAGGCATTTGCGCTATTTTGTTGCTGTTGCGGAGGAGGGAAGCTTGCTGACCGCAGCAGAGCGGCGGCTTCACACTTCCCAGCCCTCACTCAGCAGGCAAATTCGCGATCTGGAAACGGAAGTCGGTGTAAAATTGTTGGAACGGCAGTCGCGCGGCGTGACGCTCACCGCCGCCGGCAAAGTTTTTCTCGATCACGCGCGGCTGGCGTTATTGCAAGTCGAGGCGGCTGCGGAAGGGGCCCGGCGGGCAGAACGGCCGGAAAAGCAGTCGTTCATTATCGGTTTTCTCGCAGGGCAAGAGGTCGTGTGGCTACCCCATGCATTGCGCATAATTCGTGAGGAAGCGCCGGAGGTTGAAATCATATTGTCCAGTCAGTCTTCCCCGGACCTTGCTCTGGCACTGATGCGAGGCAAGCTGGACGTCGCTTTCCTTCGCCCCGAGACGCAGAGTGTTGGTGTGTCCTTCAAGTTTTTAGCAAAGGAGCCACTGATCGCCGTGCTGCCGGCGGACCATCGCTTGACGTCGCGCAAAAAGATCCGGCCGCAGGACCTTGCCCGCGAAACTTACGTCAGTTCCGCTAGAATTTCTCCCGTATTGCAATCCGTGATCCAAGATTACGCGTCGAACGTTGGGATCACACTCAAGGCAGAGTACGAAGGCGAAGTCCTACCATCAGCAATGTCGCTCGTCGTGTCTACAGGTGGAATAACGCTTATTCCGCTTTATGCGCAAAATATGCTGACGCCAAATGTCGTTGCTAGAGCACTTGAGGGTGTGCCTCCGACAATTGATCTCGCCTTAGGATACAACGATTCAAATTCCTCGCCTTTGCTCCGCCGATTTTTGTCTCGTTCTGATGAACTAGTCGCCAACGTCCAAAATCAGAGCATCATCCGCTATGCTGAGGTTCCATAGCAGAGATCAAGCTCATCCGATTTCTGCTTGTTGGGGTGCTTCCGAATTTTGTTCCGCATTCTCGACTTTTCCGGTCAAAGAGCGGCCCCAAAGGAGTCATTGGTCGTTCCGGGAAAGTTATCGCTTCCTCTCGTGTTCGTCCCAGCCGGGAGGGGGAAACGCTCCCTATGAAAACCGCGTAATCACGCTGATCCCTGTCGCCTCAGCCTTGTCGAGAGCCATCAGCGCCGGCACGGCCTCCTCGAGGCTGACGCGGCGTCCGATCAGTTTCTGCGGGGCAATCTTGCCGGCCGAAAGCATGGCCAGCATCGCGTCATAGCGCCAGGCCTGCATGCCGTGGCTGCCGTAGATTTCCAGTTCGTGGCCAATCACCTGCGCCATCGGAATCTGCGGGGTGGCGTATTCGCCGAGCATCAGCCCCACCTGCACATGCCGGCCGCGCCGGCGCAGATTCTTGATCGAATTGAAGCAGGTGGCGGGGTGGCCGAGCGCGTCGATCGAGACATGCGCGCCGCCCTTGGTGATCTCGCGCACCGCTTCGGCTACGTCGGTGACTTCAGACGCATTGACCGTCGCCACCGCCCCGCATTCGCGCGCGAAGGCGAGTTTCTCTTCCGATATGTCGATGCCGATCGCATTGGCGCCGAGTGCGGTGGCGATCATGATCGCCGACAGGCCGACGCCGCCGCAGCCATGCACGGCGATCCATTCGCCGGGCCCGGTGCGCGCCTGGTCGGCGACGGCGCGGAACGAGGTGGCGAAGCGGCAGCCGAGGCTTGCTGCCGTCGCGTCCTCGATCGAATCGGGCAGGTGCACCAGATTGGTGTCGGCATAATCGATCGCCACATATTCGGCGAAGGAGCCCCAATGGGTGAAGCCCGGCTGAAACTGGTTCGGGCAGACCTGCTGGTTGCCGGAATGGCACTCGGCGCAATGGCCGCAGCCGGAAACGAAGGGCACGGTCACCCGGTCGCCGACCTTGAAGCGCATGACGCCGCGGCCGGTGGCGACGACCCGCCCGGCAAGCTCGTGTCCCGGCACATGCGGCAGGCGGATATCGGGATCGTGGCCCATCCAGCCGTGCCAGTCGCTGCGGCAGAGACCGCTTGCGCCGACCGCGATGACGACGCCGTCTTCGGAAGGCGTGGGATCGGGCAGGGTGCGGATTTCGGGCGCCTGTTCGAAGGCTTCGTAGAACATGGCTTTCATCGGCGTCTTCCTTGCAGCTATCCGCGGTTCATCATCATCGCATGCGGCAGCTGGCCGATCCAACATTCATTCCATCATTTTTGCTGATGCACCCATCGCCGAAGCTCGCGTCGCCGCGCACGAATATTGCGGCCCGGCGGTGTGGTCCGGCATTTTTCTTGCTTCCGCATTTCCCACCTGGATTTGTCCTTGACCGGGCTTGCCGCTGCGGCTTTTGCTTTCCCGATTTGATAGGGAGGGCAGCATGGCCGTCGATACATCACCGCGTTCAACCACCTGGACTCATGTCGACGGGGAGTGGCTCCCCGGTAATCCGCCGCTGATCGGGCCGACCTCGCACGCCATGTGGCTCGGCTCCTCGGTCTTCGACGGCGCCCGCTGGTTCGACGGCATCGCGCCGGATCTCGACCTGCATTGCCAGCGTGTCAACCGTTCCGCCCTCGCCATGGGCCTGAAGCCGGTGAAATCGGCCGAGGAAATCGCCGCACTCGCCTGGGAGGGTATTGCCAAATTCGATGGCGCCACGGCGATCTACATCAAGCCGATGTATTGGGGTGAACATGGTTCGCCCGGCAGCGTCGTCTCCGTCGATGCCGAATCGACCCGCTTCGCGCTCTGCCTGTTCGAGGCGCCGATGGGCGGCCATGGCGGCACCAGCCTCACCGTTTCGCCCTATCGCCGTCCCTCGCCGGAAACGGCGATGACCGAGGCGAAGACCGGTTCGCTCTATCCGAACAGCGGCCGCATGATCGCCGAGGCCCGCAGCCGCGGCTTCGACAATGCGCTGGTGCGCGACCTCAACGGCAACGTCGTCGAAACCGCCTCCTCCAACGTCTTCCTGGTGCGCGACGGCGTGGTAATGACGCCGGCCGCCAACCGCACCTTCCTCGCCGGCATCACCCGCGCCCGCGTCATCGGCCTCTTGCGCAAGGCCGGATTCGACGTTGTGGAAGCCACGCTCTCGGTGGAGGATTTCATGCAGGCCGACGAGATCTTCACCACCGGAAACTATTCCAAGGTCGTCGGCGTCACTCGCCTCGACGACCGCAATTTCCAGGAAGGTCCCGTCACCCGCAAGGCGCTGGAACTCTACATGGACTGGGCCCATGGAAGGAGTGAGAGCGAGGAGTGAGCAGTGGTTCGGCGCAGCCGAAGCAATCGATCCGGTGAATCGATTGCAACTGCGAACGCCCGGAGCGCAAGCGCAGGGCCGGAGAGGTCCGGCGAAGCGGGAGCAATCGATCCAGTGAATTGATTGCAGCCGCGAACGTCCCAAGCGCAAGCGTAGGGCATGGGAGGTCCGAGCTGGTAAGTTTCAAGTCTGCGCCTCATCCGCCTGCCAATACCTTGGCGTGGGTCGAGCCACGGGTCTCAACCCGTTGGACCGCGTTTCGCAGGTCGCGACCGTCGATCCTTTGAAAATAGTATCTCAGGCCAGATCGTCGGCAGCAATGTGCTGGACTTCGATAATACGCTGCAAAGGAATTTGCGCGATCTGGTTTGCTTCCTCGACATGCTCGGCAGAAGGCGCATCGAATAGGCAGAAAGATTTCTCTTCCGATGGCACGAAGGTCGAGCGCAGATACCTGACCGGCTTGCCTTGTGCGGTCATTTCAGCAGTGACGACCTTTGCGCGTGCCGCGGCGGCTGAAAGCTGCTGCGGAGTGATGCCGGGCAAGTGTCTTTCGACCATATACTGTGGCATGATGGGTTTCCTTCTGTGTACTGGATGAAGTTCAACCTCGATGCGCTCACTTTGTAAGATGATAGCGCCGATCGGCGGTAAACGAAATGAGTATCTACTTCGCCGTTATCTTCACCGATCTCGTCCGCCACTCCGCGGTCTGGAACAATGTCTCACGGGATGCGGCAGCGGAAATCGTCACGGAATATCGCTACCTGTCGCAGTCCCTGGCCAGCCAGTACGGCAGGCGGCATGAAAACTTCACGGGGGATGGTCACCTTTTTCTTTTCGAATCCGCGGACGTCGCGGTTCACTTCTCGCTGAAGCTTATCGCGTATTGGAAGCAACGCCGCCGTTCTCTGGCCGCATCTCAGTACGGGCATGATCTTCCCATCCGCGTGGGCTGCCACTTCGGCGAATGCTACCGGATTTCAGACGACGACGCGTGGATCGGCCGGGCTATCAATATCGCGAAGCGTGTGGAAGCGAGCGCCGACCCGGACTCGTTGTTTATCTCACAGACTATTCTCGAGCTTATCGACCTTCCCGTTTATAATTTCCAGGATGCTGGAAGTTTCGAGCTCAAAGGCGACTTTCTGGCCTGTCGCCAGCTCTACAGGATGGTGTCCGTCGACCAGGCCGCACTTGCCGCAAGGCCCGAGGACAAAATGACCGCGGAGGACTGGTTCCTGAGAGGGGTCGGGTTCGGATCGCGAAGTGCTGGTGCGGTGGAGGACGAACTGCTTTGCTATCGCAGGGCACTGGAACTCCGCGCCACATACCCGGAGGCTCACAACAATCTCGGAATTCTTCTGAAAAGGCTGGGTGACGCCGTCGAAGCCGCCGAGCATTACCAGGAGGCGCTCCGCCTTTGGCCGAATTATCCCGAAGGCCATTATAATTATGCGATCCTGCTGCAGGAAATGGGAGATATAGGCTGCGCGGAAATGCATTATCGTGACGCCATTCGCCTTCGTCCCGACTTTGTGGATGCTCGTCTGCGATATGCGGGCCTTCTCGAGGCGAATGACGATCCGGTTCAGACCGACTGCCAATACCGGGAAGTCCTTCGTCTCCGACCCGCCTTCGCCGAGGCCAATAACAACTACGGCGTCTTCTTGGAGCGGATGGGAGATACGGCAGGTGCAGAAGCCCATTATGTGAGAGCGTTGGAGCATCAGCCCGATTACGCAGAGGCGCATTACAATTATGCCATGCTGCTCGAACCGGGTGATCAGCGTAGGGCGGAGGAAGAGTACCGCGCCGCCATTCGTGCGAGGCCGAACTATGTGGAGGCCCATAATAATCTCGCCGTCCTGCTTCACGAGATCGGGGACTTGCCCGCGGCAGAGCGCCACTACCTCGCCGCTCTCCAGTTGAAACCGGACGACCCGGGAACGAACTACAATCTGGCTCTGCTCGCTCAGGCAAAAGGCGACGCGGAAGCGGCCAATCGTCATTTCCGCCTTGCGGAAGCGTTGCGGGCCGGTGAATGCAGATCGCCCGCAAATGTGCAGCGCCCGCAATCGAACCATTCGCCGAGATGATAGGGGATATTCCGCGACCGTTCCGTTCCCCGCCCGCCTCTCGCTTGGCACATCCGCTCTCCCGCGAGCGGGGAGACGGTTAGGGTGAGGGGCAATTTTCTTGCTGTGAGGGCAGCCATAGCCCCGATGACTGCCCCTCAGGTCATCTACTTCCGATTCTCCGCAAATCTCTCCGCCAGCAGATCGATGAACAGTCGTACTTTCGTCGCCAGATGGCTGCGGTTGGGATAGACGGCGTTGATGCTGAATTCGACCGGCCGGTAGTCGTCCTGCGGCGCCGCTCTCGCCTCGGCCAGCGCCATTCTCGATGAGATCGACCGTTCCAATATGAAGGCATCGGCGTGGAGGCCGGCACCGCCTTGCAATACGGCGAGGTCAGCTACGGCAATATCGGCTCCGGCAACCGTCTCGACTTCACCCTGATCAGCGCGACGTCAATCTGCTCAGCCGCATCCAGACCGGCTGCAGTGAGTTGGGAGAGGCCATGCTGATGTCGGCGCCGTTCCGCACAGAGGCGGGGGCAGTGGACGCCGTCTCCGTCGGAGCCCATCGGCTGAAGGGATTTGTTGAGCCGGTGGAGCTGTTTACGATCGCAAGGTAGGCGCGTCCGCCCGTCATCCGCCTGCCGGCACCTTCTGCAAGCGGGGCGAAGGGGACCATGCCGCAATCTCGCCGTCCCCACCAACCTCTCGCAGGGCACGTCCCTTCTCCCCATTTACGGGGAAAGGGTTAGAGGGGCAGTCGGCAGCTGCGAAGGAGGCCTCTTACTTACCCTTCCCACATCTTTCCGCCATAGTGCCCGCGAACTCCATAACACCGAGGAAACGACCCATGACCGTGCTGTCCGACGAACAAGGCGAGATCATCCGCGAGCTCGGCGTTGCCGCCGAGATCGATCCCGAGCACGAGATCGAGCGGCGAACCGAATTTCTCAAGGATTATCTCGTCGCTTCCGGCATGCGCGGCTATGTGCTCGGCATCAGCGGCGGCGTCGATTCGCTGACGGCGGCGCTCATCGCTCAGAAGGCCGTGCGGGAGCTGCGCGACAGCGGCCACTCTGCAGAATTCATTGCCGTGCGCCTTCCCTATGGCGTCCAGGTGGACGAGGCCGATGCGGAGCGGGCGCTTGCCACGATCGGCGCCGACCGATCAATGGTGGTCAACATCAAGGCGGCGGCGGATGCGATGCTGGCCGCCGCTCAAAACGGCGGCCTCGCTTTCGCCGATGCCGGCCGGCAGGATTTTATCCTCGGCAACATCAAGGCCCGTCAGCGGATGATCGCCCAGTTCGCGCTGGCCGGCGCGCTCGGTGCGCTGGTGATCGGTACCGATCATGCCGCCGAGGCCGTCATGGGCTTCTTCACCAAGTTCGGCGACGGTGCGGCCGATATCCTGCCGCTTGCCGGGCTCAACAAACGCCGCGTCCGACTGCTGGCCAAGCGGCTCGGCGCGCCGGACGATCTGGTGTTCAAGGTGCCCACCGCCGATCTCGAGGATCAGCGGCCGCTGCGTCCCGACGAGGAGGCCTATGGCGTCACCTATGACGAGATCGACGATTTTCTTGAAGGCAAGCCGGTCGGCGAGATTGCTCGCCGCCGGATCCTTGCCGCCTATCGGGCGACGGCGCATAAGCGCGCCCTGCCGGTTGCCGTCAACGCACTCTGAGAGCGGCCGGCGCTACGGCCGTACTGGCTCGCCCGCCCGTCCGGCCGAGGCAAGATAGGCTTGCGGGGCGAAATAGACGCCGTCGGCATCGAACGCCTGAAGGTCTTCCGCCTGCAGCGCCTCGCGCACCTTGGGACGCGCCGCGACACGAGCCATGAAGCCGTGCAGATCAGGCCATTGTTTCAGATCGATGTCGATCCAGGGCGACCAGTTGAGGCAGACGAATAGATAGGCGTCGGCCACGGTGAAGGCATCGCCGGTAAGGTAGGGTGCGGTGAAACGGTCATTCAGCCAGGCAAGCCGTTTCGAGATCAGCGCGCGGATCTCCTCATGCACGCTGGAATAGATCGGATTGAACAGCAGCACCATCGGCTTGTGCAGTTCGGCCGTGATGAAATTGAGATAGGATTGAACCTCGTTGCGCCTGATGTCGCCGACTTCCGGCAGCAGGGCCGAGCCTTCCGCCAGAAACTGCACGATCGCCGGTCCTTCGGTCAGTACCTTCCCGTCGTCGAGCATCAGCGCAGGGACATAGCCGTTGCCATTGATGACAAGGTAATCTTCGCCATTGCTTGTTCTGTGGGTTTTCCGGTCGACCTGGACGAGCTCGATGTCGAGTCCCAGCTCCCGGCAGATTATGTGCGGCGAAAGCGAGCAGGCCGCGGCGTGCATATAGAGTTTCATCGTCGGTTTCCCCTGTTTGCGGAGGCGGCGAGATTCCGCCCGCCGTAATGATTGGACATTTGTACTGTTTCGCATAAAATGTCCTTCGTCAAGAATTTATTGCGAAGTGGTACAAATATGAAGGATGAGAAGAAGCGCGGCCGCCCACGGGCCTTCGACGCCAAGGCAGCGCTCGGCAAGGCGCGGGATGTCTTTTGGGACAGGGGCTTTGCCGCCGCCTCGCTGGACAATCTCAGTGCCGCGACCAACCTCAACCGCCCAAGCCTTTACGGCGCCTTTGGCGATAAGGAGGCCCTCTATCTCGATGCGCTGGAGGCCTATCGGCAGGATGGCATGGACGTCCTGAAGCAGGCGCTCGATCCGTCGCTGCCGCTGCGCGACAATCTCGCGCGCGTCTATGCCGGTGCTTTGGCGATCTATCTGCATGGCGAAACCGCCGCCCGCGGCTGTCTGCTGATCGGCACCGCTTCGGTCGAGGCTGTCGAACATGAGCGTGTTCGCGAGGTGCTCGGCCGCAGCCTGAACGATTTCGACGGTGAGATCGAAAAGCGCATGCGCATTGCCGTTGAAAGGGGCGAGCTTCCCGAAAGCGCCGACCCGCTGGCGCTGGCAAGGCTCGCTTCCGCCGTCATGCATTCGCTTGCCGTGCGCGCCCGCGCCGGCGACAGCCGCGAAACGCTGGAGGCGATCGCCCGCTCAGGCGTCGAGCTGATCTGCGGAAGCGCGCATGTTTGATGTCTTAACCTCCCGCGGCCGCACCGCCCAGGCATAGGCCGCGCCTGCGACAAGCAGCAGCGAGGTGCCGAGGAAAACTGCCCGCATGCCGATATGCCCGCCGACGAAACCGCCGAGGACAGGGCCGGCCACCTGGCCGACATATTGCGAGGAGACCGAAAGCCCGAGAATGCTGCCGGCGGCGCTGTCGGGCACGCTATGGCGGATGACGGCGGCGATGCAGGGCAGAAGCCCGCCGAGGGCTGCACCCATCAGGAAACGCAGGAGAATTAGCTGCCAGGAACTGGTGACGAAGGCCTGCGGGATCAGTAGCAGGCCCGCGACGGCGAGCGCGCCTGCTATGACCGGCCAGTGGCCGATCCTGTCGGCGAGCCTGCCGAGCCAGGAGGCCGAAAGAATGCTGCCGAGGGCGGCAGCCGACATGACGAGACCGGATATCATCGTCACTTGCGCTTCGACGGGGACGATCTCGGCGACATAGACGGTGATGATTGGCTCGATCGACATATTGGCGAGCATCAGCAGCATGCCGGTCGCCAGCATGGCGATAACAGGCCGCCTGTCGGCGATGGATTTCCAGCCGCCGCTCGCCTTGGCCGCCTGGCGGCGATCCGGCGACTTCTCCTCCTTGATCAGCAAGGTGGTGGCGAGAAAGGCGAAAAAGATCATGCCGCCGGCGGCGAGAAACGTGCCGCGGATGCCGATGATCGGCGGCAGAGCTCCGCCGATCAGCGGCCCCACGAGATTGCCGGCCATGATGCCGGAGGAGAGCACGCCGAGCGCCCAGGCGGAGCGGTCCTTCGGCGTCTGCGTCGCCACCAGCACCATCGAGCCGGAGGAGTAGCCGCCGGCAAGCCCGACGAACAGGCGTAGCGCCACCAGTTGCCAGACATTGCCGGCCATGCCCATCAGCGAAATCGCCAGCGTCATGCCGAGGCTGGCGCGCACCAGCATCAGCTTGCGGCCGTAGATGTCGCCGAGCCGCCCCCAGAGCGGCGCAACGAGGGCCGCGGCAAGAAAGGTGGCGCCATAGGCGATGCCCGACCATTGCACGATCGCCGCATGGTCGGTCACGCCGAGTTCCTCGACATAGAGCGGCAGGAAGGGAAGCAGCAGCGTCATCGCCACGATCGTGGTGAAGGAGCCGATCAGCGAGACGGCAAGGTTGCGCTTCCAGTAGATCGAGCCAAGCTTAACCCCGGCGCCCCATTGTGTGTCTGTCATTCCTTGCATCGATCCTGTAGCGCAATCGCGCCGCAATCTCGATCATTTCTCGGAAAAGTGCTAGGACATATCCGATTGCGTAATGCAATCAGTCAATCGGAGGACATGCCATGAACGCCATGATCCCGACACGGGAGCAGACCGTCCGTGATCTCTACGCCGCCTATCTCGCTGACCGCAAGGATATTGCCGGCGCGATGCTGACGGAGGATTTCACCTTTTCCAGCCCGCGCGACGATCATATCGATCGAGCCGCCTATTTCGAGCGCTGCTGGCCAAAGGAGCCGCTCTTCCGCGCGATCCACATCGAGTTCCTGGCGATAAACGGCGATGAGGCTGCTGTCCGCTACCGCGCTGAAAAACTGGACGGCGGAAGCTTCGCCAACATGGAAAGCCTTCGTTTCCGCGGCGACAGGATCGCCGCCGTAGAGGTCTATTTCGGCCGCAATCTCTGACCCGCCGAAAGGGCATTAGAAGATCCGCAACGCCGACGTCGTGATGATGACCATCGAGACCGCCACCATCAGCGCCCGCACCGGCAGGCGCTTGACGAGGATGGCGCCGAAAGGGGCGGCGATGACGCCGCCGATGATGAGGCCGATTGCCGAATTGAGCTCAGACCAGCCGAGCGTCACGACGAAGGTGATCGAAATCGTCAGCGTCACCGCGAATTCGGTGAAATTCGTCGAGCCAATCACCCGTTTCAGATCATGGCCGCGCCCGATCAGCGTGCTGGTGACGACAGGACCCCACCCGCCGCCGCCGATCGCATCGAGCAGGCCGCCGCAAAAGCCGACGGGCGGCACGGCCCAGTCGCGCACCTCGCGCCTGATCTGCGGTCGGAAGGCCTTGTAGAGGATCAGGAGGCCGATCGCGATCAGATAGGCCGACACGAAGGGCTCGATCACCTTGCCGTCGATATTGGCAAGCAGAGTGGCGCCGATCGCGCCGCCGATCATGCCGGCCGGGGCGAGACGCGCCACCAGCCGCCAGTCGACATTGCGATGATAGGCATGCGACAGGCCTGATGCCGCCGTCGTGAACATTTCCGTCACATGCGTCATGGCGCTGGCATTGGCCGCCGGCACCCCAAAAGCCAGCAGGCTCGTCGTCGACAGCACGCCGAAGGCCATGCCGAGCGCGCCGTCGACGATCTGCGCGCAGAAGCCGACAGCGATGAAGAAGAAGATATCCGATGTCATGCAGTCCCCTCAGGCGAACGGTAGCATCAGGATCGGCGATGCGGAAAAAACTTTTGGTATCAGGAGGAAAAGCCGCGCTGCTTCAGGCGGACGATCTTGAAAAAGCCGTTCGGAAAAACCGGCAGAATATCGGTTGTTGAAAAATCGCCGCGGCGCTCGGCCCAGGCGACGATGCGGTGGATTCGGAAGGCGGACGACCAGCCGATGTGGCGCACCAGCGGCGCCACCGCCGCCTCGATCACACCTTGCAGACCCGCGCCGTCGCCGAGCTTGCTCGCCAGGATGATCTCGCCGCCCGGCCGTAGCACCCGGGCACATTCGTCCAGCGCCCGCTCGGGCTCGGGAATGAGCGTGATGACGAAGGGCAGGCAGACCACGTCGAAGGATTTGTCGGCAAAGCGCAACGCATGCGCATCCATCACCTCGAGCGCCTGCACATGCTGGAGATTTTCGCGCCGCACCTTTTCGCGCGCCCGCGCGATCATATGTTCGGAAATGTCGATGCCTGTCACCCGGCATCGGTTGGGATAGTGGGCGAGCGTCAGGCCGGTGCCGACGCCGATTTCAAGAATATCGGTGCCGGCCGCGGCGGCAAATGCGGCCAGCTTGCGGTGGCCGTCGCGCAGGATGCCGCGATAGACGCGGTCGTAGACCGGTGCCCAGCGCTGATAGATTTTCTGCTGATCGTCCGCCCTGTTGCGACGCTCCGACATGCCTGACCCTCCCTGCGCATGAACCTGAGAATCGGAATCGATTTTCGGGGTAAATCATGCGTTTGTCGCAAACATAGAGCGCCTGAGCGCCTCTCACAGAGGCGCGGCGCTCCAAAAACTGAGAACTTCAACTCCTGAGAGCGGGGTTGGGTTCCGCTCGGAATGTGACTGAAGTCACAAACCGCCACGGTGGCCGGCTATCTCGCTGACGTGAACCCGAGCTTCTCAGCATCCATCGCGCTGCCGATCTCGACCGATTTCTCCTGCTTGTCATAGACGCAGATCTGGACGATGAGCCCCTTGGCCCCTTTCGGCCTTCCCGTCACCAGGGCCAGCCCGTAATGCGAGGTGCCGAAGGGATCGACGGCGGCCTTCGGCTTCTCGATCGCGACCGCGGCCTTCCTGCACTTGGCTTCCACGTCGGCTGCCAGCTGTTCCCAGGCCTCGTCCGAAGAGGCACGGGCCGCAGTGACAAGAAACGGAAGCGCGGCAATGGCAAGATGCGGGATTATATTCCTTTTCATATCTGATCTCCACTGTGTCTGTTGCCGGTGTAAGCGGTTTTGGCGGCGGCATGGCGGGCGATTTGCGCGCTTGAATCTCGCCCTGAAACTGAGGCAAATTTTCCTCCGTCCGATCGTTTTTTGATATTTCGCCGGTTGCCTCTCCTCCTTTCCCCTCCTATGTTCCGCCTCACCTGCCGAGGACGCAATCTATTGCCAAGAGGAGATCTGACATGGCTTTCGAATTGCCTGAACTTCCCTATGATTACGAAGCGCTTGCCCCCTTCATGTCGAAGGAAACGCTGGAGTTTCACCACGACAAGCACCACAAGGCCTATGTCGACAACGGCAACAAGCTCGCCGCCGAAGCCGGCCTTTCGGATCTCTCGCTCGAAGAGGTCGTGAAGAAGTCTTTCGGCACCAATGCCGGGCTCTTCAACAACGCCGCCCAGCACTACAATCACATCCATTTCTGGAAGTGGATGAAGAAGGGCGGCGGCGGCAACAAGCTGCCGGGCAAGCTCGAAGCAGCCTTCGCTTCCGATCTCGGCGGCTATGACAAGTTCAAAGCCGATTTCGCCAATGCCGGCGCCACCCAGTTCGGCTCCGGCTGGGCCTGGGTTTCCGTCAAGAACGGCAAGCTCGAAATCTCCAAGACCCCGAACGGCGAAAACCCGCTGGTTCACGGCGCCACCCCGATCCTCGGCGTCGACGTCTGGGAACACTCCTATTACATCGACTACCGCAATGCCCGTCCGAAATATCTCGAAGCCTTCATCGATAGCCTGATCAACTGGGATTACGTCCTGGAACGCTACGAAGAAGCGACGAAGTAAGCGACTTCACCCAGTTCGACACCCGGCGCCGCAAACGCCGGGTGTTTTCTTTTCGTGTGAAGCCGTCACAGCCCTGTCATCGGCCGCTCCTAATCACGCTCCATGTCGTCCTCTGCTGTTCCCCTGTTCCGCTTCGGCATCATCGCCGACCCGCAATATGCGGCGGTTGCCCCGCACGCGGCGATGGACCGTTATTACGCCAACAGCCTCGTTAAGGTCGCCGAGGCGATCGAGGTCTTCAATGGCGAGGAGTTGAGCTTCGTCATGACGCTCGGCGATGTCATCGACCGCAGTTTCTCCAGCTTCGACGACATCCTGCCGGTCTACGGCAAGCTGAGGCACGAGGCGCTCTTCCTGCTCGGCAATCACGATTTCTCGGTTTCCGCCGGGCACCTTTCCGAAGTCGCCGCCCGTCTTGGCATGCCCGCGCCCTATTACCGTTTTTCCCGTCCTGGCTGGCGCTTCATCGTGCTGGACGGCAACGAGGTCAGTACCTTCGCGCCGCCGGAAAACCATCCTCATCGCGCTCTTGCCGCACGGATGCTGGCGGAGCTGCAAGCCAAGGAGGCGGCGAACGCCCATCACTGGAACGGAGCGTTGAGCGATGAACAGTTCGCCTGGCTCGGCGACGAGATCGCCAACGCGGCTGCCGCCGGCGAGAAGGTCATCGTGATGAACCATTATCCGGTGTATCCGCCCGGCGAGCACGGCATGTGGGACAGCGAGCGCGTCGTCGCGCTGCTCGCCTCGCAGCCCCATGTCGTCGCCTATCTCAACGGCCATGACCATGTCGGCAATTACGGCAAGGCCGGCGCCTGCCACTTCGTCAACTTCAGGGGCGTGGTCGACACCGAGAACCAGAACGCCTTCGCCATCGTCGAGCTGCACCCCAACCGCATCGAGATCCGCGGTTTCGGCCGAGAGGAAAGCCGCACGCTGGTTTATTAGGCTGCGACCGGGGCCGGCACGTCTTTTCATCCTGCTCAGGCTTGTGCCACTCTGCCGTCAGATCAGTGCAATAGCTGCCGCTCACCCTAACCCTCTCCCCGTAAACGGGGCGAGGGGACGTGCCATACCAGAGGTTGATGAGGAACGGAGGGGCCGCGGCATATCCCCTTCGCCCCGTTTACGGGGAGAAGGTGCCGGCAGGCGGATGAGGGGCACGTCGACGCGCATGTGAGCGTCGATGATCGGCCATGCGGCTGATTCACGCAGACACAGCCTTCTGCGTCCAGCCGCTCGTCCACAAATCCCGCAGCCGGTCGCCGTCGCCCTTGAAGAAATCGTCGGCCTCCTCGCAACCCTCCACCCGGTCGCTGCGGAAATTGCGGATCGCCTGTCGCAACTCGCACCATGCGACGATATTGGCGGTCTGCGAATAGTAGATCAGCGCGATCGGCTGGATCGTCCGTTCGCTGGCGCGGCCGAGTTCGTCGCGGTAGGCGAGCATCAGCTTGCGTTCGTCGCGGATCGCCCGGCGCACGACCGCAAGGTCGATGGCAGCCGGCTGCGCGGTCGAGCCCCAGGCATAAAGCGCCTTGCTGTTCATCGCCTCACGAAGCGGCCCCGGCACGGCGCCTGATATCTTCTGGTTGACCCTGCGGGCGGCCTGCTTCAGCTCCTCGTCGGCCGTGCGTTCGAGCAGCGCCAGTGACAGAACGATCGCCTCCATCTCCTCGATCGAGAACATCAGGGGCGGCAGGTCGAAGCCCGGCCGCATGATGTAGCCGATGCCGCGACCGCCTTCGATCGGCACCCGCATTGCCTGGAGGGCGGCAATGTCGCGATAGATCGAGCGCACGGTCACTTCGAGCGTCTCGGCCATGACAGCGGCCGTCATCGGTTTTCTGGCGAGCCTCAGGATCTGAATGATCTCGAAAAGCCGCGAGGCCTTGCGCATTTTGCCTCTCCATTTCTCACGCTCCTGACAATACACTGTCAGTTGGGTTTGCGTATAGAGCCACCTATCGGATTGAAATCAATCGGGGTCTTTTGAAAATGGCCCGTGGAACTGAAGGTGGCAACTGACATGAATTACCATGAAAACCTCTGGCTCTTCTTTACCCTTCTCTTTGGCATCATCATCGTGCCGGGCATGGACATGCTCTTCGTGCTTGCCAACGCGCTGACCGGCGGTATCAGGCAGGGGCTCGCGGCAACGGGCGGCATCATGGCGGGCGGTGCCGTGCATTCGGCCTATGGTGCGGCCGGCGTCGGCGTGCTCGTCACCATGCTGCCGCAGCTCTTCAACCTGCTGCTCTTTGCCGGCGTCGCCTATATGATCTGGATTGGCGTTTCGCTGATGCGCAGTTCGATCACCGTCGAGGCGGTCGGACCGGCGACGGCGCGCTCCGGCTGGCGCGCCTTCCGCCAGGGCGCCGTAACCTGTCTCGTCAATCCCAAGGCCTATATTTTCATGTTCGCCGTCTACCCGCAGTTTCTCAAGCCTGAATATGGCCCGATCTGGCTGCAGGGGCTGATCATGGGCGCCATGACCGTCGTCACGCAGTTTGCCGTTTACGGAACGCTGGCGATGACGGCAGGCCGCAGCCGCGATCTGCTGGTGGCAAATCCCGACGCCACGGCCTTTGTCGGCCGCTGCGCCGGACTGCTGTTGGTTGCGGTCTCCGCCTTCAGCCTCTGGCAAGGCTGGAAAACCGCCTGAGCCGCCGGTTATCACATTGTTTTTATGACCCTCCGGCAAAACGTGACTGCCTAGACGCATGGATTTTGTCATGCTCCCGGTGCAGATTGGCCAGCGGCTGCCCTGGCCTCAAGAAAACGGAGAGGAAATATGAATTGGAAAGCAGTAGCTGCCGCCGCAGCGATCGCCGCCATCGCCTTCGGTTCGGTGACCGCCGCCGATGGTACCCATGATTCGCGTATTGCGCTGATGAAGAAGATCGGCGGTTCGGCGGGCGCCATGGCCGCCATCGCCAAGGGCGAGAAGCCCTATGATGCCGAGACGGTAAGGTCGGCGCTGACGACGATCGCCGCCACCGCCAAGGTTTTCCCCGATCAGTTCAAGCCGGGCAGCGATATGAATGATCCCGAGGTCAGCCCCAAGGTCTGGGAAAACATGGATGACTTCAAGGCGCGGGCCGCAAAGCTCTCGACCGACGCGGAAACCGCCCTCGCTCAGCTCCCGGCCGATGCCGCCGGTGTCGGTGCCGCGCTCAATACACTCGGCGCCAATTGCGGCGGCTGTCACAAGGCCTATCGTATTAAGGAATGATAGCCCGGCCTCAGCAATCTCCGCCGGCGCGGATCGCCTGATTTGCGATCGACGGCGGGTCACGTCGGCAACAGGGGAGGCGGCGCATGGTCCGCAGGTTCATCCGGTTACTGCTCTGTCTGATCGGCGTCGCCGTTCTCGGCGGCGGCGCCGTCTATGTCGTTACCGTGCCCGATCCGCTGCCGGAGAGCCATTGGGCCGGTCTCGGCGCGCCGGATCCGGCAAACGGTGAGATGGTCTTCTGGGCGGGCGGCTGCGTCAGTTGTCATTCGGCACCCGGTTCCGAAGGTGATGCCAGGCTGACGCTGGCGGGCGGTCTGGCGCTGAAGAGCCCTTTCGGCACCTTCCACGTGCCGAACATTTCGCCGGATGAAAAGGCCGGCATCGGCGCCTGGACGCTCGCCCAATTCGGCAATGCGATGAAGCGCGGCGTCGGCCCGGGCGGAGAGCATCTTTACCCGTCCTTTCCCTATGGCTCCTATTCCCGCATGAGCGACAAGGACGTCAACGATCTCTTCGCCTTCCTGAAGACCCTGCCGAAGAGCGCCAGCGTCGCGCCCGCGCATGAATTATCCTTTCCTTACAACATCCGCCTTGCGCTCGGCGGCTGGAAATTCCTCTATTTTAACGATCAGCCGCGCGTCGCGCTCGCCAAGAGCGACGACAAGATCAAGCGCGGGCAATATCTCGTCGAAGGCCCCGGCCATTGCGGTGAGTGTCACACGCCGCGCGACGCGCTCGGCGGCTTCCAGGCCGATCTGTGGCTCGCCGGCGCGCCTAATCCGGAGGGGAAGGGGCGCATACCCGATATCACCCCAGCTTCGAAGAGCATCGGCAACTGGAGCGAGGCGGATATCGCCAACTATCTCGAAACCGGCTTCACGCCCGATTTCGATTCCGTCGGCGGTTCGATGGTCGATGTGCAGCACAATATCGCCCGCCTGCCGGCTGCCGACCGCGAGGCGATCGCCGCCTATCTCAAGGCCGTGCCGGGACGTTAAAGCCGCGGTGCGTCCATTCGGGCGGACGAGGACGCTTGTTCAAATTGTTTAAAGCGAGGTGGGACCCGGCATCAGATCATAGGGGTGGCGCCAGCCTGGCATGCTGCTGATCCGGTCTTTCCAGGCTGCGATCGCCGGATAGGCGCTGTGATCGATCCCGGTTTCCTCCGGCATGAAGACGTAGCCTGCCAAGGAGAGGTCTGCGATTGTCAGCCGGTTGCCGACCATAAAGGCTCGTTGGGCAAGGTGGCCGTCGACAATTGCATAGGCAGCCTTGGCCCGCAGCCTCAAAAACTCGACGACCGGCGTCTCGCCGCTCTTCTGAAGGCCATAGATGAACCGCAACGTCGCGTAATAGCTCGTGAATTTATGGTTGTCGAAAAGGATCCAACGCATGATCTCGCGCCGTTCTTCGGCTGACTGCGCCCCGAACTGCCCCGTCACCTCTGACAAGTAGTCGAGGATAACCCCCGATTGGCTGATCTTCGTTTGCCCATGTTCGAGCACGGGCGCCTCGCCCTGTTCGTTCATGGTTTCGCGCCATTGTTCGGTTCGCGTTTCACCGCCGAGATAATCGACGAAAATGCTCTCCCACTCGATGCCGGCAAGGGCGAAGAAGAGGGCGACCTTGTAGGCGTTCCCCGAGAGAGCGAAGCAATGGAGTTTGAAGTCAGGCATGAAATCTCCTCATCAACACAGACTTAGACTCGCGGGGCGGGTTATGCGATCGACTGCATGTAACGCATGCCGGTCACCGGTCTCGGCGTGAAATCCATCTGTTCGTAGAAGCGGTGGGCGAGCACATTGCCGGTCGCGGCGCTGACGGAGAGATAGCCGCAGCCGGCATTGCGCGCCGTCTCGCGGGCGCGGTCGACGAGCAGCTGACCGGTGCCGTGGCCGCGATGGCCGTCGCGCACGAAGAGATGGTGCAGGTCCATGCCGCGTTTGCCTTCCTGCGCCCTGTAGAGCGGCACGAGAATCGCGTAGCCGATCAGCCCTTCGCCGGTTTCGGCAACAAGCGCGGTGATCCAGGGCAGCGGGCCGAACAGGTCGCGCTCCAATTGCTCCGGCGTCGTCGCGGCCGCGTCGCCATGATGGGCGGCAAGCAGCGCGATCATCTCGTTGAGCTCGGGCAGGTCGCGCGGCTTGGCGGCGCGGATCGTCACCACCGATGGGCGCATCAGTGAAATTTCGCTGTCTTCGATTTCAGTCATGGTCTTCGCGTCCTTTGATAATCTGCCGTCAGGACGCTGCCGATACAACAAAGCCGCCTGACGGCGGCTTGTTGACAATATGATCTGTCCGGCCGCCCTTTACAGGTACAGCCAAAAATACGAGCGGCTCTGGTGCACGTTCTTGATCATGCAGCATCCATCGCCGCAAACGCGGCATTTGTCAATGGCGTGAGTGCGTGACGCTGAAACATCTCAGATCTTGAATCCAGCCGAGAACCTCAATAGGATACCCCCCTATGCTACATGAAGGTCCGCGATGTCTCACACCACCCTGCAGAAGAAGAAGCTTGTTGCCCGCGTCAGCCGCCTGAAGGGGCAGCTGGAAGCGGTCGAGCGGGCGCTCGAGGCTGAACGCCCCTGCGGCGAAATCCTGCAACTGCTCGCCTCCATTCGGGGCGCGCTGACCGGGCTGACCGGCGAGGTTTTGGATGATCACCTGCGCGAGCACGTGCTCAATGCCGAGGACGACAGAGCCCGGGCCGAGGCGGTCGAAGAAATATCTGAAGTGCTGAGAACCTATATCCGCTGATGAGAGAAGGACCCTGGGAATGAATGCCGGGATCGGGAAAGTCGAAGTGAAAGCCCTCGAACACGATCATGTGTTCCTCGGGGCCGATCATTTGCGCAACGAGCGGCGCATCTGGCTGGTGATTGCGCTGACGGCGGTGATGATGGTGGCGGAAATCGCCGCCGGCACCGTCTACGGCTCCATGGCCCTCGTCGCTGATGGCTGGCATATGTCGACCCATGCCAGCGCTCTTTTGATTTCTGCGCTCGCCTATCTCTTTGCCCGCCGGCAGGCGCGCAATCCGCGCTTCACCTTCGGCACCGGCAAGCTCGGCGATCTCGCCGGCTTCGCCAGCGCCATTGTCCTTGCCCTGATCGCCCTGCTGATGGCCTGGGAGAGCCTGCTGCGCCTCTCCAATCCGGTGCCGATCGGCTTTGCCCAGGCAATCGCCGTCGCGGTCATCGGCCTTGCCGTCAATCTCGCCAGCGCCTGGCTGCTGGCCGGCGGCGGTCATGCCGCGCATGCTCATCATGCGCACGCGCATGCTCATCATGCGCATGGGCACCACGCACACCATCACGGCCATGGCGGTCACGGCGACCATGCCCACCATCACGCAGAGGCCGGCGACAACAATATCCGCGCCGCCTATCTGCATGTGATGGCCGATGCGCTCACGTCAGTGCTCGCCATCGCGGCGTTGACCCTCGGCAGCCTGTATGGTTGGCTCTGGCTCGATCCCATCATGGGCATCGTCGGCGGCCTGGTCATCGCCAATTGGTCCTGGAGCCTGCTGAAATCGTCGGGCGGCGTCCTTCTCGACGTCATGCCCGAAGGCGAGACCCTGCCGGGCGAAATCCGCCAGGCGATCGAGACAGAGGAGGATCGGATCACCGACCTGCATGTCTGGCAGGTCGGCCCCGGCCATCATGCAGCGATTGTCGCGGTCGTCACCTCGCAGCCGCGCGATCCGGCCTTTTACAAGGACAGGCTTTCGGCGCTGGAAGAATTGTCGCATGTGACGGTCGAGGTCACGCGCGCCGCCTGATTGCTGCGGGCGGAGGACGAAATCGCTGCTACTCAACAAGGGTGCAGCGGCTGACAACAAGGTTGCAGCGGGGACGAGATGCCGCCGCAATCGGTCCTTAGCTCTATTCTCCGAATCGTCGGAGGAATTCATGGATCCCAGCCTTACTCGCCGCATGCTGATCGGCTCGGCACTCTGCCTGCCTGCTTTGGGCCTGTCCACGCTGGCGCTTGCGGCCAATGCACAGGAAACTGCGGGGGAGGGCGACGACAATATCGAGCGTCGCCTGGCCGCGCTGGAAAAGCGCACCGGCGGACGCCTCGGCGTCTCGGTGCTCGACACCCAGACGAGCATTTCCTTCGGCTATCGCGGCAGCGAAGCTTTTCCGATGTGCAGCACCTTCAAGGCGCTGGCGGCCGGCTTCGTCCTTGCCCGCGTCGACAAGGGGCAGGAGAGCCTCGAGCGGCGGGTGACCTACGGCAGGGACAAGCTCGTCGACTATTCGCCGCTCAGCGAAAAACACGCCGGTGCCGACGGCATGACGATCGCCGAACTCTGCGAGGCGGCGGTAACGGTCAGCGACAACACCGCCGGCAACCTGCTGCTCGAAAGTTTCGGCGGCCCGCCGGCACTGACCGACTGGCTGCGCTCGATCGGCGACGGCACCACGCGTCTCGACCGCACCGAACCGACACTGAACGAGGGTCGTAAGGACGATCCGCGCGACACCACGGCACCGGATGCGATGCTCGATACGCTCGGCAATCTGACGCTCGGCTCGGTGTTGACCGGGGCCTCTTGCGACAAGCTGATCGCCTGGCTGGTGGCGAGCACCACGGGCAAGGAAAGGCTGCGGGCGGGCCTGCCTGCCGATTGGAAGGTCGGCGACAAGACCGGCACCGGCCCGAACGGCTCCCTCGGCGACATCGCCGTTATCTGGCCGCCGGACCGTGGGCCGATCGTCGCTGCCGTCTATATCGCCGAAGCGACGGCGCCGACGAAGGATCTCAACCCGATCTTTGCCGAAGTCGGCAGGATGATCACCGAGATGGTGTGATGTGTTAAATCGCTTCAGAAGCAATTGATTATCGCATCGACATCAAGTTCGTGATCAGGCCCGCTTTGATTTCGAGCACGGGCCGATTGGCCTCCGGGTGACCGATGTCTCTCAGCTGATCGGGTGTCAGCTCGGCCAGTCGTTGCCGGCTCACGACCGCCCGTCGCCACGCCTGCAGGCCAGCGATCAGCTTTGCGATGATGTTCATGGGGCCAGCCACCTGGTTTGTCGGCGCGCTGACGATGGGCTGTGTTTCCGTATGAGCCATTTCCGATCTCCACTTGTGATGTGCGGGTGGAAATCTGCCATGCGGGCGTTTTCGGCCTGTTCGGCTGAGCGTGAACCGGGAAGAAAACTTCAACAAGCCGCCGCTAAATCGGTGTTAAATCCGTCTTCCCAAATGCTATTCTGCGAGCGGCGGTTCAAAGTCTGGGGGCTTTCTATGCGCATCAGGTTGCTAGGCGGTCTCGAGGTCATCTCCGGAGAAGGCCGGCCAGTCCGCTTCGCCACGCGCAAGACGTCGCTGCTGTTTGCTGCCCTGGCATTGGCAGGCCGCCGCGGCTGTCGCAGGGAGGTGCTGTCCGAAGCCTTCTGGCCGGGACGAGCTAATGAGCAGGCCCGCAATAGTTTGCGGCAGGCGCTGGTCGACATCAGGCGGTCGTTCCCGGCGAGCAGTGACGCCACCGTCTCTATCGAAGGGGATCAGGAGACGGTGGCGCTTTTCGTCGATCCTGATCAAGCCGACATTTCGCTCTTCGACCGGAAGCTGGGGACGGGGGCGAGCGCAGATCTCGCCTCCGCAGCGGATCTCTACCGCGGCGATCTGCTTGAAGGCGAGTCCATTCCGGATGAATTGGCTGAGTGGTTCGCACCGTACCGAAGCACATATCAGCGCAAGGCGCTGCAGCTCGTGGAACGTTTGAGCCTTGCTCTCTTGGAACCAGGCTCCGCGGAAGAACCGCCCTGTGAAGCGCTTGCCGAGAGGCTTCTCGCCTCTGACCCGACGGCGGAGGGTGCTCACAGGGCGTTGATGCGGATCCATGCTCTCCGCGGCCACGAGAACATGGCCTTGCGCCAGTTCGAGACCTGCCGAGCTCTCCTGAAGAAGCATCTGGATGTCGAACCCGAAGCGGAGACGTCGTCCCTGGCTGCCTCGCTGCAACCGCGGCAGCGATCCGGTGATCGGCGGGCCGCGGCCGCAGTCGAGCCGCAGCCGCAGGTCTTCTCCGCTCCGACGAAACATCATGATCGGCCATCCCTTGCGGTGTTGCCGTTTCAGAATTTGAGCGGTGATGTCGAGCAGGAATATTTTGCCGACGGCATCGTCGAGGATATCACCATCGCTCTTGCGCAATTCCGTCACCTCTATGTCATTGCCCGCAATTCGAGCTTTACCTACAAGGGGCAGGCCGTCGACATAAAGCGGGTCGGGCGCGAGCTGGACGTGGACTATGTGGTCGAGGGAAGCGTGCGCCGCGCGGGCGACCGGCTTCGTATCGCCGGACAACTCATCGACACCTCGACCGGCGCGCATCTCTGGGCAGACCGTTTTGACGGAACTTTGGCGAACCTGTTCGATCTGCAGGATCAGGTCGCATCCAGCATTGTCGGCGCAATAACGCCGAAAGTGGAAGAGGCGGAGATCGAGCGGGCTAAACGCAAGCCGACCGAGAGCCTCGACGCCTATGACTATTATCTCCGCGGGCTGGCGGCCTTCGACCGGACGGTGACCAACAGATCAGTCGTCGACGAGGCTCTGCGGCTATTCATGAAGGCAATCGAGCGCGATCCGGATTTTGCCATCGCCCACGCCCGGGCGGCGCGATGCTACGCGACCCGCAAGAGCAATGGCTGGATGATCGATCCGGCCAACGAAATTGCCGAGGCGACCCAACTGGCGAGAAGAGCCGTCGAACTCGGCTGGGACGATGCAGTCGCGCTCGCCTATGGCGGATATGTGCTCGGTTATGTCGGCGGCGACCTCGATGACAGCGCGGCTTGCATCGATCGCGCGCTCTTCCTCAATCCGTACCTGGCCGTTGCGCTGGGCGTCAGCAGTTGGGTGCGAGCCTGCCTCGGCGAGCCGGACAAGGCCGTCGAACATGCTGCCCTCGCCATGAGGCTGAGCCCCGTGGATCCGCGCCTGTTTGCCTGGCAGTTCAACACCGGCCTGGCTCACTTCTGCGCCGGTCGTTACGAGGACGCCGCCGTCTGGGCCGCAAAATCGTTGCGCCACCAGCCGAATTACCCGAGCGCGATGCGGGTGATGGCGGCGGGCCAAGCCATGGCCGGGCGGAAAGCGGAAGCAGGGGAAACGATTGCGCGCCTGCGCTTGCTGGATCCGGCGCTTCGGCTTTCGAACCTCGCCGATATTCTCCCACCGTTCCGGCGACCGGATGACCGCAACCGCTATATAGAGGCGCTTCGTATGGCGGGGTTGCCGGAGTAGGCATGCGGCGAAGGAGACCTCTGCCCCATTCGCTTTCCGCTCCGCTGGTGTCCGTCGTGCCGCCGTCTATGTCGCCGAGGCCGGCGATAGAGGCTCCCGGCATCCGCTTTTTGCTTGACCCGAGCATCCATGCACCTGACTTCAGGGTGGGTTTCGCCGGACGTCACCTCTCCAGTCGGCGCCCCGCAGCATGGATCGCCGGGTCAGGCCCGCCGATGACGGAATGTGAGGGAAACGCGGGTGATCGAAACGCTCCACTTTCCGTGGGGCTCATGCGGCGGCCGCATGGAGCTCGCGAGAAGATTTCCCATCACGGTAGCGTATACGCGATCACGTAATCGCCGGGCGTGGTGCCGACCGAGCCGTGGCCGCCGGCGACCATGACGACATATTGCTTGTTGTCGTCGGTCGTATAGGTCATCGGCGTCGCCTGGCCGCCGGCCGGAAGGCGCGCCCGCCAGAGCTCGCGCCCGTTGGTCACGTCATAGGCGCGCAGGTAATTGTCGACCGCCGCGCCGAGGAAGGCGAGTCCTCCTTTGGTCAGCATCGGCCCGCCGATGCCGGGCACGCCCACCTTGAAGGGCAGCGGCAGCGGCGTCATGTCATGGACGGTTCCGTTCTTGTGCATATAGGCGATCTTGCCGGTGCGCAGGTCGACTCCGGCGACATAGCCCCATGGCGGCGCCTGGCAGGGGATCTGCAGCGGTCCGAGGAAGGGACCCATGAAGACGCCGTATGGTGCGCCGTCATTGCGGTTGAGCCCCTGTTCGCTGCCCTTCTCGTCCTGTCCTCGCGGCGGAATGTCGGCGGCCGGCACCAGGCGCGAGGTGAAGGCGAGATAGGTCGGCATGCCGAACATGATCTGCCGCTCCGGATCCACAGCCACCGAACCCCAGTTGAAGGTGCCGAAATTGCCGGGATAGACGATCGTGCCTTTCAGCGACGGCGGCGTGTAGCGGCCCTCATAGCGGTAGCGGTGAAAGTCGATGCGGCAGAGGAGCTGGTCGAACAGCGATACGCCCCACATGTCCTTTTCCCGAAGCGGCTCGGGCGAGAAGGTGAGGTCGGAGATCGGCTGCGTCGGCGACGTATGATCGCCCGAGACTGCGCCGCCGGGCGCCGGAATCTCCTTGGTCGGGATGATCGGCTCGCCGCTGCGCCGGTCGAGCACATAGAGATCGCCCTGCTTGGTCGGGCCGACGAGGGCGGGAACCAAGCTGCCGTCAGGCTTCGTCAGATCGATCAGCGCCGGCTGGGCCGGCACGTCCATGTCCCAGAGGTCGTGATGCACCGTCTGGCGCACCCAGCGCAGCTGGCCGCTGGCGATATCGAGCGCGACGATCGAAGAAGAGAATTTCTCGACATTGTCGCTGCGGTTGATGCCGATCTGGTCGGGCACCTGGTTGCCGAGCGGGATGTAGACCATGCCGAGCGCCTCGTCGACGCTGAAGACCGACCAGCTGTTCGGCGAGTTGGTGGTGTAGGTCTGGCCGTCGGCGATCGGCGTCGTCACGTCGGGATTGCCGGAATCCCAGTTCCAGATCAGTGCGCCGGTCTTGATGTCGAAGGCGCGGATGACGCCGGATTGCTCCTCGGTCGAATAATTGTCGTTCACCGCCCCGCCGATGATGATCTTGCCCGCCACCGCGACCGGTGGCGATGTGGAATAATAATAGCCGGCCGGATTGAAGCGCATGCCGGTTTCCAGATGCAGCACGCCCTGATCGGCAAAGCTGGTGCAGACCTTGCCGTCGGCCGCGTCGAGCGCAATCAGCCGGGCGTCCGAGGTCGGCAGGTAGACGCGCTCGGCGCAGGGCTGGCCGGCGGCGACATCAGGATCGGCATAATAGGTGACGCCGCGGCAGGTCTGGTGCTGCCGGTTGGGATTCATGCCCGAGTTCGAGTCATATTTCCATTTCTCCTTGCCGGTCTTGGCGTCGAGTGCGATCGCCCAGTTATGCGGCGTGCAGAGATAGAGCGTGTCCTTCACCTTGAGCGGCGTCACCTGATAGGTTGTCTCGCTGATATCCTCCGGCCGCTTGACGTCGCCGGTCTGGTACCGCCAGGCTTCCTTCAGGGTGGAGACATTCTCGACATTGATCTGGTCGAGCGGCGAATAGCGCTGGCCGAACGGCGTGCGGCCATATTGGTGCCATTCGCCGTCCGGCACGCTGCCGCCGAAGGCTGGATTGGCGGCGACCGCATCCTTCGGCAGATCGCCGGCCAGATCATGCGGATCCGTCGTCATCGAATAGACGGCGACGAGGATAGCGAGAATGACCGGCACGGCGAGCGGCCAGGGATTGGCGCCGTAGACGATGCCGGTCGGGCTGCGAAAGCCGAGTGGCCGACGGATCCGGGGCGTCAGCAGCCAGAGGCCGAGCAGGATGATGACGCCGCCGCGCGGACCGAGCTGCCACCAGTCGAATCCCACCTCCCAGATCGCCCAGGCGAGTGCGGCGACCACGAGCACCGCATAGACCCAGAGCGCAACCGCCTTGCGCATCAGCAGCAGCGCTGCGGTGACGAGGAACATCAGGCCGGCAAACAGATAGAAAATGCTGCCGCCGAGCGTGATGAGCCAGAGCCCGCCGCCGCCGAGCGCAACGCCGATGATGATGAAGAGAATGGAGGTGATGACGAGCGCCATAAGGCTGTCTCCCGCGTGGGTTAGCCGGTGGGGGATCAGCGGAAAAGGTCCGCCGGTCAGGCAGATAGAGCGAGGGAGATGCCTTTCAACGGCTGCATTTGCCGCAGGTGGATGTCACGGTACGGTTGTATTGAAGCCGCTTAGGTCCCGCAGAAAGTCTGCAGCACTCGTTCCTCCGGCTTCGGCGGTTCCATATAAGCGGCAAATTCCGGCCGGTCTTCGTACGGCTTCGACAGCACGGTGAGCAGCGCCTCGAACAGCGAGAAATCACCGTGTTCGACCGCAGCCTCGATCGCCTGTTCGACCCGGTGGTTGCGGGGGATGAAGGCTGGGTTGACGCGGCGCATGGCGCTGGCGCGTTGGGCCGATGTCTGCGGATCGCGCGATAATCTCTCGCGCCACTGCGTGAGCCAGGGGGTGCAGGCTTTCGGTTCCCGGAAGCTCCGGGCAAAGGCGGGCTCTGCGCCGTCGTTGCCGGCCAGATCGGCGAGCCGCCGGAAGGTCAGGGTGAAATCGGCGCCCTGTGCCTGCATCAGCGACAGCAGCGCCTGGACAAGCTCGAGATCGCCATCTTCTTCGCCGGCAAGGCCGATTTTTCTTCGCATGCCGGCAAGCCACTCGGCTTGGAACCGCTCGCCATAGGCGCGGATGATGGCATTGGCCTTGTCGACCGCGCCGTCCGGCTCGGGGCCGATCAGCGGCAGCAGCGTTTCGCCGAGCCGGGCAAGGTTCCACTGGCCGATGGCCGGCTGATTGGCATAGGCATAACGGCCATGCTGGTCGATCGACGAGAAGACGGTCGCCGGGTTATAGACATCCATGAAGGCGCAAGGGCCGAAGTCGATCGTCTCGCCAGATACCGTCATATTATCCGTATTCATCACGCCATGGATGAAGCCGACATGCAGCCAGCGGGCGATCAGCGCCGCCTGGCGCTCCGCGATTGCCGAAAACAGCGCGAGATGGGGTTCTTCGGCAGCCTTCAGTTCGGGATAGTGGCGGTCGACTACATAATCGGCGAGCGCCCGCACGCCGTCTGTGTCGCCCCTTGCGGCGAAATACTGGAAAGTGCCAACACGGATATGGCTCGCCGCCACCCGGGTGAAGACCGCGCCCGGCAGCACCTCTTCGCGATAGACCGGTTCGCCCGTTGTCACGGCCGCCAGCGCCCGGGTGGCGGGAATGCCGAGCGCGAACATCGCCTCGCTGATGATATATTCTCTGAGCACCGGCCCGATTGCCGCCCGGCCGTCGCCGCGGCGCGAAAAAGGTGTCGGCCCGGCGCCCTTCAGCTGGATATCGAAACGCTTGCCGCTGCGGTCGACCACCTCACCGAGCAGGATCGCCCGGCCGTCGCCGAGCTGCGGCGAGAAGCCGCCGAACTGATGCCCGGCATAGGCCATCGCCAGCGGTTCGGCCCCTTCGGGAACGAGATTGCCGGAAAAGATCGCCGCGCCGTCGCGGCGTAGCGTCTCGACGTCAAGGCCGAGCTCGGCGGCCAACGGTTCGTTCAGCTTGATCAGCCGGGGCTCGGCCACCGGCGTCGGCGTTTGTGGCGCAAAGAAGCGCTCGGGCAAGCCGACATAGCTGTTGTCGAACGGAAAGGCCGCACCGGACCGGATTTTCTGCGGGGTCGAGGTCATTGTTCATAGGTAGGGCCGGGGTGGCCCGCGCGCAAGCCGGTCTTGCGCACCCGGTCGGTCGGCCGTCACGCAGATCATGCTGATGCAAGGAATCGTGATCTGCTTTTACCTCTCGTCAAAGCTGCTTTGCCAGAAAGGCCATAGCCCCGCCATGATCTCGGGCGTATAGCAGATCGTCTCCCCTTGGCTTTGTGCCATGTCATCCCCGCGGCCTTGCTGCTTCCTCTGCTCCGCCGCGCCACCGTGAGTGATTCCGGACGATGTCGGATCAGATTTACCAGGCGCCGATGGTTCGGCGCGCCGCGCCCAATTTTCGGGTGATCGCGATGATCGTCGCAAGTGCGATGCTGATGGAAAATATCGACGCGACCGTGCTGGCGACCGCGCTGCCCACCATGGCGCGCGATTTCGCTGTGAGCGCGCCGGCCATGTCGATCTCACTGACCTCCTATCTCCTCAGCCTGGCGATCTTCATTCCGGCGAGCGGCCGGATGGCCGACAGCTTCGGTTCGCGCACAGTGTTCAGGGCGGCGATCGCCGTCTTCGTCATCGGCTCCGTCCTCTGCGCGTTGGCCCCGACGCTGCCCTTCCTGGTGCTGGCGCGGCTGCTGCAGGGAATGGGTGGCGCCATGATGATGCCGGTCGGCCGTCTGGTGCTGATGCGCAGCGTCGCCCGCAAGGATATGGTCAGCGCCATGTCCTGGCTGCTGGTGCCGGCGTTGATCGGCCCGATCGTCGGTCCGCCGCTCGGCGGCTTCATCGTCACCTATCTCGACTGGCGCTGGATCTTCTACATCAACGTGCCGATCGGCATTATCGGCATGATCTTCGTCTCGATCTATATCGACGAGGTGAAGGGCAAGGCGGCCGGCCACTTCGATACGATCGGCTTCGTGCTATCCGGCATCTCGCTCGGCTCGCTGCTTTTCGGCTTCGAAATGTCGAGCCACGAAGGCGAGGGCGCCTTCTCGATCTTCCTGATCGCTATCGGCCTCATCTTCGGCATTGCCTATTTGAGGCATGCCCGCCGGCATCCCTCGCCGATCATGGATTTTTCGCTGATGAAGGTGCCGAGCTTCGGCACATCGGTCATCGCCGGTTCGCTGACCCGCATCACGCAAGGGGCCCAGCCCTTCCTGCTGCCGCTGCTGTTCCAGATCGGCTTCGGGCTGTCGGCCGCCGCAGCCGGCCAGATCGTCATTGCCACCGCGCTCGGCGCGCTCGCCATGAAGCCGATGGCGAAGTTTGTCTTCAGCCGGCTCGGCTTCCGCCGAAGCCTCGTCCTCAACGGCATCCTTGGCACGGCCGGTTATGCCCTCTGCGCCGCCTTTCGGCCGGACTGGCCGATGCCGCTGATCTTCGTCGTCCTGGTGCTCAGCGCCTTCTTCCTGTCCTTCCAGTTCACCGCCTACAACACCATTGCCTATGACGAGATCGAAAAGGAGCGGATGAGCTCGGCCACCAGCTTCTACACCACTTTCCAGCAGCTGATGCTGTCGCTCGGCATCTGCGTCGGCGCCTTGGCGCTGCACGGCTCGATGGCCTTCAACAATGTCGAAACGCCGTCGCTGGACGATTTCTCTACTGCCTTCATTGTCGTCACCCTCATCTCGATCACCGCGACCGTCTGGAATCTGCGTTTCTCGCCGACCGCTGGCGAGGAGATCAGCGGCTATAAGGCCAGAGGGATGAAGGTGCCTGGAGAAACAAAGGCTTGACGCGCGTCGCTTGAATCAAATTATGCGCGTTGCGCTCGGTCCTTGCCCTCCATGTCAGCGGCCAGTTCCGCAAGCTTGCGGACGGTGTTGAGATTGCGCGAGGTCCCGGGCTTCAGCGCCGGCAGCTTCAGCTTCGAGCGGCCGGATCCATTGGGATAATGCACATAGATCTCCCGGCCGGCGAGCTTCGCCTCCTCGCCATCGGGCGCAGACATTTTCTCCAGCGCATCAGCCGGGGCCTTTTCGGGCAGGAAGTAGACGAGCAGGAAATTCGGCTTGGCATCGGGAAAAGGGGCGTTGGCGACGATATCGTCAAGCTCTTTACGGCTGCGCACCATCACGCCTGGACGTTTGCCCATCTTGCGGCCGAGCGCTTCGTCGAGCCGCTCCTCCACCGTCTTTTCCGCCTCATCCGAGCGGAAAACCACATTGCCGCTCTGGATGTAGGTTTTCACGTCAGTAAAGCCGAGGCCTTCGCAGATCGCTTTGAGTTCGGTCATCGGCAAAGAGCCGGTGCCGCCGACATTGATGGCGCGGAGGAGGGCGATGTAGACGGGCATTTCTCTCTCCCTTTGCCGTGGGGGGCGCCACACCGCACGCCCCATCCAACCCCTTACATCTTCCCCGCCACCTTGATCGCAAACGCATACTCGAACGCAATCTCCTCCAGCCGCTGGAACCGTCCCGACGCCCCGCCATGGCCGGCGTCCATATTGGTCTTCAGCAGGATCGGCGCCTCGCCCGTTGTCTTGTCGCGCAGTTTCGCCACCCACTTGGCCGGCTCCCAATAGGTGACGCGCGGATCGGTCAGGCCGCCGAGCGCCAGGATCGGCGGGTAGGCCTTTGCCTCGACATTGTCATAGGGCGAATAGGCGGCGATCTGCTCGTATTCCTCCTTGCTGTCGATCGGGTTGCCCCATTCCGGCCATTCCGGCGGGGTGAGCGGCAGCGTGTCATCAAGCATGGTGTTGAGCACGTCGACGAACGGAACGGCGGCGATGATACCGGCGAACTTCTCCGGCGCCATGTTGGCGACGGCGCCCATCAGCATGCCGCCGGCCGATCCGCCTTCGGCGATGATTTTCGCGTAAGAGGTGAACTTCTGTTGATTCAGATAATCCGCCGCCGCGACGAAGTCCTTGAAGCTATTCGTCTTCTTGTCCATCTTGCCGTCTTCGTACCAGGCAAAGCCCTTGTCCTTGCCGCCACGGATATGGGCGATGGCATAGACGAAGCCGCGGTCGGCAAGCGACAGGCAATTGGTGTTGAAGCCGGCCGGAATGGTGATGCCGTAGGCGCCGTAGCCGTAAAGCAGGCAGGGTGCTGAGCCGTCGAGCGCCGTATCCTTGCGATAGAGTAGGGTAACCGGCACCGTCTCGCCGTCCCATGCCGGGGCGAAAACGCGGCGGGTGACATAGTCCTCAGGATTGTGGCCGGAGGGTACTTCCTGAGTCTTCAGCAATGTGCGCTCGCGCGTCACCATATTGTAGTCGTAAAGCTGCGACGGCGTCGTCATCGAGGAATAGGAGAAGCGGATGACGTCGGTATCGTATTCCGCCGCGCCTGAAAGCCCGAGCGAATAGGCCTCCTCGGCAAAGGCGATCGCATGTTCCTCGCCGGTCGCCCGGTCGCGGATCATGATCCGCGGCAGCCCGTCCTTGCGCTCCAGCCACAGAAGATGGCGGGCATAGGCCATGTGGCTGATGATGAGCGTGCCGGGCTTGTGAGCGACGACTTCGCGCCAGTTTTCCTTGCCCGGATTGTCCACCGGCGCTTCCATGATCTTGAAATCCTTGGCGCCGCCGTCATTGGTCAGGATGTAGAAGACATCCCCGCCCTCGGTCAGCGAATATTCGATGCCTTCCTCGCGCGCCGCCACCAGCTTCGGCTCGGCTGTCAAATCCTTGGTCGACAGCAGCCGGTATTCGCTGGTCTCGTGGTCGTGAATATCGATATAAATGAAGTCGTCGAGCAGCGAGCCGCCGACACCCATGAAGAAGCCGGCATCGGCTTCCTCATAAACCAGCCGGTCTTCCGATTGCGGCTGGCCGACAATGTGGTGGAACACCTTCGAGGGCCGGTGGTTCTCATCGAGCGCCGAATACAAGAAGCTCTTGCCATCAGGCGCCCAGACGCCGCCACCGCCGGTATTTTCGATCCGGTCCTCGAGATCTTCCCCGGTCGCGAGATCGCGCACTTTAAGGGTGAAGAATTCCGATCCCTTGTCGTCATAGCCCCAAATGCCGCGGCTATGGTCGCTTGTATGGTCGAGGCCGGCGAGGCGGAAATAGGCTTTGCCGGCGGCTTCTTCGTCGCCGTCGAGCAGCACGGTACGGATCGTCTCGTCGGCAACGTCGCCGTCACGGGGAATACGGAAATAACGCGGCTGTTCGCCGCCGGTCACATAGAACGTGCCATAGGCATAGGCGCCGTCCTTCATCGGTACCGAGCTGTCGTCTTCCTTGATGCGGCCGCGCATTTCGGCAAACAGCGCCTTCTGCAGCGGTTTGGTATCCTCCATCGCCGCGTTCATATAGGCGTTTTCGGCTTCCAGATGCCGGCGGATCTCGGGGTCGAGGATCGACGGGTCCTTGAACATTGCCTGCCAGTTGTCGGCGCGCAGCCAGGCGTAATCGTCCGTGCGGGTAATGCCGTGGCGCGTATCGGAGACGGGCTTTTTCGGTGCGGCGGGCGGTGTCGGCAGGCTCTTGAAGACGGACAAGGAATTGGCTCCGGTGGGAATGTCGGGTTGGCAAGAGATAGAGGCGCGCCGCCGCCGGATCAAGCGCCAAGGGTGCAGGTGACCGTCCACAGTCGAGGAGACTGCACCGCCCGCCCTGCCTTGATGTCACCACAATATTTAAGGAGGTCCGCTATCACAGAGCGAATTTTGCACGCGCCCAGCCCCCGGCAAGCCGCCGGCGGCAGGATGAGACTGTACAACAGTAAGGGATTTCCTCCGCAATGCCGAAACGTCTGCTCCTGTTTGTATCCCTGGCCGGCTTGGCTGCCCCCGCCTTTGCCGTCGACCCGGCAATCAAGAAGCAGCTGGAAAAACTCGATCCCTCCACCCGCCTGGAACAGAGCTGCGACACGGAAGCGATGAGCCGTATCAACAAGGACAGCACCGGCTTCAAGCCCGACAAGGTGATCGCCTATACCTTCAAGGACCCGATCGCCGGCGACAATTCGCTGCAGGCGCCGGGCGCGGTCTTCCGCAGCAAGGGCGACTGGTATCATCTTTCCTACAATTGCATCACCGGCCCGCAGCATATCAACGTGCGCCAGCTCGACTACCAGATCGGTGAGAAGGTGCCGCGTGAGAAGTGGGACAAGTACTATCTCTACGATTGATGCGGTCTCCCGCCGGCGGCTGCGGTGACATCCGGCCACATGGCGTCTGGCAAGGCGAGCGGCTAGAGTCGCGGCGCTCGAATCGTAAAGTCCATGACATGAACCGCATCCTGCTCACATCGGCCTTGCTTCTCGCCTCCGTCTCCGCTGCATTGGCGGACGAAATGCCGCCGCCCATCGCTTCGGCCCCGGCCCGAATTGGTGCGTCCAAGGCGCCGGCGGTCAAGCTCGTCGAGCCGCATCTGCATATTGCCCGTTCGAACATAGCGGGCCATGCCCGGATCGCGCTCACTTTCGACGCCTGCATGGGGCAGGCGGACGAGCGCATCCTTTCGACCCTCGTGCGCGAGCGCATTCCGGCAACGATCTTCGTCACCGCCCGCTGGCTGAAGCGCAACCCGCAAGCCCTTGCCGTCTTCCTGCAAAATCCGGATCTCTTCGAGCTCGAAAACCACGGCGAGAACCATATTCCGGCCGTCGACGCGCCGACGCTCGTCTATGGCATCGCCTCGGCCGGCTCGCCGCGGGCGGTGAAGCAGGAAGTCGAAGGCGGCGCCGCCGCGATGGTCACGGCCGGCATCCCCGCGCCGCACTGGTTCCGCGGCTCCACGGCCAAATACGATCTTTCCGCCATCGGCGAGATCCGCGCCATGGGCTATCGCATCGCCGGCTATTCGGTGAACGGCGACGGTGGTTCGCTGCTTGGCGCTGTTATCACCGAAAAGCGCATTGCCTCCGCCAAGGACGGCGATGTCGTCATCTCCCACATCAATCAGCCCAACCATGCGGCGGGCGAGGGTGTGGCGAAGGCACTGGTCGATCTCAAGATGAAGGGCACGGCGTTCGTTCGTCTTGAGGATGTCGAGGATATGGGCGACGACAAGACGACGGAGTAGGGCTGCGGTTGAAGACCGTGTGGCGCGGCACAATAGCCAAAGCGAAGCCTCTACCGCAACGCATCTCCAGCCGCCAACCTGTCCTCGCCAAACCGCCGTATCCCCGGTCCTTCCCGGTCGAGCGCAAAGTCCTCGAACCAGTCGCGGTAGATCCCCGCGATCATCGCCCCGATCATCTGGGCAGCGAGATAGGAGAAGGTGATGCCGTTGCCGCCATAACCGTGGGCGGCGAAGACATGCGGCATCCCGGGCGCCGGGCCGATCAGCGGCAGGCCGTCGGCCGTCTCGCCGAAGGTTCCGCCCCAGGCATGGGCGATGCGGGTATCCGCTCTCGGCCATAGCCGCTTCATCTTCTCCCGGACGGCGCTGATCTTGGCCGGCAGCTTTCGATCCCGCGCCGCGGCATCGATCGTACCGTCGTCCTCGCCGCCGGCGACGATGCGATTGTCCGCGGTCGTGCGCATGTAGAGATAGGGATGGCTGTCCTCCCAGAGCAAAGCCCGGTCGCGCCAGAATGTGGCGGGATCCTGCGGCACGGTGGCGAAGGCCCAGCTCGAACTTGTGCGGTGCAGCTTCGGCATGTCGAGGCCCGGCATCGAATAGCCGGTCGCCAGCACGGCATGCCGCGCTTCGATGACATGGGCGCCATCCGTCTCCGCCGTGACGCAATCGCCTTCGCTGTGCAGCGCGGTCACGGAAGCGCTGACCAGCTGCGCGCCGCGCCGGACCGCCATTGCGATCAGCGCCCAGGTGAGCAGCAGCGGATCGGCCTCCGCCGAACCCGGCGAATAGATTGCGCCATCGCGATCGAACTCGAATTGCGTAAAGAGATCAGGATGTTCGAGATAGACGCCGGGCAGCCCCGCCCGCCGGCGAAGCTGGCGCTCTTCCCTGAGGTTGCGGGCGCCTTCCAGGTTGCAGGCGAGAAAAAGTGTGTTGCGCGGCCGGAAGCCGCAGGCGATTCCGTTCGCTGCGATCAGCTTGGAAAGACCGGCGACGGCAGCGGCGCTGCGGCGATAGATTCCGGCCGCTCGTTCGAAGCCGTAATAGGCCTCGAGTTCCGTGAGCGTACTGTCGATTTCCCATTGCAGCATCGCGGTGCTGGCGGCGGTGCTGCCGAAGCCTGGCTCTTCCCGGTCGATGATAACAACGGAAAAGCCGCGCGCCGTCAGATGATCTGCGATCAGCGCGCCGGTGATGCCGCCGCCGATCACCGCAACATCGGTCGAAAAGCTCTGGGCCAGCGGCCGCCATTGCGGACGTATGGCATTCTTCCCCCAGAGCGAACGGCCACTGACCATCTGGTCATGATCGGATTCGTCGAGATCGAGATCGGCCGCCACTTATGTCTCCTCGCTTGATCACTTCGGCAATTGCGGCTGCGGTTTTTCCTCGATCAGCAGTTCCTCGATGATAGTCATGACGATCAGAGACAGCGGCAGCGCCAGCATTGCGCCGACGGCACCCCACATCCAGGTCCAGAACAGGATGGCGAGGAAGACGATAAAGGGATTGATTTCCAGCCGCCGCCCCATCACCGCCGGGAAGATCAGGTTCTCCATGACGAGATGCACGGTGAAGAAGGCGGCCGCCGGCACCAGGCCGACGATGAAGCCGTCATAGGTGATGATGCCGGCGATGGCGACGGAGAGCGTCATCAGCGTGATGCCGAGATACGGAATAAAGCTCGACAGGAAGGCGAAGAAGCCCCAGAGCACCGGCGCCGACAAGCCGCTCGCATAGGCGATGATGGTCATGACGACGCCAAGCCCGATGTAGATCAGCGAAGCGGTGGCGAAATAGAAGCCGAGCACCTGCTCGACGCCATTGATGACGCGGATCGCCGCCAGTCGTTGTGGGCGGGTGCGGAAGGTCATGATGATCGTCTTGCGCAGATTGACCCGGCTGGCAAGAAAGAGCAGCAGCGCGGCGAAGAAGATCAGTCCCTGTACCAGCGCCGGCGTCAGGCTTGTTGTCACCACATGCAGCACATTTCCGGTGTTTTCGAGCAGCGCGCCGATCGACATCGGCCCGCTTTCGAACGTCGCCGGCGTGATGTGCAGCCATTCGATGCGCTCCAGATAGGGCATGATGCGGCTTATCATCCGTTCGACGAAAGCCGGGGCTTCGTTGGCAAGGGTCGCCAGCGGATCAGCAAGCGAACTGACCAGCAGGACGATGACCAAAGCCACGCCGCTTGACAGAAGGAAGGCGTTGGCAAGCCTTGGCACGCCCATTTTGCTGAGATTTTCAGCGGCGAGGCCGAGAATCATGCCGACGACGACGGCAAGGGTGACCGGAATGAGGATCAGCGACATCGTGTAGACGGCGGCAAGGCCGAGGATGGCGAAAATGCCGATGATCGCCCAGGCCATGCTGATGTCGAGCCCGTCCTTCTCGAGCCGGTGCACCGGCGGGACGGGAAGTTCCTCTGCTGCCTCCTGCAACGACTTGGCCCAGGCACTGGGTTGGCGTTCGCCGATGGCGATCTTCTTTGCGTGTTTGCGGATGCCGTTGGCGATGCCCATGCGGTGAGGTCCCTGAAGCCCCATTGCTTCGCCACAAAAACGCGCCGATGCGGTTCCGGTTCCGCCGGTCCATGGCGCCGTCGTTAAAGACATCGGTCAGCCTGCGGGCAAGGGCGCCGAAGCATTCATCCTTTCATCGGCTCGCGCGCCGATTTGATCCTGCCGCCGGAACAACCTCGCGGTTGCTGGCGTTCGACCTCGGAAGGAGAGTGCTCATGATTGCAGATCCCGATCAGACGAAAACCACCGAGACCTATTCGACCGATCCCCCCTATGCGGAGGAGGCGAGACTGAAAGCCGCCGATCAGCGGCGCTGGTGGGTTTGGACCGTTCTTGTGGCGGGCGCGGCAGTTCTTATCATTGCCGGCGTAAGCGTTGCGATCTGGCCGGACCCCGGCAACAATGATCCGACGGCGACGGCTTCGACCAAGCCGGATGCGATCAATACGCAGCCCTCCGGTCCCGGCGCCTTCAACAACGACCCGGCCTCCGGCCCTGCACGGCCGCCCGAAGCGACAGACCGGTCGCCGACGCCAAGCGGAAACGGCGGCGGACCGACGCAGGTGACGACGCCATCAGGAACCGAGAAGGTTCAATAGGGTTTTCAGGTTCAGGTCGAAAGTGTCAGGCCGATGCCCCAGGGATCTTTGAGGAAGACGCCGCCGTCGCGCTTCTCGCTGTTGAGCTCCAGCGCGTCGAGCCTGGAAACCGCCGCGTCGAGCGTCGCCTTGTCGTTGAAACGGATCCGGTAGTCCGACAGCCCGGTCATATTGTCGGCGCGGGCAGTGGCGCCCTGGCTGTTCCAGATGTTGGCGGCGAGATGGTGGTGATAGCCGCCGGTGGCAAAAAAGCTTGCGCCGGGATAACGGGCCATCAGCTTGAGACCGAGCACGTCGCGGTAGAAGGCGTCGGCCTGCGGGATATTGCCGACCTGCAGGTGCAGATGGCCGATTGCCGTTCCCTCAGACATGCCGCCCCAGCGATCCTCCGGTGCGCTGTCATAGAGGGCCTGCAGGTCTAGCCGCCGCGTCGCCATTTCGACCATGCCATCCTCGAGGAATTTCCATCCCTCGTGTGGCCGATCGGCATAAATTTCGATGCCGTTGCCCTCGGGATCGGAAAGGTAGATCGCCTCGCTGACGAGATGGTCCGAGGCGCCGTCGAGCACAACGTTGTTTTGGGCGGCGTGGCGCAGCCAGCGCGCCAGTTCGGTGCGGTCGGGCATCAGAAAGGCTGTGTGGAAAAGGCCTGCGGCATTCCGTGGCGCGACTGCCGCGTCCTTTGCCGTGGTCAGCGTCAGCAGCGGATGGCCCCCGACACCCAGTACTTCGCCGCTCGTCGTCTTCTCGATGACCTTCAGGCCGAGCATCGACTGATAGAAGCCGGAAACGAGGCCGAGATCGGTGACGACGAGATGCGACTGGTCGATATAGGCAGGCCGCGTCAGCGCATAGGATGTTTCTGTCGTCATCAATGGGTCTCCTGCCTCTGCAGTTGAAGGCGTACCGGCGGTGGCGGCAACCATGCCGCCCGTGGCAGATCCGAGGAAGTCTCGCCGGTTCATGCGCCTGGTCTCTTCGGCTGCCGTACTTGATCTTTATATGGCCTATCCCGATTGTTCACAGAAGGCTTGTTTTTGAGGATGAAGCGTTGAGCAGATGTTGACGATGACCTTCACCGGCTTGATCGGAGTCAATGCGCCCATATCTTCATCTGAGCAAGCTTATGCATCTCAGTCATGGAGGGAGCCATGTACAGGAAAATCATCGTGGCGATCGCGCTCGGCAGCCTCGACAGGGGAGAGAACATTCTCCGCAAGGCCGCCTCGCTGCTCGACGCGGGCGGCCAGATGGTCGCGCTCAACGTCGTCGAGGATGTGCCGACCTATGTCGCGATCGAACTGCCGGCCAACATGCTCGAGGACGCCATGAAGGACGGCCGCGACAAGCTGGAAGCGCTGGTCGCCGCAACCGGGGTCACGGCGACGATCGACATCCGCAACGGTCCGCCGGCCAAAGCCATCATCGCAGCCGCCGAAAGCCACGGCGCCGACCTCATCATCCTCGCCTCGCATATTCCGGACTTTTCCAACTACTTTATCGGCGCCACGGCCGACCGCGTCGTGCGGCACGCCAAGTGCTCCGTGCTGGTCGAGCGGCAGAAGATCTGAATCTGCGCCGCCGTCGAGGTCGCCTGTGTGGTCTGTCACGAAGATTTACCGCGCGCACGATGCGCCGCAGTTGCGCCCCCGCCCGTTCGGTGCGACCATCGCAATCGGGTACCAAACGGGTTGGCGTGCATGACCGAGTTCAACGGTATTCGCTGGGCTTACGACAGATATGAGCTGATCGCCGACGGCATCGTCCACGGCGTCGGTCTCGTGCTGGCGCTGATCGGCGCTACCGCTCTCATCTTCTACGCCACGGTCTGGAGCTCCCACGGCGCGCTCGCCGCCGCCTGGATCTATGGCGTCGGACTGGTGCTGACGCTTGCGATCTCCTTTTCCTACAATCTCTGGCCAGTCTCGCGCACCAAATGGTTCCTGCGCCGCTTCGATCATTCGGCGATCTTCATCCTGATCGCCGCCACCTATACGCCCTTTCTCGAACGCGGCGCCGACGATCCGCTGCTCTTCTTCATGCTGATGGCGATATGGCTATTCGCAGCTGTCGGCATCGTCCTGAAATGCGTGTTTCCAGGGCGCTATGACCGCCTCGCCATCCTGCTTTACCTAGCCATGGGTTGGAGCGGCGTGCTGGTGGCGGGGCCTGTCGCCGCGCGCATTCCCTCCGCTTCGATGCTGTTGATCGTTATCGGCGGCGTTATCTACTCGCTCGGCGTCATCTTCCATGTCTGGGAGAAACTACGTTTCCAGAACGCCATCTGGCACGGTTTCGTCGTCATCGCCGCGGCTGTGCATTATTCAGCCGTCTTCACCTGTTTCAGCCTGCCGATGCCAGCCTTCTGAGCTGCGGCCTGCCGAGCGCGTCCCGCGAGCCTTTCTCTGGCGTGTCAGCCGTTTACATCTTTTGATCAGCAGCGTATGCCAACCCGCGCAGTCAATCCGAACCGAGCGCCCATGACAGACGCCGTCCTTCTCCGCGACGCCACCGAAGCCGATCTTCCTGCCATCCGGGATATCTACAATCATGCCGTCGAGCACACGACGGCGATCTGGAACGAAACGCTCGTCGATCTCGAGAACCGACGGGAATGGCTGAGCGCGCGCAAGGGCCGCGGCTTTCCGGTCATTGTCGCCGAGATGTCGGGCAAGGTCGCGGGCTACGCCTCCTATGGCGACTGGCGCGCCTTCGAAGGCTATCGCCACACCGTCGAACATTCCGTCTATGTCGACAAGGATCATCGCGGCGCCGGCATCGGCGAGGCCCTGATGCGCGAATTGATCGCGCGTGCGGCGGCCGCCAATATCCATGTGATGATCGCCGGCATCGAGGCTGATAACACAGCCTCTATCCGGCTGCACGAAAAGCTCGGCTTCCGCATTGCCGGCAGATTTTCCGAGGTTGGCACCAAGTTCGGCCGCTGGCTGGACCTCACCTGCATGGAGCTTCGCCTGCCCGGCGAGACCGATTGAGCTGCCTGCCCAAGGCCGACGGAGGGACGAGCGCTCGCTGGACGGAGTGAACCGGCAAATCATTGCCGGAGCGGTCACCATCTTTTTATTGTATTCTGAGCTGTGTAGAAAAGAGAGGCCGCCTGCTTCGCGAGAGGCGGCGTGATAAGCGTCATGGAGATCAACAATTCAATGGTAATGCATAGATCGCCGCTCGGCCTCCTTGCCTTCCTTCTTCTCGCCGCTGCTCCGATTTCCTCGCGTGGTGCCGATTGCGGCAGCACGGCCTCACCGAAGCTCGACTGGCAGGAATGCACGAAGAAGAACCTGATGCTGCAGGGCAGTGATCTCCAAGGCGCCAATCTCTTCAGCACCGATTTCTCGCTGACCGATCTCAGCGGTTCGAATTTCAAATCCGCCAATCTGGAAAAGGCGAGCTTGGTGCGCGCCTCGCTTGAGGGGTCACATGCCGAAGGGGCCAACTTCGCCAAGATCGAGGCCTATCGCGCCAGCTTCGCCAATATTGTCGCGGACGCCGCGTCCTTTGCCGGGGCCGAGCTGCAGCGCGCCAATTTCGCGGGAGCCCGGCTTTCCGGCGCGAGCTTTGAAAAGGCCGAACTCGGCCGCGCCGATTTCGATAAGGCGGTACTGACGGGGGTGAAATTCTCCTTCGCCAATCTCTCCCGCGCCGATCTCTCCAGCGCCGTCTTCGAAGGCCCTGCGACGTTCGAGCGCGCCTTCATGTTCCTGACCCGCATCGAAGGCCTTGACCTCTCGGCTGCCGCCGGCCTCGAGCAGGCGCAGATCGACCTGGCCTGCGGCGATGCCTCGACCAAATTGCCGGCAGGCCTTTCTGCGCCTTCAAATTGGCCATGCCCTGCCGAGCATGAGTGAACTCGGGCTTTTGCATAGATTCCGTGCAGGTTGACGAAAGCTATGGCAGCAATGCCTGGCCGACGTGGAATGTGTCCGGTTCGAACTAGTGCAGCCTTAACTCGCCAATGACCCGACGCCATTCATTCGGTCCGATCAGCCGCTGATGGCTATAGCGGACGGAATGCAGCGGTCCGTCAAGGTTGGACTGCCAGAAATCGAGGAACTTGTGCATTTCCGGAAAGCCCGGGGCGAGATCGTAATCCTGCCAGACATAAGTCTGCAGGACGGATTCGAAATCCGGAAGGCGGTAGAGGATGTGGGCAGTGGTAAGGCCGTAACCGCTGAGCTGGCGCTCTAGATCCGATGAAAATTGCATGCTTCATCTCCGTTTCACGACAACGAGAAGGTGGCGCATATCTTGGCGTCCATCAACGGGATTCTCAACGCAACGGCGGCTTTTGTTGTTCCTTCTCAGGGTGTTAGCAGCCGCTTGGGGTGAGTGCTAATTTTTTCTCTGCGCCCTCTTGAAATCGAAAAATCGCAAAACCAGATCAATGCGCGCAAAACGCTCGACAGAGGTTTGCACCCGCCCGGACTGGTCATCTGGTCCGGCCAGGGGAACAACATCGTTATTGTTTGTCCATTGGAGGAAAACATGTCGTTCCGACCGCTTCATGACCGCATTCTCGTCCGCCGCGTCGATTCCGAAGAAAAGACCAAGGGCGGCATCATCATTCCCGACACCGCCAAGGAAAAGCCGCAGGAAGGCGAGGTCATCGCCGTCGGCCCCGGTGCGCGCAACGATGCCGGCCAGATCCAGGCGCTCGACGTCAAGGTCGGCGATCGCATCCTGTTCGGCAAATGGTCCGGCACGGAGATCAAGATCGACGGCGAGGACCTGCTGATCATGAAGGAAAGCGACGTCATGGGTGTTATCGAAGCCCAGGCGGCCAAAAAGATCGCCGCCTGAGGCGTTCGCCCCGCGTTAGTCAAAAAAGCTGCCTATTGAAGGAGTTAAAGAATGGCTGCGAAAGAAGTGAAATTCCATAGCGATGCCCGTGAACGCATGCTGCGTGGGGTCGATGTGCTGGCCAATGCCGTGAAGGTCACGCTGGGTCCGAAAGGCCGCAACGTCGTCATCGACAAATCCTTTGGCGCGCCGCGCATCACCAAGGACGGCGTCTCGGTCGCCAAGGAAATCGAGCTCGAAGACAAGTTCGAGAACATGGGTGCGCAGATGCTGCGCGAAGTGGCGTCGAAGACGAACGACCTCGCCGGCGACGGCACCACGACCGCGACGGTGCTCGCCCAAGCGATCGTCAAGGAGGGTGCCAAGGCGGTCGCCTCCGGCATGAACCCGATGGACCTGAAGCGCGGCATCGATCTCGCCGTCGATGCTATCGTGGCGGAACTGAAGACCAACGCCCGCAAGATCTCCAACAATTCCGAAATTGCCCAGGTCGGCACGATCTCCGCCAATGGCGATGCCGAGATTGGCCGTTACCTTGCCGAAGCGATGGAAAAGGTCGGCAACGAGGGTGTGATCACCGTCGAGGAAGCCAAGACTGCCGAAACCGAACTCGAAGTCGTCGAAGGCATGCAGTTCGACCGCGGTTATCTCAGCCCCTACTTCGTCACCAATCAGGACAAGATGAGGGTCGAACTGGAGGATCCCTATATCCTAATTCATGAGAAGAAGCTGTCGAACCTGCAGTCGATGCTGCCGGTTCTCGAAGCCGTCGTTCAGTCGGGCAAGCCGCTCCTCATCATCGCTGAAGACGTCGAAGGCGAAGCGCTCGCAACGCTCGTCGTCAACAAGCTGCGCGGCGGCCTGAAGATAGCCGCCGTCAAGGCGCCTGGCTTCGGCGACCGCCGCAAGGCCATGCTGGAAGACATCGCCATCCTGACCGGCGGCACCGTCATCTCCGAAGATCTCGGCATCAAGCTTGAGAATGTGACGCTCAACATGCTCGGCCGGGCAAAGAAGGTGGCCATCGAAAAGGAAAACACCACGATCATCGACGGTGCCGGTTCGAAGGCGGAGCTCGACGGTCGTACCGCTCAGATCCGCGCGCAGATCGAGGAAACCACCTCCGACTATGACCGCGAGAAGCTGCAGGAACGCCTCGCCAAGCTCGCCGGCGGTGTTGCCGTCATCCGCGTGGGCGGCTCGACTGAGGTCGAGGTGAAGGAGAAGAAGGATCGCGTCGACGACGCGCTGCATGCCACCCGCGCAGCGGTCGAGGAGGGCATTCTGCCGGGCGGCGGCGTAGCGCTGCTGCGTGCAGTCAAGGCGCTCGACGCCGTCAAGACGGCAAATGACGACCAGCGGGTCGGCGTCGACATCGTCCGCCGCGCGATCGAAGCCCCGGTTCGCCAGATTGCCGAAAACGCCGGCGCCGAAGGCTCCATCATTGTCGGCAAGCTGCGCGAGAAGAGCGAATTCTCCTATGGCTGGAACGCCCAGAGCGGCGAATATGGCGATCTCTACGCGCAGGGCGTCATCGATCCGGCCAAGGTGGTGCGCACCGCACTTCAGGACGCCGCCTCCGTTGCCGGCCTGCTGGTGACGACAGAAGCGATGATCGCTGAGAAGCCCAAGAAGGAAGCTGCTCCGGCTATGCCCGCCGGCGCCGGCATGGACTTCTAACAGCGACCACTCGGCCCGCTCTGCCATCGGGGCGGGCCGCACGCTCTCGAATGAACCAAGTTCCATCGGTCAACATCAATGGAGCGAGCTATGAGAAAGGAAAGCATCAGCAATTCCATGCAGCAGAGCGCCATGGCTGCCATCAGTGCGGCACATCTGCTTCATCCAGCGAAACATTTCAGTCACCCGCGTGACGTGCTTACCGCCGCCGACATCGGCAACGACGAGAAGCGGGCCATTCTCGCTTCATGGGCATCCGATATCTTCGCGATCGAATCCGTACCAGCCCTTCGCCTTTACCCCGGGACCGAAAAAGCTGTATCCTACGACGAGATCCTCGAAGCGCTGAAGGCTTTGGACAAAGGCGATCGACCATCCGGGAAACAAGATACGTCCGCTCCCTTGAGTGCCCACAGGACGCGTCGTCGAAGACCGTCGGTACGCCGGCTTCCCGGCCTTGGCTTGTGCAGCTACTGGAAAGGAGGACGGCGCCGACCGCTACTTGAAACCTGACCCTCCGTCCGGCCTGCCGTGTGCCTCTAAAGGACGCGGGCATGATGTTGCCGACGACTGTTTGCTCAACTGAGGAGGTTTTGCCGATGAAGATCGCTCAGATTGCGCCGCTCGCCGAGAGCGTTCCGCCAAAGCTCTATGGGGGAACGGAGCGGATCGTTTCCTACCTTACCGAAGAACTCGTGGCACAGGGGCATGAGGTCACGCTTTTTGCCAGCGGCGATTCCGTCACCCGGGCGACGCTCGTGTCATGTGCGGACGTCGCCTTGCGGCTGAACCCTGCGGTCAAGGAACATTTGCCGCATCAGGTCTTGATGCTGGAGGAGATCCGTCAGCGGGCGCATGAGTTCGACGTGCTGCATTTCCACATCGACCTGCTGCATTTCCCGCTGATCCGCGATTTCGCCGACCGCACTGTCACCACACTGCACGGCCGGCTCGACCTGCCGGATCTCAAGCCGTTCTACGCGGCGTTCCCGGATATTCCGATGGTGTCGATCTCCAACGACCAGCGCCGTCCGATGCCGCCGGTCGACTGGCGCGGAACGGTCTATCATGGACTGCCGGCTGATCTGCTTCCCTTCACGCAAAACCCTGGAGGCAATTACCTGGCTTTTCTTGGTCGGATCTCTCCGGAAAAGCGCCCCGATCGCGCGATCCAGATCGCGGCAAAGGTCGGAATGCAGCTGAAGATCGCCGCCAAGATCGATAATGCCGACAAGGCCTATTGGGAAACCGTCATCCAGCCGATGATAAAGAGCAATCCGCATGTTGAATTCATCGGCGAGATCGATGAACGTGAGAAAGCTGCCTTCCTTGGAAATGCAGGCGCTCTGCTCTTCCCGATCGACTGGCCGGAGCCCTTCGGGCTGGTGATGATCGAAGCCATGGCCTGCGGCACGCCGGTCATCGCTTTCGGCTGTGGTTCGGTTCCCGAGGTCATTGACAATGGCATCTCGGGCATCCTGGTCGACAGCGTCACGGAGGCGGCCGAAAACGTCGAATGGGCGCTGCGCCTCGATCGGCACAAGGTACGGGCCGCGTTTGAAAAGCGGTTCACTGCACAACGAATGGCGTGCGACTATCTCAACATCTATCGCAACCTGCCGGGTGTTCGCATCAAAGCTGCGCCGATCCGCCGGTCGCGTAGTCAAGCGCCCGACCTGCAGGCTGTTGCCTGAGGCAAGGAGGAGGCATGTCGAACGTGTCTGCGGAAAGCAACCCCGCCAAGGCATCGTCAGGCCTGACGGCGCCGGTCGCTCAGTTCTTCATTCCGGCCGCCGCATCGCTGCAGGAGCGCCGGCCGCGTACCTTGAAGCACGGCGATACTTTTGCCGTCTTCGATCATAATGGCGATGCTCTTTCCGGTCCCGGCAGTCCGGAAGGCCTTTTTCACCGGGACACCCGTCATCTCTCGCATCTTTACCTGACGATCAATGAACAGCGGCCCATGCTTCTGTCGTCGACGCTGCGGGATGACAATGCCACGCTGACCTGTGATCTTACCAATCCTGATCAGTTCGATGACAAGGGAAGGCTGGTTCTAGGCCATGACGTGATTCATCTGCGCAGATCACGCTTTCTCTGGAATGCCTGTTGTTATGAACGGCTGGCCGTGAGGAATTATGACGAGCGGCGGCAACATGTTCGCATTCAGATCTCTTTCGGGGCCGATTTCGCCGATCTTTTTGAAGTCCGCGGCACCGCAAGGTCAAGGCGAGGGCACCATCTTCCCGCCGTCGTGGAACAGGATTGGATCCTGCTTTCCTATATTGGCCTGGACGATCGCAAGCGGTCGACGCGCCTTTCCTTCATGCCTGAACCGGCCGAGATTCGTAGCGATCTCGTCACTTACGACATCCATCTGGAGCCGCACGAGACCAAATCGCTCTTTATCCAGATCGGCTGCGACCACACCTCCGCCGATCGACTGAGCCGCCTTTCCTTCTTTCTTACCTTGCGGGATGCCCGCCGTGCGTTGCGCGCCTCCTCCTCGCGCGCAGCGTCGGTCACAACTTCCAACGAGATCTTCAACGAAGTCGCGCGGCGCAGCGCCTCTGACCTCTACATGCTGATCACCGACAAGCCGGAAGGCCCCTATCCTTATGCCGGCATTCCCTGGTTCAGCACCGTTTTCGGCCGCGATGCCCTGATCACGGCGCTTGAGACACTTTGGCTCGATCCGGAGATCGCCCGCGGGGTTCTGGGTCATCTTGCTGCCAATCAGGCGACGAACGTCGATCCTGCTTCAGACGCCGAGCCGGGCAAGATCCTGCACGAAGTGCGTTGCGGCGAAATGGCCGAACTCGGCGAGGTTCCATTCCGGCGTTACTATGGCAGCATCGACTCGACGCCGCTCTTCGTGATGCTGGCCGGCGACTATCTCAAACGAACTGGTGACCTTGCGACCATCGACCGTCTCCTGCCGAATCTCGAAGCCGCGCTGACATGGATCGACGAACATGGGGATCGCGATGGCGACGGCTTCGTCGAATACGGGCGGCTGACGGAAGAAGGTCTGATCAATCAGGCGTGGAAGGATAGCCACGACTCGGTCTTCCATGCCGATGGCACATTGGCCCGGGGCCCAATCGCGATCGCCGAAGTCCAAGCCTATGTCTACGGCGCTTGGCAAAGTGCTGCCGAAATCTTCCGGTGGAGGGGCAAGCCGGAGCGCGCGGCGAGCTTTCTCGCGCGCGCGGAGGGACTGCGCCACGCCTTTGACATGAGCTTCTTCGATGAGGAACTCGGCACCTATGTGTTGGCTCTCGACGGGGATAAACGGCCTTGCCGGGTCCGATCCTCCAATGCCGGCCATGCTCTGTTCACCGGTATTGCTTATCCTGAACGGGTCGCACAGGTGACCCGCACCCTTATGAATGCTTCCTCCTTCTGTGGCTGGGGCATCCGGACCATTCCCTCGACCGAAGCACGTTACAATCCTATGAGCTACCACAATGGCTCGATCTGGCCACATGACAATGCCATGATCGCCAGCGGTCTTGCCCGCTATGGCTATCGCGCCGAAGCCGCGCGAATCTTCGAGGGGCTGTTTGCCGCTGCGACCTATATCGACCTGCGGCGGCTTCCCGAACTCCTCTGCGGCCTGCCACGTCAACGGGCACGCGGTCCTACCTCTTATCCGGTTGCCTGCTCGCCGCAAGCATGGGCGGCAGCAGCCCCTTTGTCGCTGCTGCAATCCTGCCTTGGCCTCGACTTCGATCCGAATAATTTGCAGATCAGCTTCAGCGTGCCGCGCCTTCCTTCGTTTCTCGACGAGGTAATCTTGCGGCGTCTGCTGATCGGCAATTGCTCGGCTGACGTGGCCATCCGTCGGTCTCGACACCAGGTCGTGGTCGATGTCATCAATCGACAGGGCGATGTCAGCGTGCTCACCACGGCCTGATGAAGGACGGTGCAGGGAAGGCGGGTCAACCGCCTTTTCTAATCGGGTTCCTCTTCGTCCGACCTCAGCAGGTCAACAAGCGCAGCAACCCTGCCGGTCGGTAGATGCCGCCCTTCACCCACCAGGGCCTCGTCGTTGTTGGCCCATGCAAACGCCTCGGCAAGCTCGGCTTGGGTTGCACCTGTTGCGATGATCTCGGCCACAAGCGTTTTGTCGGCGGGCCCAAGGACGGCGACGACGTCGTGTGAAGTCATTGTCATAACAATTGCTCCTCGCTCAAGCTCCAGAGCATATGGTGGCGTATTCGAAAAGATCAATTTTTCTCGTCGAGAAATTCGATCCCCTTGAAACCGTAAGACACTGAATTATATTAGTATTGTTGATCGCCCAATAGGGATCGACAGAAGCCCAGGAGACGCCGGTCGCTCTTGGCGTCTCCTTGTGTCCATGTTGCTTGCAAGGAGGATATGGCTATGAGGACAAACCTCGATTTCTCTCCCCTGTTCCGGTCGAGCATCGGCTTTGAGCGAATGTTGAACGCGCTTGAGGCTGCAGGCCGCGCCGAGACAATCGACAACTGGCCGCCCTACGATATCGTCAAGACCGGCGAGAACGACTACCGCATTGCCATGGCAGTGGCGGGCTTCTCGCAGGACGAGCTGGCAATCACCCAAGAGCAGAACATGCTGATGGTATCAGGGCAGAAGGCAGACAGCGAAGATGCTCAATATCTGCATCGCGGCATTGCCGGACGCTCGTTCCAGCGTCGGTTCGAACTGGCCGATCATGTCAAGGTTGTCGACGCGGGTCTGGTCAACGGTCTGCTGACCATCGATCTCAAGCACGAAATTCCCGAAGAGATGAAGCCGCGCCAGATCGAGATCAAGGCCGACGGGGTGCTGCCCAAGGCCGAGACAAAGCAGATCGAAGGTGAGAAACAGGTGGCGGCCTAAGCGTTCCAATAGCAGGGAGCAGACGTGGCGCCAGACGTCGTCTGGCGCCCACCGGAATGCCGAAGAACCACCAGAAAGGAGTAAAGCCATGAGTGTTCGTGATTTGATTCCCTGGGGCCGCAACAACGGCAATCAGATGCCGAGTCTCCTTCGCGACGACGACCGCGATCCTTTCCTGTCGCTTCACCGCGAGGTCAACCGGCTGTTCGACGACGTTTTTCGCGGCTTTGGCCCCGGCCTGCCGTCACATCGCGGCGCCGGCGGCTTCGGTGCAGGCTGGCCGAGTGTCGAGATTTCGGACACTGAGAAGCAAATCAAGGTTACGGCCGAAGTACCCGGTCTTGAAGAAAAGGACATCGAGGTCTTTCTCAATGACGGCGTGCTCACGCTGAAGGGTGAGAAGCGTTCGGAAACGGAAGACAAGGAGAAGCAGTTTTCGGAGCGCTACTACGGCCGCTTCGAACGACGCATCCCGCTCGGCACCGAGGTCAAGGAAGACCAGGTCGACGCCACCTTCAAGAACGGCGTTCTGACTGTCACTCTGCCAAAGACCGAAAAGGCGCAGTCACAGGTCAAGCGCATCGCCATCAGAAGCTGACGAGCGCGGCGGCCGGCCACCTGGCCGGCCGCCGCTCATCCTTCGCCGATAGGGAGGGATAGAACCATGGAGACCGCAAGAGACACACATCGGAAAACCCCAATATCTGACACTATCTGCGCGTCGAACGATAACGAACGGAGCAAACTTTCGTTCGGACAATCACTGTTTCCCGAAAATGCCGTTGCCCGTATCTTCAAGCCGTGCCGCTCCGTTGCGACGTCGGGCAAAGCGCGAACGAAGGGCTGGCGGCTCGTCTTCGAGCGCAGCAGCGCCCCATTCATCGAACCTTTGATGGGTTACACGGGTGATCGCGATATGCTGACGCAGGTGGAACTCGAATTTCCCACGCTGCGATCCGCCATCCGGTACGCCGAGCGTCACGGTCTGACTTATGTCGTGCAACGGCCTGCTGCTACGGCAAAGCGTATGACCGGCCGCCGAACCGAAAAAATGTCGCATGCTTTCGCTGACGCGACACTGGACCGGCTTGGCCTTGCCCCGCTGAGCGAGAGCTACGGGCAGGCCATGGACGGTGCGACAAGTCGAGGAGATTCTTCCGGTCCGGCGACGTGGTCGTCGCCGATGGACATCGTTGTTGATCCCTCCCTTTCGCTGCAAGCGAAGCGCTCGATCCTTATGAATTGGGCTTGGACGGAATATCTTCTCGACCAGGCAACAAACGAAGGCATGCCGGAGAACGACCGGTCGTCGCGTCTCCATGAGGTCGAGCAGGCCCTGCTTGCCCTCGAGCGGGATGTCGAGAGCGCGCAAACACATCCTGTGGCCAATCGGGAAGCTGCATGAGGTGGGTCATGGATCCGCATATCGTTTTCGATTGCCAGAACATTCTTCCGAACAGGTTCGCTTTGTCGCTCGCGGCAGCAGCCCGCACCCGCGCACTAAGGCGGGGTGCCGAACCAAGGCTTGATCCGCGGTGCGCAAGCGCGAGCGAGATGGCATTGCAGGAGATTGCTTGCGGTGCGTTCGCCGACGACGAGATGGCGCCATTTCTGTTCGCATCGCAAGCAGGCGCATGCTTTTTGCCACCACCTGCACCCACGAAAATCGAGCTTCGCGGCGACGGCCTTTCAAGCACTGCCGCCGCACCCGTCGCCTCATCGCATGAGGCGGTCGATCGATGATGTCAAACAACAGATGAGGAGAAATGAACGATGCTGAAGTCCCTGAATTCGAACAACCGGACGGCTCTCGATATCGTCAATATCGTTGCCGGTCTTGCTCTTCTGATCTCACCATGGCTGCTCGGCTTCGCAGCCGAGAGCGGCGCCGCATGGAATGCCTGGATCGTCGGCGCTGCCATCGCCCTGATCGCCGCAGCGGCTCTCTACGCCTTCTATGAGGTGGAGGAATGGGTCAATCTTGTCCTGGGCGTATGGGCCGTCGTCGCACCGTGGGTGCTGGGCTTTGCGGCCGTGACAGCGGCGATGTGGGTGCATCTGATTGTGGGGTGTTGTCGTCGCCGTAGTGGCCGCCGGCAGCATCTGGTTCAGCCATAACCATCCGCTGTCAACCGTATAAGCGGCTCAGAACGGGTCCGGCCGCCGGGCCCGTTCTTCCGAATTCAAGTTTCAAACGAGGAGAGTCGAGGAGCAAACCGATGTTCGATTTAGCCCCGAGGCTCCGCACGATCGCCGTTTCCGCAGCTATCGCCGCCGGAGCCGTCCTGATCACCGTCACCCCCGTCATTGCACAGACAGCGGCGCTTGTACCTTCGGCTGCCACCTTGCCAAGCTTAGCGCCGATGCTCGATCATATCACCCCAGCCGTCGTTAATATCGCTGTCGTCTCGCGGTCACCAGCCGAAAACAATCCTCTCTACAGCGATCCGAACTTCCGCCACTTCTTTGATGTGCCGGAGCAGCAACGGCGGGGTAGGATGAGTGCCGGTTCTGGGGTCATCATCGACGCTGCGAAAGGCTATGTGCTCACCAATCATCATGTCGTGGATGGCGGGACGGAGATTTCCGTCACGCTGAAGGATGGGCGTCAGTTCCCGGCAAAACTCATCGGCAGTGACAAGGAAACCGATATCGCGCTGCTCCAGATCGACGCAAAAAATCTTGTGGCGATCCAGGTCGGCGATTCCGACGCCCTCAAGGTGGGCGACTATGTCGTCGCGATCGGGAATCCTTTCGGGCTCGGTCAAACGGTTACGTCGGGCATCGTCAGCGCCCTCGGACGCAGCGGCTTGAACATCGAAGGCTATGAGGACTTCATTCAGACGGATGCCTCGATCAATCCGGGAAATTCCGGGGGCGCCCTGGTAACGCTCGATGGCAAGCTGATCGGGGTCAATACAGCGATCCTCAGCCCCGCCGGCGCCAATGTCGGCATCGGATTTGCCGTTCCAAGCAATATGGCGGTGACGGTGATGAATCAATTGATTGCCCATAGGGAAGTGCGACGTGGCAGGCTCGGCATCGGTATCCAGAATATAACGCCCGACCTGGCTGAGGCACTAAGACTTGGCGATTTGCGGGGCGCCCTGATTGCCAATGTCGAGCCTGGCTCGTCGGCCGAGCAGGCCGGACTAAAGACCGGCGATGTGGTGACGGCGATCGACGGGCGTCCCGTTCATGGCGCGACTGACCTCAGGAATCGGATCGGCCTTACGCCGGCGGGCAGCAACGTCCGCTTGACTGTGAAGCGTGGCGATGACGAGAGGGTGATTGCTGCCACCATCGCTGCCGAAGACCACTCTCCTGCAGATCTGTCCGGCACGGCGCTGGAGGGTGCCAGCATGCGGGACGCCCCTAAAGGGGGATTGCGGGATGGGGGCGTCTCCGGCGTGCTGATAGAGAATGTGGCTCCCGGCAGCACCGCGGCTCGCGCCGGTATTCGGGCCGGCGACTTAATCGTTGCGATAAACCGCGTTCCCGTTGCTTCCATCGCCGACTTGCGACGGACGATTGCCGAAAAACCAGCTATAGTCGCCCTCGAACTGATCCGCGATGGCGGCCGGCTGCTGCTGGTCATCCGCTAGCCGGGAGCGGCCTCATGGCTATGAACAGCAAGACAAAGTTCAACATCGGATATTGGATCGCCGCCTTCTTCGTCCTCGTGGCAATCCAGTATCTTTTTGCGACGACGACGCAAGTTGCAGGGATCTCTTACAGCCAGTTCGAAACGGACCTCCGGGACGGCAAGGTCGCCGAAGTCGCCGTCTCCGACAACTTTATCCAGGGGCGCTACAAGGAGCCGCAGAACGGCCGGGCCTTTTTTCTGACGACGCGTGTGGAGCCCAGCCTCGCCCAGCAGCTTCAGAGCCATGGGGTGATCGTAACCGGTCAGATCGAAAGCACCTTCCTGCGTGATCTTCTTTCCTGGCTTATTCCCGTGGCGCTCTTCGTCGGCATCTGGATGTTCGTGCTGAGGCGCATGGGTGGCGGGATTGGCGGCGGCCTCATGCAGATCGGCAAGAGCAAGGCACGAATTTATGTCCAGTCTGACACCGGCGTGACGTTCAAGGATGTGGCCGGGGTCGACGAAGCCAAGGAGGAGCTCAAGGAAATCGTCGACTTCCTCAAGGATCCGGCAGGTTACGGCCGGCTGGGTGGCCGGATGCCGAAAGGGGTGCTGCTCGTCGGCCCACCTGGTACCGGCAAGACCCTGCTGGCGCGCGCAGTCGCAGGGGAGGCCGGTGTACCATTTTTCTCGATTTCCGGCTCCGAATTTGTCGAGATGTTCGTCGGCGTCGGTGCTGCGCGCGTCCGCGATCTCTTTGAACAGGCGCGCGCCAAGGCGCCGGCCATCATCTTCATCGATGAGCTCGATGCACTCGGCCGGCCCGCGGCATCGGTCCGATGGCGGGCGGTCATGACGAAAAGGAGCAGACTCTCAACCAGCTGCTCGTGGAGCTCGACGGCTTCGACTCGTCTACGGGGCTGGTATTGCTTGCCGCCACAAACCGGCCGGAAATCCTCGATCCCGCCCTCCTCAGGGCCGGCCGCTTCGATCGCCAGGTGCTGGTCGACCGCCCTGACAAGGCCGGACGCATCGAGATCCTCAACGTGCATCTGAAGAAGTCGAAGCTGGCGCCGGAAGTCGACATCGAGCAGATTGCCGCGCTGACACCAGGGTTTACGGGTGCGGACCTTGCCAATCTCGCGAACGAGGCAACGCTGCTCGCCACGCGCCGGAAAGCCGATGCTGTCGGTATGGAGGATTTTAACAACGCGGTAGAACGCATTGTCGCAGGTCTCGAAAAGCGCAACCGGCTGCTCAATCCCAAGGAGCGGGAGATTGTCGCCCATCACGAGATGGGCCATGCACTGGTTGCGATGGCATTGCCTGGTGTCGATCCTGTCCACAAGGTCTCGATCATCCCGCGCGGCATTGGCGCGCTCGGCTATACGATTCAGCGGCCAACGGAGGATAGATTTCTGATGACCCGCGAGGAGCTCGAGAACAAGATGGCGGTCTTGCTCGGCGGACGCGCGGCTGAATGGATCATCTATGGCCGTTTGTCCACGGGTGCGGCCGACGACCTCGTCAAGGTCACGGATATCGCCCGCGCCATGGTCACCCGCTACGGAATGACGGAAAAGCTGGGGCACGTCGCGCTTGAGAAGGACCGGCGCTCATTCCTTGCGACAGACCAGCCGTTCTACGGACCACAGGAGCATGAATATTCCGACGAAACCGCCGCAGCGGTCGACGAACAGGTCCGACGGATTGTCGACGAGACGTTCGGCAGGGCGGTGGAATTGCTTCGGAAACGCAAAAGCATGCTGGAACGGGCGGCGCGGCTTCTCCTCGAAAAAGAGACTCTAAATGAGACCGACTTGCGGTCCCTTCTGGTCAGGGTCGAAGCGGCGGATCAGCCCACTTGAGTGGGCGGCACGATCAATCGGCCGCCGAGAAGGTGACAATTGCGGCCGAGACGTCGTAGGCCGGCGCGGCCTTTGCCGGGCTCAGGTGGCCTCCGGAACTTAATTCGCCGCGGCGACCTATGCCGCCTGGAGTGCTTTGATCGTGCCGATCATGGCTCGGCGTTATTCCCCTGGCTCGAATACCATGGCGTGGCCGTTGATGCAGTAGCGCAGGCCGGTCGGCGGCGGGCCGTCGGGAAAGACGTGGCCGAGGTGGGCGTCGCAGGTGCCGCAGCGGATTTCGGTCCGCACCATACCGTAGCTCGTGTCGCGATGCTCGGTCACAGCATCGGGAGAAACCGCTTCGAAATAGCTCGGCCAGCCGCAGCCGGCGTCGAATTTCGTGTCAGAACGGAAAAGCGGCGCGTTGCAGCCGACGCAGCGGTAGAGCCCCGTCTCGAAGGAATCCCAGTAGGGGCCGGTGAAGGCGCGTTCGGTGCCGTGCTGGCGGGTAATGCGGTATTGCTCGGGCGTGAGCTGCTCTTTCCATTCGGCGTCTGACTTATGGATCTTGGCGGTGGTTGCAGTTTCGGACATGACGTGCTCCTTTCGCCGAAGGGCGGTTCCGTTTCGCCAGAAATGTGGTGCGCCGTCCTTGTTTCATCAAGCCTCCGGCGCCGGGCCGCGGGAATGGCGGCATGCAGCTATCAGGGAAGACCTCTGCTTTTACATCTATTAAGGGTTTTCTGTTAGGGTTAATGTTACGTACATTGAGGAGCCATTGGTGTTTGAAGCTGCAATCGTCCTGCTCTACGGCCTCGTGACCGTGACCGCCATGACGGTCACGCTGCTGGAGGGCTGGGCGAATCATGCCGGTTTGACGTTTCATCGTCTCGCCGGGCTTGTCGCCTGCCTGCTCTGGCCGCTGACGCTTCTGCTCTTTATCCTGCACGGTTCGGTCGTCCGGCTGCTGACGCGTCTCTCCCGCTCGCTGGCCTGATCACGGCAACTCTCTGAACCCCTGCTATTGGCGTCTTAACCTGTTTTACGCCGAACTTATGCACAGGAAGCTGTGAGTAAAGCTTGGCCTAAAGTCCTATAATTCTTCGTCAGCCATTTTTTCTCAAGAAAAACGACAAATAATAATTGGCCTTTCGGCCAAACGATGGTATTTGAAAATGCAAGTAGAATTCTGATTGTGAATTACAATCGTTCTGCTTCCAGGTCCCTCAGTTTTGATTTTTCAATGTCTAACTGGGGCCATCGCCTGGAGCAAGACGGTAGTGGTTTTCGGTCAGGCAGTATAAGAACAGGTCTCGGACTTCGGAATCTAGGGGTGGATTTCACGTTTTTCGAAACAGAAGATTGCTTCCTGTGCTTTTGCTGTTCGCTTCTACGAGGCGGGTCTTTGGCGTGACAGTCAAAGATCGTTTGAGCATGCTAACAGGAGAAAAAATATGACGGATATGGCGACCGGCAATGGGCCGGAGCTGCTTGTGGAACTGACGGCCGACATCGTCGCGGCTTATGTCAGCAACCATGTTGTCCCGGTCAGCGACCTGGCAAATCTGATTTCCGACGTGCATTCGGCACTGAGCAACACGTCCGTACCGCAGCCCGCTGCGGCTGTCGTCGAAAAGCAGAAGCCTGCAGTCTCTGTCCGCAAGTCCGTACAGGACGAGCAGATTACGTGCCTGGAATGCGGCGGCAACTTCAAGTCCCTCAAGCGTCACCTCATGACGCATCACAGTCTCTCGCCGGAAGAATACCGTGAGAAATGGGACCTGCCGACCGACTACCCGATGGTAGCGCCCGCCTATGCCGAAGCGCGTTCGCGCCTGGCGAAGGAGATGGGCCTGGGTCAGCGCCGCAAGCGCGGCCGCGGCTGAGCTTTCGAAGCAGTCAACGACAAAAGCCGGGTCTTGTGCCCGGCTTTTCTGTCTGTACCGCAAACATGATGCCGAAAACCGGATGCGTTTCCGTGCGCTGTCTGTCCGGGCCTGTTAAATGAAAGCAGGATTCAGACTTTAGTGCAAACGGCCCAGAGTTCATCCTGTTCTGAACGAGGATAATAATCTCCCTGACTATTCCGCCGCTGTCGCAAATCATGCACTGGGGAGACGGGATATTATCAGGAAGCCTCTCTTACGCTTGGGAGGGTGAGGTAGAATGTATTCCTATACTATAAGGAAGTGTTAATATAGTCGATTGGCCGTCTCCGCAAATGCGCGATCGGCCGCGCTGACCGACCGAATCGATCGCGTTCAGGCCGCGGCGCGGACTTTCGCCTCTTCCCGGATTCGCTTCACCATCGAGCGCAACCCGTTCGAGCGTTGCGACGACAGGTTCTCCACCAAGCCGATCTTCGAGAAGATCTCGAAGGCATCGAGAGCAGCGATCTCGGAAGCCGGCTTGCCGGAATAGGTTGCAAGTACGATGGCGACGAGGCCGCGCACGATATGCGCGTCGGAATCGCCTTCGAAACTCATGATTGGGTTTTCCGGATCGCCCGACGTATGCGTCACCAGCCACACCTGGCTGGCGCAACCCATCACCTTGTTCTCCGAGGTGCGTTTTTCCTCGGCGAGCTCGGGCAGCGCCTTGCCCAGTTCGATGACATAGCGGTAGCGGTCTTCCCAATCGTCCAGGAAGGCGAAGTCATCGATGATCTGGTCGAGGGATGCCATAAAAAGCCTTTCACCTTTTGGCATGCTGGCAAAACGACACGGCAATTTTGCGTCCGGACATGCTCTAGGACTGCATATAGGTGATAGACCAACAGATTTGAACCGCTAAAGCGCGTCGTCTTGCCGATGCCGCGCTCCAGCTTTTATTTTACGCACGTCGTTATCGAAAACCACCGCACATTATTGCGCGACATGCTCTCAAAAGAAACGCCGTGAGGGATGGGCATCCTCACGGCGCAGCAATCTGCTGAGTTAAACAGGGCAGGCACGTCAGGCATGGGGCATTTCCGCGTCATGCGGACCACCGATGCAAGCTCTAAAGCATGTCGCGCAAAAGTGTGCAGCGGTTTTGCGTGAAAGACATGCGGCAAACCAAGGACCTAAAGCGCGGCAGGCGAATCTTAAGGATCGCACCGCGCTTTAGAATTCAATTGAGAAGCGGTCCCGCCTCCGAATGTTGCTCATGCGCGCCGGGCCGATTGCTCGCGCAATTTCGTCAGATCGCCGGCTTCGGCGTCGGCAGCGGGATCGCGCCGGTTACTACGGTCGCGGCTTCATCGTCGACCGGCGGACGGTAAGGCATCGGCTGGTTGAGCGCAGCCTTTGCCTCGCGTGCCTTCTCCTGAACGGAAGGAGAGGCGAGGGAGGGTGCGGCGGCTGCCACCCGGTTTGCCGGTTCGGCGGGGCTTGCGGTCGTCGTCGGTTCGTCCGTGAATTGGCTGTCGAGAAGTTCGTAAGCCACGCGGGCGCCCTCACGGGCCCGGTAGCCGAGCGCCGTCAGGGTCTCGGCGCCTTTGGCGCAGACCTCCGGCTTTTCCGAGCACATGCCAGTGAGATAATCATAGGCGCCGCTCGCCGCCGTGAATGCATCGGAGAGCTGCAATTGCGGGCCGCCGGCGAGCTTGTCGGATCCCTCCGTGCTGAAGACGGAAAGAAGCACGAGCACAAGGCCAAACCAGAAGGATCCTTTGATCAGAAACCACATTGTCGTTGCCCATCCTGTTTTCCCGTCCGGTTCTTGTCGCCGAATCAGGCCGGTTGTCCGGTGTGCTTTCACCATATCGGCAAGTTGCGAATGCCGCTTTTCGAAACTCGTGCGCATTTGCGGCAAATTTAATTCGAATTTTAGCGAAGTGCATTTGAGCCGCATTTAAGTCGAATGCGAGCGATTGTCGTTAAGTATCAGGGCGGCACCTGCTTGCAATTGCAGGGCTTTTGCCGGTTCGCCTTGCCACAGGAGTTAACGCGATGCTGAAATATGAAGGAAATCCGCCGCTTACTGGCCATTAACCACAAAAAGCAAAGGAGCGCGCGGATGCTCCAAAATGGGAATTTCTGCTCTTTCTGGCTGTGAACAGCGCCTTTGCCTTATCCTTTCCTTAAGTCGCGGCGGCCTATTGTCCGGATCGACAGACAGCCTCTTTGGGCGGGTATTGCGTGCGAGTATTGAGTGACATTGGCGGCTGGGTGACGACCCTCGTAGACCGGGCGGCGACAAGCTGGCTTTCCCGGACGGGCGGCGGCGAAGCCGTGCGCCAGCGCGAGCTTGCGATTCTGCGCCGCCTCGTGCTGCTCTCCTCGGCCGCTCTCGTCGCCGCGCCTGTCGGTCTTTCGGCGGTCACCAGTCCGGCCGTCGCGCTGCCGGCCGGCGTCGCCATGGTCTGCGCCGCCTTTCTCTTTTCCGCCGTCGGCAGCATCGCGCTGGCCCGCCAGGGCTCGTCCGCCGGCATTGCCGCACAGTCGGCCGAGGATTTCTTCCTCGCCGTCACCCCCGGCCTCGTCTTCTTCCTGGATCCGCACGGCAGCGTCGCCACCATCGGCGGCCGCGACCGGCGCGATTTCCTTGCTTGGATGCGCGATCCGAAGGGCAGGGGCTTCCTGGAGCAGGTGCATGTCTCAGACCGTATCCTGTTCTTGCAGGCGCTCGATGAGCTCAGGCGCGGCGAAGATGCCGCAAGCGTCGATCTGCGCCTCGACCGGCCTTCGGTCTCGCGCGATCAGCGCCAGTTCGCCTATTTGAGGATGGACATGACGGCGCGCCGTGATGCCGATGGCGAGCTTGCCGCCGTCATCGCCCAGCTGCGCGATGTCTCCGTCGAGCAGCAGCTGCGGGCCGAAGCCCAGAACCGTGCGGCCGACGCCGAGTCGGCAAATGATGCCAAGTCGCGCTTCCTCGCCGCCGTCAGCCACGAACTGCGAACGCCGCTGAATGCCATCCTCGGCTTCTCCGATATTCTGATCGGCGAATATTTCGGGAAGTTCGAAAACGACCGCCAGCGTGAATATGTCGGGCTCGTCCGCGAATCCGGCGCGCATCTGCTCTCCGTCGTCAATACCATGCTCGACATGAGCAAGATCGAAGCGGGGCGCTACGAGCTGATTCTCGATGCCTTCGATATCTCAAGCTCCGTCAGATCCTGCGAATCGATGCTGGCTTTGCAAGCAAAGACCAAGGGCGTCACGCTGACGAGCCGGATTCAGCGCGGGCTTGGCGAGATCGTCGCCGATCAGCGCGCCATCCAGCAGATCCTCATCAATCTCGTCGGCAATGCCGTGAAATTCACCGAAGCCGGCGGCGTTGTCTCGGTCGATGCGGCGGCGCGTGACGGCATTCTGAAGCTGACGGTCAGCGATACCGGCATCGGCATTGCCGCCGAAAAGCTGGCGATGCTCGGCCAACCTTTCGTCCAGATTCAGAACGATTACACCCGCCGCTTCGAGGGCAGCGGTCTCGGCCTCTCGTTGGTCAAGGGGTTAGTGGCGCTGCATGGCGGCAATTTTGCCATTGCCAGCCAGCCGGGCGAAGGTACGATCATCACCGTTGAGATCGCGGTGGATGGCTCGGGCGCCCGGCGCGCCGAAAATGCCGGCCATGGCGCGACCGTCGAATTTCCGCCGCGGCTGAAGGACGCGGTCGGCACCGGAGCAGAATTGGAAGAGGGGCTTTTCGATGGCCGCGCGCAAGCGAAAATCGCCTAAGGGAAAGAAGCGACGGCAGCAGCCGGGCCTTGTCGTGTCCGGTGCGGCCGCTCTCGGGGGGCTCGGCCTGCAGGGCGCCTCCGCGCTGGGTGGTCTAGGGCTGCAGGGGGCGTCCGCGCTCGGCGGCGTCATCGGCCGTAATCCGTCGGTCGCCGGCGGCACGATCGCCTTCTTCGTTATCTTCTCCTTCGTTGCGGCCAACGCGCTCTGGTATCAGCCTGGCCTGCATCCGCACCCGATTTTCCGCACCCGCGACCCGCAGTCTCCCAATGTACTCGGTGCGCGCCGTCCAGCCGACGAACAGCCGGCTGACGTCACCACCTTCCGGATCGAACGGCCGGAGGATGCAGCCACCACCAGCGCGACGCCGGCGCCGGCTGCACCGGCGCAACAGCCGAGCGAACTCGTCATGGACATTCAGCAGCAGCTGGTGCGCCGCGGCCTCTATAACGGCACCGCCGACGGCATCATCGGTCCCCGCACCAGCGCCGCCATCCTGTTTTTCCAGGAGACCGTCGGCATGGCCCAGACTGGGGAAGCGACGCCGGAGGTGCTGGCCGCGCTGAGAACCGAGGCTGCCGGCCCCTCGACTGTGCCTGTGGAAAAACCGCCTGAGGATGTCACCTCGAAGGCGGCGGCGGAAGACCCGGTGGCTGCCGCGATCCGCAGCGCCGAAAAGACCGTCAAGACGGCTCCGCCAGCCGCAAAGCAGCTTCCATCGAGCGAGCTCGCCACCGTCGACCTGGTGCTGAAAATCCAGAAGGGCCTTTCCAACATGGCCTATGCCAATGTCGGCGTCGACGGTGTGGCGGGCGAGCAGACCCGCGCTGCCATCCGCCATTTCCAGAAGCACTATAACCTCCCCGAAAACGGGGAACCGAACGAGGCGGTGCTGAAGAAGTTGAAGGAAATCGGTGCGATCTAAGGCGTTCGCGCTTACAACCTAAGTCTAAGACCCTAGCGCCGTTTGCAACTTGTTAACCATGTTGTCCGAAGCTTTGCCCATTGCGGCGGGGGAATGTCGGTCATGCATGCGCTGAAGGCGAAAGACGATCTGGCCGCAGAGCCGGCGGTCGAAGCGGAAAGCCCGGATCGCGAGGCATTGCGCCACATCCTGCAGCGCCTTGCTGAAGAAGCCTCCACCCTTGGCATCGATCTCGTCGATATTGCCGGCGCCATCCAGGACATGGCGGCGATGTCGGCGCGCCACGCCTCCGCCTTCGATCATGTCACCAGCACCGCACTTTCGATTGCCGAGACCAATCGCTCGGTCGCCCTGTCGCTGCGCGAGACCGACCGCACGGCGGCCGAAGCCCGCCAGATGCTCAAGGAATCGGCCGACCGCTTGTCCGGCTCGGTTGCCGAGATCGGCCATATGGTTCAGGCTTCCAACGTCATCGGCGCCGAAATCGCCGGCTTCTCGAAATCGCTTGCCGATGTCGACAAGATTGCCGAGGAGATCAGCACCATAGCCCGCCAGACCAACCTTCTCGCGCTGAATGCCGCGATCGAGGCGGCGCGCGCCGGCGATGCAGGAAAGGGTTTCGCCGTGGTTGCCGCCGAAGTGCGCGCACTTTCGCTGCAGACGTCGAAGGCGACCGGCTCCATTCAGGACACGCTGGATGAGCTGCGGGTGAAGATCGACCGGCTGTCGGCGGTCGGCGGTGATGCCCGCGACAGCGCCGCCGGCGTGCGCGACAAGTCGGAGGCGATGCGCGGCGCCTTCGAAAGTATGGAACATGTCATCACCCGCATTCTCGACAGTTCGACCGTCATGGCCAACACCACCGAGGCGGTCGACCAGCAATGCGCCGGCTTCGTCCAGAAGCTCGGCGAGATGTCCGGCGAGGTCGCCGATTCGAATGTCAGGCTGCAGCAGGCGGCAAAACGCGTCGACAGCGTCGTTGGCCTCTCGGAAACGCTGATCCAGCTGACGGCGAGCGCCGGCGTAAAGACCGCCGACAGCCGCTGGATCGAGGAAGCACAATCGGTGGCAAGGCAGATATCAGGCGCTTTCGAACGCGCCGTCGCCGAGGGTCAGATTGGTTTCGATGCCCTCTTCGACCGGCGCTACCGGCCGCTGCCTGGCACGGATCCGGTTCAGGTGATGGCCGCCTTCACCGAGCTCACCGACCGCCTGCTGCCGCCGATCCAGGAGGCCGTCGTCGCCCTGGACGAGCGCGTCGCCTTCTGCGCGGCGGTCGACGAAAACGGCTATCTGCCGACCCATAACCGGAAGTTTTCGCAGCCACAGCGGCCAGGCGACACCGTCTGGAACACCGCCAATTGCCGCAATCGCCGCGTCTTCGCCGATCGCGTCGGCCTTGCCGCCGGCCGCAGCACCGCACCTTTCCTCGTCCAGACCTATCGCCGCGACATGGGCGGCGGCAATTTCGTGATGATGAAGGATATCTCCGCGCCGATCACCGTCAGGGGCCGCCATTGGGGTGGCTTGCGGCTGGCGATCAGGGTCTGACGCATTCGTCAACGCTTGACTGCGGATTGCCGGCGCTCGTGCGCCGGTCTTAGAGCCTTTCCGAGCTAGATTGAAGCATTCTGCCGGAGCAGGTTTTCGTCAGGGCAAAGGCGATTGGCGACGGGCATACCCCAGGTACATCCGAGCCGATCGCCTTGATCCTGGCTAGAGATGCCCGGCCCACCGGCCGCGCCGCTTCGCCGTGGCGAAGTGATAAGTGCGTCCGGCGATTCCAAGGTCTTGCAGATTTGCCTGGCAAATCTGCGGGAGGGTTGGCTGAAACGGGCCGGCTGATCGACCGGCCGGCTTGGCCGTAGAATTGCGCTACGACGCGCGCCGGCCGGTCGACCATCAGACTCCGTTTGAGCCAACAGAATGCTTCAATCTAACCCGGAAAGGCTCTATACCGCGCCGATGAGATTACGCGCCGACATCTTCGTATCTTCCCTTCTGCGCCGCGTCTTCGCGAGTGGCGATTTCGCGGCTGTGGAGAAGAAGGGCGCGGAGGAGGCGGGCGCGATCTTCATCCGCCAGCACTTCCGCGACGGCCTGGAGACCCTCTATGCGCCGGCGCCGCAGACCGCCTTCGGCGAAGACGAGATCCGAGACCGGTTGTTCGAAGTCCGTCTCGCGCGAAGCGATCCGGAAGCGGTGCGGGCGATACTGGATCGCGAACGCCGCTTCGACCCCGATCTCTGGATCGTCGAGCTGGAGGCGGAGGAATTGGGGGACATGATCCCCTTGGCGGGGGATCGCTGAGGGTCAGGTCTTCTTCAACTCAACGCGACCGCCGCCCCAGCGCGCGCATATCGCGCTGCACCGGCGCCTGACGGATGAAGCGGTGGGTTTCTGTTTTCCGAGATGTGTCCGAATCGGGTGCCTCGGCCTTGTAGGTGTAACGATCGGCGCGCCGCCAGGCCTCCACCCTTTCGTGGCATTCTTCCGGATCGAGCGCATCGAGCACCATCCAGCCGCGCGTCACATTGTGCTGTTGTTCGGCAAGATGCGGATAGAAGCGTTCCAACACGAAGAGCGCGTCGAGAAAGCCCATGCCAAGGCTCGTCAGCGTCATGGCGAGCTGCTGGCCGGAGAGGTCGAGCATGATGCGTTCGGCAAGCCAGCGGCTGGCGGAAAGCGCATCGGCAAGTGCGGTGGCGAAATGCGTCGCCTCGTGCGACCGGGCGAAGCGCACCAGCAGCGCCTCCTGAACGTCGGTGAGGGTGCGCAGGCCGAGCCTGTCTTTATCATCGCGGCCGAGATGGCCGGCGAGATCGAGGATGCGTCCGCGCAAGGCTTCTTCATTGGCGACGCGCTGCTCCTCCAGCGCTTCGGCCTCGTTGCTCTCCACCTGAACCGGCGAAAGCGGGACGGTCACCGGTTCCGTGATCGGCGCCGAAGCAGCCGCGGCGCGCGGCTGGGTCTGGCGCAACGCCACCAGCGCGTCGATGACCTTCGGCGAGAGCGAGTCGCGGCTGACGATCGCCTTGACGTGCGCCGCACCCTGCATGCGCGCGATGGTGATCAGCGTGTCGTCGGCAATGGCCTTCGAGGCGACAAGGAAAGGTGCGGCGATCTCGATCGGCTGATTGCCGATGAACAGCGCCACGGCTGCCGGCATGGTCTCGCACTGGGAAAGGGCCGCGACCGCCTGCCGCTTGGCCTCCTCGGAGGAAGCTTGGAACAGCGGTGTGAAAAGTTCGGCGAATTGGCGCAGCTCGGATCGTGTCGGACGAGATAGGCTCTCGAAACTGCTCACCGTCGCCATTAACACCACGTCCTTTTTCCTGACGGCCAATGGGCCCTCTAGGTCTCGAAACCGGTCACGCACAAGCACACCCTGAAAACGCAGAACCAAGGGAAACCACGGGCCGATAGCGCTGGTGGAGGCGCCTCTCGGACCACACGGATATGAACAAATCCTACACCGGTACGGTTAATGGATGCTGAAGATTTTCTTAAAATGAAACAGAAATATGCCTGCGGAACGTGCGGCGAATTGTTAGCCGGCAAGGAAAGGCGATCGGGTTTGAAAGGGCGCTGCGGCAGTTCCCGCGGCCAGTGCGGCGGCTGAAACAGCTCGTTCCTCCCTTCGGATCGGTTCTCGCGATTCGAACATGCCGCAACGAGAAAGATGAAAATCGGGCCGCTACGCCATTTCGAGCGTGGCGGGAACTGCGATCGGTCCCTCTCCCGAAACGCGTGGCCAATGCGGGACAAACCAAAGCCGATCCGGATGTGCCGCAACGAATATTTTTGTGCCGCATATTTGCAACACCGGCACCGCCTGCGGCTGGCAGATACCGTCAACCGTATGAATTGTTTCCAATTTTATATTACCGGCCGCCTTCCGATCTTTCACCGGGGGCATGAAACTAAATCGACTCTTCAAGCGTTGAAGAGGAAGTTACGGAAACTGTATTTGGCATCCACCGAATATTAGTAAACTGTTAACTGTCATGTGTCTCAATTCGGACAGGAACGACGCGATTTGAGTGTTTGGATCGTCGAAACTCCGCATCACGGTATTTCAGTCAGGTGCCGTGGGAAAGGCGCGAATGCCCTCGGTTCGGCCATGCCGGCACCGCAGGACGCGCCGGCCCGCAGATTGGCGGGCAGGGTGAAATCCGTCGCAAGTTCATCCGTCTCGGGCAGTGCATGGAGACGAGAATGGCAATAGTAGTCGCATTGGCGGATCGGCGGCCGCGGGCGCCGCGTCGCCCGGACAAGGAACCGCTCGAAGCCAAGATCCTCTGGTTCACCGGGGTCCGCTACGAGCGGCTCGCCGAGAAGCCTAGACATGGTCCGGCGCCCGCGCCGCGCGCCCGGAAGAAGTAAGCGCTTCCTCAACCCCGGAGCGTGATGCCGAAATTGAGAACAGACATCCCGCTTAATTGCCGGGGGTGAATTGCTCGCAGCCCGCTTCCGTCAGGAAGTTGCGCGCTGCTTCGTCGAAGCTTGCCTGCGGTGCCAGCGTCCGTAGCACGGCATAACCGTCCGGCCGCGCCATTTCCACCAGGATCGCTTGGTCCAGTTCCCTCGGCAGGTTCTTGCGCAAGTCCGTCAACTGGATCGGCCCGCCCGCCAGGACGTCGAGCGCCCCGCCGACCGATGTCCGGTCGTTCATGCTGAACACCTCGTTGGAGGCGCTGTCGTAGATGGCGATCGACCAGAAGGGCACATTGCCCTTAGCGGTGAAATGCACCGGCGCATCCTCGACATCGAAGGAGCAGACGGCGGTCCGCAGGAAGGGGTCGCCATTGGCAAGCCCAGCCTCGTCGTACTGCTCGCCGAGCAGATAGAAATTGTTGAGATCGCCCTCTGCCGCCACACGAGTCGCCGCATCCCTGCCGGTGAAATGCGGCAGGGACAGGATAATGACGAGATGCAGCAGCGCCGCACCGAAAAGCCCGGTCAGGACGGCGAAGAAGATCCTAACCATTGCCGCACCCGGTCTTGGTGAGTTTCGGCATGGCGAGATCGATTACACCGGAGCTGCCGGCGGTCGGCGTATCGAACAGCGTCAGCACCAGCCGGAAGGTGCCGGCCTGCGGCAAGGCCAGCCAGTTGCCCGGCCGAGCGACGGCGGAGATCTCGATCGAAAAGCTGCTGTCGGGCTGGCGCAGCACCGTCCAGGAATTAAGCGCCGCCGGAAGCCCGGTCTTCACCGCCGCCGGATTGCCGCCATTGTCGGCGGTAAAGAGCGTCCAGAGCCGGGCGGGTGGCGTCTGTCCGCTGAGGCGGTAGCGGCAGCCGGCATTCAGCCGTGCGCCTTCGTCGTCAACGCTCGCCGTGAAGGTCAGGCCCTCGGCGCTGCCGTAGAGCAGCTTGCCGGCGCGGGCCCGATGCGACTTGGCGTAAGGGTCGGCATCGACTGTTTGCAACGCCGGAAAAGCCTCCCAGGCGCCGAGCTTGATCGCGCCGAAACCCTGTGTCGCATCCAGCGCATAAAGCGAAATCATGATCCCGCCGCCAAAGGCGACGATCAGCGTGATCAGGATGAAAAGGGGGAATCGAAACACGTCATGACCTTGGAAACCGGGATGACAGGGTTAACACTGATTCTGGCAGGGTGGAATGCCGGGTGGGAATGAACGCCGATCTGTCCAGAGGCGGCTGGTCTCGTCTGCATGCTCGCGGAGACAGAGAAAAGCGACACTTCCACGCAGCTCCTAATCCGCACTCGCCACCTTCTGCGGCGTCGGCGGCGCGGCGGCCTTCAACTTCTCTCCGAGCTTCTTGAGAATGGTTGTCGATTGCACCGAGAGCATACGCGGCCGGATGAGCTGGGGCAGTCCGTCCTGCGGCTTGGCGGCGACGGTCTTGGCGAGATCCTTCTCCGAGGGCAGGGGGTTTTCGACGCCGGGGATGGGGCGCAACGTCACACCCTGATGGGCGTAGTCCATGGCGCGCTTGAAGGTCATCGCAGGCAGTGAGCCGCCTGTCATGTTGTTGGTCGAGGTATAGTCGTCATTGCCGAACCAGACGGCGCAGGTGTAATTGCCGGTGAAGCCGACGAACCAGGCATCGCGATAGGCTTGAGTCGTGCCGGTTTTGCCGGCTGTCAGGATGCCGTTGTCGAGTGCCGCCTTTCGTGCCGTGCCGACATAGGGAACCCGCGACAGCATCTGGTTCATGTAGGCATCGGCCTGCTCGGACAGCACGCGTTTCGGCGCCGGCTCGTCACGATCGAAATCGTAGAGCACATCGCCTTCGTAATCGAGGATCTGGGTAATGCCGTGGCGGCGCGATTGATAGCCGCCGGCCGGGAAGGTGGCATAGGCTGTCGCCTGATCCAGCACCGTCACCTCCGATGTTCCGATCGGGATTGTGACGTCGTCGCGGATCGGCGTTTCGACGCCGAGGTTTTTCGCCATCGCCCGGATCGGCTGGATGCCGAGCTTTTCCTTGGCAAGCCGCACCGGCACGGTATTGATCGACTGGGCGATCGCCGTCTCGAGCGTAATGCGGCCGACATAGCGGTTGGCGTAATTATGCGGGCTCCAATTGCCCCAGGAAATCGGCGCGTCGACGATCGTCGTCTGCGGCGTCATCCCGCTCTCCATCGCCAGCGCGTAGGTATAGACCTTGAAGGAGGAGCCGGGCTGACGCAGTGCCTTGGTGGCGCGGTTGAACTGGCTCTCACCGTAATCCCGCCCGCCGACCATGGCGCGTACGGCGCCGCCGTTCTCGATCATCACCATGGCGCCTTGCTTGGCGTGATAAGCCTCGCCATATTCGCGCAGCGACGTCTCGACCGCATCTTCGGCAGCCTTCTGGATGCCCGTGTCGATCGTCGTGCGCACGATCAGCGAGTGCTGGTGGAAGCGCGGCGAAAGCCGCTGCACTTCGTCGAAAGCCCAGTCGAGGAAGAAATCCGGCGATTCCACCTCGTTGCGATCGACGACGGTCGCCGGATTGCGTCTGGCGGCGATCACCTGGCCTTCGGTCATCAGACCGCTCTGCACGAGATTGGTCAGCACTTCGTTGGCACGCGCACGCGCCGCCGGCAGGTTCACGTGCGGCGCATATTTGGCCGGCGCCTTGAACAGGCCGGCCAGCATCGCCGACTCGGCAAGGTTCACATCGGTGATATTCTTGCCGAAATAGAACTGCGCCGCCGCAGCAGCGCCAAAGGTGCCGCCGCCCATATAGGCGCGATCGAGATAGGTGGAGAGGATTTCCTTCTTGGAAAGGTTTGCCTCGAGCCACAGCGCCAGGAACGCTTCGGTGATCTTGCGGTCGAGCGAGCGCTCGTTGGAAAGAAAGAGGTTCTTGGCCAGCTGCTGGGTCAGCGTCGAGCCGCCCTGCACGACTTCGCCGGCCTGGGCGTTGGTCACCATCGCGCGGAAGAGGCCGACCACGTCGATGCCGAAATGGTCGAAGAAGCGCCGGTCTTCGGTGGCAAGGACGGATTTGATCAGGGAATCCGGCAGCTCGTCGATCGGTACGGAATTCTGGTGGATGACGCCGCGATGGCCGATGACGTTGCCGTAGCGGTCGGTGAAAGTGACGGCGAAATCGCCGCGATTGCGCCAGTCCTCCTTGGTCGCCTCGAAGGCCGGCTGGGCAAGCACCAGCATCAGCACCGCGCCGGCCGCCCCGAGGGTCAGCCCTTCGCCGGCGAGCTCGAAGACAATGCGTTTCCAGCCGCGCACGCGGAAGCGGCGGAAGAAGACGGTGGTGTCTTCCCAGATCTCTGCGGCGCGGAAGCCGGCGTTCCAGACGGTCGAATCGATCCACGAATCGATGCGCAGCAGAATGTGGCGGCTCCTGGTCGGCCGCCTGCCCACCGTGTCACCGGTTCGCTTGTCTGCTTCCTTTTCAGGCCCTTTTTCAAGGTTGTCCGGATCCTGCACGTCCTGTATTCCCGCCTGATCGCGCTTGCCTCATGTCCGGTCGCCGGAAGCGACGAAAGCGCGAGGCCCGATCGCCCGAAAGCTCTCCGATACCAGGAGCATGGTGAAGAATTGATTGATTTTGCCGCGGATAACAAGAGAGATAGAGTGGCGGTCACGTGATTTTGCGGGCCGCTGTTGCAAGAAACGGACGATGAACGATCTGCCCTTCTGGAAGAAGAAGACGCTTGCCGAAATGACCGCCGCCGAATGGGAAAGCCTCTGCGACGGCTGCGGCCTCTGCTGTCTCAACAAGCTCGAGGAATGGGATAGCGGCGATATCTATTTCACCTCGGTCAGCTGCAAATTGCTGGACGGCCACAGCTGCCGCTGCTCCAGCTATGAGAACCGCTGGGATTTCGTGCCGGACTGCGTGCAGCTGACCAGGGAGAACGTGCCCGAGATCGCCTGGCTGCCGCCGACCTGCGGCTACCGGCTGATTAATGAGGGCCGCGATCTCTACTGGTGGCATCCGCTTGTCTCCGGCGATCCCGAGACCGTCCACGCCGCCGGCATTTCCGCCCGCGGCCGCACGATCAATGAAAACGAGATCGATATCGACGATCTCGAGGATTACGTCGTTGACTGGCCGCTGACCGTGGGCGCGGAAAAGGATGAAGAAGAAGCGTGAGCGGCGGTCATAATTCCACTGCTGACAGGAAGCGCCGCAATTCGGTCTCCACATAGGCGGCCACCGGGCCGCCGGCGCCAAAGCCCCACCAGGTGAGCGATCCCTGCCATTGTGACAGCATCAGCCGGGCGATCGTTTCCGGCGCCTTCGCCGAGCCGAAACATTGTGCGATCGCCGCCGTCAGCGTCGTTCCCCAGGCCGCACCTCGGGCGCGCAGCACCGGATCGCGAAAATCCTCGCGCAGGACCAGCAATCCCTCGCCATAGGCGGCGGCATCGTCGCCGTAATCCTGCGACAGGCCGACGAGCAGCGCGACGGCGCCCTCCGGCGTTTTCGCCACGCTGCCGGCAAGCCGCTCTGTTTCCGCATCCAGCCGGTCCCAGGCGTAGAGTAGCGCGGCGCGCAACATCGCCGCCTTTGTCGCGAAACGCTGAACCAGTGTTGAACCGGAAAGGCCACTCGCCTTCGCCACCGCCGCAAACGTTGCTGCATCCGGCCCTTCGGCATGGATCAGGGCCAGCACCATGGCGAGAAGTTGTTCGTCGGAAAGGGTGCGGCGGCGCGGCATGAATTTCCTCTTGCGTTCATTTTTAATATGAACGAACATTCGTTTATATTCAACTAGGGCCGGTGGCAGTCCGCCGGCTCTCGGTTCTAGCGTGGAGGATGGAAACGTGACAGCGGATTTGCGGGGGAAAGTGGCCTTGGTGGCGGGCGCCACGCGTGGCGCCGGCCGAGGCATTGCGGTGGAACTCGGCGCTGCCGGCGCCACCGTCTATGTGACGGGTCGCACAACACGCGCCGAGCAATCCGAATATATGCGGCCGGAAACGATCGAGGAGACGGCCGAGCTGGTGACGTCGGCTGGCGGCCAGGGCATTGCCGTGCAGGTGGATCATCTCGTTCCGCATGAGGTCGAGGCGCTCGTCGCGCGCATACGGACGAAAGTCGGCCGGCTCGACATCCTCGTCAATGACATCTGGAGCTGCGAAAGGCTGTTCGAATGGGACAAGGCGGTTTGGGAGCATTCGTTGGACAAGGGCCTGCGCATGCTGCGGCTCGGCATTGAGACGCATTTGATCACCGCCCATTACGCGCTGGCGCTGATGATCGAGCGGCCGGGCGGGCTGCTGGTGGAGGTAACCGACGGCACGGCCGAATACAATGCCACGCATTACCGGCTCTCGCCCTTCTACGACCTCGTCAAGACGGGCGTTACCCGCATGGCCTGGGCTCATGCGCAGGACTTAGCCAAATACGGCGCCACCGCCGTTTCGATCACGCCTGGCTGGCTGCGCTCCGAAATGATGCTGGAGGCCTATGGTGTGGGCGAGGAGAATTGGCGCGACGCGACCAAGGTGCAGCCGCATTTCGCCATTTCCGAAACTCCGCGCTTCATCGGCCGTGCGGTCACCGCGCTGTCGGCCGATCCCGACCGCGCCCGCTGGAACGGCCAGTCGCTGTCGAGCGGCGGGCTGGCCAAGGCCTATGGTTTCGACGACATCGACGGTTCGCGGCCGGATTGCTGGCGCTATCTGCTGGAAGTGCAGGAGCCGGGCAAACCGGCTGATGTAACCGGCTACCGGTGAGGCTGACCGCCGCCCTTGGGCGCGCCGCTGCCCTGAGGCGCGGTTTGGGCTGCCGTCTTCATCTGTCCGGCGAAGCTGGTTTCCGGCTTCGTCGCCAGCTTGTCCTTCTTAGGCTTGCGGGCCTCGCGATTGCTTCTCAGCTGTCCTTTTGCCATGGATGGATCTCCCGTTGGACTGGAATTGAAAGCTGTTGGCCGCGCGTTACCCGCCTGCAGAATTTGACCGGCGGCTTGGTTCGGCGTTCGCGCGGCAATCCCTGGATCGCATAGCGGTTGCAGACGGGGGTGACCGGTTTCGGTTGCTTCTTCGGTTTGCCGAAATGGTATTCGAGCGCCCGTAAGAGCATGACCGGCGAGGTGACGCCCTCCTGGAACAGCTTGATCAACAGCATAGCTGCGGCGTTGCAGGCCTGTTCGTCCTCGACCGGGATTTTTGTTGTATAGCCGGCGGCGTCGAGCACGCCCTGAAGCATGTCGAGATCGGATGACGTCAGATAGGGCTTATCGGAAGTGGAAGACATCGACGTCCTCCTTTCGTCGGGGCGGGGGTTATGAAACCCTCAGTCGGCAGCGCCCGTGCGATGGCTGCCGAAGCTGAAACAATGCGCCTTTCGCCGGAGCAACGCAACGGGATTTTCGCGGCTGACAGAGGCTCTGGCGCAGGCACAGCTCGCACCTCCGAGATGCTGGGCATGATGATCATTGCGCCGTCCGACAGGCTGGCTGACGGGCGAGGGCTGTCCTCGGCCCCTCAAGAGCTGCGGCCCGACGGCCGTTATATTTCGCCTTTGTGGAAATAGGCCTCGAGGCGGTAGCCGTCCGGATCGATGACGAAGGCGGCATAATAGAAGCGGCCGTAATCCGGCCGGATGCCTGGTTCGCCGTTGTCCGTGCCGCCGGAGGCGATCGCAGCCGCATAGAACGCGTCGACCGCAGCCTCGTCCGGCGCGACGAAGCAGAAATGCAGCCCGGACTGCATGTCGGCCACAACGGGGCGCGCAACCTGCATCACCCAGAGGCCGACCTGTTCGGAACCGTAGCCGATCATGCCGTCGGAATTCGACAGGCGCTCATATCCGAGCGGCGCCAGCGCCGCATCGTAGAAGCGGCGGGCTCTTTCGAGATCTCTGACGCCGATGGAGATATGATCGAACATGGACCGCAAACTCCGTTCATCCCAGGACTGCCGGCAGCATCTTTCAACGGCAGCTCCAAGTCAACGAGAGAACATGCGTCGAACAGGCGCGCCGGATGACCGGCCCCTCTTGCGAGGCCAGCAGGGCGCGACCTACTGCAGCTGCGGCTTTTTCAGGAAGCTGTTGCGGTCGGCGGATTTGATCCGCAGCCAGGCCTCCCGGCCGTTGCGCAGAATCCGCATCGGAATCTCGGCGCCGGCTGGGCCGCTGCTCCAGAGCTTGCGGTAGAAATCGGCTAGGCCATCGACCTCTTCGTCGCGGATTTCCGAAATGATATCGCCCTGACGCAGGCCGGCCTCGGCGGCCGGGCCGCCTTCGGCGACGCTCATCACCACCACGCCGCCACTGCTTTCGGCGGAGAATGCGCCGAGCCAGGGCCGCGGCGGCTTGTTGACCTGGCCGCGGTTCAAGAGATCGTCCAGGATAGGCGGCAAAAGATCGATCGGAACGATCATGTTGATATCGGCCACCTCGCCGTCCTGGCTCATCTGCAGACGAAGCGAACCGATGCCGAGAAGCTTGCCGTCCGCGCCGATCAGCGCCGCGCCGCCCCATGCGGGATGAGCCGGCGCGGTAAAAATCGCCTCATCCAGCAGATATTCCCAATAACCGGCGAATTCCTGCCGGGCCACGATGTTTGCCTGGACATATTCGCCGATGCCGTCGGCAAGCACGACGGGATCGCCGGGCTTGGCCGCGGCCGCATCGCCGAAATCCACCGCCGGCGCGTTCAGGACGCCGAGCGCCTGCACCAGTCCGAAACCGCTCTCCTGGTCATAGGCAAGCGGATGGGCGGGAACCACCCGGCCGTCCAGGGTCGTCAGCCAGACTTCCTCGGCCTCGGTGATAAGATAACCGATGGTCAGCACCAGCCCATTGTCGCGAATGACCACGCCGCTGCCCTCGCGGACGGTGCCCAGCGTCTCCGCCGTGAAGGCATCTTCCGGAATGGTGGAACGGACGGCCACGACTGACCGCAAGATAGGATCGATATTCATGCTTTCATCCCGATGGGCGCCGCCGCGCAACGCCGAAAGCCGGCACTTCTCCTTCCATAGGTAAGGAGATGAAGGGGCGGCGGCAAGGTTGGAGCGGCGGGAATTTCCGCCACCGCCTCTCCTGGCGTGGAGGAATACCGGACTATGCGGGGGTGGTAGGGCGCTGCGCAACAATATACAGTCAATCCAGGAATCAGACGTGCACGGATCACGACATGAAGGACTGGCATCCCGATCTCAGCCGCAGCAGCAGCCCGCGCTACATGGCGATCGCCGATCTGATCGAAATGGATCTGCGCAGCGGTCACTTGGTAGCAGGTGACCGGCTGCCGCCGCAGCGCGAACTTGCCAAACGGCTGAACGTCGATTTCACCACGGTGGCGAGAGGATATGTCGAGGCGCAGAAGCGCGGCCTCGTTGATTCCCATGTCGGTCGAGGCACTTTCGTCACCGGCGCTGCCGTCAGGCAGCACCAGGACTTAGGCGCCGATTACGCGCCCGATCCCCGCCGTGCGTCGGTTGTCGACTTCTCGATGAACCTACCGCCGGAACCGGACGATCTGGAGTTGATCGCCCGCATGCGTGAAGGCATGTCGGCGGTAGCCGCGAGTCTGATCCCGCTTTTGCGTTATCAAGGCTTCGGCGGCTCAGTCGTGGACAAGGAGGCCGCCGCCGCCTGGCTCGGCCGCCGCGGTCTGACGCCCTCGCAGGAGCGGTTCTTCGTCACGCCGGGCGCCCATCCGGCTCTCCTGGCGATCTTCGGCCTGCTGGCCAAGCCCGGCGAGACCGTACTTTCGGAAATCATCACCTATCCCGGGATGCGCTCGATCGCAGCCCAGTTGCGGCTCAATCTTGCCGGCCTGCCGATGGACGGGGATGGAATCCGGCCGGATGCTTTGGCCGCGGCCTGCGAGCGGTTGAAGCCGAAGGCGCTGTACCTCAATCCGACGCTGCAGAACCCGACGACGCTGACGATTCCCGCCGGCCGCCGTGAGGAAATCGCAGCCGTCGCCCGCAAATATCACCTGCCGATCGTCGAGGACGATGCCTACGGCTTCATTCCGCAAGAAGGGCCTGCGCCGATTGCGGCGACGGCGCCCGATCTGACCTGGCATATTGGCGGCCTGGCGAAATGCCTCGGCGCGGGCCTGCGCCTTGCCTATGTCGTGGCGCCCGACACCAGGGCGGTGTGGCCCTTCGTTAGCGCCATGCGCGCAAACAATGTCATGGCCTCGCCGTTGAATATGGCACTCGCCACCCGCTGGATCGAGGATGGCACGGCCGATGCGATCCTCCGCTTCATTCGCGCAGAGGCGGGCGCCCGCCAGCAGATGGTCGCCGCCGTTCTGCCCGCCGGCAGCTACCGCGCCGATCCGATCAGCTTCAATATCTGGCTCCCTCTCACCAACGGTTGGACCCGTTCCACCTTCGGCAGCCATATGCATTCCGCTGGCATCGGCGTGGTGGCAAGCGATGCCTTCACGGTCGGGGGTGCCGCGCCTGAGGCTGTCCGGGTCTGCCTCGGCGGCCCGATTGCACGCCAGAAATTGCAAGGCGCATTGGAGTTCATGGCCCATGCGCTGGAAGGACCGCCGGAGATGGCGGCTTCGTTCTTTTGATCCGGCTGCGTCGCGGCCTGCCAGGCCGCTCTTCGAATGGTTTGCGCCCATCTGCGACCGGCCCCTTGATCGTTCGGGGGCTTCTGCGGCAATCTGGCAGATTGATCGGTGTCTTCCGTACAATGTATTGTATTGAATGCATACATTGCGCGGCATTGAATGAGCCGTGAGATAGGATCAATCATCATGGACACGGAATATCCCCCGCTTCCTCCGATGCAGACCGGCATCAGGGGACGCTGCCCGCGCTGTGGGCAGGGTCATATGTTCAAGGGCTTCCTGACGCTGCAGCTGCAGTGCGAAGCCTGCGGCCTCGATTTTTCTTTCGCCGATCCGGCTGACGGCCCGGCCTTCTTCGTCATCTGCTTCGCCTGCATCCCGAGCGTGTTGCTCGGCGTCTGGCTGGAGGTGGCTTTCTCGGCGCCGATCTGGGCGCATCTTCTCGTCACCGGTCCCTTCATGCTCGCCACCTGCATTCCGCCGCTCAGGCCACTGAAAGGCTGGCTGGTCGCCAGCCAGTATTTCTATAAGGCGGAAGAGGGCAAGCTGGCCTGAAGCTGCGGGCTACTTCAGCGCGGCGCGCAGGCGCGGCGTCGCGAAATCGATGAGGGCCCGCAGTTTCAGTGGCACCAGCCCCTGCGAGGGATAGACGAGATGCACCGGCGCCGGCTGCGGTTCGAAATCGGCAAGCAGTGGCGCCAGCAGGCCTGCCTTCTCGGCGCGGGCGGCCTGGTAGGAGAGCACGCGGGTGATGCCAAGACCGGCGACGGCGGCATCCACGGCCGCCTCGGCGGTGTTGACGGCAAGTCGTGATCGGATCGGCACAACGAGGTCGCGTTTGCCCTCGACGAATGTCCAGCTTCGCGTCGAGGCCATGCCTTCGAACGTGATGCAGTCATGCACCGAAAGATCGCTGGGGTGGCGGATTGCGCCGTGCCGGGCAACATAATCCGGGTTTGCATAGACCGTGCGGCGGATCGCGCCGAGCCTTGTGGCGATCAGGCTGCTATCGGCCAGATTGCCGATCCTGAGCGCCAGGTCGATATGATCCTCGACGAGGTTCGCCAGCCGGTCGCCCAGCATCAGCCTGAGATTGATATCGGGATAGGCCTTCAGAAAATCCACGACGATGGGCAGGACATGCAGCCGACCGAAGACGATCGGCGCCGTCATCGTCAGTTCACCCTTCGGTGCGCGGTATTCGCCGGCCGCCGTCCGCTCCGCCTCTTCCAAGCGGTCGAGAATCTCCCGCGCCGCCTCGACATAGGCGCGGCCGGCCTCCGTCAACCCGATCTTCCGGTTGGTCCGTTGCAAGAGCCGGGCGCCCAGATGTGCTTCGAGTTCTGAAACCTTGCGGCTGACGGTGGCAAGCGGCGAGTGCAGATGCCGCGAGGCGGCCGACAGGCTGCCTTGTTCGACGACGGTGAGAAGCACGGTCATGGCTTCGAGGCGGTCCATCCTATCCTTCCATAAATTGGAAATCTGTCTTTCAGATTAGCATTCTACTCCAACTCAGCGGAAGGCCGTAAATTCGCTGCCGATGGTTCCGAGCAGCCATCGCCAATCGCCTTCGTTGCCACAGGAGCCATCATGAAACTCTACCATCACCCGCTATCCGGCCATTCGCATCGTGCCCATCTTTTCCTGTCGCTGCTTGGTGTGCCCTATGAACTGTTCGAGGTCGACTTGGCGGCAGGCGCCCACAAGGCGCCGGAGTTCCTCAAGCTCAATCCCTTTGGCCAGGTGCCGGTTCTCGATGATGACGGCACGATCATTGCCGATTCCTCCGCTATCCTCGTCTATCTCTCGCGCAAATACGGCCGCACCGATTGGCTGCCGGAGGAAGCGGTTGCTGCGGCGCGGATACAGAAATGGCTGTCGGTCGCCGCGGGCGAGATTGCGTACGGGCCGTGTGCGGCCCGTCTGGTCACTGTCTTCGGCGCTGATTTCCGTACGGAGGAGGTGATTGCCCGGGCGCACCGCATCCTCGCACTGGTCGAGGCGGAGCTCGCCGGCGACAGCTTCCTGCTCGGCGACAGGCCGACGATCGCCGACATCGCGCTTTACAGCTACATTGCCAATGCGCCGGAGGGCAATGTCGATATCTCGGCCTATCCGAGCGTCCGCGCATGGCTTGCGCGCATCGAGGCGCTGCCGGGTTTCGTCGGCTTTCGGAAGACGAAGATCGGCCTTGCCGCATGAACAGTCGCCGGGGCGGATTGTCGTCCCGGCTTCCCGATGATCCCACAAGGAGGCCATGATGCTGAATGAGACAGGACAGGGTGCCGCATCGCCCTGGCATGAGGGCGAACTTGCCATGCAGCGCAGTATCGGCGTCGTCGACCGCATGGACGGGCCAGGGCGCAATTTCATTCGCAAGGCCATGCCCGAACAGCACCGCGCCTTCTTTCCGATGCTGCCTTTCGTCGTGCTCGGCGCGGTCGACGCCAAGGGCAATGTCTGGGCGACGGTGCGGGCGGGGCGACCGGGATTCATGTCCTCGCCGGTGCCGGAGGCTCTCGACGTGGATCTGCGCCGCGACCCGGACGATCCTGCCGACGCAGGCATGGAAGATGGAGACGCGATCGCGCTGCTCGGCATCCAGCTCGATACCCGCAGGCGCAATCGGCTGAACGGCGTGATTCGCAGGACCGATGCCGAGGCTTTCCGCCTGCGGGTCGGCCAGAGCTTCGGCAACTGCCCGCAATATATCCAGCCGCGCTCAGCCGTCTTTGTCCGCGATCCCGATAAGCCCACCTCGATGCGGCCGCTTCACTCCGTCAGCCTCGACGACCGGGCGCGGCGGATGATCGGGAGCGCCGATACGTTTTTCGTCGCCTCCTATGTCGATCGTGAGAATGGTGAGCGGCAGGTGGATGTCTCCCATCGCGGCGGCAATGCCGGCTTCGCGCGGCTCGGTACCGACGGCGTGCTGACCATCCCCGATTTTCCCGGCAACCGGTTCTTCAACACGCTCGGCAATCTTCTCGTTAATCCGACGGCCGGGCTGGTCTTCGTCGATTTCGAAACCGGCGATATGCTGCAGATCACCGGAAGGGCCGAAATATTGCTGTCTTCGCCTGAACTCGCCAGCTTTGAAAGGGCCGAAAGGCTGTGGCGTTTTAAGCCCGAGAGCATCGTGCTTCGCCCGGATGCCCTGCCGTTGCGCTGGAGCCGCAATCTCGACCGCGGAGAAGGTAGGTGAGCATGATGCTCGCTGATGTTCTTACCAATCGCTACAGTCAACTCAATACAGGAGAAAGATCATGTCCAGCCTCGTCCCGCTCTTCACCCTCGAGACCGCCACCCGGAAGGTTCGTCTCGCTGAGGACGGCTGGAACAGTCGAGATCCCGAGCGCGTCTCGCTCGTCTATACGCCGGATAGTCGCTGGCGCAACCGCGCCGAATTCATCAACGGCCGCGCCGAGATCGTCGCTTTCCTCACCCGCAAATGGGCCAAGGAGCTGGATTACCGGCTGATCAAGGAAATCTGGGCCTTTACCGACAATCGCATTGCCGTCCGCTTTGCCTATGAATGGCACGATGACAGCGGCAATTGGTTCCGCTCCTACGGCAATGAGAATTGGGAATTCGACGCGACGGGCTTGATGCAGCGCCGTTTTGCCTGCATCAACGATCTGCCGATCCGGGAAACGCAGCGCAAATACCACTGGCCGCTCGGCCGGCGGCCGGATGACCACCCCGGCCTGACCGAGCTTGGTCTTTAAATCGCGTCGCAGGCGATATCGGCCGCTGTGGCATGACGACGCCCGTCAGGCGATCGCGGCAATGTGGGTCAATGTGAACGATTACTTCCGCGCCGGCGGCCGCATCTGCCTCGTCGGCGCCTTCGCGCTCCACGACACCCGTGAGCGGTTTTTCTCGGCGATCGCCGGTTATTTCATCCGCTGGATCGATGCATTGCGTTCGGCCCTCATGCGGGCCGGCTGTGCTGATGCGCAGACGCTGGCTGAGGAAGGCGTCTGCGGCATTCAGGGTGCTCTGGTGCTAATAGCGCGCACTTAGGAATAGAGCCGTCTTCACCCAGTCGCTGGAAACGCTTGCAAACCGGCTTGAGGCCGCAGCGCAATGAGGCCGGGCCTTACATCCGCACCGCTTTGCTGTATTTCTCAGCGCTGCTGTTGAGGCTGCTGGCTCGGACGGGTATTCTCGCGCTCAGGGCGAATCTGGCGCCACTCATTTTCCATCTGGTCGAGGACATGCTGGGGAATAGTGGGCTGTGTGTTGGCGGGCGCCTGCATCGGAAGTCTCCTCTTGTGGTGGTAAGGCTTCAGGGCAAGAAAATGCATCGCATAAGCCAAAAGGAATGTAAATCAGGGGCTTAGGCACTTAAAACGATTAAGTTTATTTTAATCGATTAAGACGATTTTAACCGTAACGTCTACGGGAAGCGCGGAATGGTTGTCCACATGGACCGTGTATTCTTTTTTGATGCGGTGCGCCAAGAGCTTTTCAAAGGCGGGCTGACTCAGCCTCAGGTGGTGGGCATGACGGCGATTCTCGACGCCTGGGAAAAGCGGTTCACCCAGGCCGATCGCCGATGGCTCGCCTATATCCTTGCCACGGCCTATCATGAAACCGCCTATACGATGCAGCCGGTGCGCGAGACGCTGGCCGAAAGCGATCTGCGCGCAGTCGAGATCCTAGAAATCGCCTTTGCCGCGGGCCGGCTCTCCTGGGTGAAGACGCCCTACTGGCGGCCGGACGAGCATGGTCGCTGCTGGCTCGGGCGCGGACTGGTGCAGCTCACCCATAAACGGAATTACGAGACTATGAGTGCGCTGACCGGCATCGATCTCGTCGCCGATCCCGATCGGGCAATGGAGATGGATGCGGCGGTGACGATCCTGATCGAAGGCATGCTGCAGGGCAGCTTTACCGGTCACAAACTCGCCGATCACCTGAATGCGACGACCGAGGATTGGGTCAATGCGCGCCGCATCGTCAACGGCACCGACCGGGCCGAGAAGCTTGCGGGTTACGCCATGGCCTTCCATGCGGCACTGCGTCCGGATGCCGCGCAGGACCGGCCGCGCGGTTGAAGGCCTGCGGCGCGCGTGTTATCGCGCGGGCCAACCCTCTGGAATCTGACAGGAGCTTCCGCGTGATCCGCCATATCGTCTTCTTCACCGTGCAGGAGGAACATCTGGAGGAGGTGAGGGCGGGACTTTCGATCCTGACCGGCATTCCGCACGCGCGACTGCTGGAAATCGGTACGAACGTGAAGACCGATCAGCTGGGCACCGAGATCGATCTTGTGGTCTATGGCGAATTCGATGATGCGGCGGCTCTCGCCGCTTACAAGGCGCACCCCGATTACCAGCGTTCGATCGAGCGCGTGCGTCCCCTCCGGGAAAAACGCATCGCTGCTGATTACGACAGCCGCACGGCCGTGACGCAGCCGCTCTGAACTCGCAATCGATTGGCTCGCCTTAAGCTTCGATTGGCTGAGCAATCTTCTGGAGTAGAATCGCACAGTTGAATAAACTTCTGAGCCACTGAAGGCGCCTTTTAGAAAAGCCGCGGCAAGCGATTCAGAAGATTCGCAAATCCGCCTGCCTACGAGGTGGCGGGGCTCGGCTGCGATGACTGCGCGCCACGCACCAGCGTCATCAGCATCATCACGAAAGCCAGCGACAATGCCGCAAGCACGGCTGCGGCGAAGAGCGCCGGGCTGGTGCCGGCGCGATCGAGGATGGCGGTGAAGACGACGGGAGCGACGGCATTGGCAAGGTTTTGCGGCAGCGACAATCGGGCCGACTGCAGGCCGAATTCGCGCGGCGAAAACAGGGCCAGCGGCAGAAGCGCGCGGGCGACGGTCATCACGCCGGCGCCGAAGCCGTAGAACAGGATGAAGGTGACGAGCAGCGGCGTCGAAGGACTGGCGACCAGCATCACCAGGAAGCCCGTCAGCATCAGCCCGATGCCAGTAGCGGCGCTGAGGATCGGATTACCGCGCCGGCCGAGCAGCATGTCAAGGAACCGTGCCGAGATGCCGAGAATGCCGCGGGCCGAGCCGAGTTGCAGCGCGAAAGCCGGCGAGGCGCCGGACTGGCGGAAGATCTCCAGCAGCGATGGCGAGATGCCGAAGGTGATGAAGGTGGTGATGGTCGTCGAGGCGGCGATCAGCAGAAAGGCTCTGCGCCGCGCCGCCTTCGACAGCGTCACCGGGGCGATGTCGGCCGCGCCGCCGCCGACCTGGGCGGCGATCGGGCTGGGCAGGGCGAAAAGATGCAGCGGCAGGCATAGGAACAATTGCAGCGCCGCGCAGATGAGGAAGGTCAGGCGCCACCCGAAGGTGTCGTTGAGCAGGCTGAGGATCGGCCAGAAGACAGCGCTCGAGAGCCCGGTGAACAGCATCAGGACGGCGATGACGCGCTTGCCGTTCATCCCTTCGCGCTCCACGACTGCAGTGTAGGCGGGCGCCGACAGGCCAAGCGCGCCGCCGACGCCGATCACCATCCAGGCGGCGGAATAGAGAATGACGCCGTTTGCGGCGGCAAGCAGAGAGAGGCCGAGCGCAAAGGTCACAGAAGCCGCCGAAAGCACCCGGGCGGCGCCATAGTGGGCAAGGCAGCGACCGGTCACCGGACCGAGGATCGCACTGACCATCATCATGATGGTCAGGCCGGCGAACGCCACCTCGTTCGCCATGCCAAGATCGGCCGCCACGATGCGGCCCATGACTCCGAGCATGTCGAAGGTCGTGCCCCAGCCGATCAGCTGGGTGACGGCGAGGACGATGACCGTCTGCGCCGAGCGGAAGCGGAAGGAATTTGGCATCGGGGCTGATAGAGTCTGAAATGCGGGGCCAGCAAGGGATAGCAGTTTCAACCAGCCAGCGAAAGCTGCGAACGGCAATTCCGCTATGCCTCCGCCTGCGTTTTTTTCGAACGGATGAAAAGATCAACGAACGATATGAGAGAGCGGTACAATTTGAGGACGACCCGCTGCGCCCTGATGCGTGCCGCTGCCAGCCGGCCTGACGTAATTGCTGTTCGGCGCGAATCGCGGCCGATTCGGAAACGATGACCACCGTGGGATCACCCCGGTTTTGCATGCTTGCCGGAGGCGCTGGCCAGCATCCGGATTCCAGCGGCGGGACGCCTCGTTTCCAGGCGCAAGGCGGACCGCCGGCACTTGTGGCAGCAGCCGATTCCAAGGGCTGAAATCGATTGCGCTAAGCAGTCGAGAACCGTTCTAAACGCCCTGTATTACAGCGCATTCATTTGCCATTCAGGTCGCTTGAGTACATATTCGCAGCAAGTTGGAATTACCTTGAAAGCGTAAGACATGGCCTTTCCTCTGAGCGTCGCAGTAGTGGCCGCCGGACTGGTGGTATCGGCGCCCTCACCGGATGGCGCAGGCACCCTCGTCCTGCGCGTGGCTGGCGATTGCAGCGCCGCCGCAGCCCAGGTCGTCGAACAGACGGGCGGGCAGCTCCTATCCGTGCAACCGGTGGGCGATAGCTGCATCATTACCGTTCTCGTGTCGGGCAACGGCCAGCGTCCACGCAAGGTAACGGTAAAGGTTCCGATGTAAGCGGAATCGGTCTATTCAAACATGATCGATTTGAAGCGGACGAAGGCGGACCGATGCGCATCCTGGTAATCGAAGACGACGTCAACCTGAACCGGCAGCTGACCGACACGCTGAAGGAGGCGGGTTATGTCGTCGACCAGGCGTTCGACGGCGAAGAGGGCCATTTCCTCGGCGACACCGAGCCCTATGACGCCATCATCCTCGATATCGGCCTGCCGGAGATGGACGGCGTCACCGTGCTGGAAAAATGGCGCGGCGCCGGCCGCGGCATGCCGGTCTTGATCCTGACGGCGCGCGACCGCTGGAGCGACAAGGTCGCTGGCATCGACGCCGGCGCCGACGACTATGTCACCAAGCCTTTCCATGTCGAGGAAGTTCTGGCGCGCATTCGGGCGTTGATCCGGCGCGCGGCCGGGCATGCTTCCTCCGAGATCGTCTGCGGGCCGGTGCGGCTCGACACCAAATCGTCGAAGGCGACAGTCAACGGCACGACGCTGAAGCTGACCTCGCACGAATATCGCCTGCTCGCCTATCTCATGCATCACATGGGCGAGGTCGTCTCGCGCACCGAGCTCGTCGAGCACATGTACGATCAGGATTTCGACCGCGATTCCAACACGATCGAGGTCTTTGTCGGCCGTCTGCGCAAGAAGATGGGCGTCGATCTGATCGAAACGGTGCGCGGTCTCGGCTACCGCATCCAAGCGCCGAAACATGCGAATTAAGTCCCTCACCGCACGCGTGTTGCTGCTGACCACAGTCTGGTCGACGGTGGCCCTGGTGGTGATCGGCCTACTGATCTCGACGCTCTACCGTAAGAGCGCCGAACGCGGTTTTCAGGATCTGCTGCGGGCGCAGCTCTATAACGTCATCAATTCGGTGACGATCGGCGATCAGGGGGCGTTGAGCGGCAGCCCGCAGCTCGGCGACCTGCGTTTCGCCCAGCCGAAGACCGGCTGGTATTGGGTGGTGGAGCCGCTCGGCACTTATACCACTGCGCCGTTGGTCTCGCCCTCGCTCGGCTCGGCGCTCATTCCGGTACCCTCCGTCGTCGAGGCGCCTTTCGACAAGAATTATGAGCGCTACTACCAGGTGACGGATGCCTCCGGGAACCGCGTGCAGGTGGCCGAAACCGAAGTGGTGCTCGACACGGACGGGCGAGCGGCGCGCTTCCGTGTCACCGGCAATGTCGACGTCGTCGAGGACGATGTCCGCACCTTTTCCCACAGCCTCTATCTGGCGCTTGCCGGTTTCGGCGTCGGCAGCCTGATCGTCAATGCGCTGGCGATTCTCTATGGCCTGAAGCCGCTCGACAAGGCGCGTGCCGCATTGGAGCGCATTCGCGCCGGCGAGAGCGAGCAGCTGAAAGGCGACTTCCCGCGCGAAATCCTGCCGCTCGCCAACGAGGTGAACGCGCTGATCGACAGCAACCGCCGCATCGTCGAGCGGGCTCGCATGCAGGTCGGCAATCTCGCCCATTCGCTGAAGACGCCGATTGCCGTTCTCCTCAACGAGGCACGCGTCCTTGAAAAGTCTCATGGCGAACTGGTGCGCAGCCAGGCGGAATCGATGCAGGGGCAGGTGCAATCCTATCTCAATCGGGCCCGCATCGCCGCCCAGCGCGAATCCGTGCTCGCCCGCACTGACGCCGAACCGGCGCTGGAGCGGCTGGTGCGCGTCATGCGCCGGCTGAACGTCGATACCGAATTCGATCTTGTCGTGTCGCCGCCGCATCTTGCCGTTGCCATGGAACAGCAGGATCTCGAGGAAACCGTCGGCAATCTTCTGGAAAATGCGGCGCGTTTCGCCAAGAGCAGGGTGCGGCTTTCGGCCGTCGAGGCTGGCGAGGACGTGAAAGGGGTGGAGGCGAGCGCCCGCCGGCGCTGGGTGGAGCTTGCCGTCGAGGATGACGGCCCCGGCCTTGAGCCCGACCAGATCCGCGAGGCGCTGAAGCGTGGCCGCAGGCTCGACGAAAGCAAGCCTGGAACCGGCTTAGGCCTTTCGATCGTCACCGAGATTTCCAACGAATACCAGGGAAGGCTCGAACTGTCCCGCGGCGAGTGGGGCGGGCTGAAGGCGAAGCTTATACTGCCTGGCGTCACAAAGGATGTTGCATGACCAACTGCTTGATGTCACAAGGATAGTGGCAAATGTATAGCATGCTTTGCCACAATGCTGACACGGGGACGCTGCACTTCGATCGGCTGAATTTGACCTCTGATCGTGGTTCGACGCAATGATTCTACGCTCGCAAGGCATGATGGTTTCCATCCTTCTTCTCGCCGTCGCGCTCACCGGCTGCACGACGACGAAGGGTGCCGCTTCGCGTGGCATTTTTTCGAGCAAACCCTCCGCCTCGGCCGCCTTCATCACCGCGCTCCAGGGCGGCATCGTCGGCCGCAGCGGTGTGAACTTGAGCGATAGCAACAAGCAGCGGGCGCTCGAAGCAGAGTATCGGGCGCTGGAAGGGGCGGCGGTCGGCCAACCGGTGGTTTGGAGCGGCAAGGACGCCACAGGCAAGGTCGTGGCGGCCGCACCCTATCAGGTTGGCTCGCAGAATTGCCGGCAATATACCCATACGCTGACGGTCGACGGCAAGGAGACCGTGGCGCGGGGTGCAGCCTGCCGCAACCAAGACGGCAGCTGGTCGCCGCTCGGTTGAGGTCTTTTCAGCCCTAGAATGCGGCGAATAGCCTCAAATCTTCGTCATTCCGGCTTTGGCAGTTGGAATAGGCGTGTGCTTCACGTATTTGGGCCGATATGCTGTTCTGGATTCTCGTTGCCGTTCTGACGGCAGCCGTCGCCGTCATCCTGCTTTACCCCCTTCTGCGTGGTGCGAAGGCGGCGCAGAACAGCCGCGCCGGCGAGGCGGCGGTCTATAGCGACCAGTTGCGCGAACTCGACCGCGATCTTGCTGGCGGGCTGATCACGCCTGAGGAGGCTGATTACGCCAGGGCCGAAATCGGCCGGCGGCTGATCGCCGTCTCTGCCGCAGAGCCGGAGACGGTAGACAAACCCGCACGGCATCACCGTCTCACCGAAGTCTTCGTCCTGTTCATCCTGCCGGTGCTCGGACTCTGTCTTTATTTGACGACGGGCAGGCCGGATCTGCCGTCGCAGCCGCTGGAAGCGCGGCTGGAAAATCCAGGCGACGACGTGGCGGTGCTGATCGCCAAGGCGGAGCGGCATCTGGCTCAGAATCCCGACGACGGCAAGGGCTGGGACGTACTGGCGCCGATCTATTTCCGCACGATGCGGATTGCCGATGCCGAGGTCGCCTACCGCAATGCGATCCGGCTTCTAGGCCCGAGCCCGATCCGGCTCGACGGCCTTGCCGAGACGCTGATGGCGGTTTCGGACGGCGTCGTGACGGAGGAAGCGCGTCAGGCGCTGGAACAGTCGCTGACGCTGGAGCCTGATAATCCGCGTGCCCGCTTCTACATCGCGCTCAGCATGGAACAGGCGGGGCGGGCCGACGAGGCCCGCCGGGCTTTCGAGGCGCTGGCGCAGCAATCGCCGGCCGATGCACCCTGGCTGCCGCTGGTCAATGAACATATCGCCAAGAACGGCGGCGCGGCTCAGCCGGCGGCGCCTGGCGGACCGACGTCGGAAGATGTGGCGGCGGCTGGAAACATGAGCGCCGACGATCGCCAGCAGATGATCCGCGGCATGGTCGAAAGCCTTGATGCCAAACTCAGCGAGGATCCCAACAATTTCGAGGGATGGATCCGCCTCGTCCGTTCTTACGCCGTATTGAACGATAAGAATCGCGCAGCCGACGCCCTGAAGCGCGGGCTGGCCGCCTTTCCGCCGTCCGGCGAGCAGGGTCGGCAATTGCTGGCGCTTGCCAGGGAACTTGGCATTGCCACGGAGGGCATGACGCAATGACGCGCAAGCAGAAGCGCCTTGCGGTGATTGCTGGCGGGATGAGTTTCATCCTGGCGGCGGTGTTGTTGGTGATGTTCGCCTTCAGCCAGTCGGTGGCCTATTTCTACATGCCGGCTGATCTGGCCAGGACGCCGGTGGCACCGGAGACCCGCATCCGGCTCGGCGGCCTGGTCGGGGCGGGTAGCGTCGTGCGCGGCGCCGGCTCTACGGTGGAGTTTTCCGTCACCGACGGCAGCGCCAATGCGGTGAAGGTCAGATATACCGGCATCCTGCCCGATCTGTTCCGCGAGGGCCAGGGGGTGGTCACCGAGGGCGTGTTTGCTGCCGGCAGCAACGTCTTTGTCGCCGACACCGTGCTGGCCAAGCATGACGAGACCTATATGCCGAAGGAGGTGGCCGACAAGCTGAAGCAGCAGGGGCTGTGGCAGGAAGACCAGGGCCAGGGCCAAGGACAGAGCCAACAAAATCCGGGGCAGGGGCAGGAGGCGAAAGCGACGCCATGATCATCGAGATCGGCCATTACGCTTTGGTGCTGGCGCTGGCGACGGCGCTGATCGTCTCGATCGTGCCGGTGATCGGCGCCCGCCGCCATGATCCGGCGATGATGGATGTGGCGAGCGTCGGTTCGCTTGTCATGTTTGCGCTCGTCGCCTTTGCCTTCGCCGTGCTGACCTATGCCCATGTCGTCTCCGACTTCTCGGTCGCAAACGTCTGGGAGAATTCGCATTCGCTGGTGCCGCTGATCTACAAATATTCGGGCGTCTGGGGCAATCACGAGGGATCGATGATGCTCTGGCTGCTGATCCTGGCGCTGTTCAGCGCCCTGGTCGCGATCTTCGGCGCCAATCTGCCGGAGACGCTGAAGGCCAATGTACTTGCCGTGCAAGCCTGGATCTCGCTCGCCTTCACCCTGTTCATTCTCTTGACCTCCAATCCCTTCCTGCGGCTCGATCCGGCCCCGGCCGAGGGCCGCGATCTCAATCCGGTGCTGCAGGATATCGGGCTCGCCATCCATCCGCCGCTGCTCTATCTCGGTTATGTCGGCTTTTCCGTCTGCTTCTCCTTTGCCGTGGCAGCCCTGATCGAAGGCCGCATCGACGCCGCTTGGGCGCGCTGGGTCAGGCCGTGGACGCTGGCGGCCTGGACCTGTCTGACGCTTGGCATCGCCATGGGCTCCTACTGGGCCTATTACGAGCTCGGCTGGGGCGGCTGGTGGTTCTGGGATCCGGTCGAGAACGCCTCCTTCATGCCGTGGCTAGCCGGCACGGCGCTCTTACATTCGGCCCTCGTCATGGAGAAGCGCGAGGCGCTGAAGATCTGGACGGTGCTGCTCGCCATCCTGACCTTCTCGCTATCGCTGATGGGCACTTTCCTGGTGCGCTCCGGCGTGCTGACTTCGGTGCATGCCTTTGCCAGCGATCCCACTCGCGGCGTCTTCATCCTGTCGATCCTCTTGATCTTCATCGGCGGGGCGCTGTCGCTGTTTGCCCTGCGGGCGCCGAAGCTTGCGGCCGGCGGGCTGTTTGCGCCGATCTCGCGTGAAGGGGCGCTCGTCCTCAACAATCTGATCCTGACGGTCGCCTGCGGCACGGTGCTGACCGGCACCCTCTATCCGCTGCTGTTGGAGACGCTGACCGGCGACAAGATCTCCGTCGGGCCGCCCTTCTTCAACCTGACCTTCGGCCTGCTGATGGCGCCGCTGCTCGTCATCGTGCCGTTCGGGCCGCTGCTGGCCTGGAAGCGCGGCGATCTGCTCGGCGCGCTGCAGCGGCTCTATGCCGTCGCGGCTCTCGCCTTCGCCGCCGCGGTCGTCTTCTTCTATCTCCAACATGGCGGGCCGGTACTGTCGGTGCTGGGGCTGGCGGCCGGGCTGTTCCTGATCCTCGGCGCCATTGCCGATCTCTGGTATCGGGCCGGCATCGGCAAGGTGGCGGGCTCCATCGCCTGGCGCCGCCTGTCGGGCCTGCCGCGCTCAGCCTTCGGCACGGCGCTCGCCCATGCCGGGCTCGGCGTCAGCGTGCTTGGCATCGTCGCCGTCACCACCTTCCAGAGCGAACATGTCGTAGAGATGAAGCCGGGCGCCACGGTCGATGCCGGCGGCTACAGCCTTGAGTTCGACGGCATGCGGGCGGCCAAGGGACCGAACTACACCGAGGAGCGCGGCCACTTCACCATCCGCCGCGCCGGTGTCACCATTGCCGATACCTGGTCGGCCAAGCGGCTCTATACCGCCCGGCAGATGCCGACGACGGAGGCGGGCATCCTGACCTTCGGCCTCAGCCAGCTCTATGTCTCGCTCGGCGACGCCACCAAGGACGGCGGTATCGTCGTGCGCATCTGGTGGAAGCCGTTCATACTGTGCATCTGGGGGGGCGCCTTGATCATGGCCGCCGGCGGCTGCGTCTCGCTCTCCGACCGGCGCCTGCGCGTCGGCGCGCCGCGCCGGAAGGCGAAGGCCGCAGCTCCTGCGATGGAGCCGGCGGAATGATGCGTCTCTCCCGTCTCCTCGTCGCCGTGTTCGTGTTCTTCGCACCCGTTTCCGCCTTCGCCGTCAATCCCGACGAGGTGCTGGCCGATCCGGCGCTGGAGGCCCGCGCCCGAGCGCTATCGGCCGAACTGCGCTGCATGGTCTGCCAGAATCAGTCGATCGACGATTCCAATGCGGAGCTCGCCAAGGATCTCCGCTTGCTTGTGCGTGAGCGCATCAGCAACGGCGACAGCGATGAGGCGGTGCTCAACTATATCGTCTCGCGCTACGGCGAGTTCGTGCTTCTGAAGCCGAGGTTCAGCGTGAGGACGCTGTTGCTCTGGGGCGCCCCGGTGCTGCTGGTCCTTGCCGGCGGCGCGTCGCTGCTCGTCTTTGCGCGCAAGAGGACAGGCAGACCGACGGGAAGCAAGCTGACGCCGGAAGAGCAGGCGAAGCTGAGTGAGCTTTTAGATAAGTAACGCTGGATGGCGTCCTGCGTCGCGATGGCCCGAATTCGGGCAAGCAGAGATCACAAACATTACCAACTTTTCATTGGCCGGACAGTTCGCAGTAAGGTGCGGCGTCCTATATCTTTAGTCATCGACTGATCCGGCGTCGCCGGTCTGAAGATCTAAGAACAAGAGAAGGTGCTCCAATGCTGAAGAATTTCAACGGACGTCCGTCCCTCGCCATGGTGCTCAAGGCTTCTACCGTCGCCGGTATCGCAGCCGCTGTGCTCGCAACCGGCGTTCCGCTCGAAATCACCCGGTCTTATGCTGAAGCGGTCAAGGTTCAGGCGCCTGCCGTTCCGAGCTTCGCCAATGTCGTCGATGCCGTTTCACCCGCCGTCGTTTCCGTTCGCGTCGAAAACCGCGTCAATCCGGTCGCCGACAATGACGGCTTCTCCTTCGATTTCAACGGCCGCGGCTTCGATGACCTGCCTGACGATCACCCGCTGAAGCGCTTCTTCCGTCAGTTTGGCCAGGATCCAAACGACCAACAGGGCCACCAGCGGCGCTTCGGCCAGAACGGCCCTGGTGGTCCGGGCGGCCCGAACGGTCCGGGCAAGGGACGTCTGCGTCCGGTCGCTCAAGGCTCCGGCTTCTTCATCTCCGATGACGGCTACATCGTCACCAACAACCACGTTGTTTCCGACGGTCAGGCCTTCGTCGCGGTCATGAATGACGGCACTGAACTCGACGCCAAGCTGATCGGCAAGGATCCGCGCACCGACCTCGCCGTGCTGAAGGTCGATGGCAAGGGCAAGAAGTTCACCTATGTCAACTGGGCCGACGACAACAATGTCCGCGTCGGCGACTGGGTCGTCGCCGTCGGCAATCCCTTCGGTCTCGGCGGCACCGTCACCGCCGGCATCATCTCGGCCCGCGGCCGCGATATCGGTTCCGGTCCCTATGACGATTACCTGCAGGTGGATGCGGCCGTGAACCGCGGCAACTCCGGCGGTCCGACCTTCAATCTCAACGGCGAGGTCGTCGGCATCAACACGGCGATCTTCTCGCCCTCGGGCGGCAGCGTCGGCATCGCCTTCGCGATTCCCGCCTCGACCGCCAAGGATGTCGTCGCCGATCTGATGAAGGATGGCCAGGTTTCCCGCGGCTGGTTGGGCGTCCAGATCCAGCCGGTGACCAAGGATATCGCCGAGTCCATCGGCCTTTCCGAGCCGAGCGGCGCCCTCGTTGTCGCCCCGCAGCCGGGATCGCCGGGTGACAAGGCCGGCATGAAGGCCGGTGACGTCGTCACGGCACTCAATGGCGAAACGATCAAGGATGCCCGTGATCTCAGCCGCCGCATCGGTGCGATGCAGCCGGGCAGCAAGGCCGAGCTTTCGGTCTGGCGCGCCGGCAAGGCCCAGTCGCTGACGGTCGAACTCGGCACGCTGCCGGCGGATCAGAAGGATGCCAATGCCGATGACAACAATAATCAGCCGCAGCAGCCTGAGGCTCCCGCTTCCGAGAAGGCGCTTGCCGATCTCGGTCTGACCGTCGGCCCTTCCGATGATGGCAAGGGCCTGGCGATCACCGGCATTGATCCCGACTCCGATGCCGCTGACAAGGGCATCAAGGAAGGCGAAAAGATCACCTCGGTCAACAATCAGGAGGTTTCCACTGCCGCCGATGTCGTCAAGGTGCTGAATCAGGCCAAGAAGGACGGCCGTACCCGCGCGCTGTTCCAGATCCAGTCCAGCGAAGGAAGCCGTTTCGTCGCGCTTCCGATCAACGGCCAGGGCTGATCCGTAAAGAAAATCGGAGCCGTGCGGACCAAGGTCCGCGCGGCTGGTTTCTTCTGACCTTTCAAGGATGATCGCGATGAGCGCCGCCCCGCAGCAAGATGCTTTGAGCCTTGCCGAAACGCAGCCGGTGGGTAATGTCGGCCGCATGAAGATTCTCATCATCGAAGATGATCTCGAAGCCGCGGCCTACCTCACGAAAGCCTTTCGTGAGGCGGGTATCGTCGCCGATCACGCCAGCGACGGCGAGGCCGGCTTGTTCATGGGGTCGGAGAACACCTACGACGTTATCGTCATCGATCGCATGCTGCCGCGCCGCGACGGACTTTCGGTCATCAGCGAATTGCGCCGCAAGGGCATCCACACGCCGGTCCTCATCCTCTCCGCCCTTGGCCAGGTCGACGACCGTGTCACCGGCCTTCGTGCCGGCGGCGACGATTACCTGCCAAAGCCCTATGCCTTCAGTGAGCTGCTGGCGCGCGTCGAAGTGCTCGGCCGCCGCAAGGGCACGCCGGAACAGGACGTCGTCTATCGCGTCGGCGATCTTGAACTCGACCGGCTCTCCCACGAGGTGCGCCGCGGCGGCAAGGAAATCCCGCTGCAGCCGCGCGAGTTCCGCTTGCTCGAATATCTGATGAAGAATGCCGGCCAGGTGGTCACCCGAACGATGCTGCTCGAAAATGTCTGGGACTATCACTTCGACCCGCAGACCAACGTCATCGACGTCCATGTCTCGCGCCTGCGCTCGAAGATCGAGAAGGACTTCAGCCAGCCGCTCCTCAAGACCATTCGGGGCGCGGGGTATATGATCAAGGATGAGGGATGAGCCGCTTCAGGGTTCTCTTCAAGTCCACCGCAGTTCGCCTCTCGGCACTCTACATTCTACTATTCGCCATCTGCGCCGCGACGCTCGTCTTCTATGTGACGGCGATGTCGGAACGGCTGCTGACAGGCCAGATTCGCGATGCCGTCCGGCAGGAGGTGGAGCAGGTGCAGCGCGCCTATGACACCGGCGGCATGAACCTTCTGCTGCGCACGATGGAACGGCGTGCCCGTCAGCCCGGCGCCAATCTCTACATCATCGCCGGTCCTTCGGGGGATATTCTCGCCGGCAACGTCGCCTCGGTGCAGCCCGGTGTCTTCGAGGAGGTCGGCTGGACCTCGGCTCCTTTCGCCTATCAGCGTTATACAGACGGTGGTGGTATCGAGCGCCGCCATAAGGCGATCGCCAACATTTTTGTGCTCGACAACGGCTTGAGAATCCTGGTCGGCCGCGACCTCGGCGATCCCGAGCGTTTCCGCCTGCTGGTGCGCCAGGCGCTGATGGTGGCTTTGGCGATCATGGGACTCGGCGCGATCATCATCTGGTTCGGCATTGGCCGCAACGCACTGAAACGCATCGACCGCATGTCGGATGCGAGCAAGAAGATCATGGCAGGCGATCTGTCGCAACGCCTGCCGGTCGGCGGATCCGGCGACGAATTCGACCGGTTGTCGATGTCGCTGAACACTATGCTGGAACGTATCGAGAAGTTGAATGAAGGCTTGCGGCAGGTCTCAGACAACATTGCCCATGATCTCAAGACACCGCTGACACGGCTGCGCAACAAGGCCGCCGATGCGCTCGATATGACGGATGGCGATACGCGTCGCGCGGCGCTGGAAGGCATCATTTCCGAATCGGATCAGCTGATCCGCACCTTCAACGCCCTGCTGATGATCTCCCGCGTCGAGGCCGGGTCGGTCGCGGCGGAGATGTCGCCGGTCGAGCTTTCGGCCATCGTCTCCGACAGTGCCGAACTTTACGAACCGGCGGCTGAGGAGGCTGGTCTCGGCCTCAGGGCGAGCGTCGAGCCGGGCATCGAGGTGCAGGGGAATCGCGAGCTGATCGGCCAGGCGATCTTCAATCTGCTCGATAATGCGATCAAATATTCCTCCGATACGGAAGGGGCGGGCGAAGTGTCCCTCAAGCTTGCCCGTCATCCGGAGGGCATCTGCCTGTCGGTGGCCGATCATGGGCCCGGCGTTCCGGCCGACCGGCGCGACGATGTGGTGAAGCGCTTCGTTCGCCTCGACGAAAGCCGTTCCAAGCCAGGCACAGGGCTCGGGCTTTCGCTGGTGGAAGCAGTCATGGAGCTGCATAACGGCCGGCTGGAGCTCTCCGACACCAACCCCGACAAGTCCGAACAGCGCGGGCTGACGGTCAGCATGATCTTCCCGGCCAAGGCCGCCTGAGGGTCTTGTCCGATTGCGATAGGCTGAATCGCGTATTGGCGGTTTTCCACCAGGACACTAAGTTACCTCCGAACCGAAGGCGGCGACCCCAATTCCAGATAATCGCCACGCCTTCTGCAAGCCAGGGAGAGCGCATGCTGACGAAATCGACGCATGGCCTGAAGGATGTCGCTGAAGGGCTGCTGCGTCCGCTGAGCCAGACGGAGCTGAAGCTGGCGCTGGCCGATCTGCAGGAGGCGGGCAAAAGGGAGCCGTTAATTGCGGCAATGCTGAAGACGGACGGGCGGGTGCGCGACTTCATTGCCGCCGTGCTGTCGCTGTCGCCCTACCTGCGTGAAATCGTCAATCTCGATCCCGCCGTCCTTGCCGGCGCCATCAGCGAACCGCTGGAGCCGCAGATCGAAGCGCTGATCGCCGAGGCGCGAAGCTGCTGGCGGCGGGACGGTGAAGGGGCGGCGCCGGGGGAATCCGTGGTGATGAGCAGGCTGCGCATCATCAAGCGCAAGGCCGCTTTTCTCGTTGCGCTCGCCGATCTCTCGCGCATTTTCGACAGCCGGACGACAACGGCCTGGCTGAGCGCGCTTGCCGAGGCTTCGGTCGCGGCTGCGATCGACCATCTGCTGCTTTCGGCGCATGAGGGGGGAAAGCTCAGGCTGCACGATCCGGCCAAACCAAGTGAGGGCTCGGGCCTGATCGTGCTCGGCATGGGCAAGCTCGGCGCGTGCGAACTCAACTATTCCTCCGATATCGATCTCGTGGTCTTCTTCGACGAACAGGCCGGCATCGTGGCCGACCCGGATGATGCGATCGACATCTTTCCGAGGATGATGCGCCGGCTGGTGCGCATCCTGCAGGAGCGCACGGCGGACGGCTACGTCTTCCGCACCGATCTCAGATTGCGTCCCGATCCCGGCTCGACGCCGCTGGCGATCCCGGTTGATGCGGCGATGATCTATTATGAGGGCAGGGGCCAGAACTGGGAGCGGGCGGCCTTCATCAAGGCGCGCGCGGTGGCCGGAGACCTTGCTGCCGGCGGGGAATTCCTGCGCGGGCTGTCGCCTTTCGTCTTCCGCAAATATCTCGATTACGCGGCAATCGCCGATATCCATTCGATCAAGCGGCAGATCCACGCGCATAAGGGTCATGGGGCGATCGCGGTCAAGGGCCATAATGTCAAGCTTGGCCGCGGCGGCATCCGCGAGATCGAGTTCTTCGTTCAGACGCAGCAGCTGATCGCCGGCGGCCGCATGCCGGCGCTACGCGGCCGGTCGACGGAGGAGACACTCGGCGAACTCACCAAGGCGAAATGGATCGATGCGGAGACGCGCGACGAACTGACGGAGGCCTACTGGTTCCTGCGTGACGTCGAGCATCGCATTCAGATGGTGCGCGACGAGCAGACTCACCTTCTGCCGGAGACCGACGCCGACCTGAAGCGCATCGCCTTCATGATGGGGTTTTCCGACACGCCGAGCTTCTCCGAAAGGCTGGTCGGGGTGCTGAAGACGGTGGAGCGTCGTTATGCCCGCCTTTTCGAGCAGGAGACCAGGCTTTCCACCGAAACCGGAAACCTCGTCTTCACCGGACAGGGCGACGACCCGGACACGCTGGAGACGCTGAAGAAGCTTGGCTTCACCAGGCCATCCGACATTTCGCGCATCATCCGCACCTGGCACTACGGCCGCTATCGTGCGACGCAATCGGTGGAGGCACGGGAAAGGTTGACGGAGCTGACGCCCGAGCTGCTGCGCGTCTTCGGCGAAAGCAAGCGCGCTGATGAGGCGCTGCTGCGCTTCGACAGTTTCATCTCCGGTCTTCCCGCCGGCATTCAGCTCTTCTCGCTGCTCGGCAGCAATCCGGCGCTCCTGTCGCTGATCGTCAACATCATGTCCTCCGCCCCCCGCCTGGCCGAGGTAATCGCCGCCAAGCCGCATGTCTTCGACGGCATGCTCGATCCTGGCCTGATGGCCGAGCTGCCGACGCGCGACTATCTCGGCGAACGCCTGAAGGGCTCGCTCGTCCAGGCGCGCCATTATGAGGAGGTGCTCGACCGGCTGCGCATCTTCGCCGCTGAACAGCGCTTCCTGATCGGCATCCGCTTGCTCACCGGCGCAATCAATGGCGCAATGGCCGCCCGCGCCTTTACCCACCTCGCCGATCTCATCATTGCGGCCGCACTCGATGCCGTGGTAAGCGAGATGCGGGCCGCGCATGGCGATTATCCCGGTGGACGCGTCGCCATATCAGGCATGGGCAAGCTCGGCAGCTTCGAGCTGACGGCAGGTTCCGACATCGATCTGATCCTGCTCTATGATTATGATGATGCGGCGTCCGAATCCGATGGGTCGAAGCCGCTCGACGCGACGCGTTACTTCACCCGCATCACTCAGCGACTGATCGCCGCCTTGTCGGCGCCGACCGCCGAAGGCGTGCTCTATGAAGTCGACATGCGGCTGCGCCCCTCCGGCAACAAGGGCCCGGTCGCCACCCGCATCAATGCCTTCGGCAAATACCAGCGCGAAGAGGCCTGGACCTGGGAGCATATGGCGCTCAGCCGCGCCCGGCTGATTTCAGGCGATGAAAGCCTGATCGCCGAGGCGGAACGTATTATCCGCGAAGTGCTGACTTCAGATCGCGACATCGCCAAGGTGGCGCATGACGTTGCCGAGATGCGCGAACTGATCGACGAGGAGAAGCCGCCATCCGGCCTTTGGGACTTAAAGCAGATCCCCGGCGGCGTCATCGATCTCGAATTCATTGCCCAATATCTGGCGTTGATCGCGCCAACGAGGGGCGTCGGCATTGCCGTGAACGGCAAGAGCACCGGCGAGGCGCTTAAGCTGCTTGGCGACCGGCTGATGTCGGCGGCCGACCTCGATACATGCCTCGAAGCCTTTACGCTCTACACCAGTCTTTCACAGCTGATCCGACTCTGCATCGAGAGCGAGTTCGACCCGAAGGATGCGCCGGCCGGCCTCGTTGAACTCGTCTGCCGCGCCGGCGACTGCCCCGACATCAGAACGTTGGAAGGGGAGGTGAAACGGCTTTCGAAAGCGGTCAGGAAGATCTTCTCGAATGTGGTGAAGACCGCCTGAGCATCCCGCGGAGGACATGCGCAAGGGATCTGCGAAGATTGTGAGCGGAACCTCGCCCGGCTGATTTTCACCACCGCAAAAACCGTCTACATCGATGAACTCGCTTCGCACGGAAGCGGAAATCCATGTGGTCCTTATGAGGCAAGATGAAAGCCGTTACTTTTTCCATTCCGACAACCGCGATGACGACAGGCGATGTGTCGGAATGCCTGTCAGCTGAAAAGACGGATAATTCGTTCCGTCCGGTAGGTAAGGATTCGGTTGGCGACTTTTCCTTCAGCGCGCAGGCACTCGGCGAGTTTGTCGGATGGACGGGGTCGAGTTCAGTTCATCGATCGCTGCGAGTTGGCTTGGAAATCGATGACTACCTGTTCTTTGCCGACCATGGGGACGGCCATGCCATCGCGACGGGGAGTGCGAAATTCGATGTAGGCCGCTCACAGGGGCTGTTGACGTCTGCCGACCGATATTCCGGCGTGGAAATTGGCGAAGGCTCGATCGCCGAGGGCTTTTCGGTTCCGAAACACCTGGTGCACAAAGCGCTTGCCGATTCTTTTGAATGCTTCGTACCGGCCGACTTCGAATTTTCTCCATCGTTGGACCTGGCGACGGGGCCAGCTTTGCAATTGATGAACCTGATGCGGTTCTTCCGGACGGAGATTTGCGGCTCGCAACTCGTCGTCTCTCCTATTGCCCTGGCCGGGTTTCAGGAGATGTTTTGCTCGCTGATAACGCAGAACATACAGCATTCGCTGTCGCAAAAACTGGCGTCGGCTCGGACATGCTACATCACACCGGCACAGTTGAAACGAGCGATGGAATTTGCAAAGGCAAACGCGGCATTGCCGATAACAATTGCGGACATGGCTATGGCGGCCGGTGTGAGTGCACGCACGCTGCAAGTCAATTTCCGCAGATTCCTGAATACGACGCCAATGTCTTTCCTGCGGCAGCTCCGCTTCGAAGGTGCGCGGCGTGACCTGGTTCAGGCCGCACCGTCAGCGACGGTGTCCGAGATTGCGCGACAATGGGGATTTATCCACATGGGGCGGTTTTCGGCCGAATATCGTTCGCATTTCGGCGTCTCGCCTACTGCCGATTTGGCGCGGCGCGGCTAATATGGGGGAAGGTGTTGCGTCTAATCTGAGCCTGGAGAAGGCGTCGGCCAAAATTTCATGGCGAGTTTCGAGTCAGATCATTCCAACTCGCAAACGGTCAAGGTGTTCACCTAAACATCATCTGGAATGCGCAGCGAGATCACGGTGCCCACAGCTTCGCGTGAGCGGATCTTCATGCGGCCGCCATGCAGCGAAGTCAGCGAGCGGGAGATGGCAAGTCCGAGGCCGGAGCCGCCCTTGCTCTTGGCGTATTGGCTCTGCACCTGCTCGAACGGCTGGCCGATTTTCGACAGCGCCGAGCGCGGAATGCCGATGCCGGTATCGGCAATGGTGACGAAGACGGCGCCGTCGACGCGGCGCGTGCGCAAGGCGATGCGCCCACCATTATCTGTGAACTTCACCGCATTGGAGAGCAGATTAAGCAGCACCTGTTTCATCGCCCGGCGGTCGGCCGTCAGCGTCAGGCCCGACGAGATGCGCTGCTCGATCACGATGTTCTTTTCGGCGGCCGGAATGGCGGTGAAACGCAGGCTTTCCTCGATCAGCGGCACGAGGTCTATGCGCTCGCGGTGCAGCTTCAGATGGCCGGCCTCGATCTTCGACATGTCGAGAATGTCATTAATGACGTTGAGCAGATGTTTGCCGCTGTCATGGATATCGCGGGCATATTCGTCGTATTTCAGCGAGCCGAGAGGACCGAACATCTGGTTCTGCAGGATCTCGGAGAAGCCGAGGATGGCGTTGAGCGGGGTGCGCAGCTCATGCGACATGTTGGCGAGGAATTCCGACTTCGCCTTGTTGGCGGCCTCGGCGCGTTCCTTTTCCGCTTGGTAATTGGCGTTGGCCGTCGAAAGCTCGGCCTTCTGGAGCTCCAGCGTCTGACGCGAGGCGGAGAGATCGCCGATCGTTGCCATCAGCCGACGTTCGGATTCGCGCAGCCGCTCCTGATGACGTTTCATCAGCGTGATATCGGTGCCGACTGAGACCCTGCCACCGTCGCGTGTGCGGCGTTCATTGATCTGCAGCCAGCGCTCGTCGGCAAGCTGCACCTCGGTCGTCCGCCCCGAGCCATCGGCATCGGCGACCCGCCGCTCGATGACGGGGCGGGCGGCGGCGGCATTGACGATCGAGCGCTCGGTGCCGGGCACCAGCACGCTGTCCGGCAGGCCGTAGGCTTCCTGGAAATGCGTGTTGCACATGACCAGCCGATCGTTCTTGTCCCAGAGCACGAAGGCTTCGGAGGTGCATTCGATAGCGTCGGCGAGCCGCTGATCGGCTTCGGCATAGCGCTGGGCGAGCCGGTGCTGTTCGGTCACGTCCATGGCGATGCCGATCAGGTGCATGCGGCCGGAATTGCTGCGGATCACCTGGGCACGGGCGCGCATCCAGACATAGTGGCCGCCGGCATGGCGCATGCGGAAGATCTGGTCGACCTGACCGGAATGGCCGTTGGCGATGGCGCGGGCGATCTCATAGAGGCCGCCGTCATCCGGATGCATCAGCCGCGCGGCCTCGCCGAAGCCCAGCGTCTTGTCCGAACCCGGCAGGCCGAGCATGTCGTACATCGAACGCGACCAGAAGAATTCGCGGTTCTCGAAATCGAAATCCCAGAGGCCGCAACGGCCGCGCGACAGCGCCGTCTCGACGCGCAGGTTCGATTCCAGGAAGATATCGTCGGCGTCGCGGGCGCGCTTCACCTGGGTGTAATAGGCATAGAGGATGACGAGCAGGATCGAGGATATGCCGGCAAACAGCGTGACGTTGAGCGCCAGTTCCTCGCGCCAGACTTGGCTGATCTCCTCGATCGAGGTGGCGGCGACGATATAGCCGCCGGCATTGCCCATCAAAGTGATCTCGGCATAGTGCGGCACGCCGCCGATCGTGGTTTCGATGACACCGGCTCGATCGCCGAAACGTCGGATTGCCGAAACCTCGGGGAAGAAGTCACCGACATTGCTGCCGACATGCGAGAGCCCGGCAGTCGTCGCGGCGAAAACCTTGCCGCTGGCCTGCACCAGCAGCACGAAAGCGCCGCTGTCCAGCCGATCCTGCGGCAGGTACTTGGCGAGGCGGGTCTGCGCTTGGCCGATATCGCCGCTGTCGAAGATCTGGGAGGCATCGGCAAACACCGCCGAGGCAGTCGCCGCCGAGAGCGCGGTGGCATGGCGTGCGGAAGCCTCCAGGCGGGCATATTCATTCATCATGCCGAAGAAATGCGAGGCGGCGACGACGGAGAGGAAGGCAATGATCAGCGCCGGAATGGTGCGCTTCAAGATGAGTTCCGCCTTCGGCAGATGACGAAGGAGCGGTTCCGATGTCGCGTGACCGGAAAGGCTGTTTCGCCAGGCCTTCAACCCGTAAAAATCGACACGCAGCCGTCCTCCGGCCACGGTTGCCCGCCGCACGTCCATCATCTCTTCGCCTTGTCCCTCGTGTGATTCGCGCGCCGCTCGCTCGAACCTGACCTAGAGAATCACGGGTGATTCGCCTTGTCCAGAGGCAAAGGTAAAAATCCGTTAACTATTTAAATTTCTGGAATTTTTGAGCGATTCGAATCAAGCGGCCAGCCGGCCGTCACATCCTGCACGGCGGCCGGCTCAAGCAAATCACCCCTTAAGCGTGCGCTCCACGATGTCGCGCACGTCAGTGGAAAGGTTGGGCGCCTGTTCGATCTTGCTCAATGCGGCGCGAGCATGAGCGGCACGCGTCGGCTCCAACGAACGCCAGGAGCGCATCGAGGTAAGAATTCGGGCGGCGAGTTGCGGGTTGCGCTCGTCGATTTCGAGAATCTCACCGGCAAGGAAGTGGTAGCCTTCGCCGTCGGCACGACCGAAGCCGGTCGGATTGGCGAAGGCAAAGGTGCCGACCAGCGCCCGCATCCTGTTCGGATTGGTCCGCTTGAACAGCGAATTTTCCATCAGGGCGCGGACCCGCTCCAAGGCCTTGGTGCCGGGGATGCCGGCCTGGATCGCGAACCATTTGTCGATGACGAGCGCGTTTTCTGCGAAGCGGTCGCGGAAGGCTGTGAGCGCCTCGCTGGTCTGCTCACTCTCGGGGAAATGATGGGCGAGGATCGTCAGCGCATGGCTGAGATCGGTCATGTTGTTGGACGCGTCGAAGGCGGCCTTGGCACGAAACGGTGTCTGCTCGGCATAGGAGAGGTAGGTAAGCGCGCTATTGCGCAGGGCGCGCAGGCCGGCGCTTCGGGCATCCGGGCTGAAGGCGTCTGAGGTCGTCATTGCCGCGTAAAGGCTGGCGAAAACATCCTTCCCGGCATCGGCGATCTGTTTTAGGATCGCCTGCCGGCCGGTATGGATGGCGTCGGGATCGTTGTTGCTGCCGAGTTCGCGGGCAATATCGGATTCGCTCGGCAGAGCTAGCGCCTGAGCGCGGAAGGCGGGCTCGAGGCTCTCGTCGGCGGCAGCCGCAATCAGCGTCTCGACGAAGGTCGCCTCGCAGGCGACGGGCTTGCCCTCACGCGCGTCGCGGGCGGCCTTGAGAAGGTTCGGCAGCGCCAGATCGGTCAGCGCCTGCCAGCGGGCGAAGTGATCCGTCTCACAACGGGCGAGCCGGGCAAGATCGGCCGGGCTCTGATCGAAATGCAGGTTGATCGGCGCCGAGAAGCTGCGGTTGATCGAGACGACCGGGCGCGAGCCGATGCCGTGGAATATCGCCGTCTGTGCGCGGTCGGTGAGGTGCAGCACCTCGCCGGCATATTCCGCACCGCTGACGGAGCTCGGCTCGATCTTGCCGCCGTTTTCGCCGAAGAGCGCGAGGCTGAGCGGAATATGCATCGGTTCCTTGCTCGACTGGCCGGGTGTCGCCGGGACCATCTGTTCGAGCGACAGGGTGAAGGTGCTGGCCGCCGGATCGTAGCTGCCCGACGCGGTGACGAGCGGCGTGCCGGCCTGATGGTACCAGAGCGAGAATTGCGTCAGGTCGCGCCCGCTTGCATCCTCGAAGCATTTGACGAAATCCTCGATCGTCACGGCCTGACCGTCATGGCGGTCGAAATAGAGGTCCATGCCCCGCTTGAAAGCGTCTTTGCCGAGCAGTGTGGCGATCATCCGCGTGACTTCGCTGCCCTTCTCGTAGACAGTCCGCGTGTAGAAGTTGTTGATCTCGCGATATGTCGTCGGCCGCACCGGATGGGCCAGAGGGCCGCCATCCTCCGGAAACTGTTCGGATTTCAGATGGCGCACATCGGCGATGCGTTTGACCGGGCGCGAGCGCTGGTCGGAGGAGAATTCCTGGTCGCGATAGACCGTCAGGCCTTCCTTGAGGCACAGCTGGAACCAGTCACGGCAGGTGATGCGGTTGCCGGTCCAATTGTGGAAATATTCATGCGCGATGACCGCTTCGATATTGGCGTAGTCGGCATCGGTCGCGGTCTCGGGATCGGCAAGGACGTATCTGTCGTTGAAGACGTTGAGACCCTTGTTCTCCATCGCCCCCATGTTGAAGTCGGAGACGGCGACGATCATGAAGATGTCGAGATCATATTCGCGCCCGAACCGCTCTTCGTCCCACTTCATCGAGCGTTTCAGCGCATCCATCGCATAGGCTGCGCGAGGCTCCTTGCCGTGTTCGACATAGATCTTCAGCACTACTTCACGGCCGGACATGGTGGTGAAGGTGTCTTCGACGACGCCGAGATCGCCGGCCACGAGGGCGAAAAGGTAGCTAGGCTTCGGATGCGGGTCGAACCAGGCGGCGAAATGCTTGCCGGGGCCGTAGCCGGCGCCGCCGAGGAAGTTGCCGTTCGACAGCAGCAGCGGGTTGGCGTCCTTGTCGGCGATGATGTTGACCGTATAGGGCGCAAGCACGTCGGGTCGGTCGGGGAAGTAGGTGATGCGGCGGAAGCCCTCCGCCTCGCATTGCGTGCAGTAGACGCCGCCGGTGCGGTAGAGGCCCATCAGCTGGGTATTGGCCTCGGGATTGATGATCGTGGTGATCGTCAGCTCGAAAGGGGCGCTTTCCGGCAGGTCGCGCACCGTCAGGCTTTCCGGCGTCGCATCATAACGCGAAGGGTCAAGCTCCACTTGGTCGAACAGCAGCCCCGCCAGCGTCAGCTCGTCGCCGTCGAGCACGATCGGCGCCGCGATGTCGGCGCCCGGACGACGATGAAAGATGAGACGCGCTTCGACCTTTGTCTCGGTCGGATCAAGTTCGAATGTCAGGTCCACGCGTTCCAGCACGAAGTCGGTGGGACGGTAATCTGCCAGATGAATGACCTGGCCGGTATCTGTTCGCATGGTGTTTCCTGAAGACCGTTATTTGACAACCGCGGATACAGAGGCGGGCGCACTCTGCCTAAATTGACGGGCATGATTACATTAAAGTCTGAACTAAAGTTAAAGCAAATTGCCCGCAAACGCGAAGTTCGCAGGCAAAATATCTATGGGAGCCGGATGAACGTGGCTGTCGGCCGAAAGGCGCTATATCGGATCGAGCGCGGCAGCGCCGCTCTCCCGCCTGACCAGTCGGATCGGATGCGAAAAGCGATAAATTTTCGCCCATCTCGATTTTCTTTAGCTAGGATGACAGACGTCACTCGCCGCGTCCCCGAGTCGGATGCGTCTCCCCGTTCCTTTTAAGTCAGCATCAGAGCCAGGATCATGCACTCGGTTCTCAGAAACCCGATGAGAGGCATTGCGCTGAAAGTCTCGTCGGTCGTGGTCTTCCTGGCCATGCAGACCTTCATCAAGCTGGCCGGCCCGGATATCCCGCCGGGCCAGGTCACCTTCTGCCGGTCCTTCTTCGCGCTCTTCCCGATCATGGCTTATCTCGCTTATATCGGCCAGCTGCGCGCAGCCTTCCACACCGCCAACCCGCTCGGCCACCTGAAGCGCGGCACGATCGGCATCCTGTCGATGGCTTTCGGTTTTTACGGCCTGCTGCATCTGCCGCTGCCGGAGGCGATCGCGCTTGGCTACGCCTTGCCGCTCGTCGCCGTTATCTTCGCCGCGGTTTTTCTCGGTGAGACCGTGCGCATCTATCGCTGGAGCGCCGTTCTCGTCGGAATCGTCGGCGTCGCCATCGTCTCCTGGCCGAAGCTGACGCTGTTTCGTGACGGCGGCATGGAAGCCGAACAGGCCGTCGGCGCGCTTTGCGTGCTGCTCTCGGCCGTTCTCGGCGGCATGGCGATGATCCAGGTGCGTCGACTCGTCGAAGAAGAGAAGACTGCGACGATCGTGCTGTATTTTTCGCTGACCGCGTCGGTCTTCTCGCTGGCTTCCCTTCCTTTCGGCTGGCTCGTCCTGCCATGGCCGTCGGCGCTTTATCTGGTCGCTGCCGGCTTTTGCGGCGGCGTCGCCCAGATTCTGCTGACGGAAAGCTACCGCCATGCGGATGTCTCCACCATCGCGCCGTTCGAATATACGTCGATCCTGCTCGGCGGTATCGTCGGCTACTTCGTCTTCGGCGACGTGCCGACCGTCACAATGCTGATCGGTACCGTCATCGTCGTTGCTGCCGGTATCTTCATCATTTATCGCGAGCATCAGCTGGGCATCGAACAGCGAGAGGCGCGCAAGGCGACGACGCCGCAAGCCTGAGGTGCCGACCGGCACTATTTAACGCCGAGATTGCCGTCATGCGAGGCTTGCTTCCGGTGAGCGAAAAGAATGGCGAATTCTTGGGATGGCGTCGACCTGCGGAATATGATTGTTGAACATGAAAAACTATCATTTATTCAATGCTATGCATGTCTGAATGAGCCGGTTTGCGGCTTTCGATATCACTGCTCCGAACGCTGGCCGGCGAGCGGAGATGGAGAAAAGCATAATGGCGTTCACGGCGGAGCAATTGGCGGGGAACTGCTCCTTTTTGATGAGCATCCGCTTTCTGGCTGGGCAGACGCGCAGCATGTTCGACGCCGGTCCACGTTTGGCGCGACTGCTCGCCTCCCATCAGCGCTGGCTCCTGACACAGACCGCCTATGCTCTCCACCTGGAATATGATCCGCGCGACCCGACGTCGGGTTTCACCGCCGTTCGGCTGACCGGCCGCATCACCGCACACAAGGTGGCGAGCCGTAACACCGTGCTCGCTTTCATCGAAGAACTTTACACCTACCGCTTCATCGCTCACACGCCTGGCGACGAGCGGCGCCGCCCACGGCATTTTGAACCGGCCATTGTCAGCCACCAGGCAATGTTTGGCTGGATTCACGCCAATCTGGCGGCGCTCGACCTGCTGGACGGCGGCGAAAGGGCGGCCTTTTTCCAGGCAAATCCAGCATTGATGAAGCTTGTTCAGCCGCGCATCGCACGCCATTGCCTGGAAGACGCCGCCTGGCGGGAGCCGCCGGAGCAGGTGGCGCAATTTCTCTGGACGGAAGCCGGCGGCCTCGTCGTCGACAACTTCATCAGCCGGATGGATATCGAGAACACCGCGTCTGGCAGGTTTGTCGTCGGCCGCGTCGAAACCCGCGCGCTCGCCGCCGATTTCATGATGTCGCGCACGCACCTGCAGCGGCTCTTGGCGAAGGCGGCGCAGCGCGGCTGCGTCGGCTGGCATGACGAGCCGCGCAAGACGCGGCTCTGGATATCGCGGGATTTTGTTGATGAATATTGCGCCTGGCAGGCCGTCAAGTTCGCCTATGTCGACGAAGCCTTCGAATGGGCGAAAGCCCGGATCGAAGAAATGGCAGTCTGATCAGAGAACGATCGCCGCTGCACTCGCGCCAAGATCCGAGGCGACATCGGCAGGCCTGACCGACAGCTCGCGCTCATACTCCCGTGCGGCGCAGACCGCGACGCGGATATGTTCGAAGGTTTCGATATTGCGCAGAAGCGACAGCAGGATCGTCGACATGGTGGCTTGCTCTGACATGAACGGGCAGGCGGCTGCGCGATTCGTTAAATGGAGGCCTTTTCTGCCTCCGAAAAGATGCGCGGCGCGGCAGCGCCCGCCGCTTAATATTGCTGGAAGTCGGAAAAAATGGCGTTCGGACGTGCCGTGCGGCTGTTGATGCCGGTGCCGCGGGCAACCATCTGCTCGTTCGCGGCAAAACCGAAGCGGCTATAGCCGTGAGTGGAACGAATCTGGTCGCCGGCGAGACGAAGGGTTTCAAACCCGCAATGGATAGGACGAAATCGTTTGTTCATGGCCTTGGTTCCTGTAATTCCTCCCAAGACACGGCTTTATATTGCAGCGCAACATCGATTCCGCAATGCATCGTAACGCGACGCAGCCATGCGAAATATGCATGGATCATTTTATGAATGGTTCACTTCGACTAATTTCTAAGCAAAGAGAGCGAGTTAAGCTTCGCTTGAAAGATCAGCAGGTCGTTCCAGGCCAACCGTTTGTTGACAGGTGCGGTTAACAGATCCTGAGGATGCAGGCTGGCAATGGCGGGAATGACGCGCTCGGCGACGGCAATTTCCCTCCAGCGGCCACGCAAGCCGTGAATCGTATCGTTTTCTCCGAAGAAGAACCGCGCCGCGAAATTGCCGAGCAGCAGGATCGCCTGCGGCTCGGCGAGCGCAATCTGCCGCTCGATGAAGGGTCGGCAGATATCCATTTCGGCCGGCGACGCCGCGCGGTTGCCGGGCGGCCGCCAGGGAATGACCTGCGTCAGCAGGACGCTGGCACGGCTAAGTCCGATCGCCGCCAGCATTTTGTCGAACAACTGGCCGGATTTTCCCGAGAAGGGCGTACCTTCACGATCGTCTTCGGCGCTCGGCGCCGAGCCGATCACCATGATGCCGCTGCCGGGGTCGCCGCTGGCAAAGATGGTCGAGCGGGCGCTGTGCTTGAGATTGCAGCCGTTGAAGGATTCGATTGCGGTCTTCAGCTCGCTGAGCGACCGCGCGGATTCGGCGACGAAACGCGCCTGCTGCACGGCCTCGCCGTCCGGGATTGCCGGCTGCGGCCCGGCGGCCGGGGTCGGACGTGCTGCTGCACTCGGACGAGGCGATGTCTGGCGCTGCCCAGGCGACGGACGTTGCTCAGCGGGAGATGATTCCTGCTGCGTCTGCGCGGCCGGACGGCGCGCAGCCTTCATCGCCTCGAATTCGGCGAAGCGGTCGACCGCCTCTTCTTCCAGCAGCCATTCCACACCGGCATCCGCATGGAAATGCAGAAGTGCTGCAAGCTCGGCGGGGGAAAGGTCGTTGGCGGAGATCATACGGCAAATCTAGCGAAGAGATCGTGGCATTGAAAGGGCGGGCGGCACATTGGCCGCGCTTGCCCGCTTTATTGCACAGTCCATTGCGCGATGTCGTCGCGTTCGCCGATCAGCGCCAGACCATGGGCGATCGACAGCAGTTCGCCACCGCTTTCGATCCGGTCGCGCTCGAAGCGCTCGGTGAAGATGCGGCGCACGGCCGGCACGAAGGAGGTGCCGCCGGTCAGGAACACCTTGTCGATGTCAGCAGGCTTCGTCTCGGTCTTGACAAGCACCTCGTCGAGCGCGCCTTCGATGCGGGCGAGATCCTCGGCGATCCAGCTTTCGAAGTCGCGGCGCTTGATGCTGCGCTGTCCGCCGCGGCCAAGCGGCGCGAATTCGAAAGGTGCCTCGTCGGCAGCCGAGAGCGCCATCTTCGTCGCCGACACCGCCTGGTAGAGCGGATAGCCTTCGTCATGATCGATGAGGTCGATGAAGATTTCGAGCTTTTCCGGCTCAAGGCTGGTGCGCACCAGTTTCTTCAGATCCTCGAATTCCCGCGTGGTCTTGAAGATCGACAGCTGGTTCCAGCGGCCGAAGCTGGAATAGTAGTTGGACGGCACTTCGAGAATCTTGTCGAAGCTCTTGAAATGGCTTCCCTTCCCGATCAGCGGCGCGACGATATTGTCGATCATCCGATAGTCGAAATGATCGCCGGCGACGCCGACGCCGGAATGGCCGATCGGCGTTGCCGTCAGCCTGCCGGCGACGCTTTCGAAGCGGATCAGCGAATAGTCGGTCGTGCCGCCGCCGAAATCGGCAACCAGCACCGTCGCATCTTGCTTCAGGTTCTGCGCGAAATAGAAGGCGGCGGCGACCGGCTCGTAGACATAGTGGATTTCGGGAAAGCCGAAGCGCGACAGCGCTTCGTTATAGCGTTCGGTCGCGAGCGCCGGATCGGGGCTGGCGCCGGCGAAATGAACCGGCCGGCCGGTGACGATTCGGCTGACATCCGAGGGCCAGCTGTCGCCGGCATAGTTGCGCAGGCGCCGCACGAAGATCTCCAACAGGTCCTCGAAATTGTGCCGCTTGGCGAAGATCAGTGTGCCCTGGAACAGTGCGCTTGCCGCAAAGGTCTTGATTGACTGCAGGAACCGGCATTCGCCGGGATTGTCGATGAATTGCCGGATCGCCGCATGGCCCGCCTCCACTTTCAGCGCCGAGGCGCCGAGCTGGGCGTCCTTCATGAAGGAGAGTGCCGTCCGCATGCTGTCGGCCGTCCCGGCCGCGCTTGTGAACGTCATCGAACCCGTTGTCCCGCCATCCGCCATGGCGAGAACCGTATTCGTCGTGCCGAAGTCGAAACCCAGCGCCTGAGCCATGCCCGCACCTCTTCATGCCGATTGTTGCTGGAGACGGAGCAGCACTCCGCAAAGGCGTAAGGACGCCCGGATCAAGGAGGGCGGTTGATGCCACAGGGGCGTGAGACATTCAAGTGGATTTGAAGATCGAGACCCGTTGCCGCGCCCGCTTCTTCGCCGCTCGGAGGGCAAGAAGCGGACAGGCAAGGCCCGGTATCGTCAGAACGCCTTACTCGGCGGCCAGCGCCCTTGTCTCCTGCAGCACCGGCTCCTCGACCTTCTTCTGGCCCATCAGCCAGCCGAGGAAATGGCCGAACCGGTCCATCTCGACGAAGATGACAGGGGTGATGAACAGCGTCAGCAACTGCGACACGACGAGGCCGCCGACGACGGCTATGCCGAGCGGCTGGCGCAGCTCCGAGCTGGCGCCGGTGCCGAGTGCGATCGGCAGCGCGCCGAGCAGGGCGCAGAAGGTCGTCATCATGATCGGTCGGAAGCGTCGCACACAGGCCTCGTGGATCGCCGAAGTCGCCTTTTCGCCGGTCGTGCGCATGGTCTCCACCGCCACATCGATCATCATGATCGCGTTCTTCTTGACGATTCCGATCAGCATCAGCAGCCCGATGAGGGCAATGATCGACAGGTCGAAGCCCATGATCTTCAAGGCAAGCAGCGCACCGAAGGCCGCCGCGGGCAAGCCGGACAGAATGGTGAGCGGATGGATGAAGCTTTCATAGAGCACGCCGAGCACGACATAGATGGTCAGCACCGCCGCCAGGATCAGATAGGGCGTATTGCCCTGCGACTGTTCGAAGATCTCGGCCGTGCCGCCATAGGAGGTGAAGACATCGGCCGGCAGGCCGATCTCCTTCTTGATCTGGTCGATCGCTGCCGTCGCGTCGCTGAGCGAAACGCCTTCCGGCAGGTTGAAGGAAACGGTAGTCGAGACAAGCTGGCCCGTCTGGTTGATCGTCACGGGGCCGGTGGTGCGCTGCACGTGCGCGAAGTTCGAAAGCGGCACCAGACTGCCATTGGACGAGGCGACGCGAATCTCCGACAGCTTCTGGTCGTCCCAGGGTTTGCTGGTGTCGTATTCGACGATGACGTCGTAGCTGTCGCCGGTCGACTGGATCTCCGCCGCCGTATATCCGCTGAAGGATTCCTGCAGTGTCGTGCGCAGCGTATCGTTGTCGATCCCATAGGCGGCCGCCCGCTCACTATCGATGACGATATTGGCTTGCAGGGCGTTGTTCTGGGCATCCGACGTCACATCGGTGAACAGCCCGCGGTCACCACGCATCGCCGCCTGGATCTTGCCGGCCCAGAGGTTGGTCTGGTCGGCGCTCAGCGCCTGGATGACCAGCTGATATTGGCTTGCGGTCTGGCGGCCGCCGAAGCGCAGGCTCTGGTTCGGCGTCACGAAGGCCTGCAATCCGGGGATCTTGTTGATCGCGGTGCGCAGCTCACGCAACGTCTGATCAAGCGGCGGGCGCTCCTTCTTGTCCTTGAGTTCGACGAACATCGAGCCATTGTTCTGCGGTTTGTTCGGATTGCCGCCGATCGTCGACATGACATGGTTGACGGCCGGGTTCGCCTTGACGACGGCAGCCGCCTGCTGCTGCAGCGCCTCCATGGCGGAATAGGAAATGTCCTGTCGAGCCTGCGTGCTGATCGACAGGCGGCCAATATCCTCCTGCGGGAAGAAGCTGGTCGGCAGCGTCATGAAGAAATAGAACGTCAATGCCACCGAGCCCAGGAAGACGCCGAGGATCGTCAGACGATGGCGAAGGCACCAGCCGACTGCCCTGTCGTAGCCGTTGAGCGTCCGCTCGAAGCCGGCATCGAAGAGGCGAATGAGGAGCGGCGGCCGGCTGTGATTGTTGGAAAGGCGCGAGCCGAGCATCGGCGTCACCGTCAGCGAGACGATCGCCGACGATATGATGGCGATGGCGACCACCATGCCGAATTCGTTGAACACGCGCCCTACGACGCCGCCCATCAAGAGGATCGGGATGAAGACGGCAATCAGCGAAACCGACATGGATATGATCGTGTAGCTGACTTCGCCGGCCCCTTTGATCGCCGCCTCGCGCACCGGCATGCCTTCTTCGACGTGACGCAGGATGTTTTCGAGCATGACAATCGCGTCGTCCACCACGAGTCCCACTGCCAGTGTCAGCCCGAGCAGCGAAATGTTGTCGATGCTGTAGCCGAGCACATACATCATGCCGAAGGTCGCAATCAGCGAGAGCGGAACGGCAAGTCCCGGAATGATCGTCGCCGTTGCATGACCGGTGAAAAGGTAGATGACGAGAACGACAAGGCCGATTGTCATGAACAGTGTGAACTTCACATCGGCGATGGCGGCGCGAATGGGTTTTGCGGCGTCGTTCATGACCACGGTCGTGACCGAAGACGGAATTTCGGCGTGCAACTGCGGCAGCTTGGCGTTGATTGCATCGACGACATCGACCGTATTGGCGTCCGGTTGGCGCTGGATGGCGAGGATGATGCCGCGCTGGCCGTCATACCAGCTGCCGGTATATTGGTTCTCGACGCCGTCCTGCACATCGGCGACGTCGCCGAGATGGATCGGCGCGCCGTTCGGATTGGCGATGACGAGCGAGCGGAACTGGTCGGCATTGGTGCGCTGCGTATTCGCGGTGATGGTCATGCTCTGTGAATTGTTCTGCAGCGTCCCCACGGGTTGCTGACTGTTGGCGGCAGAAAGCGCCTTGTTGACGGTATCGATGCCGATGCCGCGTGTGAGCAGCTTGTTGGGATCGACCTCGACTCGTACAGCATAGGTCTGCGCACCATAGACGCTGACCTGGGCAACGCCGGGCAGCGTCGAAAGCGATGGCGAGATGATGTCCTCGGCGATCTCGTCGAGCTTGCTGCGCGGCATGGTGTTGCTCTGCACGGAGAGCAGCATCACAGGCGCATCGGCCGGGTTGGTCTTGCGATAGCTCGGTGGTGTCGTCAGGTTGTCGGGCAGCTGCCGCGTCGCGTGTGAGATCGCCGCCTGCACATCGGCAGCAGCCGCATCGATATCGCGATTGAGATCAAACTGCAGCACGATGCTGGTGCTGCCGAGCGAGCTCGAGGCGCTGATTTCGCTGATCCCGGGAATGGTCTCGAACTGCTTGATCAGCGGCGTGGCAACCGAGGTCGCCATGGTCTGCGGCGAAGCACCGCTCAGCTGCGCCGAAACGTTGATCGTCGGAAAATCAACCTGCGGCAGGGCTGCAACCGGCACGAGCCGGTAGCCGGCAAGACCGGCCAGAATGACGCCGATGGCAAGCAGCGTCGTTGCGACGGGGCGCTGGATACAGAAATTCGGGATCATTGCTGAGCTCCCACCGCGATCGTCTCAGACTGCCGCAGTTGCCGAGGCTCTTCGGCAGACGCGACGTCAAGCGTCTTGTCGTCGAACTGCTCGTTGATTGCCTGCTGGTCGCTGAGCTGGCCCTGGCCTTCGATGACGACATGGTCGCCCGGCTGAAGACCCGATTCGATAGCGGTGAAGCCGCCATTGGCGCGGGCGACGGTGACCGGCGTCAGATGCGATTTGCCGTCCTTGGCGACGAAGGCGAAGAACCCGTCCGGGCCGGGGCTGACGGCAACCGTCGGCACCACCACCTGCTGTTCGTCATTGTTGAAATGCACGACGATATTGACCGATTGGCCGGGCCACAGCGCACCGGAGGCATTCTCGAATTTCGCCTTGGCCAAGATCGTGCCCGAGGCCGTGTCGACCGTGTTGTCGTAGAAGCTGACCTCGCCCTTGCGCACCTGCCCCTTGGAGGAAGCGGGAACTGTGCTGACCTCGACCGGGCCAGCTGCCAGCGCTTTCTTCAGGACGCGCAGATAGCGCTCCTGCAGGTGAAATTTCACATAGATCGGATCATATTTCGCGATGGTGACGATTGCCGACCCGGCATTGAGGAAGGCGCCCTTGCTGACGGCAATATCGCCGAGCCGGCCGTCGAAGGGCGCCCGGATATCCGTATTCTCGAGGGTGATTTGATCCGAGGCCAGGGTGGCCTTGTCAGCCTCGACTGTGGCCGCGGCGGTGTCGCGGGCAGCTCTTGCCTGGTCGAGGCTCTGCTGGGTGCCCGCCTTCTGGTCGAACAGGTCCTGTGCGCGAACCAGGGCCGTCTCCGCTTCCGAAAGCGTTGCCGTATCCCGGACGATCATCGCATTGTCCTTGTCGACCGCCGCCTTCGCCGTCCGGTCGTCGAGCTTGGCGATAAGGTCGCCGGCTTTGACGGTGGCTCCATCCTGCGCATTGATGCTGACGACCAGGCCCTGTTCCTGTGCGGCCATGGTCGTATTGTCGTCGGCATCGGCCCAGCCGGACGCGGTGACATCCGTCGGCAGCGTCGTTTTCACCGCAGCGACTGTTTTGACGACGGTCGGGCCACCACCTCCACGTCTGCGTCCGCCACCCTGGTGTTGCCCGCCATTCCCGGCTTGGTCGGTCGGCGCCTGATTGGCCTGCGTCTGTTCGCCCTGTGCCTGCCTGCTGCCGCCATTGCCGCCGGCCGGCTGCTTGATGAGCTGCGAAAGGTAGGGAATGTGCGCGGCATAAGGGACGAGATTCCCGAATTGCCAAACGCCGACCGCGGCGATTGCGACAAAGCTGACGGTGATCCAAAATTTCTTCATGGGTGAGACCGGGGTTTGAGCACGGGTGCAAATTTATGCTTTGATTGAGCCGCTTATATTGCGGCGCAAAAAGGACATAATTCCCGTGTCGCGATCACTAAGTGGTTATAATGGCTTAAATTTTTGTAATGAATATTCCGTAATATTCAGGTTATACTAATATATGTGAAGTGCAAATTGGCGCGGGCTCGAAGGCTGCAATCCGGCGGTTCCCAACAGCTCGGTGCCACTCCCCACGCGCGAAAGATGGGGAAACAGAGAAGGCAGCTCGTCATGACTGAATTGGATGCCAGCGAATTTCGCTCTGTCGTCACAAGCGTATTTCCCGAACTGACCGGCTCCGTCTTCAAGCTGGCGGCAAAGGACTGGGATTCGATCGCGATCGACGTCGACGACACGCTGATCTTCAAGTTTCCCCGCCATATAGGCGCCGAAAGAGCGCTTGTGAAAGAAGCCGCTTTGCTCGATGTCGTCCGACCGTCGCTGTCGATGGCGGTTCCCGACATGCGCATTCACGACGGGCCGCCGATCTTCTCCAGCCACGCCAAGCTCGAGGGTGAACACCTTATTGCCGAAGACTACGATGCGCTTCGGGAGGGCGACCGTCAGCGGCTCGCGGATGACCTCGCGCGATTTTACGCCGAGCTGCACGCGCTCGATGCCGATCTTCTACGGGCGGCCGGCGCCGGAGCGATCCAGCCATGGCAATCGCCGGAGGCGGTTCGGACGAAGGCTTTGCCGCTGCTGCCGGCTGATATCAAGGGCTTTGCGGAGAGCGCTGTTTCGGATTTCGAAGCCTTGCCGCCGGATCCCTTCGGCAGCGTCTTTGGTTTCTTCGATGGCCACGGCTGGAATATGGCATTCGATCACGGGCACGGTAAGCTCAACGGCATTTACGATTTCGCCGATTCAGGTTTCGGTCCGTTGCACCAGGAGTTCATCTATTCGAACTTCATCTCGCCCGATCTGACCGCGCGCATCGTCTCTGGCTATGAAATGCTGACCGGACGGAGGCTCGACCGGCGGCGCATCACGATCCTGACGGGTTTCCATCGGCTTTCCGAACTCGCCGAACTTGCCGACGATCCAGCCAATGTCGTACAAATGATCCGGAGCGCGGCGACCTGGGCCGCCGCGGCAGCCCGTGCGGCCTGAGCGGCTCTAGACGGACCGTGCGGAGCCCCCGTCGCAGCGTATCAGCGAGCCGGTAATGTAGCTTGCCGGCTGGCTGCACAGGAAGGCGGCCGTTGCGGCAAATTCCTCGACCCTGCCGTAGCGGCCGACAGGAATGCGCGCCTCCTTGTCGGCGCGGATTTCCTCGAGGCTTTTGCCCGTCCGCTTTGCCGCGGCGCCGTCGAGGTCGTCGAGCCGCCTGGTCAGGATGCTGCCCGGCAGAAGCAGGTTGGTGGTGATGCCGAAGCTCGCCACTTCGGAGGCAAGCGTCTTGCTCCAGCCGGCAAGCGCCGGGCGCAGCGTGTTCGACAGCGCCAGGTTGGCGATCGGTTCGATCACGCCTGATGAGGCGACCGTCAGGATGCGGCCCCAGCCTTGCGCCTTCATATCTGGCAGCAGCGCATTGGTGAGCGTGATCACCCGGGCGACCATGGAGAGGAAATAGGTTTCGAGCTTTTCGGCCGTCATCTCCTCCGTCGTGCCGGGCGTTGGCCCGCCGGTATTGTTGACGAGGATGTCGATGCCGCCGAACTTCTCCTTCACTGCCGTCGTTGCCGTCTCGACGAAGCGCTCATCGCCAAGATCGGCCCAGATCCAGTCGGCCCGGCCATTGCCTTCGCTGTTGATCGCCGCGCAATTGGCCTCCAGCTGTTCGCCGCTGCGTCCGCACAGCAGCACGTTTGCGCCTTCGCGCGCGAGTGCTGTGGCAATGCCGAGGCCAAGCCCGCGCGAGGAGGCAAGAACGAGCGCTCGTTTGCCCTTGATACCGAGATCCATGATTTCCTCCAAATGTCTTCGAGGGATGTATAAGGCGCGGGTGACAAAAAAGGAAAGGGAGGGCCGTGATCTCGCGGGTTTCACAATTGATGTTAACGTAAGCGTTATTGTAAGTCTCGCATCGGCTGAAATGTCTTTGTGCGAATTGAGGATTGGCTGTCGCATCCCGGCTCGACAATGCTGCGCGGTTTTGACAAGACAGTGGCCATGGGATGATGGCCACTGGCCAAGCGGAGAAGAGTGAATGACCGAGACGACTGAGCTGCCCGAACGCGAGAGCATGGAATTCGACGTTGTGATCGTCGGCGCCGGTCCTGCCGGTCTGGCGGCGGCGATCCGGCTGAAGCAGGTCAATCCGGAACTGTCCGTCGTGGTGCTGGAGAAGGGGGCCGAGGTCGGCGCCCATATCCTCTCCGGCGCCGTCGTCGATCCCATTGGCATCGACAGGTTGCTGCCCGGCTGGCGTGACGATGCCGACCATCCCTTCAAGACCGAGGTGACCGCCGATCACTTCCTGGTCCTCGGCCCCGCCGGTTCGATCCGTCTGCCGAATGTGCTGATGCCACCCTTGATGAACAATCACGGCAACTACATCGTCTCTCTCGGCAATGTCTGTCGCTGGCTGGCTGGCAAAGCGGAAGAACTCGGCGTCGAGATCTATCCGGGCTTTGCCGCCGTCGAAGTGCTGTACGATGACAAAGGCGCGGTGATCGGCGTTGCCACCGGCGACATGGGCATCGAGAAGAATGGCGAGCCTGGTCCCAACTACACCCGCGGCATGGAGCTGCGCGGCAAATATACGCTGATCGGCGAAGGCGTGCGTGGTTCGCTCGCCAAGCAGCTGATCGCCAAGTTCGACCTGCAGAAGGACCGCGAGCCGCAGAAATTCGGCATCGGCATCAAGGAGCTCTGGCAGGTCAAGCCGGAGAATCACAAGCCCGGTCTGGTGCAGCACTCCTTCGGCTGGCCGCTTGGCATGAAAACCGGCGGCGGCTCCTTCCTCTATCATCTCGAAGACAATCTGGTGGCCGTCGGCTTCGTCGTCCACCTGAACTACAAGAACCCCTATCTCTATCCCTTCGAGGAGTTCCAGCGCTTCAAGACCCATCCGGCGATCCGATCCACCTTCGAGGGCGGCAAGCGGCTGTCTTATGGGGCGCGTGCGATCACCGAGGGCGGCTATCAGTCGGTGCCGAAGCTTTCCTTCCCCGGCGGCGCGCTGATCGGCTGTTCGGCCGGTCTCGTCAACGTGCCGCGCATCAAGGGCAGCCACAATGCGGTGCTGTCGGGCATGCTGGCGGCCGAGAAGATAGCCGCGGCGATTGTATCAGGCCGCAGCCATGACGAAGTGGTCGAGATCGAGAATGAATGGCGCGCCACAGACATTGGCCGCGACCTGAAGCTGGTGCGCAACGTCAAGCCTCTGTGGTCGAAGTTCGGCACGGCCGTCGGCGTCGCGCTCGGCGGCCTCGACATGTGGGTGAACACGCTGTTCGGCTTCTCCTTCTTCGGCACCCTTGGTCACGGCAAGACCGATGCGCAGAGCCTGGAGCCGGCCGCCAACCACAAACCGATCGCCTATCCGAAACCGGATGGCGTTCTGACCTTCGACCGCCTGTCCTCAGTGTTCCTGTCGAACACCAATCACGAGGAAGACCAGCCGGTGCATCTGCAGGTCAAGGATATGGCGTTGCAGAAGAGCTCCGAGCTCGGCATCTATGCCGGGCCGTCGACACGCTACTGTCCGGCCGGCGTCTACGAATGGGTGGAGAAGGATGGCGACAAGACCTTCGTCATCAACGCCCAGAACTGCGTGCATTGCAAGACCTGCGACATCAAGGACCCGAACCAGAACATCAACTGGGTGCCGCCGCAGGGCGGCGAGGGGCCGGTCTATCCGAATATGTGAGGTGCATCGCCGACATCGGCGGTGATTTCGACCGCTGACGTCTTCGTGATCGCCTTTCGCCGGCTGCCGTTAGCCGTTCGTTAACCATAAATTCCTTAGCTTGCGACATGTTGTTGACGCACTAAGGACACATTCATGACGATCTCCCGCCGGGGTTTTCTGATCGCTCTGCCGCTTTTTGTCGCCGGCTGCTCCTCGACCGGCCTCAATAGCCAGACGAATTATGCAGCACTTCCGGATGAAAAGTTTCCGCTGAGGCAGGTGCCGATCGATAAGATCAAGCCGGAACTTCGCCGCCAGGAAGTCGCCTATGAAACCACACATGCGCCGGGCACGATCGTCGTCGACACGCCGGCGCGTCGCGCCTACTACGTCCTGGGTGACGACAGGGCGATGCGATATGGCGTCGGTGTCGGCCGCGAGGGGCTGGCCTTTGCCGGCAACGCCTATATCGGCCGCAAGGCCGAGTGGCCGAGCTGGACGCCGACGGAAAACATGCAGCGTCGCGAGGAACGCTATCGCAGGCTCGCCGGCGGTGGCCCGAACAACCCGCTCGGCGCACGGGCGATGTATCTCTATCGCGGCGGCAATGACACGCATTTCCGCATTCACGGCACCAATCAGCCGGAATCGATCGGCCTCGCTATGTCGAGCGGCTGTATCCGCATGATGAATCACGATGTCATCGATCTCTATGGCCGCGTCGCGGTTGGTGCCCGGGTCGTTGTCATCCAGGCCTGAACGATCGAGAACACACTGAAAAGCCGCGGCAGCGATGGCTGCCGGCGGCTTGATATTGTCGATTGTGGCTGATGGTCAGCGTCGTGCAGCGATACCGGTTGAAAGCGCGACGCCGATGCCGGTGATCACTGCTGCACTGATTTCGGCAAGACCAATCGTTTCACCAAGGAGGAGACCGCCGCCGACAGTCGCAAGAACAGGCGTCAATGCCGTAAAGGCGGCGGCCTGCGTTCCGCCGAGAATGCGGACCGCCGTGCCATAGGCGACCATGGCGACGAGGCCTGACAGAATGCCCTGGCTCAACGCCTGCAGTCCGATCTCGGCAAGCGGGGCCTGCTGCAGCGAGATACCGAAGACGAGTGCGAGCACGGCCATGATCAGGAAGGACCAGGCTGCAATCAGCGCGCTGGCCTGAATGGCCGTCAGACCCGAGCGGCGGAAGGCATGGGTGTAGCTTGCCCAGAGCACGGCGCCGGCCGGCAGCAGGACGAAGCTCGTCCAGGGCAGGGAGGCATCGGCAAGGCTGCGGACGAGCAGGATCATCACGCCGCCGACGATTGCCGCCAGCCCGGCAATGCGTGTGGCATCCGGCCGCTCCCGAAACAACAGAATGCCGATCAATGCGGTTGCAAGCGGCATGGAGCCGCCGAGCAGGATGCCGGAGGCGGCGGCCGGTGTGGAGTGGATGGCAAGCGTCGTGACCAGAAAGAAGATCGCGCCGCAGCCCGCGACCATGATCGCCAGCAGATAGAGCGGCACGCCTTTCGGCAGCAGACCGATGCGAAGCCAGACGGGCGAAAGCGCGAGCGCCGGAATGCCGAAGCGGATGAGGCCGATATCGACGGAGCCGAGTGACGTCGCCGCGCTGTGGCGGGTCGCCAGAAACCAGGTCGCCCAGATCAGCACGGTGATGGTGCCGGCGGCATAACCGAGGCTCTGCGATGGTGACGTGTCGTTCGAAAATGCGATCGTGCTCATCGTCCTAATCCTTTGCTCCGTCCGAATCTTGTCCGGTTGAGAAAGAGATTAGCGCCGGAGGCTGGGGCATGTCCTTGCTATCTGTGGCTTGAAAATCGTGCTATACGCAATCTTCTGCCAAATGATGCCGATGGATCTCTCGAAAATGCCAAATCTCGATAAATTCGATATTGCCATCCTGAAATGCCTGCAGGAGGATGCGCGCGCCACCAATGTCGAGATCGCCGAGAAGGTGAACCTCTCACCGTCGCCCTGCTTGCGCCGCATCCGCAATCTCGAACGCTCCGGTATCATCCGCGGCTACACCGCCGATATCGACCGCAAGGAGGTCGGTCTCGGCCTGACGGTTTTCGTCGAATTCAAGGTGGTGCATCACAGCCGCGAAAATTCCGAGGCGCAGCAGAAGGCGTTGCTCGCCATTCCCGAGATCGTCTCCTGCTTTCTGATCTCAGGTACGGCCGACTTCCTAGCGGAAGTGGTGGTGGAGGATCTCGCCGCCTATGAACGGCTGCTGACGGAGACGCTGCTGACCCTGCCGAATGTCAGCGACATACGCTCCAACTTCGCCATTCGCAGCATCAAGACACACGGACCGTTGAAGCTGCCCGAGGGGAAATAGTTTCGTTGGGCTTGGCGGCGGTTATTCGGGGTCATCTTCGGCCCGGGAGATTGCTGATGCCGGCCCCTCATCCGGCTGCCGCCACCTTCTCCCCGTAAACGGGGCGAAGGGGATATGCCGCAACCTCTCCGTTCCCACCGACCTCTCGCAAGGCACGTCCCCTCTCCCCGTAAAACGGGGAGAGGGCTAGGGTGAGGGGCGCCATTCTGCCCCCTCGGTCCTGCCGTTCGGGCGCGCTACAGCAGCGTCCCGCTGAGGATGAGCAGCGCAACCGAGAAGTAGATGACGAGGCCGGTGACGTCGACCAGCGTGGCGACAAAGGGCGCAGAGGCGCTGGCCGGATCGAGTCGGAGTTTCTGCAGCATGAATGGCAGCATCGAACCGCAGATCGAGCCGAAGGTGACGATTCCGATCAGCGCGGCAAACACCGTGACGGCGACCATCGGCCAGTGCGGACCGTAATTGTAGAGCCCCGCCGATTGCCAGAAGACGATGCGGACGAAGCCGACGAGGCCGAGGATCGCGCCGAGCACGATGCCGGTCGGCAGTTCGCGCAACAGCACCTTCCACCAGTCCGAAAGCTTCAATTCGCCGAGCGCCAGCGCCCTTATGATCAGCGAAGTGGCCTGGGAACCCGAATTGCCGCCCGAGCTCATGATCAGCGGGATGAACAGCGTCAGCACCACGGCTTTTTCGAGCTCGCCTTCGAAATGCTGCATGGCGCTTGCTGTCAGCATCTCGCCGAGGAAGAGGGCGGCGAGCCAGCCGGCGCGCTTGCGGATCATGCCGGCGAAGCCGATCTTCATATAGGGCTGGCCGAGCGCCTCCATGCCGCCGAACTTCTGGGCGGCTTCCGTCGTGTCCGATATCATCGTGTCGATCACGTCGTCGACGGTGACGATGCCAAGCACCTGCCCGTGCTCGTCGGTGACCGGCAGTGCAAGCAGGTCGTGTTTGCGGATCAGCCGGGCGACGTCCTCCTGCTTCATCAGCGGATCGGCCGAAACCGGCGCGCCCTTCTGAGCCACGGAGAGGATGGATGCATCCGGCTCGCCGGTGATGAGGCGGCGCAGCGTTACCACATGCTGCAGCGCATGGCTCAACTCATCGAGCACGTAGATAGCGTAAACCGTCTCGCGTGAGCGTTCGACCTGGCGTACATGGTCGAGCGTCTGGGCAACGGTCCAGCTGTTGGGGACACTGACGAATTCCGTCGTCATGATGCCGCCCGCCGTGCGCGGCGGATAGCCCATCAGGTGCTGGATGGCGACGCGCACCGGCTCGTCGAGGCTGGAGAACAGCCGGGCCCGGGTCTCGCCATCGAGTTCGAGCAGCACGTCGGCGACGCGGTCGTTGGACATGCCGTGCATCAGCCGTGCGGCGTCCTCGGCGCTGATCAGCGCGAGAATCTGGGCGGCGTTGCGAAGCTCCGGCCGGTCGAGCATATTGACAGCATAGTCGAGCGGCATGCCCGACAGCACCCGCCCGGCATCCTGGACGCTGAGCGCATTCATGGCGTCGACGCGTTCGGCGATCGTTGCGCCGCGGCTATTGTTGATGAAGGCGCGGGCGGCATGGCCTGCCCGCAGAGGGAAGCGGTTGATATTCATTGAGGCTCGCCTTTCCGTCGATCCGCCGTAGCGTCCGATCGGGCGAGCCGACAGGAGTCGGTCAGCGCACGAGGGCGGCCGCGTACGGCAAAGGCAATCGACTGTTACTGTCGCTTGGCATCTGAGTGATGGCTCCGTTGAAATGCGCGGAAGATGAATGTCATCCACGTGTCATGCTAGGTGGCTCCGAACGCCGAAAAAGTCAAGCAGGATAAATGCTTAACGCCAGAATGTCGCACCTGTGCGGTGCGGCATTCCGGCGTGTGGTAATGACTTGCGGCTGACGGCTTAAAAATCCTTCGTGCAAGTGCGAATCAGAAGCCTGCAAGCACTGCCTTGCCCTTCATACGGCCGCTTTCCACCATCGCATGTGCCTTCTTCAGATTTGCCGCATTGATCGGACCGACGGTCTCGGTGAGCGTCGTGCGGATCTGTCCGGCGTCGACCAGTTCGGAAATCTTGTTCAGCAGCTTGTGCTGCTCGATCATGTCAGGCGTGCCATAAAGCGGGCGGGTGAACATCAGCTCCCAATGAATGGAGATGGCCTTGCGTTTGAAGGGCACGATGTCGAGTGTCTTGGGATCGTCGATCAGTGCGAAGCGGCCCTGCGGCGCGATGGCTTCCACGACGTCGCCGACGTGACTGTCGGTATTGGTTGTCGAGAAAACGAATCCCGGCGCGCCGATACCAAGCGCTGCCACCTGAGGCGCGATTGGCCTGGAGTGATCGACGACGTGATGTGCGCCGAGCGCCTTCACCCAGTCCTGCGTTTCCGGCCGCGATGCCGTTGCGATCACGGTGAGGTCGGTGAGAGAACGGGCGATCTGGATGGCGATCGAGCCGACCCCGCCTGCGCCGCCGATGATCAGGATGGCGCGTGCCGGGCCCGCAATGGGGTCCTGCACCTTCAGCCGGTCGAACAACGTCTCATAAGCGGTGATCGAGGTCAGCGGCAGGGCGGCTGCGGCCGCGAAATCGAGGCTCCTCGGTTTTTTGCCGACAATGCGCTCGTCGACGAGGTGGAATTCGGCATTGCTGCCCGGACGGCTGATGACGCCGGAGTAGAACACCTCGTCGCCCGGCCTGAACAGCGTGACGTCAGCACCGATGGCCTTGACGACACCGGCGGCATCCCAACCGAGCACCTTCAGTTCGTCGGCAGGTGGCGCGGAATGGGCGCGCACCTTCACATCGACGGGATTGACGGAGACCGCCTTGATCTCGACGAGCAGATCGTGGCCGCGAGCTTCCGGCATCGGCAAGTCGACATCGATCAGCGAGGTCTCGGCGGTAATGGGCTGTGGGGTTTTATAAGCGACGGCGCGCATGGGAAACTCCTGTGTTCTTTGCACGGAAGCTAGATGCGCACTATGTTCGAGCGACGCAAGAATGCACAAATTCTGTACGTAGTACCAAAAAGGATACTGTAAATGTCATTGCCGCGCGCCAAACTCGTCAGGAATTTTCCCGGTTGCCCTGTAGAGGCGACGCTGAGCTACGTCGACGGCAAATGGAAGGGTGTGATCCTCTTTCACCTCATGAAGGGCCCGCTGCGCTTCAATGAACTGCGCCGCAAGCTACCGGCCGTGACCCAGCGGATGCTGACGAAGCAGTTGCGCGAACTCGAAGGGTCCGGTCTGGTGTCGCGTACCGTCTTCCCGGTGGTGCCGCCGCGTGTTGATTATGCGATGACGCCGCTAGGCATGACGCTGAAGCCGGTCGTCGATGCGCTTGCCGCCTGGGGCGACGATTATGTCTTCTGCAGCCCGGAAGGACGTGAGTTGCGCATGTCCTCAGGCGGGCTGCACGCGCCGGCTGCGCCTCTCCAGGCGGGCTGAGGCGGCGAAGACGAAGAGGCCGAGGAAGGAGAGTGCTGCGCCGACGTAGCCCGTGGCCGCAAAGCCGTAGCCCCAGGCGATGACGAGGCCGCCGAGCCACGCGCCGATCGCATTGGCGATGTTGAAGGCGGAATGGTTGGAAGCTGCGGCCAGCGTCTGTGCGTCGGCGGCGACATCCATCAGCCGCGTCTGCAGCGCCGGGCCGGCGGCAAAACCGCAGCCGACGAGGAAGACCGAGAGGCCAAGCATATAGGGATTGGCGGCGGTCAGCGAGAAGGTGGTCAGCACGACGATATTATAGACGAGCGAGCCGCCGATCGTGCCGAGCAGCGACTTGTCGGCGAGCCACGAGCCGATGAAATTGCCGGCATTCATGCCGACGCCGAAGAGCACCAGCATGATCGGAACGGCCGTTTCCGACAACATCGCCACCTCGGTCGTCGTCGAGGCGATATAGCTGAACATAGCGAACATGCCGCCATAACCGACAGCGGCGATGCCGAGCGTCAGCCAGACCTGGGGTCGGCGGAAGGCGCCGAGTTCACGTGAGAAACTCGCTTCTTCGGAGACCCTGTCCTTCGGAACATAGACCCAGATCAAGGCCACTGTCAGCAGGCCGACGACGCCGACCGACAGGAACGCAACCTGCCAGTCCAGCGATTGGCCGAAAAGCGTCGTCAGCGGCGTGCCGAGGAGCGTTGCGACAGTCAGTCCGAGCATGACGCGTCCGACAGCGCGTGCCCGCCGATGAATCGGCACCATTGAGGCGGCCACAAGTGCGGCGACGCCGAAATAGGCGCCATGCGGCAGGCCGGTGATGAAGCGCAGGACGGTGAAGGTCTCAAAGGTCGGCGCCACGGCGCTCGAGATATTGCCGAGGGCAAAGACCAGCATCAGCGACAAAAGTAATGTGCGGCGCGCCATCTTCGCGGCGAGCACGGCGATGACGGGCGCGCCGACGACGACGCCGAGCGCATAGGCGCTGATGACGTATCCCGCCTGCGGCGTCGTCACCGAGAAGGTATCGGCCACATTGGGCAGCAGCCCCATGATTGCGAATTCGCCGGTGCCGATGCCGAAGCCGCCGCAAGCGAGCGCCAGTTGAACCAAAGCCACGGTCGTTGCCGACGGCAGCTCGTCAGCAGGCTGGGTACCGATGGAATCGTTGATGGCGATCTCACTCATGGGAGCTCTCTCTGGACGGTTTCTGCTCGGCAGGCCACTGGCCAAGTGCGGCCACGAGGCGATCGGGACAAATGGCGGGAAGGAAGATGGCGATATCTGATCTATCCGTAATATGCCGGCAGGCGTCGAGTGCATTTTTCGCAGTGCAGCGTCCTGCTATGTGCATATGTCCGTTGCAACATTTGCATTTCTGTCATTTCTGCCGCGCCAGGGCGGCGCTTGAAATCGTCAGTGCCGCAACCATTTGAGGAGCAAGGCAGGACCATTTCCGCGCCAGGGACGGGAGCCCTCATGAAGCTTGTAGGCTTTTTCAATCGCGACGGCGGTACCTTCAAGACCACCGATATGCTGGCCTACGAGAAGAGGGCGGAAGCAGCGTTCCGCGATGCGGGGCACGATTTCGACGCGATCGTTTTCTCCGGAAATGAAATCATTCCGGCCATGGAACGTGCGGCCAAGCGCGACGATATCGACGGCATCGTCGCCGGAGGCGGCGACGGGACGATTTCGGCGGCGGCATCGATCGCCTGGAAGAACGGTATCGCACTAGGCGTCGTACCGGCCGGCACCATGAACCTCTTTGCCCGTTCGCTGCGCGTGCCGCTCGATATCTGGCAGGCTCTCGACGTGCTTGCATCAGGCGAGATCGACAATGTCGATATTGCCAGCGCCAACGGCCGCCCCTTCATTCATCAGTTTTCCGCCGGCTTGCATGCCCGCATGGTGCGCTATCGCAATTCCTACAGCTATCGCTCGCGGCTGGGCAAGATCAGGGCAAGCACGAAGGCGGCCCTCGGCGTTATCTTCAATCCGCCCGAATTCGAGGTTGAGTTCGAAGCGGCCGGCATGCGCGAGCGTCGCCGGGTTTCGGCAGTCTCGGTCTCCAACAACCCGTTTGGCGAAAATGCACTGCTTTATGCCGATAATCTGAGAAGCGGCGAACTCGGCTTCTATACGGCAAATCCGCTGAAACCGCTCGGTGTCGTCCGCCTTGCCTTCGATATGATGCGCGGTAAGGTCCGCGAGAACGCGGACGTCATGGTAATGCACCCGGCCGAGGTGCGCCTGCATTTCCCGAAGCTGCGCTCCAAGGCCAATTGCGTGATGGACGGGGAGCTGCTGCCGCTCGAACGCGACGTCTTGATCCGTCTGCATCCGGGCGAACTGAAGGTTCTCGTCAAGCAGGGTCTGGCGGCTCAGATCGATGCGGACGAACGCCGCGAACCCGCGGCGTAACGGAAGGATTCAGAGACGCGGTAGGTAGGTGCGATAGTCGAAATCGGAGACCGTGCGAAGATGCGCCAGCGCTTCCTTGCGCTTGGTGTCCCCATAGAGCGCCTGATAGCGGCTGCCGAAGATATCGGCGATGAAGGGCGAGGTGCGGAAGGTCTCGACCGCGCTCAGGAAATCATGCGTCAGTCGCGTCGTATCTGCGGGCGTGTGCGCGGGCGTCGTCTCCTCGCCGGGATCGAGCTCGCGGTCGAGACCGGTGAGCATGCCGCCGAGGATCGCCGCCAGCAGCAGATAAGGATTGGCATCGGCGCCGGCGACGCGATGCTCGATGCGTGCGGCCGGCCCGTCCTTTTCGGGTATGCGGATTGCCGTGCCGCGATGGCCGTTGCCCCAGCTCAGATCGACGGGCGCGAAGGAGCCCGGCTGAAAGCGCCGGTAGGAATTGGCGAGGGGGGCGAAGATCAGCTGCGCCTCGCGCATGCTGTCGAGCATACCTGCCGTGACCGATTTCAGCAGCTTCGGCTCGCCGCCTTTGGCGTCGAGAATGTTGCGGCCCTGTTCGTCGGTGACGCTTACATGCACATGCAGGCCGGAACCGGCATGGTCGGAATAGGGCTTGGCCATGCAGGTCGATTTCAGCCCGTGGCGGCGCGCCGCCTGTTCGGCGATGCGCTTCAAATAAAGGCAGTCGTCGGCTGCCGCCAGCGCACTGGGTCGGTGCATGAGATTGACCTCGAACTGGCCGGGTCCGAATTCCGCTGTCGTCGCGTCCGCTGGCAGCCCCTGCGCCTTGGCATAGGCCCTCAGCGTCCGCAGATAGCTGTCGAGCGCGTCGACGGCGCTCATGTCGTAGAGCTGGAAACCATTCGGCTCGCCGCGATAGGTGAGGCTTTCGGGCGGGGAAGGCCGTCCGGTCTCGCGCCAGTCTGCGGACATCACATAGAATTCCAGCTCGGTGGCGATGACGGGCGTCAGCCCGCGCAGCCTGTAGCGTTCGACCACCGAGGCGAGGATCGCGCGCGGATCCATGAAGCTCGGGGTGCCGTCGAATTCGCACATGGTGGCGAGGACCTGCATCGAGCCCTCCGGCGCCCAGGGCATTGGCGCGAGGCTGCGTCGGTCTGGAACGACCATCCCGTCGGGATCGCCGATGGTCAGCGACAGGCCGGTGATGTCGTCATTGTCGTCGCCCCAGATGTCGAGCGACTGTGTCGATGTCGGCAGGCGGATCTCGCCGGCCCAGACCTTGCCTTCGCTGCCGGTCGGAAGCTGTTTGCCGCGCAGCTCGCCATTCATGCCGACGATCAGGATATCGAAACGTGGGTCTCCATCGGCCTTGCCGTCCATCCTGTCGCTCACCATGACCTTGAAAATCCTCCGGGACAAGGCCAAGCTCCTATCCCATCGACAGCAGCCTTTCAATCCGCGAGGATCTTTTGCCAGTGATGCCCGATACTTACCCGCCCTCCAACCTTGCTGCGATCGACGCCGCGCACCATCTGCACCCCTTCGCCGACATGAAGAAGCTGAACGCCGAGGGAACGCGGATCATTCAGCGCGGCGAGGGCGTCTACATCTTCGATAGTCACGGCAGAAAATATCTCGACGGCTTCGCCGGCCTTTGGTGCGTCAACATCGGCTACGGCCGCCGAGAGATCGCCGAAGCGGTTGCAAGGCAGATGAACGAGCTGCCCTATTACAACACCTTCTTCGGCACGACCTCCACGCCGACGGCGCTGCTGGCGCAGAAGGTGACGTCGCATGCGGGCGAACGGTTCAACCATATTTTCTTCACCGGCTCCGGTTCGGAAGCGAACGACACCTGGTTCCGCATGGCTCGCGTCTATTGGAGCGCCGTCGGCAAGCCGTCGAAGAAGATCGTGATCGCGAGGAGGAACGGCTATCACGGCTCGACCGTCGCCGGCGCCAGCCTCGGCGGCATGAAGTACATGCATGAGCAAGGCGATCTGCCGATATCAGGCATTGTCCATATCGGGCAGCCCTATTGGTACGGCGAGGGCGGCGATCTCTCACCCGCCGAATTCGGCCTGAAAGTCGCCCGCGAGCTCGAAGCCAAGATCGACGAACTCGGCGAGGAAAATGTCGCGGCCTTCGTCGCCGAACCGGTGCAGGGGGCTGCCGGCGTCATCATTCCGCCCGACACTTACTGGCCTGAGATCGACCGCATCTGCAAGACGCGCAATATCCTGCTGGTAACCGACGAGGTGATCTGCGGTTTCGGCCGCCTGGGCGCCTGGTTCGGCCATCAGCATTTCGGCGTCGAACCCGATCTCGCGCCGATCGCCAAGGGGCTTTCCTCCGGCTATCTGCCGATCGGCGGCGTGCTCGTCAGCGGCCGCATCGCCGATGTGCTGATCAACGAGGTCGGCGATTTCAATCACGGCTTCACCTATTCCGGCCATCCGGTCTGCGCCGCCGCCGCACTCGAAAACCTGCGCATCATCGAGGAGGAAAAACTGGTCGAGCGCGTGCGCGACGATATCGGTCCCTACTTCGGCAAGGCCTGGGCAGCACTGGCCGAACACGATCTTGTCGGCGAGGCGGTCAGCATTGGCCTCATGGGCGGCCTGCAGCTTACTGCCGACAAGAGCGCGCGCACCCGTTACGAAAAGCCCGATCAGGTCGGCGCGCTCGTCCGCAATCACGCATTGGCGAACGGCCTGGTGCTGCGCGCCACCGGCGACCGCATGCTCGCCTCGCCACCACTCGTCATCAGCCACGCTGAGGTGGACCAGATGGCGAGAATCACCAGGCTGGCATTGGATGCGGCCTGGAAGGAGCTGAAATCATGAAGTCGTTCAGTTGGCCTGGTTGATCCAGGCATAACCGAAGCGATAACGGTCGTCGCCGCGCCCGTAGAGATATGGCACATCGATCACCGCGGCGTCGGGCGCGGATACGCCGAGATTGACCTGGAGCCATTGCGCCATGGCCGGCGGCAGCCCTTCGTTTTTCTCCCTCTGCAGCATGAGCCACACGAGGAGAAGCGGGCGGCTTCCCGAGACATCCGGCTTGAAGCCGGGATAATCGACCGAAAGCACGGGAATACCGGGAATGTCCTGTCTGAGATTGCCGGCGAGCAGGCTGTCACCGGCGAGGATTGCCGCCGGTTCGGCCTGCCTGCGCAAGCTTTCGAGCATGCCGGCATAAGGTCTGTTCAGCCGCTCGTAATGACCTGAGAAGCGCGCGCTCGCCACACTGCCGTAAAGGGCGGCCGGCACGCCAATCATGATGATGGCAACGATCGGCATGAAACGCCGCAAAGCCTTGTCGGTCTCCACCCCTGCCGCCTCGATCTTTAGGCAGAGATAAAGCGGCACTATGAAGAGCATCGGCACCAGCCAGCGATCCTTGATGCCGACCGCGCCGCCGAAGATGATCAACAGCAGGATGCCGATGACGAAGACGAGCAGCATCCGCTCGAGGAGCCGTGTCCATTCCGATTGGGCAGTCAGTGCTGAGCGAAGCTTCTTGCCGAAGACCATCGCGAACACTGCGATGGTCAATCCGGCGAAGCTGATGACGGCGAGAGCGAGCGAGCCGATGCCCATGGCGACCTGCATCGGATAGCTCGCATGGCCGCTCGCCGTCATCTTCTCCAGCGTGCGCGCGGTTGCGAAATCGAGATTGTCCTTCAGCCAGAAGAGATGCGGCAGGATGATGACGAGGGCCACGATCACGGTCAGCGCCAGCCGCCGGTCGAAGATTCGCGGCCGCAGGCGTGTATCCGCCAGCGCGGCAATCAGGGCAGCGGCCGGTAGGATGGCGAAATTATACTTGGCAAGCAGACCGAAACCGATGCCGATGCCCGCGATCAGATAGGAGGCAAGGCTCGGCTGCTTCAGGCTGCGGATGAAACCGTAGAAGAAGATGCTGGCCGAGAAGAAGACCGCGACCGTGTGCGTCAGGTCACGCTGCATCTCGAAAACCATCTGCGGAATGGTGAGCAGCCCGAGTGTTGCGATTACCACGAGCGCCTTGTCACGCAGGACGAGCCGCGCCGTCAGGCCATACAGCAGATAGGAGATAAAGAGCAGAAGGTTCTTGACGACGGACAGGGCGGCAAGCGAGACGCCGGCAAACTGGAAGACGGCATACTGCAGCCAATTGTAGAAGGGCGGCTGCGGGCCATAACCGGCGGCGAGCCATTGTGAGCGAAAGGCCTGTTCGGCCTCGTCGAGATCGAGCGAATGCGATGTCGCCAGCCTCACACCGATCTGAAGGGCGAAATAGGCGGCCAGCAGGATGAAAACCCACCTGACGTCGCGAAGGCTGGTCTCGCTCATCTATCTCGCTCCCGGCCGAACCCAGGCATAGCCGAGTGCGAAATTATCGCCCTGGCGACCGAAATGATAGGGAAGCGACAAGGCGCCGATCTCCTGCGGTGCGATATCGGCCGCCGCCAGCGCCGATGAAAATCGCTCCGGCATGACCGCATCGGCGGCCGTCGCCGTCTTCTTGCCGCGCCAGACGATGAGCACTGGTCCGTCCGATGTCGCATAGGCCGGGATGCCGGGTGCAGGGAAATCCGGGATCACCACGGGCACGCCGGGAAACTGCAGCCGCATGTTCCCGCCGACATAGGTATCCGAGGCGATCACCAGCGCAGGTTCGGCCTGTCGCGTCATTCCGCGGGCGAGATCGGCCATCGGCACATTCGGCCTGGTGTAGGTGCCGATCAGCCCGGCGCCGACGACGCGGAAGCCGAGCGCCACCAGGACGCAGGCCATCAGCACCGGCACGACGGGTCGGAAGCGGCGCAGTCCGGCGGAAAGGTCAAGCCCGGCCGCCTGCATCTTTGCCAGGAAATAGATCGGCAGCACCAGCAGGAACGGGTCGAGCCAGCGTTCACGCACCGTTGTGGAGCCGGTGAACAGTACGATCAAAAGGATTCCGGCGAGGCTGGCAAGCATCATCCGCTCCATCATCCCTGTCCAGCGGTTTCCGGATGCGAGCGCCCTGAAAAAGTTCCGGCCGAAGGCGGCGGCGAAAATGGCGATGGGCAGCGCCGCAAAGGCGATGATGGCGATGACAAAGGCGACAATGCCCTTGCCGATGCGCAAGGCTCCGGCCGGTTCATTGCCAGCGGCCATTTTGACCAGAGTATCGGAGGAGGCGAATTCGAGGTTGCTCCGCAGCCAGATCGCGTGCGGCAGCACGATGATGAGCGCGACGGCGATCGCTGCCAGGATACGCCAGTCCAGCACCCTGCGCCGCCATTCGGAATCGGGCAGGACGGCGATCAGCGCCGCGACGGGCATCAGCGCGAAATTATATTTCGAGATCAGCCCTATGCCGGTCGCAAGCCCGAGCAGGAGGTAACTGCCGATGTCGGGCCGCTCGAGCGTGCGGAAGAAGCCGTAGAGGAAGAGCGAACTGGCAAAGAGCAGCGCCGTCGTATGGGTCAGATCCTGCTGCGCCATGTAGGAAACCTGGGGCAGGGTGATCAATGCCATCATTCCGACGGCGGCAAGCTTCTCGTCCTTCAGCGCCTCGCGTCCGGCAAGGCCGTAAAAGAGGTAACACAGGAAGAGCAGGATGTTCTTCGGGATGACAAGCGCGCCCATCGACAAGCCGGTCACCGAAACGATGGCATATTGCATCCAGTTGTAGAAGGGCGGCTGCGGGCCATAACCCGCCAGCAGATATTGCGAAAAGAAGGACTGCTCGGCCTCGTCGAGTTCCAGCGCGTGCGGAAGTACCAGCCTGAGCGCGATGTTCAGCACGAAATAGGCTGCAAGCAGCAGCGCCGCGGTTCTGATCGTCCTCGTCGCCCGGTTCAGCATCGTGCTGCCGGTTTATGCTTGGCTTTGATCGTCGAAGATCTCCCGGACGATGTAGTTCGGGGAGGCATCGTCGCGATAGTAGGTGCGCGCGATCATTTCCGCCAGGATGCCGGTGGTGATCATCTGTACCGACGAAAGCAGGAGCACGACGCCGACCATCAGCATCGGACGTGTGCCGATATCGTTGCCCATGATGAACTTGTCGAACCCGAGATAGAGCAGGATCAAGATGGCAACCGCGCCGAGACCGAGACCGAGCGAGCCGAAGAAATGGCCGGGCCGCGCCTTGTAGCGCATGAAGAACATCACCGACAGCAGATCGAGGATAACGCGGAAGGTGCGCGAGATGCCGTATTTCGAAACACCGTGCTCGCGCGCATGGTGGGTGACGGCCATCTCGCCGATGCGCGAACTCGGGACGACGCCGGCGACCCAGGCTGGGATGAAGCGGTGCATCTCGCCCATCAGCTTCACCTGCTTGATGATCGAGGCCCGGTAGATCTTCAGGCTGCAGCCGTAGTCGTGCAGCTTGACGCCGGTGATGCGGCCGATCAGGTAGTTGGCGCACCAGGAGGGAATCTTGCGCAGGAACAGACCATCCTTGCGGTTCTTGCGCCAGCCGACCAGCAGGTCGAGTTCGCGCCGCTCGAGCTCCGAGACCATCGCAGGGATGTCCTTCGGGTCGTTCTGCAGGTCGCCGTCCATCGTCGCGATCAGCCGCCCCCGGGCGGTATCGATGCCGGCCTGCATGGCGGCGGTTTGGCCGAAATTACGCTGCAGCTCGACGATCCGGAGCGCCAGGCCCTTGCGGCCGACGAATTTTCGGGCGTTGACGAGCGTCGCATCCGTGCTGCCGTCGTCGACGAGGATCAGTTCCCAGCGATGAGGATACTCGGCCATCGCCGCAACGATGCGCTCGACCAGCGGGCCGACGCTTTCCTCTTCGTTGAAAACGGGCACGACCAGCGACAGCTCGAGCGATTGTACCGGATCATTCGTGCCGCGAATGGGCTCTACCGTTGTCTGCAACTTTGCATCTCCAAAAGGCCGGGCGGCCTTGCAATCTTACTGCCGCCACCGCGCTTGCGGAAGCCTACTACATGAAGTGTCCGCCCGTTGCCAGCGGGCAATGCCGCTTTCCCCGCAATCGGCCGACTTGCCGAAACCCTACTTCGCGCCGCCTTCTACCCAGGAATAACCAATCGAGAACGTATGTTTGCCGTCACCGAAAAGATAGGGAAGGGTCAGCGTCTTCACCTCCTGCAGATGAATACCCGACTTCACGAGATCATCGGCAAAGTCGGGAGAAATGGTGGGGTCATTTGCGGTTTCTCCGCGCCAGACGACGAGCACAGGACCCTTCGCAGCCGCATATTCAGGCACCCCGGGGCCTGGAAAGAATGGGATCACGACGGGGACGTCGGGGAATTCCAGCTTCATGTTGCCGGCCACGAACTTGGTTCCCGCCACGATGAGAACCGGCTTGCGGGTCGCGGTCAGTTCGTCAACGAAATTCGCGAAGGGCACGTTCGTTCTCGTGTAAACGCCGGTATATTGCATGCCGACGATCCTGAGCAGAAGGATCGCCAGTATGACGACCATGAAGACCGGCACCACAGGCCGGAAGCGTGCTAGGCCGGCGGAAAGATCGACGCCGGCGGTTTCGAGCTTCAGGAACAGATAGATCAACATGATGAGCAGGCACGGGTCGAGCCAGCGCTCGTGGATATCGCTCGCGCCGGCGACGATGACGACACCGACGAAGGCGAGCAGGCTCACGATCATCATTCGCTCGATGACCCGGATCATCGGACTGGACGCGGAAAGCGCACGGAAGAAATCCCGTCGGAAGGCTGCTGCGAAGAGAACGATGGGCAGTGCGACGAAGCCGAGGACGGCGATGACGAGGGACAACAGCCCCTGACCGATGCGGGGAAGGCCAGCGGCGGCCTCGTGTTCGGCGGTCATCCGCTCCATGGTCGGGGCCGAAGCGCTGATGAGATTATCGGGCAGCCATAGCGCATGCGGCAGAATGATCAGAATGGCGATTGCGAACGCCGGCAGCAGACGCCAGTCCAACAGACGGCTGCGCCACTTTCGGTCCACCAGGACCGCGACGAAGGCGGCAAACGGCAGGATGGCGAAATTGTATTTTGAGATGAGGCCGATGCCGGTGGCGATGCCGATGACGAGATAGCTCCCGATCGTCGGCTGCCGAAGTGTGCGAAAAAAGCCGAAGAGGAAGAGCGAGGTCGCAAACAGCAGGGCAACGGTATGGGTCAGTTCGCGCTGCGCCATCAGGCCGACCTGTGGCAGGGTAATCAGACTCAGCATAGCGACGGGTGCGAGCAGACGGTTATTCAGCACCTCGCGGGCAGCCAGCCCATAGAAAAGATAGCAGCCGAAGAGAATGATGTTCTTCGGAACCGAGAGCGCCCACATCGTGATTCCGGTGACCGAGACGATGGCGTATTGGATCCAGTTGTAGAAGGGAGGCTGCGGACCGTAGCCGGCCAGAAGATATTGCGAGTAGAACGATTGTTCCGCCTCGTCGAGATCAAGCGTATGGGGCAATGCGATGCGGAGCACGATGTTCAGCAGGAAATAGACTGCCAGAAAAATGCTCGCGCTCGTGATGTTTCTGGTAATGCGCTCCAACATCGATCTCCAAGTCAAGCCGGCAAGACGCCGTGATCTGTCGGTCTGCCGCGGCGGTGGTCGGCCTTAAAGCGATCTCGCCGCCGTCGCTTCAACTCCGCCGTTGTGCCCAACCTTCATTTCTCCTAAAACGCCTGGCAATGGAGCCGAGGCTCATGCCGACGCCAAGCGAGGAATGCCTACTACATGAAGAGTTCGATCGTTGAAAGCCAGCAGTCCTGGTTTATGCGCAATCGCATGACGGCGCTGACGGTCGTAATTGTCGCAGCCTATGCGCTCTTCGTACAATGGTTCTGGGGTTGGCCCGTCATCATCAGCCAATGGGCCGATGTCGGGGCAGGCCCGGTGATCGGCGCGCTCGTGGCGTTGACGAGCACCTATTTCCTGCGTACCTGGCGCATCTACGACTATTTTCCCAAGGAGACGGCGGGCCGCTTCGCGGTTCTCTTTCGCGTTACGCAGATCCACAATCTCCTGAACATCATGCTGCCCTTCCGCACCGGCGAGACCAGCTTTCCCTTGCTGATGCGCACCGAGTTCGGCATTCCGCTGACCCGCGGAACCTCGGCGCTCCTGGTCATGCGGCTGCTCGACCTGCACGCGCTTCTGGCTGCCGCCGGTATCGGCTTTGCGCTTGCCGCGGCCGATGCATTCGTCGCATGGTCGCTTTGGGCAGTCTTCCTGCTGCTGCCGGTCGCAGCTTTCGCCGCGCGCAAGCCGCTGTTCCGGCTCGCTGCCAGGCTGTTGCCTGATAAGGCGCAGAAATTCGTCGTTGAGATCGAAAACGGGCTGCCGCTCGATGCCGCAGCCTTCGCGCGCGCCTGGGCGATGACCATCGTCAACTGGCTGGTGAAGGTGATCGTGCTCGCATGGGCGCTCGGCCTGATGGGCGTGCTGCCGATGGCGGCAAGCTTCGGCGGCGCGCTCGGCGGTGAACTCTCCTCCGTTCTGCCGGTGCACGCGCCGGGCGGCGTCGGCACCTATCCGGCCGGCATCACCGCCGGCGCCATTGCGCTCGGAGCCTCCAGCGAGCGGATGGCTCTGGCCGCGCTGGCGCAGGCAAGCGTCAATGCGCATCTCTTGATCATCGTCTCGGCGCTGACGGGCACCGCAATCTCACTGCCGCTCGGGCGCCGCGGCAAGCTCTGAAATCCGTTTCCGCAAAAAAGCCTGCTCCGGCTCCTGCCGACAGAGCGACAGTGCCGTCTGATAGGCGGCGATCGCCTCTTCGGTGCGGCCAAGCCTGCGCAGGAAATCGGCGCGCGCCGAATGGGCGAGGTGATAGGACCTGAGCTCCTGACGCCCTAAAATGGCATCGACCAGATCCAGTCCCTTCGCTGGCCCTTCCGCCATTGATATCGCAACGGCGCGGTTGAGTTCCACGATCGGGGAGGGCTGCGCCGCCAGCAGCAGATCATAGTAGAAGGCGATGCGCCGCCAGTCGGTCTCTTCGGCGGTCGGCGCCCTGGCATGCTCTGCAGCGATCGCCGCCTGCGCCGTATAGGCGCTGATCTCCGCCACCCGCATCGCCTCGGCGAGCAGCGCCAGGCCTTCCGCGATTTTTGCACGGTCCCAGAGCGACCGGTCCTGGTCGGCAAGCAGCACCAGCGATCCCTGCTCGTTGCTGCGTGCCAAGCGGCGGGAGTCCTGCAGCAGCATCAGCGCCAGAAGACCACGGGCGTCAGGATGCGGCAGCAGCGCCAGAAGCAGCCGCGCCAGCCTAATCGCCTCGGCGGTCAGGTCGGCGCGGACAACATCCTCGCCGGATGAGGCGGAATAACCTTCGTTGAAAACAAGATAGATGACGTGCAGCACCTGATCGAGCCGCTGAGGCAGTGCGTCGCGGCCCGGCACTTCGTAGGGGATATTCGCGGCGCGTATCCTGTTCTTGGCGCGCACGATCCGCTGGGCGACCGTCGGCGCCGGAACGATAAAGGCATGGGCGATCTCTTCGGTGGTCAATCCGCAGATTTCGCGGAGCGCCATCGCCGTCTGGGCATCGGATGGGATAGCAGGATGGCAGCAGGTGAAGATCAGCCGCAGCATGTCGTCCTCGATCGCTTCCATATCGCCGATCTCCGTTGTGTCGACGCTGTAGAGGCTGTCCTCGATGTGATGCTGCGAGGCGTCGAAGCGCGCTCGCCGCCGGATTGTGTCGATCGCCTTGAAACGTCCTGTAGAGACGAGCCAGGCGAACGGGTTGCCGGGAACGCCATCCGTTGGCCATGTCCGGGCCGCCGCGGCAAAGGCATCCTGAAGCGCTTCCTCCGCTCGGTCGAAATCCCCGAGCAGGCGGATCAGCGTCGCCAGCACCCGGCGCGACTGGGTTCGATAAATCTCTTCGATCACGCTCTCCAGCGGCGCACCTCCTCAGTACGGCGCGGGGAGTGTCCGCACGGGCCTGAGCTCGACCGCGCCGAAACGCGCCGAAGGGATCCGTCCGGCAATCTCTTTCGCCTGCATGAGGTCCGGCGCCTCGATGACGTAGAAGCCGGCGAGATGTTCCTTCGTCTCGACATAGGGGCCATCGGTGGCGGAGAGCGTGTTGTTACGAACGCGCAGCACCGTCGCCTGGTCAGGCATCTCCAAGGCATCGGCGTGGATCATGATGCCGTCACGGCGTAGCTCCTCATCGAAGGCGAAATGCGCTTTGATGAGTTCATCGGTCTCACCAGGCGTCAGCCTGCCATCCGTGTCGGCGCTGTTGTAGATTAGGCAGATATAGCGCATGGCTATTTCCCATCCTGGATCGCGTAAGTCGGGCGCACTTCAATCGAGGAATATTTGACGATCGGAAAACTCGACGCGATCGTTTTCGCCTCCTCGATACTGTTGGCTTCGATAAGCACAAAACCACCGAGGTGCTCCTTGATTTCAGCAAACGGGCCATCGGTCGCAGAAACTTCGCCATTGCGCAGGCGGACCGTGACCGCTGTTGACGGTTCATACAAGGCGAGCGCCACCTGGAGGTGACCGCTCTCGCGCCAGCGATTGTCGCTGATGATGCACTCCTGTGTGAGCGCATCCCATTCGCTCTGAGGGACCAGCTTGCTTTTTTCCGTGTCGAACCAGATCTGGCATAGAAATTTCATCGCTCTTTCCTCATTTGGTTCCGAATACATGGATTGGCCGCACTTCGATTGCGCCGAGCTTCGCAAGCGGGATGCCGGCGGCAACGCGGATCGCATCGTTAAGGTCCTTTGCCTCGATCAGAATGAAGCCGCCGAGCGCTTCCTTCGTCTCGGCAAAAGGACCGTCTGTTACCGATGTCTCGTCGGCCCGCACACGGACCGTCACCGCCGATGTCGGCGGCTGCAGCGCCTGGGCAATGATCATATGCCCGCTTTCGACGAGATCCCGGTCATAGTTCAGGGAATTCGCGTCGAGGTCGGCCTTCTCCTCTTTCGTCATGGCGTCGAGTATCGCGCCATCGAACCAGACCTGGCAGAGATATTTCATTGCGGGCAGCCTCCTTGCAGGGTTTCAATACCTCTGGACGAATGGGGTGCGGGCATTTCGACAGCGTCAGGAAAAATCTTTTGTGCCGGTCACCTGTCGAAATGACAAGTGAGCACTCGACAAGGCTTCGTCGAAACCTGTCGAGGAGAATGGCAATGAGTATTCTTGAAATCGCGCTGGCAAGCCAGATCTGGGCGCGCCGCCATGAGAAGCGCGGGCTGGCATTCGACGAAAGCGCTGGGCTGAAGGCCCTTCTGCGCGTCGCTTTCGTCTTCGTCGCCTTCACTCTGTTGATTGCAGGGCTGAACATCGCTGCCGGCACGCCGCAGATGCTTGCGCAGAGTTCGGCGCCTGTTGCGACCGGCCGATAAAGAAACGGCTTATTGGAATGCCGTCTCGAAGAAGCTGCGCAGTTTGCGCGAATGCAGCGCTTCCTTCGGCATGGCCGCAAGCTTCTGGACCGCACGGATGCCGATCTGCAAATGCTGGTTCACTTGCGTGCGGTAGAAGGCGGTCGCCATACCCGGCAGCTTCAACTCGCCATGCAGCGGTTTGTCGGAGACGCAGAGGAGCGTCCCGTAGGGCACGCGGAAGCGGAAGCCATTGGCGGCGATCGTTGCCGATTCCATGTCGAGCGCGATGGCGCGCGCCTGGGACAGCCGCTTCACCGGCCCGCGCTGGTCGCGCAGTTCCCAGTTGCGGTTGTCGATCGTGCCGACGGTGCCGGTGCGCATGATGCGCTTCAGCTCGAAACCTTCGTAACCGGTGATTTCGGCGACGGCCGCTTCCAGCGCCACCTGCACTTCGGCCAGCGCCGGAATCGGCACCCAGACCGGCAGGTCGTCGTCGAGAACATGGTCCTCGCGCATATAGGCATGGGCGAGAACGTAATCGCCCAGCCGCTGGCTATTGCGAAGCCCGGCGCAGTGGCCGAGCATCAGCCAGGCATGGGGGCGCAGCACGGCGACGTGGTCGGTGATCGTCTTGGCGTTGGAAGGGCCGACCCCGATATTGATCATGGTGATCCCGGCATGGCCCTTCTTCTTCAGATGATAGGCCGGCATTTGCGGCAGACGGGAAAGTGTCGCATCCGTTTCCGGCACGCTTGAGCCGGGCAGGGTGACGATGTTGCCGGGCTCGACGAAGGCGGTGTAGCCGTCGCCGCCCTCCGCCATCAGCTTGCGCGCCCAGCTGCAGAATTCATCGATATAGAACTGGTAGTTCGTAAACAGCACGAAGTTCTGGAAATGCTCGGCATGCGTCGCCGTATAATGCGACAGCCGCGCGAGCGAATAGTCGATGCGCTGGGCGGTGAACGGCGCAAGCGGCGAGGGCTCTCCTGGCGGCGGGATATATTCGCCGTTGGCGATTTCGTCGTCGGTGGTGTTGAGGTCGGGCGTGTCGAAGATATCGCGCATTGGAACGTCGACAAATGCTGAGGCCGATGCTTCGACGTGGGCGCCCTCGCCGAAGGCGAAGTGCAGCGGGATCGGCGTTGACGATTCCGAGACGACGATCGGAACATTATGGCTCTTGATCAGCAGCGACAACTGCTCCTTCAGGTAATGCCTGAAGAGCTTCGGCCGGGTGACCGTCGTCGTGTAGATGCCGGGCGCCGTGACATGGCCGTAGGAGAGGCGCGAATCGACATGGCCGAAGCTCGTCGTCTCGATGCTGACCTGCGGATAGAAGGCGCGGTAGCGCGAGGCGATCGGAGCACCCTGGGCAAGGTCGGTGAAGCTCTGGATCAGGAACGCCGTATTGCGTTCATAAAGCGCTGTCAGCGTCTCGACGGCCTTGGCCGGATCATCGAAGCTCTCGGGCTGGAAAGGGGGCGGAGAGGAAATGTCGAGGGGCGACAGAGGGGAGATTCGTTTGTTCATGACGCATTATAGAGAGTTGTTTTTGACAAGCAAACGACGCGCGCCGGCCGAATCCGATTTTTTATCCTCTTGCGAGCTTGTTGCCCTCACCGCACCGTGGGCGCGCAGAAGGTTCCGCTTCTCTCCAGGCAGGTATAGTTCGCACCGAAATGCGACTGCGTACCGCCCCCGCCATTGTGCACGACGACCGCCGAAAATGTGACGGCGAAGACCGCCGCAAACAGCGTGATGATGGTGAAACGTCTTGCCAGAATATAGAACTTCATCCCAGGCCCCCGATACGCAACCTAACCGTGACATGAGTTTTGCCACACCTCGGCTGAACGAGTGCTGAGATGCCGGTTCATCCACCGTTCAGCTTGCGGGGCAGGGTCTGGCGATTGCAGTGACGATTGGCAAGTCGGGAAGACTTCGAGGGCATGCCGGCTTTTCGACCGGCATGATTATACGTTTGGGATGATTGTTGCGCCTGGTTTTATCTCGTCAGAGCCGCGTCCAGGTCTGCGTCTTGCAAAGGATCTTCATCACGCAGCCCTGCATCTTCAGTGAATTGCCGGAAATCTTTCCTGAGCCGCTATAGGTCTTGTCGGCGGCGGGGTCGGTGATTTCGCCGGCGTAGCTGCCGCCGGTCCCGGCAAGTGTGCCGATCTTGCGGCCGGTATATTTGCCAGTTTTCAGCGTCACGCAATAACTGCCGCCGCAGGCGGCAATCACCGCCGTTTCGCCGGAGGCGGTCTTCCAATTGCCGACGATAGGTTCCTCAGCATTCGCTGTGCCCGCCATCACGGCGATAGCGCCGGCAAGAATGAGACTGCGGATCATCTTTTCCTCCCTGATGTCCTCTGACCGACCGCGAAAATAACTGACGCGAACGTAAAGATAAATAGAGCCAGCTGCCGGTCGCTGAAAGCAGCCGAAAAGCCGACCGTAGAGCTTTTAAACTCGTCGCCTGCTGTTTTCATGATGAACGATCCGTTTATTTTCAAATCTGAATCTTTTGTAAAATTCGAACGAAAGTCCTTAAATCGCAGGCAATCCGATGTTTAACAAAAACCCAATTTTACCAAGCGTTTGCAGTTTGTTTGTCTCAAATTAATCATGCATTTTAGGCGTTTTTTGAAAGCAGTTTGGCATAGTCAAGCCATCAGATGAGCGGGGTAAACCCGCCGGACCGGAAGGGCCGCAAAGCCGCGTAGACGGCAGGGTCCGAAGGTAAAACAGGGTAAGTCGTAGACAGGCTAACAGGGATAAAACCGATGGCACGCTTTGAAATGCACAATGCTGAAATGGCCACCATGGGTGGCGACAACAACAGCGCCGATGTCTTCTGCGAAATGGGTCTGATGTATGCGACCGGCCGCGGCTGCGCCGTCGATCTCGTTGCCGCCCACAAGTGGCTGAACATCGCCGCGATCAAGGGCAACGACCGCGCCGCCGAGCTCCGCGCCGACGTGGCCGCCGCCATGAACAAGATGCAGCTCGTGGAAGCACTCCGCGCTGCCCGCGAATGGATGACGGTTCACTAACGCACCGACCGAGAATCCGAAACGATTCCGGACAGAACGATACCTCAACTGTTGGAGCGCCGCGTGTCCAAACGGACCCACGGCGCTCCAACAGACGTTTTCTGAGGTTGTCGGTGTTGGGACGCCTCAGACGTCCTTCGTTAGACGAGGCAAGACCTCGTCGATTGCAACGACACCTTGGGGATCAAAACATGGCGCTCAAGCGAATGGACAATGTCGGAATCGTCGTCGAAGACCTCGGAGAGGCGATTGATTTCTTTCGCGAGCTCGGCCTCGAATTGGAAGGGCGGGCGACGGTCGAAGGCGAATGGGCCGGACGTATCACCGGACTGGGAGATCAGCGTGTCGAGATCGCCATGATGCGCACACCGGACGGCCACAGCCGGCTTGAGCTCTCCCGCTTTCTGGCGCCGCCTGTCGTCGCAGATCACCGGAACGCCCCGGTCAACGCCCTCGGCTACCTCCGCGTCATGTTCGCAGTCGATGACATTGACGAGACGCTTGAGAGACTGCGCGGGCGCGGCGCGCAGCTCGTAGGGGAAGTCGTTCAGTATAAGGATGCGTATCGGCTCTGCTACATTCGCGGACCTGAAGGGATTCTGATCGGCCTCGCCGAGGAACTCCGCTGAACGCAATACGCGGACAAAAGGGGAAGACCGACCAATGTCGGCGGACAGGGATAAAAACCTCAGGCGAGCGTCTTCAGGACCTGCGGCAGCGCTTCCTCGAACAGCGCCATCTCAGCCTCCGGTCCGACGCTGACGCGGATGCAGCGATTGAGCGGCGCAACACCAGGCATGCGGATAAACACGCCATGCTCCATCAGGCCATCGACGATCGCCCGCGCATAGGCGCCGTCGCGACCGGTATCGATCGCCACGAAATTCGTCGCCGAGGGCAGCGGCTCAAGACCATTTGCCCGGGCGATGCGGCCGATCCGCTCGCGTGCCGCATGGATCTTCCCGACCACCTCGGCCAAATAGGCCTGGTCCTTGAGCGCCGCCAGCGCTGCAACCGTAGCCAGCCGGTTCATGCCGAAATGATTTCGGATCTTGTCGAAGGCCTGTGCCGTGCCCGAGGTCGAGATCGCGTAGCCGGTGCGTGAACCGGCGAGCCCGTAGGCCTTGGAAAAGGTGCGGGTGCGGACGATGTTCGGCAGATCGATGAGCGAGGGGATCGACGGCAATGAATTTGCCGGCCCCGTTTCGCTGTAGGCCTCGTCCAGCACCATCATCGTGGTCTCGGGCAGCGTCCGGGCGAATGCGACGATGCTGTCGGCGTCCCACCAGCTTCCCATCGGATTGTCAGGATTGGCGAAATAGACAAGCGGCGCATTCTCGCGCCTGACGGCATCGAGCAGCCCGTCCAGATCCTCGCGGTCGTTGACATAAGGGACGGTCACCAGCCGGCCGCCGAAACCGGCGACATGGAAGTTGAAGGTCGGATAGGCGCCGAGCGAGGTAACGACGGGCGACCCCGGCTCGATCACCAACCGGACGATGTGACCGAGCAGTTCGTCAATGCCGCCGCCGATGGCGATATTGGCGGGCGCCACACCGAGATGTGCGCCAAGTGCTTGCCGCAGCGCGAAATTGTCCGGGTCGTTGTATTTCCAGATATCGTGCGTCTCTTCGCGGATCGCGGCAAGCACGGAAGGGGCTGGGCCAAAGCCGTTCTCATTGGCGCCGATTCGCGCCAGGACGGCGCGACCGCGCTCGCGTTCGATGGCCTCGGGGCCAACGAAGGGAACTGTGGAGGGCAGGGCGCTGATGAGGGGTGTAAAGCGCGAGAAGGCGGACATGCGAAAGCGGTTTCCGGACATGTTGAGATCAGGCGCAACAATAGGCCCGGGCCCAGCCATGGCAAGCAAGATTATTCCGCAGCCACGGCGCTCCTGATGCGTCCCTTTCAATCGGCAAGGCGACGAGTGATTTGAATTGCTGGACGATTTTTCCTCGGACAGTTTCCCATCCGGGGACTTATACCGGGCTGGCGGCAAGCCTCGTCTCGCGGAACATCGGTGCACGCCTGGCGTCGATCGCTTCCATATTGCCGACAAGGAAGTCGGCGCGGACGACGCGTCGCAGAACCTCTGGATCCAGGAGGTTGATGAACCTTACCCCGATGCGTTCCTTATGGCGGTAGACCTCGGCGCAACCGATGCGATAAGCCAGGCCGAGGATGTTCAGATAATAATGTTTCGGCAGACCGGCGGTTGTCGAGACGATGAACGTCGCACCGCCCTGCGATATGTCGATGATCTCGGCGCTTCGCATCGACACGCCGGTGAGGCACGGCCGCACGGCGACGATGCGGGCCGGCCGCTTGACGTGGAACTCTTCCCAGCGCAGGTCGTAAATGGCGGATTTGACCGTCGCAAGGTGTGTGGCGCGGAGCATAGTCATCTTACATTCTCCGTCAGACAGGGCACAGTTGGGGTTCTTGCTCTGAGCAAGCTGATCTTGCTCCAGTCACGGTCCCATGAATGTTTTGCACATTCGTCAAACATATGATGACAATTTTAACGAGTTTAAATTTTGTTCCCAAGCGGGACTCCTGATGTTCACAATCGGCACGCAGGCTGTCATGCCAAGCTCGATGGCGGATTGCGCCGCGATCATTTCCGGCGCTGTTTTCTCGAACTCTTTCAATGGCCGGGCGTTCTGTCTAGATCGGCGAGCAAGGGGCGCGTCGATGACGACAGCGAGGAGTTGAAGATGACCGACGTCAGAATCCCCGGAAAATCATGGATCGTAGTCTGCAATGGAGCCAAGGCCCTGATCATGCAGAACGCCGGCGATGCCCAGCTGATGAACCTGAAGGTGTTGGAAACCCTGACGCAGCCGAACGAGCCCGATCGCGAACTCGGCGCCGACAAGCCCGGCCGCAGCCATGCCGCAGACGGATTGAGCCGCAGCGCTGTCGAAGAGACCAGCTGGCAGGAGCAGGCCGAAGCGCAATTTCTGAAACATGTGGCGGAGCGAATGGACGAGCTGACGCAGGCAAAGGATGCGCGCCGTATCGTCCTCATCGCACCGCCGAAGGCGCTCGGCACCTTGCGGCCGGCGCTGAGCGCCGAGACGCAGGCAGCGATATCGGCGGAATTGGCGAAAGACTATACCAATCTGCCGATCGACGAGATCGAGCGGCATCTCGCAGCATGATGAAACCGATCGATGAACTGACGCGGGCCTCTGGCCCGCATTTCTTGTTCGCTTCAGACCAACGGTCTCTCTCCGGCAAACAGATCCTCATGATCGGCAAACAGTGTGGCCAGGCGATCGATGACCGTCTTGACTTCCGGCCTTTGCCGCTCGTCGTCATGCGCGACGATCCACATCTCGTAGGTCAATTCATCGATGACAGGCCCGGCGCGGACGAGTTTGCGCTCCTGGTCGCCGATGAAACAGGGCAGCACGCCGCGGCCGGCGCCGCCTCGGATCAGGTAAAAGAGCATATGCGGCGTGTTCGTCCAGCTGGTGATCCAATAATCCGGCTGTTCGAAAGTCCACTTGTCCGCCGGTGTGATGGCGATGTCCGTTCCGAGTGAGATCCAGTTGCAATTGGTCTCGTCGTAATGGGCCGCCTGATAAACCGCATGCGCCACCTTGACTGAACGGCGGATCGCGACGTTGCCGCCGTCCGGCCGGCTGTGGCGAATGGCGATATGCGCCTCGCGATAGGTGAAATCGACACTCGCGTCACAAGTCTTGTAACACATGCGAAAACAGTCTTTCGGCGTCCAGACGCTGGCCAGGTGGTCGGCGATAAAGCGCGACGTCCAGCTGTCGACGACCGTCGACACAATCGGCAGCGTCAGCACTTCACCGCGCCAGTCGGAAATCGCCCGGGCCGCATCCTGCATCAGCCGGACGCGATCGAGCAGCTCCTGACCGTCCTTGGCAAGCAAGTAGCCTGTGGGACCGCGGTTGAACAGCGACCGGCCGGTCACACGTTCGAGCGCCAGCATACGCCGGCCGATCGTCGGCGCACTGAGCCCCGTCCGCGCCGCCGCCGCCGATAGACCGCCGCCGGTCGCGACATGGAAGAAAAGCTGCAGGTCGTCCCAGCTCGCCTCTTTCATGGATGAAAACCCCCTTTCCTCCATGCCTCTACATAACGGGGGCGTGAAGGCTTAGCTCAACTACTCCAGCAATAGATGGAGGATAGGCAATGCTTCTCAACTGGGTAGTTCTCTTCAACGAGGTCGCGTCCCGCAATTGCCGGATGCGCCGCGATCCCATGGCCGATCCGCTCGATGGCCCGGAATGGCGCGGACTTCTCTGGATCATAGCGATCATCGCGCATCTCTCGGCAACAAGAGGCGAGACGAGGAGGCCGCGCCGGGACCGGGCGGTGATTGGAAGACGCCTCAGTTTTCGAAGCTCAGTCGCAGCACGTGGTGCAGGAATTCCGGATTGAGCAGCATGTTGAAGCTGATCGTCACCAGTTCGTTTTCGCGCTTGACCAAGGTGGCGCCGATTTCGTCATGGATGCCGAGTATTTCGAGAAAGAAATGACTCGGCATCTCCAGGCTCGGACTGACTTCGAGCACGGCGCCGGCAAGTGTGATCGTGCGGATCAGGCAGCGTACCTGCGTCCCGGTACTGAGATGGTGGCCGACGAAGATGATATTGCCCGGCTTGTCGAGATTGAATTCCCGGTAAGCACGTTCCGGCTTGGGGTGTTCTGTGTCGAGGTGCATCTGAAAGGCCCTTTTAGCCTCCGCTCATCGTAAGCAGAGAATAATGCAAGAGTGCTGACGATTGCTGAAGATTGTCGTTAAGTTTGAAGGTTTTTGCCGAGATCGGCTGAAAATCGCACCGATTCCGTCCAGATCTGCTCCAAATTCGCGCAATTCGGGGGGCAGCCGCGCCATTCTTGACATGCCGACAGCGATCGCGCATACAAAGCCCCGGTTCGAGGCACCAGCCGCTCGCGGATGAAAATCCATGGTGAAGCCCTCGCGATCATGGTCACGGCCCCTTGTGCATGCTGACTGACGGCAATGCGAGCTCCCATTGACAGTCGAAGAGCATGCCTTGCGAAGGCTCACTCCATGACGACCTATCCCGGCATTGAAGAACTGAAGGCCCAGGCCAAGCGCCTGCGCCAGGCGATGAACGATCGCGGCAGCGCGCTGACCCACAGTGCGGCCTTGGAAATGATCGCCCGCCAGCACGGCGCGCGTGACTGGAACACGCTGGCGGCTCTGGCGGCAAAACCCAATGCGGCTGCGAAGACGCCGCTCTTCGTCGGCGCCCATATTCGCGGCCGCTATCTCAATCAGCCGTTCACTGGCGAAATCCTCTCGCTTTCGGCTCTGCCGGGTGGCCTCTACCGGATCACCATCCATTTCGACGAAGCGGTTGACGTGGTCACCTTCGAGAGTTTTTCAGCCTTTCGGCGGCGCGTGAGTGCACAGATCGATGCCGACGGCGTCTCCCCCAGGAAGACCTCGAACGGCGTGCCTCATCTGGCGCTCGATCTCTGATTTGCTCCTCATCCTTTCCTGGCTGCCCGCATGCGCTTGTTCAAGCGCAGCGGATGTCGCCCGATATCACACGGATTTCTCCATGACCGATCCTTCCAAAGGCAATGACTTCCTCACCGGCTGGCTGCCGGGCGTATTCATCAGGACTGCGGCGCCGATCGTCGCGATCACTACCGTCAACGGCCTCTTTGCTGTCGTCGACGCCTATTTCCTGGGCGCCTATGTCGGCCCCGACGCGCTCTCAGCCGTCAGCCTGATCTTCCCGGGGTTGATGCTGCTGGTCGCCCTGCAATCGCTCGTCTCAAACGGCATGGGAAGCATCCTCGCCCGCCGGCTCGGTGCCGGCGATCGCCAGGGCGCGCGCCGGGTATTTTCCGGCGCCCATACGCTGGCGCTCGCCGTCGTCGTGATCCTCATCGTGATCTACTGGACCCTCGGCGAGCGGATCATCGATGCCGGCGCCGCCGAGAACACGGCCGTGGCCGACGGCGCCATGCTTTTCATGGGCGCGATGATCGCCGCGACGCCGGTGAGTTTTTTCCTGTCGCTGCATCTCGACGGGCTGCGCTGTGAAGGCAGGATCGGTTTCATGACGGCGGTCACGCTCTCGGCCTCGCTGCTCAACATCCTCGCCAACTGGCTGTTCATGGCGGTGATGCATTGGGGCGTGCTCGGTTCGGCCGCAGGCTCCATCGCTTCGCAATTCGTCTGTCTCGCCGCCGTGCTCGTCTATCGCTGGCGCCGGCCGGCGACGCTCAGGCCTTCTCCCGCATTCGCCCTTGTCGAATGGCGCGGCATTGTCGCCTTGGGCGCTCCCATGAGCCTCGGTTTCATCGGCATATCGCTTGCCACGGCCGCGATTCTGGTCAACGTCTCGCTCTGGAGCACGCGTGATCATACCGCCACCATTGCCGCCTACGGCATCATCACCCGTATCCTGACCTTCGCCTATCTGCCGCTGCTTGGTCTCAGCATCGCCCTACAGACGATCGCCGGCAACAATCACGGAGCCGGCCTTGGGTTGCGCGTCGGCCGCAGCCTGCAGATCGCCATGCTCTCGGCGCTCGTCTATTGCAGCTTGGTGGAGATCACGGTGGAATTGCTGGCTGGCCGCATCGGCGCCGTCTTTGTTGGCGATCCCGCCATTATCGCCGAGGTCAGACGAATTCTGCCTTGGACGATCGGCGCCTATTTTCTCTTCGGGCAGATGCTGATCCTGTCGTCCTATTTCCAGTCGATCGGCGATGCGCCGCGCGCGGCGATCTTCGGTCTGTCGCGACCCTATCTTCTCACCCTGCCTCTCACCTTCCTGCTGCCTTTCGTCTTCGGCGAGCAGGGAATCTGGATGGTGCCTGTTTTTGCCGAGGCAGGCATGGTGGTGCTTGCCTTGCTGGTGCTGTCTGAGAATGCCAGGCGCCGCGGCTGGCGATACGGGCTTCTGCCCGCCTGAGAGACGGAAGCCGCGCCTTCCTGTGCGGCTTCCGTCGATTGGCTTCTATTCCTTGCCGCTCTGCGCGGCCGATGTCGAAGCCTCCGCCTCGTTCAGTGCCTCGGCGCATTCCCGGCAGCAGACTTCGACGGTCTTGCCGCCGAGCTTGACGGTGATGGTCTCGGCGCCGAGTTCGCAGTCGCAGGCAGCGCATGTGGTCTTCTTCATCGGGTAATCCTCCATTGATCGTCCCCGGATCGGGACAGCATCATAAGAGCATCGAAGACCGCGTCATCGCTGTCGAAAACTTTAGCGATTATCAACTCGGAAAGGCTCTAAGGTCGGCGTCGCAGTTGCACCGAGCGCTGGAATTCGGCCGGAGTCTGACCGAAGGCCTGTTTGAAGGAAGCGCTGAAATGACTGTGGCTGGAAAAGCCGAGATCGAGCCCGAGCGCGGTCAGATCCTCATACTGGCCGAGCAAATCGAGCGCCCGGGCAAGCCGCAGCCTCAGCTGATAGCGATAGAGCGGCGTGGCCTCGACCTGCTGGAAGACCTGGGTGAGGTAAACAGGGGAAACGCCGACTTCCGAGGCGATTTCCGCAAGCGTCCAGCGTCGCGCGAGATCGGAGGAAAGCACCAGCTTTGCCCGGTCGACGAGTTTCTGCCGGCCGAGGCTGGCGCCGGCCGCATGCGAGGTGCGCTCGCCGAGCGAGCGGCGAACCAGCGTCAGGGCCAGCGTTTCCGCCTCGAGCGTTTCGGCGACGTTGCGCCTGAGACCGTGGCGCAGCAGGGCGACCAGCGCTTGCGCGCGCGGGTCGATCCGCCGGCGCTGGCGGCGGAAGGAAAAGGCCGGGCCGGGCTGCGCCTGCTCCTTCGGCGCCAGCTCTTGCAGCATGGATTCGTCGATCGACAGGTCGATGCAGCCGTCGCCGCCCGCGATCGGATGGCTGATCCGATAGCCCTGACCGGTATTGAAGAACAGCACCTGATTGGCTTCAGCCACCGTATCCGTGCGGCCGACATGGCGCATAAAGACACCGCGATAGGGATAGACGAGGCTTGTTTTGTGAGCACATTCCTCGCCGCTCTTGTGGCGGCACTCGCCATTGCAGACGACGTCACGAATGGTGACGGTCTTGGTTTTCAGGAGCAGAGCTGTTGAAAACTGCGACATTGTATCGTCCGGTTCAGGCAGGCAGCCCGACAAGGCTGCGCTGGGGCACAGTACCACAGTGAGTCTGATGTTTCAGTAGCGGCTGTAAACGTGCACGTCGCTTTCTGTCTGCCCCCGGGAGAGGCCGACATCCTTCAACTGATCGTCGGAAAGTTCCATCAGCGCATTGTAGTTGCGCCGTTCGCTGATCTTGCGCCCCAGCCAGCGGACTGCTGTGGCGGCTGCAGAAAGAAGGCCGGGCCGCCGCGAAGAGCGGATATTGCTGGCCGGTATGGTGAAATGCGAGCTGTGCATGATGATCCTCCATCCTCATTGGATGGAGGCAGTGAACCATCACCGATAGTTTGGCGCTGTCAGATTATTTAGCGATCGAGCGCGGGCTTCATGCCTTCAGCAGCCATTCGTGCTCGGCGGCATTGTGGAATTTCCAGATCCGCTTCGGCCCGGCCATGACGTTGAGATAATAAAGATCATAGCCATGCGTTGCCGCGCAGGGATGATAGCCCTTCGGCACCAGCGTCACGTCGCCGTCCTCGATTGCCATCGCCTCGTCGAGCGAGCGGTCGTCGGTGTAGACGCGCTGGAAACCGAAACCCTGTGGCGGGTTGAGGCGGTGGTAGTAAGTCTCCTCCAGGAAGCTCTCGTTCGGGAGGTCGTCCTGATCGTGCTTGTGCGGCGGATAGGAGGAGGTATGGCCACCCGGCGTGATCACCTCGACGACGAGCAGCGAATGCGCCGAATTATCGTCCTCAGGCATGATGTTGTTGACGTAGCGCACATTCGTGCCCTTGCCGCGCGTCACCTGCGGATGCGTGCCGGGCGGGATCGCCTTTGCCTCATAGCCGCCGCCGCCGGGCGCCGAGCAGACAGCCAGTTCCAGATCGGTCTCCGCCGTGACCGACCACGTCGAGCCCATCGGGATATAAAGCGCATGCGGCGCCCCGTCGAAGGGATTCATCCGCTCGCCGAGCGTCCCGAAATCCTTCGCGCCGGCCGACGCCTTGCCTTTGCCTGTCACCCAGACCAGGCAGACTTCCCGATCGCCGGTCTCGCCCGAAACCGTCTCGCCCGGCTTGATGCGGTGCAGATCAAAGCCGACATAGGTCCAGCCGGCATTTTCCGGGGTGACATGCGTGACGCGGCCATGTGTGCCGGATGGTTTCACCTTGAGGTTTGGCATTGGTGTTTCTCCTCGTATGTTGGTGGGCGCAGCCCCCTCATCCGGCTGCCGCCACCTTCTCCCCGAGGGGAGAAGGGATATGCCGCGCCGTCGCTTTTCGCTTCTCCCCTTAGGGAGAAGGGGGGCGGATGAGGGGGCCGCTTGCTCCAGCGGTCCGGTCAGTTCGTCCCTCTTGTGAGGGGGGTCTTTCGGCCCGTTACCCCTTCGGAAAGCCTTCCGTTTCCACAGTATAACCAGCCGCGGTCATGACGCGCATCAGTTCGGCATGGCCGATCTCGGCCATTTTCTGCGGCGGCGCCTTGCGCGGATCCTGTTCGGCCTCGACGACGAACCAGCCTTCATAGCCATGGTCGGCGAAGCGTTGGACGATGGCGCCGAAATCGAGCGAGCCGTCGCCCGGCACTGTGAAGGCGCCAAGCGCCACGGCGTCGAGGAAAGACTGCCGGCTGCGGTCGAGCCCATCCACGACGGATTGACGAATGTCCTTGACGTGGACGTGGTTGATGCGCGCGTGGTGATTGTCGATGGCGCGCAGCACATCGCCGCCGGCAAAGGCCAGATGCCCGGCGTCGAGCAACAGCGGAATACCTTCGCCCGAAGAGCGCATGAAGGCGTCGAGTTCCGGTTCGGTTTCGACGACGGCGGCCATGTGGTGGTGATAGGAGAGCGGCATGCCCTTCTCAGCGCACCATTCGCCGAATTCCGTGACGCGGCGCGCATAGGCCTTCATCTCGTCGTCGGAAAGGCGCGGCTTGGTCGCGAGCGGCTTGGAGCGGTCGCCCTGAATGGAGCGGCCAACTTCGCCATAGACGATGCAGGGCGCGTTGACGGCCTTGAACAGCTCGATCATCGGCGCAATGCGGTCCTTGTTGGCCGAGAGCTCCTCATTGACAAGCGTGCCGGAGAACCAGCCGCCGCACAGCGTCACGTCCGCGGCGCGCAGGATCGGCAGCATCTCTTCCGGGTTACTGGGGAAACGGCGGCCTTGCTCCATGCCGGTGAAACCGGCGCTGCGCGATTGCCGCAGGCATTCTTCGAGCGACACATCGTCACTAAGCTCAGGAAGGTCGTCGTTCCACCATGCGATGGGCGACATGCCGAGTTTGGCCTTCATCAATATTCTCCTTAAAGACATTGCGGAGGAGCGGGTCGGCTCCTGCGGAAAAACGGGTTAACCTGTTCAGCCAATGCGCTGGGAGCCGCGGGCTTCGACATAACCCTTGCGCGCCTGGTTGACTTCTTCGCGCGGGCTGACTTCCGGCACCGCGACATCCCACCAATGGCCGCCGGCCTCAGTGGTGATCAAGGGATCGGTGTCGATGACGAAGACGGATGTACGATCGTTCTTCTTAGAAGAGACGATCGCCTGCTCGAGTTCGGCGATTGAACTAACCTTGACAGCGATGGCGCCCATGCTTTCGGCATGCGCGCGAAAATCGATCTCAGGCATCACCTCGTGATAGGAGTCCTTGAGCAGATTGTTGAAGTTGGCGCCGCCGGTTCCCATCTGCAACCGGTTGATGCAGCCGTAGCCGCGATTGTCGAGCACGACGATGTTGAGTTTCACCCCAACCATGACCGAGGTCGCAATCTCGGAGTTCATCATCATGTAGGAACCGTCGCCGACCATGACGACGACATCCCGTTCAGGGCGCGCCATCTTGGCGCCGAGCCCGCCGGCGATCTCGTAACCCATGCAGGAGAAGCCGTATTCCATGTGATAGCTGCCCGGCGCCGTCGCCGGCCAGAGCTTGTGCAATTCGCCGGGCAGACCACCGGCGGCGCAAAGCACGGTCGTGTTCTCGCCGCCGAGCGTGCGGGCCACCGCGCCGATCACCTGCGCATCGGAAGGCAGGGCGGTGTTGGTCGCCGCCATAGCTTTGGTGGCAGCCTCCATCCAGACCTTCTTTTCCGCCGTTGCCTTCTCGGTAAGTGCCGCCGGCGCCTTCCAGCCGGAAAGGCCTGCCGAAAGCGCCTTCAGCCCTTCGCGCGCATCAGCCACCACAGGGTGGCTGTCGTGCTTCACCGCGTCATAGGCGGCGATGTTGAGGCCGACCATCTTCAGGCTGTCATTTTTGAACAGCGCCCAGGAGCCGGTCGTGAAATCCTGGCAGCGCGTGCCGACGGCGATGACGAGATCCGTCTCTTCGGCGATTGCGTTCGCCGCCGAGGTGCCGGTGACGCCGACCGAGCCGAGCGCCAGCGGATGGGTCTCGTTGATCGACGACTTGCCGGCCTGAGTGACAACGACGGGGATGGCGTGAGTTTCGGCAAAGGCGGCGAGTTCCTTCGTCGCCTGCGAATAGAGCACGCCGCCGCCGGCAACGATCACCGGCTTCTCAGATGCCTTGATCAGCGCGATGGCATTTGCCAGTTCGTCCGCATCCGGCTGCGGCCTGCGGGTCGCCCAGACCTTTTCCTGAAACAGGCTTTCCGGATAATCGAAGGCCTCGGCCTGAACGTCCTGGCAGAGCGACAATGTCACCGGCCCGCAATCGAGCGGATCGGTCAGCACCTGCATGGCGCGCTTCAGCGCCGTGATGATCTGCTCCGGCCGGGTAATCCGATCGAAGTAACGCGAAACCGGGCGGAATGCATCATTGGCTGATACGGTGCCGTCGCCGAAATCCTCGATCTGCTGCAGCACCGGATCCGGCGCGCGGTTGGCGAAGACGTCGCCGGGCAGGAAGAGAACCGGAATGCGGTTGACATGCGCGACGCCCGCGGCCGTCACCATGTTCAGTGCGCCGGGACCGATCGAGGTCGTGCAGGCCATGAAGCGCGTGCGGAAGTTTGCCTTGGCATAGGCGATCGCGGCATGCGCCATGCCCTGCTCGTTGTGGGCGCGGTAGGTCGTCAATTCCCCGCGCACCTGATAAAGCGCCTCGCCGATGCCGGCGACGTTGCCGTGGCCGAAGATCGCCCAGACGCCGCCGAAGATCGGCACCTTTTTGCCGTCGACAACAGTCATCTGTACTTTCAGGAAATGCGCGACGGCCTGCGCCATCGTCAACCGTATCGTCTTGCCCATCGGGGCCTCCCGCAATCTTCGTTCTAGTTGGTTTCCCCTCCCCAACCTCTCCCCACAAAGGGGAGGGGCCACTCGTTGGGCTCGCCGCATTTCACCGCAACCTTCCGTCCGCACCAGAGCTCGTTTGTGGTGTGAAGCGATGCCTCAACTTAAGTCCCTCCCCCTTGTGGGGAGGGGTTGGGGAGGGGTCTAATTCTCAGTGAAGCCCACGCGTCTTAAGCCAAGCCTCTGTCAATTGCCGGAAGCGGCCGGCCATGTCGGCGATTGCCGCCTCGTCGCTTATCTCGCCGGAGAGCCAGGCGCGCGCCGGATCGGCAAAGATTGTCCGGCCGACGGCGAAGCCCTTCACCGAGGGAGCCGCCAGCGTCGCCTCGAAACAGGAGATCAGTTCCTCTGCGGGCGCTTCGAGCCCGAGAAGGACGATACCACGGCACCATGGATCATTTTTGGCAATCACCGCATCGATCTTCTTCCAGGCTTCGCCGGAAGCCTGTGGCTCCAGCTTCCACCAGTCAGGCTTGATGCCGAGCGCGTAGAGTTCCTCCAGCGCGGTGGCGATCGTATCGTCGGTGAGCGGCCCGTTCTTGCCGGCGATGATTTCCACCAGAAGTTCGCGGCCGACCTTGCGTGCGGCCTCGAATAGCGTGCGCAGCTTCTCCTGCTGCTCCGTCTTCAATTCGGCTGGATCGTCGGGATGATAGAAGCACAGGCACTTGATGCAATGGCTGAGCGGCCATTCGACAAGCTGCGAGCCGATATCCTGGCTGAATTCGAAGCGCAGCGGCTTCGAGCCCGGCAGTTCGACAGGCCGGCCGATCCAGGAGAAATTCTTCGTCGCCGCATCGAAGAAGGCGTCGCGGCCGAATCGCTCGTCGATCAGCATGCCGTAGCCGTCGCGGCCGTTCGAAACGCGTGCTGCCGCCTCGACCGCCAGTCGCTTGAAGGCGACGATCTTCTTGTGGTCGACGCCGAGCTCGTCGGCGACGCTGACGAGCTGCGAGCGGTGGTCGATCGCAAGCGCCATCAGAAGCGGGATTTCGCCGCGGCGGGTGGATGCCCAGTGAATATGGTTGATCGACTCGTCCTTGCGCAGCGCCCGATGTTTGCTGCCGGTCTTCAGGAAGAAGTCGAGTTCGGCCCAGGTCGGATATTCCGGCGAGCATAGCAGGCGAGAGACCGCGAAGGCGCCGCAGGCATTGGCCCAGGTGGCGCAGGTCTGCAGCGGCTCGTCGCGCAGGAAGCCGCGCAGGAAGCCGGACATGAAGGCGTCGCCGGCGCCGAGAACGTTGAATACTTCGATGGGGAAGCCCTGGCCGACGATGCCGGCTTCGAGATCGTCGGCAATCGGCCCGTCATAGACGATGCAGCCCATGGCGCCGCGCTTGAGCACGATCGTCGCCGGCGTCAGCCGCCGGATCTCCTTCAGCGCGCCGAGCACGTCATCGGCGCCGGATGCGATGAGGATTTCCTCTTCAGTGCCGACAATGAGATCGCAATCGGGCAGCGTTTCCTTCATCTTCGAGGAGACTCGGTCGGATTTCACATAGCGTTCGAAGCCTTCCGCATGGCCGGCAAGGCCCCAGAGGTTCGGCCGGTAGTCGATGTCGAAGATAACCTTGCGGCCGTTCTCCTTAGCGATGCGGATTGCCTTGCGTTGCGCGGCTTCGGTGTTGGGCCGCGAAAAATGCGTGCCGGAAACGAGAACGGCGCGCGACGATTTGATGAAGTTCTCGTCGATATCGCCTTCCTCGAGCGCCATATCGGCGCAGTCGGAGCGATAAAAGATCATCGGCGACACGCCCTCGGCCTCGACCGCCAGCAGCACCAGCGCCGTCAGCCGTTCCTTGTCGGTGACGATGCCATCGGTCGCCACGCCCTCGCGTGCCGCCTGCTCGCGGATGAAGCGTCCCATCTGCTCGTCGCCGACGCGGGTGATGAGGCCGGACTTGAGGCCGAGCCGCGCCGTGCCGATGGCGATATTGGACGGGCAGCCGCCGACGGATTTGGCGAAGGAGGCGATGTCCTCCAGTCGCGAACCGATCTGCTGGCCGTAAAGATCGACCGAGGAGCGGCCGATGGTGATTACATCAAGCGCCGGCTCCGGCTGTGAACCCGGATTCGATTGTACCATGATGTCCTCCCGCTAGATTTTGCGCGGCTTCCAGTGCCTGCGAATGTCAATAATGAAACATTGGTTCCGATATTTTGTCAATTCGGAATGTTTATTCCATTTTCTCTTTTCCAGCTTTGTGATGCTGACGCTTGCGACGCCGCTCGGCGATCGCAACCGGCAGCGCCATGGTGAGCGCCATCGACGCTGAAAGCGAGCGGAACCCGGCGAAATCCGCTTCCGCCACCTCGAACCAATGCGTGGCGCAGGCGGCGAGCGGCGAAAAGGCCGAATCGGTAATCGCAATAACGGGGACGCCGCGATCGGCAAGCTCCTGGCTTTGGCTGAGGCTGTCGGCTGCATAGGGCGAGAAGCTCGCAGCGATCGCCGCATCCCTCGGCGATGCGAACTGCACCATTTCAGGATCGACTCCGTTCGGCGAGGCGACGATCTGATGGCGGATGTTGAGCTTGGAAAATGCGTAGCTCATGTGCGCCGTCAGCGGATAGGAGCGGCGCTTGGCGATCAGGTAGATCGTTTCGGCGGTGGCGAGGATATCCACCGCCTTCGTGAACGTCTCGCTTTGAACCGTCGCAGCCAGCCGGTTGACCGACTGGTTCGCCGCGGCAATGAATCCGGAAAGCAGGTTGGCGTCTTCGTCGTCGCCGCTCGTTTGCTCCAGTGTGACGAGCCGCTCTTCATAGCTCAGTGTCCGGTCGCGCAGTCTTTCGCGGAAGATGCTCTGCAGATCGGAAAAGCCTTCATAACCGAGATGATGCGCGAGGCGTACCAGGGTCGAAGGCTGGACGTCGGAGGCGGCCGCGATGCTCGCCGTCGTGCCAAAGGCGATTTCGTCGGGATTGCCGAGCGCGAAGGCGGCGACCTGCGCCAGCCGCTTCGGCATGTTCGCCTTACGCTCGATGATGGTGCTGCGCAGGCTTTCGAAATCGCGCGGCACGCGCGCGTGCCTTTGGGGATCATTATCCATGCTTGCGGCTCACGGGATGAAACAAATATTCCATATCGCCGAGCATAGACGATTTCGAACGGCGCGCCTAATTGTTTTTAATCACCTGAAATTGAATGGGTTTTATACAATCGCACCGAAAAATGAAGGCCATATGCCTGCCAGCGGTCTCTTGTCAAAATGATCCAAATATTCCAAAAATCCGCGCACACTTCTGGAGGAGACGGAAATGAAGCCACTTGGCATCGGTTTGATCGGCACGGGTTATATGGGCAAGTGCCACGCGCTGGCCTGGAATGCGGTGAAGACCGTGTTCGGCGATGTCGAGCGTCCGCGGCTCGTGCACCTGGCTGAAGCCAATGCCGGGCTTGCCGAGGCCCGTGCCGGCGAGTTCGGCTTCGAGAAGGCAACGGCCGACTGGCGGGCGCTGATCGCCGACCCCGAGGTCGACGTCGTTTCCGTCACCACGCCCAACCAGTTCCACGCCGAGATGGCGATTGCAGCCCTGGAAGCCGGCAAGCATGTCTGGTGTGAGAAGCCGATGGCGCCCGCCTATGCCGATGCCGAGCGCATGCTGGCGACGGCCGAGCGTTCCGGCAAGGTTGCCGTTCTCGGCTATAATTACATTCAGAATCCCGTCATGCGGCACATCAGGAAGCTTGTCGGCGACGGTGCCATCGGTACGGTCAATCATGTCCGAGTCGAAATGGACGAGGATTTCATGGCCGATCCCGACGTCTTCTTTTATTGGAAGAGCGAGCTTTCCGCCGGCTATGGTGCGCTTGACGATTTCGCCGTGCACCCGCTGTCGTTGCTCTGGTATCTTTTTGGCCACGTCGAGGCCGTCATAACAGACATGGTGAAGCCCTATGCCGACCGTCCGCTCAACCAGGGTGGCCGCCGTGCCGTCGAAAATCACGATGCCGCCAATGTGCTGATGCGGCTCGGCGGCGGCATCTCCGCGGTGTTGATGGCGAATCGCGCCGCCTGGGGTCGCAAGGGGCGGATCGCCCTGCAGATTTACGGCTCGAAAGGCTCGATCCTCTATGACCAGGAGCGCATGAACGAGTTCGAACTCTATCAGGCAGAAGGCCCCGGTTCGGAGCAGGGCTTCCGCAAGATACTGGCGGCGCCTGCCCATCGGCCCTATGATCGCTTCATCCCGGCTCCTGGCCATGGCCTCGGCTTCAATGATCTGAAGATCATCGAGTGCCGCGAGCTGATCCGGGCAATATCGGGCGAGCCGTCGTCGATCGTAACATTTAAAGACGGTCTCAGGATAGAAAAGTCGGTGCATGCCATGGCACAGTCCTTCCACGAGCGTCGCTGGATCGAAATCGGCTGAATGTAAGAAGCCGCTTTCCGTTGACGGCGCATGGGGCAGGGGATAGGCCTTGGCGTAAGTGTCGAGCCTAGTTTCAGGAGTGAGATCGTGACGGATAAAGTGGTGATCATCGGCGCGGGACAGGCGGGTTTCGCCTTGGCGGCCAAACTGCGTGCTTTGAAGGATACGCGCCCGATCACCCTCATCGGCGCCGAGGATGTAGCCCCCTATCAGCGCCCGCCGCTTTCGAAGAAATATCTGCTCGGCGAAATGAGCTTCGACCGCCTGCTGTTCCGCCCGGAACACTGGTATGCCGACAACGACGTCGATCTTCGCCTTTCGACCTGGGCCGAGCAGATCGAGCGGGACAGCAAGCAAGTTCTGCTGCAGGACGGCTCCGTTCTCGACTACGGCACGCTGGTGCTCGCCACCGGCTCGACGCCGCGCCGGCTGCCGGCGGCAATCGGCGGCGATCTCGAAGGCGTCTATGTCGCCCGCGACAAGCGCGATGCCGATCTGCTGGCCGATGAAATGCGCCCCGGCCGGCGCGTCCTCATCATCGGCGGCGGTTACATCGGCCTCGAGGCTGCGGCAGTCGCCCGCCATCGCGGCCTTGAGGTCACGGTCATCGAAATGGCCGATCGCATCCTGCAGCGTGTCGCGGCGAAGGAAACGGCCGACCTCATGCGCGCCATTCACGAGAGCCACGACGTAGTGATCCGCGAGAAGACCGGCCTGAAACATTTGATCGGCAAGGATGGTCGGGTTTCCGGCGCCGCCCTTTCCGACGGATCGGTCATCGACGTCGATTTCGTCGTCGTCGGCATCGGCGTCGTGCCGAACGACCAGCTTGCCAAGGAAGCCGGCCTCGAAGTCGCCAACGGCATCATCGTCGATGAATTCGCCCGCACCTCCGATCCGGCGATTTTTGCGGCCGGCGATTGCGCCGCACTTCCATGGCAGGGTGGGCGCATCAGACTCGAATCGGTGCAGAACGCCGTCGACCAGGCTGAAGCTGCGGCAGCCGTTATCGCCGGCGGCGGCGAGCCCTATGAGCCGAAGCCGTGGTTCTGGTCCGACCAGTACGACGTCAAGCTGCAGATTGCCGGCTTCAATCTCGGCTATGACGACACGCTGCTGCGTCCCGGCGCCCGCGAAGGTGCTCATTCGATCTGGTACTTCAGGGAAGGTCGGCTGATCGCGGTCGACGCGATCAATGACGCAAAGGCTTATGTGACCGGCAAGAAGCTTCTGGAATCTGGCACCAATCCCGATCGAGCGATCCTCGCCGACCCCTCGGCCGATCTCAAGAGCCTCTTGAGCTGAGTCCGCAAGCGCGCGCCGCCAGGCGCGTGCGGTTGAAGGACGATCGGCCGAGCTTTCGGGGGCGGGCGCAGACGAGCGATTGTTCTCGCTGTCCGTCAAAAGCCGAAACGCCGGCCCCTGCATTTCTTCTGGTGAAAACTGAAAAAACCCTTGCATTCAAAGACCGCTCACCCTAGTTAGGCCGCACCGGAGAGGTGGCCGAGTGGTCGAAGGCGCTCCCCTGCTAAGGGAGTATACGTCAAAAGCGTATCGTGGGTTCGAATCCCATCTTCTCCGCCACTTTGATTTCCACCGCGTGTCTCTGGTCTCAACTTCCGTCGGCGAAACACGGCCGCTTAATCGGCTATCCCTGCCAGTCGCGACAAGGGAGAATCGCTTCGAAGAGAGAGAATCGCTGGCGGGAATCACGTCCCGCGCTTCAGCCGTCAGGCTGTGATCGGTGAACGTCCGGTTACCCTTTCGGAACTGCCATCTCTTCCGCAATAGCCCGAACTTGTCAAAAACGTGTCGCAAATGCGTCGGAAGACGCATGTCCAGCTCTTTGTCGACTTCGGCTAAGCAGCGGCAAAATCAGGCTTTTCTTAACAAAGCATAAAGGAAATCGGGGCCGGTTGCCCGACTTGTGTCCTTTCGGCAACAGAATGTCGGGAAGGCTCCCGCAAACCACCCATTCGAGTAAGTTGGTGATTGCGTGACGGCCGCCGTCTTGTATTTTCACCCTCGGAAGCAAGGGCGACGGATCGTCCACTTCTTAAAACACGGGGATGGGGCAGGGAACGCTGCTCAGCGAAAGATCCCAAACCCGATCGAAACTTTGAATTGGAGGTCATTTATGAACATCAAGAGCCTTCTTCTCGGCTCCGCTGCTGCTCTCGCAGTAGTTTCCGGTGCTCAGGCTGCTGACGCTATTGTTGCTGCCGAGCCGGAACCGGTTGAATATGTTCGCGTCTGCGACGCTTACGGCACCGGCTACTTCTACATCCCGGGCACCGAAACCTGCCTCAAGATCAACGGCTACATCCGTTTCCAGGTTAACGTTGGCGATCAAGTCGGCGCTAACGATGATCGTGGTAACGACTCCGATTGGGATGCCGTCACTCGCGGCCAGGTTCAGTTCACCGCCAAGAGCGACACCGAGTACGGTCCGCTGACCGGCGTCATCGTCATGCAGTTCAATGCTGACAACGCTTCGGACCAGAACGCCAAGCTCGACTCCGCTTACCTCGACATCGCAGGCTTCCGCGCTGGTCTGTTCTACAGCTGGTGGGACGATGGTCTTTCGGGCGAAACCGACGATATCGGTTCTCCGGTCACGCTGCATAACTCCATCCGTTATCAGTATGAAACCGACGCCTTCTACGCTGGCATCAGCGTCGACGAACTGGAAGACGGCTTCTTCAAGTCTGACGAAGATCCGAACAACGTCGGCGTTGCCGTCGGCCTCGGCGGCAAGGGTGGTATCTTCAGCTACCAGATCACTGCCGGCTACGACGTCGACAACGAAGAAGGCGCCGTCCGCGCTATGGGTACGGTTGACATCGGTCCCGGCACGCTCGGCCTCGCAGCCGTCTACGCCACCGGCCCGAGCTCCTACTACACCGCAGCTGAATGGGCTATCGCTGCCGAATACGCTATCAAGGCAACCGACAAGCTCAAGATCACCCCCGGCGTCCAGTACTACAGCGACTACGGTGTTGACGGCAACGACTTCGCCGACGGCGATGCCTGGAAGGTTGGCCTGACGGTTGATTACCAGATCGTCGACAACTTCTACGCCAAGGCTTCGGTTCAGTACCTCGATCCGGAAGACGGCGACGACTCCACCTCGGGCTACTTCCGCCTGCAGCGTTCGTTCTAATCTGGTCTGACTTCGGTCGATCAGGAAAGCCCGGCTCTCGAGCCGGGCTTTTTGTTTTGTGCAGGGTAGTGTTTGAATCTCTCAGCTGTCGGAAGCGAGACGATCGCACGATCGCGGAGCCCGCCACGCCGCGGTGGCCGGCGACAGATCACCTCAGGCATAGGCAAAGGCTCTGGTTACACTCACTGCCGGGACATTTCGTGCCATGACTTTCAGATCCTCGCGGACCATCTCCGTAACCAGCTGATCAAGACTGGTCTCGTGTTTCCAGCCAAGCTTCGTATGCGCCTTCGTCGGATCACCGATCAGAAGGTCAACTTCAGTCGGGCGGAAATAAGCCGGATCGATCTCCACCACGCACCGACCGGATGTCTTGTCATACCCCTTTTCCTCAACCCCGTTGCCACGCCAATCAATCGGCATGCCCACTTTGGCAAAGGCCTTGTCGACAAAGGAGCGAACCGAGTGCGTTTCGCCGGTTGCAAGGACATAGTCCTCCGGTTCGTCCTGTTGCAGCATCAGCCACATCCCACGGACATATTCGCGCGCATGTCCCCAGTCGCGCTGTGCATCCAAATTGCCGAGATAGAGCCGCTCCTGCAGTCCAAGATGGATCGCAGCCGCCGCCCGGGTGATTTTACGGGTCACGAAGGTCTCGCCGCGGATCGGACTTTCATGATTGAACAAGATGCCGTTCGAGGCGTGCATGCCATATGCCTCGCGATAATTGACCACGATCCAATAGGCGTAGAGCTTGGCCGCTGCGTAGGGTGATCGAGGGTAGAAAGGCGTCGTTTCGCTTTGCGGAACTTCCTGAACTTTGCCGTAGAGCTCTGAGGTGGACGCTTGATAGAAGCGCGTCTTCCTGGTCAGTCCCAGGAGGCGAATTGCTTCAAGCAGCCGAAGTGCGCCGGTTCCATCCGCGTTGGCCGTATATTCCGGCGTCTCGAAAGAGACTTGAACGTGGCTCTGTGCTGCGAGGTTATAGATCTCGTCCGGCTGCGTTTCCTGAACGACACGGATGAGATTCGTTGAATCGGTCATGTCCCCGAAATGCAAGATGAACCGGGGATTGTCGACATGCGGATCCTCGTATAGATGCTCGATGCGGCTGGTGTTGAAGGACGATGAGCGTCGCTTGAGGCCGTGAACAATATAGCCCTTCTCCAAGAGAAACTCGGCCAGGTACGCACCGTCCTGACCTGTTATACCGGTAATCAGCGCAACCTTGTTTTTATTCTTCACTACGGTCTCCGTAATTTGTTTCGGCGGAATCAGATGTGAATGCTGTCCAGGTTCAGGTGAATTCGTGGTATTTCCTCAATGATTTCACAAACAATTCCGAATCGCTGAAGTTGTACATGGCGTGTTGTTTCGGATTGACGTTGTTTATGGCAACGCAAAGCTCCGCGTTGCGTGCGGTCCTCAGCTGATGTAAGCAAAATTCGACGGCGCGACGGCTCGTCTTACCCCATTTAACCACCACGAGCGTTCGTTCTGCTAAGGCCGTCAGATGCATCGTATCAGCCGAGGCGAGCACGGGTGCGCTGTCGAAGATGACGACTTGGCCCAGCGAGGCGGCCATCGAGATGATGTCAGCCGCATCCGTCATGCGGGCGCGCCGATGGAGAGTGGCATTGCCGGCCGGAATGAAGTCGATGCCGCTCGGATGGTGATCGATGATGTCCCGGATTCCAGCCTGTCCACACAGGAATTCGTTCAATCCCTGCTGTAGCTCTGACTTGAAAAACGAGTCGAGATTTCCGTGTCTGAGGTCGCCATCAACAAGTAGCACCGGAATCCCGTTGGCGGCGAGATCGATTGCCAGTGATCTGGCGACAAGCGACTTGCCCTCTCCGCTGTGAGCCGACGTCACGACAATACTGTTAGGCAGCTTTCCGCCGTTGGACTGTTTAAGCGAAGTTATGACGGAGCGAATTGCTTCGTCAAACATCCCGTCTTGAATGTACCCAAAGAGCATAGATGGATCCCCCCGGTCCTTCCGTTTCAGGCGCGGGATGAATCCGGCCGGCGCAACGCGAGGCATTCCGGCCATCTGATCGAAGCTGCGGACCGAGTTATCCAGCATCTCGACCACGAAAGCGGCTGTTACCGCGATCGATATCGAAGCCAGGAGGGCGCCGACCAGATAGAAAAGTCGTCCGCGCCCCTGCGGTGCCAGCGGTACTGCCGCCGGTGACAGAACTTCCAGTTCCGCTCCCGGCAGCATGGCTTGCGCAGCCAGGCCACGGCGCTGCTCCTCGAGCTTATCAAGCGCGGTCTGCTCCTTGTCAGACATGCGTTGGAGTCGCGCCAGCTCCGTTTGCGCCAGGGCAGAGCGAGCGCGTTTCTCATGAGCAGCCGCCAAGGCCGACCGGACCGCGTCGCCTTCATGATCGAGCGCTGCAAGCTTGGAGCGGATGGATTGAAGGTATCGCTCGGCGGCAAGCTTGAGATCGCTGCGGGATTTGAGAATCTTCGCCCGCATATCGATCACGGCTTGGGCCGTGTTGCCATATGTCTCGAGAAGGCGTTCGAGATCTTGCTCCTGCGCACGAAGCTCCCGCTGCATTGCGCCAATGCTGTCGGGAATAACCATATTCTGCAGGGCAAACGAGAGGTCGTCGGCCGCTTCCAGTGCAGCTATCGTTGATCTTGCTTCAGTGCGGCTTTGTTCGATTTTCGTTTGCCGCTCGCCCAGCTCCATTATCGACTTGATCTGTTCAACCTGATCATTGTCATTCGAGACGACGTCCATCGTTTTCTGATACGCGTCGGCGGCATCGCGTGCTGCTGCAGTGCGCTCCTTCTGTTCGGCGATACGCTGCAGAAGCCATTCTTCTGCCGCGTCCAGGCGCCCCCGCAGACCGTCCTTCCGCTCTTCGAGATAGATGCTGATGAGTCGGTTCGGGACCGAGGCCGCCAGTTGGGGGTCGCTCGCATCGAATCCGATCTGAATAACGTCACCCTGGCCATCGCGCCATACGCGCAATGCCTTGTAGTATTTCGGGATGATCGGCTCGATGCTGTTTTGTATCGGCCGGGATTGTTTTTCATTGTCAACCAGACCGCGCAGCATTCCTTGGATCCTGTCGATAAACGACCTCTCCCGCAGCGCCGGATTGAATTCGGCCCACTGATCGAGACGCACGTCGCGGATTACCCGCTCTGCAATGCTTCTCGAAAGAAGCCGTTCGGTCTCCGATGTGGCGTCCAGCGGATCGTTGCGGCCGGATTCCTCCGGGCCGAGTTTCGTCGCCAGAGGCGTGTGGATAATCAGCCGGGACTCGGCATGAAAACTCGGCTTCAATCCCGAAACCATGATTGCGGCGATCGCCATAAACAGCGTGATGATAGCCACGATCATCACCATCCTTCGCCGGATAAGACGCAAGCCCGAAGTGAGGTCAAAGTCGTCCGACCTGGTTTCTACCTGAAACCGGGGATCGTAGCGCATCGACGAGAGCGAGGTGTTGCGGTCTGGCGGGATAGTTGAAATGGTCATCATTCACCAACCGACGTTTGAGGTTGCGCGGAGACGGCGTCATAGAGTTTTTCCAGCGATCGCATGTAGGCCTTCATACTGAACTGATTGAGATAATGAGCCCGGGCCTTGGCTGAGAGGCGGTTGCGGATTTCCGGATGGCTGACGAGTTTCGCCAGCGCCGCAGCCAGGGCATCCTGGTCTCCGACAGGCACGAAGACGCCCGTTTCACCGTCGGAGATGACTTCGCCATGCGCGCCGACGCGCGTGGTAACGACCGCAAGCCCGTGGGCGAGCCCTTCGACCACAGCCATTGCCAAGCCCTCGGCATGCGAAGGTAGGACCAGGATATCTGCCCGTGCACACAAAGCTTGCGCCTCGTCGGCGCCGAGCCAGCCCGGCATTTTCACTAGATCTGAAAGGCCCAAGGCTGCGGCTTGGCGTCGGTAGTCTTCCACAGGTCCGTCGCCGGCCAGCACGGCCCGCCACTGGAGCTCCTTCATAATCGGATGACTTAAGGCAAGCAGAAGCTCCCCAACTCCTTTGCGTTCGCTCAGTCGCCCGAGAAAGACGATCAACGGCATCTTGCCGACGTGAACACTGCGCGCCCCCGGGTCAGGAACACAATTGCGGATGACGGCAACGCGGCGCTCGTCCACGCCCAGAAGCGTCGTTAGCGTCACGCGGTCGCGCTGCCCCAGTGCTACCACCTGGTCGGCATGTTGGAACATCCGGCGTATGAGCATTTGTTGCCGTGGCGAGCGTGCGGCAAAGTCACTCGCATAATCGTAATCGTGCAGGTGTAATATATGAGAGCACCCGAGGAAGCGGGCAGCCTCAGTAAGGATCAGTTTTCTTGCGGTGCTGCCGCGACCGGCGATATGGATATGGTGAATGCGTGTCGGAGCAATTATCCGATCCTTGGCCATCATCAGGATGGCGCCGAGCAGGCGCATCGGCGACGTAACCAGGGACCAGCGAGGCCCTCTGGTGTCGGTGACGAGGTGCTTTTCGCCAGCCTCCTTCGCCGTGCTTGATATATAGCCGACCAGCCTGCCAATTCCGCCGCCGTTCTCGCAACCACCCGGGACATAGTGGCGCACGGTTGCTGCGGCATTCCGCACCGCTATCCGATTCCCCTCCGTGAGCGTCGTCATTCGCATGCTCCGACCACCTCACGATAAACGGCCGCAGCCTGCGCCCCGACCTGTTCAGGCGAATTAGGACCTCTGGCCCAGGCGAGCGCGCTGGTTCCGAAGCTGCTTCTCAGTTCGTTGTTATCTGCTAGTGTTCGGATGGCGCTGGCGAGCTGTTCGACGTCCCCTGGCCGAACCACCATTCCCAGTCCGTTCGGCAGAACGGTGGCGCGCAATTCGCCGACATCGGTCACGATGACCGGTTTGCCAAATGCCGCGGCAAGGTTGAGTACACCGCTCTGCGAGGCCTCCGTGTAGGGAAGAACAACGATATCGGCGTCCAGAAAAAGCTGGGCGACCTCCATATCCTCGATAAAGTGGTTGCGAATATCATAGCGGCCGGCTTCGCCCATAAGAGGTTGGAAGATCCAGGGATCATCGCCGCGGCCGGCGACCGTGATCCGCAGATTGGGGAGCTGGTCCTTCAGCATCGCCTCGGCACGGATCAGATGCTCCAACCCCTTGTAAGCAAAAATCCGCCCGAAAAGCAGGACGCGCAAGGTTCCATCTGCGTGGCGCCGCGTCATCTTGTGCTGTCGAGCAAGTTCCGCGTAGCGATGAATGGCCGGATGCGACAGGACATGGACGCATTCGGGCGATTTTGAATATCGCTCGAGAACCATTCGTTTCAGCCCCTCGCCATGGACGACGACATGGCCTGATTGCCGCACGATCAAGCGCGGAGCCCAGGCAGGCAGCGTTCGGGTGTCGGAATCGCCGGGATGCACGTCAACATCATGGACGGTCGTCACGAGCGGGATCGGCCGCCAGAATGGCGCAGCAAAGTTCAGCCAGAGCGTGGAATTGCTCAGAAGGTGAATGACATTCGGCCGCTCGTGCCGGATGAGACGCGTGAGTTGGTGTAGGAACCAGGGATTGGAGAGCGAGCGGTGCCGTGGCCAGTCCAAAAGGTGCAGATCGACCGCCGGGTCGAAAGAGGAGACAAGGTTGGCGTAGCGCCGACGCGGGACTGCGAGCACGACTTGCAGGTGTTGCGCCACACCACTGGCGAAGGAGATTGTGTAGTCTTCGAGTTCGGAAACCAGCATCAGCGCCTTCATCGTGCTGACTCCGACAAGCTAACCGCCTGACCGCGTCGAGGAAGGTCGCGGGCTGTCCGCAATGCCTCACGCATACGCCTCAGCAAGTTTGGTTCTCCGGCGAAAAAAAAACCTTCCGCGGCAAGTCTGAACCGGGTGCGTGCATCTGCGCCCTCCAGCCTGGCTGAGGCGACCCGATACGGAAAGTGATCGGTCAGACGCAGCCTTGCGGCTAAACCGTGCGCGGAAAGAAACTGGTTCGTCGCGTCAACGACAGTCCGCCAATGGGCCATCCGCTTTCGCAGCATGGCGGCGTCATCGACTGGCCGATACCAGTTATTGTTGTGAATCCGGTAGAATCCGAGTGAATCCGACAGGGCGACAACATCCCCCAGAAATGGGTAGAGGCCCGTGAGCCAGGCATCGGCGGAAATGTGGAACTGCTCGGGAATATCTCCTGCCGCATCCCAGGCGCTGCGTCTTACGGCGATGGCTGACGTCAGTGGGAAGGGCCACCAGCCAGCCGATCTCGCAAGCCGCGACGACAAATCTCCCGAACACAAGGTCCGAGGAATTGGCTTGAAAGCTATTGAGCCATCGGTCTGCGTTGGCTGAAGTCGGTGATAAACAAGCGATGCATGAGGATTCGACTGGAAAGCAGCGGCTGTTGCCGACAGCTTGCCAGGCGCCCACCAGTCATCGGCATCGAGAAAACAGAGGATGTCGCCACTGCTTGCTTTCACAGCGGCATTAATGGCGGCGGCCTGTCCCTGGTTCTCCTGGAAGAGCACCTTCACCTGCTTCTCATAACCTTCGAGAACCGAGCGCGACTGATCGCTCGAGCCGTCATCGACGACGATGATCTCGGCATCAGACGCTCTTTGGCGCAAGGCGCTGTCGATCGCCCGAGGAAGAAAACAACCATAGTTGTAGTTGTTGATGAGGACGCTGATCGTCGGTCGCTCCATGACACCCCCTCTCAAGCGCGTTGCTGCGCGACACATCGGTACGCCGGAGCTGCGAATGCTCGTTCGTTCGGCAACGCGAATTGATGGAAAGAAATGAGAGGCGGACAGGGATCATTCTGCGCGATCAGGCCTTCGCCCTGAGCTCGTAGGATCACCACCGCAACGCGTGACGCTTCCGTTATAGTGCATACGAAACCAGGACCATGACGCAGAACCATAAGAATCCCAACCCTTCCAAGCGTCACCTGCCAACAGCCAGCTGCGCCAGAATTATTGCCTCGCTTCACCACCAACTGCAGCTCAGCGCGATCTTCGCGGTATGTTTTCATAGCCAAGCTACCGGCGATTGGTCACGGGTGACATCTGCTCTTATGGGCAATGCCGTTGGTCCAAGCACCAACTTTTGGGGGAGGGGTAGGCCGTGAGCTTTAACCCAACCAACGTCCTTGGACGGTGGGTATGCGCGTTAGGCTTAGCTGCGCCTTCGTTTGCGTCAGTTGACTGGGGGGGTGGCGGGATGTTCGTTGGTAAGCAGCGCAGCTGTGAAAGGGGACCCATGTCTTTCCAAATTGCCGCGATCAAAAGCCTCTCATCTGTCCAGGCAAATCGGGACCGATAATGAGAGCCGATACGCTTAGAGCCGCGAATGGGCCGACCGTCAGTTGGCGAGCGATAGAGTGCTGGGGCGCGGGCTTCTGCCTTTTCCTTCAGACGGGCGCCCTTTTCCCGCTCATGCTGGCGGACGCCGACGGATCCCTTGGCGATCACGCCAGGTCTATATTGCGTCTGCTTTGTCTGCCCGTATACGGCTTTACATTGTTGATGCTGGTACGGAATTTTCCGCACTTTCTAACGGCGCTCAAGCGAAATTGGTTTGTCCCCCTGATAGTCGCCATGCCGTTTGTGTCCGTCTTCTGGTCGGTGGGCCCATCAACGACATTCAGGCGCGCTATCGGCCTGCTCTTTACGGTGCTTCTGGCTTACGTGCTGGCGATACGCTTCACACCACGGCAGTTGCTTCTGCTGGCATTTGCCACCTTCGGAACATGCATAGTCCTCAGCCTGCTGGTCTTCGTGGCGTCGCCGAGTCTCGCTCGCATGCCGATGGACGGCGCCGTGCGTGGCATATTCATCCATAAGAACAGTCTCGGTTGGTATGCCGCGATGATGATACTGGTGTCAACGGCCGTTTTAATGGACGGTAGCCGGGGTTTACGGCGAACCGCTTTGCTTTTCTTGATCGCGGCTGGGGCCTGTCTCATGGGCTCCGGATCGATGACCGCGATCATTGCGACGGTATCGGCCTATTGCTTGATCGGGTTCTATTCCCTGTTGCGGCGGATCGGTGGCATCAGCCGCATAGTCCTCATCCTGTTTTTTGTCCAAATGTTCATGGGGCTCCTCCTTTTGCTTCACGAATTCCTGGTTCCATTCCTGGAGGCGCTTGGCAAGGATGCCACTTTGACGGGCCGAGTGCCCTTGTGGGAACTGGTCGATGGTCAGATTGCCGATCATCTGCTGCTCGGCTTCGGCTACCAGGCCTTTTGGACAGAGGCGAACCCCGAGGCCTGGATTATCTGGTCGAAGATCCAATGGATGGCTCCCCACGCCCATAGCGGATTCCGCGATACACTGCTGAACTTCGGAATAAGCGGAATGATTTTGTTCACTCTGATGCTTCTACAGGCATTGCGCCAAGGGGCGATCCTCCAATGCAGGGACCCGCACTATTGCTGGCTCTGGCTGAATGTCTTCACAGTCGTCATTTTGGTGATGAACATGACCGAGACCATCTTCCTGATCCAGAATGACGCGATTTTCGTTCTGTTTATGTCGGGCATCATCATGTTCTCTCTATACGAGCCCGTTGTTTCAACGAGTCCCGGCCAGAAAATGCGGGCATCGGCGCGCAGAAAAACGGCGGAGCTGCAGACTTGAGACTGCATTTCGCACCGATCTTGAGCATTCTGTTTGCGACGCTCTTTCCGCAGCCAAGCAACCTGGCCTCAGTGACCTCGGACGCAGATGCGCCCGATAAGCTGCAGACGGCGCTTAGGGAAGCGACTTGCGCGGAGGCGTCGCCGGCGACCTTTTCCGACAGGCTGAAGGGGACTTCACTGAGCAATGTACCAACGGGCACATCTGCGGCCCGGGCGGTATTCCATGTTTCTCCTGATGGCAAGGACGGTTGGAGTGGGCGTCTTCCCAAACCCAACCCTCAGCATACCGACGGTCCTTTTCTCAGTATCGAGAGAGCTCAGGATGCTGCGCGCAAGAAGGGCGGCGAAAACACGATCGCGTTGGGCGGCGGGGACTATTATCTCTCTGAACCGATAGTCTTCGACGCGCGCGACGCGGGTCTGGTCATCACGGCGAGGTGCAACGAAGCGCCGGTTCTGCACGGCGGCCCGCTTGTACGCAATTGGACGGCACAGGCCGATGGCCGCTGGACGGCATCACTGAAGCTGCCTCCAGGCAGGGCCGTGGGCGACCTTTTCGTCAAGGGCGCGCTGCAGACGCAGGCACGCTTTCCCAACGCCCCGTTTGATGGAGATCCGCGCAAAGGATGGCTTTTTGCGGCCAAGTGCACAGAGGATGACGACATATGGCATGGCAATACGCGCTTTTGCTTCCATGCCGGCGATCTTCCGATCTCGAAAAATACGGCGGGGCTTGTCGCCCATATTGTCGGTGGTTTTAGCCCCGGTAGCCAATGGGGCAGTGACACCCTCCCGGTAGTTTCAATCGACACCGGCAACCGGACCATCAACACCAGAGGCACTGCCTACTTCTTCACCGCGGAAGGCAGCCGCTATTTCCTGGCGGGGGCGGCGGCCCTGCTCGATGCTGCTGGCGAGTGGTGGTATGACCGCGCCAAGGAGCAACTCGTCTATATTCCGACCGATGGATTGCCAATCAGCTCTACGGCTGTGGCCGGCATCCTGCCGACATTCTTCAGGCTGGATGGAGCCGATGGAATGGTTGTATCCGGGCTCCAGTTCAGGGATGGGGATCCGCGCGGCAGCGGCAAGTTCGGTACCGACACCAGGAGCTTCGGTGCCATACGGCTCGACCGGGCGGACGGCGTCCGGCTGCTCGGCAATTCCATCGACAATGTCGGCGTAGGCATCCACGTTTCCGAGAGCAAAGATGTCCTGATTGCCGGCAACGTGATTGCGGATGTGGCCGGCAACGGGATTTATGTCGGCACGACCTATGGCACCTTCCTCAAATCGCACGGTGCGACCATCCTGTCGAACCACATCCATGACATCGGCAGGGTCTATTTCGAAACGGCCGGGATATGGTTCCAGGCTGCCGATGATGTCAGGATTGCTCATAATCTCATCGAAAACGCAGCCCAGTTCGGTATCGCCGGTGGCTCGCTATGGGGAGATCAGGACGCAGTTCATGACGCGATCATCGAACACAACGTGGTCCGCAACGCCAATCAGCAAACGGCAGACGGCGGCGCCATCAAGATGATGGGTGAACAGACCGACCCTTTGAACAGCAGCATTCGCTACAATCTCGTCACCGGAACAGGTCAGCTTATGAACAGGGTCGATGGGACATTCTGGCCCCCTGGATATGAAAATACCAGTGAATGGCCTTCTCCTATCAGTTGGGCGATCTATACCGACGGCAAGGCCAGTGGAGTGCGCATCGAAGGAAATACGCTTTCGGATAATATATCGGCGATCGGCATAAACGGCGGCTGGAGCAACCTGGTGACGGGGAACATCATTGCCGGCGGATCTGGGGCTGCCTTTCGCGTCGATGACGGTACGGGCCGGGGGTGGCATCCGCCTTGGGCGGGCCCCAATCGCATCGAGGATAATATCGTGTCGGTCGACAGCGGCAATGGGTTGGCGGCATACATTTACGTGCCTGACCACAAGCTTGGATCGGTGCAATTTGCGCGTAATCGCTACAACGGCAATCTGAACGACAAGAGCTTCAGGATACACCCGGAGATCATGCCTTCGGGAGAGTTTGGCAGTCTAAGCGATCTTCAGAAGGCTGGGATCGACGTAGGCAGCGTAGCGTCGCGCTCCAATTGACAAGAACGGCAACGTGACGGGCTATATCGCTGCTGGCGGGAGTATTGCGCTCCACACGAAGCTCAGACCACTCGCCGGCGGTTGCTCGGCGCAATAGCGCCCCGATCGTGACGCGAAAATGACTACTGCCGGCAAGAGCTATGACGTCATGGCTTCGGCGAGCGTGCCCAGAGCGAAAATTCCAACGGATCCTGCGCCACGACGAAGCCTGCGCCGACGCAGGTGCGCGCATCAAGTTCCCGGCGCGGAAGCCTGCTAGGGTTGGTTTGTCGGGCAGTTCTGACGGTTCGTCAGCCCAGTCATCTCGCCTGTTGGGTTAATCATCTCTCCCCCGCTTTATTCGCGCGCAGGTCCGCACGGGCTTGGCGCGAGAGTGACTATCTTCTACGGCCTTGTGAAGGTCAAACCGCTCTTTCGGGGTCGCACTCATCAAAAAGAGCAACGCGGCAAGCCGTGGGGTACGCCGCCTTACTTCGAATATTGTAACTTATCTCGGCCGAAGGCGTAGGAATATGAAGTGTCTTCTACGTCCAATAGTTGGAACTGAAAGTATGGAGACAATCGCTCTGCCGGCATATTCTGATGACAGTTTAAATCGCGAAAGCGTAGGTCATGGGAAAGCAACCGACAGACAGAAGCCAAACTTCAGTTCTTAAACAAAAGGACTCCCTGGAATGGACTAATGTTCTTGGTGTTCGCATTTCGGCAGTTAATCTTAAAAGCGCGACCGGTTTTATTCAAAAAGGGATTGAAGACGGCAGGAGGGAATATGTGTGTGTTCGCGACGCACACGGTGTCGTCCGATGTCAAGATAACCCAGAGCTCCGGTCGATACATAACCGGGCATTCCTCGTGACCCCCGACGGCATGCCGTTGGTATGGGCGTTGAAGCGTGCTGGCCATGTGGACAGCGACAGGGTGTACGGACCTGATCTGATGTTGTCTGTTTTCGAGGCCGGTACATCGAAGGGAATACGCCACTTCCTTTATGGCGCAACGCCCGAGACGCTGCAGCACTTGCAGGCGCAGCTTCTCGCGAAATTCCCGGAAGCTGAGATAGCCGGCTCCTATGCACCGCCCTTTCATAAACTGTCACCGCAAGAGGAAGCCGATATTGCGAACCGGCTCAATCGATCCGGCGCCGATATCATCTGGGTGGGGCTGAGCAGCCCCAAGCAGGAACTCTGGATGGCGCGCATGCGTGACCGTCTGGATGCATCGATGCTTATCGGCGTCGGAGCTGCATTCGATTTTCACGCCGGCCTTAAGCGGCAAGCTCCAAGGTTCATTCAAAGAAGCGGCTTCGAATGGGCCTTTCGTCTTTTGTGCGAGCCGCGACGGCTGTGGCGGCGGTATGCCCTCGTCGTGCCGACCTTCATCTCACTGACAGCATTCCAGAGACTGGGGCTTCGGAAGTTTCCGATCGAAGACGAGGTTTTTGGATCGAGTGCGCCAAAAGCAACAGCCGTAAAGGTGTGAAGCGATCATGTCCCTATTTGCGCCGTCAGCAATCACGTCCGACCTGCGGAAGACGAAACCTTTCGTGGCAAACCCCACACCGACCGCCGAATTCAGCAAGCGGGCAGAGCTGAAAATACCGGTTCCATTCAGGCGCAGGTTGCCTCGGCTCGCTACGTCGTCATTTCTGATTGCCGGCGACATCGCAAGCTACCTGATAGCCTATCTTCTTCTCCTGCCGTTCCTTTCGAACTCTTCGGAGAACATGGTGCTGGAGCGCGCTTTCGCCGTCGCAGCGCTGGCAGCAATCGTTCTTTATGCATCGAACGCGCTCTATCCCGGATATCGGCTTCACGACCACGAACATCTGCGCCGCCGCACGACAGCGTCCTTCAAGGTGGTGGTCATCGCAGCGCTTGGGGCGATCCTTCTGCCGGAAGGACTAGGAGTGCTGCTTCCAATCATCGCCTTCATGGGCCTCGGATTGGTTGTTCAACCTCTTATGCGTGTGGCCGCACGAGGACTGTCCTGGAGGCTTGGTATCTGGGGTGAGCGGGCAGTGATCGTCGGTGCCCGCAATCGCATCCCTGCGCTTGTGGCGTATTTCTCAGAGCATTGGCACTATGGCATTCGGCCGGAATTCTCTTCTCCCGATACCTCGGAAGTATCACCCGACGGCGGGCCGTCAATTGCCTTGATCGCTGACGATACGGGCTCATTTGTCGCCGACTTGGCAACGATGCGTCGCCAGTTCGCCGAAGTCATCCTCCTCTCCGACACGCCGAACTTCAAGATAACCGGTTTGCGACCGGCTGACGTCGGCGGAGAGATCGGTGTTCGCTTGGCCGTCGGCGGGAGATCGGCAAGCTCGAACCTGGTTCGTCGAGTCCTCGATCTCGTGATCGCTATCCCGGCAGCGCTGGTGCTGATGCCCTGCATTCTGGTTGCCGCCGCAGCGATCTATGCCATCGATCCGGGTCCCGTCTTCTTCAGACACGCCAGGGAAGGCTTGTCCGGCAAGCCGGTGCGCGTCCTGAAACTGAGGACGATGTACAGAGATGCGGAACAACGCCTCGAAACATTGTTCCGGGACAATCCGGACATACAAGCCGAGTGGTCGAACCACTTCAAGCTTCGGCAGGATCCGCGCATCCTGCCGGTGATCGGGCATGTCCTTCGCTCATCGAGTTTCGACGAACTCCCGCAGCTGGTGAACATCATTGCAGGAGAGATGTCCTTCGTGGGACCGCGTCCCTTCCCGGAATATCACCTTTCGGCGATGGACAGCGAGTTTCGCGCCAAGCGGCGCTCGGTAACGCCGGGGCTGACGGGGCTTTGGCAGATATCCGAACGAAGCAATGCGGATATCGAACTGCAGCAGCAACTCGACGAGTTCTACATCGACAATCGATCCTTGTGGTTCGATTGGCACATCCTTCTCAGCACAATTCCTGCGGTCCTGAAAGGCAAGGGAGCCTGCTGACATGTTCTCCATCCCGGTGGGCAAACATTAACAACGGAGCAAATCAATGCACGGACAGAAGCGAATTATGGTTACCGGCGGCACCGGATTTCTGGGATCATTCCTTTGCGAAAGGCTTTTGCGAGAGGGCAATGACGTTCTCTGCGTGGACAATTTCTATACCGGCTCGCGCGATAACGTACTGCACCTTCTTGACGATCCTCGTTTTGAAATACTCCGCCACGACATCACATTCCCGCTTTATGTGGAGGTCGATGAGATCTATAACCTCGCCTGCCCAGCATCTCCGGTCCACTACCAGCACGATCCCGTGCAGACCGTGAAGACCAATGTGCATGGGGCGATCAATATGCTCGGCCTGGCCAAGCGCACCAAGGCAAAGATCTTCCAGGCATCGACAAGCGAGGTCTATGGCGATCCGGCAGTCCATCCGCAGCCCGAGGAGTATCGCGGCAGCGTCAGCCCCATAGGCCCGCGGGCATGCTATGACGAAGGCAAGCGCTGCGCCGAGACGCTGTTCTTCGACTATCACCGTCAATATGGCGTGGAAATCCGGGTGGCGCGGATATTTAATACCTACGGTCCGCGAATGCAGACAAATGACGGCCGTGTCGTCTCCAATTTCATTGTTCAGGCGCTTCGCAACGAGCCGATTACAATCTTCGGCGACGGCAGGCAGACACGGTCGTTCTGCTACGTGGACGACCTGATCGACGGTTTCATCCGATTGATGGCGGCGCCCGCCGGGGTTACAGGACCGATCAATCTCGGCAATCCAGGAGAATTCCAGGTTCGGGAATTGGCAGAAATGGTGGTGGAAATGACCGGATCGAAGTCGGGCATCGTCTTCAAGCCTCTGCCGATTGACGATCCGACACAACGCAAGCCCGACATCAGCCGCGCAACGCAACAACTGGGCTGGCAGCCGAAGGTGAACCTTCGTGAGGGGCTTGAGAGAACGATCGCTTATTTTGAGTGGAAGCTTTCCGGCGGAGTAAACAACAGTTTCAACGTCAAGTCCCGGCAAGTGCCCTATCCGCATCTGGCCTCTGCGAGCGTCGAAGTCAATGCTCCCGAAGCCATTCGATAGGGACATGAGCAGCAAGGCCGATCATCGGAAACCGCGGCTCGTTTTCTTTCAATGGGACCATCAGCCCAATGCGAACGCGGCCGGTTACCTGCTGCTGCACATGCAGCAGCAGGTCAAATGCCTCGCCACACATTTCGATGTCTTCGTCGTTAACCGCGACTGCGATTATGCCGAGATCTGCGACAGATACCAACCGGATCTGACGTTGTTTGAAAGCGGTTACCGATCGCATGGCTCACGTCGGATAAAAATCAGCAACACCAATACCCATCTCGCCGTTCCGAAACTTGGTCTTCATAACGCAGATGCATGGTGCGATCGACGCGCCGGCTTCCTTTCCGACATGGAGCAGTGGGGCATCGAGACGTATTTCGCGATCGCAACCATGGCGCCGGAGTATATGCCGGCGGTGAGGGAGAATCTGTTCGTCTGGCCAAATTTCATCGATCCCGAGGTCTATCACGACTACGGGCAGCAAAAGGTCATCCCGGTCACGCTCACGGGTCAGGCCTATGGCCTTTATCCCTGGCGACAGACAGTTTTTCCGATGATCCGCGACCGGTATCCCTGTCTGGTCTCGCCGCAACACGCGTATGAGAGCAAGCTGGCTGCTCAGCTCCTCTCTGGAGAAGCTTATGCGCGGGCGCTCAACGCGAGCTTTGTCGTCCCCACCTGCGGCACCATGGGCGGCGAGGTCGTACGCAAGCATTTTGAGATCCCCGGAGCAAAGGCCTGTCTCGTGACGGAGCGTACGGCAGCAGTGGAGGCAGCCGGCTTTGTCGACATGGAGAACTGCCTCTTTGTTGACGGCCGCAACGTGGTCGAGCGACTGGATTATCTTTTTGCCCATCCCGACGAAATAAGACGCATCACAACAGCCGGTTTCAACTTGATCCATTCACGTCATACGTTGAGCCACAGGCCGCAAATATATCAGTGGTTCATGCTGAACAGAGGCCTGCAATTCGGCGAAAAGATCATCCAGTCCGGCCCGTTCGGCGATCTTACAAAGGTCAGGCGTATCTCAAAGCAAGAGAGCGTCCATATCGTCGGGCAAGCAAGCGATCGTGTCTTGCTGAAGCAGGGGGACCTGCTTCTCCAACAGGGTAGGGTGGAGGAGGCCAAGCACTGCTACCTCAGCTGCCTCGACTATGTATCTTACCTGCCCGAAGCGAAATTGCGCCTTGCCGTCTGCGCATTGCAGGAGGGTGACGCCGATCGCGCCTATGACCTTCTGGTGGACCTGATCAAGGTGACCACCATCGAATATGGGGCACGCGATCCGGATCCGGTCGAGTGGGCCTACTTCCTTCTTGCTTTGATCTGCAGAGGCCAGTTTGAGCGGGCGCGGAGGCTGCAAAACTTCTATCCTTCTCTGTCGCATGACGAGTTCAGACGCGCGCGCCTCGTGATCGCTGAACTCGCTCGCTCAGCCGATGGGGTCGTCTCAGGACGGCATCGCATTGATCGGAAAAGCATTCATCAGCTTCCTGATCGAACCGATTCCGAGTGGCTTGCTTGGTTCGCCGATACTCTTGAACAGTGCCGGCAGCCAGATTTTGCAAGCGTTGTTCGTCAGGTTCGGGCTGGCGCAAGCGGTGGTGAGAAAGTAGCACCGCCACAGTTCAAACCTGATGCTGGTTGGCGCCTGCGAGTCTATTCGGGCATAGATGGCCTAATGATCAAGCTGCGCCTGAATGGGTTGAGGCCGAATGTGCCGCCTCTGCCGGAGTTCCGATATTTTTGGCATCTTGGGCGGCGTCTGGTCCCCCATTCGCAGAAAGCTCAGCTGAGCAAGATTCGGCTGGCGCTTTCCAGGCGTCCTTTGGGCACCGGCAATTAGCTGTGGGGAAATGGCACTGCGATAACAAGCACCTAAAGCGTGACACGCGAATCCGGAAGATCGCGGCACGCTTTAGATGATCGACTCGGTGGCGTATTTCCGTGCCGCCACCTCTAGAGCACGCTTCGATTTTTCAGAATCGCAGATTCGCAAATCAGCTGAAATATGATTCTCTGTCCTACCGGAAAAGGACGGCCGGCAAGGATGACGCACCCATATTCTGAGGATCTTCGCGAACGGGCGATGGCGCGCCTGAACACCGGAGAAACGATACGATCGATCGCAGCAGCACTTGCGATTGCTCCCTCCTGTGTTTCGAAGTGGAAGAAGCGCCTTGCGGAGACCGGCGCTCTGACGCCCGGCCGCGTCGGCGGTCGCAAGCAGCGGACTTTGTCCGGCGAACGGGCCGACTGGCTGCGCCAGCGCTGTCGATCCGGCCCGTTCACGACGCGAGGCCTTGTGGCGGAACTGGCCGAACGCGGCATCAAGACCGAGCGACGCGCCGTTTGGGTGTTCGTCCGGGCCGAGGGCCTGAGTTTCAAAAAAAACGGTTCTGCCGGCCGAGCAGACGCGGATGGATATCGCCAGGAAACGGTTGCGTTGGAAGACCCATCAACGGCGGATCGAAGCGCAGCGGCTGGTCTTTCTCGATGAGACCTGGATCAAGACCAACATGGCGCCCCTCAGGGGGTGGGCACCGCGTGGTCAACGCCTATGTGCCGCGGTTCCGCATGGGCACTGGAAAACCCTGACATTCATTGCCGCCTTGCGCTGCGACCGCATCGACGCCCCTTGGGTCATCGATGGGCCGATCAACGGCGAACTCTTTACCCTCTATATCCAGAGGATCCTCGTGCCCACGCTCGCCAAGGGCGACATCGTCATCCTCGACAATCTCGGCAGCCATAAGGGCCAAGCTGTCCGTCGTGCCATCCGGGCCGCAGGCGCGCACCTCTTCTTCCTGCCGCCTTACAGCCCGGACCTCAATCCCATCGAGCAAGTCTTTGCCAAGCTCAAGCACCTAATTAGGAGAGAACAGCCTCGCACAGTCGAAGCGACATGGCGCAAGGCTGGTGAAATGCTCGACTGCTTCTCGCCAGCAGAATGCGCAAACTACCTCACAAACTCAGGATATGCTTCCGTATGAAAGCAGCAGGCTCTAGAGAGAAAATGTGCTGGCGATGCGAAGCAAGTCTATCGGCTGACCGCATCGGCACCGTCAGTTTGCTGCTAAGCCGCCCGAAAGATTACTTTGAAAAAGATCGTTGAGCTTGAACACGACTTCCGTTCTGTTCGTCGCCTTGACCTTTTTCATGATATTGCGGACATGCACCTTCACCGTGCTTTCTCTGAGATTGAGCTCGTAGGCGATGATCTTGTTCGCCTTTCCGCGTCGGAGCGCCTCCACCACTTCTGCCTGACGATCGGTGAAGATGCCGGAGAGCGGACGGGCGGTCGAGTTGCTCGAGTCCAGCAGGTGACGCATGGCGAACAAGGCGCTTGCAGGCACGAATATTCCTCCTGCCACCGACAGCGCGATCAGCTCCATGCAGACGCTGACGCTGACCGAGGCGGGTATGAACCCTTTGGCGCCGTACTCAAGAGCCCTAACGATTTGGCCGAAGTCGTCGCTATCGGCCAATACGATAAGGGGTGTAGACGCGAATTCCGAAGAAAGTTTGCGGATTTGCTCCGAAACGGCTGGTTCATCGACCTTTTTGCCGCCGATGTTCAAGAGGATTGCTGCAAGCGGAGCGTATTCGTCGCGCTTCTGCTTCCACTCCTCAATCGATCCAAACGCCAGAATCTGCAGGTCCGCTTTTTGCGCAGCCATGCATTGCGCCAGGCATTGGCGATCAAGTTCACGATTGTCGAGAATGACAAGCGAATGCGTTTGTCCCGCCGACAACGCGAGTGTGTGCGCGTTATTTTCTATCCTATGAAGAGGTACGTGTTCCTGCCTGAGGTCCAAATTCGGTATAAGTGCTGAATTCACAGCTTCACCCTCCCACTAACACGTTACGCTTCACTACGACCCGAGTACCGACCCCTCTCAATACGGGGGTTTGGGAAACTCTAAAGTAGGAATCGAATACCACAATTCGCGGAACGTTACAGTAGCTAATATAGGCTAAGTGCAGCACAACTTACCGTATCGAATTTAAATCCGAAGATAAGCCTGAGTATAGACTTAGGTCTTACTACGATGTCTTCCAGATAGTCTATGTTATTATATTTCCGATTTGCCGCGGGCCACTAAACACATGGAAACAATCGCTGTCTTCGGCGTAGGCGCGGCGACGGGTAGGGAGGATGAGCCCGCCACCAATGCTGGTGCAGGGCATACACCAGGGCGTAAGTCGTCATAAGTAGATACGCCTTTGGGTGAATAAGCTTAAACGTTTTGTTTCTTTACTCGGATGACGAAAACAATTCTCTTTGAGGTGAGAGAAATATTTGTCCTGTTGGTTTGAAACCTTGGACGCAATCGCCCGATTGTCTGTTTCAACTGAAAATCGGGCCCTGTTAGGAGTAGTAGGGGTTTTCAGGGATGATTGCATCAAATGTCAAGCTGGGTGACGGCAGCGTCATCCACCATCGAGATCTCGTGAATCTGTATGGCTGCACGATCGGCGCAGGAACGCGCATCGGCACCTTTGTCGAAATTCAGAAGAATGTCGTAGTCGGGAGAGACTGCAAGATTTCCAGCCATTCCTTCCTCTGTGAGGGCGTGACGCTGGAAGACGGCGTGTTCATCGGCCACGGGGTCATGTTTACGAACGACACCTACCCGCGCGCCATTAATCCGGACGGCAGCCTGCAGACGGAGACCGACTGGATACTCATCCCTACACTCGTCAAGCGCCACGCGTCGATTGGCAGCAACGCCACCATCCTGCCCGGCGTGACCATCGGAGAGGCTGCGCAGGTCGGCGCCGGAGCGGTTGTAACAAAGGACGTGCCAGACGGCGCCATCGTCGCGGGCGTTCCGGCCAGGGTAATCGGCCGCGTCAATGACGGACCGGTAGACATGTTTGCGTTGGGAGAAATGGAATGATCGGTATCGCTGTTGTCGGATACGGGTATTGGGGTCCAAATCTGGTTCGTAACATCTCTGAAGCGGCCGGCGCCCACCTTGTTTCAGTCTGTGATCTCAATGTCGAACGGTTGGGGGCCGTCAAAAGCCGGTACCCCGCAATAACGGTCACGGACGATTTCGAGGAAGTCTTGCGCGATCCGAGAGTAGACGCGATCGCCATCGCGACGCCGGTCTCGACGCATTTCAAGCTTTCAATGCAGGCGATGATGGCCGGAAAACATGTCTTCGTCGAAAAGCCGATGGCAGCGACGGCGGAAGAAGCGTCGCGAATGGTCGATGAAGCTGCGCGCCGACGCCTCGTGCTCGCCGTGGATCATACCTTCGTCCACACCGGCGCCGTCCGGAAAATGCGCGAACTGGTCGAAAGCGGCCTTGGCGACATGTATTATTACGACTCGGTTCGGGTCAATCTCGGGCTCTTTCAGCATGATGTCAGCGTCATCTGGGACCTCGCGGTGCACGATCTTTCCATCCTGGACCACGTCCTGCAGGAAAAACCGGTGGCTGTTTCCGCGACGGGCATGAGCCACGTGCTCGGCGAGCCGGAGAACATCGCCTATCTGACGCTCTTTTTCGAGAGCAAGCTCATCGCGCACATCCACGTCAATTGGCTGGCGCCGGTCAAGGTGCGCCGCACGCTGATCGGCGGCAGCAACAAGATGATCGTCTATGACGATCTCGAGCCCAGCGAAAAGATCAAGGTCTATGACAAGGGCATCACCATGTGCCCCAATTCCGATGCGTACGGCGAGAAGGTGCATCAGATGCTGGTCGGCTACCGCAGCGGCGATATGTGGGCGCCCAAGCTCGATATGACCGAGGCATTGAAGCGCGAACTGGATCACTTCGTCGAGTGCATTGAGCAGAATTCCCGGCCCATTACGGACGGGCATGCCGGGTTGCGTGTCGTTCGGGTCCTTGAAGCCGCAAGCCGTTCGCTCGCGCAGCGCGGTCGTATCGTCGAGCTCGAAGAGGCGAGGCGCATCGCATGATCCCCTTTCTGGACCTCAGAGCACAATATCAATCGATCAAGAGCGAAATCGACGCCGCCGTGCTCGGCGTGCTCGCCTCTGGGCAATACATACTGGGCGAGGAAGTCATCCGCCTTGAGCAGGAATTTGCGGATTATTGCAACGTCAAACACGCGATCGCCGTCAACACCGGGACGAGTGCCCTGCATCTGTCTTTGCTTGCGGCGGGCGTTGGTCCCGGCGATGAAGTCATCACCGTCCCATTCACCTTCGTCGCGACTGTGTCGGCTATCTGTTACACGGGCGCAACACCGGTATTCGTCGATGTGGAGCCCGTGACGCTCACGATGGATCCCGCTCAACTCGAGGCGAAGATTACCTCCCGGACCAAGGCGATCATTCCCGTCCATCTCTACGGCCAGATGGCCGATATGGATGGCATCATGGCGGTCGCCGATCGCCACCGGATCCCGGTCATCGAGGACGCCTGCCAGGCACATGGCGCGTGGTATAAGGGCGCGCGCGCCGGCAGCATCGGCGCGTCTGGCTGCTTCAGCTTCTATCCCGGTAAGAACCTCGGCGCCTGCGGCGAGGGCGGCATCGCCGTCACGAACAGCGATGAGCAGGCCAAGACAATGCGCATGCTGCGCGACTGGGGTCAGGAACAGCGCTATCACCATCTGCTGAAGGGCTTCAACTACCGCATGGATGCCATCCAGGGTGCAATCCTGCGCGTCAAGCTCCGGCATCTCGAAGCCTGGACCGAAGCTCGCCGTTCGCATGGCCGCCGCTACTCCTCGCTGCTTGCAGGATCGCCGCATTTGCGAACGCCTGTCGAGGCTGCCGAGCGGCGGCATGTCTACCATGTCTATGCCGTCAGAAGCAGCGATCGCGACGGCCTGCAGCGTGTGCTCACAGCAGAGGGCATTCCATCCGGTCTGCACTATCCTATTCCCGTTCATTTGCAAAAGGCCCATGCCGACCTCGGTTACCAAGCAGGGGACTTCCCGGTCTCGGAAGCCGCCGCACGCGAGGTTCTCTCCTTGCCGATCTACCCTGAAATGCCCGTACAGCACGTCGATCAGGTCGCGGCTGCGCTGGAGTATGCCTATGTCAGCTAGTCCACGCGAGGCTCGTGTCGTGCAGGCCGTCCACGGCCGCAGCCAGAAGCCGGCAGATCCAGCCTATCAAGCGGGGCTCGCCGAAGAGCTCAGGCAAGCATATGGGCGCGCCGGCCTGATCGAACTCTACGGCCGCTTCGCGACAGGCGACGGCGTCGTCGACGCGCTGATGCGCAAAGCCATCTGGCGGGCTATCACGCGCAGCTGCGGCGAAGGTCTGCAGGTCGCAGGCGGCGCCGGTTTCAAACATCCGGAAACCTTCGAAATCGGCAATGGCGTGTTCATCGGCGCTCAGGCCTACATCCAGGGACGCTACGATGGCACCTGCGTCATCGGCGACAATGTCTGGATCGGCCCGATGGCCTATTTCGACGCGCGCGAACTTGTGATCGAGGATTCTGTCGGGTGGGGGCCGGGGGCCAAGGTGCTTGGCTCGACCCACACCGCACTGCCGATAGACGTGCCGATCATCCGTACGGATCTTGAAATCAAGCCGGTCCGCATCTGTGCCGAGGCCGATATCGGAACGAATGCGACCATTCTTCCCGGCGTGACCATCGGGAAGGGGGCGATCGTTGGAGCGGGTGCAGTTGTCGTTTCCGACGTCGAGCCGTTCTCGGTTGCCGCCGGTGTACCGGCGAAATTCATACGTTGGCGTTCGGAGAATGATCCGATGACGAACATGTCGCGTAAGGAAAGATCATGAGAAACAAACGGGTGCTCATCACCGGCGGTGCCGGTCTGATCGGTTCGCATATTGCCGATCTTGTTGCATTGGAAAAACCTCGCGAGATCATCGTCCTCGACAATTTCGTGCGCGGGCGCCGGGACAATCTCAGCACGGCAATATCAAGCGGCTCCGTCAACATCATCGAAGGTGATATCCGCGACAGGGCACTGCTGGCGAAAACCTTCGAAGGCGTCGACGTCGTCTTTCACCAGGCGGCGATCCGCATCACGCAATGCGCGGAAGAACCGCGGCTCGCCTTCGATGTTCTGGCCGAGGGCACGTTCAACGTCCTCGAAGCTGCCGTGAAGGCAGGCGTGTCGAAGGTCGTTGCTGCTTCCTCCGCCTCGGTGCTGGGGCTGGCCGAAAGCTTCCCGACGACCGAGCAGCATCATCCCTACAATAACCGGACGATCTATGGTGCGGCGAAGACGTTCAATGAGGGGCTGCTGCGCAGCTTCGCGGAAATGTATGGCCTGCGCTATGTGGCGCTGCGTTATTTCAACGTCTACGGACCGCGAATGGACGTTTACGGCGCCTATACGGAAGTGCTGATCCGTTGGATGGAGCGCCTGGCGGCTGGAATGCCGCCGCTCATTTATGGAGATGGCAGCCAGACGATGGACTTCGTCGATGCACGCGACATCGCGCGCGCAAACATTCTCGCCGCAAAGAGCGACGTCACGGACGAAGTATTCAATGTCGCGAGCGGGCAGGAAATAAGCCTCCTGGAACTCGCTCAGATGCTGAGCAGCGTCATGGGCGTTTCACTCGAGCCACAGCACAAAGAAGCCCGGACCGTCAACGGCGTAACCCGTCGTCTCGCTGATATCAGCAAGGCCGAACGGCTCCTCGGTTTCAAGGCGGAGATATCAATGGAACAGGGGCTTCGCGATCTCGTTGCCTGGTGGCAGCAGCAGACCGCCGCGGGAGGGGCGGCAGCATGAGCTCACCTCAATCCACAATTCCAGTCGCCAAACCCGTCCTCGGAGAGGAAGAGGCCGAGGCCGCACGCCGGGTCATCCTGTCGGGGTGGGTCACGCAGGGGCCGGAAGTCGCGGCATTTGAGAAGGAATTCGCGGCGTTCGTCGGCACTGAGCACGCCTGCGCCGTTTCCAACTGCACGACCGCGCTTCATCTCGCCTTGATGGCGGTTGGCGTAGGTTCCGGTGACGAAGTCATCACGGTCAGCCATTCGTTCATCGCCACCGCGAACGCTGTTCGATACTGCAATGCGGTGCCCGTCTTCGTCGATATCGAGCCGGATGGCTACAATATCGACCCCAGCTTGATCGAAGCGGCAATCACGCCCCGCACCAAAGCAATCCTGTGCGTGCATCAACTCGGCATGCCCTGCGATCTCCGTTCGATCGTGGAGATCGGCAAGCGCAATTCGATACCGGTTATCGAGGATGCGGCCTGTGCGACGGGAAGCGAAATCCTGTGGGAAGGGCGTTGCGAAAAGATCGGCAAACCGCATGGCGATATTGCCTGCTTCTCTTTCCATCCCCGAAAGGTCGTCACCACCGGTGATGGCGGCATGCTGACGACTGTGAATCCGGAATATGACCGAAAATTCCGGCTGTGGCGCCAACATGGCATGAGCGTCACCGACGCTGTCCGCCATGGCTCCAAACAGGTGATCTTCGAGGACTATGATGAGCTCGGCTATAACTACCGTATGACCGACCTACAGGCGGCGGTCGGACGGGTGCAACTGCGGCGGCTGCCGGAGCTGGTTGCACAGCGACGGCGATTTGCCTCGCAATATTGCGAGAGCCTATCCACGATCCCAGGTCTGTCGGTTCCGACCGAGCCCCGCTGGGCTCGCAGTAACTGGCAAAGCTTCTGCGTGAGATTGTCGGACGAAATCGACCAGCGAGCCGTCATGCAGGCGCTGCTCGATCAAGGAATATCGACGCGGCGCGGCGTGATGAACATTCATCTCGAGGGCGCCTATTCCGGTCAAAACTCCCATCGCATCGCCGCCAACCTGCCGAGAAGCGTTTCTGCGCAGCAGCAAACCGTCATCCTGCCGCTTTATGCTCAGATGACGGAGGCGGATCTCGTCAGGGTCGTCGACACATTGCGCCGGGCCATCATCGACGTCAGCACCGGGCGCGCCGCCCATCAGCCCGTTGAGCACGTCGTACCTGCCTGAAGTGACGCCTGCACGAGGCGGCATGTCGATACAACATCAGAAAAGCGCGCATCATCTGAAGCGCGCTTTTCTCATGCGAATTTCGTGATCCATCCTCTGACGATTGCGGGCACCGATTCCGGCGGAAGCAGTTTGACCAACATGCGTAGCGAGTAAAGCCCTGTCACGACTGCTGCGACGCAGCCGATCACCATCGCCGCCCATGACGGTAACAGGAAAAAGGCTGAGACGACCAGTCCCGATGCCGGCAGGAAGAGAAACGCGTGCCTGCGATTGGCGCGCGACCAGCGAAAGCCGGTGAGGCGATACACGATCACGTAAATCAGAATACTATGCCAGACGTAGAGGCCGAAGAACGCCGCGCCGGCTCCTGTCGTGCCGAACTTTGATACGAAGAGCCACGCCAGCCCCACATGCACCAGCGTTGCTGCGACCTCGGTCCAGAAGAAGATCGTCTGCGCACCCTTCGCCAGGACGATGAAGCCCATCGGCCAAGCGACGATCCTGAGCATCATTCCAAGGCAGATCCATCGCAGAAGCTCCACGGCCCCATGAAACTCCGCGGAATAGAACATGCTCATCACGAGCGGGGCGAGGGTCAGGGTGGCGATCAGACCGGGGCCGGCCAGTAGCATGCTGATTTCCGCCTGCTCATTGACCAGCCGATTGCACTCGACATCGTTGTCCACGATTGCGGTCAAGCGCGGATAGAAGTCTGTCCCCATCGCCTGCAGGATGAAACCGGCGTAGAGGCCGCCAAGCGCCCAGGCTGCCTGGTACAACCCCGCCGCCACAACGCCTCCTTCATTCAGCACGATGATGCGGATAGCATAGGCCGCGCCGAAGGTCAGAAGTCCGCTTGCCATGAAAGCGACGCCGAGCCTGAACAGGGCTTTCGCTTCTCGGCCGAACTGGCGCGCCGACATCGGCGGTGGCTGCGTGGATATTTGTTTGCTGTACCACCAGGTGGGAAGAACCGAGACGGCCGCGATCGCCACGAGAGAGGGTACAATCGCCTTTTCGCCGAACAGATAAATCAACGGGATGCTGACAATCGTGCCGAAGAGTCCGGAGAGCACGTTGATGCGGGCAAGATTCGCAATGCCCCGCAAGCCCTGGATCAAAGCAGCCTGTCCGGCAGACACAATGCGAAAGAATACGGCGAGGGAGAGCAGCACAATGCCGCCGACGTGCTGGTAGTCGCCGAAGGTGAGATTGGAGACCGGAAAGGCCAGCACCGCAAGCAACAGCCCGCCGAACAACCCGAGCACCAGCGAGATGCGTCTGAGCGCTGTCGCCGACCGCGCGATCCTCTCTCCGTCGTCGGCCCCCGCCGCCTCGGCGACCCGGCGCACACCGCTGCTGCTCACGCCCAGACCAGCTATTGCCTGCGCGATATCGAGGATTGCCCCGTAAAGGCCGATAAGCCCCACTCCTTCCGGCCCGAGCAGAACAGCCAGGGCTTTGTTGCGAACGATGCTGAGAGCGACATTCACCAGCGAGGAACCGCCCATCAATATCGTCGACTTCAAGATTTGGGTATAAGACTGACCGCTGGGTGGGATCATGCGCAAGGTCATCAGATATCCCTAGCTTTTATCCTGTCGGGCAGCATCTCCGACGCTTTACCCCGGGCCCGGCGCCCAACGCAGCTTCGGAGATGCGCGGCGCGCGCGGTCTTCTTGAGACCGTCATATCGCTCATGATATTCGAGGCGGCGGGATCTCACATCTCTCGGTCTCACGGCCGCTTTCGCCGTGATCGTGCTTTCGCCACAGGTCACTGGCTTGCCCGATTTGCAAGCGTCTCTGGCTCCATCTCCCCAGATTGATCGGAGGTGGGCTCGGACGGCTCGTCCGAAATTTGCGGCCGAACAACTCTCACGACGTCACCCGGCGCTAGCGTCGTCGTTTCTGAGGCTTGGAATTGATCGATTCGTCCTTCGTTACGCCGGCTGACGGTAAAAGTGATCGGGAGCTCCACGCTGCGGTTTTTCAAGCCGTCGTCGGCAGCAAGTTCATCGATAAGCAGCTTCTGCGTCATCTCACGCTTCATTTTGAGCTGATCGAGATTTGCCCGTTCCGCCTGCGCTTCGACCGCGACTTCGCTCCGACGCGTGTCGGACAGGCCCTCGAGGTTCCGCGTTGTCTCGCTAACTGCCTGACGACCCCGCATGATGGCGGTAACCAGGTCGAGCTTGTCGGAACGGTAGGTCGTCAGCAACCGTTCCAGGTCCAACTGCCTCGACGAGATCGTGAGGCCTTTCTGCACCAGGGACTTGACGCTGGTCAGCTGGTCCTCAACTGATTTGATATTATCGTCTGCGCCCACCAGTTTCTCTTCCAAAGTCGAGATTTCGGTGGTCAAAAGTTCGCGCAGTTCCGTGAGCGCCTTTGACTGCCGCTCCAGCGCATTTGCACGAGCTTGAAAAATGACCCTCTCCTCGCTGTATATCCCAGCGGAAAATTGCTGATCGGCGCCCGCCGCCTGATCGAAGGTGATTTCCTTCGCACCGGCCATCTCGGCCTGGAGTCGCGACAGTTTCGCCGTGCTGCGCAGGATGGAGTGATCGATTTCCCGCAATTCGCCGACGAGCTTGATCGACTCCGTTTGCAGCGGAGTTTTAGAGCGAAACGGGCCGCCGCTCATAGCCAGGGATTGCAGAACGGTAAGCCCGGGACGAAATTTATATTCTCCGGGCGTGGTGACGTCTCCCACAACATAGATTGGTGGATATTCGAGAATTTCGATCGTGACCGCGGGTGGCTGAACCAACCCGATTTTTTCCTGCAGGCGCTTGGCGATCTCGTTTATGAGATTGGTTTTTTCGAGATTGCCGACGGAAAGGGATCCGAGAAAAGGCAAGAAAAGCGTGCTCTCATCCGAGACCGTGTATTCGCCGCCAAGCGCATCCCATCGTTCATATTGGCCTTTGGATTGCACCCATTGGACGATCGTCAGACGGATTTTCGTTTGCGGAGGCAAGGACGCGCTATCGGCGAGAGCCGGCGACATCGCTCCGCCAAGAAAGGCGAGTGCGCCGATGGCAAACGTCGTGCGAAAGAGCAGCTGGAGGATGCGGTGCGATGAATTCATATACATATCTCGCCTGCGAAACATTCTTCAACGGATGCTGATCCAATCCCTTGACGCTGTTCGACCGCCGGCCGGCAGGTCCGAAGCCACATCGTTAGTGTGCAGTCTGGCGAAGGCTTGAGGAAGGTGAAGGTCGTTTGCTTTGCCTCATCACTATTGATGAGATAGGGTGGGTGCCTCAGTCTAAATCGAGCAGGAGCGTATATCTCGGAGAGGTATCATCCTGAAAAATCACGCGATCATGCACGCAGGAATAGGCGCACTCGCATCGAAGGATTGAGATCGCATGCTCGTGCCCGATTGTAGTCCCCAGATGCAGACGGCCTTTGTCATCGCCTGGTCGATCCGGTCCGTTGCTTCCTGCCTGGGCGTTTCCAGCGTCAGTGCCGCCATGTGGCGATGATGGACGAAGCCGTCGCCGCGGCTTGAGGCCCTGCACCGAGCGCAGCGAGCTTTGCGGCCCGTCACACCCGTCATTAGTTCATGCAACACGGCCGTTGCCCAAAGGATGCCGCCCGTAGAGCGAAAGGCGTAGGATATACTCGCTTATTTTTCGACTATACTTCCCAGAGTCGTTTCAAACGATCCTCATAGATTTGATCCGATAAATATAGCGAGAGGTACCCGCCATGTATCGCAACGCTCGCCGGTGGATTTCGCACTCACTTCTGGTGGATTCGTTGGTGCCCCGATGGCTGACCGTCGGGGGAAAGGAAAGACCGCGCAAGCCGGCCGAAAAAAGTAAGGATAGAGCTCAACTTGCGGCATCGGCGCAAACCGCCGACGGACACAAGCAGGGCGCCCTTGTCGACGATCCCTATACGGATGCGGCCCTCAACGAGCATGATGGCGGGCAGAAAGCGCACGTGAACGGCGAGGCGGACAACAGCCTCGAAGAGCGGTCCTTGCCTGACACTTTCGCAAAGCCTGGCGAAATGGGAAGTCGAAGCGGTGATGCGGCCACGCTGTCGGATCTTATGCCGGAGTTTGCGAATTTCCAGGGGCCCGCGAACGGAGTTGCGTTCGGGGGTGCAGCGTCCCTTCAGCGCACCTATACCGCAATGAGTTCCATGGGCGACGATCCTCTGGCTCCCTATCTGCCGCAAAGTCCTGCGCCGACAGATTCGGGGCAAGGTGCTCCTAAGGTGGCGGCCGGGCGTGCTCATTCGGGCAAGGTCGTCATTCTCGAATCGAGCCCGTCAGGGCAGACGACAGCGCACGACGCCGGCGCGAATTCGCTGGCCTTCGGCATGCCCTTTGGCGTGTGCGGGTGCGGCTACTATACCTCCCCCACTCGGATTCTCGATTGGGCTCATGGCGGCGCCCTGCTTCAACAGGACGGTCAATTGCCGGGGACCAGGCTGACCGAAGGGCCGGACTATGTGGCTATTAAGCAGGCCATCGGCGCCTCGGTCAGCGATCCGCTTCTCGATCGTGACTTGTCCCCACTCTCGGGGTGGCCCGGCACTGCAACATGGTCGGACGCGGCGCTCACCAATGGAACCCTGCCAGGTGGGGGAGAGACGGGAACGGGAACAAAATCCAAGGATATCGGTATCCTGTCCGGCTCTGTGACGAAGCCACCTAAGCCTTCTACGCAGGGGTCATCGACAACGCAGAGCCTGGCGGCCGCGGCGGTGGCCAGCAACGCAATCGTGCTGGAAAACCAGAAGCAGGGCAATCCGGAGAGCGAGTGGGGCATCGTCGGTGCCGGTAGCTCCAACATCGAAGGCTTTGCGACTGACATCAGCGTCGACAACGGCAAGACGATCAGCTTCAAGATCAATACCAACTCCACCAACTACCGGATCGACATCTATCGGCTCGGCTATTATGGCGGCATGGGCGCCCGCAAGGTCGCGACCATGCAGCACACCGGGTTGCAGACTCAGCCCAGTCCGTTGCGCAATGCCACGACCGGCACAGTGGACGCCGGCAACTGGGCCGTCTCGGCGTCATGGACCGTACCTGATGATGCCGTCTCGGGCGTCTACATCGCCAAGCTCGTGCGTCAGGATGGCACCGCTGGCTCGAACCACATTCCGTTCATCGTGCGCGACGACGACAGCCACAGCGACGTCGTCTTCCAGACCGCGGATGAGACCTGGCAAGCTTACAACGGCTGGGGTGGCGCAAACTTGTATGGCGGCAACGGGCCGGCGACGGGGCAAGGTGCCGGTCGCGCCTATGCGGTCAGCTACAACAGGCCGATTGCCACCCGCGGCGGGGTCGGCACTTACGCCGGTCCCCAAGACTATCTGTTCGGCGCCGAATATGCGGGAATCTATTGGCTGGAACAGAACGGCTATGACGTCTCCTACTTGTCGGGTGTCGACGCCGACCGCTATGGCAGCCTCTTGCTCAATCACAAGACCTATATCGATGCCGGGCATGACGAATACTGGTCGGGACAGCAGAGAACCAATGTCGAGGCCGCGCGCGATGCGGGCGTCAACCTCATGTTCTGGAGCGGTAACGAGGTTTATTGGCGTACCCGCTGGGGCAACGCCTATAGCGCCGACGGCACGCCTTACCGCACCCTGATCACCTACAAGGAGACATGGGCCGGCGGCGATATCGATCCTTCCGACCAATGGACAGGCACCTTCCGCGATCCACGCTTCAGCCCACCGGCTATTGGCGGCGGCAATCCCGAGAATTCGCTGACCGGTCAATTGTTCAAGGTCGACGATGTCGGCAGCAACCTCGGCGCGATCACCGTTGGCTATGATGATGCCAACCTTCGCTTCTGGCGCAATACGAGCGTTGCCAATCTTCAGCCCGGGCAGACGGCGACGCTCACCAAGAACTATCTCGGTTACGAATGGGACGAGGCGCCCGATAACGGCTTCGATCCTGCCGGCCTGGTGAAGCTGTCGTCGACGACACTTCCGGTCAGCACCTACTTGCTCGATTACGGAAACACGACCGGCAATGCGACCGCGACCCACAATCTGACGCTCTATCGCGCCCCCAGCGGTGCGCTGGTGTTCGGCGCTGGCACGGTCTACTGGACATGGGGGCTCAGCGACAATCACGACCTCACAGCGACTCCGACGGATCCTCGCGTGCAGCAGGCAATGGTCAATTTGCTTGCCGACATGGGCATTCAGCCTGGAACACTGCAGTCGGGGCTCACCGCCGGGACCGCGTCGTTGGACCACACTGCGCCGACATCGGTCATCACGGTGCCCGCCACGGCGACCGTTGGATCCACCGTGACGATTACCGGCACCGCTGCCGATACCGGAGGCGGGGTTATCGCCGCGGTCGAGGTTTCGACCGACAACGGGGCGAGCTGGCATCCGGCGACGGGTGATGAGAACTGGACTTATACCTGGCAGCCGCAAACCACGGGCACCTATACCATCCGGTCTCGTGCAGTCGATGATAACGTCAACCTGGAAACGCCCTCGGCGGGACGAACGGTCACCGTCAGCGGGCCGAATTACACCTCTCTCTTCGGTTCGGCGACGCCGGCGGTTGTCAACACCAACGATACCTCGGCGGTTGAACTCGGCGTCAAATTCCAAACCTCCGTGGCAGGCACGGTCACCGGCATTCGTTTTTATAAGGGCAGCCAGGATACCGGCACGCATACAGGTTCATTATGGTCGAGTACCGGCACGCGTGTTGCGACCCTCACCTTCACAAGCGAGACCGCCAGCGGCTGGCAGACCGCCTATTTCACCAGTCCGGTATCGCTGACGGTCGGACAAACCTACACCGCATCTTACCATACCAATACCGGTCACTATTCGTCGACCACCGGCTACTTCACCTCAAATGTAACCAGCGGTCCGCTCACGGCGCCGGCCAGCGGAAATGGCGTCTATGCCTATGGCAGCAACAGCCTATTCCCCACGAGCACCTTCCAGTCGACGAATTATTTTGTCGATGTGATGTTTACCACGTCGAGCTCGAACACGACGCCGACGGCGGTTGCCGATACGGGGGATGCGACCGAGAAGGGCGGCGTGGCGAATGGCTCGGGCGGCGTGGCCGCCAGCGGCAACGTCCTGACCAACGACACCGATCCGGATGCCGGTGACACCAAGACCGTCACGGCGGTCCGCTTCGGGGCGACGTCAGGCACGCTCGGCTCGGCGCTCACCGGCGCCTATGGCAGTCTCGTGCTCAACGCATCGGGCGCCTATAGCTATGCCATCAACGAGAACAATGCGACCGTCCAGGCGCTGCGCCAGTCGACCAACACGCTGAGCGATGTCTTCAGCTACACGATGCGCGACGCTGCCGGCGCCACGGCCACGGCGAACCTGACGATCACCATCCATGGCGCCAACGATGCGCCGGTGCTGGCCGTCCAGACGACGACCCAGAACGCCACTGTCGGCTCTGCCTTCTCCTTCACGCTGCCGACGACCACCTTCACCGATGTGGACAGCGGCGAGACGCTGGCCTATGCGGCAACGTCCGCCGATGGCACGGCGCTGCCTTCCTGGCTGAGCTTCAACGCCTCGACGCGCACTTTCTCCGGCACGCCGACGACGTCAGGCACATACGGCGTCAAGGTCACGGCGACTGACCTCGGCGGCCTTGCCGCCAACGAGACCTTTAATATCGCCGTGTCGACATCAGGCAATACGACGCCGACGGCGGTTGCCGATACGGGGGATGCGACCGAGAAGGGCGGTGTGGCCAATGGTTCGGGCGGCGTGGCCGCCAGCGGCAACGTGCTGACCAACGACACCGATCCGGATACCGGCGACACCAAGACCGTCACGGCAGTCCGTTTCGGGACGACGTCAGGCACGCTCGGCTCGGCGCTGAACGGCACTTATGGCAGTCTCGTGCTCAATGCATCGGGCGCTTATAGCTATGCGGTCAACGAGAACAATGCGACCGTCCAGGCGCTGCGACAGTCGACCAACACGCTGAGCGATGTCTTCAGCTACACGATGCGCGACAGCGCTGGCGCCACGGCCACGGCGAATCTGACGATCACCATCCATGGCGCCAACGATGCGCCGGTGCTGGCCGTCCAGACGACGACCCAGAACGCCACTGTCGGCTCTGCCTTCTCCTTCACGCTGCCGACGACCACCTTCACCGATGTCGACAGCGGCGACACGCTGGCCTATGCGGCAACGTCCGCCGATGGCACGGCGCTGCCTTCCTGGCTGAGCTTCAACGCCTCGACGCGCACCTTCTCCGGCACGCCGACGACGTCAGGCACTTACGGCATCAAGGTGACGGCAACCGATCTCGGCAGCCTTGCCGCCAACGAGACCTTTAATATCGCCGTGTCGACGGCACCGACGACCTACAGCCTGTTCTCTGCTTCCAGCACGCCGAGCCGGACCTTCAACGATGGTCAGCAGCTCGAACTTGGCGTCAAGTTCACGTCGAACGTTGCCGGAGATGTCACCGGCATCAGGTTCTATCGCAGCGCCAATGACAACGGCCAGAATGTCGTCGACCTTTGGACCGCGACAGGCACCAAGCTTGCCACCGCCACCTTCACCACAACCACCGCGAGCGGCTGGCAGACGGTGAACTTCACAAACCCAGTCACCATCGCCGCCAATACCACCTATGTCGCCTCCTATCACACGACAGGCGCTTACGTGGCGACCAGCAATTTCTTTACGGCCGCTGTCAGCAACGGTCCGTTGACGGCGCCGGCCAGCGGCAATGGCGTCTATGCCTATGGCGGTTCCGCCACCGCAGGTCTTTTCCCGACCAACAGCTACAATTCAACCAATTACTACGCCGACGTCGTCTTCCGGCCGCAACTGGTCGCGTGATGCAAAGGGGATCGGTTTCGAATGAGGCTGACACGACGCAAATGCGGATCGCAGAGAGGAACGCGGCCTCCGCTCCCATTCAAGCGACAGCGATGAACAAGGGCCGGCTCCCTGTGACAGTGCTCGCCGGCTTTCTCGGCGCCGGCAAGACGACGCTTCTCAGCCACGTGCTGACCAATCGTCAGGGCCTCAGGGTCGCTGTCATTGTCAACGATATGAGCGAAGTGAACATAGACGCCAGTCTCATTCGAGACGGCGGCTGCAACCTGTCGCATACGACGGAGGCATTGGTTGAACTCAGCAATGGCTGCATATGCTGTACCCTGCGCGATGACCTCCTGACGGAAGTGCGGCGACTGGCCGAAGAGGGGCGATACGACTATCTGCTGATAGAGGGAACCGGCATTGCCGAGCCGCGCCCCATCGCTGCCACCTTTTCCTTCCGCGACGAGAATGGTGTTTCGCTCTCCGATTTTGCCAAACTTGACACGATGGTGACTGTCGTCGACGCCGCCAGCCTCTTGGCTGATTACGGCAGCGCCGATCTGCTTCGCGATCGCGGCATGCAGCGGGACGGCGAGGACCGGCGGACACTCATCGACCTGTTGGTGGACCAGATCGAGTTTGCCGACGTAGTCGTGATCAACAAGGTCTCGGACGCGACCGAGGAAATTCGCGCAGAAGTCCGCAAGACGGTGGCTGCGCTCAACCCGGATGCGCACCAGGTGGAGACGGACTTCGGCAAGGTTTCTCTTGCAACCATTCTCAGTACGGGCCTCTTCGACGAAGCAAAGGCCGCCGCTCACCCGTTATGGCACAAGGAACTGTACAGCCCGGGTGCTCATGTTCCGGAGACGGAGGAATATGGGGTATCGAGCTTTGTCTATCGCACGAGGCGTCCCTTCGACCCGATACGGTTTCGGGCATTCCTGGACGAGCCCTGGCCAGGGGTCATCCGCGCCAAAGGTCATTTCTGGCTGGCCACGCGACCGCGTCACGTGGGTCTGATGTCGGCGGCCGGAGCGCAACGACGCTGTGAACCCATGGGGCTCTGGTGGGCGGCCGTTCCCCGGCAGGACTGGCCGAGCCACCACCAGTTTCGCCAGCATATCGAGCGCCGATGGGACAGCGCTTGGGGCGATCGTCGGCAGGAACTCGTGTTCATTGGTGTTGACATGGACGAGACAGGCGTCCGCAGCGCGTTGGACGACTGCCTGGCCAGCTCGGATCCGCGGGACTGGTCGGCTCTCGAAGATCCCTTTCCGGCCTGGTAGCACCGGGCGGCGCCGGAGTTTGCCGGCTCGACCAGCCGGACCGGCAACACAAGACCGACCAGCTTCCTCTTACACAGCGTCCGCCGCTTAGCGGAAGCACCAGACGGCTCCAGAACCGGATATGCGGTGAGGATCATCATATCGGCGTATGGAGTACCACCCACATACCCAAGATTGCTGTCGTACGTTCCGCTCCGAAAGCTGGCAGGATGAAGCTATTCAATGCTGGTCGACGGGAATGGGGACGCCGCTCTTGCTGAGATTTCATGTGAGGAATCGCAAATACTTGACTGCTGCCGGCGGCACGCCGTGCATCAGTCACACAACCTCGGCCTGGGCCGCGCTGCTTGGAACTCCGACCGTCGTGTCTTCGAGCACTCAGGGTTCTTCCGACTTTGCCAATCAAGGCAGCGCAACCGTTCAATCATCCCTCACCGGCACGGTTACATCTTCCTTGATATCATCAGGCGACATGCAGTCGTCGCCTGCATCGTCGACGCCGATGTCGGCGACTGCCGCCGATGGCGGCGCGCAGGACACATCCACGAAGACGGCGTCGGCTGCGACGATCTTCGACACGACTTCCTCGGCATCGCAAGACATCGTACTTGCCCCGGATCCCTATGAAGAGGCTGCTACACTGCCTGCCGCCCCCGTGCTGACGGGTATTGCCAGCGATGCTGACACCGGAAGCGCCACGACGGCGGCGCCGGTGACGTCTTCCAGCAGTCTCGACACGGCTTCGTTGCGGCTTCATACCTCGATAGCATCCCTCACGGTGGAGCCGAGCCAGGACGCTTCCGCCGATACGACCGCGGTCTCAGCGCTGGCCGCACCGGCGGCGGCTCCGGCTGCGGTCACGCTCAACAAGATCGCACTGGAAAACCTGAAACAGGGCAACCCGATCAGCGAGTGGGGCCTGGAGGGCGATGGCAAGGGCACCATCCAGGGCTTCGCCACTGAAATCAGCACAAATATCGGCCAGACGGTCGATTTCAAGATCGCCACCGATTCCACGCATTACCGCATCGATATCTACCGGATGGGTTATTACGGCGGGGCCGGTGCGCGCAAGGTCGACTCGATCGAGCAGCAGCTGACCACGGCGCAGATCCAGCCGCATCCGATCGTCGACATGTCGCTCGGTCTCATCGACTGCGGCAACTGGTCGGTCTCGGCGAGCTGGCAGATTCCGACTGATGCCGTCTCCGGGGTCTATTTCGCCAAGCTGGTGCGTGAGGACGGCACCGAGGATGCCAGCATCATCCCCTTCGTCGTGCGCGACGACTCCTCGCACAGCAATATCGTTTTCCAGACCTCGGATACCACGTGGCAGGCCTATAATGCCTGGGGCGGCGCCAGCCTCTATTACGGCGATGTCCCCGTCGATCCCGCTGACATGATTGGCTACTTGCCGCCGAACTGCAGCTGCGGCCTGACCGCAATCGGTCGCGCCTCGGCGATCAGCTACAACAGGCCGATCATCACCAATACGAGCCCGGTCGGCGGCTCGCACGACTTCATTTTTGGCGTCGAGCATTCAGCCATCCAGTGGCTGGAGCAGAACGGCTACGACGTGTCCTATATTTCCGGTGTCGATGCGACGCGTAGCGGTAGCCTGCTGCTGAACCATGATGCCTTCCTGTCGGTCGGCCATGACGAATACTGGTCGGCCGGGCAGCGCACCAATGTGGAGGCCGCGCGCGATGCCGGCGTAAACCTCGCCTTCTGGAGCGGCAACGAAGTCTATTGGAAGGTTCGCTGGGAAAGCAGCATCGATGGCAGCGGCCAAGCCTACCGCACCATGGTCTGCTACAAGGAGACCTACGGCACGAGCACGGACCCGAGCAATATCGGCACCGGAACCTGGCGCGATCCGCGTTACGCCGATCCGGGGCAGGAGCCGGAAAATTCGCTGACGGGCACGATGTTTCAGGTGGACGGCTACCGCCAGGATACGATCTCCATCCCCTACGACTATTCGAACCTTCGCTTCTGGCGCAATACCGATGTGGCAGAGCTGCAGCCGGGCGAGACTTACAATCTGGTGCAGAACCTGCTCGGCTATGAATGGGATTCGGATGTCGAGAATGGATTCCGTCCGGCTGGACTGATCAACCTGTCGCTCTCCTCGGTGGCGGTCAACACTTATCTGCGCGATTACGGTTCGACGGTCGGCGATGCGGTGGCGACCCACAGCCTGACCATGTACCGGGCGGCAAGCGGCGCACTCGTCTTCGGCGCCGGCACCGTCTTCTGGTCCTGGGGGCTGAACGATCAGCATCAGGGGCCGGCAACGTCAACCGATCGCAACGTGCAGCAGGCGATGGTCAACATGTTCGCGGACATGGGCATCCAGCCGACGACGCTCGATGCGAGCCTGATCCTCGCGACCCAATCGACCGACACGCTGAAGCCCACCTCGTCGATTACCTCGCCCATCGTCGGCGCAAGCTTCCTCGAAGGGCAGCATGTGACGATATCAGGAACGGCGCAGGATTTCGGCGGCGGCATCATTGCCGGCGTCGAGGTCTCCACCGATGGCGGCCAGCACTGGTTCAAGGCCACGGGCCGCGAGAACTGGAGCTATAACTGGGTCGTCCAGGCGAGCGGCACCTATACGATCCTGTCACGCGCCGTCGACGACAGCGTCAATCTGGAGGCGCCATCGGCCGGCAAGCAGGTCACCGTTACGCTGCCGGGCACGCAGGGCCTGTGGACGCTGGCGGAAAAGCCCGCGACCGAAGTAGCGGTCGATCGCGATTCAGTCGAGCTCGGCCTGCGCTTCCAAGCGACGACGGCAGGCTCGGTGGAGGGCATCCGCTTCTACAAGGGCTTCTATAACATCGGCGAACACGTCGTCAGCCTCTGGAGCAGCACCGGAACGCTGCTGGCGACCGGCGTTGCGACAGGGGAATCGCTCTCGGGATGGCAGACGGTGATGTTCTCCAGCCCGATCCAGATCGCGGCCGGCACGACCTATGTGGCCTCCTATCACAGCAATGGCTACTACTCGCTCACCCAGAACTATTTCAACGAGCCCTATGCCAGCGGCCAGCTGAAGGCCGTCGATGGCGGCGGCGTCTTCGCCTACGGCACTACGCCCAGCACATTCCCCGGCCAGAACCCCGGCGGCAGCAACTACTGGGTGGACGTGGTCTTCGATGCCGGCCCCAACAGCCAGCCGGTCGCGACCGACGACAGCGGGCTGATCACCGGCCACAACGGAACGCTTGTTATCTCCATTGCCTCGCTCCTGGCAAACGATACCGATCCCAATGGCGATGCGATGACCATCACGGCCGTCGGCAATGCCGTCAATGGCACGGTCGCTCTCAACAAGCAGACCGGCGCCATCACCTTCACGCCGGCCAACGATTATTCAGGACCGGCGAGCTTCAGCTATACGCTGTCGGACGGGCGCGGCGGCACGGATCAAGGCAATGTCAGCCTGACCGTCCAGACGGGTTCGGCTGGCGAGACACTGTTTACGGCAAGTGAGGGACCGACCGGCGGCAGCTTCAACGACAATACGGCGTTGGAACTCGGCATGAAGTTCGTCGCTTCCTCGACCGGCACGATCTCGGGCATCCGCTATTACAAGGCTGCCGGCGATACCAGCGTGCATACCGGCTCCATTTGGAGAGCCGACGGCACGCTCATCGCAACGGTCACCTTCACCAACGAGTCGCTCTCCGGCTGGCAGACCGCGAACTTCGCCACGCCGCTACAGATCACGGCGGGTGCGACCTATGTCGCCTCCTACCACACGACCGGCACCTATGTGGCGACGTCGAACTATTTCAACACGGCACATATCAATGGCTCGCTGACGGCGCTTGCAGGCAGCAATGGCGTCTACTCGGTCGGATCAAGCTCGATCTTCCCGACGTCAAGCTATCAGTCGACGAATTACTGGGTTGACGTCGTCTTCAATCAATCGACGGGCAATACGGTGCCGGTCGCCGCCAATGACAACGGCTATACGACTTATACTAATACGGCTCTGTCGATCGCCGCTGCAAATCTGCTCGCAAATGACAGCGATGCGGATGGCAACCCGCTTGTCATCACCGGCGTCAGCGGCGCGGTCAACGGTTCGGTGTCCTACGACAATCAGACGCAGACCGTCACCTTCACGCCGACGGCAGGATATACCGGGCCGGCGAGCTTCAGCTATTCCATCGCCGACGGTCAGGGCGGCACGGCATCCGCCCAGGTTGGGCTTACCGTCAACGCCCAGGGGAGCGAGCAGAACCTCTTCAGCGCCAATGAAACGCCTGCAGTCGTCTCGGTGAACGACAATCATCCGGTTAATCTCGGCATGAAATTTCAGGCGGACACGGCCGGCTGGGTCACAGGGATCCGCTTCTATAAGGGCGCCGACAATACCGGCCCGCATAATGGTTATCTCTGGACCGCCTCGGGCACGCTGCTTGCAACCGTCACCTTCAGCAACGAAACGGCAAGCGGCTGGCAGACTGCCACGCTCACCCAGCAGGTCGCGGTCGCAGCGGATACGACCTACGTCGTTTCCTACAGCACAAACGGCAATTACTCGGCGACGGGCAATTATTTCAGCACTGAGAAGACCAGCGGCGACCTCAGGGCGTTCAGCGGCGACAATGGCCTCTATGCCTATGGATCGAGCGGGTTGTTCCCGACCAGCACTTACAACAGCACAAACTACTATGTGGACGTGGCGTTCAAACCGCAGCTCGCGGCGTAACGCCCACAAGGATGCAAGCCGACCATCGAGTAAAGAGTGAGAGTATCGATGATGCGTGCAGACAACAGATTGCCGGTTACGGTTCTCGCCGGGTTTCTCGGCGCAGGGAAGACGACTGTCCTCAATCATGTCCTGAGTAATCGGGAGGGTCGTCGGGTTGCGGTCATTGTCAACGATATGAGCGAGGTTAACATTGATGCGGATCTCGTGCGCGAGGGAGGTGCAGACCTTCTGCGCACCGATGAGACTCTGGTAGAGCTCACCAATGGATGCATCTGCTGCACGCTCCGCGAAGATCTCCTCAGCGAGGTGCGGCGGCTGGCGGCCGCCGGCCGTTTCGACTATCTGCTGATCGAGGGCACGGGGATCGCCGAGCCTCTGCCGGTAGCAGCGACATTCTCCTTCCGCGACGAGAGTGGAGCTGCCCTTTGCGACGTGGCAAGGCTCGACACGATGGTCTGCGTCGTCGATGCGGTCAATCTGCTTGCCGATTACCAGAGCGACGAGTTTCTGGCCGATCGCGGCGAAAGGCGTGACGGGGACGATGAGCGCAAGCTCGTGGAACTGCTCGTCGAGCAGATCGAATTTTCTGATGTCGTCATCATCAACAAGGCGGGCGACGTGCCCAGCGCCGGTCTCGCCGAAGTTCGCCGGGTCGTCGCAGCACTCAATCCGGATGCCCTTGTCATCGAGGCGGTCTTCGGCCAGGTGCCGCTCGGCGCGATCCTGGATACCGGCTTTTTCAGCGAAGCCAAGGCCGCCCGCCATCCACTCTGGCACAAGGAGCTTTACGGCTGGGGCGATCATGTGCCGGAGACCGAGGAATACGGCATAACAAGCTTCGTCTATCGCAGCCGCCGCCCCTTCGATCCGGCGCGGCTGGGCCGCATGCTCAAGCAGCCATTGCCCGGCGTCATCAGGGCGAAAGGCCATTTCTGGCTGGCGACCCGGCCGGACGAGATCGGTCTGCTGTCGATTGCCGGTACGCAATGCCGCATCGACACCAGAGGGTTCTGGTGGGCCTCGGTGCCGCGGGCGCACTGGCCGCGCCATCCGCAATTCCGCCAGTTACTCGACCGGCATTGGGACGATGTCTGGGGCGACCGCCGTCAGGAGCTGGTCTTCATCGGCTCCGGCTTCGACGAGGGCGCCATCCGCATCGCGCTCGACGATTGCTTGACCGGTGACGAGACGGGTTTCGATCCTCAGACCGCCGTCGGTCTTCGCGATCCGTTTCCGCCATGGCGGCACGATACGCACGCATCGAACGGAAAAATGTGAAGCGAATTTCGGATAATCCGATGCGCCGACTCAAAGGTGAACAGGTTTTGATTATCAACCAGAGGAGAGAACAATGAGCAGCGAACTTTATGCAGACGGTATCGGCGAAATCACCGTCACAGGAACGATCGTGCGCATCGACCTGATGTCGCTCTCGGCCACCGATCGGGACGCCAACAACAATCCGAAGCCGGTTTTCCGCCAGCGCATCATCATGCCTGTCGACGCCTTCGCCAATGCGGTTGATCTCATGCAGAAGGCGCTTGGCGGCTTGGTCGAGGCGGGCGCGGTCCGTCGCATCGGTGACATGTCGGCTGCAGCCGCCACCGATATCCAGTCGGTGCAGGGCGCTTCAAACGCCTCGCCGAATTTCAACTGACAACAGGGACAGCCTCGGTCTCGTAGTGTTTCGGGTGGGCCATGAGTGGTTTTCTGCATACCAACCTGCATTGTCTTGCGCTCGTCGCGCGTCACCACGGCGTCGACCTTTCTCCTGAGCGATTGCAGCACGATTATTGCGTCGGCAACGATCCGGTGGCGGTGCGGCAAATGCTCAGAATGGCCAAGGATGCCGGTCTGAGGGCCAGGCATCTGGCCCTCGACTGGCGAAGCCTGTTCCAACTCGGCGAGGCTTTCCCGGTGCTTGCCGAACTTTCGAACGGCAACTGGGTGGTCATCGCCGGCGCTCTCGGGGAGGGCGAGGATGAGCGGATCCGCGTTCTCGACCCGCTCGCCACGCGCCCCGAAGTCATGCTGCTGAGCGAGGAGCAATTCGCCAAGGCCTGGCTCGGATCGGTGGTTCTGCTGAAGCGCAACTACCGTATGTCGGATGAGGACCGGCCCTTCGGCTTCCGCTGGTTTGTCCCCGAAATCATCCGGCAGCGCAGCTTCTTCCGCGATGTGGCGCTCGCAGCTTTCGTGCTCTATGGGCTGGGTCTGACAACGCCGATGTTCTTCCAGCTCGTCATCGACAAGGTGCTCGTGCATCAGAGCTACGCGACATTGACGGTCCTGACCGTCGGTATCGCGGTGGCGCTCGTCTTCGACGCGACCTTCAGCTTCCTGCGCCGCTATCTGCTGCTCTACGCCACCAACAGGATCGACATTCGGGTGGCGACGCGCACCTTCGGCCATCTGCTCAACCTGCCGATCGCGCTCTTCGAGCAGGCATCGGCCGGCGTTCTCGTCAAACATATGCAGCAGACGGGACGGATCCGCGAATTCCTGACCGGCCGGTTGTTCCTGACGCTGCTCGACGGCGTATCGCTCTTCGTCTTCGTGCCGATCCTGCTCCTCTACAGCGTCAAGCTGACGCTCGTGGTGCTCGGCTTCGCGGCGCTCGTCGGGCTTGTCGTGATGATGCTCGTCGGGCCGTTCCAACGCCGTCTGCAGGCGCTCTACCAAGCCGAAGGCGACCGGCAGGCCCTGCTTGTCGAAACCGTGCACGGCATGCGCACGGTGAAATCACTGGCGCTGGAAGCGCGACAGCGCAAGGTCTGGGACGATTATTCGGCGCAGTCGATCTCGGTGCGTTTCCGGGTCGAAAAAATCTCCACCATCGCCCAGTCGATGACCGGGCTTCTGGAAAAGCTGATGAGCGTGGCGATCATCGGGCTCGGCGCGCTCGATGTCTTCAGCGGTTCCATGACGATCGGCGCGTTGGTCGCCTTCAATATGCTCGCCGGCCGCGTCTCGGGGCCGCTGGTGCAGATCGTCACCATGGTGCACGAATATCAGGAAGTGGCGCTTTCCGTGCGCATGCTCGGCGAGATCATGAACCAGCGGCCGGAACAGGCCGGACGCGGCCGAGGTGTGCGGCCGCATCTGCATGGCCGCATCGAATTCGACAGGGTCACCTTCCGCTATGCTCCCGATGCGGCGCCTGCGCTCGACAATGTGTCCTTCGCCATTCCGGCGGGCTGCGTCTTCGGCGTCGTCGGCAAGAGCGGCTCGGGCAAGACGACGATCACCCGACTGATCCAGGGCCTCTATCAGAGCCAGGAGGGGCTGGTGCGCATGGACGGCTACGACAGCCGCGAAATCGATCTCGTGCATCTGAGAACCAGCATCGGCGTCGTGCTGCAGGATAATTTCCTGTTTCGCGGCACGGTGCGCGACAATATCGCTGCCGCCAAACCGGATGCCAGCATCGAGGAAATCATGGAGGTCGCCCGCATCGCCGGCGCGGAAGAATTCGTCGAGCGCCTGCCGCGCGGATTCGACACGATGCTGGAAGAAAACGCCGCCAACCTCTCCGGCGGCCAAAGGCAGCGGCTTGCCATAGCGCGCGCGCTGATCACCGATCCGAAGCTCCTGATCTTCGACGAGGCGACGAGCGCGCTCGACCCCGACAGCGAGGCGATCATCCGCGAAAATCTGAGCCGGATCGCCGCCGGGCGCACCGTCGTCATCGTGTCGCACCGGCTTTCGACGCTTGTGGATGCCGATGCCATTCTCGTCATCGATCGGGGCAAGGTCGCCGATATCGGCCGGCACGACCAGCTGGTGTCGCGCTGCATGACTTATCGCCACCTGTGGGCCCAGCAAATGAGGCAGGTCGCATGAACGCGCGTGTGACAAAATCCAGCGAGAACCTGCCAATTTCATCAGACAAGGGCTCCTCGAACCATGGCCCCTCGAATAGGGGGCCAGACGGAAGGACCGGGCTGCTCGTCGCCCGCCCGCCGCTGCCGCCTGTTATCGCGGAATTTCAGTCCGATGCCGTCGAGCTCGAGGAACGTGCTCCGCCGCGCATTGCGCGCATGACGCTCTATTGCGTGACGGCGCTGATCGCTGCGACCATCATCTGGGCGTCCGTCTCTGAGATCGACGAGGTGGTGATCGCGCCCGGCAAACTCGTCACCACGCAACCGACCATCGTCGTCCAGCCGCTGGAAACCTCGATCATTCGCACGATCGATGTGAAGGCCGGCGAGGTGGTGCGTGCCGGACAAACGCTCGCAACGCTCGACGCCACTTTCAGCCAGGCCGATGTCGACCAGCAGCAGGCGAAGTTCTCCGCACTCGACGCCCAAGTGAAGCGCATCGAGGCGGAACTTGCCGGCGATGACTACACAATGATGGCCGGATCGACGCCCGACGAGATGCTGCAGTTGCAGCTCTTCGGCCAGCGGCGGGCCTTCTACACGGCGCAGCTGCAGAATTTCGAGCAGCAGATCGCCGGCCAGTCGGCAGCGCTTGCCGCGGCCAAGAACCAGGAGGCCGTGCTCATCGACCGACGCGACACGCTCTCGCAGATCGAAGGAGCGCGCGAGCGGCTCTTCAACACGCAGAGCGGATCGCTGATCACCATGCTCGGCTCGCGCGACGCCCGCCTCGACGTCGAGTCCGATCTGACGGCCGTGCGCGGCAAGGCCGACGAGGCCGCGCATACCTTTGCCAAGCTCAAAGCCGACCGGCAGGCCTTCATCGAGGATTTCCGCCGCGCCGCGATGGAACAGCTGGTCGAGCTGCGCGGCCAGCGCGACATGGCGGATGAAGAGCTGAAGAAGATGGAGCTGCGCCGCAACATGGTGTCGCTGACAGCACCTGCCGACGCCGTCGTGCTCGACCTCGCCCAGCGCTCCATCGGCTCCGTGGTACGCGAAGCCGAACCGATCGTCACACTGGTGCCGATCAACGTGCCGCTCGAAGCCGAAGTCTCGATCAACACCCGCGACATCGGCCGCATCGCCGTGGGTAAGGAGGCCCGCATCAAGCTGGACGCCTATCCCTTCCAGAAATACGGCACCGCGTCGGGCGAGGTTCGCACCATCAGCCAGGACGCGTTCATGACCGGCCAGCAGCAGGAACAGACCGCCACCCCGGGCCAGCCGGCCGCGCCCTTCTTCAAGGCTCGCATCCTGCTTGCCGATACGAGGCTGAACGTCTCGGACGTGCCGGTCAGGCTGCTGCCGGGCATGACCGTCTCCACAGAGATCAAGGTGGGCAACAGAACGGTGATCTCCTATTTCCTCTATCCGCTGCTGCGCGGCCTGGATGATGCCATCCGGGAACCGAACTGAGGGGGCCGCGGACGAGGTGTGGGCGAGGGGCGTCCTACACACGCCGGGGATGGAGGTGGCGCCAGACCTCCAGGCGGCCGCCCCCAAAAGCGTCTGTGTATCAGCGGAAGCCGCATCCGTTTGCAGATACAGCCTACCGGCAAGTGGCCAGAAAAGCGCGAATTGCTGCAGAGATATTGCCGAGATGGAGGAGGGGCGCATGTCCTTGCCCTCCGGCGGTGTGAAGGACCAATCCGGGATGCAGTCGGGCCATTTCGTTCACTGTTTCCTGCGACAGCAGCGGTGAATTTTCACCGCGGATCAACATCAGCGGAAAGCGGCTCAGGCTTTCGAATTGTGCCCACAGATCGGGCAGCGGCTGGCTGAAATCGATCGATCTCAGTGCCTCGGCGATAGCCGGATCGAAGTCGGCGACCGGCCTTCCGCCGACGTCGCGATATAGCGCAAGCGCCATTTCGCGCCAGTCCTCGCCCGTAAGCGCAGTAAACGAGGCGCCATGATTCACCTGCAATATGTCGGCCGCCTCTTTCCAGTCGGCCGGCTTCCTGCCGCTGTTTAGGTAGTCACGAATGAGCGCCAGCCCTCCCGCCTCGATCGCCGGTCCGATATCGTTCAGGACCACGGCTTCGAGAAGATCCGGCCGTGCCGCCGCGATCAAGTGCAGGATCAGGCCGCCGCGCGACGTGCCGATGAAAACCGCCCGCTCGATGCCGAATGCCGTGCAGGCGGCAATGATGTCGCCGGTCTCGACAGCGAGATTGTAATTGGCCTTGTTCTCATCCCATGCGGAATTTCCGCGCCCGCGCGAATCGAGGGCGATCACTCTACGCGGGCCAGTTCTGTCGCGGCTGAGAAGCAGCGCAAGCGGATGAAAGTCCCGGGCATTGCGGCTCAGACCGGGCAGGCAGATCACCGGCAGCCTTTCGGCGGCTGCGGCCCCGGCGGGCCGGTAGTCGCGGGCATAAAGCGTCAGCCCATCGGAAGAATGGTAAAATCGTTCCTGGAAACCGCCTGCATCCACGTCCGGCATCGCATTCCTCGAGACCTGTCTGATCTGGAAGGTGTAGAGCATGTCTCGCAAAAGTGTGCAGCGGTTTTGCGATAAAGACATGCGGAAAACAAAGACCAGCCTGCTTTTCAAGCCGCGCCAAACGACTTCAGGAGGCGCCGCGTCCGCCGATCAGGTCGCGCTCGATATCCGTCGGCTGGCCGAGGCGGGCCTTGTAGACTTCATAATTCTCCATCACCCGCTGTACGTAATTGCGCGTCTCGGGGAAGGGGATGCGTTCGATCCAGTCGATGATTTCGTCGATCGGCCTGCCGCGTGGGTCGCCGTAGCGTCCGATCCATTCCGGCACGCGCTTCGGCCCGGCATTATAGGCGATGAAGGTGAGGATATAGGAGCCACCGAAGGCTTCGATCTGCTCGCCGAGATAATGCGCACCGAGGGTCGCATTGTAGCCCGCATCGGCCGTCAGCTTGTCCTTCGAAAAGGTGATGTTGTGGCGTTTGGCCACCGCCTGAGCTGTGCCGGGCAGAAGCTGCAGCAGGCCGCGTGCATTCGCTGCCGAAACGGCGGCCGGATTGAAGGCGCTTTCCTGCCGGGCAATGGCATAGGCGAGCGCCTTGCCGGAGCCGGAGATATTGGCATTCGGCGGGATTACGCCGACGGGAAAGGCGAGCGCGGCGACATCGATGCCTCGGCCATAGGCGATTTTGCCGACCTGCAGTGACAGATGATGATTGCCTGATTGCTCGGCCTGCGCCGCAAGGATCGCCAGTTCACCGGGACTTTGCAGCTGATCGGCGAGTGCGAGATAGAGGATGTCGGCCCGCCAACCGTGGCCGGCTGCCTCAAGCCGGGCGATTGCCTGCACGGCCTCGCGCGCCTGGAAACGCTGGCGGTCGGCTGCGCTCGGCGTGGGATAACTGACGTTGAGCGTCTTGCGTCCAAGCCTTTCGGCAGCGAGCTGTCCATAGAAGGTGCCGGGAAAATTCGCGGCCTTGCCGTAGAATTCGCCGGAACTGCCGGGGCCGCCGGCCTCGGCTGCTCGCCCGAGCCAGTACCAGGCGCGCGACACCGAGATGGGACCGTTCGAAGTCGCCAGAATCTTGCGGAAATGCTTTTCCGCCGTTGTCGGGTCCTGCAGCCCGCGCAGCGCATACCATCCGGCATGGAATTCGGCCTCGACGATATCAGTCGGGCTGGTTGCCGCGGAGCTTGCGACGATGCGATAGGCCGGTCTGAATTGTCCCTGGTCGACGAGGCCGCGGCTGACGATCCGCTGCTCGTTCCACCATTCTCCGGAATTGACGAGTTCGCCCGGCTCGCGCGGCATCTTTTCCAGAAGCGCCGCCGCTTCGGCATATTTGTCCTGCCTGCGCAGATATTCGATGCGCGCGAACAGCAGGCCGGCATCGCCACGCCATTTCGCCTCGACGCTATTGAGCAGCGCGTCGGCATTGGCAGCTTTGGCGTCGACGGCGGCCCAGGCTTTGTAGAGGGACTGCGCCTCGCCCATGTCGCCGAAGCGCTTGGCCTGCGCCACCCGGCCACGATACATCAGATAGTCCATCCGCGCCTTGTGGTCGGCTGGCGTCAGCAGGGCGGAAAACTCGAGGAGGATCTTGTCTTCGCTCGCCTTGTCGAGCGCCTCGGTGCGCCAGACCTTGCGGATATACTTTGCTGCCTGCGCCTGCTTGCCTGTCGCAATCAGCGCCCGCCCGAGAATGATGGCGCCCTGCATCGTCTCCGGCGCGGTGTCGCCGAAGGCGGCGAGCACGGCTGACGGGTCGGGGTTTTCGTCGTAGAGCGCGCGTTCGGAATAGGCGCGCAGCCTGGAAAGGCCAGGCCATCCCTTGAGCTCCTGCGCAGCACTGGCGATTTGATAGGAGGGAACGCCCTTCAAGCCGGAGACGGCGATCGCCCAGGTGAGGATATGGCGATCGAGCGTATCCTCGCGCATGCTGTCGCGGATTGACAGAGCCAGTTGCGGGTTCTTGGCAGAAAGCGCGTCGAGTCCGGTTTTCAGATCATTGGCGACCGGCGCAACGGCCTGATTGCGCGGGATGGCGCCGGTTGTCAGCGCTTCCGGTATGGAGGTCTCTGGGACGAAGCCGATCGGCTTGACTTCAGGCGTCGGAATGCTTTCGCCGGGAAGCGGGGACGCAACGCTGCCCCACGCGGCGGCAACGAAGCCGAAGGCGGTCAGAATCAGGACAGCTTTCTTCATCCGGGATCTCGCAACGGAAAACACGCCCTGTTCATTTGGCTAGAGGCTTCTTAACGAAACCTTACCGTACCAGGTAAAATTCATTCACATCTGCTATCGGAATTTGCCCTAAACCGAACTCTCCGCGCTTGTCGCGATGATTTCAGCGCTTTATGGTGCGCAAAATATTCATGGAATGCGGCCGAAGCAAGGATTTGGTCGTGAGGAGCTTTGCATGTTCAATGGGTCCATTCCCGCCCTCGTCACCCCCTTCACCGATGCCGGACTGATCGACGAAGCGAGCTTCGCTGCCCATGTCGACTGGCAGATCAAGGAAGGCAGCAGCGGTCTCGTTCCGGTGGGAACGACCGGCGAATCGCCGACGCTGTCGCATGCCGAGCACAAGCAGGTCGTGGAACTCTGCATCGAAGTGGCGGCAAAACGCGTTCCGGTCATGGCCGGCGCCGGTTCGAACAATACGCGTGAGGCGGTCGAACTCGCCCAGCACGCCGAAAAGGTCGGCGCCGACGCCGTGCTCGTCGTCACGCCCTATTACAACAAGCCGACGCAGAAGGGGCTGATTGCGCATTTTTCTGCGATTGCCGAGGCCGTTGCCCTGCCGATCTATATCTACAATATTCCGGGCCGTTCGGTGATCGATATGACGCCCGAAACGATGGGTGCTCTCGTCAAGGCACATAGCAATATCGTCGGCGTCAAGGACGCGACGGGCAAGATCGAGCGTGTTTCCGAGCAGCGCATCACCTGCGGCAAGGATTTCAGGCAATTGTCCGGCGAGGACGCGACAGCCCTCGGTTTCAACGCCCATGGCGGCGTCGGCTGCATCTCGGTGACGGCCAATGTCGCCCCGCGCCTCTGCGCCGATTTTCAGGCCGCGACGTTGGCCGGTGAATACGCCCGCGCGCTCGAATATCAGGACCGCCTGATGCCGCTGCACAAGGCAATTTTCCTTGAGCCGGGTCTCTGCGGCGCCAAATACGGTCTCTCCAAGCTCGGCCGCATGAGCCGTAACGTCCGCTCGCCGCTGCTTTCGACGCTGGAGCCGGCAACCGAAGCAGCGATCGATGCCGCCATGCGTCATGCAGGATTGCTGAACTGAGGAGACCGGCCGCCTTCACAAGGCCGGCTCGTTCCCTTACATAAGGGGTAAGCAATGAGGGCGCGGCTTTTCGCGCCCCGAAGGGAATATCGTCATGGCCCCCAAAGGCAGCCAGCGCGTGGTGAACAAGGTCGTGGCCGAAAACCGCAAGGCCCGCTTCAACTACGAGATCATCGATACTTATGAGGCAGGTCTGGTGCTGAAGGGCACGGAGGTCAAGTCGTTGCGCGAAGGCAAGGCCAATATCGCCGAATCCTACGCGTCGGATGAGGACGGCGAGATCTGGCTGATCAATTCCTACCTGCCGGAATATCTGCAGGCGAACCGTTTCAATCATGAGCCGCGCCGGCGCCGCAAGCTGCTGCTGTCGGGCCGTGAAATCCATCGCCTGCGCTCCGCCGTCAACCGCGAAGGCATGACGCTGGTCCCGCTGAAGATCTATTTCAACGATCGGGGTCGGGCGAAGATGGAGCTGGCGCTCGCCAAGGGCAAAAAATTGCACGATAAGCGCGAATCCGAGAAGGAGCGCGACTGGAACCGGCAGAAGAGCCGCTTATTGAAGGATAACGGCTAACCCATCACGCCGCAGCCGATCGGCTCGCGACGCTTCGATTAGTCCCCGAAATCGCTGGCTGGGGCGACTTCGACCGGGCGCGGCGCCCGTTCCGCGGGATCGCGACCGATCTCAGCCTTCAGCGACAAGAGATCAATGAAATGATCGGCCTGCCGGCGCAGGTCGTCGGCGATCATCGGCGGCTGCGTCGCCATGGTCGAGATCACCGAGACTTTGCGGCCTCTGCGTTGCAGCGCTTCGACGAGGTTCGTGAAGTCGCCGTCGCCGGAGAAGATGACGAGATGGTCGACGGTTTCCGACTGCTCCATGGCGTCGATCGCCAGCTCGATGTCCATGTTGCCCTTGATCTTCCGCCGGCCCATGGAGTCGGTGAATTCCTTGGCGGGCTTGGTGACGACTTTGTAGCCGTTATAGTCGAGCCAGTCGATCAGAGGACGGATCGATGAATATTCTTGGTCCTCGATCAACGCCGTATAATAGTAGGCGCGCAGGAGGTAGCCGCGTTTCTGGAATGCCTTCAAGAGCTTGCGGTAATCTATGTCGAAACCGAGGCTCTTGGATGCAGCGTAGAGGTTGGCGCCGTCAATGAAGAGTGCAATTTTTTCGCGTGGGTCAAACATCGCTTATCAATTCCAATGAGAGAAATCGAAATTCGCAGGGCATCAAATTGCAATAAATACAATGGCTTATTGTGATCCTTGATCTGATGCTTACTTTACCATCTATTCATATAAGAGAGATTTAGGGCACGATTCCGCATATTCCAAGCAACCTTTGGTAGAATTGTCACATTCTCCATGGAAATTTAGCTCGGCACCGGATAAAGACGAGGAGAGCCGGAACGAAAAACTTGTATTTGCCCGGTTTTAATTGTATCGGGCGTGCTAATCCCGAAATGACGACCGTAAAGGACAGGCAATGGCCCGTGTCACAGTTGAAGATTGCATCGACAAGGTGGAGAACCGCTTCGAGCTGGTTCTGCTCGCCAGCCACCGCGCCCGGCTGATTTCCCAGGGTGCCTCGATCACCATCGATCGCGACAACGACAAGAATCCTGTCGTGGCGCTGCGCGAGATCGCCGACGAGACGCTTTCCCCCGATGATCTCAAGGAAGATCTGATCCATTCGCTGCAGAAGCATGTCGAAGTCGACGAGCCCGAGCCCGATCCGGCCAGCATGATCGCGGCCGGCGGCGCTGCTGCCGCCGATAGCGAGGAGCAGGATGACCTGCCGGAGACGATCACTTTCGACCAGATGTCGGAAGAAGAGCTGCTTGCCGGTATCGAGGGCCTCGTGCCGCCGGAAAAGAGCGACGATTATTAAGCGTCTCGACCGGATCTGAACCGGAAAAGAGCGACGATTACCAATCGTCAATCTTGCGCCTTTATTGCTTAGGCATATTATTGCCCATGTGTGCGCCAATCGTTGATTGGCGCGCTTTTATTTTTGTCGGAGTGGCTTTGGAATGATGCGGCAGTACGAGCTCGTGGAGCGGGTTCAGCAATACAAGCCCGATGCCAATGAAGCACTGCTGAACAAGGCCTATGTTTACGCCATGCAGAAACATGGCCAGCAGAAACGCGCGAGCGGCGACCCATATATTTCCCATCCGCTCGAGGTCGCTGCCATCCTGACCGATATGCATCTCGATGAATCGACGATCGCGGTCGCCCTTCTGCACGACACGATCGAGGATACGACGGCGACGCGCGCCGAAATCGACGAACTCTTCGGTGAGGACATCGGCCGCCTGGTCGAGGGGCTGACGAAGATCAAGAAGCTCGATCTGGTCACCAAGAAGGCCAAGCAGGCGGAGAACCTGCGCAAGCTGCTGCTCGCCATATCAGATGACGTGCGGGTGCTCCTCGTCAAGCTCGCCGACCGCCTGCACAATATGCGTACCCTCGATCACATGTCGGCCGACAAGCGTGCCCGCATCTCCGAGGAGACGATGGAAATCTATGCGCCGCTCGCCGGCCGCATGGGCATGCAGGATATGCGCGAGGAACTCGAGGAGCTTTCCTTCCGGCACATGAACCCGGAGGCCTACGAGACCGTCACGAAAAGGCTGGAAGAGCTCTCCAAACGCAACGAAGGCATCGTCAAGAAGATCGAGGCCGAATTGCGCGACCTGCTGGTCGCAAGCGGCCTGACGAGCGCCTATGTCAAGGGCCGGCAGAAGAAGCCCTATTCGGTCTTTCGCAAAATGCAGTCGAAGTCGCTCTCCTTCGAACAGCTTTCCGATGTCTACGGCTTCCGTCTGATCGTCGAGGACATTCCATCCTGTTACCGGGCGCTCGGCATCGTCCATACGCGCTGGCGCGTCGTGCCCGGCCGGTTCAAAGATTATATCTCGACGCCGAAGCAGAACGATTACCGTTCGCTCCACACCACCATCGTCGGCCCCTCCAGCCAGCGCATCGAGTTGCAGATCCGCACGAAGCGCATGCACGAAATCGCCGAGTTCGGCATCGCCGCCCACACGCTCTACAAGGATGGCGCCACCAATGCCGATGGCGACATTCTTTCGCGCGAATCCAATGCCTATTCCTGGCTGCGCCATACGATCGAGGCGCTCGCCGAGGGTGACAGCCCGGAGGAATTCCTTGAGCACACCAAACTCGAACTCTTTCAGGATCAGGTCTTCTGCTTCACGCCGAAGGGCAAGCTGATTGCCCTGCCGCGTGGTGCCACCCCGATCGATTTCGCCTATGCGGTGCACACCAATATCGGTGACACGACGGTGGGCGCCAAGATCAACGGCCGCATCATGCCGCTGGTGACGCGGCTGGCGAATGGCGACGAGGTCGAGATTATCCGCTCCGGCGTGCAGGTTCCGCCGGCGGCGTGGGAAGAAATCGTTGTCACCGGCAAGGCGCGGGCTGCCATCCGCCGCGCCACCCGCATGGCGATCCGCAAGCAATATGCAGGCCTTGGCCACCGCATTCTCGAGCGCACCTTCAACCGGGCCGGCAAGATTTTCTCGCGCGAGGCGATGAAGCCGGCGCTGCACCGTCTGGGCCAGAAGGATGTCGAGGATGCAATCGCCGCCGTCGGTCGCGGCGAGATGTCCTCGCTCGACGTGCTGCGCGCCGTCTATCCTGATCACCAGGACGAGCGCGTCACCGTCAAGCCTTCCGGCGATGACGGCTGGTTCAACGTCCGCAGCGCCGCGGGCATGATCTTCAAGATTCCCGGAAAGGCTAAAACAGGGGCCGAAGGCGGCCATTCGGAACTCGATGCCGATGTCGATGTCGGCCCGATCCGCGGCCTGTCCGGCAATGTCGACGTCAAGTTCGCCTCGACCGGCGCCGTGCCCGGCGACCGCATCGTCGGCATCATGGATCAGAGCAAGGGCATTACCATCTATCCGATCCAGTCGCCGAGCCTGCAGCGTTTTGACGATCAGCCCGATCGCTGGATCGACGTGCGCTGGGATCTCGACGAGGCCAACAAATCGCGTTTCATGGCGCGTATCATGGTGAATGCATTGAATGAGCCCGGCACGCTTGCCAAGGTCGCCCAGACCGTGGCCGGGCTCGACGTCAATATTCGCATGCTGAACACGGTGCGCGTGGCAGCCGATTTCACCGAGATGATGCTCGAAGTCGAGGTGTGGGACCTGCGGCAGCTCAACCAGTTGCTCGCCCAGATGAAGGACCTGGATTGCATCGCCACGGTCCGGCGGCTCTATGAGTAGGCTTTTGTCAGGCCTGCCATGGAGCTGATCGACCAAAATGCACATTTTATCATCGGTCTCTACTCGCGACGGCGCAGCAATAAGGCAAGGAATGCGTTGAGCGCATAGCTGTGTCCATGTTGCGGCGGTGGTAATTAACCTTTGCCGGGACTATCTTCTGGTCATCGAAAACGTAAACAGAAGATGAGACAAGGTAATGTTTGATCCTATCAGGAAAATCGCTCGCGCCTTTCGCGCGCCGACGACGCAGGAACGTGAAATGGCCTATCTGAACGGCTCGCTGGATCGTATCGATCTCGAGTTTCGTCAGCGTCAGGTCGATCGCGGTCTGTTCCGCAATCGCTGACACCGCCTTTATACTTTGTCGAGTGAGGGACGTTACGTATAATGAGCGCCCCTCGGCATGAAGATGCTCCTTTGCAAGAAAGATAAGGGGGCTGTTTCGGGCGGTACCATTGCCGCTCTTGTCATGGTCCGGTGCACTGCACTAAATAGCGGCCATGTTGTTTCGCCGTCGCAAGCCTGCGGGTTTCAAGGAAAAGATGCGGGAGCTTCTATGGCCCCGAAAAGGTTTCCTTCGCCCGATCCGTTACCTGACAATGCGCATTCTGCGCCTGAGCGCTTCGCCGCATGCGGTTGCGGCCGGTGTTGCCGCCGGCGTCTTTGTCTCGTGGACGCCGTTCATTGGCGTGCATTTCGTCATGGCTTTCGTCATCACCTATTTCCTCTCCGGCAATATGGTGGCCGCGGCTCTCGGCTGCGCGGCCTTCGGCAATCCGCTGACCTATCCTTTCATCTGGGGTATCACCTGGGAAATCGGCCATCTGCTGCTCAGCCGTGAGGATCATCTGGCCGGTCAGGCGGTGGATCTCGCCGCGCTCTTTCACAAGCTCAACTTCACCGAATTGTGGAAGCCCGTGCTGGAGCCGATGTTGATCGGCGCCATCCCACCGGGAATCGTAACCGCCGTTGCGCTCTATGCGCTGACGTTCTACACCGTCAAAGGTTTTCAGGCCCGCCGCCGCACGCGACTGCTGGAGCGGGCACGTCTGCGCCTGGCGGGTACGGCCAGCGACATGCCGAGCGTATGAACCGGTACAGAATTCTTGAGCGACGGAAGGTTCCGGCATGATCATCGGCATTGGCAGCGATCTGATCGACATTCGTCGTGTCGAAAAATCGATCGAGCGCTTCGGCGAGCGCTTCACTCATCGCTGCTTCACCGAGATCGAGCGCGCCCGTTCCGACCGCCGGGCAAACCGCGCCGCATCCTATGCCAAGCGTTTCGCCGCCAAGGAGGCCTGTTCGAAGGCGCTCGGCACCGGCATAGCCCAGGGCGTCTTCTGGAAGGACATGGGCGTCGTCAACCTGCCGAGCGGCAAGCCGACCATGCAACTGACCGGTACCGCCGCCGCGCTCCTGGAAGCGATGCTGCCCGCGGGCCATAGACCCGCCATTCATTTGACAATAACCGATGATTATCCCTTGGCGCAGGCCTTCGTTATCATCGAGGCGTTGCCCGAAAGGCCATGATGGCGACCCCGGGGAGCGTTTCAACGCGACCCCGGGAGCGTTTGGTAGCGACCGCAGAAGCGTTTCAACGCGACCTCTCGTCGCTTTTCATGTTGTCGCCATTGCCGCAACCGGCCGAAGCCGCTAGAGAGAACGGCAGAAGGAATTGCGCCTTTACGGCGTCTTGAAGGAATAAGACTGCGTGTCCGAAAAAGTCGATACCAAGCCGAACGCCCTCTGGGAAAACATCAAGGTCATCATTCAGGCGCTGATTTTGGCGATGGTGATCAGAACCGTGCTGTTCCAGCCCTTTACCATTCCGTCCGGTTCAATGATGCCGACGCTGCTCGTCGGCGATTATATCTTCGTCAATAAGTTCGCTTACGGCTATTCGAAGTATTCGCTGCCCTTCTCGCCTGATCTCTTCAGCGGCCGCATCTTCGGCTCCGATCCGAAGCGCGGCGATATCGTCGTCTTCCGCTTCCCGCCGAATCCCGATGTCGATTATATCAAGCGCTGCATCGGCCTGCCCGGCGACCATATCCAGGTCACCGACGGCGTCCTCTACGTCAACGGCAAGCCGGTTCCGAAGGTGGCGGATGGCAGTTTCACCTCGGACTACAAGCTCGATCCGGGCGAGGACGTACCGGTCTTCCGCGAAACCCTTGATAACGGCAAGACTTACGACACGCTCGACCAGTCGCCGGTCTCGCGCGGCGACAACACCCGTGAGTTTATCGTGCCGGAAGGCCATTATTTCATGATGGGCGACAACCGCGACAACTCGCTCGACAGCCGCTTCGACGTCGGCTTCGTGCCGGCTGAAAATCTTGTCGGTCGCGCCAGCGTCATCTTCTTCTCGCTCGGCAACGACACGTCTTTCCGCGAAATCTGGAAGTGGCCGACCAACATGCGCTGGGACCGCCTTTTCAAGGTCGTTGAATGAGTAAGGCGCAGACGCTTTCTGCGGCGGACCGCGCAAAGCTCGAAAGCCTGATCGGCCATGACTTCGCCGAAAAGGCACGCCTGGACCGGGCACTGACCCATGCCAGCGCCCGTACCGAAAAGGGCGGCAACTACGAACGGCTGGAGTTTCTCGGCGACAGGGTCCTCGGGCTCTGCATCGCCGAGCTTCTGTTCCGCACCTTCGGCACGGCCGGGGAAGGCGAGCTCTCGGTTCGCCTCAACCAGCTCGTCAGCGCCGAAACCTGTGCAGCGGTCGCCGACGAACTCAATCTCCACCTTTATATCCGCACCGGCGCCGATGTGAAGAAATTGACCGGCAAGCGCATGATGAATGTGCGCGCCGATGTCGTCGAGAGCCTGATCGCCGCGATCTATCTCGATGGCGGTCTCGAAGTCGCCCGCCGGTTCATCCTGCGCTATTGGCAGGGCAGGGCGGTCAGGGCCGACGGCGCCAAGCGCGACGCCAAGACCGAGCTGCAGGAATGGTCACACGCGAAATTCGGCGTCACACCGATCTATCGGGTTGATGAACGCAGCGGACCGGATCATGATCCGCGCTTCAAGGTGACGGTAGAAGTTGCTGGCATAAAGCCGGAAACCGGCGTAGAGCGGTCGAAGCGTGCCGCCGAACAGGTTGCGGCGACCAAGATGCTCGAGCGTGAAGGCATTTGGCAGCAATCGTCTGCCGGAAACTGACGGGACAATGACACAAGAAGAAGATATCGCGGCCGAAGCTGCCGTAAAAGCCAATGGGCCGACACATTCGGGTTTCGTTGCGCTGATCGGGCCGACTAATGCCGGCAAGTCGACGCTGGTGAACCGCCTCGTCGGCGCCAAGGTGTCGATCGTCAGTCACAAGGTGCAGACGACGCGCGCGATCGTCCGCGGCATTGCCATTCATGACAATGCCCAGATCGTCTTCATGGATACGCCCGGCATCTTCAAGCCGCGCCGTCGGCTCGACCGGGCCATGGTGACTTCTGCCTGGGGCGGCGCCAAGGATGCCGATCTGATCATGCTGCTGATCGACAGCGAGCGCGGTTTGCGCGGCGACGCCGAAGCCATCCTCGAGGGCCTGAAGGAAGTCCAGCAGCCGAAGATCCTGGTGCTCAACAAGATCGACCGCGTCAACCGCGAGGATCTGCTGGCGCTGGCCGCCGCCGCCAATGAGAAGATTGCTTTCGATCGCACTTTCATGATCTCGGCCGAAACCGGTTCCGGTTGCGACGATGTCATGGACTATCTGGCCACCACCTTGCCGGAGGGGCCGTGGTACTATCCGGAAGACCAGATCTCCGATCTCCCCATGCGTCAGCTCGCCGCGGAGATTACCCGCGAAAAGCTGTTCCTGCGCCTGCACCAGGAGCTTCCCTATTCCTCGCATGTCGAAACGGAAAAGTGGGAAGAGCGTAAGGATGGCTCGGTTCGGATCGAGCAGGTGATCTATGTCGAGCGTGATAGCCAGAAGAAGATCGCCCTCGGCAAAGGTGGCGAAACCATCAAGGCGATCTCGACTGCCTCCCGCAAGGAATTGTCGGAAATATTAGAGCAGCCGGTCCATCTCTTCCTCTTCGTCAAGGTCCGCGAGAACTGGGGCGATGACCCCGAGCGCTTCCGCGAAATGGGCCTCGAATTCCCTAAATAAGGACGGCAACGATTTTATCGAGAAGCCTCCAGCCCCTTGTTTCTTAGGAAAAAATCCGTCTCGTTGCGGAACGAATCCGAGCTTTGCGCATTCCTCGGTCAACGGCGGCCAGACTGGCCGTCGTTTGCGCGACCGCGGGGCAGGCATGGCGACGTCGAGACGCATCCATTCATTCAAGACCCCTTGCGAATTATGTCCATTGCGGCCTCTGCCGCATTTCAGGGAGTTCAGCCGAGACGAGCTGGAATTCGTTTCACGTTTCAAACGCGGCGAGCTTGCCGTCGATGCCGGCTCCACCATTCTTGTCGAAGGCGCCCACAGCGCTCATCTTTTCACCGTGCTGTCCGGTTGGGGCTTCCGCTACAAGATGCTGGAGGACGGGCGCCGCCAGATTCTGAATTACATCATGCCGGGCGACCTGATCGGTCTTCAGGGAACGATCGCCGGCGAAATGCAGCATTCCATCGAAGCGCTGTCTCCCGTTTCCCTTTGCGTCTTCGAGCGCGACCGGCTGATGACGCTCTACAACAAACATCCTTCGCTCGCCTTCGACATCACGTGGATTGCCGCGCGCGAAGAACGAATATTGGATGAGCATCTCCTCTCCATCGGCCGTCGCACTGCATTGGAAAGAGCAGCCTATCTGATCGCTTTCTTGTATGAGCGCGGCAGGAAGCTCGATCTCTTCAACGGCCGCAAATTCATCCCCATCACTCAACAGCACATCGCCGACACTCTCGGTCTTTCCATCGTTCACACCAACAAGACGCTGAGAAAGCTTGGAGAACGCGGTTTGATCCGCTGGCAGGAACGCGGCTGCGAAGTTCAAAACGGTGAGGAGTTAATGGCGATCGCCGGTTGGGAAGGACTTGGAGAGGGCAAGCGTCCCTTCATTTAGCCCGATGGCCTATGTCTTTTTTAAATGCAGTTAAGCTTTTCGGAAAATAAGGTCGGTCGTCATCTTTCCTCCGATTTTGATTCTTATCGACCGGGCAGAAAAATGGTTTATTCAGAACTGGTGGCGCAATTCACCGATAGCGTGCCATGCGGGGCACCGGAGGGCAATGATGTTGGCGAAAGGGCCAGGGCGCTGCGAAAAGCGCCCGACGAGGGGCGCGGAAGCATGAACGCACTCCGTGTTTTGGTTCTCGAGGACAGTCTGATCATCGCGATGGAGGCGGAGGATATCCTGCGCATGGCCGGTGTCGAGAGCATCGATATTGTCGGCAGTCTCGATCAGGCAAGAGCCGCCATCGCTGCGGAGACGTATGATTTCGCTCTTCTCGACGTCAACCTAGGCGAGGGCATGAGTTTCGGATTTGCCCGCCATCTTCTCGATGCCGGCATCCCCTTCGGTTTTGTCAGTGGCTATTCCGATATACGTGACTTCCCGTGCGACCTTCAGCACATACCGCTGCTGGTGAAGCCGTTCGACGAAAAGGCGATGCGCGAATTCCTGCAGAGGCTTCTGCCGGCTGCGGCCTAACGTAGTCCGTGACGGACGCGGGATCTGCTTGAGAGCGCCTGATGCTATCACTTTGAAACTGCGGGCAATCCTTCGGGAAATCGATTCCGGTTTCCCGATTTATGCGCTACGATAAGGTAATCGGTCGCAGGAACTTCTTATGCAGTGGCAGGACCAGGCAATCATTCTGGGTGTCAAACGCCACGGCGAGACGAGCGTCATCGCCGAGGTTATGACGCGTGGTCGCGGCCGTCACCTCGGCCTGGTGCGTTCCGGCCGTTCGCGCGCCATGCAGCCGGTGCTGCAGGCGGGCAATGCCGTCGAGGTCGTCTGGCGCGCCCGGCTCGACGAACATCTCGGCGAATTCCGCGTCGAGCCTGTGACGCTGCGCGCCGCCCGTCTGATGGAAACGGCGACCGCCGTCTACGGGGTCCAGGCGATGGGCGCTCTGCTGCGGCTGCTGCCGGAGCGAGACCCGCATCCGCATCTCTTCGACGCGCTGGAGGTGATCCTCGATCATCTGCACAACCCGGCCGATGCCGGTGAGCTTTTCGTACGTTTCGAGCTGGCGGTGCTGAACGATCTCGGCTTCGGGCTCGATCTTGCCGAATGCGCGGCGACCGGCGCCCGCTCTGATCTCGTCTATGTCTCGCCGAAGTCCGGCCGCGCCGTGAGCCGTAGCGCCGGGGCGCCGTGGGCCGACAAGATGCTGGTCCTGCCGCCCTTCCTCGGTGTCGAAGGCAATCACGCGGCGGACTTCGACAGCCTTGCTGCCGCGTTCCGTCTGACCGGGTTCTTCCTGCATCGCCATGTTTACGAGCCGCGCGGCATCGAGGCTGCGGCAGCCCGTGACGGTTTCGTGCGGGCCGCGCTCAGGGCGCTTGATCCAGCCTCGCGGACGCTTTCCGATCCGAACGGCGTCCCCGCCTGACCTGATTTTTTACTGCTGCAAAATATCCTCCGGATTTGGCGGTTTACCCGCTGATCGGTGGCTCCTATCTCTTGATTGCCAATCAAGGAGGATTCCATGCTGACCAAGACCGCATCACCGACGACGATCACGCTCTGGAACGGTCGCGAAATCCCGCGCCTCGGCATGGGGTGCTGGGCAATCGGCGGCCCTTTCTTCGCTGGTGACACGCCGCTTGGTTGGGGCGAAGTCGACGACAATGAATCCGTCGAAGCGATCGATCGCGCCATCGCGCTCGGCGTCCGCTTCTTCGATACTGCCTCGAACTACGGCGCCGGCCACTCGGAAGAGGTGCTCGGCCGGGCGGTCGGCAATCGTGACGGCATCATCGTCGCCACCAAATTCGGCTTCGCGACCGATCCGGAGACGAAGCAGGCAATTGGCGCCTTCGCCGATGAGGCGTTCATTCGCAGCTCGGTTGAGACATCGCTGCGCCGTCTCAAGCGCGATCGCCTTGATCTGCTACAGTTTCACATCAATGATTTTCCGCTGGAACAGTCGGATGCTGTCTTCGATACGCTGGAGGCGCTGCGAGCCGAAGGCAAGATCGACGCATTCGGCTGGAGCACCGATTTTCCCGATCGCGCCGCCCGCCATGCCGGCCGCGCCGGCTTTGTCTCGGTCCAGCATACGATGAACGTCTTCGATCCGGTGCCGGAGATGATCGCTGTGATCGAAGGGAAGGGCCTGATTTCCATCAATCGCGGTCCGCTGGCCATGGGGCTGCTCACCGGCAAGTTCACCTCCGACAAGGTAGTGGGCGCCAAGGATGTCCGCGGCGCGGCACTCCCCTGGATGGTCTATTTCAAGGACGGGCGCATGGCTCCGGAATTTGCCGCAAGGCTCGATGCCGTCCGCGATCTCCTGACGTCAGGCGGCCGCACGCTGACACAGGGGGCTCTCGCCTGGCTCCTGGCGAGGTCGCCGCGCACTTTCCCCATTCCGGGCTTCCGCACCATCAGCCAAGTGGAGGAAAATGCCGGCGCACTGGAAAAGGGACCGCTGTCGGCTGACGTCATGGCGGCTATCGACGCCGCACTCGGCATGGGTGAGAGACGGTGAAACTCTCCCCACGCTCCCTCATTCCTGTGCCTGTCACAGCAATGAGGGAGAATGTTGCGATGTATAAGGGACAAAGCGCCCTCAGCCCTTCCGCAATTCAACCTACTCTCGTGCGCGAACCTTCATCGCCCAGCCCTCCGGCCGCGCCTCGATGATCTTCACCTCGTCGCCGATGGCGATCCGTCCGCTGCCGCGAGGCGTGACGTTCCAGCCAAAGAGCGGCCCTGGCACACGCCGGTCGGCAGACATGCGGATGCGACCCATGGCCGGCATCGGGTTCGGCCCCTCGCGTGAACCGGTCAACTGGTCCTGCGTCGTCATGATGCAGCGGGAGCAAGGTTTGACGAGATCGAAACGAACGCCTGATATTTCGATCGCTGCCCAGCGATCCTCCGGCCATGCCTCATCGATGTCTATGACGATGTTCGGACGGAAACGTTCCATTCCGACGCTGCCTTCGCCATGCGCGGCGAGATCGGCATTCAGCGCCTTCAGTGAGCCCGTCGTCGTCACCAGGATCTGGTATCCGTCGGTAAAGGTGACGGGCGAGCCTTCGCCGGCCCATTCGGCGTTCGCCGTCCGCCGTGCCTGCCCGTCGAAGAAGACCAGCCGCACCTCGCGGCCGAGCCATTCGGAAAGCTGCCTGTTGCTGTCGGGATCGGCGACCGCGGCGCTGACGGTCGATTTCCATACGGTCACATCCATGCGGACTTCAGGCCGAGGCGGAGGCACCGCTAGCTCAGACTTTCCCTGTATCAGCAGCCGAAAGGCGCCGGGTTCCGGACGGATCTCGATGCGCGCGAGGTCCGGCAGTTCGCGCTGGGTGATGAAGTGACCGTTCAAATCGATAATCATCGCCCGCCGGTCGCCGGCAAGCCCCTCGGCGCCAATATCGGCGGCGGGCAGCGCAATGGCGCGAGCGCTCTTGAGCGGGTATATGAAGAGGTCGCTTATGCGCATGCCGTTCTCCCTGGATATAGTTCTCTAGATTTCATCCATGAACGCCGCGAGAAAATCGCGCAGGCTCTTGTCGCGCGCGGCCGCAATCCGGCGGCCGGTCTCGGTCTGGAATCCCTCCGCCAGTTTGAACAGCTTCGTCTGGAAGTGGTCAATGGCATAACGCTTGTCGTCGAAGGGCCGGTTCGTTGCCGCGGGGTCGAAGGGATCGTAGAGTCCCGATCCCATTCGTCCGCCGATATAGAAGCAGCGTGCGACGCCGACCATGCCGATCGCGTCCAGCCGGTCGGCATCCTGCAGGATCTTCGCCTCGAGCGTCTGCGGCGCCACCCCGGCGGAAAAACTATGAGAGGTGATGGCGTGGGCCGCGGCTTCGATATCCGCTTCGCTCCAGCCGAGTTCGGAAAGGATCACCGAAGCCTTTTCCGCCGCCAAGGCCGATGCTTTTGCCCGCAAGGGTGAGTTCTTCTCGACGGCGACGCAGTCGTGCAGCAGCACGGTGGCGGCAAGGATGCGCCCATCTCCGCCTTCTCCCGCATGGATGCGCATGGCGTTCCTGAAGACGCGCAAGATATGGGCAAGATCGTGTGAGCCGTCGTCGCCTTCGGCGGCGTGTGCGATCAGCGCCGCTGCGAGCGTTTCATGAGGGGAGAAGGCTTCGGCCTCGAACATTGTGCCACCTCTTGTCGGAAGAAAAACGTCGAGGAGCGCCGGCCGAAAGCAAAGGGAGCTTCACAGGAAGACGCCGCTACGAAAAACGGAGATCTCGAAGCCGGTTTGTAGCGGCTCAACGTGCGAGTCGCAATCGAGGGAGGTCAGCGCTCGAGCGTCTGAAAAGCTGTCGCGCCGCTGCTCTTCGGCGGCGGGGAGAGAAGATGGGGCACGTCACGGACCGGGCGCGGCGGACTGATGTGATAGCCCTGGATCTCGTCGCATTCCTCGCTTTCGAGCAGCGTCAGCTGGGCCGCCGTCTCGACGCCTTCGACGGTGACGCGCATGCCGAGCGCATCGCCGAGCAGGATGATCGCGCGCATGATCGCATGCGCTTCCTTGCTGTCGACGATGTCGTTGACGAAGGATTTGTCGATCTTGATCTTGTCGAAGGGAAAGCTGGAGAGATAGCTCAGCGAGGAATATCCGGTGCCGAAATCGTCCATCGAGATGCGGATGTCGCGGTCCTTCAGGGCATGCAGGATCGGCAGCACCTCGCTGAGGTTTTCCATCAGCACGCTCTCGGTGATTTCCAGTTCGAGCCGCGATGGCGACAGCCCGGCGGCGGCAAGCGCTTCGCTGACGTCCTGCGTCAGGTTGCCGCTGCGGAACTGGATCGCCGAAACATTGACTGCGACCTTGATGTTTTCCGGCCATTGGGCCGCATCCCTGCAGGCCTGGCGTAAAACCCAGCGGCCGATATCGACGACGAGGCCGACCTCCTCGGCAAGCGGAATGAAATCCATCGGCGGCACTCGGCCTCGGAACGGATGGTTCCAGCGGATCAACGCTTCGAAACCGCAGATCCGCCGCTCGGCAAGATCGTAAAGCGGCTGGTAATGCAGCTCGAATTCCCCGTTCTCGACGGCGGCTCGAAGATCTGCCTCCAGCGCATGGCGCAACTGCATTTGCGCTTCCATTTCGCCGGTGAAGAAGCGCTCGCGCTTGCGTCCGTCCGCCTTGGCATGCGACAGCGCCACGCCGGCATTTTTGAGCAGGATATCGGTTTCCCCGCCGTTCTCAGGAGCGATTGCAATACCCATGGAGACGCTGAGCGTCACCTGTTTCTCGCCGTTCAGGAATGGCTCGGAAAGCGCGCGGCGGATTTGGTCGGCCAGCACCGTCACGTTTTTAGGCTGCTGCTTACCCGTCTGCAGGATGGCGAATTCGTCCGAACCGAGGCGCGCCAGCGTGTTTTCCGATCCAGCCGAAGCTCGGATGCGCTCCGCAACCTGCTGCAGGATCTTGTCGCCGACCGATACGCCGATCGTGTTGTTGATCGATTTGAAGCGGTCCAGATTGAGATGGACGAGGGCGATCTGCTCGTGCGGCTTGCGCTCGGCGAGCGTCGCATCGACCTGCTCGCGGAAATACATCCGATTGGGAAGACCCGTCAGGGGATCGTGATGGGCGAGATAGGTGATGCGCTGGGCGGCCTTTCGATCCTCGGTGATATCGGCATGAATGGCGATGCTGCTGCCGTCGGAGAGGATGGTCACCACGCTTTGAATGATGCGGCCATCATGCATCTGCCATTCGCGTCGGCGGATGCTGCTGCTTTCTGCCTTGGCGAGGGAAGGTCGTGCTGTCTGCCGGACGCTTTTGGAGGCGGTGCTTTCGTTGCCGCGCATTTTGCCGATGAGTTCGGCAATCGTCGCGCCCGCGGCGATATCTTCCGGCGTCAGGCCGAAGAGCTGAGGGAAGCGAATATTGTAAAGCGTCAGCCGCTGGCCGGCGTCGAAAACGCTGAGGCCGAGCGGCAGGTTGTTCAGGACGATCTCGAAGAGTTTTTTCTGTCCGTCGAACGCTTGACTGAGCGCCGATATATTCCCTCTCAGCGTCTGGTTTTCCTTTTGAAGGGTTTCCGCACTTCTCTCGATTGCATCATAGTCGCTTTCATGGCCGCGATAGGTTGCGATCACCAGCTCCATCAGACGCTGCGCGTCAATTGATCCGTCGGCCATGACAGCCTCTGTGCATTGCCGCCAGAAGAGTGCTTCAGCCTTCATGGGAAAGCATCTTGGCTGACGGCAATAGCAAGAGCCGTCGCGTCTGATGGACGTGCCTCAAAATACCGGACATGAAAACCTTTCTCAGAGAAACCATTGAAATCAATTTTTATGAGTGACGTACGGGTAATGCCTGATGGCTATTTTGGAGCGGGCGGATTAATATTCGGTTGCAGTGCAGCAGAGGTGCACGTCGTCAGACAGGTTGCTTTCCATATTGGGAAATTACTGGAATACCGGGGCGGCCAGCGGCGGAAACCCGGTTCGAGCGCGCTCCGTTAATTTCTGTCAACCATTGTTAACGAGTAGTTAACAACTTATTGACGCACTGCGCAAATCAGTTTAACCACCGAGTCAATAGTGATTTCCCACCTCGTATTGCGTACAAACACCACCGGCAAAAGGCGGTGAATGGAGGTTTGTATGACCCGCACCACATCCGTTTCAGACACGTCATATGCGTATCTTGCGACACTTTCACGGCTTGATCTAAACGGCGACGGCGTATTGAGCCGCGGCGAACGTGCCGCCGATGAGAAGCCAGGCATCATCAAGGAACTCCTGGAGGAAGACATGGGCAGCGAGACTCAGCCCAAATTTTCCGGCAGCCTGATTGCGCTGATGATGGATACCCACGACAGCGGCACGACAAGCAGCATCGCCGTGCCCTATCCGCTGCAGCAGAGCGCGTCTGCGACCGGCAGCCAATCCGACGATCTCTACCGCAACACCTACGGGCAGTTCGATTTCGACGCCGTCGCCTGACGATAGCATCGTTCACGTGATCTGAAGCCGGCCCGTTGGTCGGCTTTTCTCGTTGGATGCTCCGCAGAGGAACACCTTCCGGGCTGAGACGTTCAGAAGGACATCCGGACGGAAGGAGATCTCCATGAAAGCCATGCGCATCATCGCCGCCCTGAGCCTGCTGGCCCTTGCCTTGCCGGCAAGTGCCCAGGACAAGCAGACGGCGGTCGCCAATTTCGTCGGCGAGGACGGCAAGGAAAATGGTCGGGCCCAATTGACGGCCGCCGCCAATGGCGGCGTTCTAATCGAAGTGGAGATATCGGGGCTGCCGGCGAATAAATGGGTGGCCTTTCATGTTCACGAAACCGGCCGCTGCGACGCGGCAAGCCATTACGAATCGGCAGGCGGTCATTTCAACCCGGGCTCTGCCGAACACGGCATTCTCGCCGCCAAGGGGCCGCATGCCGGCGACATGCCCAACCAGTATGTTGGACAGGATGGCGTGCTCAGAGCTCAGATCTTCGATGGCATGGTCACGCTCGATGGCAAGAAAGATGGCATTCGCGGCCGCGCATTGATGGTGCACGCCAATTCCGACGATTATCGCAGTCAGCCTTCCGGTGGCGCCGGGGAAAGACTTGCTTGCGGCGTGGTCGAATAGGCCGACGATCGCCCCGCGCTGCAATGTTTCACTGCCGTGTTGGCTTTTCCGCCGCCGTGCCGTTGGACCTTTTTCCCAGCGCGGAATTTCCACCGTCCCGCACAGCGGCTGGATCGCCCTTTTCGTCAAAGGCAAGTTTTACCCGCTTCACCATATCGCGGCTGACCTGCCACCAGTCACCGGTCTTTGCCCAGTAGCGTAGCGTTAGCGAAATCGTGCTGTCACCGAGCGCGTCGATGAAAACGCTGGGTGCCGGTGACGGCAGCACCCTTGGGTTGCCTTTGGCAATGCCCATCAACGTCTCCATCGCCTGATCGAGGTCGTCCTCACGAGAAATGTTGATTTTCAAGTCGTTCTGCCGCGTAGGCTCACGGCTGAAGTTGGTTATCGGCGTGTTCCACAGCGTTGAATTTGGCGCCAGCCGATAGAGCCCGTCGCCGGTTCTGAGTTCTGTCGCAAACAATCCGACCTCTCGCACCGTGCCGGCCACGCTGCTGGTTTCGATATATTCGCCGACCCGGAACGGCCTGAGGATCAGGAGCATGATGCCGGCCGCGATATTCTGCAGTGTCCCTTGCAGCGCCAGCCCGATCGCCAGGCCGGCTGCGCCGAGGGCGGCGATGATCGAGGCGGTCTGGACGCCGAATTGGCCGAGCACGGTGATGAACACCAGAATCAGAAGCGCATAACGCACCACATTAGTGAAGAAACGCGCCAGTGTCTCGTCGATGCCATGGATGCGTGACAGGCCCTCATAGGCCCAGCGGCTGACAAAGCCGGCCAGCGTCCAGCCGATGACGAGCAGAATCAACGCCCCGAGAATGGAGAAGGAATATTGGACTGCAAGTGCGCTTGCCTGGCTGAGTGCCGTGCGGGTGGCGAGAAGGACATCGGCTGCTTGTTGTTCCATGATCTGGCCCTGTGGAGATTGCGAGGTCGAGGCCAAGATGGAGCAGACGCCAGCAGCGTCAACCGCAGGCAGGGTTCCGGATCGCCAGCAGGAAGGGCGCATTGCCGTCCGCATCGGCGCCACGCCCGATCGCCCTTACCGCCGCAACCAGCCGGCCGCCGCGGCTAAGCAAGGTGTCACCGATCTCGATCAGCCGGGTGTTCGGAGTTGCGAAAGGTGAAGCGGCGCGCAGCCGACGGACAAGCTCTTCCTCGTCCTGATCCGGCGCGATCGACAGAGCGGCGATAAGTGCCGCGGCCGGTGATCGCGACACGCCCATCCAGCAATGGATGAGCAGCGGGGTCTCCTGCCGCCACGATGCGGCAAACTCGATGATCGCCTGTACATGCGTTTCGTCAGGCGCCACGAGACCGCCCGTGCCCTTGAAGGTGATGTCGTTCATCGAAAGCGTCAGGTGACGATCGGGCGCGATCACACCCGGCCGATGAAAGGCCTGTTCTTTGGCGATCAGGCTGATCATGTCACGCGCCTTGTGGCGCACCGCCATTTCGGCGATGCGCGAGAGCGGCGAGACGACGATCAAGCTCACGATACCATCTGCCGCTCGGCCTCGATCGCCGCAAAGCGCTCGCAGAACAGCCGCTGGGCTTCCAGCGCCGGCAAAGGTTCGATCAGCAACATCTCCTTGCTGATGCCGCGCGGCTGGCCGAAAAATTTCTGCGCCTCGGCGGGCGTGAAGCCGGCAAGTACCGTCGCCTCGAAATAGGCCGCGATCGTGTCGGCCTTCTTGATCCGGTCCTTGAGATCGCGCGATGGGTGAGGCGGCAGGCCGAAGCGCAGGTGCACGGCGGCCTCCAGCCGCATTTCCACCGCCTTATAGCCGCCACCGACCACGGATTTGAACGGCGAGATCATGTCGCCGATCACATATTCAGGCGCGTCATGGAGCAGCGCCATCAGACATTCCTCCGGCCGCGCATTGTTGAAACGGCGGAAAATATCTTCGACGACGAGGCTGTGCTGCGCCACCGAAAAGGCATGATCGCCCGATGTCTGGCCGTTCCAGCGTGCTACGCGCGCGAGACCATGGGCGATATCGGCGAGTTCGACATCGAGCGGCGAGGGGTCGAGCAGGTCGAGCCTGCGCCCGGACAGCATGCGTTGCCAGGCACGCGGAGCTTTGGCCGTCACGCGCTGGCCTCGTCTGCGCTGGTGGGAAAGACAAGGCCGGACCATTGCGGCAGGGCGAGAGAAACCGGCGTTTGGCCGGCCAGCAGCGGCGTGCCTTCCGCCATTGCAGCACCGGCGCGGTCGATTCGCACGATCGCAAGCCCGCTGCCGCCCTCGACCGAACCGAGTGTCCCCACCGGCTTGCCGGCGGCGGTGATCTCCGTGCCCGCTAAAGGCAAGGCCGTAGTGGCGGACACGGTGACAACGCGCCGGCGCGCAGTGCCGCGGTGCTGCATGCGCGAGACGACCTCCTGGCCGACATAGCAGCCTTTCTTGAAGGAGAGGCCGCCGTTCAGATCCATCAGCACGTCATGCGGGAAGGCGTCCTGCAGGGCAAAGTCGGATCCCGAGGTGACGATACCGTGGCGGATACGCAAGCTCTCATAGAGTGACGGCGCATCATCGCCATGCTTTCCTGCCCGGCGGCGCAGCGGGACACCTGCCTTGGCGAAGCGGCTGTCTCGGGCACCTCCGATGCGATCGGTATCCTCGCCCCAGCAAACGGTAATGCCATTCTCAGGCTGAGGCGTAAGCGTAACGGCGGCCCGCAGCCTGTACATCGTCAGCCGCTTCGCCAGCCCTTCGAGCTGGGCCGCATCCGTTTCAATCAGGTAGCCGTTGCAGTCCCGCCAGACCATGAAGTCGAACAGGATCTTCCCCTGCGGCGTCAGCAGTGCTCCAGGCCGCGCCTCATCGGGCGCAAGCGAAACAATATCGGTGGTGATCAGGTTCTGCAGGAAGGATTGGGCGTCCGCGCCGCCGACGGAGAGCAGTGAGCGGTCTTTCAGGAATACGGCTGGCATGGCGGAACCTGTCGCGTTGGTCGTCGCTCAGAGGTATGACTTCGTGGAGTGGATCGCAAGGTCATGCGACATGCGGAAGGCGCATGCGAGGCGGCGTCAGTCGCCCGCTGTGAAGAACTTCCACTTGCCGTCAGGCGTAATGCCGAGGCGGTAGAAATTATAGCCACCGAATTCCTGCATGTCGGAAAGGTCGCCAGCGGTCACGATGCGCAACAGCTCGACCCGTTCCGGCGGTGTCAGCGACTTCAGATCCTTCTCGGCGAAATAGGGCCAGACATACATATCGTCGGCTGTGCCTTGGCCGACATGAACGAAACCGGTCGAGACGATATCGAGCATGATGGCTAGAATTTCATCTCCGTCGGGATCGCCGGAGAGATCTTTCAGCGTGCCGATCGGGTCGTCGGTTGCTTCACCCACCGTCACCTGCGTCTGGTCTTTGCCGGTGCCCATCAGCGGTCGCAACCGTTCGAGATCGCCGGAGGCGGCGGCTTCGACAATCTGTTGGCGCATTTTGCGAACCGGCTCGGGCGCCTTGTTGATGTCGTAAATTACCTCGACCGGCTTGGATGCGTCCTGGGCGCCCGGCGTCTTGTCGACGCCCTCACTGTTCTGGCTGTTGACCAGCGGCTCGGCCATGGGAACGCCGGGGGTGGTGCCCTGGGGCTGGTTCTGCCCCTCAGCACTTCCCTGTGCGGGCGGCGCCTCGTTGGGGGCTTGGCCGGGGATCTTATGGAGTTCGGAAAGCGCATAGGCCGAGGGCGCGAGGAAGGCGTTGCCGGCGGCAAGGCTGAACGCAAGCAACACCGGCGCGAGCCGAATTCGCGAAACTTTCTCTTTACCGATGGGCATCGAACTCTCTGAATATTTATTGCAGGGTGCGGTTGGCGGAGAATTCGCCGGCAAGCATACGGTCGCGCAGCGAATCGAGCAGAGCTTCGGCGCTGTTTTCCCCGTGCAATCGGATGGTTTCGCGCAGGGCATGCGCGATGGCGGCATCAGCTATGATCTCCGGCTCGATCCCATCGGCCATGCCGTCGGCCCAAGCCTCGTTCTGGTACTCCAGAGCCGCCTGCATCTTTTCGTGGACGATCATGTCGTCGATGTCGTTGAGGCTTGCTTCCATTGTCTTTTCCTCAGAACTTCTCATGTCTTACTGCACCGTTAATAACACTAACAGCCTTTTCCCAAAACGACACGTCCGCATGCGAAAACAGGTTAATTAAATGTCAATTTCCAAAGCGCGAAGTAATTTCTGTGGCGAGTGTTGCACCTTCGTTACGGTAGCGCTCTTCTGCCACGATGGCCGCCGGGGTGCAATCCGTATAGACGGAGGCGAAGGCGCGATAGCCGCGGTTGAAGGCCGCGGTCAACCTTTCCTTGCGCTGCGGCTCGTTACCCGTCTCCGAATCGAGCAGCTGCTTCATGCCTTCCCGCCACTCATCGCCGCCCGCCGCCTTGCAGAGCGTTCTCAGATAATGCACCGAACCCAGCACTTCGGCGAGCCGCGCCAGCTTGTCGTCATAGGGCACGGGCACGGCCGCGACCGGCGGCGCAATCTCCTCCTGCGCAGGCGCCGTATTCTTGCCCTGAGCCATGGTGGGCCCGGCAAGCACGAGCAGGGACAGGACAACGCGTCGAACGGGAATCATGCTTCCACTTGATACGTTGAGCGTGACGGCAACAAGGCGCGTCTGAAAGTTTCCACTTCTATTCACCGCCCGCCAGCCGTTCCGCGCATTCGAGCACGCTTTGCGGCACAGGCAGTCGCCGGATCTCCTCTACCGTATACCAGCCGAGCGCCGCCGCATCGTCGGCGGCTTCCGCCACCATTTCCCGGTCGGCGTCGACGCAAAAGACTGACAGGAAGAAATGGCTCCTGATGCTCCCATCCGGCCCATGCGTCTTGAGGTCATAGGTAGAGAACAGCCGCGGATCGTGCGCCGAGATGCCGGTTTCCTCGCGGAACTCGCGCAGCGCGGTCTGCTCCGGCGTTTCGCCCGGCTCGGCGCGGCCGCCGGGAAAGGCATACATGTCGGCAGAGGGCGGGTTGCGTCGCAATACCAGAAGGAATCGCCCGTCGCGTTCGAGAATGGCGGAGGAGGCGGCTTTGGCGGTGGAGGTCATGGCTGCTCTTGCTGTGATGGCCTATTCGATCTGACGGGCCGATGATTGCGGATCGCGGCTGCGGGCCGGCCCGATTTTCCTGTGGGATAGCTCCCAAGACAAGCCCCAAAAAATTGCGCAGCGGTTCGCGAAATAACGACATCTGTGCAACAAGGAGGCAAAAAATATTCGAAAGGGCTTTGCGTGACCTATATCATTTACGCGTTTGCCGCCGTTTTCGAGATCGCCGGCTGCTTCGCCTTCTGGGCGTGGCTCAAGCTTGAGAAGCCGATCTGGTGGCTGGCGCCGGGCATGATCTCGCTTGCGCTTTTCGCCTGGCTTCTAACGCTAGTGCCGAGCGATGCCGCCGGTCGAACCTTCGCAGCCTATGGCGGCATCTACATTCTTGCTTCGCTCTCCTGGCTGTGGCTGATCGAAGGCCGGGTGCCCGATCGTTATGATATCGGCGGCGGACTGATCTGCCTTGCCGGGGCGAGCGTCATCCTCTTTGCGCCGCGCGCCTGAAGCCGTCACGCAAAAGCATGCAACGCGCCTTGACCGGACTCGGGCCGGCTGCAAAGACAGGACGATGTGTGGACGTTTCGCCCTGACAAGTTCCAGCGCCGACCTGCGCGACTCCTTCTCCGGTCTCGATCTCGAGGACTTCCCGGCGCGCTACAACATCGCCCCGACGCAGCCGATCCTCGTGGTCATGGCAGGCGAGGGCCGGGAGCGGGGCAGCAATCTGCCCGATCGTCGCGCCGTTCTCGTGCGATGGGGCTTCACGCCAGGTTGGGTCAAGGATCCGAGGGATTTCCCGCTGCTGATCAACGCGCGCGCCGAGACCGCGATCGGCAAGGCCTCGTTTCGAGCGGCGATGCGTCATCGCCGCGTGCTTATTCCGGCCTCAGGTTTTTACGAATGGCATCGCCCCTCCAAGGAGAGCGGCGGCAAGTCGCAGGCCTATTGGATCAGGCCGCGCCGGGGCGGGGTCGTCGCCTTTGCCGGGCTGATGGAGACATGGTCCTCGGCCGATGGCTCGGAGGTCGATACCGGTGCGATCCTGACGACGTCAGCCAATGCGGACATCTCCGCGATCCACGATCGCATGCCTGTCGTCATCAAACCGGAGGACTTCTCGCGCTGGCTCGATTGCAAGACGCAGGAACCGCGCGAGGTGGTCGACCTGATGCAGCCTGCTCAGGGCGATTTCTTCGAGGCGATCCCGATTTCCGACAAGGTCAACAAGGTTGCCAATATGGGGCCGGACCTGCAAGAGCCGGTTGTCGTCGAAAGACCGCCTGAGGCGCCTGCGAAACAAAGGCCGGATCACGGCCAGCTGAGTTTTTTCTAAAACGACGTAGGCACTTCCGGTACCGCGGTCTGTTCGGCTCACCCGCAATGCCGGAGGCATGTCAACAAAGCATGCCGCAGTCTTGGGATGACGGCAGCCGCAAAACGTGAAGCGCGGATGTGCCGTTCGAAGCTCGGCGCCTCAAGCGGATTTCTTGACGCTGTCCGGCTTGTTCTTTGTCATCAGCGATGCCGCGGCAACGGCCTTCAAGCCGACCGGGCGATAGTTGGCGGCGAGGTCTGGCTTGGCCGCCTGTTGTTCGCCGGTAATGCTCTTCTTCGAAGTCACGATACTCTCCTTGCGTGTTGCTTCCCTGGGTATTTTGTATTTTGCTGTTTGGTCAGAAATAGCGACAAAACGGCGGCGTCGCTTATCAGGATTTGTGAACGCCCACCATAATTCGCGAGGCTTAACTGAAGCCTACGTTGGTTAATACTTACTGAAGGGAGCGGTTCCATAAAAACCGCAGAGCGGTTTTCCCCGGGAAAACGTGGGCGTATATCCGGGAACAGTTGACAACAGGGAGAGATGCAATTCCGTGGCCCGGAGAATCCGGAAGCGCGCGCAGGTCAGATGTGCCGGCCGATATCGTCGTCGCCGACGCCAGGTTCCTCGATCGTCAGGGTCCCGTATTTCCGCCGCCATCTGCGTGCGCCGAAGGGGAGCGATATGAGATAGGCGGCAACGGTAAAGACCATCACCTCCCAGGTGTAGCTCATCAGCAGAGCCACATAGAGCACGACGCCGAGCATCATCGGCAGCACCAGATCGCGGCGCAAGCGGTTGCCTTCCGACTTGCCCGACCAGACCGGCAGCCGACTGATCAGCAGGAAGGCGATGGCGACGGTGTAGATCGACGAGAGATAGGCGAAGGTGCGGTCCGTCGCCAGACCGAGGAAGCCGAGATAGACTGGCAGCAGCACCAGCATGGCGCCGGCCGGCGCTGGCACTCCGACGAAATATTCCGATTGCCAGCTCGCCTTGTTTTCGCGCTCGGCCATGACATTGAAGCGGGCAAGGCGAAGCCCGGCGGCAATCGCATAGATCAAGGCGGCGATCCAGCCGAGCGAACGAGCCTGATCGAGGGCAAAAACGTAAACGACGAGCGCGGGCGCGACGCCGAAATTGACGATATCGGCAAGCGAATCCATCTGCGCGCCGAATTTCGAGGTCGCCTTCATCAGCCGCGCCACGCGCCCGTCGATGCCGTCGAGGAAGGCGGCGAGCAGCACCATCGCGACGGCGAGCTCGTAACGGTTCTCGAAAGCGAGCCGGATGCCCGTCAACCCGGCGCAGATCGCCAAAATGGTGATGAGATTCGGAAAGACGAGGCGGAACGGAATCTCGCGCAGGCGCGGACCGCGGGCGGAATCATCCGGCCCGTTTGGCTCGAAAGGCGGAAAGGGTGTTTCCATGTCGCGTTCCAATCGTTCCTAGAGCAATTCCGGCAAGGGCTCGGAGGTTCCGCGCCTTAGCTGCGGCGGCTGATGACCGGACCCTTGGCCGAGGCGAATTCAGCGATGACCGTTTCCCCGGCAATCGCCGTCTGACCGAGCGAGACTCGTGGCGCCGCACCGGCAGGCAAGAATACGTCGAGCCGCGAACCGAAGCGGATCAGTCCGAAACGTTCGCCGGCGTCCAGCGGCTCGTTGGTGTTTGCCCAGCAGAGGATACGCCGCGCCACGAGGCCGGCGATCTGCACGACGCCGATCTGGCCGTGCCGTGTTTCGATCACCAGTCCGTTGCGCTCGTTGTCCTCGCTCGCCTTGTCGAGTTCGGCGTTAACGAAGCTGCCGGACCGGTAATTGATGCTGACGATGCGACCACGCATCGGCGCCCGGTTCACATGGCAGTTGAAGACGTTCATGAAGACCGAGATGCGCAGCATCGGCTCGGAGCCGAGGTCGAGCTCTGCCGGCGGGGTCACCATCTGGATCGCCGAGACCTTGCCGTCGGCGGGAGAGATCACGAGATCGTCGTCCTGCGGCGTCACGCGCTCGGGATCACGGAAGAAATAGGCGCACCAGAGCGTGAAGACCATGCCGATCCAGAAAAGCGGCTTGAAGATCCAGCCCAGCACCAGCGATGCGACGAAGAAGGCGGCGACGAAGGGGTAACCCTCCTTGTGCACGGGCACGATCGTGTTGCGAACCGTGTTGAACAGGCTCATGGCTGCCGGTCTCCTTGCGTTGTCGTTTTTTGCTGGTTAGCGAAAAACCAGCTCCTGAGCAATGCTGCGACCCTGACCGTGGTTCCGCCGTCGTGGTTCTGAACAACAAAAGCCGGTAACGCTACCAGCAACAGAAAGCTGCCTCGAAGTAGCTTGCGAATCGCATAAGTATGTGCTTATGTGTTCGCATGATCGAGAATGACTTCTTCCGAGCTTTGGCAGACCCGACCCGCCGTGCGATCTTTGAGAAGCTGGCGGGAGGGAGCATGAACGCTACTGCCTTGCGCGAGGGCATGGGGATTAGCCAGCCGGCAATGTCGCAACACCTCGCAGTTCTGCGCAGTGCAAAGCTCGTGAGGGAAGAGCGACAGGGACGTTTCGTGAATTACCAGGTCGATCCCGATGGGTTGGCTCTCATCGCCCAATGGCTCACAAAATACCGCGCCTATTGGCCGGAGCGTATCGCAGCACTCAAAGTCTTGCTGAAGGACATGGATCAATGAGCGAAGGGATGACCAAGGAGCAGGATAGCGGCGTCGAGTTGCAGTTTGACTTGCGCGATCCGCCGCAGAAGGTCTGGCGTGCCGTCACCATTCCCGAACTTCGGGAAAGGTGGTTGCCGAAGGCAGCATTGGCTGATCCCGATGCGATCACCGTCACCCCCGGCCACGAAGTTCGCTACAAGCTGCGTGACGATAACCCGCCATTCCTCGAAAGCACCGTGACGTTCACGATCACCCCGAATGCCACCGGCGGCACCTGCCTCCGGATCGCCCACGAACTGACAGACGCAAGATTCGGTGGAGTGGCAAGAGCGTCGGCGAACAGCAACAGCCCGCCCCTCATGCTCGCCGCCTGACACGGCGAGCCTCCCCCTTAAATTCTGAAAGTCAGGAGGATCGCCGATGCGTGAAGCGATGCAACTCGTCCCTATGGTCATAGAACAGTCCAGCCGGGGGGAGCGATCCTTTGACATCTATTCCAGGCTTCTGCGGGAGCGGATTATCTTCCTCAATGGCGAGGTGAACGATACCGTTTCGGCGCTCGTCTGTGCGCAACTGCTGTTTCTGGAAGCGGAAAACCCCAAAAAGCCCATTAACCTCTATATCAATTCGCCGGGCGGCGCCGTGACCAGCGGCCTGGCCATGTACGACACCATGCGCTTCATCCGTGCGCCGGTTCATACACTTTGCATGGGGACAGCCCGTTCAATGGGATCGTTCCTGCTGATGGCAGGCGAACCCGGCGAAAGAGCTGCATTGCCCAATGCCAGCATCCTCATTCACCAGCCCTCCGGCGGCTTTCAAGGGCAGGCTTCCGACATGCTGATTCATGCCGAGGAGATTCTAAAGACCAAGCAACGCATGACACGGCTCTACGCGGAGCATTGCGGACGTTCCTACGAAGACTTTGAACGCGGGATGGATCGCGATCGCTTCATGACGGCGGAGGAAGCGCTTGAATGGGGTCTTATAGACCGTATCCTGAAGGTTCGGGAAGACACGAGCAGCCTATAAAGCCTTGCCGCAAAAAAAACGATTGCTGGAGATCGTTTCAACAATTTCACCTTTACGTTAGTGGCTGGCAACGCTACCGCCTCCCGCTTCAGCTTGCCGGGGCAAGCCGGGTGATCACGCCCATCTCGTCGCTTTCGCGCACCTGCTTCAGATGCTCTTCGGCCTGCGTCGCCTCGCGCTGGCGGTTCCACATCGAGGCATAGAGGCCGTTCCTTTCGAGGAGGGCTGCATGGGTGCCGCGCTCGGCGATCTCGCCGCTTTTGAGCACGATGATCTCGTCGGCGCCGATGACGGTCGAGAGCCGGTGGGCGATGACCAAGGTCGTCCTATTCTTCGAAACCACGTCGAGGGCGGTCTGGATTTCCCGTTCGGTCGTCGTGTCGAGCGCCGACGTCGCCTCATCCAGGATCAGGATCGGCGGCGCCTTGAGGATGGTGCGGGCGATCGCCACACGCTGTTTCTCGCCGCCGGAAAGCTTGAGCCCGCGCTCGCCGACCTTGGTCTCGAAGCCTTCGGGCAGCGCCTCGATGAAATGGGCGATCTGCGCCACCTCGGCCGCTGCAAACACCTCGCCATCGCTCGCCGATGTGCGGCCGTAGCGGATATTGTAGGCGACCGTGTCGTTGAACAGCACGGTATCCTGCGGCACCATGCCGATCGCCGATCGCAGGCTTTTCTGCGTCACCGTGCGGATATCCTCGCCATCGATGGTGATCGCGCCGCTCTGGATATCGTAGAAACGATAGAGCAGGCGCGACAGCGTCGATTTGCCGGCGCCCGACGGCCCGACGACGGCGATCGTCTTGCCGGCCGGCACATCGAAAGAAATGCCTTTCAGGATCGGACGGGCCGGATCGTAAGCGAAGTGCACATCCTTGAAGGAGATCGCGCCCTGGCGGATTCGAAGCTCGGCAGCGTCGGGGGCGTCCTTGACCTCGGCCTTCACCTCGAGCAAATCGAACATCTGCTCGATATCGGTTAGGCCCTGCCGGATTTCCCGGTAGACGAAACCGATGAAATTGAGCGGCACGGAAAGCTGCAGCAGCATCGAATTGACGAAGACGAAGTCACCGACCGTCTGCTCGCCGCGCTGCACCGCCAGCGCCGAAAGCACCAGCATGATGGTCGTGCCGATGCCGAAAATGACGCCCTGGCCGAAGTTCAGCCAGCCGAGCGACGTCCAGACTTCGGTCGCCGCTTTCTCGTAGCGCTCCATCGACTTGTCGAAGCGTTTGGCCTCCATTTCCTCATTGCCGAAATATTTGACGGTTTCGAAATTGAGGAGAGAGTCGATCGCCTTGGTGTTGGCGTCGGTGTCGCTGTCGTTCATCGAGCGGCGGATGGCGATGCGCCAGTCGGATGCACGGATCGTGAACCAGATATAGGCCCAGACGGTGAAGGCGGTGACCGCAAGATAGGAAAAGCCGTAGCCCCACCAGAAGATAACCGCCGTCAGCAGGAATTCGATCACGGTCGGAACGGAATTGAGGATCGTGAAGCGCACGATCGTCTCGATGCCCTTGGTGCCGCGCTCGATGATGCGTGACAGGCCGCCGGTCTTTCGCTCCAGGTGGAAGCGCAGCGACAGCTCGTGCATGTGCACGAAGGTCTTATAGGCGAGCTGGCGCACCGCATGTTGCCCGACGCTGGCAAAGAGCGCGTCACGCAGCTGATTGAGGCCGAGCTGGATCAACCGGGTGACGTTATAGGCAATGACAAGGGCTACGGCGCCGGCAAGCAGCGGCGGTACCGTGCCGGCAAGGTCCATCCTGCCGTTCAGCGCATCGGTGGACCATTTGAAGAAATAGGGGACGAGCAGCAGGACGAACTTGGAGATCAGCAGATAGACCGACGCCCAGACGACTCGCATCCTGAGGTCGGTTCGCCCGGCCGGCCACATATAGGGCCAGAGGTTGAAAAGCGTCCGCAGCAGGTGGGATTCCGAGACTGTCTTGCCGTTTGCCATGCCGTGTCTCCAGTCCGGATGATTTTCTTCGATCTCCGGCAAGGCGGGGGCAGGGGCGCACCTGAAGCGCTTACCTGAATCCCGAACCGCCACCGGCAGATAGGGCGTCGGGCCGAGGAATACAACACGTGCGGGGGCCGGGAAAAGTGAGGCCGGGCGTTTCTCCTGCCCGGCTTCATCAACTCGCGTTGCGCTTAAGGAGCGGCCTTTCAGAGGTGCTGCTTGGAGAGCCGCTTGCGGTGCAGCTCCTCGGCGTTCGGCAGCGCGTCCTTCGGCAGGCCGAAAATCTGCCCGGGACGGATACGATCCGGGTCGATGATCTTGTCCTCGTTGGCGATGTAGATCGTCGTATAACGCACGCCGAGCCCATAGGTCCGGCGGGAGATCTGCCACAACGTATCGCCGCGGCGGATGATGACCGCCGCATTGTTTGCCGTCAGCGGTGCCTGCTCGATCGTCTTCGGCTGATTGCTCGCAGTACCTTTTGCGGCGGGCGCGGCCGGTGCGGGCGTGTCGGTCAATTCACCGATGATTGCACCAAGCCCGTCGAGCCCGGCGCCGACCGATTTTGCGTCCTTCGGCAGATCCTGCAGCAGTTTCAGCGCCTTGGCGGCGGCCTGCGAGGAGGCGCCTGAGGCTTGCTTGAAGCTGTCGGACGCATCCGCCGCCGGGCGGAAGTCTGCGACAGAGCGCAGCGCGAATTCCGTTGCTGAGCGCGCCGCCGCCAGCTGTTCGGCGCCGGGCAGCTGGCCATCGGCAAACAGCCCCTTCAAGAGCCCGAACGCCTTGCCGGCTTCGGCCTTGAGCTTGCCGAGTTCACCCTCGTCGAGCGGCACCATCGAGGCAGCACCATTTGCATCGGCGGGGCCGGCTTGAGCGGCAACCCGCACCTGGTCGCCCGCCGGGCGATTGAAGTTCACTGCGGCCCGCACGATCACCTTGCCCGCGGGATCGACGACGTCGACGCGAATCCTATGATCGCCGACCGAAAGCGCCGCGACGCCATCGATGACGAAATGGCCGTCGGGACCGGCCGTGTCCTGGCCGACAAGGCTGTCGTCGGCATAGCCGAGGACCTTGGCGTTGGCACGCGCCGTGCCGGCAATGAAGATCTTGTTGCCCTCGATCTCGACGGCGTTGACCATCACATCGGGCGCGGTGGCCTCGTTGGTTTCGCCAGCACCTGGAACGGCCGGTGTCGCATCTGTGCCGTCGGCGGAGGCGTCGGGCAGACCAGGCGTCTGCAGCGCCAGCTCACCGGTTGGCGCTACTGTTGCGGCAGGCGCGTCGGCTGCAGCGGTCCCGCCAGTTGCCGGCTTGTCCGCAGCCGGCGCCAACGGATTGGAGGCGTCGGCGACTTCGGTGTCCCCTGTCGGCGCCGTGATGATGCGGCTCGCCGCGCCGGGCTTGGAGACCATGGCGAGCAGATTGGCGGCATTGCCGTCCTTCGGCACGGAAACGGTGGCGACTTCTTCGGAAAGCGCGGTCTTGCCATCCTTGTCCGTTACCTTGAGCACGAGCTGGTGGTCGCCGGCCGGGAGCGGATCGTCGAGGACGGCCGCGAAATCGCCGCTCGGACCGACGTTGGCCGTCGTCACTACCTTTTCGCCGTCGAGCACTTCGAGCTTGCCGTTCGGCTCGGCGGAGCCGGCGATGACGGTCGATCCATCAGGCTCGACGCGCAGGACGTCGAAGGCCGGAAGTTTCGGGCCGGCATTTGCGGCCGCCGGGGTCGCGGCAGAGGCTGGTTCGGGCGCACCGGTCAGCGCAGCTTCGGCCCTGGCAATCGCGGCAGGCGCATCCGCCATATTTTCCGGCAGCGACTGCACGATGGCGAGCGCCTTGGCGCCGCCTTCCTTGGCCTTGGCGGCAATGGCTTGTGTTGCGGGATCGATGCCCTCGGGAACGGTGAAGCCGACAAGTGCGGTGAGCGCATTGACGGCCTTGGTCTTGGCGGCGGTGAAGACATCAATGGCCGGGCCTTTGCCGTCCGCAAACAGCGCCTTCAGCTCGCCGAGCGCCACGCCGGCATCGGCCGAGAGGCGTCTGACCTGATCGGCGACCCCAGTCGAGTCGGCCACGGCAGAGCGTGATGTCTTTGCCGCTTCGTTAACCGTGTTCTTGAGCTCCGTGCCCGCCTGGTTGATGGCGTCGCCGACTTTGGATGCATCGCTGCCGATGCGCGGCATGACGAAGAATACCATCAGTAGGATTGCGATTACGAGCACTGCAAGGGCCAGCAAGCCGGCACGGTTCTTCATCATTATGTCTCCCAAGGCGGCAATTTGCCGTAGTAACCGAAATTGCTAGCGATTTCCGATGCTTTTCACAAGCATTCAACGCAATTTCGCAAGCTCGGCACGCTGCTTTTCAGTCAATTTTCTTGACTGCATTGAAATGGAATAGTTGTTTTGCCGTATGACCGAACAATCTGTATCGATTCGATCCATCTGCGTTTACTGCGGCTCAAGGCCTGGACGCGATCCTTCCCATATGGCGGCCGGGCGGGCTCTCGGAAGAGAGATCGCCGAATACGGCCTGCGCCTCGTCTATGGCGGAGGTACCAAAGGCATCATGGGCGCGGTTGCAAGCGGGGTGCTTTCAGGCGGCGGTCAGGTCACGGGCATCATCCCGGAATTCCTGATCGATATGGAAGCGACTCGCCATTCGCTCGGTCAGCTCAACGAACTTATTGTAACCCCTGACATGCACGCGCGCAAACATACGATGTTCGAGCGTTCCGATGCCTTCGTCGCGCTGCCCGGCGGCATCGGCACGCTGGAGGAGATCGTCGAGATCATGACCTGGGCGCAGCTCGGCCGCCATGAAAAGCCGATGGTCTTTGCCAATATCAACGGTTTCTGGGATCCGATGATGGAACTGATGCGCCATATGACTGAAGAAGGCTTCCTGCACACCGCACATCGGGTGCAGCCGCTCGTCGTCGACGACGTCGCCGGCATCATTCCGGCGATCATGGCCCAGGCAGCCCAGCTTGCGGCCGATCGCGACGGCGAGGACGAGGTAATTTCGAAGATGTAGGCGGCGGGCGCGTTTAGCGCCCGCGGCTTCCCTTCAGCATCGACCAGCTATAGAGGAACAGCCCCGCCCAGATCAGCGGGAAGGCGATCATCCGCGCCGTGCCGAGCGGCTCATGAAAGGCGAAGACAGCGATCAGGAAGATCATCGTCGGCGCGATATACTGCATGATGCCGATCGTCGAGAGCTTCAGGAGCTTGGCGCCGTTGGCATAGATCATCAGCGGCACGGCGGTGATGACACCGCAGCCGAGAAGTAGGGTCGTATCGGCAAGGCCGGTACGGTAGAAATGGCCGAGTCCGTTGCCGTATTCGAGATAGAGGATGTAGACGAGGGCGGGGCCGCTGAGGATCAGAACCTCGAGGAAGAAGCCCTGATTGGGTCCGAGCGGCAGCGTCTTGCGCAGCAAGGCATAAAAACCCCAGCTGATCGCAAGCGTCAGCGCCACCCAGGGGATGCCGCCACTGTCCAGGGCCAGAATGGCGACGGCAAGTGCCGCAAGCGCGATCGCTGCCATCTGCAGCGGCTGCAGCTTTTCCTTGAGCAGCACCGCACCGAGGAAAATGCTGAACAGCGGATTGATGAAATAGCCTAGTGCTGCATCAAGCGAATGGCCGGCGCCGATCGCCCAGACATAGGTGCCCCAGTTGACGGTGATCAGCGATGCGGTCAGGGCCCCCATCGCCAGCATGCGCGGCGAGCGCAACGCTGCGCGGATGTCCGCCGTGCGTCCGAGCACGACCAACACGATGCCGGCCAACGGCAGCGACCAGACGATGCGGTGGGCAATGACTTCGGCCGGCGGAATATGCGCCACCGCCTTCATGTAGAAGGGCAGGAAGCCCCAGAGCAGATAGGCTGTCAGCGCGAAGGCGAAACCGCGTGGACTATCTTCGTTCTTGGCCAGTGGAACGGATGCATCGGTCGACATCGGGTGTTTCCATGTTTGTTCTTCTTCTGATCCGGCCTAGCTTAAGCACCGTGAATAGGCCAATTCATTTCGTTGAATGAAGGCTGAGAGGATTTGAAGCGAAAACCCGAGCGATAGACGAATCCCGGCGGCACAGACTTATTCCGCCGCGATCTTCCCCGCCAGCTGCCGGTTCTTCATCAGCTTGTAGATGACGGAATCCATCAGCGCCTGGAACGAAGCGTCGATGATGTTCTCGGAGACACCGACCGTCCACCAGCGCACACCGTCGCTGTCGGTGGATTCGATCAGCACGCGGGTGATTGCCGCCGTGCCGCCATTGAGGATGCGCACTTTGAAATCGGCGAGAACCAGATCGTCGATCTCGTGCTGGTACTTTCCGAAATCCTTGCGTAGCGCCAGGTCGAGCGCGTTGACCGGACCCTCGGCGTCGGCGACCGACATCAGCGTCTGGCCATCGATGGTGATTTTGACCACCGCCTCCGAGACGATCTTCACACGGCCAAGACTGTCGAAGCGGCGCTCGATCATCACGCGGAAGCCTTCGATGGTGAAAAATTCCGGGATCGTGCCGAGCGTGCGGTGCGCCAAGAGTTCGAAGCTCGCATCCGCGCCCTCATAGGCATAGCCGATCGATTCACGATCTTTGACGATCGAGATCAGGAGATCCAGCTTCGGATCGTCCTTGGCGACGATAATGCCGCGCCGCTTCAGCGCATTGATGAAGTTCGCCTTGCCGCCCTGGTCCGAGACCATGACCTTGCGGAAATTGCCCACGCTTTCCGGCGGCACGTGTTCGTAGGTGCGAGGATCTTTCAGCAGAGCGGAAGCATGAATGCCGGCCTTGGTGGCGAAGGCAGAGGCGCCGACATAAGGCATCTGGTGATCCGGCGAGCGGTTGAGGAGCTCATCGAAGGCGTGCGAGAGCCGGGTGAGGTTGAGCAGCCTCTCCTCGTCGATCGCCGTTTCGAAACGGGTGTTGTAGGCGCTCTTCAGCGCCAGGGTAGGGATCAGCGTCACCAGATTCGCATTGCCGCAGCGCTCGCCGATGCCGTTCAAGGTGCCCTGGATCTGCCGGACGCCGGCTTCAACGGCAGCAAGCGAATTAGCAACGGCCTGGCCGGTATCGTTGTGAGCGTGAATGCCGAGACAGCGGCCGGGCACGCCGGCCGCGATCACTGCCTCGACAATGGCGCGCACCTCCGGCGGCTGCGTCCCTCCATTGGTGTCGCAGAGCACGACCCAGCGAGCACCGCTTTCATAGGCCGTCTTCGCGCAGGCGATCGCATAGGCCGGATTGGCCTTGAAGCCGTCGAAGAAATGTTCGCAGTCGACGATCGCCTCCTTGCCTGCGCCGACCGCCGCCTTGACGCTTTCGGCGATGGATTCGAGGTTTGCCTCGTTGGTGCAGCCAAGCGCCACCGCGACATGGTAATCCCAGCTCTTGGCGACGAAACAGATGGCATCGCTTTTGGCTTGCAGCAGGCCGGCAATACCGGGGTCGTTCGAGACCGAAACGCCTGCTCGCTTCGTCATGCCGAAGGCGACGAAGGTGGCCTCGCTGGTGCGCTTCTCGCTGAAGAAGGCGGTGTCCGTCGGGTTGGCGCCGGGATATCCGCCTTCGACGTAATCGAGGCCGAACTCGTCGAGCATGGCGGCGATCGCAATCTTGTCCTCGACGGAAAAGTCGATCCCGGGCGTCTGCTGCCCGTCCCGGAGGGTCGTGTCGAAGAGGTAGATGCGTTCTTTCATGTCGTTTCCTCCCGGCGAGCGGGTGTTGTTGTACTGCGGATGCTGCCCCTCATCCGGCTGCCGCCACCTTCTCCCCGTTCTGACGGGGAGAAGGGGAATGCCGCACCGTATCGCGGGGCACGTCCCGTCTCCCCGCGAGCGGGGAAAGGGCTAGGGTGAGGGGCTGCCCCAAATGATCAGTCCGGCTTCCCGGCGAACTTATCCGTCGCCCGAATCAGCCGATCGAGAATTCCCAGCTCCGAATAGGCATGGCCCGCACCTTCGATCAGGTGGAACTCCGCCTTCGGCCAGGCCTTGTGCAGCAGCCAGGCATATTTGGCAGGGCAGGGCATGTCGTAGCGCCCATGCACGATCACGCCCGGGATATCCCTGAGCCTGCCGGCATCGCAGATCAGTTGTCCCTCGTCCATCCAGCCGGCATTGACGAAGAAATGGTTCTCGATGCGGGCGAATGCATAAGCGAATTCCGGCTCTTCGAATTTGCCGCTGGTCGACGGTTCCGGCAGCAGCGTGATCGTTTCGCCTTCCCAGATGCTCCAGGCCTGCGCGGCTTGAAGGCGCACGTTCCTGTCCTCGTGAGTCAGACGGCGATGATAGGCATGCATCATCTCATGCCGCTCTTCCGGGGGAATGGGAGCGACGAAACGCTCCCACTTGTCGGGGAACATTTCCGACACGCCGAACTGGTAGTACCAATCGAGCTCCGCCTTGGTCAGCGTGTAGATGCCGCGCAGGATGAGCTCGGACACGCGCTCGGGATGGGTCTCGGCATAGGCGAGCGCCAGCGTCGAGCCCCAGGAGCCGCCGAACACCTGCCATTTCTCGACGCCGGCCATTTCGCGCAGGCGCTCGATATCGGCGACGAGGTGCCAGGTGGTGTTGGCATTCAGTTCGGCATGCGGTGTCGACTTGCCGCAGCCGCGTTGGTCGAACAGCATGACATCGTAGAGTGCGGGATCGAAAAGCCGGCGGTGGGAAGGCGAGATGCCGCCCCCCGGGCCGCCATGCAGGAAGACCGCGGGTTTGGCGCCGGGCGTTCCCGACCTTTCCCAGTAGATCACATGGCCGTCGCCGACATCGAGATGGCCGGAGGCATAGGCTTCGATTTCGGGATAGAGCGTGCGCAGGATTTCGGTCATATTTTCACGCCTTTTGCGGGCCAGGCCTGGGTGTCGTGATCGGGATGCTGAAAGGAGATAATCGCCTCCTGTCGGGCATAGAAATCCGGGTCTTTGTGCACGGGCGCATCGAATATCGTCTCGACCCATGGCAGTCGGGCGTCATAATTGACCTGGATCTGCGGTGCGAGATCGCTGCGGTCATCGAAGGTGCCGATCGCAAGCTCCAGTCCGCCCGGATGACGATAGGTCATCGGCGTGCCGCAATTGCTGCAGAAGCCGCGGTCGATATTGACCGAGGATTGAAAGTAGCTCGGTTCGCCGCGTGTCCACTCCATACCTTCTTCGGGTGCGGTGACGAGTGCGGAGAAGAAGCCGCCGAACTGCTTCTGGCACATGCGGCAATGGCAGATCGAGGGCCGTCCCAACTGGCCTGATATGCGGAAGCGCACGGCGCCGCATTGGCATCCGCCTGTTCTGATCTTATCCGTCATGGAATTCTCCGTGGCCAATGGGAAGTGTCGTGATCCGGGTGCTGATGATTGCTTGCGGCGATCGCGTTCTCGCGGTCGTGCGTATCTGGCTCGGCCTCCACCGGCAGCCCGTCGATGGCATGGAACCAGGACATCTTGCGGCCAGTGTTGGATTGCATAACGGGCCTGACCGCATCGGGATCATCAAGCGAGCCGAGCGCGATGTTGATGAAATCCTCTTCGGGAATATCGTAGAACAGCGGTGTGCCGCAATCGCCGCAGAAGCCGCGCCGGACGAGATCGGAGGAGCGGAACCACTTGGGATCGCCGCGCGTCAGTTCGAAATGCTCGCGCTTGGCCGCTGCAAGCGGCAGGAAATAATTGCCGGCCGCCTTCTGGCACATGCGGCAGTGACAGATATGGGGATAACCGAGTTCGCCCAGCGCGCGATAACGAACCGCGCCGCACTGGCACCCGCCGGTCTGTCTCGTCTCGTGCATCAAGTGCGCTCCTCCGGCGGCCAGACCTGCGTGTCGTGGTCGGGGTGCTGATAGGAAATCAGTTCGTGCAGGAAGGAGCCCGCCGTCAGATCCGCCTCGGTCCGTTCTCCCGGCAGTTCGTGCAGATGATCGACGAAGTCGATCTTGCCTTCCAAACCCCATTGAACGGTCGGCGGCAGCTGCGACGGATCGTCGAACGCGCCCGCCGCAATCGCCATCCCATCCGGGGCTTCATAGGTCAGTGGCGTGCCGCAATCGCCGCAGAAACCACGCTCGACGAAATTCGACGAGCGAAACCTTTTGCGCTCCCCCCGCGTCCATTCGAAATCGGCGACGCGCACCGAGACCAGCGGTGCATAATAGGCTCCGAACGCCTTCTGGCACATGCGGCAATGACAGATCGACGAATCCTTGAGGTCGCCGCTGACGCGAAAGCGGATCGCGCCGCACCGGCATCCGCCCGAGTAGGTGGTCATGGCAGGTCCTTTCCGATGGTGCGGATGATATGGCTGCATACATTGTCCAGATCCCGGAGAATATCGTCATTCCAGAAGCGCAGGACGGTCCAGCCATCTGCCTTCAGGCGCTCAGTCCTGATGTCGTCGTAGAAGGCATTTTCGGCAATGGCATGCTGCGAGCCGTCTACCTCCACGACAAGCCGATGGCTGGGGCATGCGAAATCGACGATATAGCCCGCAATCGGCAACTGCCTGCGAAAGCCAAGACCCATTAGGCGATGGGCGCGAAGTTCGTTCCAGAGCTTTAGTTCGGCATCAGTCATAGCCTTGCGCATACGCTTGGCATTCGCCCGCCGTTGCGGCGGGACTGGTGTATGCGACATATTTAGCCTCTCGCTCTGGGCTACACGCCCCTCTACCACCCAATCCATCCTACCGCTTGACCTCCCACGTCGTCACCCGCTCGCCCGTTGCCGGATCCTTGCCGTCCTTCAACTGGATGCCCTTTGCGGCCAAGTCGTCGCGTATTTTGTCGGCCTCGACGAAGTTCTTCGCCTTCAGCATTTCGAGGCGCATGGCGACCAGCGCATCGACCGCCGCTGCGAAGGCTTCGTCGATTTCGACTTTCTTCGGCTGCACCCCGAGGAGCGCCGCACTTGCGGCGAAGACGGTATCGTTGCCGGATTGCGCCAGCGCATGCAGCGCCTGCACGGCGGCGACGGTATTCAGGTCATCGGCCAGCGCGTTCAGCACGCTGTCATCGGCTGCGGCATCGCCGGCCTCCAAGGTCGGCCATTTGGCGAGCAGGCGTTCGGCCTCTTCCAACCGCTTGATCGAGAAATCGATTGGTTCGCGGTAGTGCGTCATCAGCATGGCAAGGCGCAGCACCTCGCCCGGCCATTTGCGGCCGCCGAAGGTTTCCGTGTGGAGCAGATCGTGGATGGTGACGAAATTGCCCTCCGACTTCGACATCTTGCGGCCTTCGACCTGAACGAAGCCGTTGTGCATCCAGACATTCGCCATCACCTCGGTCCCGTGGGCGCAGCGCGATTGGGCGATCTCGTTTTCATGATGCGGGAAGATCAGGTCCAGTCCGCCACCGTGAATGTCGAAGACATCGCCGAGATAACGCCTGCTCATCGCGGAGCACTCGATATGCCAGCCCGGCCGGCCGCGGCCCCAGGGGCTCTCCCAGCCGGGCTCGTTGTGGCTCGACACTTTCCAGAGCACGAAATCGCCCGGATTCTTCTTGTGCGCGTCGACGGCGACGCGGGCGCCGGCCTGCTGCTCGTCGAGCGGCCGCTTCGAAAGCTGACCGTAATCGGCCATGGATTTGGTGTCGAACAGCACTTCGCCTGCCGCCACATAGGCATGCCCGTTGCCGATCAGCTTGTCGATGATTTGGATCATCTCTGCGATATTATCGGTGGCGCGCGGCTCGACATTCGGCTCCAGACAGCCGAGTTCGGCGACATCGGCGTGAAACTGCGTCTCGGTCTTTTCGGTGACCGCGCGGATCGCATCGTTGAGCGGCAGGCCGGGATGATCTCTCAGCGCCCGCGCATTGATCTTGTCGTCGACGTCGGTGATGTTGCGGGCATAGGTGACTCGATCTTCGCCATAGAGATGGCGCAGCAGCCGGAACAGCACGTCGAAGACGATGACCGGGCGGGCATTGCCGATATGGGCGAAATCATAGACCGTGGGGCCGCACACATACATGCGGACGTTCTCGGCATCGATCGGCTTGAAGACCGATTTCTCCCGCGTCAGCGTGTTGTACAGCTTCAGTTCCGGCGTGCCGCCCATTTCACTCTCCCAAATGCACGATCAGAAAAATCGCGACCGGCAGGCCGGGGCGTTTCGCATCTTGACAATTGGGGAGACGAAAACGGCCAGGCCAGCGCGTGCGCTAGCGAATAATCTTTCCGCAGATAATGCAGATAACCGTTTTCATGCCGCGTTTTATGGCGCGGGAATGGCGTTTGGTCAAGAGGGGGAGGGGAGGATCGGCGGCAACTCGAGCGACCTATCCGGTGCGCTGCATCCCCTGAGGCTCGTCTGCCATTTTCGTGGCGCAAATCGCGTATAGCCGGTTCGGAAGCTGCTGGAAATACGGGAGGAATGAGTGGGAAGCGTTGTTCGAAGGACGATCGGTGCGGCTGCAATTCTGATGGTCGCGGCCGCATATTTCGCATACGATTTCGGCATGCTTCGCTTCAACAATCCGACCTTGTCGCGTTATCCGATCCAAGGCATCGATGTCAGCCATCACCAGGGCGACATCGATTGGAAGACGGTGGCCGCCCAGCCGAACGTGCGTTTCGCAATCATGAAGGCGACCGAAGGCGGCGATCACAAGGATTCCAGGTTCGCCGAGAACTGGCAACGTGCCGGAGATGCAGGGCTGGTGAGAGGCGCCTACCATTTCTTCACCTTCTGCCGCCCGGGCAAGGATCAGGCGCAGAATGTCCTGGCCACCGTGCCGAAGGCGCCGCGAACCCTGCCGATCGCCATCGATCTGGAATTTGTCGGTAATTGCAACAAGGTCCCGACGGTCGAGGAAATGGCAACGGAGGTCAATGCCTTCGTCACCGAACTGAAAGCGATCTTTCCGGAAAAGCCGATCTTCTACGTCACGCGGGAATTTTTCGATCAGTATCTGAAAGGCAACGAGGCTCGCTTCCCCGAGCATTACCTTTGGCTGCGAAGCGTCTTCAAGGAGCCGACGCAGGAAGGCTGCAGTCGCTGGTCGATCTGGCAATTTGCTGACAACGGCTCCCTGGACGGTATCCGGGGACCAGTGGACCTCAATGTCTTATGCCCCGCCGAAACAGGGTTCGCACATCTGTTCCCGGCTGTTGCCGCGAACTGAAGCGTCTGTTTATTCCGGCAGGCGATAATCGGCGAGCTTATTCTCGCGCACGATGAACAGCTTGCCCGTCTCTGTCACGCCGGGGCCCAGCAGCGGCAGGATCGCCTTGGCGACCTCGGAGGGATGCGGGAGCGTCTGCGGATCTTCGCCGGGCACAGCCTGCGCCCGCATCGCCGTGCGGGTCGCGCCCGGATCGACGCTGGTGATACGCAGCGGCGTCGATTGGCTCTCGCCGGCCCAGGTTCGGGCCAGCGCCTCAACAGCGGCTTTTGATGCGGAATAGGCGCCCCAGAAGGGACGGCATTTGTGGGCGGCGCCAGAAGACAGGATTACGGCGCGGCCGGCATCCGAGCGGGCGAGCAGCGGATCGACCGACCGGATCAGCCGCCATGTCGCCGTCACGTTGATGTTCATCACCTTCTCGAACACCTTCGCCTCGATATGGCCGATCGGCGAAATGACGCCGAGCACGCCGGCATTGGCAACGAGGATATCGAGCTTGCCCCAGCGCTCGAAGATCGAGCCGCCGAGTGCGTCGATCGCATTCATATCGGCAAGGTCGAAGGGCACGAGGGTCGCACTGCCGCCGACGGCTTTGATGGCATCGTCGAGATCCTCGAGTCCGCCGACCGTGCGTGCGCACGCGATCACATGGGCGCCGGCCTTGGCAAGTTCAAGGGCTGTGAAGTAGCCGATGCCGCGCGACGCACCGGTGACGAGTGCGATCCTGCCCTCAAGATTGATGTTCATCTGTCCGGTTCCGGATTTGCTTGCAAAGGTGAGGGGCGCAATAGGCCCCTCGGAAGCGAAAGTCAAAGCGGCAGCGGCTCAGCCGTTGCTGGCAAGCATCGAAAGCTTGTTGCCCATGGACTCGCCGTTCTTGTCGAGCAGGCGGGTCGGATAGTCACCGGTGAAGTAGTGGTCGGTGAACTGCGGGCGGGCCGGATTGCGGTCCTCGCCGCCGACGGCGCGGTAAAGTCCGTTGATCGACAGGAAGGCAAGCGAATCCGCTCCGATATATTTGGCCATGGCTTTGACATCGGCATATTGGTTGGCGAGCAGCTTGTCGGCGTCGGGCGTATCGATCCCATAGAAATCCGGGAAGAAGATCATCGGGCTTGCGACGCGGATATGGACTTCGCGCGCACCGGCCTCGCGGATCATCTGCACGATCTTCAGCGACGTCGTGCCGCGCACGATGGAATCATCGACCAGCACCACGCGCTTGCCTTCGATCATCGCCCGGTTGGCGGAATGCTTCAGCTTGACTCCAAAGGCGCGGATCTGCTGCGTTGGCTCAATGAAGGTACGGCCGACATAGTGGTTGCGGATGATGCCGTATTCGAAGGGGATGCCGCTTTCCTGCGCATAGCCGAGAGCCGCGGGCGTGCCGCCATCCGGTACCGGCACGATGACATCGGCATCGACGGGCGATTCTTTGGCAAGGTTCATGCCCATGTTCTTGCGCGTCGTATAGACGTTGCGGCCGCCGACGACCGAATCCGGACGGGCGAAATAGACATATTCGAACAGGCAGAGACGCTCCGGCTGTGGCTTGCTCGGCTTGCGGGCATCAATGCTGATCGAGCCGTCAGGCTGGATTTCGCAGATGATGACCTCGCCGTTTTCGACATCGCGGATGAACTTGGCGCCGATGATGTCTAGCGCGCAGGTTTCCGAACAGAAGATCGGCTTGCCGTCGAGTTCACCCATGACAAGCGGGCGAATGCCGGTGGGATCGCGCGCGGCAATCAGTTTCGTGCGGGTCATGGCGAGCATCGAATAGCCGCCTTCCATCTGGCGGATGGCGTCGATGAAGCGGTCGGATGTGGAAGCATGGCGCGAGCGGGCGATGAGATGCAGGACGACTTCGGTATCGGATGTCGACTGGCAGATGGCGCCGGTGGCGATGATCTGGCGGCGCAGCGTCAGGCCATTGGTGAAATTGCCGTTATGGGCGATGGCGATGCCGCCTTCTTCCAGTTCAGCAAACAGCGGCTGCACGTTGCGCATCGCTACTTCGCCTGTCGTGGAATAGCGTGTGTGGCCGATCGCTATGCTGCCGGGCAGGCGGGCCAGCGTCATTGGATTGGTATAGTGGTCTCCCACCAGCCCCATATGGCGTTCCTGATAGAAGCGCTTGCCATCGAAGGAGACGATGCCGGCTGCCTCCTGTCCGCGGTGCTGCAGGGCGTGCAGGCCGAGAGCTGTGAGAGTTGCGGCATCGGGATGTCCCAGAATTCCGAAAACGCCGCATTCCTCATGCAGCGTATCTCCGTCGAGCGGATCGTCGATTGGGAAGGAATGGGACTGGTTCATTTCTGCGGGCCTCTGCTCTCACAAGAATGGATCGGCATTACCAATAGCACGATACCGGAAATCTCACAGGTTTCCGAGAGCTTCGTGCTGAACGACATCTGCTTTCAAAGCCCGTTCAGCGGGCTCTGAAACGGCTTAGGTCCGGCGGAGCTGGAATGCCCGGCCGGACCCTTATTTCACGTCCCGCTCAAATGGCAATTGCCGCGAGGCGAGTCAAGCTGCTGAACACTGTGTCAATTCGCCGGCTGCTGCGCGCCGCCTGCGGGCGCGTCGTCCGCCGGCGCTTGATCGGCCGCCGGCGGCGTGGCGCCTTCGCTGCCCTGTGCCGGCTGCATCTTATCACGGAAGCTTGCCTGTATCATCTGGGCAAACTGCTCCGGCAGCACCGCCTTCAGCTTCACGACCATCGAATCCAGGAAGGGCTTCGACTTGGCCTCGTTGACCCAGGCCGGCCGGTGGTCGACATCGACCAGCCAGTTCCAGAAGGCGACGGCAACGACCATCAGCAGCAGGCCGCGGGCCGCGCCGAACAGGAAGCCGAGGGTGCGGTCGAGAGCGCCGATGCGGCTGTCGATGATGAAATCGGCAATCTTCATGGTGATGAAGGAAATGACGATGAGCGCGATCAGGAAGACGACGGCGGCCGAACCGGCGATCGCGATGCGATCGTCATCGGTGTACTTCTTCGCATAGGGCAGCAGGTACGGATAGAGGTAGTAGGCGGCGGCGGCCGAACCGCCCCAGCTCGCGATCGAAAGGATCTCGCGCGAGAAACCGCGGACCATTGCCAGCACGGCGGAGAAGAGCACGACGCCGATGACAATACCGTCGAAAATCGTAATGGGCATGAAAATTCAACTCCAGGACTGCCGCTCGGCGGCCGTGTCGGCCTTATCGTGTGCCTCCTATAACATTACCATTCGCGGCAATGAAAGGATCAAACCTCGTCTTCCACACGCAGCGCTCCCTTGGACCCGGCGATGCGCGCAACCAGATCCGGCAGGCTTTCGACCTCGCTCCATCGCCCGCCGGAGCCCTTCGGCAGCTCGGCGGAGGCGGAAGGAAGCAGCGCAGCGGAAAAGCCCAGCTTCTCGGCTTCCTTGAGGCGCTGGGCGGTGTGCGCAACCGGCCGGATGGCGCCCGACAGGCTGACTTCGCCGAAATAGACGCAATCGGCGGGAAGGGCAATACCGGCAAGCGACGAAACCAGCGCCGAGGCGACGGCGAGATCGGCCGCCGGTTCGGAGATGCGGTAGCCGCCGGCAATGTTGAGATAGACGTCGTGCTGGCCGAGCCTGACGCCGCAATGGGCCTCCAGCACCGCCAGGATCATCGACAGCCGGGCTGAATCCCAGCCGACCACGGCGCGCCGCGGCGTTCCAAGCGATGTCGGCGCCACCAGCGCCTGCACTTCGACCAGCACCGGGCGGGTGCCCTCCATGCCCGCGAAGACGGCAGCGCCAGGTGATTTCTCGTTGCGCTCGCCGAGGAATAGTTCGGAGGGATTGGCGACCTCGCGTAGCCCTCTGTCGGACATTTCGAAGACGCCGATTTCGTCGGTCGGGCCGAAGCGGTTCTTGACCGTGCGCAGGATTCGGTAGTGATGGCCGCGGTCGCCTTCGAAATAAAGCACGGCATCGACCATGTGTTCGACGACGCGCGGCCCGGCGATCTGCCCGTCCTTGGTCACATGCCCGACGAGCACCATGGCCGCACCCGTCTGCTTGGCGAAGCGGATCATCGACTGCACGCCGGTGCGCACCTGCGTCACCGTTCCTGGCGCGGACTCCGCCAGTTCGCTCCACAGGGTCTGGATTGAATCGATGATGACGAGATCGGGGCGTTTACCCTCGGCAAGCGTTGCCAGAATATCCTCGACATTGGTTTCGGCCGCCAGCATCACGTCGGTATCGGCGGCGGCAAGCCGCTGCGCTCGCAGGCGGACCTGCGCCACCGCCTCCTCGCCGGAGACATAGATGATCTTATGGCCGCGCCGGGCAAGGGCGGCGGCTGCCTGCATCAGCAGCGTCGATTTGCCGATGCCGGGATCGCCGCCGATCAGCACCGCCGAGCCGCGCACGAAACCGCCGCCAAGCGCGCGGTCGAGTTCCGACATGCCGGTATGGATGCGCGGCGCCTCCTCGATCTCACCCGACAGCGCCGTCAGAGCCACCGGCCGGCCCTTCTTCGGCGTCTTGCCGGGACCGGAGCCGATGCCGCCCATCGGGTCTTCCTCGACGATCGTATTCCACTCGCCGCAATTATCGCATTTGCCGGCCCAGCGGTTGTGAACCGCGCCGCAATTCTGGCAGATGAACTGTGTCCTCGCCTTCGCCATCAATCTTTCTTTCAGTCGCGTTCCACAAATGAAGCCGTCGAAAGCTTCACCGAATCATTGTCGTGTCCGAGATAATGGCTATCGCAATGGATCAAAACTAATGATTTCCCCATCAGCCCTAGCGGTGCCTATGCTTTTCGCCTCTGATCATCAGGAACGGTGAAGATGTTCGACTACTCGCTCGCGCACTGGCTTGCATTTCTGTCGGCGGCGATTTTGCTCAACCTCTCGCCAGGCCCGGACATCGCCTTCATCCTCGGCCATACGATGAGAGGCGGGAAACGCGCCGGTTTTTCCGCATTGTTCGGCGTCTGGTCAGGCCTGCCTGCACGTTCTGATGGCGGCACTGGGTCTTTCCGCCGTGCTCGCCGCCTCTGCCCTGGCGTTCTCTGCGGTCAAATGGCTCGGTGCTGCCTATCTCGTCTGGCTGGGTATTCAGGCTCTGCGCGGCGGCGACAACGGCCCGATGAACGCGACTGGTGAGGAAATGGCGGCCGCAAGGATCTATCGGCAAGGGATATTGGTGTCGCTGCTCAATCCGAAAGTGGCGATATTCTTCCTGGCATTCCTGCCGCAATTCGTCGTCGAGGGGGCAGGGCCGGCATGGGCGCAGCTGATGCTGCACGGCGGACTCATCATCGCCGTCGCCGCCTTCATAGAACCGCCGCTCGTGCTTCTCGGAGGACGCCTTGCCGATGCGCTCAGGCGTAATGCGAAAATCGGACGATGGCTCGATCGCAGCCTCGGCGCGCTTTTCGTGGCGCTCGGTGTGCGTCTTGCCCTCAGCAGTCGATGACCGTAGGCCTATTCCTCGGCGACGTAGCGCCGTTCGTGGCGCAGCCCCATGCTGGTGAGGATCTCGTAGCCAATCGTGCCCGCCGCCCGTGCCACGTCGTCGAGGGGCATGTTCGTTCCGAACAGCTCGACATAATCGCCGGCGCGCACGGCGTTCTCGGGCAGGTCGGTGATATCGAAGATCGTCAGGTCCATAGTGATCCGGCCGGCAACCGGCACCTTGTATCCGGCGATGAAGCCTTGCCCTCCCTGCGGTACAGCCTGGCGCAGCGGCACGCCGGCGCTCGACAGGCTGCGCATGTAACCGTCTGCATAACCGGCTGACGCAATTGCCAGCCGGCTTCTGCGGCGAAGCTGCAGTGCCCGGCCGTAGCTGACGGTCTCGCCGGCTTCGACGGTGCGCACCTGAATGATGCGCGCTTCCGCGGTGGCGACCGGCCGCATCGGGTTCGCCATGCCGCTGACCGCCTCTCCGCCATAGAGCGAGATGCCGGGACGGGTCAGGTCGAAATGATAATCCTCTCCGAGAAAAATGCCGGCCGAGGCTGCAAGACTTGCATCGATGCCTTCATAAGCGGCAGTAACCCTACGGAATGATTCGAGTTGCTGCCGGTTCATGGCATGGCTGGGATCGTCGCCGCAGGCGAGGTGGCTCATGACCAGCACCGGCGCAAAACTGGCCGGCCGCGAGACGTCGTCGGCAAGGACGATAGCGTCGTCGATGTGCAGCCCGAGCCGATTGAAGCCGGTATCGACATGCAGTGCGCAGGGGTAATCGCCGTAATCGGCAAGCACCGCCATCCAGAAGGCGAGCTGCTCGTCGGAGGAAATCACCGGTACGAGATCATTGTCGAAGAACCGCCGTTCCGTGCCCGGCCATATGCCCGAGAGCACGAAGATGCGTGCCTCCGGCGCATAGAGGCGAAGGGTGACGCCCTCATCGACGGTCGCGACGAAGAAATCCCGGGCGCCTGCGAGATAGAGCGCTTCGCCGACGTCCTCGATGCCCGTGCCGTAGGCGTCCGCCTTGACGACGGCTGCGGCGCGCGCCGCACCCGAGCGGCGCGCCATGTCGCGCCAGTTCTCCGTGAGCGCACTCAGATCAACGGTCAGCCGCAGGCCCGCGGAAGTGAAAAGATCATCGTCATCGGAGGGGATAGGAAAATCTGTCATGAATCGCCGTGAGGAAATGGAAGGAACCGTCCCGCTCAGTCTAGAGAGCATTGTGGCCAAGGAAAAGCGCAGGCGGTCACATATCACCCTTTGCTTCTTGTACGATCACTTTTGTTCAAGACGCATGCAGGCTTTCGCGTTAATTTTGCCGGATGCAGAATGTATCGCAGAAAGAGGCGGCGGAGGCCATGCCGCTCGCCAATGTGGAATCGGCCCGCTTCTGGCGGGATAGCCGCTTCCGCGACATGGAATGCCTGAGCGCCACTTTTCTCACCCATGAATATGCGCCGCATGCGCATGATACGTTCAGCATCGGCGCGATCGAAAGCGGCACGCAGATCGCGACCCTCAGCGGCAGGCGGGAGGAAACCGGTCCGGGCGACCTTTATCTGATCGATCCCGGTGTCATCCATGACGGCGCTCCGGGCGGTAAAGGCTACCGCTACCGCATGATCTATCCCGACACGAAGCTGTTCGTCGATATTCTGGAGGATGTCACCGGCAAGGCCTTCCATGCGACACCCTCTTTTTCCGGCGCGCTTCCACGCGATCCCGAGCTCGCCAATGCCTTTCATGCCGCTCACCGAACGCTGGAGAGCGGCGCAGGCGCTCTCGAGTCCGATGAAGGAATGTTCTCGGTGCTGGCGGCGATCTTTGCGCGTCACGGCAGCACGATTGTCGTGCCTGTCGATACCAAGGAGCGAAGCGCCGTCGCCCGCGCTCGCGAATACCTGATCGAGAACTTCGACCTCGATGTTGGCCTCAAGGAACTGGCCGAAGTGGCGGGATTGAGCCGGGCTCATCTCATCCGCGCCTTCCGCAAGGAATATCACATCACACCGCACGCCTTCCTGACGGATCGGCGGGTGCAGGTGGCCCGGCGGCTGCTGCGGCAGGGTCGCATGCCAGCCGACATCGCGCTGGAATGTGGTTTTGCCGATCAGGCGCACTTTACTCGGCACTTCAAGGCACGCACGGGCGTGACGCCCGGCCAGTTCCGCCTGGGCTGATCACTTTCGTTCAATACAGCCATGGTGGGCTGGGCTAACCCTCCGCGATCTTAATCAGGAGGTTGCCATGTTGCAGCACAGCCGGCCATCCGGCGAATTTCGTCTTGGCGAATTTTTTGCCGGAATGCGTGCCATCTTTCCGCTCGTCGTCGCCGTCTTGCCGATCGGCCTGGTCTTCGGTGCAGTCGCGGCCACGAAGGGCCTTTCCCCGCTGGAAACGACGCTGATGAGCGCACTTGTCTTTGCAGGCGGCTCGCAATTCGTGGCGATGGACATCTGGACGCATCCGGCAAGCTGGATCGGCGTCGGCTTTGCAGCCCTGCTGGTCAATATCCGCCACGTGCTGATGAGCGCCTCGCTCGGCACCAAGATGCAGTCCTTCCCCGGCATCAAACGTTATATCGCCATGCTCTTCCTCGCCGATGAGCTCTGGGCCATGGCGGAATTCCGGGCCGGCAGCACGCGGCTGAGGCCCGCCTGGTATGCCGGCATCGTCACGCCCTTTTACCTCGCTTGGGTCGGTTCCTCGCTGACAGGCGCACTGCTTGGCGCCTTTCTCGGCAATCCGGCCGTCATCGGCCTCGACTTCGCCTTTCCGGCTGTCTTCGTCGTGCTGGTCATGGGCTTCTGGAAAGGGCCGGAAACCGGCGCCGTGCTTGCCGCAAGCGGTGCCGCTTCCGTTGCTGTCCACCATTTCGTGCCAGGGGTCTGGTATATCGCCGCCGGGGCGCTGGCTGGGATGGCAATGGCCCTCTGGCAGGGCAGGGCGCGGGAGCAGGCGGCATGACGCTGCATTTCGATATTCTCATCTCCATCCTCGCGATGGCAGCCGCAACCGTCTTTACCCGCATCAGCGGTCTCGTCCTGATCCGGCATGTCGAGATCGATGAGCGCCGGAGAACGGCAATCGAAGCCATTCCGCCGGCCGTGCTGATGGCCGTCATCGCCCCGACAGCCTTTGCGACCGGCTGGGCGGAGACGCTGGCCTGCGCGGCAACCGCGATCGCCGCGCGCCGCCTGCCGATGCTCGCAAGCGTCGTGGTTGGCGTCGCAACGGTCGCACTGTTGCGGGCTGCTGGACTCTGAAGAAAATCGACGCGGGAAAGCGCGTCAATGTTCCTCATACTGGATGAAGGAAGGATCTGCGAGATCGGCAAAGCGGGTGAATTCCGCCTGGAAGGCGAGCTTCACCGTGCCTGTCGGCCCGTGGCGCTGCTTGGCGATGATGACGTCGGCCGTACCCTTCACCTTGTCGAACAGCGCTTCCCATTCCGGATATTTCGGGTCGTGAGGATCGCGCGGCTCCTGGTTCTTGACGTAATACTCCTCGCGGAACACGAAGAGCACGACGTCGGCATCCTGTTCGATCGAACCAGATTCGCGAAGGTCGGAGAGCTGCGGACGCTTGTCGTCGCGGCTTTCGACCTGACGCGAGAGCTGCGACAGCGCGATGATCGGAACATTGAGTTCCTTGCCGAGCGCCTTGAGGCCGGTGGTGATCTGGGTGATTTCCTGGACGCGGTTGTCGCTTGATTTGCCCGAGCCGGTCATCAGCTGCACGTAGTCGACCACGAGCACGTCGAGGCCGCGCTGGCGCTTGAGGCGGCGCGCCCGCGCTGAAAGCTGAGCGATGGAGATGCCGCCGGTCTGGTCGATATAGAGCGGCACCTTCTGCATCATCATCGAGCAGGCGACGAGCTTTTCGAAATCGGCATCGTTGATGTCGCCGCGGCGGATCTTCGAGGAGGAGACTTCCGTCTGCTCCGAGATGATACGGGTGGCGAGCTGTTCGGACGACATTTCGAGCGAGTAGAACCCGACGACGCCGCCGTTCTTGGCTTTCATGCTGCCGTCCGGCTGCACCTCGCCCTCATAGGCGGCAGCGATGTTATAGGCGATGTTGGTGGCAAGCGAGGTCTTGCCCATGCCGGGACGCCCGGCGAGAATGATCAAGTCCGAACGCTGCAGGCCGCCCATCTTCGCATCGAGCGAATGGATGCCGGTAGAAATACCGGAAAGGCCGCCGTCGCGTTCCTTGGCGACCGCCGCCATGTCGATGGCGAGCGCGACGGCGTCGTTGAAGGACTGGAAGCCGCCGTCGTAGCGGCCGTTTTCGGCGAGCTCGAACAGCCGGCGCTCGGTATCCTCGATCTGCGACTGCGGCGGCATGTCAAGCGGCGCGTCGTAGGCGATGTTGACGACATCCTCGCCGATTGTGATCAGCGCCCGGCGCAGGGCGAGATCATAGATCGCCCGGCCGTAATCCTCGGCATTGATGACAGTGACGGCATTGCTGACGAGGCTTGCCAGATATTGCGAAACCGTCATGTCGCCGACTTTCTCGTCGGCCTTCAGAAAGGTCTTAATCGTCACCGGATTGGCGATCTTGCCCATGCGGATGATGTCGCCGGCGACTTCGAAGATCTTCCTGTGCAGCGGTTCGTAAAGATGGATCGGCTTCAGAAAGTCCGACACCCGGTAATAGGCGTCGTTGTTCATCAGGATGGCGCCGAGAAGCGCCTGCTCGGCTTCGATATTGTTGGGTGCTTCGCGGTAGTGCTGCTCCGACGGAGCAACGGCTGCAATCTTTCGAGCGGCGTCGTTCATCATCATCCGTTCTGTCTTTTTCCACCTCCGGATTTGCAATTCCGGATGGAGAAAATCAAGGGGCTGCCAAAGGAGCGGGGCTCGTCTCCCGCCTGAATCCTGAACGCTGTGCCCATTGTTCGACTTCTCCACAGTCCCGGGCGCCACAGATGCGAAATACTGGCAGTGTCACCTGCAGGACACGGTACGGAGCCGACTCAGCTCATCCGTTCCGGAGAAGGATATGTTAGCCCGATGACATCGGGAACGCAGCAAAAACATCCGGGTAATCCCCCGCTAAAAAGGCGACCCGAGGGCTGCGCGGACCCGAAACGTACGAAAAGAAAAAGCCCGGCACGGTGGCCGGGCTCTCCCTATCGAGGAATATCCGTCGAGAATTATGCTTCGTCTTCGTCGAGGCCGTCGGCTTCCGGATCGAAGAAATCTTCCGGACGCAGTGCGTCTTCGTCGACGCCGTAGATCGCGTCGACCGAGGTGAGCTCTTCGCCCTTGGCCTGACGCTCTGCCTCTTCGGCCGAACGGGCAACGTTCAGCTCGATGTTGATTTCGACTTCGGCATGCAGCTGCAGCTCGACCTTGTGCAGGCCGATCGCCTTGATCGGCGTGTTGAGGTGAACCTGGTTGCGGCCGATGTTGAAGCCTTCCGCGGCGAGAACTTCGACAACGTCACGGGCAGCGACCGAGCCGTAGAGCTGGCCGGTTTCGCCGGCGGAGCGTACGACGATGAAGGACTTGCCGTCGAGGACGTCGGCGACCTTCTGGGCTTCCGACTTGCGCTCGAGGTTACGGGCTTCGAGCGTTGCACGCTCGGATTCGAAGCGGGCCTTGTTGGCGGCGTTGGCGCGCAGTGCCTTGCCGAGCGGCAGCAGGTAGTTGCGGGCAAAGCCGTCGCGAACCTTTACGGTTTCGCCCATCTGGCCGAGCTTGGAGATGCGTTCGAGAAGGATGACTTCCATTTTCTTGTTCCTTTCTTGTGTCTCAGATTTTCGTGTCGGGTTGTTTGGAGGTATCAGCATCTTTCGTCGGGGTCAGAGCGATCGCTTTGCGCGTATCGCTAAGACCCACGACCAGAATGAGGAGAGCTGGCAGCAGCATAAGCATCGAAGCCAGGTAGCAGAGGATGAGGGCCGGTATCCGCCAGTCCTTGCCGCGTGTGCGGAAATGCAGCGAGGCGAAGCCGGAGAGCATGAAACCGGCGCCGAAGGTGCCGACCACGGTCGCGCCGACGAGCGCCGGAACGCCGCCGAAGAAGCAGGCGCCAAGCCCGGCCAGGAAGATGAAGATCGAATTGCGGTTCATGCGCAGCGACGAAGGAATATCCTCGCGCGGCCGAAGGCCGCGGCCGGATGCGGCGACGATGCGCACGGCGAAATAATAGGCGGCAAACAGCATGCTGACCCACATGCAGCCCTGGACGGCCGGCAGCATCAGCAGGATCAGCGATTTGGTCTGCGCGGTTGCCGCCGGATCGGGCATGAATTCCGGCTGCTGCTGCTTGACCGAGGTGATCAGCAGATCGACGATCGGGTCGGTGATATCAGGCCCATAGCCGATCATCACGCCGATGACGATGACGGCAAGCGTCACCAGGCCGCACAGATGCAGCAGGATATCGGAGAGCGGATACCAGGCAAGCAGATGGTCTGGGCCGCCGATTTCGGAGGCGGGACGCGCGAGATTGGCGAGATGGCTAAGCCAGCCGGCCGGCAGCAGCGTCACCAGCGTCATGATGAGCGCGAAAGACGGGGAGATGAGGATAGCACCAAGCGCCGCTCCCGTGACAACGGCTGAAATTGCAGCGGCATTGCCCCAGCCAAGCCCGACGAGCAGGATCGGCAGCGCCGAGGCCGTATAGAGAAGCGCGCTGAAAAACGACGGCTGCATGCTCGCGCCCAGCACCAGCAAGGCGGCGGTCAATCCGGCGAGTGCGCCGATCAGCAGCGTTTTAAGATCAGGTCGTTTCAAGGTCGCTGTCCTGCTTCATCAAGCAGTTAGAGGCCGTTGCTGAATCGAATTCAGAAACATCTCAACATGGGTTTTAAGAATTCCGATCCGCGCCCATCGCGGAAGGGAGTAGGAAGGCACGAATGCCTTCCCCTAAATGTCATCACATCGGCCGATTAAGCGACGACGTAAGGCAGCAGGCCGAGGAAACGGGCGCGCTTGATCGCCTGGGCGAGTTCGCGCTGCTTCTTCTGGGAAACGGCCGTGATGCGGGACGGAACGATCTTGCCGCGCTCGGAAATGTAGCGCTGCAACAGACGTACGTCCTTGTAGTCGATCCGCGGAGCGTTTGCGCCGGAGAACGGGCAGGTCTTGCGGCGGCGATGGAACGGACGGCGGACCGGAGCGGAGGAAGCTTCAGACATTCTTATATCTCCTTATGCACGGTCTTCGCGGGGAGCGCGGTCCGGACGAGGGGCGCGCTGGAACTCGCCGTCACGGCGCGGCGGACGGTCGCCGAATTCGCGGCGCGGGCCGCGGTCGCCGCCTTCGCGCGGGCCGCGGTCGTCGCGGTCACGCTTCTGCAGCATGGCAGATGGGCCTTCTTCATGCTTTTCGACGGCGATGGTCATGTAGCGAAGAACGTCTTCGCTGATGCGCATCTGACGTTCCATTTCCTGGATCGCTGCTGCCGGTGCATCGATGTCCATCAGGGCGTAATGCGCCTTGCGGTTCTTCTTGATGCGATAGGTGAGGGACTTGAGGCCCCAGTTTTCGATGCGCCCGACCTTGCCGCCGTTAGCTTCGATCACACCCTTGTACTGTTCTACGAGGGCATCGACCTGCTGAGCGGAAATATCCTGCCGGGCAAGGAATACATGTTCATAAAGAGCCATGACAGCTTTGCCTTTCTTGCGTTTGGTTCAACCCGATATTCGGCGGCTAAGCCTCAACGACTGCTCCTGATTGGGCGGACCCAGGCAAGAAAAGCGTTTCCGAGACGGTCGAGAGCGGAGACACGGGAGGCTGGAACGCTTCCGTTCCGAACGATTTCCAGACAGGAAACCGGCCCTCCGTTCAGCCACCAGCCAGAAGACCGGGTTAACGAACAGCGCGGCTTATACGGATTTTTTGGCGAAAGGCAAGCGCAATCGGAGATTCGAACCCGACGCTGCCGATCGGCAGCGTCCGGGCGATGCGGGGATAGATCAGAGCATCAGCGGATACTGCCGATGCACCTTGGCGATCTCCGTCAGGATATCATCCGAAAGCGTCAATTCGGCCGCGCTGATATCGAGTTTCAGCTGCTCCATCGACGTCGCGCCGATGATGATCGAGGTCATGAAGGGCCTCGATCGGCAGAAGGCGAGCGCCATGACTGCCGGATTGATGCCGTACCGAGCCGCGAGCGCGAGATAGGCCTTGGTCGCCGGCTCCTGCAGCGGCTGCAGCCGGCCACCGATATCGGGATTGATCGACGCGCGCGAACCCTTCGGCCTCAGACCATCGACATATTTGCCGGTCAGAATGCCGCCGGCGAGCGGCGAATAGGCAAGCAGCCCGACATCCTCGTGATGCGAGAGTTCGGCAAGGTCAAGGTCGAAATGGCGGTAGAGCAGATTGTACTCGTTCTGGACGCTGGCAACGCGCGGCAGGCCCTTCTGTTCTGAGAGCGTCAGATATTTCTGGATGCCCCAGGTAGTCTCGTTGGAAAGGCCGATCGCGCGGATCTTGCCTTCCTTCACCAGCGCGCCCAGTGTTTCCAGGATTTCGAGCATATTGGCGACGGCCTGGTCTCGATCCTGGGTGAAGGGATTGTAGCTCCAGTTCTGGCGGAAGTGGAAATGGCCGCGGTTCGGCCAGTGGACCTGATAGAGGTCGATGTAATCGGTCCTCAGCCGCTTCAGGCTGGCCTCGAGCGCCAGGCGGATGTTCTTTGCGTCCGCGCCTTCGCCGCCGCGCAGATAATCGCGGCCGCGGCCGGCGACCTTGGTCGCAAGCACGATATTTCGGCGCTTGCCGGATTTGCTGAACCAGCTACCGATATAGTCTTCAGTCCAGCCCTGCGTTTCGGGCGAAACCGGCGTGGTCGGGTAGAGTTCGGCGGTATCGAAGAAATTGACGCCCTTCTCGACGGCGTAGTCCATCTGCGCATGAGCGTCGGCTTCGCTGTTCTGCGAGCCCCAGGTCATGGTGCCAAGGCAGATTTCTGAAACGGAAATGTCGGTTCGGCCTAGGGAGTTGTACTTCATGGAGAAACCTTGGGAGAGAGAGGGAAGCCTTGGAAGGGTCTGGGCGAATCTAGGCTGGATTTGACGGAGCGCAAGAGCAAAATCCGGGCTTTTGCGCGGGCGCGAAAGGCTTTGCGGAGAATGGAGCGCCACTTGACTCTGCCGGAAAGAATGTCAATTGGAGGCAAAACAGCCTTGAGGGGCATAGTCAGGGACATGAACATGACCATCGCTTTCACTTTTCCCGGCCAGGGCAGCCAGGCCGTCGGCATGGGCAAGGATCTCGCCGAGAATTTCGCCGAAGCCCGCGCCGTTTTCGAAGAGGTCGACGAAGCGCTCGGTGAAAAGCTTTCCGACGTCATGTTCAACGGTCCCGAGGACACGTTGACCTTGACGGCGAACGCCCAACCGGCGCTGATGGCGGTATCAATCGCCGTCGTCCGTGTTCTTCAGGCCAAGGGGGTGGATCTTAAGTCCAAGGTCGCCTATGTCGCCGGCCACTCGCTTGGCGAATATTCGGCGCTTTGCGCCGCCGGCACCTTTTCGCTCGCGGATACGGCGCGGCTGCTGCGTATTCGCGGCAATGCCATGCAGGCGGCCGTCCCAGTCGGCGTCGGCGCCATGGCCGCGATCATCGGCCTCGAACATGCCGACGTCGTTGCCGTCTGCGAGGAGGCCGCCGCTACCGGCGCCTGCCAGATCGCCAACGACAATGGCGGCGGCCAGATCGTCATCTCGGGCGAGAAGGCAGCCGTCGAAAAGGCCGCCGGCCTTGCGACCGACAAGGGCGCCAAGCGCGCCATTCTGCTGCCGGTCTCCGCTCCTTTCCATTCCAAGCTGATGGCGCCTGCGGCCGAGGCCATGCGCGCGGCGCTGGCAGCGGTCGCCAAGTCCGATCCCGCCGTGCCCCTGATCGCCAATGTCCGCGCGGCGCCTGTGACCGGCGCTGACGAGATCGCCAGCCTCCTGGTCGAGCAGGTGACAGGTCAGGTCCGCTGGCGCGAGACCGTGGAATGGTTTGCGGCAAACGGCGTCACGACGCTTTACGAGCTCGGTTCCGGCAAAGTGCTGACCGGCCTTGCCCGCCGCATCGACAAGACAATCAACGGCGTCTCGGTCAATGGTCCTTCGGATATCGACGCGACCGTCGCCGCCCTCATGGCCTGATTGATATCTCCAGATATAAGGAACCTTTCCATGCTCGATCTTTCCGGCCGCAAGGCTCTCGTCACCGGCGCATCGGGTGGTATCGGCGAGGAAATCGCCCGCCTTCTTCATAAGCAGGGCGCCATCGTCGGTCTGCACGGCACCCGTGTCGAGAAGCTGGAAACGCTGGCGGCCGAGCTCGGCGAGCGCGTCAAGATCTTCCCGGCCAACTTGTCGGACCGTGACGAGGTCAAGGCGCTCGGCCAGAAGGCCGAGGCCGATCTCGAGGGTGTCGATATTCTCGTCAACAATGCTGGCATCACCAAGGACGGTCTGTTCGTGCGCATGAGCGACGAGGACTGGGATGCGGTCCTCGAAGTCAATCTGACGGCGACCTTCCGCCTGACGCGCGAGTTGACGCATCCGATGATGCGCCGCCGATATGGCCGTATCATCAACATCACCTCCGTCGTCGGCGTCACCGGCAATCCGGGGCAGGCCAATTACTGCGCCTCCAAGGCCGGCATGATCGGCTTCACCAAGTCCTTGGCGCAGGAAATTGCCACCCGTAACGTGACGGTCAACTGCGTCGCGCCCGGCTTCATCGAAAGCGCCATGACCGGCAAGCTGAACGACAAGCAGAAGGAAGCGATCATGGGGGCGATCCCGATGAAGCGCATGGGCACGGGCGGCGAGGTCGCTTCGGCTGTTGCTTACCTTGCATCCTCCGAAGCCGCCTACATGACCGGCCAGACGCTGCACGTAAACGGCGGCATGGCGATGATCTGAAACGACAAACTGTCGGCACGGAGATATTTCCCGCAATAGCATGTTGAGCAATCACGAAGCGTTGATTTTCTGGCTTTGCGGCAGACTTAAACCATGTTAAGCGGGCCAATGACTGTGAACAGTCGTCCCGAGAAAGCAGACGGACCGGCGGGCTTTTCGCAAGCCTGGGACATCTCTGAAGCCGGGTAAACGAGTTTGCCGAGGATGTCTGAAAACATCGCAGGCTGAAACAGGGTAAGGGTGCCGCAACGGCACTCCGATCAGGACATAAGGTCGAGGAAACCGACATGAGCGATATCGCAGAACGCGTAAAGAAAATTGTTATTGATCATCTTGGCGTCGATGCCGACAAGGTCGTCGAGAGCGCCAGCTTTATCGACGATCTGGGCGCTGACTCGCTCGACACGGTCGAACTTGTCATGGCTTTCGAAGAAGAATTCGGCGTTGAAATCCCCGACGACGCTGCCGACTCGATCCTGACGGTCGGCGATGCGGTGAAATTTATTGAGAAGGCCCAGGCCTGATCCTATATATTTGAGAAAGGGCGGGCCTGGAGTCCGCCCTTTTCTTTTCGGCATATTTCTCCATAGAACATAAGAGACGGGGGAAAGCACGCGATGAGACGTGTCGTCATCACCGGTACCGGCATGGTATCACCCTTGGGATGCGGAACTGAGGTGACGTGGTCGCGGCTGCTTGCCGGCCAGAACGGCGCCCGTCTGGTCACCGAATTCGAAGTCGACGACCTTCCCGCCAAGATCGCCTGCCGTATCCCGATCGGTGACGGTACCGACGGCACCTTCAATGCCGATCAGTGGATGGAGCCGAAAGAACAGCGCAAGGTCGATCCCTTCATCATCTTCGGCATGGCCGCCGCCGATATGGCGCTTGCCGATGCCGGCTGGCATCCCAAGACGGATGAGGATCAGATTGCCACCGGCGCGTTGATCGGCTCCGGCATCGGCGGCATCGAAGGTATCGTCGAGGCAGGTTACACCCTGCGCGACAAGGGCCCGCGCCGCATCTCGCCCTTCTTCATTCCGGGGCGTCTGATCAATCTCGTCTCCGGTCAGGTTTCCATCCGCCACAAGCTGCGCGGACCCAATCATTCGGTCGTCACCGCCTGCTCGACAGGTGCGCATGCGATCGGCGATGCCGCGCGGCTGATCGCGCTTGGTGACGCCGACGTCATGGTCGCCGGCGGCACGGAATCTCCCGTCAGCCGTATTTCGCTGGCAGGATTTGCCGCCTGCAAGGCGCTGTCGACCCAGCACAATGACGATCCGCAGAAGGCTTCGCGCCCCTATGACCGTGATCGTGACGGATTCGTCATGGGCGAGGGTGCCGGCATTGTCGTGCTCGAAGAGCTGGAGCATGCCAAGGCGCGCGGCGCCAAGATCTACGCCGAGATCGTCGGCTATGGCCTGTCGGGCGACGCCTACCATATTACCGCGCCTTCTGAAGACGGCGAGGGTGCCGGCCGCTGCATGGCGATGGCGCTGAAGCGCGCCGGATTGACGCCGGCCGATATCGATTATATCAACGCCCACGGTACTTCGACTATGGCCGACACGATCGAGCTCGAGGCGGTCGAGCGCCTGGTCGGCAACGCGGCGTCGAAGATCTCCATGTCCTCGACCAAGTCGGCGACGGGACACCTCCTCGGAGCTGCCGGCGCGATCGAGGCGATCTTCGCGACACTTGCAATCCGTGACAACATTGCGCCGCCGACGCTCAATCTCGACAATCCCGAACGCGAGACAGCGATCGATCTTGTTCCGCACAAGGCTCGTGAGCGAGAAATCGATGTGGCGCTGTCCAACTCGTTCGGATTCGGCGGTACGAACGCATCGCTCGTGCTGCGCCGCTACGCACAGTAAGGGTCCCGTCGTAGCAGGCCGTGTGAAAGCACAGGGACCGGCAGCGGCTTCGTTGAACGGTGGCAGAACCTGCTTTTTGCCGCATTGCTTCGCGAAATAGCGAAATGACGGCCGAGTTATAGAGGATTGCCGGTGAGCGATACGACGAACCAGAGCAACGATACCCAGGCGCAGAAGGGACCGATCATCCCGAAGTCGCCGAGCGAAGCCCTGCGTCCGGAACGTGTTCCCGAGCCGCCGAAACGCTCCAAGAACGCTCGCAGCCAGATCGTCCTTTTCCTGAACTTCATCATGACGATGACTGTGCTGGTCTGCGTCCTCGCCGTCATCGGCTTCTACTACGCGACCTCGACCTATCAGAGCCCGGGCCCGCTGCAGACCAACACCAATTTCATCGTCCGCAACGGTGCGGGTCTCGCCGAAATCGCCTCGAACCTCGAGCGCAACGCGATCATCTCCGATGCACGTATCTTTCGATATCTAACGGCGACTCATCTTTCCGCCGGCGAGAGCTTGAAGGCCGGCGAATATGAGATCAAGGCGAGAGCCTCCATGAGCGATATCATGGAGCTGCTGAAATCGGGCAAGTCCATCCTCTATTCGGTGTCCTTTCCGGAAGGCCTGACGGTCCGCCAGATGTTCGACCGCATGCTGCAGGATCCGGTGCTGGAAGGCGATCTGCCGGCCGCATTGCCGGCCGAAGGCAGCCTGCGTCCGGACACCTACAAATTCTCGCGCGGCACCAAGCGCTCGGAAATCATCGAACAGATGGCGGCTGCACAGCAGAAGCTGGTCGACCAGATCTGGGATAAGCGCGACTCCTCGCTGCCGCTGCGAACCAAAGAAGAATTCGTGACGCTCGCTTCGATCGTCGAAAAGGAGACCGGCATTCCCGACGAACGTGCCCATGTCGCTTCGGTGTTCCTGAACCGGCTTGGCAAGGGCATGCGCCTGCAGTCCGATCCGACGATCATCTACGGGCTGTTCGGTGGCGAGGGAAAACCGGCGGACCGGCCGATCTACCAATCGGATCTGAAACGGGACACGCCTTACAATACCTATGTCATCAAGGGCCTGCCGCCGACGCCGATCGCCAATCCCGGCAAGGATGCGCTGGAAGCCGTCGCCAACCCTTGGAAAACCCAAGATCTCTATTTTGTCGCCGACGGCACCGGCGGCCACGTCTTTGCCGCTACGCTCGAGGAGCATAATGCCAACGTCAAGCGCTGGCGCAAGCTCGAGGCCGACAAGGGCTCGGACCCGAACATCGCAGTCGATGGCCAGCCGGAAGAACAGCCGGGCGACAATGGCGCGACCGTCGTGCCGCCGAAGAAAAAGAAGATCAACTGACAGTTTCGGGAGGCTCGCATGGCTTTGCAGTCGATGACCGGTTTTGCGCGGCGCGAGGGAACGAGCGGCCGCTGGCGTTGGGCGTGGGAACTGCGCTCGGTCAACGGCAAGGGTTTCGACCTGCGCCTGCGCCTGCCGCCCGGTCTCGAACGCATGGAGGCAGAGGTCCGCCGCCTTGCCGGCGAAACCTTCAGCCGCGGCAACCTGCAGGCATCGTTGTCGGTCACCGCCGACGAGAACCGTTTCGAGGCAGTTCTGAACAAAGAGGCGCTCGCTGCCGTGCTCGCCATGCGCGAGCAACTGGTTGATGTGATCGATCCGGCGCCTTTGAAGCTCGATACGCTGCTTCTCGTGCGCGGCATCGTGGAGTTCCGTGAAGGCGAGGATGGCGAGGAGGCGCTTGCCGCCCGTGATACCGATATTGTCGCCGGCCTGCTCGCCGCGCTTGCCGATCTCAAGGCAATGCGCGCACAGGAAGGGGCGGCGCTTTCCCGCATCCTTCTCGATCATGTCGCAACGATAGAGAGCCTGACGCGGACGATCGAGATGGATCCCTCACGTTCGCCGGCGGAGATCTCGGCCCGGCTTGCGGCACAGGTTGCCTTGCTCATGGACGGCATGGCCGCTCTCGACCGTGACAGGCTGCACGCGGAGGCCGCTTTGTTGGCGACCAAGGCGGATCTGCGCGAAGAAATCGATCGTCTGAAGGCGCATATCGCCGCCGCGCGCGATCTCCTGGCGAAAGGCGGGCCTGCCGGGCGCCGACTGGACTTCCTTGCACAGGAATTTAACCGCGAATCGAATACCATCTGCTCGAAGTCGAATGCCTCGGCGGTCACCGCCGCCGGCATCGAGCTGAAAGTCGTGATCGACCAGTTCCGCGAGCAGGTCCAGAATTTGGAGTAGGACATGAAACCGGCGAAATCCTCGCCCGTGCAGATCGCCCGCCGCGGTCTGATGCTTGTCATTTCGTCGCCGTCGGGCGCCGGCAAGTCCACCATTGCGCGCACGCTTCTGGAGACCGATAAGCATATCGGTCTCTCCGTCAGCGTCACCACGCGCCAGCGCCGCGCGAGCGAAGTCGAAGGCGTGCATTACCACTTCAAGAGTGTGCGCGAGTTCGAGCGGTTGCGCGATAGCGACGCGCTGCTCGAATGGGCCGAAGTGCATGGCAATTTCTACGGCACGCCGCGCGAGCCGGTCGAGCACGCCATGGCCGAAGGCCGCGACATGCTCTTCGATATCGATTGGCAGGGCGCCCAGCAGTTGCAGGAGAAGATGTCGGCTGACGTCGTCTCGATCTTTGTGCTGCCGCCGACCATGACGGAGCTCCAGTCGCGGCTGCATCGCCGTGCCGAGGATTCCGAGGAGGTGATTCAGACGCGTCTGGCCAACAGCCGCGCCGAGATCGCCCACTGGCGCGAATATGATTATGTCATCGTCAATGACGATCTCAACACCGCCTTCGACGCCGTCCAGTCGATCGTCAAGGCCGAACGCCTGCGCCGCGACCGCCGCCATGGCATGTTCGATTTCGTCCGAGAGCTGCTGGAAGAGACACCGTCGCTCTGAGGCGCGTCCTCTGTGCCTCCATAAGGAAATGTGGCGCTAAAGGCTATTTGCGAGAAGGCAGAATTCTTCGACTGAGAGGGTCTCCGCCCGCCGCGCCGGATCGATTCCCGCCTTGATGAGCAGGCTCTCGCCGCCGAGTGGCTTCAGGCTCTGGCGCAGCATCTTGCGGCGCTGGCCGAAAGCGGCCTGCGTTACTTTTTCCAGATTGGCGATGGCGCACGGGATGGGGTTCGCCCTGGGGACAAGATGCACTACCGTCGAAGTCACTTTCGGCGGCGGTGTGAAGGCTTGCGGCGACACGTCGAAGGCCATGCGCGCCTCGGTCCGCCAGCCGCAGAGCACGCCGAGACGGCCGTAATGGTCGTCGTCCTCGCCGGCAACGATCCGGGCGCCGACTTCCTTCTGGAACATCAGCGTCATCGATTGCCAGAATGGCGGCCAGGCCCTCGGCAGCAGCCAGTTGACCAGCAGCTGCGTACCGACATTGTAGGGCAGGTTGGCGACGATCTTGACGGGTCCTTCCGGCGCCAGTGCTTCGAAATCCGTCTTCAGCGCATCGCCTTCAATCACCTCCAGTCGGCCGGGATAGTGGTCGGCGATCTCGGCAAGCGCCGGCAGGCAGCGCGCGTCCCGCTCGATGGCGATGACCTTCTTGGCGCCGAGCGCCAGAATCGCCCGGGTCAGCCCGCCGGGGCCGGGGCCGACCTCGAAAACGGTGGTCTCTTCGAGCGCGCCTGCGGTGCGGGCGACCTTCTGCGTGAGGTTGAGGTCGAGCAGGAAGTTCTGCCCGAGCGCCTTGCGCGCATCGAGGCCGTGACGCTGAATGACGTCGCGAAGCGGCGGCAGGCCATCGAGTGCTGCCATCAGCGGCGGCCTTCGGCGGTGCGGCCGAGCTGGGCGGCAAGCTTCAGTGCTGCAACCAGGCTCTGCTCGCGCGCCAGTCCCTTGCCGGCAATGCCGAAAGCGGTGCCGTGGTCCGGCGAGGTTCGCACGAAGGGAAGTCCGAGGGTCACGTTGACGCTGTCGTCGAAACCGAGTGCCTTGGCGGGGATCAGCGCTTGGTCGTGGTACATGCAGATGGCGACATCATATCGCGCCCGCGCCTCGTCATGGAACATCGTATCGGCCGGCAGGGGGCCGATCGCGTCGATACCCTCGTCACGCAGTTGCTCGATCGATGGGCGGATGATGTCCTCATCCTCCGTGCCGATCGCTCCGCCTTCACCAGCATGCGGGTTGAGGCCGGCGACGGCAAGGCGCGGCGCGTCGATACCGAAGCGCTGCCTGAGATCCGCATCGGCGATCCGGCAGGTTTCGATGATCAGTTCGCCGGTCAGTGCTTGCGGCACATCGCGGACAGGAATGTGGATGGTAACTGGAATGGCCCTCAGTTTCGGTCCCGACAACATCATGACCGGCGTCACCGGCCTGCCGGTCGCCCTGGCGGCAAGATCGGCGAGAAATTCGGTATGGCCGGGAAACCGGAAACCCGCCTCGTAGAGCACGCCCTTGGCGATCGGATTGGTGACGACTGCGAGTGCCTCGCCGCCGATGACAAGCGAGACTGCTTTCTCGATCGCCGCGATCGTGCCCTTCGCCGTTGCCGCATGCGGCTCGCCGGCCACCACCTCAATGCCGGCCGGCACGCTCATGACGGGCAGAGCATCGGCAAATATGCCGGTGGCCTCGCCGGCCCTGTCGACCTCACGTATGGAAACCGCCAGATTGAGCTGGCGGGCCCGTAGAGCCAAAACATCCGGATCGCCGATCAGGAAAAAAGGCGGAAGCCCGAGTTCACGCCGCTGGAGCCAGGCCGTCAGGGTGATATCCGGTCCGATGCCGGCGGGATCGCCCTGGCTCAGCGCAAGCGGTCGTGAGAAGGGTATCGCCATCGTCGGTCAGCGATAGGCGATCTGCGCCTTCTTGCGCAGTTCGTCCAGGTATTTCTTGCTGTTTTCGTTTTCCGGTGGGCCGTTCTTGCCGGCCTTGGACTTGTCGAGATCCTCCTGGCGGAAGACCATTTCGGCGGCCTGGTCGTCGGAGACCTGGCGCTGGCTGCAGATCGCCAGATATTCGACGCCCTTCTCGGTAACGCGGGTGCCTGTCGTGTTGCCCTTGGCCTGCTCGACCAGAGGTTTCCAATCCGGCGGGATCTCGGGAGCAAGCATGCGGCCGAGATCGCGCACGGAAACATCGCGCATCGTTGCGGCAAAGGTCTTTGCCTGATCGCAGCCGGGGAATTTCGAGCGCGATGCCTCGGCCTCGCCCTTGCGCTTACCGGTGATGGCGCCGCGCTTGGCCTCAGGAATGACGAAGATGATCTGCTGCAGCATATATTCCGTCGTCACCGGCTTTTGCTTGTTGTTCTGCATCATGCGCGAGACGAGATCATAATTCGACAGCCGCGAGGTCGAGCCGTAGCGCGCATTGACGACGCGCGGCCAGCTCATCTGCACGGCGATGAAGCCTTTGAAATGGTCGACGCCGACGCCGGCGCGATCGAGGATCTGCGACATCTGTTCGACGGAAAGTTTGTTGCCGGCCGAAAAGCGTGCGAAAGACGCATCGACGTCCTGCTGCGAAACCGACATATGGACGCGGGCGACCTCCTGGCGCTTGAGCGTCTCGTCGATCAATTGCTCCGTGGCGGTCTTGGCGTCGGCCTTGGTATGCTGCAGGCGCAGGAAGGCCTGACGCTTGGCGACGTCGCCGCTGGTGATGGCTGTGCCGTTCACCACGGCCTGGACTCCGCTTGCAGCAAGCGCCGGGCCGGCAAGGCCCGTCAGCAAGGCAATCGCTGCGCCGGCGAGAAGGGCGGTTATAGCTTTTTTCGCGTCAATCATCTGTTGACCTCCCAATAGCGCCGCGAGACTTTGATCGCGGCGTCCTTACCACAGTGCGAGACACGCGGAAATCGCTTCCATCGCGGTGCGAAACTCCTATGCCTCGGATATCGACTGGCGGCAATGTCCTGCACAGGCTTACGGCGAAAGAATGACTTGAGGCCATGTTTACGCCGTCCGCCGGCTAGTTGGAGAGAGTGTCGGAGCCGATCTTGATGTCGCCAAGCGTGCGGAACGTCAGCCGCGCGCCGATCGTCCAGTCGCTTGCCGACTCGTCGTCGGAATCCCTGCTATCCGTATAGGCGATCGTGAAGATCGTGCATTCGTCCTCATACGAAAGGCCGAGTGTCCGGCGGCTGATCACATCGTTGTTCAGATCCCAGGCGATGCCGCCGAAGATCGACCAATAGTCCTTGAACTTGACCTTGCTGCTGGTCTGGATCTCGTCGTTGTCCTCGGCGAAGCCATAGGCCGGCTGAGCGCTGAGATGCGTGTAAGTCACCTGCGTCTGGAAGGTGTCGTTCTGGTAGGCTGTCGTCAGGTCGCCACGGCGAAATTCGAAATCCTTCTCGTCGAGCCGGTAGGAGGCCGCAACGGAAACACCGTACGGCGTTTCGACGCCGCCGAGGCCGACATAATCGGAGCGGTCGGTTTCGAGGCCCGAATCCGCGCCGACATTGACGAGGTCATCGGTCGCGAACGAGTTCTGGCCGGCGATCTGATAAGACTGGCCGAAAATGCCGTGCAGCTTGTAACCACTGTCGAACGTCCCGGTATACTGGAAGCCGACATTGGCGCGGGTGCCGCCTTCGACGCGGTCGTAACCAGAGAATTTATCGCGGTCGAAGAGCGAGGTGGCATCGAAAACGAAACTCTGTGCATCCTCGTTCGGCAGCCGGCCGGCGAGCTGCTCGTCGGGGCGCGCATAGATCTGGACGATCGGCTCCAGAATATGCGTGCTGTTATCAGTCGTCATCAGGATCGGATACCGCATCTCCAGCCCGGCGGTGAACATCGAGCGAGTGGCGGATTCGTCGTCAAGATAATTGCCGGCGTAACCGGTCGGGTCGTTCATGTTCAACGCGAAAGCGTCGCCGCGCGCGGCCAGAAGCGGCGTGATCACCAGACCGGTCGGCGTGACATAGGTGCGTTTCCATTGAAGTTCGGCCGTCAGACGCGAAGTCTGGCCCTTCAGGCCACGGAACCGGTCGAATCCGTCGACGGTATAGAAGTCGTCGTGTGTGCGCGAAATATTCGTCAGGTTGACGTCCGCAGAAAGTTCACCGCCTGCAAGCGGCTGAGGCGCGACATAGTGATAATCAAGCGCGGGATAGACGATGGCCTGCTGCTTTTCGGCCGTGTTCGTCCGATCGGCATCCTGGACGTCGAAATAAAACGCCCGCATGTCGAAATAATTCCGTTTCCCGAGCCCCGTCAGGTAGATCTGGTTCGTGCGATCGGTGCTGCTCAAGCCGCGCAGCTTGTAGGTTTTCGAGAAATTGTTGTCGCTCTGCACCATGACGTCCCAGCCGAACGTCCAGCGCGGATTGATGCGGAACTCCGCCTTTGACGCCACCATGCCGCGCTGCTCGGCTTCGGCATCGCTGGTGCCCGAGCTGAAATTGTCCGGCTTTGCCTGGTCGATGCCGGCGACGCGCAGGATATGCGTGCCGTTTTCGAATCGCTGACGGAATTCGCCTTCGACCAGGAAGCCCTGGGCCGTGTAGCCGGTCGCCGTGACCGTCGCATCCATGCTCGGCGAGATCACGTAATAATAAGGAATGGAAAGGCCGAAGCCGAGGTTCTGCGACAGGCTCATCGTCGGGAACAGGAAGCCGGACTTGCGCTTCACCGTATTGTCGGGAACCTCGATGAACGGCACGAAGGCAATCGGGTAACCAAGCAGCTCGAAACGCGCCCGCTCCAGGCGGATCGTATGGGTTTCGCCATTCTGGATCACGCGCTTGGCCTTGACCTGCCAGAACGGTGCGCGCTTCGGATCTTCGGCGCAGGGAAGGCAGGCGGTATAGACGCCCTTGTTGAGAATCATCTTCGTGCCGCCGACCCGCTCGCCGCTTTCGGCGACGATACGCGTATTGTCGGAAGTTTCGATGCGCAGCGAGTTCAGGAACCCGTCGGCGAAATTGTCGGTCACGTCTAGGTTGTCGGCATAGATGCGGTTACCGTCCGGACTGACGAGCTCGACATTGCCGAGCGCCATCATCCGGCCGGTCTTCTGGTTGTACTCGACCTTCTGCGCGACCATTTTGTAGCCGCCATAGTTGATCTGCACGCCGCCGATCGCCGACACGAGTTCGGCGTCACGGTTATAGACGAGTTCATTGGCCGAAAGCAGAAGCTTGGCCCCTTCGGGAATCTTATTCTCGATATTTTGTTCAGGCGTGTTGGCCTGGCCATAGGAGGCCGGGGCGCTGCCGAAATAGGAACATAGAGCCGCACCGACAAGCAGGGCAACCAACTGTTTACTAAAATACTTGCGGTCGCCTACCGCCACTAGCCGTCCTCCTGATGAAGCAAAATAGTCGCGCCCAAGGCCAACGCGACGACAACCGGTATCCAGGTCGCCACGAAGGGAGGCACGACTCCACTGCTTCCGAATGCTTTAACAAGCACGGTGACGACATAAAGCATGAAGCCTGACAGGATTCCACCCAGAATCACGGAGCGGGATTGGTTGAACCGGCTAAATTTTAGGGACACTGTTGCAGCAATGAGAGTCATGGCCACCAGCAGCAAAGGCTGAGACAACAGGGAGTTGAATTGCGTCTCCAAGGCCTTGGTCGAGATGCCGAAGGATTTGGCCGCCGCAATGCGATTGGAAAGGTCAAAGAAACCAATTGTTTCCGGCGCTGTCAGCCGCTCCTGAACGAAATCCTGTTTCAGATTGGTGCGAAGTTGGACCGAAGCTTTGCGCAGTGGGATTTCGCCAGGCTTGCGCTCGACGACGCCGTTAAGCTGCCAGTAACCATCTTCCAACTTTGCCGTGGCGGCATCCTGTCTCAGAATGACTCGGCCGCTTGAATCGAAATGGATCAATACGGCGTCGATCAGCTTGGTTCCGTTCTCCTGGACCGTCTGGGCGCCTATGATGACATCGTCGCGGCCGCTGATCTGGCGCAGCCACGGAATCTGCGGCGCCTTGCGCAGAACCGCGTTTTCACCACGCCAGTCGGACTCGACCAGCAGCGCCTGGCGCTGTCCCCAGGCGGCAAGCGGGTTGAGCGCCGTCATCGTCAGCACGCCGAGCGCAATTGAGCCGGCGATGAACGGAAACATGAATTGCCAGACCGAGATGCCGGCCGCGCGCGTGACCACGAGCTCATATTTCCGATTGAGCCCAATCAGCACCGTCATGCCGACGAAGAGGGCGACGAAGGGGATTGTCTGCTGCAGGATGAGCGGCAGGCGCACGGCGGTCATCACGATGCCGCCGCCGATCGTGTAGCCGGGCAGGCCGGACATGCGCCCAGCCGTCTCGCTGAAATCAAGCAGGAAGGCGATCGCCGATACGCCGATCAGAAACCAGCAGGTCGTCGCCAGATACCGGCGAAAGAAATAACGCGACAATGTCCCGAACATCATTGGGCCGCGCCCCCGCCGGACCTGCTGGTCGCGGTAAGCAGTCTTTCCTGCATGCGTCTCCAGGAAACCGATATCCGGTCCCAGACGAACGAAGGCATGACCAGTCGCTTGTGAAGGCCGAGGAAGATGATCGAGATGATGCTGCTGACGATCGGGATGGCGTAGAGAACCGCGATATATTCCGGATCGGTGTCGATTTGGTTTGCCGCGTAGAAAGCAGCCCATCGTAGCGCGAAAGCATAGCCGAGCGCGCTCACCATCGGATGCAGCCGAGCCTCCCGGTGCGAGCGCGCGTCGCCGGCGATCGCCAGTGAGAACAATGCAAAGACGACGGGCAGGATCCAGTCCGTCAGCCGTCGATGCAATTCGGCGCGGTAGCTCTGGGGGCGGATTGTATAGTCCTTGTCGTTCGGATCCGGATTGAACAGGAACCACAGGTCACGGTCGCTGGCTTTCAGCGTCGCCTGACCGCGGCTCTCCGTCATGTCGGAGAGGTCGAAGGAATAGGAATCGAAATTGATGACCGAGACGTTGCCGTCGGGCGTTTTGCGATGCACCTCGCCGTCGTGCATGATCAGCGTCGTGCCGGTATCGTCGACGGCGCCCTCCTTGGCGTAATAGATGAGCTCGTAGGCCGGGTCCCGCTCGTCGGCGACGAATAGGCCCTTCAGCATCCGCCCCGCCAGGCGTTGTGAGATCTGCACATAGAGACCTTCGTCGAGCTTGCGGAAGGTCTTTTCTTCGATAACCGAGGAGAGGAGATCGGCGTAGGTTTCGGCGATCATCTGACGCGCCACCGTCTTTGCCCGTGGCTCGACGATGTTGTCGACGAAAAAGGAAAAGACGCTGATGACGGCGGCAAGCAGCAGGATCGGCCGGACCAGAATGGTTCGCCGTGCCCCGGCCGCGTCGATGACGGTCAGCTCGGAATCGTTGTTCATCGTCGTCAGCGTCTGGGTGATGGCGATGACGAGGGCGAAGGGCAGCACCACGGGAATGATCGACGGCAGGATCATCGTCGCCAGCTTGGCAAACGAGCCGATCGACTGGCCGCTGTCGGTGACGAGATTGATGCGCTGCAGGACCTGTGTCGTCCAGATGATTGCCAACACGGGCAGGAGCGCCACGAGAAACATCTGGCCGACGCGCCGCAATATGTATGTCTCGAGTAGTTTCATGCCGGCCCTTGAAAGCACCTGCACGCCAAAACGGCTTGCAGGAGAATCCCTCTACGCTCTTTGTCGCGCTTTTGCGACAAGCAGGTGTCAAAAATTCATTCAATTTTCAGAATTTTTTTGGCCCTGTTGCGACTCAGTTAACGCCAGCAGCGCTGCGAAGATGACAAGCGAGGAGAGCCATCCGAGCGTCACGTCGGAAAGATAATGCGCGCCGAAGGATAGCCGCATGGCGGGCGTCAGGAGCGAGATCGCGGCGACCGGTGGCACCAGCGCATAACGCAGCGATTTCGGGACGAAGAGCAGAAGGCAGAACAGCCATCCAGCGCTCGCCGCCTCGCCGGACACGAAGGAGCAGTTCGAGACGCATTTGCCGGCAAGTGAGCCGGCCTCGACAAAATGCAGGCTCCCGCCGAAAATATCCGTCTGCACCGGCCGCGGCCGGCCCCAATGTTCCTTCAGGATAACATTGACGAGCAGCACCGGCCCGATCAGCAGCGTTCCGAGCGCGACCTTGAGCTTACGCGCCCGCTCGGCGTTGAAGGTCGCGCCGTGCTGCTGGTAGCATTCGATCAGTTTCCACGCCATGACGATCGCCACGACGTAAGGCAGGCGGAAGAAGATGGTTCGCAGCAGGTCGAAATTCCCCGAGTCGCGATAGGGAAAGCCGCCGCAGATGCTCCCGGCAGCGGCAGTCGCGTCACAATCTGCGCCCACAAAAAAAAGCTGGGAAAAATAAATGTCTATTCCAGGGAAGGCGCGAAAGATGGCAAGCAGCGCCCACCACGCCCAGAACAGAAACAGGAATGCACCGAAAGTCGTTTTCGGCAGGCGGATCACAGGGCCCTGCCATCGATTTTTCGAAAAAACTGTCAACGCGAATATCTACGAAACTGACGAAAACACGAGAGCCTGGACGGCCGCGGGCGACCTTAACAATAGTCGCGAGCCATTGACAGACCCGCCAAACGCGAAATTATCCGCCAGGGACGGATTTCAAGAATCCCAGCGGAGAAGACATGTCAGTAAAGTTCGAAATTTCATTCTCGAAGTCGGTAAAGCTCAATGGCGGGCTCGCGATCCTGCTGAAAACTGCGGAGGCCGACAGCGCCGCAGGCACCGAAACGGCTGATCCGGCAGGCGTGATCGCCAAGGCTGCCAAGATCGCTCGATTCTCCGCTAAATCAATGGCCGCGCTTGATATTGTCGCCCCGGAAGGAGCCCCCGTCGAGCGCATCGTTGTCGTCGGGCTTGGCAAGGCCAGCGAACTCACCGCTCACGACTGGCTGAAAGCCGGCGGCGCCGCGGCGTCGAAAATCAAGAATACCGACAAGGCCGCCATCTTCGTCGACGTGCCCGGCCTTGAGACGAACGCGCGCGCCGCCGCTGATTTCGCGCTCGGCATGCTGCTGCGCGCCTACAGCTTCGATACCTATAAGACAAAGAAGAATGATGACGAGGAAAAGCCGGCAAAACCCGTTAAGGTGACGATCGTCACCGCCGACGCGAACGGCGCCAGGAAGGCGTTTTCCGATTCCGAAGCGATCGCAGGCGGTGTCAATCTCGCCCGTGACCTTGTCAACGAACCGCCGAACGCGCTTGGACCTGTCGAATTCGCCGCCAAGGCGAAGGAACTGGAAAAGCTGGGCGTCGAGGTGGAGATCCTAACAGAGAAGGAAATGCGCCGTCTCGGCATGGGTGCGTTGCTCGGCGTTGCGCAGGGCTCCGTGCGTCCGCCGCGTCTGGCGGTCATGCAGTGGAAGGGCGGCAAGAGCAAGGACCGTCCGGTCGCCTTCATCGGCAAGGGCGTCGTTTTCGATACCGGCGGCATTTCAATCAAGCCGGCCGCCGGCATGGAGGATATGAAGGGGGATATGGGCGGTGCCGCCGCCGTGACCGGCCTGATGCACGTGCTCGCCGCCCGCAAAGCCGCCGTCAACGCGGTCGGCATCATCGGCCTGGTCGAGAACATGCCCGATGGCAACGCCCAGCGCCCGGGCGATATCGTCACCTCCATGTCCGGCCAGACGATCGAGGTGATCAACACCGATGCCGAAGGCCGCCTCGTGCTCTGCGATGCGCTCTGGTATTGCAATGATCGCTTCAAACCACAGTTCATGATCAATCTGGCCACCCTGACCGGTGCAATCGTGGTGGCGCTTGGCAACGTGCACGCCGGCCTGTTCTCCAATGACGACGAGCTTTCGGCACAGCTGACGGCGGCCGGCCTTTCCACAAACGAGAAACTCTGGCGCCTGCCGCTCGGCAAGGATTATGACAAGCTGATCGACAGCAAATTCGCCGACATGAAGAACACCGGCGGCCGCCAGGCCGGCTCGATCACCGCGGCGCATTTCCTCAAACGCTTCGTGCAGGAGACGCCTTGGGCGCATCTCGATATCGCCGGCACGGCGATGGGCTCGCCGCAGGATGAGATCAACCAGTCCTGGGGTTCCGGTTTCGGCGTGCGCCTGCTCGACGAGCTCGTTCGCGCGCATCATGAATCCCGATGACCGACGTTCTCTTCTATCATCTGACCGAAACCAGGCTGGAAGACGCGCTTCCACCGCTCCTCGACAAAAGTGTCGAGCGCGGCTGGCGCGTCGTCGTCCAGACGCGCGAGGCGGCGCGGCGCGATGCACTCGATGCGCATCTTTGGACGTTCCGGGAGGAGAGTTTCCTGCCGCATGGGACCGACGAAGGCGATTTTGCCGAAAGCCAGCCGGTGCTTTTGACGGCGACGGGGGACAATGCCAATGCGGCGACGGTTCGTTTCGTTGTCGACGGTGCCGAGCCGCCGCCGGCCGATGCCTATGAGCGCGTCGTGTTCATGTTCGACGGTCACGATCAGGAGCAGTTGGAAACTGCCCGCGCGCAATGGAAGAAGCTGAAAGGCGAGGGGCATAACCTCACCTATTGGCAGCAGACACCGGAAGGGCGGTGGGAGAAGAAGGCTTGAGCGGGTCCTTGCCGTCGGAGCCGACAGGAAAGGACCTCAAATGGCTCAGTCGTGGAACGCCTCGACGAATTTCCGCTTGCCGAGCATGAAAGCATCGGCGACGTGGCGCAGGGGTGCGAGGTCGACATCCGATTTGCCCGCCTTGATGATCTCGGCGAAGCGGCGATAGAGCGAAGGATATTCCTGTTCCGGTTCGGCGAATGTCAGCGTGCCGTCGATGGAAAGCTTGGCGCCGCCCTCGGAGAGGACCATCTGGCCGGCTGCCGTTTCCGCAACGATGTCCCAGCTCTGCTTGCCAGTCTGGCGCCAGTCGAATTCGGCATGAACCGGCAGGCCGTCTGCATCGCGGAAGTGAATGTCGGCGGCGATCGGCGCATCACGATTTTCTGGGAATTCCAGCACAGCCCCGGTGATGAAGACCTGCCGCGGCAGGATATGGGTGACGATCGACAGCGCATTGATGCCGGGATCGAAAACGCCGAGGCCGCCGGCCTGCCAGATCCAGTCCTGGTTCGGATGCCAGTGGCGGACATCCTCTTTCCAGATCACATGCACGCTTTTGATCGTCGTCGAAGCAAGAAAGGCCTTGGTGGCTTCGACGGCCGGCGCATAACGCGAATGCCAGCTGGCAAACAGCGACGCACCCTGCTTGTTCGCCAGCGCCTCGAGGTCGGCCACTTCGCTCAGCGTTGCACCCGGCGGCTTTTCCAGGAAGACATGCTTGCCGGCAACGAGCGCCTTGTAGGCGGCTTCATAGCGGTATTGCGGCGGCATGCAGAGCGACACGGCATCGATCGAAGGCTCGGCGTCGAGCATCGCGTCGATCGTGGTGTAGCTGTTGATGCCTTCGACCGTGCCGTGACGGCTTGCCGTGGCGACGAGCTTGAAGTCCGGGTTCTTGGCGATGGAAGGGAGGTGCTGGTCGCGGACGATCTTGCCGACGCCGACGATGGCGAGGTTGATAGGGGACATGTGTTTCGCTCGTGCCTGTATGAAAAGTATGATTTATTTGGCGTGTTGTAGCAGAAAGAAGAGCGCCGACAAGCTCTGCTCCTCCATTCCTTTCTATCCTATCGCATGATGGTCTCGCGAAGGAAGCTGTAACCCATCGCCGCGCGGGCGGCGCGCTCCTCGGAACTGCCGTCGCCGCCATGCCCGCCTAAGCCGAATTCGTGGAAGAGCAGTTGATGTCCTGCTTCCTCCAGCCGCGCAGCAAAACGGCGTGCGTGCGAGGGATGCACGCGATCGTCATTGCTGGAGCTTTCAATATAGATCGGCGGATAAGTGACCTCGCTGGCCGGCCGGATATTGTGAAGCGGCGAATAGCCGAGCATGAATTCCCTGTCCGCCGGCGTATCTGGATCGCCATATTCATCCATCCACGCCTGGCCGGCGCTGAACAGGTGGAAGCGTGTCATGTCGAGCACCGGCACCTGGCACCAGACCGCGCCGAAATCATGCGGGTAGCGCGTCAGCATCACGCCCGTCAGCAGGCCGCCATTGCTGCCGCCCTGGCAGGCAATTCGGGATGGCATGGTGTAACCGCGAGCGACCAGATCGCGGGCGATGGCGACGAAATCGGCAAAGGCCCGGTCTCGCCCCTGCCGTTTGGCGCTGCGATACCAGTCAGGCCCGAATTCACCGCCGCCGCGGATATAGGCCTGCACATAGGCGCCACCTTGCTCTAGCCAGCGGCCGGTTACGCCGGAGTAATTCGGCGACATCGAGACGTCGAATCCGCCATAGCCGTAGATCAGCACCGGCAGTGCGCCATTGGTCCACTGCCGCGGCAGCACCAGCCGGTAGGCGACCTTGGTTCCGTCCTCGGACACAGCCTCCAGCAGTTCCGACGACATATCAGTCGCATCGAAATAGCTCGGCGCCGTCGCTGTGAAGATCGGCTCGGGCTCTCTGCTGCGATCGGAGAGTTCGAGACGGTAACAGGTCGGCGGCTGCAGGAAACCCTGGCCGACGATGTGGAGTGTGTCGTCGCCATGATGCAGATCCGCATAGAGGGGCCTGACATAAGCCGTCTGCATCTCCGCCGGCAGCGCGATTTCCCGCTGTTCGGCATTTACCTTTGTCAGGTCGAGCACCATAAGACGTGGGCGCAGCCGGTCGGAAACGATGAACACGCACCATTCGCGCATCAGCATCATCTGCGCGACGGACTGACCTTCGTCGGGCTGAAACAGGATTCGCTCCGACCCCAGCAGCATCGTCTCCGAACTGGGGTCGAAGCGTTGGAGCACCAGGCTGCCGGTCGCAACGCGCTCCTCCGTCTTAGCCCGCCAGAGGCAATGATTATGATTGAACTGAAAATCGGCTTCCTTGGGCAGATCGATGCGCCGTTGCGCGCCATCATCGGCAATGAGGAAAGCGCTGGCCACGCCGATTTCATGGCTGGCGACGAAAATGTCGATCAGCCCGGTATCTGTCGAACCGCCCGATAGGGCAGGGTCGATGACGAGATTGAAGCCATAGACATCCTCATCAGCGGCTTCGAACATGATGGCGGCTTCTTCCGGCCGCTGCCCGCGCTTCAACCGCCGCCCGACGCGCGGCCATCCCGAGCGGGTCGCCGAAAATCGGTCGATCGAACCGAAGTAACAGATCTCGTCGCGGCTGAGCCACGTGGCATGCGACCGCGCGGCGGGCGTGTCGAAACCGCCCTTCACGACCTGTTTGCGTTCCGCGTCGAATTCGAGCAGGCGGATGAGGTCGGAACCGCCGTCCGAAAGCATGAGCAGGACGCGGGTCGGTTCCCACGGGCAGGTGACGGCGCCGCGCCAGTTCCAGCGCTTGCCTTCGCCGGCGCAGAAGGCATCGAGATCGAAGACCGGCTCCCAGGCTGCATCGGGCAGGGGAGCCTGGTCCGCCAGCAGGCGGAGCCAGACGCCGAGCGGATTGTCCTTGGTCTGCCGGAAATCGAACAGCCAGCCCCCGCGGCGCATCGGCACGATCAGCCTGTCCTGCCGCTCGATAAGCGCTTTGATCGCGTCGCGATCTTCGGCAAATTGCTGCGTTCTCAATGCCGCGTCGGAGAGCGCATTGTGTTCAGTGATGAACTGGCGGGTCCGCGGATCTTCGTCCGTTTCGAGATGAAGGTTCATATCTGAGCTGCCGCTTGCATTGACGTCGCCCAGATCTAGGCAGCCGGCTCCGCCTTGGCAAGGCGCGTTAGCGGGTCATCACCATATCGGCTGAGGCGACGAGATCGTTCGGTACCTGCGGCTTCTTGAACTTCAGCGTCACGACTTTGTAGCCTTCGGCTTCGAGTTTCGAAAGCAGGGTCGGCAACATCCTCGCGGTGCGCTTGTGGATGTCGTGCATCAGAACGATGCCGCGGCCGCGCTTGTGCAGCAGGTTCATCGTCCGCTGCGTCACGGACAGGGGTGTGCTGGTGAAATAGTCCTTGCTGTCGATGTCGACATCCATGACGACCATGTCGCGTATGGCGATAGCGGCGCGCAGCCTCTGGCTCTCGGCGAGATAGGGGAAGCGGAAGAAGGAGACGTCTGTTCCCGTCGCCTTGGTCACCGCCAGCTCGCCCTTGAGCACCTCGTCCATTGCCGCATCGAAGCTCAGCGAGGTCAAGTTGGCATGGTCATAGGTGTGACTGCCGACCGCATTGCCCTCCATTGCCACCTTGCGCGCCAGCGCCGGATGCATCTCGGCCATCTCGCCGACCATCATGAAGGCGCCCTTGACGCCGAACTGGTCGAGAATCGCCAGCACTTTGTCCGTCCGGCCGGGGATCGGGCCATCGTCGAAGCTCAGGATCACTTCCTTGTCGTTGAGCTTGAAATCGGCAAGCGAAGAGACCTCCAGCGTCCTCCCGGAAAGGTGATGCGGGCCGACAAAGAGCGGCGTTGCATCATCATCCTTGGCCGGATTGCCGGAAGGCGTCCGCCCCTCGGGCGCAACTACGGAGGCGGTTTTGATCGAGGTGTCGGGAGCTTGTCTGGTCGTGCTGCAGGCGGAGAGGGCGGCCGCAAGGGCGATCCAGGAAAGAACGAAAAATCGATGCATGGAAAGGGCTCAACAAATCAGTAGTGAATGTTGAGACAACCTTTCGAATTATGGTTAACGATCGGTTGAGATCGGCAGGAATTCTCGTTAACGCGTGGCAGTCCGCGGCGTTTCCTAAAAGACTGTGGCTATCCTGCCATTGCCTCTTCATATTCGGACGACAGCATCAGCCACTCTTCCTCGGCAGCAGTGAGTTTTGCCGCGGCCTCGCCGCGCTGTTTTGCCTTTTCGGCGGCTTTGGCGGGCGTCTTCTCATAAAGAGTCGGATCCGCAAGCTCCGCATCAAGAGCCTGAATCTGTTTCTCCAACTTCGCCGTCAAGGATTCGATTTCGTTGATCTTTTTCTTCAGCGGCGTCAGCGAGGCGCGCTTTTCCGCGTTGAGCTTGCGCTGGTCGGCCTTCGAAGTCGTATCGTCGCTGGTCTGCGGCCTGTCTTCCTTCTTTTTACCGGAACTGACAATGAGGTCGCGATACTCGTCCATATCGCCTTCGAAGGTGGTGACAGTGCCGCCGTTGACCAGCCACAGCCGGTCGACGGTCGCCTCGATGAGGTGGCGGTCGTGCGAGATCAGGATCACGGCGCCGTTGTAATCGTTCAGCGCCTCGATCAGAGCACGGCGGCTGTCGATGTCGAGATGGTTGGTCGGCTCGTCGAGAATGAGCAGGTTCGGCGCATGGAAGGCGGCGAGCCCCATCAGCAGGCGTGCCTTCTCGCCGCCGGAAAGATCCTTGGCGGCGGTAGCCATCTTTTCGGTCGCAAGCCCCATCTGCGCAACGCGGGCGCGCACCTTGGCCTCCGGTTCGGCTGGCATCAGCCGGCGCACATGTTCCACCGCCGACTGCTCGGGGATCAGATCGTCGAGCTGATGCTGGGCGAAAAAGCCGATCTTCAGGCTCGGCGCGAGCTTCACTTCGCCACTCTCCGGCGACAGTCGCCCTGAGATGAATTTGGCGAAGGTCGACTTGCCGTTGCCGTTCGAACCGAGCAGGGCGATGCGATCGTCATTGTCAATGCGCAGGTTGAGGTTCTTCAGGATGGGCTTGCCGGGCTCGTAGCCGACGGCGCCGCCCTGGATTGCGACGATCGGCGAGGCCGGCTGCTTCTCCGGCTCGGGGAAGGTGATCGGCTGCACATGATCCTCGATGACGGCTGCGACCGTCCCCATCCGCTCGAGCGCCTTGACGCGCGATTGCGCCTGCCGGGCCTTGGAAGCCTTGGCCTTGAAGCGATCAATGAAGCTCTGCAGATGTTTGCGCGCTGCCTCGTTCTTCGCCTTGGCCTTCGTCTGCAGCTCGTCGGCTTCCGCCTTCTGCCGCTCGAACTGGTCATAATTGCCGCGGTAGAAGGTGAGCTTCTTCTGGTCGAGATGGACAATGGAATTGACCGCATTGTTCAGGAGATCGCGGTCGTGGCTGATAATGATGACCGTGTGCGGATAGCGGCGGATATAGTCCTCCAGCCACATCGTGCCTTCGAGGTCGAGGTAGTTGGTCGGCTCGTCGAGCAGAAGCAGGTCCGGCTCGGCAAACAGCACGGCGGCGAGCGCTACGCGCATGCGCCAGCCGCCGGAGAAGGAGGAGGCGGGGCGGGCTTGCGCCGCCTGGTCGAAGCCGAGGCCGGCGAGGATGCTCGCAGCCCGCGCCTCGGCCGAATGGGCATCGATATCGATGAGGCGCATCTGGATTTCGGCGATGCGGTGCGGGTCGCTTGCCGTTTCTGCTTCGGCAAGCAGGGCCGCGCGTTCCTTGTCAGCGGCAAGCACGATCTCGATCAGGGAATCCTCGGTTCCCGGCGCTTCCTGGGCCACCTGACCGATACGCGCCGCCTTCGGAATCGACACCGAGCCGGTCTCCGAGCCGAGCTCGCCGGTGATGACGCGAAACAGCGTGGATTTGCCGGCGCCATTGCGCCCGACCAGCCCCGCTTTCGTACCTGAAGGCAGCGAAACGCTGGCATTGTCGAGAAGCAGGCGTCCGGCGATGCGGGCGGAAATATCGGTAATCGTGATCATGGCCGGCGTTTTGGCCGAAACCGCCCGCCAAGGCAAGACCGCTTATCCCCCGACGAGCTCGTCCGGCGGCGAGCTTGCTCGTCCGGCCGCGAGCTTGCTCGCCCGCACCGACAGCGGTCATACGCCTCAGCGGCCGAAAGCTTGTACCGGCAGGCGGGGGTTCGATTTCGCGGCAAGCAGCGCGACCCGGGCGTTGGCCTGGAGATGTCCCGGTGTCGCCGCATCGGCGCTGAGCGCCACGCCGACCGAGATGGTCAGCCTGCCGCTGTCACCTTTGTCTGAGGTGGCGAAGACAAGATTTTCTTCGACCGAGGCGCGCAGGCGCTCGGCGATAGCGATCGCATCCTGCATGCCGACATTGGCAAACAGCAAGGCGAATTCGTCGGCCTCTGTGCGCGCGACGAAGTCGTTCTTCTTCACCGATTTCCGAAACAGCGCGGCAAGCTTCTTCAAGAGCTTGTTGCCTGCCTGAGTGCCGTATCTGTCGTTGAGCTCGGTGAAATCGTCGATATCCACCATGATCAGCGCGCTGCCGGCGGCACCCTCTTCACGTTCGTAGAGTTCGGTGATCTGCCGGTTCAGCGCGATGCGGTTCGCAAGGCCGGTGATCTTGTCGGCGACGGTGGCCGATTGCATCGCCGAAATGCCGCGCTCCAGCGTGTCCAGCCTGTTGATGTCGTCCTGCAGTCTGGCGCTGATTTCCATCTCCGCCGACATTACAGTTGCAAGCGAGGCGGAGAGGTAATCGACCTCGCCGATGAAGGCGGCAAGGCTCTGGTCCTCATGACCGTCGACAGATCTCAGGATCATGCCGCAGGCGCGGGCAAAGGCGTCTCTGTGCCGCAATCCTTCGGCAAGCCTTTCCGCCACCGCGCGCAGCGTTAGGCTGGCCTCGTTGCGCGACGTCTCGCCCGCCAGTCCGCAATGGCCGACAAGCCGGTATTTCAGTCCGAGTTCGTCGAGCATCGCCTGTTGCGGCTGCGGTCCGAGCGCGGCGATATCCTGCGCAAGACCAGGATTGTGCCCGATGATGGCCTCATGAAAGAGTTCGTAGTTGCGCGGCAGCGCGGCAACGTTGAGCCGCGCCATGTGATGCGCGATCTTTTGGATATCCGTCATTGGCCCTGGGCGTACAGCCTCGCGCGCCACCAGTGCGTTTGTGCTTGCATTCTGCATGACGATCCCTCGCGCCCGGCCTGATTTGTCACTTCCGCTATGCTCTCAAGCTTTTAAAAGAAGCTGAACTTGCGAAGGGAAGCGCCGGATTGGCGATGGGAACCGGCGAAGGCGGTTAATTCAGTCTTGATGAAGCCGTTGCCTCACAGCCACTCGCGCCTTCGCTGCGCAGAAAATAAATAAGGTCCAGCCCGAGGCTCGGTTTGCCCAGCGCCGTCAGCGTCATGTGGCACTGGCCGCGGTGATGCGTCTGGTGATTGAAGAGATGCGCGAGCGCGCTCGACAGCGGCTGAGTGATCTGGATCGGCTGCGTCACCGGGACATACGTGAAGTTGCCGGCGAGGCTCGCCTCATCGAGACTACCTGTCCAGGCAATGATGCGCTCGTCCTCCGCCTTGCGCGCGGCTGCAAGCGCGTCCAGCTTTTCGAAAAGCACGGCATCGAGGGTCACCGGCGCTTCGCCGATGCCGGTGAAGCGCTTCATCCATATGCGGTCGGCGACGAGCAGGTGATTGAGCGTGCGATGCAGCGAGCCGAAAAACGCGCCGCTGTCGCTGCGGAACTCCGCCTCGCTCAGTTCGGCCGCAGCCGTATAGACTTGGGCATTGGCCCAGCGGTTATAGGCTGAGAGCATCCTGAAATGTCTAAGCATATGGTCCCCTGGCGTTGTTGGCGAAGTCTAGCCGCTTTCCCGAGAAATCCGAGTGATGGCGCCATGAAAATTCCTGATTTGATCGCGTTCGCTTTCTGTCGTCGAATGCAGGCAGATAAGACCTCGAAAGGATTGTCATGACTAGAGCCCTCTATTCCCTCTGCGGCGCCGACGAACGGCGCTTCTTTTCGCCCCATTGCTGGAAGGCGGTGATGGCGCTCGCGCATAAGGGGCTCGATTTCAAGGAGATCCCGACGACCTACGCCCGCATCCGCGACATCGGCGGCGGCGTATCATCGACCCTGCCCGTGCTCGACGATGATGGCCGGCTGATCTCGGACAGTTTTGCTATCGCCCTCTATCTCGAAGAGGCATATCCGGAGCGGCCGTCGCTGTTCAATGGCGAGGGCGGCAAGGCGCTGTCGCGCATGGTTGAGGGCTATTCGCAGATGATCATCCACCCGGCGATCATGCGGATCGCCCTTCTCGATATCCACGCGATCCTCGACGAAGGCGACAAAGCCTACTTTCGTCAGAGCCGCGAGGTCAGGCTCGGCAAGCCGCTGGAAGTCTTTGCCGCCGACAGCGAGGCGGAGAAGGCTGCCTTCGGCGCCAAGCTGGAGCCGCTCCGTCACATGCTGAGGTTTCAGCCCTTCATCGGCGGGCAATCGCCGCTCTTTGCCGATTATATCGTCTTCGGCGCGCTGCAATGGCTGCGGGTGTCCGCAGGACTGGCCATGCTTGCCGCCGACGATCCCGTCATGGCCTGGTTCGAACGCTGCCTCGATCTCCACGAAAGCCGCGGCAGGACTGTGACAGCGGCGTGAAATTGCCGCCAGCCTCTTGTTTTCGGCCGTTGGGGCGGGTAAAGACCGCCCACTTTTCCCGAGAAAACAGAGGATTTGACTATGGCGATTGAACGCACCTTCTCGATGATCAAGCCTGACGCAACCAAGCGCAACCTGACGGGCGCCATCACCAAGATGCTCGAAGATGCCGGCCTGCGCGTCGTCGCCTCCAAGCGCGTCTGGATGAGCCGCCGCGAAGCTGAAGGCTTTTACGCCGTTCACAAAGACCGTCCCTTCTTCGGCGAACTCGTCGAAGGCATGACCTCCGGCCCGACCGTCGTTCAGGTCCTGGAAGGCGAAGGCGCGATCCTCAAGAACCGCGAAATCATGGGCGCGACCAACCCGGCAAACGCTGCCGAAGGCACGATCCGCAAGGTTCACGCCCTGTCGATCGGCGAAAATTCCGTTCACGGCTCCGACGCTCCGGAAACGGCTGCCCAGGAAATCAAGTACTGGTTCTCCGACACCGAAATCGTCGGCTGAGGCCGCGCTTCGGCATTGCTGCGCAATGCGTTGAATTGACTCTCGAAAGCCGGGCCTCGCCCCGGCTTTTTCTATGTTGGGCACTTGTCGGTGTTCGAGAAATCGACGCTGCCGTCAGGCTTGAAGACCTCCGGGTTCTTGTCGTAAAGCGCGCCGACGACGAGCGGCTTGCTCGGCAGCACCGTCTGGTCGAGGTCGGAGCGGAACTCCGTCTTCAATTGCTGCAGCACCTTGCCGTCCTTGTCGACCAGCCGGACATTCACCCAATAGGGGCGGTCCTTGCGCACGCAGTGCAGGTTTTCGCTCTGCAGCGCGATCTTGTCGTCGATCGGGTAGATTTTCTGGTTCAGCACCAGCGAGTCGCCGCCTTGCGGGTTCTCGAATTCGGCGATGATGACCGAACCGTCGGGGATAGGACCTGTCTTCTTCAGCGTCAGCAGATAGGTGGCGCTCGCGACGCGATAATTGAAGACAAAAAGATGGCCGGTGATTTCGACGAGATTTTCGGCCTGCCGCTGGCAGGCGGACAGCAGAAGGCTTGTTGCCGCCGCTGTTACGATCAGATGTTTTCTCATGGCGTCTCCTCCTTCTTACGGCGATAGTGACGGTTCGCCTTGGCGCGGTTGCCGCAGATCGCCATGTCGCACCAGGCGCGGCTCTTGTTCTTGCTGCGGTCGATGAACAGCCAGCCGCAATTGCCGCAGATCTTCATGCGCTCGGGATCCGGCATGGCAATCAGCCTGAGCACCGAATGGGCGGTCGCCGCCGCCAAGCTTGCCGGACTTGCCTGGCGCAAGATCTTCGCTAGCGCCTCCAGCAATTCGGCCAGCAATTGGTCGTCGGCGCCATCCAGTATACGCTTGCGGAAGTAGCGGTCGATCGCCTCGCGCAGCGCGATAAAGCCGACTTCGTCTTGCGGCGCCACCGGTGCGATCTCACCGAACAAGGCCCGTTCGGCGCAGAATTCGGCGGCGGCGCGCGGGAAGTTGCGCATCTGCTCGCGGCTCGCGAAGCGGTCGACCCGCCGCTTTGGGTCGTCGCGAAGAACGACGCTGTTGGCGACATCGAGCGCCAGTGCACCGCCGGCAAAACGGTGAGGGGTCCAGGAAAAGCTCATGAGGAAATTATAACTGGTGAAATAGGTTTTACCAGTTATAATTGCCGACGCGGAGTCTTCGGAATGGCCTATCTTCTGCAACAACTGGCGAATGCGGTGCCGCTTGCCGCCCTCTATGCCGCGCTCGCCTTCGGTTATGCGGTTGCCTTCGGCGTGACCAAGCGGGCCGATATCACCTATGGGGCGATCTTCGCCTTCTCAGGCCAGATCCTGCTGCTTTTTACCGAACTCGCCTATGTCAGGTTCTGGCTGGTGCTGCCGGCTGCCATTGCGATCGGCGCGTGCGCTGCGCTTGTCTATTCACTGGCCGCGGGCATCTGGATCGGCCGCTCCATCATGCTGCCGCTGGCCAGCAAATCGCCGAACACCGTCATCGTTGCCGCGCTCGGCATCATGATCGTGCTGATGGAAACCGCCCGCCTTGCCGCCGATACAAGAGCGATCTGGCTGCCGCCGTTCCTGAACCAGGTTGTTGTCTTCTGGAGTGATGGTCCGTTCAAAGTGACTCTCACCTATATCCAGCTGATCGACACGGCGCTGATGTCAGCCATCGTCGCGTTCGGTGCGCTGATCCTCAGGCGCACGGCCTGGGGTCGCCTCTGGCGAGCCGTCACCGATGATCCGCTGGCCGCCGAGCTCTGCGGTACCAGCGCCAGCCGTGTCTTCCTTGTCGCCTATGCGGCAGCTGCTCTCGTCGCCACCCTCTGCGGCATTCTCGCCACCTTCTATTACGGTTCGATGGATTTCGGCGCGGGACTGATGTTCGGGCTCAAGGTGCTGCTGATCGCAGCCGTCGGCGGCTATTCCGATCCGCTGCGTTCGGCTGGCGGCGCTGCCGGGCTTGCCGTTGTCGAAACCTTGTGGGGCGCCTATGGCGCATTCGTCTGGCGGGATCTGGTGGTCTTCTCGCTGCTCGTCCTGCTTCTGGTTATGAGCCGCAGGGAGCGTGTGGTGCTTTAGAAATGGCGCATGATGTTAGCCGAAAACCGCGCACACATTTCGGCATCATGCTCTGATCATTTCCACTTGTCGCGCGCCGCGTCGTCGGCGTTTTTCGCAGCGACCCAGTCGCCTCTGGCGCCGTCCTTGCCGTGCTCCTTCTTCCAGAAGGGGGCTGCGGTCTTGAGGAAATCCATGACGAGATTGGCGCCGTCGAAGGCGGCCTGCCGGTGCGGGGCGGCTGCAACGACGAGCACGATGTTCTCGCCAGGAGCGATCTTGCCGTAGCGGTGGATGGCGGTCAGCCCGAGCAGCCCGAAACGGGTGATGGCGAGTTCGCCGATGCGAGTCATCTCGGCTTCGGCCATGCCGGGATAATGCTCGAGTTCAAGCGCCGCCAGCCTCCCGCCTTCATCGCGGCAGAGGCCGGAGAAGGTAACGACGGCGCCGATGTCTGCTTTGCCTTTCGAGAGGAGATCGACTTCGGCCTGCAGGTCGAAGTCTTCGCGCTGGACGCGGATGGTGGGGGTGATGGTCACAGCGAAATCCTCCGCTGCTTTGAAGCCGCTATGAAGAATGCGGAAAGGCTGTGCCGTGTGGGGAGATCACAAGTGGCACGCTCTTCTTGACCATTTACCGCTTCGCCGGGCTGAAACGCCAATTGTTTGAGGAAGCCCGTGCGCCCAGCTAATCTCCCTCCTTGTGGGGGAGATGCCCGGCAGGGCAGAGGGGGGTAGCGACACGGCACCACCGTCACCGTCTCATCCCCCCGTCATCGGCGGAAAAATCCCGATCTCACGGGGCGCACCAATCGGCTCGTCATGCTCGACGTGCTCCATGTCGAGCGCCACGCGGATCACCTCGGGATATTGAAGTGCGGCTTCATATTCCTCGCCCAGCGCCTTCAAATGATTCAGAAGATCGGCGACGGTGACGACGGAGGAGGGGAGGTCGATCTCCTCCTCGCCCTTGCCGATGCGCTCACGCACCCAGGCGAAATAGACAAGCCGCGTCATTCCTCGTCATCCACGATATGTTTCAGCCCGGCACGGAAATAGTCGTAGCCGGTATAGATGGTCAGCAGTGCTGCGATCCACAAGAGCGCAATGCCCGTCTGCGTCGTATAGGGGAAAATCTCGTCGCCGGCAGGTCCCGCGAGCAGGAAGGCGATGGCGACGAGCTGCAGCGTCGTCTTCCACTTGGCGATCCGTGTCACCGGCACGCTGACCTTCAGCGCCGCTAGATATTCACGCAGGCCGGAAACCAGGATCTCACGGCAGAGAATGATGATTGCCGCCCAGATCGACCAGCCGGCGATGGTCTGGTCGGCCGCGACCAGGAGAAGGATCGAGGCGACCAGCAGCTTGTCGGCGATCGGATCGAGCATCCGACCGATATTCGACGTCTGGTTCCAGATGCGTGCGAGATAGCCGTCGAGAAAATCGGTGATCGAGGCGATGATGAAGATCCACAGCGCCACCCAGCGCGCCGTATTGCTGATCGACAGCCTGCCCTCGACGAAGAAGCAAAGAACGATCAGTGGCACGGCGAGGATGCGGCCGTAAGTCAAAAGGTTGGGAAGGCTGTACGCACGCGATGCCATGGATCGTTTCTCTGAATTGATGCGCCGCTGCAGCGCCGCGTCTTTACGAAAACCGATTTCGATTTTCGGGTCGATGTAGATGACGGCTTTGGCCAGGAACCGTCAACATTCTTTCTGTCTTTTCACCGCCATTGCGTGGAATTTGCGACGGCCGCCGCTTATTTCGCGGCGTCGTCGTGGAAATGGTTATAGACCTGCTTTGCCACGGCTTCCGAAATACCTTCCACCGCCATCAGGTCGGAAAGGGCGGCGCGGGAAACCGCCTTCGCCGTGCCGAAATGCTGGAGCAGCGCGCGCTTGCGCGACGGGCCGATACCGCCGATCTCGTCGAGTGGGTTCTTGACCATCTCCTTCTTGCGCCGCACCCGGTGCGAGCCGATCGCGAACCGGTGCGCCTCGTCGCGCATGCGCTGGATGAAGTAGAGCACAGGATCGCGCGGCGGCAATGTGAAACTCTCGCGTCCCGGCGCAAAGAAGCGCTCGCGTCCGGCGTCGCGGTCGACACCCTTGGCGACGCCGATCGCCGTCACGCTGTCGGTGATGCCGAGCTCGGCCAGGATGGCCCGCACCGCCGTCATCTGCCCCTGGCCGCCGTCGATGAGGATCACGTCCGGCCAGGCGGGGAAGGGCATGTCGGCAGCGTCGGCAGCTGCTGTCTGCGCCGTCCGGTCGGGAATGCCTTCCTCCTTGATCAGCCGCGAGAACCGCCGGGTCATCACTTCCTTCATCATTCCGAAGTCGTCGCCGGGGGTGATGTCGGTCGATTTGATGTTGAACTTGCGGTATTGGTTCTTCACGAAGCCTTCCGGCCCCGCCACCACCATGCCGCCGACGGCGTTAGTGCCCATGATATGCGAGTTGTCGTAGATCTCGATGCGCTGCGGCGCATAGGCGAGCCCGAAGGTTTCCTTGAATCCTTCGAGCAGCCGCGACTGCGACGCCGTCTCAGCAAGCTTTCGCCCATGCGCTTCCCGCGCATTGCCGACCACATGCTCGACGAGATCGCGCTTCTCGCCGCGCTGCGGCACGAGGATGGAGACCTTGTGGCCGGCCTTTTCGCTGAGCGCTGCGGCGAGCAGCTCCAATTCCTCGACCGTCTCCGACAGCATGATCTGTTTCGGCACCGGCTTGTCGTCGTAGAATTGCGCGAGAAAGGCATTCAGAACTTCGGCGCTGGATAGTTGCGGGTCGGCCTTCGGAAAATAGGCGCGGTTGCCCCAGTTCTGCCCGGTGCGGAAGAAGAACACCTGGATGCAGGAGACGCCGCCTTCGTGTTGGATTGCGAAAACGTCAGCCTCCTCGACACCGGCCGGGTTGATGCCCTGGTGGCTTTGGACATGGGAAAGTGCCGCAAGGCGGTCACGATAAATCGCCGCCCGTTCGAAATCGAGGTCCTGGGCCGCCTGGTTCATGGCTTCCGCCATATGCGACTTCACCTTCTGGCTCTTGCCGGACAGGAAATCTTTCGCCTCCTGCACCAGCTCGGCATACCCCTCGTCGCTGACCTCGTGCGTGCAGGGCCCGGAACAGCGCTTGATCTGGTAAAGCAGGCAGGGTCGCGTGCGCGTTTCGAAGACACTGTCGGTGCAGGTGCGGATCAGGAAGGCGCGCTGCAGCGAATTGATCGTGCGCCCGACCGCGCCGGCCGAAGCGAAAGGCCCGAAATAATCGCCTTTCCGCGCCCTGGCGCCGCGATGCTTGAAAATCGCCGGCGCCCGGTGATCCCCGGTGATGAGGATATAGGGAAACGACTTGTCGTCGCGCAGCAGCACGTTAAAGCGCGGCCGCAAGCGCTTGATCAGATTCGCTTCCAGGAGTAGCGCTTCGGTTTCCGTGCGCGTCGTCACGAATTCCATGTTCGCCGTCTGGCGCACCATCTGGGCGATGCGGTTGGAATGCACACGGCCGACGGCGTAATTGCCGACGCGCTTCTTCAGGCTGCGCGCCTTGCCGACATAGAGCACGTCGCCCTCGGCATTGAACATGCGGTAGACGCCGGGGCTGTTCGGCAGGCGCTTGACGAATTCGCCGATCAGTTCGGCGCCGATGAGCCCGGTTTCGTTGAGGCTGCCGGCGTTCCAGTCGACAGCTGCCGCAAGAGGCGAGGCGGAAACGTCGCCTTCCACCTCGATTTCGTCTTCGCTCTCATCCGTATCATCGTAGAGAACGCCGCCATCCGGCAGCTTTCGTCCGTTCATTCCTTAATCTCCGCCACATCGGGCGTCTGCCAGGCAAGGTGCTGGCCGCCGTCGAGGGCAATCATCTGGCCGGTGATCGAGGGGGTGTCGTAAAGGAAACGAATCGTTTGTCCGAATTCCTCCAGTGCCGGCCCTCGCTGCAGGATAAGGGCTGAGACCTGCGCTTGGAAGTCCTCCAACGACTGCCGCTCGCTCGGCATTGATGGCCCGGGGCCGATCGCATTAACGCGGATGCGGGGCGCCAAAGCCTGGGCAAGCGTCTGCGTCGCCGTCCACAGCGCGGACTTGGAGAGCGTGTAGGAATAGAAGCTCGGTCTCAGTGCCCAGACGCGCTGGTCGATAATGTTGACAATGAGTCCCGCCGCCTCGGCAGACAGCTGCTGCGCGAAGGTGGCCGCGAGGATCGAGGGCGCACGCACATGCAGATCGAAGTGCAGCGCCCATGTGGCTGCGTTAAAACTACGGGCGGAATCATGCTGGAAAACCGACGCATTGTTGACGAGCAGATCGAGCGGCCCGAGCGCTTCCGACGCCTTCGCGACCAATTCAGCCGTTTCGCCGATATCGGTAAGGTCGGCCTGCAACGCGACCGCTCTTTGTCCCTTTCGCCGCAATTCCGCCGCCAGCTCTTCGGCTTCGCCGAGGGAGCTGTTGGCGTGGATCGCGACGGAAAAGCCATTTGCAGCAAGGTCTTCGGCGATTGCCCTGCCTATTCTCTTGGCCGCCCCTGTTATCAGGGCTGAGCGAAGTCTTCTGTGGTTCAAAATCTTGCCTTCTGATCCCGCGAGTCTGTGTGCAACCTATATAAGGGCGGGCGGAGATTATATAAATAGGCGGCCACAGTTGCATCCATGGCCGGGATATTCTATGTATTATTTAATAATGTTGTTTCTTAAAATAAGTATTTTAAGTTTAACCATTCGGTAGGGTTAATGAATCCTATGTTGCTCTCAAGCAACATCGAATTTCCGCCATGCGGCAGCCACAATGATATCACAATTTGGCTCTTTCAAATCCGCATTTCAGTTCCAATTTCAGTCTCGATCCGGAAGGGACATCTGGCAATTTCCCCGCCAATGCTTCGCTGATAGACAGATGAAAGCGGCGCGGGACTGAAAGGAGAAAAGTATGCGTGTACTCATTGCTGGCCTCATGGCCTCTGCTTTTGCAATCGCGGGCGTTTCGGCAGCTCAGGCGGCTGATGCCGTCGACCAGGTTCCGGAAGCACCGGTTGCCCAGGACGCCCCGGTCAAGCCGGCCGGCAACTGGGAAGGCTTCTATCTCGGCGGCGCCGGCACCTACAACATGGGTGACTTCGGTTCCGACCGCCACACCTATGGTTTCGGCGGCCAGGTCTTCACCGGTTACAACTGGCAAGCAGGCCAGATCGTTTACGGCGTTGAATCGGATCTTGGCTACAGCGGCGATGACGTCTCCTCGGGCGGCGTCAAGAACAAGTATGGTTGGAACGGCTCCGTCCGCGGCCGCGTCGGCTACGACATGAATCCCTTCCTGCTCTACGGCACGGCCGGTCTTGCCCTCGGCAACGTCAAGGTTTCCGACGGCACTTCGGACGAAAGCAAGACGAACTACGGTTACACGGTCGGCGCCGGTGTCGAAGCCTTCGTGACAAACAACATCACGACGCGCTTGGAATATCGCTACACCGACTACCAGAGCAAGGACTACGACCTCGACTCCGGCAGCTTCTCGCGCGGTTACGACGAGAACAGCGTCAAGCTCGGTATCGGCGTGAAGTTCTAAGCCGATTGAACATCCCAATATGCAGAAGCCGGGCTCATCGCCCGGCTTTTTGCTGTCTGCTGTCCGGTGCTCCGTTTCAGCTCCGGATCAGGCGCTGGCTTTGAGCTCGCGATGAGCAGGGAATTTCTTTTCGAACTGCGCCAGCCAGTCGACCAGCGTCGCGTGATCGGCTTCCCACTGGTCCTTGAAGCGTAGGTCGAGATAGTCGAGCGTGGCGGCCAGGGCGAAATGTCCGCCATTGAGCTTCTTGCCGAGTTTCGGCGGCCTGGCGCTGAGATGAGCAAGCCCGGCCGTCACCTTCTTCCATTGCCGGTCGATCCAGGGCTGGTGAACCTTCTCCTCGTCACGGAAGCGGCGCTCGTAGACGATGGTAAGCAGGCAGTCGCAGATACCGTCGCAGAGCGCCTCAAGCACTTCCGCATCCGTGCGTTTGCCGTCTTTGGACGGATAGAGGCCACCCTTCGTCAGCCGGTCGAAATAATGCATGATCGCCACGCTGTCGAAGATCGAAGCGCCTTCCTCCGTCAGAAGCGTCGGAATTTTCCCGAGTGGATTGTTGTCCACCAGGATCGCCGGCCCGGTATTGGTATCGACCCGGATGGCGTTCAACTCGATTCCGAGAAAATGTGCGGCCATCCGCACCTTGCTGGAATAGGGCGAGGCCGGTGAGCAGAGGAGCTTCATGGAACACCTGGTGAGACTCTGGGGCGGTGGGACGGACTATTCCCGAAGCAGCTTGCCCGGTCAATCGCTCTTGATCGTCTTGTTTTCGCCGCGCAGCCAGAAGGCGCGGTGGGAGGCGAAGCGGTCCTGGGCAAGATGGTCCTTCAACGCCGGAAGCATCTGGTGCAACTCATCCTTTAGTGTGAATGGCGGATTGACGATGACGAGGCCGGAGCCGGTCAGTCCAGTCATGCCGCGGTCGCTGCGCACGGTGAGTTCGGCGCAAAGCATCTTCGGGATGTCGAGTGCCTGCAGAGCCTCGTGGAATTCCTTGATCGGCGCGCCCTTCTTTAACGGGTACCAAAGGCAGTAGGTACCGCCGGGAAAGCGGCGATAGGCCTTTTCGAGTCCCTTGGCCAGGCGTTCATACTCGTCCTCCTCCTCGAAGGGCGGGTCGACGAGCACGATGCCGCGCTTCTCCTTCGGCGGCAGATGCGCGCCGAGCGCCAGCCAGCCGTCGAGTTCGGTGATGCGGGCGTGGTGATCGCCCTCGAACAGCCGATGCAGGCGGGCAAAGTCCTCGGGATGCAGCTCCATCGCCGACAGCCGGTCCTGCGGTCGGAACAGCATGCGCGCAAGTTTCGGCGATCCGGGATAGAAACGGATGCCGCCGTCGGGATTGAGTTCGCGGATCGCCGAGAGGTAGGGCTCCAGCAACTCGGAGACCTGAGGCCCGAGTTCGGCCTCCATCAGTTTGCCGATGCCGGCCTGCCACTCGCCGGTTTTCTGCGCTTCCTCGGAAGAGAGGTCGTAGAGGCCGATGCCGGCATGCGTATCGAGCACGCGGAAGGCGCCCTCCTTCTTCTGCATGTAGCGGATCAGTCGCGCCAGCACGGCATGTTTCAGCACATCGGCAAAATTGCCCGCGTGGTAGATATGGCGGTAGTTCATTTTCGCTGATGTCCGTATGAATTCACGTCATGGGGAGTTTTTCTGGCTTTTGGCCATGCAGGCCTTGGCATATACAAATGCCATGAACATTGCGACCCCCATTGACGCCAAATCCCCGAAGCTGGACAGCAAGATCGGCCACACGGCCTGTCCGCACGACTGTCCCTCCACCTGCGCGCTGGAGGTTGAGATATCGGAGGACGGCCGCATCGGACGCGTGCGCGGCGCCGGCGACCATTCCTACACCTCGGGCGTCATCTGCGCCAAGGTCGCCCGTTATGCCGAACGGCTCTATCATCCCGACCGGCTGCTGCATCCCCTGCGCCGCGCCGGCGCCAAGGGGGCAGGGCAGTGGCAGCAGATTTCCTGGGACGATGCGCTTGACGAAATCGCCGAAGCCTTCGTGAAGGCCGAGGCAAGGGACGGCAGCGAGGCCATCTGGCCCTATTTCTATGCCGGCACGATGGGCTGGGTGCAGCGCGATTCGATCGATCGGCTGCGCCACGCCAAGCGCTATTCCGGCTTCTTCTCGTCGATCTGCACCAATCCGGCCTGGACCGGCTTCACCATGGCAACCGGCACGCTCCGTGGGCCTGATCCGCGCGAGATGGGCCGCACCGATTGCGTCGTCATCTGGGGCACCAATGCGGTCTCGACCCAGGTCAACGTCATGACCCACGCCGTCAAATCACGCAAAGAGCGTGGCGCCAAGATTGTCGTCATCGACATTTATGACAATCCGACGATGAAGCAGGCCGACATGGCGTTGATCGTCAAGCCTGGCACCGATGCTGCGCTCGCCTGCGCCACCATGCACATCGCCTTCCGGGATGGCTATGCCGATCGTGACTACATGGCGAGATATGCCGACGATCCCCAGGGTCTCGAAGCGCATCTGAAGACGAAGACGCCGCAATGGGCCGCTGCGATCACCGGTCTGTCGGTCGAGGAGATCGAAGCCTTTGCCCGCCTCGTCGGCACGACGAAGAAGACCTTCTTCCGCTTGGGCTACGGTTTCACCCGCCAGCGCAACGGCGCGGTCGCCATGCATGCGGCCGCGTCGGTCGCCACCGTTCTCGGCTCCTGGCAATATGAGGGCGGCGGCGCCTTCCATTCGAACAGCGATATCTTCCGCATGAATAATGCGGAACTGACAGGCCGGTTGATGAAGGACGGCGATATCCGCATGCTCGACCAGTCGCAGATCGGCCGGGTGCTGACCGGAGATCCGGTGGCGCTGCGCCATCGTGGTCCGGTGACGGCGATGCTGATCCAGAACACCAATCCCGCCAACATCGCTCCCGAGCAGCGTCTCGTGAGGCGCGGCTTTGCCCGCGACGATCTCTTCGTCGCCGTCCACGAGCAGTTCATGACCGAAACGGCCGACATCGCCGATATCGTCATTCCTGCGACCATGTTCGTTGAGCACGACGATATCTACCGCGCCGGCGGCCAGAACCACATCCTGCTGGGACCGAAGCTGGTCGAGCCGCCGCCGACCGTGCGCACCAATCTCTTCGTCATCGAGGAACTGGCAAAACGCCTCGGCGTCGCCGATCGTCCCGGCTTCGGCTTTACCGCCCGCGAGATGATCGACCGCATCCTCCGATCGAGCGACCTGCCGGATTACGATCATTTCCTCGAACACAAATGGTTCGATCGCCAGCCGGCTTTCGAGGACGCCCATTTCCTGAACGGCTTTGCTCATGCCGACAGCAAGTTCCATTTCCGCCCCGACTGGATCAACCAGCCCGCACCGAACAAGCCGCCGGCCGCCATCGGCGCGCTCGGGCCGCATGCCGAGCTTCCGGCCTTCCCCGATCAGGTCGATATCATCGAAGTTGCCGATCCAGAGCATCCCTTCCGTCTCGCCACGTCGCCGGCGCGCAACTTCCTGAATTCGAGCTTTTCGGAGACCAAGACGTCTCGTCAGAAAGAGGGCCGTCCCGAGGTGATGATCAATCCTGTCGATGCCGAAGCCAACGGTGTCGCCCACGGCGATCTCGTCCGCATCGGCAACAGCCGCGGCGATCTCCGCATCCACGCCCGTATCACCACGGAGGTGAAACCGGGCGTTCTGATTGCCGAGGGTCTCTGGCCGAACAAGGCGCATGTCGACGGCGAGGGCATCAACGTCCTGACGGGCGCCGATCCGGTCGCGCCTTATGGCGGAGCGGCGGTACACGACAACAAGGTCTGGCTTCGCAAGGACGCAGCATGATGCAGCCGAAATCACGGGTGAAGATCGTCGGCGAGGAAATACTGTCGAATGGGTGGACGCGGTTGAGCAGCTATCTGCTCGACTATATCGACCGTAACGGCGCGACCCAGCGGTTGAAGCGGGAGGTCTACCACCGCACGCCGGCCGCCTGCATTCTGCTTTATGATCCGAAACGCGATCTGGTCGTCCTTGTCCGCCAGTTCCGTCTTGCCGTGCATCTGAACGGCGATCCCGCCTGGGTTATCGAAGTGCCGGCCGGCCTTCTCGATAACGATCATCCCGAGACGGCGATACGCCGCGAGGCGATGGAGGAGACCGGCTATCGCCTGCGCGAGGCGCGCTTCCTCTTTAAATGCTACATGTCGCCGGGCGCCATTAGCGAAGTCGTCCACTTCTTCGCAGCCCTGATCGACACCGCCGATCGCGTCGCCGAAGGCGGCGGTCTGGACGAGGAGCATGAGGATATCGAGGTTCTGGAAATCCCGCTCGACGACGCTGCAGGGATGATCGAGACCGGCGAGATTTTCGACGCCAAGACGATCATGCTTTTGCAATGGGCCGCGTTGAACCGGGATAGGATCAGATAGCGAGTTGGATGTCTGGGGGGATCGTTCGATCACCCACGTCGGCTCCGGCATTAAATTGCCGGCGCGCGTAAATTCATACGTTTGTCACGAAGCGGTTCTATCCGCTGCGGTTTGTCGATCATCGGATGCGGTCAGGAGAAAGCCCATGTGGCTCAGCAATTTCACCCTCGTTCTCCCGGGCGAGGTGGTGAGCAAAGGTTCCGTGCGTGTTGAGGACGGCGCCATCGCCGAGATCCGGCCGGAGCCGGTTGCCGGCGCTGCGATCGATGGCCGCGGGCTGCTGCTGATGCCGGGCTTCGTTGACCTGCACGGCGACATGATCGAGCGCGAGATCGCGCCGCGGCCGAACGCGACCATGCCGATCGACTTTGGCATCCACGAACTCGACAAGAAGCTTGCCGCTGCCGGTGTGACCACAGCTTTTGCCGCGGTCTCTTTCGCCACGGAAAGCGTTTATGGCCACGTCCGCTCGCTTGAGACGACGTCGGCGGTGATCGAGGGCATCAACCGGCTGCGTGATGACCTCCTGATCGACCACCGCGTTCATGCCCGCTATGAAATCACCAATGTCGGCGCCGCTCCCGCACTCGAGCGGCTGCTGAATGCCGATCAGATCGACATGGTGTCGCTGACCGACCACACGCCCGGCCAGGGCCAGTACAACAACCTGCAGAGCTACATCCTCAGCATTTCCGAGCGCCGCGCCATCTCCGAGGAAATGGCCGCCGAGATCGTCGCCAAGCGTATCGCCATGCGCAACAATCCCGAGATCGAAGCGAAGCTGAAGGAGATTGTCGCGCTGTCGCTGAAGCACGAGCTGTCGCTCGCCTCCCACGATGACGACAGCGTCGAGAAAGTTGCCGAAATGCACCATCTCGGCGTCACCATCAGCGAGTTTCCGGTCACCGCTCCTGCAGCCGAAGAGGCGCGACGCCGCGGCCTCTGGACGCTGATGGGCGCGCCGAACGCCCTGCGCGGCCAGTCGATGTCAGGCAATCTCAGCGCCCTCGACGCTGCAAGGACCGGGCTGCTCAGCATCATCGCCGCAGACTATCATCCGGCCGCCTTCGTCCCCGGCATATTCAAGCTTGCCGATACGGTGGAAGGGGGGCTGCCAGCAGCCGTCGCCATGGCGACCGGCAACGCCGCCCGCTCCGCTGGTCTCTTGGACCGTGGCGAAATCGCCCTCGGCCAACGCGCCGATCTGGTCGTTGTGGAGCCCGGCGACATCAACCGCATCCGCGCCACCTTCCGCGCCGGCCGCTTCGTCTACAGCGACGGCACGCTGCATCCGCTGCGGGCGCTGGCGGCTTAATGCATTTTCCCAAAACTGCGGTTCGTGCCGATGGTTGCCCCTCACCCTAACCCTCTCCCCGTAAACGGGGCGAGGGGACGTGCCCTGCGAGAGCGAGTGGGACCGGAGAGGGTGCGGCATATCCCCTTCGCCCCGCGAGCGGGGAGAAGGTGGCGGCAGCCGGATGAGGGGCAGCTTTCGAAATGGCAGGACTAAGACAAGTCCGAGCATAGCGACGTGCCGGGCTTTGTTAGCAATCTGAGCCGCGTGGCATGAAAATGCCTTTTATGCGCGGTCGCCGATCAGAGAAATCAGTTGCCCCTTCGGCACGGCAAGCGAAACCTCAGCACCCACCGCCTTGCCGCCTTCCATCGTCACCAGACCCCCGGCAAAGAGCCGCAGCGCTTGCGGATAGATCTGGTGTTCAACGGTCAGCACCCGCGCGGCAAGGCTCTCGGCCGTGTCGCCCGAGAGAACCGGGACGGCCGCCTGACCGATCGTCGGCCCTTCGTCCATGCCTTCGGTGACGAAATGCACGGTGCAGCCGGCGATGCGCATGCCGGCGTCGATGGCGCGCTGATGGGTATGCAGGCCCGGAAACAGCGGCAGCAGGGAAGGGTGGATGTTGAGCATCCGGCCTTCATACCGCTGGATGAAGGTCGCCGTCAGCAGCCGCATGTAGCCGGCCAGGCAGAGGATGTCCGGCGAAAGTTCATCGAGCGCAGAAAAAATCGCCGCCTCGTGCGCCTCCTTGCTGGCATAGTCCTTGCGAGGAAAGGCGAAGGTGGCAATGCCCTCGGCCGCTGCCTTCGCGAGCCCGCCGGCGTCCGGCTTATCGGAAATGACGCCGACGATTTCGGCCGGATAGTCGGCCGCTTTCGCCGCCGCGACCAGCGCCATCATGTTGGAGCCGCCGCCGGAGATGAGGACGACGACGCGTTTGCGCGGCGCGCTCATATGGCAAGCGTACCCTTGTAGACCGTGCCGGCAGCGCCTTCGGCGCGGGCAATCATGCGGCCGAGCATGATGACGCTCTCGCCTTCGGCTTCGAGCGCCTGCGATACCGCGGCGGCATTCTCTTTGGCGACGACGACGATCATACCGACGCCGCAATTGAAGGTGCGCAGCATTTCCTTGGCCTCGACCCCGCCCATCTTGGCGAGCCACGAGAAGACCGGCGGGACCTTGACGGCGCCAAGATCGATCTCCGCGGCCAGATGTTTCGGCAGCACGCGCGGAATGTTTTCCGGGAAGCCGCCGCCGGTGATGTGGGCGAGCGCCTTCAGCGCCCCCGTCTCGCGGATCGCCTTCAGGAGCGGCTTCACATAGATGCGGGTCGGTTCGAGCAGCGCTTCGCCGAGCTTCTTGCCTTCGGCGAACGGCGCCGGCGCATCCCAGCCGAGGCCGGAGAGTTCGACGATCTTGCGCACCAGCGAGAAGCCGTTGGAATGGACGCCGGAGGAGGCAAGGCCGAGGATCACGTCGCCCTCGGCGATATCGCCTGAGGGCAGCAGCTTGCCGCGTTCGGCAGCACCGACGGCAAAGCCGGCGAGATCGTAATCGCCGGAGGAATACATGCCGGGCATCTCGGCCGTCTCGCCGCCGATCAGCGCGCAGCCCGCCTCGCGGCAGCCCGCCGCAATGCCGCCGACGATTGCAGCACCCTGGTCGGGGTCGAGCTTGCCGGTCGCGAAGTAATCGAGGAAGAACAGCGGCTCGGCGCCCTGGACCACGAGATCGTTGACGCACATGGCGACGAGGTCGATGCCGACGGTGTCGTGGTAGTCGGCGTCGATCGCGATCTTCAGCTTGGTGCCGACGCCGTCATTGGCGGCGACGAGAACCGGGTCGGTGAAGCCCGCCGCCTTGAGATCGAAGAGCCCGCCGAAGCCGCCGATCTCGCCGTCGGCGCCCGGCCGGCGCGTCGAGCGCACCGCCGGCTTGATCTTCTCGACGAGGAGGTTGCCGGCATCGATGTCGACGCCCGCATCGCTATAGGTCAGGCCGTTTTTTCCAGACTGGCTCATGCTGGTCTCCGATGGCTATTTCCGGGCGGCAGACGCGCCGCGTCATCTGCCGGTCGCAATTGCATGACAGGGGCCTTTATGCAAGCGTCGCATGGCAAAAGCCCCCAATTTCCCACGTCTCCCCCGAGGCTTTCCGGGATTTGATGTGACAGGGTTGACCATCTTTGCGCCTGCATCCTATGTGCTTGATGGCCGCGCCGGATCGGGCGCGGCGTTTGGGCGGCGGCGAGCGATCAGCGGGGAAGCGATGCCACAGCATGTCAGCGGCAATAGTCTGAAGCGCCAGATATTCTTCTGGCTGGCCGTGCTCGTCTTCTTCATCGCCTTCCTCTATGTCTTCAGCTCGATCCTGCTGCCCTTCGTCGCCGGCATGGCGATTGCCTATTTCCTGGATCCGGTGGCGGACAGGCTGCAGCGGCTCGGCCTGAGCCGTATGATGGCGACCATCGTCATCCTCATTGCCTTTGTTGTCGTCTTCGCTTTGGCGCTGATGATCCTCATTCCCGTGCTCATCAGCCAGTTCAATGATTTCGCCGAGCGGTTGCCGGGTTATATCAGCCAATTGCAGCAGTTCGTCACCCAGACGCAGAATTCGCTGCTGCCGGACTGGGTCAAGAGCCAGGCCGGCACGATCAAGGACAATCTCTCCGGCATCCTCTCCGAAGGCATGGGCTTCCTTACGGGGCTTTTCGCGCAGCTCTGGAATTCCGGCAAAGCGATCGTCGACGTCATATCGCTGCTCGTCGTCACCCCCGTCGTCGCCTTCTATATCCTGCTCGATTGGGACCGCATGGTTGCCAAGGTCGACCAGTGGATCCCGCGCGATTATGTCGGCGACGTCCGCCAGATTGCCAAGGAAGTCGATCAGGCGATCGCCGGCTTCATTCGCGGCCAGGGTTCGCTCTGCCTCATCCTTGGCGTCTATTATGCCGCCGGCCTCTCCCTGGTCGGGCTGAATTTCGGCCTGCTGATCGGCCTCTTCGCCGGCATGATCAGCTTCATTCCCTATGTCGGCTCGCTAGTCGGCCTCATTCTCGCTGTGGGCGTGGCACTCGTGCAGTTCTGGCCGGATTATCCTTGGATCGGGCTGGTGCTCGCCGTCTTCTTCAGCGGCCAGTTCCTCGAAGGCAACATCCTGCAGCCGAAGCTCGTCGGCTCCAGCGTCGGCCTGCATCCGGTCTGGTTGATGTTTGCGCTGTTTGCCTTCGGCGCGCTCTTCGGATTCGTCGGGCTTCTGGTCGCCGTGCCGGCCGCCGCGGCCGTCGGCGTTCTTGTCCGCTTCGCGCTTTCACGCTACCTTCAGAGCGATCTTTATTTTGGCGGGTCATCAGGCGGCCGCGCCCGGAAGACGAAATCAGTACCCAATGAATGACGTGAAGAACGCTGATCCGAAGCGCAAGGCCGGAGAGCAGCTTCCCCTGGCCTTTTCACATGATGTTGCAACCGGCCGCGACGATCTCTTGATCTCGGAGCGTCTCGCCGCCGCCGTTTCGATCGTCGATGCATGGCCGAACTGGCCGTCACCGGTCGTTGTCCTCGCCGGTCCGGTAGGATCCGGAAAATCGCACCTGGCCGGGATCTGGAAAGAACACAGCGGAGCGGAGATCATTCACCCCAAGGTCGGCTCCAATGCCGCGGTCACGGCGGCGAACGGCCCTGTCTTGTTCGAGGATGCCGATCGTCTCGGCTTCGACGACAACACGCTCTTCCACGTCATCAACAGCGTGCGCGAAAACGGCACCAGCCTGCTGATGACAAGCCGTCTATGGCCGATGTCGTGGCCGGTCCTGCTGCCGGATCTGCGCTCTCGCCTCAAGGCCGCCACCGTCGTCGAGATCGGTGAGCCGGATGATGCCCTGTTGTCGCAGGTGATCGTCAAGCTCTTCGCCGACCGGCAGCTTTATATAGATGACAAACTCGTGCTCTATATCGTCAACCGGATGGAGCGGTCGCTGAACGCGGCCCAGATGATCGTCGAAAGGCTCGACCGGCTGGCCCTGTCGCGGGGCACGAAAATCACCCGGTCTCTTGCTGCCGAGGTATTGAATGAATTGGGAAATTCGGAACTGGCCGATTGACTGTCACAGATCCGTCGTGAAACTGATATAATTGCCGTCGCGATTGAAAACGGGGTAAGCGGACCATGGACAGCGCAGTCGCAGAACATCAGGAACTCACTCCGGAAACCAACGACAATGTCCCCCCGCTGGAAGAACTGCTGGCGAGCCCCGAGCGCTTCATCAATCGCGAATTCTCCTGGCTGCAGTTCAACCGGCGCGTCCTGGAAGAGACGCTGAATACCGAGCATCCGCTGCTCGAGCGCGTTCGCTTCCTGTCGATTTCGGCAGCCAACCTCGACGAGTTCTTCATGGTGCGCGTTGCCGGCCTCGAGGGCCAGGTGCGCCAGAACATCGCCATCCGCAGCCCCGACGGCAAGACACCGGCCGAACAGCTCGATTCGATCCTGCAGGAGATCGACCATCTGCAGATGGAGCAGCAGGCTTCGCTCGCCGTGCTGCAGCAGTATCTCGCCAAGGAAGACATTCTGATCGTGCGCCCGGGCGCCCTGAGTGATGCAGACCGCCAGTGGCTGGCGGCCGAATTCGAACAGGCGATCTTCCCGGTGCTGACGCCGCTGTCCATCGATCCGGCTCATCCGTTCCCCTTCATTCCCAATCTCGGTTTTTCGATCGGGCTGCAGCTCGTCAGCAAGAATGGCCGCGAGCCGATGACGGCGCTGCTGCGCCTGCCGGTGGCGCTCGACCGCTTCGTCCGGCTGCCCGATGATGGGAACACGATCCGCTACATCACGCTGGAAGACGTCGCCAACATCTTCATTCACCGTCTCTATCCGGGCTACGAGGTGCAGGGTTCCGGTACGTTCCGCGTCATCCGCGACAGCGATATCGAAGTCGAGGAAGAGGCCGAGGATCTCGTGCGCTTTTTCGAAACGGCACTGAAGCGACGCCGCCGCGGCAAGGTCATCCGCATCGAGACCGATTCGGAAATGCCGGCCTCGCTGCGTCAGTTCGTCGTGCAGGCACTCAGCATCCCTGACAATCGCGTCGCCGTTCTGCCGGGGCTCCTGGCGCTGAACACTCTGTCGGAGATCACCAAGGCGCCGCGCGACGATCTCAGGTTTCAGCCCTACAATGCGCGATTTCCCGAGCGCGTCCGCGAACATGCCGGCGACTGCTTCGCCGCCATCCGCGAGAAGGACATGGTCGTCCATCACCCCTATGAATCCTTCGATGTGGTGGTCCAGTTCCTTCTCCAGGCTGCGCGCGATCCTGACGTTCTGGCGATAAAGCAGACGCTTTACCGCACCTCGAACGACAGCCCGATCGTCCGCGCTCTGGTCGATGCCGCTGAAGCCGGCAAGTCGGTGACAGCGCTGGTGGAGCTCAAGGCCCGCTTCGACGAAGAGGCGAATATCCGCTGGGCACGCGATCTCGAACGCGCCGGCGTGCAGGTCGTTTTCGGTTTCATCGAGCTCAAGACCCACGCCAAGATGTCTATGATCGTCCGCCGCGAGGAAGGCAAGCTCAGAACCTACTGTCACTTGGGAACCGGTAACTACCACCCGATCACCGCCAAGATCTATACGGATCTCTCCTATTTCACCTGCAATTCCGTCATCGCCCACGACATGGCGAACATCTTCAACTTCATCACCGGCTACGGCGAACCTGAAGAAGGAATGCAGATCGCCGTCTCTCCCAATGCCTTGCGCCCGCGCATCCTGCGTCACATCGATGAAGAGATTCAACACGCCAGGAACGGCAGGCCGGCGGCGATCTGGATGAAGATGAACGCGCTCGTCGACCCCGACATTATCGATGCGCTCTATCGCGCCAGCCACGCGGGCGTCGAGATCGATCTCGTCGTGCGCGGCATCTGCTGCCTGCGTCCCCAAGTGCCCGGTCTCTCGGAGAAGATCCGCGTCAAGTCGATCATCGGCCGCTTCCTCGAGCATAGCCGCATCTTCTGCTTCGGCAACGGCCATGGCCTGCCTTCCGACAAGGCGCTGGTCTACATCGGCTCGGCCGACATGATGCCGAGAAATCTCGACCGCCGCGTCGAGACCATGGTTCCGCTGACGAATCCGACTGTTCATGAGCAGGTCTTGTCACAGATTATGCTCGGCAACGTGATTGACAATCAACAAAGCTACGAGATATTGCCCGACGGTACGTCGCGGCGCATGGAAGTGCGCAGGGGCGAGGAGCCGTTCAATGCGCAACAGTATTTCATGACTAATCCGAGCCTGTCAGGCCGTGGTGAAGCTCTGAAATCAAGCGCGCCGAAACTGATCGCCGGCCTGCTCGAAGGCCGCAACAACAAGTAAAACTGGACCATATGGTTGAATCTGAAGCCCAGGGGCGCCTTCCAGGGATCGCCCCGGTCTCCGTCGTCGACATCGGATCGAATTCCATTCGTCTTGTCGTCTACGAAGGCCTGTCCCGTTCGCCTACGATCCTCTTCAACGAAAAGGTCCTCTGCGGCCTCGGCAAAGGCATAGCCGTCACCGGCAAGATGGATGAAGAGGGCGTCGCTCGGGCTCTGGCGGCGCTCCACCGTTTCAAGGCCCTATCCGATCAGGCGCGGGCCGCCACCATGTATGTGCTGGCGACGGCCGCCGCCCGTGAGGCGAGCAACGGCCCCGATTTCATCCATCAGGCCGAGACGATCCTGCAGCGCCACGTCCGGGTGCTCTCGGGCGAGGAGGAGGCTCGTTTCGCCTCGCTCGGCATCATCAGCGGTTTCTTCAATCCTGACGGCATTGCCGGTGACCTCGGCGGCGGCTCTCTTGAATTGATCGACATCAAGGGCAAGGAGGTCGGCAAGGGCATTACGCTGCCCCTCGGCGGTTTGCGCCTGTCGGAATATGCCGGCGGTTCTCTTTCCAAAGCGCGTGACTTCGCCCGCAAGCAGCTGAAGACGGCAAAGCTTTTGGCGAACGGCGAGGGGCGCACCTTCTACGCCGTCGGCGGCACCTGGCGAAACATCGCCAAGCTGCACATGGAGATCACCAATTATCCGCTGCATATGATGCAGGGCTATGAGGTATCGCTTGAAGCGATGATGCTGTTCCTCGAACAGGTGATGACCGCGCGCGATTCGCGCGAGCCGGCGCTGCAGGCCGTTTCCAAGCACCGCCGCTCGCTGCTGCCCTTCGGCGCCGTCGCCATGAAGGAGGTGCTGAGCGTGATGAAGCCGTCGGTGATTTCCTTCTCGGCGCAGGGCGTGCGCGAGGGATATCTTTATTCGCTGCTGTCTGAGGCCGAGCGCCGCGCCGATCCGCTGTTGGCCGCTGCAGGCGAACTGGCGATCCTGCGTGCCCGTTCGCCGGAGCACGCCCGCGAACTGGCGGAATGGACCGGCCGTATGATGCCTTTCTTCGACGTTCAGGAAACCGAAGAGGAAAGCCGCTATCGCCAGGCCGCCTGTCTGCTCGCCGATATCAGCTGGCGCGCCCATCCTGATTACCGTGGCCTGCAGGCGCTGAACGTCATTGCCCACTCGTCCTTCGTCGGCATCAGCCATCCCGGTCGCGCCTTCATCGCGCTCACCAATTATTACCGTTTCGAGGGGCTGCATGACGACGGCGCCACCGGCCCGCTGGCGCAGATCGCCACTCCGCAGTTCATCGAGCGCGCCAAGCTGCTCGGCGGCATGCTGCGCGTCGTCTACCTCTTCTCGGCCTCAATGCCCGGCGTCGTCAAGAACCTGACCTTCCGCAAATCGTCGAACCCGGACTTCGACCTCGAATTCGTGGTGCCGCCGGAATACCGCGATTTCGCCGGCGAACGCCTGGACGGTCGCCTGCAGCAGCTGTCGCGGCTGACGAACAAGCGTCTGGCGTTCCGGTTCGAGTAGGTTGATTTGCGGCACGCCCTCAACAACAAAGGCGGCACTGATGCGCCGCCCTCTCAATCTCACATTAGAGCCCAAATTACTTCGCGTTCAAAAACTCACCAACCTCAAGCAGGCTGAACTCATTATTGTCGGCCTTGTCGACGGCGCGGCCGGCCGAGAAGGGCAGGTTGTTGTCGTTACCGATGATGATGTGCGTGGCGTCGACGCGGTCGACGTTTTCGATCGTGACGAACGGCATGTCGTAGACGCCGTCCTTGTTGCCGGCCTTCTTCTTGTTGTCGGGGTCCTGGATGTTCAGGAGGTCGATATAGCCGATCTTGCGGACGGCCTTGCCGACATTGGCGTCGTTGAACTCGATCTTGTAGACGCGCTTCAGCACCGCCGGAGCTTCGAAGCAATCCGGCTTCGGCTGCTTCGGGTCGGCGCAGGCCTTATCGCTGGTGCCGGCGCCGCTGTCGCGCTCGATGACGAGAGCGGTGGAGTCGTCGAGCATGTTGAAATCACCGATCGATACACCCTTGTCTTCGAACGGATAAAGCCAGCTGCGGCCGGTCCACTTCTTGGAGGCAGCGTCGAATTCAATGACGCGGATGGCCGTATGGCCGTCAGCCGTTTCCATTGTGCCGTCATCCTTGTAGATGGCGCCTTCGAGCAGGCCGTAGAGCTTGGATCCGTCCTTCGACATGGCAAGGCCTTCGAAGCCGCCCGAGCGCTTCAGGTTGAAGACCGGCATCTTGGCGGCCGGATTGCCCGGCAGCTGGATCAGCGGGTTGTCGGGCGAAAGCACCGCCTTGCCGTCGAGCGTCGTCGGGATCACGTCCGTCAGGCGACCTTCGGTATCGACTTTGAGGATATAGGGACCGAACTCGTCGCCCAGCCAGAAGCCGTCGGCAACCGGCTGGATCGATTCGATGTCGAAGTCGGCACCGGTGAGGTAACGCTTTTCTGTGCCTTCGAGCACGATCGGGAACGGCGCGATCTTGTTTGGATCGGAGAGGAAGAGGTTCTTGACGACCTCAGCTTTGTTGGCAGTCCAGTCGAACTTCATCTGATGCAGGAACAGCATGGAGTCGGAAGAGTTGGCTTTGGAACCGAATCCGTTGTCCGAGAGCGTCCAAAAGGTCCCGTCGGCCATCGTCTTGATGCCCGAGAAACCCTGGATCGGCTGGCCGTCGAACGGAAGCTTGAGGTCCGTCACGCGCGCGCCGTCCTTGCCGGGAACGCTGCCGAGTGCTTCGGTGCGCTTGCGGTCCGGCGTCGTGAACTTGCCGGAATGCTTGAGGAATTCGGGGGCGTCGGCCGGAGCAGGAACCATGGTATTGGCTGGCAGGATCGCCTGGCCGGCGAGATTGGCCGGGAACTGCTGCTGGTCGGCCGAAACGGGGCCGGCAATCAGGATGAAAAGCGATACGGAAGCAAAAAGGACGTCCTTCATAATATCCCCATGGAACGGATGCGAATGGCTTCCGCTTAACAGGGCTTCCGTGTCAGCGAATTGACGGTTGGGTGAAGCTTTGGTGACGGGTGATAAATGGACTTGCTCAGCCGTGCAGAACGACTGCGGGCGTGTTCAGGACGGTCACCGCACGCGAGGACAGCGCCATGACGCCGAGTGCCTGGCCGCGTCCCTTGACGGCATGGATCCCGAGATCTTCGCAGGAAATGTCGTCGGGAAAAGTCATGCGCCGGGCCAGCTCCGCGGAGATCAGCACCTGCCGGTTCAGGCTGCGGCAGAGCGTCTCCAGCCGGGCGGTCGTATTCACTGTATCGCCGAAATAGCTGATTTTGTGGTGGTCGACGCCGACTTCCGCCGTGATGATCTCGCCGCCATGAAGGGCTACGCGAAGCTTCGGCACCTGGCCGTAATTTTTCCGCCAGCCGGCGGCATTGGCTTCGATATCGGCGAGGATATCGAAGATGCAGCGAACGCAGCGCGCATCCTTGACGCCGCGGGCAAGCGGCCAGGTAATGATCGCCGCATCACCGACATAGTCGTTGATCATGCCCTTGTGGCGCCGGACCGGCTCCGCGAAGGTCGCAAACAGCGAGCTCAGCAACTGCTGTGCCCTGAGGTCGCCGTGCTTTTCCGCAAAAGCTGTCGAATCGACGAGATCGATGAAGAGGAAGACACGCTCTTCCTTGACCGGATTACGATAGCGGCTGATGAGCATGCTGACGAATACTTCGCGGCCGAGCAATTCCCGCACGCGCAGGATGAAGATCAGTGCCGAGCAGACGGCAAGCGCATAGAGGAAGACCTCGAACGGCATGACGACGAGATCAAGGAACGACGACGGCTTCAGCATGCCGAGCGACCAGAGCAGGAGGCCGGCGCAGGCGAAGCCGATGCTCATCAGGATCTCGTAGATCACCAGCTCCGTGATGATGAACACGAAGGTCGGCAGCCTCTGGATCCGTCGGTAGAGGGTGCGAAACAGCACCTTGCGCTCGAAGGCGAGAATCGGCATGCCGATAAAGAGCGCGAAGATCGCCCCGATGACCGGCGTCTGATTGGAGTAGAACATCAGATCGTAGATGACGCCGCTCGCAGCCAGCACGATCGCGATCAAGATCCAGTTCTGCGTTGGAGATATTTCTCGCATGCCGCCTCTTCGCCTGAGGTTTCCTCCAGCCATTGTTTCAGCTGGGAAAAAAGCGTCAAGCGAATTCAGTTTGGTTTCAGAGGCTGACGGTTTCAACCTTCCTTCCAGCGAAACGCAATCCGATCTGCCCCTGGATCAGCTGCAGTGCGGGCTCGCCGAAAAGATCGCGCCGCCAGCCATGCAGGGCAGCGACATCGGCGTTCTCGCCATCGGCGGCAATCTTGTCGAGATCCTCGCTGTTGGCGATCACCTTTGGCGCCACGCCATGTTTTTCGGAGATCAGCTTCAGCAGCACCTTCAAGAGTTCGACGGCGGCAGCTGCGCCCTCCGGGGCCTGTGCCTGACGAGGCACATGCGGCATCTCGGCTTTCGGTAGGGCAAGCGCAGCGTTGACCGCTTCGACGACCGCCGTCCCGGCGGCCGAGCGCTCCCAGCCCTTCGGAATCGTGCGCAAGCGGCCGAGCGCTTCGGAATCCTTAGGCTGCTGCTGGGCGACCTCATAGATCGCATCGTCCTTCAAGACGCGCGAACGCGGTACATTGCGGGCCCGTGCCTCGCGCTCACGCCAGGCGGCGACGTATTTCAGGACCGCCAACTCCTGCGGCTTGCGCAGGCGCATCTTCAGACGCTGCCAGGCGTCGTCGGGATGCATGTCGTAAGTTTCGCGCGCTTCGAGAATGTCCATTTCCTCGCGCAGCCACGACGTGCGGCCTTCGCGGTCGAGTTCTGCGCTCAGCGACAGGTAGACGTCGCGCAAATGGGTGACGTCGGCCAGCGCATATTCCAGCTGCTTTTCGGAGAGCGGCCGGCGGCTCCAGTCGGTGAAACGCGACGACTTGTCGATATGGACGTTCTTGATGCGGCTGACCAGCTGGTCGTAGGAGACGCTGTCGCCGAAACCGCAGACCATGGCCGCGACCTGCGTGTCGAAGATCGGATGCGGAATGAGATTGCCGCGGTTGAAGATGATTTCGATGTCCTGGCGCGCCGCGTGAAAGACCTTCAACACTTTCGTGTCCGCCATCAGGTCAAAGAAGGGAGCGAGGTCGATGCCCTTCGCCAGCGGATCGACGAGAACCTCCAATGTCGGGCTTGCCATCTGGATCAGGCAAAGCTCCGGCCAAAAGGTCGTCTCACGCAGGAATTCGGTATCGATGGTGATGAAGTCGGACTTGGCCAGCTCTTTGCAGGCGGCCGCCAATTCGGCGGTGGTTTCGATCATATCATTTCATTCGCAAGGAAAAGGTCGGTTGAACCTTCCTTCTCCTTTCGCTTCGATATGTCAATACAACAGCATAAGCTTCGAGCATTGCTGAAGAAGAATCACGTCCAAACTGAGGCAAGGCGAATGCTTCAGCTCACTCTGATATAGCTGGTCATTCCTGTCTTCTGATGTTCGATGATATGGCAATGCAGCACCCAATCGCCGGGATTGTCGGCGACGAGGGCCAATTGCACCTTCTCATCCGGCTGGACGAGGTAGGTGTCGGACACCAGTGGCATCACCTCCCGCGTCGAGGAGGAGATCACCGTGAAACTCATTCCGTGCAGGTGGATCGGATGCGCGTGCGGCGTGGTGTTCTCAAGGTTGAAGACATAGCTCCTGCCGAGCTTCAGTTCCGCCAGCGGCGCCGTCGGATCGGGCGTGTCCCCGGGCCAGGGCACCTTGTTGATCGCCCAGAAGCTGTAGCCGAGCGTGCCGCAGATGCTCTCGACGGCGGCATTTTCCGCAGTGGCGCTCAACACCAGCGGGATCTGTTCGGCAGCGGAAAGATCGGCCTTCGGGACAGGATTTCGGACAAGAGGCCCGAGATCGCCGATGTCGCGCTTCAGCGATGCTCCGACGGCACGCAGGCTGGCGATCATCTTCGGTGCCGTGCCGCGAATATCTTCCAGTGTCACGACGGCGCCTTCGCCATCCGGCATGCGGACGGCGAGATCGAGCCGCTGGCCCGGCCCGATCTGCAGGAGGTCGAGGGGGAAGCGTTTCGGCACCGGATTGCCGTCGATTGCGATGACGGTCGCATTTGCGCCCGCCATCTTCAGCGAGAAGATGCGCGTAACGTCGGTGATGGCAATGCGCAGCCGCACCAACCCGCCGGCCGGCGCATCATATTGCGGCTCCTGGCGCCAGTTGGCCGTGCGCACTGTGCCGTAGGTGCCGCTCTTGGCAGCGTCGCGCGGCCGGAAGGGCGCGATGAACTGCCCGTCGCCTCCGAGACGCCAGTCGCGCAGATTGAGCAGCACTTCCGCATCGAACTCCGGATCGGCCGGATCCTCGACGACGAGCATGCCGGTCATGCCGTGTCCCATCTGCGTCAGCGTGTTGCAATGCGGATGATACCAGAAGGTACCGGCATCCGGCGGCGTGAAGGCATAATCGAAGCTGTCGCCGGTATAGATATAGGGCTGCGTCACGAACGGCACGCCATCCATGCGGTTGTCGATGCGAAGCCCGTGCCAATGGATCGTCGTCGGCTCGTCGAGCCCGTTTTTCAGCCTTGCCGAGTAGGGCCGCCCCTTGGTCATCCGCAGAACCGGCGGCATGCCGTCATGGCCCCAGCTCATGATGTCCCTGGTCGGACCCGCCTCGGTCAGCATGGCCTCGGTTTTTACAGCCATCAGCAGCTGCGGTTCCGGCGCCGCCTCGGCAAGCCCGAATTTGCCCGCAACGGCGACGCCGGCGCCATAGGCGCCCGCGACGGCGGATGCCCTCAGAAGGTTGCGGCGGGTCAGCAGAGGCATGCGGCGGCTCCAGGATGGGAATGCCGATCCTTTTAAAGTTGAGCCGCATCTTCATCAATACGGGAAACGCGGCCAAACTGCCGCAGCCTGTGGGTCGCAGCCTCGCCATAAACGCATGCCAAACCCAGGGGCGGGGCGCGCCAAGCCTTGACAAATCGGAGCGTCCATGCGCTTTTCCGCCCGATTTTCTTGTCGGCGCGGGAGGGTCTTCGAACCCCTGCTGCCGTCTTCAGCCACATGCCAGGATTTGAGATTATGCATCGCTACCGCAGCCACACATGTGCCGCCCTCCGCAAGACGGATGTCGGCTCGACCGTCCGCATCGCCGGCTGGGTCCATCGCGTTCGCGACCATGGCGGCGTTCTCTTCATCGACCTTCGCGACCATTACGGCATCACCCAAGTGGTCGCCGACCCGGATAGCCCTGCCTTCAAGACAGCGGAAACGGTGCGTGGCGAATGGGTCATCCGCATCGACGGCCTCGTCAAGGCCCGTACCGAAGACACCGTCAACAAGAACATGGCGACCGGCGAGATCGAGCTCTACGCCCAAGAGATCGAAGTGCTCTCCGCCGCCAAGGAGTTGCCGCTACCAGTCTTCGGCGAGCCTGATTATCCGGAAGACGTTCGCCTCAAGTATCGCTTCCTCGATCTTCGCCGCGAAACCCTGCACAAGAACATCGTCAAGCGCACCCAGGTGATTTCGGCCATGCGCCGTGAAATGGGCAGCGCTGGCTTCACCGAGTATACCACGCCGATCCTGACTGCCTCCTCGCCGGAAGGTGCGCGCGACTTCCTCGTGCCGAGCCGTATTCATCCCGGCACCTTCTACGCTCTGCCGCAGGCGCCGCAGCAGTACAAGCAGCTGCTGATGGTCGCAGGCTTCGACCGCTACTTCCAAATCGCGCCGTGCTTCCGCGACGAAGATCCGCGCGCCGATCGCCTGCCGGGCGAATTCTACCAGCTCGACCTCGAAATGAGCTTCGTCACCCAGGAAGACGTCTGGAACACGATGGGTCCGCTGATGACCAAGGTGTTCGAGGAGTTTGCCGAAGGCAAGCCGGTCACCAAGGAATGGCCGCGCATCCCCTATGACGAGGCGATCCGCAAATACGGTTCCGACAAGCCTGATCTGCGCAACCCGATCGTCATGGAAGCGGTGACCGAGCATTTCGCCGGCTCCGGCTTCAAGGTCTTCGCCGGCATGATCGCCTCCAACCCGAAGGTCCAGATCTGGGCGATCCCTGCCAAAACAGGCGGCTCGCGTGCTTTCTGCGACCGCATGAACGCCTGGGCGCAGAGCCAGGGCCAGCCGGGCCTTGGCTACATCTTCTGGCGCAAGGAAGGCGATAAGCTCGAAGGCGCCGGACCGCTTGCCAAGAACATCGGCGAGGAGCGCACCGATGCGATCCGCACGCAGCTCGGCCTCGACGACGGCGACGCCTGTTTCTTCGTCGCCGGAGAGCCGGAAAAATTCTATAAGTTTGCGGGCGAGGCCCGCACCAAGGCCGGCGAAGAACTCAACCTCGTCGACCGCGACCGGTTCGAGCTCTGCTGGATCGTCGACTTCCCCTTCTTCGAATGGAGCGAGGAAGAAAAGAAGGTCGATTTCGCTCATAACCCGTTCTCGATGCCGCAGGGTGGCCTCGACGCGCTGCAGAACCAGGATCCTTTGACGATCAAGGCCTTCCAATATGACGCCGTCTGCAACGGCTTCGAGATCGCCTCGGGTTCGATCCGCAACCAGTCGCCGGAAACCATGGTTGCCGCCTTCGAGAAGGTCGGCCTCAGCCAGCAGGACGTCGAGGACCGTTTCGGCGGCCTCTACCGCGCCTTCCAGTATGGCGCACCTCCGCATGGCGGCGCCGCCTTCGGCATCGACCGCATCATCATGCTGCTCGTCGGCGCGAAGAACCTGCGCGAAATCTCGCTCTTCCCGATGAACCAGCAGGCTCAGGACCTGCTGATGGGCGCTCCGAGCCCGGCGACGCCGACGCAGCTGCGCGAGCTTGCGATCCGGCCGATTCCGCCGGTCAAAAAGGACTGAGTTCGTTTCCCAATGAGAAAGCCCGGCGGCCGCAATCGCCAGGCTTTTCGTTTGCCCTCATCGTCCCCGTTGCAAACAAAAAGGCCCGGCAGCGGAACTGCCGGGCCCTTTCTTGAGATTTGAGCGATCAGTCGTTGGCCGAAACCTTGACGCCGAGCACCTGGGGCAGCGTGTTCGGAGCGCCCATGGCAGCGCCGACGATCGTCGGGAACGGCACCGGCTTTTCAGGGGCGGCGCTGACCGTCAGGCTCTTGGGGTCGTCGAGGAAGGTGTTGACGGCGGCCGAAACGGCGTTCTGCAGTTCCGGGATATTGAGCTGCGCCAGCATGATCGGCGTCATCGCCTTCAGCGAATCCGCCATCTGCTTGCCGGACATGTTCTGCTGCGAACCGGCATAATCGAGCGCGCGCTTGGTGATCGAGGCATCTTCGAAGCGCACCTTTGCGCCCTCGAAGGACAATTGCTGCATCAGGCCGAGCATGGCGAGGCCGAGCGCCTGCTGCGACTGTTCCTTGTTCGGATTGGCTTCGGATTGCTTCATCGCATCCTGCATCGACTTCATGAAGGCCATCGTATAGCCCGAGATCTTGAAGCCAAGGTTCAGTTTGCCGATGTTGGTGAAGTCGAAGGCGAATTCCGAAATGTCGATCGTGCCGGGCGCGAGTTCCCAGGCGCCCTTCATGGTGATGTCGCCTTGGACGTGCTGCAGGGCGAGCTTCTCGATCGCGTCCTTGCTCTGCGCATCCTCGGCCTTGCTGAGATCGGCCTTCATGCTCTTAAAAGCGCCGTCGAAATCGAAGCCGGATTCGTCTTCGCGCAATGTCAGGTTCATGTTGCTTTCGAGTACGGAGAAGACTTCCGCGCCGTCCTTGACCACCTTCAGCGGGCCGGTATGCGCTGTTTCGTAGAGCATCATCGTATCGAGCGAGTCGCCGCCGGGCGTTGACGGGATCGAAATGCCGCCAAGCGTCAGCTGCTGCGCCGTCACAGTGACGCCATCTTCGGTCTTGTTGATGTCGGGGAAGGTCGCTTCTTCGATATAGTAACCGCCGTCCTCGTCTTCCTCGACACCGGAAAGAGTGACTTCGCCGATAGGCAGGCTTTCGCCGCCGGTCGGTTTGAGGCTGACGTTCTTCAAGGTCACCGTCGTGCCGTCGATATCGATGCCTTCAGCCGAAATCGTTCCGCCCTGCGCGGCATAGGCGGCATTGAGCTTCTTCAGCAGATCGGCGCCGTCGAGAGCGAAAGCCGAGCCTGCGAGCGAGAAAAAGGCTGCGCCCGACAGCATCAGCCGCGTTGTCCGGTAAAAGTTCATAGGGTGATTCCTCTGGTGGCGTGTGACGGTTGGAAATCTGCAGTTACGCTACTACGGATTGGGCCTGCTTTATATTGCGGCCCACTAATTTTTTGTTGAAGGGAAGGGCAAACGAAATCCAAATTGCCGCGATGAGCTTGTCTCATCCTTTGATATCAGCCGGAAGACTTCATCCACAGCTGCAATGGCCTGGATTCCTTGCCCGCCAGCCTCTTCTGGGCTAGTCAGGACCTATGGGACAAGAGATTTTGCCGCCTTCCGGCGGAGACGACGACAACATCCAACCGGTCGACCTGAAGGCGGCGCTTGAGCAGCGCTATCTCGCCTATGCGTTATCGACCATCATGCACCGCGCGCTGCCTGACGTGCGCGACGGGCTGAAGCCTGTCCATCGCCGCATCGTCTACGCGATGAACGAGATGGGGCTGAGGCCGACTTCAGCCTTCAGAAAATGCGCCAAGATCGTCGGCGAGGTGATGGGTAACTACCATCCGCACGGCGACCAGTCGATCTACGACGCGCTGGCTCGTCTCGCGCAGGATTTCTCGCAGCGTTATACGCTGGTGAACGGCCAGGGCAATTTCGGCAATATCGACGGCGACAGCCCTGCCGCCATGCGTTACACCGAATCGAAGATGACGGCGGTCTCCGAACTGCTGCTCGAAGGGATCGATCAGGATGCGGTCGATTTCCGCGACACCTACGACGAATCGAATTCCGAGCCGGTCGTGCTTCCCGGCGCCTTCCCGAACCTGCTCGCCAATGGCTCCTCCGGCATCGCCGTCGGCATGGCGACCTCGATCCCGTCTCACAATGCCCATGAGCTATGCGATGCCGCCCTGCATCTGATCAAGCATCCCGATGCGACGGTCGAAAAGCTCGTCGAGTTCATTCCCGGCCCGGATTTCCCCACCGGCGGCATCATCATCGACAGCCGCGACAGCATCATCGAGAGCTACCGCACCGGCCGCGGCGGTTTCCGCGTGCGGGCGAAATGGCAGACGGAGGATCTGGGCCGCGGCGGCTATCAGATCGTCGTCACCGAAATTCCGTTCCAGGTGCAGAAATCGCGGCTGATCGAGAAGATCGCCGAGTTGCTGATTGCCCGCAAGCTGCCGCTGCTGGAAGACATCCGCGATGAATCGGCCGAGGACATCCGCATCGTCCTGGTGCCGAAGTCCCGGAGCGTCGATCCGACGATCCTGATGGAGTCGATGTTCAAGCTGACGGAGCTCGAAAGCCGCTTTCCGCTCAACATGAACGTCCTGTCCATGGGGCGCATCCCCAAGGTCATGGCGCTGAACGAAGTGCTGAAGGAGTGGCTGGACCACCGTCGCGAGGTCCTGCAGCGCCGGTCGCGCTTCCGTCTGGCCGCGATCGACAAGCGTCTCGAAATCCTCGGCGGCCTTCTGATCGCCTATCTCAATATCGACGAGGTGATCCGGATCATCCGCGAGGAAGACGAGCCGAAGCCGGTCATGATGGCGCGATGGGACCTGACGGACAATCAGGTCGAAGCGATCCTCAACATGCGGTTGCGCGCCCTGCGCAAGCTGGAAGAATTCGAGATCCGCAAGGAGTTCGACGAACTCACCAAGGAAAAGAGCGAGATTGAGGCGTTGCTTGCCTCCGACGACAAGCAGTGGCAGACGGTCGCCTGGGAAATCGGCGAAGTGAAGAAGAAATTCGCCAAGGCGACCGAGGTCGGCCGTCGACGCACCCAGTTCGCCGATGCGCCCGAAGCCGACGAGGAAGCGATCCAGCAGGCGATGATCGAGAAGGAACCGATCACCGTCGTCATTTCCGAAAAGGGCTGGATCCGCGCCCTGAAGGGCCACATCGCAGACACGTCGACCCTGACCTTCAAGGAGGGCGACGGCTTGAAAGTGGCCTTCCCGGCGCAGACGACGGACAAGATCCTGATCGTTACGACAGGCGGCAAGGCCTTCACGCTCGGTGGCGACAAGCTGCCGGGCGGTCGCGGCCACGGCGAACCTTTGCGTATCATGGTCGACATGGATAACGACCAGGCTGTGCTGACCGCCTTCGTCCACGATCCCTCGCGCAAGCAGCTGATCGTCTCGACGGCTGGGAACGGCTTCGTCGTGCCAGAGGCGGAGCTGGTCGCCAATACGCGCAAAGGCAAGCAGATCATGAATGTCGCGCTGCCGGAGGAAACGCAGCTGCTGGTGCCCGTCAGCGGCGATCACATCGCAGTCGTCGGCGAGAATCGCAAGCTGCTGGTCTTCCCGCTCGCGCAGGTGCCGGAAATGTCGCGTGGCAAGGGCGTGCGCCTGCAGCGCTACAAGGATGGCGGCATTTCCGACGTCCGTTGCTTCGCGATATCAGACGGCCTCGTCTGGGAAGACAGCGCCGGCCGCACCTTCACGAAGAACAAGGACGAACTCGCCGAATGGCTGGGCGATCGCGCCAGCGCCGGACGGACCGTGCCGAAGGGCTTCCCGCGCAGTGGCAAATTCGCTGGCTGAGGCTTTACAGCGCCGCGCGCCTGTTCAGGCGCGCAAAGGACGCCGTAAGGCCTTGATTTTTTGTCGAACTAAATTCCGCTCTCGGCTCTTGGCGGGCGCGGGAACTTCTCTATCTCATTGCTGTTATCAAAATGAAGAGAAGGCCGGTTGCGTGGGCGGACGGAGCGGCTGCGGTTCGTTGCGCCTCGGGAAGGCGCACGCGCCCTACCGGAGGAAAATCGATGCCCGCCAGCACCATCAAATTGCATGTCAGCCACACATACAAGGCGCCGCCGGCGGTCGTCTACGACGCTTGGCTCAATCCGGAAATTGCCCGCCGCTTCCTGTTTGCGACTGATGATGGTCACGTCATCCGTGCCGACATCGATCCGCGCGTCGGCGGACGTTTCTTCGTTGTCGACCGCCGCCCGACCGGAGACGCCTTTCATCAGGGCGTCTTCCTTGAATTGAAGCGCCCGCAACGCATGGTCTTCAGCTTTTCCGTCGAAGAGCACGACCACAATTGCGATCGCGTCGAAATCGACATCGAGCCTCTCGGCGGCGGCAGCCGCCTGACATTGACCCACGAAATGTGCGCCGAATGGGCCGCACACGAGGAGAAAACACGGCAAGGCTGGGCGCATGTCGTCGAAGCGCTCGGCAGGGAACTGGAACAGCAACAGTTGAAGGCTACCGGTTGAGCGGCACGCTGAAGTCCCGAAGGAAGCGTGTCGCGCCTTCCTCGTCAATCTCGCCGGCGGCGATGGCAAGGACGAAAGCGTAGAGATTGGCGTCGGTGGTCTCGATCTCGTAGCCATTTTCGAGAAGGAATACACCGGCGGACGATCGTGATGCGTTTGTCGCCGTCGACGAATGCGTGGTTGCGGGCAAGGCCGAAAAGAACGCTGCGGCGAGTTCGATGACATCGTCGCAACCGTAATTGGCGTTATGCATCGGCCGGCCGAGGGTGGATTCCAAAGCGCCTTCGTCACGCAACCCGGCAAGCCCGCCGAAGCGCTCGATCTGCATTGTCTGCAGAGTCTCCACCAATGGCCTTGTCAGGAATTTGAAGGCCATTATTCGGCCAGCTTCTTCAAAGCGACCTTATACTTGTCCATGAAATGTCGCGCCGCCTCGAGCTGACGGGACAAATCTTCGTCAGCCGGCCTCAAATTGATGCCGCCGCTTTCCATTTGCAGTTCCAATGAGTCGCCTGTTTTTAATCCAAGGCGATCAAGGACCTCCTTGGGAATAATGACACCCTCGGAGTTGCCGATCTTACGGATCGTGACGTTCATCGCTCTATCCTCTGTGGTAACGCCGTTATAACATGGCGCCGAGGGGCGACAACTTCACATCATAAGACTTGCCTGACGCTCTTGCGTCGCGCCATCCAGAGGGAATGCACGGCGATTGTCGCCGTCAGGATGCCGCCGCCGACGAGCGTCGTCGTTACGGGCGTTTCGGCAAAGATCAGCCAGACCCAGATCGGCGCCAGCACCGTTTCCAGTAGATAGAACATGCCGACTTCAGGTGCGGAGAGGTAGCGCGGCCCGGTCGCAAGACACCAGAAGGCGACCGGCATGATGACGGCGCCGTTGAGGAGGATCCAGCCGGGATTGGCGATTGCAAACGCTGAGGGCAGAGCTTGCGCGAGGCCGAGCGCGGCCGGCAGGATGGCGGCAAGCAGCGGCACGAAGCCCATTTGCCGGCGCGAGGCACGCCCGAGTGTAATGGCTGCGGCAAGAATGAGCGCGCTGAGAAGCGCCATGGCGTCGCCAAAGATATGGCCGCTGGCAAGTCCTTCGCTTACAATCAGTCCGACGCCTGATATCATGAACAGCATGGCGATCAGCGTCGCGGCCGGGGGCTTCTCCTTGAGGAAAATCCAGGAAAGCAGCGCCCCGAACATCGGATTGAAGGCGACGATGAAGACGACATTGGCCGTGGCCGTATTGAAGACGGCCAGCACGAAAGTTAGGGAAGAGAGACCGTAGAGCAGACCGGCGATAAGACCAGGTCGCCCCGGAACGAGGACCGGCCACTTGCCCGAAACAAGGCGCATTGCTCCTAATATCACGAGCGTGGCGACAATCGTTGCTGCGCTCCGCATTCCGAGAACCCACCAGATGTCACCGTCGCCAAGGCGGACGAGCGGGATATCCATGGAAAGTGCCAGCCCGCCGATCGCCGTCAGCAGCAGGCCTTTCCGATGATCGGAAAGAGCGGTGGGGAACATTCAGTCGCGCGTGCTTTCGGGCATGGAGGAGGGGTCGAAACGTTCCCAGCCGCGCGGGGTCAGATGCTCCTGCGGCTGGAAACGGGTCTTATAGTCCATTTTCCGTGACCCCTGAACCCAATAGCCGAGGTAGACATGCGGCAGACCGAGCGCTTTCGTGCGCCTGACATGGTCGAGAATCATGAACGTGCCGAGCGAACGCCGCTCGAGCGCCGGATTGAAATAGGAATAGACCATCGACAGCCCGTCGCTCATCGTGTCGGTCAGTGCGGCGGCAAGCAGTTCGCCCTTCGGCCGCTCCTCCAGCCCGGAGCCTTCCTCGCGCCGGCGGTATTCGATGATTCGCGTGTTCACATGCGTGTCCTCCACCATGATCGCATAATCGAGCACGGTCATATCGGACATGCCGCCTTGCTGGTGGCGGAAATCGAGATAGCGCCGGAAGAGTGAATATTGCTCGCTGGAAGGCTGGGCTGCGAATTCGGTGGCGATGACATCGGAATTGGCGGCAAGCACCCGTTTCATCGATTTCGTCGGTTCGAATTCCTGGGCGAGAATCCGCACGGAAACGCAGGCGCGACAGGATTCGCAGGCCGGTCGGTAAGCGATGTTCTGCGAGCGGCGGAACCCGCCCTGGGTGAGGATGTCGTTCATCTCCGCGGCCCGCGGGCCGACCAGATGGGTGAAGACCTTGCGCTCCATCTCATGCGGCAGATACGGACACGCAGCCGGAGCCGTCAGATAAAACTGCGGGGATGGCGTCGTCTGCGTATTCATTTGTCGCGGAAGTTTCCTTGTCGAGACAGTGCCGTTTTCTGACAGCATGACCTAAGAATAGAAAACGTCAACAGCGCGGCGGTCTCCGCCCTTCATTTCAGTCTTCTAATTTTTGGATATGGAGCGTCGTGATGCCGGATGCAGGGAAGGCGGAGAGTTTTTTCGTCTCCGCCGCCAAGATGTCAGGCAGCTGTCAGGCAGTGCGCACCGTCACCGTGCCGACCAGGAGGTCGTGGATGAGACGGCTGCGCTCGATAAACAGGCCGGCAAGCAGGATGAGGGGCGTCAGCACCGAGTTGAGAATCCAGAACAGCGCCAGATGCACGATCGCCGTCAGAAAATCCATCGGCCGTCCGTCGACGCGCACGATCGCGATCCCCATTGCCCGCATGCCGAGCGAAGCCTGGGTCGGCCCGCCGACGGTCAGGCCGAAGTAAAGGCCGGCGACGATCACGAAGAGGGCAGGGTAGAGGAAGAAGCCGAGGCCGAGCGTGACGATGGACAGGAAGAACAGAACGATTGCCGCGGGAATGCACAGCAGCGCCACGATGAGGTAATCGAGGATGAAGGCAAAGACACGGCGGCTCAACACGCCGCTATAGGCGCGCCAGTCCTCCGGTGCGGCATAAAGCGAATTGGGGTTGTAGCTCATCTCAATCTCCTCTCGCAAAAGCGATGCCGCTGATATGGTATCGGCGAGGCGAAATACAATCATTCGCCCCGAAATCACCGTTTGCTGAGAATTTTCGCCACCTCGACTGCGAAATAGGTGAGGATGCCGTCGCATCCCGCCCGCTTGAACGACAGCAGCGTTTCGAGCATCGCCCGCTCGCCGTCTATCCAGCCGTTCATCGCTGCGGCCTTGATCTGCGTATATTCACCGGAAACCTGGTAGGCGAAGGTCGGCAGGCCGAAGGCCTCCTTCATTCGCCAGCAGATGTCGAGATAGGGCAGGCCGGGCTTGACCATCAGCATGTCGGCGCCTTCCTCGACGTCGAGGGCGGCGTCGCGGATCGCCTCGGTGCCGTTGGCCGGGTCGATATAATAGGTCTTCTTGTCGCCCTTCAGCAGCCCGCCGGTCGAGATCGCTTCGCGATAGGGGCCATAAAAGGCGGAGGCGAATTTCGTCGCATAGCTCATGATGCCGACCTCTTGATGGCCGGCGGCATCGAGCGCCCTGCGGATCGCGCCGACGCGCCCGTCCATCATCTCCGAGGGAGCGATGATGTCGGCGCCGGCATCGGCCTGCATCACCGCGGCACGCGCCACCTGATCGACCGTCTCGTCGTTGACGATTTCGCCGTCTCTCAGAATGCCGTCATGGCCGTGGCTGGTGAAGGGGTCGAGCGCGACATCGGTGATGACGCCGATATTGGGCACCGCCTTCTTGATCGCCGCCGTGGCCTGATTGATCAGATTGTTGGCCTCGAGGCTGTTCGAACCTGTCTCGTCGCGCAGTTCCATATCGATATTGGGAAAGGTCGCCAGCGCCGGAATGCCGAGGCCGGCCGCTTCGCGCGCGGCCTCGACTGCTTTGTCGATGCTCATACGGTTGACGCCGGGCATAGCCGGGATCGGATCGATGATACCGGAGCCCGGCACGACGAAGATCGGCCAGATCAGGTCGTCTACCGTCAGCCGGTTTTCCTGCACCAGCCGGCGAGTCCAGTCTGCCTTGCGATTGCGCCGCATGCGGCGATGGCCGGTGATGTCGTCGACGAGATGCGTCTTGTCCTGCATGATATCTATCCCTGGCCCATTCCATTTATCGGAGCGCTCATTATCATGGCGCCCGGAAAATCCAAACCGGACGATGGCCGCGGCGGAAAAACTGCTTGTAACGATCCGATCCCGAACCGATGTTTGCGCTATGGAAATCGATTCCCCGACAATACCGAAACGCACGCTGGCGGATCTTCTCTTCATCCTGTTCCTGAGACTGGTGGCCGTATCCTGCTTCTGGTTCGGGCTGCAATATTGGGCGATGCTCGTCGGTTATTCGCTGGTCGGGGCCGGCCGCTTCGATCTTTTGAGCCTGCCGTGGAAGGTGGCAAGCACCAGCCTTGCCGTGCTTTTCCCCGTCGCCTCCCTCGGCCTCTGGCTCACCGTCTCCTGGGGGCCGGTTATCTGGGTGCTGGCAGCGGGCGGGCAGATTCTCATGTATGGTCTGCTGCCTGACATTTTCGGGCCCAATAAGCTGATCATCCTGCTGCATCTCATGGTCGCCGTGGTCTACTGCATTTTCCGCCTGTTGCTCTGGCTGGAAAAGCGCCGGCACCGCCGCCAGGTAAGTGTTGATTTACCCTGAGACAACGTGGGGTTTGCGGTAAGGCTCCATTAAGCCTGCGGTTTAAGTCGAATTTTATATGTATTCGATAGGGTCTCACTCAAGGCGGGAAGAAAACGACACCGCCAAACAAAACAGTGAGGCAGTCAATATGAACACGAAAATCAAGCCGCAGGCGGTATCCAACTTCCGTGACCAGCAGGATCAGGGCATCCGTGATCTTTACATGGAATCCCTTCATCTTGTCGAACGTCTTCATCGCCGTCTTCTCGACGTCATCAAGGACGAGTTCGACCGTCAGGGTCGCAGTGACGTCAACGCCGTCCAGGCGCTGCTCCTTTTCAACATCGGCAATTCCGAGCTGACCGCCGGCGAGCTGCGCTCGCGAGGTTACTATCTCGGCTCCAACGTATCCTACAACGTCAAGAAGCTGGTCGACCTCGGTTTCATCAACCACCAGCGCTCCCGCATCGACCGCCGCTCAGTCCGCATCAGCCTGACCGAAACCGGCCAGGACATCGCCGAAACGGTCGCCAAGCTCTACGAACGCCACATCGCCTCGATCGATAAGGTCGGCGGCATCGGCACCGACGAGTTCACCCAGATGAACAAGCTGCTCCAGCGTCTCGATCGTTTCTGGAACGACTCGATCATGTACCGCCTCTAAGACCCTCGACCTCCTTTCAGGGTTGAAGAAAACCGGATGCGTTCCCTGCGCGTCCGGTTTTGCCGTTCGCGCCCGCGTGGCATCTTTGCAACGCAGGCCAGGCAAGCGCAAAGGCCGGTTTCCAAGCCGTTTTTTAGCCGTTATTAACCGGCACGATTTACCCGTCATATGGTTCGTTTCGTGATGAACTCGGCCTTCGGCAGTTGCCCTCGGCCTGACAACACGAATTGGCCATATTGGTGTGGCAGCGGAATGTTAACAACCGGCGCTTTCAATGGATCAGGAACGTTCAGACTTCCGCATCGCAATCTTGCGGTGCGGCGGGCGGAATTTTCCGATGTGCCGGAAGAACGAATGGATGGGATCTGCGTTAAGGCGCAGTGATATCGCAAAGCGCCGCGCTTCCTTGCATGCGGCATTCAGTGGTTGGGACTATGTCGAAGAAAAACGGAAATGAAGCTCTCTCGCGCCGCGCTTTCCTTGCGTCCGCGGCAACGATAGGCGCCAGCGCGATGGCCGCGCCGGCATTGGCGCAGTCGGCGCTCGATACGCTGATCAACGCACCGCGCCGCGGCAACTGGGATGACCAGTTCGATGCCAAGGCGGCTTCGCGCACGGCGACGGCCGTCGTTTCCAACACGCCGATCCTCGGTCCCCAATCGGTCGCGAGTGCCCAGCAGGCGATCATGCAGTATCAGCAGATTGCGGCAGCCGGCGGCTGGCCCGAAGTCAATCCCGGTGATCAGCGCCTGCAGCTCGGCGTTTCCTCTCCCGCCGTCCAGGCGCTGCGCCAGCGCCTTGCGATCACCGGCGACCTGCCGCGCGAGGCAGGCATGTCGAACGCTTTCGATTCCTATGTCGACGGCGCCGTCAAACGCTTCCAGGCGCGTCACGGCCTGCCGTCCGATGGCGTTCTCGGCGAGTTCACGCTGAAGGCGATGAATATTCCGGCCGATGTCCGCCTGCAGCAGTTGAACACCAACCTGGTCCGCCTGCAGACCTTCCCGGAAGATCTCGGCCGGCGCCATCTGATGGTCAATATTCCGGCCGCCTATGTCGAGGCCGTCGAAGACGGCAGCGTCGCGACGCGCCACACCGCGGTCGTCGGCCGTCTGAGCCGCCCGACGCATCTCGTCAATTCGAAGATCTACGAAGTCATCCTCAACCCTTACTGGACCGCGCCGCGCTCGATCGTCGAAAAGGACATCATGCCGCTCATGCGCAAGGATCCGACCTATCTCGAAAAGAACGCGATCCGTCTGATCGACGGCAAGGGCAATGAGGTTTCTCCGGAGACTGTCGATTGGAACGGCGAGGCGCCGAACCTGATGTTCCGCCAGGACCCGGGTAAGATCAACGCCATGGCATCGACGAAGATCAACTTCTACAACAAGAACGGCGAGTACATGCACGACACGCCGCAGCAGGGCCTGTTCAACAAGCTCATGCGTTTTGAATCGTCGGGCTGCGTCCGTGTTCAGAACGTGCGTGACCTGTCGACCTGGCTGTTGCGCGAGACGCCGGGCTGGAGCCGCCAGCAGATGGAGCAGGTGATCGCAAGCGGCGTCAACACGCCGATCAAGCTCGCCACCGAAGTTCCGGTTTATTTCGTCTACATCTCCGCCTGGGGCATGCCCGACGGCATCGTCCAGTTCCGCGACGACATCTATCAGATGGACGGCAATGCCGAGCTCGCGCTCGACACGACGGCCGGCATGGAGCAGCCGGTTCAATAAGCGGCGCCCTCTGCGTCGTGATTTTGAGAACCGCGCTTCGGGCGCGGTTTTTTATGCCGGGGAGGGCTCTGTTTGCCGCGTCCTGCCGAGGCGTGCTCACAAAAGAGCTGCAGCGCGCGCTTTGCCCAGCAAATGTCGTTCTTCGTATTGCCCTTGCCCCGGCGGAAGGCTAATACCTCAGCGCATTCCAGTTGAGGAGCCCGCCCATGACCAATGCTTCCACCGAATCCTTCTTCAATCGCTCGCTTGCGGACGTCGATCCGGAAATCTTCGGCGCGATCGGAAAGGAACTCGGTCGCCAACGGCACGAGATCGAACTGATCGCTTCCGAGAACATCGTCTCCCGCGCCGTGCTGGAAGCCCAGGGCTCCATCATGACCAACAAATATGCCGAGGGTTACCCCGGCAAGCGCTATTACGGCGGCTGCCAGTTCGTCGACATCGCCGAGGAGTTGGCGATCGAGCGCGCCAAGAAGCTATTCGGCGTCAATTTCGCCAACGTCCAGCCGAATTCCGGCTCGCAGATGAACCAGGCCGTGTTCCTGGCGCTGCTGCAGCCCGGCGACACATTCATGGGTCTCGACCTGAATTCGGGCGGCCACCTGACGCATGGTTCGCCGGTCAACATGTCCGGCAAGTGGTTCAACGTCGTGTCCTATGGCGTGCGCGAAGGCGACAACCTTCTCGACATGGATGAAGTCGCCCGCAAGGCCGAAGAACACAAGCCGAAGCTGATCATCGCCGGCGGCACCGCCTATTCCCGCATCTGGGACTGGAAGCGCTTCCGCGAGATCGCCGACAGCGTCGGCGCCTATCTGATGGTCGACATGGCCCATATCGCCGGCCTCGTTGCCGGCGGCCAGCATCCGTCGCCGTTCCCGCATTGCCATGTCGCGACGACGACAACGCACAAGTCGCTGCGCGGCCCGCGCGGCGGCGTCATCCTCACCAATGAGGAGGATCTCGCCAAGAAGTTTAATTCGGCCGTCTTCCCCGGCCTGCAGGGCGGTCCGCTGATGCACATCATCGCTGCCAAGGCGGTCGCCTTCGGCGAGGCGCTGCAGCCGGAATTCAAGGAATACGCCGCTCAGATCGTCAAGAACGCCCGGGCGCTGGCCGAAACGCTGATTGCAGGCGGCCTCGACGTCGTCTCCGGCGGCACCGACAACCACCTGATGCTGGTCGATCTACGCAAGAAGAACGCCACCGGCAAGCGCGCCGAGGCAGCGCTCGGCCGCGCCTATATCACCTGCAACAAGAACGGCATCCCCTTCGACCCAGAAAAGCCCTTCGTCACATCAGGCGTGCGTTTGGGCGCACCGGCCGGCACGACGCGTGGCTTCAAGGAAGCCGAATTCCGCGAGATCGGCAATCTGATCGTCGAGGTTCTCGACGGCCTGAAGGTCGCCAATTCCGATGACGGCAACGCCGCCGTTGAAGCCGCCGTGCGCGGCAAGGTGGTCAACCTCACAGACCGCTTCCCCATGTATGGCTACATGGGGTAAGGAGTAGCGATGCGCTGCCCCTATTGCGGTTCGGAAGATACCCAGGTCAAGGATTCGCGTCCGGCGGAGGACAATACGTCCATCCGCCGGCGGCGTATCTGTCCGGATTGCGGGGGGCGTTTCACCACCTTCGAGCGTGTGCAGCTGCGCGAGCTGATGGTCATCAAGAAGACCGGCCGCAAGGTACCGTTCGATCGTGACAAGCTGGTGCGCTCCTTCGAAGTCGCGTTGCGCAAGCGCCCCGTCGAGCGGGATCGCATCGAGCGTGCCGTCTCCGGCATCGTCCGCCGGCTCGAAAGTTCCGGCGAGACGGAAATCTCCTCCGAGCAGATCGGCCTGCAGGTGCTGGAAGCCATGAAGAGCCTCGACGATGTCGGCTTCGTGCGCTACGCCTCGGTCTATCGGGATTTCTCGCTTGCCGAGGATTTCGAGAAGGTCATTTCCGAAATCAACGCCAAGATCGCCCGCGACCCGCTGGACAGATGAGCCATGAGCGTCACGGCGGATGACGAAGGTTTCATGGCGTCGGCGATCCGCCTGTCGCGCCGGCATCTCGGCCGCACCGCCACCAACCCTTCCGTCGGCTGCCTCATCGTTCGTGATGGCGTCGTCGTCGGCAGTGCGGTCACGGCGCTCGGCGGCCGTCCGCATGCCGAGCCGCAGGCGCTCGCCGAAGCCGGCGAACTTGCCCGCGGCGCCACCGCTTATGTGACGCTCGAACCCTGCTCGCATCACGGCAAGACACCGCCCTGCGCCGAGGCGCTGATCGCCTATGGCGTGGCTCGCGTGGTCATCAGCGTCACCGATCCCGATCCGCGCGTCTCCGGCCGAGGCATCGCCATGCTGCGCCAAGCCGGCATCGAGGTGGATGCCGGCGTACTGGAGACGGAGGGCCGGCGTTCGCTGGCCGGCTATCTCACCCGCCAGACGAAGAACCGCCCCTATGTGACTCTCAAACTTGCCGTTTCCGCCGATGGCATGATCGGCCGGGAGGGGGAGGGCCAAGTGACGATCACAGGTCCGGAGGCCCGCGCCGAGGTTCAGGCGCTGCGCGCCGAATCCGACGCGATCCTCGTCGGCATCGGCACCGCGATAGCGGATGACCCGCTTCTGACGGTGCGCACGCCAGGCCTCGAAGCACAGTCGCCGATCCGCATCGTCCTTGATCCGTCTCTTGCGTTGCCGCTGACGAGTAAGCTGGTTCAGACGGCGCGGGAGGTGCCGGTCATCGTGGTGGCCAGAGAGGACGTATCATTATTGGAGGCCGAGGGTTTACCCCCCTCTGCCCTGCCGGGCATCTCCCCCACAAGGGGGGAGATCGGCAAGGAGCGCGATCCGCATTCCCAAGCTTCCGATGATGATTTCGCCTCGAGGCAAGATGTAGAGCAAAGGGCTAGCCCCCTGCCAATCTCCCCACCTGTGGGGGAGATGCCCGGCAGGGCAGAGGGGGGTATCCCACCCACCGACGCCACCGACATAGACTCCCGCCGCACCGCACTCGAAGCCGCCGGCGTTGAGATCGTCTACTGCAATCCCTATCACCCGGAAATCCTGCTGCCGGCGCTCGCAACACGCGGCATTTCCTCGCTTCTGGTCGAGGGTGGTGCAAAGACGGCGCGGCTTTTCCTTGAGGCAGATCTCGTCGACCGCATCCTGCTTTATCAGGCGCCCGGCGTCATCGGTGAGGGCGGTATTGAATCCCCGTTGCAGGCAACCGACATACCATCCGGTTTCATGCATATGAGCACGCGAATGTTTGGCGACGATCGCCTGGACGAATACGAAAGAGGGCTTTGATGTTCACCGGAATAGTCACCGATGTCGGCATAGTCGAATCCGTTTCCCCCCTGAAGGAGGGCATCAAGCTGCGCGTCGCAACAAGTTACGATCCTGCGACCATCGATATGGGCGCGTCCATCTCCCATTCCGGCATCTGCCTCACCGTGACCGGCCTGCCTGATGAAGGCAGCAATGGCCGCTGGTTCGAAGTGGAAGCTTGGGAAGAGGCGCTGCGGCTGACGACGATCGGCACCTGGCAGCAGGGCAGCCGCATCAATCTCGAACGGTCGCTGAAGATCGGAGATGAACTCGGCGGCCACATCGTTTCCGGCCATGTCGACGGCAAGGCGGAAATCCTCTCGGTGACATCGGAGGGCGATGCCACCCGCTTTCGACTGCGTGCACCCGAGCATTTGGCGAGATTCGTCGCCCCCAAGGGGTCGGTTGCACTCGATGGCACTTCGCTGACCGTCAATGCGGTCGACGGCACCGATTTCGACGTCCTGCTCATCCGCCACACGCTCGACGTCACCACGTGGGGTGAGCGCAAAGCCGGCGATTTCGTCAATTTCGAAGTCGATACAATGGCGCGTTACGCTGCCAGGCTGGCGGAATTCCCGAGCGCCTGAATTACAAACCTGTACTGCTTTCCGGTGTCGCGCCACGACTGGCATGCCGGGCGCGAGGAACATCATCTGCGCGCCTGAGACGTCCAACTACCGTCTGCGAGGCGGCGCCAGCCAGATGGTTCACCAATCCGGGGATAGCTTCCTCAGATACTGGCCGTAGGCACTCTTGCCGAGCTTCTCCGCGAGCTTGGCGAGTTCGGCCGGCGAGATGTAACCCATGCGCCAGGCGACTTCCTCGGGACAAGCGATCTTGAAACCCTGGCGTTTCTCCAGCGTGCTGACGAAACCCGCGGCATCGTGCAGGCTGTCCGGCGTGCCGGTGTCGAGCCAGGCATAGCCCCGGCCCATCAACTCCACGAAAAGCTGGCCGCGCTCGAGATAGGTACGGTTGACATCGGTGATTTCCAATTCGCCGCGCGGTGACGGCTTCAGGTTGGCGGCGATATCGACCACCTGCTGGTCGTAGAAATAGAGGCCGGTCACCGCCCAGTTCGATTTTGGCTCCTTCGGCTTCTCCTCGATCGACAGCGCATTCATCTTTTCGTCGAAGCCGACGACGCCATAGCGTTCCGGATCGGTGACGTGATAGGCGAAGACCGTCGCGCCTTCGCGACGACTCGTGCCGGATTTCATGATTTCCGGCAGGCCGTGCCCGTAGAAGATGTTGTCGCCGAGAACGAGTGCCGAGCTGTCGCCGTGCACGAAGTCGGCGCCGATGATGAACGCCTGGGCGAGGCCGTCCGGGCTCGGCTGTACGGCATAGGTCAGCGAAATTCCCCATTGCGAGCCATCGCCGAGAAGGCGCTTGAAAGCTTCGACGTCGTGAGGCGTGGTGATGATCAGCAACTCTCTGATGCCGGCGAGCATAAGCGTCGTCAGCGGATAGTAGATCATCGGCTTGTCGTAGACCGGCATCAACTGTTTCGAGACAGCCTCTGTGATCGGATGCAGACGTGTGCCTGTGCCGCCGGCGAGAATAATTCCCTTCATGCCCATCTCCTTAAAGACCCTTTATTCAAAAGGTCTTGCATGACCACCATCATGGACTGCTTCCACTCCGGGAGCCGGATTCCATATGTTTTGGCGAGCTTGTCGCCGTTGAGACGTGAATTGGCGGGACGCCTCGCCGGTGTCGGATAGTCCGCCGTCGGGATGCGTTCGACCTCGACCTTTTTGCCGCCGGATTTAAGAAGCTCCGCGAATATCTCTTCGGCGAAGTCCGCCCAGCTTGCTTGGCCGCTGCCGGTCAGGTGAAAAGTGCCGCGCAGCGATGGCGCAGGATCCGCTACGATGCGGGTTGCGATCACAAGAATCGCGTCGGCGATTTCGAGTGCCGAGGTCGGGCATCCTGTCTGATCGGCGACAACGCGAAGATGATCGCGCGTCTCGGAAAGCCGCAGCATCGTTTTCAGGAAATTGCTGCCAAAGGGCGAATAGACCCAGGCTGTGCGCAAGATGACGTGGTTCGGGTTCACCGCCGCGACGGCCGTCTCGCCCGCAAGCTTCGAACGCCCATAGACCGAGATCGGCGCCGTCGCATCCTCTTCGGAATAGGCGGAGGCCTTGTCGCCGCTGAAGACGTAGTCGGTCGAAATGTGGATGACCGGAGCCCCGATCCGCGCGGCAGCCTCGGCAACCGCCCCGGCGCCCGCCGCGTTGACAGAAAAAGCAAGCTCGGCTTCGCTCTCGGCCTTGTCGACCGCCGTATAGGCCGCCGCCGAGACGATCACATCCGGGCGCAGAGCCGAGAAAGCGGCGGCGATGCTTGCGGGATTTGCGAGGTCCATTTCCGGGCGGCCGACCGCACTGATTTCGACGCCCGTTTCGGCGCCGCGTCTGAGCAGCGACTGAACGATCTGGCCCTGTTTGCCGGTGACGGCAATGCGCATCGCTTATCGTCCCTTGAAAACGCCGAGGCGTTCGCCGGAATAGACGTTTTCGCGTAGAGGCCTCCACCACCATTCGTTTTCCAAGTACCAGTGCACGGTCTTCTCGATACCGGTTTCGAAGGTCTCTTGCGCCTTCCAGCCGAGTTCGCTTTCGAGCTTCGAGGCATCGATCGCATAGCGTGCGTCGTGCCCGGGCCTGTCCGTGACGTTGGTAATCAGACGCGCATGCGGTGCCTTGTCAGTGTAGACGCCGTCGAGGATCGCGCAGATGCGATGAACGACATCGATGTTCCTGCGCTCATTGCGGCCGCCCACATTATATTTTTCGCCGGGGCGTCCTCTGGATGCGATCGCAAAGAGCGCGCGGGCGTGGTCTTCGACATAGAGCCAGTCGCGAACATTCGCGCCGTTGCCGTAAACCGGAAGAGGCTTGCCCTCTAATGCGTTCAGGATCATCAGCGGAATGAGCTTTTCCGGGAAATGGAACGGACCGTAATTGTTGGAGCAATTGGAGACGACGACGGGCAGGCCGTAGGTGCGGTGCCAGGCGATCGCCAGATGGTCGCTCGCGGCCTTGGATGCGGAGTAGGGCGATGACGGATCGTAAGGCGTCGGCTCCTCGAAGAGGCCCTGGTCGCCGAGCGAGCCGTACACCTCGTCCGTCGAGACATGCAGAAAGCGGAAGGCGCTCTTGCTGCGCGCGTCAAGCCCGTCCCAATAGTGCCGTGCGGCGTCCAGCAGGCTGAATGTACCGACGATGTTGGTCTGAATGAAATCGGCCGCGCCCGAGATAGAGCGATCGACATGGCTCTCTGCTGCCAGATGCATGAGGATATCAGGGCGGAAGGATGCGAATGCTTCCTGCATTCTGGCATGGTCGCAGATGTCGGCGCGCAGGAATTGATAGTTCGGCGCCGATTCGACGGATTTCAGCGATGCCAGATTGCCGGCATAGGTCAGCGCGTCGACATTCAGCACCTCCGCGCCGATCTCGCTGACAAGATGGCGCACCAATGCCGATCCGATGAAGCCCGCTCCGCCCGTGACCAGTATGCGCATCGACGATCAATCCTTGGGTTGTTGTGCTGAATAGGAAAAATGGCTTGGCAGATCGGCGAGCCGCGGCAGCGTCTTGTCCTTGTCGGACGACACCATCTCTCTCTCATCGAACGGCCAGCGAATGCCGATCATCGGATCGTTCCACGCGATGCCCCGATCATGCTGCGGGCTGTAGGGTGCGGTTACCTTGTAGCTGACGACGCTGTTCGGCTCGATCGTAACGAATCCGTGTGCGAAACCGGCCGGTATCCAGAGCTGCTTGCCGGTTTCCGGCGAGAGCTCCTGAGAGAGCCATCTGCCGAAGCTCGGCGATCCCTCGCGGATATCGACGACGACATCCATGATCCGACCGGCAAGGCAGCGCACCAGCTTGCCCTGTGCAAAGGGCGGGATCTGGAAATGCAGCCCCCGGACGGTTCCAGCCTGCGCCGAAAGCGACTCATTGTCCTGGATGAACGTGACGTCGGCCACATTTTCCCGGAACCAGGCATCTTTGAATACCTCGGAGAAGTAGCCGCGGTGATCGCCGAAGCGTGGCGGCGTGATTGCAACAATGCCCTCGATGGCCGCGGTCTCAATGCGCATGACTTACCTTTTCTGCGGCCTTCATGACGTTCATCAGCATCTCCGCCTGCGAGCGGCTCCGCATGGCCGCAAAGCCCGTCGCGGCAATGACATCGCGCTCGTCTGCATCTGCGATCAGCTTGTAGCAGCGCTCGATCATGTCGTCATAGCGCTCAATTGCCAACCCGCCGATGAAGGGCTGGAGGTCTGGATCGCGGATGTCGCCTTCCGTCAGCACGCAAACGCGATTGGCGAGCAGATAGGAAATGCGCACGATCTCGAAAACGCCGCTCGCATAATGATGGATGTTTATGACGATCTTGGCGCGGGCAATCGCCGCATCGCGTTCCGCACCATAGATGTTGAAGAGGTGCGCGACCTTGAGCCCGCTGTCGTTCAACGTCTTCAGGATATGGTGGCGGCGTTCGTTCATCGAGCCATAGAAGAGGACGTCGATATCCTTGACGGGGTTGTGCTGGATCTGGCTCAGGCAACCGCTGTAACCGATTTCGAGCACACCGGCATGATCGATGCCCTTGGCGGCAAGGTTTTCGCGGTTGCGCGGGCTGTAGTCGAGCACCGGCATCGCCCTCAGAATCGACGTATAGCGCGAATTGATCCAGCTGCTTTCCTCGGACACCTGCTCGAGGTTGATGATGACGCTGTCCTTCGGCAGATGGCCGACGATTTCGGCGGGGAGAAGATTGCCGCCGTAGATGATCGGCGCACGGCCGGCGAATGCATTCATGTCGCGGACGATCGGTGCCGAGCCGCCGAGTTCCTCGAAGGCGCCTTGCATGCCGAGTGCGACTTCGTCGAAGGCGTGGCTGTGATTGTAGTTTTCGGGCGTCACGATCCAGATGCAATGACGATCCTTGTGTGCCTGCCATCCGCCGGCGAAAGGCTGCAGCGGGTTGCGGAGCGGCTGCTCGATTTTCGGCGCAGCTGGTATAGCGGGCCTTTCCGTCCGCACCGGCTGCTGCGGCATCGGGGAGGCTCCTGCGGCCTGCGGAGCATAGGCGCGCATCAATTCGCGGCCGCCGATGAACTGGCCGCGCGGCATCCAGCCCGGCGGATCGTCAGCCATCCAGATCAGATGCGGCTGCTTGATGAGCGGCTGGCGGCCCTCCTGCCACGAGGTCAGCAGAGCCTCGTCACGGGTCTTCAGAAAGGCTTCCTTGGCGGCAAAGAGGCCATGCAGCATCCGGCCGAGGCGGGTACCGAACTTCCATTCGAAATCGGCAAGAGCCGGTACGAAGGCGGCGATTTTCAATCCGGAGGCGGCAGCCTGCTGGACATAGAGCCCGAGCAGGCGCTCGATCACGAAGGGGCGCATCTTCGCGTTGGCATCGCGCGAATAGTGGGCTGTACCGGCATAGGCGGTGCCCGCCGGCGTGCCGGCGCGCGCCTGGTGTTCCAGCGATTCGAGAATGCGTTCGCAAAAGGCGAAATACTCGGACCAGAATTTCCGGTTTCCGCAGAAATAATTGCAGAACGCGAAGGAAGTCTTGTCCTGCGGCGGCGCAATCGGATAGCCGAGGTCCTGGATGTGCAGGAAAATCGGGTCCATACCGGGATGACCGCCAAGCAGCGAATGTTCCCAAACGTTGCTGTAGATCGCCGCGTGGCCGATCAGGGGATTGTAAAGATAGGCGTCCGCACCTTCTGCCCTGGCCTTTTCCGCCTCCGTGACAAAGGACGGGAAGCTCGTCACCGACTTCATCTCGAATTTGCTGGAGAGCAGTCCCCAGAATACGTCCTCGCCGAGGCCGATCGCCTCGTGATGCTGATGCAGGGTGCGGAAGAGTTCATATTCGCGGGTCGTGGCCTGCGTATTGAACGAGATGTCGAGCGGCATGGCCGCCGCGTCGATTTGGCTGCGCTGCGAAGGGTCGAGATAAGGCTGATAGATGATGACGGATCCCGTCCCGGCAGCTTTCTCCGTGAGAAGCGCCAGATCGGGAAGACCGGCCGGCAAGGAAGAAATGGGCTGATTGATCGTCAAGGCGTTGTCCTTCGCGAATGGCTGCCGTCTTCGTGATTCACGATGCGGCATTCGTATGGGTGCCGACTATTGGACGTGAAGCTTGCGCCACACTGTTGGCAGGAATTTCGCTGGTCAGCTTCGCAACAGGTTAAGCCCTGATGTTCGTACCAGGCCCATTCCGTGATAGGGCCCAACCCTGGACGGCGTCATGAAAAACGAAAAGATCTATGTAACAAAGCCCAGCCTGCCGCCGCTTGAAGAATTCATTCCTTCGCTGGAAGCGATCTGGAACAATCGCATCCTGACCAATGGCGGGCCATTCCACGGGCAACTGGAGCAGGAGCTCTGCAACCATCTCGGCGTGAAGCACATCAGCCTCTTTTCGAACGCCACCATTGCACTGCTGACGGCGCTTCAGGCACTCCGCGTCACGGGCGAAGTCATCACCACGCCTTATTCCTTCGTGGCCACCTCGCACTCGCTTCTCTGGAACGGCTTAAAACCCGTCTTCGTCGACATCGACCCGGTGACGCTCAATCTCGATCCAGCGAAGATCGAGGCGGCGATCACGCAGCAGACGACGGCGATCATGCCGGTGCATTGCTACGGCCACCCTTGCGACGTCGATGCGATCCAGAAGATCGCCGATCTCTACAATCTCAAGGTCATCTATGATGCCGCCCATGCCTTCGGCGTGGAGGACGAACGGGGAAGTGTTCTCAATCACGGCGACCTTTCCATCTTGAGCTTCCATGCGACGAAAGTTTTCAACACATTCGAAGGCGGCGCCATCATCTGCCCGGACATCAAGACGAAGACCCGCATCGACCAGCTGAAGAACTTCGGTTACGTCGATGAAGTGACCGTGGTGGCGCCAGGCACGAACGGCAAGATGAGCGAGTTCAACGCTGCGCTCGGCCTGTTGCAGCTGAAATACATCAAGTTTGCACTCGAAAGGCGTGAGCTCATCGACGGTGCATACCGCGAGCGGCTGCGCGGCGTTGCGGGCATTGAATGCCTGGACCGTTCCGGCGAGACCGTCTCCAACTTCTCTTATTTCCCGATCCTCGTCCGTCCCGGCTATCCCATTTCACGAGATGGGCTCTATGAGTTATTGAAGGAAAACGGCATTCATCCGCGCCGCTATTTCTATCCGCTGATTTCAAGCTTCTCGATGTATCGCAGCCTGCCTTCCGCCCAGCTGTCGAACCTGCCGGTCGCAAACGAAGCAGCACTACAGGTGCTCTGCCTTCCCATCTACCCTGATATGGAGATGGAGATCGTCGAGAAGGTCTGCGGGCTGATCAAGTCGGCCTGAACCACGGTATCCCCGTACTGTCATCTCACCGCAGAGCTGAAAGTATCTGCGGTGTGAGATCATGCCACGAGCATCGGGCCGCTGCGGTGGGACTCTGCGCTATGTTGACCGCGGAATTTCTAGCGTGAAAACTGAATGACTTCGCCGTTGTACTGCGTGCGCACCGTCTCGCGAAACCCGAGCTTGGCAGCGACCCTGAGCGAGGCCTGGTTCTCGGGGCTGATGATGCAGCTCATCGGCTTTCCCGGGAAGTGCGTTTCCGCCCAGCCGATCAGGGCCGTCAGCGCCTCTGTGGCATAACCGCGGCCGTGAGCCGCGGGCATCAGCGCCCAGCCGATCTCCATCGTTCCCTCGATCGACGGTTCCATATCGCGCCGCGCTTCGAGGAAACCAGCTTCGCCGATGAACCTACCGCTTTCCCTTTCCACGATCGCCAGAAAGCCGAAACCCATATGGTGCCACATGCCGGCGATGCGCAGCATGCGGCTCCAGCTCTGCTCGCGCGTCGACGGCGCACCGGTAATGAAGCGAACGACCTTTTCGTCCGCCCATAGCGCCGCATGCGCCTCGAAATCGTCGAGGCGGTGAGGGCGAAGCGTCAGCCGCTCTGTTTCCAAGGTGGGTATGTCGATCACGACGAGTCCTTGTGGAAGTCGCGTTCAGGCGCCGGGCTCACCGTCCCAATAGTCGAGATCGCCTTCGGTCCTTCCGATATGGCGGAAGCGCCCGGTTTCTGTCGCGTCCCTGTTGGTCTTGGCGAGGAACTTTCCGGAATCGGGATATTCGACGATTTCGGTCTTCGCCATCGTCGAGATGCCGAGATAGACGAGGGTGGCCGTGCCGGTGTTGATGATCTGGTGCGCCGTTTCCGGTCCGCCCGCCGGTGCGCCGAGCACGTCGCCTGCCTTGATCGGCTGGCGCTCGTCACCGAAACGGTATTCGCCGGTGCCTGCGATTACGTAGAACAGCTCGTCTTCGACATGGTGATTGTGGAAGGGGCAGCTCGATTTTCCGGATGGCACCTCATTGTAGCTGATGCCGAGGCCCCTCAGGCCGAGCAGCGCTCCGAAGGAGACGTCGGCGCCTTCGTAGAGTTCGCCCTGTATCCAGTGGTCGAGCTTGAGATCAGCGATATTGATCACCGCTTTCGATTCCGCCGTCATGATGTTCTCCTGTTGCAGGAGAGAAGCTATCATCTTGCCGGAAAATTCAATGGCAATCGCGCGCTGATCCGGGAAAATCCTCGGCATGGGCGGAGAGGAGAACGCCGCCCATGCTTCGAGCGCCGCGCTTCGGATGGATGCGCCGGACGCTCTGTTGCTGTCGTGACCTCAGCGGACGTAGAAGGTCACGCTTCCGTCCGCCGCCTGTTCGGCATTGACGATGTTGCGGACATCGACCCCCTCGTTGTTCAGACGGTGTGCAAGCGATCTGTTGGCATCGATCGAGGCCTGGATGCCGCGTATGGCCTGGCCGGAGCGTTCCGGGGCCGAGCGCGGACCTGTCGTCTCATCGTCGAGATTGTGCCAGTTGCGGACCTGCTCGACATTGAAGTTATTGCCCCGGAAGGTCCTGAGCGTCTGCTCGATGCCTTGGGCGGAGTTCATTCCGAAGCTCTCGGCCCGGCTGACGCCGGCAAATGCGAGAGAGGAGAGGGCTGCGGCGATGGTGATTGTGACAACGCGGTTCATGATTTAATCCTTTCATCTGCTTTGACGGTCGGCTGTCGTGCAGGGGATCGTCGTGCGTCACGATAAGGAGTTGGCGTCGCCGTTTTCGCCATTCAATAGGTTAAGTCACTGAAAGCGCATTAAAAATTCTTCATGAAAACGGCCTTCGAATTGCCGTTTTCCGCGCTTCCGGAAAAGCGGATTTCGGAGGCTTGGCCGGCTCGGCAGGGATGGTGCGGCTATCCCCTTGTCGATATTTCCTCTTTCGCAGTTGCGGCACCGGCCGAAAGTGCTTGCCATTCCGATGAAGGCATGTTTTGACCGCGGGCTGTCGAGTGGAAAAAGTGCCGCCAACCGAAGGTAAACAATGTCGAGAGAGACCGCTTCCCATATTTTGATCGTCGAGGCCCGCTTCTATGACGACATGGCCGATGCGCTGCTCGAAGGCGCGACCTTTGCGCTCGAGCAGGCCGGCGCCACCTATGAGGTCGTCACCGTTCCCGGCGCGTTGGAAATTCCAGCGGCGATTGCCATGGCGCTCGATGGGGACGACAATGGCGGCACGCATTATGACGGCTATGTCGCTCTTGGCATGGTCATTCGCGGCGAGACCTATCATTTCGATATCGTATCGAACGAATCCTCGCGCGCTCTGATGGACCTCGCGGTTAGTGAATCCCTTGCCATCGGCAACGGCATTCTGACCGTAGAAAATGACGAACAGGCTTGGGCGCGCGCCCGCCGTTCGGACAAGGACAAGGGCGGGTTTGCCGCTCGTGCCGCTCTGACGATGATCGCGCTGAAGCAGAAACTGGGTGCATAACGAATGAACGACGACAAGACGGAACGGCCGGTCAAGACTGCGAACCAGCGGGGCGCTGCCCGCCTGGCGGCCGTTCAGGCGCTTTATCAGATGGATGTCGGTGGCACCGGCGTTCTGGAAATCGTCGCCGAATACGAGGCGCACCGCCTCGGCCAGGAACTCGACGGCGCGACCTATCTGAAGGCTGATGCCGCCTGGTTCCGCTCGATCGTCTCCGGCGTCGTGCGTGATCAGGTCCGTCTAGATCCGCTAATTGCTGCAGCGCTGCAGGATGATTGGGCGCTGTCGCGCCTCGACAGCACGGTTCGCGCCATCCTGCGCGCCGGCGTCTTCGAGCTCCTCGATCGCAAGGACGTCCCGGTGGCGGTCATCGTCACTGAATATGTCGAGATCGCTCGAGCCTTTTTTGATGACGACGAGCCGAAGCTCGTCAACGCCGTACTCGACCGCATCGCCAAGCAGGTCCGCGGCGAAGCGAAGAAGTAACTCTTTAGCCGCCGAACAATCTCACCTACGTCTTTCTTCGTACCGCAATGGTTTTCGGCCTTTGCGGACTTGACGCCACGTAATCGACCACGCAATCTCCCCACCGCTTAGCTGTGCATTTCTGTGGAGAGGAAGGCGAGTCGGCGGCGTATCTGCCGGAAAAGGAGTGAGTTCCGGCCTATGGAGGAAAGAGCGAAATGACCATTCTTTTGTGCGTAATCGCATGCGGTCTGCTCTCGGTGGTCTATGCCGCCTGGGCAACCCGGTCGGTGCTTGCCGCCGATCAGGGCAACAGCCGGATGCAGGAGATCGCGGGCTACATACGCGAGGGTGCCCAAGCCTACCTGACGCGCCAGTATAGAACCATTGCCATTGTCGGCGTCGTTGTTTTCATCGCAGCCTGGCTGCTTCTCTCCGCCACCGCCGCCATCGGCTTCCTGATCGGCGCAGTGCTATCCGGTGCCGCCGGTTTCATCGGCATGCACGTTTCCGTCCGTGCCAACGTGCGCACCGCGCAGGCGGCTTCTGCCAGCCTTTCCGCCGGTCTCGACATCGCCTTCAAGTCGGGTGCGATCACCGGTATGCTGGTCGCTGGCCTGGCACTGCTCGGCGTGTCCATCTATTACACAATATTGACGGTCGGGCTCGGACATGAGAGCGGCTCGCGCGAAGTCATCGACGCGCTGGTGGCGCTCGGTTTCGGCGCCTCGCTGATTTCGATCTTCGCCCGTCTCGGCGGCGGTATTTTCACCAAAGGCGCCGATGTCGGCGGCGATCTCGTCGGCAAGGTGGAGGCCGGTATCCCCGAAGACGATCCGCGCAATCCGGCGACGATTGCCGACAACGTCGGCGACAATGTCGGCGACTGCGCCGGCATGGCCGCCGACCTCTTCGAGACCTATGCGGTTTCAGTCGTCGCCACCATGGTTCTCGCAGCGATCTTCTTTGCCGGCGCGCCGATCCTCCAGTCTGCAATGGTCTATCCGCTGGCGATCTGTGGTGCCTGCATCATCACCTCGATCATCGGCACCTTCTTCGTCAAGCTCGGCTCGAACGGCTCGATCATGGGCGCACTCTATAAGGGCCTGATCGTCACCGGCCTGCTTTCCATCATCGGTCTCGGCGCGGCCACTTCGCTGACGGTCGGCTGGGGTTCGCTCGGGACCGTCGCTGGCGCCGACATATCCGGTACGAACCTCTTCATCTGCGGTCTCGTCGGCCTCGTCGTCACCGCTCTGATCGTCGTCATCACCGAATATTATACCGGCACCGGCAAGCGCCCGGTTGTTTCGATCGCCCAGTCATCAGTGACCGGCCACGGCACCAACGTCATCCAGGGTCTGGCGGTCTCGCTAGAATCGACCGCCCTGCCGGCGATCGTCATTGTCGGCGGCATTCTCGCCACTTACCAGCTCGGCGGCCTCTTCGGCACCGGCATCGCCGTCACCGCCATGCTCGGCCTTGCCGGCATGATCGTTGCGCTGGATGCTTTCGGCCCAGTCACCGACAATGCCGGCGGCATCGCCGAAATGTCGCATCTGCCGCCGGAAGTCCGCAAGTCGACCGACGCGCTCGACGCCGTCGGCAACACCACCAAAGCGGTCACTAAGGGTTACGCGATCGGTTCTGCCGGTCTCGGCGCGCTGGTGCTCTTTGCCGCCTACGCCAACGACCTGCAGTATTTTGCGGCCCACGGCGACCAGTATCCCTACTTCGCCAATATCGGCACGATCTCGTTCGAACTGTCGAACCCTTACGTCGTCGCCGGCCTGCTTTTCGGCGGCTTGATTCCCTATCTGTTCGGCGGCATCGCCATGACAGCCGTCGGCCGCGCCGCCGGTTCGATCGTCGAGGAGGTTCGCCGGCAGTTCAAGATGAAGCCCGGTATCATGCAAGGCACGGAAAAACCGGATTACGGCAAGGCCGTCGACCTGCTGACCAAGGCCGCCATCCGCGAGATGATCGTGCCTTCGCTGCTGCCGGTGCTCGCTCCCGTCGTCGTTTATTTCGGCGTGCTTCTGATTTCCGGCTCCAAGGCTTCGGCCTTTGCCGCCCTCGGCGCATCGCTGCTCGGCGTCATCATCAACGGCCTCTTCGTCGCCATCTCGATGACCTCGGGCGGCGGCGCCTGGGACAATGCCAAGAAGAGCTTCGAGGACGGGTTCGTCGACAAAGACGGCGTGCGTCACATGAAGGGCTCGGATGCGCACAAGGCCTCTGTTACCGGCGATACCGTCGGTGATCCCTACAAGGATACCGCCGGCCCCGCCGTCAACCCGGCGATCAAGATCACCAACATTGTTGCGCTGCTGTTGCTTGCCATTCTCGCGGGCTGATGCCGCAACGGCGATGTGTGCAACCGGCTAGATAGTTGACCAAACACTGCCCCTCACCCTAACCCTCTCCCCGTAAAAACGGGGAGAGGGGACGTGCCATGCGAGAGGTTTGCGGGGGGTCGAGACGGTGCGGCATATCACCTTCTCCCAGTCAAAACGGGGAGAAGGTGCCGGCAGGCGGATGAGGGGCAGGCCTCGACAAATTTACTGGGCCGAGATGCGCGCCCCGGCCGAGATGACATCCACTAAAAAACCCGCCGGATCGCTCCGGCGGGTTTTTCATTGAAAGCGTGTCGATCAGCGCAGGCTGCTCGGATTTTGCGGCGTGCCACCGGCGCCGCCGCCGAACAGGCTGCGGGCAGCACTTGCTGCGCTGCCGCCGGAGAGCATCTGCTGCAGGAAGGTGAGTTCCTTGCCGCCGGTCGGCGTGACGCGCGAGATCGTATCGAAGACCTTGCCGTCCTGCAGTGTGTAATTGGCACGGCGGGTGACGACGCCGTTCTTGTCGAAGTAAATGGCCAGAACGGTCTGGTCGACGACCTTCAGCTTCTGGAAGGCGACGGCGCGCGTGCGCCGCTGCGAAATATAATAGAAGACCTCACCGTCAAAGGTCGCCGTCGTCGATGGCGTGCCGAGCGAAAGCAGGACCTGTTCGCGGCTGGAACCTTCCGGAACGAGATTGAGCGACTGCTGATCGACAACATAGCCGCCGTTGAGCACTGTGCCGGTCTGGCAGCCTGAAAGAACTGATGTGGAGGCGATTATGAAGGCAATGGCCGCGCTGCTGAAGAGTTTCATGTCAGACTTGAAATACCGTTTCTTCAACGACATCTACTCCCTTGGGTGTCGATAGCAGCCATTTTGGGCCTTGCACGCTTTCCTCCTGCAAAACCATTGTGGCCATTCCGGGTCGAGTTTCCCGAATTCGCTTCGCTGGCGCCTCGAAGGCGTCGTCCCGAAGCTGGCCACGAACGGCATTGCAATTCGCGCCTGCTTCGGTAAACCAGCTTTCGAAATCATGCAACAAGGCCGGACGCCAGCCGGCGTGAAGAATGAGGCATTTCCGGAAAAAACAATGATCCTCGGGCTCTTCCGCAAGAAAAACAACAATCAGGTGATCGTCGACAGGCAATATGCGGCGCTGACCGCAGCCGCGCGCATGCCCGATCTCTATGAGCGGCTCAATGTACCGGATACGGTCATGGGCCGCTTCGAAATGCTGTCGATCGTGATGATTCTGTTTTTTCGCCGCACGCGCGCCTCGGCCGTCAGCGGCCAGGAGATTGCCCAGGAGATCGTCGATGCCTTCTTTCAGGACATCGATTATTCGATCCGCGAGCTCGGCATCGGCGACAACAGCGTGCCGAAACGCATGAAGAAGCTCGCCGGCATGTTCTACGGCCGGCTCGAAACCTATTCGAAGGCGATGGACGCCGGCGATGCCGAAGCGCTGGCTCTTGCATTAACGCGCAATATCTATCCGGAAACCGAGACACCGGCCGATATGTCCGGCCTTGCCAGCTGGATGATCGCCGCAGAATCTCATCTGTCCGCCGTTCCGGAAGAGCTGATCGCGAGTGGTTCGGCAACGCTGCCGCCGGTCGCCTGAAGGAGGAAACGATGAAGAACGATCGGGACGATGTTCCCTTCTCCTATCACGTCAAGGTCGGCCACATCTCGGCCAATCCCGTCGAGGTTCATATCGAGGCTGATACCAGCGAGTTGAAGGCGCTTGCCGAGGCCTGGAGCGTCGTCTCCGTCGACGATCTCAGCGCCGATCTGCAGATCGCCCGCTGGAAACGCGACGGCGTGCGTGTCAAGGGTCGCGTACAGGCGAAGATCGTCCAGTCCTGCGTCGTGACGCTGGAACCGGTCGAAGCCGTGATCGACGAAAGTTTCGAGCAGATTTTCGTGCCTGAGGGTTCCAAGCTTGCACGCCAGCCCGGTAACGACGCCGGCGAGATGCTGCTCGATCCCGATGGTCCCGATCTGCCCGAGACCTTTGTCGGCGACACGATCGATGCCGGCGAGGTGGTTGCCGAATTCGCCGCTCTCGCGATCGATCCCTATCCCCGCAAGCAGGGTGCCGAGTTCAAGGGCCATATCGAGGATAGCGGCGAAAACGACAAAAAACCCTCCGCTTTCGCGGTCCTCAAGGACTGGAAAAAGGACTGAAGCATCTCTGGCATTTGACATAATTCAGTTGTATGCGACGCCAAAACCGGTATTTTGGCCCAAATTTCGCGCCTCGGCGAAAAGAAGGATCAGGGACGCGTGATCAGAATATCTCTCGACCTCATGGGTGGCGACTTTGGTCCCCAGGTTGTCATCCCCGGCGCCGCAAAGGCACTGGATCGGCATCCGGATATTTCCTTCGTTTTCTACGGTCTTAAAGAACAGTGCGATCCCTTTCTCGCCAAGTTCCCGAAACTCAAGGAAAAATCGGTCTTTCACGACTGTGAGCTTGCTGTCAGCATGGAAGAGAAGCCGAGCCAGGCGCTGCGCCGCGGCCGCTATGTCTCGACCATGTGGCGCTCGATCGAGGCGGTGAAGACGGGCGATGCCGATGTCGCTGTCTCTGCCGGCAACACCGGCGCACTGATGGCGATGGCGAAATTCTGTCTTCGCACGATGGCCAATATCGAGCGCCCGGCGATCGCGGCGATCTGGCCGACGCTGAAGGGGGAGAGCATCGTGCTCGATGTCGGTGCGACGATCGGCGCCGATGCGCAGCAACTGATGGATTTTGCGCTGATGGGCGGCGCCATGGCGCGCGCGCTTTTCGAGATCGAACGCCCGACGATAGGCCTTCTGAACGTCGGTGTCGAGGAGGTGAAAGGCCAAGAAGAGGTCAAGGAGGCCGGCCGCCTGTTGCGCGAGGCGAATATTGATTCGCTCGAATATTCCGGCTTCGTCGAGGGCAACGATCTCGGCAAGGGCACGGTCGACGTTGTCGTCACCGAAGGCTTCTCCGGCAACATCGCGCTCAAGACCGCCGAAGGTACCGCCAAGCAGATCGCCGAATATCTGCGTGCCGCCATGTCGCGCACGTTGCTCGCCCGTATCGGCTATCTCTTCGCCAAGAGCGCCTTCGATATGCTGCGCGAGAAGCTCGATCCGAGCAAGGTCAATGGCGGAGTGTTTCTCGGGCTGAACGGCATCGTCATCAAGAGCCATGGCGGCGCCAACGCCGAAGGCATCGCTGCTGCCATCGAGGTCGGTTACGACATGGCTAAGAACGGCCTCAATCAGAAAATAGAAAACGATCTTAAGAAATATCATGCCAAGCGGCTGCCTCCCATAGGCCCGGAAGCGGCATGAGCTATGGGGTTCAATCGAATATGATCCGTTCAGTGGTTCGCGGATTCGGAGCCGCACTTCCGAAGCGCGTGATGACCAATCGTGATATGGAGGCCATCGTCGATACGTCGGACGAATGGATCGTCCAGCGCACCGGCATCCGCCAGCGTTACGTAGCCGGCGACGACGAGACGACGGCCTCGCTTGGCGAAGCCGCCGCGCGTGCGGCGCTTGCCAATGGCGGCCTGACGCCTGCCGATATCGATCTTATCATCTGTGCCACCTCGACGCCGGATAACACCTTTCCGGCAACCTCGGTCAACATCCAGAGCCGTCTCGGCATGAGCCACGGTTTTGCCTTCGACGTCCAAGCCGTCTGCACCGGCTTCGTCTATGCGGTCACGACCGCCGACGCTTATATCCGCGGCGGCCTTGCAAAGCGCGTTCTCGTCATCGGTGCCGAAACTTTTTCGCGCATTCTCGACTGGAACGATCGCACCACCTGCGTGCTTTTCGGCGATGGCGCCGGCGCAATCGTGCTCGAGGCGGCAGAAGGCGAGGGGACGTCTGCCGATCGCGGTGTGCTGACCGCGCATCTGCGCTCAGACGGTTCGCACAAGGACAAGCTTTATGTCGATGGCGGACCGTCGACGACGGGCAGCGTCGGCAAGCTGCGCATGGAAGGCCGCGAGGTCTTCAAATATGCAGTCGGCATGATCACCGATGTCATTCAGGCCGCTTTCGATTCGACCGGGACAACTGCCGAAGACCTCGACTGGCTGGTGCCGCACCAGGCCAATCGACGCATCATCGACGGTTCGGCGAAGAAGCTGAACATCGATGCGGACAAGGTCGTCGTCACCGTCGACCTGCACGGCAATACCTCAGCCGCCTCGATCCCGCTCGCGCTTGCGACCGCTGCCGGCGACGGCCGCATCAAAAAGGGCGACCTCGTGATGCTCGAAGCGATGGGCGGCGGCTTCACCTGGGGCGCTGTTCTGCTCCGCTGGTAAGCACGAATCCTAAAAAACTGGCGGCGAACAAGAGCTTGACCGTGAGGCGCAAGACAAATACTCTTCGTTCGCTTTCAAAAAATATTTTGTAATGGGCGGGGAAACCATGACCGGAAAAACAGTGACGCGAGCAGACCTGGCGGAATCCGTTTTCCGCAAGGTTGGTCTTTCCCGGACCGAATCCGCTGAACTTGTGGAAACCGTCATCGACGAAATCTGCAACGCCATTGTGCGGGGCGAAACCGTCAAGCTTTCCTCCTTCGCCACCTTCCAGGTTCGCGATAAGAACGAGCGGATCGGCCGCAATCCGAAAACCGGCGAGGAGGTTCCGATCTCTCCGCGCCGGGTGATGACCTTCAAGGCTTCGAACGTGCTGAAGACGCGCATCCTCAAAGCGCATGTCGCCCGCAAGATCAAGCTGAAGCCGCAGAATCCGGCTCTCTGAGATCGGACTTCCTCTTCCTGGTGCAGTGTTTTTTTCTCGCGCTGATCGATCCCCTGTGCGCAACGTCGAGACATGACTTGAATTGTCGACGCCAAACCTTTGAAATATGGTGAGTCGCAGTTGGATTGAGCCTGTGAGGTTGCGTAGCATATGACGTTGGACAAGAGCCCCGATGCCTTTCGCACCATCAGCGAAGTCGCAGACGATCTTGATCTGCCGCAGCATGTGCTGCGCTTTTGGGAGACACGGTTTCCCCAGATAAAGCCGATGAAGCGCGGCGGCGGCCGTCGCTACTACCGGCCGGAGGACGTCGACCTCCTCAAGGGCATCCGGCATTTGCTCTATGATCACGGCTATACGATCAAGGGCGTGCAGAAGCTTCTGAAGACCAACGGCAACAAGTTCGTCATCTCCGTTGGCCACGGCGATCTCGCCAGTGTCGAGGCGCTTGCCTCGGGTGCGCAGGAGGCGGGCGCCGGGGAACCGCGTGTGGGCATGGCGGAGGAGGATCAGATTGTCGGCCGTGCCAAGCCGCCGATCACCCGCCGGTTCTTCAATTTCGTCGCCGGAGACGACGAGCAGCCGGAAGTCTCGATCGGCAAATCGAGCGTCGGCAAGGAAGATAGGGCGCTGCTTCAGGAGGCTCTCTACGACCTCCTGGAATGCAAGCGTCTGCTCGATCAGGTGCGCTGATTAGGTTCCGCAAAGCTGCTTCATCGCCTGTTCGAGCTCACTGAGCTGGAACGGCTTTCGCAGCACCGGGAGCGCGCTGGGGCTGCTGCCTTCCGGGGCGCTGCCATATCCCGTTGCGTAGAGATAGGGCTTGCCGCGTTCGTCAAGCAGCTTTGCGACCGGCAGCGAGCTACGGCCGGCGAGGGAGACGTCGAGGATTGCAGCGTCGAACTCCGCGTCCCTGGCGGTTGCGAGCGCCCGTTCCAGATCCGGCGCGCTCGCACGAACCCGATAGCCGAGATCGCTCAGCATGTCCTCGAGCAACATGGCGATCAGCGCATCGTCCTCGACAATGAATATGTCTTTCATGATCCCGTCCCCCCATTCCCCTGCCGGGGCACGAAGATTTATGTGGACCGCTCGCGAAGCCCGTCAAGACACCACGCGCAGTGGTGGAAAACTTGTCGCACAAAACAGTGCAGCCGTTTTGAGACGCCGATATGTGTAAACATAAAAATCCAAGGTGCGGCAAGCGAATCTGAAAGATCGCGCCGCGCTTTGGAAACAGCATATTGCCCGGCGAAATTCGATGTGCAAAAGCTGGGATGCCGTTTCCGCGACGGCCGAGAAGGGGTGTGGAATGGATTTGTTGAGTGCCACGGATTGGCTGCGTCACAGGCCGGGCTATACCTATCCGCTGGCCGTTGCCTTCGTCGGTCTGACCTTTCTTCTAAGACTTGCCGCCAGTGATTACCTCTCCGGATTTCCTTTCCTGAGCTTCCTTCCGGCGATCCTGCTCGCAAGTTTCATGGGCGGCGCCGGGCCTGGCTTCGTGGCGGCCATGCTCGCCGGTTTCCTCGTCCAGCAGTTTTTCGTCGAGCCGCACGATGCCTTCTGGCCGGTGAGCGCCGGCCAATGGATCGGTCTTGCGACCTTTCTCATCAATGCCGTGATCATAATCGGTCTGATGGAAACGATTATTGTCGCCTATGGCAGGCAGAGTCGCCTCCGCAGCGAGCTCAACAGCTTCAATGCGCGCCTTGAGGAAACGGTGGTGCAGCGCACTGCCGAACTCAGGCATGAGATGGAAGAGAATGCCGCCGCCCAGGCGCAGGTGCGACAGTTGCAGAAGATGGAGACGATCGGTCAGCTCACGGGCGGGGTCGCCCATGATTTTAACAATATGCTGGCAATCATCATCGGCAATCTCGATCTCGCTCAGCGGCGGATGACCGGACACGAGGATCCGCGCCTGCTGAACTCCCTTCAGAACGCCAGAGACGGCGCCCAGCGAGCCGCGGTATTGACCGCACGTCTTCTGGCCTTCTCTCGTCAGCAGCCGCTGGCCCCGGAGATGATCGACGTCAACAAGCTGGTTGGCGGCATGTCGGAGTTGCTGCGGCGCACGCTCGGCGAACATATCCGAATCGAGACCGTGCTTGCCGGTGGCCTCTGGCCGACGTTCGCCGATCTCAGCCAACTCGAAAACGCCATGCTGAACCTTGCCGTTAATGCGCGCGACGCCATGCCCGGCGGCGGTCATCTGACGATCGAGACCGCCAACACCGAACTTGACGAGCGATATTCGCGCATGCATTCGGAGGTCGAGGCGGGCCAGTATGTGATGATCAGTATCACCGACACCGGCATCGGGATGTCGGCCGATGTAATCGACCGTGCCTTCGACCCGTTTTACACCACCAAAGGACCCGGCAAGGGAACTGGTCTCGGGCTGAGCCAAGTCTACGGCTACATCAAACAGAGCGGCGGCCACATCAAGATCTATTCGGAGATCGACCGGGGGACGACGGTGAAGATCTATCTGCCGCGTCATGTCGGCAAGGCGGATGCTCGCCTGGCCGCCGTCGGCGCCCAGCCGATTCCTCAGGGAAGCGTTAACGATACTGTCCTGGTGGTGGAAGACGACGAACATGTCCGCACCATGACCGCCGAAAGCCTCCACGAACTCGGTTACAGCGTATTGCAGGCGGCAAGCGGCGTGGAGGCGCTTCTCCTTTTGGAGGAGAACCCCGACGTCGATCTGATCTTCACCGATATTGTCATGCCGCAGATGAGCGGACGTCAGCTTGCTGATGCCGTTCAAGAAAAATGGCCGGCGATCCGGATTCTTTACACCACGGGTTACACGCGCAATGCCATCGTCCACAATGGCGTGCTCGACCACGGCGTCTCGCTGCTCGCCAAGCCATTCAGCCTGGAGCAACTCGCCCATAAGATCCGTGAACTCTTGAACGTGCCGGTGAGCGCGGGAGATGAGGGGACGTGAAGTCGTACAGGACTATGCGTCTCCAGCCCCAATCCCTTATTCGAGAACCTGGATCACGCGGTGTGTCTTCGGCTCGACGATCACGCGCCGCTCGTTGACAACGGTGTAGGCATAGCCGTCGACATTGGGCACGGTATGGACTTCAATAGTATCCGGCAGCGTCGCGCCAACCGTGATTTCGCCGTCATAGACGACGGATGGCGTGTTTTGCTCCATGACATAGGTGCGCACCTCGCCGGGTAGGACGACGGAACCGGTTGGTGCGGGATCGGTGACAACCACCGTGCTCTGTGCGAAGGCGGCCGAGCAGATGGTCAGCATGGCGGCCGTAGCCAGTATGATCTTACGCATGGGATAACCTCCTTTTTGAACTCTGGACACCAAGGCAACGCCGGCCATGCCGCATAGTTCCGCTACCGCCTTGGCGTCGTGGGAGAAGAAGCCGGCGCGCCGATTGTTTGTTGCTAAACCGGTTTATGCACCATACGGTTGAGCTGTCCGAATCACGTTCAATACGAGTCGTCTGGTGGCATCAGGGTCGGGCTCTTTACTCTTCGTTAACCGTGTTGGCGATTTATGTCAGGTGAACGGCCGGGTGGCCGTTGATTCGACGGTCCGTCGCGTTTCGGTCTGCGAATGGATATCTGGAAAGACGATTACGGCGGCTCGAGACATGCGCTTGGGGAAGACGATATCGCTGCTGGCCGTGGCGGGTCTGATGGCCGGCTGCACGTCGACAGGCGGTGTGCGACAGCCTTCCGGACCGGAGACCGTGGCGCCTGAAAAGGCGCTGGTCCTCCCGCCGCCGGGCGGGCCGTCGATTGTCAACGTCGTCGAGCGCAAGCGCGGCAATGGCGTCGAGCAGACGATCTCGCTGTTCACCTCGTCTTCCGTACCCGGCCAGAATTTTCTGAAAGCCGAGTTCTTCGGTGCTTCCGGGGCCAATCCCGGGATGGGCAATGCCAGCTTCAGCATGATCAACGAGAGCGGCATTGCCCGCGAGGTGGCCCGTTCAGCTCCCGGCGTGCCGATGGCGACATCGGCGACCTTCCTGCAGAACGCCTATGGCCCCTTCGGCTATGCTTCCGGCCGCAGCCGCGCCGGCGATACCTGCATCTATGCCTGGCAGCAGATCCGCTCGAGCGCGGCCGCCAATACCCAGGCGCGCAATTTCGGCATGATCCAGCTGCGCCTGCGCCTGTGCGATGCTCGCGCAACCGAGCGCCAACTGCTCGGAATCGTCTACGGCTATACCATCACCGGCACCTTCGACGGCCCGACCTGGAATCCGTATGGTGACCCGCCCCCCGCCAGTGCGGCGCTCGGTCGTACCGGTGAACCGATCTATCCCGATGAGGGCGGATATCGCGCCAGCCCGATGCCGATCGGCTATGAGCCGGCGCCTGCCGTAGTCCGCCTGCCGCGGACAGCTCCGGTTCGCAGCACCCCAAGCCAGCAACCGGCGCAGGACGCCGCGCCCTTGCCGACGCCGATCGGTCCGCGCGTGCCGCTGCCGAGCGAGGCGCCACAGACGAGTGCCGCGCCGGATCCGGCCGCCGCGCCGCTGGAACAATCGGCAAGAGCGATCGGCGTCACGGTGCCCTCGCCGGATTGCATAGGCGACGCGGCCATGACGGCCGTCTGCCGGAGATAGAGCATGCCCGGGGTAACAGACGGTGCCCCGGCGCAATTTCGAAGGAACGTCGATGCGCAAAGCCCGCAGTGTCTTCATATGGGCCGTTGTTTCGCTCTGCATGATCGTGCTGATCACTCTGCCGGTTAATCTGCAGACCCAGCTCATCACCAGCATTACGGTCGTCTCGGTGATGGCGCTCATTAAGATCCTGAAGGGCGAGGGGACATGGCGCTTGGTGGCGCTTGCCTTCGGAACGTCGATCGTGCTGCGCTACGTCTATTGGCGCACCACCAACACCCTGCCGCCGCTGAACCAGCCTGAGAATTTCATTCCCGGCTTGCTGCTCTACCTTGCCGAAATGTACAGCGTCGCGATGCTGGCGCTCAGCCTTTTCATCGTCGCCACACCGCTTCCGTCGCGCCCATCGCGAGCCGCCAATCCCGGGCGCTTGCCCCATGTCGATGTGTTCGTGCCTTCTTATAACGAGGATGCCGGCCTTCTCGGAAACACGCTGGCTGCCGCCAAGGCGATGGACTATCCGGCCGACAAGCTGCATGTCTGGCTGCTCGACGACGGCGGCACCATGCAGAAGCGCAATTCCGGCAAGTTGCTCGAGGCCCAGGCGGCGGCGGCCCGCCATGTCGAGCTGAAGCAGCTCTGCCAGGATCTTGACGTCACCTATCTCACGCGCGACCGCAACGAGCATGCCAAGGCCGGCAATCTCAACAACGGCATGAAACATTCGACCGGCGAACTCATCGCCGTCTTCGACGCGGACCACGCGCCGGCTCGCGATTTCCTGCTCGAGACGGTCGGCTATTTCGAAGACGACCCGAAGCTCTTTCTCGTCCAGACCCCGCATTTCTTCATCAATCCCGATCCGCTCGAACGCAATCTCCGCACTTTCGAAAAAATGCCGAGCGAGAATGAGATGTTCTACGGCATCATTCAGCGCGGCCTCGACAAATGGAATGCCGCCTTTTTCTGCGGCTCGGCTGCAGTCTTGAGCCGCAAGGCGCTCGAATCCCAGAACGGTTTTTCGGGCATCAGCATTACCGAGGATTGCGAGACGGCGCTGGCTCTCCATGGCAGCGGCTGGAACAGCATCTATGTCGACAAGCCGCTGATCGCCGGGCTGCAACCGGCCACCTTCGCAAGCTTCATCGGCCAGCGCAGCCGGTGGGCGCAGGGCATGATGCAGATCCTGCGCTTCCGCTTCCCGCTTCTGAAGCGCGGCCTGTCGATCCCGCAGCGCCTGTGCTACATGTCATCCACGCTTTTCTGGCTCTTCCCGTTCCCGCGCACGATCTTCCTGTTTGCGCCGCTCTTCTACCTGTTCTTCGACCTGGAAATTTTCACGGCCTCCGGCGGCGAATTCCTTGCCTATACGCTTGCCTATATGCTCGTGAATCTGATGATGCAGAACTACCTCTACGGATCCTTCCGCTGGCCTTGGATTTCCGAGCTTTACGAATATGTCCAGACGGTACATCTGCTGCCGGCCGTCGTCTCGGTCATGCTCAATCCGCGGAAGCCGACCTTCAAGGTTACCGCCAAGGATGAATCGATCGCCGTCAGCCGCCTGTCTGAGATCAGCCGTCCTTTCTTCGTAATCTTTGCGGTACAGATCATCGCGCTCGTCATCACCTTCTACAGGATTTATGCCGAGCCCTATAAGGCCGACGTTACGCTTGTCGTCGGCGGGTGGAACATTATCAATCTGATCATGGCCGGCTGCGCACTCGGCGTCGTATCGGAACGTGGCGAGCGCGCTTTGTCCCGCCGCGTTCGCGTCAACCGGCGCTGCGAGTTTTACGCCAACGGCAAGTGGTATGCGGCCTCGATCGAGGACGTCTCCGTCCATGGCGCAAGGCTGCATATCTTCAACAAGCATCTCGATGAACTGCTCGTCGGCGCCCCCGGCGAGATGCGCTTCCGGCCCTATAGCGGTGCAGATCTGGAAACCCTGCCGCTGATCGTCCGCAACATCGAGCCATCAGGCGATATCAGCAATGTCGGCTGCCAGTACGTGCCGAAAAGCGCGCTTGATCATCGCCTGATCGCCGATCTGATGTTTGCCAATTCCGATCAGTGGACCCAGTTCCAGGAATCTCGGCGCCGCAATCCGGGCCTCATTCGCGGCACCATCTGGTTTCTCGGCCTGTCCCTCTATCAGACCAGCCGCGGCCTGGTTTACCTCTTCCGCAGCATGCGGCCGGAGCGGGAGGCGCAGCAGCGAGCGGCAAAGGTCAATGCCGGATGAGAAAGATCGTCGCCGTCGCGCTCCTCCTGTTGCATACCCCCGCTGTCACCCAGGCGCAGACGGCGCCCTTCGACATGTCCGGCGAGCGGCCGCCCGGCGCGTCCACCGCCCCGAGATTGACGCCGCCCGCTCCGCCTGCAGCAACGGCGCCAGCGCCCGTCACGCCACCCATTTCCGTAGCGCCCGCGCCCGCTCCTGCGCCGATCACTGTCGTGCCGCAGCCGGCGACGGCGGCGCCCCAGCCCGGGGCACCGGCGAATGCCGCTTCGCAACCGCGCCACCGCGATATCAGGCGTTATCTAGTGCCCTTTTCGAAATTCAGCCTCAGCGGCGAATATGACCGCCGGTCATGGTCTGTCTATCTGACGCCCGAGCAGGCGGCGGCCAAGGCAAGTTTCACCTTCGCCTATCAGAATTCGATCGTCGTCGCGCCGGAAGCCTCCGCGCTGACCGTCTATCTCAACAATCGTCCGATCGGTCAGCAGCGGGTCAGCTCGGCGGACGGCTCTTCCGCCGTCACTTTCGAAGTTCCCTCCGGCCTGTTGCAGCCGGGCGCCAATCTCGTGACCTTCCAGGCAGAGCAGCGCCATCGCACCGACTGCAGCATCCAGTCCACCTATGAATTATGGTCGAATATCGATCCGGCCGGAACCTATCTGAGCTTTGCCGGCGGGAATGCCGCGGAGCTTTCGAGCGCCGACGCGATCCGCGCCATCGGCGTCGATGGCGCGGGCAGGACGGAGTTCGATATCGTCGTCCCGGCGCTGGAGCAGCCGGGGACGACCAAGCCGTTGTTGCGGCTGGCACAGGGCCTGTCAGTGCTGAGCAGCATGCCGAACCAGATATTTGCCTTCAGCACCGCCTCCCTTCCGGCCGCCGGTCCTGGCAAGCTCGGTGTGCTCGTCGGGACCGCCGCGGAGCTGCGGCCGTTCTTTCCCGGCCTGCCGCCCGGGGCCGAAAGCGCGCCGCTCGCCGCTTTCGTGACCGATCCGCGCAGCGGCTCGCCGGTGCTTCTGATCAGCGGCCCCTCGTGGCAAGCAGTCTCCTCCGCGATCGATACCATCGTTTCGCCGACTGACAGGTCCGCGGACGTCCGCCGCGATGAGCTGACCACCGAGCGCTGGAGCGCGCCGAATGCGCCACTGGTCTTTTCCGACACCAGCATCGCCCTCTCGCAACTCGGCGTGAAGACCACGGAATTTTCCGGCCGGCGGTTCCGCACCAGCTTCAATGTCGCCGTGCCGGCCGACTTCTATGCCAATGCCTATGGCGAGGCCAAGGTGCTGCTCGACGCCGCCTATACTGACAATGTGCTTCCCGGCAGCCATATCGATATCTACGTCAACGACAACATCGCCTCCACCGTGCCGCTTGCTTCAACCACCGGCGGCATTCTCCGTCATCTGCCGATCCGCGTGACGATGCGCCACTTCAAACCCGGCCTCAATACGATTGCGATCGAGACGATCCTGATGACGAAGGACGATGCCGCTTGTGCTCCGGGTGCTACCGCCGGTGCCAATCCCCGTTTTGCCCTGTTCGATACCTCCGAAGTGCACATTCCGGATTTTGCCCGCGTCGGGCAGCGTCCGAACTTGGCCGCAATGTCCGGCACAGCTTATCCCTATGGCCGGGCGACGGAACCGACGCCGCTCTTCATCGATCGCGTCGATGCCGATACGCTTTCGGCCGCCGCTACGCTGCTCGGTCAGATGGCGGTGATGGCTGGTCATCCGATCGCCGTCGAAACCGTGGCCTCGCCGAATATGATCGGCGATCGGGACGCCATCTTCATCGGCTCGATTTCGCAGATGCCGGCAACCGCGTTGACGCAGGCCAACATCTCGACGGCGAGCCAAGCCTCGTGGCGTCCGGTGGCCGACACGCAGCCAGGCGTCGTTGATACCGGCACAGCCTTCGAGGAGTGGAATTCCAAGGTGAGCGGCGGTATCTTGCGCAGCCGCATCACTGCCTTCCGTGAATGGCTGGGGCGCAATTTCGACATCACCCGCAGTTCGCTGCAGTTCATCCCCGGGGCCGAGACGGTCTTCACCCCCTCCAACGCCGACACGCTCGTGGTTGCGCAAGGCTCCAGCCCCCTGGGAGAGGGTTCGTGGACCGTGGTGGCGGCACCCTCGGCAAGGGATCTGCGCGAAGGGCTCGAAGTGCTGACCGGTCAGTTGAACTGGCCGCAGATATCAGGCCATATCACCACCTATTCGAGCAAGACGGGCAAGATCGAGGCGGTGCCCGTCACCCGCTTCGATTTCGTCCCATCCACGCCTTGGTCGATCGCCAATTGCCGCTTGATCGCCGCCAATTGGTTGTCGACGAATATCCTCTCCTATGCTTCGCTGCTCGTCGTCTTCGTGCTGCTGATCGGCGTCGCTACCTCGCGCATGCTCAAAACGCTGGGCCGGTCCAAATGAGGTGGTGGCGCGTGCTTCTGCTTGCGGCGACGGTTACATTCGCCCCCGCAAGCCCATCCGCCGCTGCACAGCAGGCGATGATCAATGCCGATGCGTGGTCTGCCTATAAGGCGAAGTTTCTCGATGCGAGTGGCCGGATCATCGATAACGGCAACGGCAATATCAGCCATAGCGAAGGACAGGGCTATGGCATGCTGCTCGCTTATCTCTCGGCGAGCCCCGCGGATTTCGAGCAGATCTGGTATTTTACCCGTACCGAGCTGCTGTTGCGCGACGATGGCTTGGCCGTCTGGAAATGGGATCCGAACGTCAAGCCGCACGTGACCGACACCAATAATGCCACGGATGGCGACATGCTGATCGCCTATGCCCTGGCGCTTGCCGGCACCGCATGGAAGCGCAACGACTATATCCTCGCCGCCTCCCGCATGGCGCAGGCGCTGCTTGCGAAGGCCATCGTCCACTCGGCGGGCCGGACTCTGCTGATGCCGGGCAGCGAAGGTTTTGGCGCCGCCGATCGTGACGACGGCCCCGTCGTCAATCCTTCCTACTGGATTTACGAGGCGATGCCTGTCATGGCAGCGCTTGCTCCCTCCGATGCCTGGAAAGAGCTGTCGGACGATGGCGTGGCGCTGTTGAAGACGATGCAGTTCGGTCCGCGCAAGCTTCCTGCCGAATGGGTCAGCCTCAGTGGCCCACCGCGACCGGCAGAAGGTTTCGACGCCGAATTTGCCTATAATGCCCTTCGCATCCCGCTCTATCTCGCGCGCGGCGGCATCACAGACAAGGCGCTGTTGAACCGCATGCGAATGGGGATGTCGCAGAATGGCATTCCGGCCACGATCGATCTGACCACAGGCCGGCCGAAGACCGTGTTGCTGGATCCGGGTTATAGAATTGTTAACGATGTTGTGGCCTGTGTAGTCGACGGGACCAGGCTGCCGGTCTCGGCTCTGCAATTTGCACCCACGCTCTATTATCCGGCCACGCTTCAATTGCTGGGGCTGGCCTTTATCGGGGAGAAGCATCCGGAGTGTCTGTGAAAGCTTCTCTCGTGGCGATGTCAGCGGCAGTCGTGGTGGCGACCCTCGTCACCGGACTGAAGGATCGTGGCGCTCTGCAGCAAAAGCTCGGCCTTGGCTCCGCAGACAGGCCGGGGCCGGAGCTGTTGATGATGGGCCGCATCAAGCCGGACGACGCTCCCGCGGGCAATTCCGAATTCAATGCCGAGACCGTCGCCGACAGGATCGAAGCGATCACTTCGTCGCCGCCGCCGGCACCGGGCAGCAGTGAGCCAAATGCCGCTATAGAACAGCCGGCAGCACCGCAACCCGACGCGCCTCAGACAGCTGCAGAGCCGGCTCCGGTCGCACCGCCGATCGTTTCCGACCCGCCGGCGCCTGAAAAGGCCGCCGCGCCCGCGCCGCCTGCCGTCGATGAAAGCGCGCTTCGCTATTTTGCCAGCCGCGGCGACAAAGTGCGCCTGCAGGCCGAAATCTCCCGCCTTCAGGCGCTTTATCCAAACTGGGTTCCGCCGGCCGATCCGCTCGCCGTGCCGCAGAATGGCGACAAGCAGCTCGAGGCCATGTGGAAGCTTTATTCCGATGGCCGTTATGCGGAGTTGCGCAAAGCGATCGCCGACCGTCAGGCCGCCGACGCCGTGTGGCAGCCGCCGGCTGATCTGCTCGAGCGGCTTGGGGTCGCCGAAGCCCGCTCCCGCCTCATCAACGCTTCGGATCTCAAGCAATATGCGACTGTGGTGGATATCGCCGCCGCGACGCCGAGCCTGCTCACCTGCAGCGAGGTCGACGTGCTCTGGCGTGTCGCCGAAGCCTTCATCCGGACGGAGAGGGCGCAGCGCGGGCAGGATGCTTATGCCTATATCCTGAAGAACTGCACCGACGTTGCCGAACGGCAGGCGACGGTCGAAAAAGCCTCGACCCTGCTCGACTACCAGCCGATGCAGGCGCTGCTGGCATTGGAAAAACCTGCTGTCGACGGCAGCAGGGAATTCGATGCAATCCGCGACAACCTTGCCCGACGTTTCGTCGCTGAAAGCAACGACGATCCGAAGCTCGCCATTGCGCCGAATTATATCGCTCACCTCGAAAAGCTTGCCGAAAGCCAGGGGCTGGCCTCCGATGCGCTGCTGCTCGGCTGGCACCAGCTTCGCCGCAACAACCCTGCCGATGCCGAAAAGTGGTTTCGTGCCGCCCGCGACAGGGAGGATACGGCGGCCGCCTCGCAGGGGTTGGCGCTGGCGCTGATCGCCCGCAAGGCGCCGCAGGAAGCCGAGGACGTGATGTTCCGCTGGCGCGCCGATTCCGATGACGCGACCGCAACCTATCTTGCCGCCACTGCCAACCTGATGGCGCTGCAACCGCCGGCCGATCTGACCGAGGACGTGCTTCATCGGATCGCAGCCGAAGTCATCGCCCGGAAATATGTGCCGACGGCGCAGCAGTTCGGCTGGTATGCCCGTTCTCTCAACCAGTTCCAGACCGCCGCGCGCTGGTTCGAGACCGCGCTGGCCTGGAAAACGGACGACGAACCGTCCGCCTATGGCCTTGCCGTCACGCGTGAGCAGCTGAACGACCGCAAGGGTGTCCTCGACCTCCAGCGCGGCTGGGCCGGCAGGTCGGCGCGAATCGCCAATCTTCAGGACACTTCCTTGCCGGGGTCGAGCGCCAATACGCAGCCCGCAAAGGCGCCGCTCGCGGCGCAGCAGCCGGGCCAGCCGGTAGAGCCGCCGCAGCGTCCGGCCGCTTCAGCGGCGCCGCTTCCGGCCGAGCCGCGAACTGTGCGGCAGCCGGAACCGGAAGTCGCCATCCGCGCCGCAAGGCCGGCGTTGCAGACGGTGACTGTCGAGCGCGGTCCGCGCCAGGCGCGGGACTGCTCGACGACCATCGACGCGGGACGATTGGGGCCGGGCGAGGCGCTGTCGCGCGGCTGGTGCCTGATGGATATCAACCGGCCGATGGAGGCGGTCTCGGCCTTCGAGACGGCGTTGCAGAGCCCGGTCCGCAAGATCCGCGAAGACGCGGCCTATGGTCGGAGCCTCGCCTATCTGCGCGCCGGTCTTTCCAGCAATGCCGCCGTTGCGGCAACCAAGGCACCGCAGAGCCGCCAGCGCGCTGCCGAACTGCAGGTGGCGATCCTCGCCGATCGCGCCTTGTCTGCCTTCGACGCCGGACGTTACCGTGAAACCCTCATCTATCTCGATCAACGCGCGCAGTTGCAGCAGGAGCGCATCGATCTGATGGTTCTGCGGGGCTACTGCTATCTCAATCTGAAAATGTATGATGACGCGATGCGGATCTTCGAAGCCGCCGCCGCGACCGGCAATCGAGACGCCGCACGTGGTCTGGCCGATGTTCGCAACGTCACGCATCCCGATGTCAACGACTGACGTTGACGCCGTCGCCGCTCTCGGCTACTCGCCTGCCGGAGAGGCCCCGGCTGCCTCGTGCTCGCAAGGAAACACCCGTGCCCGGTCACCACGACGTTCTCGACAGATCCTATGACGCCTTCCTCTTCGATATGGACGGAACGCTGCTGAATTCCATTGCCGTCGTCGAGCGCGTCTGGAGCGAATGGGCAAGACGCCACGGTTTCGAGCCGGAGGTTTTCCTGAAAACGATTCACGGCATCCGTGCCTCCGACGTGATCCGCGGCCTCGGCTTGCCGGGTGTCGATCCGGCGCACGAGGCGGATCTGCTGCTGGCCGAGGAGATGGAGGACGTCGCCGGCATCGTCGAAATCCCCGATGCCGTCCGCTTCCTCAACGCTATCCCCGACGGCAGATGGGCGATCGTCACCTCGGCGCCGATCGAACTCGCGAGGCGCCGCATGGCTGCAGCCGGCATTCCGATGCCAAAGGTGATGATCAGCGGTGAAACGGTCAAATCGGGCAAGCCGAGCCCAGAAGGTTATCTGCTCGGTGCAAATCGCCTCGGCGTCGATCCCGCGAACTGCCTGGTCTTCGAAGATGCCGTTGCTGGCATTCTTGCCGGCGAGGCCGCCGGCGCCGATGTCACCGTCGTCACCGAAACCCACGCCACGCCTTTCGAAACTCCGCATTTTTCGGTTGCCAATTATCGGGCGTGGCAGCCTCGCCAGACCGCCGAAGGCCGGCTGAAGGTCGTCGCAAACTGAACGTTACTGGGCGAACTGATGTCAGTGGAATCATATTGACATAAGAGACTTCCGCCTGATTGATTTGCAACGGCGCGTTGAGTTCGGTTTAAAAAATCGGTCGGAAGCCCGACCAGGGTGGCCGTGCGCGGCCCTCGGCGCTGTGCTCCATGTTAGCGTCGATCAGCACCCCAGCTACCGGCGTCGCTTCGAAGCGAAGGGCAGTATCCGGCCGGCGGGATTGCCAATCATGCCGAGCACGCCGACCTCCTATTTCTCAGCGCGGTTGAGGAGAATGCGCATTTCGTCGAAGCGGCGCTTGCGGTCACCGTCATCGGCGTTCGGCGAATAGCACGTGCTCGACACGCAGAAGCGAGCCAGGTTGTGCGGCTTGTCCGCCTTGTCGAACTCGCATTCGAATATGTCGGTCATTTCGGCCGGCGCGGTTCCCTGCCGCGTCGAATAGGACATGCGGACACCCGGCGGCTTCAACTCGGGAAAGGATTGCACGGTGCCGATAGCGAGCTGATCGGTCATGAAGAAGCTCTTTGCCACGGATTTGCAGGTATCCTCGAGCTCAGGCGACTGCGCCATCGCATCAGCGGGTAAGGCGAACGCGGCAAAGGCAAACAATATGATCGGCTTACGCACTGCGACTTCCTCCACTGTCTCTGTCGATTGAGGTAGAGCGGTGAGACCAAAAGCAAATGGTGGTCTGACTGCGGTGCATCAAACAACCCCACCATGTCCGCTTGTGGTAACATCGGACTTCAGTCTCGGGTTCGCGATTGTTTTCCAACATCAAGTGTCTGTTGGCGATCAATAGCCTTTAGCCGAGCCATTATCTGCAAACAGCTTCTTCCTGGCATACCACTCGCATTCGAAGTTTTGCGAACCGGCGAGAAACACGTGCACATGATGCTCCGCACCGCCGGTTTCCACCTCGGGGACTTTCGTAGGACTGTTTGCGCCGATCTGTGCTTTTCGACGGCTTCCGTTCTATTTTTATTCCACGACCCTCATTTTCCCCTTGCGCTATGAAGGCCGATTTCATAAAGCAATCAAGCCGTTTCGGCAGGTCGGGGCGTAGCGCAGCCCGGTAGCGCACTTGACTGGGGGTCAAGGGGTCGCTGGTTCGAGTCCAGTCGCCCCGACCATTTATCCCCTTGAAATCCCAGTCAGAACACCACGATAAATGTGAGTGCAGCGCGTGCGTGGCTGCGGTAGAGAACGGGCCGTCAGTGCGGTTTCTGCGCGATTGCAATCATCGATTTTGCCAGAAGCGGAATTCTTCCGACATACTCGAAGTCGACGTCTTCGAAACCTGTGTCGAGCAGCAGCGTGCTGAGCGTCCCCGGGGACCAGAATTTGATATGGCCATGCTCTTTGAGCGGCATGAAATGGTCATCCATCTTTCCGCTTACGGCCAAAGCCAGATTTTTCCAGTAACCGTGAAAAGGCGTCGAGACGACCGCAATGCCGCCCGGTTTCACCAGATCGTACATGGTTGCCGAGAAAGCCTTCGGGTCGTAAACATGCTCCACCACCTCTATGCTGATCACCGCATCGAAGGTCCCGTAGCGGCTGGAAAGATCGTCGTAGCCGGAACCGATTTCCAGCGGAAGATCGGGATGGACCGCTTTCGCTTTCGCAATACCGTCCTCCGACGGATCGACGCCCACGACGTCGTAGCCTTTCTCCACAAGCACCGAGGCAGCGCCGCCGGTGCCGCAACCGAGATCAAAGACTGCCGTTTCGCTAGCCTCTTGGAAACTGTTTTCAAGAACATCGACAACGGTCGGCAGGATATAGGAATGAGCAGTCGTCGGCTTGGCGTGAACATAGGTAGTAGCGTCCAGTTCGATAGACATTTTACCTCCTGAAAAAATTGAACGCGCCGAGGCAATGGTACGGCGGACTTTGACTTCAGTGTGGTGCCGTTATGGTAATAAGGTGATCAACGCCGGTCGGCATTCGCCACATCCTCCGACGCCCATCGGTCGAACCGCTTTAAGCTCCTCTTCACCACGATGCGAGTGATGGTCATGCTCGCGGCGGGAATATCCCGAAGCTGATTGACAGGGGGGCGCGAAGATGCTGAAAACAGCCGGACTTCGGATCCATGTCATCAGGTGGAGAAAATCGTCAGTCTATCTGGTTCGATTTTGACCATTTGAAGTAAATCATCTGATGAAATGCTCCCTTGACGGGAGTGGTTGAAAAATAGCTCTCTAGTTCTTTTTGGAATCCATCAAAGATGGACGAGCAGTTGTCTATTTTGTTAGGGCTATACAGAGTTTTTGGCCAAATGGCTTGATTTTGAATTTCAGAGAACCTTTTAACGTTTCGCATTTTTGCGAACACGTGTAGATTAGGACTGTTCCTCTCAGAGATTGCCTAGTGCGAGCGCATGGTGAATATGAACCAGACTCTAACTTGCAGGCAGGCCCTTGCCGGTGCTTTCCAAGCTCTGTCGGACGAGGCGGTCAAGGCCGGTTGGTCGGAGGGCGACGTCGCCCTCGCGCTTGCCGAACTTGCCGAGGAACGAGTGATCGAGCTGGCCGCCAAGGTGATCACCGAAGGCTTCATCGATCCGCCGTTCATCGCCGCTGGCGGCCGCCGCAAGGGCTGAAGCACGTTGCGGCAACGCCGGGATCAGGATCAAGCCGCGAACAGCGAATCTGAAAAACGCAACACGCCTGAGCCGCTCTCACACCGGTAATCCTGCGATCTTCGCCGCTGTGACAAAGGAACCCCGTGCGGCGTGCGGGCTGCGCAGCCGATCGAGCGCATCAGGACAATGTTGGAGTGCAACGCGATAATCGCGCCTCGCCGCTTGCCCGGCCATCGGTTCAGATATTCGATGGCGTCGGAGGCGGTGAAACGATCAGGCTGCTGGCTGGAGAGTAGGCTTGGACGGGGAGGGAAAGTGTTTTTTACTCAACGTTGCATTCGCAGATCCCCGCGCTGCACGCGCGGGGAGGAAATTTTGTTCCGCAGGAATTTGCGCAGTTGCTAAAGTTAGGACCCTCACGCATAATAACTTCATTGCCGGTTGCGGAGGGCGGCCGGCGATGCAAGCGTGTAGGCGTTTGCCCTCGGAGGGAAGTGCGGCGTGATGTTACGGTCATCAATTCATCCGCATGATTTACCGCTCTTTTCGGAAGATCTCGATCTGCTTTCGCAAGTGCTAGGCAAGGTCTGCGACGAACGCGGCCTGGTCAGAACGACGCCGGAAGCCGAGAGGATCGGTGCGGTTATCATTCAGCTTTACAGGCAGGGCGTGAGAGACGGCGGCAAACTCGCCGAACTTGCCAAGACCTATCTCTGACACGCGGTTCCCGCAATAAAGGATGGGGCCGCGGAACCCGACGGATGGATCTGGTCAGTCATCATTGGCGGCATTGAGATTTTCCGGCCGGATGCCGTCATCGGTTGATGTGCGTGCCCGCAACCGGATGCCGGGGCCGCCTTCATCTTGATTGCCGCTCGACAGGAAGATGATGCCGTGCGCCTCGAGGGTGCTGCGCACGTCGAACAGCGCATGCGGCTCACCCTCAAACTCGCCCTTTTCCAACGCCGTCACGATCTCGGCCGGCAGGCCGCTTGCGGCGGCGAGCTCTTCGATGCTCATTCCGATCATGGCGCGCGCGCCGCGTATCTGCGTTGCTGTGATCATGGTGCAAAATCTAGCGCATTTGCCGCTCTTCGCAAGTGGCGCAGCGGCTGATTGCGACCTGCCGTAATGTTCAAGCGTCCCGCAATTTTACACCGAACAGATCGTCATGCATGCGCTCGACGGCGATCCCCATGCCTCCCATGAGGGCGGCGCGGTTGCCGAAGCGGCTGATCTCGATGCGCGGCGGGTAGGGGGTGCAACGCGGCAGAAAACCGCGGATGGCGTTTACGAGTTCCGGCCTTGCACCAATGCTGCCGCCGGTGATCACCAGCTCGGGGTCGAGAGTTGCTCCGATGGCGGCAATAGCGATGGCCACCAGCCTCGCCGTTTCTTCGATTGCGGCGATAGCGCTCGTTTCGCCTGCATTGAACGCCGCGAAGAGGTCGGCCACGGTAGAAGCGTTGCGGCCGCCGAAACCGGTATAGCGCCGCAGCATCGCAACGCTGCCGACCGCGCTCTCAAAGGTGCCGAGCGTAAATCCGCCGGGATCAAAAGCATCGCCGCCGAGCGGAAGATAGGCGATTTCGCCGGCCGCGCCGTGCGCGCCGCGCAACAGCGCGCCATTGGCGATGATGCCCATGCCGACGCCCGTCCCAAGCGCCACGAAAGCAAAATTGCCGACCTCGACGCCGTGTCCCCGCCATCTCTCCCCTTGCGCGGCGAGGTTGACGTCATTTTCGATGATCACCGGTATGCCCATCTTGTCGCTGAACGCTTGCCGCAGATCCATCGCGTCCACGCCGGGAATGTTCGGCGCTACATTGATATGTCCGGTAGCCGGATCGAGGACGCCGGGACTGCCGAGAACGACGAGACGCAGCTTGTCGGCAGTCGTCCCTGCCGCAAGTGCGAGTTGAGTGATCAGGTCGCTGAACTGGTTGACGAGATGCGGTCCACCGCGTGGGTCGGTGGGCACTTTGGTTTCTGCAACGACGTTACCTAACAGATCGCAGATAGCCGCAGCGATCTTGGTGCCTCCGAGATCGATGGAGACAGCCAGGCCCGCGCTTGCGTTGATTTCATAGATGATCGCATTCCGGCCGGGACGACCATCGGTCTGCCCGACAGCTTTCAGCCACCCATCATCCTCAAGATCGCGCACGACATCGGAAATCGTCTGTTTCGATAAGCCGGTCAGCTTGGCAATATCGGCGCGAGAAATCTTCCCCTTGGCTAACACGGCCCGGATCACCGCGTTGGTCGAGATTTTTCGTGCGATGGGAGTCTGTACGATAGAAGAGTTCGTTGCCATCCGGCTGCTCGTTCCAATTAGTTCGAGGTGTATCCCTAATGTAAGGTCGGTCCGGTTCTCAACCATCGCGAAATGGCGCGTTTAGTCCTCCACCCTCATCTCGTTAGCCGAGTTCAGTACACGGAAGCCGACAATTTGTCTACCTCCTTGACAAAAGAGGAGCCGCCTGTAGGCTGGGGATCAACGCGTGATCACATGCGCGATTGAAGAGGGTGTGGACAAGTATGCACCATACATATTGTCTGGGTCAGCGCGCACGCGCCAAGATCGCCCAAAGAAGAATCGGCTCAGGCTGGTTCGGCTGTTTCTCCGTTTCGCATCCTGCGGGTTCCTCAACGCGGCTGTCGGGGACCAGTGTATGATAAAGCCCTCGACCGATGGACAGCTTTCAGCCGACGCCGGCGTCTTGCTGCCTATAATGGCGCCACGCCTTCAGGCGGATGTTCATCCGGACGGATATGCCGATCTTGCCCTTTGGGGTGCCGGCAGCTTGGGGCGCGTGCGGTTTTCTCCGATCACCGGCCCCTATAGCTACGCTCCGAACCGGCTCGTCTCGAAACAGGGCGGCGTGTTCGTCGCGCAGTCGCTGCCGGTGATGCTGATCAAAGGAGTGCGCCTGCAGCGCGTCTATCCAGCGCGCCGTTGCGCGTGGTGGCACGAGCCGGATGGGCGAGACGCGAAAGCGAAGGTGTCCCGCAGCGGCCAACGGCAGATTTTCGAAATGGGCTGGGGCGCCCTTATCGTGGAAGCTCAAGATTCCGATCTGCGGATTGCCGGCGGCGCCTCGAGAAATGAAGCCGAGAGAGCGCTCGATCTCACCAGTGAAGCCATTATCACCGAAGCCGCGGAATATGTGGCGCGTTGCGACATGATGCCTGAGGCCGACCCGCTGATGCGCAGCATGGTCAGCCAGGGCATACATGCGGCCCTTTCCAGCATAAGACGCGACGAAAATGGCGCCTTCGCCGGCCTTGCCGCCGGACAGGCCTATAGCGCTCCGGCGCGGACCTATTACCGCGATGGCTATTGGACGATGCAGCCTCTTCTGATGCTTGCTCCGGAGGCGGTGCGCGACGAGATCCGGCTGCTCGCCAAGGGAATACAGCCCGACGGAGAGGCCCCGAGCGGCGTTATCCTGACGGGACCGGCGCAGTCGGATGCCTGGCAGCGCTTCGTCGCCGACTGCAAGGTCAACCCCAAAAATCACAAAAGAGCAGTTCCCGAGTACCATAACCGTCCGCAAGATTGGTGGAGCGACCACTTCGACAGTCCGCTTTTCTTCATTCTTTTTCTGGATGACTATTTCGGCGTTACGAAAGACGCGGCCGAGGTGCAGCTTCATTGGCCCACAGTGAGGGCGATCATGGATCGCTGTGTCAGTCTGGCCGGTCCCGACAGCGTTCTGCCGCTGAAGCCGCGCAACGATCGGGATTGGGCGGACAACGTCTTCCGTGACGGTCTTGTCTCCTATGACCTCGGTCTCTTCGTCGGCGCGCTGGATGCGGTGGCAAGACTGGGCGAAGGACACGATCCGACCCTTGCCGAACATGCACGCAAGACCGCAATGCTTGCCCGCCGGGAAATCGAAGCCAGGCTTTTCGTGCCAGCAACGGGAGGATATCTCGACTACGGAACGCCTGGCTCTTTTGTCGAGGATCATCTGGCTCTCGACAGCCTGACCTTGTCGCGATTTAGTGCTATTTCAGAGGAGAAGGCTGTCGGCCTCCTGAGAGCGTTCGAAACCAGACTGGAAACGCGCAACAATCAGGAACAGCCCTATGGCAGTTGGGGTGTAATGTGCGCCTATCCACCATTCAAGCGGCAAAGCGATTTGCGATCCAAGACCGCCTTTCCCTACCGCTACCATAACGGCTCGGACTGGCCTTATTGGGACGGCGCCTACGCCGAAGAACGCCTTCGCCACGGACTTGGAGGCGCGCGCTACGCATTGACGCGCTGGTGGGAAACCTGCCTCGACAACGGCTGGATCGGCGCGGTGGAATATTTCTCGCCCCCTTACGGGCGCGGCTCGCTGCTTCAGGGCTGGAGCGCCATGCCGGCGGCGGTGGTTCTCAAATATGGGCTGGACGCCGCAAATGCGGAGCCGATGTCATGAACTCTACGGCGTCGTCGGCTCTAGCCAAATCCCTATTCGATCCGCATTGCGAAGGCGACGCCGCCATCCCGTTCGAATTCCGAAAAGCCGAGGTGGCGGTAGAAGCCCCTGGCGCGTTCGTTGTTCGGATCGACGCCGAGATGTACGGCTCCGACCCCATGATCCTTGAGCGCCTGAAGCTCGGTGCTGATCATCCTGCGTCCCCAGCCCGCGGCCTGACGCCCGGGAAGAATATTGATGTGGAGATGCGCGGGGTACTGGTCTTGAAGCCACGCCGTTCCGCTGCGAGGATTGTGAATTCGCTCGATCACGTCGGCGTCGCGCGGACGGGCGGGCGTCAGTCCCGCGATCTCCCGGCGCACGAACGGCCACCAATTCGCCTGCAAGTCTCTGTCGAACGCGCTGGTATCCGGCGTGCCGACGACATAGCCGACCGCGCGGTCGTTCTGAACGAGAACAAAGGCGAAGTCTTTGGCGAATTTGAGATAGGGTACCGACCAGATGTAGCCGGGCAGATGCGGGTCGCTGTAAAGCGCGCTCGCATCGTCTCCGCCATTCGCCGTTTTCAGGCAGATATCGAAAAGGGCGTCGATATCCGCATCAATCGCCGGACGGATGAAGCAATTGGTGTCCATCACGTTGCCACCTCCTGCGTGGCTTTGTCATTTCAGGCCGCGAGAAGGCTGATGCATTGACGATTACCTCAGATTCGCCAGCCCGGCAAAGCTCTGAGGGAAGAAAACGTTCGGCCGGTGCGTGGCGCCCGGCCTGAACGGGGAGTGGAGAATAAACCGAATAAAGGTGGAACAGAGGAGAAGTAGCGTGAAATCGATCAACATTCTGTCGGCAAGCCAATGGAAGGCAGCTGTCGCGCTGACCGGCGCTGCGCTTGTAAGCTTCAGCCTATCGGCGGCGGCGCGCGCTGACGATCTGGCTGTATGGGACGACCAGACCTATGAAGGTCAGAGTGCGGTCATCGAGCAATTGAACAAGGACTTCGAGGCTGCGCATCCCGGCGTTACGATCAAGCGTACCGCCCGCACATTCGATGACATGAAGTTGACGCTGAAGCTTGCGGTTTCGGCAGGCAACGGCCCGGTCGTCACGAAAGTCAACCAGGGCGCCGGCGATATGGGCGCGATGGTCAAGGAAGGACTGCTCCTGCCGGTTGACGACTACATCAAGAAATACAGCTGGGATAAGCGGCAGTCCGATTCCGTGCTGGCGCGAGATCGCTGGGATGGGCCAAAGTTTGGCGTCGGTAAGACCTACGGCATATCAGGCCTCGCCGAGATCGTCGGCCTATACTACAACAAGAAGATCCTCGACGATGCCGGCATAGCGCTGCCGAAGACTTTCGAGGAACTCCTGGCCGATCTCGACAAGCTGAAGGAAAAGGGCGTTGCGCCATTCATGATGGGCAGCGCAAAGCAGCATCTGGCCCTGCACATGATTGGCGCCATCGATCAAGCCCATATCGACGCAAGCAATCGCGCCGAGCTTGATGATCTGATCTATGGCAGGGGAGGCTCCTGGAACACCAAGGGCAACATCGAATCCGCAAAACTGGTGCAGAAGTGGGCGCAGGGCGGCTATTTCTATCCCGGTTTCGAGGGCATTTCGGGTGACGACGCCGTCCAGCTTTTCATATCAGGGCAGGGCGCCTTCCTGATCTCGGGAACCTGGTATTTCGGTGATATGCAGCACAACCAGGATATAGGCTTCATGGCCATTCCTGCCCCGAAAGGCATTACCAAGCCGCTGAGCGTCGGCGGCGTGGATCTTGCCTGGGCGATAACGAGCCTTGCCAAAGATAAGAAAACGCAGGACCTGGCCGGTGAATATATCGACTACATGGTTTCGGAAAAGGCTGCCGAAACCTGGGCCAATGCCAGCTATCTTCCGGCAACGTCGCTTGCGGCGGATGCGCAGCCCAAGCTCACGCCGCTGCTGACCGCCGGCATCGAGATGTGGAAGACGCTCAACGCCAATGACGCTCTCGGCCACTATCCCGATTGGTCGAGCCCGACGATGTTGAAGACAATCGACGATAACACGCCGCTTCTCCTGTCCGGCAAGATCACGCCTGAAGCCTTTGTCGATGCCATGGACAAGGATTATCAGGCTTACCTGAAGGGTCAGAAATAATGGCGCTGACGCAGGCCGCGACCATCCGCGGCCTGCGTCCCGTCGACATCATTTCAAGAAATCAGCGCCGCGATCTCAGGCTTGCTGCACGACGACCATAGCTTTGGCTTCATGGAGTACCGGAATGAAGCGCTCCCCACTTGATGGCTCCGAACATATCAATTCGATCTATCTCTTCCCCGGATTGCTGCTTTACGCGGCCTTTGTCTTCGGGCCGATTGTCGCGGCTCTGGGATTGAGCCTGACCAGTTGGGACGGCTTGACCGTGCCCAAATGGGTTGGCCTCGGCAATTACATCGATCTCTTTTCCGATGATCGTTTTTACATCGCCTTGCGCAACAATGCCGAGCTGATGATATTCTACTGCGTCCTGCCGCTCGGGCTCGGCATAGGTCTTGCCGCCTGCGTCTGGAATCTGAAGCAACGGGAACAGCTCGCTCTGCGGACCTTCCTGTTCCTCCCATATATCATGCCGACTGCCGTGTTGGGCATCATCTGGGCATGGCTCTACAATCCTGCATTCGGCCCGTTCAACCAGTTTCTGAGAGCAGTGGGCTTAGGCATGTTCGCACTCCCTTGGCTGGGAGATTTCAACTTCGTGCTTCCCGCGGTCGGGATCGTTGCCACCTGGTATTTCTTCGGTTTCTGCATGGTCATTTTCCTCACGGGAATTCAGCGCATCGATCCATCGCTCTTTGATGCTGCGAAAGTCGATGGCGCTTCGGCGCGAAAGACGTTTTTCTGGATAACCCTGCCGCTTCTCATGCCGGAGATCAGGGTGGTTTTGCTGCTGACGGTCATCGCCTCGATCAAAAGCTTCGACCTGATTTTTACAATGACCCGCGGCGGACCCGCCAACGCCACGCTCGTACCGAATATCTACATGTATCAGCTCGGTTTCGAGCTCAATCGGTTCGGCGCGGCTGCGGCCATCGCCATTGTCGGCGCGCTGCTGACATTCGCAATCAATTTTGCAATTCACCGGCTGGTGGGCTCAAGAAGTAAAGGAATGGCTTGATGAGCCGCAAGTCCAACATTCCCGCCGCCCCGCTCTTCCTTCGCCTTGTCCTCTGGCTTCTTGCATTCGTAACGATTACGCCGTTCCTGCTTCTGCTGCTGACTTCGATCAAGAGCAAGGCCGACGTTCTGCAGGGCGCATTCGCGCTGCCGGCATATCCGCATTTCGAAAATTACCTCGATGCCTGGAACGCCGGCCATTTCAACATCTACTTCTGGAATTCGATCATCGTTGTCATTCCCGTTGTTGCGGCAAGCGTCTTTCTGGGCCTGCTGACGGGTTTTGCCTTCGCTTATCTGTCCTTTCCGCTCAGGCGCACGCTGTTCGCGATCCTGACACTCGGCATGATGGTGCCGGCGGAGGCCTTCATCATCCCGCTTTATTATGAAATGCGGTATCTTGGGCTGATCAACACCTATGCGGCCGTCATCGTGCCGCAGATCGCGATGTCGATACCATTCTCTACGATCTTTCTTGCTAGCGCGATGCAGCAATTGCCGGAAGAAATTTTGGAAGCGGCTGTTCTCGATGGCGCGGGGCGCTTCTATATTTTGCGCAAGATCGTCGTTCCGCTGATGGTGCCGGCAATGTCGACGCTGGCGTTGTTCCTGTTCATTTGGACCTGGAACGAGTTTCTGATTCCCTTCATTCTGGTGAATGACGATGCCTATCGGACACTGCCCCTCGGCATGCTGTTTTTCCAGGGACGTTACACCGTCAACACGCCGGTTCTGACCGCCGGTGCCGTGATCGTCATTGCCCCGCTAATCCTAACCTATCTCGTTTTCCAGCGGCGGTTTATTGCCGGCTTGACGGCAGGCGCGACGAAATAGCCCCGTGATCAGGCGGCAGACTACGCCGTTCCCTTGGGAATTCGGCCTCGCCTGTGGCGCACTTCCAGCGCCGCGCAGCCCCAGACCGTGCCGAAGAGCAGATAGACATGGCGCCAGTGGTCGATGTCGATGACGTTGCCGATCGCCGCGTGGCCAAGAACGGAGATCCAGGCAATCATCAGGAAGGGTTGCCAGGGCCGGTCGTGAAGCAGGTTCCGGAAACCGAGGATGAGCGTCCAGAGGAGCATTCCGACATAGCTGACGAAGCCGAGCCAGCCATAGGAGGTGAGCGACTTCAGCCAGATGTTATGCTCGTCCTCGGGAAACATCGTGCCGAACACGAGCGGGCCGATGCCGAGCGGGCGCTCCATCATCATGGTGAAACCGATCCTGTGGCGCTCGAAACGGCCGAGATGTTCGCCGTCATACTGCTGCACAAGCTGGGCGCGTGTCGAAAACAACTCTGCGACCTTTGGGATCTGCAGCGCCACGAGCAGCGATGCGACCAGCAACATGATCGCCGCCAGCGACAGGATCAGCACTCGCAAGCGGAAGGCGCCGCTGCGCTCCTTCAGCAGCATGATGAAAATTAACAGCATGACGCCGAGCGCAAAGAGACCCCAGGCGGCGCGGGAAAAGGAGAGAAATATGCCGAGGGCAATCACGAGAAGGGCGGCCGCCTTCAACGGCGATTTCTTCAGATCGCCGACCAGAATGCCGTGGACGAGATGGAGCGACGGCGGCACCAGGAACGGGCCGAAGACGTTCGGATCCTGGAACGCGCCTTTGGCGCGATCATAAAGAGTAAATACTTCCGAGCCCGGAAAGGCGTGAAAATAGCCGAGCACGCCGAGCGCCGACGTGACGACGGCAGCCAGGGTCCAGGCGTTGAAGATTAGCGGCAGCCGCTTATGGCTGTCCTCGATGATCGCCCCGTAGAAAACCGCGGTCAGCGCCAGGAAGGTCGAGACGGCAATATACATCGGCGCCGTCGCAAGGTCCTTCATCTGCGTCAGCGACAGCATGCCGCCGATATTGAAAGTGAGCAGCAGGGCAAGCAACGGCGCAACGCTGCGCGAAATTCTGAGGCCCAGGATGAACCAGAGGCCAATCAGCCCCGCCATCCAGAGTTCATAAGGCGCCGGCTCATCGATGACAAAGCCGGAGAGGAAAACGCCGAAGGCGACGAAGGCCGAGCCGATGAGCCGCAGCGCCGCCCGCTGAGGCTGGGCGACACGCGGATATGTCGCCTGGATCGCGCTCAATAGGCGTTTTCCGTGTTGAGCAGCCGGATCGGCGTCAGGAATAGGATTTTGAGATCAAACCAGAGCGACCAGTTCTCGATGTAATAGAGGTCGTAGGCGGTGCGGAACTTGATCTTCTCGTCATTGTCGACCTCGCCGCGCCAGCCGTTGATCTGCGCCCAACCGGTAACGCCCGGCTTGACGCGGTGGCGGGCGAAATAACCTTCGACGACATCGGCGAAGGCGCGGTCGCGCGCCTGGGCAAGAACCGCATGCGGACGCGGACCGATCAGCGAGAGATCTCCCCGCAGCACGTTGAAAAGCTGCGGCAGCTCGTCGATCGAGGTTTTGCGGATGAACCTTCCGACGCGAGTGACACGCGGATCGCCCTTGGTCACCGCGGCCTTGCCCGTAGGATCGGCCATGTTTGTGTACATCGAGCGGAACTTGAAGACGTTGATGACTTCGTTGTTGAAGCCGTGACGCTCCTGCATGAAGAAGACGGGGCCTTCCGAGGTCGCCTTGATGGCGATCGCGGTTGCGGCCATCAGCGGCCAGAGCAGCGCAAGCGCGACCAGAGTGAAAAAGATGTCGAAGCCGCGTTTGGCGACGGAATCCCAGTCGCGGATCGGCATCTTGAAAATGTCGAGCATCGGAACAGCGCCGACATGCGAATAGGCGCGTGGCCGGAAGCGCAGCCGGTTGGCGTGCGCCGCAAGCCGAATATCGACCGGCAGGACCCAGAGCTTCTTCAGGAGATCGAAGATACGCGCCTCAGCCGAAAGCGGCAGGGCGATGATCAGCATGTCGATGCGCGTAAGCCGCACGAATTCGACGAGTTCCGCCACTGTGCCGAGCTTCGGGTAACCGGCGACCATGATCGGCGAGCGTTTTTCGCCGCGGTCGTCGAAGATGCCGCAGATGCGGATGTCGTTGTCGGACTGTTGTTCGAGGATGCGGATCAGCTCCTTGGCCGGTTCGCCGCCGCCGACGATGACGGCGCGCCGCTCCATGATGCCGTTGCGCGCCCAATTGCGGATGCCGTAGGCGACAAGGAAACGCTCGGCAGAGAGAAACAGCACCCCGGCGGCAAACCAGGGAACATAGGCATCGGCCATCGCCCATGTCGTGCCGCGGATGAGCGTGAACAGGCCGATGGTAAGGGCAAGCGCGATCGTCCAGGAGGCGAGAATGCGGGGCATCAGCCGCAGCTTCGCCCGGAGTGCGGGAATGGTGTAGGTGTCGGCAAGCTGCAGGGCGATGACGGTCGAGGCCGAAGCGATCGCGGCCATGCCTGCCCGCACCAGCAGGGGATCGCTGCCGTCGCCCGGCCAGAAGTAGTGGACGATCAGGGCAATCAAAAAGAGCGCCAGGAATTCCAGCAGCCGCAATTGACCGATAATAATGACAGGCGAACGGGTACCGTCGCGGAACTGTTCGGCGATCTGCCGGGCATAAGGATTGATTTCGACCGGTTCGGCGGAGTGCGCCTGACCTGCGTTGCGGCGCGCCTCGATGTCGGAAATTTGCTTGCGCAGCGCTTCCACGTCGAATTGATCGCTTTTTTCCAATTTGTTCATGGGGTTTTATCGCTCGTTGTCAGCAAGCGAATACCAGAAAGCCCCTAAGAAATATTTACAGGGCGACGGACACTGCCTGTCCGGCGGAATTGACGAGTTCATGGTACAGCTTCAGCACATCCTGAGCCATCACTGTGGAGGAAAACACGGCCTTTACCGCTTCATGCGACGGCATTGTTCTGGCGTGCCAGCCGGGCGTGCTGAGCGCTTCCGCCATGACGCGGGCGAGATCGTCGGAATTGCCTGGCTCGACAAGAGCCGGACTGTCCTTGCCGAGCACTTCGGGAATGCCGCCGACGCGGCTGGCGATGATCGTCTTGCCGGCTCCCAGCCCTTCGAGCACGATATAGGGCATTGCTTCGGCGCGAGAGGGGACGACGAGATTTTGCGCCATGGCAAAGGCTTCGTGGATACGCATTGCCGGCAGCATGCCGATCCGTTTGCCGAGGCCGCGCTCGATCATCATCTCGCGGTAGCGGTCCCGGTCAGGTCCGTCGCCGATCATCAGCGCCGAAAGGGGCCTGCCGAGCAGCCGCTCGGTCTTGGCGAAGGCATCGACAAACAGATCGGGACCCTTGAGGTCCCGAAGCATTCCGACATAAATGAAATGCACGGCATCCGACCGGGTGTGGATCGGCTCGAATTCGCGCTCTCCGATGCCGTTATAGATCAGTTTCGTCTTCGTCCGCGGCTTGCCCACCTTACGGGTATAGGTGTCGCGCTCGTATTCGCAGATGAAGACCAGCGCATCGGTGAAATATTCCTGCAGGCGCTCCATCCTGAGGACGAACTGTCCTGTGAATGAGGAGCGCGAATAATGCAGGCTTCCGCCATGCGCGGTATAGAGGCGGGCTACGCGATACCTGTTCACCCGCAGGGCTGAGCCGGCAAGTCGCGCGAGCACGCCGCCCTTGGCGCCGTGCCCGTGCAGCACATCCGGCCGCAAACTTTTAATCTTCTTGTACGTATCCCACATCGTCGCGATATCGGACGGGCTGACCGAGCGGCGGATCGGCACGCGCGTCAGGCCGAGCGACAGATATGGGCGGATATCGTCGAACAGTCTGTCTTCGTGCTCGCCGCCGGTCGAGCTGTCGCAAAGGATGCCGATGTGATGGCCCGCCTTGCTGTGCTCCTCAACCAGATCGCGGACATGGCGGAAAATTCCGCCGACCGGCGACCTGAAGCAGTGGAGAATGCGGAGCGGCCTCTCTCTTGTCATGGCTCAGAAGAGCCGTTCGCGAACGTAGATCGTGTCGCCGGCGATGATCGGGCCGGATATGTTGATGCGCCCGGTCAGGACCTGTCCGTTTATCTTGCGGGTGACGTCGACCATGCTTTGGTTGGCGCGACTGGAGAAGCCGCCGGCAACGGCGATGGCATTCTGTACGGTCATGCCCGGAACATAGGCATATTGGCCAGGCTGCCCGACTTCGCCCATAATGAAGATCGAGCGGTAGCGGTCGACGTCGATGGTGACATCGGGATCGCGAAGATAGCCCTGCTGCAGTTTCTGGGCGATCTGCCCTGAAAGTTGCTGCAGGGTTCGGCCGCGGGCAGGGACCTGACCGATGAGGGGGAAGGCGATATAACCGGCCTGATCGACGGTGTAGGTATTGGTCAGGCTCTGCTGGTCGAACACGGTGATGCGCAGCCGGTCGCCGCTATCAAGCGTATACGGCTGGATGGTCGCCTCGTTGAAGGCTTTTGGGGCCGGCTTATACGTCGTGCATCCGCCCAATGCTGCCGTGATGGCTGCAAGGCTCAGGGCCAAAAGGATCTTGGGCGGGGCGACAGACATCCGCTTGTGCTCACAGAAAATGAACTCGGTGCAGCCGTTATCGATCCGTTAGGGTTAATGCCCGGTAAAAGGCGTATGACAATTCGCCAGTTCTTTGCCGATCGCCGCTATTTCTTGGCAGGATCACCATTAACCGTTGCGTTACCATGGTCGTTTACGCTTGCGGCGATTTTGTTGTGGAGTAAGAGCATGTCCGGCGTAGTGCGTGATCAGGATGTGGACATCGACCTCGGCCAGCTGGTTCGCGCCGTTTGGGCGCGCCGGGTAAGGATTTTGACGATCACGCTCGCGGCGGCCGGCGTCGCCTTTGCCGGCGCCAAGATCATCTCGCCGCAATATCGCAGCGAAACACGCATCCTCATCGAACCCCGCGCGCCGGCCTTCGCGAGTACCCAGCAAGCGAGCGACGCCGGCGCCGGGCCGCTGATGGACGAGCTGAATATCGCCAGCCAGGTGCAGCTCCTGCAATCGGCTGATCTCCTCAAGAAGGTGATCAACGACCTGAAACTCTACAATCTGCCGGAATTCGACGATGCCGCCAACGGCTCGGCGATGAGCAGCATCCTGGTGAAGCTGCATCTGAAGAAGAATCCGATCGAGAACCCGCCGGAAGAACGGGTAATCGACGCTTTCGTCGAGCGGCTGCAGGTCTACCAAGTGCCGGGTTCGCGCGTCATCGGCATCAATTTCACGTCGAAGGATCCGAAGCTCGCCGCCGCCATCCCGAACGCCATGGCGAACGTCTACCTTTCCACCCAGAGCGGCGCCAAGCTCGCCTCCAATTCGGAAGCGACGCGCTGGCTCGAGCCGGAGATCGAAAACCTGCGGCAGAAGGTCAGCGAGGCCGAGAAGAAGGTCGCCGAATATCGCACCAACCACGGTCTGCTGCAAACGAACGGCACGACCACATTCCCCACCCAGCAGCTTAATGACATCTCCGCAGAACTCACCCGGGTGCGGGGCGACAAGGCCAATGCCGAGGCGAGGGCGCAGGCGGTGCGCAATGCGCTGTCATCGGGCGAAGCCTCCGATACGCTGCCTGACATCATGTCTTCCCAGGCGATCCAGCGGCTGAAGGCGACGGAATCGGGCCTGCAGTCGCAAATATCGGATCTGCAAACCAGCCTCCTCAACAGTCATCCGAAGCTGAAGAGCCTGCGCGCCCAGCTCTCCGATATTCGCGGCCAAATCCGCCAGGAGACGCAGAAGATCCTGGCAAGCATCGAAAATGAGGCCAAGGTTGCCGACCTCCGCGCAAGCGAACTCGAGCGCCAGAAGGACGCGGTTCAGGCCAACAGCGCCCGTGCCGGCGAAGACGAGGTTGGCCTCAACGCGCTGGAGCGCGAGGCAAACGCCCAGCGCCAGCTGCTCGAAACCTATCTGGTGCGTTACCGCGAGGCCGCCTCGCGCGCCGACAGCAATTCCAGCCCGGCGGACGCCCGTATCGTGTCCCGGGCAATCGAGCCGGTCGATCCCTATTTCCCGAAGGTGGTGCCGATCGTTGTCGTCGCCGCCGTCGCAACGCTGATCCTGAGCGCCATCGTCACCATGCTCGCCGAACTCTTCAGCGGTCGGGCGCTTCGTGCCGTCGATACGTCCCGTGACGCAGTCAAGGCGGAAATGGTCGCGGAAGACAGGGAAGTGCCGCAGGCCGCCCCGGCCGCCAGAAGGCCCGTCCAGCCGAGCATGCTCGCCGTTGTCACGGAGGATGATGGAAAGGACGTGATCGAAGAAACGGCGGCCGCCGAAGAGGCGCCGGAGGACGATAATGAATTTTCCATTGAGTCCGTTGCGGACTACCTCACGGGCAGCCGCGCGCCGCTGGCAATCGCCATATCTCCAACTGGTGACAACGGTTCGGCGGCGACTGTTGCGTTGACGCGCATGCTCGCTGATGCCGGCCGCCGCGTCATTCTGATTGATATGACCGGCTCCGGCTATCCCACAGAACTGATGGCCGAGGACCAGGCAGCTCTTGGTGTCACCGATCTGCTGTGCGGCGAGGCCGCCTTCGGCGACACGATCCATGGCGATCGGCTTTCCGATGCCCATCTGATCCCGCAGGGCCAGAGCGACGTGCGCCGCGCCATGCGCGGTGTCGAACGGCTGTCGCTGCTGCTCGATGCGCTCGCCGCCGCCTACGACGTCGTGGTGGTCGAATGCGGTGCGGCCGATGTCGCCGGCGTCTCGCGGCTGACGCGCAGCCGGGATGTTGAAATTATCCTCTCCCTGCCGCAGCTAGAGGAGACGATCTTCGTTACCCTGATGACGGAGTTCCAGGCGGCGGGCTATCAGCGCGTCGTGCTGATGTCGGGCGGCCAAGCGGACGAGCAGGAGCTCGGGCAGGCTGCCTAAGCATGTCGCGCGAAAGTGTTCAGCGATTTCAGCCGATCCGTGCGCGAATGCCTTGGGCCAATTTATAGAGTTTGGGACGCGCCTTGATATGCGCCTTGCTACGGGTGACGATCCGGTGCGCGGCGCCTGCGGCGACTCCGAACGGCGAGACCGGCACGACCACGTCATAATGCGCGGTCTCCACTGGTGCCCAGGAACGCTTATAGGTCTGGTCGCCGAGGCCGAAATCGAACAGCGCGACACCTCTGCCATGCAGCCCTGCGATCGCCTGCCAATATAGGAACTCGCCGGGGCTTGTATCCGGTACAAGGTCTTCGTCGATCGCCCCGAACTGGCATATGACATGGTCGCCCTTGCGCGAAATCCCTGATATCGCGGCGATCCCGTCTTTATTCTCGCCCTTCAGCCGCAGCGCATGCATCTGCAGGGCGAAATACCGTCTCGCATCATCTCGCTTGTCGATGAGGCCGTGCAGGAAGGCCTGAGTTTCGCGATCGGCGAAGACGTCGGGCAGGCCAAGGCTCGCGAAGCGGGCACTCTTCAAACGGAAGAAGATGTCGAGCAGGTGGTGTTGCTCTTGGGATGTTTGTGGAATGACGTAGTCGACGCCCCCGGCTGCTTCCAGACGCCTCGACTGAACGCGGAATTTCTTACGTCGGCTCTTGGCGTTGAGCTGCTTCAGCGTCTCCTCGAAATTGGAGAGTAACGGCAATTGATAGGCGTGGTTCTGGTTCTGCACCATCGGCAGTCCGGTGAGCGGGGTCTGCCGCCCGCGCCATTCCAGCGGGACGTTTTGCAGCAGCAGCAGATCTGCATGGCCCTTCAAGGCCTTCCGAAGCTGCGCCGCGAACTTCTGCGCGTCGATGCTGCCGCCACTTTCGGCGAAATTGCCGGAGAACAGACCGGTATTGATATTGCTGTGATCGGCAGCGATGAACTTTGCGACGGTCAATCCACGGGATTTGACAATCTCAATCGGCAGAATGAAGGCGGTCTCGCCGGCATAGGTGCCCTTGAGAATTGCCAGCGGCCGCTGAAAGGCATTCACCCAAGTGGCGCACCAATCATAGCTTTGATGAAGCGAATGGAGATCATCGACCTCCAGAGCCCGCCAATCATCCTCCAATGGCTGCATCGCGTCGAAAACCGAGATGTCGATTTTTGCCATGGCAAGTTTCATACTCACCTGGCGTAGGCGTGAGATCGCCATATCGGCCAGCGCGCCAACATCTGACGACTGTTCATCAATATCGAGCTTTTGCGTCTGCACGGGAACTCTCCGGTCAAAATGCTGAACGGGAAGGTAGGTGTGCAGGACATATATTTGGTTTAACCGCCGCCCATCGGCGGGGTTTTCCGCCGATCACGGTTATTCGGCCGTTAATGGCCTACTGTTGCCGCGGCCCGGCCATCCACTTGATGATCACCATTGCCGGCAATACCCAAAGCAGGCCCGTCAGCAGGAAATAGAGCAGGTGCCCCCACCAGGGGGCGTTGCCGAGCGTCGCCACCGCGATCGTGTTCGCCACCAGCGCATAGACGAGCACAAGCACGATGATAAGGATCGTGCCGATGAATTTGCGAAGGCGGACGGGCATTGTTTATCTCTTGTATGGGTAGCGCGGAGCGGCGCGACGGCATGCCGCAAAGCTTCGGGGCTTGTTTTGCATGAGCCGGTGGGGCAAATCAACTGCCGGATAGAAGGAGACATCATGGCCGTCGCGAACCTCACCACGGAACAGGCGATCCTGAGCGAAGTACGCAAGCAGAACCGCGACCGCCGCGCCTTGCGGCTGTGGCTCGGCTTTGTGCTTTTGGCGCTCTTTTGTCTCGTGCTCGTCGGAGGGTCAACGCGGCTGACCAATTCCGGCCTCTCGATCACCGAGTGGAAGCCGATCCATGGCGTCGTTCCGCCGCTGTCGGCCGCGGAATGGGAAGAGGAGTTCCGCCTCTACCAGCGCATTCCCGAATTTCAGCAATTGAACAGTTCCATGACCGTCGACGAGTTCAAGAGCATCTTCTGGTGGGAATGGGCGCACCGGCTGATCGCCCGCGGCATCGGCGTGATCTTCGCGCTGCCGCTTCTTTTTTTCTGGCTGACGGGGCGGATCCAGAAACGCCTGCGCTGGCCGCTCGTCGGCATCCTGGCGCTCGGCGGCCTGCAGGGTTTCATCGGCTGGTGGATGGTGGCCTCAGGCCTTTCCGTTCGCACTGATGTCAGTCAGTACCGGCTGGCGACGCATCTCGTCATGGCCTGCCTAATCTTTGCCGGCTGCATGTGGATCATGCGCGGGCTGTCGCCGCACTCCAACGATGCGGCGCCGGCACGCAGCTCGCGCGGCTTCGCTGCCGTGATCGCCATTTTCGCGCTGTTCCAGATCTATCTCGGTGCCCTGGTGGCGGGACTCGATGCCGGTTTTTCCTACAATACCTGGCCATTGATGGATGGCGCCGTCATTCCCTCCGATCTGCTCATTCAGCAGCCCTTCTGGATCAATGCCTTCGAGAACCCGAAGACAGTGCAGTTCATCCACCGCATCGGCGCCTATACGCTCTTCGCACTGGTGCTGATCAACATGGTGATCGCCCTTCGCGCCGCACCCTGGACCACCCATGCCCGCCGCGCCGTCGTGCTTTTCGCGCTGGTGACCGTTCAGGCGGCGATCGGCATTGCCACGCTGCTGATGCAGGTGCCGCTTCACTGGGGCCTGCTGCATCAGGCCGGCGCGCTTGTTGTATTCGGTTTCGCCGTCGCCAACTGGCGTGGCTTTTACGGCGAATACCCGCACGAGACGATGATCACCGAACGCGATTGAAAGCGGGAGGCTGTCATTCGTTCTAACGCAGCAGGCCGTCGAGCAGCGGCATGCCGATGATGGCTGCCGCTGCGATCAGCATGTAGCAGGCGATGCGGAAGGTCCGCTCCTCGGCAAGCCCGAACAGTTTCGAGCCGCCATAGAGACCCAGCGCATAACTCGGCAGGATAACGACTGTGAGGGCGAAGACAGCGGGCACGAACAGACCGCCGATATAATAGCTGATGGCGCTGAAGACGGACGAGATCGAAAAATACAGCACGACATTCGCTCTGACGCGCGCGAAGTCGCTCTTGCCGCCGAGCCAGTAGGCAACGACAGGCGGTCCGCCAAGCTGCGCGGCGCCGCTGAAAAGTCCGGCGATCAGGCCGATGCCGCTGCTGAGCGGCGCTGACGGCGCGCCTTGGTAGCGCCATCCCGATACGAGAAGCGCGAGCAGGCTGATGGCGATGATCGTGATGCTCCAGCGCAGCAGCGTCGGGTCGAGCAGCGCCAGCAGCGCCGTTCCGGCCGGGACGCCGAGTGCCGCACCAGCCGCCATGACGAAAACTTCGGACCGGTGGGCGTCGCGCCAGGCGGGTGGGATCATCCCAAGTGTGGCGATGCCGTCGATGACGAGCAGGATCGGCGAGATCAGCTTCGGGCCAACGATGGCGCCGCCGAGCGGGACTAAGATCAACGCTGCGCCGAAACCGGAAAAGCCGCGGGCTAGCCCCGCGATCAAGGCAAACGCCATCAGCGCATAAATGCCGTGACCGGGCAGGGCGGCGGCAAACCACGTCTGCATGTCGGCGACAAGCCTATCCAGCATCATGACCTCAGCTGGCGAGCATCAGGTCCATGTTCTGCACGGCAGCACCCGAGGCACCCTTGCCGAGGTTGTCGAGCAGCGCCACCAGATTGACCTGGGAACCACCCGGCGTACCGAAGACGAAGAGTTTCATCGTGTCCTTGCCCTCGAGCTCGACGGCATTGACGCGGGGGAGCGCCTTGCTTTCGGCGAGCGGCACGACGGTGACGATGCCCTGTCCGGCATAATGGGCAATCAGTGCCGCGTGAATGCTTTCCATCGTCGCGCCCTCGGCGAGATCGTCGAGATGCAGCGGCACCTGTACGATCATGCCCTGCGCGAACTTGCCGACCGACGGCGAGAAGATCGGTGCGCGGTCGAGCAGGCCATGCACGGTCATTTCGGGCACATGTTTGTGAGTGAGCGGCAGGCCATAGAGGAAATGCGGCGCGGTGATCGCGTCCGGATGATCCGGATTTTCCATCTGAGCAATCAGCTGCTTGCCGCCACCGGTGTAACCGGAAACCGCATTGACCGTAACGGGGTAGCCATCCGGCAGAATGCCGGCGGCGCGCAGCGGCCGAATGAGGCCGATCGCGCCTGTCGGATAGCATCCGGGATTGGAGACGAAACGGGCGGCCTTGATCTTGTCGGCCTGTGCACCGTCCATTTCGGCAAAGCCGTAGGCCCAGCCGGAATTGACGCGGAAGGCCGTCGAGGTGTCGATAACGCGGACGTTGTTGTTGCCCGAAACCATCTGAACCGCTTCCTTCGACGCGTCGTCGGGCAGGCACAGAATGGCCACATCGGCGCTGTTCAGCATGTCTTCGCGCATGGCGGCGTTGCGCCGCTCGTCCTCGGGAATGGACAGAAGCTCGACATCGCGGCGGCCGGCCATGCGCGTACGGATCTGCAGACCCGTTGTGCCGTGTTCGCCATCGATGAAGATTTTCGGTGCCATGTTAGACCTGCGCTTTCAGTGGGTTCTGAGGATTTCCGGATTCAATTTGAACGATGATAAATCAGCCTTGTGACGCCGCAATGGCGCGTCGCTCGGCATGAAGGCCAAGCATATACATTGCCACCGTTGCCCCCGCAATGGCGGTGATATCGGCATGGTCGTAAGGCGGCGACACCTCGACCACGTCGGCGCCGCGGATATCGAGTTGGTGCAGACGCTGCAGCACCGAGAGGGTCTTGGCGCTCGACGGACCGCCGGCAACCGGCGTACCGGTACCCGGCGCAAAGGCAGGATCCAGGCAATCGATATCGAAGGTGAGATAGGCGGGGGCGCCGCGTGTATGAGAGATGATCGCCGAGGCGATGTCGCCGCCGCTCATCTCCTCGACCTGATGACCATAAAGAATATTGAGGCCGCAATCCTCCGGCGCATGGGTACGGATGCCGATCTGAATCGAGCGGTCGGGATCGATGATGCCTTCACGCACGGCCCGCGCCACGAAGGAGCCATGGTCGATGCGCCGCTCTTCGTCGAACCAGGTGTCCTGGTGAGCGTCGAACTGCACCAGCGCGAGAGGCCCGTGCTTTGCGGCATGGGCTTTCAGCAGCGGCCAAGTGACGTAATGATCGCCGCCGAGCGTCAGCAGAAAGGCGCCGCTGTCGAGGATCGCATTGGCCTGGCGTTCGATGGCGCCGGGCGTGTCCTGATGGTTGCCGTAGTCGAGCAGGCAATCGCCATAGTCGATCACCGCCATCTCGGCAAACAGTTCGCGGTTGAAGGGATATTGCGCATCGTTGTCGAATATCGCCGAGGCGCGCCGAATCGCCTGCGGGCCGAAGCGCGTGCCCGGTCTGTTCGATGTGGCGGCGTCGAAGGGGATGCCCCAGACGGCGACATCGACGCCGGCAAGTTCTTTGGTGAAGCGGCGGCGCATGAAGGACAGAGCGCCGGCAAAGGTGGGATCGCTGGCGGCCGAAGTGAGGTTGGTCGCTGTGAAGGCATGATCAATGGTCTTGTTCGCCAAGGGGGGCTCCTTCTCTGTCCGCGCGAGCATAATCGCATTCGATGTCGACCTTATATTGCCTGGCCACCGGTCACGACTGCCCGATCCCGAAAGGAATGGATGTTTCCTTTCGGGGCAGGTAAGGGGTAGGCGAGGTGCGCCGAGATTTCAAGCGATCCCCGCTTGACGGTCGCTCTGCGGTTGGCGCTGCCGCAATTCTGCGGCCTCAGACGGCCTTCCGGGCAAGCTGGCGCAATCCAGCCAGGGTTATCAGCGCTGCCGCCCCGGTATAGGCCGCCAGCGGCCAGGCTGTGTCGCCGTCGAGCAGAATCACGAACAATGTGCCTGCAGCACCGACCAGCAGGCTTTCGACGCAGAAGTAGAGCGCCACGGCCGTTCCCGCGCTGTTGCCGAATGCGGCAAGCGCACCATTGGCCGTAACGGCTGTCGCAAAGACAATGCCGATGGCGATGATCCACATCGGCAGAATGAGGCGGACAAGCGGTTCCTGCAAAAACATCTCTCCCATGGCAAGCATCACCGCGCCGACAAGCAGCAGCGCCATGCCTCTTGCGAGGCTGCCTGCGATGCCCCAGCGTGCGACGAAGCGCTTGGCAAGGCGCGCCGTCACAATCATCACCAATGCCACTGAAGCAAAGATGAAGCTGAAGCTGATGCCGGAAAAACCGGCCCGATCGATCAGGATGCGAGGCGCGGTCGAGAAGAAGACGAAGAAGGCTCCCATCGCTGCGCTGAAGCCGGTCGTGTAGATCCAGAAGGGAAAGCTCGCGAGGATCGGACCTATTGCGATGGTTGTCGCCGACGTAACCGGGCGGGTTTCATGCCACCGCATGCCGGCATTGAGAGTTGCAATGATCGACAGCAGGCCGATGACGAGAAAGATGGCTCGCCACCCATAGTGGTCGGCAATCACCGTGCCGACGACCGGCCCGAACGCAGGCACAAGCGATAGCAGCGAACCGAGCAGGCTATAGATCACGCTGCTTTCCGGCCGCTCGGCATAGACGTCGCGCACTGTTGCAAAGGTGGCGACAAGAGCCGCCGAGGCGCCGATCGCCTGCAACAATCGCAAGGCCACGAAGAGAAGTGCGGATGAGGCCCCGGCAAGCAGAAAGGACGCAAGGGCAAATAGTGCCGCCCCGCCGATCAGCACGGGTCGTCGCCCGACCATATCGGAGATCGGACCAAAGACAATCTGGCCGACGCCGAGCACAAGCATATAGAGGCTGAGGGTCAACTGGATGACTTCAGGCGAGGTGCCGAGCGCCTGGGGCATCGTCGGCACAACCGGTAGATAGATGTCCATGGCAAGCGACGCCAGGATGTCGAAAGGAGCCACCAGCAACAAACTTGCCGGCAAGGAATAATTCCACGACGGAATTTTCGGATAAGACATGGGTAAGATCCGCTCAAATGATTTTCATTCGGCGGCGATCTGTCTTTCACCAGTATCGGATTTGCTGGGACAGATGCCGCAACAACAGCGCAAGTTGTTGCGGCTTAGTTGTCTGCGGACTTGGTTGTTCCCATGATGCGACCTTGATTGCGGCTCCGCTCGTTTGCGAAGCGTTCTGTCGGATTTCTACCAGCAGAACCGGAGTGCGGCAATGGCGACCGGCGAGGCGATTCCGGAATTCCTCAAACGCCCAAACAAAAAGGCCGGGTTTCCCCGGCCTTCGTAATTTCCGTCTGTCCGAAACGATTAACGCTTGGAGAACTGGAAGGAGCGGCGGGCCTTTGCCTTGCCGTACTTCTTGCGCTCGACGACGCGGCTGTCACGGGTCAGGAAGCCGCCCTTCTTCAGTACCGAGCGCAGGCCCGGTTCGAAGTAGGTCAGCGCCTTGGACAGGCCGTGGCGAACAGCGCCGGCCTGGCCGGAAAGACCGCCGCCGGCAACGGTTGCGATGATGTCGAACTGGCCGTCACGGGCAGCTGCGACAATCGGCTGGCGCAGGATCATCTGCAGCACCGGACGGGCGAAGTAAGCCGTGAAGTCCTTGCCGTTGACGATGATCTTGCCGGAGCCGGCCTTGACCCAAACGCGGGCGACGGCGTCCTTGCGCTTGCCGGTCGCGTAGGAGCGGCCGAGCGAATCGACCTTGCGGACGTGGGCCGGAGCGGCAGCTTCGGAAGACGTGCCGAGATCCTTCAGGGAGGAGAGGTCAGCCATGATCAGGCGCTCCTTACGTTCTTTTTGTTGAGCGCGGCAACGTCGAGGGCGACCGGCTGCTGGGCTTCATGGGGATGGTTGGGACCGGCGTAAACGCGAAGGTTCTTCATCTGGCGACGGCCGAGCGGGCCGCGCGGAACCATGCGTTCGACGGCCTTTTCGAGGACGCGCTCGGGGAAGCGGCCTTCAATGATCTGACGTGCGGTGCGCTCCTTGATGCCGCCGGCATAACCGGTGTGCCAGTAGTAGACCTTGTCGGAATACTTCTTGCCGGTGAAAACCACCTTGTCGGCATTGATGACGATGACGTTGTCGCCGTCGTCAACATGGGGCGTGAAGGTTGCCTTGTGCTTGCCGCGCAGGCGCATAGCGATGATGGAAGCGAGACGGCCAACGACCAGCCCTTCGGCGTCGATGATCACCCACTTCTTCTCCACCTCTGCAGGCTTCTGTGAGAAGGTTGCCATGTCAATACTCTCTTTTAGGACCCTTGGCCCGAGGGCTTTAAGGGCGTTTCTTGTTGCTTGGATTGGCAAGCGCGAACCTGCCAAAAAGAAAGCAGCCCGGACAGGCTGCGTTCTGTCGCGGTGTATAAAGGCAATGTGACACAGGGTCAATATCGGCTTTCGCGACGGCCGGAAAAAAGAACAAGTGAAAACAAACGTTTAGCAATGTGGTGTTGTGATACCCCACAATCGGGCTGAATATTTGCCCGTTTAACGTTTTCAGCGTTGCCCCGCCGTCGGTCGAAAACCATCGCTAATCCTCAAAGGAACGCAGGCTTTTTATCATTTCCCGGAGGCCGCGTGTCAGATGTTTGTCCCGGCGAAGAACCATGGCGAGGCGGCGTGTCAGCTTCGGCTGCAGCGACGATGTCGTCAGCAGACCGGCGCGGTCGCGCTTCACCGCTAACCCCGGCAGGATCGACCAGCCGAGTCCGACGGCCACCAGTTCCTTGATCGCTTCGATACTGCCGAACTCCATCGCCGGTCGGATCCTGATATCCGGGGCGGCTAGCCACGCGTCGATTGCCCGCCTCGTATTGCCGCCCTCGTAAAGCAGCAGCGTCCTGTCGCGCATGAAGGCCGGGTCCGGTCCACCCTTGGGCACGGGGCTGCCCGCGGGGGCGACAGCCAGCAATTCCTCTTCGTAGAAGGGTTCGATCTCGAAGTTCCGTCCCGATGCCGGCAGGGCCACAACGGCGATGTCGAGGCTGTTGGCTTCCAGATCGCGCAGGATATCGTCGGCATTCCCGATCGAGACGGTGATTTCGAGGCCAGGCATGGACTGCCGGGCGGCGGCGATGGCGCGGGGAAGCAGATGGATCGATGCCGTGCCGCCGCTGCCGATGCGCACCCGGCCGCTGGCGCCATCCCTGTGGGGCATCATCGCTTCTTCCGCCGCGGCTGCCTGCTGAAGCAGACGCCTTGCATGCGAAAGCAGGTCGATGCCCGCCGCCGTCGGTTGCGCCCGCCGCCCGACTCGCTCGATCAGCCTGACGCCGAGCCGCTGTTCGAGCCCCTTGATCTGCAGGCTGACGGCCGGCTGCGTCACGCCTTCCTTGTCGGCCGCAGCCGTAAAGCTGCCGAGGTCGGCGACATTGATGAAGGTCGAAAGCTGATCGAGATTGAGGAGCATGCCAAAGAAATCCTTATGCATATAATAATACCCATAAGCTTCTTTCGCTGCGTCTTCCAGCGCATCTTTCGTCCGTCAGGAAAGGATGAAGGATGACCGTGGAATTCGACGAAAGCTTGGAGATACCTCGCAGCGCCCTTCGGCTGAAACGCCGCGAGAGGGCGCGCTGGGGCAGGCGGCTGCTGGCGGCCATAGAGTGTCGGCTCGAAAAGCGTCGCAGCCGCCGCAAGTTGTCGGAACTCACCGATGACGAGCTTCGCGATATCGGTCTGACCCCTGCGCAGGCGAAGGCAGAGCGATCGAAATCATGGTTCTGGTTTTGACTGCGACAGCGTATCCTGCTCGAAATGGCCGGCGCCGTGTGCCAGAACGGCTGTGTGGAAATCGAGCGCAGGGAGCAGCATCATGGCTGAAATCGTATCCTTCCGAAAGGAAGCGGACAGGACCGACGGATTGTTGCTCCGCTCGTTGCGCGACGGCGTGCTGCGGCTCATTCTTAACGACCCGCCGGCTAATGCGCTGTCGATCGCGCTTCTTCAAGCGCTGATGGCCGAGCTCGAAAAGGCGGAGGCGGATTTGGATGTGCGCGTCGTCGTCATCGCCTCGACCGGCGCCGTTTTTTCCGCCGGCCACGACCTTAAGGAACTCACGGCTCATCGCGTCGACGAAGATCAGGGCGCTGCTTTCTTCGAGAAAAGCTTCAGGCTCTGCGCCGATTTGATGCTGAAGATCGCGCATCTGCCAAAACCTGTCATCGCCGAGGTCGATGGGCTTGCAACGGCTGCGGGCTGTCAGCTCGTCGCATCCTGCGATCTGGCGATCTGCACCGACACTTCGACGTTCTGCACGCCGGGCGTCAATATCGGCCTGTTCTGTTCGACGCCGATGGTGGCCGTTTCCCGTGCCGCGCATCGTAAGCAGGCTATGGAGATGCTCTTGACCGGTGAGACGATCGACGCCTCCACCGCCAAGGATTTCGGCCTCGTCAACCGCATCGTGCCCAAGCAGTATCTTGCGCAGGTCGTGTCCAAATATGCCGCCGTGATTGCCGGCAAATCGCCACTGATCCTGAAAATCGGCAAGGAAGCGTTTTATCGGCAGCTCGAACTGCCGGTGGAGGCGGCCTATGATTATGTCGCTATGGTGATGGTGGAAAACATGCTGACGCAGGACGCGCAGGAAGGGATCGGCGCCTTTCTCGGCAAGCGCAAGCCGGAATGGAAGGGCGAATGATTAGGCGAGTTTCAGAACCAGTACGCCGACCGCGATGACGACGCCGGCGACGTAACGCCAGATGCCGGCTTTTTCCTTGAAGACGGCAACGGAGAGCACCAGCGCAAAGAGGATCGAAGTTTCCCGCAGTGCGGCAACGGTCGCTACCGGCGCCTTCGTCATCGCCCAAAGTGCCAGCCCATAGGATGCAATCGATCCCGCGCCGCCGATCAGGCCGCGCCACCAGTTGCGGCGAACGTGATGCAACACCGTCAAGCTGCCGCGCTGGGATGCCGCCCAGGCAAACAGCAGTATCGGCGGCAGCAGCGACATCCACAACGTATAGGAAACCGCATTGCCTGAAAGGCGTGCGCCGATGCCGTCGACAAAAGTATAGCTGGCGATGACGAACGCATTGGCAATCGAGAAGGCGACCGCATGGCCGCTGCTGCGCCGAGTCTCCAGGGCGAGCGTCAGGACGCCGGCTGAAATCGTCATGATGCCGGCAAGAGCGGCGCCGGAAAGATGTTCGCGCAGGACGATGCCGCTTGTCGCGGCGACCAGCAACGGTGCGCAACCACGCATCAGCGGATAGACGAGGCCGATATCACCGGCTCGGTAAGCGGCGGCAACCAGCTGGAAATAGGCGAACTGCAGGATGGCCGAGGCGCCGATGAACGGCCAGGCCGCGCTTTGCGGCAACGGCAGAAATGCCAGAAACGGCAACGCGGACACTGCGCCGCCGGCCGAAATCAACGCCGCATCCAGGGATTTATCGCTGCCCGCTTTGACAATCGCGTTCCATGTCGCATGCAGCAACGCACCGAACAGAACGAGCAGGATGACGTCGAGAGGCAAGGGATAAATCCGGTGCTGCGGAAGAAGGCGAAGCGCCTCGCCCCGACGGGGCAGAATTCTGGAAAGACAACTGATATTTGCACGAAAATGCATCGCCGCGGTCGCGGATGCGTTCTCGGCTCCATTATCATCCTTTCAATATGCAAACAATGGCAGGGTATGACGACAAGTTTTACGTGCGCGCGATATGCGTTCAATCCACGCGATCTTCTCAACTATGAGATGTTTCTAATGGACGAGAGAACATATAGTGACCTTATGGGGAATGGAAAGGGAAAACAATTGAGGGAATTCCATGGCGGATCTTTCTATGCTGCTGAAATACAGATATTCTTCTATAACTTTGATATACGCGAAAAAAGAAGCTTCAGATTGTATGTTCTCGGAGAAATCGCATCGCGCGATTGAACTGGAAGCCTGGTTGCAAGCGCGGAAGGCGATCGGCGCCTGCAAGGGTTGCGGCGGCGGGGAGGTCAGAGCTGATGATGCGGAACGAAGAGCATCCCGTCAAGGTTGTCTAGGCTTTGGCAGTTCAGAACCGGGCAGCGTGGATCGTCCTTTGTCGGGATATGGGTCCATTCCGCATAATCGGTCGCGTCACAATAATTGCTGTTGCGCACGTAGCGATCATAAAGCGGCAGCCCGCGGGGAGATTGGTAGCGGAAGATCACGGCGCCCTGATTGTGGATGGCCGCCCGCACGCCGGCGCAGCTCATGCTGAGTGGATTGTAGCGCGAGATCGCTGCTGCCGGTGATGCGGCGAGCACAAGCATGAGGGCAAGAGCAATTTTTCTCATTGAATCATCCTCAGAGCCATTCAACTCCTATATACGCAAACACCTGCAGCCGGTTCTGCCGAAATGCAAAAAATGCCGGCAGGCTCAAAGGCGCTGCCGGAATGGAGAAACGGAAATGGATCACGACGCCTACACGGATGATTATCTCGCCGGAATCCTGCAGTCGGTAAAGACCATCGCGCTGACCGGTGCCTCGCCCAATCCGGCCCGGCCGAGCAACGGCGTCATGGGCTATCTGCTGTCGCGCGGCTATGAGGTCATACCGGTCAATCCGGGGCAGGCGGGCAAACAGATCCACGGCCGCACCGTCTACGCCCGGCTTGCCGACGTTCCGGTGCCGATCGATATGATTGATGTCTTTCGCGCCGCCGAATATCTCGATGGGGTCGTTGAGGAGGCGTTGGCGCTGAGGCCGTTGCCGAAGGTGATCTGGGCTCAGCTTGGCGTCCGCAACGATGCCGCGGCGGCAAAGGCGGAGGCTGCCGGCATTAAAGTGGTGATGAACCGCTGCCCGGCGATCGAATATCCTCGTCTCATTGCCTGAGCTGGGCTGCCCTGAGACGGATTTTTCCCCGAACGCCCAAGGGTTGAAACGGATCGCGATTAACTTTCGTCGGCGACAAGCTATGATCCTGCCCCGTGAGCAACAATTCGGAGGGCGACATGGCTAAGAACGATCCTGGATTCAACACCTTGGCGGTCCACGCAGGCGCACAGCCCGATCCGGCGACCGGCGCACGAGTGACGCCGATCTACCAGACGACCGCTTTTGTCTTCAACGATTCCGATCATGCGGCCGCCCTCTTCGGCCTGCAGGAGTTTGGTAATATCTACACCCGCATCATGAACCCGACGCAGGCCGTGCTCGAGGAACGCGTCGCCGCGCTCGAGGGCGGTACGGCGGCCCTTGCCGTCGCCTCCGGCCACGCGGCGCAGATGATCGTCTTCCACACCATCATGCGCCCGGGCGAAAATTTCATCGCCGCCCGCAAGCTCTATGGCGGCTCGATCAATCAGTTCGGCCATGCTTTCGAGAATTTCGGCTGGCAGGTGCGATGGGCCGATTCCGCCGATCCGGCGAGCTTCGAAAGTCAGATCGACGACAAGACCCGCGGCATCTTTATCGAAAGCCTTGCCAATCCGGGCGGCACCTTCGTCGATATCGCCGCCATTGCCGACGTCGCGCATCGCCACGGCCTGCCGCTGATCGTCGACAACACAATGGCAACGCCCTATCTCATCCGTCCGATCGAGCACGGCGCCGATATAGTCGTGCACTCGCTGACTAAATTTCTCGGCGGCCACGGCAATTCCATGGGCGGCCTTATCGTCGACGGCGGGACCTTCGACTGGTCGACGTCAGGCAATTACCCGATGCTGTCGAGCCCGCGGCCGGAATATAACGGCATGGTTCTGCACGCGACTTTCGGCAATTTCGCCTTCGCGATCGCTGCCCGCGTGCTCGGCCTTCGCGACCTCGGCCCGGCAATTTCGCCCTTCAATGCCTTCCTAATTCTGACCGGCATCGAGACCCTGCCGCTCAGAATGCAGCGCCACAGCGACAATGCCATCGCCGTCGCCCGGTGGCTGAAGGCGCACAGCAAGATCGCCTGGGTGAATTATGCCGGCCTCGATGACGATCCGAACCATGCCATGCAGCAGCGTTATTCGCCGAAGGGCGCAGGCTCCGTCTTCACCTTCGGCGTCCGGGGCGGTTATGAGGCTGGTAAGACGCTGGTCGAAGGACTTGAACTCTTCTCCCATCTTGCCAATGTCGGCGACACCCGCTCGCTCGTCATTCATCCGGCCTCGACGACGCACCGGCAACTGAGCGACGAGCAGAAGATCGCCGCCGGTGCCGGACCCGACGTGGTGCGGCTTTCCATCGGCATCGAAGACGTCAAGGACATCATCGCCGATCTAGAGCAGGCGCTCTCGAAGATCTGATTGTCCTGGCTGCCGTGGCCTCGCTTTTACGCGTCAGTCGACATCGCCGACAACCTGGAACAGGCTGGCGCAGGGGTTGGCCGATCTGCTGCGCGATGTGAGACCAATCGCCCTCAGGGCAGCAGCCCGCAACTACTCGTTTCCTCCAACAAGGCCTGGTCAATCAGTCTGATTGTGGTCACAAACGCTTTCAACTATGCCTTCCCGAACACAAGGGCGGAAGCGTTGAGATTACGCCGGCCATGGAAGGACCAGACATAATTATTGCAATGGAGGACAACGGGGCGGGCTGCCCAGCAACGGAAAGCAAAGCCGCTCCAGAACTTCGCTTTCGGAATATCGATCCGCAAGGTCGCTTCCCGATAGGATATGGACAGTAACGTGGTATTGGGTGCCGTTACTCTCTTTTTCGTATTCGAAATGACCCATTGGCTTCGTGACCGCCGAGCCAATTATTCCGGCTTCTTCGAAAGCTTCGCGCTCGGCGGTCTGGGCACTGGCCTCGCCATCCTCGATCGTGCCTTTGGGAATCCCCCAGTCACCGTTGCGTTTGCTCCGCACAAGCACTAGAGGCGTTTCGTCCGCCCGGGCCGTCAGGCAAACTCCCGCAGCCTGGTACACGGTCCGCCGCGGCGACGTTGTACGTACCGTTGTTTCGCGCTCAAGCAATATAGTGTCAGCCGATTTCCTGCGTCGCGGTGATGGGACAGCTCTACGTCACAAACATGTCATATAGCAAGGCGGATAAGGCGGCGGCGAACCGGCGATGACCACAATACCGGTCGGAAAGTTCCCGCTTGGTGACGCGTTACCCGTTTATCTCTTCCCGGTCCTGCATCCTATCACGCACGTTCTCCGGGCCCGCGATCAAAGCGGCAATCGCCGTCGCCTTCTCCCGATCACCGTAGCCGGCCACATAGCCCTCCAACAGGACGCTTCTGCCGACCATGCTTACAGAGATGGACGAGCTTTCCAGCTCTGGTTCCGCTGACACCGCGGCCTGCACGCTCGCAAGCTGATCGTTGGCTAGGCTTTCAGGCTCAAAGCTCATGGCAGTCCTCCTTCGTGATACGAAGGAAACAGCGAACTGGTAATTTGGTTCGCGATAGGGACTTAGGTCCGAGAAGCCATACCGGAAGGCGTACCGCCATCATGAAGGTAGGTCCCGACAGCTTCTGGAAGGCAGCGCAGGAGCGGAACATCGCCCCTGTTATGCCGGTTAGCCCCGCAAACATTGGCGCTAGCTATCGTTCGTACTGGGTCTTCGACCTACCCAATAACGGCCCTGTCGCTTACGTCGGTCCCACCAGCCGGCCTCGACGACAGGTTGGATGAACGTACATCATCTATAACTTCGCACCTGCGGTAATTGTCATACGATTTAAAACGCTAAATAAATACAAAAATCAGTTGCTTACTTGAAATTTCTCGACTACGTTTTTTAGCGAGAAGTTCCGAAATATCGGCGCTTGTCGGCGCTGCTCAGCGATCGTTTGACCTCGCTTGAGGGAGGATCATGACTTTGTTTGTCCGTCTTCGTTTCTTCGCGGTGGTGCAGCGAATGCGTGATCTCGTCTCGATCCGATACCGACCTACGACGGCAATCTGACGCGTCGTAAACCCTTTGTTCCACTTTTCTAAGATGGTGCCCCCGTGTGGCGCGCCCGAGGTTTGTTATGCAAAAGCAAGCTGTCGTATTCAATGGTCAGGAAGTCGGGATCGCGGTCCCCGTGGAAAACCGCCTCAAATTCATCGCCGTCCGCTTCAATGTCATCGACTTGGACAACAGGCTCTTCGACACGGTTACTGAAATCCGGCGCGCCATTACACAGCATCTGGCCTCCAGCGGTCGTGCGATCATCTCGCACTGAATGGCAGGAGATATTCTTCAACGTCACGGCACAACTGGGATTGCAGGCTCACTTGTGAAGCCCTGCAAAGCTGCCGCGTTTCAACTTGTGAGGAGATGAGGAATGTTGATCACGAGCGTCCAAGAAACAGAATGGGCCGTGCTCTCGCTGTCCGTTCAATCTTGGTTTAGGCACTACAAGGCCAAACCGGACGACAAGACATCGGAAATGATCTGCAGCGCGGCAATCGACCTTTTCAATCGCGGCCATCGCACCCAGGAGGAACTCACCAGTATATTAATCGCGCGGTTCCCCCTGATCGCGCCTGCGCCCGCAGCCCTTCATTAATCGCTCCGAGGCAATGGGAACATCGCGGATCTCAGCGCACTCGAAATCCGATACGAGGCCAGTGCCAAAGTCTAATAGGCGATAGATGGTGCTTCTCTGATTGGCGGAGTTAGGTCACGCGACTTGTTCGTATTTTGGCGGGTCGCCTCAGTTCTTGACCGAGGGCCTCCAGCGCCTGCTCACGTGACGATGGTGCTGCGGTAGTCCCAGAGTTCGCGCAATAGCCTCGCGACCGAAGACGCCGGCGCGCTCGATGAACGATCTAAGGCGTTTCGCCTTTGAAGTGCCGCGTCCGTTGAAGAGGCGGCTCTCGCTCGCCTTCGCGGCGGACGTCGTAATGTCGGCCCGACGATCTTTGGAATACGACCGACGCTACCTTGCTCATACCTTTTGCTGACTGCGGTGAATGGAGCAATCATGCCTCTCGTCATTCTCACTGGCGCATCGGGGGCCGGAAAAACGACAATCGCCGAAGCTATTGAGCGGCGGCATGGGCAAGAGATCGACGTCTTTTACCAGGACCGCATCGGCGTTCCGCCCGTCGAGGAGATGGTTGATCAATTCGGCTCTGTAGAAGGATGGCAGAGAGAGGCCACTTTTGCATGGATGGCGCGACTGTCGCCGCTCCTGGCAGAAGGGAGTAGCATCCTATTCGAGGGGCAGTCGCGTTTTTCCTTTCTGGCCGAAGCCGCCGAACGTGCCGGGATCGGTTCGCATTCCTTTATCTTGATCGATTGCGACGACGAGACCCGAGCCAGGCGCCTTTCGATTGATCGAGGCCAGCCTGATCTGTCAAATCCGGATATGATGAACTGGGCCGCCTTCCTACGGCATGAAGCACAGACATACGGATGCGAAATTCTCGACACATCGAACCTGACGGTGGAACAGGGAGTTGAACGTGTCCTTTGCGAATTGCGGCGGCAGCGTGTTTGATTTGGACCAGGCAGTTGAAGTTTGGCCGTTCCAGTGCGGCGTTCGTCCGCTTGTTCTGCTAAAAGCATAGAGAGGGAGGCCCAGTTGCACCTGACTTTGGAGTTGTTTGTCCAAACGCCTCAGACATCGATTGATTTCTACCAGCGAGTTCTGGGCTTTGAAGTCGAGGGCTCGACGAGCACGGAATATACGATGTTGAGAAACGGCGACGCCGTCATCGCGATCAATTCCCGAAGCGTCCTTTCGAGCGATCATCCGTTACGCGGCGAAATCGGCGACACGGTCGGCCTCGGCGTCGAGATCGTCTTGAAGGTCACTGATGTCGAGGATGCCTATCGCAAGGCGAAAGAGAGCGGCTGGCCACTTTCCGCCCTCGCCATGCGGCCTTGGGGACTGCGCGACTTTCGCCTTGTCGATCCCGACGGCTATTATGTCAGAGTGACCAGCACCCACAGGAACTGACTGGAATATCATGGCGGTTATGGGCTTCGTGCCAAACGCTGAGCGGCTGCGCTTCGGTGGCGACCAGTTGCAAATCGGTCGGATCAATTGCTGCCCTCGTGATCAGCGCGTCTCATGTCGCCGAGCCTCAGGGCGCTCGGATAGGAGGTCCTTGAGCCCTTTTCTTTAGTTCCCGCTACTTCACGTCGAAGCGGTTTTATTGCTCAGTTTTCAATTCCAAATTTCAGAAAACAAGCGTATGTTGCGCGGTCAGGATTGCAGTAACCATGCCTTGAGGGGTCGAGGACGATGTGCTGGAATACATCATCGGCATTCACGCCGGTCGCGCTTGCTTTGCGCGGTCCGGCAACACGCAAGATCGTCCGGACGCTCGGCGATGCGGCACATCTCCTGATCAATGATTGGCCTTCTGATGACGGCGAGGAATACGTCGCTGCCGTAAAAGCCTGTGTCGATGCAATTACCGGCAAAATTAGCCCGGAACGATTCCGCGAGGCGCTTCTGCTTGCAGCCCATGAAGCGGGTATCGCTGCTCTGACAATTGTCCCCCTCGGAGTGACAGAGCGGCGACCGGACCTGCGCTCAGCCGCGCCAAGATAGCCCCTCTTTCAAGCGGCTTCTGTCAGCCTGGCATTGCGTCAGATACGACCGCTGCCAAGGCAGGCAAAATTCTCACGAACTGAAAAGCATTGCCGTCAATTCTAACCGCGATCTTCACAAATGTCGCTGAAGGTGATGGGAAAAGGGCTCAGTTCCCAAGGGCGGTCAATGCCCTGTGCGACGAGAGACAAGTTGCAAAGATTTCGAACATTCGCGCGCAGACGTTTGCCGCGAAAGACACTGGCGACGGAGGGTTTATGATGGTTGCGGCGAATTTCATCACCTTCAACATGGATGGCGTCGAACCCGAGTTCGGCGCCCCGGAGGCCGCTCGGATCGTCTCCGGCGATCCGCAATTTCGCACCTGGAATCTGGAGGAGATCGACGGCGGTCTTTATTCCGGAATCTGGGAGGCAACACCCGGCAAATGGCGGATCGTCTACGAGGAGTGGGAATATTTCAGCCTGCTGTCAGGCCATTCGATCGTCACGGAGGACGACGGTGAGCCGGTTCATCTCAAGGCGGGTGACCGGATGATCTTGAGACCGGGCTTCAAGGGAACCTGGGAAGTCGTTGAAACGACTCGCAAGGACTATGTGATCAAGGTCTGAACAGCGGCTCAGAGCCGACTCTCACGTTGGCGGGCCTGTCCCGCTTTGCTGCGATTGTGACCCGTTTCTCCTGCAATAACCGCTTCCCCTCCGCCGATAAAAGGCATTTGATGTTGCCTATTAATCGAACCTAAATCGTCAAGTGCTAGACCTTATCTGCAGCGCATTGCGGACATGATGTCTCCTGCCGTCACTATAGACATGGCCTTGAAATTCATCTTTTCGGGATTGGCATGTCGTCGAATCTTGCGGGTAGGCACGTTCGGACCCAAACGTCTTTCATCATTGCGACCACCGTTTTCTTCCTTGTCGTCGCGCTCGTTCTGACCGGCCTCATGGCCCACGTCGTGGCCTCGATGACCCGATCGGCGAACGAAATCGACGATGCCAGGGCCAGTCGCGCCTCACGCGCAGCGATCGCAGCCTTTGTCAGCCGCCTGAGCGCGACGACAACCGACAACGCCGTATGGGATGATGCCTATAAGGCGATCGCAACTCCCGGAGCCGCGGATTGGGCTTATGAGAACTGGGGAAAGACCAGCGAGGATTACCCGCTGTATGACGGTGCCATCGTGACCGGTCCCGATCGCTCGTCGATCGTCTCCGCCTATGCCAAAGGCGAGCCCTTCCAGCCAAGCGCCTTTTTCGGCGAAGCTTTCTACCGGCAGATCAATACGGCCATCGATTTCCCACAGGCGCCGGTGGTCAATTTCATTAAGACGGAAACCGGCATCGCTGTCATCGCATCACAGCCAATCCAGCCTTTCGAGAAAGAAGGCGAGCTTCCGAAGCTCAGCGTGCTGAGCTTTTACAAAGAGTTCAACTCGGACGTTCTCAATACGCTGTCAAACGAACACGAACTCGAGGGCTTGCGCCTTGCTGCAGCGCCCGAGCCAGGTCTGCTCAACACGCCGATCACGGACATGAAGGGCGGTGTCATCGGCCATCTCGTCTGGCCGAGCAAAGCGCCGGGAAGCGCTGTGTTCCAACAGGTCTATCCCTTTGTTGCTGCCGCTACCATCATCCTCGTGCTATTCCTGGCCGGCGTTCTGCTGGTGGGCGCATCCGAGGCGCGGCGTCTGCGTCAACTGGCGCAGGCAGCGATTTTCGAAGCCAATCACGATAGTCTGAGCGGCCTCCTGAACAGGCATGGGCTTCTCTGCATGTTGGAAGACCTCGAAGGCTCGGACCTTTCACTGCCCAGGCTCTATCTGGTCGATCTCGATGGGTTCAAGGCGGTCAATGACGCCTGGGGCCATGCGGTAGGGGATGATTTGATACGGATGGTCTCTAAGGCGCTGATCGCCTGTCATCCCGAAGTCGTTGCTGCGGCTCGGTTAGGGGGGGACGAGTTCGCTCTTGTCCAGATCGGCACTGCTCCGCGTCACGAGATAGAAGACACGATTTTGGCGCTTTTTGCCGAACCCTTCAAAATTGAAGGGCGAACGATCGAGGTTGGAGCGAGCATCGGCGCTGCTGCCCGTGACGAAGACATTGAGCCGCTGGAGCTTTTGCGCAGGGCTGATATGGCGCTCTACCGCGCCAAGGAAAATGGCAAAGGCCGGGCGATCGAATATGACCCCGAACTGGATCGGGAGCGCCAAAGGATCGCCGAACTGGAAGCTCTGTTGAAGAGTGCGATCAGCAATGGCGCGATCGAAGCCGTATTCCAGCCTCTCGTTTCTGCGACGACCGGCGCGGTGACCGGTCTTGAAGCGCTCGCCCGCTGGCGGACTGCGACCGGAAATATCAGTCCGGAAATTTTCATTCCCCTTGCCGAAAGATGCGGCCTCATCGATGCGCTCGGCAGTCATATGCTGAAAACATCGATCGAGCACGCCAGAAATTGGCCAGGTATGGCCCTGTCCGTCAACGTCTCGCCGGTTCAGCTCTGCAATCCGGAATTTGCCGCCGACGTGATCTCCCTCCTGCAGGAACTCGATTTCGATCCGAGGCGGCTGACGTTGGAAATCACCGAAGGCGTCCTCATGACCAATCCGGATCAGGCGCGTCGGTCGATAGATCACCTCAAAAAGGTCGGTATCAAATTCGCGCTCGACGACTTCGGCTGCGGCTATGCAAGCATCGGCGCATTGCGGCAGTTCGGCTTTGATCGGATGAAGATCGACCGCTCGCTGGTCTCCGCTCTCGACCAGGCCTCGAATGGCGCCGATGTTCTCAAGGCGACCATCTCTTTGGCGACCGCTCTGCAGATTCCCGTTACGGCGGAGGGCATCGAGAATAGCCGTCAGGCGGCGATCTTGCGGGAGGCCGGCTGTGACCAGCTGCAAGGCTATTTGATCGGAAAACCGATGTCGGCGCTCGACATATCCAGCAGGCTTCAAGAACAGGCAGCGTAATGCCGCGAGATCGCGGCAGCAGGCTGGGCGGAACTTCGGCCGATCTGGGATACTGTGCCGATCACCACCGGAGATCCAAGCGGTCGAGCCCGTGGAAATGATAGACGTCCTTGACGAGGGGCGTCTTTGCCAGCCTGAGGCTGGGAAGCCGTTCGAACAGGATCGGCACCGCGACGTTAAGTTCCAGCCGCGCCAATGGCGCGCCGATGCAGAAATGGATGCCGGCGCCGAAGGAGAGGTTCGGCGCCTCGTTGCGGTCGGGCCGGAAGGCGAGGGGATCGGTGAATTTCGCCGGGTCGAGATTGGCGGCGGCGAGGATGAGGTTTACCTTGTCGCCGCGCTGGAAGGAGACGCCATCGATCTCCGCGGGCTCGAGCGCCCAGCGCTGGAAGATGTGGACGGGCGCGCAGATGCGCAGGGTCTCCTCGATGGTGCGCTCCGTCGCCGCATCGTCCCGGAAGAGTTCTGCCGGATCTCGACCGCTGTTGAGGATGGTGTGCACGGAGTTGCCGATCTGGTGCACTGTCGCTTCATGGCCGGCATTGAGCAACACGATCGTCGTTGAAATGAGTTCTTCTTCAGTGAGATACTGGCCCTTGTGCTCCGTGCGGATCATGTGGGTCAGCAGGTCATCGCGAGGCTCTGCCCGGCGTTCGGCGATTGCCCCTCTGACATAGTCGGAAAATTCTCTGGCCGCCCGTTCGGCCTCTTCTTCTTGCTGGCGTGTGCGGCCGAACATGTACATGCGCACATAGGCATGCGACCAGGCGAGCAACTGCGGCCCCATATCCTCGGGGATGCCGATCATGCGGGCAATCATCGTCACCGGGATGATGTCGGCAAAAGCCGAGAGCAGCTCGACTTCGCGCTTCTCCGCAAAGCCGTCGATCAGCCGATTGGCAAGCTCGACAAGCTCCGGCTTCATCTTCTCGACATGGCGGGAGACAAAGGCGCGGTTGACGAGCGTGCGCAGACGCGTGTGCTCCGGCGGTTCCAGCTCGAGCAGGGAGTAACGTTCCGAGAGATCGAAACTTTCAAGATGCGGCATCGGCTCGGCGAGGCCTAGCTCCTCCCGGCTGGCGATATGGAGGATCTGCCGGCCGAAGCGGCGGTCGCGCAACAGTCCGTTCACATGGTCGTAGCCGGTGAAGAACCACTGTTTCTGCTCCTCCCAGTAAAAGGTCGGGCAGTGGGCGTGAAGAGCCGCATAGACGGCGTTCGGATTGCCATAGAAGGCCGGGTTGCGAGCATCCAGCGAGACATGGCGGCTGGCGCGATCGATCGAGAGAAAGGGCGGTATGGTCATGCGTTGAGGCTTAACGGATTTCTCCGACCTGTAAAAGATGCGGGAGAGAAAGGCCGGCGGAAGCCGGGCACGCCCGATCAGACGCGCTGACCATATCGAGATTTTTGTATAAGCCTGGGGAATGAATCTGTTTCAGACTTGCGGCTAACCGGCCCGTGACAGCGTGCCCATGCGCCGCAGCGCCTCGACCTGGTCGTCGACCGTGGGCACGAGCTCGCCGGCGGTGGTGCTTGGCGTGACTGGCGCTGGAGCCGCCGCTTCCTCTTCGCCGAAGGTGACCGTGCAATTGCGGCCGGCGGCCTTGGCCGCATAGAGAGCCCGGTCGGCGGCTGAGATCAGTTTGTCGATATTGGCTTCGATCGAGGAGGCGAGCGCGATGCCGATGCTCACCGTGACCGGAACGATTGCTTCGCCAGTGCTGACGGGAAAGCGGCAGAATTCGGTACGGATCGCTTCGGCGATCGCCTCGGCTTCCGTCTGATCCGCGACAGCTGCGAAGGCGGCGAATTCTTCCCCGCCCATGCGGCCGAAAATGTTGTTTGGAATATATTGCCGGGCCATGCGCGCGAAGGCGGTGAGCACCGCGTCGCCGGATTGATGGCCGAAACGGTCGTTGACGCGCTTGAAATGATCGAGGTCGAAAAGGATCACCGCGACCTGCCGCTGCTCGCTATGGGCTCTCTCCTGGATGGACTCGAAATAGCCGAGCAGGCCACGGCGGTTGAGCACGCCGGTCAGGGAATCGGTCAGCGTCATGGCGCGCAGATGCCGTTCGGAGCGCTCCATCACCAGTCGACAGGTAAGCGCGAAGGCGATGGTGAGCAGGAAGGCGCTTGCCATGGCCGAGACGCCGCCGAGATTAGTGGCCTCGATATCGCTCGGCAGCGTAACCGCCATCGTCAGCGCCGAGCCGAAACACAGGCAGCCCTGGATGACGAACACTCCCATAAGCTTAGTGCGGGTGCGCTCGCGGCGGATGTCGCCGGCGGCGACCGCCATGGCCAATGCCGTGGCGCCCGTCGCCGAAGCGAGATTATAAAGCACGACGCGGTTGGAATAATCAGTGTTAACCCAGGGCAGAAAGACCCCGGCCAGCCAGATTGCCGGCGGCAGCAGAGCCCACCATTCGATCTTCTTGCGGTCGAGTGCGAGAAAACCCGCCACCCAGGCGCTCTGGCCGAGCAGCGCGATGGCATTGCCCACCTCGATGGAAAACAGGCTGGGGATTTCGCTGCGCAGCGAGATCATCGCAAAGCCTATGGCGGTCAGAAAGAAGCCCAGGCCCCAATAGAGATAGGCTTCATTTCTGACATTGTGGCGCCAAGCGACGAAGAGCACCAGAGCGAGCGTCATGGCCTCCGAACACCAGATGGCGAGACCTGTAGCGATATTGAACACGGCAGCAACCCCTTGCCCGTCGACCTTGTCTGTTGGCCCGCATCCTTGCGGAGGAAGCTCGCCACTTCCTTAATGTCGTTGCACTGCGGCATGATTTTCGGCCGGTATCTGGCGATAGGCTTTCCGTTGGGTAAACGTGCTTGAGCGCTGTCGAATGGAGTAACCTTTCCTTCATTCTGTCATGGAGAAAAGCGAGGGGAGACGACATCGGGGGCTCGCGGCCGACAGGCGTTTGCGAGAAAGAGGCTGTCGGCGCCCAAGCCCTGGGGCCTTGCCCGTCTTCTTAACGTTATCCCAATGCGTGTCTTGAAGAGGAGGGCAGGGACACTCTATGTAGGGATAAGACATTTTCTTTGATTCCCGGCGTGCCGGCATGACGTTGACAAAGGACGCACATGAGAAACCCAGTTGATACCGCAATGGCCCTCGTGCCGATGGTCGTCGAACAGACCAACCGCGGTGAACGCTCCTACGACATCTATTCCCGTCTGTTGAAGGAACGCATCATCTTCCTGACCGGCGCCGTCGAGGATCACATGGCGACGCTCGTCTGCGCCCAGCTTCTCTTCCTCGAGGCCGAAAACCCGAAGAAGGAAATCGCTCTCTACATCAATTCTCCCGGTGGCGTCGTCACCGCGGGCATGGCGATCTACGACACGATGCAGTTTATCAAACCGGCGGTTTCGACGCTCTGCATCGGCCAGGCCGCGTCCATGGGTTCGCTGCTGCTGGCGGCCGGCCATAAAGACATGCGCTTCGCCACGCCGAATTCCCGCATCATGGTTCACCAGCCCTCGGGCGGCTTCCAGGGCCAGGCCTCGGATATCGAGCGCCACGCCCGCGACATCCTAAAGATGAAGCGCCGACTGAACGAGGTCTATGTCAAGCACACCGGCCGCAGCTACGAGGAAGTTGAAAAGACGCTCGATCGTGACCATTTCATGGATGCGGACGAGGCCCAGGGCTGGGGCGTCATCGACAAGGTTCTGACATCACGCCTCGAGATGGAAGGCGAGCAGGCCTAGTAATTAATTGGGATGGTGTTTTCCTCGCCACAGTTCTATCTCATTTGTGATCGAACAAGGCTTTCAACTGGCGACGAAGACGCTAATAGTAACTATTAATGCTATGTTGAATTTTTATGACATAGCATTCGGCATTCGAAGGGGAATTCGTTGCCACCGGGACCATGACATGGTTGATTGGGACCGGTTTGTAGCCCCTGAAGCCCTTCTCGGCAAAGGCTCCGGAAACGGAGTGCCGCCAGGAGCTGATAGAGTGGACCGCGATTTCGCCTTGAAATGCGGCGTGCTGGAAGGAAAGTGATATGAGCAAGGTCAGCGGCAGCAACGGCGGCGACTCCAAGAACACCCTCTATTGTTCGTTCTGCGGAAAGAGCCAGCACGAAGTCCGGAAACTGATTGCCGGACCGACCGTCTTCATCTGCGATGAATGCGTCGAATTGTGCATGGACATCATCCGCGAGGAGAACAAGTCCTCGATGGTCAAGTCCCGCGACGGCGTCCCGACGCCTCAGGACATCATCAAGGTCCTCGACGAATACGTCATCGGCCAGCGGCAGGCGAAGAAGATCCTGTCGGTCGCCGTTCACAACCATTACAAGCGCCTGGCGCATGCCTCCAAGAACGGAGAAGTCGAACTGGCGAAGTCGAACATTATGCTCGTCGGCCCTACCGGCTGCGGCAAGACCTATCTGGCTCAGACGCTCGCCCGCATCATCGACGTTCCCTTCACCATGGCGGATGCGACGACGCTGACGGAAGCAGGCTATGTCGGCGAGGACGTCGAAAACATCATTCTGAAGCTCCTGCAGGCGGCCGACTACAACGTCGAACGCGCGCAGCGCGGCATCGTCTACATCGACGAAGTCGACAAGATTTCGCGCAAGTCCGACAATCCGTCGATCACCCGCGACGTCTCGGGCGAGGGCGTGCAGCAGGCGCTGTTGAAGATCATGGAAGGCACGGTCGCTTCCGTTCCGCCGCAGGGCGGCCGCAAGCACCCGCAGCAGGAATTCCTGCAGGTCGACACGACGAACATCCTGTTCATCTGCGGCGGCGCCTTCGCCGGCCTCGACAAGATCATCTCCGCCCGCGGCGAGAAGACTTCGATCGGCTTCGGCGCGACTGTGAAAGCTCAGGACGACCGCCGCGTCGGCGAAGTCCTGCGCGAACTGGAGCCGGAAGATCTGGTCAAGTTCGGCCTCATTCCCGAGTTCATCGGCCGTCTGCCGGTTTTGGCGACGCTCGAGGATCTCGACGAGGACGCGCTGATCCAGATCCTATCCGAGCCGAAGAACGCGCTGATCAAGCAGTATCAGCGGCTGTTCGAGATGGAAGATGTGGAACTCACCTTCCACGAGGATGCATTGCGCGAAATCGCCCGCAAGGCGATCGTGCGCAAGACCGGCGCCCGCGGCCTTCGTTCGATCATGGAGAAGATCCTGCTCGACACGATGTTCGAACTGCCGACGCTGGAAGGCGTGCGCGAGGTGGTCATCTCGGAGGAGGTGGTGCGCGGCTCGGCTCGTCCGCTCTACATCTATGCCGATCGTCAGGAAGAGAAAGCCAACGCTTCCGCGTAATCTTATGGTTTTCGCACCGTTATTTTAAGGGGCTTGCCATAGGCGAGCCCCTTTCTATTTGAAAAACCATGCGAGGCGCTGTTAGTATTTTGCCGGTGGGAACTGGAGCTTGCCTTTGCCGATGTTGCGCAAGGGGCGATGCTTGGCAATGATGCAGTGATTCCGTGAGTGTATTGCTGGCGTTGTATATAGCCGGGTCGGAAGTGGTAAGCGCCGGTCCAGCCACGCGTTTCATAGTGCTGGTGTTCCGTTGTAACGAAGCTGTCATATACGGGGAACGAGGGCGTTAGCGTGGCTTGAAAAGCATAGTAAGAACCTCCACTTGTAGGCCAAGTGAGAGTGCCGGCTGATCCCAAGCGGCCGTGCAAAGAGCCCGGCAACGGGACGATGGAAAGGATAAAAAATGACGAAGAAAACGTCTGTAGCGAGCAGCACTGCCTACCCTGTTCTGCCTTTGCGTGACATCGTGGTTTTCCCGCATATGATCGTGCCGCTGTTTGTCGGACGGGAAAAGTCGATCCGCGCGCTCGAGGAGGTCATGGGCTCGGACAAGCAGATCATGTTGGTGACGCAGATCAACGCCAGCGACGATGATCCGGACCCTTCGGCGATCCACAATGTCGGCACCGTGGCAAACGTGCTGCAGCTGCTGAAGCTGCCTGATGGCACCGTCAAGGTTCTGGTCGAAGGCCGCGCCCGCGCCGAGATCGACACTTATACGAGCCGTGAGGATTTCTATGAGGCGCTCGGCCATGTGCTCGAGGAGCCCCATGACGATCCGGTCGAACTGGAAGCTTTGTCGCGCTCGGTCGTTTCAGAATTCGAAAGCTATGTGAAGCTGAACAAGAAGATTTCGCCGGAAGTGGTCGGTGCCGCCAGCCAGATCGACGACTATTCCAAGCTCGCCGATACGGTCGCCTCGCATCTGTCGATCAAGATCACCGAGAAGCAGGAGATGCTGGAGACGACGAGCGTCAAGCAGCGTCTCGAAAAGGCTCTCGGCTTCATGGAAGGCGAGATCTCGGTGCTGCAGGTCGAAAAGCGCATCCGCTCGCGCGTCAAGCGCCAGATGGAGAAGACCCAGCGCGAATATTATCTCAATGAGCAGATGAAGGCGATCCAGAAGGAGCTCGGAGACGGCGAGGAAGGCCGTGACGAGATGAGCGAACTGGAAGAGCGCATCTCCAAGACCAAGCTGTCCAAGGAGGCCCGTGAAAAGGCGGAGGCGGAGCTGAAGAAGCTGCGCCAGATGAGCCCGATGTCGGCGGAAGCCACGGTCGTGCGCAATTATCTGGATTGGCTGCTCGGCATTCCGTGGGGCAAGAAGTCGAAGATCAAGGCCGACCTCAACAATGCCGAGAAGATCCTCGAGGCCGATCACTTCGGTCTGGACAAGGTCAAGGAACGCATTGTCGAATATCTCGCCGTGCAGGCTCGCGCCACCAAGATCAAGGGCCCGATCCTCTGCCTCGTCGGCCCTCCGGGCGTCGGCAAGACCTCGCTCGCCCAGTCGATCGCCAAGGCGACCGGCCGTGAGTATGTCCGCATGGCGCTCGGCGGCGTTCGCGACGAAGCCGAAATCCGCGGTCACCGCCGCACCTATATCGGCTCGATGCCCGGCAAGGTCATCCAGTCGATGAAGAAGGCGAAGAAGTCCAACCCGCTCTTCCTGCTCGACGAGATCGACAAGATGGGCATGGATTTCCGCGGCGACCCGTCCTCGGCCTTGCTCGAAGTGCTCGATCCGGCGCAGAACTCGACCTTCGTGGACCATTACCTGGAAGTCGAATACGACCTGTCGGACGTGATGTTCATCACGACGGCGAACACGCTGAACATTCCGGCGCCCTTGATGGACCGCATGGAGATCATCCGTATCGCCGGCTACACCGAGGACGAAAAGCGTGAGATCGCCAAGCGGCACCTGCTGCCGAAGGCCATCAAGGAACATGCGTTGCAGCCGGAAGAGTTCTCGGTCAGTGACGACGCCCTGATGGCGATCAGTCAGCAATACACCCGTGAAGCCGGTGTCCGCAGCTTCGAACGCGAACTGATGAAGCTCGCCCGCAAGGCGGTCACCGAGATCATCAAGGGCAAGACGAAGTCCGTTCACGTGACGGCCGCCAACATCGCCGACTATCTGGGCGTCCCGCGCTTCCGCCATGGCGAAGCCGAGGGCGAGGATCAGGTCGGCGTCGTGACCGGTCTTGCCTGGACGGAAGTCGGCGGCGAGCTGCTGACCATCGAAGGCGTGATGATGCCGGGCAAGGGCCGCATGACGGTTACCGGCAATCTGAAGGACGTCATGAAGGAATCGATCTCGGCGGCGGCTTCCTACGTCCGCTCGCGCGCTGTCGATTTCGGCATCGAACCGCCGATGTTCGAAAAGAACGACATCCACGTGCACGTGCCGGAAGGTGCGACGCCGAAGGATGGCCCGTCGGCCGGCGTCGCCATGGCAACCGCCATCGTTTCGATCATGACCGGCATCCCGGTCAACAAGCATGTGGCCATGACCGGTGAAATCACCCTTCGCGGCCGGGTGCTGCCGATCGGCGGTCTCAAGGAAAAGCTGCTTGCGGCGCTTCGCGGCGGCATCAAGAAAGTGCTGATTCCGGAAGAAAACGCCAAGGACCTGGCGGAGATTCCGGATAACGTGAAGAACAGCATGGAGATCATCCCGGTCTCGCGGATGGGCGAGGTGATCAAGCATGCGCTGATCCGTCGGCCGGAGCCGATCGAGTGGGATGGCACGGTGGAAACGCCCGTCATCACGTCGGTCGAAGGTCTCGACGATTCGGGCGCGACCATAGCGCATTGAGTGGCGTTTGCCACATTTATGCCCGATTGAAGCAAAAGACGCAAAAAGGCTGGCGGAAACGCCAGCCTTTTTTGTGAAAACGTCATGGAGACGCTTGCTTTTCCTTGATTTGCAGGGCTTTTGGGTTTTCGGCGGGCCTGATGAAACCTATTCTGCGCCTAGCTTAGATTTGAGTCGTTTCATACCATTTAGAAAGGGGTGGAAACATGAACAAGAATGAACTCGTGTCCGCAGTGGCCGAAAAGGCAGGACTGACGAAGTCTGACGCGGCTTCCGCTGTTGACGCGGTTTTCGACGTTGTCCAGGCCGAACTCAAGAACAAGGGCGATATCCGCCTCGCTGGTTTCGGCAGCTTCACCGTTTCTCATCGCGCTGCAACGAAGGGCCGCAACCCGTCGACCGGCGCTGAAGTCGACATTCCGGCCCGCAACGTGCCGAAGTTCACGCCCGGCAAGGGCCTGAAGGACGCCGTCAACGGCTGATTCATCATCCGCCGGCCGTAAACGAGAACGGCTGAGCAGGTTTTCGAGGGGTTCGGCGCTGCCGGACCCCTTTTGTTTTGCCGCTTGCCGTATGCAGCGCTTTGTCTTACCAACAATGCTGTTCTCAGGGCGGGGTGAAAGTCCCCACCGGCGGTAAGGGCTGTGGCCCGAGCCCGCGAGCGCCTTCTCAAGCTTCGGCCGGGGAAGGGTCAGCAGATCCGGTGCGATTCCGGAGCCGACGGTATAGTCCGGAAGAAAGAGAATGAGCATGGCCGTGAGCGGGCAGGGGGACTGCCGGCTCCTGCGCGCCGTCGCCTCATGCGTCCTGATTTATGTTGGTCCCTTTTTTGGATAAAAGACATGAATCAGAATTCCCTTGCAGTCCCGCGTTCTCGCGCCTTTGCCGGCGCTGCTTTCATGGTGCTTGGAGGCGTGGCCTTCTCGCTGCTCAACGTCGTCACCCAGTGGCTAACCATGAAACTCGCCTTTCCGCCAGCCTCCGCAGCCTTCTGGCAATATGGCTTCGCCTTCCTCTTCTCCTTGCCCTTCCTGCGCAAATCAGGCCTTGCGGCGATGCGTACCGACTATCCCCGGCGGCACGTCGTGCGCGTCCTCTTTGCCGCGCTTGGTGTCGAGGCCTGGGTTTCCGGTCTTGCCTCAGTGCCGATCTGGCAGGCGATCGCGCTGGTCATGACCTCGCCCTTCTTCATTATCCTCGGCGCCCGCCTGTTCCTCGGTGAGCGCGTCGGCCCGGCACGCTGGGCAGCGACCGGTGTCGGCTTTGCTGGCGCGATGATCATCCTCCAGCCATGGTCTGATAGTTTCACCTGGGCTGCCCTCCTGCCGGTGCTCTCGGCGCTGCTCTGGGGCGCCTCCTCGCTCATCACCAAGAGCCTGACCGGCATCGAAAGACCGGAAACGATTACCGTCTGGCTGTTAGTGCTGTTGACGCCGGTCAACGCCGGCCTGGCGCTTGCGGCGGACTTCGCGGTGCCGACGGGCACGACGCTGGCGCTCTTCCTTGTGGCAGGCCTCCTGACGGTCGTGGCGCAATATCTGCTGACCCTTGCCTATGCCAGCGCCGATGCCGCCTATGTCCAACCATTCGACGACCTGAAGCTGCCGCTGAACGTGCTCGCCGGCTGGCTGTTCTTTGGCTATGCGCCGGCCGGTTATCTCTGGCTGGGAGCCGCGCTCATCCTTTCAGCGTCGCTCTTCATCATGCGAAATGAGATGCGCCGGGAAGGGGAAGGGGCCGATGTAAACCTCTGAAAACTCGCGGACTGTCATGTCTCTGTCATGGCAGTCCCGCAAAACCCCTCTGTTCGATCTTTCGACATTGGGGGATTTCATGACAATTTTATCGCGCAAGGCAGCGCTCGCTGCCGTGCTTCTCGCATCCGTTGCCGTCCCGGCCGCGGCCGAGCCGGTTTTCAACCGCATCGCCTCCTTCCCGGTCGCCCAGAACCTGCCTGCTGACAAGGACAAGCTGTCGCCGACATCCGCGGAAATCATCACCGCGACCGACGACGGCAACACACTGATCTATAGCGACAGTCCGCTCGGCGCGATCGGCTTCATCGACATTACCGACGCCAAGGCCCCGAAAGCCGCCGGCGCGCTGATGATGGATGGCGAGCCGACATCGGTTAGCTCGAGCGCCGGCAAGGCGCTGGTTGCCGTCAACACCTCCGAAAGCAAGGCCAAGCCCTCAGGCCGTCTCGCAATCGTCGACGTGGCGACGAAGAAGATCGAGAACATCTGCGATCTCGGTGGCCAGCCGGATTCGATTGCCCTCAACAAGGACAAGACGCTCGGCGCCATCGCGATCGAAAACGAACGCGACGAAGAGGTCAATGACGGCAAGATCCCGCAGATGCCGGCCGGCGAGCTCGCCGTTTTCCAGGTCAACAACGGCACCGTCGACTGCGGCGCCATCAAGCATGTGGCGCTGAACGGTCTCGCCGGTGTTGCCCCTGAAGATCCGGAGCCGGAATTCGTGGCCTTCAACGGGCAGAACGAGATTGCGCTCACGCTGCAGGAAAATAACGAGATCGTCATCATCGATGCCAACACGGCTCAGGTGAAGACCCACTTTACCGCCGGCAGCGTCGATCTCTCCGGCATCGACACGAAGCGCGACGGCGCCCTGAAATTCTCGAGCGAATCGAAAGGCGTCCTGCGCGAGCCGGATGCCGTGAAGTGGCTGGACGACAACCGCCTCGTCGTCGCCAATGAAGGCGACTATCAGGGCGGCTCGCGCGGCTTCACCATCTTCGACAAGACGGGCAAGGTCCTCTACGAATCGGGCGCATCCTTCGAACGCGCCGTCGCCCATATCGGCCATTATCCGGAAAGCCGTTCGGGATCGAAGGGCGTCGAGCCGGAAGGCCTCGAAGCCGCCAAGTTCGGCGATGACCAGTATTTCTTCCTGCTTGCCGAGCGCGCCTCGGTCGTCGGCGTCTATAAGGATACCGGCGCCGACCCCGAACTCGTGCAGCTTCTGCCGTCGGGCATTTCGCCGGAAGGCGGGGTCGCTATCCCCCAGCGTAATCTCTTTGCGACCGCAAATGAACTCGATCTCGGCCAGGACGGCGGAGTGCGCTCGCACGTAATGATCTACGAGCGCTCGGAAGGCGAAAAAGCCTATCCGCAGATCGTCTCCGCCGAGAAGGACGGCAATCCGATCGGTTTCGCAGCCCTTTCGGGTCTCGCCGCCGTTCCCGGAAAACCGGGCATGCTCTACGCCGTCAGCGACAGCGTTCTGGGCTCGCAGCCGACGATCTACACGATCGACGCAACCAAGAAGCCGGCCGTCATCACCGACGCCCTCGTCGTCAAGCGCGACGGCGCTCCGGCCCAGAAGCTCGACATCGAAGGCATTGCGGTCGCAGCCGACGGCTCCTTCTGGCTCGCCTCGGAAGGAAACAGCGAGCGCCTCGTCCCGCATGCGCTCTACAACGTCAATGCCAAGGGCGACATCAAGGCCGAGATTGCTCTGCCTAGGGAACTCGCCGCCAACGAAATTCGCTACGGCTTCGAGGGTGTCACCATTGTCGGCACCGGCGACGATGCCACGTTGTGGATGGTCGTCCAGCGCGAGTGGGGTGACGACGAGAAGGGCTTCGTCAAGCTCGTCTCCTACAATCCGAAGAAAAAGGAATGGGGCGCCGTGCGCTATCCGCTCGACAAGACGGAAAGCGGCTGGGTCGGCCTGTCTGAGATCTCCGCCGACGGCGACAACGTTTACATCATCGAGCGCGACAACCTCGTCGGCGACGCCGCCAGGCTGAAGAAGCTTTACAAGGTGGCGATCTCGGAACTGAAGCCAGCCAAGCTCGGGGCCGAACTGCCGGTCGTGAAGAAGGCCGAAGCACACGACTTCCTCGACGAACTGAAGACGGCGACCAACGGCTATGTGCTCGACAAGCTCGAAGGCTTCACCTTCGACGCATCGGGCAAGCCTTACGCTGTCACCGATAATGACGGTGTGAGCGACTCTTCCGGCGAGACCTTGTTCTTTCCGGTCGAGCTGAGTGCCACGAACTGAAGGTTGCCCCTCACCTAACCCTCGCCCCGTTAAAACGGGGCGAGGGGACGTGCCAAGCGCAACGTCGAGGTGAAGGAAGCACGTGCGGCATATCCCTTCGCCCCGCTTGCGGGGAGACGGTGGCGGCAGCCGGATGACGGGCCGCTCTCGGCTCGCTGCAGCCTTCAAAAAAAAGCGACTCGCTCCAGCCTTACCAGCGCTGATGCACATGCGGCGCGATCAGCCGCTCGTAGATTTCACGCGTCGCAGACATGACATCGGCCGAAAGCGGCGCGAGATCGGCGGCGGCCGCGTTTGCCTTGGCCTGTTCGGCATTGCGGGCGCCGGGGATGACGACGGTGACGGCTTCAGCCATCAGGATCCAACGCAACGCGAAGGCGGCCATAGTGACGCCGGCCGGCACCAGCTTGCGCACTTCCTCGACCGCCTGCAGCCCGACCTCGAAAGGTACGCCGGCAAAGGTCTCGCCGACGTCGAAAGCTTCGCCGTGGCGGTTGAAATTGCGATGGTCGTCGCTGGCAAACTGCGTCTCGCGGCTGATCTTGCCGGAGAGAAGACCACTTGCCAGCGGCACGCGCGCGATGATCGCCACATTCCTGCGACGTGCTTCCTCGAAGAACAGATGGTCGGGGCGCTGACGGAAAATGTTGTAGATGATCTGGACGCTGACGACGCCGGGATATTCGATGGCCTTCAGCCCGTCCTCGACTTTTTCGACGCTAACGCCATAACCCTTGATCTTTCCGGCCTTCTGCAGTGCGTCGAGGCCCTCGAAGACCTCAGGCAGGTAAAGCACCTCGCGCGGCGGGCAGTGCAACTGCACGAGATCGAGGCTGTCGACCGCGAGGTTTTTGAGGCTGCGGTCGATGAAGCCTTGGAGATTGGCCTTGGTATATCCTTCCGCGACATGTGGGTTGAGGCGGCGGCCTGCCTTGGTTGCGACCATCGGGCGCTCGCCGCCGAGCGTCTTCAGAACATCGGCAATGATCTTTTCCGAGCGGCCGTCGCCGTAAACATCCGCCGTGTCGATGAACGTCATACCGGCATCGAGCGCGGCGTTCAGCGCCGCCCGCCCGTCCGCCTCGCTGATATTGCCCCAGGAGCCGCCGATTTGCCAGGCGCCGAAGCCGACATTGGTGACGGTGAACGGCATGCGGCCAAAAGCATGGTGTTTCATGAACATCTCCTAGGTTATGAAAGACACTGGCCTATCAGGCGGGCAACTGTGCGGCAATTGCCGATCCGGTCTTGATCGGTCGCCTCGATCAAATATCGTCCGGAGACAAGGCTTCAACGCTATTGGATGGAAAGGAACGATCATGGAGATCAAACCCGCTGGCTCCAGCCCCTCGACGAAGCCGCCGGCCGACTATTTTACCGGCGCCGTTCGGCAGGATCCGCTGATCGAGCCGCCGACGCCGGCAAGGGTGAAGGCAATCTCCGTCACCTTCGAACCCGGAGCCCGCACGGCCTGGCACACGCATCCGCTCGGCCAGACGCTGATCGTCACCTCAGGCAAGGGCCTTGCCCAGAGCTGGGGCGGGGAGATTCGCGAGATTCGCGCCGGCGACACCGTCTGGTTTGCGCCGGGCGAAAAACACTGGCACGGCGCCGGCCCGGACACGGCGATGACGCATATTGCCATTCACGAGGCATTGGACGGCAGCCATGTCGACTGGATGGAAAAGGTCAGCGACGAACAATATTCCGGCAAGGCGTGAACTGATCAAAGGCGCTTCAGGCAATAGGAAAAATGCGCGTGTGATTCGACCGTCAGGAATTCGAATTGCCAGGCATAATCCTTGCAGAATTTCGTAACCGCCTCGACGACACCGTAGACGATCGGTTTGACGGTGTTGCCGGTGCAGAAATCATGGCCGGCAATGCGTCCTGTGCGCTTCACCTTCCTCTCGCAGAGCAGGAGCTCCTGCCAGGTGAGCTCGAAGGAATGATCGGTGTCGATATAGGCCCAGTCGAGGAAGTCATCCTCGAATTCGGCGAGCTTGTCGAGCGATGTGCCTTGCATCAGGTGCAGCCGGCCAGCCTCGATCTCGGCCGCGAAATTCGTGTGAATCGCGTCGAGCCCGGAGCTGTAGCGATCCATCGACCAGGGATCGATGAGATAAAGCTGGGCCGGGCGATTCTTTTCCAGGATCTCCGCCGTATACTCGCCGAAGGCCGCCCCCACCTCGACACCGATGCCGCCATTCGGGATCCGGTAGAGCAGTTCGCCCCGATCCGGCAGCAGCCGGGCGTTTTCTATATGATGGGCGCTGAGCGGGGTGCTCGGCATGCTCGCCCGCAACGCCTGCCTTTCTTCACGTGTCTTCATCTTTGATCTCGGGATTGGGGCCGGCTGACGGCCCTTGTGCGGTTCGAGGGGAACGTAGGAGCAGCCGAGGCGGATGACAACGGCATGACAAGAATTTGCTTCTTGCGGACAAAAGGTTAAGTTTCGCCTGTGAATGACGAAAGAGCCCTGGGAGGAGCGACTTCATGAGACGGATGTGGCCCGAAGAGTTCAATGCAATCATTGCCCATGCCGAAGAAGTGATGCTGGAATCATCCGCAGAAGCAGGCGCCGGCGAGCCGCTGCACCGGAAAGCGCTGAAGGCGCGCATCGCCATGGAAGATTACGAGCGAATCTGGCCGCTCGCCGAGATGCGCTTCCGCTTGGGCGAAGGACCGTTCGCCGGCAAGGCCATCACGCTCATCACCACCAACCCTCATTATCATCCCTGGCATCCAAAGGATGGTGGCAGCGTCGAATCCGTCTCGGACAGCGGCCGCCACTACAAGACGGATTATCTCGTCGTCCATTTCCTACTCGATGACGTACGGGAAACCTCGCCCGCCTGACGGGCTATCCCGGTGTCGCCAAACGGCGACGCCGGGATGCTGACGCCGAGTTGGTCTTCACCCTGATGACAATGACGGCGATATTGCTAAGCTCCCGGAACGATCCGTGCCAATTGGAGGTTCCCATGACGGGCAATGTGCTGGATATTCCGGTCAAGACGGTGGATGGTCGACAGACCACGCTGAATGAATACAAGGGCAGGGTGCTTCTGATTGTCAACGTCGCCTCGAAATGCGGGCTCACGCCGCAATATGAGGGGCTCGAAAGACTCTATGGCGAAAAGCGCGGGCGCGGCTTCGTCATCGCCGCTTTCCCCGCCAACGACTTCAAGGGCCAGGAACCAGGCACGGACGCCGAGATCCTCGATTTCTGCACCACCACCTACGACGTCACCTTCCCGATCTTTTCTAAGATCTCGGTCAAGGGCGAGGCCCAGCACCCGCTCTATCGGCAGCTGACCAAATCAGGCGTGAACACGACGGGCGAGGGTCCGATGCGCGAACGCCTGAATGCCCACGGGATATCAGGCGGCGACGAGGACGACATTCTCTGGAATTTCGAAAAATTCCTGATCGGCCGCGACGGCAAAGTCGCCGCCCGCTTCGCGCCCGATGTGACGGCAGATGATTCGCGGCTGGTTTCGGCGGTGGATCAGGAGTTGGCGAAGGGATGATTTGCCGGCAGCCGAGCAGGATCTTCAGATCCCGAGGACGGTCACAAGCGGAGGCGTAAAGTCCTTGAAGCCCAGTATCGGCTGGTCGCACCTTCTGTCAAACTTCGTCTTCGGTACGTGGCGCTGGCATTTCGGATTCGTCTTGAAGGCGTATCCGGGCAGGCTGACATAGATGGAGCTTGGCGTGCAAAGGGCAATCGCAATGCACAGCGTCAATGCGGAGCATAGAGTTCTCATGGTACCCCCGGCGCGGTAAGCCTTCAAGCGCGGAGACTTCCGGGCGACGAATAGTCTCATTTTTGCCCGCCCTCATCCATTCGCCCAATAGGAGGTGCGCGGAGGCTGGAGTAGTCCGTTTTGGTGGAACCTGGCTTCCCAGACGGCGCCGCATTTGACCTGCCGGACAGCTATGCTGTGCCGGAATGTCTTGCCGAATGTCGGGTCGCGTTCATGTAAGACAGCTTCTGCAGAGGCAGATAGCTGCATTGCGCCAATCCGCGGCAGATCACTGCGGCTCGACATTACTCTTCGAAACTCAAGAGGAAAAATGGTGGGCGATGAGAGACTCGAACTCCCGACATCCTCGGTGTAAACGAGGCGCTCTACCAACTGAGCTAATCGCCCATCGCTGGCGAAGCCGATTGGCCTGCTGCGTTGGTGGCCGTGATCTATGCGGATCGCGGCAAAACCGCAAGAGTGTTTGTGAAGAATTTTTGATTTTTTTGGCGGTGGTCTGCTCGTCTGCGCTGCCGAACGGGCTCGGTCGGCCTGTGGATAAAGGGGAGGGGGAGCCGCGGGCTTATGCATTTTGCCTGCGCTGTCGGCTCCGATCGTGCCTCGCTACGGCTGCGGAGGTTGGAATTGCCGGCTTTCCGTTCTTCCTGCAGCGGCTTTGCCGAAACAATTCAACGACTGTCATGGTTTTGTCTCCAAACCTGCTTGACACTAAAAGGCGAACCCCGTAGTTAGCCGCTCATCGAAACGGCCAGCCGTTTTGGTGAGGGTGCGAAGGCATCCGGATTGCTTGAAATGAAGTGCGGGTGTAGCTCAGTCGGTTAGAGTGCCGGCCTGTCACGCCGGAGGTCGCGGGTTCGAGCCCCGTCACTCGCGCCATTTCAAAGCAGGCGTTCAGTCGCCGCCGTCCGGCTCTTCCGTCCGTCATGCGCGGGTGTAGCTCAGTCGGTTAGAGTGCCGGCCTGTCACGCCGGAGGTCGCGGGTTCGAGCCCCGTCACTCGCGCCATTCTCTTCCGAAAGCCATGCAGTTTCCAGGGGTCAGGCATGCAGCTTGAATCGACTTCTGCGGATTTGTCGCGACATCGTTGCATCTGCTTGATAATGTCCGCCCGCGACGCGTCGAATTGCCTCTGTAAAAGTCTTGCGCCGCGGCGTCGGCTGCGCTAACCACGGCTTGTTGCAACGCACGTTCGCTTGTCGGGCAATTGCCCAAATGCGCCGCCTGGCGCCCCCGGCAAGCAAGGATGAACATGATGACTGAACTGCTCAGTTCCTATATTCCGATCGCTATCTTCATCGCCATTGCGCTCGTTATCGGCCTGGCGCTGCTCATTGCGCCGTTCGCCGTGGCTTTCAAAGCGCCCGATTCGGAAAAGCTCTCGGCTTACGAATGCGGTTTCAACGCTTTCGACGACGCCCGCATGAAGTTCGACATCCGCTTCTACCTCGTGTCGATCCTCTTCATCATCTTCGACCTCGAGGTCGCCTTCCTCTTCCCCTGGGCCGTTTCCTTCGGCGCCATCGGCTGGTTCGGCTTCTGGTCCATGATGGTCTTCCTCCTCGTGCTGACCATCGGCTTTATCTATGAATGGAAGAAGGGAGCCCTGGAATGGGAGTGACCCCTGTGAGCAACCAGCCGCTCGTCGCGCCGCAGCCGAAGGGGATCATTGATCCGTCGACCGGCAAGCCGATCGGCAGCAACGACGCATTTTTCGGCGAGATCAACAACGAACTCGCCGACAAGGGTTTCCTCGTCACCTCGACGGACGAGTTGATCAACTGGGCCCGTACCGGCTCGCTGATGTGGATGACCTTTGGTCTTGCCTGTTGCGCTGTCGAAATGATGCAGCTCTCCATGCCGCGTTATGACGTCGAGCGCTTTGGTTTTGCGCCGCGCGCTTCGCCGCGCCAGTCCGACGTGATGATCGTCGCCGGCACGCTGACTAACAAGATGGCGCCGGCTCTGCGCAAGGTTTACGACCAGATGCCTGAGCCGCGCTATGTCATCTCGATGGGCTCCTGTGCTAATGGCGGCGGCTACTATCACTATTCCTATTCGGTTGTTCGCGGCTGCGACCGTGTCGTGCCGATCGATATTTACGTGCCGGGCTGTCCCCCCACGGCGGAGGCACTGCTTTACGGCGTGCTTCTGCTGCAGAAGAAGATCCGGCGCACCGGCACGATCGAACGCTAAGGGTTAAGGACAAGGCATATGAGTGAAGCCCTGACTGAGCTTGCCTCCTATCTTGGCGAAGCGCGCGGCAACCTGATCGTCGCCTCGCAGATGAAGTACGGCGAGCTGACGCTGACGGCGACGGGTGAAAACCTGATCCCGCTCCTGACCTTCCTGCGTGACGACGCCAAGTGCGGTTTCGTCAGCCTGATCGACATTTGCGGCGTCGACTGGCCGCAGCGCGAACTGCGTTTCGACGTCGTCTATCATCTGCTGTCGCCGAAGAAGAACCTGCGCATCCGCGTCAAGGTCGCGACCGACGAGGATACGCCGGTTCCGTCTGCTTGCCCCATCTATCCCGGCGCCGACTGGTTCGAGCGTGAGACTTGGGACATGTACGGTGTGCTCTTCACCGGCCATCCGGACCTGCGCCGCATCCTGACCGACTATGGTTTCGAAGGTCATCCTTTGCGCAAGGACTTCCCGACCACTGGTTTCGTCGAAGTTCGTTATGACGACGCCGCGAAGCGCGTCGTTTACGAGCCGGTGGAACTCAAGCAGGAATTCCGCAACTTCGACTTCATGTCGCCATGGGAAGGCACGGAATATGTGCTTCCCGGCGACGAAAAAGCGAAACAATAGTTCAAGGCGGCTGGCGGGCTCTGCGCCCGTCATTCACTGGTTATCTGAGAACGCGAGCTCATCGCCATGACAGAACATAACGTCCGTAACTTCAACATCAATTTCGGACCGCAGCATCCGGCGGCGCACGGCGTTCTTCGTCTTGTCCTGGAGCTTGACGGCGAAATTGTGGAGCGGGTTGATCCGCATATCGGCTTGCTTCATCGCGGCACCGAGAAGCTGATCGAGACCAAGACCTATCTTCAGGCGGTGCCCTATTTCGATCGCCTCGACTATGTCGCGCCAATGAACCAGGAGCATGCCTATGCGCTGGCCGTGGAAAAGCTGCTCGGTATCCAGATCCCGATCCGTGGTCAGCTGATCCGCGTTCTCTACTCGGAAATCGGCCGCATCCTCTCACATCTCTTGAACGTTACGACGCAGGCCATGGACGTCGGCGCGCTGACACCGCCGCTCTGGGGCTTCGAAGAGCGTGAAAAGCTGATGGTGTTCTATGAACGCGCCAGCGGCTCGCGCATGCATGCGGCTTATTTCCGTCCCGGCGGCGTCCACCAGGATCTGCCGGAAAAGCTCGTGCAGGACATCGGCGACTGGTGCGATCCGTTCCTGAAGGCGCTCGACGACATCGACGACCTTTTGACCGGCAACCGTATCTTCAAGCAGCGCAACGTCGACATCGGCGTCGTCTCTCTGGAAGATTGCTGGGCCTGGGGCTTCTCCGGCGTCATGGTGCGCGGTTCGGGCGCTGCTTGGGACCTGCGTCGCGCCCAGCCCTACGAATGTTATTCCGATCTCGAATTCGACATCCCGATCGGCAAGAACGGCGACAATTACGACCGCTACCTGATCCGCATGATCGAGATGCGCCAATCGGTCCGCATCATGAAGCAGTGCGTCAATCGCCTGCTCTCGGATGCGAAGACCGGTCCTTTCTCGTCGATCGACGGCAAGGTCGTGCCGCCGAAGCGTGGCGAGATGAAGCGCTCGATGGAGGCGCTGATCCACCATTTCAAGCTCTACACCGAAGGCTACCACGTGCCTGCCGGCGAGGTTTATGCCGCCGTCGAGGCGCCGAAGGGCGAGTTCGGCGTCTATCTCGTCTCCGACGGCTCGAACAAGCCGTATCGCTGCAAGATCCGCGCTCCGGGTTACGCCCATCTGCAGGCGATGGACTTCATGTGCCGCGGCCATCAGCTCGCCGACGTCGCTGCTGTCCTTGGCTCGCTCGATATCGTCTTCGGCGAGGTGGACCGCTGATGCAGCTTCTGCCGCTGGCCGTCGCAATTCTTCTTGCGGCATCCGGGGTTTCGGCCCAGGAGGCCGACACCCTCGGCACGCCGCTGGGTCATAAGGAAGTGACGCCGCCGGGGCAGCAATCGTCCATGGGCGAGCTTTTGTCCAAGGGCTATCAGATCAAGGCCGCCATTCCGAATGGCAGCAAATTCGTCGTATTTATGCAGAAAGACCAGTCGGCCTATGCCTGCGAAATGCAGTCTTTGACCGCTTCGCGGTGTGGAACCCTAAACTGACAAGGCGTGAGGAAGAATGTCCGTTCGTCGATTAGCCGAAGATCAATTTCAGCCTGCCGCATTCGCCTTCAGCGATGAAAATGCGGTCTGGGCGGACAAGACGATCCAGAAATACCCCGCCGGCCGCCAGCAGTCGGCGGTCATTCCGCTGCTGATGCGGGCGCAGGAACAGGACGGCTGGGTCACGCGCGCGGCGATCGAAAAGATCGCCGACATGCTCGACATGGCCTATATCAGAGTGCTCGAGGTCGCGACCTTCTATACGCAGTTCCAGCTGCATCCTGTCGGCACGCGCGCCCATGTCCAGGTCTGCGGCACGACGCCCTGCATGCTGCGCGGCTCGGAAGCGCTGATGTCGGTCTGCAAGAGCAAGATCCACGTGCACCCCTTCGAGCGCAATGCCGAAGGCACGCTCTCCTGGGAAGAGGTCGAATGTCTTGGCGCCTGCGTCAACGCCCCGATGGTGATGATCGGCAAGGACACGTACGAAGACCTGACGCCGGAGCGCCTCGAAGAGATCATCGACACCTTTGCCGCCGGCAATGGCGCGAGCATCAAGCCGGGCACCCAGATCGACCGGATATTCTCAGCACCTGAAGGCGGCCCGACCTCGCTGACGACGGAAGAGCCGAAGGCAAGGACACGCGCCAAGAAGGCCGATACCGAAACCGTGTCGGCACCGGTCGACGGCGCGCCGGTCCCGCCCTCCGAGGCCGGCCGCCCGAAGAGCACCGATGCCGAGACCAATGCCGCCTTGAAGACGCCGGCGACGGCGCCGAAGGCAGCAGCGAAGAATGCCAAGGCAGCCGCGCAGCAGCCGGTTTCCGGCACGGCGCCTGCCGAGCCGGCGCTTGCTGCGGCCAAGGCCGAAACCGCTCCGGCGGCCAAGCCCAGCCTGACTGACAAGAACCGTCCAGCCGGCATCGAAAAGCCCGCCGCACCGGATGACCTGAAGATGATCTCCGGCGTCGGTCCGAAGATCGAGGCGACATTGAATGAAATCGGCATCTTCACCTTCTCGCAGGTCGCAGGCTGGAAGAAGGCCGAGCGCGAATGGGTCGATGGCTACCTGAATTTCCGCGGCCGCATCGAGCGTGACGACTGGGTCAAGCAGGCCAAGGCGCTCGCCAAGGGCGGCGAAGCGGAATATATCAAGGTCTTCGGCAAGAAGCCGCGGTAAGAGGTGAAGCATGTTACAAGATAAAGACCGCATCTTTACCAACATCTACGGCCTCAAGGACAAGTCCCTGAAGGGCGCGATGAGCCGCGGCCATTGGGATGGCACCAAGCAGATCCTCGAAAAGGGCCGCGATTGGATCATCAACGAGATGAAGGCCTCTGGCCTTCGCGGCCGCGGCGGCGCCGGCTTCCCCACGGGTCTCAAATGGTCCTTCATGCCGAAGGAAAGCGACGGCCGCCCGCATTACCTGGTCGTCAATGCCGACGAATCGGAGCCCGGCACCTGCAAGGACCGCGACATCATGCGCCACGATCCGCACACGCTGATCGAAGGCTGCGTCGTCGCGAGCTTCGCCATGGGCGCCAATACCGCCTATATCTATGTGCGCGGCGAATATATCCGCGAGCGTGAAGCGCTGCAGGCTGCAATCGACGAATGTTATGATTACGGCCTGCTTGGCAAGAACAACAAGCTCGGCTGGGACATGGATATCTTTGTCCATCACGGCGCCGGCGCCTATATCTGCGGTGAGGAAACCGCGCTGCTCGAGAGCCTCGAGGGCAAGAAGGGCCAGCCGCGGCTCAAGCCGCCGTTCCCCGCCAATATGGGTCTCTACGGCTGCCCGACGACCGTCAACAACGTCGAATCGATCGCTGTCGCGCCGACGATCCTGCGCCGCGGCGCCGGCTGGTTCTCGTCTATCGGCCGTCCGAACAATGTCGGCACCAAGCTGTTCATGCTCTCCGGCCACGTCAATAAGCCGTGCACCGTCGAAGAGGAAATGGGTATCACATTCCGCGAACTAGTCGACCGCCACGCTGGCGGCATCCGCGGCGGCTGGGACAACCTGCTCGCCGTCATTCCGGGCGGCGCATCCTGCCCGATCGTTCCGGCCAAGGACATCATCGATTGCCCGATGGATTTCGACGGCCTGCGCGGTGTCGGCTCCTCCTTCGGCACGGCCGCCGCGATCGTCATGGACAAGTCCACCGACGTCATCAAGGCGATCGCCCGCATCTCCGCGTTCTTCAAGCATGAGAGCTGTGGCCAGTGCACGCCCTGCCGCGAAGGCACGGGCTGGATGTGGCGCGTGATGGAGCGCATGGCCAAGGGCAATGCCCAGAAGCGCGAAATCGACATGCTGTTCCAGGTGACGAAGCAAATCGAAGGCCACACCATCTGTGCGCTCGGCGACGCCGCCGCATGGCCGGTGCAGGGCCTGATCCGTAACTTCCGCCCCGAGATCGAAAAGCGCATCGACCAGTATACGGCAAGTGCGCTCGACCACGGGGCGGTTTTGGAGGCGGCTGAGTAATCATGACGGACAAGGCATCCAAGAGTGGGAAGAAGGAAGAGACCGCTGATTTCGCGGCCGGCTTCGGCCGTCTTGCCGCCGAGATGCTGGAAAACGCGCAGGCAATGCCTGTGCATCCGCTGATGGCGCACCCTGCCGCAGCCTTTGCCGCCGCAACGGCAATCGGTTTCGGCCTCTCGACGCAGATGGCGAGCGCCTTTTTCGGAGCCTTCCAGGGCGCTCTGGAAACGACGGGCAAACTCGCCGCAGCCCTTGATGACACGCCGCCCGACGAACCGGCGCCCGCAGTCGATATCCGACCGAAAAATATCCGCCCGGCCGTCAAGGCTTTCAGCAAGCCCGCGGCCGACAATCCTGCGGTCGAGCGGAAGGCTGGGCCGAGGCTGACAGTCGTCAAGCCGGCTGCCGAACCGGTGCCGGCGAGCCGGCCAAAGCCGGCTGTGAATGCAAAAGCCGCTCAGCGGACTGCAAAGGCCGACGATCTCAAGCTGATCGCCGGCATCGGCCCGAAGCTGGAGCAGGTGTTGAACACCAAAGGCATTCGCGGCTTCGCCGATATTGCCGCCTGGACCGACGAGGATATTGCCCGGCTCGACGCCGAGCTCGGCCTTAACGGCCGTATCGGGCGCGACGACTGGATTGGTCAGGCGAAGGTTCTGGTCGGGCGAGGCCGCAGAAGGAAATGAACTGTCCGGCCGTGCAAACCGGCCGGAGATAGGGCGGATCGGCGCAGGGGCGGGGCCTCACGCTGCAGCTGCCGGTGCGGGTTCCGCGTCTGGAACGCGCGACAGACAATTTGGGCGACATCGGCTGCCAGCAGGACGAAAGATCCGGCTCGGCAAAGAGAATGTTGCAAAACAGGTTTGTTTGCCGCCTTCAGGCAAACGGGAAACAGGACTGAGCGACGATGGCAAAACTGAAGATTGACGGCAACGAGATCGAAGTTCCGGATCATTTCACGCTATTGCAGGCGTGTGAGGATGCCGGCGCCGAAGTTCCGCGCTTCTGCTTCCACGAACGCCTGTCGGTTGCCGGCAACTGCCGCATGTGCCTTGTCGAGGTGAAGGGCGGCCCGCCGAAGCCGCAGGCTTCCTGCGCCATGAGCGTGCGCGACATCCGCGGCGGCCCGAATGGCGAACTGCCCGAGGTCTTCACCAACACGCCGATGGTCAAGAAGGCCCGCGAAGGCGTGATGGAATTCCTGCTGATCAACCATCCGCTCGATTGCCCGATCTGCGACCAGGGCGGCGAATGCGACCTGCAGGATCAGGCGATGGCCTTCGGCATCGACACCTCCCGCTACCAGGAAGACAAGCGCGCCGTCGAGGACAAGTATATCGGCCCGCTCGTCAAGACGGTGATGAACCGCTGCATCCATTGCACGCGCTGTGTCCGCTTCACCACTGAGGTTGCCGGCATTTCCGAGCTCGGCCTGATCGGCCGCGGCGAGGATGCCGAGATCACCACCTATCTCGAACAGGCGATGACCTCCGAACTGCAGGGCAACGTCGTCGACCTATGCCCGGTCGGCGCGCTCACCTCCAAGCCCTTCGCCTTCACCGCGCGCCCCTGGGAATTGAACAAGACCGAGTCGATCGACGTCATGGATGCCGTCGGTTCGGCGATCCGCGTCGACACCCGTGGCCGTGAAGTGATGCGCATCCTGCCGCGTGTCAACGAGGCGATCAACGAAGAGTGGATTTCCGACAAGAGCCGCTTCATCTGGGATGGTTTGAAGACGCAGCGCCTCGACCGGCCTTACGTCCGCCGCGACGGCCGCCTGCAGCCGGCGAGCTGGGCCGAAGCCTTCGGCGCCATCAAGGCTGCTGTCAGCGCCACCTCGGGTGACAAGATCGGTGCGATCGCGGGCGACCTCGCTTCCGTCGAAGAAATGTATGCGCTCTCCGAACTGGTGAAGTCGCTGGGATCGGCCAATCTCGACTGTCGCCAGGATGGGACGGCACTCGATCCGTCGCTCGGCCGCGCCAGCTACCTTTTCAACCCGACAATTGCTGGCATCGACCAGGCCGACGCGCTGCTGATCATCGGCGCCAATCCACGTTTCGAGGCGGCTATCCTCAATGCCCGCATCCGCAAGCGCTGGCGCCGCGGCAAGTTCCCGATCGGCGTGATCGGCGAGCCCGGTGAACTGCGTTACAGCTATGACTATCTCGGCGGCGGACCCGACACACTGAAGGATCTGGTCGACGGCAGTCATGCCTTCGCGGACGTCCTGAAGAACGCCGCCAAGCCGATGATCATCATCGGCCAGGGCGCGCTGTCGCGCAGCGATGGCGCCGGCGTACTCGCAAGTGCCGCCAAGCTTGCCGGTTCGGTCGGTGCGGTCGTCGACGGCTGGAACGGCTTTGCCGTCCTCCACACTGCCGCTTCGCGCGTCGGAGGACTCGACCTCGGCTTCGTACCCGGTGCCAAGGGCGTCAGCGCCGCCGAGATGCTGACGGCAATGGACGTGCTCTTCCTGCTTGGCGCCGACGAACTCGACTTCACCGCCAAGAAGGCCAAGCTCACCGTCTATATCGGCTCGCACGGCGATAATGGCGCCCACCATGCCGACGTGATCCTGCCGGCCGCAGCCTATACCGAAAAGTCCGGCACCTGGGTCAATACCGAAGGCCGTGTCCAGATGGGCTACCGCGCAGGCTTTGCGCCGGGTGATGCCCGCGAGGACTGGGCGATCATTCGCGCCCTGTCGGACGTGCTCGGCAAGAAGCTTCCCTTCGATTCGCTGAGCGAGCTGCGCGGCCGGCTCTATGCCGCTTTCCCGCATTTCGCCGCCATCGACGAGATCGCCGAAACCGATAGCGCCCAAATTGCCGCAGTCGCGAAAAAAGCCGGCAAGATGAACAAGTCAGGGTTTGCGTCGCCGGTCAAAGACTTCTATTTGACGAACCCGATAGCGCGCGCCTCGGCTGTCATGGCCGAGTGCTCGGCATTGGCCCGCAACAATTTCAAAGTCGCGGCAGAGTAAGGGCAGGAACTCATGGATTCTTTCTTCTCAACCTATGTCTGGCCGGGGATCATCATGATCGGTCAGTCGCTGCTGCTTCTCGTCTGCCTGCTCGTCTTCATCGCTTACGTGCTGCTTGCCGACCGCAAGATCTGGGCGGCGGTGCAGCTGCGCCGCGGTCCGAACGTCGTCGGTCCCTTCGGCCTGTTCCAGTCCTTCGCCGACCTTCTGAAGTTTGTCTTCAAGGAGCCGATCATTCCGGCCGGCGCCAACAAGGCGGTGTTCCTGCTGGCCCCGCTGGTTACGGTGCTTCTGGCGCTGTCGACCTGGGCGGTGGTGCCGCTCGCCGACGGCTGGGTGATCGCCAACATCAATGTCGGCATCCTCTATATTTTCGCGATCTCCTCTCTCGAAGTCTACGGCATCATCATGGGCGGCTGGGCTTCGAATTCGAAATACCCGTTCCTCGGCGCGCTGCGCTCGGCCGCACAGATGGTGTCCTATGAAGTCTCGATCGGCTTCGTCATCGTCACCGTTCTGCTCTGCGTCGGCTCGCTCAACCTGACCGACATCGTCAATGCGCAGCACAATGGCCTCGGCACCATGCTCGGCCTGCCGGCCTCGTTCCTCGACTGGCACTGGCTGTCGCTGTTCCCGATGTTCATCGTCTTCTTTATCTCGGCGCTCGCCGAGACGAACCGCCCGCCTTTCGACCTTCCGGAAGCGGAGTCGGAACTTGTCGCCGGCTTCATGGTCGAATACGGCTCCTCGCCATACATGATGTTCATGCTAGGCGAATATGCCGCCGTCTGCCTGATGTGCTCGCTGACGACGATCCTCTTCCTCGGCGGCTGGCTGCCTCCGGTCGATATCTGGATCCTCAACTGGGTCCCTGGCATCATCTGGTTCATGCTGAAGGCATGCTTCGTGTTCTTCATATTCGCGATGGTCAAAGCCTTCGTCCCGCGCTACCGCTACGACCAGCTCATGCGTCTCGGCTGGAAAGTCTTCCTGCCGCTGTCGCTCGCTATGGTGATTATCGTTGCATTCGTGCTGAAACTGATGGGATGGGCGTAATGATGCCTGCTCTCGTTTCCGGCAAAATTGGAGGTTGAAGATGGCAAGCTTGTCCAGCTCCATCAACTCGCTGTTCCTCAAGGAATTCTTCGGCGCGTTCTTTCTGTCGATGCGCTATTTCTTCCGCCAGAAGGCGACGATCAATTACCCCTTCGAAAAGGGCCCGGTCTCCCCGCGATTCCGCGGCGAGCACGCGCTGCGCCGTTATCCGAACGGCGAGGAACGCTGCATCGCCTGCAAGCTCTGCGAGGCGATCTGTCCTGCCCAGGCCATCACCATCGAGGCCGGTCCGCGCCGCAACGACGGCACACGCCGCACGGTGCGCTATGACATCGACATGGTGAAGTGCATCTATTGCGGCTTCTGCCAGGAAGCCTGCCCGGTCGATGCGATCGTCGAAGGTCCGAATTTCGAATTTGCGACGGAAACCCGCGAAGAGCTCTATTTCGACAAGGCGCGCCTTCTCGATAACGGAGACCGGTGGGAGCGTGAAATCGCCCGCAACATCGCGATCGACTCGCCGTATCGCTGATTGATATCTGAAATGCTGTGATGGAGCGCTCGCTCCTGTCGCGGTCAATATGTACAGGAGCTTTGCCGGCGAGTGCCGCGAAGCTTCATCGGGCAGGGAAACTCCCGGCTGCCCGGGGGAAGATGAAAAAGGCACCAACATGGGTCTGCAGGCTCTATTTTTCTATCTTTTCGCCTTTGTCGCTGTGGCGTCGGCGTTCATGGTCATCTGGGCGAAGAACCCGGTTCACTCGGTTCTGTTCCTGATCCTGGTGTTCTTCAACGCGGCCGGCCTGTTCCTGCTGCTCGGCGCCGAGTTCCTGGCGATGATCCTGCTCGTCGTTTATGTCGGCGCCGTCGCCGTCCTCTTCCTCTTTGTGGTGATGATGCTCGACATTGACTTCACCGAATTGAGGGCAGGCGTGCTCGAATATGCGCCGATCGGCGGGTTGATTGGGATCATCCTGGCGGCCGAGTTGATCGTCGTGATCGGCGGCAGCGTCATCTCGCCTGATATCGCCAAGTCAGTCGCCATGCCGATCCCGGCGCTCAGCGAGCGTACGAATACGGCCGCTCTCGGCGACGTGCTTTACACCAACTACGTCTATTTCTTCCAGATTGCCGGCCTGGTGCTGCTGGTCGCCATGATCGGCGCGATCGTGCTGACGCTGAGGCATCGCACCAACATCAAGCGGCAGAATATCTCAAGGCAGGTTGCCCGCACGCCCGCCACCGCCGTCGAGGTGGTGTCGGTCAAGCCCGGGCAGGGCGTCTAAAGGCAGGTCAAGGAACAAAGAACATGGTCATCGGACTTTCCCATTACCTGACGGTCAGCGCCATCCTCTTCACGCTCGGCGTCTTCGGCATCTTCCTCAACCGGAAGAACGTCATCGTCATCCTTATGTCGGTCGAACTGATCCTGCTTGCTGTCAACATCAACATGGTCGCCTTCTCTCACTTCCTGAACGACATTGTCGGTCAGGTCTTCGCGCTGTTCATTCTGACGGTCGCGGCTGCCGAAGCGGCGATCGGTCTTGCAATTCTCGTTGTCTTCTACCGCAACCGCGGCTCGATCGCGGTCGAAGACGTCAATATGATGAAGGGCTGAGTGGCTCATGTTCCTCTATAAGGCTATTGTCTTTCTTCCCTTGATCGGCGCCATCGTCGCCGGCCTTTTCGGCCGCGCCATCGGCGCCAAGGCTTCGGAATATGTCACCAGCGGCCTGATGATCATTGCCGGCATCCTGTCCTGGATCGTCTTCTTTAACGTCGGCATGGGCCATCTTGAAGGCGGGCCGATCAAGGTCGAGGTGCTGCGCTGGATCCAGTCCGGCGGCATCGACGTCTCCTGGTCGCTGCGCGTGGATACGCTCACCTCCGTCATGCTGATCGTGGTCAACACGGTCTCGACGCTGGTGCATATCTATTCGATCGGCTACATGCATACCGATCCGCATCGCCCGCGCTTCTTTGCCTATCTGTCGCTCTTCACCTTCGCCATGCTGATGCTGGTGACAGCCGACAATCTTGCCCAGATGTTCTTCGGCTGGGAAGGCGTCGGTCTCGCCTCCTATCTACTGATCGGCTTCTGGTTCAAGAAGCCTTCGGCGACGGCCGCGGCGATGAAGGCTTTCATCGTCAACCGCGTCGGCGACTTCGGTTTCGTGCTCGGCATTGCCGGCGTCTTCGTGCTGTTCGGCTCGATCAACCTCGATACGATCTTCGCTAATGCATCGAATTTCGCCCCGCATGAAGGTGGCGGCGAGGCGAGCGAAGTGATCCTCAACCTCTTCGGCATGCAGCTCGACAAGGCGCATGCGCTGACCGGCATCTGCCTGCTGCTATTCATGGGCGCGATGGGCAAGTCGGCGCAGTTCCTGCTGCACACCTGGCTGCCGGACGCGATGGAAGGCCCGACCCCGGTCTCGGCCCTCATCCATGCCGCCACCATGGTCACCGCCGGCGTCTTCCTCGTCGCCCGCATGTCGCCGCTCTTCGAATTGTCGCCCGACGCACTGACCGTCGTTACCGTCATCGGCGCGATCACCGCCTTCTTCGCGGCAACTGTCGGCCTGGTCCAGAACGACATCAAGCGCGTCATCGCCTATTCCACCTGCTCGCAGCTCGGCTACATGTTCGTGGCGCTCGGGGTAGGGGCCTATGGCGCGGCGATCTTCCATCTCTTTACGCACGCCTTCTTCAAGGCGCTGCTCTTCCTCTGCGCCGGCTCGGTCATCCACGCCGTCGATGGCGAGCAGGACATGCGCTACATGGGTGGCCTGCGGCCACACATCAAGGTAACGTTCTGGATGATGATCATCGGCACGCTGGCGATCACCGGCGTCGGCATTCCCTTCACGCCGATCGGCTTTGCCGGCTTCTTCTCCAAGGACGTGATCATCGAGGCGACCTATGCCTCGCATTCGCCGGTCGCGGGCTTTGCCTTCTCGTTGCTCGTCATTGCCGCTCTGTTCACCAGCTTCTACTCCTGGCGTCTGATCTTCATGACCTTCTTCGGCAAGCCGCGCGCTTCGCACGAGGTCATGCACCACGTCCACGAATCGCCGCAGGTCATGCTGGTGCCGCTTTATCTCCTGGCGATCGGCGCGGTGCTGGCGGGCGTGATCTTCGAAGGCCGGTTCTACGGCGAGGAATATGCCGAGTTCTGGAAGGGCGCGCTGTTTACCGGCGCCGAGAACGAACTGGTCGAGGAGTTCCACCATGTGCCGGCGCTCGTGGGCCTGAGCCCGTTCATCGCCATGCTGATCGGCTTCGTCATAGCCTGGTACATGTATATCCGCTCGCCGCAGACGCCGCGCGTCCTCGCCAAGCAGCACCGGGTGCTCTACCACTTCCTGCTCAACAAGTGGTACTTCGACGAACTCTACGACTTCCTCTTCGTCCGCACGGCAAGGGCGCTTGGCCGCTTCCTGTGGAAGAAGGGTGACGTCGGCGTCATCGATACCTATGGCCCGAACGGCGTGGCAGCCCGCGTTGTCGCCGTCACCGACCGCGTCGTCCGCCTGCAGACCGGTTACCTCTATCACTATGCATTCGCCATGCTGCTCGGCATTGCGGCGCTCGTTACCTGGATGATGCTCGGGAGTTCCTTCTGATGACCGATTGGCCTATTCTTTCAACGGTCACCTTCCTGCCGCTCGTCGGTGTGGTGCTCCTGCTCTTGATGAATGGCGACAGCGAAAGCGGCCGGAAGAACGTGCTGTGGATCTCGCTGATCACCACCGTCTTCACTTTCGTCGTCTCGCTCTTCATCTGGATCGGCTTCGACAATGCCAATCCCGGCTTCCAGATGCTCGAAAAGCATGATTGGCTCGGCACCGGCATCGGCTACCACGTCGGCGTCGACGGCATTTCCATGCTGTTCGTCATTCTGTCGACCTTCCTCATGCCCTTCTGCGTGCTCGCGAGCTGGCTCTCGATCGAGAAGCGCCTGAAGGAATACATGATCGCCTTCCTCATCCTCGAAACGATGATGGTCGGCGTCTTCGTCTCGCTCGATATCGTGCTCTTCTACGTCTTCTTCGAAGCGGGCCTCATCCCGATGTTCCTGATCATCGGCGTCTGGGGCGGCAAGGACCGTGTCTATGCGAGCTACAAGTTCTTCCTCTATACGCTGCTCGGCTCGGTGCTGATGCTGCTCGCCATCATGGCGATGTACTGGCAGGCCGGCACGACCGACATCACCGCGCTGCTCGCCTACAAGTTCCCGCCGGCGCTGCAGACATGGCTCTGGCTTGCCTTCTTCGCCTCGTTCGCGGTGAAGATGCCGATGTGGCCGGTCCATACGTGGCTTCCGGACGCCCACGTTCAGGCGCCGACGGCAGGTTCGGTGATCCTGGCCGGTGTGCTCTTGAAGCTCGGCGGCTACGGTCTCATCCGCTTCTCGCTCGGCATGTTCCCGGTCGCCTCCGACTATTTCGCGCCGCTCGTCTTCGCCATGTCGGTCATCGCCATCATCTACACCTCGCTGGTGGCAATGATGCAGGATGATATCAAGAAGCTGATCGCCTATTCCTCGGTGGCGCATATGGGCTACGTGACCATGGGCATCTTCGCCGCCAACATGCAGGGTGTTCAGGGGTCTATCTTCCAGATGCTCTCGCACGGCATCGTCTCCGGCGCGCTCTTCCTCTGCGTCGGCGTCGTCTACGACCGTACCCACACCCGCGAGATCAACGCCTATGGCGGCCTCGTCAACAACATGCCGAAATATGCCGTGGCGATGATGGTCTTCACCATGGCCAATGTCGGGCTTCCCGGCACGTCTGGCTTCATCGGCGAATTCCTGACGCTGATCGGCGTCTTCCGGGTCAACACCTGGGTCGCGCTCTTTGCCGCCACTGGCGTCATTCTCTCGGCCGCTTATGCGCTCTGGCTCTATCGCCGGGTAATCTTCGGCGCCCTCGAGAAGGAAAAGCTGAAGGCGCTGCTCGATCTTTCGAGACGCGAACAGCTTATTCTCTATCCGCTGGTCGCGCTGACCATTTTCTTCGGCGTTTATCCGGCTCCGGTCTTCGATGCGACGGCCGCCTCGGTGGATCTGCTGGTCAACAACTACACGGCCGCCGTGCACGCAGCGCAGAATGTTGCGCTGTCTATGAAATGATGACGGGACTTATCGGACATGACCGCTGAAACAATTCTCCTCAGTCTGCATCTTTCCGCGCCGGAGCTCATCCTCGCGGTCGGCGCCCTGGTCCTGTTGATGGTCGGCGTCTTCTCAGGCGAGCGGTCGGGCCTTGCCGTCACCGGCCTTGCCATCGTCCTGCTGCTCGCATCCGGTCTGTGGCTGCTCTTTGTGCCGGCGGAAGGCCTCGCCTTCGGCGGCGTCTATATGGCTGACGGCTTCTCGCGCTTCATGAAGCTGGTGGCGCTCATCGGTTCGCTGGTCGCCCTGTTCATGACCATGGGGCATGCCCGCGAAAATCAGCTCGACAAGTTCGAGTTCCCGGTTCTGCTGGTGCTTGCGACCCTCGGCATCCTGCTGATGATCTCGGCCAACGACCTGATCTCGCTCTATCTCGCGCTGGAACTGCAGTCGCTGGCGCTTTACGTCGTCGCCGCGATCAACCGCGACAGCCTGAAGTCGACCGAAGCCGGCCTCAAATATTTCGTCCTCGGCGCGCTGTCCTCCGGCATGCTGCTCTACGGCATGTCGCTGGTCTACGGCTTCACCGGCCATACCCATTTCGCCGAGATCGCCCAGGCGCTTTCGGTTGAAGGCGCGCGTTCGCTCGGCCTCATCTTCGGCCTGGTCTTCATCCTCGCCGGCATCGCCTTTAAGATCTCGGCCGTTCCCTTCCACATGTGGACGCCGGACGTTTATGAAGGCGCGCCGACGCCGGTTACCGCCTTCCTCGCCGCAGCCCCCAAGGTTGCCGCTATGGCGATGATGACACGCATGGTCATCACCGCCTTTCAGCCGGTCCTGGCTGACTGGCAGCAGGTCGTCGTCTTCATCTCGATCGCCTCGATGCTGCTCGGCTCCTTTGCCGCGATCGGCCAAAAGAACATCAAGCGGCTGATGGCCTATTCCTCGATCGGCCACATGGGCTATGCGCTGGTCGGCCTTGCCGCCGGCAACCAGACCGGCGTTTCCGGCGTCATGCTTTACATGGTCATTTACATGATCATGACGCTCGGCACCTTCGCGATCATCATGTCGATGCGCCGCAAGGACGGCACCGTCGTCGAAAACGTCAACGATCTCGCCGGCCTTTCCACAACCAACCCGTTCATGGCTGTGGTGCTGACGGCGCTGATGTTCTCGCTCGCCGGCATTCCGCCGCTCGCCGGATTCTTCGCCAAATACTTCGTCTTCGTTGCTGCGATCGAAGCCAAGCTTTATGCGCTTGCCATCATCGGCGTTCTCGCCTCGGTCGTCGGCGCCTATTATTATCTGCGTGTCATCAAGCTGATGTGGTTCGATGAAGCGACCGGCGAATTCGCCCGTGTCTCCAGCGCCCTGCGTCTGGTCTTCGGTCTCTCCGGTCTCTTCGTCACCGCCTATGTGCTCATCGGCGGCCCGATCGGCGGCGCGGCAGAGCTTGCCGCTGCGACGCTCTTCTGATGGCCTCCGACGGACGACGCCGGATATCGCTCGGCGATATCAGGCATGAGGCTCTGTCGGAAACATCGTCCACCAACAGCGAATGCCTCGCCCGAGCCCGGGCGGGGGATCCCGGCAATCTCTGGGTGACGGCCGAGAGGCAGACCGGCGGCCGCGGCCGTCGCGGCAGGCTCTGGGTTTCCGAACGCGGCAATCTCTACGCGTCTCTTCTGCTGATCGACCCGGCGCCGATGGAGCGCCTCGGCTCGCTGCCGCTGGCGGTTGCCGTTGCCGTTCACCAGGCCATCCGCAGGGTACTGCCCCCCGGCGGCGAACCGCTTGAGGTCAAATGGCCGAACGATATTCTCATTGGCAGGAAGAAGACCTGCGGCATCCTGGTCGAAGGCGAGGGGCTGCCGGATGGCCGTTATGCGCTGATCGTTGGCATCGGCATCAATGTCTCGGTCATGCCGGACAATCCGCTCTATCCCGTCACCTGCCTGCGCCAGCATGCGAGCGCGGCTTCGCCGGAGGAAGTTTTCGCTCATCTTTTCGCGGCGATGGCGGATGTGCTCGAAATATGGGATCAGGGCCGCGGCATTGCCGAGATCACCGCGCTCTGGCGCGCCATTGCCTGTGGCATCGGGGAAAAGATCACGGTCAATTTACCGGACCGGTCGATTTCCGGACAATTCGCCGGGATTGATGATAATGGCTTGTTGATGCTCGATACCGGCGCTGGCACGATCATGTCTATTGCCGCCGGTGATGTGTTTTTTAGATAGCGGAAAAAACGAAAATTATGGCGAAACAGGACGAATTGGTATTCCTGCCTCTGGGCGGCGTCGGCGAGATCGGGATGAATCTTGCCCTTTACGGCTACGGCCCGCCCGAGCATCGCCAGTGGATCATGGTCGATTGCGGCGTCACTTTTCCGGGACCTGACTTGCCGGGTGTCGACCTCGTGCTGCCCGATATCCGCTTCCTTGCCAGCGAGCGAAAGAATCTCAAGGCAATCATCATCACCCACGCCCATGAAGACCATTACGGGGCACTCGCCGATCTCTGGCCGGGCCTCAACGTTCCGGTTTTCGCTTCGGCCTTTACATCGGGGCTGCTTGAAGCCAAACGCAACTTCGAGAAGGCGACGATCGGCGAAGTGCCGGTGACGCCGTTCAAGGCGGGCGATACTATCAATGTCGGTCCGTTCAGCATCGAAGGTGTGGCCGTCAACCATTCGATCCCCGAGCCGATGTCGCTGATGATCCGCACGCCGGCCGGCAACATCATCCATACGGGGGACTGGAAGATCGACCACGAGCCTTCGCTCGGGCCTCTGACCGATGAGACACGCTTCCGCCAGCTTGGCGACGAGGGCGTGCTGGCGCTGATGTGCGATTCCACCAACGCCCTGCGCGACGGTGTTTCACCCTCCGAGAAGGATGTGTCGGAAAGCCTGCGCAAGATCATCGAGGATGCCGAGGGCCGGGTGGCGATCACGACCTTCTCGTCCAATGTCGGGCGTATTCGCACCGTAGCCGAGGCTGCCGAGGCGGCCGGCCGCGAAGTGCTGCTGCTCGGCAGTTCGCTGAAGCGCGTCGTCGATGTCGCTAGTGACATCGGCCTGATGGAAGGGGTCAAACCTTTCATTTCCGAGGAGGAGTACGGCTATATCCCGCGCGACAAGGTCGTCGTCATCTTGACCGGTAGCCAGGGTGAGGCGCGGGCGGCCCTTGCCAAGCTCTCCCGTGACGAGATGCGCAATGTGGCCTTTGCGGCAGGTGATATCGTCGTCTTTTCTTCGCGTGCCATTCCCGGCAACGAGAAGGCGATCCAGGACATCAAGAACGGCCTTGTCGAGCAGGGCGTGCATATCATCACCGATACTGAGGCGCTCGTCCACGTCTCCGGCCATCCGCGCCGCAACGAGTTGCAGAGGATGTATGAGTGGACCCGGCCGAAAATCGTCGTGCCGGTACATGGCGAGGCGACACATCTGACGGCGCATAAGGAACTTGCCGAGCAATCCGGCATCGCGATTGTGCCGCGGGTGCGCAACGGCGATATCCTGCGGCTGGCGCCGGGGCCGGTCGAGGTGATCGGCGAAGCGCCGCATGGCCGGATCTACAAGGACGGCCTGCTGATCGGCGATTTCGACGAAATGGGCATCGGCGAGCGCAAGAAACTCTCCTATGTCGGCCATGTCGCGGTCAACGTCGTGCTCGACGCCCGTTATGACATTCTCGGCGATCCCGATCTCGTCTCGATCGGTCTGCCGGTTTATGATGACGAAGGCGAGGAGATGGAAGATACGCTCTACGATGCGGCGATCAGCGCCATCGAAAGCATTCCGCGCGCCCGCCGCAAGGATATCGACATGCTGCAGGAGGCCGTGCGCCGTGCCATCCGCGCGGCCGCAAATCACGCCTGGGGCAAGAAGCCCGTTGTCACCGCCTTCGTAACCAAGGTCTGACCATGCTCGGACGGGTGAACCACATCGCCATCGCCGTTCCCGACCTCGCAGCGGCGACGGCCGCTTATCGCGACACGCTGGGGGCCGCGGTATCTGAGCCGCAGCCTCTGCCGGAACACGGGGTCACCGTGGTCTTCGTCGAGTTGCCGAACACCAAGGTCGAATTGCTGCAGCCGCTCGGGCAGGACTCGCCAATCGCAACTTTCCTCGAAAAGAACCCGTCCGGCGGCATGCATCATATCTGTTACGAGGTGGACGATATCATCCTCGCCCGTGATCGACTGGTCGCCGCCGGCGCGCGGGTGCTTGGCGATATCAAGCCGAAGACCGGCGCGCATGGCAAGCCGGTGCTCTTTTTGCACCCGAAGGATTTCTTCGGCACGCTGATCGAACTCGAACAGGCCTAAATCAAATACAATCGGACCCGGTTTCGCTGCGGCAGAGTGACCCGAAGACGACGAAATGTTTCCTTCGCTTTGAGTTGGACGCTATTCCACCGTATAAGTGCGCCAGTTCCACGCGACACAGCGCTTGATGCGTACTGTCGGCAAGACACCACCGGGAAAGCTAATGCTCCAGACCTTCCTCCAGGGATTCGCCGTCTACTTTATCATCTGGTGGATGACGCTGTTCGCCGTTCTGCCGATCGGCCTGCGCACCCAGGCGGAAGACGACGATATCGTGCTCGGCACCGTGCCAAGCGCGCCCACCCGCTTTCGCGCCGCCTTCGTCTTTTCGCTGACGACGCTGATCTCGGCGCTGATCTATGGCATTTGGTATGTCTGCGACACCTATTTCGGATGGGGCTTCGACGCCCTTCCACAACTCGGGCCTAGCTTCTATTGAGATAGCTTTTGCTCAAAGTTTGAGCAGATGCAGAATTCAGGAAAAAAGCCGTTTTGCGTCATACTGGCGTCGTGCTGCTACGGCAAAGAGCTCGCCTAACGGAATGAGAGGCTTCCCTTACGGGAGCCGTCTGGAGTTTGAATGGGAGGAGAGGGCGAAAAGCCAAAAAAAAACAAGGCCAGAAGCCTTGTTTTAAGTATCGCGTGATCTGTAACCGTTGCCGGGGCTGCGACGAGCGCGCCTAAGATCTGATCCTCCCAAGACTTGACCGCGAGTACAGCAAGAATTTAGCTTCTTGCCTGTTTTGTGAGCTAAAGCTAGCTCAAAGATTGGGCTTTGTCATTAGCTTTTTTTGCATTTTTGCTACACCCTAGCAAAATTTTTCTGTTGACAAGATTTTCGTTCAAGTCCTTATAAATACGCGCTTTTTTACGCCCTTTCATTTTGCGGGTGCGAACATGCGTGTCCGGGAGGCGGCCGACAGCAGTTGCGGGTTTCCTTCCCGCCGCGAAGCGGCTATGAACGCTCCCACATTCACAAGTATCTTCGATTCCGCTCGCCAGTGGGATCTCAACTGCTCCGGAATCGCCATGCGTCTGTCTCGCTACTTCTTGCCCATCCTTAAGGAAAACCCCAAGGAGGCGGAAATCGTCTCCCATCGGTTGATGCTGCGCGCCGGCATGATCCGCCAGCAGTCTCAGGGCATCTATTCCTGGTTGCCGCTCGGCAAGCGTGTGCTCGACAAAGTCAACGCCATTATCCGCGAGGAGCAGAACCGCGCCGGCGCCATTGAGCTTTCGATGCCGACCCTGCAATCGGCCGAGCTCTGGCAGGAAAGCGGCCGTTATGATGCCTATGGCAAGGAGATGCTGCGCATCAAGGATCGCCAGGACCGGCCGATGCTCTACGGCCCCACCAACGAGGAGATGGTGACGGATATTTTCCGCTCCTCCGTCAAATCCTACAAGGACCTGCCGCTCAATCTCTATCACATCCAGCTGAAGTTCCGTGACGAGATCCGGCCTCGCTTCGGCACCATGCGCTCGCGCGAATTCATGATGAAGGACGCTTATTCCTTCGATCTGACGCGCGAAGGGGCGGAGCATTCCTATAATAAGATGTTCGCCGCCTATCTCAGAACATTCGATCGGCTTGGCCTTCGCGCCATCCCTATGCGCGCGGATACCGGCCCGATCGGCGGCAATCTCAGCCATGAATTCATCATCCTCGCCGATACCGGCGAATCCGAAGTCTTCTGCCATAAGGACTTCGTCGGTTTCGATATTCCCGGCGAAAACACTGATTTCGACAGCGTCGAAGGCCTGAAGGCGATCTTCGACAAGTGGACCTCGCTCTACGCGGCCACCTCGGAAATGCACGACGAGGCTGCTTTCAACGCCGTTCCCGAAGCCGAGCGCCTTTCCGCCCGCGGCATCGAGGTTGGCCATATCTTCTACTTCGGCACGAAATATTCCGAGCCGATGGGCGCGAAAGTCCAGGGGCCCGACGGCAAGGAACACTTCGTCCACATGGGTTCCTACGGTATCGGTCCGACACGCCTTGTTCCCGCCATCATCGAAGCATCGCATGATGACAACGGAATCATCTGGCCGGCATCGGTCGCACCCTTCGATGTCGTCGTCATCAACATGAAGGCGGGCGATGAGGCCTGCGACGATACTTGTGAGCTGATCTACGCCGCGCTGAAAAAGGCCGGCAAGGATGTGCTCTATGACGACACCGACGACCGGGCCGGCACGAAGTTCGCGACCGCCGACCTGATCGGCGTACCTGTCCAGATCATCGCCGGCCCGCGTGCGGTCGCGAACGGCGAGGTCGAAGTGAAGGACCGCAAGACCGGCGCCCGTGAAACGATGACCATCGAAGCGGCGATCAACAGGTTCGTGGCTTAAGGAAGCGGAGGCGAAATGGCAGAGGCAGCAGTGGACCGGAGTTCAAAATCCGGCTTGGGTCCGGCTGGCAAGCCATTTTCCACCTTTGAGCGCCTCGTGGCGTGGCGCTATCTGCGCGCCCGCCGCAAGGAGGCCTTCATTTCGGTGATCGCCGGCTTCTCCTTCGTCGGCATCATGCTCGGCGTTGCGACGCTGATCATCGTCATGGCCGTCATGAACGGCTTTCGCACCGAACTCGTCTCGCGCATCCTCGGCATCAACGGTCATATGATCGTGCAGCCGGTCGATGGCCCCTTTACCGATTACCCCGACTTGACCGCCAAACTCGCGGCGGTGCCGGGCGTCAAGATGGCGCTGCCCCTGGTCGAAGGGCAGGTGCTTGCCTCCGCTCAGGCTGGCGGCAGCACCGGCGCTTTGGTGCGCGGCGCCCGCGCCGAAGACCTGACGAAACTCAAGACAATCTCCGACAACATCAAATCCGGCGACATGGTGGGCTATGCCTCTGGCGAGGGCGTGCTGATCGGCACCCGCATGGCCGATCAGCTGGGTCTGCGCGTCGGCGACCTCATTACCCTGACCTCGCCGGAAGGCGATATCACGCCGATGGGCGTCAATCCGCGCGTCAAATCCTATAAGATTTCCGCCCTGTTCGAGATCGGCATGTCCGAATACGATTCCTCGATCATCTTCATGCCGCTCGAGGAAGCGCAGCTCTACTTCAATGCCGCTGGGCTGGTGCAGTCGATCGAGCTCTTCGTCGATCATCCCGATGATATCGACGCCCTGAGGCCGAAGGTGGAAGAGGCGGCCGGCCGCCAGATTAACCTTACCGACTGGCGTCAGCGCAACCAGACCTTCTTCTCCGCACTCCAGGTCGAGCGCAACGTCATGTTCATGATCCTGACGCTGATCGTGCTCGTGGCGGCGCTCAACATCATCTCCGGCCTCATCATGCTGGTGAAGGACAAGGGCAGCGATATCGCCATCCTGCGCACCATGGGCGCCAGCGCCGGCGCCATCATGCGCATCTTCTTCATGACCGGGGCGGCGATCGGCATCGTCGGTACCCTTGCCGGTGTGCTGCTCGGCGTTCTCGTCTGCGTCAATATCGAATCCATCCGCCAGTTCTTCTCCTGGATCTCCGGCACGGTGATCTTCAATCCGCAGGTCTATTTCCTCAGCCAGCTGCCGGCCGAGATGGATATCGGCGAAACGATCTCGGTGGTCGTCATGGCGCTCAGCCTCTCCTTCATCGCCACCATCTTCCCGGCATGGCGCGCCTCCAGGCTCGATCCGGTGCAGGCCCTGCGCTACGAATAAGGAATGCCGCATTCATGAACCGCAACGTCGTCCTCAAGCTTACCGGCGTCGAGCGCCATTACGGGCAGGGCGATACGCTGCTCACGATCCTGAAGGGTGCGGATTTCTCGCTGTCTAAAGGGGAAATCGTCGCCCTTGTCGCCCCCTCCGGCACAGGCAAGTCGACCCTGCTGCATGTCGCAGGCCTGCTCGAGCATCCCGACGGCGGCGAGGTTACCATTAACGGCCTTGCCTGCGATGGCCTTTCCGATGAGAAGCGCACGGCGATCCGCCGACGCGAGATCGGCTTCGTCTATCAGTTCCATCACCTCCTGCCGGAATTTTCCGCGCTTGAGAACATCATGATGCCGCAGCTGATCGCCGGCCTGTCCTGGAAGGAGGCCCGGGAGCGAGCCGGCCAGCTTCTCGATTATATGCGCATCGGCCATCGCGGTTCGCATCGCCCGGCTGAACTTTCCGGCGGCGAACAGCAGCGCGTCGCGATCGCCCGCGCCGTCGCTAATGCGCCGACGCTGCTTCTTGCCGACGAGCCGACCGGCAATCTGGATCCGGAAACGGCAAGCTACGTCTTCGATGCGCTAGAGGCGCTGGTGCGCCAATCCGGCCTTGCCGCCCTTATCGCCACCCACAACCATGAACTTGCCGGCCGCATGGATCGGCGCGTCACGATTTCGGACGGCAAGATCGTCGACTTCTAAGACTTCGGTCTATGGTTGCCCCACTCGCGCCGATGGCTTGCCCCTCACCCTAGCCCTCTCCCCGCGCGCGGGGAGAGGGGACGTGCCCTGCGAGAGCGAGGTGGAAACGGGGAGCTTGCGGCATGGTCCCTTCGCCCCGCGCGCGGGGAGAAGGTGGCGGCAGCCGGATGAGGGGCCGTTATCGCCGACCTCTTGACGGACATTATGCACCCAATCCACATCTTTTACCGGCCTGCGGTCAGGGGATAACCAGCCCGCCGCGATAGTCGAGCACATAGGCCCTCCGGCCATCGACCATGATGCATTCCTGGCCGCTGAATCCCTCGCAGCCGCCTTCGCTGCGGTCGACATAGCGGCCGAACGGATGATTGAATTCCATTCCGCCGAGAAAGCGGCCCTCCCGATACATTGCCGACAGCGCCGCCTTGATCACCGTTCCGGCGGCACTGCCGTCGATCAGATCGGACGCGACGACGCGGCCGAAATAATTCATCACCCAGACGGGTTCGCCGGCCAACCACACCACTTCCTGGCCGGCGAAATCGGTGCCGCCGAAGTAGCTGTCGAGATAGGACCAGTCGCCGCGCTCGTAGCCGATATCGTGAGCACCCGGCCGGCAGGGCGGGCGAGGCACACCACCGCCGACATAGGTCGCGGCCTTCGCCTCTACGATGAAGTCGTTCAGTATCACGGTGTCGAGCATTATCATCTTCCTCCTGCCTCATCTGATACGGATATAGCAGAACGGTGAGAACATAAGAAGAACAAAAGAGTGCATCGCTCGATCGCCTTGGGGCAGGTGCATCAGACATCGAATGCGCTGTACGGATCCGTTCGGCAGGCGATGTCGAGCCGGTCGCGGAGCATGTTCAAAGCCAGCGCCGAAGGCGAGGTTCGATTCGCAGTCCCGAGCCGGCATTTTCAAACGCAAGCGCAAAGGAAAAGATTCCTGTTGACATAGGAACATAGATGGAACAGATTGAAAACATAACGAGTAAAGGAGAGCCAGATGACTGACATGATCCGTGATATCGCAGCATTCACCTCCATCGCAATGTTCGTTGCCAGCTTCTCGCTGATCGTCATCGCGATCTAAAGTTTTCAGGGGATCGCATGGCAGTCATGCGGTTCGCAAGCGGGTCTTCTTCTGGACATCATTGCCCTCAATGCCGACAATGCATCCGATTCATTTCGGCTGATTGGGAAGGCATATCATGGCGGAGACGGAAAAGGGTTCAATGGGTGAGGCGACCGGCGGCACGCCGGGCTTCATCCACCTGAGGGTCCACTCCGCCTATTCGCTTCTTGAGGGTGCGCTGCCTCTGAAGAAGATCCTCTACAAGGCGACCAGCGACAGTCAGCCTGCGATCGCCATTACCGACACCAACAATCTCTTCGTCGCCCTTGAATTCTCCCAGAAGGCAATGGACGAGGGCCTGCAGCCGATCATCGGCTGCCAGGTCTCCATCGACATGGAAGACGGATTGGAAAGTGAGAAGCGCGGCGGTCAGCAGGCCCTGATCAAGCTGCCATCGATCGTTCTACTTGCCGCGACGGAGGCCGGTTATGAAAGACTGGTCGATCTCGTCAGCCGCGCCTATCTCGGCGGCGATAGCAACCAGGCCATACATGTCAGAGCCTCCTGGCTGGAAGAGGCAGGCACGGAAGGTCTGATCGCCTTGACCGGCGCCCTGACCGGACCGGTCGACGCGGCTGTCAGGGAAGGTCATCCCGGCCAGGCGGAAGCCCGGCTGCTCACGCTGAAGCGTCTCTTCGGCGACAGACTCTATGTCGAACTGCAGCGGCACGGCACCTACGACAAGCGGCACGAGCAGAAGATCGTCAGGCTTGCCTACACGCATGACCTGCCGCTCGTCGCCACGAACGAGGCCTTCTTTCCGACCCGCGACGATTACGACGCCCATGATGCGCTGATGGCGGTTGCGCATAACGCCATCGTCTCGGACGACAGCCGCTTTCGCCTGACGCCGGATCACTATCTGAAAAGCCGGGCCGAAATGGCCAAGCTCTTTGCCGACCTGCCGGAAGCGCTTGAGAACACGATCGAGATCGCCAGGCGCTGCTCCTTCGTGTTGAAGACAAGAAAGCCGATCCTGCCGCGCTTCACTGGCGCCACCGACGATGCCGAGGAGGCCGAACGCGCCGAGGCGGGCGAATTGCGCCGCCAGGCGGTGGAAGGGCTGGACATGCGGCTTGCCACGCTCGGCATGTCGCCGGGTTACGAGGAAAAGGATTATCGTGAGCGGTTGGAGTTCGAGCTCAGCGTTATCGAGCGCATGCGCTTCCCGGGTTACTTCCTGATCGTTTCCGACTTCATCAAGTGGGCCAAGCAGCATGATATTCCCGTCGGTCCCGGTCGCGGTTCGGGCGCCGGTTCGCTGGTCGCCTATGCATTGACCATCACCGACGTCGACCCGCTGCGCTTCTCGCTGCTCTTCGAGCGCTTCCTCAATCCGGAACGCGTCTCAATGCCTGACTTCGACATCGACTTCTGCCAGGACCGTCGCGAAGAGGTGATCCGTTACGTTCAGGCGAAATATGGGCGCGAGCAGGTGGCGCAGATCATCACCTTCGGTTCGCTGCAGGCGCGCGCCGCACTTCGCGACGTCGGCCGCGTGCTGGAAATGCCCTACGGTCAGGTAGACAAGATCTGCAAACTCGTGCCGAACAATCCGGCCAATCCGACGCCGCTCTCTAAAGCGATCGAAGAGGAGCCGAAGCTGCAGGAGGAGGCGGCGAAGGAACCGGTGGTGGCGCGCCTGCTCGACATTGCCCAGAAGATCGAAGGGCTTTATCGCCACGCCTCGACGCATGCTGCCGGTATTGTCATCGGCGATAGGCCGTTATCCAAGCTGGTGCCGATGTATCGCGATCCGCGCTCCGACATGCCGGTCACCCAGTTCAACATGAAGTGGGTGGAGCAGGCCGGCCTCGTCAAGTTTGACTTTCTCGGCCTGAAGACTCTGACGGTGCTGAAGGTCGCCGTCGATTTCGTCGCCAAGCGCGGCATCAAAGTCGATCTTGCGGCCATTCCTCTCGACGACAAACCGACCTACGAGATGCTGTCGCGCGGCGAGACGGTCGGCGTGTTCCAGGTGGAAAGTGCCGGCATGCGCAAGGCGCTGATCGGCATGAAGCCGGACTGCATCGAGGACATCATCGCGCTGGTGGCGCTCTACCGCCCGGGCCCGATGGAAAACATCCCGACCTACAATGCTCGCAAGCATGGCGACGAAGAGCTGGAATCGATCCATCCGATGATCGACCACCTGCTCAAGGAAACGCAGGGCGTTATCGTCTATCAGGAACAGGTGATGCAGATCGCCCAGGTCCTGTCGGGCTATTCGCTTGGCGAAGCCGACCTTCTGCGCCGCGCCATGGGTAAGAAGATCAAGGCGGAGATGGACCAGCAGCGCGAACGCTTCGTCGTCGGCGCGGTCAAGAACGGCGTCTCGAAGCCGCAGGCCGACAACATCTTCGAACTCTTGGCGAAGTTTGCGAACTACGGCTTCAACAAGTCGCACGCCGCCGCCTACGCCATCGTCTCCTACCAGACGGCCTATATGAAGGCGCATTATCCGGTCGAGTTCCTCGCCGCCTCGATGACGCTCGACATGTCCAATACGGAAAAGGTCAATGATTTCCGGCAGGACGCCAAGCGCTTGGGCATTGAGGTGATTGCGCCCTCGGTGCAGACATCCTTCCGACATTTCGAGACCGGCGATAACCGAATCTATTATGCGCTCGCCGCTTTGAAGGGCGTCGGCGAATCCGCCGTCGACCACATCGTCGAGGTGCGTGGCGACAAACCTTTTGCCAGCATCGAGGATTTCTGTCTGCGCATCGATCCGCGCCAGGTGAATCGCCGCGTGCTCGAAAGCCTGATCTATGCCGGCGCCTTCGATTGTTTCGGCACCGACCGCGCCCAGCTTTCCGCCGGCCTCGACCGCATCCTCGGTTATGCCCAGCGCGCCCAGGAAAATAAGCTGAGCGGCCAAGCGGACATTTTCGGCAGCGCACTAAACTCGGGCCCGGAGAAGATCTCCTTGCCGCCCTATTCACCCTGGCTGGCATCGGAGCGGCTGCTCAAGGAGTTCCAGGTGCTGGGCTTCTATCTGACGGCCCACCCGCTCGATTCCTACAACAACATCCTGCAGAAGATGCGTGTGCAGACTTTCGCCGAGTTTTCAGCGGCCATCAAACAGGGCGCCGCCAATGCACGCCTTGCCGGAACCGTCATCTCCAAGCAGGAGCGCAAGACCCGCACCGGCAACAAGATGGGCATCATCGTCTTTTCCGATTCTTCAGGCCAGTTCGAGGCGGTGCTGTTTTCGGAGATGCTGAACCAATATCGCGACGTGCTCGAGTCCGGAAAATCCTTCCTGCTGACAGCGACCGGTGAGGAGCGGCCGGAGGGTATCGGTCTTCGCATTCAGACGATCCAGTCGCTTGAGGAAAAGTCGCTGCAGATGCAGAAGGCGCTGCGCGTTTATGTCCGCGATTCCGGGCCGCTGAAGATGGTTGCCGGCCATCTGAATGCTAAGGGTGACGGTCTGGTTTCCTTCATTGTCATCAAGGAGGAGGGCAAACGCGAGGTGGAAGTGGCGCTGCCGGAGAAATACCGCATCACCCCCGAGATTGCTGCCGCTCTTCGCGCCGCCCCCGGCGTCGTTGACGTCGAGCTTGTCTGATCGACACAGTTGATGATCGACCCCGTTGATCTCGTCACCCACGGGTGATCGTGATGAAATCCGTGCCTTCGCCGGTTTCCCGGCCAAGGCCGGTGTCGGAGATCGTCAGCGTCGAGCCGGGCGCGATCAGTGCGTCGATCCTGCGGCGGGCCTCGTCGGGGATCGTGATGCGGCTCAGCGAAAGGGCAATCGGCTTGCCCATGACAATGGAGCTTTCCTGGCTGGTGATGCCGAGTCGTTTCATCGTCTCGCGGGAGAGGTTGTTGCTAAGTGTGACGCCGAACCAGTCCGCCGTTCCGGCCTGTTCATCGACCGCATGCAGCGTGAAAAAATGCGTGCCGAGCGCCAATCCCGGATCGGCGATTGTTACCGGCGCTTCGAAAATCGGCTTGAAGGCCTGCCGCACCATGATGACGCCGTTCGGAGGCTCGCCCTTGCCGGCTGCGGAATAGACCGATGTGAGAAGTCTGTCGGAGACCAGGCTCCTGTCGCCGGCAAATTCCGTCGGCCGCAGCATCTTGAAGGCGTTGATCGCCTGCACGGTCGACGGACCGAGCAGCCCGTCCGGACTGCCGGCGGAAAAGCCGAGCTGATTGAGTATCGTTTGAATGTCGATCACCGTTTCGCGCAGCGTTCGCCGCGTGACGAGCATGCTGATCGGCTCGGACGGCGGCCGGACCTCCGGCGCGGTAACCGGCGATGCCGCCGGCATCGGCATTGCGGCGGTGTCGTTCATCGCCACCTGCACCGGTGTCCCGGGACTGACGGGGATGGAGGGCCGCAGCTCGACATCCGAAAGGAGCGGCATCGCTGCCGGCGCATCGGGGCGGAAAAGGTTCGGATGGTCGATCGGCTGCGGCACCAATTCGTCGTCGCTGATGATGACGGGAATGCCGGGCTCGGTCATTCGGTAGAGCATTTTTGCGAAGGCGCCGGGCATGCGTACGCAGCCGTGCGAGGCGGGATAACGCGGCACGGAATTGGATTCGTGCAGCGCGATTCCGGACCATGTCAGCCGTTGCATGAACGGCATCGGGGCGGCCGAATAGAGGTTGGATTCGTGGTATTTCTGCTTTTCGAGCACCGAGAAAATGCCGCTCGGAGTCGTATGGCCGTCCTTGCCGGTCGAGACCTTCGAGGTCGCGACGACGTCGGTGCCGTCATAAACCACAAGCGACTGCTTGTTCTTCGAGACGAAGATCTGCAGCGTTCGTGCATCCGCGGCAAGAGCAGGGTGCACGAGTGCGGTGGCCGACAGCAAGCCGAGGCCGAAGACGAGACGCGAGAACATGATACCCAACCATACGCAATACTGGCCCGGCACATTATGAGACGAAGTTTAAGGAAGATTTTAAACCCCGGACTCATCGGCTTGCCCGGAACGGTGCAGCGGTTCCGCGCTGACGACACGCATACACAAAAGGCAAAGCATGCCGGATGAATCAAAGTTTGATCTGTTTGGTCTAAGGTATTGCTTTTATTTTGCATCTCTAACAAGCGCGCACCGCGAGATGTTCTAGTGATCGCGCTTGCCGCTGCCGAAGGTGTAGCCGGTTTCGACCGTATTCTTGCCGAACTTGTCGCGCAGCTTGTCCATCGCCGCTTCGGCCGCCGCCCGCCGGCCTGACTGCCGGTCGATCAGATCGGGCGGATCGGCGCGGGTGGCATCGCCGAGATCGGTGACGCCGATGCCGATCAGGCGGAATTTCGTACCGTCCGTTTCCTTTTCGAGAAGTTCGAGCCCGATGCGGAAGATCCTGTCGGCAAGCTGGGTCGGGTCCTCGAGCTTGCGGTTGCGGGTGCGCGTCTTGAAGTCGGCGCTCTTCATCTTCAGCACCACGGTCCGGCCGGCGATATCGTTTTTCTTCAGCCGCCAGGAAACCTTTTCGGAAAGGTTGCGCAGGATCGGCACCAGATCGTCGTGGCGCGAGATGTCGTCAAAGAAGGTCGTTTCGGCCGAAACGCTCTTGGCGGCGTCGTTGAGATGCACCTCGCGGTCGTCGATGCCGCGCGAGAGCCGCGCAAGCCGCTGGCCGATGCTGCCGTAGCGGCGCATCAGGTCATTCTCCTCCATCTGCTGTAGCTGGCCGATGGTGCGGATGCCGTCCGCCTCCAGCGTCGCGGCAAAGGCCTTGCCGACGCCCCAGATGGTGGTGACGGGACGCGGCGCCAGAAATTCCACCGCTTCTTCACGGCCGACGACGGAAAAGCCGCGCGGCTTCTGCAGGTCGGAAGCGACCTTGGCGAGGAATTTGCAATAGGAAAGCCCGACCGATACGGTAATGCCGATTTCCTTTTCGATGCGGCGAGCGAATTTGGCGAGCGTACGCGCCGGTGGATCGTGATGCAGCCTCTCCGTGCCGCCCAGTTCCAGGAAGGCTTCGTCGATCGACAGCGGCTGCACCAGCGGTGTCAACTCCTGCATCAGTGCGCGCACCTGGCGCCCGACCCGGACATATTTTTCCATGTCCGGGCGTATGACGATGGCCTGAGGGCATGCCTCCAGCGCCTTGAACATCGGCATCGCCGAACGCACGCCGTGGATACGGGCGATATAGCAGGCAGTGGAGACGACACCGCGTTTGCCGCCGCCGATGATGACCGGCTTGTCGGCAAGTTCGGGATTGTCACGCTTTTCGACCGCCGCGTAGAAGGCGTCGCAATCGATATGCGCAAGTGTCAGTCGATAGAGCTCGCGATGGTGCACCAGACGCGGGCTGCCGCAGGATAGGCAACGACGCGCCTCACCCTTCTGCTCGGCAAGGCAGTCGCGACAGAAGCCGGGTGTCTTGTCAGGCGCGGGCGTCATGGTGAGAACAAAGGTTGAACGGCGCGACACTACGCCTTAAGCTTATGAGTCACAAGAGAGGACGGGAGCTTTGCCTTTGGATAAAGATCTTCGTGTCGAGCCGGTGACGGCAGACCGGTGGGGCGACTTCGAGACTCTGTTCGGCCCGCAGGGCGCTTTTTATAATTGCTGGTGTGTCGCGCTGCGCTTGCCGCATGCGGTGAGGACGACGATGACGGCCGACGAGCGCAAGGCGCATATGCGCGAACGGATCGGGGCCGGGCCGCCGCCGGGGATCATCTGTTATACCGATGGCGGACCGGTCGCCTGGGTGCAGGTCGGGCCGCGCCACGACGTGCCGCAGTTCAATTCACCGCGCACCGTCTCGCGGCCGCTGGAGGAGGATGATGCGCGTGATCCCTCTATCTGGGCTGTCAGCTGCTTCTTCCTGCTGCCGAAACTGCGTGGCAGGGGATTAAGTCATCGCCTGCTCGCCGGCGCGATCGACCATGCCCGGCGCCAGGGCGCGCGGCTGCTCGAAGCCTGCGATCGATCATGCGAAGCAGTCGAAATCGGTGACGCTCTGCATCGGCTCGACGGCAATCTTCGAAGCAGCCGGTTTCGAGACGATCGCCAGACGCAAGGACGGCCGTCCGCTCATGCGGCTGGAACTGCGCGGTTGATTGTGCCGGAAAGGAAGTGGGCCTCGATCAGCTCGGCCGCATGCGCCCAATCGGTGGCGCGGGTGATGTCGTCGGCTGCCGCCGGAGCGAAACGATGGACGGGCGAATCCGGCATCAGGTGAATGAGCAGGCAATTGGCGACGTGATCCCTGACGGAATGCAGATTGCGCGCCATATCGTCGATAAAGACAACGGAATGGGAGCGGCTGGCATGCAAGGCGTGGACGATCGGCCCCTTGGGCTCTTCGCTGGCAAGCAGCGGAAAGAGCAGGCCCATCCTGTCGAGCAGGCGACGGCGCTGCTCCTGGAACCGCGGCTGCATGGCCGTCAGAAACAGGACATCGGCCTCGCGCGAAAGCCGGTCGAGCGTTTCGACTACGCGGTCGAGCGGCGTCTGCCACAGCTCCTGCGCCTCGAAGAATTCCTCGATCAACCGGCTGACCTGCTGGTCCCCGATCTCCGTGCCGTCCACTTTCGAGACGATGTTGCCGTGAAGCTTGAACGAGCGCGGCAGAAACGCGTGACCCTGGCTCTGAAGAAAAAGCTGGAAGGGGTCGATGAACCGCAGGACGACATCGTCGACGTCGCAGACGATCAGCGGCCGCTCGCCGAGCCGGATGTGCGAAACATCGAACTCTGTCACGCTCAGTATTCTCCCGAATCGAGCCCCGGCGAAGAGAAATGCCGCCAGGCGGCCGTCACCGTCTCCGGGCTGAGGCCACTCGCCGTGCAGAAGGCCATCGCCGTCGGTTCGTGGTTCATCAGGAAGTCCATCATGCCTGAGAGGAAACCCGGATCGTTGACTGCGTTGCGCACCTGCTCGGGCGCCATGCCGGTGAGTGCGAGGAAGCGGCCGAACATGTCGGGATCGGCGGCAAGCCAGCCGAGCACGGCGATCGCCGTCTCGTGCGGGTCGGCCGCCTGTTGTTTCGAAGTCTTGAAGTTGCTTTGCATTTCGAGGGGTAAGTTACCTTTTCTTCAACCAAATACCGCTAGCGTGCGCTATCGGTTTCACGGAGCTATTCATCCGCATGTGCATTTCTCATGGGACGAACGACTGTGCGAACGGACGTAGGGACAGCTTGTCATGCCCAAACAGGTAATGATTGTAGAAGATAACGAGCTCAACATGAAGCTCTTTCGCGACCTGATCGAGGCGTCCGGCTATACCACGATTCAGACGAGAAACGGCATGGAGGCGCTCGATCTGGCGCGCAAGCATCGCCCCGACCTCATCCTCATGGATATCCAGCTTCCTGAGGTCTCCGGCCTCGAAGTCACCAAATGGCTGAAGGAAGACGACGAGCTGCATGTGATTCCCGTGATCGCCGTCACGGCTTTCGCGATGAAGGGCGACGAGGAGCGGATCCGCCAGGGTGGCTGCGAGGCCTATGTTTCCAAACCGATCTCGGTTCCGAAATTCATCGAGACGATCAAGACCTATCTGGGCGATGCCTGACGCATCGGAAAGACCGTTATGACCGCGCGAATACTGGTGGTTGACGATATTCCAGCCAACGTGAAGCTGCTTGAAGCGCGGCTGCTCGCGGAGTATTTCGACGTGATGACCGCGGCCGACGGTCACGAAGCGCTGGCGATCTGCGAGCGCAATCAGGTCGACCTGATCCTGCTCGACATCATGATGCCCGGTATTGATGGCTTCGAGGTCTGCGAGCGGCTGAAGGCCAGTCAGAAAACCGCCCATATTCCAGTCGTCATGGTCACCGCACTCGACCAGCCGGCCGATCGGGTACGCGGTCTGAAGGCCGGCGCCGACGATTTTCTCACCAAGCCGGTCAATGATCTGCAGTTGATCTCGCGGGTGAAGAGCCTGCTGCGGCTGAAGACGTTGAGCGACGAACTGCGCATCCGCGCCGACACCGCTCATACGATGGGCATGGGCGACCTCATGCGGGCAGCCGAAGGCCGTGGCGACGAGGCCGGCCAGGTGCTATTGGTCGACGGCCGCGCCAATTCTCAAGAGCGCATCGTCAGGGCGCTGAAGCCCATCGCCGATGTGCTTGCGCTCTCCGATCCGCAGGCCGCCCTCTTCGAGGCGGCCGAGAACGCGTTCGATCTCGTCATCGTCAATGCCAATTTCGACGATTACGATCCGCTTCGGCTCTGCTCGCAACTGCGCTCGTTGGAGCGCACACGCTTCCTCCCGATCCTGATCATCACCGAGCAGGGCACCGACGACATGGTCGTCCGCGCGCTTGATCTCGGCGTCAACGACTACATCATCCGCCCCGTCGATCCCAACGAACTCGTCGCCCGCAGCCTGACGCAGATCCGTCGCAAGCGTTATAACGATCGTCTGCGCGCCAGCGTCAAGCAGACGATCGAGCTTGCCGTGACCGATCCACTGACTGGTCTTTACAACAGACGTTATCTCGACAATCACCTGAACGTGCTCTTCAACCGGTCGATGGCGCGGGGCCGGCCGCTTTCGGTGCTGATCACCGATATCGACCGTTTCAAGCAGGTGAACGACACATACGGCCATGACGGCGGCGACGAAGTGCTGCGCGAATTCGCAAACCGCGTCCGTTCAACCATCCGCGGCGCCGACCTCGCCTGCCGCTACGGCGGGGAGGAATTCGTCGTGGTGATGCCGGACACCTCGCCTGCAGTTGCCGCAGCCGTCGCCGAGCGCCTGCGCGCGGCTGTCGAAAGCGCTCCCTTCATGCTGAAGCGCTCAAGTGAGGCCCTGAGCGTCACCGCGTCCTTCGGCATCGCCTCGCGCATCGGCGCGGTGTTGACCCCCGACCAGTTGATGAAGCAGGCCGATCTTGCTCTTTACGAGGCCAAGAATACCGGCCGCAATCGCGTGGTCGCAGCGGCTGCCTGACGAATCACTTCGGACGCCATACGCGCCATTTGCGGTTTTCCACAGCGGTAAGCGATTTGTTACCGATTTTTAACTTTCGCCTGTGCGACGCAGGCCCAAATTTAGCAGCCCGGTAGCCCAAAAATGGACTCCCGGCGTTGCTGTGGATATGGTGCGGCGCGACAGTCTCCTGAATGCCGCGGCCCAGCCAAAAATGAAATGAAGACTATAAAAAACGCCCGCCTCCAACAGGGTCAAATAAAGTGTGGCGGCATCACCTCACGTAGGGGGAGGGGCTGCTTAAGTTATTAAGTTATATTGTCGAACTTCTTCGAGCCCTACGTCATTAGGCTTAGCCGGCAAGCAGAGCCGTCAAATCTTTGTATGTTCCAAAACTGGACTTTTAACCATAGAATCAAGCTCAGAAAATTCATCATTAAGAATTTGTTGATTTTCTTTCATTTCTGCGCAAATTATCGGCTCATAAAAGAAGCGCTCCGCAGAGGAGCTGTCGATACCCCATGATGCTCAGGTCCGCCGCATCTCCTGGGTCGTGGGGTCGGTCGGCTAGTAGGCAAGTCATAACGGTTCCTCGTGCCGTTTTGCATGCTGGCCGACCCCCTTTCAAGAAAGCGCCGCACTTCCCGAAGATGGAAGGGCGGCGTTTGTCTGTTTGCGCTATCATTCTCCAAGGCGGTCCCAGGACAATAAAAAACGCGCAACCCGAAGGCGCGCGCTTTTTGAAATCCGTCAGGCCAAGTGATTACTTGATCTTGGTTTCCTTGAACTCGACATGCTTCTTAGCAATCGGGTCATACTTCGTCTTCGTCATCTTGTCCGTCATCGTACGGCTGTTCTTCGTCGTGACGTAGAAGAAACCGGTGTCGGCTGTCGACAGCAGCTTGATCTTGATTGTTGTAGCCTTGGCCATGGTCGTCCTGCCTTTAAGAAAATGAAAGCCGTGGAAGCCGGATGGGCTCCACGGCAAATTCTGGCGCGAAACTACGAATCCCGCCCGAAAAGTCAAGTCCGTTTTCGAACGAACATCAATCTGATGCCGGAAAGTAGGGCATAAAGACCGAAGAAAGCGGCAATCGCCCAGGCAAAACCATTATTTCCGGCGACGTCGATTGCTGCGCCGATCACCTGTGGCCCAGCCACGGTTCCCACCGCATAACAGAAGACGAAGGCGGCATTGGCCGCAGCCAGATCGGAGCCCGTCAGCCGCGAACCGAGATGGCTGAGGCCGACCGTGTAGAGGCCGGAGACGCAGCCGCCCCAGAAGAGCAGGATCCCGGCCATCAGCAGCCAGTTGTTGACGAGGATCGGCAGCGTCATCGAGCCGACAAAGCCCATCAGCGCCATCCCTGCCAGAAGCGGTCGCTTGTCGCGGATCCGGTCGGAGAGCAGGCCGAGCGGAATCTGGAAGATGACGTTGCCGACGCCCATCATCGTGAGCAGCAGCGCCGCCTGGGATTCGGTGAAATGGGCGCGCACGGCAAAAATCGGAAAAAGTGACAGCCCGCCAGCTTCGACCGCGCCGAAGATGAAGACGGCAGCCGTCGCTGTCGGCACCAGTAGGACGTAGCGCATGAAATGCAATTCCGGCTTTTCCTCGAGCACCGGGCTTTCGTCACGGGCGATGAAAATCGGAATGGCGGCAAGCAGGATGGCCCCCGCGCCGACCAGGAAGGGAAAGATGCCGTCGCTGCCGAGTATCGAAAAGAGCAGGGGTCCTGCGGCGAACCCAATGGAAAGCACGGTTGCATATATGCCGAGCACAAAGCCGCGCTTGGATGGCGGCGAGGCGGCGTTGATCCAGAACTCGGAGAGGATGAACAGCGTCGTCGTTGCGCCATGGAAGGCGAAACGCAGCGGAAACCACATCCAGAAATCCTGGGCATAATAGAAGCCGAGTGCACTCAGCGCCGAAATCAGCACCGCCCAGAGCATCGTCGGCGCAACGCCGTATTTATGAGCGAGCTTTGTGGTAACAGGGGCCGCGGCCATCGCCGAAATCCCGGCCATCGCCGTGTTGAGCCCGATCAGCGTAGACGAGATGCCGCGTTTTTCGAGGATGATGCTGAGAAGCGGGAGTCCGAGACCGATTGCTATGCCGACGGCTGAAATGGACGAGATGGCTGCCACCAGAGAAGGCCAATGGATTTCTTCGACATCGCCCGGTGTGCCGGTTCTCGGCTGAGACATTTATCCATCCTTAGAAAGCTGCGCGAGCGAATCGACCTCTCGTCTCACAGAGAAGGGACACAGATGTGCCAAATCCAGGTGACGGGCGGCGTTTCGCAGTATTTCCGATGTGATCTGCGGAATGTAAAGCCTGTTCAGACAAGAAAAGCTTACCATGTCAAGTCGTTGAAAGATCGTTGACTCCCGCGTGTCGGTAGTGGTCGGTGGAGCGCTGGCACTACACGCTAAATATGTCTGGAAGGTGAAGGCGCTCAATCCGGCCGGCGGGGAAGCTCGTAATCATCGGGACTTTCGCTCTCGCCGCCGAAACCATGCATGCGCAGCGCCCATTGCAGGCCGATGACGCCGCCCTTGATCGGCTGGATCGAGGCGAGCGCGGCGATGACCGTGATCGGCGCCCATATGGCAAGATGGACCCATACCGGCAACACGAAGGTCAGATCGGTCAGCATGTAGCCGCCGACGATGACGTGGCCGAGGACCAGGATGACGATATAGGGCGGCAGGTCGTCGGAGCGATGGTGATGGATCGCCTCGCCGCAGGCGGCGCAATGATCGACCGGTTTCAAAAAGGCGCGGAAGAGCTTGCCTTTGCCGCAGGCCGGGCAGCGGTTCATCAGCCCGCGCATAATGGAACGCCCGAGCGGACGCTCGGCTTCGGCTCCGTTCCCGTAGCGGGCGACCGGATCGGTCGGTGTGTTCATTGCATCTTCCTCTTTCAGGCAGAAAGCATGAAGCGTCGCAATAGGACCATTGCTGCTTTCGGCACAGCGGCTTAGCGGCGTCCGCGCGGGGGACGCGTTCCCGGTTTCTTGCGGACCTGGCCGCTGTTGCGGCGGCCGGCCTTATGAAAGGAACGCACTGCCGTCGGCATCTCGCGTCCTTCGCTCAGCATCTCGAAGCGCAAGGCCCCGGCAAGCGGGATTGCTTCCGCAAGCTTCACGGTGACGCTGTCGCCAAGACGATAGCCGAGGCCCGTCTTTTCACCCGACAGTGCCTGATGCGCCTCGTCATAGATGAAATAATCGGTGCCGAGCGTAGATATAGGGACGAAACCGTCGGCACCATAGTCCGGCAAGGTGATAAAGAGCCCGGACTTCGTAACTCCGGAGACGCGGCCGGCAAACTCCTCGCCGACGCGGGTGCTCAAATGATGGGCGATCAGCCGGTCGATGGTCTCGCGCTCGGCCGCCATCGCCCGGCGCTCGAAGGTCGAGATTTCGGCGGCGATATCGTCGAGCGAGGCTTCTTCGTCGGGAGCGATGCCGCCTTCGCCGAAACCGAGCGAACCGACGAGCGCGCGATGCACGATGAGATCGGCGTAGCGGCGGATCGGCGAGGTGAAGTGGGCGTATTTCATCAGGTTGAGGCCGAAATGTCCGATATTCTCGGGACTGTAGATCGCCTGGCTTTGCGAGCGCAGCACCATCTCATTGACCATGGTCTGATGCGCCGTACCTTCCGCTTTCGCCAGAATGCCGTTGAAGCTGTTGGCGCGCACATTGCCGCCCTTGGCGAGCGAGATGCCGAGTGTCGCCAGGAATTCGCGCAAGACTTCCTGCTTGGCAAGCGTTGGACCATCATGGATGCGGTAGACCAACGGCTGGCGCTTCTTCTCGAGCGTTTCGGCGGCGCAGACATTCGCCTGGATCATCATCTCTTCGATCAGCTTGTGCGCATCGAGCCGCGGCGGCACGAAGACCCGGTCGACGGTGCCGTCTGATTTCAGCAGAATCTTGCGCTCCGGCATGTCGAGTTCCAGCGGCTGGCGCCGATCGCGTCCGCGCTTCATCACCCCATAGGCGTGCCAGAGCGGTTTCAGGATCGCCTCGAGCATCGGTCCGGTCTTGTCGTCCGGACTTCCGTCGATCGCCGCCTGCGCCTGCTGATAGGAGAGCTTAGCGGCACTCTTCATCATGATGCGATGAAAGGTATGGCCGATCTTGCGGCCTTCGCCCGAGAAGCTCATGCGCACGGCGAGCGCCGGCCGGTCGACGCCTTCCTTCAGCGAGCAGAGATCATTGGAGATGCGCTCCGGCAGCATCGGCACGACGCGATCGGGGAAATAGACCGAGTTGCCGCGCTTCAGCGCTTCGCGGTCGAGCGGCGAATTGGGGCGGACATACCAGGAGACGTCGGCAATCGCGACGGTGACGATGACGCCGCCAGGATTGTCGGGCGAGGGATCGAGTTCGGCGTAAACTGCGTCGTCATGGTCCTTGGCGTCGGCCGGATCGATGGTGATCAGCGGCATGTTACGCCAGTCTTCACGATGCGCCATCGTCGCTGGTTTTGCGGCTTCTGCCTCCGCGATCACGGCCGGCGGGAAGACATGCGGGATGCCGTGCGCATGGATCGCGATCATCGAGATCGCCTTTTCCGAGCCGACCGAGCCGACGACGGAAAGGACCTTGGCTCGCGGCAGGCCGAAGCGTCCGAGGCGCGCGACTTCGATCTCGACCAGGTCGCCGTCCTTGGCGCCGCCGGTGAAGTCGGGATCGATCACCATCTCTTCGCCGCGCCGTTCGATCGGCAACAGGCGGCCGCCACCGCCCGGCGCGCTGCGGAAAACGCCCATGGCCGCACCGCGGCGCCTGTCGATCACCTTGATGATACGCGCCGTATAAGCCGGTCCGCCGCGATCGACGGCCGGGAAGATCTTCGCCAGGATTCGGTCGCCGAGGCCGGCGACGGGTGCCTTGCCCTTACCCTGGCGGCCTGCGGGCGATTGCTGGCGGATGGCGACGGCAGGCGCCACACCCTGCTCCTCCGGCCATTCCGCCGGCCGGCCGATCAAGTCGCCGTCCTTGTCGCGCGTCGTGATGTCGAGAACGGTGACGGGCGGAAGAGCGCCGGGACGAATGAGCGACTTGCGGCTCTTTTGGAGCATGCCTTCCTGCTCGAGTTCCTGCAGCATGTGCTTGAGCTCGACGCGGCTGTCGCCTTTCAGCCCGAACGCCTTGGCGAGTTCACGCTTGGAAGCCTTCTGCGGATGATCGGCGATGAAACGCAGGATCACTTCGCGCGAGGGCAGCGTGCCATGGACGATGTTCAGCGGTTCGACAGCGGGAGCATCCCTGCCGGCGCGGCCGATCTTGCCCGGGCGCTTGCCCGCGAGGTTCGTTCTGTCGCGCGGTGTCCTGCTCACGTCAGCTCTTTTTCGATTTCGCGGGCGCCTTGGCCTTCGCTGCCTTCGGCTTGGCGGCCGTCTTGGTTGTCTTGGCTTCGGCGGCGGCCGCCTTCGGCTTGGCTTTCCCCTTGGCCGCCTTGCCGGTGGGAGCCTTGCCGGCCTTTTCCGTGATCAGCGCAAGCGCCTCCTCAATGGTGATCGCTTGCGGATCCTTGCCCTTCGGCAGGGTGGCGTTGACCTTGCCCCAGTTGACATAGGGGCCATATTTGCCGTCGCGAACAGTGATGGCGCCGCCCTCGGGATGATCGCCGAGGGTCTTCAGCGCCGCCGGCGTACCGCGCGCACCCCGGCCCGGCGCCTTGTTGGCTTTTTCGGCAATCAGTGTCACGGCGCGGTTGAGGCCGACGGAGAAGACATCCTCAACGGTTTCCAGATTGGCATAGGAACCGTCATGCAGGAGGAACGGCCCGTAGCGGCCGATGCCCGACGAGATCATCTTGCCCGTTTCTGGGTGTTTGCCGATATCGCGCGGCAGCGAGATCAGCGCCATCGCCTTTTCATAGTCGATATCCTCAGGCTTCCAGCCCTTCGGCAACGAGGCGCGTTTGGCCTCCTTGCCATCGCCGCGTTGGATATAGGGACCGAAGCGGCCGGAACGGAGCGTCAGTTCCTCGCCTGTCGTCGGGTCGGTGCCGAGGCTCTTCGGTTCGTTGAGCGAGACACCCTCCGCTTCTCCGCCATTTTCGGAGGAGAGCTGGCGGGTGTAGTTGCATTCCGGATAGTTCGAGCAGCCAACAAAGGCGCCGTATCTGCCAAGCTTCAGCGAAAGGTTGCCGGTGCCGCAGACCTGACAGATTCTGGGGTCGCCGCCATCTTCGCGTTTCGGGAAGACGAGCGGCGCCAGCGCTTCGTTCAGCGAATCGAGCACGTTGGTGACGCGCAGTTCCTTCGTGTCTTCGATCTGCGCGAAGAAGTCCTTCCAGAAATCGCGCAGCACCTGCTTCCAGTTCAATTCGCCGGCGGAAATCCGGTCGAGCTTCTCCTCGAGGTCGGCGGTGAAATCATATTCGACATATTTGGTGAAGAAGCTTTCGAGGAAAGCCGTCACCAGCCGGCCCTTGGCCTGCGGGATGAGTTTACGTTTGTCGATTGTCACATAGTCGCGGTCGCGCAGTGTCGCCAGTGTGGCGGCATAGGTCGAGGGACGGCCGATGCCGAGCTCTTCCATCTTCTTGATCAGCGAGGCTTCCGAATAGCGCGGCGGCGGCTCGGTGAAATGCTGGGTCGAATTAATCTTCTGCTTGGCGAGCGTCTCGCGCGCATTGATCTCCGGCAGACGGCCATCCTCGTCGCCGTCATCGCTCTGCTCGCCGTCCTCCTTCTGGTCGGTATAGGCGGCGATGAAGCCGTCGAAGCGGATGACCGAACCGACGGCGCGCAGGCCGGCCTTCTCGCCCTTATTGTCGGCGGTGATTTCGGCCGTGGTGCGCTCGATCTCGGCCGACGCCATCTGGCTGGCGATGCCGCGCTTCCATATCAGCTCGTAGAGCCGGATCTGGTCGGCATCGAGGAATTTGCGCACGCGGTCAGGAGAGCGGTAGAAATCGGTCGGACGGATCGCCTCGTGCGCCTCCTGGGCGTTCTTCGCTTTGGTGGAATAGAGGCGCGCCTTCTCAGGCAGGTAACGCTCGCCGAACTGGTCGAGGATGGCGCTGCGCGCAGCACCGATCGCTTCCGGGGCCATCTGTACGCCGTCGGTTCGCATATAGGTGATGAGACCGACCGTCTCGCCGCCGATATCAACACCCTCATAGAGCTTCTGGGCGATCTGCATGGTGCGTGAGGCGGAGAAGCCGAGATTGGAGGAGGCGGCCTGCTGCAGCGTCGAGGTGGTGAACGGCGGTCCCGGATTGCGCTTGACCGGTTTTGCCTCGACCGTATCGACGATATAGGTGGCGCCTTCGAGCAATGCCTTCAGCCGGGCCGCATCCTCGCCGTTGCCGATCGCCCGCGGCTGCAGCCGCTTGCCATGCGCCGAAACCAGCCTTGCCTCAAATTCGTCGCCGCGCGGCGTCTTCAGCAGCGCCGAGATATTCCAGTACTCTTCCGAAATGAAGCGCTCGATTTCGGATTCGCGATCGCAGACCAGACGAAGCGCGACCGACTGGACGCGGCCGGCCGAACGCGCGCCCGGCAGCTTGCGCCACAGAACCGGCGAAAGATTGAAACCGACGAGATAGTCGAGCGCGCGGCGCGCCAGATAAGCGTCGACCAGCGGCACGTCGATATCACGCGGATCGGCCATCGCATCGAGGACGGCCTTCTTGGTGATTGCATTGAAGACGACGCGCTTGACGGACTTGCCGTTCAGCACCCGCTTCTTGTTCAGCATGTCAAGGACGTGCCATGAAATCGCTTCGCCTTCGCGGTCAGGGTCGGTCGCGAGAAAGAGCCCGTCGGAGGACTTCACCGCATCAGCGATGTCCTTCATCCGCTTGGCCGAAGCACCGTCGACCTCCCAGAGCATTTCGAAATCCTGATCGGGAAGAACGGAGCCGTCCTTGGCAGGCAGATCGCGCACATGGCCGAAGGAGGCGAGCACTTTGTATCCCGAACCCAGATACTTGTTGATCGTCTTGGCCTTGGCAGGCGATTCCACCACTACAACATTCATGATGATTCTCTAAAAAACAGCCACGCCGGCGTGGGAGCCAGCGCAACACGCAGCGCAACTTGGATACTGGCCCTCCGACATGGACAGGGAAATCGCTGCGGTCAAGGGGTTTGCTACAATTTTACCTCTTGCATCTGGTGCAATCGGAACAGGATTCGCAACGGAATTTAACTTCTGGCCGTAGAGCTATCTTTTTCGACACGCGGTTCCTGCGTTTGCAAGCCGTCCCCTCGTACCGCGCAAGCGTCAATCGGAAAGCGAGACGAAACCGCCCTGATGCCGGTGCAGCCTGCCTGATATGTCGAGTTCGAGGAGAATGAGATAAACCGCGGATGCCGCTAGGCCGGTGTGGCGGATGACGTCGTCGATCTCGACAGGCGTCGGTCCGAGCGCGCCGATGACACGCATCCGGTCCGAATCGCCGGGCGGCATCGTTATTGCCCTGCTCTCGCGTGCCGGCTCCTCCACCTTCGACAAAGGGAAGAGGTCGAGTTGCGCAAGCGGCGCCAAGGCCTCGATGACATCGGCAGGTTCTATAACGATCGAGGCGCCGTCCTTGAGCAGGCCGTTGGTGCCGTGACAGCGCGGATCGAGCGGCGAGCCCGGCACGGCAAACACCAGGCGGCCGAACTCGCCGGCGAGGCGTGCCGTAATCAGCGAGCCCGAGCGCATCGCCGCTTCGACGATCACCACGCCGAGCGCAATGCCGGCAATCAGCCGGTTCCGGCGCGGGAAATCGCGGGCGCGGGGTTCCCAGCCGAAAGGCATTTCGCTCACCGCCAGGCCGTTGCCGGCGGTTATCTCTTCGATCAGACGGATATTCTCCGGCGGGTAGGGCTTGTCCAGGCCGCCGGCAAGGGCGGCGATCGTGCCCGTGCCGAGGCTTGCCCGATGCGCTGCCGTGTCGATGCCGCGCGCCAGACCGGAAACCACGGTATAACCCGCCCGGCCACAGTCGTGCGCCACCATCGCCGCGAATTTGGCGCCTGCGGCCGAGGCGTTGCGAGAGCCGACGATGCCGACCGCCGGTCGTTTGGCGGCAGCAAGCGCGCCCTTGACGGCAAGGAGCGGCGGTGCACCGTCGATCTGTTTCAGCGCCTGCGGATAGTCCGGCTCGCCGATGCCGACAAAGCGGGCGCCGAAACGATGCGCCGCCTCCAGTTCCCGGTGCGCCTCGGCTTCGCTGGCAATGCGGATGCCACGTGTCGCGCCGCCGCGCGCCGAAAGCTCCGGCAGCGCCGCGAGTGCCACCTCGGCCGAACCGAAATGATTGATGAGATCGCGAAAAGTTGCAGGGCCGACATTGTCGGAACGAATCAGGCGTAGCCAGGCAATCCTCTGCCTTTCGCTGAGCACCGTGCCTGTGGATCCCGCGCTCCGCGCATCCATTGTCACTTCGCCCCGATCTTGCTTTCCGTTCCGCCCATCAGGCGCGAAATATTCGCCTTGTGCTTCCAGTAGGAGATGAGCGTCATGACCGCCATGACGGCCGCGACCTTTTCATTGCCCAATATCAACAAGGCAATGGGAATGACGAGCATGGCGACAAGGGCCGACAGCGAGGAATAGCGGGTGGTGACGGCGACCGCCAGCCAGATGGCGGCGAAGAGCACCACCATGATCGGCGCGACGCCGAGCAGCGTGCCGATATAGGTGGCGACACCCTTGCCGCCCTTGAAGCCGATCCAGACGGGGAAGAGATGGCCGATGAAGGCGAAGAAGCCGGCGATGATCGCGGCCTCTTCACCGAGGAAATAGCCGACGATCCAGGCTGCCGCCGATGCCTTCAAGGCGTCGAGCAGCAGGGTTGCCGCGGCGAGCTTGCGATTTCCGGTTCTGAGCACATTGGTCGCGCCGATATTGCCGGAGCCGATGCTGCGCACATCGCCAAGGCCGGCGGCGCGGGTGAGAATCAGGCCGAAGGGGATTGAGCCGAGGAGATAACCGATGACGGCAGCCGCAAGTGCGATCGGCAGCGTGATCTGCCATGACATGAGATTGGATAACATGTGCCCCCTCAGCCCTCCGTGGCTATCCTCAAGTCCGGCCCTTTTCCCTCTGGGGATGAACGGCGATGGTGTCGATTCTTAAACTGCGTGGACAAGCTTTCCGGAGACGTAGGTCGCAACCGCTCGCCCGCTGAAGCGTGCATCCTCGAAAGGCGTATTCTTCGAGCGGGAGAGAAGCATGTCTTTAGCGACAAGCCAAGGCTCATCGAGATCGATCAGCGTGATATCGGCCGCAGCACCCGGCTTCAGCGTGCCGGCCTCAAGGCCGAAGATTTGTGCCGGGCGGGTGGACATGGCGTCGATCAGCCGCATCAGGCCGACCTGGCCGCCATGGTGAAGCCTGAGGGCCGCTGCCAGCATCGTTTCCAATCCGACTGCGCCATCGGCCGCTTCTGCGAACGGCAGGCGCTTCGTGTCGACGTCCTGCGGGTCGTGCGAGGAGACGATGATGTCGATCGCGCCACTCGCAAGCGCTTCGGCCATGGCGACCCGGTCATCCTCCGGGCGCAACGGCGGATAGAGCTTGAAGAAGGTGCGGTATTCGCCGATGTCGTTCTCGTTGAGCGCCAGATTGTTGATCGAGATGCCCGAGGTCACCTTGGCGCCACGGCCCCGGGCGCGTTCAATGGCTTCGACCGATTCCGGCACGGAGATCATCGCGGCGTGATAACGGCCGCGCGTCAGTTCTGCCACCCTGAGATCGCGTTCGAGTGGGATCAGCTCGGCTTCCTTCGGAATGCCGGAGAGCCCCAGCCAGCTGGCGAAAAGTCCCTCATGCATGACGCCATTGGCGCCGAGATACTTGTCGCGGGTCTCGCAGGAAATGACGGCGCCGAACTCGCGCGCATAGGTCATGATTCGGCGCAGCACCTGTGTGTTAGGGACGCTGGAATGGGCGTCGGTGAAGGCGACGGCGCCCGCTTGCATCAAAAGGCCGATCTCCGTCATCTCCTCGCCGGCAAGACCCTTGGTGAGGGCGGCTGCCGGATAGACGTTGACGCTGGCCGTGTCCCGCGCCGTCTTCTTGACGAATTCCACCAGCGCGATGTCGTCAATGACGGGATCGGTGTCCGGCATCATGATGATCGAGGTGATGCCGCCGGCTGCCGCCGCCCGGCTCGCCGAGGCGATCGTCTCGCGGTGCTCGCCGCCGGGCTCGCCGATATGGACGCGTGCATCGACGAGGCCGGGGGTCGCCACGAGGCCGGTGCAGTCGCGCACGACGGCGCCTTCCGGCGCGCCCTGGTTCTGCGCTCCGCTGCCGGCGGCAAGAATCACGCCATTTTTAGCGATGATCGTTCCAATCTCGTCGAGATCGCGCGAGGGATCGACGATGCGGACATTCTTGAGGACGATCGAGTTGCTCATGCCATCATTCCGTCGGTTCGGGGACCTTGGTTCTGCGAGACGAGCAGCGTCTCCATGACGGCCATGCGCACGGCGACCCCCATTTCCACTTGTTCGGCGATGACGCTCTGCGGACCATCGGCCACCTCGGAGGCGATCTCGACGCCGCGGTTCATCGGCCCGGGGTGCATGACCAGCGCATCGTCCTTCGCTGCTTTCAGCGTTTCGGCGTCGAGTCCGTAGAAGTGATAATACTCGCGCACCGACGGCACAAAGGCGCCGGACATGCGTTCGCGCTGCAGTCGCAGCATCATCACGACGTCGGCGTCCTTCAATCCTTCCTTCATCGAGTGGAACACCTCGACACCCATCTCGGCGATGCCGGCGGGCAGCAGCGTGGCGGGCGCGACGACGCGCACGCGTGCGCCCATCGCGTTCAGCAGCAGGATATTGGAGCGCGCCACGCGCGAGTGCAGCACGTCGCCGCAGATCGCTACGGTGATCCGCGAAAGCTTGCCCTTGGCGCGGCGGATCGTCAGCGCGTCGAGCAGCGCCTGGGTCGGATGTTCGTGCTGCCCGTCGCCGGCATTGACGACCGAGCAGGAGACTTTCTGAGCTAGAAGCGCGGCCGCACCGGCGCTTGAATGGCGGATCACCAGCACGTCCGGACGCATTGCATTCAGCGTCATCGCCGTATCGATCAGCGTTTCGCCTTTCTTCACCGAGGAATTGCCGACCGACATGTTCATCACGTCGGCGCCAAGCCGCTTGCCGGCAAGCTCGAAGGAGGCCTGTGTGCGGGTCGATGCCTCGAAGAAGAGGTTGATCTGTGTCAGTCCGCGCAGCGTCGACGTCTTCTTTTCTCGCTGGCGGCTGATCTTGACGGCTTCGTCCGCCTTGTCGAGAAGATAGGTGATATCCTGCTCGGTGAGGCCCTTGATGCCAATGAGGTGGCGGTGGGGGAAAAAGACCATGACCCTGCCTCTTGCTGTCTCTTGCGGGTCTATAATGAGTGCCGCCCGCCGGGGCAAGCACGCGCTGTGGGCAAAGGCTTATGTCCCCATGCATTTTCGCCCGAATTCCGATAGAGCAGAATGAAGCGAATCATAACTTCCGGTTTTCCTTGCCGGGTTCTTGCACTAGAAGCGAACAATGACCTCCGCAAACCGGACTGACGACAAACTCGCAGAACTCAACCAGCCGAGCCTGTGGTCCGGCATCAATGCCTATCGATCCGATCCTCTGATTGTCGATCTGACGGCGGCCCTGCCGCGCGGCATCCGTGAAGACCTGGAAAATATCGGCCGCTACGTCACCTCGCCGGAGGCACAGGAGCTGGCGCGCATGGCAAACCAGGGGGCGCCACAGCTGCGCACCCATGGTCCGCGCGGCGAACGTCTCGATGTCGTCGAATTCCATCCCGCCTGGCACGCGCTGATGCGTCGCTCCATGTCGGTCGGCCTGCATTCCTCCGTCTGGGATCCGCAGGCCGATATCGAGGCGAAGGACGCAGGCCACAAGGTCCGCGCCGCGCGATTTTACCTGACGGCACAGCTGGAATCTGGCCATCTCTGCCCGCTGACAATGACGAGCGCTTCGGTGGCCGCGCTGTCGGCGTCCCCTGCGGTGCAGAAGGACTGGGCGCCGAAGATCCTGTCGCGCAAATATGATTCGTCCAACCGGCCCGCTATGCAGAAGTCTGCGGTGACGATCGGCATGGGCATGACCGAAAAGCAGGGCGGCACCGATGTCAGGGCCAACCGCAGCGCTGCCGAAAAGGTCAGTGAAGGCATCTACCGGCTTTCCGGCCACAAATGGTTCATGTCGGCTCCGATGAGCGATGCCTTCATCATGCTGGCGCAGACGAAGGAGGGCATGGGCTGCTTCCTCGTGCCTCGCCTGCTGGAGGACGGGTCAGCGAACGGACTGCAGTTCCAGCGACTGAAGGATAAGGTCGGTAACCGGTCCAACGCCTCTTCAGAGGTGGAGTTCACCGATACCTTCGGTTTCCTGCTCGGCGGCCCGGATGCCGGCATCCGCACCATCCTCGACATGGTGACGTTGACGCGGCTTGATTGCGCACTTGCCTCCTCTGGCATCATGCGCGCCTCGCTGGCCGAGGCCGTGCATCACACGCGCGGCCGCAGCGTCTTCGGCAGGATGCTCGTCAATCAGCCGATCATGACGCGCGTGCTGGCCGACATGGCGCTCGATGTCGCGGCCGCCACCGCGCTGTCCTTCCGTCTTGCCGATGCTTTCGACAAGGCCCGCGGCAATGCCGAGGAAGCGGCCTATGCCCGCGTCATGACTCCCGTCGCCAAATACTGGTGCTGCAAGATCGCACCCGCGCTGATCTACGAGGCGATGGAGTGCATCGGCGGCAACGGTTACATCGAGGAGCGGCCGATCGCCCGTCATTACCGGGAGGCTCCCGTCAATGCCATCTGGGAGGGCTCCGGCAACGTCATGGCGCTGGATGTGCTGCGCGTGCTCAACCGTGGCAAGGATCTGTTCGAAACGGTTTTTGCGGGCCTCGCGCGCGATCTCGGCCCCGCCGGGAAGAAAACGATCGACGTGCTGCGCGCCGCAATCGCCCTCAGCGAACAGGACGAGGGCGCGGCACGCCTGCTCGTCGAGCAGCTGGCTCTTGCCGCCGGCGCCGCCGAGCTCTACCGGCTCGGGGCAGGGCGCATTGCCGATGCCTTCATAGAGACGCGCCTGGCCGGCGGCTGGCGCTCCACCTACGGCATGCTCGACTCCCGCTTCGACGCCAGCTACATCGTCGATCTGCTCTACCCCCCGGCCGCCTGATTGTCAGCGGGGGATTGACGTATCTCGTCGAGGTCGCCTTCCCAGCCGATCCCTGCGAGATCTGCGATCGCATTCTTCTGACGGTGCCTGTCGACGAGGCTTCGCAAGGCTTGTTCGATCGTGGCCTTTTTCGTCGCCAATCCCGTGGCTACCATTGCCGCTTCAAGCAAGCCCCTATCGATATCCAGAGCCGTTCGCACGGTCGCATCCATATGTGTGATCTCAATAATACACGTACTCGCGCTGCCTTGCTGCAAATCGATGCTGAAGCCGCCGCCATAAACAAAAATCCGGCCGCGTCGCCGCAGCCGGATCTCATCATTTACGTCCGAAAATCAGCGTTCAAAAGAAGCCACGGCGCTGCCACCAGCCGGCTTTCTTCGGCTTGCCTTCGTCGCTTTCGCCATTTTCGGTACGGGTGGATTTCACCGTCGGCTCTGAGGAAGAAATATTGGATTCGCGGTTAGCGCGAACCGGCTTTGCTTCTTCCTGGGCGGGCGTTGCGAGATCGGCGGAGGCTTCGACCACCTCCGGTTCGGCTTCAACGGCGGGTGTTGCTTCCGCTACTGGTTCTTCGACCGGCGCTGCGGCGGGCTTGCGGCGGCCGCGGCCACGGGAAGGCTTTACCTCTTCGGCGATGACGGCCATATCCTCGACGGCAGCCGTTACAGCTTGGCTCTCGCCGGCCTGTTCGGGAACCGTCTCGACAATTGCGGCTTCACCTGGAGCGACGTCATCCGAAATGCCGTCGTCTTCATCCTCGCTGCCGCTGCCTTCGCCGGCTTCATTGGCCGTCAGCTCGGAGCCGTCCTCCCGATTGCGGCGACCGCCGCGCTTGCCGCGACGACGGCGCTTGCGGCGCTGCGATTCCTCGTTTTCGGCGCGGCTCTCGGGTGCAGCGGCGGCGGTTTCGTCGCCCTCAGCGCCCTCATCGTCGCCATCTTCCTCTTCGTCGCCAGCTTCGCCTGCAGCGGCTGCCGGCTGCTCGGCATTGCCGTTGCGGCCACGACGGCGGCGGCGACGCTTGCGCTTACGGTTGCCTTCACCTTCGCCTTCCGAACGCGCCGCAGCGGGACGTTCGGTCGCGGCAGCCTTTTCCTCGAGTTCTTCGTCTTCGTCCTCATCAGCCTCGATGACGATGTCGTCGTCCTCATCCTCGGGGATGGCTGCGAAGTTGAAGAGGCTTTCGATCTTGACTGGGTTTTCGACAGGCTCGCCGCGGTCGATCGCAAAGTGCTGTGCGCCGACCGAACCGTCGGCATCGATGATGATCGCTACGCCAAAGCGCGCTTCGTAATCGACGATCGTCTGGCGCTTGTGGTTGAGCAGGTAGAGGGCGATGTCGGGCGTGGTGCGCACGGTGATGTTGTGCGTCGTATTCTTCAGCAGATATTCCTCGATGCCGCGCAGCACATGCAGGGCGACGGAGGACTGCGAACGGACGTGGCCGGTGCCGCCGCAATGCGAGCAGACCTGGGTCGTCGATTCGAGAACCGAAGCGCGGATGCGCTGGCGTGACATTTCGAGCAGGCCGAAATGCGAGATCCGGCCGACCTGGATGCGGGCGCGGTCGTTCTTCAGGCATTCCTTCAGCTTCTTCTCGACGGCGCGGTTGTTGCGCTTCTCTTCCATGTCGATGAAGTCGATGACGATCAGGCCGGCGAGGTCGCGCAGGCGAAGCTGGCGGGCGATTTCTTCCGCGGCTTCGAGGTTCGTCTGCAGCGCGGTGTCCTCAATCGAGTGTTCGCGCGTCGAGCGGCCGGAGTTGACGTCGATCGAAACCAACGCTTCCGTCTGATTCATGATCAGGTAGCCGCCGGAACGCAGCGTCACCTGCGGCTGCAGCATGCGGTCGAGCTGGGCCTCGATGCCGGAGCGCGAGAAGATCGGGTGGATATCGCGGTAGGGCTGAACCACCTTGGCATGGCTCGGCATCAGCATCTTCATGAAGTCTTTCGCTTCACGATAGCCTTCCTCGCCGGCAACGATGATTTCGCCGATATCCTTGTTGTAGAGGTCGCGGATCGAGCGCTTGATCAGCGAGCCCTCTTCATAGACGAGGCAGGGAGCGGTCGACGCCAGCGTCAGAGTGCGGACATTTTCCCACAGGCGCATCAGATATTCGAAATCGCGCTTGACCTCGACCTTGGTGCGGTTCGCACCGGCGGTGCGAAGGATGACGCCCATGCCCTGCGGCACTTCGAGCATGCGGGCGATTTCCTTCAGGCGCTTGCGGTCCTGCGGATTGGTGATCTTGCGGGAAATGCCGCCGCCGCGCGCCGTGTTCGGCATCAGAACCGAATAGCGGCCTGCAAGCGAGAGATAGGTGGTGAGAGCGGCACCCTTGTTACCGCGCTCTTCCTTGGCGACCTGCACCAGCAGGATCTGGCGGCGCTTGATGACTTCCTGGATGCGGTACTGCTTGCGCGGCTTGCGCTGCACGCGGTCCGGAACTTCTTCCATCGCGTCTTCGGCGCCGACGGATTCGATGACTTCCTCTTCACCGTGATCATCGTCGTCATCGTCGTCATCGTGGCGACGCTTGCTGGTGTCGATGTCCTCGGAGATCGTGTCGGTTTCCACCATCGCGGCCATCGTGCCGCCGGCAGGGGCGTCATCGTCGTTGTCGACGCTTGCAGCGCCTTCGGCTTCGACGTCTGTCGGAACGGCATCCTCGGTCGCGGTCGTTTCGGCAACCTTCTTGCGGCTCCGGCGCGGCCTTGCCTTCTTGGCTGGCGCTTCCTCGGCGACTTCAGGCGATGCTGCCACCTCTGCCGTTACGGCAACGTTTTCCGCCGCGGCCTCTTCCGTTACGGCAGCCGGTGCCTCCGTGGGCACGATGCCGACATCCGGCTGGTCCTGGGTCGAAAGATCGACGACCGGTGCGGTTTCGACGTGTTCGACGTCTTCATCGCGGCGATGCTCCTCGGCTTCGGCCCGAAGCAGTGCCTGACGGTCGGCGAGCGGTATCTGATAATAATCGGGATGGATTTCGGCGAAGGCCAGGAAGCCGTGCCGGTTGCCGCCGTAATCGACGAAGGCGGCCTGCAGCGAGGGCTCGACCCTCGTTACCTTTGCAAGATAGATATTGCCGCGGATCTGCTTCTTGTGCTGCGACTCGAAGTCAAATTCTTCTATGCGGTTCCCGCGAACGACAACGACGCGCGTCTCTTCCTCGTGAGACGCATCGATAAGCATTTTGTCTGCCATGTAAGCTGTGCTCCTCGGCGTGGCCGCGAGAGCGCATTCCCGACTGCTGTTGAAACAGAAAGAATGCGGTCCACCGTGGCCGCGCCGGATATTGAAAGTCGCGCTTGACGCGAAGGGAAGAGCAGCAGCCAGACCGCAGCCGGAACCGTTTCGGTCCGGGGCCTGTACACTTCAGATAAAACCTGCTGCGAAACCATCAACAACCAAGCGTGATCGACAAATACGAAGACCCGGTTCGGGTCCGATGAGGGTTGCTCCCTGAGAGCGTGGTGGCTGATCCACCAATGAAGTTCCGACAGAAGCCGGAAAATCAGGATCCAGTTCCCGGGTTGAAGCGCATGAGACGGCGGACGATGACCGATGTGGCGCCAGGTCCAGATCTGGCTGGCAGCCCTTGCGGCGACTCTATCCCGTCAACACTTCTACCCTAAAATGCGTTGTATGTTTTCTCTGTCACAATAGCAAGGGAAAAGCCAAATGTGCCATAATATTGATGGATTTCGAATCGCATAGAAACTGGGGGCAGGTGACCGCGATTCGGCAGGTCGCAAGGCGTCTCGCTATCGAGCGTCGATCCGGCCATATCAGGTCCATCGCGGTTACAAATAGGGTGTGACGGTTTATTGTTTAAGAGGGCTCGGATCGCGGCGCAGTCCGCAACGCGGCGATCGACATTCGCAAGGCGGGTTCAGACGGCGGTGCTCATTGCAGGTTGCCTCCTGCCTGGCCTCGCGGGTTCGGCCGAGACGAAGGATCCGCTGCTCGCTTATGGGGCGCGCATCATCGGCGATGAAGCCAGGACGCGCATCGTCATCGATTTCGACCGCGAACCGCGTTTCTCCGTCCATTATATCGCCAATCCGGAGCGCATCGTCGTCGATCTGCCGGCCACCGCCTTCGGTTTCCCGGGGAAGGATTTGGCCGCTCGCGGTCTCTTCAAGGATATCCGCTACGGCAAGATGGATGAGGAGAGCGCCCGCATCATGCTGACAGCGGCAAGGCCGGTGAAGCTCTCGCTCGCCAAGGTGCAGGCCGACGAGGCGGGCAGGGGTCATCGCCTGGTGCTCGACGCCGAAATGATCGATAAGGAGGCCTTTGCCGAACTGGTGAAGACACAATCGTGGGATGATCGGACCGAGGCGGCTCAGACGACGAGCGCCATTCCGGCGCCGGAGAAAGCCGCCCCCGGCGATTTCGTCATTGCCGTCGACGCCGGCCATGGCGGCATCGACACCGGCGCAATCGGCGTCGATACGAAGACCGAGGAAAAGCAGGTGACGCTTGCTTTCGCCAGGGCTCTGGCTGACCGGCTGAACAAGGAGCCGGGCATCAAGGCGTTCCTGACGCGCAGCGACGACGAGTTCCTGTCGCTTTCCCAGCGCGTGCTGATCGCCCGCCAGAACCATGCCGGCCTGTTCATTTCACTGCATGCCGATACGCTGAAACAGAAGGATATCCGCGGCGCAACGGTCTATACGATTTCGGACAAGGCCTCCGACAAGCTCGCAGCCGATCTTGCCGAGCGCGAAAACCTTTCCGACCAGATCGCCGGCAAGGAGGTAGTCGCCGAGCCGCCCGAGGTCGCCGACATCCTGCTCGATCTGACGCGGCGCGAGACGCAGGCCTTTTCGATCTCGCTGGCCGAGAGCGTGCTGAATTCCTTCAAGGACCAAGTCGGCACCATCAACAATCCGCACCGCCACGCCGGCTTCCGCGTGCTGCAGGCCCCCGACGTGCCGTCGATCCTGCTCGAGCTCGGATTCCTGTCGAATGCCGAAGACGAAAAACTGCTGCTCGACGAAACCTGGCGCACCAGGATCGCCGATCTCCTGACCGAGGCGGTGAAGCGATACCGTACCGGCGTTGTGGCGAATGGCGGATAAGAGCGTCGCCCGAAGATTCTAATAGTTCGCTCAAGCGAAATCCATGAAAACAGAGACTTGGACGCCATCAGATGAATCACGTTCTGAACGCCGTGCTTCGGCTTGTCGGCGGGCAAGGGCGTTGCTTGGATGTGACAGTCCCGATGAAACGCTGCCGCGGCGGTGATTGCGGCGGGCAGAGCCCTATTTTGCTCACATTCGCGCCGTTACTCCGGCTTATGTTTCCTAGCTTGAGGCGCGGAATCGGCTTGTGGCGGTAGCGCTCATGGAGTAAGCCGCGCGCAACGTGCAAATTGTCTCGATCTGTGCAATCGTTGCGTCTGCGCCGATTGCGGATCGAAGAGACCGGTAGCTGAAAATATGCTTAGACTTCTTGGATATTTCTTCGGAATGGCCTGCGTCCTGTTTCTGGTCGCTGCGGCGGGTATTGCTATCTATCTCGCCAATGTCGCCAGGGATCTTCCGGACTATGCCGTTCTGAACAGCTACGCGCCGCCGGTGACAACCCGCGTCCATGCCGGCAACGGCGCTCTCATGGCCGAATATGCCAAAGAAAAGCGTCTTTTCCTGCCGATCCAGGCCATTCCCGACCGCGTGAAGGCCGCTTTCCTGTCGGCCGAGGACAAGAATTTCTACAACCATCCGGGCGTCGACCTCACCGGTCTCGGCCGCGCAATCCTCGTCAACCTGCAGAATTTCGGTTCGGGCCGCCGTCCCGTCGGTGCTTCCACAATCACCCAGCAGGTGGCTAAGAACTTCCTTTTGAGCTCGGACCAGACGATCGACCGCAAGATCAAGGAAGCAATCCTCTCCTTTCGTATCGAGCAGGCCTACAGCAAGGACAAGATTCTCGAACTCTACCTGAACGAGATTTTCTTCGGGATGAATTCCTATGGCATCGCCGGCGCGGCGCTGACCTATTTCAATAAGTCGGTTACCGAGCTGACTGTCGCCGAGGCCGCCTATTTGGCATCGCTTCCGAAAGGCCCGGCCAATTATCATCCGTTCCGCCATCCTGAGGCGGCGCTCGAGCGTCGCAACTGGGTTATCGATCGCATGGTCGAGAACGGCTATGTCAGCCAGAGCGACGGCGCGGAAGCCAAGAAGCAGCCGCTCGGCGTCACCGCCCGCAGCAACGGTCCCTCGCTCTTCGCGTCCGATTACTTCGCCGAAGCCGTGCGCCGCCAGCTGATCGATCAATATGGCGAGAAGGTTCTTTACGAGGGCGGCCTTTCCGTGCGCACTTCGCTCGATCCACAAATGCAGCTCGCCGCCCGCAAGGCGCTGCAGGATGGCCTCGTGACCTATGACGAGCGCCGCGGATTCCATGGGGCCATTAAGCAGATCGACTCCAGCGGCGATTGGGGCAAGGCGCTTGCCGATATTCCCGCGCTAACCGACGTTCCGGAATGGCGGCTCGCCGTCGTCCTCGCCGTGTCCGATAACAATGTCGATATCGGCCTGCAGCCGGCCAAGGACGGGAGCGGCAAGGTTGCGGCGGACCGTCAGCGCGGCACCATCGACGCCAAGAACATGCAGTGGGCCTACCGTTCGGCGGATGGCTCCCGCAAGACGGCGAAATCGCCGGCCGGTGTCTTGAGCCCGGGCGATGTCGTCTATGTCGAGAAGCTCGGTGACGACGCGTCGACCTCCTACCGTCTGCGCCAGCCGCCGAAGGTACAGGGTGGGCTTGTCGCCATGGATCCGAAGACCGGCCGCGTGCTCGCCATGGTCGGCGGCTTCTCCTATGGCCAGTCCGAATTCAACCGCGCTACTCAGGCGATGCGCCAGCCGGGCTCCTCGTTCAAGCCTTTCGTCTACGCCGCTGCGATGGACAACGGTTATACGCCGGCCTCCGTCATCATGGACGCGCCGATTGAGATCGTCTCGGGTGGCCAGGTTTGGAAGCCCGAAAACTACGGCGGCGAAGTCGGCGGCCCGTCGACACTGCGCTCAGGCATCGAGCATTCGCGCAACCTGATGACGGTGCGACTCGCCAACGATCTCGGCATGAATATCGTTGCCGAATATGCCGAACGCTTCGGTATCTACGATCACATGCTGCCGGTTCTCTCGATGTCGCTCGGCGCGGGCGACACGACAGTGCTGCGCATGGTCTCGGCCTATTCGGTCATTGCCAATGGCGGCAAGCAGATCAAGCCGACCCTGATCGACCGTATTCAGGACCGTTATGGCAAGACGATCTTCAAGCATGAGGAGCGCCTCTGCGAGGGCTGCAATGCGGGCGACTGGCAGAACCAGGAAGAGCCGAATGTCGTCGACAACCGCGAAACCGTCCTTGACCCGATGACCGCCTACCAGATTACCTCGATGATGCAGGGCGTCATCCAGCGCGGCACCGCCGCCGGCAAGATTGATCTCGGCGGTCGCGACGTCGCCGGAAAGACCGGCACCACCAATGACGAAAAGGATGCCTGGTTCGTCGGTTTCACGCCGGATCTCGTCGCCGGCCTCTATATGGGCTTCGATACGCCGGCCCCGCTCGGCCGCGGCGGCACCGGCGGCGGTCTATCCGCCCCGATTTTCAACGAATTCATGCAGGCCGCCGTCAAGGACATGCCGGAATCGAAGTTCGTCATTCCACAGGGCATGAACCTGATCCCGATCGACCGCAAGACCGGCATGGCCGCCGCCGACGGAGATCCGAACACGATCGTCGAGGCCTTCAAACCCGGCACCGGACCTGCCGACAGCTTCTCCGTCATCGGCATGGACAGCACCATGGCGCCGGAGGAGATCCTGAAGACCTCGCCGCAAGCCAACCAGGCCGTTCAGACCGGCACGCCAGGACTCTTCTGAGTCTTCACCCAATTTTGGAAACCCGCCCCGGCTCTTTACATCCGCGGCGGGCGTCTCTATGTCACCAGCACTTGAAGAAGACCGTTACAGAGAAGCAGGAAAATGCGAGCGGAAATCGAAAACGTGGTCGATGAAACCAAGCAGGCTATCACCCTGCTGAGGAGGCATCTTTGACTGGGACCAGGCAATAAGACGACTGGACTGGTTGAACAACAAGGCAGAGGATCCGAACCTCTGGAACGATGCGCAGGAAGCCCAGAAGCTGATGCGCGAGCGTCAGCAGCTCGATGACGGCATTAACGGCGTCCGGCAGCTGGAACAGCAGCTGAAAGACAATGTCGAGCTGGTCGAACTCGGCGAGGAAGAGGGCGACGAAGGCATCGTCAAAGAGGCCGAGGACGCCTTGAAGGCACTGAAGGCCGAGGCCGCGCGCCGTCAGGTGGAGGCGATGCTCTCCGGGGAGGCCGACAGCAACGACACCTATCTCGAAGTCCATTCCGGCGCCGGCGGCACCGAAAGCCAGGACTGGGCCAACATGCTGTTGCGCATGTACACCCGCTGGGCGGAACGCCAGCGCTTCAAGGTCGAGCTTCTCGAAGTCCATGATGGCGAAGAGGCGGGCATCAAGTCCGCGACCCTGCTCGTCAAGGGCCACAATGCCTATGGCTGGCTGAAGACAGAATCGGGCGTACATCGTCTGGTGCGCATTTCCCCCTACGACAGCAATGCGCGGCGCCATACGTCCTTCTCGTCGATCTGGGTCTATCCGGTCGTCGACGACTCGATCAACATCGACATCAACGAAAGCGATTGCCGCATCGATACCTATCGTTCGTCAGGCGCCGGCGGCCAGCACGTAAACACGACGGACTCGGCCGTGCGCATCACCCATATCCCGACCGGGATCGTGGTGGCCTGCCAGCAGGAACGTTCGCAGCACAAGAACCGTGCCAAGGCCTGGGAAATGCTGCGTGCCCGGATGTACGAAGCAGAGTTGAAGAAGCGCGAAGAGGCTGCCAACGCCGAAGCCGCTTCCAAGACGGATATCGGCTGGGGTCATCAGATCCGCTCCTACGTGCTGCAACCCTACCAGCTGGTCAAGGACCTGCGCACAGGCGTCGCCAGCACCGCTCCGGATGACGTGCTCGACGGCGATCTGAACGAATTCATGGAAGCGGCCCTTGCCCATCGCATCAGCGGCGCCGCCGATGCGGTCGTCGAGGATGTCGACTGACAATCAGCATCATGGAAATCAAAGCCCCGGAAACGGGGCTTTCTTTGTTCTGCCTATCGCGCCGCCATCGCCGTCATGAAACAGCGCTGCGGAAAGAGCGGCAATCTCGTCATGAACGGCCCCCCGCTCGATGCCCGGCGGATCGGTGAAGAGCTCGGCGGCAAAGGCCATGCCGAGCCCGGTGCCCTCCGGCACAAAGACATAATGCCCGAGGCCGCCGCCGAGGATTTTTAGCGCGCTGCGTGTCAGGCGCTCATGCAGCCAGCAAGAACATTCCTCAGCCGGTGCCGCCTTATCGGCATCGCCGACAAGGATAAGAGCGGGCGCCACGACAGCTTTCAGGCTCTCGGCGCCGAAGCTGAGAACGGAGCGACCCGGCGCGCAGAGGACCGCCGCTGTGATCCTGTCGTCCCGATAGGATCGCGACATGCGGGACCATGATTCGCGAAAAACATCGCTGGTGCGAAGCAGTGAGGGAATATGATCGGCGAGGTCGGGAAATTCCCTCGGGCCGCGTGGACCACCCGGCTTCAGCCGTGACGGCTCGAACTGCGAGAACTGGGTGACGGCGCCGAGAAGCAACATGACGCTATAGGCTCCGGCCGAAAATCCGACCGCGAATACACGGTCCGCATCGATCCGACCGGCAAGATGGCCAAGCCAGTCGCGACAGCGGTCGAGCATCAAGCTCAGATCTGGCGCCCGTTCCCAGAGACAGGCAAAACCTTCGGCGCGGTAGGGCTCACTGCCCGTATTGCCGTGATGATCGACGCCGAGCGCTGCAAATCCGCGATCGACCAGGCGTCGCGCCAGCCATTCCAGTCCGGCCGCAGATCCACCAGTGCCATGTGACAGCAGGACGAGGGGATAAGGCCTGTCTGAGGGCCGAATCGGTGCGTCGCGAGCGACCGCCGCCTTCCGAAACCAGCTTCTCTCCTGGATCTCGCATTCCTGCGCGTTATCGGCAGCCGGATACCATAGCGACCAGCGGACGGGCCTTGGACCGGCTGCGTCCCAGTCTAGTCTCCGGTCGTCATAGAGGATGCCCTCGCGAAAGCCGAGTTTCATCTTCCTCGCCTGTGCGAACAGCGTCTCGCTGCTCAATTGGTCGCTTTCTCGATGGTGATGTCGCCGAGTTCGTCAATCAGCACGGTCCAGCCGTCCGGCTCGGCTGCGGGATCGGTCTTCAGATAGATCGTAGCGAAGAGGCCGGGTTGCTTGATGATGCCGCTCGAGTTTTCGGGGCGGATATCGGTCACGTATGGCTTCAGGTCGCTGATCTCCTGCAGCTCGATGGTCGAGGCAATCGCCGGACCGGTCTCGGTCTGGGCAATCTGCTGAAGATAGACTTTCGATGTCTTGTCCGGCTGACGCACGGCAAAGAGCTTGTAATAGCCGTGGCGCTTTTGCTGAGGGGCGGACACGCTTTCGGCAGCGGTGGGCGCCCGCTCGACATCAGGTGCGTTGCCGTCATCCTCCCAGTAGCCGGTGCTGGTCGCGAAAATCACAGAAGCCGGCAGGATGACGTCCTGCGCGGGAGCGGCGATCGCGGCCGAGGATCCAGCGAGGAAAACCGTGGCCATCAATGTCAGGCGCATTGCCATGATTTCAATCCTTGAACTGCTCGGCGAGAATGCGGTCGGACCAGGAGCGGTCCGGATCGGAGAGGATACGCGCCGTCATATGCTCCGACTGGGCGATGCGGACATGCAACACCGATTTGACCTCCGTATTGTCTGCCACCGCATTCACCGGCCGCTTCACCGGTTCGAGCACGTCGATATCGACGGTCACCTTGTTCGGAAGCAGGGCGCCCCTCCAGCGCCGCGGCCTGAAAGCGCTGACCGGCGTCATGGCGAGCAGTGGCGCCTCGAGCGGCAGGATGGGGCCATGGGCGGAAAGATTATAGGCCGTCGATCCCGCTGGGGTGGCCACCATCAGCCCGTCGCAGATCAGCTCCTCCAGCCGTACGCGCCCGTCGACCACCACCCTCAGATTGGCGGCCTGATAAGACTGACGGAAAAGATAAACCTCGTTGATGGCGAGCGCTGTGGAATTCGTGCCGTCGGCATTGGCCGTCGTCATCTTCAATGGGCGGAAGGCGTTTTCGACGGCGACGCAGATACGCTCCTGAAGCCGTTCCGTGCTGTAATCATTCATCAGAAAGCCGACCGAGCCGCGATTCATGCCGTAGACCAGCTTGCCCGAATTCATGGTGCTGTGCAGCGTCTGCAGCATGAAGCCATCGCCGCCCAGTGCGACGATGACATCAGCCTTGTCCTGAGGCACGTCGCCATAGATGCGAATCAGCTCTTCGCGCGCTGCGAGCGCCTCCATCGTCGGCGAGGCGATAAAGGAAAGCGTCTGGAATGAACGGCCCATACAATGCCCTTTGTGAAGCTGCTCTAGCTAAAGGATAAATGGCAGTTGCGACAAGGCCGTTTTGCAAGACAAGGCGTTTTGAATACACGCAGACTTGTCGGCGCTCGCACGGATTTTCCTTTACAGGATCGCAGAATCTGTTAGTTGGGCAGCTATTGCCCTTGTAGCTCAGTTGGTAGAGCACCTGATTTGTAATCAGGGGGTCGCGGGTTCGAACCCTGCCGGGGGCACCAGCCTACGCTCGTGAGCTTCGGCTCGGCGAGCCGAAGAGAGCGGCCAAGCGAAGGCTGTCGCGTCGTAGTTTCGTTGAGAACGAAGGCGGACTGGTTTCGATAATGCTCCGGCGCGTTTTTCCTTAATGAACCCCGTCCGAAGGACTGTTTCAGCGGCAATTCAGCCGGACGGCGCAGTGTCTCCCCATCCTCAATGAGGAACCAGCCATGAAGTTCGCGCATATTTGCTGACCGCAGCCATTTCCCTCGAGTGGTGCCATATGATCGCGACATGCCCTGGTTCTATTGTAGCTGAAGACAGTCGGTCTCAGCTACCCGTCGTTCCGGTTCAATGCGCGAGGGGTTCGTTGATTTTGGCCTCGATCCTGTCGCCATTACCGGTCTGTCCGGCACCGGAAGGTGACATCATCGCGATGCTGAGCACCGAGGCGACCATGACGGCGACGATGGCGATCATTATGCGCATAAGCGTTCAATCCTCGTTCGATCGGGGATTAACGCGCGATTGCCGTCCGCGTTCCTCTCGGCCTATTGCACCGGCCCCGGCGTCGCGGGGCCAGGCGCCGTCGGCGACAGGGGATCGGCCTGGTGAACGGGATGCGACGTGTCCACCCAAATGATGCTGAGAATGATTCCCACAAAGGCCGCGATGAAGAGGATACCGAAAATCAGCGGTCGAATGGCCATGATGGGAATCGCTCCTTCTTGCTTATGACCGGTCGCTACGGATCGATCGCCGCCCGATCATAATGCTCCAGAAGGTCATTCCAAGGCAAAAAGTGGATTTCTCCGGCTCGAGCCATGCGCCGGGATCAGTGGCGCACGAGCGAAAGTGGCTTGCCGCCTTCTTCTCTGGACTTGTCGAAATTGCCGTCGGCGCGCATGTCGAAGCTGAGCGACGAACCATCATGGCTCATCAGCGTCAACCCGAAACCATCGATATCCCATATGGTGAGCTTGAGCCCGGCGACATTGGCGGCGCAGTCTCCGGAAAGCGATAGGGGTGCATGGCCGTCCGTATCGACGGTGCCGTCGAGTGTCACGCTGCAGAGCTTTTCGCCGCCCGGTCTTTGCATTGCCCATGTCCCGGCAAGGCTCCTGAAGGTCGGCAAGCGATCGACACCATCGGGTGCCGAGATCAGCAGGAGCGGTGTTTCGTCTTCCGTTTTCATCGCTGAACCCTCGTTCTCGACGAAACGGGCGATGACCTTGCGCATCGCATCGATCAGAATGAGGCCGCCATTGCCGTCGAAATTCCAGGCATAGGACTCGGCGAGCGCCGGCAGTGGCGTAGTGCAAGACTCCTGGCCAGAGAGCGAATAGCCGCCGATCGCCGTACCGGTTTCAAGCGTCATCCGGCATCCCGCGCGGCCGTCTTGCGGGGCAAAGAGATAGGTCCCGGCCTGCGCTTTAACAATATCGGCATCGATCTCCTGGCCCTGGGCCAGGCCACAAGCAAGGAGGGCTGCTGCCGCAGCCGAAAGCCGGACGACGAAACGGATCATGACACTTCCCCCTGGCGTGATGACTGCGGTCGCTTGAATTGAGCTGGTCGCTTGTTGGCCCACCTATGGCTTCAGATAGAGCCGCGCCGCATAAAGCGCGATCGCCGCTGCATTCGAGACGTTCAGCGATTTGATTGCGCCCGGCATGTCGAGGCGGGCAAGCGCATTGACGGTTTCGCGTGTCTTCTGCCTGAGCCCCTTGCCCTCCGAGCCGAGCACCAGCGCCACCTTGTCGCCTGAGAAGGTGCCTTCGAGCGGCGCCGGCCCTTCCGAATCGAGGCCGATGGTGGAGAAGCCGAGCCTGTGCAATTCGCCGAGTGCATCGGCGAGATTGGTGATCTGTATATAAGGTATCAGTTCCAGGGCGCCGGAGGCGGACTTGGCGAGCACGCCTGACTCGGTCGGGCTATGTCTCTGGGTAGTGATAACGGCCCCGGCATTGAAGGCGACGGCCGAGCGCATGATCGCGCCGACATTGTGCGGATCGGTGACCTGATCGAGCACGAGCAGGAGAGGGCTGTCCTTTAGCGCTTCGAGCCGGCGCATCGGTAGCGGCCGCGTTTCCAGCATGACGCCCTGATGGATCGCCTCGGGACCCAGCAGCTTGTCGATCTCGTGCGGCGAGACGATTTCGAAGGGAATGCCGAGCGTCTCGACGTCGATTTCCAGGCGCGCGAGCGCATTCTGTGTCGTAAACAGCTTGATCTTCTTGCGCTCCGGATTGTCGAGAGCGGCGCGCACTGTATGGAGGCCATAGAGATATACCTGGTCGGGCGCGAGCGCCGGCGGCTTCCAGTCCTCAGCTCCACGCCGGCGCTTCTGTGGCTGGGGTGTCGGGATCTCGCCGCGTTCGCGCTTGGCGTCACGGTGGGCGCGCCTCAGATTGGCGTAGTGCGTATCCTTGGCGGATGGCTCTGTCGCGGCCTTGCCGCCGGATTTGTTGTCTTTGCTCATGCGGCTTTATAGCCATGGCGTTCGCTGCCGCATAGGCTTTCTTTCATATGCCGGCTTTCGGCGGCGAATGAAATTTTTCGTGTTTTTTCCATTGTCATCGTGTTGACAGACGGAAATGCTCCGGTCATATACGCGGCGCAGACGACGGGCGGCAACGCTTCGAAGTCTGACGAACTTGGTCTTCAAGATCCGGACGAAAAACTGGAGAGATGCCCGAGTGGTTAAAGGGGACGGACTGTAAATCCGTTGGCTCAGCCTACGTTGGTTCAAATCCAACTCTCTCCACCATTCGTCATCGGATCTGACCATCCCGCGGGTATAGCTCAATGGTAGAGCAGCAGCCTTCCAAGCTGAATACGCGGGTTCGATTCCCGCTACCCGCTCCAGTCTCCCTTAAAGCCAGTTGACGCGATCGCAGTCGCGATCGTCACGCGCGCTGTTTCCAGCCGTGGCGGAGACGCCGGCCGCCATTGCCGCAGGCGAGGGATGTCAATGCCGGCGGCCGCGGCTCATCCTTGGTGATCCGTGCGATTTTCTGTGAGATTCCAGCGATTTTTGGAGGGGCCGCGGCGAATCGCCTTGCAGGCGGCGAATTGTCTCCCATATGCGCTGTCACGCCAAGATTGGCGTCTGCAATTAAGTCTTGCGCAATTTCGCCGAAAGCCTTAAACGGCGGCACTAAACCGGTTCGCCGGGGCCACCATTTCGTTCACAGGAAGCATTCAAATGGCAAAGAGTAAGTTTGAGCGCAACAAGCCGCACGTCAACATCGGCACGATCGGCCACGTTGACCACGGCAAGACGTCTCTGACGGCAGCGATCACGAAGTACTTCGGTGAGTTCAAGGCGTACGACCAGATCGACGCGGCTCCGGAAGAGAAGGCGCGCGGCATCACGATCTCGACGGCGCACGTCGAGTATGAGACGCCGGCCCGCCACTACGCGCACGTCGACTGCCCCGGCCATGCCGACTACGTGAAGAACATGATCACCGGTGCGGCGCAGATGGACGGCGCGATCCTGGTTTGCTCGGCTGCTGACGGCCCGATGCCGCAGACGCGCGAACACATCCTGCTCGCCCGCCAGGTCGGCGTTCCGGCGATCGTTGTGTTCCTGAACAAGGTCGACCAGGTTGACGACGCCGAGCTTCTCGAGCTGGTCGAGCTTGAAGTTCGCGAACTTCTGTCGTCCTACGACTTCCCGGGCGACGACATTCCGGTTGTCAAGGGTTCGGCGCTTGCTGCTCTTGAAGATTCCGACAAGAAGATCGGCGAAGACGCGATCCGCGAGCTGATGGCAGCGGTTGACTCCTACATCCCGACGCCGGAGCGTCCGGTTGACCAGCCGTTCCTGATGCCGATCGAAGACGTGTTCTCGATCTCGGGCCGTGGTACGGTCGTGACCGGCCGCGTCGAGCGTGGCATCATCAAGGTTGGTGAAGAAGTCGAGATCGTCGGCATCCGCCCGACCTCGAAGACGACGGTGACCGGCGTTGAAATGTTCCGCAAGCTGCTCGACCAGGGCCAGGCCGGCGACAACATCGGCGCGCTGATCCGCGGTGTGAACCGTGACGGCGTCGAGCGTGGTCAGATCCTGTGCAAGCCGGGCTCCGTCAAGCCGCACAAGAAGTTCAAGGCAGAAGCGTACATCCTGACGAAGGAAGAGGGCGGCCGTCATACGCCGTTCTTCACCAACTACCGTCCGCAGTTCTACTTCCGCACGACGGACGTGACCGGCATCGTCACGCTGCCGGAAGGCACGGAAATGGTCATGCCGGGCGACAACGTCACGGTTGACGTCGAGCTGATCGTTCCGATCGCGATGGAAGAAAAGCTGCGCTTCGCTATCCGCGAAGGCGGCCGCACCGTCGGCGCCGGTATCGTCGCTTCGATCGTCGAGTAACCTTTCAGGTTATCCACAATCAGGAAGGCCCCGCTGGAAACAGCGGGGTTTTTCGTTTTTGATGCATCCGAGCTGTTTAACAGGTGTTGTAAAAATATCGTTAAAGATGTTCGTCACAGTATTTTGTTCATCTCACGTTCAGAAAGCAGTTGTGATTGGCTCATTTTAGTCCAGACTCCTCCCTGTAAAGAGGAGAGTCGGGATGATTCCAAAGGCCACATTCGTTGCGACGATATTCGCAATGTATGTTTTCACGATGTTTTTCATCGCTGCGATTCCGCAAGAGGTTGTTCAATCGGCCGGAGTGCAGATCAATGAGGTAAGCGTCGTCAAGTGACGACCTTTCCAGTTCATCGCACGGGGCTGCGGTGACAGGGCAGTAAATGGCCAGGTGCTCCCGGATAGGGTGCTCCTGGCGCGGCGGGGTGAAATACCTCGCAGAACGCTCGCTTGCTCTTCGCGCGGAAGCGTCTAACTATGCCTCCGGTTTCATGATGCGGAGGACATTTCCATGAAAAAGCGGATTCTGTTCACAGGCGGTTCCGGCAAGGCAGGTCGCCATGCCGTGCCATGGCTCGTCAATGCAGGCTACGAGGTTCACAACCTCGATCTCGTGCCTCTGGACAGCCCCGGCGTCACCAATCTTATCGCCGACATCACCGATAGCGGCCAGGTCTTCAACGCGCTGTCGATGCATCGCGATTTTCCCGATCTCGACGAGGGCAGGGGTGTTCAGCCTTTCGATGCCGTCGTGCATTTTGCCGCCATTCCGCGCATCCTGATCAAGCCGGACAACGAGACCTTCCGCATCAACGTGATGGGCACTTACAATGTCATAGAAGCGGCGGTGAAGCTCGGGATCCGGAAGATCATCGTCGCGTCGAGTGAGACGACCTACGGCGTCTGTTTCGCCGAAGGTCATCGCGACTTCCACCAGTTTCCGCTAGAGGAAGACTACGACGTCAATCCGATGGATTCCTACGGCCTCTCCAAGGTCGTCAACGAAAAGACGGCACGCGCCTTTGCCGAACGATCGGGCTTCGACATCTATGCGCTGCGCATCGGCAACGTTATCGAGCCGCACGAATATGAAAGGTTTCCGACCTATTTCGCCCATCCTGAGATGCGCAAGCGCATCACCTGGAGCTACATCGACGCTCGCGACCTGGGAAAGATCTGCCATCTCTGCATAGAGAAGGACGGGCTTGGCTACCAGGTCTTCAATGCCGCTAACGACACGGTTTCGGCCAATACGCCGTCGAAGGAGTTGGCGAAGCGATTCTTCCCCAACGTACCGTTCACCCGCGAGATCGGTGAATATGAGGGGCTGCTTTCCAACCGCAAGATTCGCCAGGTGCTTGGCTTCAAGGAAGAACACGACTGGCGGAAATATGTGAAGGTCTGAACGCTTCCGGTTGCCCGATCGAAAGGCGGACGCTCGCAAATGAGCAGAACGCTTTGAAAATCGAAAATCGTGCTTGCCAATCCGCTGCCGCCGTCTTAAAGGGAGCGCCATGCATTTCGGCAGCGATTTGCGGGTCTCGGCCCGGGCGCTGAAGGACAGGCATGAAGGGGTATAGCTCAGTTGGTAGAGCGGCGGTCTCCAAAACCGCAGGTCGGGGGTTCGAGCCCCTCTGCCCCTGCCATTTTCCCTGATACGGACAGCGCGGCGCTGCTCGCGGCATACCGGGCTGTGGATCAATTGGTGGCAACTAATTTCGTTAAACTTCGGTTTCCCTCTTGTGCATTCGGAAATCGGTGTTTATTTAGGGTTCAACAGACACGCGGTGCGTGGGGCTGATAGTTTCAGCTTTACGCGCCGTAATTGCGTGGGCAGTCGATGGCATCCAAATCCAATCCATTTGCGTTTCTGCAGCAGGTTCGCTCCGAGACGTCCAAGGTCACATGGCCGTCGCGCCGCGAGACGATGATCTCGACGGTCATGGTGCTGGTGATGGTGGTATTTGCCGCGCTGTTTTTCTTTGCCGCTGACCAGCTGATCGGCTGGGTCCTGAGCTTCGTGCTCAATACCGGCAACTGATACGGGTGGAGATGAAAATGGCGGCACGTTGGTACATCGTCCACGCGTACTCGAATTTTGAAAAGAAGGTAGCTGAAGACATCGAGAACAAGGCTCGCCAGAAGGGGCTTGAGCACCTGTTCGAGAAGATCCTCGTGCCGACCGAAAAGGTTGTGGAAGTGCGTCGCGGCCGCAAGGTCGATAGCGAGCGCAAGTTCTTCCCGGGTTATGTCCTGGTTCGCGCCAATCTGACGGACGAGGCCTACCACCTGATCAAGAATACGCCGAAGGTCACGGGTTTCCTCGGCTCCGACAATAAACCCGTTCCGATTCCGGATTATGAAGCCGAGCGTATTCTCGGCCAGGTTCAGGAAGGTGTCGAGCGGCCGAAGGCATCCGTTACCTTCGAGATCGGCGAGCAGGTCCGCGTTTCCGATGGTCCCTTCGCCTCGTTCAACGGCACGGTTCAGGATGTGGACGAAGAGCGTTCGCGCCTGAAGGTGGAAGTGTCGATCTTCGGCCGCGCAACACCGGTCGAGCTGGAATACGCTCAGGTCGAGAAGGTCTGATTGCAGATTTGGAGGCTGGCCTTTTTAGGTCTGTTTCCGGCGGACCTAGTCCGCATCCGCGTGGAAGGTGAGGGGTCTTAGCCGGACCCTATTGATCCGCACCACGCAACCGCAGCCGCCGGAGCGATCCGGCATCACGGGCCGGGCAACCGGCCGTTCATGAAAGGCAGAGAGATATGGCTAAGAAAGTTGCAGGCCAGCTCAAGCTTCAGGTCAAGGCAGGATCGGCGAACCCGTCCCCGCCGATCGGCCCGGCGCTTGGTCAGCGTGGCATTAACATCATGGAATTCTGCAAGGCGTTCAACGCCGCCACGCAGGAAATGGAAAAGGGTATGCCGATTCCGGTCGTCATCACCTATTACCAGGACAAGTCCTTCACCTTCGCGATGAAGCAGCCTCCGGTCAGCTACTGGCTGAAGAAGGAAGCGAAGATCACCTCCGGTTCCAAGACCCCGGGCAAGGGCGCAAAGGCCGGTACCCTCACCAAGGCTCAGATCAAGACGATCGCGGAAGCTAAGATGAAGGACCTGAACGCAGCGGATATCGAAGGCGCAATGGCGATGATCGAGGGCTCTGCCCGTGCCATGGGCCTGGAAGTGGTGGGTTAAGACCATGGCAGGCAAGCGCACACGCAAGATCAACGAAGGTGTTGATCCCACCAAGCTCTACGCTCTGACAACCGCCATCGGCATGGTCAAGGAACGGGCTGTCGCAAAGTTCGACGAGACCATCGAAGTCTCGATGAACCTCGGCGTTGACCCGCGTCATGCGGACCAGATGGTTCGCGGCGTCGTCAACCTGCCGAACGGCACCGGCCGTACGGTTCGCGTCGCCGTCTTCGCTCGTGGCGCCAAGGCTGACGAAGCCAAGGCTGCCGGTGCCGATGTCGTTGGCGCCGAAGACCTCGTCGAAATCGTCCAGGGCGGCAAGATCGAATTCGATCGCTGCATCGCCACCCCCGACATGATGCCGCTCGTCGGCCGTCTCGGTAAGGTTCTTGGCCCGCGCGGCATGATGCCGAACCCGAAGGTCGGAACCGTCACCATGGACGTCGCCGGAGCCGTCAAGGCTTCTAAGGGCGGCGCCGTCGAGTTCCGCGTCGAGAAGGCTGGTATCGTCCATGCCGGCATTGGCAAGGCCTCTTTCGACGCCAAGGCTCTGGAAGAAAACATCCGGGCCTTTGCCGACGCCGTCATCAAGGCGAAGCCGGCTGGCGCCAAGGGCAATTACGTCAAGCGCGTGGCGATTTCCTCGACCATGGGGCCGGGCGTCAAGATCGAAGTCGGCTCGGTCACCGCGGCTCCGACTGCATAAGTTTATGGCCGGGCTTCGGCCCGGTCGCTGAATTTCCGGCCTCGCAAGGGGCCGGAATATTCCGGAGAAATCCGGAATCCTGTCCGAGATTGCAGGTGGTTTTCCCTTAATCACTTGGCCTGCATGAGACGGGTAAGACCCGAATTGCATGAAGTTCGCTTCTTGGAACTCGGTTCGAGCCTTGGATGCCTTGTGCCTCTTCAGCCTTGATTGGCGCGGAGCGCGAGGGGACAGGATCCTCAAGCGTCGCTTGGGATCTCTTTTGATCCCAGGGGGCAAAAGGCAACCCGGTGGGTCCGTTTCCAACGGTCCCGCCAACTGGAGATAGGCAGTGGAAAGAGCGGAAAAACGCGAATTCGTCACGGAACTGAACGAAGTCTTCAAGGCTTCGGGCTCGGTTGTCGTGGCCCACTATGCTGGTGCTACAGTCGCACAGATGAACGATTTTCGTTCGAAGATGCGCGCTGCTGGCGGCACCGTCAAAGTCGCGAAGAACCGCCTGGCCAAAATTGCCCTTCAGGGTACGGAAGCGGAAGGGATTTCCAATCTCTTCAAGGGTCAGACCCTCATTGCTTACAGCAATGATCCGATCATCGCTCCGAAGGTCGTCATGGATTTCGCCAAGACCAACGACAAGATCGTGGTTCTCGGCGGCGCCATGGGTACGACAACGCTGAACGCCGAAGGTGTCAAGTCGCTTGCGACCCTGCCTTCGCTGGACGAACTGCGTGCGAAGCTGCTGGGCATGATCCAGACCCCGGCTACCCGCATTGCAGGCGTTGTTGCAGCACCGGCAAGCCAGCTTGCTCGCGTGTTCTCGGCCTACGCCAAGAAGGACGAAGCCGCTTAAGGCGGTTTTTCGCTGTACATACTCAACAGTTCGAACCGAACAAAAGGAACTAGAAAATGGCTGATCTCGCAAAGATCGTTGAAGACCTCTCCTCGCTGACCGTTCTGGAAGCTGCAGAACTGTCGAAGCTTCTTGAAGAAAAGTGGGGCGTTTCCGCCGCTGCTCCGGTAGCTGTTGCTGCCGTTGGCGGCGCTGCAGGCGGCGCAGCTGCTCCGGCTGAAGAAGAAAAGACCGAGTTCGACGTCATCCTCACGGATGCCGGCGCCAACAAGATCAACGTCATCAAGGAAGTCCGCGCCATCACCGGCCTCGGCCTCAAGGAAGCCAAGGACCTCGTCGAAGGCGCTCCGAAGGCTGTCAAGGAAGGCGTTTCCAAGGCTGAAGCCGCCGACATCAAGAAGAAGCTTGAAGACGCAGGCGCAAAGGCCGACGTCAAGTAATCTTGAACTGCACGTGGGAGGCGGCATTTACTGCCTCCCATTTGCCGTTTTCCTGAACGAATTACCCAAAAGCCGCGTGAAAACGGCTTTTGGGTAATGGGTTCTTCAAGAGCATGGTCTCGAACCGAAGCGCCAAGGCAATCCGGCCTGGCTATTTCGGGAGGTGGGACGAGGTTGAACTACTCATTGATCGGCGGGGTCGACTGGCCATCGGTTCCCGTCCGTTGCAGGCCCGGATGCAATTTTTGAAGGAGCGACGATGGCTCAGACCCTTTCGTTCAATGGTCGCAGGCGCGTACGCAAGTTTTTTGGTAAGATCCCCGAAGTCGCAGAAATGCCGAACCTCATCGAGGTTCAGAAGGCGTCCTACGACCAGTTTCTGATGGTTGAAGAGCCGAAGGGCGGTCGCCCTGACGAAGGCCTTCAGGCCGTCTTCAAGTCTGTTTTCCCGATCACCGACTTCTCCGGCGCCTCGATGCTGGAGTTCGTATCTTACGAATTCGAACCACCGAAGTTCGACGTTGACGAGTGCCGCCAGCGCGACCTGACCTATGCCGCGCCGCTGAAGGTCACTCTCCGTCTCATCGTGTTCGATATCGACGAGGATACCGGCGCAAAGTCGATCAAGGACATCAAGGAACAGTCCGTTTACATGGGCGACATGCCGCTCATGACGAACAACGGCACGTTCATCGTCAACGGCACCGAGCGCGTCATCGTCTCGCAGATGCACCGTTCGCCGGGCGTCTTCTTCGACCACGACAAGGGCAAGAGCCATTCTTCCGGCAAGCTGCTCTTCGCCGCCCGCGTCATTCCTTATCGCGGCTCCTGGCTCGATATCGAATTCGATGCCAAGGACATCGTCTACGCCCGCATCGACCGCCGCCGCAAGATCCCCGTCACGTCGCTGTTGATGGCGCTCGGCATGGACGGCGAGGAAATCCTCGACACCTTCTACACGAAGTCGCTCTACAAGCGCGACGGCGAAGGCTGGCGCATTCCCTTCAAGCCGGAAACGCTGAAGGGCGCCAAGGCAATCACCGAGATGGTCGACGCCGATACCGGCGAAGTCGTAGTGGAAGCCGGCAAGAAGCTGACGCCGCGCCTGCTGCGCCAGCTTTCCGATAAGGGCCTGAAGGCGCTGAAGGCCGGCGACGACGATCTCTACGGTAACTACCTTGCCGAGGATATCGTCAACTACTCGACGGGTGAGATCTATCTCGAGGCCGGCGACGAGATCGACGAGAAGACGCTTGCCGTCATCCTCGCAAACGGTTTTGACGAGATCCCGGTTCTCGGCATCGACCACATTAATGTCGGCGCCTATATCCGCAACACGCTTTCGGCTGACAAGAACGAGAACCGTCAGGACGCTCTGTTCGACATCTATCGCGTCATGCGCCCGGGTGAACCGCCGACCATGGAATCGGCCGAGGCCATGTTCAACTCGCTGTTCTTCGATGCGGAGCGTTACGACCTCTCTGCCGTCGGCCGCGTCAAGATGAACATGCGCCTCGACCTCTCCGTCGAGGACACCGTTCGCATCCTGCGCAAGGATGACATCCTGGCCGTGGTCAAGATGCTGGTCGAGCTGCGCGACGGCAAGGGCGAGATCGACGACATCGACAACCTCGGCAACCGTCGCGTCCGCTCGGTCGGCGAGCTGATGGAGAACCAGTACCGTCTCGGCCTGCTGCGCATGGAGCGTGCGATCAAGGAACGCATGTCCTCTATCGAAATCGACACGGTCATGCCGCAGGACCTGATCAACGCCAAGCCGGCTGCCGCAGCCGTCCGCGAATTCTTCGGCTCCTCGCAGCTCTCGCAGTTCATGGACCAGGTCAACCCGCTGTCGGAAATCACCCACAAGCGCCGCCTTTCGGCCCTTGGTCCGGGCGGTCTGACCCGCGAGCGCGCGGGCTTCGAAGTCCGCGACGTGCATCCGACCCACTATGGCCGCATCTGCCCGATCGAAACGCCGGAAGGCCCGAACATCGGTCTGATCAACTCGCTTGCGACCTTTGCCCGCGTCAACAAATACGGCTTCATCGAGAGCCCGTACCGGCGCATCGTCGACGGCAAGGTGACGAACGACGTGCTCTACCTCTCCGCCATGGAAGAGGCGAAGTACTACGTCGCGCAGGCCAACGCCGAACTGAACGCTGACGGTTCCTTCGTCGACGAATTCGTCGTCTGCCGTCACGCGGGTGAAGTTATGCTCGCGCCCCGCGACAGCATGAACCTGATGGACGTTTCGCCGAAGCAGGTCGTTTCGGTTGCTGCGGCACTCATCCCGTTCCTGGAAAACGACGACGCCAACCGCGCCCTCATGGGCTCGAACATGCAGCGTCAGGCCGTGCCGCTGTTGCGTGCCGAAGCTCCGTTCGTCGGCACCGGCATGGAGCCGGTCGTCGCGCGTGACTCCGGTGCCGCCATCGGCGCCCGCCGCGGCGGCGTCGTCGACCAGGTCGACGCGACGCGTATCGTTATCCGCGCCACGGAGGACCTCGAAGCCGGCAAGTCCGGCGTCGATATCTACCGCCTGCAGAAGTTCCAGCGTTCGAACCAGAACACCTGCGTCAACCAGCGTCCGCTGGTCACCGTTGGTGACGTCGTCAACCGTGGCGATATTCTCGCCGACGGTCCGTCGACCGATCTCGGCGACCTGGCGCTCGGCCGCAACGCGCTCGTCGCGTTCATGCCCTGGAACGGCTACAACTACGAAGACTCGATCCTGCTCTCTGAGCGCATCGTTGCCGACGACGTGTTCACCTCCATCCACATCGAGGAATTCGAAGTGATGGCGCGCGACACCAAGCTCGGCCCCGAGGAAATCACCCGCGATATTCCGAACGTCTCGGAAGAAGCGCTGAAGAACCTCGACGAAGCCGGCATCGTCTATATCGGCGCCGAGGTTCAGCCGGGCGATATCCTCGTCGGCAAGATCACGCCGAAGGGCGAAAGCCCGATGACGCCGGAAGAAAAGCTTCTGCGCGCCATCTTCGGCGAAAAAGCCTCCGATGTGCGCGACACCTCCATGCGCATGCCGCCCGGCACCTATGGCACGATCGTCGAAGTTCGCGTCTTCAACCGCCATGGCGTCGAGAAGGACGAGCGCGCGATGGCGATCGAACGCGAAGAGATCGAGCGTCTCGCCAAGGACCGTGACGACGAGCAGGCGATCCTCGACCGTAACGTCTATGGTCGTCTGATCGACATGCTGCGCGGCCAGGTCTCGATTGCCGGTCCGAAGGGCTTCAAGAAGGGCACCGAGCTTTCGAACGCCGTCGTCTCCGAATATCCCCGCTCGCAGTGGTGGATGTTCGCCGTCGAGGACGAAAAGGTGCAGAGCGAACTCGAAGCGCTCCGCGGCCAGTACGACGAGTCCAAGTCGCGCCTCGAACAGCGCTTCATGGATAAGGTCGAGAAGGTCCAGCGCGGCGATGAAATGCCTCCGGGCGTCATGAAGATGGTCAAGGTCTTCGTTGCCGTGAAGCGCAAGATCCAGCCGGGCGATAAGATGGCCGGTCGTCACGGGAACAAGGGCGTGGTCTCGCGCATTGTGCCTGTCGAGGACATGCCGTTCCTCGAAGACGGCACGCATGTCGACGTCGTTCTGAACCCGCTCGGCGTGCCTTCGCGCATGAACGTCGGCCAGATCCTGGAAACGCACCTGGGCTGGGCTTGCGCCGGCATGGGTCGCCAGATCGGCGAACTGATCGAAGCGTATAAAGCCAATGGCAACATCGAGCCACTGCGCAAGACCATTGGCGATGTCGTGGGCGACGGTCCCAAGGCCGAACAGGTCCAGGACTTCGACGATGAGTCCGTTCTGCGTCTCGCCGACCAGTGGAAGCGCGGTGTTTCGATCGCAACGCCGGTCTTCGACGGCGCTAACGAAGGTGACGTCAACGACATGCTGCGTCTGGCGGGTCTCAAGGACACCGGCCAGTCGACGCTCTATGACGGCCGTACCGGCGAGCAGTTCGACCGCCAGGTGACCGTGGGCTACATCTACATGCTGAAGCTCAACCACCTGGTCGACGACAAGATCCATGCCCGTTCGATCGGCCCTTACTCGCTCGTGACCCAGCAGCCGCTGGGCGGCAAGGCGCAGTTCGGCGGTCAGCGCTTCGGCGAAATGGAAGTCTGGGCGCTCGAAGCCTATGGCGCCGCCTATACGCTGCAGGAAATGCTGACGGTGAAGTCGGACGACGTCGCCGGCCGCACCAAGGTCTACGAAGCCATTGTCCGCGGAGACGACACGTTCGAAGCCGGTATTCCGGAAAGCTTCAACGTTCTCGTCAAGGAAATGCGCTCGCTGGGCCTCAGCGTCGAGCTCGAGAACACCAAGCTCGACGAAGCGCAGGCAACCCAGCTGCCGGACGCGGCCGAGTAAACATTGATAGGGCGTGCGCTGCCAATGCGGCGCACGTCGGTCCCGCCGGGAGCCGCATCTGTCGGCCCGGAAGGGAAGTTTCGCCGCATCTTGCGGTTATTCTCGTTTAAGCGAGGGAGGCGGCTCCCGGGAATTGCCGCCGGCCATCGCATTTTGAGGGCGCTTTAGCCCATGAAGGAGACAGGCATGAACCAAGAGGTCATGAATCTTTTCAATCCGCAGGTGCCTGCACAGAATTTCGATTCCATTCGGATTTCGATCGCGTCTCCGGAGAAGATCCTCTCCTGGTCCTACGGTGAGATCAAGAAGCCGGAAACCATCAACTACCGTACGTTCAAGCCGGAACGCGACGGTCTGTTCTGCGCACGCATCTTTGGCCCGATCAAGGATTACGAATGCTTGTGCGGCAAGTACAAGCGCATGAAGTACAAGGGCATCATCTGCGAAAAGTGCGGCGTCGAAGTCACGCTGTCGCGTGTTCGCCGTGAGCGCATGGGCCATATCGAGCTCGCCGCTCCCGTTGCCCACATCTGGTTCCTGAAGTCGCTGCCGTCGCGCATCTCGACCCTGCTCGACATGACGCTGAAGGATGTCGAGCGCGTTCTCTATTTCGAAAACTACATCGTCACCGAGCCCGGCCTGACCGCGCTCAAGGAGCACCAGCTCCTGACGGAAGAAGAGTACATGCTCGCCGTCGACGAATACGGCGAAGACCAGTTTACCGCGATGATCGGCGCTGAGGCGATCTACGAGATGCTGGCCTCGATGAACCTCGAAAAGATCGCCGGCGATCTGCGCTCCGAGCTTGCCGACACGACGTCGGATCTCAAGCAGAAGAAGCTGATGAAGCGCCTGAAGATCGTCGAGAACTTCATGGAGTCAGGCAATCGTCCGGAATGGATGATCATGAAGGTCGTTCCGGTCATCCCGCCGGATCTGCGCCCGCTCGTTCCGCTCGACGGCGGCCGTTTCGCGACGTCGGATCTGAACGATCTCTATCGCCGCGTCATCAACCGTAACAACCGTCTGAAGCGCCTGATCGAACTGCGCGCTCCGGGCATCATCATCCGCAACGAAAAGCGCATGCTGCAGGAATCTGTCGACGCGCTCTTCGATAACGGCCGCCGCGGCCGCGTCATCACCGGCGCCAACAAGCGCCCGCTGAAGTCGCTGTCCGACATGCTGAAGGGTAAGCAGGGCCGCTTCCGTCAGAACCTGCTCGGCAAGCGCGTCGACTATTCCGGCCGTTCGGTCATCGTCACCGGTCCGGAACTGAAGCTGCATCAGTGCGGTCTTCCGAAGAAGATGGCGCTCGAGCTCTTCAAGCCGTTCATCTATGCCCGGCTGGACGCCAAGGGTTACTCCTCGACCGTCAAGCAGGCCAAGAAGCTGGTTGAAAAGGAAAAGCCGGAAGTTTGGGATATCCTCGACGAGGTCATCCGCGAACATCCGGTTCTCCTGAACCGCGCACCGACGCTGCACCGCCTGGGCATCCAGGCCTTCGAACCCACCCTGGTCGAAGGCAAGGCCATCCAGCTGCACCCGCTCGTCTGCACGGCCTTCAACGCCGACTTCGACGGTGACCAGATGGCTGTTCACGTGCCGCTGTCGCTCGAAGCCCAGCTCGAAGCCCGCGTGCTGATGATGTCGACCAACAACATCCTGCACCCGGCAAACGGCGCGCCGATCATCGTTCCCTCGCAGGACATGGTTCTCGGCCTCTACTATCTGTCGATCCTGAACCAGAACGAACCGGGCGAAGGCATGGCTTTCTCCGATCTCGGCGAGCTGCATCACGCGCTGGAAAACAAGGTCGTCACGCTGCACACCAAGATCCGCGGCCGCTTCAAGTCGATCGGCGAGGATGGCAAGCCCTACTCCAAGATCTATGAGACGACGCCCGGCCGTCTGCTTATCGGCGAACTGCTGCCGAAGAACGGCAAGGTGCCCTTCGACATTTGCAACCAGGAAATGACCAAGAAGAACATCTCCAAGATGATCGACACGGTCTATCGCCATTGCGGCCAGAAGGACACGGTCATCTTCTGCGACCGCATCATGCAGCTCGGCTTCGCCCATGCCTGCCGCGCCGGCATTTCGTTCGGCAAGGACGACATGGTCATCCCGGCCACCAAGGCGAAGATCGTTGCCGACACCGAAAACCTGGTGAAGGAATACGAGCAGCAGTACAATGACGGCCTCATCACCCAGGGCGAAAAGTACAACAAGGTTGTCGACGCCTGGGGCAAGGCGACCGAAAAGGTCGCCGAAGAAATGATGGCGCGCATCAAGGCGGTCGAATTCGACGAGAACACCGGCCGTCAGAAGCCGATGAACTCGATCTACATGATGAGCCACTCCGGCGCCCGCGGTTCTCCGAACCAGATGCGCCAGCTGGGCGGCATGCGCGGCCTGATGGCCAAGCCGTCGGGTGAAATTATCGAGACGCCGATCATCTCCAACTTCAAGGAAGGCCTGACCGTCAACGAGTACTTCAACTCGACGCACGGCGCCCGTAAGGGTCTGGCAGACACCGCCTTGAAGACCGCGAACTCCGGTTACCTGACCCGCCGTCTTGTCGACGTCGCGCAGGATTGCATCGTCACGCACGTCGATTGCGGCACCGAAACCGGCCTGACCATGACCGCCATCGTCGATGCCGGCCAGGTCGTCGCCTCGCTCGGCGCCCGTATCCTCGGCCGCACGGCGCTTGACGACATCGATCATCCGGTGACGGGCGAGCGCATCGTCGATGCCGGCAAGATGATCCTCGAGCCCGATGTCATCGAGATCGAGAAGGCTGGCATCCAGTCGATCCGCATCCGCTCGGCGCTGACCTGCGAAATCCAGACGGGCGTCTGCTCGGTCTGCTATGGCCGCGACCTCGCGCGCGGTACGCCGGTCAACATGGGCGAAGCCGTCGGCGTCATCGCCGCTCAGTCGATCGGCGAGCCGGGAACCCAGCTCACCATGCGTACTTTCCACCTTGGCGGTACGGCAACCGTGGTCGACCAGTCGTTCCTGGAAGCCTCGTACGAAGGTACGGTGCAGATCAAGAACCGCAACGTGCTGCGCAACTCCGAAGGCAGCCTCGTTGCCATGGGCCGCAACATGACCGTCCAGATCCTGGACGAGCGTGGCGTCGAGCGCTCTTCGCAACGTGTCGCCTACGGTTCGAAGCTGCACGTTGACGAAGGTGACAAGGTCAAGCGCGGGCAGCGCCTGGCGGAGTGGGATCCTTACACCCGTCCGATGATGACGGAAGTTGCCGGTACCGTTCAGTTCGAAGACCTCGTCGATGGTCTCTCGGTTCTGGAAGCGACCGACGAATCCACCGGCATCACCAAGCGTCAGGTCATTGACTGGCGTTCGACCCCGCGCGGTTCGGACCTCAAGCCGGCGATCGTCATCAAGGACGCCAGCGGCAATGTCGCGAAGCTGTCCCGCGGTGGTGACGCCCGCTTCCTGCTCTCGGTCGACGCCATTCTGTCGGTCGAGCCGGGCACGAAAGTCTCCCAGGGTGACGTTCTCGCCCGTTCGCCGCTCGAAAGCGCTAAGACCAAGGACATCACCGGTGGTCTGCCGCGTGTTGCCGAACTGTTCGAAGCGCGCCGTCCGAAGGACCACGCCATCATCGCAGAGATCGATGGTACGATCCGCCTCGGCCGCGACTACAAGAACAAGCGTCGCGTCATCATCGAACCGGCGGAAGACGGTGTCGAGCCTGTCGAATACCTGATCCCGAAGGGCAAGCCCTTCCACCTTCAGGACGGCGACTATATCGAAAAGGGTGACTACATCCTCGACGGTAACCCGGCTCCGCACGACATCCTGGCGATCAAGGGCGTGGAGGCTCTCGCTTCCTACCTGGTCAACGAAATCCAGGAAGTCTATCGTCTGCAGGGCGTCGTCATCAACGACAAGCACATCGAAGTGATCGTCCGTCAGATGCTGCAGAAGGTGGAGATCACCGATGCAGGCGACTCGACCTACATCGTCGGCGACAACGTCGACCGGATCGAGCTGGAGGACGTCAACGACCACCTGATCGAGCAGGGCAAGAAGCCCGCCAGCGGCGAGCCGGTCCTTCTCGGCATCACCAAGGCGTCGCTGCAGACCCCGTCCTTCATCTCGGCCGCGTCCTTCCAGGAAACGACCAAGGTGCTGACGGAAGCTGCTATCGCCGGCAAGACCGACGGCCTGCAGGGGCTGAAGGAAAATGTCATCGTCGGCCGCCTCATCCCGGCCGGCACCGGCGGCACCATGACCCAGATCCGCCGCATCGCCACGTCGCGCGACGAGCTCATCCTCGAAGAGCGCCGCAAGGGCACTGGGGCAGCGGTCGCCACCCCGATGCTGCAGGACATGGCCGAAAACGCCCCGGCTGCGGAATAATCCGCAGCTGAGGTCCACGAATTGAAAACCGCCCGGAGCGATCTGGGCGGTTTTCGTTTGTGCTAGCCTCTAATTGATCGGGGGAGGGAGGGCGTTCCCGTCAGTTGAACCGGATGATCGCGACCTCGCCATCAACCGCACCCTGATACGCCGAGGCGTGCGGCTCTTCCGCCGGAATTTCGGTCAGCATGCCGATCTGGTCGAGGTCGGCCTCGATGAAACCCTCCTCGGCAAGAGCGTTCAAGGCTTCGCGCACGGCGGTGTCGTCATCGGGCGCCTTCAGCAGGATGTGCAGGTCGATGCCTTCGCTGGCCTCGGACTCATAACCTTTGCCGATGATGATGAAGATCATCGGCCCGTCGAAATTATTGTCGTTATCAGGTGTCGTGATCATCGCCTGTCCTCGGTTCCTGGAGATTCGCATTGTCGAATCCGCTGAGAGGACCTAACGCCGCAATCGCTGATTCCTTAACCGCTTTTGCTGCAAGGCCCAAGTTTTTATCTTGGCGCACGTCCCTGAATGCGTCTAGAAGGATGAAAACAGGGCGTTCGGCCCGCATATCAAGGTGATGCGGCCAAGTTTATTTCTTAACTGGCCTTGACGGAACGGGTGGAAACCAGTAGTACCCCGCCCATCAGATCCCATGTGAGGCTTGGCTGTTCGGGGCGACGCGCCCTGAAATTCACCTCAAACAAGGTTCTAAACGCACGTTGAAGTCATGATGCTGCACGCATGACGCAGGTTTTTATGCGTCCTCTGCTCCTTGTGGTCCATCTGCGGAAGCGGATCGGGCCATATTTTGCGCATTGACGGAAAGCATGCGTCATTGCCGGAGACGGCGTGAGTTCAAGCCCGCAAGGGTACTGAGATAAACGTAAGGGATGGTTGAATGCCTACCGTAAACCAGCTGATCCGCAAGCCTCGCCAGGCGAACGTAAAGCGTAATAAGGTTCCCGCTCTCCAGGAGAACCCGCAGAAGCGCGGCGTTTGCACGCGCGTCTACACGACCACGCCGAAGAAGCCGAACTCGGCTCTGCGTAAGGTCGCAAAGATCCGCCTGACCAACGGCTTCGAAGTCATTGGTTACATCCCCGGCGAAGGTCACAACCTTCAGGAACACTCCGTCGTCATGATCCGTGGCGGCCGCGTAAAGGACCTTCCGGGTGTCCGTTATCACATCATCCGCGGCGTTCTCGATACCCAGGGTGTCAAGAACCGCAAGCAGCGTCGCTCCAAGTACGGTGCGAAGCGTCCGAAGTAATTCGGATTTTGAATAATCCGGCGCTGCGCGAGGTCCTCCGCGTGATAAAGCGCCTTAACGGTTGAAGAGACGAAAAGTATGTCCAGACGTCATAAAGCAGAAAAGCGCGAGATCAATCCGGATCCGAAGTTCGGTGACCTCGTCGTGACCAAGTTCATGAATGCCATCATGCTCGATGGTAAGAAGTCCGTTGCTGAAAACATCGTCTACGGTGCGTTCGACGCCGTCCAGGGCAAGTCCAAGCAGGAGCCGCTTTCGGTTTTCCATTCTGCGCTCGACAACATTGCCCCGCACGTTGAAGTCCGCTCGCGCCGCGTCGGTGGTGCGACCTACCAGGTTCCGGTCGACGTCCGTCCGGAGCGCCGCCAGGCTCTCGCCATTCGCTGGCTGATTGCCGCTGCCCGCAAGCGCAACGAAACCACCATGATCGACCGTCTGTCCGGCGAACTGCTCGATGCGTCCAACAACCGCGGCTCCGCCGTCAAGAAGCGCGAAGACACGCACAAGATGGCTGACGCCAACCGCGCGTTCTCGCACTATCGCTGGTAATTCCGAACGGTATCGAAAGGCAGTCCACAATGGCTCGCGAATATAAGATCGAAGACTACCGCAATTTCGGTATCATGGCGCATATCGACGCCGGCAAGACGACGACTACCGAGCGTATCCTTTACTACACCGGCAAGTCGCACAAGATCGGCGAAGTCCACGACGGCGCAGCCACCATGGACTGGATGGAGCAGGAGCAGGAGCGTGGCATCACGATCACCTCTGCTGCCACCACGACCTTCTGGAAGGGCCGTGACGGCAAGATGCGCCGCTTCAACATCATCGACACTCCCGGCCACGTCGACTTCACCATCGAAGTCGAGCGTTCGCTGCGCGTTCTCGACGGTGCCATCGCGCTGCTCGACGCCAACGCCGGCGTTGAGCCGCAGACGGAAACCGTCTGGCGCCAGGCTGAGAAGTATCATGTTCCGCGGATGATCTTCTGCAACAAGATGGACAAGACCGGCGCCGACTTCTACCGCTCGGTCGAGATGATCAAAACCCGCCTCGGCGCCACCGCCGTCGTCATGCAGCTGCCGATCGGCGCTGAAAGCGACTTCAAGGGCGTTGTCGACCTGGTCGAGATGAACGCCCTGATCTGGCGCGACGAATCGCTCGGCGCCCAGTGGGACGTCGTCGAAATCCCGGATGACCTGAAGGCCAAGGCTGAAGAATATCGCGAAAAGCTGATCGAGACGGTTGTCGAGATCGACGAAGCTGCGATGGAAGCCTACCTTGAAGGCAACATGCCCGACAACGACAAGATCCGCGAACTCGTTCGCCGCGGCACCATCGACGTCAAGTTCCATCCGATGTTCTGCGGCACCGCCTTCAAGAACAAGGGCGTTCAGCCGCTGCTCGACGCCGTCGTCGACTACCTGCCGTCGCCGCTCGACATCCCGGCGATCAAGGGCATCGACTTCAAGACCGAAGCTGATATCGAGCGTCACGCAGACGACGCCGAGCCGCTTTCGATGCTGGCGTTCAAGATCATGAACGACCCCTTCGTCGGTTCGCTCACCTTCGCACGCATCTATTCCGGCAAGCTCGAAAAGGGCTCTTCGGTTCTGAACACGGTCAAGGACAAGCGCGAGCGCGTCGGCCGCATGCTGCAGATGCACTCCAACTCGCGTGAAGACATCGAAGAAGCCTTCGCAGGCGACATCGTTGCTCTCGCCGGCCTCAAGGAAACCACCACTGGCGATACGCTCTGCGATCCGCTGAAGCCGGTTATCCTCGAGCGCATGGAATTCCCCGAGCCGGTCATCCAGATCGCCATCGAGCCGAAGTCCAAGGGCGACCAGGAAAAGATGGGCCTCGCGCTCAACCGCCTGGCAGCTGAAGACCCGTCCTTCCGCGTAAAGACGGACCAGGAATCCGGCCAGACGATCATCGCCGGCATGGGCGAATTGCATCTCGACATCATCGTCGACCGCATGCGCCGCGAGTTCAAGGTCGAAGCAAACGTCGGTGCGCCGCAGGTTGCTTACCGCGAAACCATCACGCGCCAGACCGAAGAAGACTACACGCACAAGAAACAGACCGGTGGTACCGGCCAGTTCGCACGCGTCAAGATCATCTTCGAACCGAACCCGGAAGGCGAAGACTTCAAGTTCGAATCCAAGATCGTCGGCGGTGCCGTTCCGAAGGAATACATCCCGGGCGTTCAGAAGGGCATCGAAAGCGTTCTGTCTTCCGGCCCGCTGGCTGGCTTCCCGATGCTGGGCGTCAAGGCGACGCTTATCGACGGCGCCTTCCACGACGTCGACTCCTCGGTCCTGGCGTTCGAAATCGCTGCTCGCGCTTGCTTCCGTGAAGCAGCCAAGAAGGCCGGCGCTCAGCTCCTCGAGCCGATGATGAAGGTCGAGGTCGTCACCCCGGAAGATTATGTCGGTGATGTTATCGGCGACCTCAACTCCCGCCGTGGCCAGATCCAGGGTCAGGAAAGCCGTGGTATTGCGGTTGTCATCAGCGCCAACGTTCCGCTGGCCAACATGTTCAAGTACGTCGACAACCTGCGCTCCATGTCGCAGGGCCGTGCTCAGTACACGATGACCTTCGATCACTACGCGCCGGTCCCGTCGAACGTCGCAACCGAAATCCAGGCAAAGTATTCCGGTCAGAAGTGACCGGAATACCAATTGACCGATAACAAGAATTAGACCCCCTCGGGACTAGCAAAACGGAGAGCCGAAAATGGCAAAGAGTAAGTTTGAGCGCAACAAGCCGCACGTCAACATCGGCACGATCGGCCACGTTGACCACGGCAAGACGTCTCTGACGGCAGCGATCACGAAGTACTTCGGTGAGTTCAAGGCGTACGACCAGATCGACGCGGCTCCGGAAGAGAAGGCGCGCGGCATCACGATCTCGACGGCGCACGTCGAGTATGAGACGCCGGCCCGCCACTACGCGCACGTCGACTGCCCCGGCCATGCCGACTACGTGAAGAACATGATCACCGGTGCGGCGCAGATGGACGGCGCGATCCTGGTTTGCTCGGCTGCTGACGGCCCGATGCCGCAGACGCGCGAACACATCCTGCTCGCCCGCCAGGTCGGCGTTCCGGCGATCGTTGTGTTCCTGAACAAGGTCGACCAGGTTGACGACGCCGAGCTTCTCGAGCTGGTCGAGCTTGAAGTTCGCGAACTTCTGTCGTCCTACGACTTCCCGGGCGACGACATTCCGGTTGTCAAGGGTTCGGCGCTTGCTGCTCTTGAAGATTCCGACAAGAAGATCGGCGAAGACGCGATCCGCGAGCTGATGGCAGCGGTTGACTCCTACATCCCGACGCCGGAGCGTCCGGTTGACCAGCCGTTCCTGATGCCGATCGAAGACGTGTTCTCGATCTCGGGCCGTGGTACGGTCGTGACCGGCCGCGTCGAGCGTGGCATCATCAAGGTTGGTGAAGAAGTCGAGATCGTCGGCATCCGCCCGACCTCGAAGACGACGGTGACCGGCGTTGAAATGTTCCGCAAGCTGCTCGACCAGGGCCAGGCCGGCGACAACATCGGCGCGCTGATCCGCGGTGTGAACCGTGACGGCGTCGAGCGTGGTCAGATCCTGTGCAAGCCGGGCTCCGTCAAGCCGCACAAGAAGTTCAAGGCAGAAGCGTACATCCTGACGAAGGAAGAGGGCGGCCGTCATACGCCGTTCTTCACCAACTACCGTCCGCAGTTCTACTTCCGCACGACGGACGTGACCGGCATCGTCACGCTGCCGGAAGGCACGGAAATGGTCATGCCGGGCGACAACGTCACGGTTGACGTCGAGCTGATCGTTCCGATCGCGATGGAAGAAAAGCTGCGCTTCGCTATCCGCGAAGGCGGCCGCACCGTCGGCGCCGGTATCGTCGCTTCGATCGTCGAGTAATTCATTCGGCCACTCCGGTGGGGTGGCCGATTCGATGACAATATTATGATGCAGGCGGCGTAAGCCGCTTGCTTATTACACAGAAATGTAGCAAATGGCGCGCGAGCGCGATTTGCGTGCCGCTTTGGACGACGAAGCGGTGACTGAACAAGCAAATAAGGTGGGCTAGAAGGCCCTGAAGACTGGATAGGGACGCCGGGCATCGGCGCCCTCTCGATCTTTGAAACCGGTGGTCCGCCTTAGGAAGAAAGAACAACCCGTGTCTTGTTGAGAGACATGTGGAAAACAAACACAAGGATAACGTCGAATGAACGGCCAAAATATCCGCATTCGCCTGAAGGCGTTCGATCACCGGATTCTCGATGCTTCCACGCGCGAGATCGTGTCGACGGCGAAGCGCACCGGTGCAAGCGTCCGGGGCCCCGTTCCGCTTCCGACCCGCATCGAGAAGTTTACGGTCAACCGGTCCCCGCACATCGACAAGAAGAGCCGCGAACAGTTCGAGATGCGCACGCATAAGCGCCTGCTCGACATCGTAGACCCGACCCCGCAGACGGTAGACGCGCTGATGAAGCTCGATCTCGCCGCCGGTGTCGATGTTGAGATCAAGCTCTGAGCTTGCTCGAGCTGAGTTGGAAGGATTGAACCGATGCGTTCAGGTGTGATTGCACAGAAGGTGGGAATGACCCGCGTCTACAACGACGCCGGCGAGCATGTCCCGGTAACGGTACTGCGTATGGACGGCTGCCAGGTCGTTGCCACGCGCACTGTCGAAAAGAATGGCTATACCGCAGTTCAGCTCGGTGCCGGCCAGGCGAAGGTAAAGAACACGTCGAAGGCGATGCGCGGCAACTTTGCCGTTGCCAACGTCGAGCCGAAGGCCAAGCTCGCAGAATTCCGCGTGTCGGAAGACAATCTGCTGGAGATCGGCACGGAGCTCAAGGCGGGTCACTTTGCCGCCGGTCAGCTCGTCGATGTGACGGGTACGACCATCGGTAAGGGTTTTGCCGGCGCCATGAAGCGCCACGGTTTCGGCGGTCTGCGCGCCACGCACGGTGTGTCGGTTTCGCACCGTTCGCACGGTTCGACCGGCTCGCGCCAGGATCCGGGCAAGGTTTTCAAGAACAAGAAGATGGCTGGTCACATGGGCCAGACGCGCGTCACGACGCAGAACCTGGAAGTGGTTTCGACCGACGAAGATCGCGGTCTGATCCTGATCAAGGGTGCTGTTCCCGGTTCCAAGGGTGCCTGGATCATCGTGCGCGACGCCGTCAAGTCGGCCGCGAAGTAAGGGAGCCAGATCAATGGAATTGAACGTCAAGACCCTCGAGGGAAAAGACGCCGGGAAGGTCTCCCTTTCGGACGAGATTTTCGGCCTCGAGCCCCGCGAAGACATTCTCGCCCGCGTTATCCGCTGGCAGCTTGCCAAGAAGCAGCAGGGCACGCACAAGGCAAAGGGCCGCGCTGAGGTTTCGCGCACCGGCGCCAAGATGTACAAGCAGAAGGGTACGGGCCGCGCCCGTCACCATTCGGCTCGCGCTCCGCAGTTCCGCGGCGGCGGCAAGGCCCATGGCCCGGTCGTTCGCAGCCACGAGCACGACCTTCCGAAGAAGGTTCGCGCACTCGGCCTTCGCCATGCCCTTTCGGCCAAGATCAAGGCCGATGACGTCATCGTCATCGACAACCTGGTCGCAGCTGAAGCCAAGACCAAGGCTCTCGCGTCTGCTTTCGAGACGCTCGGCCTGACCAACGCCCTCTTCATCGGCGGTGCAGAGCTTGACGGCAACTTCAAGCTTGCAGCGCAGAACATCCCGAACATCGATGTTCTGCCGATCCAGGGCATCAATGTTTACGACATCGTGCGCCGCGGCAAGCTCGTGCTTTCCAAGGCTGCGGTTGAAGCGCTAGAGGAGCGATTCAAGTGACCGATCTTCGCCACTACGATGTGATCGTCTCTCCGGCGATCACCGAAAAGTCCACGCTGGTATCTGAAAACAACCAGGTTGTTTTCAATGTCGCCAAGCAGGCGACAAAGCCGGAAATCAAGGCTGCTGTCGAGGCGCTGTTCGGCGTCAAGGTTACGGCCGTCAACACTCTGCTGCGTAAGGGCAAGACCAAGCGGTTCCGCGGTTTCGTCGGCAAGCAGAAGGACGTGAAGAAGGCTGTCGTGACGCTGGCTGAAGGCCAGACGATCGACGTCTCCACCGGTCTCTGAGGAATAAGAAAATGGCATTGAAAACATTCAATCCGACGACCCCGAGCCAGCGTCAGCTGGTCATCGTGGACCGCTCCTCGCTCTACAAGGGCAAGCCGGTCAAGGCGCTGACGGAAGGTCTGACCAAGAGCGGTGGTCGTAACAACCTCGGCCGCATCACGGCTCGCTTCATTGGTGGCGGTCATAAGCGCAGCTACCGACTGGTCGACTTCAAGCGTCGCAAGTTCGATGTCGAAGGCACGGTCGAGCGTATCGAATACGATCCGAACCGCACGGCTTTCATCGCGCTGGTGACCTATTCTGATGGCGAGCAGGCCTACATCATCGCTCCGCAGCGTCTCGCTGCCGGCGACAAGGTCATCGCTTCGGAGAAGGCTGTCGACGTCAAGCCCGGCAACACCATGCCGCTGCAGTACATCCCGGTCGGCTCCATCATCCACAATGTGGAAATGAAGCCGGGCAAGGGCGGTCAGATCGCCCGTTCCGCCGGTTCCTACGCGCAGCTCGTCGGTCGTGACCAGGGTATGGCGATCCTTCGCCTGAACTCCGGTGAGCAGCGCCTCGTAAGCGGCATCTGCCTTGCTTCGATCGGCGCCGTCTCGAACCCCGACCACGCCAACATCAACGACGGCAAGGCCGGTCGTAGCGTCTGGCGCGGCAAGCGTCCCCATAACCGCGGTGTTGTCATGAACCCGGTCGACCATCCGCACGGCGGTGGTGAAGGCCGCACCTCCGGTGGTCGCCATCCGGTGACACCGTGGGGCAAGCCGACCAAGGGCAAGCGCACCCGGTCGAACAAGTCGACCGACAAGATGATCATGCGCTCGCGTCATCAGCGTAAGAAGTAAGAGAGGAAGTCTCCAATGGCTCGTTCAGTATGGAAAGGTCCGTTCGTTGACGGCTATCTTCTCAAGAAGGCTGAGAAGGTTCGTGAAGGCGGACGTGCAGAAGTGATCAAGATCTGGAGCCGTCGCTCCACGATCCTGCCGCAGTTCGTCGGACTTACCTTCGGCGTCTACAACGGCAGCAAACATGTCCCGGTCAGTGTCAATGAAGACATGGTCGGTCACAAATTCGGTGAATTCTCTCCGACCCGCACCTACTACGGTCACGGCGCGGACAAGAAGGCGAAGAGGAAGTAACAATGGGCAAGGCAAAAGCCGAACGCCGGCTGAAGGACAACGAGGCGCAAGCAGTCGCCCGCACGCTCCGTGTCAGCCCCCAGAAGCTCAACCTGGTTGCTGCGGCCATCCGCGGCAAGAAGGTAGAGCGTGCACTCGCTGAGCTGGAGTTCTCCCGCAAGCGCATCGCGGGCGCCGTCAAGAAGACGCTCGAATCCGCGATCGCCAACGCCGAGAACAACCACGATCTTGACGTCGACGCGCTCGTCGTCGCCGAAGCCTATGTCGGCAAGTCGATCGTCATGAAGCGTTTCCACGCTCGTGGCCGCGGTCGCGCGTCGCGCATCGAAAAGCCCTTCGCGCACCTGACGATCGTCGTTCGTGAAGTGCAGGCAGCAGAGGAGGCCGCATAATGGGTCAGAAAATCAATCCGATCGGTTTCCGTCTCGGCATCAACCGTACTTGGGATAGCCGCTGGTTCGCGGACAATGCCGAGTATGGCCAGCTGCTGCACGAAGACCTGAAGATGCGCAAGTTCGTCATGAGCGAACTGAAGCAGGCAGGCATCTCCAAAGTGGTCATCGAGCGTCCGCACAAGAAGTGCCGCGTCACGATCCACTCGGCTCGTCCGGGCCTGATCATCGGCCGTAAGGGCGCCGACATCGACAAGCTCCGCAAGAAGCTGTCGGACATGACCAATTCGGAAACGCACCTCAACATCGTCGAAGTGCGCAAGCCCGAAGTCGACGCGACGCTGGTCGCTCAGTCGATCGCCCAGCAGCTCGAGCGCCGCGTGGCTTTCCGCCGCGCCATGAAGCGCGCCGTTCAGTCGGCAATGCGTCTTGGAGCCGAAGGCATCAAGATCACCTGCGCCGGTCGTCTCGGCGGTGCTGAAATCGCCCGTACTGAATGGTACCGTGAAGGTCGTGTGCCGCTGCACACGCTGCGCGCCGACATCGATTACGGCACGGCAGAAGCCGAAACCGCATTCGGTATCTGCGGCATCAAGGTCTGGATCTTCAAGGGCGAAATCCTTGAGCACGATCCGATGGCTTCCGAACGTCGCGCGCTGGAAGGCGACGCACAGGGTCCGGCAAGCCGCGAACGCGACCGTGGCGATCGTCGCCGCGAACGCGACAACGCGTAATTAGCGCTGGCGAAAGATAAGCTCGGAGAAGTAAGAAAATGTTGCAGCCAAAGCGTACTAAGTACCGCAAGCAGTTCAAGGGCCGCATCAAGGGCGTTGCCAAGGGCGGTTCTGACCTGGCATTCGGCGAATTCGGCCTGAAGGCTCAGGAGCCCAACCGCGTCAACGCACGCGAGATCGAAGCGGCCCGCCGCGCGATCACGCGTTACATGAAGCGCGCCGGCCGCGTATGGATCCGCGTGTTCCCGGACGTTCCGGTAACCGCAAAGCCGACCGAAGTCCGCATGGGTAAAGGTAAGGGCTCCGTTGAGTACTGGGCATGCAAGGTCAAGCCCGGTCGTATGATGTTCGAGATCGACGGCGTCAGCGAAGAGATCGCCCGCGAGGCGCTTCGCCTCGGCTCTGCCAAGCTCTCGGTCAAGACGCGCTTCGTACAGCGCATTGCAGAGTAAGGGATTGAGCTCATGAAAGCCTCAGACGTTCGCGCGCTCAGCGCCGACCAACTCAAGGACGAGCTTGCCAAGCTGAAGAAGGAGCAGTTCAACCTGCGCTTCCAGAAGGCGACCGGCCAGCTCGAAAAGTCCTCGCGCATCAACGAAGTCCGCAAGGACATCGCCCGCGTCAAAACCATTGCCCGCCAGAAGGCGGCAGAAGTTAAGGCCTAAAGGAAGAAAAACATGCCGAAGCGCATCCTGCAGGGCGTCGTCGTTGGCGACAAGAACGAGAAGACGGTAGTGGTTCGCGTTGAGCGTCGTTTCGCTCACCCGCTGCTCCAGAAGACCGTTCGTCGTTCCAAGAAGTACAAGGCCCACGACGAAAACAACCAGTACAAGATCGGCGATACCGTATCCATCGAGGAATGCGCGCCGATCTCCAAGGACAAGCGCTGGACGGTCATTGCCGCCCAGGGCAAGTAACAGAATTTTGCGCGAGGCCTTGCGTCTCGCCGAAATATCTGTATGAAGCAGCGTCAGAACGCTCGAATGCCGGGCGTTCTTTTGCTTTGAGCGCACGGAAGGTCCCGTTCGGGAAACCACCCTGGCACGATCGACCCCGCGCTATTCAGCTATGCCGTGTTTTTGCCTGCCGTTACGGTGGGTTGGCCGGCGAACATTTTCATAAGCCGGGGTAGGGGGCTTAGGTCCAACCATTCCGGTAAACCAAGAAGGCGACCTGATATGATTCAGATGCAAACAAACCTCGACGTCGCGGATAATTCCGGCGCACGTCGTGTCATGTGCATCAAGGTGCTGGGCGGCTCGAAGCGCAAGTATGCCTCGATCGGCGACGTCATTGTCGTTTCGATCAAGGAAGCGATCCCGCGCGGCCGCGTGAAGAAGGGTGACGTGATGAAGGCGGTTGTCGTTCGCACCGCCAAGGACATCCGTCGTCCGGATGGCTCCGTCATCCGCTTCGACACCAACGCAGCAGTCCTCATCGACAACAAGAAAGAGCCGATCGGTACCCGTATCTTCGGACCGGTTCCGCGCGAACTTCGCGCCAAGAACCACATGAAGATCATCTCGCTGGCTCCCGAAGTACTGTAAGGAGCGAAGCGATGCAGAAGATACGTAAAGGCGACAAGGTCGTCATGCTCGCTGGCAAGGACAAGGGCCGCACCGGCGAAGTCGTTCAGGTCATGCCGAAGGAAGATCGTGCCGTCGTCCGTGGCGTCAACGTCGTGAAGCGCCACCAGCGCCAGACGCAGACCCAGGAAGCTGGCATCATCAACAAGGAAGCCCCGGTCCACCTGTCCAACATTGCAATCGTCGACAAGGACGGCAAGCCGACCCGCGTCGGTTTCAAGGTCGTTGACGGCAAGAAGGTCCGCGTGGCCAAGCGTTCTGGAGAAGTGATCGATGGCTGAGGCAAAATACGAGCCGCGGCTCAAGAAGGAATATGTCGAGCGCATCCGCAAGGCGATGCAGGAGAAGTTCTCCTACGCCAACGAGATGATGATCCCGAAGCTCGACAAGATCGTGATCAACATGGGTGTCGGTGAAGCGACCGCTGATTCGAAGAAGCCGACGGTTGCTGCCGCCGACCTCGCGGCGATCGCCGGTCAGAAGCCGGTCATCACCCGCGCACGCAACTCTATCGCAGGCTTCAAGGTCCGCGAAAACATGCCGATCGGCGCAAAGGTCACCCTGCGCGGCGCCCGCATGTACGAGTTCCTGGATCGCCTGGTCAACATCGCGCTTCCGCGCGTTCGCGACTTCCGCGGCCTGAACCCGAAGAGCTTTGACGGCCGTGGCAACTTCGCCATGGGCATCAAGGAGCACATTGTGTTCCCTGAAATCAACTACGACAAGGTTGATCAGATGTGGGGCATGGACATCATCGTTTGCACGACGGCGACGACCGACGATGAAGCACGGACTCTCCTGAAGGAGTTCAGCTTCCCGTTCCGTCAATAACCGTAACGACGAGCGTAGAAAAGGAACCTGACATGGCGAAGACAAGCGCAGTTGAAAAGAACAAGCGCCGCCGTAATACGGTCGCCAACCAGGCCGCAAAGCGGGCTGCGTTGAAGGCGATCATCATGAACCAGGCTCTTCCGATCGAAGAGCGGTTCAAGGCCTCGATCAAGCTGGCATCCCTGCCGCGCGATGGATCGAAGACCCGCATTCGCAACCGTTGCGAAGTATCGGGCCGTCCGCGCGCATACTACCGCAAACTGCGCATGTCGCGTATCGCGCTGCGTGAACTCGGCAATCTCGGCAAGGTGCCGGGCATCGTCAAGTCGAGCTGGTAAGGAGCAGGTTAGATGACAATGACTGATCCGTTGGGCGATATGCTCACCCGCATCCGCAACGGCGCTTCCCGCCGCAAGTCGTCGGTTTCGACGCCTGCATCCAAGCTCCGTGCGCGTGTTCTCGATGTCCTGCAGTCCGAAGGCTACATCCGTGGCTATTCCGTTGTCGATTTCGGCAACGGCAAGTCGGAGCTCAACATCGAGCTGAAGTACTATGAAGGCGCATCGGTGATCCGTGAGATCGGCCGTGTGTCGAAGCCGGGCCGCCGGGTTTATGTCTCGGTCAAGTCCATTCCGCAGGTCGCGAACGGCCTCGGCATCACCATCCTTTCGACTCCGAAGGGCGTGATGGCCGATCACCAGGCTCGCGAACAGAACGTTGGTGGCGAGGTTCTTTGCTCGGTCTTCTAAGATCGGGCAGGGATCTCCATAGCGAACAGACAGGATTGAAACATGTCTCGTATCGGTAAGAAGCCCGTTCAGGTGCCTGCTGGGATCACGGCTACGGTCGAAGGCCAGAAGGTTACCGCAAAGGGCCCGAAGGGCGAGCTGTTCTTCGTCGCTAACGACGAAGTCAGCCTCAAGCTCGAAAACAACGCGGTCGTCGTGACGCCCGTAAACCAGTCCAAGGATGCGCGTTCGAAGTGGGGCATGTCCCGCACGATGATCGAAGGCATCTTCAAGGGCGTCAAGGACGGTTACGAGCGCAAGCTCGAAATCAACGGCGTCGGTTACCGCGCCGCCATGCAGGGCAAGAACCTGCAGCTGGCCCTCGGTTTCAGCCACGACGTGGTCTATGAACCGCCGGTCGGCATCTCGATCGCTGTTCCGAAGCCGACTGAAATCATCGTCAGCGGCATCAACAAGCAGCAGGTCGGTCAGGTTGCGGCCGAAATCCGCGAATATCGCGGTCCCGAGCCGTACAAGGGCAAGGGTGTCAAGTATGCCGACGAGCGGATCGTCCGCAAAGAAGGCAAGAAGAAGTAAGGATCACGCGAAATGGCTAGCAGGAAAGAAGCACTTGCACGTCGTGCCAACCGCGTGCGCCGTCATATCAAGTCGGTGGCCAATGGCCGTCCGCGCCTGTCGGTTCATCGCTCCTCGAAGAACATCTATGCCCAGATCATCGATGACGTGGCCGGCAAGACGCTTGCGTCCGCCTCCACCCTCGACAAGGATCTGCGCGGTTCTCTGAAGACCGGTGCCGATACCGCCGCCGCCGCCGCCGTAGGCAAGCTCGTCGCCGAGCGCGCCTCCAAGGCCGGCGTTACGGACGTCGTATTCGACCGTGGCGCCTTCATCTATCACGGCCGCATCAAGGCTCTCGCCGAAGCGGCCCGCGAAGGCGGTCTGACCTTCTGATCAGTTTCCGGCCGGGCGCTGTCGCTCCGGCCGGATTTTCGCCGGACCGCAGGCACTCCCTGGCAAGAAGGGGAGGCTGTGCGGTCCACATTCATTTGCCGATTGCACCCGGAAAAGAAAAAGGAAGAGGACAATGGCACAGGAAAGAAGGCCGCAGCGGGAAGACCGCCAGAGCCGTGAAGAGCGCGATAGCGAATTCGTCGACAAGCTGGTCGCGATCAACCGCGTCGCCAAGGTCGTCAAGGGCGGCCGTCGTTTTGGTTTCGCAGCACTCGTCGTCGTCGGCGACCAGAAGGGCCGCGTCGGCTTCGGCCACGGCAAGGCACGCGAAGTGCCGGAAGCCATCCGCAAGGCAACCGAAGCCGCCAAGCGCGAGCTGATCTTCGTACCGCTGCGTGATGGCCGCACGCTGCATCACGACGTCCATGGCCGCCACGGCGCCGGCAAGGTTCTGCTGCGCTCGGCCAAGGTCGGTACCGGCATCATCGCCGGCGGTCCGATGCGCGCCGTATTCGAAACCCTCGGCATGCACGACGTCGTCGCCAAGTCGACCGGTTCGTCGAACCCCTACAACATGGTTCGCGCCACCTTCGACGCTCTGAAGCACCAGGTTCACCCGAAGGACATCGCAGCTCAGCGCGGCATCAAGTATGCAACGCTGCAGGCTCGTCGTAGCGCCTCCGGCAACGCCTCTGAAGAATAAGAGGAGCTGACCAATGGCCAAGGCTACCAAGAAGGCTGAAGCGAAGACTGTCACGATCGAACAGATCGGCAGCCCGATCCGCCGTCCGGACGTCCAGCAGCGCACGCTGATCGGTCTCGGACTGAACAAGATGCACCGTCGCCGCACGCTGGAGGATACTCCTTCCGTTCGCGGCATGATCCGTGCTGTCCAGCATCTCGTTCGCATCGTCGACGAGAAGTGAGACGGAGGAAACGCTCATGAAACTCAATGAAATCAAGGACAACGAAGGCTCGACCCACAGCCGCAAGCGCCTCGGCCGCGGTATCGGTTCGGGCTCCGGCAAGACGGCTGGTCGCGGTGTCAAGGGTCAGAAGTCCCGTTCCGGCGTCGCCATCAACGGCTTCGAAGGCGGCCAGATGCCGATCTATCGTCGCCTGCCGAAGCGCGGCTTCAATAACATTTTCGCTTCCGACTTTGTTGTCGTGTCGCTCGGCCGCATTCAGGCGGCAGTCGACGCCGGCAAGCTCGACGCCAAGGCGACTGTTGACGCAGCTGCCCTGAAGGCTGCCGGGGTTATCCGCCGCGCCAAGGATGGCGTTCGCGTTCTCGCCGACGGCGAGCTCAAGGCCAAGATCACCATCGTCGTCGCTGGCGCTTCCAAGCCCGCCGTCGAGAAGATCGAAAAGGCCGGCGGCACGGTGACGCTGCTTTCGGCTCCGGCTGCAGCAGAATAATATCTGATGATATATCGCCCGGGGTGCTTCACACCGGGCGATTTTGCTCCCATATGTGGGCCTCACAAAAACTTGGCTGGCGCGCCCGCGTCACGCCGGTAAGACTGGAAAACAAGGGTGAGGCATGGGGTTGCGCTGCAATCCGTCCAAAACCCGGTTTTGAATTATTTTCATACTGATTCCGGGGCCGGCATTTCCCCAGAGACGCCGGAATTGGTAGGGCGGAGAATCGCATGGCTTCTGCAGCGGAACAATTGGCATCCAACCTCAATTTTTCGACCTTTGCCAAAGCCGAGGATCTGAAGAAGCGCCTGTGGTTCACACTGGCAGCTCTCCTCGTCTACAGGCTCGGCACCCATATCCCGCTTCCGGGTCTCAATCCCGAAGCCTATGCCCAGGCGTTCCGCGGCCAGGCAGGCGGCATTCTCGGCCTTTTCAACATGTTCTCGGGCGGCGCCGTTCAGCGCATGGCGATCTTTGCGCTCGGCATCATGCCCTATATCTCCGCTTCGATCATCGTGCAGCTGATGACTTCGGTCGTGCCGACGCTTGAAAACCTGAAGAAGGAAGGCGAGCAGGGTCGCAAGATCATCAACCAGTACACCCGCTACGGCACCGTCATTCTGGGTGCACTTCAGGCTTACGGCATTGCGGCCGGCCTGGAGAGCGGCCAGGGCCTTGTCGTCGATCCGGGCTGGTTCTTCCGTATTTCCACCGTTCTGACGCTGCTCGGCGGCACGATGTTCCTGATGTGGCTGGGCGAGCAGATCACCTCGCGCGGTATCGGCAACGGCATTTCGCTGATCATCTTCGCCGGTATCGCAGCCGGCCTGCCGAGCGCTCTTGCCGGCACGCTTGAACTCGGCCGCACCGGGGCGCTGTCGACCGGCCTCATCCTGCTCGTCATCATTGTCGCAATCGCCGTCATCGGTGTCATCGTTTTCGTGGAGCGCGCCCAGCGCCGGCTGCTGATCCAGTATCCGAAGCGCCAGGTCGGCAACCGCATGTTCCAGGGCGATACGTCGCACCTGCCGCTGAAACTGAACACCTCGGGCGTGATCCCGGCGATTTTTGCCTCTTCGCTGCTGCTTCTGCCGGCGACAGTCGCGGGCTTTGCCAACACCACGGCCATGCCTTCCTGGGCGACGTCGATCGTTGCCGCCCTCGGCCATGGCCAGCCGCTCTACATGGTGCTCTATGCGGCGCTGATCGCCTTCTTCGCCTTCTTCTATACGGCCATCGTCTTCAATCCGAAGGACACGGCCGACAATCTGAAGAAGCATGGCGGCTTTATTCCCGGAATCCGTCCCGGTGAGCGCACCGCTGAATACATCGACTACGTGCTGACCCGTATCACGGTGATCGGCGCCATCTATCTCGTCTTCGTCTGCATCCTCCCGGAGATTCTGGTGTCGCAAACCGGCATTCCATTATCCCTTGGTGGGACTTCGCTTTTGATCGTGGTTAGCGTAACTCTTGACACGGTTGCACAGATCCAGGGTCACCTGATCGCGCAGCAATACGAAGGCCTGATCAAGAAATCGAAGTTGCGAGGAGGAAAGAGGGGGCGATGAGACTTATCCTTTTGGGGCCGCCGGGCGCGGGCAAGGGAACCCAGGCCCAGCGGATCGTGGAAAAGCACGGCATTCCGCAGCTTTCCACGGGAGATATGCTGCGTGCGGCGGTCAACGCCGGCACGGAGATCGGCAAGCGCGCCAAGGCGGTCATGGACGCCGGTAAGCTGGTCTCGGATGAGATCGTCATCGCCATCGTCTCGGAGCGAATCGATCAGCCCGATTGCGCCAACGGTTTCATTCTCGATGGCTTCCCCAGGACGCTCGTTCAGGCGGACGCCACCGAAGCGATGCTGAGAGCAAAGGGTCTTGGCCTCTCCGTCGTCATCGAATTCCGTGTCGATGATGCCGAATTGGTCCGTCGTGTTGCCGGCCGCTACTCCTGCGCCCAGTGCGGTAGCGTCTATCACGACACGGACAAGGTCCCGGCCAATGAGGGTGTGTGCGACAAGTGCGGCTCTACCCACTTCAAGCGCCGTCCCGACGACACTCCGGAGACCATGACGGCCCGGTTGCAGGTCTACTACAAGGAGACCTCACCGCTGATCGGTTACTACCATGCCAAGGGCAAGCTCAGGTCTGTCGACGGCATGGCTGAAATCGACCAGGTGACTGCTGAGGTCGAAGCCATTCTTTCCAAGCTTTAAGGCTTGAAAATAAACTTGGCGGAAACGGTTGCTTTTCAGCAGTGATTCCGCTAAACACCGCGCCAACTCGCGACATTCCCTGCGATCGGCGCGGATTTCCCTGGGAAGTCCGGGTGCGGTCGTTTTGACATGTTACGGACATTAAATCTGAACGGGCGGCCCTGAGGGTCGCATAACGAAGCCCACTTGCCGGATGGCAACTGGAATGCAAGGAGAACAGGCGTGGCACGTATCGCTGGCGTCAACATCCCGACTGCAAAGCGCGTAGTCATCGCGCTGACCTACATTCACGGGATCGGTCCGAAATTCGCACAGGAAATCGTCGAGAAGGTCGGTATTCCGGCTGAGCGTCGTGTGCATCAGCTGACGGACGCTGAAGTCCTTCAGATCCGCGAAACCATCGACCGTGACTATCAGGTCGAGGGTGATCTTCGTCGCGAAACCGCGATGAACATCAAGCGTCTGATGGATCTCGGCTGCTACCGCGGCCTGCGTCATCGTCGCGGCCTTCCGGTCCGCGGTCAGCGCACGCACACCAATGCCCGCACCCGTAAGGGTCCGGCAAAGGCAATCGCTGGCAAGAAGAAGTAATTTCCGGGAAACCGGGGTGGGGAGGCTGGCGGTCCGCGCCGGCCTCTTTTGAGTTTGGAGCGGGACCATGTAGGCGCCGTTCCGGTGTAGCCGCTGGTATTACGGCGGTGAAGAGATCAAAGAAAGGAATAGCATGGCTAAGGAAGCCGTCCGCGTTCGCCGTCGCGAGCGCAAGAATATCTCGTCGGGTGTCGCGCACGTTAACTCGACCTTCAACAACACGATGATCACCATCACCGATGCGCAGGGCAATGCGATCGCTTGGTCGTCGGCTGGCGCCAAGGGCTTCAAGGGTTCGCGCAAGTCGACCCCCTTTGCTGCCCAGATCGCTGCCGAAGACTGCGCCAAGAAGGCCCAGGAACACGGCATGAAGTCGCTGGAAGTCGAAGTCTGCGGTCCGGGTTCGGGTCGTGAATCGGCTCTGCGTGCGCTCCAGGCTGCAGGTTTCATGATCACGTCCATCCGCGACGTGACGCCGATCCCGCACAATGGCTGCCGTCCGCGCAAGAAGCGCCGCGTCTGATCATCGCTCTCGTCACCGGTGAGCGCCTTGGCGCTCCCGGTGGTTTTCAAGCTCGGTTGTCACGATTGGATGGTGGCAACGAACGGAAGGCAAACTCATGATTCAGAAGAACTGGCAGGAACTGATCAAGCCGAACAAGGTGGAGTTCTCCTCGAGCTCGCGCACCAGGGCGACGCTCGTCGCCGAACCGCTGGAGCGCGGCTTCGGCCTCACCCTCGGCAACGCGCTTCGCCGCGTTCTGCTCTCCTCGCTGCGTGGTGCTGCCGTTACGGCGGTGCAGATCGATGGCGTGCTGCATGAATTCTCCTCGATTCCCGGCGTCCGCGAAGATGTCACGGATATCGTGCTCAACATCAAGGAAATCGCCATCAAGATGGATGGCGACGACGCAAAACGCATGGTCGTGCGCAAGCAGGGCCCGGGCGTTGTCACGGCTGGCGACATTCAGACGGTCGGCGATATCGAAATCCTCAACCCCGAGCATGTGATCTGCACGCTCGACGAGGGCGCCGAGATCCGGATGGAGTTCACCGTCAACAACGGCAAGGGTTATGTTCCGGCCGAGCGTAATCGTGCGGAAGATGCTCCGATCGGCCTTATCCCGGTCGACAGCCTCTATTCGCCGGTCAAGAAGGTGTCCTACAAGGTTGAAAATACCCGCGAAGGACAGGTTCTCGACTACGACAAGCTGAACATGACCATCGAAACCGATGGCTCGATCACCGGCGAAGACGCCGTCGCTTTTGCGGCGCGCATCCTCCAGGATCAGCTTGGCGTCTTCGTCAACTTTGACGAGCCGCAGAAGGAAACCGAAGAGGAAGCAGTCACCGAACTTGCTTTCAACCCGGCTCTCCTCAAGAAGGTGGACGAACTCGAACTGTCGGTCCGTTCGGCAAACTGCCTGAAGAACGACAACATCGTCTACATCGGTGACCTGATTCAGAAGACCGAAGCAGAAATGCTCCGCACGCCGAATTTTGGTCGCAAGTCGCTGAACGAAATCAAGGAAGTTCTCGCTTCCATGGGCCTGCACCTCGGCATGGAGGTGCCCGCATGGCCGCCCGAGAACATCGAAGATCTCGCCAAGCGCTACGAAGACCAATATTAAGAAACCAAAAGGCAGGCTCTTTCGGCTGCCTTTCCCCGTCAAACAGCAGGCATATCGCCTGCATGTGCCAGGAAACGGCAGGCCCGGTAACGAAGTAAGGGCACTGCATTAAAGGAGAAGAGCAATGCGCCATGGTAAAGCCGGCCGCAAGCTGAATAGAACTGCAAGCCACCGCAAGGCGATGTTCGCCAATATGGCGGCTTCGCTGATTACCCACGAGCAGATCGTCACGACCCTGCCGAAGGCCAAGGAAATCCGTCCGATCGTCGAAAAGCTCGTCACGCTCGGCAAGCGCGGCGACCTGCACGCTCGCCGTCAGGCGATCTCGCAGATCCGCGATGCTGCCGTCGTCTCGAAGCTGTTCGACACGATCGCAACGCGTTACGCCACCCGCAACGGCGGCTACCTGCGCATCATGAAGGCCGGCTTCCGCCAGGGCGACAACGCCGCCATGGCCGTGATCGAGTTCGTCGACCGCGACACTTACGCCAAGGGCGCAGCCGACAAGGCCCGCGTCGCTGCCGAAGAGCAGGCCGTCGCCGCCTAAGTCTTCCGTTTCGGCGGATAGAAAACAGCCGGGCTGCGAAGCCCGGCTGTTTTCATTTGTGCATCGGCCGAAAACGGAAGCGGCGCAGCTTCTTCGGTGACGGAGCGATGTCTGTCCCGAGCTCCAAACTGTGGAGATTAAGATGGAAGGTTCTATGCGCGAAGCGCATTCTCGAGCGCAGCTCCTCCGTCTCGGGGCTGTGCTTGTGGTGATTGCGGCCGGCCTGGCGCTCAGGCGCTTCGGCTACGCGGTCGATCTGCCTTTCGTCGTCGTCAAATATGGCGGGTCGGCGCTGTGGGGGGCGATGGTCTATCTGCTGGTGGCGCTCGTTCTCGGAAAGTCACCGCGGGCAGTCATTGCGGTCATGGCGCTGTTCATGGCAATCGCAGTCGAATTCTTCCGACTTTATCATACACCCTGGTTGGACGCCTTTCGGTTGACGACTGCAGGCGCCTTGTTGCTTGGCCGGATATTTTCCCTTTGGAACATAGTGGCCTATGCGATCGGCATCGCTGTGGTCTGTGCCTTTGATCCCGCGCGCCGTTGACGGCTGGCTTCAGGAAACCGACGCCACCGCACGATTGCGCTGCCGCCCCTGGCTTTTCTTCCGACTGCGCGCGATCGGCCGCCAGGAGCGGTAAAGGATGAGCGCGATGATCAACCCCACATAAATAAACTGCTCGAGATCGAGGATCTTGGTCGAAAGGGCAAAATGCAGAGCCCCGCAGGCGGCAATGATGGTGACGAGGCGGTGTAACCAGATCCAGGTCGTACCGAGGCGACGAATCGAGAAATTATTGGATGTCACCGCCAGGGGAATAAGCATGGCAAGGCCAGCCATGCCGAACATGATGAACGGGCGCTTCAGCACGTCGTTGACGACGGCCTGAATATCCATCGCCTGGTCGAGCACCATGTAAACGGTGAAATGCATCAGCGCATAGTAGAAGGTCAAAAGGCCGAGAGCGCGGCGGTAGCGCAGATAATTCCAGCCGAACAACTCGCGGGCAGGGGACACTGCAAGTGTTGCGATCAGGAAGCGGATTGTCCAGATGCCGAGGAAGAGCTCAAAGGTCTTGACCGGATCGGCGCCGAGCTGATCGGTCGCGCCGAGATAGAAGGTCCAGGCGGCGGGCACGAACCCGACGACATAAAGCAGCCAGACGGAAGCGGGCTGCCAGCGCTTCGGGATGGCGAGCGACAGTTCCGCCATCAGAAATTCGCCTTCAGATCCATGCCGGCATAAAGGCTCGCCACCTCGTCGGCATAGCCGTTGAAGGGCAGGGTGGGGTGACGGCTGGCGCCGAAGAAGCCGCTTTCGCCGATGCGCCTCTCGCTCGCCTGGCTCCAGCGCGGATGGTCGACGGCTGGATTGACGTTGGCGTAGAAACCGTATTCCTGCGGATTGGTCACCTGCCAGGTGTTCTTCGGCTGCTGGTCGGTGAGCGTGATCCTGACGATCGACTTGATGCCCTTGAAGCCGTATTTCCACGGCACGACGAGGCGGATCGGCGCACCGTTCTGGTTCGGCAGCGTTTCGCCATAAAGCCCGACGGCAAGCAGCGTCAGTGGGTGGCGCGCCTCGTCCAGCCGCAGGCCCTCGACATAGGGCCAGTCGAGCGACTGGAAGAAGCCCTTCTGCCCGGGCATCTCCTCCGGTCGCACGACGGTTTCGAAGGCGATATATTTGGCGCTGCCGAGCGGCTCCACCTTGTCGAGCAGCGCCGCCAGCGGAAACCCGTTCCATGGAATGACCATCGACCATGCCTCGACGCAGCGCATCCGATAGGTGCGCTCCTCGATCGGGAATTCCTTCATCAGCGCCTCGACGTCGAAGGTACCTGGCTTGTTGACCATGCCGTCGACCTTGACCGTCCAGGGCAGCGGCTTGAAATCGCCGGAGAGAGCGGCGGGGTCGCCCTTGTCGAGACCGAACTCATAGAAATTATTGTAGGTCGTGACGTCCTTGATCGGCGTCGTCTTCTCATCGACCTTGTACTTGCTCTCGACGGCGGAAAGGGCGGCCGCGCTGGCCTTTCCAGCGCCATAGAGCGCCATGGCGCCAAGCGTCGCTGCGCCCAGGAATTCACGGCGGCGCAGATAGATCTGGCGGGGCGTGATCTCCGACGACGCGATCTTTGGGGGGCGATAGTTTGGCATGTCGAAAACCTCCAGGGCGGATATTCCGAATATAGTCCTTAAACGAACCGCCCGCATGTTCGGATCAATTTCTATGCCTTGAATATTGCTGACAGGAAGCCAATTTTTTGTGTTCTGCTGTGATGGGATAGGGTGTAACCAAAGGCCCGCCGAACCGTATATATTCGAATGGCGCTCAACGCGCTTCTCCCGGCGGCGTACCGGATTTGGCCTTGCCGGTAGTGACAGCCCCCATCGATTGGATTAGGACAATTCCAAAAAGCGGCGTTCGCCCGGCCCGCAGGCTTCATTGCCGCCCCGGCTTCGCCTGATGTTTCCGACATGTCGAGGAAGACACCGATGCCAGCTTACCGTTCCAGAACCACGACCCACGGCCGCAACATGGCGGGCGCGCGCGGCCTTTGGCGCGCCACGGGCATGAAGGATTCGGATTTCGGCAAGCCGATCATCGCGGTGGTGAATTCCTTCACCCAGTTCGTGCCGGGCCACGTGCATCTTAAGGATCTCGGCCAGCTCGTCGCCCGCGAAATCGAGGCGGCCGGCGGCGTCGCCAAGGAGTTCAATACGATCGCCGTCGACGACGGCATCGCCATGGGCCATGATGGCATGCTCTATTCGCTGCCCTCGCGCGAGTTGATCGCCGACAGCGTCGAATACATGGTCAATGCCCATTGCGCTGATGCAATGGTCTGCATTTCCAACTGCGACAAGATCACTCCCGGCATGCTGATGGCGTCGCTGCGCCTCAACATCCCCACCGTCTTCGTGTCCGGCGGTCCGATGGAAGCGGGCAAGGTCGTGCTGCATGGCAAGCAACATGCGCTCGACCTCGTCGACGCCATGGTCGCGGCTGCCGACGACAAGATCTCTGATGACGACGTCAAGGTGATCGAGCGTTCAGCCTGTCCGACCTGCGGCTCGTGCTCCGGCATGTTCACCGCAAACTCCATGAATTGCCTGACGGAGGCGCTCGGCCTGTCGCTGCCCGGCAATGGTTCGACGCTTGCCACCCATGCCGATCGTAAGCGCCTCTTCGTCGAGGCCGGCCACCTGATCGTTGATCTCGCCCGCCGCTACTACGAGCAGGACGACGTCAAGGCGCTGCCGCGCACCATTGCCTCCAAGCAGGCTTTCGAGAATGCGATGGCGCTCGATATCGCCATGGGCGGTTCGACCAATACGGTCCTGCACATCCTGGCAGCGGCCCATGAAGGCGAAGTCGACTTCACTATGGCCGATATCGACGCCCTGTCGCGCCGGGTGCCATGCCTGTCGAAGGTCGCGCCTGCCAAGAGCGATGTACACATGGAAGATGTCCATCGCGCTGGCGGCATCATGTCGATCCTCGGAGAGCTCGATAAGGGTGGCCTGCTGAACCGCGATTGCCCGACCGTGCATGCCGAGACGCTCGGCGATGCAATCGATCGCTGGGACATCACCCGCACCAGCAGCGACACCGTCCGCAACTTCTATCGGGCCGCTCCCGGCGGCATCCCGACCCAGGTCGCCTTCAGCCAGGAGGCCCGCTGGGACGAGCTCGACACCGATCGCCAAAACGGCGTCATCCGTTCGGTCGAACATCCCTTCTCGAGGGATGGCGGTCTTGCCGTGCTAAAGGGTAATCTCGCGGTCGACGGCTGCATCGTCAAGACGGCCGGCGTCGATGAATCGATCCTGAAATTCTCAGGCCCGGCCCGCGTCTTCGAAAGTCAGGATGCGTCGGTTAAGGCGATCCTCGCCAACGAGATCAAGGCCGGCGACGTCGTCGTTATCCGCTACGAAGGCCCGAAGGGCGGTCCCGGCATGCAGGAAATGCTCTATCCGACGAGCTATCTGAAGTCGAAAGGCCTCGGCAAGGCCTGCGCGCTCATCACCGACGGCCGCTTCTCCGGCGGCACCTCGGGTCTCTCGATCGGCCATGTCTCGCCGGAAGCGGCAAATGGCGGCACGATCGGCCTGGTGCGCGAAGGCGATATGATCGATATCGATATCCCCAACCGTACGATCAGCCTGCGTGTCAGCGAGGCCGAGCTCGCCGCCCGCCGCGTCGAGCAAGACGGCAAGGGCTGGCGGCCGACCGAGGTTCGCAAGCGCAACGTCACCACCGCGCTCAAAGCTTACGCTGCCTTCGCGACGAGCGCCGATCGCGGCGCCGTGCGGGATCTGAACGCTCGCTGAGTAGCCTCCAACCTACAACCCGCTGATTAAGAGTCAGCTGCTTTGTCAACCGGTCGCTGTCAAAGCGGCCGGTTGATGTTTTTGTAGGTCTCGCCGAGCTGCTTCATCCGCTCGTCGTAGGCAGCCTTGATGCAGGCGGCATCGGCGCCGCATTCCTGCCGCTTCTTCAGCCAGGCGGTCTGCTCGTCCTGCAACGTGCCGCGAGAGCCCATGGCCAGCAGCCCGGAGAGCAGCTCGAAAGTCGTCACCATCTTGACGTCGGCGTCGTTGAGGGCGCGGTTGTCGCAGATCGCCTTTTCGTCCGGCTTCAATTCCTTCGCATCGCAATCGAAGCTCGCCGACCATGCAGGATCCGATGGGAAAATCAGGATCGCCAAACCGAGCGCGGCCGGCATTCGCCATGTCATCATCATCTTCCTTTACTGCCGATCAAATCAGCTTGCGCACTGCCAGAGCCAGAAAGATGATGCAGGCGAGCCAGACGACAAGGATGAAGATCAGTCCGGCCCCGCCGGAGGGGCGCTCAGTCCGCCTTGAGGCCTCCTGGCGAAGCGCAGCCATCACCTCTGCCGGCACAAGCCGCGTCGCCAGCAGGATGCCGAGCGGCACGATGACGAGATCGTCGACATAGCCGAGCACAGGAATGAAATCGGGGATCAGATCGATCGGCGAAAGCGCATAGGCTGCGACAGCGCCAGCGACCGCTTTCGCATACCAGGGCACGCGAGGATCGCGGGCGGCAAGCCACAGCGCCACGATGTCACGCTTCAGTGACTTTGCCCAGATTTTGGCTTTTGATATCAGTTGCATGGTGGATCTTCCCGGATCAAATTCGCAGCGCCTTCAAGGCACTTCCTTGCCTTATTCTTCCATGCTTCCGCCCTCTTTCCTTTCTAGCGTCGGACGCTACAACGTTGCTTAAGAGGATTCAAAAGGGATACCCATGCAAGGCCTGTTCAAGCGCGCCTCCGTTTCGATTTTCGCTCTCATGCTCGTTCTGCCGGCTGCGGCCCAGGCGCAGACGGCAAAGACGGTGCCCGAGAACCAGATGCAGATGCAGCTCTCATTTGCGCCGCTGGTCAAACAGACCTCGGGCGCCGTCGTCAACGTCTATGCGGAAAAGATCATCCAGCGCCAGTCGCCCTTTGCCGGCGATCCCTTCTTCGAGCAGTTCTTCGGTCAGCAGATGCCGAATCGATCCGAGAAGCAGTCCTCGCTCGGGTCCGGCGTCATCGTCGAGGCGAACGGCACTGTCGTCACCAACAATCACGTCGTCGAAGGCGCCGATGACATCAAGGTGGCGCTGCCGGATGGCCGCGAATTCCCCTGCAAGGTGGTGCTGCGCGATGACCGCGTCGACCTCGCCGTGCTGAAGATCGACACCAAGGAGAGCTTCCCGACGCTGCCGATCGGCAATTCCGATACTGTCGAAGTCGGCGATCTGGTGCTGGCGATCGGCAATCCCTTCGGCGTCGGCCAGACGGTGACGAGCGGTATCGTCTCCGCACTTGCCCGTAACCAGGTGGTCAAGAACGAGTTCGGCTTCTTCATCCAGACCGACGCCTCGATCAATCCGGGCAACTCGGGCGGCGCATTGATGAACATGAAGGGCGAGCTGATCGGCATCAACACCGCGATCTTCTCGCGCGGCGGCGGCTCGAACGGCATCGGCTTCGCCATTCCTGCCAATCTCGTCAAAGTCTTCCTCGCTTCCGCCGATGCCGGCGTCAAATCCTTCGAGCGGCCCTATGTCGGCGCAAGCTTCGATGCCGTGACGTCGGAAGTCGCCGAAGCGCTTGGGCTCAACAAAGTACGCGGCGCACTCGTCGTCAAGGTTTCGGAAGGCAGCCCGGCGGCGAAGGCCGGGCTGAAGGCCGGCCAGATCGTCACATCAGTCAACGGCATTTCCGTCGAGCATCCGGATGCGTTGCTCTATCGCCTGACGACAGCCGGCCTCGGCAAAACGGTCAATCTGACCGTCATTGACAACGGTCACGAGGAGCAGTTGTCGCTGGCGCTCGACCGCGCGCCGGAGACCTCGCCGCGCGACCAGCGCGTCATCGGCGGGCGCACTCCCTTTACCGGCGCCGTCGTCGAAAACCTGTCGCCGCGCGTCGCAGATGAATTGCGCATGCCCTCGGAATCGGCGGGTGTCGTCGTTGCCGATGTCAAGGAAGATTCCCCGGCAGCCCGCCTGGGTTTTGAGCCCAAGGATATCATCGTTTCGATCAACGGAACGGAAGTAAAATCGACCAAAGAACTGGCCGAGATAGCCAGCAGCGATCCGGGTCTCTGGCGGGTCGAAATCGAGCGCGATGGCCAGCGTATCAGGCAGTTCTTTCGATGAGCAATGATCTCTTCGCGCCGCGTATTCCGGAGGAGGTTGCCGCCAGGCGGCCGCTTGCCGACCGGTTGCGGCCGAAGACGCTTGCCGATGTCACCGGTCAGGAACATCTGACCGGTGAGGACGGCGTGCTGAAGAGGATGATCGAAAGCGGTTCGCTCGGATCGATGATCTTCTGGGGTCCGCCAGGCACCGGCAAAACGACGGTGGCGCGGCTGCTTTCCGGTGAGGCGGGGCTGGCCTTCGAGCAGATTTCGGCGATCTTTTCCGGCGTCGCCGATCTGAAGAAAGTGTTCGAGGCGGCTCGCATGCGCCGCATGGACGGCCGCCAGACGCTGCTGTTCGTCGATGAGATTCATCGTTTCAACCGAGCCCAGCAGGACAGTTTCCTGCCGGTCATGGAGGACGGCACCGTCGTCCTCGTCGGCGCCACCACCGAAAATCCCTCCTTCGAGCTCAACGCCGCTCTGTTGTCGCGCGCCCGCGTCCTCACCTTCAAGTCACATGACGAGGAGAGCCTGGAGGAATTGCTGACGCGCGCCGAGGCGATCGAGCAGAGGCCGCTGCCCCTGACCGAGGAGGCGCGCGCCAGCCTGATCCGCATGGCCGATGGCGACGGCCGCGCGGTTCTGACGCTTGCCGAAGAGGTCTGGCGGGCGGCGCGCGAGGGGGAGAGTTTCGACACCGAAGCGTTGACGCATATCGTCCAGCGCCGCGCCCCCGTCTACGACAAGGCGCAGGACGGCCACTACAATCTGATTTCGGCATTGCATAAATCGGTGCGCGGCTCGGATCCGGATGCTGCGCTCTATTATCTCGCCCGCATGTTCGATGCCGGCGAGGATCCGCTCTATCTTGGCCGGCGTCTGGTGCGCATGGCGGTGGAGGATATCGGGCTTGCCGATCCGCAGGCGCTGGTGATCTGCAACGCCGCCAAGGATGCTTATGACTACCTGGGGTCGCCGGAGGGGGAGCTGGCGCTTGCCCAAGCCTGCGTTTATCTCGCCACCGCTCCGAAATCGAATGCCGTCTATACCGCATTCAAGGCGGCAAGCCAGGCCGCGAAGCAGAACGGCTCGCTGTTGCCGCCCAAACATATCCTGAATGCGCCGACCAAATTGATGAAAGGCGAGGGCTATGGTGAAGGTTATCGCTACGACCATGACGAGCCGGACGCCTTTTCCGGCCAGGATTATTTCCCGGAGAAAATGGGCCGCCAGACCTTCTACGATCCGCCGGAGCGCGGCTTCGAGCGGGATATCCGTAAGCGGCTGGAATGGTGGGCGAAGCTGCGCAAAGAGCGCAATCCGCGCTGACGCGTGGGCGGGGTTAACCGCCAAGAGCGACCGCTATGGCGACCAGGAGCAATCCGAGGCAAGTCATTGTCACCCCCGCATAAAAGGGCCTGCCTCCCGAAAATTTCGCCCACGCATAACCCGTCACGAACAGCAGCGTGATGAGAAACAGGTTGCTGACTCTCAGAGCGAGGTGGGCGCTGTCGATGAGAAACAAAGGGGTCACGGCCGGTATGGACGTGACCGAGACGAGAAAAACGACCGCGAGGGCGGCAAGGAGATCATTTTTCGAGAGGGACGCCCTCACAGGATCGGCCCTGCGTGCGAGCGTCAGCAGTGATCTATAAAGCGGGTCCGCATCGGCAGCCTTTGCAGAAAACGGTGCTTCTTCGATCGGGAATTCTTTCGCGAGCATGTTGAGCGCCGCGGTCTCGCTTCCGGCGGCTTTGATTTGCCGAAAAAGGCGCAGCCGCCTGCTCTTGTAAAACGTCGTCCCCAGAACGAACAAAACGGCGTCAATGATCCCCCAGGCGACGTTGCATCCGACTGTTGCGACGATCAACTCCTGAGCATCCAACCCCTCTTCTTCAAAAACAAGTCTCGAGCCGACCGTCAAAGTCAGCGCCATGATCAGTCCGAAAAGGACTTCACCGAGTGCATCGCCGGGATCGATGATATCGGTAACACGATCGATCGGGTTCGAAGTCATGGGCTGCCCCAGGTGATGAGATATTCGTCTGCTGTTCCTCTCTCCGCGATCCGAGCATGAATGGGAGCCGACTGCAGCTGGCGGCGTGGTGGAAGCCCCGCGACTGAGAATTGTGAACGACGACTCGGGATGATTCATTGATCGTGATCAAGATCAGTACGATTGGCCGTCTCGTGATCAGGTCTGTCGACAAAACACGTCCGTGCCTGTCCCGGCGCGTCAGAAAAGATGCCAGTGCTGCAAAGCTCAGGAGGGGCGTGGCGTCTTCTGATTGACAGGCGCGGCGATCACCTTGACGGCGGATTCCGCGAGCCCGTGGTGGCCTTCCATATCGACGACAACGTGCCAGTGGCCGCTTTCCGGAACGGCGAGCTTGACCGGCGACTTGCGCGCCACGCCGCCGATATATTTGAAATCGAGAACCTCGGTGAAACGCTGGAAGTTCGGCGCCGTCATCAGACGAACATTGTTCACCGCATTCAGAGACACCTCGACGATCGTTCCGGCTCGCTGTTCCTTGAGATCGTAATGGGTGAAGCGGAAATTCGGTTTCTGCATCGGTCTCGCGGCGTCTGATAACTTGGCGAGATTTTACCAGCATGCCGGTTAACGAAAAGTTGGAAATCGGCGCGGTGTCGGGAAAGGAATGATCGACCCCGATGGCCGCTCTCCTCGTTGTCAGTTGCCGCGCCGGTTTTCCCGATCCAGCTGCGTTACCAGCGCCAGGATCGTCTCCGATACCGGGGTCGGCACGGCGATCAGGCGTCCAAGCGCCACCAGCATGCCCACAAGCGGGGTAATTTCGAGCGCCTTGCCGCCGATCAAGTCTTGCAACATCGAGGTTCGAACCCCGCCGATGTGGCGCGATTGCTCCAGCCGCTGCTCGACTGACATGGCGAAATGCGCGCCGACCGCGTCGCCGACGGCGCGCACTTCCTTCATGACCTTGCTGATCAGATCCATGAGCGACGGATCCGCCATAATGTCGGTCATCAGCGCCCGCGTCAGAGCGCTGATCGGGTTGAAGGCGGCATTGCCCATCAACTTGCTCCAGATTTCGCTGCGGATGTCCGCCGTGGTCGTAATGCTGAGGCCGGCGCCGGTCAGCACCGCTGCTATGGCTGAAAGATCGGCAGACATTTCGCCGGAGGGCTCGCCAAGCACGAAGCGGCCGTTGTGAGAAAGCCGGATCTCGCCCGGGCTGGCAACTTCCGCACCTTGATAAGCGACGCAGCCAATCACGCGGTCGGGGCCGATCAGCCGCCAGAGCCTGCCGCCGGGATCGAGCTCGTCGAATTGCAGCTCCGCATATCCGCTCCTGGTATCGCGATGAAAATACCACCACGGAATGCCGTTGAGGATCATAACGACGCGGGTGCCTTGCTTGAGCAGACCGGCGATCCCCTCGGCGGCAGGCGGCAGCTGATGTCCCTTCAGGCCGGTGATGACGAGATCCTGTCGCGGCAATGTCTTCGGATCGTCGGTTGCCGTCACGCGCACCTTGAGCGGGGTTTCCGCATCGGCCCCGCGCAGGCTGAGACCGTGGCTGCGGATCGTATCGAGATGCGCCCCACGCGCGACGACGGAGACGTCGATGTCGTTATCTTCCTTGCCTGCGAGCTTGGCGGCGATAGCGCCGCCAAGGGCGCCGGCGCCATAAATACAGATGGACTTGATGGACATGCGTTGCCTCTTCACGGGTCACGGTCTGACTTACATCTAGGCCATCCTCAGCGAGAGGCGAATGCCAATTCGCCGCAAGGCGTTCTTTGCATCAATTCCAAGGCGCTGCCGCCGCATGCCCAGATCCGAATGCGGCGGCATTGGTCTTGGCTGCTCAGACCCCAGCGGTTGCGTGGCTTGCAAAATCCGTGGAGACGGCAAGCTCGCGCCAGGCGGCCAGTTCCTTTTCGACACTCGCATGCTGCGCCTCAATCATAGCGACCGTATCGCTGCCGAATGGCATGCGCAGCGGCGGGTTGGCGGAGTTGACCATCGTCATGATGCCGGCAGCGAGCTTGGCGGGGTGACCAGGCTGGGCGTGATTGGCGTCGGCGGCGAAACTACGCATGTTTCCGGCCGGCGTGCCTTCGTAATCGGCGATCGAGGCCGGGCTTATTGCCAGCGAGCTGTCGGCGAGGAAGTCCGTGCGGAAGAAGCCGGGCTCGACGATCGTCACCTTGATGCCGAGAGGTTCGAGTTCGGCGGCCATGGATTCCGACAGTCCCTCGACGGCGAATTTGGTCGAGCCGTAGACACCCCAGCCGGGATAGCCGAAATAGCCACCGATGGAGGAGAAGTTCAGGATATGGCCGGCACGCTGGCGGCGCATATAGGGCAGCACGGCGCGTGTCACCTTCAGGAGACCGAAGACATTGGTGGCATAGATCCTTTCGATCTCTTCGGCCGTGGCTTCCTCGACTGCGCCGAGTAGGCCGTAGCCGGCATTGTTGGCAAGCACGTCGATGCGGCCGAAGCGGGCGATGCCGGCGGCTGCAGCCTCCTTCGCTTGCGTCTCGTTGGTGACGTCGAGGGCGACGGCCAGCAGGTTCGGATGATCCCCGAACTGCTCGATAATGGTCTTGGCGTTGCGGGCGGTGGCGATGACGGCATCGCCCGCTGCAAGTGCCTCCTTGGTCATCAGCGCGCCGAAACCGCGCGATGCACCAGTAATAAACCAGACTTTCATGACGAATTCCTTTGTTGTTGTCGCATCTTTATGCTGACGGGCTGAATTTGATCGAAATTCCGATGCTGTATAAGATTTGTTATTATTGATGCTATGATGAGTGGAATTCAGCAATGCGTGCAACGGAACTTTCCGAACTGGCCGCCTTCGCGGCCGTGGCGCGGCACAAGAGCTTCCGCAAGGCAGGGGAGGAGCGGGGCGTCACAGCCTCTGCCGTTAGCCATGCCGTGCTTAATCTGGAAGACCGAGTTGGCATCCGCCTGCTCAACCGCACAACCCGCAGCGTTTCGCTGACGGAAGCAGGCGAACTCCTGGTCTCACATCTCATCCCGGCGTTCGGGGAGATGGCGACCGCACTCGATGCGCTGAACCGCTACCGCGACACGCCATTCGGCAGGGTGAGGATCAACGTGCCGAATTCGATCGGTTCCTTCGTCATCGGCCGTGTCATCGCCCCTTTGATTGAACGTAATCCCAATTTGCAGCTGGAAATTAACGCGACCGATCGGCTGGTCGACATCGTCGAGGAAGGTTTTGATGCCGGCATCCGTTTCGGCGAGCGCGTCACGGAAGGCATGATCGCCCTGCGCATCAAGCCGCGCATCCGCCTGGTCGTTGTCGGTTCACCGGCCTACTTCGCAAGGCGTCCGAAGCCGCAAACGCCTTACGAGCTCAAGCGCCACCTCTGCATCCAGAACATGTTTCCCTCCGGTGCACGTTATGCCTGGGAATTCGAGAAGGACGGCCAGACGGTGAGTTTTCAGCCGACCGGACCGCTTTCGCTCGACGATCACGAACTGATGATGCAGGCAGCGCTCGGCGGCGTCGGCCTTGCCTATATCTGGGAGCCTCGCGTCGCAAAGGCCATTGCCGACGGAGAGCTCGTCCAGGTGCTCGATGATTGGTGTCAGCCGGAGGAACCGCTCTATCTCTATTATCCCAGCCGCCGACACATGTCTGCGGGCTTCAGGGCGGTGATCGACGCGATCAGGGCAGAGTAAAAGCTTCAATTCCTACCCACGCAGACCAGCGATCGTCTGAAGCGCCTGAAGATAAATCGTCAGGTCGCGTGCAGGATCCGCCGGCAGAGCGGTCGCACGGAATACCTTGCCTCCCGTCGCCTCGACGCCTCCGTCGATCATCAGGTTGTCGGCCATGCCGTGATTTTCAATCGCGATGCCGTCAGGCCCGCGCGGGCGTCCGCTCGTCTCATCGATCTCCATTCCCGCATACCAGATCGAGCGGACGCGCAGCCCATAGTCGTCGGGGTGGTTGGTATAGGCGAAGACCGATTTCCCGAGAGCAATCATGAAGCCGATCTCGTAGACCGTGCCCGGGTCGGCGCTGACGCCCCGAAAGGGAGTGATGTTGGCGAGGCAGATTTCGGCCCGGCGCATGGCGACGTCATTGCGGGTGTAGATCTCCGCAGCCGTCCGCTTTATCGGCGTCTGGTTCTCGTCACTGCCAGGCCCCGTCGGTTCGAAGCCGAACTGACGCGCCAATCGGCGTTTCTCGGCCATGATGGGCAGTGCATCGGGAAGAAAGACTTCCGGGCCGGCAAGGTAAATGGTGGTCATCGGTATCCTTCATTCCTAAGCGAGCCGAAGCACGGAAGTTGAGGGCAGGGCGGGAGCCTATTTCCGATGGAAGCCTGCCAGATGGCAAGCCGCGCTGGCGGTGATTGTCGATTTTTTCCGGTCTCCGTTGGAGACTTGAAAAAGCGGAAGGTCGCACTCGTCACCCTTTTGACTCCGCTGGGCAAAGCGGCCAAAGATACGGCCATCGGCAGCATCATCGGGAGAGATTGATGAAGGGGCGGATTTTGTCGAATGCTGATCGAGGAGGGTCGAAGCGGCCCAGATATCTCTTTCCCGCCTTGGTCGTGCTGATTCTATCGTCTCCACTGGCGCTGGGACAGGAAATCGGGCCGCAAAGCCAGTCCTCGCATGCGCAGGTCGAAAAGCTGCTCGGCCTCTGGAAGGAGCATTTTGCCGGCGCCGACAGTCTGCAAGAGCGCAGGGCTGCTTTCGCCAGGCTGATGGAAACAATGCCCGGGCCGACGCGCATCCAGGTTAGGCAGGTCGATGCCGACGGCGTGGATGGCGAGCTGATGTGGCCCGCCCGGCTCCATCACCCGATCGGCAAAAGGGTGATTCTCTACATTCATGGCGGCGGCTTTTCCGGCGGTTCCATCCGCACGCACAGCCTCTTCGCCGGTTCGCTCGCCAAGGCCGCATCCAGCGACGTGCTTCTGATCAATTATCGGTTGATGCCGGAGTATGCCTATCCCGCCCAGATCAACGACGCGCTGACGGCCTACCGCTGGCTTCTCGATAACGGATATCGCAACGAGAATGTCGTCGTGGCGGGAGACGGCGCCGGTGGCAATATCGCGCTCGAGGCGGTGCTGCGGCAGAAGCAGGCAGCAAAACCCCTGCCGGCGGCTGTGATTGCGCTGAGCCCGATCACCGATCTCGCCGCGACGGGCGGAACGATGACGGCAAATGCCGGCAGCGACCCGCTGGTCGATAAGGCGTGGCTCGAGACTTTGCGTAAGACCTATCTCGGCAGCCGGCCTGCCACCGATCCTCAGGCCTCACCGCTTTATGCCGACATGACGGGATTCCCGCCGCTATTGCTGCAGGTCGGTTCCGGCGAAGCCCTGCTTGACGACACGCTGCGCCTCGCCGACAAAGCGCGCGAGGAGGGCGTGGATGTGACCACCGAGGTCTGGCCGGGCATGCCGCATCAGTGGCAGCTATTTCCCGCCATGCTCGACGATGCCGATCGCTCGAGCCAGACTATTGCCGAGTTTGCGATCCGGCATTTTGCCGACAAACCGGAAGAATAGGGGCCACAGCCGCCGGCGTCAGCCGATACTGCATCAATGCGATGTGCCGGCCGAGGGTGTGGGCGCCAGAGGCCGCTCGACTTCCCGGCCGACACTGAGCGCCTTTCGCACATTCGGCTCCAGCCGCTCGATATAGGCGTGATCGGGCGCAGCGCCGAGCGCATCCAGCATTTTCGAAAAGAAACAGCGGGCCGCTGTGGCGGCCGTGACGTCGAAGATTTCGGCGTCACTCAGCCCGTGTTTCTTCAATCCGTCTATATCCTGCTGCGTGACCGATGTCGCATCACGCGCCACCTTGGCTGCAAAGGTCATGATCGCGCGTTCGCCGGCATCGATCGGCGCCTTTTCGGTCTCGTTGACAACCGCCGTCAGCCCGTCGCTGGTAAATCCCTCGCGCAGCAGCACGGAGCCGTGCGCCAGCATGCAATAGGAGGATTTGAGTTCTTTGGCCGCCGCCAGCGTCACCAGTTCGTAGCGCCTGAGGCTCATATGGCCGCGAATGCTCGAAAGCAGCCCGGCCCAGCTCTCCATTACCTCCGGCCGGTGGCCGAAGGCACGATACATGTTCGGCAGATAACCATAATTCGCCTCGGCCGACGCGTACATCGACGTCGTCTTCTCGCTGGCGGATGCATCCGGGGTGTGAATGAAAGCCATGGCATGATCCTCCTCTATTGCGAGAAGGATAGGGTAGATATGCCGGACAGCAATCCCGCTCCGGCAGTTCGGGAACGAGCCATCGGCCATAGGCTGAATGATCAGGCAACGTCGTTGCTCGCCAGTACGTCAGCGGCTCTCTTGATTGGAAGAGTGACGGTGAAGGTGGACCCGCACCCTCTTGCACTCCGCACCTCTATCGAGCCTTGATGCAGTTCGATGATCTGCTTCACAAGATTGAGGCCGATACCGGTTCCGGCAATCCCGGTCGACGTCCGCGCGCGGAAATAGCGCTGAAACAACCGGGGCACGTCTTCAGCATCGATCCCCACGCCATCGTCGCTAACCGAAACCTTGATATTGCCCGTCTCCTCCCATGCCGTGACACGAATTTCGGAGGTTCCTGGCGCGTATTTCACCGCATTCGAGAGCAGATTGGTAAAGACCTGGCTTAAGCTGCGGGGATCGGCATCGATGAATTCCGGCAACCCGTCTATGCAAAGCACGAAACGATGCGTCTTCGAGATCGCCGACTGCCGCTCGCAGCATGTTCTGATCAACGTTCCCACGGCGCAGGCGTCATAACTGATATCGGTCTTTCCGTTATCGAGGCGTCCGGCCGCCAGGATGCTCTCGATGAGATCGACGATCCGGCTCACCGATGCGCGTATCTGTTCGACCTTGTCGTTGAGAAATTCGGGTTCGACCGTGCCCCCTTTCCGGAGCAGCCGCTGGGCGGCAGCATCGATGATTGCGAGCGGGGTGCGGAATTCATGTGATGCCATCGCCACGAACTGCCGCTGCAATTCGTTGATGCTCCGCTCCTGGGCGAGCATCCGCTCAAGCTCGCGCGCCTGCCGTTCGACCTCTGCCGTTCGGCTTTGCACCGTAATTTCGAGTTGATCATGATGGCGGCGCAGTTCTTCCGCCAGCCGCACGGTCTTGGTGACGTCCTCGTGGGTCGCCACATATCCGCCGTTCTGCATCGGATTGTGGGTGATTTTGATGATGCGCCCGTCGGTAAGCGCGATGTTCTGGCTCGCCGGCGCACCGAGTGCAGTCGCTTCGAAAACGACGTCAAAATAGGTGGCGGTATCGGCCGGACCATTTCCCTGCAGACATCGATAGGCGAGGATGTCCACCAGCGGCGTTCCGGGCTGCGTCAGAAAGTCCGGAAGATCGTAGATCCGCGCATAGGACGCATTGCACAATATCAGCTTCTTCGTCGAATCGAACATGCAAAGCCCATGCGGCATATTGCTGAGGGCTGCATCGAACCGGTGATGCTGTTCCGTCAGATTGTCTTTTACGCGGATATGCGTCGAGATGTCTTCATAGCTTAGGATCCAGCTTCCCTCTCTCGAGGGAGCGCAGGTCAGTGAGATCATCCGTCCGTCGGACAGTGCAAACTGCGAGGTGTGCGGTCCGCCGATCGTCAACCCTGAACAAGCGGCTGCCTTGCAGTCAGCGGTGCCGGGCAAGCTGTCGATGTTCATTCCTCTGCGCAGAGCGCCATTGGGAAGGCCCAGAATATCAAGCGCGCGGGCATTGAAAGCCGTCACCATATTGGCAGAGTCAAGGAGAACAATGCCCTGCGGCAGGTTCTCCAGCATGGCTTCAAATGAATGCGGCATCTCCGGCCCCACTTTGGATCTGGCACGTTCCCGATCCCCAGCATTGGCCACAAACGATAAAGTTTCGCTAATGCCTCTGGACAGGAGTTCCTTGAGGGCAGTCCATGCCTCGAATTAAATCGTTCCAAAAAAAGAATCTCGCCCTGCGGTGTCAGGACGACGGAGTAATGTCCACACGACCCCGCTTTAACGGAAATACCTCTTGACATGTTTGGAACGTTCCAAATAAATATGCATTAGACGACGGTGGCGTCGGGAGGGTGAAGTGACAAAAAACCGGGTGACCGTGATCGACATTGCGAAGGCCGCTGGCGTCTCCAAGTCGACGGTGTCGCTGGTGTTGCAGGGCTCCTCCCTCGTCAACGAGGGAACGCGCGCAAAGGTCAATGCCGTGATGCGGGAGCTTGGCTATGTCTACAATCGCGGCGCGGCCAATCTACGGCAGGCGGGTGCAAAATCGAGGATCATCGGCGTGGTGGTGAACGACCTGACGAACAGCTTCTTTGCCGAGCTGGCGGTGGGTGTCGATATGGTCGTTCAGTCGGCCGGTTTCGTGCAGTTCCTGTCGAATACCGGTGAGAGCATCGACAGGCAGCGCGAAGTTGTCGCATCTATGCGCGAACATGGCATTTCGGGCCTGATCGTCTCGCCGGCGCGCGCCACCGATGCCGCCGATTTCAAGCCACTGGTCGCGGCAGGGATTCCCGTCGTGGTGGTCGTTCGAAACCTGCCCGGCGCTAAGGTGTCGTCCATAGTCTCCGACAACCGGTCCGGCATGATGTCAGCCGTTCAGCATCTGGTGGGTCTCGGTCATAAGCGTATCGCTTTTCTCGGCGGTTTTCCCGATACCGCTGTCTTCGACGATCGCCTTGCCGGTTACCGCAGCGGAATGGAAGCGGCCGGACTCGGCTACGACGAGGCACTCGTGATCTCGTCCGCCCCGTCGCGAGCGGGCGGCGTCGAGGCGATCGGAAAAGCGATTGCTTATGGCGATAGGCCCACTGCAGCCGTCTGCTTCAACGATGCAGTCGCCTTCGGAGTCTGCGACGGATTACGTGCGCGCCGTCTGGAGCCGGGCGCCGACTTTGCCGTCGTCGGTTTCGACGACGTCATCGAGGCTCAGGCGGCGGTTCCGGCGCTGACGACGGTCTCGGTCGATCCACAAGGCATCGGGCGCCGCGGCGCGCAGATGCTCCTCAAGCAGATCAATGCCGGCAAGGCCGAAGCGGAGACGGTGACGACAGCCGTTCGGCTCGTCGTCCGCGAAAGTTGCGGCGCCGGCACAGCCTCGCAGGCGAGGGCCGGCGGAGCGGCAAATTGAAACGGGGTTCGAAGTGACGCACATGAAGAAGCATCTGACACCAGCCGAAGCGGCGGCACTGATCCCGGACGGCGCCGTTGTCACAGTGTCGTCGTCGAGCGGTCTCGGCTGCCCCGACCTGATGCTGAAGGCGATCGGCGAGCGTTTTGATGCGGCCGGCCATCCCCGTCACATTACAACCCTTCACCCGATTGCCGCCGGGGATATGAGTGGCATCAAGGGCGTCGACTATATCGCCAAGAAGGGACTGCTCAAATGCGTCATCGGCGGCTCTTATCCCTCCGGCCCGTCGACGGCCGAACCGCCGCTGATCTGGCAGATGATCACCAACAATGAGATTCCGGCCTATAACATTCCCTCCGGTATTCTCTTCGACATTCACCGCGAGGCCGCCGCCAAGCGGCCGGGCGTCCTGACCAAGATCGGCATCGACACCTTCGTCGATCCCCGGCGGCAGGGCTGCGCGATGAACGAACTGGCTTCGAACGATCCGGTGGTCAAGCGCGTCAGCTTCGAGGGCGACGATTGGCTGTTCTTTCCCTCGATCGTTCCTCAGGTCGCCATCATTCGCGCTACGACGGCCGACGAACGCGGCAACCTCACATATGAACATGAAGGCGCCTATCTCGGCGGTCTCGATCAGGCCCTTGCCGCCCGCAATAATGGCGGGATCGTCATCGCGCAGGTCAAGCGGATCACCAAGGAAGGCTCGCTGAAACCGCATGACGTCCGGGTTCCGGGAATGCTGGTCGACTATGTCATCGTCGATCCCGAACAGAAGCAGACGACGCAGACGCAGTACGATCCGGCGATATCAGGGGAGATCTTCCGCCCGCTCGATAGCTTCAGCGTTCCGGAGTTCAATGTTCAGAAAGTCATTGCGCGTCGCGTCGCGCAGGAACTTCAAGCGGGAAGCTGCGTCAATCTTGGCTTCGGCATCTCGGCCAATGTGCCGCGCATTCTGCTGGAGGAGGGGCTCCACGGCGCGGTCACCTGGGTCATCGAGCAGGGCGCGGTCGGCGGCGTGCCGCTGCTCGACTTTGCCTTCGGCTGCGCCTCCAACGCCGATGCCTATATGCCGTCTCCCTATCAGTTCACCTATTTCCAAGGGGCAGGCTTCGATGCATCGCTGCTCTCCTTCCTCGAGATCGGCAGGGACGGTTCGGTCAATGTCTCCAAGCTCTCCTTCCGGCCGCATGTGACGGCGGGTGCCGGAGGCTTCGTCGACATCACGGCGCGGGCGAAGAAGATCGTCTTCTCCGGCATGTTCAACGCCGGAGCGAAGCTTTCGATCGCCGATGGAACTCTGCTCATCGAGAGGGAAGGCAAGCTGAAGAAGCTGGTGAACGAGGTCGAACACGTCACCTTCAGCGGCAGGCGGGCGATCGAGCAGCGGCAGGACATCACCTATGTCACCGAGCGGTGTGTGATGAAGCTGACGCCCGACGGCATCGTGTTGACCGAGATCGCTCCTGGGGTCGATCTGCAGGCTCATATCCTCGACCAGTCCGAGTTCCCGCTGATCGTCGCGCCTGATCTCAAGGTTATGGACGCCGCACTGTTCCTTGAGGCTGAGATCGGCCTCTCGCTTCCCGCAAAGAAGGCGCGGACATTGGAGGGCACCTTTCATGGCTAGCGGAACGGTCAAGGTCGATATCGAAGGCCACGTGGCAACGCTGACGATCTCCCGGCCGGAGAAGCTGAACGCGCTCGATCTCGACATGCTGAAGGCTTTGGCGGAGGCGGCTGACGCGGTGGAGGCGAACCCGGGCGTTCGCGCAGCCGTTCTCACTGGCGAAGGAAAGGGCTTTTCTGCCGGCGGCGATATCAAGGCCTGGGGCGGAATGCTGCCGCAGGAATTCGGTCATTCCTGGGTTCGCAACGGCCACCGTATCTTCGAAAGACTGGCGACGCTCAGGGTGCCGCTGGTCGCGGCCCTGAACGGCCATGCCCTCGGAGGCGGGCTTGAGCTTGCAGGTGTCGCCGACATTCGCCTCGCCGAGCAACACATCAAGATCGGCCTGCCGGAGACCGGCCTTGGAATGGTACCGGGCTGGTCCGGGACCCAGCGTCTCGTGCGCCGCTTCGGCGCCCAGGCCGTCCGGCGCATGGCGCTCGGCGGCGAGATTTTCACCGCCGAGGAGGCGCGCCTGCTCGGAATCGTCGATGCGGTAGTTCCAACCGGAAACGCGCTGGCCGCCGCCAGGGACTATGCTGAACGGATCGCCGCAAGGGGGCCGGCGGCCATCGAGATCGCCAAGTTGATGATCGCATCGGCGAACGGTGAAGACAATGGAACCGCGGTCGAAGCCCTGGGCTCGATCCTCGCCGCCAAGACCGGCGATCTGAAGGAGGGCGTCGCATCATTCAGCGAGAAGCGCCCGGCAACGTTCAAGGGAGAATGGTAATGACGGTCCTGGTCAACCCCACCGCGCTGAGCGATCACAAAGCACGCGATTTCCAGATGCTGATCGACGGCAGATGGGAGGCCGGCAGCGCCGATCCGATCGAGCGTATCGCGCCGAGCCACGGGGTCGTGGTCAGCCGCTTCCCCACAGGCAGCAAGACGGATGCCGAGCGCGCCATTGCTGCGGCACGCAAAGCATTCGATCTCGGGCCGTGGCCGCGGATGACCGCTTCCGAACGGTCCGCCATCCTGCTCAAGGCTGCCGATCTGATCGCGGCGCGGGCAGAGGAGCTGGCGTTTCTCGATGCGATCGAGGCGGGGAAACCGATCACCCAGGTGCGGGGTGAAATTGCCGGTTCGGTCGACATCTGGCGTTACGCGGCGGCGCTTGCGCGCGACCTTCACGGGGAAAGCTATAACACGCTCGGCGATGGTACGCTCGGCGTCGTGCTGCGCGAAGCGATCGGCGTGGTGTCGATCATCACGCCCTGGAATTTTCCGTTCCTCATCGTCGGCCAGAAGCTGCCTTTCGCCCTGGCAGCGGGCTGCACGACCGTCGTCAAGCCCTCGGAACTGACATCGGGATCGACGCTCGTGCTCGGAGAAATCCTGCAGGAAGCAGGTGTTCCGGATGGCGTCGTCAACATTGTCACCGGTACGGGACCTGAGGTCGGCTCGGTCATGACGTCGCATCTGGACGTCGATATGGTGTCCTTCACCGGCTCGACCGGAGTCGGCAAGTTGACGATGTCGAATGCGGCGCAGACGCTGAAGAAGGTCTCGTTGGAACTCGGCGGCAAGAACCCGCAGATCGTATTCCCGGACGCCGATCTCGATGCCTTCGTCGATGCCGCTGTCTTCGGAGCCTATTTCAATGCCGGCGAGTGCTGCAACGCCGGCTCGCGGCTGATCCTCCATAAATCAACCGCCTCCGACATCGTCAGGCGGATTGCCGAGCTGTCGAAGGGAGTGAGGGTCGGTGATCCCCTAGATCCCTCGACGCAAGTCGGCGCGATCATCACGCCGCAGCATCTGGAAAAGATCTCGGGATATGTCGCCGGTGCGAGGGGCAGCGGCGCTCGCGTCGCCCATGGTGGCGAGACACTCGATCTCGGCATGGGGCAGTTCATGTCGCCGACGATCCTCGAAGCGGTGACACCCGATATGGCGGTGGCGCGCGAGGAAGTCTTCGGCCCGGTCCTGTCGGTTCTGACGTTCGAGACGACTGCCGAAGCGATCCGGATTGCAAATTCGATCGACTACGGCCTGTCGGCTGGCGTCTGGAGCCGCGATTTCGACACCTGCCTGACGATCGGCCGGTCGGTGCGGGCGGGCACGGTCTGGATGAACACTTTCATGGACGGCGCCTCAGAGCTTCCCTTCGGCGGTTACAAGCAGAGCGGCCTCGGCCGCGAGCTCGGCCGCCATGCAGTCGAGGATTACACGGAGACCAAGACGCTGAACATGCATATCGGCAAGCGCACCAATTGGTGGATGCCGCGAAGCTAAGGCCGGCTTGGCCGGCAGCGAAGCTACGCCTGAGGAGGGCGGGTGATCGGATGCGGGAATGGTTCCGCATCCTCCAAACTGAACTGGGAGGTTCTTTGATGCGTAAGTTTCTGACAACGACTGCGGTGATCGCATTGGCTCTGGCCGGCGCCGGCGTGCCCGCCCGCGCTGCCGACGTCAAGGAAGTGCAGATGCTGCACTGGTGGACGTCAGGCGGCGAGGCAGCGGCTTTGAACGTCCTGAAGGAGGATTTGTCGAAGGAAGGCTTTGCCTGGAAGGATGTTCCGGTTGCCGGCGGCGGCGGTGATGCGGCGATGACGGCGCTGAAGGCGATGGTGGCGGCCGGCACCTATCCGACAGCCTCGCAGATGCTGGGTTATACCGTGCTCGATTATGCCCAGGCCGGCGTCATGGGCGACCTGACGGAGACGGCCAAGAAGGAAGGCTGGGACAAGTCGGTGCCGGCCGCACTTCAGAAGTTCTCCGTCTATGACGGCAAGTGGGTCGCCGCCCCGGTTAACGTGCACTCGGTCAACTGGCTGTGGATCAACAAGGCGGTGATGGACAAGATCGGCGGCAGCCAGCCGAAGACCTTCGACGATCTGATCGCCCTGCTCGACAAGGCCAAGGCCGCAGGCGTCATCCCGTTGGCGCTCGGCGGCCAGAACTGGCAGGAAGCGACGATGTTCGATTCCATCGTGCTGTCGACCGGCGGACCGGAGTTCTACAAGAAGGCCTTCAACGACCTCGACGAGGAATCGCTGAAGTCGGATACGATGAAGAAGTCCTTCGACAACCTCGCCAGGATCGTCAAATATGTCGATCCGAACTTCTCCGGCCGCGACTGGAATCTGGCGACCGCCATGGTCATCAAGGGTGACGCGCTGGTGCAGGTGATGGGCGACTGGGCCAAGGGCGAATTCGTCGCCGCCAAGAAGACGCCGGATAAAGACTTCCTCTGCTACCGCTTCCCCGGCACCGAAGGCAGCGTCATCTACAACTCCGACATGTTCGGCATGTTCAACGTTCCCGAGGACCGCAAGGCGGCCCAGGTGGCGCTGGCGACCGCAACGCTGTCGAAGAGCTTCCAGTCGGCCTTCAACGTCGTCAAGGGTTCGGTCCCGGCCCGTACCGACGTTCCCGACACCGACTTCGACGCCTGCGGCAAGAAGGGCATCGCCGACCTGAAGGCGGCCAACGAGGGCGGCACGCTGTTCGGCTCGCTGGCCCAGGGTTACGGCGCGCCGCCGGCGATCGCCAATGCCTATAAGGACGTCGTCTCGAAGTTCGTCCACGGCCAGATCAAGAGCTCCGACGAAGCCGTCACCCAGCTCGTCCAGGCGATCGACGACGCCCGCTGAGACGAGGCCGATGACAAGGCTTCCCCGCGGCCTTCGCGGGGAAGCTTCAGTCCCCTGACGGATATGCGGGGGCGATCATGCGGGGACAGGCATGCTGGCCAGCCCCATGACGACATGCATGACGACATGCAGGGAGGAGATGCATTCTATGAGCACAGTTGCCACCACCGATCCGGTTCTGACGCCGGGGCAGGCGACGCGGGTCTCGCTCAGGGGCCGGCTGCAGGATGCGCTGCCGAAGATCGTGCTGGCGCCGAGCTTCGTCATCACGCTGATCTTCGTCTACGGCTTCATCGTCTGGACGGCCTATCTCTCCTTCACCAATTCCAAGACCTTCCCCTCCTATCAGCTGACCGGCGCGCGCGCCTATCAGCGGCTGTGGCGCTGGACCTTCGAGAGCGATCCGCCGTCCTCCTGGTACACATCGATCACCAATATGGCGATCTTCGGCTTCCTCTATGTCGGCATCTGTCTGGCGCTCGGCCTGCTGCTCGCCATCCTGCTCGACCAGAAGATCCGCGGCGAGGGGTTGCTCAGGCCGATCTTCCTCTATCCGATGGCGCTTTCCTTCATCGTCACCGGGGTGGCCTGGAAGTGGTTCCTCGATCCCGGCCTCGGGCTGGAGCAGACCCTGCATCACTTCGGCTGGACGAGCTTCCACTTCGACTGGATCAAGAACAAGGACTTCGTCATCTATACCGTCGTCATCGCCGGTGTCTGGCAGGCGTCGGGCTTCGTCATGGCGATGTTCCTGGCTGGCTTGCGCGGCATCGACGGCGAGATCATGAAGGCGGCTGAGATCGATGGCGCCTCGCCTTTCCAGCTCTATCGGCGCATCATCATCCCGCTCTTGCGACCGATCTTCCTGTCGGCCTTCATCGTGCTCGCCCATATGGCGATCAAGTCCTACGACCTGGTGGTGGCGCTGACCTCAGGGGGGCCTGGCGGCTCGGCCTGGCTGCCATCCAACTTCATGTATGAGTACACCTTCAAGCGCAACGAGATGGCCGTCGGCTCGGCGAGCGCCATCATCATGCTGATGACGATCTCGGCGATCATCGTTCCCTATCTCTATTCCGAATTGAAGGAGAAGGCCCGATGAGCGGCGTCACCTCTGCCCTCGGCACCTCCTCATCGGCAGCAGCCGCCGAAGCAGCGGAGCGCGGCAACAGCGCCCGCTGGATCGGCCGCATCGTCATCTACGGCCTGCTTGTCATCTTCGCCATCCTCTATCTGATGCCGCTCTTCGTCATGCTGGTGACCTCGTTCAAGACGATGGACGAGATCCAGAACGGCAACATGCTGGCGCTGCCTGAGGCGCCGACCTTCGATCCCTGGGTCAAGGCCTGGGGCCAGGCCTGCGTCGGGCTGACCTGCGCCGGCATCAAGGGCTACTTCTGGAACTCGATCAAGATGGTGGTGCCGGCGGTGGTGATCTCCACCTTCTTCGGGGCGCTGAACGGCTATGTCCTGACCAAATGGCGTTTTCCCGGCCACACGCTGGTGTTCGGGCTGATGCTGTTTGCCTGCTTCATCCCGTTCCAATCGGTGCTGCTGCCGATGGCGACCATTCTCGGCTCGCTCGGCCGCTTCGGCGTGACGCTGCAGAACGCCACCGGCTGGAACTTCGGCTTCGGCAATTCGACGGTCAATCTGGTCTTCGTCCATGTCGTCTACGGCCTCGGCTTCACGACGTTGTTCTTCCGCAATTTCTACGAGGCCTTTCCGACCGAACTGGTCAGGGCCGCCCAGGTCGATGGCGCGAGCTTCTTCCAGATCTTCCGCCGCATCATGCTGCCGAACTCGCTGCCGATCATCGTTGTCACCGTCATCTACCAGTTCACCAACATCTGGAACGACTTCCTGTTTGCTTCGGCCTATGCCGGCACCGGCGATTCCATGCCGATGACGGTGGCGCTCAACAATGTCGTCAACACCTCGACCGGGGTGGTCGAATACAATGTCAACATGGCGGCGGCGATGATCGCGGCCGTTCCGACGCTCATCGTCTATATCCTCGCCGGCCGCTACTTCGTGCGTGGCCTGATGGCGGGCGCAGTCAAAGGGTAACCCATGGCTTTCCTGGAAATCTCCGGCCTCAGAAAGCGCTTCGGCGCCGTCGACATCCTCAAGGGTATCGATCTCGAACTCGAAAAGGGCGGCTTTCTCGTGCTGGTCGGCCCGTCCGGCTGCGGCAAGTCGACCCTCCTCAACACCATTGCCGGGCTGGAGACGATCACGTCAGGCGATATCCGCATCGACGGGCGCGCCGTCAACGGCCTGCATCCCTCCAAGCGCGACATCGCCATGGTGTTCCAGTCCTATGCGCTCTATCCGAATATGACGGTGGCGGGCAACATCGCCTTCGGCATGGAGATGCGCGGCGTGCCGCCCAAGGAGCGCAAGCAGGCGATCGACAAGGTCGCCAAGGTGCTGCAGATCGGCCATCTGCTCGACCGCAAGCCGAGCCAGCTGTCGGGCGGCCAGCGCCAGCGCGTCGCCATGGGCCGGGCGCTGGTGCGCGATCCCAAGCTCTTCCTGTTCGACGAGCCGCTCTCCAACCTAGACGCGAAACTGCGCGTCGACATGCGCATCGAGATCAAGCGGCTGCATCAGGCGACCGGCAAGACCATCGTCTATGTCACCCACGACCAGATCGAGGCGATGACGCTCGCCACCCGCATCGCCGTGATGAAGGACGGCATCGTCCAGCAGTTCGGCACGCCGGCGGAGATCTACAACAATCCCGCCAACATGTTCGTCGCCGACTTCATGGGCTCGCCGGCGATGAACCTGGTGAAGGCCTCGGTCGAGAACGGCGCCGGCGGCCTCGCCGTCTCGCTCGAGCGGCCGAATGCCGCCCCGCTCAGGCTTCCCGTCACGATGACCGGCAACGGCCTTTCCTCCTATGCCGGCCGGCAGGTGATCTTCGGCATCCGCCCCGAGGCGCTGACCGACCCCGATGGCGCCGACCGCAATGCCCGCTCGCTCACCGAAGGCGACTGCCTGATCGAGGTCGTCGAACCGGCCGGCTCCGACACCTTCGCCGTCACCAAGCTCGGCGGCAAGGAAGTCGTCGCCCGCCTGCGCGCCGATGCCGGTATCGCACCCGGCCAGCACACACGCCTCGCCTTCAATCTCGACAAGGCTGTCTTCTTCGATCCGGAAACGCAAGCGCGGATCGCGTGATGGCAAGGTGTTGACATGAGCGGTTCACCAGACATCGTCATCATCGGCTCGGGCGTCGGCGGCGCCACCGTCGCTGCCGGCCTGGCTGTATCAGGTGCGCAGATATTGGTCCTCGAAGCCGGCGATCATATTGCTGATCTTCCCGTCAATCGCGACCAGCGCGCCATCTTCCAGCGTGGCCATTTCCGGCCGAATGAGACGTGGTACGAGGCGAACGGCAGGGGCTTCAACCCCGGCAACTATTACAATGTCGGCGGCAACTCGAAATTCTACGGCGCCGTCCTCTCACGCTACCGCAAAGAGGATTTCGACGTCATCGAACATCGGGAAGGCGTGTCGCCGGCGTGGCCCTTTCCCTATGAAGAGCTGGAGCCCTGGTATTCGAAGGCGGAGCTGATGTATCAGGTTCGCGGCAGTCTTGGCGAAGATCCGACCGAACCGCATCACTCGGTTGCCTACGAATTCCCGCCCGTGCCCGATGAGGCGCCGGTCGCCGACGTCAGGGCACGCCTCAAGGCCAAAGGACTGCATCCGTTTTCGCTGCCGCTCGGCCTGGATCTCGATGCCTGGCTCTCCAAGGCACGCACGCCCTGGGATGCGCATCCGAATTCGCAGGATGGCAAGATGGATGCCGAGACCGCAGGGCTCGCGGTGGCGCTGAAACACGAGAACGTGCGGCTTGAGACCAATGCACGGGTGATGCGGCTCGACACGGGGGCGGGGAGCCGGATCGACCGGATCAGCTATGTCAAGGACGGACAGACGCTGACCGTCTCGCCCAGGATCGTTATTCTTTCCGCCGGTGCGGTCCAGTCATCCGTGCTTTTGCTCCGTTCGAAGAACGACCGCTTCCCGAGGGGGCTCGCCAACTCTTCCGATCAGGTGGGCCGCAACTTCATGAACCACAACGCCTCGGCCGTGATAGCGGTCTCGCCGCGCTTCAGGAACACCGCCGTCTACCAGAAGACCTTCGCCTTCAACGACTTCTATCTCTCGGACGGGGAGGGCGGACCGCCGCTCGGCAATGTGCAGTTGCTGGGGCGTATTTCCGAAAAGGTCCTCAAAGGCTCTCTGCCGCAGGCGCCGGAATGGCTTCTGCGTTTCATGACGGACCATGCCATCGACTTCTATGCGATGAGCGAGGACGTTCCGAATCCCGAAAGCCGCGTAATGGTCGACGGCGATCGGATCATCCTTAAATGGCAGAGGACCAACTGGGACGCGCATCTTGCGCTTGTCGCCAAGCTGAAGGCGATCCTGCGGTCGATCGGTTTTCCGATCGTGCTATCCAGACCCTTCGACAAACGCACGCCGTCCCATCAGTGCGGAACGATCCGCATCGGAAACGACCCGGCAACAGCGCCACTGGATCCATACTGCCGATCCTACGATCACGGCAATCTTTTCGTCGTCGACGCCGGTTTTCTCCCCACATCGGCTGCAGTCAATCCGGCGCTCACCGTCGCCAGCCAAGCGCTCAGAGTTGCCCATCACATCGCATCGACGGATTTGCAGACACAGCCAGATCCATTGATGCGCGCCGGCTTCAAATAGGACAGTAAAATGGGATTCGATTATATCATCACCGGTGCCGGTCCTGCGGGCTGCGTTCTTGCAAGCCGCCTCAGCGAAGATCCCGATGTCAAGGTACTGCTTCTGGAGGCGGGCGGAGGTGACTGGAATCCCCTTTTCCACATGCCCGCCGGTTTCGCCAAGATGACCAAGGGCGTCGCTAGTTGGGGATGGGAAACCGTTCCCCAAAAGCACATGAAGGACAGAGTGCTTCGCTATACCCAGGCAAAGATCATCGGCGGCGGCTCGTCGATCAATGCGCAGCTCTACACCCGCGGAAACGCGGCCGATTATGATCTCTGGGCCAGTGAAGACGGCTGCGAGGGCTGGGACTACCGTTCGATCCTGCCCTATTTCAAACGTGCTGAGGACAATCAACGTTTCGCAGACGACTACCACGCCTATGGCGGTCCGCTGGGTGTCTCCATGCCGGCTGCACCGTTGCCGATCTGCGACGCCTATATTCGCGCGGGTCAGGAGCTCGGCATACCTTATAATCACGATTTCAACGGCCGCCAGCAGGCCGGCGTCGGATTTTATCAGCTCACCCAGCGCAACCGCCGCCGGTCATCGGCATCGTTCGCCTATCTCTCGCCAATCAAAAACCGAAAGAATCTCATGATCCGGAAGGGCGCGCGCGTCGTCCGCATCATGCTGGAGGCGGGTCGCGCGGTCGGCGTCGAAATCGCGACCGGACACGGTCTGGAGGTCGTGCGGGCTGAGCGCGAAGTCCTGGTCTCGTCAGGCGCGATCGGATCGCCGAAGCTCCTGTTGCAGTCCGGGATAGGGCCGGCCGACCATTTGACCTCGGTTGGCGTCAGGCCCCTCCACGATCTGCCCGGCGTCGGCGGCAATCTTCAGGACCATCTCGATCTCTTCGTTATCGCCGAATGCACCGGCGATCACACCTATGACGGCGTCGCGAAGCTCCACCGGACACTGTGGGCCGGAATTCAATATATTCTCTTCCGCACCGGTCCGGTCGCCTCGTCGCTCTTCGAGACTGGCGGCTTCTGGTATGCCGATCCCGACGCACGGTCTCCCGATATCCAGTTCCACCTCGGCCTGGGTTCAGGCATTGAAGCAGGCGTCGAGCGGCTCAGGAACGCCGGGGTCACGCTCAACTCGGCCTATCTGCATCCGCGCTCGCGAGGGACGGTGCGTCTTTCATCCGCCGATCCCGCTGCGGCTCCCTTGATCGATCCCAACTACTGGGCCGATCCCCATGACAGGAAGATGTCGCTAGAGGGGCTCAAGATCGCCCGCGAAATCATGCAGCAGGCGGCGCTGAAACCCTATGTTATGGCCGAAAGGCTTCCCGGGCCCAAGGTCATGACTGACGAGCAGCTTTTTGACTATGGCTGCGCCAATGCCAAGACCGACCATCATCCGGTGGGCACCTGCAAGATGGGAAGCGGGTCTGACGCGGTTGTCGGGCTCGATCTCAAGGTCCACGGCGTGGAAGGCCTCAGGGTCTGCGATTCCTCCGTCATGCCGCGCGTGCCGTCATGCAACACCAACGCGCCGACGATCATGGTCGGCGAAAAAGGATCGGACCTCATCCGGGGCCTGCCTGCGCTGCCGTCGGCGATCTTCGCCGATGAGCGCAATGATACGAGGCCGCGGGCCCGCGCCGAGATCCGCTAAGGAGTAACGACGATGTCTGAAGTGAAAGTTGCAGTGCTTGGCGCCTCGGGCTGGATGGGAAAGGTCCACACGATGGCCTATCAGACCTTTCAGCATTTCTTCGGCGTGTCGGGCGGAACGGCGCGGATCGTGGCGCTTGTCGACAGCAACCCTGACGTAGCGCAGGATATCGGCAACAGGGCGCCGGTGGCCAGGATCTACCAGGATTGGAAGCTGGCGGTCACCGATCCCGAAGTCGATCTGATCGATATCTGTCTGCCCGACCATCTTCACTATCCGGTGGCCAAGGCCGCGCTGCTGGCCGGCAAACATGTCTATTGCGAGAAGCCGCTGGCAAACACCGCCGATGAAGCGCGGGAGCTGGCCGAGATCGCTAAAGAGATGGGGGTCATTACACGTGTCGGACACGCGTTTCCCCGAAACCCCGTTCATGATTTGGCGAAAGAGATCATCGAATCCGGTGAAATCGGCGAGATAAAGCTGTTTCGCGGCTGCCAGCATGTCGACATGTATGGGGATCCCACAGCGCCCTACATGTGGCGTGCCGATGGCAAGCTCGCGCCGACCGGGATCGTCGGCGACACCGGTTCGCACATCTTCAGCTTCATGGATTTCCTCGTTGGCCGCGTCAGCTCCCTGATCGCCGACAATCTCATCGTCACCACGCGCCGGCCGATCGTCGAGGGGCTTGCCTATGGGGAGCAGGTGAAACTGTCAGGCAACGAGGCCTGGGCCGATATCACCAATCCCGACGCGACGAACCTGCTGTGCCGGTTCGAAAACGGCGCCGCCGGCATCGTCGACTTCAGCCGCGTCGCCACCGGCCGCAAATTCATGCAGACCTATGAAATCTACGGAACGAAGGGCAGCATCGCCTATACCTATGACGAGATTAACCGGCTGCGTTTTTACTCCAACGACGACAGCACGGGACGCCGGGGATTTCGCGAGATCGACGTCGGTCCTGAGAACCCCACCTTCAGGGCCTTCCTTCCGCTGCCGAATTTCGGCATTGGCTATAATGAAAGCAAGATCATCGAGGTGGCGGAGGTGATCCGATCGATTGTCGCAAACAAACCGATGTGGCCGACATTCGATACCGGCCACCATATCTGCCAGATCGTCGACGCATGCATGGAGTCCTCCCGGCAGAGACGCTGGGTGGATATCCCGCTCAATTGATTGTGGCGAGCCGATGACAATAGACGTTCCGCAGGAAATTCTTGACGCACTGACCGACGTCGATATGCCGCGGCTTCCGCCGGAGGCTCCTGCTTCCGGAGTAGCCCGCCTCGCAGGCATCGACGTGCCGATCCACCCAGCCAGTTGCGTCGTCGTCGGATCCGGCGCTGCGGGTTTGCGTGCGGCGGTGGAAATGAAGCGGCGCGGCGTCGATGTCGTCATCATCAGTCAAAGTGCATGGGGCGGAACCTCGGCCTGCTCAGGCTCCGATAAGCAAACCCTTCACACCGCAAACACGGCCGATCAGGGCGATAATTACAGGGCGATGGCCCGCGCCATCGGCAGCGGCGGCGCCATGGACGAAGACACGGCCTATGTCGAGGCGGTGGGATCATCGCGGATGATGGCGTCGCTGCAGTTCTTGGGGCTGCCGCTGCCCCAGGATCCGCTTGGCGGAACGCTGAGATATCAGACCGACCATGACGAGGTCGGCCGCGCCACCAGCTGCGGCCCGCGCACGTCGCGGCTGATGGTCAAGGTGCTGGCGGAGGAGGCGATCCGGCTCGGCGTGCCGTTCTACAACCAGACCACCGCGGTCAAAATCCTCACCGAGGGCTCGGGGGCTGATCGTCATGTCGCCGGCATGCTCGTCATGCGCGCCGGCGACCGTAGGCAGGAGAACCCGCTCGGCATCGCCTTGTTCGTGAGTGACGTGATTGTGCTCGCCGCCGGCGGCCCGGGCGAACTCTATCGCGACAGCGTTTATCCCAACGGCTGCTTCGGCTCCCTTGGATTGGCGCTGGAGGCAGGCGTCGAGCTCGTCAATTTGACCGAAAGTCAGTTCGGCATCGGGACGCGCAGGGAGGGCTTCCCGTGGAATCTGTCCGGCACGTACGTCCAGGCAATCCCACATATCTATTCGGTCGATCGCGAAGGCGCCGAACACCATTTCCTGGCGGAATATTATCGAAGCACCCGGGAGTTGGCGTCAAACATCTTCCGCAAGGGCTATCAATGGCCGTTCCACGCCACCCGGATGCTGGATTTCGGCTCGAGCCTGGTCGATCTCGCCATTTACCGTGAGACCGCAGCGGGTCGGCGCGTCTTTATGGACTTCAACCGCAATCCTCTGCCCGTTCCCGGCGACCTGCCATTCAGCCTGGAAAGGCTGGACGAGGATGTTCGGCTCTATCTCGGCAAGGCTGGCGCCGATCAGGAAATGCCGATCGATCGATTGAAGCATATGAACCCGCTCGCGATCGAACTCTATCGCCGCTACAAGATCGATATTGCCGAAGAGCCGCTGGAGTTCGCGGTCAACAACCAGCACATGAACGGCGGCATCATGGTCGATAGCTGGGGCCGCACCAATCTGGGTGGCTGCTACGCGGTCGGGGAGGCGGCGGGCACACATGGGGTAACAAGGCCCGGTGGAGCGGCGCTGAATGCCGGGCAGGTCTTCGGCACCCGGGTGGCCGAACACATCGGCGCCGGCGGCGGGGCGAAGCGGGCTGCCGCGGGACGTGTACCGGAGGCGGCGGAGGCGGGCATCGCCAATCTTCTTTCCGCGCTGCGGACCGAAAGCCCGCTCACCGTCAAAGTGGTCCGCTCGGCGGTGCAGGCACGCATGAGCGAGAAGGCGGGCATCATCTGCGATCAAAGGAGCGTCCGCCAGGCCTTGGTCGAAGCGCGGAAGCTGAACGCCGAAATCCGCGCCAACGGCGTCGCCTACGGCCGCGCGGCCGAAGCGGTCCGAGGCGTGCAATGGCGGCACATGGCGCTCGCCTCGGAAGCGGTGCTGAGTGCGCTGGACTTCTTCATCGGCAAGGGCGGCGGCAGTCGGGGAGCACGCGCGATCTGCGATGCACAGGGCGAATTCCTTCCGCTGGCGAGCGTCGGTCCACTGGAGCACTATCGCTTTCGCAAGGAAAGCGAAGCGCATCGCAAGGAGCAGATCGTCGTCCGGCTCGAAGGCGATGAGATCAGGCTTTCAACCCGTCCCAACCGCGAACTGAATGAAAGCGCCAGATCCTTTTTCGAGCGGGACTGGCCCGCCTGGCTGACGGGCCGCATCTACGACCTTGGCGCTGGCGTATGAGGCGATGCTGTAACCATATCAATCGGGATTTGCGACCGGCGGTGGAACCCGGATGCGCTCCGTATCGTCGGAGCCTTCTGCGACGGCTTCTTCGCTTTTGCGCACATGCCTCGGCGGATCTTTGCCTTCGACCGGTTTCGGCGACAACTGGTCGTCGGCCTGGATTTCGTCGGTATTGAGATAGTTCTTGCTTTCGCCCATGACGATCACTTTCGGTTGGAGAATTGCGGGGCAGGAATGCGACCCTTCTGATCGGCGCGGCCTGTCTCAGGGTCGGAGCCGGGGACGCCGTCGCCCGCCTCGCGGCTGTTGCCCATGCTAACGGGAGGCTTGCGCTGGTCGTCGACATCTGCCTCGGGCAGCTCGTCGTCCTGAGTATCCTCATTCAACGACTTCGGCGGAAGCTTGGCGGAATCGGGAATGGATTTCGTGCGCATCGGACAATCTCCTTTGCAGGCAAACTCCGGCAGCCATCGCAGGTTCCCTGATATTCTGCGACCGCTTACACGGCTTCAGCTGCGGGAACATCGAGCTCTATCATGACGGGTGCGTGGTCGCTCGTATGCTCCCAGCCCCGCGGCTTGCGCCGGACGGTCGCCGATCGAAGCCACGGCGCCACCGTCGGGCTGAGGAGAAAGTGGTCGATCCGAAGCCCGGCGTCGCGCTCGAAACTGTTCCGCCAATATTTCCAGAAGGTGTAGATGCGCTCGTCCGGATGCAGATGCCTGATGGCATCCGTCCAGCCTTGAGAGACGAGCTGGGCATAGGCTTTGCGGACTTCGGGCCTGAAAAGCGCATCGTCTCGCCAGCGCTCCGGCTTATAGACGTCGATCTCCGTCGGCATGACGTTGAAATCGCCGGCAAGGATGGAAGGCACCTCGATTTCGAGCAGTTCGGCGGCATAGGCGTGCAGGCGACGGAACCAGCGAAGCTTATATTCGAACTTGGCGCTGGGAAAAGGATTGCCGTTCGGCAGATACAGGCATCCGATCAGCATGCCCTCGATGACGGCTTCGATATATCGGCTGTGGGTATCGTCAGGATCGCCCGGAAGACCGCGCCGGGTCAGTATCGGTATCTTGTCCTTTGCCAGTATGGCGACGCCGTTCCAGGATCGCTGCCCGTGCCAGACGGCGCCGTAGCCCGCCCGTTCGACCTCCTTTCGCGGAAAATTGGCGTCGTCGGTTTTCAGTTCCTGAAGGCAGGCGATATCGGGGGCATCCTCCTTCAGCCAGCGGAGCAGGTTGTTCAGTCGCCCGTTGATGCCGTTGACATTGTAGGTTGCAATTTTCATGGGCTCACGCCGCGACGGTGGCCAGATCCAGAAGCTGGCCGCAATCTACTGGTTCACTGGTCGGGCGTCACGGGCATAATTTTTCGCGGCATCCTTCAGAAACGCTCCTGAGTTTCCTCCTCCGGTAGTCCACGCCCGCAGTCGGCCCAGTCAAGCCGGCTCTCAACGCCGTAATGACCTGCCGGGCGTATCCTGTCGGGGTGATCGAGCGAACCGACTGTCACGCGGATCAGTTCGTCGCCGTCATACTGAAGAAAGAGCGGGGTTCCGCATGCGCCGCAAAAGCCACGTGTCGCGATGGGTGAGGATCGGTATACGGCAGGGGAAGCCTTTGTCCAGGCGAGATCTTGAACCTTGGCCTGGACAAGAACCGCGAAAGGACCTCCCGTCGCCTTCTTGCACATGTCGCAATGGCAGTATCCCGGATGCGGCTGATCGCCGCTGAATTCATATCGGCAGGATCCGCACAGGCAGCCGCCGGTCCATTGGCTCGCCATTGTGGTCCTCTCAGCGCGTTGCGCCGAAGACGAAGGCGATGCCGGCGACGATCGCTGCAGCCGTCAGCGGCTGCCGGCGGATCCGATCCTCAATGTCCTGGACAAAGCTCTTCGCTTCGGCCTTTGCCAGGCGGGCTGTTCCGGAAGCCAGCTCGGAGGCGGATTCGGCCACCCGGCCGGCTTCTTTCTGAAGCGCGCGCAACTCTTCGCGATTTGCATCGAATCTGTCCGAGGCGCGGGCTGTTTGTCCGGTAGAGCGCAAGGCTTGATCGACCAGCGGGTACTCTTGGTCAATCGCGGTCGGATCAGGCTCCCGCTTCACGCGCTCAGCCGCCTCTACATCGCTGCGGCCGGCGGGAATAGAGGTATGAGTGGCGGAAACAGGATCAGAAGCAGGAAACGTGTCTTCGATCGCTTTGTCGAGTTCGCCCTTTCGGGATTGTTTGCGCTGCTCTGCCTGCTCTTTTCGCAAGGACTGGACGGCGGGTGATTCATTCGGGTTCGGCATCGCGGTTTCCTCCGTTGCATTTTGATAATCAAAAGCGACCACGACGAAAGAAGTTCCAGAAAAATGCGTCCGCGCCTCATCCAACATCACGATCGCGACAACGTCGACAATATACGCGCAGAGGCAGTATTTTTGATGGCAGCGCTCGTATTTTTAGGGGCGCATCCACTGTTTGCCGGACCAAAGTCCTGCCTTTTCTTAGTACCTAGGTCCGGTTGCATTTAGCCCTCAGAAAGGCGAAAATTCCCAGGCGTCCAAAGGGCGTAGGAACGGCGAAGAACGGATGAACAAGGCAATGGCATTGACTGTCTCGAAACGAGGTTTTTTGAGATTGGGCGGCTGCGCTGCCGTCGCCTTCGTGGTTGCCGCATCACCCGTGACGATTAACCTCGACGGCTCCCTTCGCGTTCTGAGGGCGAAACACGCAGAGGCAAAAGACGGCAATAATGGGAACGGCAATGGGGGCGGCAACGGTGGCGGAAACGGCAACGGTGGAGGAGGCGGCAACGGGGGAGGCAATGGCAACGGGGGCGGAAACGGCAATAGTGGCTCCGGCAACAGCTCAGGTGGAAGCTCCAGCAGCAGCGCCGGATCCTCTTCCTCCTCGGCTTCGACGTCGACAGGATCGAAGGCCAGAGCGACCGAAGGTACCGATGGGTCGATCAACGTTCGCCACGCGAACGGCATCACCGAAAGCCTGCGCAGTGGCCGCTATATCATGAAGGACTCGAAGGGCAGGACGATCATAAGCCGGCAGGCGACGGCTAGCGACGCAAGCCGGCTGAGCCGATTCCTTCGCTAAGGCGCGGAAAACGCCACCGCAGAGATGCCAGGCCGACCCGGTGCTATCGTCGTTCACGCCACTGCAGGGCCGCTTCGGTCCTGTTCGAGGCGCCGAGCTTGCTCAGGATCTGGGTCATATGGTGCTTTACGGTCTTTTCCTGCAGGTTGAGGCGCAGGCCGATATGCTTGTTGGACAGACCTTGGGCGACGAGATCCATCACCTCGCGCTCCCTTGGCGTCAGACTGTTCTTGTCGGAGTTTCCGTTATGTAGCGAATTTTCCATCGCCTTCGCCGACATCGTCGGCGAGACATATCGCGATCCGCTGAGGACGGTTTTAATCGCTTCGGCGAGACCGCGTGAACCGACACCTTTGAGAACGTAGCCCATCGCGCCCTGCTGCAGGGCTCCGAGCAGCGTGTCCACCTCCTCGGATACCGTCAACATCAGCACTTTCGTCGTCGGGCTCAGCGCCAGGACGTCGCTGATCGCAGCCAATCCGCCGCCGGGCATCGAGACATCGAGGAGCATGATGTCGGGACGGTTGTTTGAAGCGATCATGGCAGCGTCTTCGCTGTTGGCCCCTTCGCCAATGACCACGAAGTCGCTCATCTCCGACAAGCTGCGCGTTACGCCCTCGCGAAAAAGCGGGTGGTCGTCCACGACGCCGACGGTGATTGGTGTCATCTCTACTCTCCAGCTTCCATAGGCTCGAAGGTCATGGTCACGGTCGTTCCGCCTTCACCCGTCTTAATATCGAAAGATCCCCCCAGGCTGTCGATGCGTTCGCGCAGCCCAACCAGGCCGAGGCTTGTCGGCCTCACCTCCGTCGGGTCGAACCCATCGCCACGATCACTGACCTCCACACAAACATGACCATTGTGCGACACGGCTTTCACGCTCTGCTGAACGCCGCCGCCGTGGCGATAGGCGTTGTTCAAGGCTTCCTGAACGAAGCGATAGATACAGATCTTTACGGCAGCAGCGAGCTCGGGTCCATCCTCGTCGATGATCGTTTCGACAACGGTTTCGGTCTTGTGCCGGTGCGCTTCGACGACCCGCAGTACGATATCGGTGATGGAGGACTTTTCGATCTGCGGCAGCACCAGTCCGCTGCAGATATTGCGGATTTCCGTCATGGCCTCGGCGAGGCTCGAGCGTATCCAGGCAAGTTCTTTTTCGCGTGCTTCGGGTTCGGTGGATGCGTTGATCAATAAATCGCTGTCCAGTCGCAGTGAAGCATAGGCAATGTGCTGCGCCGGACCGTCGTGAAGATCGGCGCCAATGCTGCGCAGATATGTTTCGTTCAGCGCCGCCACGCGCTGCGAAGCGCGCTGCAGCCGCCGCTGGAGCCCGCGATTTTCCGCCAGCAGCGCCGACAATTCCTTGACCCGTTCTTTGAGGTCCCTGCGCTGCGCTTCTATCGTGCGGCTTCCGCGAAACACCAGGGCGGAGAGAACGAGGAAAAAGACGCCTGTCAGAGCGGCGACCGCCCCCCAGCTCTGCAGCCTCGCGTGCGCCAGACTGTCGCCAAGGCCTTCCGCCGTCTCGTAGAATTCGAGTACAGCGACCGCCTGGCCGGACCACGGCTGGAGAACCGGATTGTAGATTTCCATCAGCGGCTTGCCGAGCGCGCGCTCGGCGCCGCTTTCCGGGTCATCGGCAATCTCGTAGCGCGCCACGAGCGAGCCGGCGAATGCCTTCTGCAGCTTGGCGTTCAGGGGAAATTTCTGACCCACCAGATCCTTGTCGTTCGAATAGAGGATGGTGCCGTCGTTTCGCCACAACCTGAATGAGACAAGGCGCCTGCCAAGCGCCCCCTGGCCGAGCGTTTCGTCGAGAGCCTGGGCACTGCCTTCGTCCAGCAGCGATTCCGTTTGCATGTCGGGAAGCAGCGGCGCCACCACACTGTCGACGTAAAGAGCCGTCGCCGCGCCGGAATTATGAATGACGGCTTCCTCGATCAGATGAGTGACAAGGATGCCCACCAGAAACATGGCGGCGATCGAGACCAAGCCACCCGCGATGAAAAATTGCGAGGCGAGTGAGCGGGCATTCCAGCGGCGCAGCCAATTCATTTTGATACCGGTAAGAGACTTTCCCGACTAAACCTACAGCGTCTTTAGAGTTTTTCCAGACTGTATCAGGGCAGATTCCTGGTATCGAAGACCTCAGCGCCTCTGATGCTCTCGGTCAGTTGGAGGCTATCGCCTGACATGGCTGCGCCGAAGACATAGAGAAGGCCGGCCAGAACGATGACGAGGGCGATGACGGACACGTTCCAGGCATCATTCGTATGAGATCTGTTCCTTTGGGTCATATGCGGATCTCCTTCCGTATCGCTCAAACGACGCGGTCAGGCGACCGTTCCGCGTCGGGGACTTCGGTCGAAGGGGCTTGGGACCAAGGTCCGTCCCCGTGGACAACAGCGGATTCAGCCATATCTCAATTTCGATAGAGTTGGGCTTGGAGACTTGTGGTGACAGTTTCTGCGAACATCGAAGGCGCCGCATTTGCCGCGTCTCCCCCTCCGTTCGGGGCAGGCGTCGCCGACCTTTACCAAGCCCTTCTCGTGCCGATTCTCTTTGAGCCCTATGCGTTGGAAATGGCAATCGCAGTTGAACGGTCGAAGCCGGTCAGCGTGCTCGAAGTCGCGGCGGGGACCGGCGCCTTGACACGCGCTCTGCGGGCGAAGCTTGATCCGGCCGCAGAGATCGTTGCCACCGATCTCAGCCAGGCGATGATCGACGTCGGCGCACCATCTGTGACGATGTCGCGAACGCATTGGATGCACGCGGATGCGCAAGATCTGCCGTTCGCCCCTTTGATGTTCGATCTCGTCGTTTGCCAGTTCGGCGTCATGTTCTTTCCGGATAAGCCGAAGGCCCACGGCGAGGCGAAAAGAGTGTTGCGGAGCGGAGGCCATTTCCTGTTCTCGACGTGGGATTCGCTTGCTGCCAACGATTTCGCAAGATGTGTGGACGAATGCCTGACAAGCCTCTTCCCGTCGGATCCTCCCGATTTCCTCAGGCGCTTGCCATATTCTTACTTCGATCCCACCCCGATCAAGGCTGAAGTATCATCGGCGGGATTCGAGGCGGTTTCCTGCGAGCGGCTCGAACTGACCTCCATCGCGGCCACAGCACAGGATGTCGCGACCGCTTTCTGCCGGGGCACGCCGCTCAGCGGAGAAATCGAATCGCGGGCGCCGGAGCGCATGTCGGAAATCGTTGATGAGGTGGCCGAGCGGGTGGCGTCCCGCTATGGCGCCCGTCCTTGCGGCAGCATGAGTGCCCTGGTCGTCTCCGGCCGCGCTCCTTAACCTCTTCGGTGTCCTCTCGCGCGTGATTGTCCGTGCCGGGGCTCGTGCGGACAATCATTGTCCTGGCGCCTGGATTGAACCTACGGTCGCGGATTAGGGGATGAGGCGGTAGTTGAGGTAGGGAGAGGCATCGCGCCCATGACGTGCTGTTCGATCTCGACACAGGTTTCGTCATATTCCCGCACCAGCTTCAAATTGAACCGTCGCCTTCGAAGCCGATCACGCGCTTCGACCGCCATCTGATAGGCCTCGAAAAGCTCGAGCTGCCACGGGTCGCGCGCCTGCATGATCAGCGTCCGCATTTGCGGCAGACGCATGGCCAGGCGCCTGCGTCCTGCTTCCCGGCGGTTGGATCGTGTCATCTCCTCGGTCTCCTGCCCAAGCCCGCGATGCGATGGCGTGCGGCTCGAGAATAGCGCGGCTGACGAATAATAAAATCCAGACCAAGGGCCGGGATGCCTCAGACCGAGGTCCGGGGCGTGGAACGACCTCGTCGCGAGCAAGTTGGTTTGGCAGCGGCAAGCAGGCCGCATTGAAAGGAAGGAGGAAAAGATGCTCTTCAAGCTTATTGCAGGCGCGGCAACTGCCATGACCCTGATGTCAGGTGTCGCATTCGCCCAGTCCTCGACCGTCAATGGTGCGGCTGGTGGCGCAATCACCGGAGCTATCGTTGGTGGTCCGGCCGGTGCTGCTATCGGCGGCGTTGCCGGTGCAGTCGTCGGCACGGCGATCGATCCGCCGCCGCAAAAGGTCGTCACTTATGTCCGCGAGGCGCCGGCACCCTCGGCGCGAGTGGTCGTGAAGGAAAAGGTGGTCGTCGGCCAGCCCCTGCCGGAAACGGTCGTCGTGACCCCAGTTCCGGACGATCCGAAATATGCCTACGCGGTGGTCAATGACGAGCGTGTCATTGTCGAACCCTCGTCCCGCAAGGTGATTCAGGTGATCAAGTGACCTGATCGTTCACGTGGCTCTGCCGCGTCTTCCAAATCATCTTCAGATCAGCCGCACGATGGACGGCAGCGTCATCGTGCGGCCGCGAGGGTCGAGGAGAGGGAACATGATTTATCCCGAAAAAAAATCTGCTGGTTTCGCCGTGCCGCTGATCGCCATCCTCTTGGCGATCGTCGGCATTCTCGCGGTGCTGGTCGCCACCGGCGGTCACAGCAGCGCCGCGGCGCGCGTCTGGGTTCCCCAGGCACAAGAGCAGGAGGCGGGCTGATGAATGGCATTGCGACGGTCGCCTTCGGCATCGTCAGCTCGGTTGGCGCCTGCATGGCAGCGGCATCCGTTGCCTCGCATGTTGTGGCGGATTCCGAACCGCGCGCGTTCACGGACCTTGCGGCCCCCGATCTGTGGACGACGAGTCCGGTGAAGGTCGATCCCCATCGGCAGCATTATGAACGAATTCCACCTGTCTATTCCAGCTATGTCACCGAGGCTCCGACGACCACGGTGCCAAGGGTGGCTTCGCAACCCGCTCGTCCGTGGACAGAACCTCAGAAACCGCGGCCAGAACTCGCTGCCGAGCACCTTGCCTGGTGCGCGCAGCGCTACCGCTCCTTCGATCCTGCGACCAACAGCTATCGATCCTATAGCGGCAGGACCCGCGAATGCTCTTCGCCGTTCCAGCAGGATATCGCCGAGAGCCATGAAGGCGGCAGCCCGAAAGTCAATGCCCAGGCAGCAGCCCGATGCGCCGCCCGCTATAGATCGTACCGACCGGAAGACAATACATATCAGCCTTGGGAAGGACCGCGCCGCAGTTGCGACATGTCGGATCTGGTCGCGACGAGCAATTGACCGTTGACGGGCGAGCCGTACGAAACTGAACCGAACTGGCTAGCCGGACTAAAGTCCGTGTTGTAATCGCAGCGGTTGTGATATCCGGTTGTATTTGAGGGGCGGAGAGCGGGGATGGCAACGACGCTGATAGCAGAAATCCACCTGGCGCAGACAAGGCTTCCGTTCTTGAGCAGGGCGGAACGCGGAGCCCTTATCGTTCGTATTCTTCGCGAGTTGAAGATACTCCGTCGCGAAGTTCTCGGAAATGTGCCGGCCGATCGCTGCGTTTGGATCGATAAACTGATTGCGTCGGTTTCTTCGACAGTATCGGAAATCGTTACGATGCCGGACGCCGAGTTCAACCGTGTCTTGAACGAGTTCGAAAAGCTCATGGCAACGCTGCATAACATTTCGCACCCGCAGAAGCCGTCGAAGACGGTTCACTAGCGTCGTTAAGGCGACGTACGGCTGCGCCGGAAACCGATCCCGACGCGGGAGCGTTCTCCTTCTATGATCGAAACAAAATCGCCCGCTGACCAGGACGAGAGATCGCCCCGTGACGATGAGCCGAAGCCAGGTGCAGAGGTCTCCTTCCCTTACGACAGGATGACTGTCGAGCAGTTTCGAAACCGCTTCCCTCGCGCCCGCTGGAACGACGTGCGAAAGGCCTGGTTCGTTCCCGGCCGAACGGCGTCCCGTCGCATCGGCCGATGGCTTGCCGAGCTGGAGGCCGAAGCCGACGCGCATGCGGATGCGAAGGGACGCGATGCCTTCGCCTTCGATCCCATCGACAGTCCATATCTGGAACTTGGTAAGGCCGGCTTTCGAATCCGAACGCCCTATTCAAAAACCGTCGTCGACGAACTTCGCGAGGTGCCGTTCTCGCGATGGGACGGCGATCTTCGAATATGGCACGTGCCCTTTCGATCCTATGAGGAGCTGAGACGCAGATGGCCTGAGATCGAAGCGGCGGCTCGCAGAAACGAACCGGAGGAGAGGCGACGGCGCGCCGACGAGCGGAAGGGAACCGAACAGGAGATGCGCAGCAGGCTTCGCGCAGCGGAACGCAAGCGCCGCCGTTACCCGCTTCCGACCGACGACCTGCCGCCGACAGGACGCCCGGTGGCCACCTCGTATGGGATCGTCGTCTTCACAGAAATCACCGGCGAACTGGTCGATCCGGCTCTCGTCGCGGATTTCTACCCCGGGGTCACCGAGGATCATCTCTGGGGGTACTGGCGGGCCCCGACATTCGACGAACTTGTCCGTACCTGGCCTGCGAAAACGCCTCCCCGCCGGGATGCCGAATGGTGGCAGCCGACGATCGAAGAACTGAGGCCCGCCCGGCGCACCGCAAGAGCACGCGAAGCCAGGAAGCAAGCGAGGGCGCCGTGACCGGAGCCTGCCACCGGTCCTGCGGACTTGTAGCAGATGCTGTGTCGGAGGATGTCCGGCTGGTGTGGGAACAAATTCCCACGTCGGCCATTTGTTGTCCATGAAAACAGCCCTGCCGATGTCGCTGCTCGCTCTGGCCCTTTCCGTTGGCGGCGCCTCCGCGCGGGAGCTTCTCCCCGAAACGATCAACGCCGCTTCCATTGCCGACATCGGGAAAGGAAAGCTGCAACCCGCAGATCCGGACCCGGCGATCATCCGCCTACAGGTCCTGCTCGACCGCGCGGGCTCGTCTCCCGGCGTGGTCGACGGTCTCTCCGGCGAGAATGTCGACAAGGCGGTGGCCGGCTTCGAGGCGATGAACAAGCTTCCCGTGGACGGCAGGCCGGATCCGGATGTCGCCTCCCGGTTGGAAGACAATTCCCCCGTCGTTGAGAGCTATGTCGTCTCGCCGGAGGACGCCACGGGGCTGGTCGACAGGATTCCTGAGGATTACGGCGAGAAGGCAAAGATGCAGAGCCTCGGCTATACCAGCGTTGCGGAGAAGCTGTCCGAGCGCTTCCACATGGATCTCGATCTCTTGAATGCACTTAACCCTGGCTCGCATTTTGCGCCCGGCGACAAGGTGTGGGTCGTTAATCCCGGCCCTCCCAGGCAAGGCAAAGTCAAGAGCATCGAGGCTGACAAGAAGACAGGGCAGGTGCTGGCCTATGGCGAGGATGGGTCCCTACTTGCCGTCTATCCCGCGACGATCGGCAGCGAGGACAATCCGGCGCCTTCAGGAAAACACAAGGTCAAGGGCGTCTCGAGAATGCCGGTTTACCGATACGATCCGAAGCGAAATTTCAAGCAGGGAAAGAACAACAAGGTTCTGACAGTCCCGAAGGGGCCGAACGGTCCCGTCGGCAGCGTTTGGATCGATCTGACCGAGCCGACCTATGGCATACACGGCACACCGGAGCCGAAGCTCATCGACAAGGTCGGCTCGCATGGCTGCGTGCGGCTGACGAATTGGGACGCCGAAGAGCTGGCCGGCATGGTCAAGCCGGGCGTCCTGGTCGAATTCGTCAATCGCAGTCCCGCCGCTCCGAAGTGAAGCGCTGGATCTGCGACTACCTACACGCTACCGCAGCGTCGAGTTCACGAAGCCTTGGCTTCGAAAGCCGGGGCGAAATCCCCAAGTGATTTCGCTTTGAGGATCGCGCCGCCGATATCCTGCTCCACGATCGCCTCGAGATCGGCAAAGCTGTCGATGACATAGTAGATCGGCTGAAGGATATCGATGCGGTAGGGCGTCCTGAGCACGCTCATCAAATCGAACGGTCGGAATTCGCACGACGTGCCTTCCGTTGCCGCCTTCGCTTCGCTCGGAGAGGAGACGATGCCGGCGCCGAAGCAGCGGCGGCCTTGCGGCGTGTTGATCAGGCCGAATTCGACGGTGAACCAGAAAATCCGGAACAGATGCCATGAATAGCCCTTGCCGAGGCGCATGGCGGTTTCGCCGAAATGCCGGACGAAATTGGCATAGCTCTGATTGGTCAGCAATGGGCAATGGCCGAAGACCTCGTGGAACAGGTCCGGTTCCTCGATATAATCGATATGCTCGCGGCGGCGCAGGAAGGTCGCCAGCGGGAACTTGCCCTGCGAGAGAAGCTCATAGAAGCGCGAAGGCGGAATAAGTGCCGGCACGCCTTCGACGCCGAAACCTGTGGTCTCGTTCAGGCGTCTGTTCACATCGAGGAGCTGAGGCACTTTTTCCGGCTTGAGCCCCAGCAGTTTGACGCCGTCCAGATATTCCTGGCAAGCCTTGTCGGCCAAGAGCTTCATCTGACGCCGGTAGAGTTCGCCCCAGATCTGATCTTCTTCAGGGGTATAGTCATAAAGGCCGTCCGGGCCGGGCAGTTTGGCGGTGTAGCTGCTTTCCTTGGTCATCGGCTGATCCTCCCGGGAATGGCGATATTTCTGTCATTATGCTCCATGTTTGACGGATTTTCTTTTCTTTCATACCGGGTATCGCCATAGTGGTGGGAGATATTTCCGAGTACGATGGCTACAATGAAAGAATCTGGGAATTTCCGCCGCAAGCTTCTGCAACTGATCCAGGCCGACGGCACTCTGTCGCTGGCGGATCTGGCGGAAAAAGCCGGCATGTCGCAGAGCTCGGCCTGGAGGAAGATCCAGGAACTGGAAGCCGACGGCGTCATCCGCAAGCGCGTCACGTTGCTCGATCCCGGCAAACTCGATCTCAAGCTCTGCGTGATTGCGCACGTCACGCTGGAGGATCACCATGAGGAGGCGGTGGCTTCTTTCGCTTCAGTGGTGCTGGAGCGGCCGGAGATCATGGAGTGCTACGCCTTGTCGGGCGCCTTCGACTACATGCTGAAGATAAGGGCGAGGGACGTCGAAAGCTACGAAGCCTTCATGACCCGCTATCTCATGCGCAACCCGCATGTGCGCACCGTCGTATCAAGCTTCGTGCTGCGCGAGCTGAAATTCTCCACCGAACTGCCGCTCTAACGTTTATCGCGCGCTGTCGCCATGCCGGCTGCCCGGCATCATCACTGGATAGCCTTCGAACGTCTTCAGCGTGTCGAGCACGATCGAGGTTTTCACGTGCTGCACGGATTCGTGCGGCAGCAGAACGTCGTTGACGAATTTCGACAGATCGGCGAGCCCACGGGTCGCCACCTTGAGGTGATAGTCCATCTCGCCCGTCAGCGCATAGGCTTCGAGAACTTCGGGCAGACCGTTGATCAATTGCGAAAATCGGCGGGCATTGTCTCGGTTGTGGGTGGCAAGCGTGACGGAAATGACCACCAGCATATCGAGCCCCAGCTTCTCCCGATCGAGGTGGGCACGGTAGCTGCGAATATAGCCCTCGGCTTCCAATCTGGTACGCCGGCGCGAGCATTGCGACGGTGAAAGCGCGATCCGCTCACCAAGCTCGTTGTTCGTGAGCCTTCCATCCTTTTGAAGTTCCAGAAGGAGGCGTAGATCCAATTTGTCTAGGGGCTCATCCATTGCGCAAAATCTCCAGAATGCTCACAGATCGTGCATAATCTTTTCCTATAGCACCAAGAATGCAAGAACTTTTCGCCAGTTTTGAGCCATAGTTTGCATAGATTGCAATCTCCTCTGGAGGAAAAGAAAATGGGTCCGTTCCCGCATGATGCGCCTCCGTCGGAAATCACCGCCGACAATCCGGCCGGCACCGACGGCTTCGAATTCGTCGAATTCGCCCACCCCGAGCCTGAGAAGCTCAGCGAGCTCTTCACACGCATGGGCTATATCGCGGTCGCCAAGCACAAGACGAAAAACATTACCGTCTGGCGCCAGGGCGACATAAATTATGTGTTGAATGCCGAGCCCGGTAGCCATGCCGCTGGTTTTGTCGCAAAGCATGGTCCCTGCGCCCCGTCGATGGCCTGGCGCGTGGTCGACGCCAAGCACGCCTTCGATCACGCGGTGTCGAAGGGCGCCGTTCCCTATGAAGGAAATGACAAGGTGCTCGACGTTCCGGCGATTGTCGGCATCGGCGGCTCGCTGCTCTATTTCGTCGAGACCTATGGGACAAAGGGATCGGCTTACGAGGCCGAGTTCGATTGGCTTGGCGAGCCCAATCCAAATCCCACAGGGATCGGCTTTTATTATCTCGACCACCTCACCCACAACGTCTTCCGCGGCAACATGGACAAGTGGTGGGATTTCTACCGCGATCTGTTCAATTTCAAGCAGATCCACTTCTTCGATATTGACGGTCGCATCACCGGTCTGGTCAGCCGCGCCATCACCTCGCCCTGCGGCAAGATCCGCATTCCCCTGAATGAATCGAAGGACGACACCAGCCAGATCGAGGAATATCTGAAGAAGTACCGGGGCGAGGGCATCCAGCACATCGCTGTTGGGACGGAGGATATTTACGAAGCGACCGACCGGCTTGCCGATAACGGCCTGCGCTTCATGCCAGGCCCTCCCGAGACCTATTACGACATGTCCTATGATCGCGTGCATGGCCATGACGAACCGATCGACCGCATGAAGAAGCACGGCATCCTGATCGACGGCGAAGGTGTGGTGAACGGCGGCATGACGAAAATCCTGCTGCAGATCTTCTCCAAGACGGTAATCGGTCCGATCTTCTTCGAATTCATTCAGCGCAAGGGCGATGAGGGCTTCGGCGAGGGCAACTTCCGTGCGCTGTTCGAGTCGATCGAGGCAGATCAGATCAAGCGTGGTGTCATCGGCACGGCAGCGGAGTAAACTCTACGACGTAGTAGAGTTTTCGGGGAGGAGTTGAGCATGGACCAGACATCGATCCAGGCTTCCGACGCGGAAGCGGCGAAGGCAAACAGACTGAAATATATGCCGGGCTTCGGCAACGACTTCGAGACGGAGTCGCTGCCCGGCGCCTTGCCGCAGGGCCAGAACAGCCCGCAGAAATGCAACTACGGCCTTTATGCCGAGCAGCTTTCCGGCTCGCCCTTCACTGCGCCGCGCGGTACGAATGAACGGTCCTGGCTGTACCGCATTCGCCCGAGCGTGCGCCACACCCGCCGCTTCTCGAACTCGTCCTATCCGCTCTGGAAAACCGCACCCTGCCTGGACGAGCATTCGCTCCCGCTCGGTCAGCTCCGCTGGGATCCGCTGCCTGCTCCCACTGAGAAGCTGAATTTTCTGCAAGGGGTGCGGACGATGACGACGGCGGGCGATGCCACGACCCAGGTCGGCATGTCGGCGCATGCCTATGTCTTCAACGAAGACATGGTCGATGATTACTTCTTCAACGCCGACGGCGAACTGCTGATCGTGCCGCAGCTCGGCGCCATCAGAGTGTTCACCGAAATGGGCATCATGGATGTCGAGCCGCTGGAAATTTGCCTCATCCCTCGCGGCATGATGTTCAAAATTCTGAAGAGCGGCGAGCAGGCGGTCTGGCGCGGCTATATCTGCGAGAACTATGGCGCGAAATTCACTTTGCCGGACCGCGGGCCGATCGGCGCCAATTGCCTGGCCAACCCGCGCGACTTCAAGACGCCTGTCGCTGCTTTCGAGGACAAGGAAGAGCCCTGCCGCGTGCATGTGAAATGGTGCGGCAAATTCTATGTTACCGAAATCGGCCACTCGCCGCTGGATGTGGTTGCCTGGCACGGCAACTACGCGCCCTACAAATACGATCTGCGAACATTTTCGCCGGTAGGCGCCATCAGTTTCGATCATCCCGATCCGTCGATCTTCTCGGTGCTGACCGCGCCCACCGAAGATGCCGGCACCGCGAATGTCGATTTCGTGATCTTTCCGCCGCGCTGGCTGGTCGCCGAGCACACCTTCCGCCCGCCATGGTACCACCGCAACATCATGAGCGAGTTCATGGGTCTGATCCATGGGCAGTATGACGCCAAGGAGGAGGGCTTCGTGCCGGGCGGGATCAGCCTGCACAATATGATGCTTCCTCACGGCCCGGACGCGCTCGCCTTCGAAAAGGCATCGAATACCGAGCTCAAGCCGATGAAGCTCGATCACACCATGGCCTTCATGTTCGAGACCCGTTATCCGCAGCAGCTGACGAAATATGCAGCCGAGCTCGAAACGCTGCAGGACGATTACCTCGAATGCTGGGATGGCCTCGAGCGCAAGTTCGACGGAACTCCGGGCATCAAGTGACAGGATCGGTCAAGATCGGCGAAGCTCCCTCCGGCACGGAATTGAGACATGAAACTTGCGACCTTGAAGGACTCCACCAGGGACGGCCGCCTCGTCGTCGTGTCCCGCGATCTGACGCGCTGTTCGGAGGTCGGTCACATCGCCCGCACCCTGCAGGCGGCGCTCGACGACTGGGAGCATGTCGCTCCGAGGCTTCGGCTGGTTGCCGAAGGCATCGAGACGGGGGCTCAGCCGACCATCCGCTTTCACGAACATGACGCCGCATCCCCTTTACCGCGCGCCTATCAATGGGCCGACGGCTCGGCCTACGTCAACCATGTGGAACTGGTGCGCAAGGCGCGCGGCGCCGAGATGCCGGCTAGCTTCTGGACCGATCCGCTGATGTATCAAGGTGGCTCGGACGGTTTCCTCGCGCCGCGAGACCCGATCCTGGCAGCAGATGAGGCCTTTGGGATTGACATGGAGGGCGAGGTCGCTGTCATCACCGGCGACGTCGCCATGGGCGCGAGCGCGGAAGCTGCCCGTGGCGCCATTCGTCTGGTAATGCTCGTCAACGACGTGTCGTTGCGCGGCTTGATCCCGGACGAGCTGGCGAAAGGTTTCGGCTTCTTCCAGTCCAAGCCGGCCTCGGCATTTTCGCCGGTCGCGGTCACGCCGGACGAGCTTGGGGACGCCTGGGATAGCCGCAAGCTGCACCTGCCGCTGCTCGTAAGCTTGAACGGCAGACCATTCGGCAAGGCAAGTGCCGGCATCGATATGACATTCGATTTCGGCCAGCTGATCGCCCATGCCGCCAAAACCCGCCACCTCGCGGCCGGAACGATTGTCGGCTCCGGCACGGTCTCCAACAAGCTCGACGGCGGCCCCGGCAAGCCGGTGGGCGAGGGAGGAGATGGCTATTCCTGCATTGCCGAATTGAGAATGATCGAGGCGATCGAAAGCGGATCGCCGAAGACCCCCTTCATGAGGTTCGGCGACCAGGTCCGCATCGAGATGAAGGATCATGCCGGCCATTCGATTTTCGGTGCGATCGAGCAGACGGTCGGAAAATACGAGGGAGCTGACCGGGAATGAACGAGATCATTCTCTACGACTACTGGCGGTCGTCGGCGAGTTATCGGGTGCGGATCGCGCTCAATCTTCTGGGCCTCGACTACCAGACTGTACCGATCAACTTGCTCGACGGTGCGCACAGAATGCCGGACTATCTCGCGCTCAATCCGCAAGGGCTCGTGCCGACACTTGTGATCGATGGGAAAACGCTGACACAGTCGCTGGCCATCATCGAATATCTGGCCGAGCTCCGGCCGGAATGCGGATTGCTGCCATCGGATAGGCTCGACCGCCACAGAGTGCGCGCCTTCGCATATGCGGTTGCCATGGACATCCATCCGATCTGTAATCTGCATGTTGTCTCGCATCTTCTGACGCTGACCGACAAGGCCGAGGCTCGCGAGGAATGGATGAACCATTTCATCGGCGATGGACTTCGCAAGCTGGAGACTATGCTCGGCGAATCCGATGGCGCGTTCAGCTTTGGCGGTAGGCCGTCGATGGCCGACCTATGCCTTGTTCCTCAGGTCTACAATGCCCGCCGCTGGGGCGTTGATATGACGGCTTTCAGACGCATCAGCGACATCGACGCCAGATGCGCCGAACTCCCCGCCTTCCAGGCAGCGCATCCGGACCGCGTAAAACCGTAGGAACTACGCGTCCCGCCAAAAAGAGAATATCGCCGCCTGGCCCAACCGCTTGCCCGTCTCATCGATGAGCTGCCAGACAGTGAAATTTTCGACCCAGAAACGGCGCCCCGATTTCGCGACCCTGAGGCCGCGGCCATTATCGACGAAACCATTGCGCGTGACGGCATCCAGCAGCCGCTGGCGTTCGGCGCGATCAGGCTGCTCGGCTGATAGTCGCGACGGCAGCATGATGAATTCGTCCCAATTATATTCGAAGCAGTTCTGCGCAGTCCGGTTTGCGTAGATGAAGCGCGGGTCGGGCAGTGTATTGTGCGCGAGGACCACGAAAGGTGCATGGCTGTAAAGCCAGTCCGGCCCTTGCCCATCCTCGATAAGAGCGCGGCCGACGATGCGCTTGTAGCTGCCGGTCAGAAGGGCGAAGAAATTGGGATCATTCCTCAGGTCGAGGGCGTGATTGTCGTAGGGGGAAGTCACGAACGGCCTCACTGGTCAAATGTGTCGGTGCAGCCGACATAGCCGATATCAATTGCACGCGTCTATGATGCCTCCAGAACAGCGAAGGCACGGCATTTACCTTGTCTCATCACTTCTGATTGTGACGCTTGCCAGAAGATTGCCCTTGTGCATTGATCTGACCTGCTGGGGTAGCTGTCAACATTCTCTGCGAAGCTATTGTTCTTCGGACCGTAATTGGCGTCGGCTGGTCGCGAATGAGGCGGGGTAGAGCAGGTCTTCATCATCCGGCTATTCAGACCTGCGAAAGCTATGCTGCGAATGACGACAGGAGAAAATACAGGTGCTTGGGGACCGGGATAGAATGCGGAAATCCGTCTCGTTGATATCGATGCTGCTGGCGTTCGTCGCCCTAGCCGGGGAGGGGCATGCGGCCATTTCCTACGAACGTCTGGAGACCGCGCCGGGAGAGCGCGTCCTGACGATAAAAGGCGTGTTCGAGAGTTCCGACGATGCGATGACGCTTGTCGACGAATATACGCAGTACCAGCCGAGCTATGTTACCTTTGACTCGCCAGGCGGAAACGTGGTCGCCGCGATCAGGTTCGGCCGGGCCCTCCGCCTCCTGAATGCAAAAACGATACAGATCAGAGCCGCCGAGTGCGCGTCGGCTTGCGCCTTCTCCTTCGTCGGCGGCGTTGAAAGATTTGCCGAGCCGGGCTCTATCGGCGTGCATCGGGTTTCCCTGTCCGACGATGTTGCCATCGACAACAAATTGGCCGTTTCGACTGTTCAAGCACTGACCGGCGAGATCATCGGCTATCTCACTGACATGGGGGTAAGCCCCAACCTGCTGCAGCTCAGTCTGTCGATCGACAGCACCGATATACGGTATCTCACCGCTGCGGAAATGCGGGACTGGAATATCAACACGCCCGAGGATATGCCTTCGGCACAGGAAAGCGCGCCGCCCTCGCCAGGCGCCGCACCGCAGGAGAGCGCAACACCCGCCGACATGCCGTCAGAGCCGAGTGATTCCGAGGAGGCGGGCGCACCGGAACCCGGCGACCTGACCACGGAGGCGGTTAATTTCGCAAACCGATACAATGACGAATGGTCGAAAGACAGCGCATCGGCGTTGGCCTTCATGAAGGGCGTCTATGCCGACGAGGTCTCCTTCTTCGGAAACTCGGTCGACAAAGACGCCGTCCTGAAGGAAAAGGCAGCCTTCGCCCAACGCTGGCCGGAGCGCATCTACCGCGTCAAGCCGGGCTCGGTGACTGCCAGCTGTGCCGGAAAATGCGAAATGTCGGGAATTGTCGAATGGTTTGCCGGAAATAGGGACACGGGTAAGACGTCCTCCGGGATGGCCGAATTCTCTTACGTGTGGAACACGGCCTCTCTGCAGATCGAGTCCGAGACCGGAAAGGTGCTCGCCACGGACAAGGGGGCCAAGGCGCCGGATCGGTTGATCCATCAGTGGACAGGACTGGACGACATCTGCCGCACGAGTGTCGATCGCACTGGACCCGAAACGCTGCGGGCATGCAGACGGCGCGACGAACTCGGTCCGCTGCTCAATCGCGCCGACTGGTGTTATGGCGAAAAGGACGAAGCCGAAATAAACTGGGAGTGGCACAAATGCGATGCCAATTCCCGGAGGTACGCAGAGTAGATATTGCCGGTCCGCAGGCAATGACCGCAAAGTTCGGCAGCTTGCCTGAAGGAAGAGATCGGTGAAAACTCATCTTCCTGAGTGAGGCCGAGCATGTCGGAAGACGAGCATGCCGCATCGAATGCCGTCTCTTCGGGATCCGACGATCCCGAGAAGCCGGCGGAGCGTTATAAACTCGGCCTCTGCCTTTCGGGCGGTGGCTATCGGGCCATGCTTTTCCATGCGGGATCGCTTGCGAGGCTCAACGAGGCTGGCCTTCTGGCGAAGCTCGATATGATCTCGTCGGTCTCGGGGGGATCCATCGCCTCCGGCCTGCTCGCCTATATCTGGCCGCGGCTGGTGTTCAAGAACGAGGTCGCCGTCAATTTCAAGACGGAATACCTGGATCGCATTCTCGCCCTCAGTCAGGTATTCGCGGATGGGCCGAGCTTCCTGAAGGGCGTGTTCAATCCCTTCTCAAGCGCGGCCGAGGAAGCCGCCAAACTATACGAGCGGCATCTGTTCGATGGACGATCGCCAAGCCTGCGCGATCTTCCGAGATTGCCCTGGTTCGTATTTTGCGCCAGCAATCTCAGCACCGGTTCGCTCTTTCGGATGTCGAACCGCTATATCGCGGATTACAGGATCGGGGTGTCGTTTCGTCCGGCATTGTCGCTCGCAACCGCGGTTGCCGCTTCGGCGGCATTCCCTCCCGTGTTGTCACCGCTGCGATTGGACCTGTCGCGGTTTCCCTGGAAAAGGGAAAAACTCGACGACACGGTTGGCGAACCAGTCGCTCCGGGCAGGGCGATATTGAGCGACGGCGGCGTCTACGACAATCACGGCATCGAGCCCGCGCTGAAACGCTGCGACTGCCTGCTCGTCAGCGATGCCGGCGCGCCTTGGCGCTCCTCGACCCGCGGATACTGGAATTATCTCTCCCAGCTGAAGCGCGTTCTCGATACGACGGACAATCAGGTGCGGTCGTTAAGGCGGCGAGACCTGATCGCCGGCTTCAAGGCTGCAAAACGGGCCGATACGCTTGGCCTCGACGATGTCGCGAAATCGGCGCTGCGCGCAAGAACCCATGGCGTTTATTGGTCGATCGACAGCAAGGACGCCGACCTCAAACCCTACGCCTCTTACTCGAGGCCTCCGGCATCCGTCGTTCCGTCCGAGATCGGCACCTACCTCCATTTCCTCGGCGCTGATGAGACGGAGCACCTGACGAATTGGGGGCACTATGTCTGCGATGCGATGCTCAACCGGTTCTATCAACCGCTGCTGGCGCCATCGTCGGGGCCGCCATTGGCGGCCGGTACGGTGAAGCCGTCTTGGGCGGCGAGGGCGAGCAAGCGCCTGTTCGACATTCTGCCGTTTTGACGAGAGCCGGAGGTGCCGGTTATAGAGCGCGCGAAGGAGCACCAACTCCAAGCTAGAGATTGAAATCAACCTCAGATAGCTATGTTGCGTCGGAACACTAAAACAATTTCGGGCGTATCGAATGTTGCGCAACGTCATTTCACGCTTCTCAATGCTTGGACTATCCATTCTGGTCATTCCCGCCGAACTTGCTCTGGCCGACGACAATACAAGCGTCCAGACGATCGCGCGCGGCGATCTGGCCATGGCCAAGGTCTCAAAAGGGAGGTGGACGGCTTCTTCGAGAAACTGCGTAATCCACCGCCGGGAACCGAAAATATAGCATCAAGTTGGGTTTTACGGATAAGGCCGAGGGCGTGGCGCTGTCCACCGATCAGAGGGCGCCAAATGTGGAATTCATGTGGGTCTATCAGATCAAGGCATCAGGTGACCATTTCACCGCTTTACTTGGCGATACACCGGAGTCGGAGATCTTCGACTGGATGTCGAGAACGGGAAAGTGAAGGGAAACTATACCGCTTGCCCGCTGCTGTTGGCCGGCCCGAAAGAACAGTTGGAACAATATCGCGAAATCTACGGCATTGTCTGTGATTGGCCGAAAGGTCGCTCCTGTGCTCCCATCAAACATGGTCGCGGGTGGTTGTCTCGGTCGTGGCGTAGGCGGGCTCGATGGTGGGGCAGCAGCGAGGCAGCGGAAAGCCGCAGGTCGGCAGGCTCACGCTTCTACCGCCGCCGTTCACCCCGACTAGGTAGTTCTGTGATTGCATTGCGAACCCGGGAGAGCAAACATTTATGACTTCAGGGCTGCCCAATGGAGAAGTACGGCCAGGGACCGGGGATTCCGGGCAGATCGAGCTGTCCACGTAGATCAAAGGAGAGATTTGCACCGACAACGAGATCGCGCACGGTTCGGGAGGCGATGATATCGCCTGGTCCGGCGCAGTCGGCAAATCCTGCGGCAAGCCGCAGCACCGGACCCGCATAGAGGCCGCCTTGCCGTTCGCATTCGCCGACGTGAATGGCTGCGCGAACATCCAAGCCGATGTGATGCAGGCGGCCGCGAAGATCGAATGCACAGGTGATCGCCTGGCTGGGCTGCCGGAACGCGGCGACAAGTCCGGATTCCCGCAGGTCGATCGCCTCGCCGTCGGCGGCGCGAAGCTGTCGAACGGCGTCGTCCCGCCAATCTTTCACCCGACCGGAGGACGCGCCTTGAACATCCAAGTGCAAGACCGTCAGCAAGGCGCTTTCAGTCGGGGCAGGCGGGGCGGAGACCAGGAACCGCTGGATTTCGTCCATCAGCCGGTCGGAATCGGCGCCCCAGATAATATGGTCATCGCCGGGCAGCTCGACATATATCGCGCCGGGAATGCGGCTTGCCAGATAACGCCCTTCTTCGGGCTTGACCCAGCGGTCGCCGGTTCGGTGGGTAATCAGGGTCGGAACTCGGATCACGGGAAGGATATCGCGCGCGTCGATCTCGACGCTCCAGCGCCACAAGGAGATCGCATCGGTGGGGGATGCCGAATTGCGCAGGTACCCCGCAAACCATTCACGTTCGACCATATTGTCGATGAGGCTCGGGGCCGCCCGGCTGAGGTCCGCCGGGCGACCCCATTCCCGCTCAATGGCAAGCAGTTCCTCTTCGAGCTCCTCTCGGGTACGCCCCCAGGGATAATCCGGTGACCAGAGACCCCTCGCATAGGCTCCATGTAGAATGAGGGCAGCCGTGCGTTCGGGATAGCTCGCGGCGAACAGCATGCACATGAGGCCGCCTTCCGAGCTGCCGAACAGGGCCGTCTTTTGTGATCCAACCGCATCCAGCACGGCGCGAACATCCTCCATGCGCTGATCGAGTGTTGGAAAGCCAGTGCCACGATCCGATAGGCCCGTGCCACGTTTGTCTATGCGGATAAGGCGACAGAAGGAACCGAGACGGTGCAGAACGCTCGACAATTTCGACGATTCCCAGGCGTAGTCGAGGTTGGAAACCCAGCCTTGAACATAGACGAGGTCGAAGGGCCCGTCGCCCGTCACCTGGTAAGCGATGTTGACCCCGTCCGATTTCACATAGCGGGTTTGAGGACGGGCTTCGAACGACGCTCCTTCCTCTGGTGATCGCTCGGCAGGCGGCGCCATGCGGCGCGCCAGCAAATCTTGGTAGAGAGCCCGCGTTTCGGGCTCGGGCTGCACGCCGAGCTGCTTGCGCAACGTATCGGCGCAATTCCGGTATTGTGCGAGGGCGAGATTGAATCGTCCCATCGCTGCATGGGCGCGCATCAGCGTACGATGCACATCTTCGCGTAACGGCTCCAGAGCGAGCAACCGCGTTGCGGCGGATATGGCGGCGCCCGGTTCGTTCCTCCCGATGTGGCGAGTAATGAGCTTTTCCAGGGCGGCAGTGGCGATGATCCGTAGCCGTTCCCTTTCGGTGCGAAGCCAGTCTTCGAACGGTTCTTCAGCAAGGTTGAAACCTTCGAGGAGCTCCCCGGGATAGAGAGCGATCGCCTGTTCGAGGTCGTCGGTCTGGGAGCCGGCTGCCATGGCCTCAAACCGCCTGACGTCGAGATCGGTGTCGTCGAGATCGAGCGCCACCCGGTCGCCTTCGATCCGGATCCATGCCCGTCCGGTCGCCTTCAGCGCTCGCCGCAGGACGGACAAGGTTTGCCGTAGGTTCGCGCGGGCCTGCTCTTCTCCGGTCCCGCCCCACAGCAAGGCCGCCAGTTTTTCGCGTGATTGGGACTGTCCGGTCTGAAGCGCCAGATAGGCCATCAAGGCCCGAGCCTTCCGCGTAAACGCTGGCGACCCCGCGGCAAGGCCCGGGCAGTCGAACCCACCCAACAGGGAGAGGAAAGGGCGCTTCATCGAATCCGCCATAGCCATCGCTTTTACGAATCCATCACATCCGGCCACACATCTCTTTGACGAGGGAGGAGGATCGTTGCGGACGGCGCCGCACATCGAAGTTGGAGGGTAGTGCAATGAGCTTCATCCGTAAAGGCGAAGAGGGCATGCCAACGGCAGTCGAGGGGCGGGTTCGTTGGCGCGCGCGACTGCATGATCTATGGGTTGCCGCCATCAATCCAGATGTCCCGTGGCACCGGTTGAACGAACATCTCCTGCGCGATATCGGCAAGAGCGCTGCCGATGCCGAGCGCGAGGCCTACATCAGGAGTTTTGGCTCGCTCCGCCGTTTTCGCTTTCCGGATCGCGAATAGCCGGTCCAAGTCTAACCGAGCGTCTGTCGACAAATCGAACGAATGAATATCGGAAGCGCTCCTGGAGGTTGCCGATCTTGTCCGGACTCTGTGAGTCCTTGACAATGGCTGAGATCACCTGATTCCCTGGGACCTAGACGGTCAGATCGCGATCGTACCCGAGCCGTCCGGGCTTTTGACCTGCTGCCGACTGCACCCAGCCGTCATGCGCCTGTCTCTCGCCGCCCTCATCTTTGTTGAGGCGCCCCGCAGGGGCTCGAAGGAGGGGCGCGGGTAGAATCGGGACCGTGCACCATGTCCATCAAATTCAAACCGGAAAGTGGCCCTTCATCCCAAGGATCTAGGGGTTACGAACCGCTCGAGATAACCGGTGCCCGCCGCAATCTCGTCCCATCCGTCGAGATGGAGGTCAATGACGGCGAGTCCCGCCGTCGGGAACTTCTCCCCCATGCGTCGCAAGGCATCGGCGTCGCCGTCCGCCACGATAAGCGAGGCCGCATTCTCCATGCCGGGATTGTGGCCGACGATGAGCAGCGTGCGAATGCCAGGTTCGACGGCTCGGATCACATCGAGGATGCGCTCCCCCGACACCTCGTAGATATCCGCCGCTTCGCGTTCGGGGATCTTTTTCGAAAGGGCCCGCCGGACAAGCTTCCAGGTTTCCTGCGCCCGGCGGGCCGGCGAGACGAGGGCTAAATCGGGGATCAGCTTTTCGCGCCTCATGTAGGTGCCGATGACGGGTGCTGCCTTGCGCCCGCGATCCGCCAATGGCCGTTTATAGTCGGACACACCGTCGGGCCAGGCGGATTTGGCGTGGCGCAGAAGGATGAGGCGGTGTTTCGGCAGCATGGGTCGGCGCAGCTTCGTTTCGTGGTGACTCCCGGAGCATGAAGGCCGCCTGCGATACAGCTCGCAAAATAAACGGATGTCACTGGCAGGTCCAGTTGTCTCGTCTTACGTTTACGAACTTGAGCATCCCGCGGATAGGGCGTTTCGCTGCTCTTGCGATTGTTTCTCTATTTGTTCCTCAGAGGATTCTCCGGGCACTTGTTCGTGCCCGGACGGCCTCCTGTATCGGGTTGACCATTTCTTCTGTCGGAAATGGCCAACGCTTTTGACCAGACTTGAAGTCTATTCCTTAAAACACTGAAGAACCGCAATCCTGCTCAGCTGCACCCGCTCGTCGCACCGCATGTGTCGCACTTTTCGCAGGTGCCGTTCCGCACCATCGTGAAGTTCTGGCACTCCGAGCACATGTTGCCCGTGTAACCCTGCATGATCGAGCGCTGGCGGCGTTCGGCTTCCACCTTCTTGGCTTCGGTCTTGGCCGTTGCCGCGTCTGCTTGCGCCTTGTCGGAGAAGAGGGCGGTTGCGTCGCTGGCGATTTCCTCGAGTACCTCTTCGGCGATCTCTTCCGCCAATTCCTTGGCGCGCTCCTCGTAATCGCGCTTGAAGGCGACGATTTCGGAGGTGGAGACGGCGACCGTCGGCTCCAGCTTGCGGGCAGCGCTGCCGGCAAAGGCGGTTACCGTGCCGGTGGAAGCGGCGCGGGCCGGGGCTGCGGTGGCCGCACCCTTGGGTTCGCCGGCCTGTCGTTCACCGCCAGTGCCGGAGACCAGGGTCGGCTTATAGCCGCGGGTCCAGCCGGTGGAGAGCAGGTTGGTCTTGCCTTCCTGGATACCCTTGCCGAGCGCGGTATTCGAGAAGTCGGACGTGTCGACATGTGCGAGGTCGTGGCGGCCGAGGTAGGAGACGGCCAGTTCGCGGAAGACGTAGTCGAGGATCGAGGTGGCGTTCTTGATGGCATCGTTACCGATGACCATGCCGGCCGGCTCGAACTTGGTGAAGGTGAAGGCCTCCACATATTCCTCGAGCGGCACGCCATATTGCAGGCCGAGCGAGATGGCGATGGCGAAATTGTTCATCATCGCACGGAAGGCAGCCCCTTCCTTGTGCATGTCGATGAAGATCTCGCCGAGGCGGCCGTCGCCGAATTCGCCGGTTCTGAGATAGACCTTGTGTCCGCCCACGGTGGCCTTCTGGGTGTAGCCCTGGCGGCGGTTCGGCAGCTTCTCGCGTTCGCGCGAAACACGCTCGATCACCCGTTCGATGATCTTCTCGGTGACGGTAACGGCCTGGGCGGCGACCGGCGCCTGCAGCAGTTCTTCCAGCGCTTCCTCGTCGTTCTCGTCTTCGATCAGCGAGGCGTTGAGCGGCTGCGACAGCTTCGAGCCGTCACGGTAGAGGGCGTTCGCTTTGAGGCCGAGCTTCCAGGAGAGCATATAGGCGTTCTTGCAATCCTCGACGGTTGCCTCGTTCGGCATGTTGATCGTCTTGGAAATCGCGCCCGAGATGAAGGGCTGGGCAGCCGCCATCATGCGGATATGGCTTTCCACGGATAGGTAACGCTTGCCGATCTTGCCGCAGGGATTGGCGCAATCGAAGACCGGCAGATGCTCGGCCTTGAGGAAGGGCGCGCCTTCCAGCGTCATCGCACCGCAGACATGGATGTTGGCGGCTTCGATGTCCTTCTTCGAGAAGCCCATATGGTCGAGCAGGTTGAAGCTCATGTCAGCGAGCTGCTCGTCGGAAACCTTCAGCGTGTCCTTCAGGAAGTCGGCGCCGAGCGTCCACTGATTGAAGACGAACTTGATGTCGAAGGCGCTCTTCAGCGCGGCGTTGACGGCTTCCACCTTCTCGTCGGTGAAGCCCTTGGCCTTCAGCGTCGACGGGTTGATCGCCGGCGCCTGGTTCAAGTTGCCGTGGCCGACTGCATAGGCCTCGATCTCGGCGATCTGGCTTTCCGAATAGCCGAGCGTGCGCAGCGCTTCCGGCACGGCGCGGTTGATGATCTTGAAGTAGCCGCCGCCGGCGAGCTTCTTGAACTTGACGAGGGCAAAGTCAGGCTCGATGCCCGTCGTGTCGCAATCCATGACAAGGCCGATCGTGCCCGTGGGGGCGATGACCGAAACCTGGGCATTGCGGTAGCCGTGCTTTTCGCCGAGCTCGAGCGCCTTGTCCCAGGCGGATTTGGCATGGGCGGCGAGATCCTGGTCGGGGTTTTCCGAATGGATCAGCGCGACCGGTTCGATCGACAGCGCCTCATAGCCGGAGGTTTCGCCGTAAGCGGCGCGGCGATGGTTGCGGATGACCCTGAGCATGCTCTCGCGGTTCGGCGCGAAATTCGGGAACGGGCCGAGCTCGCCGGCCATTTCAGCCGAGGTCGCATAGCAGACGCCGGTCATGATCGCCGTCAGCGAGCCGGCGATGGCACGGGCCTCAGCGGAGTCGTAGGGGATGCCCGACGACATCAGCAGGCCGCCGATATTGGCGTAGCCGAGGCCGAGCGTGCGGTATTCGTAGGAGAGTTCGGCAATGCGCTTCGACGGGAACTGCGCCATCATCACCGAGATTTCGAGCACGACGGTCCACAGGCGAACGGCATGTTCGTAGTCGCCGATATTGATGCGCTTGGTGGCCTTGTCCTTGAACTGCAAGAGGTTCAGCGAAGCGAGGTTGCAGGCCGTGTCGTCGAGGAACATGTATTCCGAGCACGGGTTCGAGCCGCGGATCGGGCCGCCGGCCGGCGAGGTGTGCCAGTCGTTCATCGTTGTGTTGAAATGGATGCCCGGATCGGCCGAAGCCCAGGCGGCATAGGAAATCGTTTCCCAGAGGTCGCGCGCCTTCAGCGTCTTCATGACCTTGCCGTCCTTGCGGGCGGTCAGCTTCCATTCGCCGTCATTCTCGACGGCGCGCAGGAAGTCGTCCTTGATCGAGACGGAGTTGTTGGAGTTCTGTCCCGATACCGTCAGATAGGCTTCCGAATCCCAGTCCGTGTCGTAGGTCTTGAATTCGAGATCCTTGTAGCCCTGGCGGGCGAACTGGATGACGCGCTGGACGTAGTTCTCCGGAACCTGATCCTTCTTGGCGGCGCGGATCTCGCGCTTCAGGGCAGGGTTCTTGGCCGGGTCGAAGCAATCGCCGTTGTCGCCTTCGCAATTGAAGCAGGCCTTCATAATCGCCTTCAGGTGCCTGGCGACGATCTTGGAGCCGGTGACGAGAGCCGCAACCTTCTGCTCTTCCTTGACCTTCCAGTTGATGTATTCCTCGATATCGGGATGGTCGATGTCGACGACCACCATCTTGGCGGCGCGGCGGGTCGTGCCGCCCGATTTGATGGCGCCGGCGGCGCGGTCGCCGATCTTCAGGAAGCTCATCAGGCCGGAGGAGCGGCCGCCGCCGGAAAGCTTTTCGCCTTCGCCGCGCAGCATGGAGAAGTTGGAGCCGGTGCCGGAGCCGTATTTGAACAGGCGCGCTTCACGCACCCAGAGGTCCATGATGCCGCCTTCGTTGACGAGATCGTCCTCGACCGACTGGATGAAGCAGGCATGCGGCTGCGGGTGTTCGTAGGCGGACTTGGACTTGGTCAGCTTGCCGGTGAAGGGGTCGACATAGAAATGGCCCTGGCCGGGGCCGTCGATGCCATAGGCCCAGTGCAGGCCGGTGTTGAACCACTGCGGCGAGTTCGGAGCGACCCGCTGGGTGGCGAGCATATAGGCAAGCTCGTCCTTGAAGGCGGCAGCATCTTCTTCCGAAGAGAAATAGCCGCCCTTCCAGCCCCAATAGGTCCAGGTGCCGGCGAGGCGATCGAAGACCTGGCGCGCGTCGATTTCGGAGCCGGTCTGCTCCTCCTTGGGCAGGGTCTTCAGCGCGGCATCGTCGGGAACGGAGCGCCATAGGAAGGAAGGAACGTCATTCTCCTCGACCTTCTTCAGCCGAGTGGGGACGCCGGCCTTGCGGAAATACTTCTGCGCCAGAACGTCGGTCGCGACTTGGGAGAACTGCGCAGGCACGTCGATATTCTCGAGGCGGAAGACGATTGACCCATCCGGGTTCTTGATCTCGCTCGTCGCCTTACGGAATTCGATATCCGCATAGGCGCCTTGGCCGGCCTTCGTGAAACGACGTTCGATGCGCATAGTCTTGACCTCGCGTTGGCGCCCGTCCCCAGGGCGCAAATTTCCTATCCGGCGGCACATTGTCGTCGTGCAGCCAGTCTCGTTTCCGTATCGTGACAGGGGTGTCATCCGGAGATGTCCTTCCTGTATCTTGTGGTGATGGTGGCTGCAAACACTAAATATAGTATTAACAGCTTATTATCGCCAGCCCCGATGTCACTTTTTTTGGAGGCAGAAAACCGCGCAGAAATCCTCTCTGGCTTAGGCCGGTTCCGGCACAACAGCCTGATTCTGCGTCTTGTTTTTCAAAGGGAACCGGGCTCGTACCTCCGGTCCTGTCGCCGCCGCAACATCAGGAACAGTAAAGTTTGAAACCGCTGATTCCGTCAAGGGCTGGTTTTTAATTGAATGGTAACCACAACATCTTGTGGACGCGCCTGTGGAGATTGGGGAAAGCCGGGGAGCGCTGGAAATACAATGACTTGCGGGCGTTGCCGGCTAAGGAAAATGCCGCAGCGGCAAAAAAGTGTCCTGCGGCAAATCTTGTGATGGCATTTCCGGCGCAAATGCGCTTGCCGATTCGCTGAGGAAATCAGCGCTGTCTAAATGCGGGTTTGCGGCGATCAGCGCGCGCCAGCGCCCTTGGCGATCGGTTCCTGGTAGGTGAAGCCCATGTCCCAGGGGAAATAGATCCAGGTGTCCTGGCTGACCTCGGTGATGAAGGTGTCGACGGTCGGCACCCCCTTCGGCTTGGCGTAGACGCAGGCGAAATGCGCCTTCGGCAGCATGGTGCGAACCTGCGCCGCGGTTTTGCCGGTATCCGTCAGATCGTCGACGACCAGCACGCCTTCACCGCCGTTTTCGGCAAGCTCGGGCGCAATTCCCTTGAGCAGCACCATGTCGCCCTGATTCACATAGTCATGATAGGAGGCGATGCAGACTGTCTCGATCAGCCGGATGTTCAGTTCCCGGGAGATGATCGCGGCCGGCACCAGGCCGCCGCGGGTGATGCAGACGATCGCCTTGAAGGCTTGATCGAGGCCTGCAAGCCGCCAGGCAAGGGCGCGCGCATCGCGGTGGAATTGATCCCAGGAAACGGGAAAGGCTTTATCGGGAAGGGACATCGGGCTGCTCCGCGGCATGAATAGAGACGAAACGCCGTTGACCGGCGACCGGACGGCTTCAGCGGCAAAACGCAAATCGCGCAGCCGGAACTGCGCGAGATCGCGAGTTGCTGCGCGAGGCGTGGCCGGGGCTCGAAGCCTTCATCGGTCGCAGCAATTAGCGGGATTTGCCGGTAAAACGCAAGAGGAGCCGCTCATCGCGACAACAGGGTCAGCGCCGTCATTGATTGCAGCAGGCTCTTCGTCGTGCCGCCGAAGATCGCCTGCCAAAGCCGGGAATGGGTATAGGCGCCCATGACGAGAAGATCGATGCTGCTGTCCGACAGCCGGTTTTCGATGACATGCGAGGTATTCCTGTCGACGCTGTGGCCCGTCGCAAGCGTCGTCTTCACGCCATGGCGTGCAAGTGCGGCGGCGATCTCGGCGCCTGGTGTGAGCGGCGACTGCAGAGCGGCATCGGCCGGGTCGACCGAAAAAATCTCCACTTCCTCGGCCGCTTTCAGGAAGGGCAGCGCATCGAAGGTCGCGCGCGTCGCCTCCTTCGAGCCGTTCCAGGCGATCAGCACGCGCTTGATCGGCTTCGGCTGGCGGATGACGTAAGGGATCATCAGCACCGGCCGGCCGGCTTCGAAGAGGAAGCCGTCGACATCGACATGGCTGTCGGAGGGGTTGGCCGGGTCGGCCTGCGATGCGATCAGAAGATCGGCGCTGCGGGCGCTTTCGATCAGCGGTGCGGAACCGTAGCCGGTGGAGGTGGCAAAGCTGCGCCATTCCGATGAGGCGTCGGCGGCCTGCGCTTTGGCGCGAAAGATGCGCTCGAGGGCGACCGTTTCACCATGCGCCATATCCTGCAGCGCCTGGACGGCGACGGGATCGGGAATTTCCATAGGGGCCACCAGCGGCACGGCCGATATGGTTTCGGCATGCAGGCCGATCACGTGAGCACCGCCTTCGGCGGCAATGGCAAAGGCAAAATCGGCAACGGCGGCACTATTGTCTGCCGTATCGAGAATGGCGAGAATGGTTTTGTAAGACATATCAATTCTCCTTGCGCTGAAATGACCTGCGCGAGGGACGGAATGCACCAGACCGTTCTCCCGTTCCTTGACGGGGATCAAGTCCGGCCTCTCATGCCTCGGCGGAATGGTTTTCTGCGACCTCCTTGTTCCGGCGGATGGCGTCGATCATCGCGTGGACTTCGGCGCCGGCCGCATCGATTGCCGCCTGCGCGCGGCCGCGTACGACGATCTCGGTCGAGAATTTCTGGCCGATATAACGCGGGTAGGAACCGATGCTGGTATCCGGATGCGCTTTCTGGATCGCGGCAAGGGGCGTGCCGATATCACCTTCGCCATAAGGGCAGGCGATGGCGAGCGAGAGAACCGGCGTGCCTGTCCGAAGCGTCGGCAGCACATTGTCGATCATCGCCTGGAAGACCTGCGGCACGCCGGCCATCACATAGACATTGCCGATGATGAACCCCGGCGCCGTCGATACCGGATTGGGGATATGGGCGGCGCCCCGCGGCATGCGCGCCATGCGCTGACGCGCCTCGGTGAATTCCATCTCGCGGCGACGGTACATATCGGCCAGCAGGGTCATCGCCGCTTCGTCATATTCGCAGGGCAGGCCGAAAGCGTTGGCGATCGCATCGGCGGTGATGTCGTCATGCGTCGGCCCGATGCCGCCCGAGGTGAAGACGTAGTCATAGCGAGCGCGAAGCGCATTCAGCGCCTCGACGATCGCCTGCTCGTCGTCGGCGACGATTCGCACTTCCTTGAGATCTATGCCGGACAGGGTGAGCAGATCGGCGAGGTGGCCGATATTCTTGTCCTTTGTGCGGCCGGAAAGGAGTTCGTCGCCGATGGCGAGCATGGCGGCGGTGACGACGGTGTCATGGCTCATAGGATGTTCCGTGATGTGAGGCTGGTCAATAGGTAGCGCCCTCAGGCTGCTTTGCAAACACGCGCGCCTCATGCCGAAAAGGATAAGCGATTTCGGACGATACCATGCTCTTTAGAACGAGCCGATGCGTCACTTTCGCGCCAAATCAGAACCGCAAGCGAATTTTCGTCTACGCACGTTGAACACTGAGTTTTCCCGCGCAGGGCTGCCTTCGGCCCTAGGCGCTGGTAGAAATCCGCCGGTTACGAAATTCCCCGCTGTTTCAAGGAAAATGGAAGATGGCGAAAGTTCTCGTTCTTTATTACTCGGCCTATGGCCATATCGAAACCATGGCCTATGCCGTTGCTGAAGGCGCGAGGTCGGCTGGTGCCGACGTCACCGTCAAGCGCGTCCCGGAACTGGTACCGGAAGAGGTCGCCAAGGCCTCTCACTACAAGATCGACCAGGCTGCGCCGATCGCCACCGTCGATGAACTGACGGATTATGACGCAATCATCGTTGGCGCCGGCACCCGCTTCGGCACGGTCGCCTCGCAGATGCGCAATTTCTGGGACCAGACGGGCGGCCTTTGGTTCACCGGCAAGCTCGTCGGCAAAATCGGTTCGGTCTTCACCTCTTCGGCGACCCAGCATGGCGGCCAGGAATCGACCATCCTCGGCTTCATCCCCACCTTCCTGCACCAGGGCATGGTCGTCGCCGGTCTGCCTTACGCCTTCCAGGGCCAGATGGGCACTGAGGAAGTCAAGGGCGGCTCGCCTTACGGCGCCTCCACCATCACCAACGGCGACGGTTCGCGCCAGCCTTCCGAGGTCGAACTCGAAGGCGCGAAATACCAGGGCGCCCATGTCGCCCGGCTCGCTGCCAAGCTCGCTTGATCTCGATGCGTAAATGATGAAGGCGCGATGGGCGTGAGCCCGCCGCGCCTTTTCAGTTTCTCGGGCCAGACGAAACGAGCGGCGCCGACAGTCACTTTCGCGTTAAAATACCTGCCCATTCATTCCGTGGCGCTGCCGGCAGAGCCAATATTATTTTTACGCCCCACGGCTCTTCCCATCGCCCATGACGCAAGATATTGAAAACGCAGCAAGCGGGCGTGGCGAAACTGGTAGACGCAAGGGACTTAAAATCCCTCGGCCTTAGGCTATACGGGTTCGATCCCCGTCGCCCGCACCAGCCTACGCTCTGTGAGCTTCGGCTCGGCGAGCCGAAGAGAGCAGCCAAGCGAAGTTTGTCGCGCCGTAGTTCCGTCAGGAACGAAGGCGGACCGGTTCGATAATGCCCCGGTTAGCTGCAACAATCGTTATAATCCTGTTGGAATATGCCTGTATCTTGCGCGTAAGAGCGCGTTATTGCTTGACAATGACATTTTCGGTGCAAGGATTGCGCCGCGGCGGTAGAGTAAGTGTTGTCTTGTGGGAGTAAGACGATGGTTTACGATTGGAGCGGGACCAGGGTTCGGCGCGTCCGGATCTTCAGGACGAGCGTCGCATTTGTTCTTGCAACTGTTGTGGCTGCGATACCGCTGTTTTTCTGGGCAACGGATTTGCCGGGTTTCTGATCCGCAATAGTCAGCGTTCTGTGAAAGGCAGGCTGTTTGGAGCTCTGCTCTCGCGCCATCTGTTGATCACCCAGCCGGCAGCGAGGCCGAGGGCAGCGCCCATGGCCTTGATGCCTGCGTCATGCAGGCGCGGATGGCGGGTCGGTGCGAAATACTGCAGATATTCGATGGCGACCGCCCCAATGATCAGCAGCACGGCCACCAGTTTCCACTGCTTCGGATAGGCGAGCGCAAAGGCAAGGCCGAGCAGAACATAGGCGGTGCCGCGGTCCGCATCGACCGTCGTCACCGTATCCGGTCTCAGCCCGATCGGCGAAACCGTGACAAACAGGATGAGGGCGAGCAGCAGCCAGGCGAGCGGTCTTGCGAATTTGAAGATCATCATCGCTCCATATAAGTGGCAGGCCTTTCCATTGACAGTTAAAATCAGTTCATCTGCCGCCGATTTTGCAATTGGCTTAAGAAAGGCTCTATGGGCTGAGCCGGCCGGTCAGTGAACCTTTCCTTTAGCCGCCGGCCTGTGCCATAGCGGCGGTGACCAATCATGAGAATGGACCACGCCCGTGACGAGACTTGACGTCGAAAGCGCCGAAGAGGCAATGCGCAGCCTCTTTCCGGCAACGCCGCTGCAGCTCAATGACCATCTCTCGGCCCGCTACGGTGCCGATATTTGGCTGAAGCGCGAGGATCTGTCGCCGGTGCGCTCCTATAAGATCCGCGGCGCCTTCAATTTTTTCCGCAAGGCGATCGGGCAGGGGGCGGCCGGCAAAACCTTCGTCTGTGCCTCGGCCGGCAACCACGCCCAAGGCTTTGCCTATGTCTGCCGTCATTTCGGCGTGCCGGGCGTCGTCTTCATGCCGGTGACGACGCCGCAGCAGAAAATCGACAAGACCCGCATGTTCGCCGCTGAATTCATCACTATCCGGCTGTTCGGCGACTTTTTCGATCAGTGCTATCAGGCGGCGCGCGAGCATGTCGAGGCGGTCGGCGGCGTCATGGTGCCGCCCTTCGACCATGCCGATATTATCGAGGGGCAGGCGACGGTCGCTGCCGAGATCATGCAGCAGCTGCCCGAGGGAACCGTGCCCGATATGGTGGTTCTGCCCGTCGGCGGCGGTGGACTGGCCGCCGGCATCACCGGTTATCTCGATGGCATCGTGCCGAAATCGGCCTTCGTCTTCGCCGAACCGGCCGGTGCGCCAAGCCTCAGGCGCAGCATCGAGGCAGGCAAGGTGACGACGCTTGCCAAGGTCGACAATTTCGTTGACGGCGCAGCGGTCGCCCGCATCGGCGACCTGAATTTCGCCGCCCTTCGCGATTTCCCGGCAAGCCAAGTGCAGCTGATGCCGGAAAACGCCATCTGCGTCACCATCCAGGAGATGTTGAACGTCGAGGGCGTCGTGCTGGAGCCGGCCGGCGCCTTGTCGCTGACGGCAATCGCCGCGATGGACGCCCAAGCGATCCGCGGCAAGACCATCGTCGCTGTCGTCTCCGGCGGCAATTTCGACTTCGAGCGCCTGCCTGACGTAAAGGAAAGAGCCATGCGTTACGCAGGGCTGAAGAAGTACTTCATCCTCAGGCTGGCCCAGCGTCCCGGGGCGCTCCGGGATTTCCTCAATCTGCTCGGACCCGACGACGATATCGCCCGCTTCGAATATCTGAAAAAATCGGCGCGCAACTTCGGCTCGATCCTGATCGGCATCGAAACCAAGGCGCCGGAGAATTTCGCCCGGCTGATTGCAAATTTCGAAGCTTCTGGCATGGGTTACGAGGATATCACTGAAAACGAGATCCTCGCTAACCTGATCATTTGACTTGGCGATCGTAGGGCCATCGTGCTAGACACGCGCCATGGCTTCATTCATTTCAAATCTCTTTTCGATGTTCTCCGGCGGGGCCAAACCGGCGTCGCAGGCGGCCGGGCCGTCCAGCGAGCCGCAGCTTTATGGCGATTGCACGATCTATGCGGAGCCGCGCAAGGAAGGCGGCCAGTATCGTCTGGCCGGCCGCATCGAAAAAAAGGTCGGCGACGAGGTGCTGGTGCGCAATTTCATTCGCGCCGATATGTTTTCCTCCTCCGACGATGCGATCGAATGCACGGTGCGCAAGGCGCAGCAGATAATCGACCAGCATGGTTCGTCACTCTTTGGTGACGGCGAGAAGATCCGTCAGGTCTGAAATCGATCCCGATCAATCGGAATCGGCCGCGGCCCGAAATCCCGTTGCTTTTCAAGGCCGTGACTTGCGCTCTCGAAGGAAGCAGGTTTGCATACGCAATCTTAAAGGATTGCGGTGAAAGCTATTGCCTGCAGGATTTGCAGGGCTGCCCTCGTGTTCCACTTTTTCAGACGCTCGTTCATTGGATCCGCCGCCGTGCCGGCAGGGTGCCTGAGGCATCGGCCTGAAGCCGAGGTGTTGTCATGGAAGCGCTGAACCTCGCGGTCTTTGTCGTCGAAGCCATCGCCTATTTCGTGCTGATGGTGACGCTTCTGCATTTCCGCCATCGGCTTGGCCTCGGCGTCTTTCTGACGGCGCTCGGCGTCATGCATTTCATGGAGACTTATCTGGCGGCGGTCTTTTACGTCTCGCTGCCGTTCGGCGATGTGTCGCCGGGCTCATCCGTCTTCTTCTCCGGCAAGCTGATGATGATCCTGATGCTGTATCTGTGGGAGGATGCCGCGACGGTGCGCCAGCCGATCTACGGCTTGTTTCTCGGCAATCTGCTGACCGTCGGCATCGCCTGGGTGCTGCAGTTGCACCAGCCGCTGCAGCTGTCGTCGAACCACACGCCCGACGTCGATTTCCTGAAAGCGATGGGCTGGCTGATGATTTGGGGCACGGCGCTGCTCTATGTCGATTCGCTCGGCATCATCCTGCTCTATGAAAAGCTCGGCGATTTCTTCCGCAGGCGTGTCGTCCTGCGTTTCATGATCTCCGGCTTTGTGCTGCTGACTTTCGACCAGGTCGGCTTTTTTGCCGCACTGCACTATTTCCTCGATGTTCCAGTCGCCGTATTCTGGGGTGGCTGGAAGGCGAAGATGCTCTCCGTCGGCCTCTATGGGGCGATGTTTGCCGTCTATGAATATCGGATCCGCCGCCTTGGCGCTGACGCCGCCGCGCGCTCCATCAGCGACGTCTTCAGTGATCTCACCTTTCGCGAGCGCTATAATGACCTTCTGGAGCGCACCGGCCGCGATATGCTTACCGGCGTCTATGACCGCACACGCATGGAACTCGAAGCGCCGGTGATGCTGCGCGAGGCCTTGAGGCAGGGGCTGCTTGCCACCGTCCTCATTATAGACGCCGATCACTTCAAGGATGTCAACGATGGTCATGGCCATCTTCAGGGCGACGAGGTGCTGAGGGCGATAGCCGCCCGGCTCGGCACGACGCTGCGGTCCAGCGACCGCATCTTCCGCTTCGGCGGCGAGGAATTCGTCGCCGTCTGCCCCGGCACAAGCCATGAGGAAGGGTTGCTCCTTGCCGAACGCCTGCGCTGGACGATCGAGACCAGCGTCAAAACGCCGGATGACAAGCCGGTGACGGTCAGTATCGGCGTTGCGACAGCTGACGAGGACGGCATCAGCTTTACGACGGTGCTCACCGCGGCCGACGGCAGGCTCTATGCGGCGAAGAAAGGCGGCCGCAACTGCGTCGTCGGCCGTTCCGGCATGGTGCAACCGAGTTAGGTGGCTGATCGCGTTGATCACCACAGCGAGACGGCCGGTGTTTGGGATGTTGCGAAAATCGAAACATATTCCGTACATTGCATGATTTTTCAATATGTTAGTGATGAACTAAAAACGACTTGTTAGCATAGCGCAAACGTGATCTCCATTGCTGCAATAGTCGGATGAGCTTTTGCGACGGGCGGGAGACATGAGTGATTCAGTGGCAACGGAGAAGGTCGATGGCGGCGAGTTTGCCGTCCTGTGTATCGGAGGGTTTCTTCTTTCGATCGCCTATGGCGTGACCTTTCTCATCCCGGTGCTGGTGGGCGAGCGTGGCGGGAACGAGGCGCTTGCCGGCCTGATCATCTCGGCCGCGACGGTCAGCACTGTCATTCTCGTGATCCTGTCCGGCCATATCGCGGACGCCATCGGCGCGGCGCGGGCGGTGGCTGTTGCCGGGCTGTTTCTTGCAGCATCGGGATTGGGATTTGCCACCGTCCCCTCGGTTGGGCTCAGCCTGATGACCGTCGGCCTCATTCTCGGTATCGGCTGGGGCACGTTCTATACGCTTGGACCCATTCTAGTCGCCGCACTGGTGGAGCCCCAGAATCGGATCAGGTTCTTTGCCTTGCTTTCTGGGTCGATGATGTCGGGCATCGGCGCCGGACCGATCATCGGCCGCATTGCCACCGGCTGGTCTATGCCAATTGAGACGGCCTTCTCCTTTGCCTTTCTGTCCAGCCTCGCCGGCGGTGCGCTGTACTTTTGGCTCCATCTCCGGCTGACCAGTGCCGGCAAGATTTTGCCCCACGTCAACAAGATCTCGTTTGGCGCGGCGCGCCGGGTGATCGCTTCGCCGGCGATCTATTCCATCATCATGGTCGGCGTCGGTGGAGCGATTTTCGGGGGACTTTCCAGCTTCCAGACCAGCTATGCCAAGGCGCACGGCTTCGACTATTCCCTCTTCTTCTTCGGTTTTATGTCGTCCGCCATCCTGAGTCGGCTGTTCGTGGCGGCATATGTGGTCAGGAAGGATCCGCTCTATTCGCTTCTGGCCCTGACAAGCCTGACCCTGGCTTCCATCCTGCTGTTCCTGGTGATGACATCAACTCAGACAGTCTACCTCGGAGCCGCGGCGATCCTCGGACTGGGCTATGGGTTGACCTATTCCGTCATCAACGGCCTGGCTGCAAATGAGGCGCCCCAAGGCCTTATGCCGCAATCGCTTCTATTGTTCTCGCTGTCCTATTTCATAGGGGTCTTCGGCTTTCCGCTGATTGCCGGAAACCTGATCGTTTCCTCCGGGATTCAGGCCATGCTCTATGTCCTGCTCCTGCTTGCCATTCTCAATGTGGCAATCGTCCTGTTTCGTATCGCTCAACGCGCCCTGCGTAAGAGCTGAGACAAAGTAGCCGTAGCAGGCTGGCTGCGCAGGGACGGGGGCTGGGCAGGTTTTGCCAGCCCCTACTGCAGTCAGGCGGCGCGGAAGATCTTGGCACCTGAAGGCGCGCCCGTCATGCCGCCATCGACGGTGATTTCGATGCCGGTGACGTTGGCGGAATCATCCGAGGCGAGATAGAGCGCTGCCTTGGCGATTTCCTCGGCTTCGCTCATGCGGCCGAGCGGGCTCAGGCCGCCCATGCGAGCTTCGAGTGCCGACATCGCATCATCCGTTGGCGCCATTGGCGACCAGATCGGCGTCTTCGTGCCGCCTGGCGTCACCTGGTTGACGCGGATGCCGCGCGGCGCAAGTTCCGACGCCATATTGCGCGTCATGGCACGCACCGCCGCCTTGGTCGCTGCATAGGCAGACCAGCCGGGGGCGCCGAGCACGGCATGCACCGAGCCGTTGAGGATCACCGAGCCGCCGTCGCTGAGATGCGGCAGGGCCGATTGCACGGTGAAGAACACAGCCGTCAGATTGGTGCTGATGATCCGATTGAACTGCTCCGGCGACGTATCACCGAGTGGTGTTGCTCCGCCGATGCCGGCATTGGCGAAGACGATGTCGAACTTGCCGACCTTCGCGGCAGCTTCCGCAAAAGCCTTCCCGGTGGCGGCGGCATCGGTGACATCGACCCTCAGCGCCAGCCCACCGGCCCCAAGCGCCTTTTCGGCGGCGGCAAGTGTTTCCGGGTTGCGGCCGGTGATCACCACCTTGGCACCCTCGTCGATGAAGACTTTGGCGGTCGCAAGACCGATACCGCTGTTTCCGCCGGTGATCAGGGCGACCTTGTTTCTTAGACGCATGATTCATGCTCCTCTTGGAAATGGCAACGATCTGGATTATGATCGTTATCTAATAGGATTATGATTGTAATCCACAGGAGTCAAGAGGCAGTACGAGGAGAGTCCGATGGGCCGTTCGCAGCTGGAAAAACAGAAGACGCACGAGAAAATCGTCGAGACTGCGTCAAAGCGGTTGCGCGAAGAGGGGTTGGAAGGCATCGGCGTCGCCGACCTGATGAAGGAGGCCGGACTGACCGTCGGCGGCTTCTACAAGCACTTCGCCTCCCGTGACGATCTCGTTGCCGAGGCGATCGAATCCGCCTTCGATTCATGGGGGCGCAGGCTGGAAGCAGAGGGTGTGGACCCCGCGAAGATGACGGCTGCCGATGTCGCCGATCGCTATGTCAGCGCCTATCACCGCGACAATCCTGGCGAAGGCTGCCCTTTCGCCGCGCTGACCTCCGATATCGCGCGCAGCAGCGAGAAGACGCGGCGCATTGCCACTGAGCGGCTCGAACGCAATTTCGAGGCTTTGGCCAGCAAGGCCACGGGAGCAAATGAAGGGGAAAGACGGCGAAAGGCCATCATGGCTTTCGCCATGATGGCAGGCGGCGTCGGCCTTGCCAGGGCTTCCTCGGATAAGGCTCTTTCGGGCGAAATCCTGGAGACGATCCGGGATTTCGTCGCCGATATCGGCAAATGACGAACGGCCGGCAGATGCCGGCCGTTCAATGGAGTTCGGAACCCGATCAGGCTGCGAGTGCGATTTCCTCGACGCGCGACTTGGCGGCGCCGATGGCCTTTTCAGCGGCTTCCGGGCCGAAAGCCAGACCTTCGACATAGATGGTCTCGATATCGGTGATGCCGAGGAAGCCGAGAACCGATTTCAGGTAAGGCACGGCGTGGTTGAGGGGAGCAGCCGGTCCCTGCGAGTAGACGCCGCCGGAAGCAAGCACCACATAAACCTTCTTGCCGGTTACGAGGCCGACCGGGCCGCTTTCCGTGTACTTGAAGGTCACGCCGGCGCGGGCGACATTGTCGATCCAGGTCTTCAGCGACGAATAGATGTTGAAGTTGATCAAGCCGGTGCTGATGACGATCGTGTCGGCGGCAAACAGTTCGGCGACCAGTTCGTCGGAGGTTTTGATGGCTGCGATCTCTTCGGCGGTGCGGGCTTCCGCCGGCTTGCGGATCGCGCCGGTGAACAGGTCATCGATATGCGGCAGCGGGGTGGCGGCAAGGTCGCGGCGGACGACGACGCTGCCCGGCTTCTGGTTTTTCAGCTTCTCGGCGAGATCAGCGGCGATCGGCGTCGAGAGCGATTCGGCACGCGGGCTGGACGTCAGAAGAAGAATGGACGACATGGATCATTTCCTTTCGAATTGAACGGAACGGCTCGTCGCTGGGAGGTGAGCCGCGGTGTCGAACAGGAAAATAAGTCTGGCCTGCTATCGAAAAAACGGAGATAATGTCGATCGAAACTATCGATGGAATGGATGGAAGATGCTTCCGAACCCCACCTTGGATCAATTGCAGGTGTTTTTGACCGTTGCCGAAACCGGCAGCTTCTCGGCCGCTTCGCGGGCATTGAACCGAGCGCAATCGGTGATCAGCTATACGATCGCAAACCTGGAGGCGCAGCTGGAAGTGGCGCTTTTCGAGCGTTCCGGCGCGCGCCAGCCGAAGCTGACCGAGGCGGGCAAGGCCATGCTCGAGGATGCGCGCCGCATTCTGGGGGACCTGCAGGTCATGCGGGCGCGCGTCAAAAGCCTGAGGGAAGGGCTTGAAGCGGAGGTTTCCGTGGCCATCAGCGTCATGGTGCCCTCGCGGGCCGTGGTGGACGTGCTGCGCGAATTCCGCGAGAGGTTTCCGACCGTTTCATTGAACCTCAATGTCGGCGAGCTCGGAATGGTCATGGATCTCGTATTGAGCGGCAAGACGACGATCGGCATTGGCGGCGCTGTCCTGAAGCAGGATGATTCGATCATCACGGAGCGAATTGGCCACTCCTTCATGCTGCCCGTCGCCGCACCCAACCACCCGCTTGCCCGCATCGACCGGCCGTTGACACTCGGCGACGTGCGCGAGGAAGTGCAGCTCGTCGTGACAGACGCTTCAGGCCGCACCAAAGGACGGGATTTCAATGTCTTGTCGTACAAGACGTGGCGGGTCAGCGATATCGCGACGAAACACCAGCTGATCAAGGCCGGACTAGGCTGGGGCGGACTTCCGGCATCCATAATGCATGACGACTTGCGCAGCGGCGCGCTCGTCCACCTCGATCTTGAGGCCTATGAACAGGGCGAGTACGCCATCTACTCGATGCGCCAGCTCGCCAACCCGCCCGGACCCGCCGCCAGCTGGATGATCGACGCGTTCCGTACGCGGCTTTCCGCCTGCCCGAACCAGGCCGATTTCCATGCCGAAATGGCGGAACTGCGTGACACCGTTCCGCCACTCGCGGCCGAATGACGAAGGCGCGGAGCCGCGCCTTCGCTGGGACCTACCTGCTTATAAAACGAGCCTGAACTTCGAGAAGCCATCCGCTCCTTCGCCGGCTTCCTCGATCTTGACGCTCTTGACTGCAGCGAGGAACTGCTTTGCCTTCGGGCCGCTGTCGAAGGTAACGGTCGTGCCCGGCAGCGGTTTGAAGGTCCAGTTCGCATCGGCCGACGGATTGATCGTGCCTTGGTCGTGGACATAACGGACGATGACGTCGCGATTGGTATCAGGCGCCTGGAAGATCACCTTATCCGCTGCAATCTCCGGGAAATTGCCGCCGCCGCCGGCGCGGTAATTGTTGGTAACGACGACGAACTTCTGAGCCGGATCGATCGGCTTGCCATCAAAGGTGAGATTCTGGATGCGGGTGGCATCCGGATTGATGGCCTTGCCGGATGAGTCATATTTCGGCGGCTGCGACAGGTCGATCTGATAGGTCACGCCGTCGATGACATCGAAATTATAGGATGGGAAGTCGTTGTTGAGCAGCGGCGCATCCTTCGATCCGGCTTCGATGTGATTGAACATGCCGGCCGACATTTCGAGCCAGTTCTTCACTTGCGCGCCGGTGATGGCGACAGCCTGCACCGTGTTCGGATAGAGGTAGAGGTCGGCGACGTTCTTGATGGCGATATCGCCGGCCGGAACGTCGGTATAATAATCCGCGCCGCCGCGACCGCCGGCCTTGAAGGGAGCCGCAGCCGAAAGCACCGGCAGATCCTTGAATTCGGTGTCGGCGAGCATCTGCTTGATGTACCAGGTCTGAGCCTGGCTGACGACCTGGACGGAAGGGTCGTCGGCGACGAGCGCGAAATAGGAATAGAGCGGCGCGGAGGTCTTGCCGACGGGCGTGCGGACATAGGCGAGCGTCGCCTCATGCTCTGATTTGGCGGCCTCGACCACCTCTTTCTTGTCGGCGTAATCGGCAACCACTTTCTTCTTGTCGTCGCGATGATAGATCGGCCGGGCTTCCGAGGTGAAATCGACGATCTTCCAGCTGTTGCCGTCCTTTTCCAGGAGCAGGTCGATAAGGCCGAGATGCGAGCCCCAGAAGCCTGCCATCACGGCGGGCTTGCCATGCAGTGTGCCCTTGACCGGGTCGGCATTGGCGATGCCGTCCCAGCTCTTCGGACCGGGGAAGACGAGATGCTGGTGACCGGTGAAGATCGCGTCGATCCCCTCGACGGCGGCCAGATACAGCGAGGCGTTTTCCATTTTTTCGGTCGGCGCGCTGCCGTCGATGCCGGAATGGGAGAGGGCGATGACGATATCGGCGCCGGCTTCCTTCATCGCCGGGACCCAGGCCTTGGCCGCTTCGACGATGTCGCGCGTCTGCGCCTTGCCTTCGAGGTTCTTGATATCCCAGAGCATGATCTGCGGCGGCACGAAGCCGATGAAGCCGATCTTGACCGGGCTTTCCTTGCCGGCGCCGTCCTTGACCTGTTTTTCGACGATGACATAAGGCTTGAAGAAGAGGTCGTCCTGCTTCGGGTCCGAGGCGAGCTGACCTTTGGTCAGGTTGGCGCAGACGAAGGGGAAGTTGGCGCCCGACAGCACCTTGAACATGAAGTCGAGGCCGTAGTTGAACTCGTGATTTCCGAGCGTGCCGACGGTATAGCCGAGCGTGTTCATCGCGTTGATCACGGGATGGACGTCGCCGTCCTTCATGCCGTGCTGATAGGCGATATAGTCGCCCATCGGATTGCCCTGGAGCACGTCGCCATTGTCGACCAGCAGCGAGTTGACGGCCTCTGCGCGGATATTGTCGATGATCGTCCCGGTGCGCGCCAGACCCATCGTGTCGTTCGGCTTGTCGGCATAATAGTCATAGGGGAAGACGTTGACGTGAATGTCCGTCGTTTCCATCAGCCGGAGATGCGCCTGGTTGGCGCTGGCGCGCGCGCTGAAAGGGTGCAGCAGCACCAGGGCGGAGGTGGCGGCAAGGCCGCCAAGCAAGGAACGGCGGCTCATCAAGCCAACGTCGAAAATGGAAGACATGGAAGCTCTCCTTCAAAGATAGTGCATCGTCCGGCTCCTCAGAATTAGGACGATTTGGCGAGGAGTACACTGCGAAAATGACAGCACGGCAAACATCAGTGGTAAAGGCGCAATGGTTTTGAAACGCAACTTGTAGTCTCAGGACGTATCCCTTGGGAAGGGGCACGAGCAGGGTCGTGATTGCAAAGGGCAAAGATTTCGGAGGCAACGCGTCCAGTGCGGACGACAACGCGGAGACGTTTACGGCGGCGATACGGAAAGTCGCTGGCGGCGGCAGATCCTCAATCTCCATCGCCTGCGGGCGGCACCAGCACCAACCGCAGCTCCTGACCGATCTCAGCCGCTCCTCGGCGTAATAGCGGTGCGGCCTTACGCTTTCAGCGTCGACGGATGAGGTGGGCGGTCGCCGCCGGTCGCGGCTCTCAGCTGACGAACCGCCAGCACCGGCCGTATTTCCTTATGGAAAAAGCGGAAATAAGAGGCGACCTGTGCCCGCGCATTCGAATTCACATCGAACTGCACGCCGATGCGGCCATTGTGCTTCCAGCGGATGATCCCTTCCAGCAGTCCGAGATTTTCGGCTTCGATGCGCACCTTGCTGCCGGAAGCGGCATGGAGCGGCGTCTTCGTCTCCAGGGCGGCGCCGGTCACCGACAGGTTGAGAATGCGGACATCCACTTGGCTGTTCAGATATTTGACGCTGCCGAAGACACGGCAGTTTTGCCGGTCGGCCTTTCTTGCCGTGATTTTCAAGTTGCGGGTCATACTGTCTCCCTTGGATACAGTCGGAGAGCATAGCGCCCGAAAATTGAAATGGTTTTAGTGGCTTGGCTAAAATTGCAGTGAAACTGTCAGTTAGGGTTACTGCATGTCACGGAGATGCGTGCAGCGATTCTGGAAGCCAATCTGTGTAAAACGGGCTAACGCAGGTCGACTCTCAATCAAATGCGACGCCGCTGGCTTTGGCAGCCCTGCGTCCCACAACATGTTCGCGCCAGACCGTGAAGATGCCGGCGGCGACCACGATCGCCGAGCCGACGATCGTGTTGAGGCTCAGCGTTTCGCCATAGATCGCCACGCCGATGATCGAAGCGTAGACAAGCGACAGATAGGTCAGCGGCTGGACGGCGGCGGCATCGAGACTATCGTAGGCGCGGATGAGGAAATAATGGCTGGAAATGCTGGTCATGCAGACGAGCGCCATCCAGCCCCAGTCGCCGGATGACATCCAGCTCCAGTAGAACGGCCCGATCAGCGTCATCGCAACGGCGCCGACGACACCGGTATAGAAGAAGCTGGTCGTCGAAGAATCGTCGCGGCTGACGAGCCGTGTGGCGATGACGTAAAAGGCGAAATTGAAGCAGGAGGCGACGGCGAGAAGCAGCTTTACGTCGAAGAAATCGCCTTCCGGCTTCAGGATCAGCAGCACTCCAAAAAGCCCGGCGCCGATTGCCGCCCATCGGCGCCACCCGACCCGCTCGCCGAGGATCGGCATCGCCAGCAGCGCAATCAGGATCGGCGTCGCGGAAAAGATCGCCTGTGAACGGGCAAGGCCGATCACGGCAAAACAGGTGATCGCCAGAACCACCTGGACCGCAAGCAGCAGGCCGCGGGCCACCTGCAGGGCGGGGCGTTTGGTGCGAGCCGTCGCCTTGAGACCGCCGTGCATCTTCGAAGCGAGAATGATTGTGAAAAGCCCGAAGGCCCAGTAGCGGATCATCGTCACGAAGATCGGCGGATAGGCGGATGCCAGGTGTTTGGAGATGGCGTCCTGCAGCGAAAAGATGGTCAGCGCCAGCAGGGCGAAAATGTAACCGTGGGTCTTCGATTTCATGACATGCCAATAGGCGGGAGAAGCCCGCGCGCGCCGAAAGTCTGGTCAGGCATTCTGAAAATAAGCAAGGCCTCAAAGCCCCACATTCGGCCTGTCGATGATTTCTCTGAGCGCGAAACTCGAATTGATCTTGACCACATGGGGAAGGGCCGACAGCCAGTCGCGATGGATACGCTCATAGTCTTCGAGATCGCGGGCGGCGACCCTGAGGATGTAGTCATATTCGCCCGACATCAGGTAGCAGACGAGCACGTTCGGGCAGAGCTTCACTGCCGACTCGAACTCCGCCAGCGTCTTGGCGAACTGGCCCGAGAGGGAAATATGCACGATGGCGATCATCTTGTAGTCGAGCGCCTTGTGCGAAAGCCGCGCATGGTAGCCGTCGATGACGCCGCTCCTTTCAAGAATGTCGAGCCGGCGCGAACAGGCCGAAGGGGAAAGCCCGATCCTTTCGGCGAGCTCGGCATTGGTGATGCGGGCATTGGCCTGCAAAACCTTCAGAATCGAAAGATCGATGGTATCGAGATCGGCCATTCGAAGAACCTTCGAAGAGAGAGGGCAGAGACGCAATAATCACCGAAAAATCGCGTTTGCGCAAACCGTCTTTGCAAGGACATTTCGCAGCCTTGGTGGTTGGATTGGTCGCAGAGGAGATCCGCGACCGCGGAGACAAAAGGAGAGGAACGCAAAATGCGTGTCGGTTGCCCGAAGGAAATCAAGAATCATGAATATCGCGTCGGGCTGACGCCTGCTTCGGTGCGCGAATATGTGGCGCACGGCCACGAGGTCTGGGTAGAGACCAAGGCGGGAGCCGGCATCGGCGCCGATGATGCCGCCTATGCCGCGGCTGGCGCGAAGATCGCCGCCTCCGCCAAGGATATTTTCGAAAAGTGCGACATGATCGTCAAAGTCAAGGAGCCGCAGCCTTCTGAATGGGCCCAGCTTCGCGATGGTCAGCTGCTCTACACCTATCTGCATCTAGCGCCCGATCCCGATCAGACCAAGGGTCTTCTCGCCTCCGGCGTCACCGCAATCGCCTATGAGACCGTGACCGACGAGCGCGGCGGCCTGCCGCTGCTGGCGCCGATGTCCGAGGTCGCCGGGCGCCTGTCCATTCAGGCCGGGGCGACAGCCCTGCAGAAGGCCAATGGCGGTCTCGGTGTCCTGCTCGGCGGCGTGCCCGGCGTGCTGCCGGCCAAGGTCGCCGTCATCGGCGGGGGCGTCGTCGGCCTGCATGCCGCCAGAATGGCCGCCGGACTCGGCGCCGATGTCAGCATTCTCGACAGATCCCTGCCGCGCCTGCGTCAGCTCGACGACATCTTCGCTGGCCGTGTCCACACCCGTTATTCCAGCATCCAGGCGCTGGAGGAGGAGGTCTTCTCGGCCGATCTCATCATCGGTGCCGTGTTGATCCCGGGTGCTGCCGCTCCGAAGCTCGTTACCCGCGAGATGCTGTCCGGCATGAAGAAGGGCGCCGTCATCGTCGACGTCGCCATCGACCAGGGCGGCTGCTTCGAAACCTCGCATGCGACGACGCATTCCGACCCGACTTATGAGGTCGAGGGCGTGGTGCATTATTGCGTCGCCAACATGCCCGGTGCAGTACCGGTCACGTCAGCGCATGCGCTGAACAACGCCACGCTGGTTCATGGGCTTGCGCTTGCCGACCGCGGCCTGCGCGCCATCGCCGAGGACAAGCACTTGAGGAACGGCCTCAACGTGCACAAGGGTCGTATCACCAACAAGCCGGTCGCCGAGGCGCTCGGTTATGAGGCCTTCGCGCCGGAGAGCGTGCTCAACGTAGCGTAAGCTACCTGACCCACGGTCAGGTGAAGGCGCCGGTCTCTGTCAGGGCCGGCGCCTTTGCCTTGTCGATCCGACACTGGAAGCAATTGTTGCGCGCCGAACGCACATGCACATAGGCGATGTCGGCTCGTGCCAGCAGCTTTTCGCCATAGGCCGCAATTTCGCTGACCAGAGTCACCGCGCCGGTACCGTACACGATGCGGTTGTTCTCATTGTAGCCGCGGACGATGAAGTCGCGGCTCGTCGTCAGCACCGGCGGCAGAATCTCCTCGGCGGCGTAACGCCGGCAGGGCTGTTTGTGGAGGAAAATGGGCCCGGTTTCGGCATAGGGCTGCAGCTTCGGGAAGGGCCGGTAGGCGAAAACCAGCATCTCCTCGCCCTCTTCGATATTCTGCAGGCAATGGCGGCAAGGATTGCCGTCACCGTCTGATATCATCGTCTCGGGCAGGTTGTCATAGGCGTCGCGGCCACCATTCCAGAGTGCTTCGGCATCAGCGGTCGGCATGGCGATAAAACGAATGGCGTTCATGGTAAATCTCCTCTGTGATTGCCACGAAATGCACCCGCGTCATCGCGGAAGCCACCCGTTTCTTGCGACGCTGCATGGTGAAAGCAGAATGCCTTGGTCGAAGTCGATCTTGCGCTGCTGGCGCAGCGCGCTGAAGCCAGCCGCGTCAGCCTTGGGACTGCACAGCTCGCTGCGCTCCTATGGCCGGCATGGGAGCTGCGGCAAGCGCCTTGGTCATCGAAAGAGCGGCGACGATAACGGGGACCACCGCCCAATAGGAAAAGCGGATACCGACATATTCTGCAATGAAACCAAGCAGGGGCGGGCCGGCAAAAAACACGAGGAAGGTCGTCTGCCCAAGTGCTGCGACGTTGACTGGAGCCGGTCGGTCCGCACGGCGGGCCGCAGCCGAGATGGCAAGCGGATAGACCGACGAGCAGCCGATACCGGTCAGGCCGAAGCCTATCAGCGCTATGACGGGGTGTGCTGCCGTCGCGACCAGTAGAAGCCCGGCGACGACGATTGCGAGAAGGACTATTGCGACCGGCTGTGGATTGAAACGGTCGATCACAGGATCCATTGCAAGCCGTCCGGTGGCGATGCAGAAGGAGAATATCGTCACGCTGAGGCCGCCGACGAACGGTTCGGCCGCAAAGACGTCACGCATATAGATTGCTGACCAATCGACGCTCGCGCCTTCAGCCAAGAGCGGTGCTGCGCCTATCAGGCAAAGGGGTAGCAGCCCGATAGTCGGAAAAGCGATGAGGGGGATTTCTCCGGAGTGCGCGTCCTGCCGCGGAGGTGCGGTCTCGATCTTCGAGAAGACGATCGAGCCTGAAATGAGGACGGTCTGGAAGACGAGGAAGATGTGCAGTTCGATGGTGATGCCGGCCTGTCGCATGCCGGCGGCGACAAGGGCTGTCATGCAAAAGCCGAGGCTCCACATGCCGTGCGCGCGGCTCATAATGCGATATCCAAGCAGGGCCTCGTGACGGTCGGTTTCGATGTTGGCGTTGATCTCGAATGCGCCGGTGAATAGACCGGCGATGAAGAAGAATGGCATCGCCGGGAGAGCTGAAGGCATCCAGGAGATTATCGATAGGAACACGGATGCACCGAACACCGTGACGAAAGCTGTGGTGCGCGCACCAAGCCTCTCAATGATCCTCACCGAAAATGTCAGCCCGCTGAGAACCCCCAAGGACATGATGGCGAGCAAAAGCCCGAGCTCGCCCTCGGTGAGGCCGAATTTGCGCTGAAGATCAGGCAGGCGCGAAAGAAAAGCCCCCACGGAAAGGGCGACGGCAAACTGGATGAAGAAAATACGGTGGTGCGGCTTCATCTCAGGACTTGCTCCAATGGGATATGGACTGAAGCCCAGCGAGCGCCAGCATAGTGAAGCTTTCCGGGTAAGATGGCTCGGTTCAGAAACCGGCGGTTTCCAGAGATTATCTACACCGCTGCTGACAACTAATGTCAGCATAAACTCCGTCAGCAACAGCCTCAGCTTTTCCGCGCAAGTTCCAGGAGCTCCTTGTCACTCAGCGGCCGCACAATGCCGGTGCCGGTCGAAACAGGGGAAAAGCCGTACATCTGATAGAGCTGCAGCGCGCGCGGATGGTCGAGATTGTTGGTGGTCGTGGTGACGCGCTTCGGATCGAGCGCCCAGATCGCATAGAGCGCCTGCAGCAGAAACCATTTGCCGATGCCGAGCCCGAGCGCATGTTCGATCAGGCCGAAATGGCTGAGTTCAATCGTCTCCTCGTCCGCGCAGAAATACTCGTAGAAGCCGGCCGGTGCGCCGTTCACGTAGAGGACGCTGATATTGTTGCGCTTGTCGTTCAGTGTTTCTGCCAGTTGCTCGTCGCTCATGCGCAGCCGGTCCACCCACTGCCAGCGCGCGCCCACCTGTCGATAGAGATAGCGGTAAAAGGGCAGCGGTATGCCTGGCGCACGCATGATCGCCGTCTGGATATTGACGGGCACCGGCATGCTGGCCTTGGGCGCCGCCGTCATTTCAAGACGGGTGATATGAGCTTTGAGCGAAGTGGGCGTCTTTCCCATGGCGGTCAGGCTTTAACCGGCGTCGGCGGACTGGTGACGACAGGCGTATCGTCACGGCTGCCCCATTCGCTCCATGAACCGTCATAAAGCTTGTTGTCGTGATGGCCGAGCGATTCCAGCGCCAGCGTGATGATCGCGGCCGTGATCCCTGAGCCGCAGGAGGTGACGACCGGCTTGGAGAGATCAATTCCGGCCTCTTCGATGGTCTGCCTGAGTTCGGGCAGCGATTTGAACCGGCCCTGGTTGGCGAAGACGCCCGAGGGCAGGCTTCGGGCGCCGGGCATATGGCCGGAGCGCATGCCGGCACGCGGCTCGGGTTCGGTAGCGGCGAAGCGGCCGGCGCTACGGGCGTCGGCAATCTGCATCGCGCCGCTCGAGACGATGTCGCGCATGGTGTCCAGCGTGACGACGCGGCTCTCATCGAAGTCAGGCGTAAACGTCGCCGGGGCATAGTTGGGGGCCGCTGTTTCGAGCGGACGGCCCTCAGCCTTCCAGCCGTCGAGACCTCCGTCGAGGACGAAGACGTTCTTTGCCCCCATCACCCGGAACAGCCACCAGACGCGGGGCGAGGCAAACACGCCGATACCGTCATAGACGACGATGCGATCATTCTCGCTGATGCCGAGCTTGCCGACTTCGGCGGCGAAATAATCGGGCGAGGGGATCGTATGCGGCAGCGCCGTCGAGTGGTCGGCGATCTTGTCCTGATCGAAGCGGATGGCCCCGGGAATATGGCCCGCGGCATATTCGGCATCGGCGTCGCGTTTTTGCGCCGGCAGGTAGAAGGAGGCGTCCAGCACGCGCAGATCCGGCTTGCCGAGCTCGGCCTGCAGCCATTCGGCCGAGACGACGAAACGGCTCTTGCTCTCAGTCATTATGGTCTCCCCTTATCAGGCTTCTACGCCGGGCGTGCCGAAGCGGATGCGGAAGCGCCGGTTCTCCTTGCCCTTCTTTTCGATCTTGGCGATGTGGATCTGGCCGACTTCCTGCGTCTCCGAGACATGTGTGCCGCCGCAGGGCTGGCTGTCAATCGAGGAGTTCTCGCCGATGCAGACGAGGCTGACGCGGCCAAGCCCGATCGGCGGACGCACGTTCTTCGACTTGACGATGTCGGGATTGGCCGCAAGCTCGTCGTCGGTGATCCATTGCAGATAGACCGGATGGTTCTGACCGACCAGTTCCATCAGCTTGGCCGTGACCTCGTCCTTGTCGATCGTCTCGCTCATGTCGAAGTCGACGCGGCTTTCCTCCTCGCCGACGGCGGCTCCGGTGATCGGATAGGAGCAGATGACCGACAGCAGGTGGCAGGCCGTGTGCATGCGCATCAGCCGGTAGCGGCGTGGCCAATCGACATGCAGCACCAGCGTCTCGCCGACCTCCGGCCGCGGCTCGTTTTCGAGCGGCACGTGGATGATGACATCCTTGCCGGCGCCGTGTTTTGTCTGGCCCAGTGCGATCTTGGTTCCGTCGGCGCGTTCAAGCTGGCCAGTGTCACCGGGCTGGCCACCCGATGTGGCGTAAAAGCAGGTCTGGTTAAGCTCGATGCCCCCGTCGTCGTGAACGGCAGTGACGACCGCCTCGCATGTCGAGAGATAGAAGTCGTCGCGATAGAGGGCATTGACGGGCATGAGGTCTCACACGGGCTCGTAGGGAACGTGTATGTCGGACGAACCAGTCATCCAGCCGGGAACGGGTAGTCCCTTCGATCGCAGAAAATCCGGATTGAAGAGCTTCGATTGGTAGCGGTTGCCGTAGTCGCAGAGGATTGTCACCACCGTGTGACCGGGCCCGAGATCGCGGGCGAGATTGACCGCGCCGGCAATGTTGATCGCTGTCGAGCCGCCGAGGCACAGCCCCTCGTTTTCGACGAGGTCGAAAAGATAGGGAAGTGCTTCGGCATCGGAGACGCGATAGGAGAAATCGGGTGTGAAGCCCTCGAGATTGGCCGTGATGCGGCCCTGGCCGATGCCCTCGGTGATCGAGGATCCCTCGGATTTCAGCGTGCCGTTCTGGTAGAATTCATAAAGAGCAGCGCCGTCGGGATCGGCGATGCCGATCTTGACGTCGGGATTAAAAGCCTTGAGGCCGGCGGCGACACCGGCAAGCGTGCCGCCGGAGCCGACGGAGCAGATGAAGCCGTCGACCTTGCCGTCGGTATCGTTCCAGATTTCCGGCGCCGTCGTTTCGATGTGCGCCTGGCGGTTGGCGACGTTGTCGAACTGGTTCGCCCAGATTGCCCCGTTCGGTTCGCTCTTCGCCATTTGTTCGGCAAGACGCCCGGACACCTTCACATAGTTGTTCGGGTTCTTGTAGGGAACGGCCGGCACTTCGACGAGTTCGGCGCCGAGCAATTTCAGCGCGTCCTTCTTTTCCTGGCTCTGGGTTTCCGGGATGACGATGACGGTGCGGTAGCCGAGCGCCTTGGCGACCAGCGTCAGCCCGATGCCGGTATTGCCGGCCGTGCCTTCGACGATGACGCCGCCGGGCCGAAGCAGCCCCTTCCGCTCCGCATCGCGGATGATGTAGAGCGCGGCACGGTCCTTGACCGACTGGCCGGGGTTGAGAAACTCCGCCTTGCCGAGAATGGTGCAGCCGGTTGCCGCGGAGGCGCCCTTGAGTTTGATCAGGGGCGTATTGCCGATGGCTTCGAGGACGGAGGGATGGAAGGTCATGGAATCTGCCTCTTTCGAACTCTTACTTTAGGAACGGTCTTTTCCCTTCACAAGGCTGTGTTGGCAAGAAATGCTATTCCATACCCCTGGTGGTCACGATAAAATTTCGCTTTCCTTATCCGAAATGGCCCGCGACGGCGATCCCACCTGCCATGGTGATCCGAAAACTGGCTTTCCCCGTATGGATGACGACAAAGCGACAACGGAACACGAGCGGCGGGCCTGGCCGAAACCGACATGATTCACGATCAGATCGACACGATCGACGCACTGAGGGCGCATTATGTCGCCGGTTCCTTGCCCGAGGGCTACGAGGCGCGCCGGCCGGTCGACCATCCGACTCCGTTTAAGCCAACCCGAATGATTCAATTTAATCCGGAAAAGCTCTAGACGGGTCTTTCAACGACGAGCGCAGCCATTTCGGCCCCGGCGACATCTCGATTGCCGACGAAACTGTCGATCACCGGCCGGTTTGCCGAAAAGGACAGGCCTTGCATTGCCTTCGCGCTGTCCGACGGACCGATCCGGCTGACCCGGTCCTTTCGTCAGATGATCGGCGACCTGATCGGCTGAAAGCAGCCACAATGGTGTGATAGAGCCGTAAATCCGGGAGGCGCAAAGAACTTCCGGGCCTGTTTTCGTGCTGGTCAGGCAGAGCCGGAGGAGCATGTCATGCGTGATTTCATCGCCCGTCCCGAACATGGAATCGTCTGGATCTCGGGCGCGAGCTCAGGTATCGGCCGGGCGCTTGCGCTGAAGCTTGCCGGCGAAGGATACAAGGTCGCCGTCACCGCCAGAAGCCACGAAAAGCTGGTCGAGCTGCAGGCCGAAGCCAGCGGCCTTTCCGGGAATATTATCGTCCTCGACGGTGATGTCACCGATGCCGAGGACATGGAACATGTCCTGGCCTCTATCGAATATGAGCACGGCACGCTCGCAATGGCGATCCTCAATGCCGGTATCTACCTGCCGGTCCACGCCGAGGATCTGAACCGCGCCGATTTCGAAAAGAGCTTTGCCGTCAATCTTTCCGGCGTCGTCAACTGTCTGTTGCCGGCGATCCGCCATATGAAGGCGAAAGGGCAGGGGCAGATCGCCATCGTCTCTTCCGTCACCGCCTATGGCGGCCTGCCGACGGGGGCTGCCTATGGCGCCACCAAGGCGGCGTTGATCAACATGGCCGAAAGCCTGAAATTCGATCTCGACAAGGTGGGCATCCGCATTCAGCTCATCAGCCCGGGCTTCGTCGACACGCCGACGGTGGGCAAGAGCGCCTTTCCTATGCCGGCGGCGCGGGTGTCGTCCGAGGAGGCTGCCCGCCAGATTGCCGCCGGGCTGAAGTCGCAGGCTTTCGAGATCGCTTTCCCCAGACGCTTCACCGCGATGTTGAAACTGGCGCGTCTGCTTCCCTATGGCGCTTATTTCCCACTGATGAACTATCTGACTGGCTGGCGGCAGCGGCCGCCGCTAGATGGTCACCATCCGGTGATGCCACACCCTGCGGAATGATCAACGGTGCGGGAAGGCGGGTGGCCGGAACGCGCGGATCAAAAATTGCGAAGGCAGTCTTTATCCGCCGCGACATGAAAAGGCCGGCATAAACCGGCCTTTTCCGAGGTGGTGCGCTTTTGCACGACACGTTTCAAAGCGGTGACCGCCTGCTTAGTTGTCGTATTCGCGGCAGGCTTCGCTGATCGATGCGCCGCTCTCACCGCCGCGCGTATCGACACCGGTCCCCTGCTGCGGCATGCCGGCGCATTCCATCGCCTGCGGCGGTCGGATGCTCTGGGTCGTGGTCGGATCGACGGGGGCGACCTGGACAGGGTGCATGCCATTGTCGCTGTTGGTATAATCGGACGAATAGTTACCCGAACCCGGATCGGTCGAGCCGCCATTCGTCGGTCCGATGGGATCCGGATTCGACTGGGCAAAGGCTGACGATGCCATGCCGATCGCGAGCAGCGAAGCGGCAATGAGGGATTTAGTCATGAGGATATCCTCCTTTGATTTTCATCATGGATGACCTCTGGGTAACCACTTGCAGGATTCATTGTTCCGATTTTTTTGAAAAACCTGCACGCGGGCCTTGTATGGTTGCGGCGCCGAGGAACGCTGCGATGACCGGATCGGCTTGCGTCTCTCCGGTGACTTGATCCTCTATAGGCTTCCTAAGACATGCAACGTCGCTGTCCTGCCCAGACTTGCAAAACGCTGCGATTTGCCGTTTCATCGCCGCCAGCAACGACCATCCGAAACTCCTCCTTAATGAGATACGCGCTTGTACCCGCCGATCCCCCACGGCTTCGAGAAGCCTTATGCCGCTTTCCTCTTCGACATGGACGGCACCATCCTCAATTCGATCCTCGCCGCCGAGCGTGTTTGGAGCGACTGGGCAAGACGCCATGGGCTCGATGTCGCCGCCTTCTTGCCGAAGATGCACGGATCGCGTGGCATTGACACAATCACCCGGCTGAACCTGCCGGGCGTCGATCCGGAACACGAGGCAAGGCTGGTGACCGAAGCCGAAATTGCCGATGTCGGCAATGTCGTTGCCATTTCCGGCGCAGCCGCCTTCTTGGCTTCGCTGCCGCCGGATCGCTGGGCGATCGTCACCTCTTCGCCCTTGCGTCTTGCCCGCCGGCGGCTGGAAGCGGCTGGCCTGCCTCTGCCGAAATTTATGGTGACGGCGGAGGACGTGACGGTCGGAAAGCCCGATCCGCAATGTTATATTCTCGGCGCCGAACGCCTCGGCGTCAGCACGCGGGATTGTCTGGTGTTTGAGGATGTCGCAGCCGGCATCAAGGCCGGCGAGGCGGCGGGCGCCGATGTCATGGTCGTTACGGCAACCCATCACCAGAAGATGGAGACGCCGCATCCGACCATCTCTTCCTATGACGAGATCGCCGTCAACATCTCAGCCGACCATAAAATGCTTATCGTCCCGAGCGCAGCCTGACATCCGACCTCCAGCATTCGCGCTTGCGCATTCACTCCGCGGCTGCGGCGAGACAGCGATCGATGATCCTGCCGATTTCGCTGCGGCAGGAACCGCAATTGGTTCCGGCGCTCGTTTCCTTGCCTACCTCTTCAACGCTATGGCATCCGCCTCGCACCGCGGCAGCGATCTGGTTGACCCCGACACTGAAGCAGGAGCAGACGGTCGCACCGGGATCCGGTCTGCCGCCGCCGGGACGGCCTGCGACCAGCGCAAAGCGTTTCCTGAGGTCGCCATGCACGACGGAGAGTTGCGAGATTGCCCAGTTGCGAGCAACGGCAACCGGCTCGCGTGCAAGGAACAGAGCGGCAAGCAGGATCTCACCATCGAAGAAGGCGAGCCTCAGGTCGCCGGATTGCCGATCCGCATACCCCAGCGGTTCGATTGCGGCCGGAATGGCGAAGACCTTCCGGCACCAGGCCGTCCAGTCTTCGACAGCCTCGGTGAAGGCAAGCTCAAGCCGCCAACCGCCTGCAGCTTTCGCCACCGCCCAATAGGCCGCGTCGGGTGTGTCCGGTTTGATGGCAGAGACCGCGAATCCGTAATGGGTGGCGCGGAAGGGCCGAACGGCAACGGCAACATTCTTCGACGCCGGCTGGCCGGAAATAGGGTCGGTGATCGGCGCCACCACGGCGTCGATCCGGGCTTTTGCCGCGAACTGATCGTTCCAGTGCATGGGTGCGAAAATGCCGCCGCGCGCCTGGCGGTCGGTCACCAGCGCCCGCACGATCGCTTTGCCCTGGGGGCTCTCGATCTCGACGAGGCCGGCGCTTGATATGCCGGTCTCGATCGCATCGCGCGGATGGATCTCGGCAAAGGGTTCGGCGATATGGGCGGAAAGCCGCGCGCTCTTCCCGGTTCGTGTCATCGTGTGCCACTGATCGCGGATGCGGCCGGTGTTCAGGGTGAAGGGGAAATCGGCATTGGTGCGGTCCGCCGCAGGCGGTTTCACCGCGACAAAGCGCGCCTTGCCATCGGGATGGAAAAAGCCGCCCTCGGCGAAGAAGCGGGTGACGCCAGGCTCTGTCCCCGCGGGCTGCGGCCATTGAAAGGGCGACAGTTCATCATAAGCACCACCGCTCGTGCCGGCGTGGGCGCCGATGTCGAAATCGCGGCTGCCGTCATTTTCGAAGGCGGAAAGCGCTGCATGTTCGGCAAAGATTGCATCCGGCGCCTCGAAATCGAAAGCGACGCCAAATCCCATGCGCCGTCCGACCTCCGCAAGCTGCCACCAATCAGCCCTGGCTTCGCCGGGGGGGTTGAGAAACGGCCGCTGCCTGGAAATGCGACGTTCGGAATTGGTAACGGTACCGTTCTTCTCGCCCCAGCCGAGCGAGGGCAAAAGCACATGGGCATGCCGGGTCGTATCCGTGTCTCTCAGAATGTCCGACACGACGACGAAGGGACAGGCGGCGATCGCGCTTTCGACGCTGTCGGCATCCGGCATCGACACAACAGGATTGGTGGCCATGACCCAGAGCGCCTTGATGCGTCCATCGGCCACCGCACGGAACATGTCGACCGCCTTCAAGCCGGGCTTTGCGGCGATGACGGGCGAATTCCAGAAGCGCTGCACGCGGTCGCGGTCATCCGCATTCTCTATCGCCATATGGGCGGCAAGCATATTGGCGAGGCCGCCGACCTCACGCCCGCCCATGGCGTTCGGCTGGCCGGTCAACGAGAACGGTCCCATGCCCGGCCGGCCGATGCGGCCGGTAGCGAGGTGACAGTTGAGGATGGCGTTGACCTTGTCGGTGCCGGAGGAGGATTGGTTGACGCCCTGGCTGTAGCAGGTGACGACCTTCTCGGTCGTCTCGAACAGGCGGAAGAACTCCCTGATCTGCATGGCCGGCAGACCGGTCCGTTCCAGGAGATCGTTGGTGTCAAGCGCGGCTGCGGCCGCAAAAGCATCGCCGAAACCCTTGGTATGGGCGGCGATATAGTTCTGGTCGATCGCCGGGCTTGTCGCAAGATGCGCAAGCAGTCCCATGAACAGCGCGACGTCGCCGTCCGGGCGGATTGCCAGGTGCAGGTCGGCGATATCGCATGTCATCGTCCGGCGCGGATCGATGACGACGATGCGCATGTTGGGCCGTGCCGTCTTTGCGGCGGCAAGCCGCTGGTAGATGACAGGGTGGCACCAGGCGAGGTTGGAGCCGGTCAGGAGCACCAGATCGGCAAGTTCGAGATCCTCATAGGTCCCGGGCACCGTATCGGCGCCGAAAGCACGGCGATGGCCGGCGACGGACGAGGACATGCAGAGCCTGGAATTGGTGTCGATATTGGCTGAGCCGATGAAGCCCTTCATCAGCTTGTTGGCGATGTAATAATCTTCGGTCAGCAGCTGACCCGAGACGTAGAAGGCAACCGAATCCGGCCCGTGTTCGGCGATGGTTTCGGAAAAACGCCGTGCGACGAGATCAAGCGCCTCGTCCCAGTCGCTCTTTTCGCCGGATATTTCAGGATGGAGAAGACGGCCGTCGAGATCGATCGTTTCGGCAAGCGCCGAACCCTTCGAGCAGAGACGGCCGAAATTCGACGGATGCTCGGGATCGCCCTTGATGCTGGCGGCGCCGGCCTCGTCGACCGTGGCAATGACGCCGCAGCCGACGCCGCAATAAGGACAGGTGGTCTTGACCTCTGTCGTCATTTATTCCGCCGCCATCATCAGACTTTCAAGCGCTATGAACAGAGCGCCGTCGTCGTTGCGGACCGGTATGGTCCGCACCGCGCCCTCATCGGCGCCGAGCGCCTTGCCGGTTTCGAGAGAGATCACCCAGTTGTGCAGCGGGCAGGTGACGGCCTTGGCGTGGACGATCCCCTGCGACAGCGGCCCGCCCTTGTGCGGGCAGTGATCCTCGATGGCAAAAACCTCGTTTTCCGCCGTGCGGAAGACGGCGATCTTGCCCTGCGGTGTCTTCACGCAGCGCGCGCCACGCAGGGGGATATCGGAGATGTCACCGATCGGGTGCCAGTTTTCATTGGACCAGGTCATATCAATCTCCTTACTCGGCTGCCTGCGGATAACCGATCGTCGCCATCGGCTTGAATTCATGCTTGTCCTTGCCGGAGACACGCTCAGACCAGGGATCGACCTGGGCGAATTTCTGGGAGAAGACAAAGCGGTCGTAATAGGCTTTACGCTTTTCGGCATCACCCATGATCTGGCGGCGGATTTCCTCCAGGCCGATGCGCTTGGCCCATTTGTAGATGCGCTCAAGATAGCGGGCCTGCTCACGGTACATCTGCGTCAGGGCAACGATATGCTCCAGCGCCTCGTCTTCGGTCTTAACAAGCCCGAGCACCTCGGTGCCCTTGATGTCGAGACCGGCCGCACCGGCGAAGTGGATTTCAAAGCCGGAATCCACGCAGATCACGCCGATATCCTTGCAGGTTGCTTCCGCGCAGTTGCGCGGGCAGCCGGAGACGGCCATCTTCAGCTTGGCCGGTGTCCAGGAACCCCACATGAATTTCTCGATGCGAATGCCGAGACCGGTGGAATCCTGGGTGCCGAAACGGCACCAGTCCGAACCGACGCAGGTCTTCACGGTACGCAGGCCCTTGGCATAGGCCTGGCCGGAGACGAAGCCGGCCTTCCCGAGATCGGCCCAGACGGCTGGAAGGTCTTCCTTCTCCACTCCAAGCAGGTCGATGCGCTGCCCGCCCGTCACCTTCACCATCGGGATCTCGAACTTGTCAACGACATCGGCGATGGCGCGAAGCTCGTCCGACGAGGTGACGCCGCCCCACATGCGCGGAACAACGGAATAGGTACCGTCCTTTTGAATGTTGGCGTGGACGCGCTCGTTGATGAAGCGTGACTGGTAGTCGTCGGCATATTCATCCGGCCAGTCGCAGACGAGGTAATAGTTGAGTGCAGGGCGACATTTTGCGCAGCCGCAGGAGGTCTTCCATTCGAGTTCCTGCATGACCGCGGGGATGCTCTTCAGCCCCTTTGCCTTGATCAGCCGCCGGACATCGTCATGCCCGAGTTCGGTGCAGGTGCACATCGGCTGGACGGCAGCCGGATTGTAGCTGTCGCCGAGCGTCAGCGCCATCAATTGCTCGACGAGGCCGGTGCACGAGCCGCACGAGGCGGACGCCTTGGTATGGGCGCGCACGTCGTCGAGGGACGTCAGCCCCTTTGACGTGATCGTCGACGTGATCTTGCCCTTGCATACGCCGTTGCAGCCACAGATTTCCGCGTCATCCGGCAAGGCTGCAACGGCCGCCATAGGGTCCAGCGGCGACCCTCCCTGATAGGCCTGTCCGAAGATCAGCGTCTCGCGCATCTCCGAAATATCGGTCGCTTTCTTTTTCAGGTCGTTGAACCAAGCGCCGTCGGCAGTTTCGCCGTAAAGCACGGTGCCGATGATCTTGTTGTCCTTCAGCACCAGACGCTTGTAGATGCCGGCGCTGGCATCGCGCAGCACGATCTCTTCGCGGTCGTCGCCGTCGGCGAAATCGCCGAGCGAATAAAGCTCGATTCCTGTGACCTTCAGTTTGGTCGGCGTATCAGCATGGACGAAGGCGGGTGAACGATCGCCGGAGAGATGCGCGGCGGCGATACGGGCCATCTCATAGAGCGGCGCGACAAGGCCGTAGACCATGCCGCCCACCTCGGCGCATTCACCGAGCGCCAGGATATCCCCGTCCGAGGTCTGCATGCCGGCATCGACGACGATGCCGCGATTGACCGCAAGACCGGCGTCCTTCGCCAGGCCGACATTCGGCCGGATGCCGACGGCCATCACGACGAGCGTTGCCGGGATGATGCGGCCGTCGTCCAGCTCGATGCCTTCGACCCTGCCGTTTCCGATGATCGCCTTGGTATTGGCCTTGCAGATGACCTTGATGCCGCGTTCCTCGACGGCCTTCTGCAGAAGATAGCCGGCGGCGGGATCGAGCTGACGCTCCATCAGCGTCGGCATGACGTGCAGTACGGTCACGTCCATGCCGCGCTGGGCAAGACCGGCCGCTGCTTCCAGGCCGAGCAGGCCGCCGCCGATGACGACGGCCTTTTCGCGCGACTGCGCGGCAAGCAGCATCGCCTGCACGTCATCGAGGTCGCGATAGGTGATGACGCCGGGCAGATCCTTGCCGGGAACCGGAATGATGAAGGGCACCGAACCGGTTGCGATCACCAGCTTGTCGTAGCTTTCGGTGACGCCATGGTCTGACGTGACGGTCTTGGCGGCGCGATCGATGTTGACGATCCTGTGGCCCTTGTAGAGCGTGATGCCGTGCTTGATATACCAGCCGTCACCATGAATGATGATCTGCTCGTAGTCCTTTTCGCCGGAGAGAACCGGCGACAGCATGATGCGGTCGTAATTGACGCGCGGCTCGGCATTGAAGATCGTCACTTCATAGCGTCCGGGCGCCTGCTCGAAGAGATGCTCCAGCATGCGCCCGGGCGCCATGCCATTGCCGATGATAACGAGTTTTTCAGTCATATCTACAGTCCTTGGATCAGGTTGCAGCCACGGGCGCAGAGTGCCCCTGGCGCGACAATTGCTTGACGGACAGGTGCATCCAGATGAGCGAGATCGCCACGATCGCGAAAAGCAGCAGGAAACAGCTGGACCAAAGGCCGGTCATATCCTTGAGGAGGCCAAAGGCGATCGGCAGGATGAAGCCGCCGAGCCCGCCCATCATGCCGACGATGCCGCCAACGGCGCCTACGCTGTCGGGGTAGTAGGCCGGAATGTGCTTGTAGACGGCGGCCTTGCCGAGGCTCATGAAGAAGCCGAGCACGAAGATGACGACGATGAAGATGACCGGAGTGATCGCGGTGGCCGGCAGCGAAAGGATGAGGGTGGCCACAGCCGACACGGCAAACATCGCGTACATGACGCTGCGCGCGCCTTTCTTGTCCGAGAGCACGCCGCCGAAGGCCCGGAAGATGCTGCCCGGGATGGAGTATGCGGCCGCGATCATGCCGGCCGTTTCCAGGTTGAAGCCGTAGACGCCGACGAGGTAGCGCGGCAGCCACAAGGACAGGGCGACGAAGCCGCCGAAGGCGAAGAAATAGTAGAGCGAGAAGCGCCAGACCTGAACGTTCTGCAGCGGCGCGAATTCCTGGGCCAGGCTCTTGGAAGCGACGCCGCGCTCGCGGCGAAGGCGGAAGGCCGGATCATCTGTCGTGGTGAACCAGAAGACGATGGCCATCAGCGCCAGGCCGACGGCCCAGATCTCGGCAACCGCCTGCCAGCCCCATGCGATGAGCACGAAGGGGGCTGCAAATTTGGTGACGGCCGCGCCGACGTTACCGGCGCCGAAGATACCGAGCGCCGTTCCCTGTTTCTCTGCCGGGAAGAAAGGCGAGACATAGGCGACGCCGACTGCGAAGGAGCCGCCGGCAAGGCCGACACCGAGGCCGGCGATCAGCATCTGCGTATAAGTGTGGGCGTAGGAGAGAAGGAAGGTCGCCAATGCGGCGGCGAGCATCGTCAGCGTGTAGACGAGACGGCCGCCGTACCGTCCCGTCCAGATGCCGAGAACGATGCGCACGATCGAGCCGGTCAGAACGGGGGTGCCGATCAGCAACCCGAACTCAGCCTCGTTCAGGTTGAGCTCTTGCTTGATGCGAATGCCGATGATGGCGAAGATCGTCCAGACGGCAAAACAGAGGGTGAAGGCCACAGTGGAGATCCACAGTGCTTTGGCTGTTTCGCCGGCTGACATGGGCTGCACTTTCTCAATGGCAGACATAGCTTCTCCGTGGCCCGACAAGGTCGTGCCGATCCATTGCTGGGGGTTAAAACAAAAAGCCGCTGGTCAGGACGCGCTTGCACGAGGCGCGCAAATATCCTGATCAGCGGCTTTGCTGGTGGCGCCCGCCGTTGGACGCCCAATCATTGGCCTTCCGGCCTATCTATCTCGATGCAATCCCATCGCGGGTTGCTGAACATTTGATCGACTACCGTTTGCTTTGCTTGTCGCAACGTAGCCCGTGTCTTGATGAGCGCCTGCGTGTGCCCATTTCGCCCCGATCGCCGTTGATCCGCGCAATACAAGCAATGCAAACTGCGTGCCAATTTTCTACATGTTGCTCAAGCCTTTGAAATGAAAGCTTTTCGAGAGAGATTTTAGTCTTGCCTATTTTTCGAGCAGCGGCAGAGGTGCAAATCTTTTGTGCGTTGTGATAGGGCGGCCGCCGATCCGTGCTGGCGTTTTGTGCAGGCAGGCCTGGCATCAGGTTTCGTCGTTGCCGGTGAGGAAGGGCAGGGTGCTCCTGACGGCAAAGCCCGCGACATAATCCGGCAGCGCTGCGGGATCGAAGATCCGACCATCCATGAAGCGATCGTTATCTTCGCCGCCTTCGATGCGAATATCGGCATCAACAGGCGCGTTGTTGTCGCCTAGAGCTGCGCGATAGAGATCCGGGCGGTAGGCGGAGGTGGCGGCCCGTGCCCTGTTGAGGCTGGTCTCCGCCTGCCCCCAACGGATCATCTGACTGTAAATCCAGAGGGCATGGCTCGGCCTCGGATAGTTGGCGAAACCGGAGTGGAATTGAAAATATTCGGGGATGACGCGCCGGTTGCTATTGGCATCGAGGTTGAATTCGCCGGCGAGAACGCGGCGGATGATGTTTACCGGGGCGGCGATGTAACGGGGATCGGAAAGGGCGGCCGCCAACGCGTCGTGATTGTCCGGGCGGTCGCACCAGCGCGCTGCAGCGTCGAGCGCCACAATCAATCGGGAAACGGTTTCGGGACGGCTTTCGGCCCAATCCGGCCGCATGCCGATCACCTTTTCAGGAGCCGAGGGCCAAATATCCTGCTTGGCGGCGACGATACGGCCGAGCCCGCGCTCGGAGGCAACCATATTCCACGGGGCGCCTACACAGAACCCGTCGATCGCACCGGCCGCCAACGCGTCTGATGTCATGGGCGGCGGCACGACGACGAGCTTGACGTCCTTGTCGGGATCGATGCCGCCCGCCGCCAGCCAGTAACGGAATTCGTAATTGTGGGAAGAGAAAGGATAGGTAACGCCGAAGGTCGGCAGCGGCTCTTCGCGTGCCTTCATTGCCGCCAATGTCTTTGCCAGGGCGCGGGCATTGTCGAGCGCGCCTGCCGTTTCCGGCAAGCCGGCGTCCTCGCGCATCCTCTCGAAGAGCCGGGCCGATAGGGTGATGGCGTTGCCGCCGCGACCCAACGAAAAAGGCGTGATCGTCGGCGACGGATTGGAACCGAGGCCGAGCATCGAAGCGACCGGCATCGGCGAAAGCATATGGGCGATGTCGAACTGGCGAAACGCCAGCCGGTCGCGAACATTCGCCCAGGAAACGTCCTTGACGAGATCGAGGGTCAGGCCTTCTTTCTGTGCAAAACCGAATTCTGCCGCCGCAATCAGCACCGATGCGTCGACAAGCGGAATGAATCCCGCCCGCAGTACTTTCGCGCCTTCGTTGTTCACGCATGCGGGCGAGGGCAGCCCGCCGGAATTGGCGGTCTTTGTCATCATATCCACTCCGGTTTCCTCCGGAAATTCGCAATATCGGCCATTACATCAAAAGCCCTGCAGCGGTGACGACGCTCTGGGCGATCTCCGACATTTTCTTCTTTTCATTCATTGCTGTCTGGCGCAGCAGGGCGAAGGCCTCTTCCTCGGAGAGTCCGCGCATTTTCATGAGTATGCCCTTGGCGCGCTCGATGAGCTTGCGTTCCTCCAGTGCCGAGCGGGCATCGGCGAGCTCGCGCCGCAGCCGGCTGAAGGCATTGAAGCGGCTGACGGCCATATCGAGAATCGGTTTGACTCGCTCCTTCTTCAATCCGTCGACGATATAGGCCGAAACGCCGGCCTCGACGGCGGCCTCGATGGAGGCCGTATCGGAGCGATCGACGAACATAGCGATCGGGCGGCTGACCGTGCGCGTCAGCTGGAACAGATGTTCCATCATGTCGCGGTTGGGATTTTCGATATCGATGATGATCACGTCGGGCATCAGCGTTTCGATCGTTCGTGCGATGCCGTTGACCTCATGCACGACGGTGACGCGCGCATGCCCTGCCTCGCGCAGTCCTTCCTCAATGATGGAGGCGCGTATAGCATTTTCGTCGATCACCAGAATTGTCAGATCGCGATGCGTCATTCGCATAATTATGACGCGCTGCAGCAATTTTGGCAAGGCGTACGCCTGAAAAATGTGCATAAGACACTATGCATAAAAATTAATCAAAATGGCGCAGTTTCAGGCGCGCAGCGAGCCGATCTGGTCACCAAGCCTTCGGTGCTGGCCGCGAGATCGCTAACAGCTGCCTTTCCTTCATTATGTAAAAATAATGCCGCAGCAGCCCGGAAATCGAAAGGGCATACCTTTAGTTATCGTGGTATATGACCTAGTTAAATTTGGGGATAGGAGGTCTTTACTTCCTGTCGGCGCGATCTCGATCATCGCAATCTGCGACTGCTTCCGAAGGACGGCCGATGCCCCGCGATTTAAGATGAAAAACATTGAACAAAGGCTTGGAGGGCCGACCATGAGCTTACGCATCAACGACATCGCTCCCGACTTTACCGCCGATACGACGCAGGGACCGATCAGCTTCCATGATTGGATCGGCAACGGCTGGGCCGTGCTGTTCTCGCACCCGAAGAATTTCACGCCTGTCTGCACGACGGAGCTCGGCGCCATGGCTGGCCTTGCCGACGAGTTTTCCAAGCGCGGCGTCAAGATCATCGGCATTTCCGTCGACCCGGTCGAAAGCCACGCGAAGTGGAAGGGCGACATCAAGACCGCAACCGGCTTTGATGTCGATTACCCCTTGATCGGCGACAAGGATCTGAAGGTCGCCAAGCTCTACGATATGCTGCCGGCCGGTGCCGGCGACAGCTCCGAAGGCCGGACGCCCGCAGACAACGCAACGGTGCGCTCGGTCTTCATCATCGGCCCGGACAAGAAGATCAAGCTGATCCTGACCTATCCGATGACGACGGGCCGCAATTTCAATGAGATCCTGCGCGCCATCGACTCCATCCAGCTGACCGCCAAGCACCAGGTGGCGACGCCGGCAAACTGGAATCAGGGCGAAGATGTCATCATCACCGCTGCCGTTTCCAATGACGATGCGATCGCGCGGTTCGGCTCCTTCGATACCGTCCTGCCCTATCTCAGGAAGACGAAGCAGCCGTCGGTCTGAAAACGGCTTTCAAGTTCGTTCCCGAAGCCGCCGCGGCCATTGCCCGGCGGCTTTTTTCATGCCCGCATTGCGAAATGGGGAAGCTTCGCGCCTTAATCGATGTTATCTAGCATGAACGTCGCGATGGAAGTTAACCTGCTGAGATCCGATGATAGGGCGAAAGCGTCAGTCCGGCATTTTGAGGAATTCGGCGAAGGCCCTGCTTTCGCTTTGTTTTCTGTTTTCCGGCGTCGATACGCCGAAAGCTCAACCGGAAGGGAGTGCTGCCGAGCCGGCCTGTCTCTATTCGGGACCCTCGGCCTTGGGTTCAGGCGAGAGGCTCTGCATCCGCAAGGACAGTTTCAATCGTGACCTTTGCATCGCGATCGAGCATTTCGCCGAGGCCAATCGGTTGCCGCCGGCTTATTTCGCCCGACTCATCTGGCGGGAAAGCACCTTTCGCCCCGACGCAGTCAGCATCAAGGGCGCGCAGGGCATTGCGCAGTTCATGCCTGGAACGGCGAAACTTCGCGGCCTCGAAGACAGCTATCAGGCGCTGGAAGCCTTGAGGAAATCGGCGCAATATCTCGACGAATTGCGAAATCGTTTTGGCAATCTCGGCCTTGCCGCGGCCGCCTACAACGCCGGCGAAAACCGCCTTGCGACTTACCTTACATCAGGCAGGTTACCCTACGAGACGCGCGGCTACGTGATGGCGATCACCGCCCACACGGTCGAGGAGTGGAAGGACAATCCGCCTGAGAATGCAGCCGCCCCGCTCGACAAGGACAAGCCCTTCCTTGACGGCTGCGTGGCGCTGGCCGAAAGCAGGATATTGAAGGACACGCCTTGGCGCCAGGAGGGCATTTGGGCACCCTGGGGCGTCCAACTGGCGGCGAATGCCGATGCCGCCGTGGCGCGGCGCATGTTTCGCGACGCCGTGCTGGATCTGCCTGCGCCATTGAACGCGGAGCAGCCCCTGATCCTGCGTCAGCGCGATCGCAGCTTCGGTTTTCGACCGCGTTATGCTGCCCGCATCGCCCGGCAGACACGAATGGAGGCCAACGACGTCTGCAATCAGATCCGCAAGCACGGCGGCACCTGCCTCGTTTTCAGGAACCAATAGAAGGCCTGCTCCATTCGCGACGAAAAGTCTGCTTGCACGATCGCTGGACGGCGCAGCATAGTCGCAGCGGATCATGCCATCGGGAGGGAAGACAATGCGCGTTTTGGTCATTGGGGCAACGGGCCATGTCGGAACCTATCTCATTCCTCGTCTGGTGGAGGCGGGTCACGACGTCGTCACCATCAGCCGCGGCGCGGCAAGGCCTTATACGGCAAACCGCGCTTGGGCCTCCGTCGATCAGCGACAGATGGACCGGGTAGAGATGGAGCGGACCGGCGAATTCGGCCCGGCCGTGCGGGCCTTGAACGCCGATATCGTCATCGATATGATCTGCTTCACGCTGGAAAGCGCCGAGCAGCTGGTGACGGCGCTGTCAGGGCATGTCGGCCATTTCCTACATACTGGCACGATCTGGACACATGGATATCCGGTGGCCGTGCCGACACGGGAGGAAGCGCCGAAGTCTCCGTTCGGTGACTATGGCATTCAAAAGGCGGCGATCGAAACCTATCTGCTGCAGCAGGCAAGACTTCGGGGTTTTCCGGCGACCATCATTCATCCCGGCCACATTGTCGGCCGCGGATGGGCGCCGCTCAATCCGGCCGGCAATTTCAATCTGCAGGTCTTTTCGACCCTTGCCCGCGGAGAGGCTCTGGCGCTGCCCAATTTCGGTCTGGAGACCGTTCATCATGTCCATGCCGACGACGTGGCGGCGATGTTCATGGACGCGATCGCCAATCGGAATGCATCGATCGGCGAAAGTTTCCATGCGGTATCGGAGCAGGCCGTGACGCTTCGCGGCTACGCCGAATTCATGTCGCGGTGGTTCGGGCAGGACCCGAAGCTCACCTTCGCACCATTCGACGCCTGGGCGGAGGGCCAGACGGCCGAGGACGCGGAGGCGACATGGGAGCACATCGCCCGCAGTCCGAACTGCTCGATTGCCAAAGCCCGGCGCCTGTTGGGCTACACCCCGAGATATACGTCTCTGCAGGCGGTGCAGGAATCGGTCGGCTGGCTGGTCGGGCAGGGACGGATCAAGACCTGATCGCCGGTTAGTCGTCTCTAACGGATGAGGATCGCCCTGAAATCGTTGACGTTGGTTCCGGTCGGACCGGTCTCGAAGAGATCGCCGATAGCCTTGAACGCCGAGTAGCTGTCATTGCCGTCGAGCAGTCGGCGCGGATCGAGCCCGGCGGCGCGCAGACGCTTCACCGTGCCGTCATCGGCAAAGGCGCCGGCATTGTCTTCCGAGCCGTCGATCCCGTCCGTGTCGGCAGCCAGCACAGCAATGCCGTCTTGCCCATCGATTGCAAGCGCCATGGCAAGGGTGAATTCGCCATTGCGCCCGCCCTTGCCGCCTTTGGCTTTCAGCGTCACCGTCGTCTCGCCGCCGGACAGGAGGACGACCGGCTTCGAGAATGGCCTGTTCCGCCCGAGGATCTCGCGGGCGATGGCCGCATGCACCAGCGCCACGTCACGCGATTCGCCTTCGATGGCATCCGAAAGGATTGCCGGCGTGATCCCTTGTGATTCCGCCTCGGCAGCGGCGGCCGCCAGCGAAACGCCGGCAGAGGCGATGATGTGATGCTCGTGCCGCAGGAATACCGGATCGTCCGGCCGCGGTGCATCTGCCTTTGGCGAGTTCAAATGGTCGAGCGCGGCCTGCGGCAGCTGCAATCCATACTGCCTGATGATCTCCAGCGCTTCTTGCCGTGTTGAACCGTCGGGCACCGTCGGCCCGGAGGCGACGTGGGACGGGTTATCGCCGGGAATATCCGAAACGATCAGGCTGACGACTCTCGCTTTCGTCGCTGCCGCCAGTCTTCCGCCCTTGATGGTGGAGAGATGCTTGCGCACCACATTCATCGCCGAGATCGGCGCGCCCGACGCAAGCAGCATTTCGTTGAGCGCAATTTCGTCTTCGAGCGTCAATCCTTCCGGCGGGGCGGGCAGCAGTGCCGAGCCGCCGCCGCAGATCAGCGCGATCACGAGATCGTCTTCCGTCAGCCGGTTCACCGTTTCCATCAACCGTCTGGCGGCAGCGAACCCAGCAGCGTCGGGCACCGGATGGGCTGCCTCGATGATCTCGATGAAGCGTGTTTCGCAGCCATAGCCGTATCGCGTGACCACCAACCCCTCGATCGGTCCGGCCCATGCGCTTTCGAGCGCCCGCGCCATCTGCGCCGCGCCCTTGCCGGCGCCAATCACGACGGTTCTTCCTTTCGGTTTCTCCGGCAGGTGCGATTTGATGCCGGTCAGCGGATCGGCCGCGCGAACTGCCGCGTCGAACAGGCTTTTCAGGAAATCGCGGGGGGCGGTTATCGTCATCGTTGGTCTCTGCTGCCTCAAGGTGTCGATTGTGACCGAGACTGTCGGCGTATCGGCGTGGCGGCGTCAAGGCCGAAGATGCGGTGATCTGACGGCAGTGACGCAGAGTCTCGGCATTGGAAGAGGCGAACGAATAGAAAGCATTAACCATCCTCCCGTAGACAACATATAGGATCAAAGGAAACCTGTATTCGATGGCCACTGAAACGACCTGCCGCCCTGCCGCCACCTCTCACGAAGGCAAGGTTATTGCCTTTCCCTCCGCAACCGGAACTGCCAATATCGAACGCTGCGCCCGGGAACTCGGCCGCCGGCATGGCGCGGACGCAGTCGAATTCTGGAAGGCCGAGTGCCGCAGGCTTGCCGATCAGCTTCTAGCCGCGGGAATGCCGGAGAGCCTTGTCGGTCAGCGGGTGATGGAGTTTCAACAAGATGTCCAGATCGAACTGGTCCTCAGCCACCAGAAGCAGGCCGTTGCCAAATCACAGAAACGCTGATTCATCGGGTTTGATCCGACGCGTCTGACCAGCAATCTCATGCATTGAGCATGCCGTCCGGATCGACCTCGACGGCATGAGGAACTTCCGCCCGGATGTGGAGTTGATGTTGTCGATTGACAGCATTGATGCTGCGGGAGCCTTCTCGAATGTCGAACAAATCCAACTTCTTCTCTTCCTTCGCAACCGCCGTCGCCGAGCTGTCGGGAAGGCCGTTCACCTTTATCGCAGCTCTGATGCTCGTCCTCGTCTGGGCAGTGTCCGGGCCATATTTCGATTATTCCGAAACGTGGCAGCTCGTGATCAACACGACGACCACCATCATCACCTTTCTGATGGTGTTTGTGTTGCAGAACAGCCAGAACCGTGACGGAAAGGCTTTGCAGGCCAAGCTTGACGAACTCATTCTGACGAGTCAGGCCGCCAATAAATTTGTCGGCATCGAAAAGCTCGACGAGGGCGAGCTCAGGGAAATGAGCAAGACGCTTGCAGAAAAGGCCGAAAGCGTCGAGGAGAAGGCGGATGAGAAATCGGACGAGAAATCCGGCGCAGAGGCAACGTCCGGTTAGAGGCGCCCATCTCCTCACACTCGCTTCGCCGAAATCTGGTCTTGATGTTGCTGCCGCATCTCTTCAATGGCGTCGGCATCTTTCTTCTCGGCTGCAATCCAATGGTTTCCTGCCTCGCTTGATCGGATTAGTTCGTCGAGCTTGGCATGGAGTGCCTTCATGTCCCGATTTTGGGAGTGCTGCAGCAGCAGCAAAATAAGGAATGTGACGAGCGTGCCCACCATGTTGGTCAGCAGAAACCACTGCCGGGGAAAGGAAAATCTTAAACCGACTGCCGTCCATAGAGTTATGAACCCAATCAGCGCGACAGGAACCACACGGTGCCCTGCCCATGAAACGGCGAGGTCGGAAATCAGTCGAAAGCGCCAGCGCATATGGCTCTCCACAGTCCCATAAAGGAAGATGGAGCAGATCGTAGCCGTTTCCATCACCAGGCGTGTCGCGATTATTCAGATGCGCTTTGGCGTTTCACGTCTTCATACGCTCCTCTACCGGCTTTAGCGTGACGTGCGTGCTTTTGGTCAGGCTGACTGCCGAGCCGAGGACTGGGGCGCGCCGTTGAGACCGCGCCCCCCCTCAGTTAGAGGCGGGATGTGACGACGAGATCTTCCTCTGCGTCGCGTTGCGATCCTCCCAGAGCCGCAGCCGCAGCGGCTATGAAGGCGCCGACCAGAAGCGACAAGGATCCCAGCAATGCCGTGGTCGAGGCGGCTTTTCGTGCCTCGTCGGCAGCCTTCTGCGTGGCGGCCTTAGCGTCGTCGATACGCTTCAGCACAGCATCCACGCGGGCGCGTGCATCGGCTTCGGAGAGACCGGTCCGCGCAGAGACGATGGTGGCAAGATAGGCCTTGTCCTCATCTGGAACTTGCCCTTCGGCAGCGCCATTGAGGAGGATGCGGGAGACTTCCGACGTTGCCGCAGCATCGTTGGATGTCGCTGCCGCACGCGCCTGGTCAGGGCGTAGCAATGCGTCGGTAAAATAGGCGGTGGAAAGATCCAGCGGCGAGGTTGACGACGTTGCTGCTGCCGTACCGGCGGCCGCGGCGGTCGAGCCTACGGCTTGCGCGGCCGATCCTACCGCCTGTGCACCGGCACCGGCAAGCGATGTCAGCGACGACGCAAGGAATCCGGCGACGAAGATGGTTGCCAGAGCCCAGCTTAGAAAACCATGCGCGGTGTCGCGGAAGAAAACCTCGTCGGTGTGGACGGCGGCCCATTTTGTGCGCAAGCGGCCGGTTACATAGCCTCCGAGCGCGGAGGAGAGCCATTGCACGAGAACAAGCCAGATCGCCGCTGTGATGCCGAGCGTGCCGAGCGAGCTGCTTTGTCCCGACCAGGGCGACACCATCGTCAAGCCAAGCCCGGATCCCAGAAGAAGAAGGATGAGGGTCACTCCGATGGCGGCGGCCGCGCCACCGAAGATGGGTCCCCATGTCATGGCGGATTTGGAGGATTCGACCGGAGTGGCAACCTCTCCGGAACCTGTCATTGAAACCGACATGATCCGTTCCTATCGCATAAACAGAGCCAGAAGAATGATGATAGGCAGTGGAACGCCAAGCAGCCAAAGTAGAATACCGCGACCCATGAGAGACCTCCTGTCAAAGGCGACGTTACGTGGTTGATGCCACACAACTTTTAACGATGGCGTTTGTTCCCGCCGGTGGAAGCGGTCGGTTTGAAGCGCGCGGTTGCCTGTCAGTCGCGCGGCAGCATTTGAAGGAGCAGCAGATTGCCGGAGCGGTTGCCGCATCCTTGGCATTGAAGGCGTTTGGCCAGACTGGCGAGAGACAGGTTCTGGCCGCAGCGACGGGCAATATTCCGCCGCTCAATAAACATCTGGCGGCGACATGCGTGGCAACGGGCATACATGACGAACCACTCCGGCAACGTCGCCAATGTTGCCTTTTCGATTTCGACGGAGTGGCGATCAGGAGGCGCGAGGCCGATACCGCGACGATGTCTCATGGCCTTTCAACGGTCGTTGTCCGTTCACAGGCCATGCCGCGGCTCACGCCTTTATCTCTCAGGGCGAGCTGAAGTCTGAGATGACGGCAATCCAGCAGCAGCGTTGTAATGGCGGCACGGACGTCCCTTGGTGAAAAGCGACAACTGCGTCGACTTCTCCTCTCAACGTTTCTTCTGCTAATTTTTCGGCTGCCTGCGGACGCACGACCTCGATCTCCTTCAGAGCTTCCAATCCGATTTTCATTTGCGCCCCACCGATGTTCCTATTATGTTCTCATCCGCCTTCGAGTCAAGAATGAGGGCGTTTCCGCCGTTCGTTCGGTCATCGGCCGAGGCGGTGAGCGACGCAGGGACGTTCCTGTACGTTTTCGAACTGAAACAATCTCCAGAGGCTTTTGTTTGCTGCCTATCGGCAATGAAGCAGCGAGGAGGATATCCAATGCTTCTGAGAATGATGGCAGTAGCAGCAATCACGATTGGCCTGGCAACGTCGGCAATGGCGCAATCAGGTGGAGGCTCGGGATCGGGCAGTGGCAGCGGCGGCGGAGCCTCAGGTTCCGGCAGCGGCACCATGTCTGGTTCGGACGCCAGCGGTTCCGGCAACACCAATTCCGGCGGTGCCGGCGCAAACGCAAATACGACTATCGGCGCCGGTGCGACCGGTGCGACCGGCTCCGGCGGCGATCCGAACGACTGCCAGCGCCAGCAGGCCGGCGGCACCGGCAACCCGGCTCCCACCTCCGGCAATAGCTCGACACAACCCGACGCGGCAAATGCATGCCGGTGAAAGCTTCGTCAACTTGCCCCGGAAGTCAGTGTCGCTTCCGGGGCGCCATATGCGTTGTGCTATCTTTTAATACCGCGAGGATGGCCGACGATATGAACGTATTGCACGCATAATTCTTAACGACCGGCACGAATTTTTCGCGGCTGAAGCTGACGTCCGTTGAGAGTCGCGGCTATATCTTCAGCCGCAGAGTGATTTCGGAGGAGTTCGGGAATGCTCCCGTAGTTCTGGAAGAAGGGACTCTCGCTTACCGAGCGCAGCGGAAATGGGAGAAGTATTCATGAACAGATTTCGAGCATTCTTAGCGGCCGGAGCAATTGGCCTGTCGGTCATTGCCTCAGCTTGCTCGACGCCGCCAAATTCATATGGCTCGGCATCGGGATACCAGCCTGGCGATTCCATGAACCCTGCCTGCGCCGACGGCTTCCGGCCCGGCGACGGCCGTTCGTGCAGCTATTAGAGAGGGAGCCGCTTCAAATCCGATGTCTGGGGTCGGACGACCAAAATTGCGAGAACAAAGCGCTCGATCCGACATGCTGAACACCCAATCGGAGCCTCCAGCCGCTCGAGGCGGAGTCTTGCCACTCGCTGCCCATACGAAGAATGTTGATTCTGTACTGGCTGGCCGCCTGCCGAAGCGGAACCCTTATCGCTCATCTCCGTTCCTCTTTCCTACGACAGGAGGAATGAGCCATGGATTGGAACCGCGTTGAAGGCAATTGGAAGCAGATGAAAGGCAAGGTCAAGGAGCAGTGGGGCAAGCTGACCGACGACGATCTTGACGTCATCAACGGTAAGCGCGATCAGCTCGAAGGCAAGATCCAGGAGCGCTACGGCTACGAGAAAGACCGTACCCGGCGAGACATTGACGACTGGTATAATCGCCAGACCTGGTAAGTTGCATTAATCGGAGCAAGGATCGGTAACTCGGCACGCCCAACTTAATGGGCGTGCCATTTTCACATCTTATCGACCTATGCCGGCGGCCAGGCAGCAGCGTCGGGCGCGCTCCCTCGATAACGGTCGCCGCCGGCTGACTGCCCGGGTGCGCTTGCTCTGAACACCAATGGCCGGCTCGAACACCACCCGCGGCCAAACCAGCGGTGCGTTGTCTGGTGTTTTTGTGAGCGGGCCGTCGTTCATCGGAGGTTAATGCTTGTTAACCCAGAATCGCAGCTTGAAAGGATGCGCCGATGAAGATGCTTTTTTCCTCGCTTGCAGCCATTGTCTTGTCTGCATCTTTCGCCCTGCCGCTTAACGCCGCGCCGATTGTCGTGCCGAAAGCGGTAGCTATACACACCGCCGACGTCGAGCAGGTCAAACACCGTCACCACGGTAATGGACATGCGTATGGCCACTGGAAGAAACACCGGTACGCTTACCGCGACTGCCGGTATTACGGCTCCTGCTATCGTCCGCATTATTACGGCTACCGCGACTACCACGGCTATCGCGACTATTACGGCTATCGCGACGATTACCCCTATCGCCGTCGGTCAGGTGTGACCGTGTATTTTGACTTTTAGTCGGCAGCACTAACGGCAACTGCCCTCGGCATGAAAACATGCAGTAGGGTAACCTGCGCCGATACCTGTCTGGATCTGACCAGCTGCGGTGCGAGGAAATCACGGTGTCGGACAGGGAAGGGAGCTATCAGCAGTAGCCACTGAACTGTCGCAAAAGAGAAGGATCGGGCGAATGCCAGCGCCGACCCTTCTTTTGCATTAGCACGGCGCCAGTACATCCGTGGTTACCAGCAAAAGCTTCAGATAGACCGAATCCACGCGCCTTGGGAACTTTCGCAAGGTTCAGGCGGGTGCGGATTTAGGACTAGGCGAGAGGAGTGCCTTGCCGCCCACGGTCGGTGTGCCGCCAACGGCGGAATTAACGTTGGGATAAATCAGTAACAGAAAAATTATAGCCCAAGCGACGGCGACATATGACTTCAAATTGGGGGAAAGCGGGGAAGTAAGTGCCTGCCTTCGGATTTCTCAACAAAAACAGGCACTTATTTCTAGAATTGGCTCCCCGGGCCGGATTCGAACCGGCGACCTGTCGATTAACAGTCGAATGCTCTACCGCTGAGCTACCAGGGATCACTGCTTGGCGCGGTGTGAGTGGGCTAATACAAATGCTTGCCCGATTTGCCAAGCGGTTTTTTCAAAAAAATGAAATGAACTTGTATTTGGACAGTCTGCGCCCATCTCTGGGAAATGACAAACAGGAATGATCGCCAAGAGACAACGGGCAGCGAAAAGCGCAGAAGGCGGGCAGGGCGCTTCGGTATCGACCACGTAAACCACAGGCTTATGCTCGGCTCCTTCAGCATTGGCATGCCGCACTCACGCATCGGACGGATGGCAATCGGTGCGGCCCTCGTTTTCTGTGGATTGCTGGGCTTCCTGCCGGTCCTCGGTTTCTGGATGCTGCCGCTCGGCCTCCTGGTGCTTTCGCATGATCTTTCCATCGCCCGCCGGCTTCGGCGCCGGCTGGCAGTCTGGTGGCACAGGCGGCGAACGCCGGCCGGCTAACGGCGGTCGCGGGAGACGCCCTGCGGAACGTGGATCGTTTTCGGCATTGGTGGTTTATGGAGCTGAAACGCACCACGACGATCCGGGTGAGGATATGAAGCCATTTTTTATTGCAGTTTTCTCGGTAGCGGCGATGGTCTCAGCCACATCAGCCGAGGCCCAGGCCGTCGACAGCCGGGGTTTTGACGCGAGCGGTATCTGCCGCCGCCCCGAAGGGTGCGTCATCGATCAAGGCGAAGGCTGGTATAACGGGCCTCGCAACTATCGCAATTTTAACGGCCGTAATGAGCGCGACGGCAGGAACGACCGCGGTCGGGACGATCGCCGCTACCGTTCCCAGAACAGGACCTCGCTTGAGAGCGTCGGTATCACCGTCGGCTGATCACGCAGGTCGGGTGTCGAGTTCGATTTGCATGGATCCGGATGAAGCGATTCTAATTCGATCTCAGTTCGCTTTCCTCGAAAATCCCGCCATGGCCCGGATCCAGCTCGGTTGCCATCAACACACTGCAGGCGGCAAGAAGCAGAACGAGCTTCAGTCCGTGGACGACCATCGAGAAGGGTTGTCGACGGGCCGGTGAGACGCGCGATGGCGCGATATAATACCGGTAATAAAAGTGTGGATCGTTCGTTTCCAGAAGGTTCTGGTAGACATGCGGCGGAATATTCGCATGTCTCACCGGCGCTGAACCGGCGAACTTTACGTGGAGATCCCGGGTCTCGGCATCATATGCCGCACGTCCCTGCCTTTCTTTGAGGGCAGCCCATTCCATCGCAGCTCCTATCCCTCCCACGGCGATAAGATGGCGGGCAGGCGCTCTAAGTCAAGTTGGGAATTCGTCCAAATGCCGCCGGTGGTTTTTCATGTCCCGAGTGGCAGGCAATTCACCAGGATCGGCCCGCGTCGAAATCTTCGCACTCTTCCTCTGTCATCTGGCGGTGAACAAACTTGCCGTCGACGACCTTGCGCATCACGTGGCCGGTGATCGGCATCTTCGTGTTGATGTCGATGACAGTTTCGGTAACGAGGGCATAGCCCCACTCGTCTTCCTTGCCTCCGTTCACATAGATCCTCGAGAGGCGCTTGAGCGTGGCAAGAAGTGAAAAAAAGATGTCTTTGGCAGTCCCGCCGAATGTCGCGTCGTGCATGATTTCTCCCCAGAAAATGGGGATCAACCAAATCGGTTCGCATTGCAATCGTAACTATTTGGGGTGATGCCGAAGGGCTGGACTTTTATTGGTATGTAGTTAACCCGCTATCATCATTCAAGCGTGGAGCGGGTCACGCAGGATTTTCCGCTAACGCCTGTTCGGAATGAAAAAAGGACCACATTCAGAATGAAAGGTCTTGCGCTCATTCTAGAGCTGGTCTAAATCGCGGCCACCACACGATATTTTTCGATGTCGGTCACAGGTGAGGCCTCGTGGCGGAGTGGTGACGCAGAGGACTGCAAATCCTTGTACCCCGGTTCAATTCCGGGCGAGGCCTCCAACAATTTTACCAGTAAAAACAAAAGCTTAGCGCGACCTAGCTGTCAGCCTCCCCTTGGCTGCATGTTGCATATGTTGCAAAAAATTTCTCAATGTTTACAACGGCTCTCATTTAGTGACGGCAGCTCCGTGCGACATGTATGCGACATGCCGGCCCTCCTAAACCCCGGCCGTTCGTGCCTTTTTTAACCTTCGGCGTTGTGGCATCCTTCCTCAATGCCCATCTCATCGAAAAGAACGCCGTCCTCCGATCCGCACCGCTCCTTGCGGGCGGTGACCATCGCGAATCCGTACTTCTCGCCGGCGCATGACGGTGAGGCGGGTAATCCCCGAACCATTCCGGCGATCGTCAACATCCGGGAAAGCGCCATCACGATGTTGGCCTCGCGCGGCCGGATCGACGCCGCTCAGCTCGCCGCCGCGACGAGGTTTCGCGCCTTGTGGGAAGCGATGTGCCGGAGCACGCGGGCGATCGACTACGGTCGTGAGCCGGTGGATGGCGGCGGTATTGCGGACCCGATCGGCCACCGCCAGATGCAGGCGGCCGAGGAACTTCGTCGGATTCGACCTCTGCTTGGCGAGAAGGGGTACTGGCTGGTGTCGCGGATATGCGGCGAGGGCTACTCCCTCGGTGAGATTGTCGGCCCAGGAGCAAGCAAACGGGCCAAGCTCAGAGCCGCCCGCGATCTCCGCGAATACCTCGATCTGCTCTGTGAATACTGGAACCTGTCCACGCGGCGCTGATGCCCCGCCTTGACTCCCACGGGGCCGCCAGCGCGGTTCGTGGATAAGGGCTGGGGGAATTTGCTCCTTAGGGAAACATTGTCGTCTCTTGCGTCCTACGTTCACGTGGCCGTTTTCAGGGAGAGCCCCGCTATGATACTGACTATCGCAGCCTCTCATTAACGGAGCAAAAGCGGGTGAAAAATTTACATGAAGAAGTCCGCTTCTTTGTCTGGGCTTGGTTGGCCCTTGCGCCTTGCTGTGCGGTACTGTTTGGCGGAACGATTCTTTATGTCCAACTCAATGACATTGATCCTTCCACGGTCGCGGATGTCTCGTTCCTTTGGCCGGTCATGCTTTTCGCTTTTCTGACGATTCTTCTCCTAGTCGAACTGGGGTCCCAGTCAAAATTCAGGACCGGCTTTTTTACGGCATGGCTTCAAATGGCGATGAGAGAAATTACAATTGAAGGCCTGTATGAGCGTGGAAGGCGAGACGGTTAGATCTCAGCTCCCATCCACCACGAGTTCGGAGCGGGGCGGGCGGAGCTTCCCTGAGCAGCTTTTTCCCGATCTCGTCCCCATTCGTTCGAAATGTTGATGAGCGGCCGATGGATGGCGCCCTGCTAATCCCGTACCAGAGTCGCTGAGGGACTGAAGATGCGAAGCTATCTTTTTAGTTTACTAAGAATTTTAATGATAAATGAAAAGAAATATGGCCTTTATGCTATTGTAATCGGGCTTTTGATTTCGGTATTTGCCTGGATTCCTCTGGTTATATTGGCTGAAACATTGTCCTCTGAGTTCGCGATCGCACCAGTGCTTTCGAATTCGTGTGCTCTCGTGATGTTTTCACCCATCGTTATATTGTTTTACGCTTCATTTGCTTTGTTATCTGATGAGGTTTCTGGATATTTAACGGGGCGGACGGTGATTGGAAAAGAACCTGGTTCACTTAAACGCAAAATTCGGCAGATGGTGGGGATCTAAAGGACACGGGAAAAACTCCGCTCAGTGACACCAGTCGTTCCGGCATTTAGGGTTCCGTGTTCGGGCGAAGCCTTCTTTCCGCTCATCACGATTTCGATTTTCGCCAGCCGGCCGCCCAAGCCTCAAACTCCGTACAGAACCATCTTTCCCCGTACTGGGGGCTGATCTTCGTCTGTGCGTAGTATTTCTGCCCCGGCACATGGAAGATGCGCTCGCCCGTGTCGATGCTGATGTTGCCCTTGATCCTGCACGATTGTCCGGAACCGCCAGAAGCGTTCCATGAGGCCAGCATGTCGCTCGCGGTCCAGCCGCCGGCCGCGCCAAACGCGACCGCGCCGATGACTAAGCCGGGCGCCGTGAGCAGCACCGATTTCTTCTGCGGAACGCGATAACCCTGACGCATGCCCTATCTCCCCCGGCGTGAAGATCGTAAGCGCGTTGCCGCACGGCGAACATCTATCAAAAAGGGGTATCGTCCAATCCAAGCTGCCGGCCGCCGGCCGTCAGGAGTTTCGACCGTCAACAGCAGGTCTATCCCATGCTCTTGCGGTTCTTTTCAATCAACTCGCGGGAAACAACCTTCTTCGGATCGCGGTCCCTGACACGTGTCGCAAACGCCTCGTCAGCAAGTTCTTCATCGCCATAGTCGGCATAATCGAGATGCCGCCAGTTGCCATCCGGCGTCATCTCCATGCCGTAAAGCGGTCCGACGAAGCCGCTACGCGGGATAATATAAGTGCGCACGAACGGGTCGGTTTCGTAGTCCCGCTTTATGAACTGCGCACCTGGTGTGTTCTCGATGAACCAGGGCTGGCGGCCGAAGTAACCGAACTGTTTCGCAATGATCTTATCAAGCCGATGGAGAGCGGTAAGCGCATCTTCACGCAAAGACTGGTAGGTGTCGGGGTTAAAATGAATCGAGCGATTTCGCAGGTCGCTCAGCGCGAGGAAGTCCACCTCGACGCCAGTGACCAGCACTTTCCAGTCCATCAGCACCGTTACCGCAAAAGGCCAGTAGTCGAAGGAGTCCTTCCTGTAGACCTTTTTGTAGTGAGGGGAGGCCTTAAAACTATCCCGGAGGTCAAGAATGAGATGGTTAAGGATGCGCTCGCCAAGGGCGCATGCTGCGACCAACGCGGGATAGTACGCGCCTGTGACAAACGAGCGGCGCGCCTGCTCGTGCAGCATGTTGTGATAGCTGAGTAAGGACATCGATTTAGGCCCCAGATCGATCGTGTTCTGGGTGATCATCGCAATGTTTCGGACACCGTGCTCGACCTTGAGCCTTTCGACGACTTGGGCCCGGCTGTTGGCGTGATCATTTTTCGCCTGCTCATCCCAGTGCTCCTCAGGGTCCTTGAGGTTCATGGGGGTCGAGTCGAAGTCAAAGGAAAAGGGATGATAGCGGCGGGCGCCGCGATCGGCCAGCTTTGCATGCTCGTTGTAGTCGTACACACCACCGATCAAGTCGGTTATCGTTATCCGCATTTGTCATACCAGCTTCGATTCGCATACCGGTCCTCGAAGTATTGGCTGAGACAGCACAGAAGCAAGTTCACAAATCGAAACTGCGGTTTGGATGCCCGGCCGGTATCGCCTTCGTCCTTCCGGCCACCCGAAAAGCTCCTCCCGGCCGAACTTAAAGCGCCGTGGACAAAGTCCGTGCAGCATTGACCGATCATCGGGGAATCACGCCCTAATCGGTGCGTGCAAAAACGCGCCATGCAGGCGAATGAAGGGGCACCCGGTGACGGAGGACCATAAACGGAAACTTGAACTCCTTTGGATACTGCTTGTTGTAGCAGCGCTGATTTTGCCGGCAGCGTTTGGAGAACCGAGAGCTCCTACCGGAAAGGGCGGTGACGTGGTTCGCAACTTCCTGTTTGATTTCCAGACATTGATCACAGGTATTCTGGCGATCCTCGCTGCCCGATGGACTGTGCGGCAAATGAGAGATTCAGACCGATTGCAGCAAGCGCGGCATGAACGGGAACTGCATGTTACGCAGATGCCTCGTAAACTCGCTGCTTTGAGACTTGCTCACAGCGTACCTCACCAACTTCGTGAAGGGGTCGCACAAATCGAACAGCTTTTGGACCTTGTTCCCGAGGGTGCGTTCGAGCCTGACTGGACGCCCGACGCGCAACTCAAGGCCAAATTCGCGATCTATCGAGCGCATGCGCTGCATAGGCTCGTCAATTCACGCGCGGTTACAGACGCGAGAGACTTTTTCGACCCAATTGTTGAGGAATCCCTAGAGCAGGCATCGGACTGGCTAAAGCTCATTACGGACGTAGTAAGCGAAGGCTTCTTCATGGAAGAGATCACGCCGGGCCGGCGTCCGAGGTGGTTCCCGGAAGGGCTGGGCGCTGTGCTCGCTGATTTGACCCCGTTATGCGACTCTCTTGCAGATGAATTGGACAGGTGGGCGTATTCCTTTATGGGGGCCAGAAAGCAAACTGGCGAACACAACGCACCTATTAGCTAATCTTGCGCGGCGCGTAATCCGGCAACGTGAACCGGATTGTCTTGAGCGCGACGGCTCCTCTACCTTCGGCCACGTGGGGAAGATGGCCGACGATGAGCGGCTTCAAGCTTTGCGGCGCCGATGTCCAGCTCGCGGCGATAGCCTCGCTTCACGGTCCTCGGATCGATCTTCAGCGCGCGGCCGAAGGGAAACGACCCGACAGCTCCACGCCATCATTGCGTCACTGGCGAAAAACAGCGCATGAGGAGGATGGTTTGTTTCCGCATTTCGGTTGAGTAACGGACGTGTTCAGGCATAGTCAGGGCATGCTTGATCTCTCGTTCCCTTGGCCCATCGGCCTCATTCCCATAGCCCTGACTGCCTGGGCTTCCTATGTTCTCTATCGCGCAGTCGTAACACGCGACGGGATTACATTTCCGTCAGTGGTTTCAATTCTGGGGCTGGTAGCATTCGTTGCAGCTCTCGCTGCGCAATTCGTGAAGGCCTTTATCAACCCGACGCTCGCCCTGATTATAGCCCAATGCCTCGGAACGGCTGCGTGCTTCCTACTCGGCAAGCTGTTGTGGTCCATTCAAAAAACAAAACCGGACATGTCTCTCAGGCGTGGTCCTGCCTCGATTATGTTTCGCGCCGTGGCCCTCTGCCTGACATTCCTGTTTGTTTTTGACGGCCTTTTCGTTTTATTCCCTGACGTCGGAAAGTGTAATCATTTCAGAGGGTACATGGCTGATAAGTGTGCTGGGCAGGAAATATTTATAGGGATTCATGACCTCCCGATCACAATTTATTTTGGGGTCCTCTTGGGCGTTCCCGCACTGGCTGGACTGAGTCTCGGAATCTGGGCGCTGTTTACCGGCGAACGAAGTGCGAAAGACAGTGCCGGCTGAGTCCGTTGGATTGGCGGTCGGCTGGCTTAATCGCACCAATTGTTCCTCAGTTTTCGACTCCAACTGCGAGCGAAGCCTTCCTGCAGCAACTTCTTCCCGATCTCTTCCCCATTCGCTCTGTAGATGTTGACGAGCGGCCGGTGCGATGGCGTCCTGTCCACCGCGCCGCTGAACATCACCCGCAAGCCCTTTTCAGCCAGGAGCTCTTTCAGCCTTCCCTTGGCGATCAACGCCAGCTTCCGTTCCTTTATGCACTTCGCGTGGCTCCCCATCTCCGGCGTGTCGATTCCTGAGACGAACGAAACACCTTCCCCCAGCAGTCGCATGTTCTGTCCATCGCATTTGACGGTATCGCCGTCGACCGCCGTCAGTGAAGCGCATAGGATCAGTCCAGCCATCATTGTCTGGTTGTCTCGTCCACGGCCTCGAGCTTTCGTCTCAGCGCCTGTTCCTGTTCATAAGTCTTGTGGGGAAAGTGCTCCCAGCACCACCATCGAACAGGAATAGCCTTCGAGGGGCTATTGCCGAAGCCTCCCCATTCCTTGCAGCCGGGCTCTTCGCAATAATGCTCTATGATCACGTTAGCGCCAGGTGCCGATGAATGGCCTTCGATACTCAAATTGTCCCCTCCCTACTAATCCGGCACAAAGCTGCCGAACCGCAGCTTTCCGGCCTTAGCGCCGCACACCGAGCATTTTAGGCGTCTCTCGACCTCCTTGATCTGCGCATAATGAAGGCTGGCCGGCAGCCGATCCATAGAGAATTCGCGCCTATCGCCGCAGGCTGTACATTCGGCCATAATTGCGATGTGTTGCGGCGTCGTGTTGACGTAGCCAGGGTCCCAATTCGGCACCTCCAAAAATCTTACCATTTCGACCCCCGTGGCATGGTTTCAGCCCGCGGCGCGCTCTTGGGCAGGTAGGCAATTGCCACACGGCGGCTGCCGCAGACCGGGCAGCGCATCCGCTGCGAGAGCATGGCGAGCGGAAAGTCACGCCCTCTCGTCGCCACCAGGGTGACAATATCCAGTTTATGCTTCCACTGGCATTCGCGAACGCTCTTCAGCCCCTCACGTTTCCCCCACGCGCATCTGGCGCTGACATCCCACCCGGCGTCCATTGCCTCGCCGATCGTTTCGGCCATGCGTCATCCTTCCCCTTTCAGGGCCTTTCTGCCGCATTATTGAGATGCTCCGCCCGAGCGATGTTCCTAATATGTTCTCGTCGGCGGGCGAGTCAATAATGAATTTGACGGGAACAAAAATAGCCCCGCCGAAGCGGGCAATTGATGGGGAGATGATGCGTAAGGTTCCTGTTATCGGACAGCCCGAATAGGAGGTTTGCGATCAGCTCAGCAACCGCACTAACGCATCCTCGTCCGTCACCCCATGCTGGTATGACCGGATAATCATGCTGGCTAGGTCCTCGCGCTCGGCATCTGAAATGAGCGGTCTGGCTGAGATGATGCGGTCATATACCCTCTGACAGAGGGCCAGTTCAGCGTTGTTCAGCGCGCATCGTGACACGGGCTGCAACGGGGTCATCGTCGTTTACCTTCTCTCAATAGACGCGCTCAACCCCGAGCGTATCGCTAGTTTCTGCTCGCCACGATCCAAGTCAATAATCAATCTTGGTCAATTGCTTTTTAAGGCGTTGCTGATGAACTGCGGCGATGACAAAGCCGCCTCGCAAGCCTTCCCAGCCGCTGCTTGGTGACGCTGACGCACCGCTCCGCAGCCGGCCGCGTAAGAAGCGTGACCCGGCACAGCATCAGCTTACCCTCGACCCAATGCCGGCGCGCCTCGATCCGTGCCTTGCGCTGCTGAAGCCGCGGCCGCCGAAAGGGCGACAGTGGGCGTTCGAGGTGAAATGGGATGGCTACCGGCTGGCCGTCCACATCGAACCGAAGGGCATCAGGATCCTGACCAGCGGCGGTCATTACTGGACCGAACGGTTTCCTGCCATTGCCGCCGCAGCAAAACGCCTTCCCGTCTCAACAGCGATATTGGACGGCGAGGCCGTCGTGTTTGATGATCTTGGCCGTTCGGATTTCGGCAAGCTTCAGCAGTCGCTCGGAGGCAAGGGCGGCAAGCGGATATCATGGGAATCGGTCCTGATGGCCTTCGACTTGCTCTACCTCGACGGCCACGACCTCACCGGGACAGAGCTCACCGCCCGGCGCCATCTCCTCGAGGGGATAGTGCCGCCCGGCGGGGAGGAGGCCATTCGTCTATCCGAGGAGATCGAGGCGGATGGCGAAACGCTTCTGCGCATCGCTTGCGAGCATGGCCTTGAGGGCATCATCGCGAAAGACCGGAACAGCACGTATCGCGGCGGGCGCGGTGGCGAATGGCAGAAGATCAAATGCATCCAGAGCGACGGCTTCGCGATCATTGGCTATCAGCGGTCAAGCTCGGCGTTCGGGAATATCGGCGCGCTGCTGTTGGCTGCGCGGAGAGAGGGCCAGTTGGTCTATGTCGGATCGGTCGGTACTGGCTTTAAGGCAAACCAGGCATTGGAGCTTCGCGCTGCGATGGACAAGCTTAAGGTGTCGGCGCCTGCGGTGAAATATTCCGGCGGGCGCAAGAACCTGATCTGGATCAAACCGAAACTTGTCGCCGAGATCGAATATCGCGCCTGGACGCATGACGGGAAGCTGCGGCACCCATCGTACAAGGGGCTGCGGGATCCAGCGGATAATGCCGCGGTTTATGAGTTAGAATAGTGCGGCAACTGCTACGATCCGCAACCGAAACTAAAGTCCGAGAAGAGCCAAGAAGCCTCACAAGACCGTCAGGCTAGGGGTGAACGACCACTCCTCGGACATGAACTCGAGCGTTTCGTCGCGAAAATAATAGAGAAAATGTCGAGAGTTGGCGGTGTCTTCGTGGATTGTTTCCCACGGCACGGCATCGCGGATCGGGTCGTGGCCAACTAACTCATAGAACTCGCCCCATCGCGGGGCTATGCCACTGTAACGACCATGGCCATCTACCTTATGCCATTCATGATCGTTGGTGTCGTCCCAGCGCCACCGGCTGCAGCGAATGAAGCTTAGAGTGCCCCATGCCTCATCGAACTTCGGACCGGCCTTCGAAAATAGGTTCAAAGCCCTGAGAATACCCGACGGTTTTTCGTCTCCCACTGGCCTATGCGAGCGGAAACAGACGTTGACGTTGGAGCCCGCAACTGAAACTTCAGGCTGGGGGCATTTGGCTCGGCAACCCAACCGTGGCCGAGCTGTAGTTCTACAAACTTAAGCATGGACGACGACTAGCCGAATTGCATGATGGTTTCCACCCAACGCTATCATTAAGCACTTATGGTTCGCGGCCTAGTTCCGCTTTTTTGTTTCTTCTGGCATTTCTTACGACTCAGTGCGTGAAATACTCGTCGTGGTGTTGGGGAAATTATGCCTTCTATTAGCCTGCCCTGGATCGCCGGCCCAGTTCCAATTCTGGCGACGATTTGGTCTGCCTATGTCACTACTGAAGCTCTCGTATATCGAAGAGCAATGAGTGGTGAGCGTTTTGTTGCTGCTTTTCTTTTTCCATTAGGGTTCGTGGCTTTGATTTCGCTGATGTTTTTAAAGACATACGATCTACCTGTTCTCGTAACCGTAGGGCAGTTCGCAACGGCTCTATGCTTTGCAGGGATATTTGTTTTAGAGAAGCATCGCCATGGCGGTCCTTTATTTCCGATGGCAGAAACAACAACACGCGATCTGTCGTGGATGTTATATTTCGGCGTAATAATTTATATAATTTATTGCATACTAGTGTACACATTTCCAATTTCAGAGGCCTGCACAAATGGAAAGTGCCACGCTTTAGAGCTCCTACTCGGGCGCAAAGAGTATGGGTTCTCGGTCCTGTACTCTGCGAGTTTTATTGGGTCTGCAATGCTTGCTCTGATTCTTTTAATATTGTTTCAGATCATCACTCGAATAAAACCGCACCATTGATTACGCGATATATGGGCTAGGCAGCGCGTCAGTGATTCTGTCAATTGCTGCCATTTTCAGTCGCGTTATGTAGGATCGCGAGATTGATCACGATGGGAAAGTTTATGCGGGTGGCAGTTATTGCATTGGCGCTCTCACTTGTGGTCGGGGGCGTTGCCAACGGGAAAGCAGAGCGGTCTCAGTTGTCGATCGATGCCATGATCGAGCAGTTAGACGAGGACGAGATCCATGCGCTCGTCATCGGGGCGGCGAAAGGAGTAGAGGCGGCCAATTTCGCACTGGAGGAGAGACATACGGCACCCCTATATTGCGAACCCGCGCTGTCAAAGATGAGCGGTGCGGAGTACACGGACATGTTTGTCACCTTCGTCCGCAAGCATCCAGAGCATGGAAAAGCCAAGATCAGCGTCTTTGCATGGGTGATGCTGCTTGCGTTGCAGGATACTTATCCGTGCCGACGTTAGCTACAGAACTCACGTGTCGTCATCTTCCATGTCAGCGATGTCGCCGGCCAACGCGACCGCGTGCTCTGAGAGAATGGCAGCCACATTGTCGAGAAGCATCGCCAGGTCGGGGTCGCTGTCGAAAAGCTGTTCCTGCTTGGCTTTCAACTTCCCGATATAAAAATTATGGATGTGCAGTGAACCGGTCATCTGCGCCAAGCTAGGCATGGTGATGCTCCATTATATGGCGAGGGACGTGCGGACAACTGTGCCGCATGAATCGTGGATATCGGTATGTTGCATGTTGCGCTACATCATTACATGTAGCACGGTAGGCTACCGAAAGGAGAGGATGGTTGCAGCCACCCTCTCCCCACGCGGGCGTAGCGCCAGCAGTCTCGGGGCGACCATTTCGCTTTGTCAGAGCGGTCGCTTCCGTGACTGCAGGTCGCACTATGACGCAAATCATTGATGCCGTGAGCGTGGGCGGCGATTAATCCACAGTTTATCAACGCAATTTAAGCGTTCCCGTCGACCTCGCCGTCTTCATCCAACTCGTGCACGGGCAGATAAGTGTTCTTCTCCATCCACTCCCTGACGATGAACCGGATGGTATCATTGCGGGTCTTGCCGAACTCGCCTGACAAATCCCGGAGAGCTTCTTCAACGTCGTCGTCGAATGCGATCGAGCTGGAGTTTCGCAGCAACAGGGCGGCACGGCGAAGAAGGATCTGAAGGTCGGGCCGGGAAACGTCCGCGATCCGGTCGGCGGTGTCCTCTAGCAGGGCGGCGGTGTCAGGCTTGGTCATGGTGTCTTTCTCGGGGCCTCGTGCGGGCGGACCCGCGAAAAGTTAAGATGAGATAGTCCGGCGCATCCGGCCTTCACTCGGGCGGTCGTGGCGCAAATTCCGACCATCCGAAGCGAGCCTTCAATATAAACTTGTTCGCCCGAAGCGCGACGGCGCTTTTGCCGCCGGCAATGTCGAAAAGCCGCAGAGCGAGCGCGCATTCCAACTTCCATGCGCCTCGGCGCAACTCTGCCTCGTAACGACGTCGCAACGTCTTTTCGGAGATGCCGAGGACGTAACAGATTTCCGACTGCCGCACTCCCGTTGAAGCCAACAGCGCGACGACACGGCGGTCGGTTGCGCTAGGGTTATGCGGTGGTCGTCCGGGGGTCTTCTTAGCCATTTCGATCTATGGACGGGAAAAACTCATTTTTCTGCCGGCGCCAAAAAAATTATACGCATGAAAGGGCGCGCGGGCCTTTTGAAGGCGGCCATTTTGGCATTGGCCCATCCCCCCGGCTTCATTGCAGCTTGCCGGTCGGCGCGTCCCAATCTGACAGTCCGCGAATTATCTCAGCCAAGGCTTCGGCCCTCCACACTTGGGATTCGGCCAGGTATTCAGCTCGGAAAGAGGCAATCTCGTCTGCGGTTGCTCCTTGGTCGAGGAGGACCAACTCGGATTGGTCGAGGGCGTCCGCGATCTGTCGGTCGAGCGATGCGGAGGTCCGCGCTACGGCTTCTTTGAAGGATATCATTGCTCTCTCTCGGTTGCCTTCACGCGCTTTGACGGATTGCCCTTTTGAGCCAGCTGCCAAAAGGCGGTGTTTGAGCCGGGTTGCACGCCGGCCGGGACGTTATCAAGGGCGACCCACATCGAGGAAACGAAAGTCACGACGCTGCCCTTTCGGTATTCCAGCGCTCTTTGATAACAACCAGAATAGCGGACGCCGCCAGCTTCGAGTTCGGCGACGCGGGCGGAGAGAGCCTTCAGTTTCGCGGATGTAGTAGCGGTCAGCGAGGCGACGAGCGCGTGAACCATACGCCTGCTCAATGGCCGTTGAAGCTGCTCTTCCGTGAAGTTGGTGTCGAGGCCGGTTCTGATCTCCTCGGCGCGTGTTGCGAGAAGGGCGAGTTCCTGCTCCTCTTCCTTCTCTACCATTGCCCGATGCTCCTGATGATTTCCTCGACTTCGGCGCCCGACATGCTTCGGCGTCGATCAAGGATCGTGGCAAGGGTTTCGATCTCCTTACGGTGAACGAGCACGAAGCTATTGGCGAGAGCAGAAAACGCGCGACACATCTCGTCGGGGGGGTGAGCCCACGACCCCAAGAAAATCGCTTGATCCAATAGAAGTTCGTCCGATTTCGACAAGCTGGTTGTAGGCGCCGCAGCTCGGCCGGCTAGAGCGACGATCGCGTATCCGAGGGCGACGGCTCCGTGATAGCGCCCCTGCTCAAGATAAATTCCACAAGGCTCGATAACCGCCTCGCCAGCGTCAATGCAGACACGGCGGACGCCGATCCCGTAGCTGAGGGCGGCCACGCAGTGCCCGGCTTCGTGCAACGAGCCATCGCTTATCGTCTCGTATGTTGTCGTTTCAACCATGTGTCGATGGTAGCAGATCTCGAACTAGCTCGGCGTCACGCGTCACCTGTTAAGCCGCGACTGAGTGCCCGGATCATGTTAACGAGCGCCCGCTGGACTGCTGCGTCATTGTCCTCTTCCATCGGATTAAGAAAGTGCAAGCTCTCCAATACGACGGCAAGTTCAACCGCATCGACTTCAAGAACGACGACACGGCGGCCGGCCTTTCTCCGTGCTCGGTAGCGGCGCTGGCGTTCTGCGGCACCCATGATCACCAGCCCTGTCCCTGAAGGCGGGTCATTTTAGCGAGGGCGAGCGAATAGCTAGTCATCTCGGCTTCCCTTCCACGTGTATCCCGACGCGCTGAGCGGCGAGCGGCAGTTCGATCAGATTGCCGGCCGCGAAATGGTCGTCGGTGACGTCGGGCGCCGGCTCCGGTTCCGATCCCGCGCCGGCCATTTTCTCCCGCAGTGTCTGCAAGGAGCAGGAGAAGATTTTCATCCGTCATCGGCCTTTGGCCTCCTTAGAGGCCGGGACACTCACGTCCCGGCCGGCCTGAATCCCGTCATCGCGAGATTTCAGCCAAATCCTGATCTATCCGCACGAGGAGCCCGGGGGTCTCCGGATTATCTTTATGCGCGGCGACCTGGAGGCGTACATGGCGGAAGGCGTCCACCAGTTCAGCGCGCGAATAGCATGAGCGCTTCCCAAGTCTCAGTTCCGTCTCCAGATGTGTCAGGTATTCAAAGGCATTAATGCGGGGTGAGATATCCATCATTTCCTCGTTCACTTCCTTCTCCTCTTCAGCCGGGATGATCAACGGCTCCGGCCTTGCCGTTTGGTGGTCAAGCCGACAGGTTGGCAGCGACATAGCGAAGGAATTCGATTGCAAGTGGATCGCCCTGCTCGGCTTTCCGCTCCGCGTGCTCGATCGCGCTCGCTTCCGGGTCGGCAATGTCATCAAATAGGGGGTCGAAACGAGCGTGCGTCTCCATCCGCCGTTTCCGTTCCGCCATTCGTTCCTTGAGCACGTGCAAGCCTTCTTCAGCGGCTTTTGAGAACTGCTCGCTAGTCGCATGGCCGCATTCGCTGATGAGCTGCCGCCGCATTTCATCAACATCCTTGTTGTTGACGAAAATATCGACCATGCGCCGATGCAGGGCCATCTCCGGCGGGAGCTTCGAATAGTCAGGTGGCGATTGCGGTTCAGCGGATGCCGGGATATGACCCATCATCCGGCCCGCTCGGATCATGCCGCGCACCGCGTTATCTGCGACCTCGGGGCCCAATTCCGGGCAAGCCACGCGAAAGCGTTTCATGAGTTCGAGGTCACCGCAGTAAGGCACTCCGTCATCCGTCGCCTTGGCCATGATGTCCGCCAGCTTGCTCCTCTGCTCGCTGTTCAGCACGTTTGTCATGATCGTCTCCTTCCTTGCACCGGCGCCGGGACTGGCGCCTTTTCATCTCTCATTGAAAGTCCGAAACTCGCGCCGCAACGCCTCCTCGCCGGTTCGCGTGCCATGTTTGCCATGAGTTTGCTTTTCCAGTGTTCGCGCGCGGCGCGCGTATGACGCCCGAAATGGAAGCTCGTGGCACACGTGGCACCGAGGCGTTTAATCGAACTCTCCATAGCGTCCTCCCCGAGCTGGCTCGGAAAGTCTAAGCCCGTAAATACCCCGCATTTTTTGAATCCTGGCGGACGTGAATCCACGCGCTTCGAGCGCCTGTTTGAAGCTCTTCTGCGAGCCTGCGGTCTCGCCGGATCGTTCCGCCCAGCTTTTCCAGGACGCATAGAGAGGGATGGTGCCCTCGAACGCTTGCGGATCGCGCTGGCAACAATCCTCCATCCAAGCACCAAGAGCGTCCTCGGCGTCCAGATAATGGGCGGTTGCTTCCGTGACCGCTCTCGGTGGCGACAGGCCGATACGCTGCCATTCGAGGCAACCTTCGATCGCCCAGGCGAAAATCCCCGGCCATTCCTCCTTGAGCTTTTCCGTCAGGGTTTCATCCCGCTCCTCGGGCGGGATCGTCACTGTGAAGGGGATCAGGTTGAAGCGACGGCGGATCGCCTCGTCAACGGAGCGCAAGCTGGGCTTGTGGTTACCGGCGATCACGAGCTTGAACTGCGGCTGGTATTCGAAAAAGTCCTGCCGCATGAAGCGCGCGGCTATACGGTCGCCGCCGGTTAGCGCCTTGATCTTCGATTCCGCCCAACGGCGTCCTTCTTCCGTCTCCACCGCCGTCACCAGCCGCGCGCCGCGCAAGCCGGCAAGCTCGGTGGGATGACGGTCACCGCTAGACGCGACAAACGTCTCGATGGGTGCGCTCCTGCCGTAATCACCGACAACATTCATCAGCGTGTCGATGAAGACACTTTTGCCGTTGCCGCCGTGGCCGAACAGAAAGAACAGCGCGTGTTCGCGGGTGATGCCGGTCAGGCAATACCCCGCCACCCGCTGGAGGAAGGCTTGCAGTTCCTCGTCTCCGGCCGTGACGCGGGCGAGAAAGGCGCGCCAGAGCGGGCAATCCCCACCGGGAGCCACCGTCGAGATTTTAGTCAAATAGTCGCCCGGCGAGGCAATGCGGAGCCTGCCGGTTGTCAGATCAACAACACCGGCTGGCGTATTGATGCTCCAATTATCTCGATCCCATTGATCAATCGCTGCCGCGATCCGCCGGTCCGCCCGGATCAGTGAGGCGACGGCTGCCACGGTTTTGGCACTGGCGAGCCGCCGCCGCACCTCCTCCTTGCCATCGCAATCTGAGGCGAATTCTCGGCACAGTCGGCGGCACTGGTCGTAAACACCGAGCGTCTTGTCCGCTCGCCAGACCTTGCCGTCCCATTCCATCCACTGGCTCCAGGCAGCGACAAATCGGAGATGAAAATTGTTCCGGTTGGCAAATTCAAGCGCCAGGGCCTCTTCCGAATAGGCCGGCGGAGCGGGTTCCTCCATTCTGTGCGCCTGATGATACACATCGAGTCTGATAGCTCCGAACTTTGGTTCGTCGGTCATGACGTCGCCCCCTCACGCCTGCGCAGGATAGACACCTGTGGCATCCGCGCGGGCCGCATGTGCCGGGTGTAGACCGGCAGGAGGGCTTCGTGGACGGCGACGCGCGGGCAATGGCGAAGTTCATCAAAAGCGCGCCGCCAATCGATGACCACGATCCCGTCGCGGCCGGCTTTGAGCCAGCAAAGGGGCGTGCTGAAGACATGGAGGCAGTGCCCGATAGAATAGGTTCCCGCATTGTCGACTGCCTGCTCGCCGAGCGCGAACGCCCGGCCCGTCCAGCGCGCTAATTCGTCGGATTCCGGCCGCCAAAAGCAGATGTCTTCACACTCGCGGAAAGCCAACCAAGTTGGGCCGCTACGGTCTACTTCGAAGAAGCCGTCATGCCCGCGAAAGCCATGGATCAGACGGATCGGCTCGGGCTCAACAATCGCCGCTTTTGATACACCGCAGGCGATTAGCCAGTCGATGTGGCGTGTCAAAAGCCAGCCAAGGGGCGGCGAGTCGAAATAATCTGAATCAATTTTCGTCATCAGCGGTCTCCATTCGGAAACCACCGCGAGTTGCGCGAAGCTGCTGGCTAGGGTATTTTCCGAACGTCCCCGAAGACGCCCATCACCCCATGCAGCCGCCGTGCGAAAGTGCGGCGGTCATGCGGCATCCATGAAAAAAGCGACTAGCTTGCCGCGCTCCGCGACCCATCGGTTGCCGACCTTTTTGGCCGGGAGCTCGCCGCTGTCGAGCATGTGGAACGTGGCCCGCTGGGACCTGCCAATGAGTTTCGCGATGTTCGCCGCACCCCAGACAAGTTCTAGAGGCGGAGCGGAATCTTTTGTAATTTCTTCCATTGGATGATTGCCTCCTGTAATATCCAGAGGATATGATATATCCAACGGATAGGCTTGATAGTCAAGCGGAAACATATCCACTGGATAGGTTTAAAGAGAAGATATGAGAAATGGCCGAAAACAGAACGAACATTGACCAGTTTCAACTGCGACTTCCGCCTGGGATGCGCGAACGTATTAAGGCGGCCGGCGATCGTAACGGCCGCAGCATGAACGCCGAAATCGTCAGAGCGCTCGAAATGGCTTTTCCGGAGCCTGTTTCGATCAGTGCGCGCCTTGAGGAACTGCACCATCTTTTCTCCGCGATGAGGAAGATTCGCGGATATGGCGGCGCAATTGACGTGATTACGGAGGAGATCGTGAACGCTATTGAGGCGGGCGCCGCCGGTCGCGATCCAACTCTGGATGAAGACGCTGTGGGTGAATTGCAGAAGGCGCTACTCAAATGGAAAGGTCGGCAAGATGCCGACGTGGCCGCACGCAAGAGAGCGGTAGACGAAAAGTACCAGTCCAACGGCGAGGCCGATAAATGAGCGTCCGCAAGCGAGAATGGGTAACACCGAAAGGCGAACAGAAATATGCTTGGGTCGTTGACTATTTCGACACGGGCGGCAAGCGCCGGCTGAAGAGTTTCACAAGGAAGAAGGAAGCCGACCAGTTTGCCGCCACGGCTGCCGTCGAGGTGAGGGCAGGGACGCACGTTGCCGACTCAGCAAGCGTGACGGTCGAGAAGGCCGGGTCACTGTGGATCGCCTCTGGTGAGAATGCCGGCCTTGAGCGCTCGACAGTCAATCAGCGCAAGAGTCACTTGGAGCATCACATCGTGCCGATGATCGGTCAGGTGCTCTTGTCAAAGCTCACCGTGCCGGCCGTGCGCGACTTTGAGGATCGTATGCGGAAAGAAGGCAGATCGCCGGCAATGGTGAAAAAGATTCTGACTTCGCTCGGCTCAATACTCGCGGACGCTGGTGAGCGTGGGCTTGCAGCTCGCAATCCGGTGCGGGATATCAAGGGAAGCAGGAAGGGCCGGGACAGGCGGCAGGAGAAGCGCCAGAAGGGCAAACTTAAGGTCGGAACTGATATTCCAACCCCTGCGGAGATCAAGGCGCTCCTCGGCGCCCTTGAGGGCACCTGGCGCCCGCTGTTGTTAACCGCAGTCTTTACAGGCATGCGTTCGTCGGAGTTGCGCGGCCTACGCTGGCAGGACGTCGATTTCAAGCGCGGAGAGATTGCCGTCCGTCAACGGGTGGATCAGTTCCGGGAAATGGGGCCACCGAAGTCGGAAGCTGGGGTGCGGACCATTCCAGTGCCGCCGCTTGTCGTCAACACTCTTAAAGAGCTGAAGCTCAAGCAGGGGAACAAGCCTGTCCTTGTGTTCGCCAATCCCGATGGTGACTCGCGCTCACACTCGAACGTCGTCAGGAAGGGCCTCCAGCCGGCGATGGTACGGGCGGGCGTAACGATCGATACCGGCAAGCGTGACAAAAATGGCAAGCCGATCCTCAGGGCCAAGTACACGGGCTTGCATGCGTTGCGCCACTTCTTCGCAAGCTGGCTGATCAACCGGAAGGAAGACGGCGGTCTCGGCCTGCCGGCAAAGATGGTTCAAGAGCGCCTCGGACATGCTTCGATCGTGATGACGATGGACACTTACGGGCACCTGTTTGCACGCTCGGATGACGGAACAGAGCTGGCACAAGCAGCGAACATCCTGCTCAGCTAACTGCAACATGTATGCAACACGAGGGCAGAAATCTCTTTAAAAACAATAGGCGGCAAAAGCCTGCAAATCCTTGTACCCCGGTTCAATTCCGGGCGAGGCCTCCAATTTCTCCTCAGCGCTGTAAAGGGTTGTGGAACCTTGCTGATTTCGAGGTGATCGCTCGGTCGCACGCTATTTTACGGTCAAGCGCTCCCAACCCGCGTCCCCGACTTGGATGGTCGCGGGCTCCAGGCAAGCTGCGCCGGAGTGTGCCTCGGCGCTCGATCTCCTCAGGTCGTCTCACCGTCCAGCAGCCCGCAGCAAAAGATGCCGACGAGCGCTGCGACGATAAGAAAATCGAACAGCGTGAAATATTCGAAAATCGCAGACATTGGCCTGCTCCTCCTATTCACTCCGCTGCAAATTATAACATGAGGGGGGAGGGCATATCACGCTTGCGTTGCAGCACCCTGCCTCCTGTGGCGAGAAAGAGCCGCCTGGCGGATTCTTTTCGCCGACCGATGCCAAGCCTTGAAAGCATCCGTGGCGGAGATTAAGAGACGAGGGACAGGAACCGCTTTTCAAGAGCGAGAGGACATGATGGATTTCGAAGCAGCGCGCGCAAAGATGGTCGACACCCAAATCCGCACGACGGATGTTACCTCGCATTCCGTGCTGACGGCTTTTCTTACCGTGCCGCGCGAGGCTTTCGTGCCGGAGAAATCAAAGCTGCTGGCCTATATCGACAACGACGTCGAAATATCACCCGCCGCGCCGGGCAAGCCGGCCCGCTTCCTGATGGAGGCCTCGCCGCTTGCCAAGCTGCTGCAGCTGGCCACCATCGGCAAAGACGATTTCGTGCTCGAGGTCGGGTGCGGCACGGGATATACAACGGCGCTGCTGTCGATCATCGCCGGCTCGGTCATTGCCCTTGAATGCGACGAGGCGCTGGCTGCCGAAGCGAAGGCAAACGTTGCCGGCTATGGCAAGATCGAGGTCGTGACCGGTCCCCTCGAAGAAGGCTATGCCGCCGGCGCTCCCTATGATCTGATCTTCGTCAACGGCGCGGTCGAGGAGGTTCCGGCCGCTCTTCTCGGGCAGTTGCGCGATGGCGGCCGTCTGGTCACGGTCGAAGGCTATGGCAATGCCGCTCGCGCCAAGGTCTTCGTCGCCGAGCGCGGCGCCATCTCGGAAAACGTCTTCTTCAACGCTTCAGTCAAGCCACTGCCGGGTTTTGCCAAGGCGCGCGAATTCGTTTTCTGACGTCGTTCTCCCTGGTGAATTCGAGCGACGGGCGCCATTGGCGCCCGTTTCTGTCAGTGCTGCCGGAAAGCCTTCACAAACATATTTTATCCTGGCGTTGTCGTCCCGGATGGCGGGCGGCAAACATTGGGTAACAAAACTGTGCATGGCCGCATTCATTTGATTCTCGATGATTTTTTTCGCGTCTGGGGTATTCTAAGGTCGTGGTGATTCGGATGAACGCTCCACACCGTCCGATCGTTGTGTTGGGATAACGGGGATAGATATGGCTCAGCCAAGTGTAGCGCGTGAACCGTCCATGGAAGAAATTCTGGCCTCCATTCGCCAGATCATCGAAAGCAATGAACCCGGCGCCGGCAAGGCGATTTCAGCTTCCGTGCCGCCGGTTTACGGCGCTGACGACGACGACAACGGCTCCGAAATCCATCTGACGGTGGATGACACCTATGCCGGCGTCGAGTTTCCCGAACCGGCCATGCGCTCGTCCGATCCGCGTTTCGTCGCCGCCAATTCGGCCGGCACCGCCCCTGAGACCGAAGCTCCGGCCCGCGCGCTGTCGCTTGCCGATGTCGCAGCCCGCGTGCGCGCCGCCTCCGAGCGCAGCGCCGTGCAGGCCGGTCAAGCCTTGCGCGAAATTCCGAGCGGCTTCCGCCAGCCGGAGCCGCAGCCGGCCGTCATGCCGGAGCCGCCGCGCGCTGCAAGTCCGCAGCCGCAGCCGGCACAGCCTGTTTTTACCACTGCCGCAGCACCCGTTTCCTCTGGTCCCGTCCGGCAGCCGCTTGAGCCGGCGCTTGCCGAAACACCGCGGGTCGCCGTCGCCGATCAAGCCGCTGCTGCCGCCGAAACTGCGCCACCGGCTTTGGAGCCCGCTCCTTCGTCGACCGAGCGTTTCCTGCCGAGCGTTGTCGAGGAGGCCCAGCCCGCCCTGCTTTCGGAAGATGCCGGTCTGCAGATCAGCCGCTCCTTCGAGGAGCTTGCCGCGGCGATCGACGGTGCCGAGCGCCGGTCGCTGGACGAGATTGCCGAGGACATGCTGCGCCCGATGCTGCGTGAATGGCTTGATGACAATCTGCCGACTCTGGTCGAACGGCTGGTGCGCGAGGAAATCGAGCGCGTGGCGCGCGGCCCGCGCCGCTGATCGGATTGATTTTTCCTGGAAAAGCCGCTCCGGTCTCCGGGGCGGCTTTTTTATTGACTTGGCCGTGGCCATCCTATTTACAACCCCCATCCTCGAACCTCGAAATTGGTCAGAAAATGCTCGACAAGACCTATGATTCCGCCGCAGTCGAACCGAAAATCGCCGCGAAATGGGATGAGGCGGACGCCTTCCGCGCCGGCGCGAACGCCAAACCAGGGGCCGAGACCTTCACCATCGTGATCCCGCCGCCAAACGTCACCGGTTCGCTCCATATGGGGCACGCGCTGAACAATACGCTGCAGGACATCATGGTGCGCTTCGAGCGCATGCGCGGCAAGGACGTGCTCTGGCAGCCGGGCATGGATCACGCCGGCATCGCCACCCAGATGGTCGTCGAGCGCAAGCTGATGGAGCAGCAGCTGCCGGGCCGCCGCGAGATGGGCCGCGAAGCCTTCATCGACAAGATCTGGGAATGGAAGGCGGAATCGGGCGGTCTGATCTTCAACCAGCTGAAGCGCCTCGGCGCGTCCTGCGACTGGTCACGCGAGCGCTTCACCATGGACGAAGGCCTGTCGCAAGCCGTTCTCGAGGTTTTCGTCACGCTCTATAAGGAAGGCCTGATTTACAAGGACAAGCGCCTCGTCAATTGGGACCCAAAACTCCTGACGGCGATTTCCGACATGGAGGTCGAACAACACGAGGTGAAGGGTCATCTCTGGCATCTGCGCTATCCGCTCGAGCCCGGCGTCACCTATCAATATCCGATCGCCTTCGACGAGGAAGGCAAGCCGACTGAGTTCGAGACGCGTGACTATATCGTTGTCGCCACGACGCGGCCGGAGACGATGCTCGGCGATACCGGCGTTGCCGTGAACCCCGAAGACGAGCGTTACAAGCCGATCATCGGCAAGCATGTGATCCTGCCGATCGTCGGCCGCAGGATACCGATCGTCGCCGATTCCTATGCTGATCCGACGGCCGGCACAGGTGCGGTGAAGATCACGCCTGCCCATGATTTCAACGACTTTGAAGTCGGCAAGCGCGCGAAACTGCGGGCGATCAACGTCATGAACGTCGATGGCACCATTGCCATCAAGGACAATGAGGATTTCCTTGAAGGTCTCGACAATCCGGCGGCGCTGCATGGCGCCTGGGACCGTCTGGAAGGGCAGGACCGCTTCTATGCACGCAAGGTCATCGTCGAGATCTTCGAAGAGGCCGGCCTTCTCGACAAGATCGAACCGCACAAGCATATGGTCCCGCATGGCGACCGTGGCGGCGTGCCGATCGAGCCGCGGCTGACGGAACAATGGTTTGTCGACAACAAGACATTGGGGCAGCCTGCCCTGGAGTCCGTTCGCGAGGGAAGGACCAGATTTATTCCCAGGAACTGGGAAAACACCTACTTCAATTGGCTGGAGAACATCGAACCGTGGTGCATCTCCCGCCAGCTCTGGTGGGGCCATCAGATTCCGGCTTGGTACGGTCCCGACGGCCAAGTCTTCGTCGAAAAAACCGAGGAGGAGGCGCTGCAGGCGGCGATCCAGCATTACCTCTCGCATGAGGGGCCGATGAAGGCCTATGTCGAGGACCTGCTCGAAAACTTCAAGCCTGGCGAAATCCTGACGCGGGACGAGGACGTGCTCGACACATGGTTCTCTTCTGCGCTCTGGCCTTTCTCGACGCTCGGCTGGCCCGACGAGACGCCGGAACTTGCGCGTTACTACCCGACGAATGTCCTCGTCACCGGTTTCGATATCATCCCGTTTTGGGTCGTTCGCATGATGCAGATGGGCCTGCATTTCATGAAGGACGAGAATGGCGATTCCGTCGAACCCTTCCATACGATCTATATCCACGCACTGGTGCGCGATAAGAACGGGCAGAAGATGTCGAAGTCGAAGGGCAACGTCATCGACCCGCTGGAACTGATCGACGAATACGGCGCCGACGCGCTGCGCTTCACCCTGGCGATCATGGCCGCACAGGGCCGTGACGTGAAGCTCGATCCGGCCCGCATCGCCGGCTACCGCAATTTCGGCACCAAGCTCTGGAACGCCACGCGTTTTGCCGAGATGAATGGTGCTAAGAGCGATCCGCACTTCGTTCCGGAGGCCGCCGAGCTCACCATCAACCGCTGGATCCTGACGGAGCTTGCCCGTACGGAACGTGACGTAACGGAAGCGCTTGAAGCCTTCCGCTTCAACGATGCCGCCGGCGCGCTCTACCGTTTCGTCTGGAACGAAGTCTGCGACTGGTATCTCGAGCTTCTGAAGCCGGTCTTCAATGGCGATGACGGGGGCGCCAAGGCCGAAGCCCAGGCCTGCAGCGCCTATATTCTCGAAGAGATCTATAAGCTCTTGCATCCCTTCATGCCCTTCATGACCGAAGAGCTTTGGGCGCATACCGCAGGCGAAGGCAAGGAGCGCGACACGCTGGTGTGCCATGCCGAATGGCCGGCGCCGTCCTATGCGGATAACGCAGCCGCTGACGAGATCAATTGGCTGATCGACCTCGTCTCAGGCATCCGCTCCGTGCGCGCCGAAATGAATGTGCCACCGTCGGCGACCGCCCCGCTGGTCGTCGTCAAGGCCAACAATCTCACGCGCGAAAGGCTGTTCCGCCACGACGCCGCCATCAAGCGGCTTGCCCGCGTGGAAGCGATATCGCTTTCCGACGATGCGCCGAAGGGCGCGGCTCAGATCGTCGTCGCCGAAGCCACTGTCTGCCTTCCGCTCGGCAATCTGATCGATCTTTCCGCCGAAAAGACCCGTCTGGAAAAGGCGATCGCCAAGATGGATGGCGAAATCGCTCGCATCAATGGCAAGCTTTCCAACGATAAGTTCGTCGCCAATGCCAACCCCGAGGTGGTCGAGGCCGAGCGCGAGCGTCTCGATGAGTTGAAGGGGCAGATCGCCAGCTTGAAAACCGCCCTTTTGAGGGTGACCGAAGCCGGATAAGTTTTGTCGCCGATTTTGGTAATTTATATCAAGGACGCGCCCCCATCGGGCGCGTCTTTTGGTTTTTGGGGCGCTTCTGATTCGGTCTTGAACGCTGCTGATTTCAGGGGCTGAGCCCGTGGATTTTGGCTCTGCGGTTATCCATTTGGTGAAAACTGTCACTGTTGTTGGATTGATACAGCATTTGCAATGTTTGGAATGAAAACCCAAACGCCAAACTCAAAATTGATAACTCTAGAATAATATTCTATTAACCGGATTTTTTGACGTGTCCGTCAATTTCTTTACGTAAGTTAGCCGCTGCAATGCCTGGGAGCGAGGCCGTGGGGCGCGTTGCCATGTCGAGCGAACGCTTACTAAAGTGGCGTACATCAATTGCTGGAGTGGGGGAGACACAATGGCATCGCGTATGTTTTCCAAGGGCGTAACGTCGCTCGTTTTTCTTTCGTCGCTTGGCTCGCCATCCTTCGCCGGTGGCCTGGAGCGCGGCGGCTATAACATCGATCAGCTGTTCGATACATCGCCTTTCTCATTTCAGTCGGGCGTGACTTACGTCACGCCGCAGCGTAAGCTGAAGGATGTCCGAGACACGAATACGTCGATACTTACAGGGGGCGGCAATCTGAACAGCCGTCCAGACACGGCTGACGACACCTCAAATTACACCATCCCCTATATTGGTTTTAAGGCTGGTTTTGGCGATGCAGTCGACTGCCTCGTTGACTATTCGGAGCCCTTCGGCGCGCACACCGACCCCGGCCTGAACTGGGCCGGCGCCAATGATAACATTGAGACAAAGATCAAAACCCGCAACTATGGCGGCACCTGCTCCTATCGTTTTGATGTCGGCCCTGGGCAGCTTCGCTTCATTGGCGGTGCTTTTTATCAGGAAGTCGAAGGCTTCAAGGAACGTCTGGTTTCAACGCTTCCGCTTCTGCTCGGGACTGGAACCGGCGTCGGTCGTCTGGATATTGACGACAGTGGTTGGGGCTGGCGCGCCGGCATCGCTTATGAGATCCCGGAATATGCGATGCGTGCGAGCCTGGTCTATAACAGTCGCGTCAAGTACGATGACCTGTCCGGGACCGTCGATCTCCGTCAGGTTCCGGTGGTGCCGTTATTCGGGGGCTTAGTCACACCTGTTTCCGGCTCCGCCGAAGCGCCGGATTCGCTGGAGTTGAAGCTGCAAAGCGGAATCGCTCCGGATTGGCTTGCATTCGGATCGGTTAAATGGACGAATTGGAGCGTGCTGCAGTCGGTAGCATTCTGCCCGACCAACGGTTTGCCTTGCCCCGCGGGTGGTCTAACCTCACTCGACCTTCTTTATCGTGATGGTTGGACGATCTCCGGCGGTGTTGGCCACAAGTTCAATGAACAATGGGCCGGTGCAGTCAGCCTGACATGGGACCGCGGCACAAGCCAAGGCTATGGCGCGCAGACAGACAGCTGGACGCTCGGTCTCGGCGCGGCCTATACGCCCACAGAGCATATCGAATGGCGCTTTGCAGGGGCCGTGGGCGTGTTGACGAGCGGTTCGTCTGGTGCTGTGACCCGGAATGGCGTCACATATGGAGATGATGTCTCCTATTCCTTTGACGATGATCTGGTCGCTGCACTGTCGACAAGCATAAAGATCAAGTTCTAATTCCACGTTCTGAAGAATTGAGGAGCCCGGCACTGCCGGGCTCTTCTTTATGTGCGCCCATTAATCATGTTATTTTCTGGTCTCGTTTTGTGACGATTCAGCAACAGTTTTTTACGACGAATGGCGTATGGTGGCGATGGGGTGAATTTGTCCATTTCCCGCCACAAAGAGAGCGCAGCGGTATTTGCGGGCGAGGTGATGGCAGACTTACGGTGCGTGTAATCAGTAGCATGAGTCGATTTTTTTCCGGTAACAGCAGATCGTACGGCGCAAGTGGCGACAGCCGCATGATTGCGGCCGTTTTTCTTTCCGGCCAAGGCTGTTCCGGCCACAAGTTCGACCTCAAGATCACGCCGTCGATCCATCCATCATCGTCGTTGTCTGCCCGTTCGCACAGGCAGGCGGGCTTCGCGGCAGATGTCGATACCGGTTTGGTCACATTTGCTATTTACGAATGCGATAAAGGCGGGGAGGCGGATGTCGCGCCCGCCGAAAGAGCGCCAGGAAGATTGCAGTCGGGCCATGCCGGGAGCCGGGTGGTCGTGAATGATGTGCTGAAAATTAGGCCTTTGAGAAAAGGCCTATGGGCTGGATGCGACGCGGGCAAAGGGGCCATGGAGCCCGCCGCGGGATCGCTCGCCTCGAAAGAATACATCCGCGGTATGCCCGGCGTCAGCGCCGACTGCGCGCGATGAACGAAAGAAATCGGTTGAAATGGTAACGTCCGAGTTCAAACTGTTCAAATTCATGCTGGTGAGCATGTGGGTGGCAATATCGCTGTCCGGTCCGGTTCATGCTTTCGACATCAAGAGCGACGTCAGCAAGGAGTCCGGTCCTTTCGATCTGTTCAAGTTCGGCTTCAAGGCCTATAAAAACGGACAGAAGGAGGAGGCGGTAGAAGCCTACAAATACGCCGCCGAAAAGGGTCATACCGGTTCGCGCTGGGCGCTCGCCAACATGTATGCCGATGGTGACGGCGTCACCCAGGACGATTTCGAAGCCTTCAAGATCTATAGTGAGATCGCCCAGCAGGGTGTCGAACCCGGCTCGGAAGACACAGGCTTCTTCGTCAACGCTCTTCTCTCGCTCGCAAATTACTACAAGCACGGTATTGCCGGCAGCCCTGTCAAGATTGATCTCACTCAGGCGCGCCAGCTTTACTTCCAGGTGGCCTCCACCTTTGGCGTTCCCGAAGCACAGTTCCAGCTGGCGCAGATGATGCTGGCCGGCGAGGGCGGTAGTTCCAGCCCGCAGCAGGCGAAAAAGTGGTTGAACCAGGCCCGCAAGAGTGGCCATCCCGGTGCCATGGCCGTTTTCGGAAACATCCTTTTCGACGAAGGCCAGACGGCTCGCGGTCTCGCGCTGATGACCGCCGCTCTCGATCGCTGCAAGCCGAAGGATTGCAGCTGGATGGAAGCGCTGCAGGAGCAGGCCTTCTCGGTTGCCAATGAGGCCGACCGTCGCACGGCAGTTTCGCTGTCGCACGCCATCGCGAGCGGTTCTGATTGACGCTTTCCGTTCAGCGCCCGCGGCATTCAACCCGCGCGTCTCCATCGCGCCCTGAGTTGACGCGCTGCCATGGGCTCGGAATGTCAGGCCGCGAAATCGAAATAGGCGATCACCGGTACATGGTCGGACGGCTTTTCCCAGGCCCGCACATGTTTTTCGATAGCAGCCGACGTCATCCGGTCGGCTGCTTCCGGTGACAGTAGCAGGTGGTCGATGCGGATGCCGTTGTTCTTCGGCCATGCACCCGCCTGATAATCCCAGAAGGAATAGAGACGCGTCGCGTCCGTCGTCGCGCGCACTGCATCGATCAAGCCGAGATTTTCGAGCCTGCGGAAGGCCTGCCGCGTCTGCGGCAGAAACAGCGCATCGCTTTCCCAGACCTTGGGATCGAAGCAGTCGTGCGGTTCGGGGATGACGTTGTAATCGCCGGCAAGCACCAGCATCTCTTCATAGGCCAGCCGTTCGGCCGCAAAGCTCCTCAGACGCTCCATCCAGGCGAGCTTGTAGGGGTATTTCTCGGTGTCGACGGGATTGCCGTTCGGGAGATAGATGCAGCAGACGCGCAGGATGCGGCTGTCGGGCAGTGTGAACACCGCTTCCAGGAAACGCGCCTGTTCGTCTAGCGGGTCGCCGGGCAGGCCGCGGTTGACTTCAAAAGGTGAAGTCTTGGAGAGGATCGCGACCCCGTTGAATCCCTTCTGGCCATGCGTCTCGACATGATAGCCGAGCGCTTCGATCTCCAGCCGGGGAAAGCCTTCGTCGACCGTCTTGATCTCCTGCAGGCAGACGATATCGGGATCGGAATCCTTGAGCCATTGCGTGAGATTGTCGATGCGCGCCTTGACGCCGTTGATGTTCCAGGTCGCGATCTTCATGCTCTGTCCCGTTCGCTAGGGCATGTCGCGCAAAAACGTGCGGCGGTTTTGCGATTGACGACATGCGGAAAACCAAAGAGCTAAAGCGTGGGCCAAGCGAATCTGAAAGATCGCGACGCGCTTCAGTGCGCTCCTTTTATCGTGGTCTTTCGCCGCTGGACAAGCCGATAAACCGGCTGGAAGGAATTCTTCCGCCGGTCGTTGGGGACAACGTTGTCCGTTCGGATATTCAGATCGAGAAGCTGGTGCCGCAGCCGCAGCTTGCCACCGCATTCGGGTTCTTGATCTGGAAGGATTGGCCAAGCAGATTGTCGACGAAGTCGATCTCGGACCCTGCCATATAGACGAGCGACAGGCTGTCGATCAGCACCTTCGCGTCGTTCTTTTCAATGACGATGTCGTCATCCCCAGCGCTGTCGGCAAGATCGAACTTGTAGGAAAAGCCCGAACAGCCGCCGCCTTCGACGGAAACGCGCAGCGCGCTCTTGCCGGCCTCAGCACTGACGATCGCGGCGATACGCTTTGCCGCGGCATCCGAAAGAGTTACACTCGTATCCGTCATATTTCCTCCTGCCGGGGTCAAGATCCGGAGAGAATGGGTTTTGGCACTCGAATGTTCAAATGCCTGATATCAAAGGAACTTACCATGATCTTCGCAAAAAGGCCATGATGCGCCGAAGCGGTCGGCGAATGCCGCTTTGCCGTTTCGTCGGGCTATAGGTATGAAGAGGGCAAAGCGGCGTCAATGGGCAGATGCGGCAACAGGCAGAATGACGGTGAAGAATGACGATTGACAGGCGGGCTTTAGGTTTCGGCGGCAGCGAGAGGGCGGTCTATGCGGCCGACCCGTGGACGACGCGTGGGCGCCTCTATCCGGAAGACAGCAGTCCGACTCGCTCCGACTTCCAACGCGACCGCGACCGCATTGTTCATACAACCGCCTTCCGCCGGCTGAAGCACAAGACCCAGGTCTTCATCGCCCAGGACGGCGATCACTACCGCACCCGGCTGACGCATACGATCGAGGTGGCGCAGATTGCCCGCGCGCTTGCCCGCGCCCTGAAACTTGACGAGGATTTGGCCGAGGGCGTGGCGCTGGTGCACGATTTCGGCCACACGCCGTTCGGCCATACCGGCGAGGACGCGCTGCACGAGGTGCTGCTGCCCTATGGCGGCTTCGACCATAATGCCCAATCGCTGCGCATCGTGACCAAGCTCGAGAGGCGATATGCCGAATTCGACGGCATCAATCTGACATGGGAAAGCCTCGAAGGCCTGGTCAAGCACAATGGTCCGCTGCTGACGCCGGAAGGGGCAGGCACGCGCGGTCCGGTTCCGCAGCCGATCCTCGATTATTGCGAACTGCACGATCTCGAACTCGCAACCTATGCCAGCCTGGAAGCCCAGGTCGCGGCGATTGCCGACGACATCGCCTACAACACACACGATATCGACGACGGCCTGCGCTCCGGCTATCTGAGTTTCGACATGCTGGAGGAAATCCCCTTTCTTGCGGGATTGATGGCCGAGGTGAGGGGGCGCTACCCGCATCTGGAACCGAGCCGTTTCACCCACGAGATCATGCGCCGCCAGATCACCCGCATGGTCGAGGACGTCATCGGCGTTGCGCAGGAGCGCCTTTCACTTCTTCGTCCCGAGAGCGCAGCCGACATTCGCGGCGCCGACCGGGTTATCGCCACCTTTTCCGAAGGGATGGCCGAAACCGACAGGCAGATCAAGGCAATGCTCTTCAAGCGCATCTACCGCAATCCCGATATCATGCGCATCCGCGCCGGTGCTGCCCAGATCGTCACGGATCTCTTTGCCGCCTACATGGCCAGTCCCAAGGAGATGCAGAGCCATTACTGGGTCGATCATATCGCCGGGCTCGCCGACGCGCCCAAGGCTCGCCATGTCGGCGATTACCTCGCCGGCATGACCGACACCTATGCGATCAGTGCCCACAGGCGATTGTTTGACCACACTCCGGATTTGCGATAGGCAGCGGTCGCCCGCCGAAGGCCGATTTGCCCCTTTGGCACAGCCTATGCATGGAAGAGTGCGATGAACCTTTTTACCGACTTCGAAGCCAGGATCAAAACCGCCCTTGAACAGATCGATCTGGTCAGGGAAAAGCGCTCTGAGCTCGATTTCGGCCGCATCACGGTCGAACCGCCGCGCGATGTGAGTCATGGCGACGTTGCGACCAATGCCGCGATGGTGCTGGCAAAGCCGCTCGGCACCAATCCTCGCGCCCTTGCGGATGTCCTTATCGCGAAGCTTAAGGAGGACGCCGACGTCGCCGATGTTTCGGTAGCCGGTCCCGGTTTCATCAACATCCGTCTCGCCGTCGGCTATTGGCAGCGGCTGCTGGCTTCCGTCATCGGCGCCGGCACCGACTACGGCCGCTCGACCCTAGGCCAAGGTCGCAAGGTCAACGTCGAATATGTCTCGGCCAATCCGACCGGCCCGATGCATGTCGGCCATTGCCGCGGCGCCGTCGTCGGCGATGCGCTCGCCAACCTGCTCGCCTTTGCCGGTTACGGCGTCGAGAAGGAATATTACATCAACGACGCCGGTTCGCAGATCGACGTGCTCGCCCGGTCGGTCTTCCTGCGTTATCGCGAAGCGCTGGGTGAACGGATCGGCGAAATCCCGTCGGGTCTCTATCCGGGCGACTATCTCGTGCCCGTCGGCCAGTCGCTTGCCGCCGATTACGGTGTCCGGCTGCACAATATGCCGGAAGAGGAATGGATGCCGATCGTCAAGGATCGCACGATCGATGCGATGATGGCGATGATCCGCGAAGATCTGGCGGCGCTGAACGTCCATCACGATATCTTCTTCTCCGAGCGCGCCTTGCATGCCAATGGCGCAGCGGCGATCCGCACGGCGATCAACGACCTGACCTTCAAGGGGTATGTCTACAAGGGCACGCTGCCGCCGCCGAAGGGTCAGGTTGCCGAGGACTGGGAAGATCGCGAGCAGACGCTGTTCCGCTCGACCGAGGTAGGCGACGACATGGACCGGCCGCTGATCAAGTCGGACGGCTCCTACACCTACTTTGCCGCCGACCTCGCCTACTTCAAGAACAAGTTCGACCGCGGCTTCGAGGAGATGATCTATGTGCTCGGCGCCGACCATGGCGGCTACGTCAAACGCCTGGAAGCGGTTGCGCGCGCGGTCTCGGAAGGTAAGGCGAAGCTGACCGTGCTGCTCTGCCAGCTCGTCAAACTCTATCGCAACGGTGAGCCGGTGAAGATGTCGAAACGCTCCGGCGATTTCGTCACGCTGCGGGATGTCGTCGAGGAAGTCGGCCGTGATTCGGTCCGGTTTATGATGCTCTATCGCAAGAATTCCGAACCGCTCGACTTCGATTTCGCCAAAGTGACGGAACAGTCGAAGGATAATCCCGTCTTCTACGTTCAATATGCGCATGCCCGCTGCATGTCGGTCTTCCGGCAGGCAAGGGAGGCTTTTCCCGGCCTCGATGTTTCGCCAGAGGATCTTGCGAAAGCCGTTGCTGGCATTGAAGATCCGGCCGAATTACAGCTCGTCGCCAAGCTTGCCGAATTCCCGCGTATCGTCGAGGCAGCCGCCCAGTCGCAGGAGCCGCATCGCATCGCATTTTACCTCTACGACCTCGCTAGTGCGTTCCACGCGCACTGGAACAAAGGTAAAGATCAGCCGGAATTACGATTTGTTAATGATAAAAACCGAGAATCAACTATTGCCAGACTTGGGCTGGTGTACGCCGTCGCGTCGGTTTTGAAGTCGGGACTTGCCATTACAGGCACTGCCGCACCTGACGAAATGCGATAACGTCACCATTTACCCACAATGCGCTGGCATTTGAGCGTTGGCGTTTGCGAGTGGGATAGGCATGGCTGAGAAACAACTTGCGTATGATACGCGCGGAAAAGAAGATCTGTTTGCCGACGACGATCCGTTGGCCGAACTTGCCCGGATCGTTGGTTTCGAGCCGCGTGTTGCGGCGAATACCATAAGCGACGCCGCCCGGCGCGAACCCGCCTTCGATCTGGAAGACGAGCTCGGGCGGGAGTTCGATCGCTACGATTCGCCGCGTCCGCTGGCCGAGCTCGATCGGCCGGCCGAGCCGATCTCCGACGGCTTCGCTTCCGAAGACTATGTCGAGCCCGTTCTCGATGCTTCTCCCGTAAACGCGGATGTTCCGGAGCCCGTCTCCGTTGGTCCCGTCGCCGCGGAAGAAGCTGCCCAACCTCCGGCAAGGAACTGGGACGTAGCCGCTGCCGACCGAGCGGCCGGTCCCCACCAGCTGTCCATCGATCCTGTTTCCGAGGTGCCGACCCAAGCCGCTTTCGGCGGCGCCCGCGATCTGATCGAGGAACTTGAGCTGTCGATCGGTGCGGCGCCGGTCTCTTCACTGTCGCAGCCCGCCAAAACCCCGCAATGGTCGGCCGCCAGCATCAGGCTGCCGCTCGCCAATTTCCATGCCCCAAAACGTCAGGAGCCGGTGACAGTGGTCGAACCGGTCGCCGAAGTAGTCGCTGCGCCCGCAGCTGAAGCAGTCGCTGAACCGGCGGCTGAATCAGCGGTTGCCGATCTCGCCTCCGCCGAGCCGGAGCCCGTTATCGAGCAGCCGGCGCCCGTTGCCGCTGTCGAACCTCCCGAGGAGTTCGAATCCGCGGCGCCGTCGTTCGGCTTTCCCGCCGAGCTCGATCGCCACGATGAGGCAATTGCGCCGCAAGAAACTGCTGAAGCCGAGGAATTCGTTGAGGTCGAGGATAATCTGGAAGAGTTCGGATCCGACGCCGGCTTCGATCTCGCGGCCGCCGTCGAGGGCGAGATCCAGGCCGATGCCGCGCTGACCGAGGTCGGACCTGAGGTTCCGCATACCGCCGGCACCTTCGATGTCGACGACCTGCTGGCCGACGTCTCGCGCTATCCCGTGCCCCGCCCGGTATTGCAGCGCGCCAATCTGGCGCCGGCTGCGCCGGAGCCCGCTCCCGTCGAAGTCGCCCCGATCACTGCCGCACCGGTTCAATCAGAGGAGATCGCTCCGGCACCGGTCCTGTCCGCTCCGATCGAAATGGCGCCTGCCCATGCTGCCGAAGCCGCAAGGCCGGTCGCGCCGCAGCCTGCCGCGGTCATGCCGCCCCAGCCTGTCGCAACGGCCTATTCACGGGCGCCGCAGCCAGCGCCGGAAGCCGATGATCCCTTCGCGGGCCACGATTTCGAACTGGACCTCGCCGGTATCGAGCTGGAACTTGCCGATCTTGATTTTTCCGAAGCAGCCGAGCCTGCGCCGCAGCCAAAGGCGCAGCCGGCGCCCGCTGCGCCCCAGCAGGCAACGCGTGAGTACCCGCAGGCCGCTGTCCCGGCGCAGCCGGCGCCGGCCCTGGTTTCTGAGCAGCCGGCCCCAGCTCCGGCTTTCAACTGGGCACCCGCTGCAGAGGCGTCCGCCGCTGAATCGACCGAAGATCTGCCCTTCGATCCGGCGATGATCTCCGATCCCGAGGATCGTCCCGAGACGGTGGAGGACATGCATGTGCCGGCGCTGCCGCCGGTCGAGCAGCCCGCTCCGGTCGCGAAAACTGCGGATTTCGATTTCGATCTCGATGCGGAGATCGCGAGCTTCTTCGAGCCGGCCAAGCCGCGGGAAACGGCGGCGTCCGCCCGTAATATGGCTGCTGCTGCGGCAACGCCGGTCAAGCCGACGATAGCCGACGGTCTCGATGATTTCGAACGAGCCCTGGAGGAGGATTTCCGCCGCAGCGTGCGCGAGCCGGTCGAGCGCCGGGAAACCTCCGAGGTCCACATCGAGTCGGCAAGCCAGGCTGCTGATTTCAGCCGCGCCCGGTCGATGCGCCGGCTGCTGGCCGGGGCCGTGGTATTGGTGGTCTTCGCCGGGGTCGGTTATGGCGTTTATTCTTCCGTCTCGAACGGCGTAGGGCTTGGTATTGTCGCATCCGGCGAGCCGCGTGTGATCACCGCGGACAAGGAGCCGGTCAAGGTCGTTCCGGAAAATCCCGGTGGTAAGACGGTTCCGAACCAGGATAAGGCCGTCTACGACCGCGTTGCGGGTTCCGCCGAGGAGCCGAAGCAGAAGGCGCTCGTCTCTTCGGACGAGGCGCCGGTCGATGTCGTCCAGCGAACCTTGACGCCGGAGGCATTGCCAGAGGATGACGAGAACGCCGGCGCTGACGATCGTGTCACGCCGACGGCGGTTGGCGAGACGGAGGATCCGCGTCTGCTGCCGAACCACGCCAACGCGGACGACAATTCCGCAAGCGACGCTGACAAGGCGCCATCCGTTTCGCCGCGCAAGGTCCGCACGATGATCGTCAAGCCTGACGGCACGCTGGTCGCCCGCGAGGAGTCCGCGCCGGTCGACCAGCCGACGCCGCCTGCGCAGCCGATGCCGTCTGCCCAGACGCCAGTGACGGCGCAGTCCGCCCCGTCTGCGCCGTCGGCCCCGATCGCGCCGCCGGTCGCCGGAACGGCTGCAAGCTTCCCGGCAAGCGCCGAGATTGCTTCCGCCGATGCGCGTTCTGCAGCACCAGTTCAAGCTGCGCCGGCGCAGCCGTCGCCTGCCGCAAGTGCCGATGAGCAGGCGGCAAATCCCGCACCGGTCGATGCGCCGGTACGGCCGGTCAAGACGGCAACGATCGCCGATACGGCCCCGGTTCCGATCGCCCGCCCGGCCGAGCAGCCCGTCAACGTCGTCGGCACGGTTACCGACCAGGGTAACGTCCGCACGCCCGTGCAGCAGCCAAAGCCGACGCAGGTCGCCGCCGCAACGCCGGCCGCCGCCCAGCCGCAGCAAGCCGCATCTGCAGGCGGCTACGGCCTCCAGATAGCATCGCTGCCGTCGGAGGATGAGGCCAATAAATCTTATGCAAACCTGTCGAAGAAATTCGCCGGCGTGCTTGGTGGCCGCGCCCATGAAATCCGCAGGGCAGATATCGCCGGTAAGGGCACTTTCTACCGTGTCCGCATCCCGGTCGGCTCCAAAGATGAAGCCGCAGCGCTTTGCGAAAAGTATCGCGCCGCCGGGGGAAGCTGCTTGATTTCCAAGTAACATTGAGCCATTTGAATTATGAGAGCGGCGAGCCGGATCGCCCGCCGCTCTTTTTTGTGCATCGCGCCCGCGTTTGCTCGCATTTGGCCCGCTGCCGTCTATGATTCCTCCATGACCGAATCAAAAGCGATGATCCTTGGCTGCAGCGGCCTTGCCCTCACATCCGAAGAAAAGGCCTTTTACCGGGACGAACGGCCCTGGGGCTTCATTCTCTTTGGGCGCAATATCTCCGAAGCAGCGCAGATCACTGATCTCGTTGCCGAGCTGCGCGACAGCGTCGGCTGGCACGCACCGGTGCTGATCGACCAGGAGGGGGGTCGCGTTCAGCGCATCCGTCCGCCGGTTTTGCCGCGTTATCCCTCAGGCCAGGCGCTGGGCGATCTCTATCGCCGCGACCGGGCGCTCGGGCTGCGCGCCGCCTGGCTGATGTCGCGCCTGCATGCCTTCGATCTTTCGAAGCTCGGCATCAATGTCGATTGCCTGCCGGTTCTCGACGTGCCGGTCGAAGGCAGCAGCAACGTCATCGGCGACCGCGCCTATGGCGGCGATCCACTGACGGTTATCGCAATGGGACGGGCGGCTGGCGAGGGGCTGAAGGCCGGCGGCCTGCTGCCCGTCATGAAGCATATGCCCGGCCATGGTCGCGGCTTTGCCGATTCACATCTGGAGCTGCCTGTCGTTACCGTATCCCGCGATGAGCTGGAGGCCCATGATTTCCCGCCCTTCACCGCGATGAAAGACGAACTGATGGCAATGACCTGCCATCTCGTCTTCACCTCAATCGACCCGGACAATCCGGCGACGACCTCGCGCAAAGTGATCGACGGCGTCATCCGTCAGCACATCGGCTTTGGCGGTCTGCTGCTTTCCGACGATAGCTCGATGAACGCGCTTTCCGGCACGATCGGCGAAAGGGCGGCGAATATCATTGCAGGCGGATGCGATATCGTGCTGCATTGCAATGGCAAGATGGACGAGATGCTAGATGTCGTGGCAAATGTTCCGCCGCTCGCCGGTCTTTCGCTTGCCCGCGCAAAAGCGGTAGAAGCAGGCTTTGCGGCTCCGGATACTGCCGACGAGGCGGAATTGAGGGCGGAATTCGAGGCAATGTTTGTGTCGGTGTGATCGTAGGAGAGCAGGGTGGTGAGCACGGTCAAGGGCGCGGAACGTCCGCAGGCGGCAACGCCGATGGACAAGCTGTGGCAGGAGAACGGCGCTGAGCGCGCCAGTCACGAACCGGCGCTGGTGATCGACGTGGCCGGATTCGAAGGCCCGCTCGACCTGCTGCTCTATCTCGCCCGCAACCAGAAGGTCGACCTGTCGCGCATATCGGTCTTGGCGCTCGCCGAACAATATTTGCAGTTCGTCGAAAGCGCCCGGCGCATCCGCATCGAGCTTGCCGCCGATTATCTCGTCATGGCGGCCTGGCTTGCCTATCTCAAGTCGCGGCTGCTCATACCCCAGCAAGTCAAGGATGACGGCCCTTCGGGCGAGGAGATGGCGGCAACGCTCGCCTTCCGCCTAAAGCGCCTCGAGGCCATGCGGCAAGCGGCGGAGGGCCTCGTCAACCGCAACCGCCTCGGCCGCGATATCTTCGCCCGCGGTGCACCCGAGCACATTCCCGATCGGCAACAATCGGCTTACGCCGCAAGCCTCTACGATCTCCTGACCGCCTATGCGGCGCTGCGCCAGCGCCATGCCATCACCCAGGTGACGATCGAGAGGCGTAATGTCTGGTCGCTGACCGATGCCCGTGAGCTGCTGACCCAGATGATCGGCGAGGTCGGCGACTGGACGGCGATGGAGCATTATCTGCTGCGTTATCTCGCAGCGCCCGAGGAACGCGTGACGGCGATCGCCAGCGCCTTCGCCGCTTCGCTGGAACTGGTGCGCGAGGGCAAGCTCGAAATCCGTCAGGACGGCGCCTTTCAGCCGATCTACATGCGTCGCGGTCCCAAGCACGCCACGTTGCAGGTGGTTGAACAGGAGCGGCCGGTTTGATCGATCCCGGGAGCGAAGAGGATTTCGAGGGGGAAGGCCGCGACTTGCGGGCCGAGATCGAGGCGGAGCGCACTGCCGAGGCGCTGGTCTTCGCATCCTCGCAGCCGGTTTCCGAAGCTTTCCTCGCCGAGCGCCTGCCGATGGGCGCCGACGTGCGCGCGATCATGCTGCGCCTGAAGGAGCAATATGCGCCGCGCGGGGTCAATCTCGTGCAGGTCGAGGGTGCCTGGGCTTTCCGCACCGCCGCCGATCTCTCCTTCGTTATCCGCCGTGACGACAATGAGGTGAAGAAGCTTTCGCGCGCTGCCTTGGAAGTGCTCGCAATCATCGCCTATCACCAGCCGGTGACGCGCGCCGAGATCGAGGATATTCGCGGCGTTCAGACCTCGCGCGGCACGCTCGACGTGCTGATGGAAGCCGGTTGGGTGCGGTTTCGCGGCCGCCGGCGCACACCTGGCCGGCCGGTGACATTGGGCACGACCCGCGATTTTCTCGACCATTTCGGCCTGGAAGAACTGCGCGATCTGCCGGGTCTCGAAGAATTGAAGGGGGCGGGCCTTTTGTCGGGCCGGATCCCGACGAACTTCAATATTCCCTCGCCTTCGATGAACGACGAATTGACCGAGGACGAAGATCCGATCACCCAGATGGATCTCGAAGAACTGGGGTTGCTTGCCCCACGTTCTACCTCCGAAGATTGAAGGACTTCCTCTTGCTTTTGCCATGCATGACGAAAACAATGGTGCTCACCATTTTTCGACGGGTCTGTGGCTTGTCATAAAGGGCGATACCGTGACATTAAGCGCAGTTCAAAGGGCTTGATGTTGGAAACGGTGTTAGAATTCCTTACATCGTGGGAACATCGAAACAGGGAGTTAGAGTGATGGGTTCTCTTAGCATGTGGCACTGGCTGATCGTTCTGGTCATCGTGCTGTTGTTGTTCGGGCGCGGCAAGATTCCGGAACTGATGGGCGATGTCGCCAAGGGCATCAAAAGCTTCAAGAAGGGCATGACGGACGAAGACGCGCCGGAAACGGCAAAGACCGTCGATCACAAGGCCGACGAAACGAAGTAAACAAGTCCGGGAAAAAGCGCAGCCCCCGCGCTTCCCGTCCAGGAGCCTTGCATGTTCGATATTGGCTGGACCGAGCTTTTGGTCATCGCGGTCGTGCTGATCGTCGTTGTCGGTCCCAAGGATTTGCCGCCGATGCTGCGCGCTTTCGGCAAGATGACGCAGCGCGCCCGCAAGGTTGCGGGTGAATTTCGGGCGCAGTTCGACGAAGCGTTGCGCGAAGCCGAGCTTGACGATGTCCGCCAGACGATCAGCGACGCCCAGAAGCTCAACCCGGTCAACAGCCTGCGTGAAGCGATGAACCCGCTTCGCCAGATGGGCAACGAGATCAAAGCCGACTTGCAGAAGACGACTGCTGCTCCGGAAAATAAGACCGAAGTGCCGCCGGCTGCCGTCTCGGCCCCGACGCCGTCGATGAGCCTGCCGGAAACGCCGCCCCTGGTGCCGGCGCCTGAGCAGCCTGAGCCGGTCGCAGCAGCGATTGCTCAGGCCGATACGGTCGCCGAGAAGCCGAAGGCCGTGCGCAGGCCACGCGTCAAGGCTGCCGACAAGGTCGATGCCGCCGCAGCCGTTGCCGTACCGGTGGAAAAGCCGAAGCGCGCCGCGGCAGTCAGGAAGCCTGCAACACCGAAGAAGCCGACCCAGAAGAAGAAGGACGAGGCATGAGCGGTGATATCGAAGACAAGCCGCAGCCGCTGATCGAGCACCTGATGGAGCTGCGCACGCGGCTGATCTGGTCGATCGGGGCGTTCTTCATCGCCTTCATTGTATGCTTCTTTTTTGCCAAGCATCTCTTCAACTATCTGGTCATCCCCTACAAGACGGCCGTGGAATGGGCGCATCTCGACGTCGAGAAGGCCCAGCTGATTTATACCGCGCCCCAGGAGTTCTTCTTTACCCAGGTCAAGGTGGCGATGTTCGGCGGCCTGGTGGTCGCTTTCCCCATCATTGCCGCCCAGGTCTATAAGTTCGTGGCCCCTGGCCTCTACAAGAACGAGCGCCAGGCCTTCCTGCCGTTCCTGATCGCGTCGCCGGTCCTGTTCCTGATGGGTGCCGCGCTCGTCTATTTCTTCTTCACGCCGATGGTCATGTGGTTCTTCCTGTCGATGCAGCAGGCGCCGGGTCATGACGAGGTGGCGATCTCGCTGATGCCGAAGGTCTCGGAATATCTGAGCCTTATCATGACGCTGGTCTTCTCCTTCGGCCTTGTCTTTCAGCTGCCCGTCATCACGACGCTGCTTGCCCGCGTCGGTCTGCTGACGTCGCAATGGCTCGCCGAAAAGCGCAAGTTCGCCATCGTGCTCGCCTTCGTGGTCGCCGCCGTGCTGACGCCGCCGGATCCGATGTCCCAGATCGGCCTTGCGCTGCCGACGATCCTTCTCTACGAGATTTCCATCTACGCGGCACGACTCGTGGAGCGTCAGCGTTCCCGACAGGCACTTGAAGAGGCTTCTGGTTCCTCCGACGTCGCCAAGACGGACAACGTCTGACCGGTTTCCGACATTTTCCCGAGGTCTGCCATTTCCTGTCCGGTCGGTTTCTCCGACCGGTCACTTCTGTTGCAACGAGTTGGAACGACGATGCTCGATATCAAATGGATCCGTGAGAATCCCGAAGCGCTCGATGCCGCCCTTGCCAAGCGCGGCGCCGAGCCTCTGGCCCAAACTCTGGTCGCCCTCGATGAAAAGCGCCGCTCCGCCGTGCAGAAGGCGCAGGATTTGCTGTCCCGCCGCAACGCCGCCTCGAAGGAGATCGGCGCAGCCATGGCGCAGAAGAATACCGAGCTTGCCGAGAAGCTGAAGGCCGAGGTTGCAGAAATCAAGGTGACGCTGCCAGCAGCTGAGGAGGAGGAGCGTCTGCTTTCCGCTGAGCTCAACGACGCTCTCTCGCGCATTCCGAACGTGCCCTTGGACGACGTTCCTGTCGGCAAGGACGAGCACGACAATGCCGTCAGCCGCATCGTCGGCGAAAAGCCCCGTTGGAACCACACGCCGAAGGAGCATTTCGAAATCGGCGAGGCGCTCGGCTATATGGATTTCGAGCGCGCCGCCAAGCTCTCCGGCTCGCGCTTCACGGTCCTGACCGGGCCGCTCGCCAGGCTCGAGCGGGCGCTCGGACAGTTCATGATCGACCTCCACACCAGCGAGCACGGCTACACCGAGGTCAGTTCGCCGCTGATGGTGCGCGCTGAAGCGCTGTTCGGCACCGGCAACCTGCCGAAGTTCGAAGAGGATCTCTTCAAGACGACCGACAGCCGTTATCTCATTCCGACGGCCGAGGTGACCCTGACCAACCTGGTGCGCGAGGAAATCCTCGACCAGGAGAAGCTGCCGCTCCGCTTCACCGCCTTGACGCCGTCTTTCCGTTCCGAGGCGGGTTCGGCCGGCCGCGACACCCGCGGCATGCTGCGCCAGCACCAGTTCTGGAAGTGCGAGCTCGTCTCGATCACCGACGCCGAAAGTTCGATCGCCGAGCACGAGCGGATGACTGCCTGCGCTGAGGAAGTGCTGAAGCGTCTTGGCCTGCATTTCCGCACGATGACGTTGTGCACCGGCGACATGGGCTTCGGCTCGCGCAAGACCTACGATCTCGAAGTCTGGCTGCCGGGGCAGAACACTTTCCGCGAAATTTCCTCCTGCTCGGTCTGCGGCGATTTCCAGGCCCGGCGCATGAATGCGCGCTACCGCGGCAAGGACGATAAGAGCAACAAGTTCGTGCACACGCTGAACGGTTCCGGCACCGCTGTCGGCCGCTGCCTGATCGCAATCCTCGAAAATTATCTGAACGAAGATGGTTCCGTCACGATTCCGGACGTTTTGCTGCCCTATATGGGCGGAATGACGAAGATCGAAGGGGCGGCCTGAGGCGATGCGCATCCTGCTCACGAATGACGATGGCATCCATGCCGAAGGCCTTGCCGCGCTGGAGCGGATCGCCCGCACTCTGTCCGACGACGTCTGGATCGTGGCGCCCGAGACCGACCAGAGTGGCCTGGCCCATTCGCTGAGCCTGTCTGAGCCTTTGCGGCTGCGCAAGATTTCCGACAAGCATTTCGCCTTGCGCGGCACGCCGACGGATTGCGTCATCATGGGCATCCGCCAGGTAATGGACATCAAACCTGATCTTGTCCTCTCCGGCGTCAATTCGGGTTCAAACGTCGCAGACGACGTGACCTATTCCGGCACGATCGCCGGCGCCATCGAAGGCACGATGCAGGGCGTGCGCTCCTTTGCGCTGAGCCAAGCTTATCTTTACGAGAACGGCGCGCGTATCGTGCCCTGGGAGGTCTGCGAAGCACATGCACCGGCTCTTCTGGAAAAACTGATGGTGCTGGACCTGCCGGACGGTACGTTCCTCAATCTCAACTTCCCAAACTGCCGCCCCGACGAGGTCGACGGCGCCGAGGTCACCATGCAGGGCAAGCTCGCCTTCAACCTGCAGGTCGACGCCCGCTCCGACGGCCGGGGTTTTCCCTATTACTGGCTGAAGTTCGGCGAACGCGCCGGCGCCTTCATCGAAGGCACCGATATTCACGCCCTGAAGCATAACAAGATTTCGGTAACGCCTTTGAAACTGGATCTGACCGATTATTCCGTGACGGACCGCGTGGCGCGGGCCTTGGGATACGGAGCACAAGTTTGACGGCAAGACTGGCGGAGAAGGAGGGCTTTGCGGCGCTCGTCCTCAGACTGCGTGCCGAAGGCATCTCTGATCTCGATCTGCTGACGGCGGTCGAGCAGACACAGCGCTCGCTGTTCGTGCCGCCGCAATTTTCAGACGACGCCTATTCGAGCCGGACGATACCGATCGAATGCGGCTCTTTCCTTGAAGGCATCGATTTTGTCGTCCGCATCCTGCATCACCTGAAGCTCAAACCGGGGCAGCGCGTCCTGGAAGTCGGCACCGGCAGCGGCTTCACCGCCGCTGTCATGGGCCGTCTGGCCGAGCGTGTTCTGTCGATCGACCGCTATAAGACGCTGACGACGGCTGCACAGCGGCGCATGGAATCGCTCGGTCTGCGCAATGTTGTCATCCGCCACGCCGACGGCAGCGCCGGCATGCAGGGAGAGGGCACTTTCGACCGCATTCTGGTCACCGCCGCATTCAATGCCATGCCGCGCTTTTATACCGACCAACTCGTTTCCGGTGGCTCGATGATTGCGCCGCTGATGATTTCCGAGAATGAGTGTCGCATGGTGCGGCTGACGAAAACCGGCAGCCGTTTCGAACGCGAGGAACTGTTCGAAGCCCCTTATCTGCCGATTGTTCCGCGTCTTGCATCGCTGCTGTAGAGGCAGCGTCTGAAAGACCGCGCACTTTTCGGGATTACCTTCCAGGCACTGCGATTTTTCACCCGTAAGCTATGGTTATCAACTTCTCAAAAATATCGCACTGATTCCAGCCTCTTAACCGCGTGGTAACACTAACGCGTTTTAATAGACTCACAAATGGTTGCGTTCTCAGTGGGTCGAGTCAATGCGTTTCAGTCTTTCGCCGAAGTTCAGTAAGTCGGCCGGTAATCTCCTGGTTGTTGGCCTGCTGGCGAGTACCGCAACAGGCTGCAGTTCCGATGTGACACGGTTCGGCGGCTTGTTTTCCTCCTCGGGGCGGGATCAGATTACCACCAGTTCCATTCCGCCCAGCGGTCAGCAAGGCGATCCGGTGCCGCGCGCCGATCTCGGCGGTTCCGCCGTTGCCAGTCAGTCCGGTTACGGCGGCGGCAATAATACGCTGAATCAGCCCTATCCGGCGCGTCAGAGTTACGAGCCGGTGCGCACGTCGAGCGCACGCATGGCTTCCTCGCCGGTCTCGATACAGCGTTCCGATCTCGCCGCTCCGACGGCCGCGGCGCCGTCCCGCCAGCGGGAAAAGGAAGTCGCGCTTGCCCAGCCGTTCCCCGCTTCGGCGCAGCTTGATAAGCAGCGGCTCGTAGCGCCCGCTGCCCCGAAGCCGACGCCCGATTCTTTGACGACGGGCACGACGCCGAAGGTTTCCGGTTGGTCCGCGACCAACGCACCTTCCGTCACGCTGCGCCCGGGTGAGAGCATTGCGACGTTATCGCGGCGCTTTGGCGTTCCGGAAAAGGAAATCCTGCGCGTCAATAATCTGAAGATGGCTTCTGCCGCTAAACCTGGCCAGGCAATCCTGATCCCGACTTTGAATGGCGGCAATGCCGTCAAGGCGGCTTCGCAGGCGACCGATCTTTCCAAGCCCGGCAATATGCCGGACCCGGCCAAGGCGCCGGAACAGAAGGTCGCTGTCGTCCCCGGCGCCAATTCCGCCCGGGACAAGACCATAGCGAGCGCCGATCCCACCGGCAAGGTTCCGGTTGGCGCCGGCAAGGACCCGAAGACGCCGGCCGGCAGCTATGTCGTCAAGCAGGGCGATTCGCTGGCGAAGATCGCAAAGGCGACAGGCACCAACATCGACGATCTCAAGGCGGCCAACAATCTTTCGGCGAATTCGCTGCGTGTCGGACAGGCCCTGAAGCTTCCGAATGGCAGTGCAGATACTGTCAAGACCGCCTCGATCCCGGCTGAGAAGGTCGAGTCGAAGCCGGCTGATCCGGCGCCCGCCCAACAGACCGCCTCCGTTCAGCCCGCGCCTTACAAGGCGCCGGTCGCCACCCAGTCCGTTGACGATGTCGAGAAGAAGTCCGACGTCAGCTCCGACGCACCGGAATCGACCGGCATCGGCAAATATCGCTGGCCGGTCCGCGGTCAGGTGATTGCCGCCTACGGCGCCAACGTCAACGGCAACCGCAATGACGGCATCGATATCTCGGTGCCGCAGGGAACGCCGATCAAAGCCGCGGAAAACGGCGTTGTCATTTATGCCGGTAACGGCCTGAAGGAGCTCGGCAATACGGTACTCGTCCGTCACGACGACGGCACCGTCACCGTCTACGGCAACGCCGACACGCTGAGCGTCACCCGTGGTCAGAAGATTCAGCGCGGGCAGACCGTCGCCGTCTCCGGCATGAGCGGCGACGTCAAGCAGCCGCAGGTCCATTTCGAGGTCCGCAAGGACGCCTCGCCGGTCAATCCGATGACTTTCCTGGAATAGGTATAGCGTACCAGGGAGCGCAAAAGCCCGGCCGCCAGCCGGGCTTTTGTCATTTTTAGATCTCGTCCGTTCCGCTTCGGGAGAGGCGCCTACGCCCGGTCGATATGAACGCGCATACGTCCGGCCAGATCCTGGATATATTGCCAGGCCACGCGGCCGGAGCGCGCACCGCGTGTCGTTGCCCATTCCAGCGCCTCGGCATGCATCTTGTCACGGTCGAGACCGAGCTTGAAGTGATCGGCATAGCTGTCAATCATGCCGAGATAGTCTTCCTGGCTGCATTTGTGAAAGCCGAGCCAAAGACCGAAGCGGTCGGACAGCGAAACCTTTTCCTCGACTGCCTCCGATGGATTGATCGCCGTCGACTGTTCGTTTTCCATCATGTGACGCGGCAGAAGATGGCGCCGATTTGACGTTGCGTAGAAGAGCACATTGTCGGGCCGCCCTTCGACCCCGCCATCGAGTGCCGCCTTCAGTGACTTGTAGGCGGTGTCGTCGTGATCGAAGGAGAGGTCGTCGCAGAAGACGATCACACGGTACGGCGTGTCCTTCAGCAGGTCGAGCAGGTTGGGCAGGCTCGCAATATCCTCGCGATGAACCTCGACCAGCTTCAGCGGAATGCCGCTCTCGCGCCTGACATCCTCATGCACGGCCTTGACAAGCGAGGATTTGCCCATGCCGCGCGCGCCCCAGAGAAGCACGTTGTTGGCGGCATAACCCTCGGCGAACCGCACCGTATTCTCATGCAGGATGTCGCGCACGTGGTCGACACCGCGGATGAGTTTCAGCGCCACCCGGTTCGGCTTCTTCACCGGCTGCAGATACTGACGCGACGGTGCCCAGACGAAACAGTCGGCCGCATTCCAATCGTTGACGGCAGGTGCCGGTCCGGCCAGCCGCTGCACGGCGTCAGCGAGCCTTTTCAGTTCGGCAAGCAGGGCGGTGTTGATTTCCTCGGTCATCATGGGCCTCCTGATTTCTCGCTGCGGCAAGCCGCTTTGATCTTTCGATGCCGCCTACCATGGCGTTTTGCCAGCGGAAAGGTTATGAGGCACCGGAATCGGTACTGTTCCCGGCTGTTTCTGTTGCATTCATCTAAGCTGCAACTATAGTCCGGCAACCTGAAAAGCAGGCGGAGTTCCGCCATAGAAGCCTGAGGAGTTTAGCATGTTCATCACCCCGGCATTCGCCCAGACTGCGACCGATACCGCAACAGGATTCGGCGGTTCCGGTTTCGAAATGATCATCCTGTTCGTGCCGCTGATGGTCGTCTGGTATTTTCTGCTGATCCGGCCGCAGCGCGCGCAGGCCAAGAAGCGTGAGGAAACTCTGAAGGCGATCCGCCGTGGCGACCAGATCGTGACCGGCGGTGGTCTCGTCGGCAAGGTGACGAAGGTCGTCGACGATAAGGAAGTCGAGGTCGAGATTGCCGAAGGTGTTCGCGTGCGCATCGTCCGCAGCGGCATTTCTGACGTTCGCGTCAAGGGTGAGCCTGTCAAGGCCGACGCGGCGTAACAAGCGATAACGGCGGAACCGCCGGATCGGAAGATCGTCGAGAGAATGTTGCATTTTTCCCGCTTGAAAACACTTCTGATTTGGCTGGTTGCATTTGCGGCCGTCGTCGTTGCTGCGCCCAATCTCCTGAGCGAGGCGCAGCGCTCTTCTCTGCCGGGATGGTGGCAAAAGGACCACGTGACACTCGGTCTTGACCTGCAGGGCGGTTCGCACATCGTTCTGAAGGTCGAGCGTTCCGATATCATCAAAGACCGGTTGGAAGAGACGGTCGCGAATGTGCGCAAGGCGCTGAGAGGTGCCGGCATCCGCTATACCGGCCTAACCGGCAACGGCCAGACTGTCACTGTCCGGATTACCGATCCGGCAGAGACGAAAAAGGCGGTCGATCTTCTGAAGCCTCTGACATCAGGTGACGAACATTCAGGCACCGGCCTTGCGCTGCGGCAGGGCGAGGAAGGGCAACTCTCACTGCAGATATCCGATGCCGGCATCACCGCCGACGTCGCCTCGGCCCGCAGCCGGTCGCTCGATATCGTCGGCCGCCGCATCGCTGGCTTCGGCTATAAAGACTTTCAGATTCGCCCCGATGGCGACGACCGGATCGTCGTGCAGGTGCTGGGATCCGTCGATGCGGAGCGGCTGAAGAATATTCTGAACCAGCCGGCAAAGCTTTCCTTTCATCTGCTCGACGAAAGCATGTCGGGACAGGAGGCGCTGAACGGCCGCTGGCCGGCCAGCTCGCAGGTGCTCTATTCGCTCGACGATCCACCTGTTCCCTATCTCGTCGACCGCACGGCATTCGTCACCGGCAGCAACATGGTCGATATCGAGCCTGTCGTCGATCCGCAGACGCAGGAGACCTCGATTGACTATCGACTCGATGCGGAGGGCACGCAGCGGCTGGCGCAGGCGACAGCGCAAAATATCGGCAAGCACCTTGCCATCGTCTTTGACGATCAGGTGATGTCTGCGCCGGTCATCGATGCGGCGATCACTGGCGGCGAGGGCCGGATTTCGGCGAATTTCTCCGAGGATGGCATTCGTGACCTTGCAGTGATGCTGCGCGCCGGCGCCATGCCGGCGACGTTGACCAGCGTCGAGGAGCGCAGCATCAGCCCGAGCTTCGGCGCCGATTCCATATTCTCCGGCCTGGTTGCCGGTCTCGTGGCCGTCGTACTGGTCGCAGCGCTGATGATCGCGCTCTACCGTATTCTCGGCGCTATCGCCGTCATGTCGCTCTTCTTCAATCTGATCTTCATCGTCGCGGCACTCAGCCTTGCCGGCGCCACGCTGACTTTGCCTGGTATTGCCGGCATCGTGCTTATCGTCGGCATGGCGGTCGATTCCAACGTGCTGATCTATGAGCGCATCCGCGAGGAGGAAAGAGCCAACTCCTCCTTTGCCCTGGCCGTCGGCCGCGGCTTCTCGCGCGCCTTCGCAACGATCGTCGACGCGAATGTCACGATCTTTATCGCCGCAATTATCCTTCTGTTTCTCGGCAGCGAGTCCATTCGCGGTTTCGCGGTGACGCTCGCGGTCGGCATTCTGACGACAGTCATCACGGCTTTCACGGTGACACGCTCGATCGTTGCCGCCTGGCTGAAAGCGCGCCATCCCAGGCATCTGCCGAAGAGCGTTCTCGCGCAGCTTTTCGAGCACGCCAATGTGCGTTTCATGGGGATCCGCCGTTACGTCTTCACGGCCTCGGCAGTGATCTCGCTGATCGCCATGGCGGCCTTTGCCACCGTTGGCCTGCAGCTCGGAATCGATTTCACGGGCGGCTCTCTCATCGAGGTGACGGCGAAACAGGGCAATGCCAACATCGCTGATCTTAAATCACGCCTTGACGATCTCAATATTGGCGAGGTCAGCGTCGAGCGTACGGGCGGGCCGTCGAACGCGCGCATCCGCATCGCCTCCCAAGGGGGCGGCGAGAACGCTGAGCAATCAGCGGCGACGCTGGTGCGCGGCGAACTCGAGACAGACTATGATTTCCGCCGCGTCGAGGTCGTCGGCCCCGCCATTTCGGGCGAATTGACGACGATGGCGACGTTTGGTGTCGCAGCCGCACTCGCGGCGATCCTGATCTACATATGGATCCGTTTTGAATGGCAGTTCGCCATTGGCGCCATTATTGCCACGCTGCACGATGTCATCATCATGCTCGGGCTTTTCGTGCTGACCGGCATCGAGTTCAACTTGACGAGCATTGCCGCCGTACTGACCATCGTCGGCTACTCCTTGAACGACACGGTCGTCGTCTATGACCGGATGCGCGAGAATCTCGTACGATACAGGAAGATGCCGCTGCCGATCCTGATCGATGCCTCGATCAACCAGACATTGTCGCGCACTGTCTTGACGGCCGCGACGACACTGCTTGCGCTGCTCGCGCTCTATCTGTTCGGCGGCGACGTCATTCGCTCCTTTTCCTTTGCAATGCTCTTCGGAGTCGCGCTCGGCACTTTCTCTTCGATCTATATCGCGGCTCCCGTCTTGATCGTCTTCCGGCTGCGGCCGGAGGTTCCCGACGGCGAAGAGAGCAACAAGACGGATGCTGGTGTAAAATCCGGCACGGTGGTTTGAAAACATGGCAAAAGGCATAGAAATCCGCGCGGCTCATTTTCCTGGCCGGGCTCCGATCGACACCTACGGCAATGGCGGTTTCCGTTTTGCCGATATGTCGCATCGCGGCTCGATCCTTTGCCTGCCCTCCGGCATTTACGGCTGGGACATGGACGTATCGAAGCCGCTGACGCCTGAAAACTTCAGCCGTGTGCTTGATGAGGCCGCCGATATCGAGGTTCTGCTCGTCGGCACTGGAACCGAGCTTCGCCGTCTGCCCGACGAATTGAAACAGGTGCTGAAGGCGCGCGGCATTTCTTCCGATCCGATGAGCACGGGTGCCGCGGTACGCACCTTCAACATCATGCTGTCGGAGCAGCGCGCCGTCGCAGCGGCATTGATTGCGGTCTGACGATGGCTGATGCGAAACTAGCGACGAACCAGGACATCTGCCTGGCGATGCTGCGCGACAACGATCGCGACCGTTATCTCGCCTGTCTCCTGTCGCCGCAGGAGAAGCGCGGCGCGCTGGCGGCCCTTTACGCGTTCAATGCGGAGCTTGCCCGCATCCGCGATCTGGTGCACGAGCCGCTGCCTGGCGAAGTGCGCATGCAATACTGGCGCGACCTGCTGGAAGGCAGCGCGCATGGCTCGACGGCAGCCAATCCCGTCGCCGCCGCACTTCTGACGGCGATCGAAACCCATCGCCTGCCGCGCAAGACGCTGGTCGACATGATCGACGCCCGCACTTTCGACCTTTATGACGATCCGATGGAGACGCGGGTCTCGCTCGAAGGTTATGCCGGCGAAACGGCCTCCGCGCTGATTCAGCTCGCAAGCCTCGTGCTTTCGCCGGAGGAGGCACCGCGATCGGCGGATGCCGCCGGCCATGCCGGCGTCGCACAGGCGATTGCCGGGCTGTTGCTGCTGATGCCGCTGCATCGCCGCCGCGGCCAGCTCTATATTCCGCTGCAGATCCTTTCCGCCACCGGGCTCGACCGCGACGCCTTCCTCGCCGGCGAAGACCGATCGCGCATCTCCGCCGCCATCGAGGCCTTCGCCGGGCTGGGCCTTGAGCATCTGGCAAAGGCGAGAGGGGCAGGATCGATTGCGTCAGCCGTGTTCCCTGCTTTCCTTCCCGCGACTTTGGCCGAACCGGTGCTCCTCAAGGCGCAGAGGCAGGGTTCTCTCCTGTTCGACCGGCCGCTGCAGCCGCCGCAATGGCGCCGCCAGCTCAGAATGGCGCTGTCAGCGGGCCGTCGGAAAATCTGATATCGTTCAAATTCGCGCAAGTCTCGCGCGCTATAACGCCTTCACCACTATGCTTTGAACGGAGACTCGGCGTGGGCATTATCGTCTGGTGCGTCCTTTTCGCCATCGTCATCTTCTTTGCTTTCGCAGCCACACGCATGGCTGCGCAAAACAAGGAAGACAGTCTGCACGATACGGGTCTGGCCATCATCGAGTTCGGCCGCGCCTTTCCCAACGAGGCAATCCGCCAGCTGCAGGCGACGGAAAACGGGCAGGCAATCTTCGTGCGCCTGCACGACAACAAGGCCGGCCTCATGCGCAACATGGCACGCCATTTCTCCTGCCATCTGATAGAGCCCGGCCGTGTGCGTGCCGTAAGCACGGAGACGGGCAGGGGGTTGGCGATCGAATTTCTCGATGCCCCCAGCCACAACGGCAAATTCGAGTTTGCCTCGCCGAAGGAGGCTTCCGAAGTGGCGCTCTGGCTGCTCGGCAATTACATCGCCGAGCCGGATAAGGATCTGCCATCCGACAGTATTTCCGCCGCCAACAAGCAGTAGAACAGCTGCTAGGCACTTTCGGCAAAGGTCGGTGTCTGACCGAGCCAGGCGGCGCAGTCGGCAAGCGCGCGACGTGCGATCAACTGCCGTTTCATGATCGTTTTGTCCTTGCCGCGAAAGCGCTTGACGCCCTCGGGCTTGACGATCGAGCCCGGCTCGAGTTCGGGAAACAGTCCGAAATTGATATTCATCGGCTGGAACGATCGCTTGCCCGGCTCCTCGTCGGTGACGATATGCCCGCCGGTGATATGACCGAGCAGCGAACCGAGTGCCGTCGTCGCCGGTGGCAGCGAGATTTCCTCACCCTTGCGTTCGGCAGCGGCGAAACGCCCGGCCATCAGCCCGACGCTGGCGCTTTCCACATACCCCTCGCAGCCGGTGATCTGGCCGGCAAAACGCAAGCCCGACCGTGATTTCAGCGTCAGCGACGGATCGAGCAGGGTGGGGGAATTGATGTAGGTATTGCGGTGCAGGCCGCCGAGCCGGGCAAATTCCGCATTTTGAAGACCCGGAATCATCCGGAAGATTTCCGCCTGCGCGCCGTATTTCAGCTTCGTCTGAAAGCCGACCATGTTGTAGAGAGTGCCGAGCGCATTGTCCTGCCGCAGCTGCACGACGGCATAGGCCTTGACGGTCGGGTTATGCGCGTTCGTCAAACCCATCGGTTTCATCGGCCCGTGGCGCAGTGTCTCGCGGCCGCGTTCGGCCATGACCTCGATCGGCAGGCAGCCGTCGAAATAGGGGGTGCCTTCCCATTCCTTGAAACCGACCGTGTCGCCTGCGATCAACGCGTCGACGAAGGCATTGTATTGCGCCTCGTCCATCGGGCAGTTGATGTAGTCCTTGCCGGTGCCGCCGGGGCCGATCTTGTCGTAGCGCGACTGATACCAGCAGATATCCATGTCGATGCTGTCGCGGTAGACGATCGGCGCAATGGCGTCGAAGAAAGCAAGCGAATCCTCACCGGTCTCCGCCTGTATCGCGGCTGCGAGCGACGGCGCCGTCAGCGGTCCGGTGGCGACGATGGCTAGATCCCACTCACGCGGCGGCAGGCCGGTGATCTCTTCGCGCACGACGGTGATGAGCGGATGGTCGTGGATTGCCTTGGTGACTGCCTCGGAGAAGCCGTCGCGATCGACAGCGAGCGCGCCGCCGGCCGGTACCTGGTGGCGGTCGGCCGCGGCCATGATCAGCGACCCTGCCATGCGCATTTCCGCATGGATGACGCCGACGGCATTGCTGGTCGCATCGTCGGAACGGAAGGAATTGGAGCAGACGAGTTCGGCAAGACCGTCGGTCTTGTGCGCATCCGTGCCGCGCACGCCGCGCATCTCATGCAGAATGACGGGTACGCCCACACTGGCGATCTGCCACGCGGCTTCCGAACCGGCAAGCCCGCCGCCGACGACGTGGATAGGGGAGTAGGAGGAGATCGTGTTCATTCCGGGCTGATATCATGTCGGCAGGTGCGATCCAACACCCGGAATCAAAAACGGCGCCCATAATGGCGCCGTCTTGAAACATCGTGCCCGTTGCGAGACCCGCGATTAACGGAAAGAGCGGGATGCGATGTTGCGGATGTCGTAGCGGCTGACACCGATATCAGACAGGGTCTGGTTCGACAGGCTGCCGAGTTCGTTGATTGTACGACGATAGCTGAGCCAGCTTTTTGCGATACGGATCGGGTTCATTGTCTTCTTCCTCGAACAAATATCCGCGGGACGGCGGGATCGCCTGTCTCTCTGCGGTTGATGTTTATATAGGCGATATCGGTCGCATTGTGCAGTGCAAATAAGAGGCGTCTGCCATGCAATTGTGCACGATGATGCTCGCAATTTGAGCGGTGAATATTTTTTAAGCGGGCGAAAGAACGGGGAAGGTCGCAACCGGAGCGGAAGTGCATTGTTTGCAAAAGAAAACGCCCGCTGCGGTGCAGCGGGCGTTTCAATCATTTGCGATCTGCTTGGGAGGAAGCAGCGATCGCCTTGAATTAGCGAGAAGAAGCTTCGCGAGCGACGCGATGGATGTCCGAACGGTCAATGCCGAGGTCATGCAATTCGCGGTTGGTCATGCGACCGAGTTCGGTGACGGTCTGACGATACTTGCGCCAGTTGTTGAATGAGCGAGTGATGTTCATGTTAAGCCCCTTTCCTAGGGTTTGATCTGCCAGCGGCCACCGATCGGCGCTGACCTCTATTTGATGGCCGGAATATATGTTGCGTCGCGAAGAACGAAAACAGCCAAGTTTTCAAGTCACCCATGCGAGCTGTGCAATGCTTTATATAATCTTACCGCATTCTGGTCAACGAATAGGCAAAATAATCGCTGGAGAATTCCGCCTTTTTCTCCCGCTCACTCGCCTTGCGATGAAACAAAGCCGCCCCGCTGACGATCAGTCCGTTGGCGTTTCGCGCTGAATCGACTGGCTGTTCATTCGTCTCAATGCCAATGGCAAAGCGATGGATCGCGATGGGGTCCCGCAGCTTCACGCGACGGGGACTTCGACATCTCGCTTTGGTGGCAGTGCCGCAGCTCGGATGCCGTTAAGTGCTTGAATTGTCTAAGATACAGTCGTCAAAAAGAACGCCCGCCGGGGGAGGATCCGGCGGGCGCATTATATTGACTGGCAACTGGGAGGAGGAGTGTTGCCAGTCTATCACAGCGCGCTTGGGAGGAGGAGTGCGCGGCTGCGAATCTCATCACGAACAAAGCGTCCGTGGGCATCCGGAAAACCGGGCCGGGGCGCCATCCCCGTGCTTCGATAGAGCGGTAAATAGTATGACTAATTGGTATTTTGCAGTGCAATAAATACATAAGGGGTATGCGTAATCCGCATGTCTGTCTTTCATATGCTCATATTAGCAGTTGCGACGTTAGCGCCCGGTTAACATCTGACCCAAATTAGACCACTGAGGAATTTGCATATTTGTCGCCGCGACGGGCGTTTGCGAAGCGGCTTGCTGCGGCTATAACGATGGAAGCCGTAGCGCCGGAGCGAGCGACACGGAAATGAGGGGTGGAGGTATGTATCGCGGCAGATTGGAGCGGGATCTCTCGCTCTGGGTGGGCAAGGGTCTGATTGGACAGGAAACGGCGGCCAAGCTTCTCACCGAATATGACAGCCGTCCGGCAAGTTTCAGCCTGGGTCGAGTGCTGATGGCGCTGGCGGCGGTGCTGCTTGCTGCTGCCGTCCTGCTGGTCGTCGCGTCCAACTGGGAGGCCATTCCGCGGCTCGTCCGGGTCGGCGCAATTCTCGCGCTGATCTGGGCTGTGCACATTGCCGCCGCCTCCATGTTTGCCCGAGGTGCGACAGCGGCAGCAAGTGGGCTGCTGGTCATCGGCGCGGTGAGCTTCGGTGGCGCGATTTCGCTGGTCGGGCAGATGTATCATCTCTCCGGCGACGAGCAGACCGTGATGTATCTCTGGTTCGCGATTGCGACGATCTCGGCGATCCTGTTCCGCTCGGGCGCGGTCGTCGTCGTCGCGGGCTTTCTCTCGTGGGCGTCCTTCGCCATCTATCTCGAGAACAACGACACGCATTGGATCGGGTTTGATCCCTGGATGGCGCCGGTCATGGCGGTGATCACAGTCGCACTGGTGCGTTACACCGGTGCCGAGCGCGCCCGTCATCTCGCCTATCTGCTGTTGATCGGCTGGCTCGCCTGGCTCTATACTCTTTATGAGGAGATCGCGGTGGCGCTCGCCTTCGTGATCGGCGGCATGGCGGTGTTCGCGCTGACAGCCTTGCCGCACCCCCGTATCTCTTCCCTCGTCAGGAGTGCCGGCGCAGCGCCGGCTTTCTACAGCTTCCTCATCGCCGTCATTGGCTTGCTGCTGCTGCATATCGAGATCGAGCAAGGCTGGCGGCTGGTGGTGCTCGGGGTGGCGACGCTCGCCGCTGCCGTGCTGGCGATCGCTCTGCAGGGCAGGGATAACGGCGCGGTGCGCTATCTCGCCTATACGACCTTTGCCGCGGAGATGCTCTATCTCGCCTCCGTCACCGTCGGCTCGATCCTCGGCACGTCGAGCCTCTTCCTGTTCTCAGGTCTTGTGGTGGCGCTCGTCGCCTGGATCGTCATCCGTCTCGAGCGGCGCTTTTCGCGGGAGGCACGCGTATGAGCTCGTTGATGGCTAGGCTGCGATCCGGCAAGGGATATTTCGTTTCGGCGATCATCGTCGCCGGCTTGCAGACCGTGATCCTCGGCACGATCATCCAGAGCCGTGCATCGATCCTCAGCAGCGGCGCTGAGGTCCTGCTGAAAACCGCCCCGGTCGACCCACGGGATTTCCTGCGCGGCGATTATGTCGTGTTGAATTATGACATTTCTACCGTGCCGGTGCAGACGGTCTCCGGCGGCATTCCCGCCGAACCCGGCGAACGCACGCTATGGGTCCGGTTGAAGAAGCAGGCCGACGGTTTCTGGGCGGTGACCGAATCGTCCTTCCAGGCACTGCCGCCGCAGCCGGAGACGGTGATCCTGCGCAGCAAGACTTTCTATAGCGGCGGGCTGGCTGCGGGCGGCAGCATCCGGGTCGAATACGGCATCGAGCGCTATTACGTTCCGGAAGGTCAGGGCAAACTGATCGAGGAGGCCCGCAACGATGGCAACGTCGCCATAGCGGTGAGGGTCGCGCCGGATGGAAGCGCGCAGATTCGCAGCCTGCTCGTCGACGGCAAGCCGGTTTACGACGAACCGCTTTACTGATCTCCGGAGCCTTCGGGACAGGGCGGCTTTTGGGCCTTGAATAGCCTGTCATTGGACGTTCATTTTTCCTTTGCCTCGACCAAATCGGGTGATATAGAGACGCCGCGCTCCGGAAGGCCTCATGCGCAGGCATAGGCATGCGGTTCTGTGAACGCGGGTATGGTGAAATTGGTAGACACGCCAGATTTAGGTTCTGGTGCCGCAAGGCGTGGGAGTTCAAGTCTCTCTACCCGCACCAGGCTGTTTGCAGGGGCGACTAAGAAGTTAGTTATCCCCGATACCCGGAAGCGAGTGCCGTTCCCCCTTGGGTGGAATGATGCAGGAATTGGGAAAAGCCACGCGCGGCACGCTGCCGGCGTCGTGCTCATAGAAACGAACGGCGTCTGGGCACGGCCGCCACGACATGAAGGTAGGAAGACATGCAGGTTATCGAAACGCTCGCTGAAGGGCTGAAGCGCGAAATCAAGGTCGTTATCCCGGCCAAGGACATGGAAGACAAGATGAATGAGCGTCTTGCCGATGTGAAGGACAAGATCCGCATCAACGGCTTCCGTCCGGGCAAGGTCCCCGCTGCTCACCTGAAGAAGGTCTACGGCAAGTCGATCATGGCCGATCTCGTCAACGAGATTGTCCGCGAGCAGCCCGCCGCCATCCTGTCCAGCCGCGGCGAAAAGTCGGCCACCCAGCCGGAAATCGCCATGACCGAGGACAAGGACGAGGCTGACAAGATCCTCACCGCCCAGCAGGATTTCGAATTCACGCTCTCCTACGAAGTGCTGCCGCCGATCGAGCTGAAGTCCGTCAAGGGCATCAAGGTAACGCGCGAAGTCATCGACATCTCGGATGAGGAAGTCAATGAACAGGTCCTGAAGGTCGCCGAAAGCGCCCGCTCCTACGAGAGCAAGACCGGCAAGGCCGCAAACGGCGACCGCATCACCATGGATTATGTGGGCAAGGTTGACGGCGAAGCCTTCGAAGGCGGCACCGATCAGGGCGCCGAACTGGTGATCGGCTCCGGCCGCTTCATTCCGGGCTTCGAAGACCAGCTCGTCGGCGTCAAGGCTGGCGAAGAGAAGACCATCACCGTGACCTTCCCGGCCGACTATCCGGCCAAGAATCTTGCCGGCAAGGAAGCGACCTTCGACATCACGGTCAAGGATGTCGCAGCTCCGGGCGCTGTCGAAATCAACGACGAGCTCGCCTCCAAGCTCGGCATCGAATCTGCCGATCGCCTGAAGGAGATCGTCCGTGGCCAGATCGAATCGCAGTACGGCTCGCTGACCCGCCAGAAGCTGAAGCGCCAGATCCTCGATCAGCTCGACGAGATGTACAAGTTCGAGACCCCGGCTTCGCTCGTCGACGCCGAGTACAACGGCATCTGGAGCCAGGTGAACAACGACCTTGCCCAGTCGGGCAAGACCTTCGAGGACGAAGACACGACCGAAGAGAAGGCGCGTGAGGAATACAAGACGCTTGCCGAGCGTCGCGTCCGCCTCGGCCTCGTTCTCTCCGAGATCGGCGAAAAGGCCGGCGTCGAAGTCACCGAAGACGAGATGCAGCGCGCGATCTACGATCAGCTGCGCCAATATCCCGGTCAGGAAAAGCAGATCCTCGAATTCTTCCGCAGCCAGCCGGGCGCCGCCGCTTCGATCCGCGCCCCGATCTTCGAAGAGAAGGTCATCGATCACCTGCTGACCGAAATCGACGTCACCGACAAGAAGGTGACGAAGGAAGAACTGCTCGCCGAGGAAGAAGGCGAGACGAAGGCCGAGACCAAGAAGGCCGCGCCGAAGAAGAAGGCTGCCGCCAAGGCCGAAGCTGCCGACGCCGGTGAAGGCGAAGAAGCCGCGCCGAAGAAGAAGGCTGCACCGAAGAAGAAGGCGGCTGACGAAAGCGCCGAATAATCGCTTTTCAGTTCTGAAACTTGGAAAGGCCCCGCCAACGTGCGGGGCTTTTTCTTTTCGGGTCATCCGGACGGGGTACTCGACGCCCTCTCCGTCATGGTGTTATCTTTGCTGGCAACAACAAATAGTTGAGCAAGCTGCAAGCCGGCGCAGATTTTACTGGCGCATGTTGCCCGGGATCAACATGCATAAAAACCAAGAGCGTTGGGTAATGGAGGACCTGAAAATGACCGCAAAGAATGACATGAAGACGCTGGTAGAGGAAATCTATTCTGTGCGTGGTCGTGGCGACATCGAGGGTACGCTTGCGCTGTTCGGCGAGGGTTGTACCTTCCGCATGGTCGGCAATGCACGGCTGGCGCCTTTGACGATCGAATCGAGTGGGCATGACTTTCGCCAAACGATAACGCAGCTTATCACGGCATGGGACCTATCCAAGGTCAGGACGACCGGCATCTATGTGGATGAGGACGAGCAGATGGTCTTTGCCCATCGTGAAGGCGAGGTCAGACACATCCCATCGGGCGTAACCTTCTCAACGGAATTCGTCGACAAGATCCATTTCCAGGATGGCAAACCCGTCAACATCGTCGAATTCGTCGACACGCTACAAGTGGCCGAGACGAGCCGGATGATCCAAATCGCATAGAGCGTGGCGCGTCTCTGGGAGGTCGCGACGCGCTTTAGCCGAATCAAAGTCGGAGCCTCCAAGCTTCGCCTTGATGTCGCCTGTGATCTCCCGCCGGCGGGGAGTCGGCCGCTATTGCAAGAATTTCCGCTCAATGCCCCGTCAGTTGCGCGACTTTCCTGACATGGCTGACGGCTGCGGCGCCGCCTGATGTCTGGGTGAAGAGGTGGAGCGTTTCTTCTTCGTCGTCGGCGACGGGCGTCAGAGCCTGATCCATATAGGTCTTCGACTTGGCATCCCGTGAAATCAGGAAGGCCGAAATCGTCAGGCCAATGATCGTGCCGGCGAGCGAAGCATGTTTGCGGAGGGTTTCCCACGCAAAGCGCGGCCAAAAGACGAGCGGATGTTCGCGCGGGAGTTCCGGACGCCGCTCCGACGGCGTCTTCAGGCGCAAGAGGCCGCTCTGCAACGGATGCACGTTTTCCAGCGGCACCGTGGTTGCAAAGGAGACGAGAACCTTGACGAGCCTTGCCAGCGGCACTCCGGTCGCAACGGCGCGGCGCAGCAGCGTCTTCATATGATGGGGCGAATAATAGAGCGACCAAGCCTCATGGTAGATGTCTTCCCATTCCTGCTTGCTCATCTTGGGATGGGAAGTGCAGACATGCTCGACATCGTAGATGTTGAGATCATCATTCATCTCGACACCCTTCTTCCAGAGAACTTGGTGGTCCTCGGAGCCGGGAAGCGGCGTCAGGATGAAGAACTCGATGACATCGAGCGGCAGCTCTTCCTGGATGATGGCGATGTCGCGGCGGATCGATTCCGGCGTGTCGGCGGGGAAGCCCAGGATATAGCCGGCGAGCGTCATGATGCCCTGCGCCTTCCAGGCGAGCAGCATCTTGCGATATTCGGTGATCTTGTTCTGGTTCTTCTTGGCGGCGGTCAGATTATCCGGATTGACGTTTTCGAGACCGATGAAGACGCGCGTAACGCCGGCGCGCTTGGATTTTTCAATGAAATTGGGGATCTTGTGGCAGAGCGTATCGACCTGGATCATCAGGCCGAGCGGAATGCCATCCCGCTCCTTGAGGTCGATCAGCCGGTCGAAGATCGCTTCCCAATCCTTGTTTCGGGCGAAATTATCGTCGGTGATGAAGAACTTGTGGATGCCCTGCGCCCAGTTCATCCGCACGAGCTTTTCGACGTCGTCGGCCGAGCGGAAACGCGATTTTCGACCCTGCACGTTGATGATGGTGCAGAACGAGCACTGGTAGGGACAGCCGCGTCCGGCATCGAAGCTGGTGCTGAGGCCGAGCGTGCGCTGGATGTTGTCCTTCGGCAGGAAAGGAACCGGCGTGCCGCCGATGCCGGGAAGGTCGTTCATGAAATTATAAAGCGGCTTCAACTCGCCGGCGGCGGCATCGCGCAGCACCATGTCGAGCCGCCCCTCTGCTTCGCCGGCAAACATCGAGATGCCCATATCGCGGCAGGCATCGAGCCCAACCGCTGTGCCGTCGAGCATCGACAGGCAGCCGGACACATGAAAGCCACCCATTGAGACGGGCAGGCCGGCATTGCGGAAGGGGCGGGCAATGTCGAGGGCGCGCGGATATTGATTGGACTGGACGCCGACCAGCGCCACCATGCCGAAATTGCCGTGGCGCTTGAACTGGGCGAGCAGCCCGGCAAAATCGATCCGTGTATTGGTTTCATCGATCACCGTAATGTCGATCGCGGTATCCGACCCGAGCACCTTGCGCTCGGCGCATTCGGCAGCGATGCCGTAGAGGGCCGCGAGCGAATTGGAAGGGATCATCGCCCGCCACCAGCGGATGACGTAGCCGTCATCGTCATAATGCGACGGCTTGATCAAGATGAGCTGAAAACGTCTGCGCGCGGTTTCCGAAGCATGGGGCAAGAGTATCTATCTTTCTCTAGAAACGTCTGCCCGGAGGCAAAAGGGAGTTGAAGGCACAAGTCAGGCACGGCGTATCGATGCGATTGAGCAGGGTTCAAACTAGGGCGTAAAAACAGGAAACTGCGCGCAGAAGTTTCGCACAGCGCATCCCTCAATATACTACGCGATATCGAGCAGCAATGCGCGGTGGTCGGAGACCTCGGGTGCCTCGACCACCTCGAACCTGGCAACCTCCACGTCAGGCGTAACCAGCATGTAGTCCGCGAAGCGGCCCTGCTTCAGATAGTAGGAGGTTCGCGTGTCGACAAGGCCGTTTCCGGTGACGAGATCGGAAAGGCCCGACCGGGCAAGGATGCGAAAGGTCGCACTGTCGGGCAGCACATTGAAGTCACCGCAGACCACGAGCCCTTCGTCGCCGGGCCAGATCCGCCCGATGAGGTCGGCCAATGCCAGCGCCTGCTGTTCGCGCTGCGCCGTATCGCCCTTGCCGGCTGGATCGCGCAGGCCATGCATATGGGCGATGGTCACCGCGCGGCCGTGCGCATGGCTGAAGAGGCGAATGCAATGGGCGTTGCGCGGTCTGGGATGTTCACCCCAGCCATCGGCGGAAAAACTGCCATGCACGAAGTCCAGCGACTGGGCGATGATGGAATGTGATTTGCGGACGAAGGTCGCCAACCCGAATTCCGCGACGATGGCGGCGTCGCCGTTGAAAAGTTCACCTCGCGATGTCGGGCAGAAGAAGGCGTCGTGGGCGGGCAGGGCGGCGCTGATTTCCTGAAACAGATTGACACGTTGCGGCAGTTCCAGCCCCGCATCCCGGTATATCGACCATCCGCTATCCGCATTCGGCGCCCGCAGCACCTCCTGAAGGCACAGCACATCAGGGTCAGCCTGCTTGACATAGGCGATCAGGGCCTCGTGCAGTCGGCCGCCCCATGCATTCAGTGAAATGATGCGCAAGCTCTCGGCTCCATCTTAGCTGGCGGAATCAGATGGGCGCTGCCGTCGGGCCTTCAGAGTTCCGACTTGATGTCACCCATCCGGTTCCAGGCGTCGAGGCCGGCGATCTTGTAGGCTTCGGCGAGCGTCGGATAGTTGAAGGTGTTTTCGACGAAATATTCAACCGTGCCTTTCAGATTGAGCACCGCCTGACCGATGTGCACCAGCTCGGTGGCGCCCTCGCCGACGATATGCACGCCGAGCAGTCGGCGGGTCTTCAGCGAGAAGATCAGCTTCAGAAGCCCGGTATCGAGGCCCATGATATGGCCGCGCGAGGTTTCGCGGAAGCGGGCAATGCCGCATTCATAGGCGATGCCGCGCTCCTTCATTTCCTCTTCGGTCAGGCCGCAGGTCGAGATCTCCGGCACCGCATAGATGCCGTAGGGGAAATATTTCTGCGGCTCCTTGGCGACCGCGCCGATTGCCACACGCGCGGCGATGCGGCCTTGTTCCATCGAGGTCGAGGCAAGGCTCGGAAAGCCGACGACGTCGCCGGCGGCGTAGACGTTGGCAACCGATGTCTGGAAGGTCTCGGGATTGACCTTCAGGCGGCCACGGCTGTCAGCCTCCAGTCCGATGGCCGGAAGGTTCAGCGCGTCGGTCGCTCCCATGCGTCCGGCGGCAAAGAGCACCATGTCGGTCACAAGATGACGGCCGTTGTCGAGCATCAGCTGAACCTTGCCGCTATCCAGCCGTTCGACCTTCTCGGCCTTCGTGCCCAGCAGCAGCTTCATATTGCGGTCACGCAGCTGATAGGTGAAATCCTCGACGATTTCCTTGTCGATGAAGTCGAGCATCGTCGACTTCGGATCGATCACCGTCACGGCAGTATCAAGGGCCGAGAAGATCGTCGCATATTCGATGCCAATAACGCCGGCGCCGATGACAACCATGGTGCGCGGCAGCTCTTCGATATCAAGCAGCTCGTCGCTGTCGAGCACTGTCTTGCCATCAAATGGCATGTAGTCCGGTCGGAAAGGCTTCGTGCCAACGGCCAGCAGAATGCTGGCGCCGCTCACCGTCAGCGCTTCGCCGTCATCCTTGATGACCTGCAAGGTGGTGGAATCGATGAAACTCGCTTTGCCGCGCATGTGGTGGACACGGTTGCGGGCGAACTGATGCTCGAGCACTTCCACTTCATGGTTGAGGGTAATCAGCAGTCGGCGACGCAGATCTTCCGCACTGATCTCCTGCTTGACGCGGTAGGATCGGCCGTAGAAGCCGCGTTCGCGCCAGCCGGAGAGATTGAGCGCGGTCTCGCGCAGCGTCTTCGAAGGGATGGTGCCGGTATGGACGGACACGCCGCCGACGCGCTTGCCCTGTTCGATGACAAGCACTTTCTTGCCGAGTTTCGCAGCCTGGATCGCGCCGCGGCGCCCTGCGGGACCGCTACCCACCACAACGAGATCGTACTGAAACATCCTCTAGCCTCGGATTGGAAATGGAATCATTTGCGACAAAAATGTCGCTCTTCTATCGGTAGCCGGTCAATGTTACAGATTGTTTTACGGCTGCCGTTTCAGCCGGACCTGTGCTTTTCAGATCAGCTTCAGCCCTTTCAAGCTCACATGGCCGTCCTTGCCGATGATGATGTGGTCGTCGACAGTGATATCAAGTGTCTTCGCCGCGTCGATGATCACCTTCGTCATATCGATGTCAGCGCGCGACGGTTGTTCATACGCGAGTGATGTAGTCCGTGGAAATATCGCTCACCCCGGTGACCCCGAGCAGCGCCATGTTGCTATACAGTTCCGTCTTCAGGATATCCGCCGCCCTGAGCACGCCCGGTAGCCCCGCGACGGCTGCAGCATAAAGGAACGGCCTGCCCACGAACACGAAACAGGCGCCAAGCGCGAGGGCCTTTATGATATCCGTTCCACGCCGGATGCCGCCGTCGATCATGACGGCAATGCTGTCTCCGACACGTGCAGCAACCTCCGGGAGGACCTGAAGGGGAGATGCGGTGCCGTCGAGCTGGCGGCCGCCGTGATTGGAGACGATCACGCCATCCGCTCCGGTATCTGCAGCCCGTGCCGCGTCTTCAGGATGCATGATCCCCTTGACCACGAGTTTGCCGGACCACCGCTTGCGTATACGCTCCAAGTGGCTCCAGTTGAGGTGGTCACGCTTGCCGAAATCGCGCGTGACGTTGGAGGAGATGATCGGCGCGCCTCTTGTGGCGTAGGAATTTTCAAAATGCGGAATGCCGTGCCGGACGATCGTGCGCAGGAACGTGCCGGTTGTCCAGCGGGGATGCGAGATGCCCTGCCATGCCAAGCGGAGCCCGGGACGCAAAGGTGTCGAAAAGCCCGCCCTTACATTATTTTCTCGATTGGGCAGCGTGGCGGTATCCACGGTCAGCAGAAGGGTGGTGAGGCCGGCCGCGGCGACCCGATCGATGAGAGCGTCGATGCGGTCGGGTTCGCCGGGGAGATAGGCCTGAAACCATGCTTGTGGCGAAACCGCCGCGATCTCTTCCAGGGGGATGAGTGACGAACCGCTTATAATCATCGGGATTCCCGATTGGTCCGCTCCTTGCGCGAGCACAATGTCCCCCCGGTAGGCCATCAGCGCGCTGATCCCCATCGGCGCAATGCCGAACGGTGCGGCATAGGTTTTGCCGAAGAGGCTCGTCTCAGTGCCGCGCCCCGAGACGTCCCGAAGCACACGAGGCCGAAAGGCATAGGCCTTGAAGGCCTCTGCGTTATGCCGCAGCGACGCATTGGTCTCGGTCGCGCCGGCGATATAACCGAACAGAGGCTTCGGCAGATGCCGCCGTGCCCTCATTTCAAAGTCATCGAGGCAGAGCGCATCGCGGCAGAGCCGGGTCGATCGATCAGTGTTACCGCTGGAGATCGTCATGAAGCTTTATCTTCTCGGCATTTGCGGGCGGGTATTATTCAGAGTGGCGGCGCAGGATTGCATAGAATCCGCGCCGGCGACCGCTGTCAACTGAAGCTTTCCGCAGTCTTCGCTTGCCTCAGATGCTTGCCTGCGACCTCCGGGTCGAACGGCAGAATGAGCGTCAGCAGCTGCCGCCGGGAAGAAGCAGCGCCGCTGATCGGACCGCCGGTCCAGCGCGCTCGGCCGCGACCTTTCCGTGCAGGAATGTCGCTAATTATCCGTCAATAGAGTAAACCGCCGTCTGTCGCTCCGCTCGCGCGCCAACTGCCCCGCCGCTGCGCAGAGATCGGGCGCATAGAGCTGGCAAGTTTTTCGCTTTTCGATTCCCCTATCAATCAGATCCAGAAGTCGTGCAGGTGCGATGTCGGGCGGCGCGGCAATGCGACCGGTGACGACGTGTTTTTCCATTTTCTCATGATCGGCGTGATCGATGTCGGGGTTGCGCCAGCAATTTGCGCACATGATCCTAAGGTTTTCGGTGTGTGAATAGATAATGGCGTCCTCGTCCAATTCCCCGCTTAGATCGATCAGTTGCCCTGCTGTCTCTTGCGTGCCCGCGAAAGCAAAAAACTGGTAGTTCCGGCGCACAAGCGTTGCCAGATGCGGGAAGACCGGGACCTCTTGTTCACCGTAGGTATGATACGTAATCGGAGCGCCGTCCATGAGGACGACATCGCCATAGTCGACGCCGAGACTGCCGAACAGTACGCTGCGAATAATGCCATGACATGGACTTAGACGCTCGATCCATACGGTCTCCTCCTCCCCTGGATCATCCGAGTCCGCCGTCCGCTCAGCAAGAGGCCGCTGGGCAAGTCTCACCTTGCAGGCCGCATACCCGCCTTCCGGTAACCCGAACCGCCCAAGCTCGATCTTCTGACCCATCCGCTTCCACACGTCCAAAGCGGTCTCGGCGTCCCCTGCGCCCGTGGCGCAGATTCCAAGGTTCCACTCGGTGCTGTCGATAACCTCCCGCTGCAAGCTTGCAGCAGCCAGGCCCGCCGCTACGCCTTCTGCGAATCTGCCCCGCGTCTTGTAGAAAAGACCCAAATTGTATTGATGCGCGCTGTTCCGTGATCGATTTCCGTCAGTTTCCGGAGACTGTTCTCGGCGATTGCATCCATCTGGCGTGCCATCATTCGCGCCGACGTGGCGAGCCCGCGCAGTATCTGCTCCTGTTCAGGCCGCCCGTCATGAAGCTTGGCTAAGCGGTCCAGCGTCGCGACCATCGACTGAAATATCGGGTGTTCCGGCGGTGGCGCGTTCAGATCATCGATGTCGCGGACGGATTCCAGGCATAGTCCGATCGCCGAAAGGATATCGATATTGTCTTCGTGGGCATCTGCGATCTCGGAAAGAACGTCTGTTGCGTCTTCTCTTGTGAGGCTTTGTTGGTCAACTATCCATAACAATGCCATCGCGGCCTCAGTCTGGTGACGCTGGGCTTTTCGAAATGGTTGGATCTTCTGCCATGCCGCCGACGTGCGGCCCGCCTGTCCTTCTGCAACGACGTCACGCGCTATCGCGTCGATCTCATCGGAAGTGAGAACAGCATTGGGACCATTCGACATCTCGTCTCCGTGGAGGGCTTCGGGGTGGGCGATAGTTACGTGGTCGCGTCTCAAGGCGGCGGGATCACATCAACTTCAGCCCCTTCAGGCTGACATGGCCGTCCTTGCCGATGATGATGTGGTCGTGGACGGTGATGTCGAGCGCTTTGGCTGCCTCGACGATCACCTTCGTCATGTCAATATCGGCGCGCGAGGGCGTCGGATCGCCGGAGGGGTGGTTGTGCACGAGGATGATCGCCGTCGCCGAAAGCTCAAGCGCGCGTTTGACCACCTCGCGCGGATAGACCGGCGTATGGTCGACCGTGCCGCGGCCCTGCACCTCATCAGCGATCAGCACGTTGCGCTTGTCGAGGAAGAGAATGCGGAATTGTTCGCGTGTCTCATGCGCCATGGCGGCATGGCAGTACTGGATGACCGAGGACCAGGAGGAGAGAACCTGCTTGCTTCTGATCTCGCTCTTCAGGGTCCGGTGAGCGACGGTGGCGATCAGTTTCAGGTCGAGGGCGACATTCTCGCCGACGCCCTTCACCTCCGTCAGTAGCGCCGCCGGCGCGCCAAAGACGCCGGAAAGCGAGCCGAATCGTTCGATGAGCGCCTTGGCGATCGGCTTGGTGTCGCGTCGCGGGATCAGCCGGAAAAGCAAGAGTTCAAGGATTTCGTAATCGGCAAGCGCCGTATCGCCCAGTTCGCGGAAGCGGTCACGCAGCCGCTCGCGATGACCGTGATAATGTTCCGGCGCGGAAAGCGAGGCGGGTAGGGCGGTCCGGGCGTTCGGCGCGGCTGGTTTTCGCAGCCGGCCGCCGAAGAACGAGCGTTCGTCGACAACAGGCTCTTCAGTCTCGAAAGGCAGCTTGTCGTCGGAAGATGTCGCAACAGGCCGCTTCGCCATCGGATCGTCACCTGGCAAGCGGCGGCAGTCCGGGCCGGTCGAGGCCACCCGGTGACAACGTAAAGATTTCGCAGCCCTCGGCGGTGACGCCGACCGTGTGTTCATACTGCGCCGAAAGCGAGCGGTCGCGGGTCACGGCCGTCCAGCCGTCGGCAAGCACCTTCACATGCGGCCGGCCGAGATTGATCATCGGCTCGATGGTGAAGATCATGCCTTCGCGCAGCTCCGGTCCTTCATTGGCGCGGCCATAATGCAGGATATTCGGCGAATCGTGGAACAGCCGGCCGACGCCGTGGCCGCAGAAATCACGCACCACCGAACAGCGCTCGGCCTCTGCATAGGTCTGGATCGCCTCGCCGATCGCGCCGGTGCGGGCGCCGGGCCTGACGGCTGATATGCCGCGCATCAGAGATTCATAGGTCACCTCGAGCAGCCGCTCGGCTGCCCGCTTGATCGTGCCGACCGGATACATCCGGCTCGAATCGCCATGCCAGCCGTCGAGCACGAAGGTAACGTCGATATTCACGATATCGCCTTCGCGCAGCGGCTTGTCGTTTGGAATGCCGTGGCAGACGACGTGATTGATCGATGTGCAGGTGGATTTGGTGTAGCCGCGATAATTCAGCGTCGCGGGAAAGGCGCCGTGATCCATACCGAAATCGAATACGAATCGGTCGATCTCGTCGGTAAGCAGGCCGGGCCTGACGATATCGGCGAGTGCATCGAGGCAGCGCGCGGTCAGCTGGCACGCCCTGCGCATGCCTTCGAATGCCTGCGCATCGTAAAGCCGGATGGCGCCCGTATTCTTCGGCGGCGCGGAGGAGGCTTCGATATAATTCACCATTGCAGGGCCTTAGCGGAGATTGTTAGATTTGTTCATAATGCAGCTATGCCGGGTTCGTCCATCGCGATCAACCGTCGGGACGAGATTTCTGGAAGGTTTCGATCCGCTTTCCGCAGCCATTCGGCGCCGAATTCTGAGTGCCGGAGGAAATATCCACAATCTTCCCAAGGGGATAGGATTGATCGAATAAGGTCTCCCCGCTACTCACCGATTGGTGACAGTGGGGAAGGGTCGGTCGTGCTGAATGAAGCTGAAAATCTTGATAACTCACCCGGGATCGGCACGGAGCCGGAACGGCGCGTGCGCGATCGCGGCGCCACCGAGCGCGCCATCCTTGCCGCCGGCAAGGGCCTGCTGGCGGAGGAGGGCTTCCAGAATTTCGGCATCAATGCGGTCGCCCGCCGCGCCGGCTGCGACAAGCAGCTGATCTACCGCTACTATGGCGGACTTGACGGTCTGGTCGAGGCGATCGGCGCGGATCTCGGCACGTGGGTGAGGGATCGCATTCCGGAAGATGCCGGCGGCATGTTCATGCTCACCTATGGCGATCTGATGGAGCGGCTGGCGCTTCTCCTGCTCGACGCCTTGAGAAATGATCCGCTGATGCGCCGCATCCTCGCCTGGGAAGTATCGGAAAATACCGAGCAGGTGAGGCGGCTGTCCGAGGCCCGTTCGAAGGCTCTCGCCCTTTGGCTAGATCGCATGCGCGGTTCGCTGGCGCCGCCGAAGGGCGTGGATGCGGCAGCCGTCAATGCCGTCGTGATCGCGGCGATTCAGTACCTCGTGCTTTCCGGCGCAGCCGGCGGCCAGTGTGCAGGCCTGTCGCTGAAGACGTCGAAGGACTGGGAGAAGGCCGCGACGGCTCTGAAGCGTCTCGTGCGCGGCGTCTACGGCTGACCCCCTTCATCCACAGGGGAGGCGGCGCGGCGTTAACCTTAACGAATGGTTTACGTTGCGTGGGGCTGGTTAACCGGACAGTGTGGCGGGGAGCAGAGATGATACGAGTGAGAACCTGCGAGTTGACGCCCATGGGAAGCAAGATCGCGAAAGCCGCAATTCTGGTGACGGCAATGATGTTCTTCGCAATCCTGGCGCTCGATATCGCAATTCCCACGCTGGTGCTTTGCATCATGGCGTTGTCGACCTGGCTGGTTTCCCTCGATCTGCCCATCGCCCGCAAGCAGGGAGGAGAAGCCGCATGAAGTGGTTTCTAGTCTTCTGGGCCGGTCCTATCGTCTTTCTGGGCGCATGGTACTGGCTCTCCTATTACGACATGAATTTTGGCATCTTCATGCTGACACGGCAGGTCCATGACCTGACTTTCGCGATTTATGGCGAAGCCCTCGGCATTCCGCCGGAAACCATTCCGCCGCTCGTTGCTCGCGCCATTGCGGTGGACAGTCTCGTCGTCTTCGCCATCCTGGGATTCAGAAAGCGGAAGTTGATCGCCGCCTGGTGGAAGGCGCGTCAGGCGCTGGATTCGTCTCCCGCAGACCTTGCGAGCGAGGACAGCCTGTCGAGGGCCCCCTGAAGGATGAAGCTTGCCGCGGCCGAATCGATCCGTTCGGCCCGCTTGGCGCGTGAGACGTCCATTTCGATGAGCGTCCGTTCGGCCGCGACCGTCGAAAGCCGTTCGTCCCAATAGACGAAGGGCAGCACCGTTTTCTGCTCCATGTTACGCACGAAGGCGCGCGTCGCCTGCACGCGCGGCCCCGCCGATCCGTCCATATTCATCGGCAGGCCGATGATAAAGCCGGCAACCTTTTCCGCCGCCGCGAAGTCCAGCAGCACCTGCGCATCGACCGTTAACTTGACGCGGCGGATCACCGGACGTGGCGTGGCGAAACGCCGGCCGAGATCGGACATCGAAAGGCCGATCGTTTTGGTGCCGAGGTCGAGACCGGCGATCGCCTGCCCGGGAGCAAGGATTTCAGCCATTTCCTCGATCGTCAGCACCGTCATTGCCGTTTCATCCCGTCAAAAGAAATTGAAGCCGCCGCCGCTTTCCTTTGCCGGGGCATGAGATATGTCCTTACCATCGAAATCAGATTTTGCATCACGTAAGGAGAGATTTCATGAAGATCACCTGGCTCGGCCATTCCGCCTTCCGCATCGAGACATCAAAGGCGAAGATCCTGCTCGATCCGTTCCTCAGCCATAACCGCTCCTTTTCCGGCCAGGACATCAAGGATGTGTCCGCAGGCATCACCCATATCCTGCTGACCCATGGCCATGGCGACCATGTCGGCGACACCGTGGCGCTCGCCAAGGAAACGGGCGCCGTCGTGCTCGCCAATGCCGATCTTGCCGCCTGGCTCGGCTCCAAGGGCGTCGACAGGATCGAGATGGGCAATACCGGCGGCACGGTCACATTCGGCGGATTCTCCGCGACCTTCACCAATGCGCTGCATTCCTCGGCCCAGATCACCGAGGACGGCGTCTCGCATGCGCTCGGCAACGCCAATGGTCTGATGCTGCACTTCGACGACGAAGCCTCGATCCTCGCCATGGGCGACACCGACATCTTCTCCGACATGGCGCTGATCAACGAACTGCACCAGCCCGATATAGGCTTCGTGCCGATCGGCGACCGCTTCACCATGGGCGGCGCGGTGGCGGCCCTCGCCTGCCAGCGCTATTTCAGCTTCAAGACCGCGATCCCCTGCCATTACGGCACCTTCCCGATCATCGACCAGACGGCCGATAAATTCGTTGCCGGCATGGAGGGATCGAAGACTGAGGCGAGGGCGCTTAAGCCTGCCGAGAGCCTGTCGATCTGACGAAACCCCGTTGCACCGGGCGGACATGGCCTTTATAGCGGGTGGGAAAAATCCTATCCGGAGAATGCCATGTCCGTCGATCTTGCCACCGTGAAGCGCGTCGCCAAACTTGCCCGTATTGCCGTCTCCGAAGATGAGGCAAATCGCATGGTCGGCGAGTTGAACGGCATCCTCGGCTTCGTCGAGCAGCTCTCCGAAGTCAATGTCGATGGCGTCGAGGCGATGACGTCGGTGACGCCGATGGCGATGAAAAAGCGGGCCGACGAGGTGACCGACGGCAACAAGGCCGCCGATATCGTCGCCAATGCGCCGGTCACCGACCATAATTTTTTCCTGGTGCCGAAAGTCGTCGAATAAGGCGTCGAAAGCCTCTTTCCGACCCTGTTGCCATTTTCAAGACCTGAAGCGAAAACACGATGAGCGAACTCACCAGCCTGACCATTGCCGAAGCCCGCGAGAAGCTGCGCGCCAAGGAAATCACCGCGCTCGAACTGACCGAAGCCTATATCGCGGCAATCGACGCGGCCAACGACCGGCTGAACGCCTATGTCAAGGTGACGCCGGATCTCGCCCGCGTCATGGCCAGGAAGTCCGACGAGCGGATTGCCGCCGGCACGGCGGGCGAGCTCGAAGGCATTCCGCTCGGCATCAAGGATCTGTTTGCAACCGTTGGCGTCCACACCCAGGCCTGCAGCCATATCCTCGATCGTTTCGAGCCGCGTTATGAATCGACCGTCACGCAGAACCTCTGGGACGATGGCGCCGTCATGCTCGGCAAGCTGAACATGGACGAGTTCGCCATGGGCTCGTCCAACGAGACGTCCTATTACGGCCCGGTGATCAATCCCTGGCGTGCGTCGGGCTCCAACCAGCAACTCGTTCCCGGCGGCTCCTCCGGCGGCTCGGCCGCTGCAGTTGCCGCCCATCTTTGCGCCGGCGCCACCGCGACCGATACCGGCGGCTCGATCCGCCAGCCGGCCGCCTTCACCGGCACCGTCGGCATCAAGCCGACCTATGGCCGCTGCTCGCGCTGGGGCACCGTCGCCTTTGCCTCCTCGCTCGACCAGGCAGGCCCGATCGCCCGCGATGTGCGCGATGCCGCTATCCTGCTGAAGTCGATGGCAAGCGTCGACGCCAAGGACACCACGTCTGTCGATCTGCCGGTGCCCGATTATGAGGCCGTCCTCGGCCAGTCGCTGAAGGGCATGAAGATCGGCATTCCGAATGAATACCGTGTCGACGGCATGCCTGAGGAGATTGAGACCCTCTGGCGCCAGGGCATCGCCTGGCTGAAGCATGCCGGCGCCGAAATCGTCGATATCTCCCTGCCCCACACCAAATACGCGCTTCCGGCCTATTACATCGTCGCGCCTGCCGAGGCGTCCTCGAACCTCGCGCGATACGATGGCGTGCGCTACGGCCTGCGCGTCGACGGCAAGGATATTGTCGATATGTACGAGAAGACGCGCGCCGCCGGCTTCGGCCAGGAAGTCAAGCGCCGCATCATGATCGGCACCTACGTGCTGTCGGCCGGCTACTACGACGCCTATTACATCCGCGCCCAGAAGGTCCGCACGCTGATCAAGCGCGATTTCGAACTGGCGTTCGATGCCGGCGTCGACGCCATCCTCACCCCGGCAACGCCGTCCTCCGCCTTCGGCGTCGCCGACGAAAACCTCGCGGCCGATCCGGTGAAGATGTACCTGAACGACATCTTCACGGTGACGGTCAACATGGCGGGCCTGCCCGGCATCGCCGTGCCTGCCGGCCTCGACCATAAGGGCCTGCCGCTCGGCCTGCAGCTCATCGGCAAGGCCTTCGACGAGGAGACCCTCTTCAAGACCGCCTACGTTATCGAGCAGGCCGCCGGCAAATTTACGCCGGCCAAGTGGTGGTAACGGGTCTCGCGATCCGAAAGATGACGTCCGCCGACCGCGAAACGGTCGGCGCCGTCGGCTTCGCCGCATGGGCCGCAGCCGACGCCTTCGACGAGAGTTATCGCGACCCCGCTGTGATTGCTAAAATCAGGCAAGAGTTCACTGTTTTTCCGCGAGAGACAAAAGGTGAGATCTTCGTTGCCGAACTCGACGCGGAGATCGTCGGCTGGGGCGCTCGTGAAGGCGAACCCAACTATATCTCCGATCTCTGGGTGCATCCCCATCATCAGGGCAAGGGGGTGGGCGAGGCTCTGCTGTGGTATCTGTGCGAGCTGATGACGGCCGAAGGACTGACGACCGCCCGGATCGACACCCATGCCAGGAACCTGGGCGCGATCCGGCTTTACAAACGCTGCGGTTTCACAATCATCTGGCACGGTATCGAATTCTCCAGGAGCATGGGCGTCCCGCTCGAAAAGGTGCATCTGGAGAAGCAGCTAGGCTGAGCAACAGCCGAAACCGGGAGGGCTTCATGGCAGGCAATGATCTTATGCGCCTGATCGATGCAATCGATCGCCTTGCTGCCGGCGGCTTCGCCATGGGCGCTGATTGGCAGGCGGTTCACGATATCTGTCAGCGCCACGAAGGCGAACAGCCGTTCGACTGGGGCCACGCCCTCTGCCATCGCATCGAGGGCGACGACTGGAATGCCGACTACTGGTATCGCCGCGCCGGCAAGACCCGCGGCACGGGCACGATCGCCGACGAGTGGGCGGCGATGCGGGCGGAATTGTCTGCAAAGGCTTGAGGTTTGCCCCGACCGTGCCGGTTTAAGGCGCGATCAGGTTTGGTCCAGCTGCGACCTGACTGCCCCGGCCGCAATGGCCTCCTTGTCTGCCGCATCAACGGATGCGAACGATTGCCAAAATAGAAAAAGCTAGTGATGCCGAAGCAAACAAGACACCAAACGCCTCGTAGCACGAGAGCCGACGCTGAGAAGTTCAACAGGCTATATCTCGTGAAAAACGTGAGTACCCTTCGCGCAACATATCAAATTCGGATGCTCGCTTTCCGTGCCGCATCCGACGGTCTTAAACTCGTCATTAAGGTACCCAAGGCCTGCAAGTTTCACCCGTCGCTTCTAGACCTCATTGGCAAGATGGCGAATGTGATTCTACGGGAGGATTACTAGTGGGCTTGTATCTGTGCATCTTTGACGGCGAAGATGAGGTGGATGGGGTCGAAGTCGGCTCATATGCCGATTTCGGCACATTTCGTACCGCGGTTGCAACGCATGTAGAAGGCGGTGTTGAGGGATCGCGATGCCCGATATTGATGCTGCATTCCGATTGTGACGGGCAGTGGTCTCCCGAAGAGGCAGTCGCGTTGCGAGCTGAGCTCGCTGAGATCATCCGTAAGTTTGCGGAGCTCCCACCTGAACCTCTTGGGAGTGATTGGAAGTTTAAAGTTGCCAAAATGTTCGGACTTCGACCGGCCAACCTCGATGACTGCTTCTTTGATGTGGACGGCGAGCCTCTCTTGGATCGCCTTATCGGCTTGGCGCGGCTCAGCGTTGAGCGAAATTTGCCGATTTTGTTTCAGTAAAAAAGAAAGCAACATGCAGGCGGAGCATCGGAATGCTCCGCTCGAGTGGGACGAATAGCGGTCGGTCGTCTTGCGGTTGACTGACCTTGCCCCGTCGAAATAATCCATTTTGAAGCTGAGCCCCGACCGCGCCGGTTTCAGACGCGACCATGGTTGGTTGCCGGACCTATCTATTGTCCAGCTGCGACCTGACAGCCCCCTGGCCGCGATGGGCTCCTTGTCTCCCGCGTCAAAGGATGCGCTGCAGCCGACAGTCTTCGATTGGCCAAGGCTGTTGTGCAAATTCTTTTGAGAAGTACGGTTTGGCCAGAAATGCTGGATTGATGAACGTGATCAACAGCATCTCAACTGCATATGCTGGAGCAAAGCAACGTGGGCCGATCTGTTGAAACAAGTTGGCTATCCGGGGTACTAAAATGGCGATGCTGAAAATCGGCGATATTATCGAGATCAACACCGCGAAAGGACTAGCTTATGCGCATTACGCGCACAAGCATAAGCAATATGGTGCGTTGCTTCGGGTGTTTAGGAAATTTTTTGATACACGGCCGGACAGTTTTGCCGATTTAGTAAACAGCCCGCCATTGTTTATGTGTTTCTTTCCGCTAAGCGCAGCGGTTGATCGAGGTATTGTGTCAATTGTTGGCAATGTGCCGCTGCCATCTGACGCCACGAAATTCCCGACGTTCCGTGCCGGTGTTGTAGACCCGGCTACGCGGAAGGTGGGCGTGTGGTGGCTGTGGGATGGTGAAAAGGAATGGCGGATCGGGCAGTTATCTGCTGAACAGCATCAGCTGTCGATTCGTGGGGTGTGGAACGATACGTTGTTGGTCGAGCGAATTGAATCTGGTTGGACGCCGGAAATAGATTCGGCGTGACATAGAGCTTTCATCCGGGGCGCGACTCTTTCGGAAACATTGTCGGTTTCGAGGTGAAAACATCAGTGTCTGATATGGTGAAGCTTGATCGTAGCTAAGGTTCTGAAAAATATTTCTGTAATGCAATTTGGTGGCGCTTCGAAATTCGGCCCAGTTAACAGTGTTGCTTACAAAACCATGTGTGATGGCTGTGCTCCAGTCGATGCGCCAAGCGCCGTTCTTCGTCCTTTCTTATCTGAGAGCAAGATACTGTTCGACGAGATTGTGAAGTGATGGGAGCGGCGCCTAAATGTTTCTAGAAGAAATCACATCTGCGCTAGATGAAAAAATGGCGCAGATAGGCTTCATTAAAGTATCAAAATTCTTATACTGCCGTAGCAATGATGGCGAGACGGAGAGTTTTGTCGAATGGAATTTATTTGGGCGACCCGTCAACAATCTGGCATGTGATTTTGGACTGCGGAACATTGCCGCGTTTAGTTTTGCAGAAAAGTGCTTGAAACACTACGGCGGGAGAAACAGTAGGGTGGAAGGCCGATTTAATGAGCGGTGCCAATTGGGGCAATACTACTCATGGGGAGAACGGTCATCGCTGCGGTTGAGTGACCATGGCGGGAATTTGGAGTTAGTGCTTGAGAAGGCTCAAGCCGACATTCACCGCTTCGACCGAGAGCTGGGAGGGTTTTTGATCTCGAAGGACAAACTTTGCGATCTTCTGATAAGTGATTACAAATGGATGCCGTGGGACTGGTGCAATGGCGCGGCAAGGGCTGCGGAATATGCCTATCTCGCTTCAAGCATCGGCGGCACAAGCCCAGGTGTAATACGTGCTGCTCTTAGGCCGTACGAGAATGTAAACATAAGATCCGGCCTAGATCGCTCTGTTGAAGTTCGCGAGTATTTGGATAACGTGTTCCGGGATCTAGGCGCGATATCAACGTGATTAATGGTATCGCGAAGTCTAATCGTGAATATACTTGAGCCCAGCGCATCCCCATTGGGATCAGACTTATTGCCGGGATCGTTTTCGGAGTAGCTGTATCGGTCGTCCCGACGCTCTCCTTAGTATCGGATCCCAATCATCCGGGGAGATTAACCGGCCGAAGGCTGGATCGTAGTATCTGGCATTGAGATACATCAGGCCGGTTTTGGGATCGAAGCGTTCGCCGATATAGCTCTTCTTGGTCCGGAAGCTGGTGTTGGTGGCTTCGCCATAGGCGGCGTAGCCGGTCTGTTCGATACGGTAGCCGCTTTCGTTGGTCACCTGCCGCACCGAGGCGTAATAATCCGAGCGTGAGACGTGCTTTGACGAGATTGAGCGAATGACAGCAAGGTTGGGACGTGTGAATGAGGTGGTTTACCTGGTTCACGTTTTCGAAGGGAAATGGAATATGCACAATCCTCAAGCGATCTATCTGGAACTAAGTTCTGGAATATCCTTCACCCTTCGTTGCGGAGCCGATGGAGAATCATTGCAAATCGCTCACGGCAAGGTCGCTATGGCTGAGAGAGACATGGGCGAATTTGGCCAGGAAAGGCTAGTTAACGCAACAAGAAGGGGTGGTTGGGAAAATATCTCCGGCCAAGACATTGATTTCCTAGGGGTGATCAAAGGTCAATATGCTATCGAAGGTATCGTGTTTCAGAGCTCCCAATCTGAGCTGTTTGTTATGAATAGGGGGGACGAGCTTGTGATCTATAATCAAGCGCCCCAAAATATTCTCAGTGAAGAAGGTTTGACAGTATCTCCGTTGGATGGAGCGAGTAGCTCGCCGGATTAGGTTCAGGACAGGGTGAATCTAATCAATTGCGGGCAGCGAGGAAGGAGTCTTAAGTCGGACTTGTAGTATTTCGCGGCTTACCGCCTTCGGCCGGCTTTTTGCCAACGGCAACATGGTCTCGGATGGTGCCCGCACGCTGACCTGGGACGGCGCCAACCGGCTGGCGAGCGTCACCCAGAACGGCGCCACGGTGAGCTTCGCCTATGGACCGGACGGCGCCCGGGTGAAGAAGAGCTGGGGCTTCGGCACGACGCTCTATCCGGACGCCAATGTCGAGATTGACCGCTCGACGCCGGGCACCGTGACCTGCCACTGAATTTTCTCCGGCGCCAATTAGAGCTTAGGCGGTTTTGAATATGCCAAGTGGCGCGGTGTGAGCAACCGGCGGAAACGCGAGCCTTGATCTTGCGCAGCATTGGATCCGGTTCCGGCGATGGTCCCGTCAGAGTCTGCCAGCGTTTTATATCCGAGCGATGAATGCAGCCGGAAATGGTTGTAGTCGTCCGCGTAACCTTGGCCGTTGAAAGAATCCATTGAAGCTGAGCCCCAACCGCGCCGGTTTAAGGCGCGGTCAGAGTGAGTTGCTTGCCCGACCTATCTATTGTCCAGCTGCGATCTGACCAGCCTCAGCCCCCTTTCGGTGATCCGGTAGGGCTGGCCGCCTGAAGACCTGATCGCCTTCAGCCGTTTCAATCTCCTGAAGAGATCGAGGTCGACGCCGGGATAGAGCCAGCCGTCGCGGGTGAAACAACTGACGTTTTCGATCTTTCTGTAGTCGTCGCGGGTAATTTCGATGCGGCCGCCTTGGGCCATGAGATGCAGGATGCGCTGCTCCGTGCGGGAAATGTCCATGTTGTGAGATCCGGTATCGCGCCGTAGGGGCGCACAAAAACGATCTGGCGCTCATTCGAACGTGAGGGCTTCGTTTTTTCGGGCCCATGCGCGCAAGAAAACTTGCGGGCAGGGCCTTTACCGGATCTCAGACTGGCTCAACATAAAATATCTATTATTCGGCCCGGAAAAAGCGGTCAAGAGCATCCCTGTCGGTGAAAACCGGTCGAAAACGCTGGTTTCGGTTGATCATCCCTTTGCAGCTACTGGTAAATTCCGCGACTCAGTGATCTAGTTAGAGGGGTAACGCGGAGGTGTCGTTGATCCACATTCGCAATGCCCGCGACGGGGAAGCGGAGCTATTGAGCGAGATCGGGCTCAGGGCCTGGCAAAAGGCGATGGCGTCGATTGGCGAATCGGATGCGATGATCGACGCGGCGCGCAACGCCTTTCGCAACTTCGTGGAGAACGACTGGCTGACAATCACCGTCATCGAGCAGAACGGCCAGGTCGCAGGCTGGGCTGCACGCGAGGGATTGGACGAAACCATCTCGGATTTCTGGATCGATCCCGTCTTCACCCGGCAGGGACTCGGCTCAGCCCTTCTCGAACGCATCGAGAAGGATATCGCCGGCCGAGGCTTCGAGACGGCGGCGGTGCAGACCCATTCCAGCAATAGCGAGGCAATCGGCTTTTTTCGGAAGCACGGTTACGGTATCCACTGGCTGTCGGTCGCCTATAATCCGAAGCTTGACCGAGACGTGCCCTCTGTCGGGCTGACGAAGCCGCTGGTTTCGGAAAGCCAAGGCGGATATGGGCAGGAATTCTGAAGTTTAAAAATCCAGATGAAGGCGAGGGGCCCATAGTGGCGCGAGGGCCAGCATCGTGGCCAAGGCGCCGTGAAGGATCAGGATCGCCGCCAGGATCGACCGGAACGGTTCCTTTTTCGTCTTGTGGCGCAGGATCTGTTGTGCCGCCAGCGCACCGAGGCTGCCGCCGATCAGCGCAAGAGTCAGAAGTGAGCGCTCGCTGATGCGCCACCCACCATTGCGCGCCGCCTGCTTGTCGAGGAAATAGATCGGAAATGCGATGAGGTTCAGCGCCAGAAACAGTGCGGCCGTTTTGGTGATGTCGGTCATCGTCATGCGGCTACATTGCCATCCCTCGGTTAACCCGCGGCAAATGTCGCCGCCCCTGCGTCAAACCGCGGTGCGCGATGGGGAAAGCCTTGCACCGGAATGCCATTTCCTTTACCTCACCAGTGGAAAAGAACAGCCTGCAAAGAGCATCAGATGACCATTGTCGACGTCCGCACGCCCGATCCAAAACGCTTCATTCCCGGTGCCACCGGCGACTGGGAAGTCATCGTCGGCATGGAAGTCCATGCCCAGGTGCTGTCCAATTCGAAGCTCTTTTCCGGCGCTTCGACGGAATTCGGAAAGCCGCAGAATTCGAACGTTTCGCTGGTCGATGCCGCCATGCCCGGCATGCTGCCCGTCATCAACGAGGAATGCGTCAAGCAGGCCGTGCGCACCGGTCTCGGCCTCAAAGCTGAGATCAACAAGCGTTCGGTCTTCGACCGCAAGAACTATTTCTACCCCGACCTGCCGCAGGGCTATCAGATCTCGCAGTACAAGGATCCGATCGTCGGCGAGGGCAAGATCGTCATTTCGCTCGGGCCGGATCGCCAGGGCCAGTTCGAGGATATCGAGATCGGCATCGAGCGCCTGCACCTGGAGCAGGATGCCGGCAAGTCGATGCACGACCAGCACGCGACCATGTCCTATGTCGATCTGAACCGGTCCGGCGTGGCGCTGATGGAGATCGTCTCCAAGCCCGATATGCGCTCGTCCGACGAAGCCAAAGCCTATATGACCAAGCTGCGTTCGATCGTGCGTTATCTCGGCACCTGCGACGGCAACATGGATGAAGGCTCGATGCGCGCCGACGTCAACGTCTCCGTCCGCCGTCCGGGCGAGCCCTTCGGCACGCGCTGCGAAATCAAGAACGTCAACTCGATCCGTTTCATCGGCCAGGCGATCGAATACGAAGCGCGCCGCCAGATCGGCATTCTGGAAGACGGTGGCACGATCGATCAGGAGACACGCCTCTTTGATCCGAACAAGGGCGAGACGCGCTCCATGCGCTCCAAGGAAGACGCACATGATTATCGCTACTTCCCCGATCCGGATCTGCTGCCGCTCGAATTCGACGATGCCTTCATCAAGGCGCTCGAAGCCGATCTGCCGGAACTGCCCGACGACAAGAAGGAGCGCTTCGTGCGTGAACTCGGCCTGTCGGTCTACGATGCTTCGGTGCTCGTTTCCGAAAAGGCGATCGCCGATTATTTCGAGGCGGTGGCCGCAGGCCGCGACGGCAAGACGGCGGCCAACTGGGTGATCAACGACCTGCTCGGCGCGCTGAACCGCACCGGCAAGGATATCGAGCAGACGCCGGTTTCGCCGGCCCAACTCGGCGCCATTATCGATCTCATCAAGGCGGGAACCATCTCCGGCAAGATCGCCAAGGATCTGTTCGAAATCGTGCTGACCGAAGGCGGTGATCCCGCCGAGATCGTCGAATTGCGCGGCATGAAGCAGGTGACCGATACCGGAGCGATCGAAAAGGCCGTGGACGAGATCATCGCCGCCAATCCCGAGCAGGTGGAAAAGGTCAAGGCGAAGCCGACCATGGCGGCATGGTTCGTCGGCCAGGTGATGAAAGCGACCGGCGGCAAGGCCAATCCACAGGCCGTCCAGGCGCTGGTCAAGGCGAAGCTCGGAATCGAGGAATAAGCGGTGTATTTCGTCCGCACCGCCGGCGAGCGCGACCTCGAGAAGGTACGATCTCTTCTGGTGGAGAGCTTTCACGCCACCTATGACGAGCTCCACGGCACAACAAAGGTGGACGATCTGATCGCCCATCTCTTTACTCCGGCAGCGCTCAAGGCGCGGCTGGTGCGCAGGGATGCCGAGTTCCTCGTCGCCGATAATGGCCGCAACATCGGCGGCGTGGGCTATGCAGCGATGTCGCAGGCGCTGACGAAAACGGTCATGCTGCATCTCCTCTACGTCAGCCCGTCGCTGAAGCGCCAGGGCATCGGCCGCGATATCTTCGCCGAGCTCGAATCCTGCTTTCCGGATGCCGAGATCATGCGTCTGGAAGTCGAGCCGCAGAATGCGGCGGCGATCGCCTTCTACCAGGCGCATGGTTTCACCGAAGCCGGCCGCAATGAGAACAGCGCGCCCGGACAATCCGGCATTCCCTCGCTGATTTTCGAAAAACCGATCGAAGGGCATTGAGACCGTGGCGGTCGAATTGTCCGATATTCTCATTCGCGAAGCGCGCAGCGACGATCTGTCGGCGCTTGTGGCGCTGTTTGCTGCCGATGCTCTCGGCGGTCACGGCGATACCACGGATGCCGAGGCTTTTGCCGATTATGCCAGGGCCTTCGCAGTCATCGAGGCTTCGCCCGACCAGACGCTTTATGTCGCAGAGCGCGGCCGCGAAGTCGTCGGCACGTTCCAGACGATGCTCACGACCTCGCTGACGGGCCGCGGTTCTTCGACGATGATCATTGAGGCGGTGCAGACGCGGGCCGACATGCGCGGGGAGGGCATCGGCACTGGAATGATCGAATTCGCCGTTGCCGAGGCAAAAAGCCGCGGCGTGCGGCTGGTACAGCTGACCTCGAACGCCATGCGCAAGGATGCCCATCGTTTCTATGAAAGGCTTGGCTTCAAGCCTTCGCATATCGGCTTCAAGATGGCCTTGAAATGACCCCTGCCTCTCGTGGAATCGCTGGACAATTCGGCTTGGCGACGGCATAAGCGGGGAGCTAAATTCTGGTTTGGCCCGCACTGGCGGGCACAAGGAAAAGACATGCGGAATCTTCTGGTTCAAATCTTCACCTGGTGGAACAGTCAGACGATAGGCACGCGTTTTGCGACCTGGCGTTTTGGCAAGCGCGTCGGCGAGGATGAATTCGGCAACGTCTATTATGAAGGCGGCATGTCTTCCTATGGCCTGCCGAAGCGCTGGGTGATCTACAAGGGTTATGCGGAAGCCTCCGCCATTCCGCCGGGCTGGCATGGTTGGATGCATCATCGCACCGATGTTCCGCCGTCCAAGGAAAACTATGTCGCCAAGGAATGGCAGAAGGCGCATCGTCCGAACCTCACCGGTTCGCCGCAGGCTTACCGACCGCCGGGCTCACTCGCGGTTCCCGGCGAGCGGCCGCGCGTCACCGGCGATTACGACGCCTGGACGCCCGGCAACTGAGACGGCTCGACCGGGCGATCGCAAGCCCGGCTTTTGGCCACAATTGACCTTTACCCGCAGGTTGGCCGCGCTGGATCGCGGCCGTGAACCGAAAATGTCTGGAGACGGGTGCATATGAAGCTCTTCACGCGGAACATGGTCCTGCGTGGCGCCGGATCGCTGCTGGCGCTCTCGGCTCTGCTTCCACCGGGTGCGGCGCATGCCGCACGCATCGACAATCCGGTTGCGGTGTTCTCCGGCCTCGACAAGATCACCGGCCGTATCACGACGTTCGATGTCTATGTCAATGAGACGGTACAGTTCGGCGCGCTACAGGTGACGCCGAAAGCCTGCTATTCGCGCGACCAGGCTGAAGCGCAGAAGATCGACGGTTTCGTCGAGGTCGACGAAATTACCCTGGACCGCAAGATTCGCCGCATCTTCACCGGCTGGATGTTCGCCGACAGTCCCGGTCTCAACGCCGTAGAGCACCCGATCTATGACGTCTGGCTGAAGGACTGCAAGACAAGCTCAGACGTCCCGGCACCCGACAGCGCCAAGGCGCCGGCCCGTTGATTGATATCAGCTGGGACAGACGCCGAAAAAGCTTCACAATTTCGGCGCCGTCCCCTGGCTAGGCAGCGAGCCTATGCCGTGGGTGTCTTGTTTCGCGTGAAAAGACCTTTGGCAAACCGAAGCGCACCGCCAAGCACGACGACAATAAGGATGCCGGCCTTTTTGAGGAAGGCGGCGGCAAGCGCCAGTAGCCCTACCTTTGCGGCGATCTTGGCGCCAGCACCCGCAGCGATCATCCCGGCCATTCCGTAGGCTGCGATCTTGTCGCCTTCGACGAAGTCGGTATAGGCCATTCCCTTGTCGAACTGCACGAGCGTCGTGACGGTCGGAATGACCTGCTCGATCTCCTTCAACTGATTCAGGCCGGCAACGAAATCGAACTCGAATACGCCCTGGCGACCAAGAACGCGTACCGAATAGTTAAGGGTATGCGGGGCTTGCGCATCATCGCCAAACAGCAAATCGCGCGCCCAATGCATCGCATGCGCAGATTTGTCGTAATGCGGCGTCGAGGCCCAGCCGACAAGCGTAATCTTTTTAAAACCCTGCTTTTCGCGCTCGACGTTATTTTCCCTGATCGAATCCTTGATCTTCTGCAGCAATTCATCGTAATCGGTCGTGGCGGCGTCGGCGTCTGAGACATACCCGTCGGCGCTGTATTCGACGATGGAACCCCAGGCCCCGATATCGGTCGGCGCGTATTTCGCCGGGAAGATCATTCCCATCGTTCCCTCCGCCGCCTGCGGCGGATTTCCCCAGATATCGACCAGCACCTTCTTCGTGTCTGCGGAATTGAGATAGTAGAAGCCTTCCGGCATGTTCAGCGTCGCCTTTGCAGCGGGCAGCTTGATCGCACCCTGCTGAAAATCGAGCTTTTGCAGCAGTGGTTTTTCTGCATCCGAAAAAGCCCTGCCAGGAAACATCTCCTGGTACGGGCGTGCTTCGGCCTGACCCGCAAACAAGACAAAAAGGAGTGTGGCCGCATAATATCGTTTCAAAATTCTATCCCCCGTTTCATGGCCGAACCTATTCGAGTCGGCTCGAAAATCAACGCTGGGATGAAACGATCACGTTTAAAACTCCAGGTGTGGCGATTCCATCGCGCTGGCGAGCAACAGCGCATATTCGGCCTTCGGCACGTCGATCGCTCCGAACGTTTTCAGATGTTCGGTGGTGAATTGCGTGTCGAGCAGCGTGAAACCCTTTTCCCTCAGCCGGTCGACCAGGTGTACAAGGCAGATTTTCGAGGCGTCCGTCCGGCGTGAAAACATGCTTTCGCCGAAAAAGGCCGAACCCAGCGAGACACCGTAGAGGCCGCCGACCAGTTGATCGCCTTCCCAGGCTTCAACGGTATGGGCATGACCAATTTCGAACAGCGTGGAATAAAGCGACCGGATCGTCTGGTTGATCCAGGTGCTCGGGCGTCCCGATGTTTCCTCCGCGCAAGCCGCGATCACCTGGTCGAAATCGTGATCGAAGCGGATTTCGAAGGGTTTCCTGCGCACACGTTTGGCGAGGCTTTTCGATATGTGGAAATCACCGAGCGGCAGAACGCCGCGCAATTCCGGTTCGACCCAGAAGATCTCCGGGTCGTCGGCAGACTCGGCCATCGGAAAGAGGCCGATGGAATAGGCGCGCAGGAGGATGTCAGGGGTTATGCCTGGTGACTTCCTGCGCGATCCTGCCATTCCTGTCCTATGCCGCTGGCGTGTTGGCGAGGTAATGTTCCAGCCAGTGGATATCGTAGTCGCCGTTGGCGATATCCTGGTTGGAGACGAGATCCTGGAACAACGGCAGCGTCGTCTTGATGCCGTCGACGACGAATTCGTCGAGCGCGCGGCGCAGGCGCATCATGCACTCGACGCGCGTGCGGCCGTGCACGATCAGCTTGCCGATGAGGCTGTCGTAATAGGGCGGGATCTTGTAACCTTGGTAGGCGCCGGAGTCGATGCGCACGCCAAGGCCGCCCGGCGCATGGAAATGCGTGATCGTGCCGGGGGAGGGCACGAAGGTGCGCGCATCCTCGGCATTGATCCGGCATTCGATGGCATGGCCGGAGAAATGCACCTCGTCCTGCGTCACAGACAGGCCGCCGCCGGAGGCGACGCGGATCTGCTCATGCACCAGGTCGATGCCGGTGATCGCTTCCGTGATCGGATGCTCCACCTGCAAACGGGTGTTCATTTCGATGAAATAGAATTCGCCGTTCTCGTAGAGGAATTCGATCGTGCCGGCGCCGCGATATTTCAGCTTCTTCATGGCATCGGCGCAGATCTGGCCGATCTTCATGCGCTGCTCGACATTGAGTGCAGGCGAATTGGCTTCTTCCCAGACCTTCTGGTGGCGGCGCTGCAGCGAGCAGTCGCGTTCGCCGAGATGAATGGCATTGCCTTCACCGTCACCGAAGACCTGGATTTCGATGTGGCGCGGCTTGCCGAGATACTTTTCCATGTAGACGGCATCGTTGCCGAAGGCGGCTGCCGCCTCGGTACGCGCCGTCGACCAGGCCTCGATGAGATCGGCCTCGCTCTTGGCGACCTTCATGCCGCGCCCGCCGCCGCCGGCCGTTGCCTTGATCAGCACGGGATAGCCGATTTCGGCGGCCGTACGCAGCGCATCCTCTTCGGTCTTCACTTCGCCGTCCGAGCCGGGAACGACGGGAATGCCGAGTTCCAGCGCCGTCGTCTTGGCGGTGATCTTGTCGCCCATGATACGGATGTGATCCGCCGTCGGCCCGATGAAGGTGATGCCGTGCGCTTCCAGGATATCGGCAAACTTGGCGTTCTCCGACAGAAAGCCGTAACCCGGGTGCACGGCATCGGCGCCGGTGATCTCGCAGGCGGCGACGATCTGATGGATGTTGAGGTAGCTCTCGCGCGAGGAGGGCGGACCGATGCACACGCTTTCGTCGGCAAGGCGCACGTGCATGGCATCGGCGTCGGCGGTGGAATGCACCACGACGCAGGCAATGCCGAGCTCCTTGCAGGCCCGAAGCACGCGAAGGGCAATTTCCCCGCGATTGGCGATAAGGATTTTCGAAATCATGGCTTGGGCCTATTCGATGACGACGAGAGCTTGGCCGTATTCGACGGGATGTCCGTCGTCGACGAGGATCTCGGTCACCTTGCCCGACTTCGGCGAAGGAATCTGGTTCATCGTCTTCATCGCTTCGATGATGATGAGCGTCTGGCCTTCCTTGACGGTGGCGCCGATTTCGATGAACGGACGTGCGCCCGGAGCCGGCGCCATATAGACAGTGCCGACCATCGGCGCATTGACGACATTCGCCGGGTTGCGGCCGGGGGCTGCGGCAGGCGCGGCAGCGGCGGCTGCCGGAGCGGCGGCTGCTGCCGGAGCAGCGGCAAAGGCCGGTGCAGCGATCGGTGCCTGGACGTATTGCGGCGTGCCGCCGCGGGAAACGCGGATACGCAAGTCGTCCTGCTCGACCTCGATCTCCGTCAGATCCGTCTCGTTGAGGATGTTGGCGAGATCGCGGATCAGTGCCTGATCGATACCCGATTTCTTTTCAGCCATGGTGTTGCCCTGTCTTCTTCTTATGCCGTGATGTTCTTCAGCGCTTGCAGCGCCAGGATGTAACTATGAGGCCCGAAGCCGCAGATCACGCCCTTGCATGCCGGTGCGATCATCGACTTGTGGCGAAACTCTTCCCGTGCATGGACGTTGGAAATGTGGAGCTCGATGACGGGAATCGAAATAGCGCGGATCGCGTCGTGCAGCGCGACTGACGTATGCGTGTAGGCGCCTGCATTGATGGCGACGCCGGCGGCTTTTTCGTCGGCCTCGTGGATCCAGTCCACAAGCGTGCCTTCGTGGTTGCTCTGACGGAAATCGATATCAAAGCCGAGTTCGCGCCCGGCTGCCTTGCAGTTTGCCTCGATGTCCTTGAGCGTCTTGCCGCCATAAATGCCGGGCTCTCGTTTGCCCAGCATGTTCAGGTTTGGGCCGTTCAGGACAAAAATCGTTTGCGTCATCGAATGTTCCGTAAATGCACGACGGCAACCTATAGACTCCGCGAGGGCTGAATGAAAGCCCTTACGGGTTGGCCGGCAGGAATCGCGCCACATTTGTCCACATGGCTGAAACGCTTCGATTCTGGCGATTTGATGAGCGGCCGGTCGGCTGCCCGCTTCCTCAGCAGGCGGTCTTGCCGCAGCTGCGCATGTTCTTGACCTTGGCTTCGAGATCGTCGAGCCCGACTGCGCCCGGGACCAGCTCGTTGCCGATTACGTAAGAGGGCGTGCCGCTGATGCCGAGGCTGGAGGCAAGCTGATAGGTCGCCTGAACGATCCCGTCATTCGGGCTCTTAGCCATCTCGGCGCGAATCTTGTCCTCGCTGACGCCGAGAGAGCCTGCGACGGCGATCGCACTGTCTTCCGAGGCGCGGCCTTCGCTGCTGAGAAGGGCGACATGAAAGTCGGCGTATTTCGCAGGCGCCAGCCTGCGGAAGGCGTCGGCCACTTTGTGGGCGGCAACCGAATCCGGCCCGAGGATCGGGAATTCCTTGAGCACGAAGCGAACGTTCGTGTCCTTCTTCAACATCGCCTGCATGTCGGGAAGCGCGTGACGGCAGTAGGTGCAGTTATAATCGAAGAATTCGACGACCGTCACGTCGCCCTTGGGATTGCCGAGCGCGACGTCATCCTTCGAATTGAAGATGTTCGCGGTGTTCTCCTCGATTGCCATATTGGCTTTCACCAGCCGCGCGGCTTCCTGCTTCTTCTGCAGCGCCTCCTGGACATCAAGCATGATCTCCGGGTTCTCGATCAGATATTGCTTGATGAATTCGCCGAACTCCTTCTTCTGCTGATCGTCGAGCGCTGCCGCTGGAAACGGGAGCGCGATCGATGCGGCGAGCGCCAGTGCGGTGAAGCTTTTTGAGAAGAAGGCCATGATATCCTCGTCATCGGCGATGTGGTCTTGGTCGAGAAACCGTCGCCGGGTTATGGACTTGAACGCGTCGCGTCAAGGTACGGTGCGTCGAGTTCTGCTCAAACAGGAATTTTCATCCCTGCGCCGCCCTCGCGGGATTGTGATGAGCCGATTAATGCGGCAATTGTCTGGCCAACAGCCAAGAAGCCGAGCGAGAAGCGATCTTGTTTTCCATATCGAAACGCAGCGAAGTCGAGCCTTTTCATGCCATGGACGTGTTGGCGGAGGCGACGAAGCGGCGGGCAGCCGGCCATCCCGTCATCTCGGTGGCGGTCGGCCAACCTTCGCATCCCGCGCCTCGAGCTGCCCTCGAAGCGGCAAACGCCGCCCTCCTCGAAGGCCGGATCGGTTATACGGATGCGCTGGGGACGGCGCGGCTGAAATCCGCACTTGCTTGGCACTACAGGGACCGTCACGGCCTGGAGATCGATCCCAAGCGCATCGCCATAACCACAGGCTCCTCGGCAGGGTTCAATCTCGCCTTTCTGTCGCTTTTCGATGCCGGCGATGCCGTGGCGATCGCGAGACCGGGTTATCCCGCTTATCGCAACATTCTCGGCGCGCTGGGGCTGAAGGTTCTCGAAGTGCCGGTGACGGCCGAGACCCACTTTACCCTGACACCCGAGAGCCTTGAGGCGGCACAGCAGCAAAGCGGCGTCAGGCTCAAAGGCGTACTGCTTGCAAGTCCCGCAAATCCGACCGGCACGGTGACCGGCCGTGACGGGTTGAAGGCGCTTGCGGACTACTGCGCGGCCCAATCCATCGCCTTCATCTCCGATGAGATCTATCACGGGCTGACCTTCGCCGGCGAGGAAGCGAGCGCGCTCGAGCTGACCGACGAGGCGATCGTCATCAACTCCTTCTCCAAATATTACTGCATGACGGGCTGGCGAATCGGTTGGATGGTGCTGCCGGAGCGCCTGGTGCGGCCGATCGAGCGCGTGGCGCAGAGCCTCTATATCTCGCCGCCCGAGCTCTCCCAGATCGCAGCGGTGGCCGCACTTGGCGCAAGCCAAGAGCTTGATCATGTCAAGGCGAGCTATGCCGCAAACCGAGCGCTGCTGCTCGACCGCCTGCCCAGGATCGGCCTTGCGCCCGCTTCGCCGATGGACGGTGCCTTCTACGCCTATATCGATGTCTCGCGCTTCACCAATGACAGCATGGGTTTTGCCAAACGCATGCTTGCAGAAATCAACGTTGCGGCGACGCCGGGGCTTGATTTCGATCCGCTGGAGGGACATCGAACCTTGCGTCTCTCCTATGCGGGTTCGCAAGCAGAGATCGCAGAGGCGGTGGAGCGGATAGCAGTTTGGCTGAAGTAGGGCTGCGGGGCAAGCGGCTGCTTGCCCACGTGCTCTAAATCAGCTGCGCGACGAAAACAGCGAAGCGAGCGTCGAAGCCGGCTTGTTGTTCAGCCGCGGCACCACCACGAGCTGCTTGATCTCGCCCCGTTTGTAGGCGGCCAGGAAGCGCTTGTAATCCTTGAAGGAAACGCAGCCGTTGGAATCGCCGTTCTTGCCGAGCATATAGGTGTGGGCAAGCAGGCCGACGCGGTCATAGATGGCATCCGAGCCTTCCACCGGTGTCAAGCGCAGCGCTTCGACTCCGTGAAACAGAGCCTCGCGCATCGTGAGGACATAGGTATGCGGCGGCGTCGGTCCGCGCATCTTCTTGTCGACGTAGCGCGGGTTGTCGCGCATCTTGCCGAGACCTGAATGAGCCTCCAGCCGTTCGCCGCTCGGCAGGTAGACGGTGCTGTTTTCGATATCATAGATCGCGACACCTGCCCGCAGTTTCGGCGAGAAGACCGGCTTGTCGTAGCGCGGCACGGCATCGTCCTCATCGTCCTCTATCGGCGAGTTTGGCTGGGCATAGGCAAGGGCAGGCCCGGCAGAGCGCTGCGCACCCTTGGCCGTCGGCGCCGGTTTGCCGATGAGTCCGTCCGGACGCGCCATCGGTAACGGCACGGAACCTGTATCGGGTGACAGGACGAGATCGAAGGGTTGATCCTCTGCCGCTGCGACCTGCACCGGAGCGGATTCTGTTGCAGGAACCGAGGCGGTCCTGACGGGAGAGGCGACTGGCTCGATCGGGGCGGGTGCGATCTGCCGGGGGTCGGCATCGGCAAGCGCGAGCATCGCCTGGAGTTGGGCCGCTGCGACGGCCTCCTTCGACGGAACGATGATGCGGTTGCCGTCGTCTTCTTCAATCTCTGCCGAGGCGAGTTCGACCGGCGGCGGCGCGATCGCATCATCCTTGCGGAACTTGGCGCTGTCGGAAATCGCGGCGACGACCGGTTGCTCGGCAGTCACGGTCAGCCGATTGTTCTTCGCCAGAGCCGCCAATGCAGTTGCGGCGGCGGCGGTCTTTTCGGCGTGAGACTGGATGAGGCTTGCCGTCAGCGGCATCTTCGGCTTCGCGTTGAAGGCAGTCAGCCGGTCACCCTTGCCGACATGGATCAACCTTTCAAGGCGAGTTGACGACGCCACTTTCGGGGTGGCGCCGATCTGTGCCAGGCTGCCTGCTGGAGAGAAGGGCGCGGCGACCGAATGCATCGTTGCCAAGGTCGCGATCATCCATGTTGAGGTTAAAAGCCCGGCGCCGACGACACCGTAAAGAAAACCGCGAGATCTGTGCGAACGCAAAGCAGATCCGCCAAGAGGGGCGACGTTATCCAACGTCCCTACCGCAAACGCCATACTACACTCGTCTTTCAAACTCGCTACGCAGGCCGGCGGCACTGACTGACTAAAACTTCGCCGGGGCCGGTAAGGGCGCAAAGGGGCCGAATTTAGGCCGCCTGCGACTTCCGACTGTTTTGAGAGGATGACGAATTATGGTTTCTAATTTGTTTACGCGATATCGCTGTTTCTTGGGATGTCTCAAAAAGAGATGCCTGCTGGCGTCTCAGGTGCGTTCCATCACATAACTTCCCGGTGCTTCTTCGATCGCGTTCAGCGCATCGCCGCCGGGTTTGCGCGCCGCAACGCGTCTACTGTCCTGCGACTCGATCCAGGCCTGCCAATGCGGCCACCACGATCCCGGCGTCTCGCTGGCTCGCTCGAGCCAGGTCTCATAGTCTCCCTTCGCCGGGCCGCCCGTCCAGAATTGGTATTTCTTCTTGTCGGGCGGGTTGACGACACCGGCGATATGTCCCGAGCCGGTGACGACGAATTCGACCTTGCCGCCGAAGAACTGGCTGCCGAGGAAGACCGATTTTGCAGGCGCGATGTGGTCCTCGCGCGTTGCGAGATTATAGATCGGGATCTTCACATCTTTCAGCGATACGCGCTTGCCGTCGAGGATCATCTCGTTCTGCGTCAACGCATTGCGGAGATAGCAGTTTCGCAGGTAGAAGGCGTGGTTTGCCGCCGCCATACGCGTCGAATCGGCGTTCCAGAACAACAGGTCGAAGGGCAGGGGCTCCTGGCCCTTGAGATAGCTGTTGACGAAATAAGGCCAGATCAGCTCGGAAGCGCGCAGCATGTTGAAGGCCATCGACATCTTCGTGCCGTCGAGATAGCCGGCCGCCTTCATATGCTCTTCGAGCGCGGCAAGCTGCTCCTCGTCGACGAAGACCTTGAGATCGCCGGCATGGGTGAAGTCGACCTGAGTGGTGAAGAGAGTCGCGGTCTTTATGCGCCGGTTTTTCTCCTTGGCGTGCAGCGCCAGTGTTGCGGCCAGCAGCGTGCCGCCGACGCAGTAGCCGACGGCATTGACGTCCTTCTCGCCGGTCGCCTTCTCGATCGTCTCGAGCGCGAAATCGATGCCTTCCCGGGCATAGGCGCCCCAGTCCTTCTCGGCGTGACGCGCATCCGGGTTGACCCAGGATATGACGAAGACGGTCTGGCCCTGGTCTACGCACCATTTGATGAATGATTTCTGAGGGTTGAGGTCGAGAATATAGAACTTGTTGATCCAGGGCGGGCAGATCAGCAGCGGCCGCTTCAGCACTGTTTCGGTCGAGGCTTCGTACTGGATGATCTGGCAGATATCGTTCTGGGCGATGACTTTGCCCGGTGTCAGCGCCATGTCACGGCCGACAGCGAATTTCGTCATGTCGGTCTGTCGAAGGCGAAGCTCGCCGTTTCCGGCAGCGATGTCCTCGGCGAGCATCTTCATGCCGCGCACGAGGTTTTCGCCGTTGGTTGCGATGGTCTCGCGGTAAAGCTGCGGGTTGGTAGCGATGAAGTTGCTCGGCGAAAGAGCTGCCGTGATCTGCTTCACGTAAAATTCTGCCTTGTGCTTGGTGTGCTCGTCGAGGCCGTCGGTCTCCGACACCAGCTTGTCCACCCAATCGCTCGTGACGAGATAGACCTGGCGGAGGAAATCGAAGAATGGATTTTTCTCCCAATCCTCGTCGGAAAAGCGCTTGTCCTTGCGGGTGTCGGGCTCGGGCGGCAGGGGCTCGCCCTGCATCCCACGCGTGCCCTGCAAGCGCTGCATCGAGCGCATCCAGATGCCGAAGAACGAGGACATCAGCTGGGTCTGCGCCTCGAAGGTGCGGCGGGGATCGGAAATCCAGTATTCGCTGACCTTCGAAAGCGTCTTGACCATGTCGGTCATCGGATCGATGGAGCTTTCGGAGATCTCGCCGCGTTCGCGCGGCGCAAGCCAAGCCGAGGCGGCCTGGCCGAGATTTTCGAGCGCCCGGGCGAAATTCATCGCCATGGTCTCGGGATCCTTCAGCAGATAGGGTTCGAGATCGGTTGCGTCGAAACCGGTCTTGTCGCCATTCTTCTGGCCGCCACTCTCCTGCTTGCTGTCGGTCACCATTTCCTCCGGCGGCAGCACTCTTTTTATCCGTTTGTTGTACATCGTGACCGAACGAGAAAACAAGTTCCACCCGCATCGGCTCGTGCTATTGCTTTGTGGCTGCGACAAATTTAACAGTCGAGGCAATCAGAACTGGATTTTGAGGCATGATCAAGAACGGCATTCGGCGCATCGCAACCTTCAACCGCACCGCATTGATCTGCGCCGCGGCGGCGATGACCCTTGCCGGATGCAATCTGACGGCGGAGGAAAAAGCCGCAGCTGCCGCCAAGCGAGCGGCGCCGACCGCCGTCGTCATGCCGGCAACCAAGGGCGAGGCTGTCGAAGGCGGTCTGACAAAATCACCGGACGGCTATCCGAATTTCGGTGCGCCGCTGACGGCGGCCAACGTCCAGATGAGCGATGAGCAGGCGGCCGAACTGCAGCATCAGTTGACCGCGCTTGCCGGCCGGCGCAAGGCCGGCACGATCTCGGAAGCCGAATATCAGGCCAAGGTCGCCGAAATGCGCCGCCTCGCCGCCGAGCATGGTCCGCAGACGCTCTCCGAAATATCCAAATAAGCCTTGCCTTTCAGGCAATTTGGACGCAAAGCCTTCCGGATGGATCGGAAGATGCGATTTTCCCGATAATGCGTGGTTGTGCGGCTTTTCCGTCAAAGATTTGCCGCTTGGCTTGGGTCTGATGAATACGGCGCTGCGATTGTGAAGTTCGTGTCGCAGCCGCCGGGAGACGGAACGAACTTCGACCGCGGCCCGAAATGCCGCCTTTCCATGGGGAATGAAATGGAAGAGTTTCACAAAGTCCGGCGTTTGCCGCCTTATGTTTTCGAACAGGTCAACCGTTTGAAAGCAAGCGCGCGAGCGGGCGGCGCCGATATCATCGATCTCGGCATGGGAAACCCTGACCTTCCCACCCCCCAGGCGATCGTCGATAAGCTCTGCGAGGTCGTGCAGGATCCGCGCACGCACCGTTATTCCTCCTCCAAGGGCATTCCCGGTCTGCGCCGCGCCCAGGCCGCCTATTATGCCCGCCGCTTCGGCGTCAAACTCAACCCGGATACGCAGGTGGTCGCCACCCTCGGCTCCAAGGAAGGCTTCGCCAATATGGCGCAGGCGATCACCGCGCCCGGCGACGTGATCCTCTGCCCGAATCCAACCTATCCGATTCACGCCTTCGGCTTCCTGATGGCCGGCGGCGTGATCCGCTCGATGTCGGTGGAGCCGGACGAGACCTTCTTCCCGCCGCTTGAGCGCGCGGTCCGGCATTCGATCCCGAAGCCCCTGGCGCTGATCCTCAACTATCCCTCGAACCCGACGGCCTTTGTCGCGACGCTCGATTTCTACAAGGACGTCGTCGCCTTCGCCAAGAAGCACGACATCATCGTGCTGTCCGATCTTGCCTATTCGGAGATCTATTTCGACGGCGCTCCGCCGCCTTCGGTCCTCGAAGTGCCGGGCGCAATGGATGTGACGGTCGAGTTCACCTCGATGTCGAAGACCTTTTCCATGCCCGGCTGGCGCATGGGCTTTGCCGTCGGGAATGAGCGGCTGATCGCTGCGCTCACCCGCGTCAAGTCCTACCTCGATTACGGCGCCTTCACGCCGATCCAGGTGGCGGCGACGCATGCGCTGAACGGTGATGGTTCCGACATTGCGGAAGTCCGTAACGTCTACAAGCGCCGCCGCGACGTCATGGTCGAAAGCTTCGGCAAGGCAGGCTTTGAAGTGCCGCCGCCGGCAGCCACCATGTTCGCCTGGGCGAAAATTCCGGAAAAGTTCCGTCATCTCGGTTCGCTGGAGTTTTCCAAGCTGCTGGTCGAGAAGGCCGACGTCGCCGTTGCTCCCGGCATCGGATTCGGCGAGATGGGCGACGACTATGTCCGTCTGGCGCTTGTCGAGAATGAACACCGCATCCGTCAGGCTGCGCGCAATATCAAAAAGTTCATGTCGACGGCAGACGAGACGATGCATAACGTCATCTCGCTGAACGCCCACCGTTAATTCCAACTCTTGGGCAGCCGCATTCGGCGGCTGCCGCCACACAGACATTTCAGGATCGATCCATGGCAGATGCCCTCAAAATCGGCATTGCGGGCTTAGGCACCGTTGGCGCCTCGCTTGTCCGCATCATTCAGCAGAAAAGCAACGAGCTTGCCGTCACCTGCGGACGTCCGATTACGATTACTGCGGTTTCCGCCCGCGACAAAACGCGAGACCGGGGCGTCGATCTTTCTGCCGTCACCTGGTTCGATCGGCCTGAGGATCTGGCTGAAAAGGGTGATATCGACGTCTTCGTCGAACTGATGGGCGGTGCCGAAGGGGCTGCCAACGTCTCGGTGCGCGCCGCGCTGCAGCGCGGTCTCCATGTGGTGACAGCCAACAAGGCGCTGCTCGCCTTTCACGGCGTCGAGTTTGCGACGATCGCGGAAGAGAAGGGTTCGCTGCTGAATTTCGAGGCGGCGGTCGCCGGCGGCATCCCCGTCATCAAGGCGCTGCGCGAATCGCTGACGGGTAACGCCGTCTCGCGCATCTACGGCATCATGAACGGCACCTGCAACTACATCCTGACCAAGATGGAGAAGGAGGGGCTTTCCTTCGCCGAATGCCTCAAGGAAGCGCAGCGGCTGGGTTATGCCGAAGCCGATCCCGCCTTCGATATCGAGGGCAACGATACCGCCCACAAGCTCGCCATCCTGACGACGCTTGCCTTCGGCAATCGCATCGCAGCCGACGATATCTATCTCGAAGGCATCACCAATATCTCGATCGAGGACATCCACGCCGCGGCCGAACTCGGTTACCGCATCAAGCTGCTCGGCGTTGCCCAGCGCACCGAGACCGGCATCGAACAGCGTGTACACCCGACCATGGTCCCGGTCGATTCCGTCATCGCCCAAGTCGACGGCGTTACCAATGCGGTGGCAATTGAGTCCGACGTCCTCGGCGAACTGCTGATGGTCGGACCAGGCGCTGGCGGCAATGCGACGGCCTCGTCCGTGCTTGGCGATATCGCCGATATCGCCAAGAGCCAGCCGGGCGCTCAGCGCGTGCCGGTGCTCGGTCATCCCGCAAAGGCGCTGGAGCCTTACCGCAAGGCACAGATGCAGAGTCACGAGGGCGGATATTTCATCCGCCTGACTGTGCTCGACCGCACCGGCGTCTTTGCAAGCGTCGCCACCCGCATGGCGGAAAACCACATCTCGCTCGAATCGATCGTTCAGCGCTCCACGCAGCACCTGGCTCCATCGCATCACCAGACGATCATTCTCGTCACCCATGCGACGATGGAGGAGTCCGTGCGCAGGGCGGTCGCTTCGATAAAGTCGGAAGGCTATCTCTTCGGCGAGCCGCAGGTAATCCGTATCGAACGGCCGAAAGAAGAAGCCTAGCGCGTCGGCCCGAAAATCGGATTCGATTTTCGGAAAGCACGATGCGCAGCTTCAGAGTGTTAAAGCGTTTTCCGAAGTATGAACCGCCCTGTCTCTGGCAGGGCGGATTTTTTGTTAATCGTTCAGCCTCCCCTTGCGGAAGTCTATATTACCAGATGCCGAAATACTGCTATAAATAAAACCACAGATGGTGAGTCGTCGGCGTGGAGCATTTCATGAGCAAGGACAGCCACGCCGGAAAAGAGCATGGCAGTCCGAGCAAGGTGCCGCCAGCCCGCCCTGCGATGTTTGCGGACATCCTCAAGCCGCTGCACAGTGACATTCGTGAAGTGAGCCATGACGAGGCTTTTGACGACGAACATACGGAAGGCCGCAACTGGGCCATTCTGCTGACGCTGTTTTCGGTCTTGTTGGTGCAGATCGGCGGCATCGCCGTGATCGTCTGGCTGATCTTCTGGTAAAAATCCGTGTCTGGAAATCCGTCCCTATGTTATCTCCGCTGCTCCTGTAGAAAGAACAGATGAAGTCAGCGGAGTTTGGCATGGCAGATCTCGTCGATCCGGTACAGCGCGCGTTTCTCGGCGTGGAGAAATCCGCACTCGACAATCGCTGGGTTGCAAGACTCGACCAGGCTGGCCAGAACCGGGCGCTCGCCATGGCGCAGGTTCACGGGCTGCCGGATCTGATCGCCCGCGTTCTCGCAGGACGCGGCGTCCCGGTTGACGAAGCGGTCGAATTCCTCGACCCGACGATCCGCAGCCTGATGCCCGATCCCCACACGCTGACCGATTGCGAGAAGGCGGCAACCCGTCTCTTGCTTGCAATCGAGCGCGGCGAGCGCGTGGCGATTTTCGGCGACTACGACGTCGACGGCGCGGCTTCCTCGGCGCTGATGTTCCGCTTTCTAAGCCATTTCGGCATCAAGGCGAACATCTACATTCCCGACCGCATCTTTGAAGGTTATGGCCCCAATCCGGCGGCGATCAACCAGCTGATCGACAATGGCGCCAGGCTGATCGTCACCGTCGATTGCGGCTCCACCAGTCAGGACGCGCTTGCGGCCGCTGCCGCGCGCAACATCGATGTCGTCGTCATCGATCACCACCAGGTGACACATGAGCTGCCGCCCTGCCATGCGCTCGTCAATCCGAACCGTGAAGACGATCTGTCGGGGCAGGGGCATCTTTGCGCAGCCGGCGTCGTCTACATGGTGCTGGTCGCGACATTGCGGCTGTTGCGCGCGGCCGGCAACAAACGCATCCTGGCGCTCGACCTGCTGCAATGGCTTGACATCGTGGCGCTTGCGACGGTCTGCGATGTCGTGCCGCTGAAGGGGCTCAACCGCGCCTATGTGGTGAAGGGGCTGGTTGCTGCCCGGCACCAGAGCAATGCCGGGCTCGCCGCGCTCTTCCGCAAGGCGGGGCTCGCGGGCCCCGTGACCCCCTATCATTTCGGCTTTCTGATCGGCCCGCGCATCAATGCCGGTGGACGGATCGGCGATGCCGCGCTCGGAAGCCGCCTGCTGACGCTCGATGATGCCGGTGAGGCGGAAATGATCGCACAGCGCCTCGACGAGCTGAACCGTGAACGTCAGGCGATGGAGGCGATGATGCTGCAGGAGGCGGAAGCCGAGGCGCTGGCCGAATATGGCGACGGCGAGGGCGCCTCCGTCATCGTCACCGCCCATGAGAAGTGGCATCCGGGCATCGTTGGGTTGATCGCCGCGCGGCTGAAGGAGAAATTCAAGCGGCCCGCCTTCGCGATCGCTTTCGATCCCTCCGGCCGCGGCACCGGCTCAGGCCGCTCCATCAATGGTTTCGACATGGGCAGGATGGTGCGGGCTGCGGTCGAGGAGGGCATCCTCATCAAGGGTGGCGGCCATGCCATGGCGGCGGGGCTGACGGTCGAGCGCGCCGATCTCGGCAGGTTGAGGACCTTCTTTACCGAGAAGGCCGCAAGGACGGTGGCGAGCCTCGTCGCCAACGAGACATTGAAGATCGATGGCGCAATCGGCGCAAGCGGCGCCACGCTTGAACTCATTGACCGCCTGGAAGCCGCCGGTCCCTATGGCTCCGGCCACGCTCAGCCGCTCTTTGCCGTACCGGCGCATCGGGTGCGAGACGCGCGCCTCGTCGGCGAGAAACATGTGAAGGTGACGCTGGAGGCGATGGACGGGTCGCGGCTCGATGGAATCGCCTTTCGCGCCGCCGATACCGGCCTCGGCAATCTTCTCATCAATTCACGCGGCGCGAGCCTCCATGTCGCAGGCTCGCTCGGCGCCGAACATTATCAAGGCGCACGCCGCGTCCAGCTGCGCGTCTGCGACGCAGCGCCAGCGAAATAGAACGGTCACGAAAAAGAGTCTCGGATGAGAAAATTAAAGGAAGAAAGTGGCACGCCCTAGGGGAGTCGAACCCCTCTTCCCAGAATGAAAATCTGGTGTCCTAACCGATAGACGAAGGGCGCTTCCTTCGTGGTGGCGCCCTTATAGTCAGCACCTTCGAAAGCCGCAAGCGCCAAGGCGCGAAAAAATCACAGTTTTCGCCGATTTTTTTGAGCTGTGGAAAACCACGGCGCTACGGGCGGTGGATGGCTGGAATATCAAACCGATCGGTGGTTGGCGGCAATCATAATTTCGATGGTACGCCCTAGGGGAGTCGAACCCCTCTTTACAGAATGAGAATCTGTCGTCCTAACCGATAGACGAAGGGCGCAGGCCAGCCTCGATAAAATAGGCGTGCGCGCGAGCTTCTGCAAGCGGATGCGATGGCTTCTGTATGGAGAGAAAGTGGCACGCCCTAGGGGAGTCGAACCCCTCTTCCCAGAATGAAAATCTGGTGTCCTAACCGATAGACGAAGGGCGCTTCCTTCGTGGTGGCGCCCTTATAGTCAGCACCTTCGAAAGCCGCAAGCGGCAAATTCGATTTTTTTCAAAAAAATGACAGATATTCCAGTGGCAGTACTATTTAAAATTACCACTGGCGAATCAAAGGCTTGTACAGCCTTCCAGAAGCAGGTGAAATCCAGCTGACGTTGGGTGAGGGAACTTCGCGTCGACGATGTCAGATCGCTCTTGCGGTGGTTAAGGGTGCCCGTTTGCCGCCGCAGCCCCAGTTCCAGTCCCGGGTCTTCCCGGTGTCGAGGTGGACCGAGTCGGTGTGGCAATAGGTGCCGACCCCGCCGCGATCCGGCAAGGATCTTATATACGCGGCGATATCCCACTTGGAGACGCCGTCGATCTGAATGTCCGCGGCCTCACAGCTCTTGTGCATCGATTCGTCAGCCCCACCAACCAGGCGGTTATGTTCTTCGTCGCGATAGCCTGACGTGACGATGACAGGCCGGCCGAAATGGTTTTCGACCGTCTTGATCACTTTCAGCAGGTCCGGTTTGAAGCAGCCGACCTCGACATTGTCGTTCTGGACGTGCAGCCCGTTCGGCGCAACACGCGTCATGCCGGGCAGGGCGGCTTTGTGCAGAAGGCCGGAAAGACTGCCGAGCAGGTTCTGCTTCGGTGCGCTGTAAAGCGCGTTTGTCGTCGAGGCGGGCATACCGCCCATCGCCAGCGAGGCTGTTTGTACGGGCGCAGGCTGCGTGCCGGAATTTTCGGACGATTGCTGCGGCAGCACCGGGGCGGCCGGCTGTGAGGGCATGATCGGCTGGCTGTAGACGCTGCTTTTTGTAGGGGCCATTCCTTCCGTGGGCGCATAGGCCTGCGGCTGAATGACGGTGGACGTGCTGTTGTTCTGTGGCGGCGGCTGGTGATCCGAAAAGATGCTCATCGCCTGCGCATTGATCCGTGTCGACTGCATGACGAGCCCGCCTATATTGGCAGGCGCCACCATTGCCGGATCGGCCGGCGGGACGGCGGCATTCGCATCGCCTGCCACGACCTGTGGCGCGGCCTCGGCGCCGGAGACATTGACGAGGCGGGGGTCGGTATAGACTGAGCGCGGGGCAGATTTCACGGGCGCCGTTGCGCCAAGCTGTGGCGCTGCGGCCGCCGTCGCCGGAACAACTGCGGCCGAATCGAGCGTCTTCTTGTTCGATACGCAGCCGGAAAGCGCCAGCATCGAGGTGGCGATCAGCAATGCGCCCTTAATGGGCATCCGCATCTCAAGGTCACGCAAGCAATCGGTCTCCGGTTGATGCGAAAACGGCGAGATATCGCCATCTTCCGCTTCGAGTCACCGGGAGATTGCCTGCGGGGCCGGATCGCGGCAAGCGTCAAGGCGCCGGCCGGACCCGAAATCGCAAAAGCCGCAAGCTTCGCAAAAGCCTTGCGGCCAAAACCATTACCAGGCGCCGGTATTGCCCATGGAAGCCCAGGGTTCGGCGGCCGGAAGCGGGCTTCCCTTCTGCAGGATTTCGATCGAAATGCCGTCGGGCGAGCGCACGAAGGCCATGTTGCCGTCGCGCGGCGGCCGGTTGATGGTAATGCCGTTATCCATCAGCTTTTGGCAGATCGCGTAAATATCATCCACCTCATAGGCGAGGTGGCCGAAATTGCGTCCTCCGCTATAATCCTCCGTATCCCAGTTGTAAGTGAGCTCGAGGCAGGGCGCCTTTTCGCTGCGCGCACGGTCGAGATCGTCGCGAGCGGCCAGGAAAACCAGGGTAAAGCGGCCCTTCTCGTTTTCGTGGCGGCGAATCTCCTCCAGTCCGAACAGCGTGGTATAGAAGGCAAGCGAAGCGTCCAGATCTTTGACGCGAACCATCGTATGAAGATAACGCATTCTATCTACTCCTTTATAGGGGCTGGCCTTTTTGGCGAGCCGAGGTCAGCTTCGGGCAAGTCATCTTTATAAAATGTGCAGCTGGGAATAACCGAAAACTAGGACTTGCGCTTATCCGTTACCAAGATGTTAATCTTGATTTCAAGAATCAGTTAACCGTAACAGTGTGACGCGTATTCGAGGGGCTGGCGATAATGGCTGATAGGATTTCATCGAACGCATACACCGATGTCGACGAGCTGTCGTCGGAAGCGGTCGATCTTGTTGAAATCACCGGTGTCGTCAAGTGGTTCGACGTCGCCAAGGGCTTCGGCTTCATCGTGCCTGATAACGGCATGCAGGATGTTCTCCTGCACGTGACTTGCCTGCGTCGCGACGGCTATCAGACGATCCTCGAGGGGACGCGCATCGTCGCTCTCGTCCAGCGCCGCGAGCGCGGCTACCAGGCTTTCAAGATCCTGTCGATGGATCAGTCGACCGCCATTCATCCTTCGCAGCTGCCGCCGGTGCGCACCCATGTGCAGGTCACCGCCACGAGCGGGCTCGAGCGGGCGCTTGTCAAGTGGTTCAACCGCACCAAGGGCTTCGGCTTCCTGACGCGCGGTGAGGGCACCGAAGACATTTTTGTGCACATGGAGACGCTGCGCCGCTTCGGGCTGACGGAGCTGCGCCCCGGCCAGGTGGTCCTCGTCCGCTTCGGCGATGGCGAAAAGGGCCTGATGGCCGCAGAGATCCATCCCGACGTTCCGAGCCCGGCAAGCCGGTCGCACTGACATGCGCGGCATCGTCCTGTTTCATGCGATCAGAAGCGCCGTCATGGCGCTTTTTTTCTTGGTCGCCCTGCCGGCTTTGGCTGAGGAGGAGATGCGGTTCGAAAAGGAGCCACTGCTCATCCAGACAGCCGCCGGCAAGATGCTGCATTTTACGGTCGAGGTCGCCGCCACCGGTGATCAGCGCGCCCGCGGGCTGATGTTTCGCAAGTCGATGGCTGATGACGCCGGCATGATTTTCGATTTCGGGCAAACACGGCGCGTTGCCATGTGGATGGAGAACACCATCCTGCCGCTCGACATGCTCTTTGCCGACGACACCGGCACGATCCGCCACATCAAGGAAAACGCAAAACCCTATTCACGCGAGATCATCGATTCGATGAGCCCGGTGAAATACGTCGTCGAACTCAATGCCGGCATCGTCGGCAAATTCGGAATCAAGCCGGGCGACAGAATCGTGAGCGCCACGACGACGAAGGCGAAGTGACGGCACACCAGCTCGCGAGGTGCGATGTGGCCAACAAGAAATCCAAGAAATCAGAATATTGAATGGTCGGAGTGGAGAGATTCGAACTCCCGACCCTCTGGTCCCAAACCGGAGACGAGCCCAAATGGGCTTCCGGAAAACCGGGATTCTCGCCCAAATAAACCCAGAACGTCCGAAGAACGTTTGGGATTATCACCCACGGTGCTCTCACAAATTCCCACCGTCGATAACCCTGACGCGGCCGTTCGCTTTAGTGCTCGGAGCGAAGAGGGCCCGCTTGGTGTGCTTCTGCAGCTTCGCCATGATCTCCTCAGTCGCACGCATTGGCTGCTCGAGATAATCGGGGTCGAAAGTCTCGTACCAATCGGTCGTCTTCGAGCCCTCCTTCACCGCATGACCCAACCACTTCGACCGCTGCTCTTTCGAGACTGGGAAAGACGCGCGTCTTAGGTTCGTCGCCATGAAGTGACGGAGCGTATAGCACGTCATCTCGGGCAGGTTGACCCCCTGGGTGCCACCGTCGATCACCGGCTTGCCGATCTTGTTGAGGCGTTTCTCGACCGTGTCCTGATATTGTCGAATAGGCTTGCTATTGTTCCAGTGCTCAAACCAGCCAGCAAGATTTGTGGTCATACGGATGATCGGCCGGCGCTTGCGCGTCTGCCGGCGGCCGGGCGGATTGAGGTCGATCGTGCCGTACTCGAAGTTCACCTGCTTTGAAATGTCTAGATCGAAGATGGCTTCGTTCCGGGCGCAGGTGTTGAGCATGATGATGACGAACCGGAAGTCATCCTCCTCATCGATCGCGTCGATCCATCGACCGAGATCCTGATAGGTCGGAATGTAATCCCTTGGCCTTGAGACGTCGGCTTTGAGATGATCCGCAATCTCCTCCTCATTGCAAAATATAGGCACGGCAGCGTCGAGGAGCTGCACCTCGTGCTCTTTCCCATCAATCTTGATGACCTGCGGAACTGCGGAGTAATTGATCGCAGCCCGAACCGAGATCATGTAGGTGTAGATGGATTTTGGTGTGAGCTTTTCCATTTCCGAGATCTTCTCCCAGCATCGCTGCTGCCGGATGCGGGTCAGATCTGCAACGACCGGCGAGGGGATATCGATCGCCTTGAGCGCGCCAAGGATCAGGTCCGCCGCGCGTCTCGCGGCGGCAACCTGCTTGTATCCCTTCGGCTCGGCATAATTGTCTTGGTAATGCTGAAGGACATCGAACAGATAGACCTCGGTGGGCGCCTTTTTGGATGGCGCACCATTCCCCAGCAGTTTTACGAGTTCTTCTTTCGCCTGTTCGAGATTCTCGCCAGGTAGAGCCTTTCTCTTAACGCGTCGGCTTCCGTCATCGTACCAGTAGCGGTAGAAGCCGGGTCGTCCCGCCTCCTGTCCGATCCACTGACCTCGGTACTCGAATAGCTGGCGTTCGGATCGTCTTCGTCGCATTTCGTCTCCTGATTTATGGCGATCGCGAGGTCGGCCAGGGGATACACAGGCTTCCCCTCCTTCCCCTTGAAGACACGGATCGCGCGCTCGCGCCGCCAACGGTTCAGGATCTGGGCACTTAGCCACGGATAGGCCTCGAGAACCTGATCGTGTGGCATCAAGTCGTCAAGAGAGATTGGCGGCCACGCTTTATTGCTCAGGTGATCTTCCACGCCTCGAACTCCTCAATGACATGGCGCAGGTTCATTCCATTCGACCGGGTGCGGTCGAGATCCGCGAGGCGCGGCACGTGGCAGCGATCGGCCATCACCTTCAGGGCCGCTTCCTCTGTTTTCACCTCCAGAAATGCCCGGAACAGCGGCGTGCGGCAGAGGCCGCGCGCCTCATCTTCGCGTGGGCCCGGCTCGGAGGCGGGCGGATTGCTGGACACATCCGGTTCTGCCTTTGTGTCCGGCCTGCATTTCCGAATTTCGTCTGCGGTAGGTTCCTGTTGTCCAGCCGGCTGCGCGGCGGCGGGCGCGACGATATCGATGACGACATAGCCGTCGGCGTCGACGCGCAGCTCGATCTCGCGGGCCCGGCCGACATTCGGCAGTACCGCGGCTACAACTTCCGCAACGGTGAACATGTGGCGCTCGACCTGGATCATGCCCGATCACCCCGCTTTTCCAACACGCGAAGGTAAGAGATGGTGTCGCGGCAGACCGCGCGGACTTCTCGCCAGCCCGCAATCCACTTATCGCGCTCAGCATCGGTGACGCGATCGTTGTGCGGAAGCTCGTTAATACGCTCGATTTCGCCCTCGGCCTCGCGCATGCGCGTCTCATTGAAGGCTATGATATCGCCAATTGTCTTCATCGCTTGCCGCCTTTGCCAAGGAAAGCGTCCCGACGGCGGGTCCACTCACCAATCCGATAAGCATATTCGCTGCTCTCGGTGGCACCGACTACCGATCGGACACCAGGCGTGCGGAAGATTAGGACGGGGAAATCGCGGATCAGCGCGTCGGCTTCTGTGAGCAGCTCGGCGGCTTCGTCCAGTGCGTCGGCGAGCGCGCCCTTGTTGCCGAGGCGATTGATCTTCGCGAGATCCTGCAGCTTTGAGATCACGCCGGTCGTCATCAAGCGTTCTCCACCGCAATGCGCAGCGCCGACCAAGCCACGGCGCGCTCGGGTGTCTGTGCGAGGGAGTCGACCAGAGCCCGGGCTATCTCCAGCAGTCCTGCTTCGCCGGCCTCGAGCATGTCCGCGGCTTCCTCGATATCGACGGGGAAGTAATGACCAGCCGTATCAATATGGCCGCGGCGGAGAACGTCCGCGTAGGTTCGGAGGCAATCGGCGACGAACGGGATCTTTACCCCGAAAACTTCCCGGGCAATCCCGGTCGGCTGTTCCGAATTCGGGACACTCCATCCGATCGCTTCGAACGCCTTCACGAAAGGGTCGTCGGTCTCGTCGCCGGAATTGTTGTAGAACGCGCTCTTGAAAGCCGCGAATTGGCTTGCGGTTATCTCAGCCAATGCCGTTCTCCTTTAGGAAATCTTCGAGTCCGACCGGCGGCAGCTCGGCGGCGGTGAAATATCGAATGATAGTTTGATTGAGCCGATCCCAGGCGCCGTCGTACTGGCGCTCGATCGTCTGCCACTGCGTAGTGCGCAGCGCGTCGCCGTATTTTGCCTTGCGAGAGAGCCTGAATAGCGTTCGCGATCGAGCGTTCAGCTGCTTGTGTCGGGCGCGCGTCCTCGTGGGCAGCTGCTTCCAGCACTTTCCGCAGATAATATGCCGGCAGCCCGGATAGCGATCTGCCGCCGCGGTACGCCGGCAATTCGGATTGAGGCAAGTGATTCGGCCGGAGGTCATGGTGCGCCACCTCTCCGGATGACGATCATGGCATCCGCATGCGCGTAAGCCATGCGCGCTGCCAGATCGGCGATGACAACCTTCCCGCTGATCCCATGGATCCGCCCAAGCTGGTCGAAATCCGCGTCGTCGATTTCACCGAGCTGCTGGATGCAGATAGGAAGCGCCTTCCCAGCAAACCAATCGCGCAGGCTCATGCCGGGCTCGACGAACGGGAAGGTAAATCCATGTTCATTCGTCTCGGTTGTGACGATCGGGAAGGCCGGTCCGCCGGTTACATTCCTGCTCTCGTCAGCCATCTGACGGCACCTCTCCAACAAAAACCATGACTGGGGGGTGACTCACGCCAAGGATTTGCAGGATTATCGGCGCCCCGGCGGCGATTGCAGCGATCTCGTCCGGCGTCGGAAGCCACGCTGTTTGCATCGCTGGCGTCTCTGGTCCGTTGACCGTGTCGTTAACTACGATGTCGCGGACGGGCAGGCCGAGATAACCTTGTGACTTCCCGAGGATGCGGGTATGCCCCTGGATCATTCCCACCTGCATTAGAGCTTCCTCCCAAATTCAGCTTCAGCAGCGGCCCGGCGTGCGGGACGCATCTTCACGACGGCCGCGACCTCATCCAGCTTGCGCCGGAATTCCATGGCCTCGTCGTCTCGTTCATGGGGTAGGGTGAGGTAGGCGCTCCAAGCCGCCTCGAGCATGCGAACGACAACGCGTTCGGAAACCGTCAGGTCCTTCATCGGTCACCTCCAGGGCATTTCGAATGGGATGTCGTCGTCGAGTTCGCGGGAGAAGCCGCCGCCGCTGCCGCCGCCGCCATAGCTGCCGGGCCCGAAGTCGTCGTCAGCGCCACGGCCATTCGACCTGCCGCCGCCACTTCCATTTCCACGATTGGCCCCTCGATCGTCACGGCGGCTATCGCCGCCGCCGTTCTCGTCGCGGCCGGAGAGCATGATGAGCTTGGCGTCAAACTGCAGAACGACTTCCGTCGTGTAGCGATCGCTGCCGTCTTGGTGCTGCCACTTGCGGGTTTGCAGCTTTCCCTGGACGTAAACCTTCGATCCCTTGCGGAGATATTGCTCGCAAACCTTTGCGAGGCCCTCGTTCCAGACCACGATATTATGCCAGTCCGTCTTTTCCTTCCTCTCGCCAGAATTGCGATCGCGCCACGTTTCCGTGGTGGCGATGCTGAAGTTGGCAACGGCGTTGCCGCCTTGAGTGCGTCGGATCTCTGGGTCTTGGCCCAGATGTCCGATCAGCGTTACCTGATTGAGGGAGCCGGCCATCAGTGCAGTCCTCCCGTTTCGTGCTGATTAGAAAGTTCTTTCATGTGTCTGGCGATCTCACTGTAGAGTTGGAAGCCGAAGTTGCCCGCGCACGTGCCACAGGCTGCGCCGGCGTGCTCGGACTGGATGATGGTGGTGCAGAGGCGCGGCAGAATGGTCAGGAGATCGGCGCGCAGGTCCTGCGGATCCGCTCCGGAATTTCCGGCGTCGACAAGAAAAGCATGAAAGGCTCGCTGCAGATCGGATCCAGCAGCCGTCATGGTTCTGAGCGGGTGGGCATCGGCGAGTTCAGCAAGGAACAGCAGCCATTCGCTCGGCGTGCGGGGCGGCTTGCTCATTCCCGATCCCCTTCGTCCAAGGCTTCGAGCAGATCCTCGACAGTCAGGCCTCCGTCGACGTTCTCAAGGAAGAGGCGGACAACCCTTCGCGTGTGCGCAATCTTGTCCTGCGAAGGTGTGCGAGGTTTAAGGATCTCGATGCCAGATGCCGTGCTCGCGCCGGCGGCGACTTCGACCGCGTCGTGGATCTCAGATACCGGGATCATTGGCCAATCTCCTGCAGAGCTTCCTGCTTGGCCCGCGAGAGTTCGGCCATCGCCTCCTGCGAGCCTCCGGGTGCGTCTGGATGACGGGACTTGGAAAGTGTCCGGAACCGACCTTCGATGACTTCGCGGGTCGGAGTTTCTGAGTTGATGTCGAGGACATCGCGCCAGCTCCGGTGATCGGGCGCCGGCAGCGCCAGTAGGCCGGTGAAGGTGGCCTTTACGATATGCAGGCCGCCGTGGCGCAGCTCGGTGCGCCGTCCGTCGATGATGTGATAGATAGCCTGGACGTTGTCCTCGACCTTCGGGTAACGGTCGACCGCGATGCAGACCGACATGCCGTCCCACTGGAACCAGACAGCGACACCAGGATCATCGGGCCGATCGACGCCAAGCGTGACGTTCGAAGAGATCGTGATGCCATCCACTTTCTTGCCTGAGTCGGTGGCGAAGAGTTGGAGCGAGCTGCGGACGTTCTTCAGTGCCGCCGGCAGGGTGGTCTTGAACTTCGAGACGGCCTTGTTCTTCGTCCGGGGGATATTGTGCGGCCAGGTGAGGGGATACGCCGTGGGGCTCATGTCACATCACAATCGTTAGAGTTTCGGAGGCCCGGGTGATGCCGGTGTAGAGGTGCCGGCCGCGATCGGCGCCGAAGGTGGCGCTTTCGTCGAACAGGCACACGTTTGCCCACTGGCTGCCCTGCGACTTGTGGACCGTAAGGGCATAGCCGAAGTCGAATTGCTGGGTTCCGCGTAGATCTTTCCAGTCGACCTCGTGGCCGCGGCCCTGAAAAAATTCCTCGCGGACGCGCACGTCGACCGGTGCGGCATTGTCGAAGTCGAGGGACTTCACCGACATGCGCACGCACATATCCTTGAGAGCACCCTTCGACTGCTTGTTGAGGGCGAGAACCTTCCAGAGGCCGCCATTGAAAATCCCGAGAGTGGAATCGTTCTTGAGGGCGACCAGCACGTCGCCGGGCTCAGGCATCTTGGTCCTGTAACCAGCCAATTCCCGAAGGCGATCGTTATATGCTGTGCGCGTCTTGTTGACGCCTACGAGGACCTGGTCGGCGGATTTGACCAGATCGGCCGTCACTTCGCCGCGGCCGATTATCTGCAGTGCACCGTAGTTGCCGTACTTGATCGGCCTGCCTTCGCGTACGGCTGTCGCCGCCCTCAGAATCGGATTTTCCTGTGCCTGCCGGTGGATCTCCGTCAGCATGACGTCCGGATCTGCATTGGTGAAAAAGCCACCGCCCTTGACTGGGGGGAGCTGCGCCGGATCACCGAGGACCAGCACCGGAATACCGAACGAGAGAAGGTCGTTACCAAGCTCTTCGTCCACCATCGAGCACTCGTCGATGATGAAAAGCTTGATGCCCTGCAGTTCGAACTTCGGCTTCAGTTTGAACGAGGTTCTGCCGGTTTTTTCGTCGAGCTCGACATTGTAGATCGTGGAGTGGATCGTCGTTGCGTTCTCGCAACCGTTCTTCCGCATGACCATCGCGGCCTTGCCGGTAAAGGCCGCGTAGTGGACGCGGCCGTCGACCTGTTCGGCGAAGTGTCGGGCGAGAGTAGTTTTGCCGGTACCGGCGTAGCCGAAGATCCGGAAGATCGGCCGCTCGGCAGAGGCATAGTAAAACCACCCGGCAACGGTATCGATGGCGGCGGATTGAACGGGCGAGAAGCGCATGTCAGAAGCTCCTGTCCCAGGAGCTCGAGCGCGGCCGAGACGCCGGCGCCGACGGCTTCGCGGCGTTGCGCCGGTTGATCTCGTTCTGCGCGGCGATCTTCACGCCCTTGCGGACGTCGGATCGAGTGAGCCACGACAGATAGCCGTCTGGAATCTCGGTGAAGCGCTTTCCCTTGTGCTCGCCGAACGGCATCTTAAGGGGGACTGCGCCAGGATCTGATAATCCGAGCATCTCCGCGATGGTAAGGTGTCTGGTCAGATGAAGGAAAATATGAGCGGACACCGCCGCGTCGTAACCGGCCCGGTGGGCATCGCCCTCGACCTTGATGCCGAGATACTCCTTCAGGGTCTCGTTCTTGTGGTTCGGCGCCTGTGGCCAGACGTGACGGGCACACTCGAGCGTGCAAATCCACGGAAGCGGTGATCGAACGAATTGCTTGTCGAAGGAGACGTTGTGGGCACCGAGGAGCGTGGCGCCACGCGACAACAAAGCCCTTGCGTCACTGGGATCCATGCCGTCGACAACCATGTCGTCGGTGATGCCGTGGATCTCGGTGCACTTCGCCGGGATCGGGTGACCAGGATTGACGAACCTGCTCTGCTGTTCGCCTTCGATTTTCCAGCCATCAGGATAAAACACGATGTCGACCCAGCCGATTTCGCACATTTCAGCGTGCGGCGGGAAGCCGGTTGTTTCGGTGTCGCAAAGGCGGAAAATGGAGAGAGGGGCGATATCCATATCAGTTCCCCTCTGCATCGAAGCCTTCGAGCCACGCGGCCGTCAGCGCTTCATCCTTCTTGTATTCGGCCGGGATAGCCTTCCGGCTCATTTCCTTGGCGCGAGCATCACGGCCGGCGCGGTAGGCCGCTGCTTCATCAGCAGCCGAGTCGCCGGTACCGCGACCTTCATCACCACCACCATCGCCGCCGCGATCATCATCGCGACGTTCGTCCCGCTGCCGATCATCCTGCTGCCGGCGCTCCGCAGGCTTACGGGTCTCCTGCCGCCTTGCCGGCTGCTTCTCCTTTTCGTTCTCCCCCAGTTTCTCCATCGGCACCTGGCTGCCTGACTGATCGGCGATGCCGACGAGGGCGTCGAGCCGGTTGGCAATCCCCCGAGGCCTGTTGGCCGCTGGCGTGATGTCGCGCGCCTGGCCGGCGAGGTCGTAGAGAAAATTGTCGCGATCGAGGAGAGGAGCGATCTCGCGCGAGAAGGGAAGACGTTTGGACAAATGCCGGAAGACGGTCTTGAAGGCCATCTCCTCCCACCAATCAACCCATGGGCCGCTATCCTTGTTCTTTGAAGACTGACGAACTTTTTCGATGTCGGCGGTCCGCATCGTGTCGACGTAGCAACCGCCTGCCTTCATCACCACCTGCGCGTAAATGCGCCGGATCAGCTTCCGGTCCTGATCTTCTGCCTCCTCGTGGAACAGGTGCTCGCCATCGTCATCGACCCAGGCGCGGAACTGATCGCCCCCATAGACGATTCCAACGGTCGCGCTCTTCACAAGGCCGGTATTGTAGACCTTGTTGAAAATCCCGCGGATCATCGGCATCCACTGGACCTTCTTGATCCAGACGTCCTTGCCGCCATCCTTAATCTTGGTGTTGTAGACCACCATGGCGCCTTCTTTTTTATCGGGCATCAGACCATCGATGGCGGCGGCGAGTGCGGCCTCGAAGAACGAAACCCGATCGGCAAGAAGAAGATTGGGGTCGCCCATGGCGGCCCGAACGAGCACCGCCTTGAACTGCTCAGGCGTGATATGGGAGGGAAGCGCTTCGGCGAAGCTTTCGAGCCGCTGCTCGATCTGCTGGCGAAGCGTCTGGACCTTTGGATCATTCGAAATAGCTACGTCGTTCATGAAATGCTCCGATCAGCGGAAAGAGGTCTTGGAGTCGCGGTAGATCCGGACGCCGGGCAGGGGCTTGGTGTCTTTGTGGTGGAGGGCGTAGGCGCGGACGAACTTTTCGAGATCGCCGATCCTGATGAAGTTGCGCAGCTCCTCGAGCGGGATCTTCGCCGCATCCTCGATCTCAGCCGTCCAGCGGCCGCTACTACTGATCGTGCCGGCAGCTGTGCGGGTCGGGCCGGTGCCGGCCTTCAAAGCCTCGCGCGCCGCCTTCTGCGCGGCATCTTCCAACACCGCGGCTTCATTCATGACGACATCGCCAAGGACGGAATGCTCGGCGTTCTGCGCTTCTTCGAGCTTAGCGGCGGCTTCTTCCTGGGCGATGCGGGCCCGTTCTGCCGCCTCGCGCGCCTCCCGGGCACGCTTCTCGTCGTGGTAGGCGCCGACCTTTTCAGCGAAAGCCGTCTTGATGCGGTCGACCCGACTCTTCATGGTGTTGAAGAAGCCGTTGATGATTTCGATCTCGTCACGGCGGCTTTTGGTGGCCGATGTCCGATCGTTGTCAATGCCGCTGGCACCGGCCAGCTTTGTCGCTGTCTTGCCGATCTCGACCATCTTCTCGACAAGCTCGTCGGTGAGTCCGGCCGTTTTACCGTCTTCAGCCGGCGTCTCGGCCGCATCGACGAGGGCCTTCACGCTATTGGCGTCGGCTGCCAGTTTCTCAACCTGGTCCATCAGCTTCCGGTAATCGACGGCGAGCTGCTCGGTGAGTGTGAGGGGCGGTCGGTTGTGGCCGATTCCGGCCACGTCAGAAGCGTCCATTGCTTTGATCCCTTAGCTTGATACGGATTTGACGCTGTGTGGCGCCGTCGGCGCGCACGGTGGTGGGCGCAAGGATCTCGAAGCGCTTGGTCGACGCGATCTCGGCCGAGCCCATCGCGTAAAGGATCTGCGCACGAAGCACGTCCTCGCGCTTCTGCAGCTCGCGCCGCTTGATCCGGGTGTCTTCGAGATTGCTGGCGAATAGGTCGACGGTTTCGTCGCCCGAGAGATCGATCCGCTTCGCTTCGGTCCAGCGGTTCACGTCGAGCACGGCCGAGCCATCCCGATCCCAATCGACCGGCGGGTGGCCGCCGGCGTCGGTGATGCGCCAGAAAGCATTCGTCGCGGTGACCAGGGCGCGCCAGACCTCGGCGTGCAGCGGGATATCGACCACTTCCATGTGGATCCCGCGGCCGACAACGAGGACCGCCACCGCCGCCCAGGCGGCGCCGGTCATCTTGGCCTCGACGATCGCCTGCACGGCGATCCAGAGTGGAACCTCGACTTCGCCGGACTCAGGATCGATCCATCCGGATCGGTAGGCTTCTTCTGACGACGTCTTGAACTGCACGATCCCGCGCCCACTGACGTCGGGCCTGTAGGCATATGCGTCCGGCGTAGCGCCGAGCTTCAGGTCTCGGTCGCAGTAGAACGCATTGTCAGCGCGATAATCGATCGTCCATGTCGGGCGTTCTTCGCGCAGCATCTGGACAGCGACGGGCTCGAGCAGGCGGCCGCGACGCATAGCCTCGTTTTCTTCCGTGCTTTCATCGAGCCTCCCGGTCTTCAACGCCCAGAGCTGGTAGGCGGTCGTATAAGGGTGGCAATACAGCAACGCGCCAGCGACAGATGCCGTGATGAAGCCGCGGCGGAGTTCCAGCCAGTCGGCGCGATCGCCGGGGAGGATGCATTCAACGGGCATCGGCACCCCCGGAGAACACGGTGCCGATCATTTCGAGACGGTTGGCGGCAAGAGCCTCGTCGATGATCAGGCGTTCGCGCTCTGTCAGCGCCCCGCCCACCGCCCATTTGCGGATGCAGTCGGCGATCGTCAGGCGAGAAAGGGTGCCGATTGAGACCGGAACGCTATCTGGCAGTTGGTGGCCTGGCTTGTAGTCATCCATTTTGGGGATCCGCTCGCTCCAGTTGGCAGCTTCTTGGAGCTGACCAATCCGATGTTGAGCGGATAATTGCGATTATCGCGAATTAAGTCAATCGCTAAATTGCGAATATCGCGATTTATCGAATACGGATGGCTCCCCGTCTCGCACGGGCGCGCGGAGTTATTTTATATAAATATCCATAGGGGTGGCCCTTCAGGCCACCCCCCTAATAGATGTTTGATCTATGTGGATAATCTCGTTTTGTAGAAGAGATTGCGCGAGAGCTTTTCAAAACTTTTGGTAGATGCGAATCATTTTCCGACTCGACTCTCAACCGGAGTCCTGCTTTTCTCCTCCATGAACGAAATGAGAACAAGAAAGGAGTTTAAAATGCAGCGACCGCCGTCCGATCATCCCGACGCAATGAGGCTTGTTGTTGAGTTATCAAGCCTTTACGTGGCGTGTGACGACTGCGGGCATTCCCGCATCCTCGGTCTGAGCAACCTTCAGAAGGCCTCAGAACTTGGGGTCCACAATTACATGCAGTTATGCCGAAAAATCCGGTGCAGCGAGTGCCCTAAGACAACGCCGGCCTTCCGCAATTTGACGATCCGGCCGACGTGGCGTGGCGAAGAACTTACTCAAAGCATCGCGTGAAAAACCACCTTGTGGATGCTGAAAACCCTATCAGCTGGAAATTCCAATTCGTGCGTTTCGCCTTCGCCGGGGTTGTATTGGTACAGGCGCAGAGTGTCCTTTGACTGACTGACATAGCGCTTGATATAGCTGTAAACCTCGTCGCCGTCGTTGTCGCCCAAGACCTGCACGATCACATCGTCGCCCTGCCTAACTTTGGCATGGGGATTCACCCATGCGGTTTCGCCGTTGAAGAACCTCGGCTCCCCGGAACTACCTTGCACTTGTACCGCGTATGCGCCTTCCACTCCGTCAAGGCCCGGAGGGCAGAAGACGCGTGCGATGTCCTGGCCGTTCATGATGAAACGGCCGTTAGGCCCAGCTGAGATCTGGCCGCGAAGCGGAATGGAAACGTCGTCAGGAAACTGTTGATATCGCGGCGGGAAGCTGGCATTCGGCTCTGGTTTTTGCGCTCGCGATGTCTTTGCCTGGCCAATGATGTGACGCTGATCGCCGACGCTAATAACGAAGTCCGCGCCCAGCCATTTTTCTTTCATGCCTTCGAAGCCAGGCGGAAGCTCTCCGAAATATCGCGCAGCGGCCTCGATCTCTTTCAAATCGAGCTTTCTGCGCTTCTTGGGATCCGAACTTTCCAACTCGATCGAGCGGGTGACTTTGTCGGCCGTCATTCCAATCGCTTTGCCGAACGCGGCCTTCTCGCCGCGCTCTTCCAATTTCGTTGCAAGCCATTGTTTTACGTCGTGTTGCGGATCTCTCATGATGCGATACTCGCGAAATACGCAAAAACTTCTATCGCGAAGTTCGCAAAATTCGCTTGACAGTAAATCGCGATAATCGCAAATATCGCGACATGAGCGAAAAATATCTCGAACCCGCTAAATCGATCGTCGCCAAAATTGGTGTGCAGAAGTGCGCCGAGGTTACCGGCAAGCACGTCTCGCGCGTCTATCGCTGGATGGCGTCGAAGGAAAAGGGTGGGACAGGCGGTCTTATACCGCTTGAGGATGCAACGCTCCTTATCGCCTTCGCGGAGAAAGAGGGGATCGCTTTGATGCATAGCGAATTTTTTCCCGTCACGGAGGCGCTCCAGTGACCTCACTCGCTTTCGACTTCGTGGCATCTTCTTCTCCTTCGCAGGTTCATGCGAAGAGAGTGCCAGCTCCTGTTGCCAAAAGGCAGGAAACTGTTGCCAATCGCCTGGAAACCCTTTCCAGCAACGACAATTTGCCGAATGCCTCCCAAGGCAATGCGGCGGGGAAGACTGAGTATGGTGTGTCTTCCCCGCAGGCGATGCTGCGTGAGCTCGGCGAACTAATCGCTGGCCGCCAGCCCGCCAAGGTTCTTTATCCGCTGATCGCAACCGATCTCCGTCGCTTCTCGTCCGACGACATCACCCTGCGTCGTGTGCGCGCCATCTTCAATGGCGAGGCGACCAGGCTTTGGGACGACGAGGCGATGGCGATCCGCATGGCGCTATCCCACAGACGCAATGCGAAGGCGCGGCGCGATTTCGCGCGTGCCGCTGCCGAGATGGAGAAGAAGCTCGCCGAGAACGGCATGCCGTTGTCTGCTGATCAGCACCGGGTGGTGCAGGCGCTGGCGGCCGAGGTGGCGGCATGAGCACTTTTCCAGATTGGTTAACCCTCAGCAAAGAGCAGCGCATTGAAGCTATCAAGCCGCTGGCCGCGAAAGGTTTTTCGGCATCAATCATTGCGAACCGATTCAGGAATGTGACTCGGAACGCGATCATCGGCTATTTGACGCGCTATAACATCAAGCATGGAAAGGGCCAGGCGAAGCCGGCCGGCATCTCCAAGACCTCCGCGAAGGCCGCCACAGCCAAGAAGACCGCGCGCCGAGCGCATGAGGAGCCAGCCGATCACTCGGCCATACCCTACAGGGTTAAAACCGAAGCCTCCGTGAAGGCCGTTCCCGACATGATCGCCCTTGAGCCGATCGCCAAGTCCCGAGCATTCGATCCAATCGACGGCGTCCCTCCTGTTCTTCTTGAAAACCTTGGCGCTCGCCAGTGCCACTGGCCGGTCAACGGCTTGCAGGGACACGAGCCGATCTTCTGCGGCGCCCGCGCATCCAATCTCTACTGCACCAGCCACGAGCGGCTTGCCTATTCGCCGCATGGACATTGAGGAGCCGAATGATGGCAAGAGTTCTTGAAGGCAGAAACCGCGCAAACCCCAGCGAGATGGCGTCCTTCGTCGACAAGTTCGAAGAGCTCGAGAAGGAGATCCTTCGCGAGAAGATGAGCTACATGGAACGCTGCCGGCGCATCCGCAAAGAGCAGAGCGACCTGCTCGATGACGCGAAGTCGCAGGGCCTGCCCAAGAACGTGCTGAAGGCCGTGGTCAAAGCTCGCGACCTGGAGCGCAGGGCCGAGAGCATCATGGAAGAGCTCGAGGATGATGCGCAGCAGGTCTTTAAGGATATCCGCGAAGCCCTCGGCGATTTCGCCGATCTGCCGCTGGGTGCCGCTGCTGTCGAGCGCGAAGAAACCAGCGATGACGATCGCACCGCTGCGATCGTCGGTGCCGTGAAAAGCGATATGTCCGAAGACGAGCAGACCGCATGGGATGCGGCCGCGCCGAAGGCGGAAGCCGCCGCGGCGAAGGTTCACTGAATTCTGAGATTGGACGGCGCTTCTCCTGAGCGCCGACGGCATGCCATCGCGCAACAAAGGCATGTCGGGCCCGACCTGATGTCGTTCTCAGGTCGGGCCGCCAAAGCGACCGCTACAACCCACAACAAGAAAATCAGCGATGTCCGACGCTCCTCGCATGCTTACCCTCGATCTCGCGTCCAGATTTGGTTGGGCGTTCGGCGTCGCCGGCACCGCGCCGGTGTCGGGCTCGCGGTACTTCACGCGCGACGGCAACGCCCCGAAGGGCGGTCCGATCTCGAACGGCGCGAAGTTCTGGAACGCGATGCGCTTCATTTCCTGGGCGATCGAGGAATTCAAGCCGACCAATATCATCTGCGAATTGCCGATCGCACCTTCATCGAAGCAGGGTCAGACGTCGAGCGCCGCGTTTGAAATCCTTTACGGCCTGCCAGCCGCGGTGCGCGGCATGGCGTATGGGCTCGGCGTTTTCGATTGGGAGTACGCGACACCATCGACGGTTCGAAAGCACTTCATCGGCAACGGCGGGATGAAGGGTGAGGATGCGAAGCCGATCGTCTTCCGCAAGTGTATGGCACTCGGCTGGATCCTGCCTTCTGACGAGGACATCTCGCACGATCGTTCCGACGCGCTGGCGATCTGGTCGTGGGCTGAGGCCAAGCTTGCTCCCAAGCTCGCCCAGCCGGTCGACGATCTCTTCTTGAAAGCTGCATCGAGAAAGCGAGGCGGGGCATGAGCGCGCTTGTTATTTCCAGCGTTGAGCAGACGATCCACAGCGACGAGTGGGATCCTTATGAGATCCTTGGCATCAGGCGCCGATCGACGCCAGAGCAGATCCGTTCCGCATATCGACGACGGGCGAAGAAGCTGCACAGTGACGCCGGCGGCGACGCCAGGGCTTTCCTTTTACTCAAGGAAGCCCACGATTTTTTGATGGATCCGGTTGCGAAGTCGCTGTGGGATCGCCGGCAGTTCAGGGCGACAGAGCAGGAGTGCAAGGCGGCGAGAGGTCTTCTTGACGATATCTGCCGAGCCGTCATCAGCGGTCTGGCGAATGGCGACGGCATGCCGCCAGAGCACGCCAACATTCCGGATCTGATGCGTCAGGTCGTATGTTCCAACTTAAACGACTTCGCGACCAGCAGGACCAGCAATCAAAATCGCCTCCGTAGACTGCGCCTCATGAAGGGGAAAACCCGGCGGAAGGGTAAGGGCGACAACATGGTCGCTCGCGTTATTGAAAACCAGATTGCAGAAGCCGAGGCGACCTTGGACCGGCTGAAGAAGCAGATCCGCGTGGGCGACATCATGCTCGCCGAGCTCGAGAGCTACGAATGCGAGAGCCTGCCTGAGCCGCCATGGAGTGGCGGCCAGGCCAGCTATTCCACCTTTCCATCATTCACCTCCAGGACGGTTTTCTACTGATGGACATCGTGATGCACCACATAGCAACCATTTTCCTGACGGTACTCATGGTCATATTCCTGAGCCTCGGCTTCTATGGCCTTTTTCAGCACGCCAGCAAACAAATGAGTGGCAGTCACCCAACGCTCCACCAGGTGCGCTGATCAGATGGACACGCTCTTTTCCCATTACGGTGTGAATTGGGCGTTCCCCGGCCTTGAGCCGGGTGCATACGATTTCATCATGGCTGATCCGCCGTGGGACTTCGCGAACTGGTCGGCGCGTGGCGAGCGAAAGAACGCCAAAGCGCATTACAGGTGCCTCCCGATCGAGGAAATCAGGGCGTTCCCGGTCGCCGAGCTGGCTGCTCCAGACACTCTGTTATGGATGTACGGGACCAACCCCATGCTCGATCAGCAAATCGAGACGATGAAGATCTGGGGGTTCGAGTTCAAGACCGCGGGCGCGTGGATCAAAACCACGGTCCACGACAAACTGGCCTTTGGGACAGGCTATATTTTCCGGTCCGCTTCGGAGCCTGTCCTGATCGGGACGCGCGGCAATCCTAAAACCACTCGGTCAACCAGGTCCGTCTTCTACGGAAAGGTTCGCGAACATTCTCGCAAACCGGAAGAAGGCTTTGAGGTTGCTGAAAAACTAATGCCCCACGCAAAGCGCAGACTCGAACTGTTCAGCCGGACAGATCGGGCAGGCTGGGAAACTTGGGGAGACGAGAAGGGAAAATTCAATGGCTAAAGACTCGGTACCGGGAAGCAGTCTTCTCGGCCTGCCGATCGTGGCGGAGCCCGGGCTGTCGCGTGTTCTCATCGAGCACGGTGACGGTCGATGGTCGACCTGCCTCGTGCGGAAATCGATCGCTGAGCAGTTCCCCAATCGGCCCATCGATGCCGAATGCACTTTCACCATGGACAGTGTGGTCGACACGGCGCGCAAGGCGTTCTCGAGCGATCCGGCGATAGCCGACGACAAGCACGCCGGTCGGAAGCTGGCCGCGGCCGTCCTGATGTTCTCGATGGCGCTCGGGATCCTCAACGAGAAGGACGAGGCAGCATGACGTTCCGTTCGAAAATGGTCGGCATTCAGCTTTCTGTAGCAGAAAAGGCGAAAGCGACGCTCGATCGACAGGCCAAGGAGCGGGGTATCTCAACGTCCGTCTGGGCTGGTCAGATCTTCGACATGGGATTTGCGGCTGTCTGCGGGCGCGAGAAGAGCATGCCGATATCAGATCAAGATCTCAACGCCATTGTCGGCGCCGTGCTGCTGCTGCGCGCGAAAGAAAAATGGGACACCGCCACGCTCGCAAAATCTCTCGGCGTGTCCGAGCCCACGGTCGTTCGAATCCTGGATGCATGGAAGTCATACCGAGCGGGGCAGGCATGAACGAGTTCCAGGGATTCGCCGAACCAACGAAAGGCGGCAATTGGAAGGCAATGTTGCGCCTGGCCCGGGACGGCAAGGCCAAGCCGCTCCTGAACAAGAAGGGCAGACCGAAGGTTTTCGTCGACGAGTTGTCAGCCACCAAGGCCGTGCTGGAACATTTCATCGCATACTTCAACGGACATCTGGTCAGCTCCGGCGAGATTGCCGGCGGCACCATGCGTGACGCTCGGCGTGCCAGCGCTGAGCGGCTGTTTCGCAAGGGCGGCAAGGTTATAGAAGTTCAAAGGGTCAGGAGTGGTGCAGGCCGTGACTGACAATGCAGAATTCGCAGCTATCATGGAGCCGGTCGCACGCCGGATCCTCGGCGAGACGATAGGAGATCCGAATAGGCATCTCTCGACGCGTTCGGAGCTGCGTTGGGGAAAGAACGGCTCGATCTCGGTCGATCTCACCAAATGCAATTGGTATGATCACGAGGATCAGATGGGCGGCGGCGTTCTCGATCTGCTGCGCGCCTTCAAGGGACTGACCAAAGGCGAGGCGGTCGAGTGGCTCGTCGACAACGGCTATCTTGAAAGCCGGGAAAATCCTGTTGCCAAGCATCATGATCCGGTCGACGTGCCGGGCGGGTTCCCTGACTTCATGGACCCAAAGCCGATCGCATTCTACGAATATTTCGACGATGCCGGCAAACTCGCCTACCAGGTCCTCAAGTTCCCGAAGTCGGCGCCGCGCCGCTTCATGCAGCGCCGGCCGCACCCGAAAGGCGGCTGGGTGTGGGGCCTGCAGGCAGGTCGTTACGGCCGGTCCAAGGTGAAGAAGGGCGAGATCGCCAATTGGTGGAAGTCCAAGGAAGATCGGAAATACGAGGAAGAGGAGGATTTTCCGGACGCACCCCGCTTCCTCTATAATCTCGCCGAGATCCGCCGGATGAGAAAAGCCGGAGGCGGTACCGTTCTTCTGATGGAAGGAGAGAAGGACGCCGACACGGTCACCGAATGGGGATTTGTCGGCACGACGAACGTTGGCGGAGCCAAATACTGGGAGCCTGCATTCGATAACGAACTGGCCGGGCTCGACATAGTCATCTGCAACGACAACGATGATACGGGCCGGAACCGCGTCCAGGCGCGCGCCGCCGCGCTGCGCGGCATCGCCTTCAGCGTCCGTGTACTGGATATCGCCAAGCACTGGCCGGAGTGCGGTCCGAAGGAAGATATCACCGATTGGAAAGAGAAGGGCGGCGGCACGGCCGATAAGCTGATCGCGCTCATCGAGAAGGCGCCGGCCTGGTCACCTGAGCCGCCGCGTTCGCATTTCGGGGTGATGTCCTGGCGGGATCTGGACCAACCGGGCAAGGACCTCGAATATCTTGTCCATGGCATGCTGACCGTCGGCGACCGCTCGGTTGTCGCCGGTCCCTCGGGATCCGGGAAAACATTCCTCACTCTGCACCTCGCCATGTGCGTCGCCCGCGGCCAGGAGTTCTTGGGCCGCCCGGTTCAACAGGGCGGCGTCATCTATCAGGTAGGCGAGGGCGCCCGCGGCCTGAAGAAGCGGGCAAAGGCCTATCGCACGCATTTCGCGGTGCCGGACTCCGAAGAGGTTCCCTTCTATCTCATGCCGTCGCGGGTCGACCTGTTCTCAAAGGACGGCGACACACAGAAGCTCATCGATGAGATCAATGCATGGAAGCTGGTGATGATCCAGCCGCTGCGCCTTGTTGTCATCGATACCTTCTCCAAAGCCACCGCCGGCGCCGACGAAAACAGCGGCAAGGATATCTCGATCATCATGGAGAACGTCGACCGGATCGCCACCGAGACCGGCGCCCATGTCATGATCGTCCACCACCTCAATGCAGATGGCAAAAAGTTACGTGGACACACTTCGCTCTATGCCGACGTCGACCAGGTGCTCACCGTCACCAACGACGAAGCCACGAAGGTCCGCACGTTGGTGCTCTCCAAGCAGAAGGATGATGAGGACGGGGTGAAGATCGACTTCTCGCTCGCCCAGGTCATCGTTGGATACGACGAAGTGAACGAGCGCGACATCACGTCGTGCGTCGTGCTTTCGGTGAACGAGAAGGAGCGGCTGAAGAAGCTGCAGCAGGCCGAGGGCTTCTCGGTCAATCCCTCCGAACGCCGGTTCCTCATCAACTTCTTCGAGGCGATGGATAAGCACGGCAAGCTGGTCGCCGATCGGATGGACGGCCCGATCGCGGCGCTCGGCAAGACCATCGTCAGCTATTCCGATTATGCCGACCTCGTCGTTTCGAAGATGGTCGAGGAGCCGGATAAGAAGAAAGCTCGCGAGCGCGTCCGCAAGGCGGTGGCGGCCGCCCGTGACGGCCTGCAGAAGTATGGGATCATGGGGTACGATTCCCCTTATATGTGGTGGACAGGAAAGCCCATCCGTGGCTTTGCCCGGACCTTTCCGAAGAAGGTCGCAGATCCGCAGCGGCAAGCGGAAATCTTCAACGAAACCGATGATCCTGAAATTGATGCCTTCCGACGAGGGGAAGTAGAGGTGCCATTTTGAGAGTTAAGATTCGTAGCCACCACGGGGATAGGGTGAAATACGTTGCCTATGTGCTTTGGCTAATAGGCTATCCGGAGAGGACCATCGCGATCGCGCTCAGCCTGCGCACCAAGCAGGTCGCCGGTATCATAGGCCGCAGCGAATATTCCGGCCGATCTAAGATGACCGACGAGGACAGAAGGGAAAAGCTGAAGGAATTGGAAAGCATCCGGCTGGACCAGGGCGAGCCCATCGATGACGGTATGCTCGACAGAGTGCCGTTCACCATCCTGCCGCTCGGCTCGACAGGCAAACCCGGGCCGCTCCGGAGGCGCATGTGACGAAGAGTTTCAAGGAACGGTTGGAAGCGAAGCGGCTCGAAAAGGCGCAGCTGCGCAAGCGTGCCCTGCCGCTGATCGCGCACTACGGTCGAGAGCCGGATGTCGAGCAACGGCGGTCTACATTTTACGCCGTGATGGCGAAGGCGTTCGGCTGGGAAGAATGGAAGATCGGCTCGAGGCATTCCGTGTTGCCTCCGGATGCTATCGCTGGCCGGGACGGGCGCAAAGCCGAGATCGCCAGCATCGGCCGCGAGCGCGCCATGCCGGTCATCACCAACAGCGCGCCGCTGGAATATCTCTTCAGCAAGGGACTGCTGCAGGGCAAGCACGACGCCCACGGCGCGGCCTATCGCCGGCTATCGGCAGGCCAGCGTTTGCGCAGCATCTGCGAGGGCGCACAGATCTCGGGTCTGAAGGCCGCGAACCTGGAAGGTTCAAGCGGTGGTGGGATGCCCGGCCGGCTGCCGGGCGAATACAAGATGGACTGCATCCGCTGGCTCAGCGAGCTGCGCGGAGCGAACAGAACGCCTGGTCTGGAACAGTCGACGTTCTCGATGATCGAAGACGTCGTCTTTCATGACATCTGGCTTTGGGAAAAGGTCCGCGCCGATCGGCGGGACCGCGTCATTACGAAGCTGCTGAAAGCGCTCGACGATCTGTCGGTGCGCTTTCACATGATGACAATGCGAGATTTTAATGCCCGCTGGAACGCTGCGCGGCAGCGCGCAGAAGATCGAGAATCACCCTGTCCGTCTCAGGATCAGCAGCGTTCGACGCAGCCCTAGACTCCGATGCTATCCGATAAGCCTCGGAGCGGATAAGCGCCTTGATGGTCTTCACAGCCTCTTCTTGGGTGGCCACTCCGGATTGAGCAGCGAATATCTCGTCGCTCAGGATCCGGCGCAGAATTCTGACAGTCTCAATCTCGTCGGCCTTCTCTGGCGTCCATGCCGGCAGCCCAGCCGTCGCGGCGGCCATCGCAAGCCGTTCGGTATAGGTGAGTTCCCGAAGCCCACGGCTGGAATGCCCAGCGAGCGAGGGGGACATGCCAACCATTTCGCCGGCATTTGAGACCTGCTTTGCATTAAAGCCCATGGACTTCATCCACGTGCGGAAATCGTTGCTTTCTTCGTCGGCCACGGAGGCTACCTCTGTCGTCGCGATCATTCTTCGTTTCCCTGTCTATATACGATTCGGAGAGGAGCGGCGCCGAAGCGCCGCATCTCATTTCGACTTCTTCGGTTTGTATGTCGCCGTGCGGAGATATTCGGGAAGCCAACCGGTCTTCTTCGCTGCGTCGACAGCGATCGCGACCATGTCGCCCTTCTTGCCGTCCTTCAGATCCTGGCCGGTCATCTCCTTATAGGCGGCGGCGATGATCGGCTTGCGGGCCGCGGTGAAGAAGGAGTCGACATCAAAATGCGGAGTGGGGTCGACGTCGAAGGTTTCGAGAGTCGCCGTCCTCATGCTTGCGTTGGACGAAAGCCATTCCTGGCTTATGTCCACGGCCCCAGCTACCAACCGAGCAAGGGCCTTCTTCAAGTCGACGGCCTTCATTGCGGCATATTCTTCGAATGCCTCGCTGTAGGAGCGTTTCGCAGTCACACCTTGAAAGCCCCCGACGGTAACCCCAGGAGCTGCGATGCTGATGCGGCCGGGTCGATGCTGTTGCCACGGCGATGTGGGGCCCAATTCAAGTAGGGCTGCCAACAATGCCAGTGCCTTGTCGGGTTGGGCCTCGACGGCTTCGGCGAGCGCCACAGTGGCGGCCTTGCCCAGCTCGGATAACACTGGTGCCGAGATCGCCAGAGGATCCTTCTCGGCTTTGGGTGAAGAGCTGCTCGACGCTGTCGTGCCGCGCGGCAGCTTGCCGAAATCCAGGCAATAGTCGCGGTCGGTACGGATCACTACGCCAGATTGGGCACGCTGTTCGGCTGAGTGGCGACCTTTCGCCAGCTTGCTTAGCTCATCATGCTCCGCGTCGAGTTCGCGGAATCGTTCCTGCTCATCAGCAGGAAGCTCGTCGATATCGACCTCGTCGAACTCCTCAAGTTGTGCCTGCAACTCTTCCAAACGCTCCTGCTGTTCGACTGGCAGGCCCGACTCCTCAGGACGAAGCGTGTCCATGTACCAGAGATCGTTGCCAAGTTCCTCGGCGGTCTTCACCCATGCCCAGCCTGCCGCGAGCAGCTCACTCTTCATCTCCTCGATCTTTTCAACCTTCAGCTTTTCGACGATCTCGGAGCTGACCCAGAAACTGTGATCTTCAAATAGGTCGTTCGTTATCTTGCCGCCGGCCAGGATGTATCGCGTTTCGCCGATGAATTTGGCGAGGCCGCCATTCGACTTGGTGCCGGTACCTGAAATGGCTTCCTTAATGTAGACAGAGGAGGTCCTCTTCCAGTCCGGAAGATTGTTGTAGATATTCAGCTGTCGCTCCGGATCGGGCTCAAGTGTATATGCCATCGCCGTTTCGAGCCGAATCTCATCCTGATCCAGCATCTCCAGTAGGACTGGGTGCAGCCTACCGAGAGCCATACGCCCCTGCACGAACCGCACAGTCTGGCCAAAACGCAAGGCGATATCGTCCGCAGTTGCGCCCTCGTCGGCCAAGCGAGAGAAGGCCTTAAACTCATCTACCGGTCGCATTGCACGTCGTAAGATATTCTCCGCCAAGCTCATTTCGTCGGCGCCGGTATCGTCAACGTCCTTTATCAGCGCCGGCAGCTCGTAATCTGCCGGCAGCTTTCCTTCGAAGATCAGCTCTGTCACGGCCGTCAGACGGCGGCCGCCGGCGAAGACGCGATAGCGATCGCCTTCGAGATCGCGATCAGCGGCCGCGGGCGGCCGGACGGTGATCGGCTGGATGATGCCGTGGGCAAGGATTGATGCCTTGAGCGACGCCAAGGAGTCCTTGTCCCGCATCTTGCGGGCGTTGCTCGAGTCCAGGACGAGACGATCTGTGGTGAGCGACAGTTGCTCCATGTCGGTGAAACCTCTTGAGTTGGGTAGCGGGATAGCGGTGGAAGGAGGGTCGGCTTGATCGGCGCCGGCGGCGCGTATTCTCAGGCTGCATGGTCGGCGAGCTGGTTGCTGAGCGACTTGACCAGGCCGCGGATCGTCAGCCGAACGGCCGGGTTTTCGATCGCGTCGAAGTCGACGGCAACCGCCAGCGCCTCGCGGCTCATCTGCGGTAGGCCGCCTGCAGGCATGTCGAGCTCGGCCGTGGCCCCGGTGAAGAGGACATCGACCTTGACGCCGAAGACGGCGGCGATCTGGACGAGCCGGCTGGCGCTCACCCGGTTCGATCCCTTCTCATATTTCTGGACCTGCTGGAACGTGATGCTGAGGTGGCCAGCAAGTTCCTGCTGGCTCATATTCTTCCGGAGGCGGAGCTGCCGAATATTCATGCCGACCTGAACGTCGGCGGATGCGGGAGATTTGGACTTCACGACGAATTTCCTTCCTGGAAACAAAAGGGGCGCTCAAAGCGGCCCGGTGATTGACTGGATTATGCCTTCGTCGGCATCAGGACGCCTGTCCAGCCGCCGATCGAACCTGTCACGAGCGCCGGCGAGAGGCTGTCCGCCATACGGATCCGCATGTTGCGGCTGTCGGGACTTGCGGCTTCGATTGCCGAGCGCAGGTAGGCGGCATCGAATGCGATCTCGAGCTCTTCGCCACGATAGTCGCACCGCATCCCAGTCGTGCCTTGGCCTGCAGGGCCGGTCGCGCTGATGGCGAGCTGCTCTCCTCCAAACTTCAGGTGGACAGTTGCTGCCCCGGTGCAGTCGACGAGAGAGGCAACGCGGGCCGACAGTTCGCCGCCGGCGATCGTTGCAGTCTTATCCGGTTCGGCGGGAATGACGCGCTGGTAATCCGGAAACGTGCCGTCGATCACCTTTGCCGTCACGGCGACATCGCGGAAGATGAAGACGGCGACGCCCTTCGAGATTTCGACTTTCACAGGATCCGCGCCGGCGTGGCCGTCGAGCAGGTTCGCGACGAACTTCGCGGCCTCGGTCGGCAGGATGGCGCCGATTTCGTGCTTGCCCGTCTGGATATTGGTGTCCTGGATATAAAGCCGATGACCGTCGGTGCTGACGAAGCGGAGGCGGCTGTTATGGGTATGGATATAGACGCCATTCAGGTAATAGCGCGTCGGATCTGTGGAGACCGCGTCGATCGTCCCGTCGAGGGCGTTCCAAAGGATCGCGCTGCCGACTGTCAAGCGGTGCACCTTGTCTCCTTCCGCATGCCGGATCAGGTCCGGAAAATCATCGGTCGGCATGGCGTCGAGCACGAACCTGGAGCTGGCAAGCTGGATAGCGCACTTGTTGGCAACGGTTCGTTCGGCGTTGGAATCGGCTTCGTCGGCGAGCAGCTCGAGGATTGTGGTGGTGCTGGGTGTGCCCTTCTTCATCAACTTGAGCAGGGCGGCGGCCGGCAGAGCGGCCGAGAAGCGGGCATCGACGTCGGCAGCGATCGACGTTTCAGCCTGGATGTCGAGATTGGTGGCGGTCAGAGCCACTCCGCCCGGTTCCGAAGCGATGCGGATATGGCTGAGAATGGGGATGGAAGACTTGCCGCCGCACAGTTTGGCGAGCAAGGCCGTGCACTCGGTCATCTCGGCGCGATCGACGAGTGCGGAAGGGTTTTCAGTGGTGAAAAGCTGGACAACGTTATCGGATTGCATGCGGGTTTCTCCTGAGTTTGCGCATAAAAAAACCGCCTGTCGGCGGCGGGTGGATCGGTCAAAGACCGAAGTCGAAAAGTGGAAGGCCAGTCGCCGCTCGCGGCGGCGGTTCGATTAGGTCGGGTGGCGGCGGTTTGGGTTCCGGGATATCGATCAAGATTTCCTGCGGACGGCGATCGGCAGCGAGGCGCCCTGACCAGAACCCCATGATGTGTGCCGGTGTGAACCAGTCCTCGCGGAACTCCAGCCGGAGCGTATCGCCGACAATCACCTGCGCCGGGATATGCATCAGCGAAAACTGCACGTAGGCCATATGCACGGCGCGTGGATCCACGTCGACGGCGACCACATGCAGGTGCTGCTGATAGTTGATGCCGGCATCCTTCAGCGCTTCAGCAAGAGCAATGATAGTCGCTCCGGCGCCCACAGCCGGCTCGTGCGCCGTGATATACCCGCGCCGCTCGACCTCAGCTTTGGTGTGATCGCCGATTTGCATCACGGCCATCATCTTGCACAAGGCATACGGCGTGAAGAACTGGCCGCGCGCCGTGTTGTGTAGCTCGAGTTCGTGGAAAGTGGCGCCGAGAATATCCTGCGGAGCGGTTTCCAGTGCCATCGTCACTTCGCCGAGGATCTGCGGGAAGATGGCCAGCTCTTCCTTGTTGTAGCGCTTGACGATATCGAGGTAGCGCGCTTCTCGTTCTTCACGCTGCCGAATGTCGAGAGCATTGCTCATAGCGATCGCCGCGCAGGCGCACCAATCGGAGAAGATGGTGTAGAGGTCGTGCCGATATCGACACGACTCGAAGAGCTTCACGACGCTCTTAAGATGGGGGTTGCTCACGGTCAGGATCCTCCGCGATGAGCATGATGAACGGAACCTTGTCGACCTTGCGCAGATCAACCTGGTCAATGTTGTCGAGGATCCACTTCCGGAGATCGGAAGGCTTGACGTCCCAGGCGCTGCCGCCCTGCTGGGCCCGGCGCTTATCTTCACGCTTCGTCGCTGGAAGTTCACCGGCGAGGATCCGGCCCGTGATGAACTTGATATCGACGCCCAGGATGTTCCCTGCCTTGGTCGCCGATAGCTCCTCCCGCGCGGCACGGCGAGACAGGTTGAGGCGCTTGGCCCGGACCACGATTGCCGTTGGCGATCTGATGAAACCATGCTCGCGGAACATCTTCGCTGCCTTGTCCGGCATATGCAGCGGCGCGCGCTTCATCAGCTCGTCTTCGGCCGCCGTCCACGGCGGCTCCTTCTTGTGGCGCGTGGTCAGGCCCAGATGCGTAAGGCGCTTGGTCAACCACCAGCGCGGCAGGCCGAGCCGATCGGCGAGATCGTTGACGACTCCCTTTTTGCCGGCATCGAGCTTCTGCCACTCCTCCCGGATCTGCGCATCGAGTTCAGGCGAGGACCGGTGCCGCCTCCGAGCAGCGGTCATACGGTTGGATTTAATCCCAAGCTTCTTGGCTTGGTTATAGAGACCCAGCAGCGTGCGGTGCTCACCCAAACGAGCGAGGCAGGCGGCTGCGCCGCCATTCGGAAAATGCTCCCGGATGATGTCATTCTCGGCGTCCGTCCAGAAACGCTTATCATGCTTGCCAGGGATATAGGGTTTGGAGATGCGCGGTTCATGGACGACTGGGCGGCTGAAGGATACGGGCTTCAGGGTCATATGGTCATTCCTTTTCCTACGCGAACGGCGCGGCCTTCGGCCATGTCGCTGATCTCGATTGCGCCGTAGCTGTCGAGGAGAGCGAGGGCGGCCGATACGCGGCCGACGTCGATCGACAGATAGTCGGCGAGGTCCGCCACGGCGGCACCCTGGGGTGCAAGCGGCCGAAGAACTTCCCAGATCCTGCCGGCGTCTGCGAACGCAGGCTCGCGGATGAAGGCGCGGATGGAACGGTAGGCCGGCGGTATGCTGGCTTCCGATCGGATTTCCTCGCCGCCGGCGGTGGCGGCGTGGAGCTGTTCGAGGTCGAGCAGCGAAGCAGCTGCAGCCGCATCGATCTGCGTCGGTGCGACGATCTCCGGACGAGCGCCAATGTGCCGCGTTTCCACGGCGCCGATATGCAGAGTGGCCGGCGCCTGCGAGAAGGCCGGTCCGGAGGCGACGAAATCACCCGGCTGCAGCATCGGCAACCGGTCGAAACCCTTGCTGGCATCCCAGCCTATCGTCTCGGCGGCGCGGCGAATGTCGATATCGAGCGTATTCAAGCCGATCAGGAAATTCAGGATCTCCGACGAGACGGATTTTGCCAGCTTGGCTATACGCTGCGTTGCCAGCACGCCAGCCAAGCCGCGCTTGCGTCCGCGGCTCATGAGGTCGGTGATGGTCTGCGTTGCCGCCTGACGAACCGAGGTGGCGGCGAGGCCTGCGCCGCCGAACGGCGCAAACAGGTGCGCCTCGTCGATGACGATCAGGGCAGGGTGCCAGTTCTCGCGGGGCGCTGCGATCAGCGCGCCGACGAACGCCGTCACGCTCTGCATCTGCGCTTCTCGATCGAGTTGCGAGAGATCCAGGAGCACGGACAGGCGGTGCTCACGCACCCGGCCGGCTGCGACGGCGAGGGCAGCGGCGTCGAGCTTCGTTCCGTCGAGGATGGGGAAGTCGAAATGCTGGGCGAGTGAGCCGAACTCGCCCTCCGGATCGACGATGATCTGCTGCACCAGGCCGTGAGTCTGTTCGACAATGCGTCGAAGCGTCCAACTCTTGCCTGCGCCCGACGTGCCCTGGACCAGCAAGCGACCGTCGAGCAGCTTCTCGGTGTCGAGGTAGATGGCTTTCCCGAATTCCGATCGGCCGAGATCAATGCCGCCGGCGGGCGGCGTCTCGACAGGAACGGGTTTGGCCGGGATAGCTTTTCCCATCTCCGCGGCGAGCGCTCTGGCGAGTTGCTGTTCTGCCGGCGAAAGGCGCTTCACCTGCTCGGCCGTCATCGTGACCTTTCCGAAGCTCATGTCCATCCCTCTGCTGTTGCGATTGCTTTCTTCGTCCGGTCGACGGCGATCTCGACAGGCGCGATGTATTCCGGAACGCCTGAAAGGCGTCGGTTGTACAGCTCTTCCTTGAGGAGGCTGAGATTGAGGCGCAGAGTGGCGAGCAGATCCTCGAGTAGAGGCGCGAGAGGATTTGGTGGTTGCTCTTTGCTCGCCCCGCCGAGCGACCGTGAGAGGACGCCGACGGAGCCGCCTACGAAAAGCCCGATCAGGAGCTCGAGCATGTTGGTTCTCCCAATGAAAAAGCCGCCCGGAGGCGGCAGGTTAATGAATGGCAATGGGCTGTAATGGATCAGGCAGCGAGGCTGATCGCTTCGCCGAATGGTGTCTTTGCCGACAGGTCTTTAAACTGTCGGCTGTCGCCGTAGACCGCCCACATGAGCGGCGCGGCCGGTCGCTTGCCGAAGTCCGTCACATAAAGGTCTGTGAAGTAGATGATGGCGGAAGCGTCCTGTACATTCTTCTCGATCCACCTGAAGGTGTTGGAGAACGCCGTCCCACCGCCGCCTTCGATGTTGAAGACGATCTCGTCGCCTCGCTCGAATTCGTCGACGCGGGCAACTGCGGTATCGGCATAGATCACGGTGACCTTGTCGATCGAGCCGTCACCAAATGCACCGCTTATCTCGGAGGCGAAGCGCTGCAGGATCTCAGGGTCGAACGTCGATCCAGAGGAGTCGACGCCAACGACTAGGTGGTTCAAGCCGTCGGTCATCAGCCCGGGAAGGATGAAGCCGGAACCGATATGCCGGCGGTTGGGCTTCATCCATGTATAGTCTCGGGTCTGGCTGTCATCGATGAAGCGCCGCAGCACGGCGCGCCAGTCGACCACGGGGGCGAGCAGCTTCTCGATGAGCCGCTGCATCGAGCCGGGCAAGTTGCCGATCCCGCCGGCGGCCTTGGCTGCGATCGCTGCCGCTTGCCGGACCTTGACCTTCATGTCGGCCGAGGCCTTCGCGAGCTTCTCGGCTTCGTGTGCCGCCGCTGCCGGCAGGACCGCACCGCAGCCGCCTGGATCATCCTTCCCGCCGGCACCGCCGCCTTTCGGCTCGTCGGGAAGAAGCGAATAGATCTCCTCGGCACCGCGGCCGGTATATTGCGCATCGATCAGGCCGCACTTCGGCATCTTCAAACCGCAAGTCGAAAGCTCGCCATTGATCGCGTAATCGCAAGCCTTGTTCCATTTCTCGTGCTCGCGGCGACCCTTACGGACGTGGTGATCGAGTGCATTATGCATCACCTCGTGGGCGAGAACGAACACCAACTCCGGCTTCTTCAGCCCGTCGACGAACTTGCGATTCCAGAAGAGGTGCGTTCCGTCAGTCGCCATGGTCGGATAGCTGTTCTCCTCGACCAGCACGAGCTGCACGGCGAGCGAGCCGAAGAACGGATGGTCCCACATCAGCGAGGTGCGGGCGGCAAGGATCTTCTGTTCGGCAGTCAGTGCCATAATGGTCTCCTAAAACGGCAGGCCGTCATCGAGGATGGCGGTGCGGATGCAAGCAGCGATGTCAGCGGGAGATAGTCGTGATTTTAGCAGATCGAGGAGACGAGGATCGTCGACGTCGTATCTCCTCCATGCGTCCCCACGAGTTCCCCGCTTCAGGACGAATTCTCGTTTCCAGGTGTTGAACTCAAGGATGTAAGGCGGCATCCGCCGACGTTTGATTTTGGGATTGAACCGCCAGGAAAGATTGTAAACGTCCTTCTCCGGCGGGTGATACAGCGTGTCGAGAACATGAGCGGTGATCTTCATCGATGCGCCCCGATCGACAGCCGCGTCACCAATGCTATGTCTTCGTCTTTGAGCAGCTTTTTCAGCAGATCTCGCAGTAGTCCAGACATCGGTTCCGGCACGCTGCCACCGAGGAACATGCCGCCGTTCTGGTTGGTCAGATCCTCATCGCCCTTAATGTATGACGAGATCTGCCGAAGCTTCGCAGATCGTGATCGCGTTCGGCCGTCCTTCGTCGTGTAGCTGTGGGCACTTGAGACATAGAAGCGGCCATTGCTGTTTGATGACGTGTAAAAGGTTCGCTTCTGGATATTGAAATGCAGCTGCATCCACTGGACGCTATGGTCCTCACGAACGGTGATGAAACCCCAGGAGAGGATACCGTCTTCGGGAAGGTGCGGCGTTTCCGTGAATGGACCGAGGATCAGACGCGGCGGATTGCTCTTGCTCATTTGCGTTTCCCGATTTCGATAGATGTGGCGAGAGCCTCGGCGATCTGCTCGGCCGACAGATAGCCTCGGAGGAGCGTGGTGATGTTGCGCGGCTTCTTGGCCGGCACCTCCTGCCAGTTGATGGGAAACAAGTCGCCCATGTGGGCAAAATACTTCTCTTCCTGCTCGTTCATGTGGGCAGCGACGGCCTGAAACCGGCGCTGCACCACCTGATAGGTCAGAAACCATTTCCGGCTACTGCCGTCCGCCATGAAGCCGTAGAACGTCCACTCTATAGTCGGCCAGTTCTTCGCCAACCGCTTAACTTTTGCCTCTGGCCCCTTCACTCTGGTCAGCTGCGAAATGTCTGTTTTCCTCGCAACCTTGCCATCCTTGTCGAGCCAGGTGCGCTGTTTCATCCGATCATGACTTCCTGATTGCGGGTCGAGAAATCGACGAAGGTCTGCGTATGAGACAGGCCAGTGTCACGTTTGACGGCATCGATGCCGAAGAGGATCTCGAACTCGCTCGGCAGCCGGCGGATATAGTTCATGCCGGCTTCGAACGTTTTGGCCGTAACCTTGTGTGCGAGGGCGACGGCGATCGCGAAGCGCGCAGACGGATCGGCCGGCACCTTCGCGCCGTTCGGATTGGAAAGCACCAGATCGAGCGACGGCAGGTTGCGATAGGTGCGGACGAAGCCGATGAACTCGGCCGCTGCACCTTCGCCGACCAGGCCTGTCACCATCTGGAGAAAAAGCGGGTCGTCCTCGTCATCGATGATGCGCGACGTGCGCTCCCAAGAGCGCGGCGTCGGGAAGGCGCGCAGATCCTGCCCGGCCATGTCGTGCAGCATCGCAGGGCGCCACCGCAGGAAGGCGATCAGCATCGGGTTGATCTGGTTGTCATAGGCCCAGTCGCAAAAGATATCGACATCGGCCTCGACATCGATGTGAGCGAGGCGGTTCGCGAGTGCCGTCGGCATGCGCTGCGCAGCGGCCTTGTCGGACTGCCGATTGCCGGCGGCGATGATGTAGACGCCCTTCTTCAGCCGGTGCTCGCCGACACGGCGTTCGTTCACCAGCTGCATCGCCACCACCTGCATGGCGGGCGACGCGGTGTTGATCTCGTCGAGGAACACGATGGAGTCGTCGGGAAAATCGGAGCCCTCGAAGGGCAGGTCGCTCGGCCGCAGCCAGCGGGCGACGTTGTTCTCGAGATCGGCGACCGGCAGACCGCGGGCGTCGACCGGATCGCGTAGGTTGGTGCGCCAGTCGATGACCTGCCGGCCTGTCTGCTGGCCGAGTTGGTAGCAGAAATCCGTCTTGCCGATCCCGGGCGCACCCCACATCATCACAGGGATATCGGCTTTCATATAGCGGGTGATGGCGCGCGCGGCGTCCTTCAGATGCATGGTTTTCTCCTGCGATTGAACGTCAGAACCAGACGTTGCGGTCGAATAAGACCGCCGGTCCGCAGATCGGCGGCAGTTCTTCGGGGTCAGTTTCGGGATGCTGGGACAGCCAGTTGTTGCGATAGATCGCAGTGGCTTCGACGTTGCGGATCCGTCCATCGATCGTGCTCGTCTCGCCAACGAACATGCTACAGCGCCGTCCGTGCCAGAGGACGGCGACATGCTCGAGCTTCTGCCCGTCGAGGTGAGGCTCGATAGCCTTTCGCAGGCCGTCAAGATTTGGCGTCTTACCGGGGAAGGTGACCGGCATCTCGATACGCTCGCCAACCAGCTCGGGCAGCACGGTCATATTGGCGGAGAAGGTCGCGGGCATCAGAGGTAATCGCTCACTGTGGTGAGGATCTCGCGCGCTTTATCCGCGACGTCCTGCCGTGCCGTCGGGCTCACCCGCAGCGTGTCAGCCGGGAACTTGATAAGCGCCCGCATCTCCTCGGCGATCGCCGTCAGCGACGGGTCGCCCACGATGTTGAGCGCCGGCATGATGTCGACGAGATCCTTCACGTTCTCGACCAGGCTATCCTTGAAGGTGCCCTCGGAGCGCTCGCCCTTCTTTTGAGCCGGCTTGTAGGCAGTCAGCCGTTCGACCATCCGGCCGGTGACATCGGCGATGCGCCGGTAGACGTCGCGCATGGCGTTCGCCGTCGCCTGCCTGACATTCTCCTCGATGTCGGCGCGGATCCGGTCGGCCTGTGCCTGGGACATGTTCACCCGGAAGTCGTCCGCAGTCGGTACCGGCATGACAGTGACGGCCATGGCGAACTTGGTGCGCAGCTCTTCCGGAGACGGATAATCTTCCGCCTTGAACATAGTGTTCAGGCGCTTGCTGGCAGCGGTCAGCAGCGAGGGATATTCAGTCACGAAGGCGTCGACAGCCGCGTCGAATTTGATGCGCTGCCCGTCAATCCATCGGGAATGCGCCAGGTAGGCGTCGGCCGCCATGATCCGGCCGCCGTCGTCGATCCACGGCAGGGTGCGCTTGCGGAAGTCGGTACGGGTGGCATTGACGATCTTCTCGATCGGCGCCAGCGCATCCTTGGGGATGAGCAGCTTGTTATAGCGGCCGGCGTCGTCAGATGCGCCATGGGACGAGTTGACCTCGTCCGTCACCTGTCGATCGAGGCGACGGCCTGACCATTGCGATATCGTCAAGTTGACGATCATGGCGCGCGTTTCCAGCGCCGCCGGTTGAATACCGGTGGTCATCATGTTCATCTCATTTCTCCGATTGGGTTGCGCCGTCTTGACACCTCCGGCGACGGTGGCCACCTTGGGCCTACCGGAACTGGGGGCATCGATGCGAACGGCAATAGTTGGAATATGTCTTGCGCTGGTCGCCTTCCCCGCATCGGCGAAACAGGAGTCGCTGTGGATCGAGAAGGTTGCTGTCTTGGCGGTTGGCCAAGGCATCTGCGGGGTGCCGATGAATAATGACGCAATGCAGATCTCGATCGGCTCGGCGATGATCGAGCTTGCGATAAGCAAGGACGCGGTTATTGCGCGGGGGCGCAAGCGTGCCCACTACATCGCAGCCGATCTACAAAAGCAGAAGACACAGGGCACGTTCTGCCAAGCGTTCAAATATTACTTGGACAAGGGGTATCCGCGGTAGGCGGCTTACCTTGGCCCTTCAGCCAAAGCAGGTAGCAGCCGCGACTTTCGGCCTTGGGGCATCCGTCCCACCAGTGCCAGCAGGTGCCGGGCCCGGCTTCAGGGTCGCGCTTGCAGGTATGATTGCCCTTGGGTGTTTTCCATGTCGTCGAGGAGGGGAGCGGCAGTTCCTGCTGTTCGGCCATCACTTCCCTCGCTGGACCAGTTCCTCATAGCCGGTTTCAGACACCCACAGACCTTCTTCGGTGCGCACCGTGATCAGCGTGTAGCACTCGGGCGGCTTGGGGTTGCCCTCGATGCGGTGCAGGTCGCTGATGAACGACGATAGGCCGACGCGGGCGACGCCAAGGGCGGGCTTGCGGCCGTCCTCGCCAGCCATCTCCGCATTGCGCATCACCCAATGCAGGATGCCGCCGATCATGTCGGCGGCGATCTTCTCCACGCCGTCCGTCATCCGCTCAGCGGCGAACTGGCGCACGAAGTTGTCCACGCTGGCGGCGCGTTCTCTGGTGATCATACTCGATTGTCCTCGTTAGTTGATAAGGGCGGCGATAACGGCGCCCCAGATGGAAAAGGAAGTGACGAAAACGCAGATAGCCAAGAAGGCGAGCGAATCCTTGAAACTCAACACGGTGAGGATCCTTTCAGGGGAGAGGTGAAGAGCGCCGACCGACCCAGAGATTGAACCTCGCGGAGCGGAGGGCGGACTGCCTGAGAAGCACGCACATTGCGGGGCTAATGTTGCCGCGCATGATGTAGGCGCGGAGTGTCGCCAGCTCGGCGATGGAGCGGAACGCTGCCGTTATGTGCAGCGCTGGCGACGTCATTTCGCCGGTGAGGTACCAGGAGGGAAAGCGCCGCTCGATGGCGTCTTTGCGCCGCTGGGCGGGTGAAAGCTTGGATTTCATCGGATGCCTCATTGCATGTCGCTGGAAGGCCGCACGCCTGGGGGACAGAAGCGTGCGGCCGCGCAAGCGACATGAGGGGGAGAGTGCTTGCGCTCACCGGCCGGGGGCAGGGGTGACCGGCTCGGAGATTAGAATTCTTGCGGTGGCGATGCGGGCGCGCATCGTGGCCGCCCTGGCGAGATATGCCGCCAATTCATCGGCGGCCTGGCGCTGCTGGCGCTGGCGGGCGGTTTCCCAATCGGCGGGCATGCGCATGCGTGTCGAGTGCTGGCTCGGCATGGGTTTACCTCAAGCTGGAAACGCAAAAGCCCGGCGCGATGGCCGGGCTTGCATGGTGGGGATGGATTGAGAGGCTAGGTCAGCTTGATGATGAGGGCGAGCGCACCAACGCCCGCCACCATGATGCCGCCCAGCCGGGTTGTCAGCCGCAGCGTCAGCGTGTCGATCGCTGCGGCAAGATCTGTTTTCGTGACCAGCTCGGCCATGATGAAATCCCTTGCGGCTTCCGCGTGTGCTTCTGCCGTCTCCGGTTTCACGCCTGCATCACGCAGGCGCTTCGCATAACCGAGTGTATCAAAGGCGATTGCCATTCAAAATACCCTTGTTTCCGGATGGTGACTTAGGCAGCGACGGCGTTGGCGGCGGGTGCCTGCATGGGGTCGGCCTTCTTGGCGGCGCGCTTCGGCGCGGCTGCCTTTTCGGCTGCAGTCGGCAGGGGCTTCTGGTTGCGGACGACAACGACCGGACCGGCGGCGACCTTCTGCGCACCTTCGACGGCGCGGATAACCCGCACGTCGGCGCCTTCCTTCGTCAGCTTCTCGACGACCTTGGCGAGGTACTCAGCGGCGTTGAAAGCCTTGGCTTCCGTGGTCGACTCCTTGCCCTCCTTCTCGAAATTCGCCGGGGCGACCTTCATTGCGCCCTCGATGTCGCTGGCCTTGGACTTGGCATAGACGAACGCGCCGCCCTTGCCGGACTCGTTGGCCTTGAACGTGCACTTGCCGAACTCGAGGAACCACAGGCGCAGGCCGCGCTGGTAGTTGGCCGGGCTCATGTCGTAGAGCGCCTGTACATAGATGACGTCGTTGTGTTCACCGAGGTGGGCGAGCGCCGAAACGGCGAGCTGGTGCTCGCGCTGGGTGAACGTGGCGATCTGCTGGCCGCGGCCGGCGATTGCGTTCTTGAGTGCCTTACCGGTGATGATCTGAAACTGTGCCATTGTCGTATTCTCCTGATTGAATGCCCCTCGCGCAGGGGCGGGTTGACGGCCAAATGCCGGGAAAGCGCCTGCCTCGCGGCGGCGCTTTCCTTGCACGTGGTATGAGGGGCAAGTGATTGCTTGCCCTTCAGATTTTCCGTTGTGATCTTGTGCTAGGGGAACCCATGCCTGTTGTCGGTTGTGGGGTGCAGCTCTTGCCCAGTCTGCGGACGCGGTTATCTGGGTTGCCGGCTATGTTCCCGCGCCATGTCGCCATGGCCTAGACCTTCACCGAGGCAAGTCATTTCAGTCCGCATAAGGGGCTTTCACCCTTCCGCTTGCCGCGCGTCCTTCCCCAAACCCGGCTTTGTCATGCCGGTAATGCCTTAGCATTGGGTCGCCCTCTTCCGCTGATCCGCGAGACCCTACCGTCCGCCTTACAATCGAGGCTTTGCCCGCTTTCGCGAGTTTGTCGCCTAAACCTTGGGGCCGATGATCGGACCTTCGCCAGCTTTTCAAAGAACATTGCGTGGCGGAAGTCCGTCTCGCAATCCCGAAGTGATTTCGTTTTCGCTTCGGTGATTGAGAGAATATCGATTTGATTTCGTTTTACAACGCGGTTCTGGCCGATATCGATCGCGAAATCGCTAAGGCTTTGATTTGAAACCGCATTAATTTTCGATTTGACGGTTTCGACGGGTGGAAACCGCGTTTATTTACGGTTTCACGGGAGCGCTACAGCGTTCAAACTGATTCGGTTTTTCGTCGCCCTGGCGTCAATTCCCACTGTCGCCGCGCCGGTTTTCCTGCCCAAAATCGCGCCGACCAAAAATATTTTTTGTAGTATCACTGCCGGTTGAAACTGCGGGCCGTATCGAGAACGTGCGCGCGGAAGCTTCGCGGAAAGATCGCGGAATATCTGCGGAAGAAACGCGGAAAATCGGCGTTGCTTTCCTTCCGGTTGCAAGACGTTCAAGGGCTGTGAAAATCGGCCTGCGGAAGATCGGCGGAAAAACTGCGGAAAATCAGCGCCAGCCTCGCGCGTGCGCGCGCGAAGTTATTTATTATTCCTCTATGGAGATGGCCTTTAAGGCCATTCTCCCTTCTCCAATAAGGTTCGGAGAGAGGGATTCGCGAGGCGAGGGGAAGCAGGGCAGGCGGAAGGTAGGCCAGTTGACAGGACGGGGCGAAACGAGTCATCTGGTTGCGGATGCTTGATTTGCGTCTTTCGACAGGCGGTCGACCTTCCGGGTTGGCCGCCTTTTTCGTTCCGCCATCAATGCCGTTTCCGTCGCGACATGAGGGCAAGCGCGATTAGTAGAAGCGCGCCGATAGCAAGCGGGCCGTTTGCTGTTGCCTCAAGCCCAAATAGCTTTAGCGCGAGAATGTCAGGGGATTGCATGGCGCACCTTTCACCAAAAGAAATTGGTGCTGCCTGCTGCTGCGCACTATGCGCCGTTGCCGTTCAAACGCAAGTGGCTGAGTGTTCGTCAATTTGTGATCGATGCTTGCTGATAGCGGCTGTTATCCGCTGATCGGTTTGAAACCTCTAAAAATCTGTGAGTTGTCTGCGCTGGCACGTAATCGCTACTACGATTCCCCTCATTGGAAGGCGCTGAAGCGCGCCACCCATGAGCGCGACGGCTGGCGCTGCGTCGTACCTGGCTGCGGCTCTACTGCTGGCCTTGTCTGCGATCATATCGCCACTCGCCCGAACGTGGATCATCCCACGGCGCTCGATGTGATCGGCAACACGCGCACCCTTTGCAGCCGTCATGACCGGCAGGTGAAAGAGCAACGCGGCGGAGCTCGGCGACGAAGCGGCAAGCCAGTAGTGCAGGGCTGCGCCGTGGACGGCTCGCCCCTTGATCCTCGCCACCCTTGGCATAGGGGGAAGACATGAGCGACGACATGCGCAGGCAGACAAAGCCAGATGTTCGCAACGGCGTTCAAGCTGCCATTCCATCGGGCAGGGGGAAAGACGTTGCTGTTGATCGTCGACCGATTGAAAGGGCAGGCGAGCGACCAATCGAGCGCAAGGGCTGACGCCAGACCGGGCGCTTTCGGGCACCCCGGGGGGTGGTCGAATGTCTGGGACCGTTAGGGGCCGCCACCGTCCGGGGCCTTCGTTCGCAGTGAGAGCAAAATAAGTGCCCCCCCTTTGGAAAAATTATCAGGCGCCAGGAAATGCTGAGTAGGCCTTCCAAGCTCCGATCCCGAAGGCGACAAACGAGACAATTCCGAGCAGAATTGTCACCAAGTTTATGCCAAAGGCCACCCTGTAAGCGACTTGGGAGTCGCTCGCGCCAATCCACTGGGTGAGATATGTGCCACCCGATACCAGGCCTGCCAATAGCGCACCGGCGGTGAACGCCAACATTGCAGTCGCATAACCGGCCACATCGAACGTGCGGCCGTCTCTCAGGAGGTTGCTGATGAAGGCAAGCATTGCGACCGCAGCACCACCGTTGATTACGATCATGGTCCGAATGGCGTTTTGACCTGCCACGAGCGCGGACTTGAACATTTCGATTTGCATATTGTTGTTATGCTTCATCGCCTCCAGATGAACGTTAAGCGTTCCCTTGTAATGCTCAAGTTGAGCGGCAGACGGTTCTTCGGACGGTGTGCTTTCCACGTTTGACAGGTAGTTGATAAGGTTGTCGACATAGACAGCAGCGACCCCCTTGTTTTTCATCTCTTCGATTTCAGCCTTCATGTGGCTGGCGAATTCTTTAGCATCCATGACAATTCTCCCGAGTGCCTGGATATCGAATGCACCTGGCCGTCTGAGTCGGCAACGGGATAAATTCGTCGATACCAGGTAAACGGCCGAGCGTGCGGTCCAGATCAGTAGGGCACCTTGCGGGTGATCTGGCGGGTACCGCTGCTGCGCCACCTCGGCCCACCCTGTTTCTAGAACTTCGCCGGCAGGGGTCGGGGTGCCTCCGCCGCCTGCTGTCCCCGCAATTTGTGGCGGCACATTTTCACCGAGGCATGGAGCCGGCGCCGGCGAAGACCACAGATCCGCGGCCGGCGGTACCGGCCTGAACAAGGAGAAGTCGCAATGGCAATAAGCGAACAGGTCACAATGCGCGCCAAGATGCGCGTAACGGAAGTCAACAGATTTGAGCAGTCCGATCGCGTGAAGATGGTTGCGGTCGCACGGAGCAGCTCTTACCCGGCGGACGGTTCCGACGAAGACAACACGTATGCCAAATTCACTCCGCAGGGTGAGTTGACCCTTAGCATCACGAATCCGGCACTGCTGGGCAAAATCCAGCCGGGCACGAAGTTTTATCTAGACTTCACACCGGCTGAGTAGCGTCAAAAATGGGCGGCGGCGCGTTCAGGCCGCCAGCCCTCTAACCGACCTTCTTTAGGGTCTGTTCAATAAACGAAGTGCCTTCAAGCTTGTAAGAGCCGCCGTCCCTATTGAACCAAACGCAGTAGTACTTTCCTGAGTCAGCGGTTTGAACTGTCATCTCCGGTCCACCGGACTTCAGTTCCACACGGTCGCCAATTGCAAACTGCATTATTTCTCTCCTTTTCGAGTTCATCGGTGAGCGGACTTTAGGTGAGTCTTTTGCAATTGGAACGACACATTGCGTTTCCCACAGCTATCCACAGGGTAGCAGAACGTTCGAGTCTGCATGAGAGGCAGAAAGCCAAATCCGACCCCGGCATCGAATGTGGTGCAGGGGGCATTTCCTGGAACCGAAACAGAGCCGGCAATAGTTGATATCGAGGAGCCGAACTGGCTCCTGACCGTCGACATCCGACAATGGGGCTCGCGCCGCGCGAAGATCGCGTCCGAGCGCTGGAAGGTCCTTACGCAGAGCCTTGCTCGGAAGGGTCTCCTGGATGTGGACAACGACGTTCTCATAGAGATGGCCGCCGGCGCCTATGCCGACTGGAAACTTGCGGAAGCGCACGTTGCCCGCAATGGCATCATGATCAAGGCACCGAAAACGAAGGTCATGATGCATAACCCCTACAAGGCGATCGCTGACGCAGCGATGAAGCGCGTCATGGCGGCCGAGCGCGAACTCGGAATCCCGCCGACCGAACGTGGGCGCGCCGAGAAGGCGCCGCCGAGATCTGGAAGGAAGAAGCGCGCCGCTGATGACTACCTTGGAAACAAGTGACCCGGTCACCGCCTGGGCCGAAGAGGTTGTCGACGGCTGGATCACTTCGGGGCAATACGGCCGGCTGGCCTGCGAACGGCACCTGAACGACTTGAAATACGGCCCGTATCGCGGGCTGGAGTGGCGACCTGAAGCGGCGAAGAAGGCCTTGGGCTTCTTTCCTGCCATCCTCAAGGTCACCGCCGGCGCCAAAGCCGGCGAGCGATTTTATCTCCCGAGCTATACGACATTCGTCGTCGGCTCGCTTTTCGGCTGGTACCGCAAGGACAGCAACCGGCTTCGATTCCGCACATCGTGGGTCGAGGCAGGCAAGGGGCAGATCAAGTCGCCTGTTGCTGCGGCGATCGGCCTCTATACGCTGTTTGCCCGCGGCATCCCGCGCGCCGAGTGCTATGCGATTGCGAAGGACCGCAACCAGGCCAACGTTCTTTTCGGTGATGCGGTCGCAATGGCGAACGCGGAAATGCCGGATGCGGAGTTCGATGGCGAAAGCCTCGTTTCTCGCGGCACCATCCTAACCCGCGGTACCGGCGACATGACATGGATGCTCGAGCATCCGGAAAGCGGTTCGAAGTTCCGGTCACTCGCCGGTGACGAAAAGGTCAATGGCCCGCGTCCATCCTATGTTGCGGCCGACGAGATCCATGAATGGAAATCGGACGGCGCTCTGAAGACCTGGAAGTCTGCCGGTGCCAAGATGCCCGGCGATTTTCTGCTGTGGATGTCGACGAACACGCCGGCGGCCGACCAACCGGTTGCGACGGAATGGAGCCAGCTTCACCAGCGGATCCTGCGCGGCGAGGCGGAGGACGATTCAGCGTTCGCGTTCATCGCTCGTGTCGATCCCGGCGATAAGCCGTTCGAGGACGAGCGTTGCTGGCAAAAGTCCATGCCGTGCCTCGGCATCACGTTCCCGATCGAGAACGTGCGGATCGAGGTGAACTCGGCCCGTAACTCGGTCGGCATGCGATTGAGCACCGAACGCCTATATTTCGGCGTCCCAGTCGGATCGTCCGAATACTGGATCGATCTGGATTTTTGGGAAGCGGTGCAAGGCAGCGTCGATATCGAAGATGCAGGCGACGCCGATCTCTACCTGACGCTCGACCTGTCCAAGAAGAACGACTTGACCGCCCTCGGCATGGGCTGGGTGGATCCCAAAGGCGTCCTTCATGCGGCTGTCGAATATTGGAAGCCGGCGGAGAAGCTGAAGGAAAAGGCGGAAGAGGACCACGCTCAGTATGTCGAATGGGCGGCGGCTGTCCCGCCGCTCCTCAATCTCGTGCCAGGACGGTCGATCGAATACGAATTCATCGCCGAGCTGGTGAGAAAGATGGTCGCCTCGCACAATGTCGCGGCGCTGATCGTCGACCCCGCATTCCTCACCGACTTCCGCAAGGCCTGCGACAACGTTGGTTTGGAAACATGGGTCTGGGAGCCGGAAGGCGAGGTCGGTTCCGGCCTCAAGATCATAATTCACGGCCAGGGCCGCCTTGGCATGCAGTCGAAGAAGGCGCTTTGGATGCCGCGGTCGCTGCAGAAATTCGAGGATCGCATCCTGCAGCGGCGGATCGTCATCGACGAGAGCCCGATCACCAAGTGGTGCTCCGGCAACGCAGCCGTCCAACCCGACGCGCAGAACAATCGCTTCTTCATCAAGAAGCACCAGCGTGGGCGTATCGACGGCATGACAGTGCTCGCGATGCTCTCGGGCGCGGCTGACCTAGTCGAGACCGGCGAACAATCGGTCTGGGATAGCGACGAAGATCTCGACGCGCTCGAGGCGAAGATCGCAGCCGAGATGGCTGCGCTCGAAGAGACGATGTCGAATATTTATTGATTTGGAGCAACCGTATGCGCTTCCTGAGATTTGTCGGTCGCGTCCTGCGGGCGGCTGTTTTGATTGCTGCAGGCGTTGTGCCGGCACTCGTCCGTGATGCGATCGGCCTCGCCGGGGCCGTCGCGATCGCCTACGGGGCATGGCTCATCTTCGTGCCGGCCGGATTTATCGTCGCCGGCGTGCTCATGATCGTCTTCGCGCTGCTGCTCGCGCCGAGGTCAAAAGCATGAAGGGGTTCTTCGGTTCCCTCTTCAGCGGCGGTGAGCGGAAGGAAGATACGCGCTACGGCATCGTCGACCAGATGTGGGCGGACTTCTTCGGTGGATTCGCCACGTCGAAGACCGGCATTTCGGTCAATTGGAAGTCCGCTTTGAGCGTCACTACGGTACTCGCCTGCTGCCGAGTGCGCGCCGACGGTCTCGCGACAGTACCGTGGAAGCTCTACCGGCGAACCGAGAAATCGGTGAACGGGAAAACCGTCATCGATCGGCAGGAAGCTCGCGACCAACCGCTCTACGATCTGCTGGCGACGGCGCCAAATGAGTGGATGACCAGTCTGGAATTCCGGGAAACGCAGAACTTTCACGTTGATCTGGCGGGAAGGTCCTATGCGTTCCTCAACAAGGTCCGCGGCGAGATCGTCGAAATGATCTTGCTGGATCCAGGCCGCGTCGTCTGCAAGGTCAATGCGGATTATTCCAGAACCTATACCCTCACGGGGCTTGACGGTACCACGGAAACCGTCCCCGGAGACCGGATCTGGCACGTGAAAGGCCCGTCCTGGGACACGATCGAGGGGCTGAATATCGTCCGTTACGCTGCCGAGGCCATCGGCCTGGCGCTGGCGACGGAAGAGAGTCATGCGCGATTCCATCGCAACGGCGCGCGGCCGAGCGGCGTGCTTTCAGCTGACGGGGCGATCGGCGAGCAGGGGCTGGTAAAGCTGGCCGCCTGGGTTCGCCGCCATTTCGGCGGCGCCGAGAACACTGGCAAGATTATGGTGGTCGACCGGGCCGCAAAGTTCACGCCTGTCCAAATGACGGGTGTGGATGCGCAGCATATCGAAACCAGAAAATTCCAGGTCGAGCGAATCTGTGAGGTCCTGCGCGTGATGCCGATCATGATCGGCTTCTCGGGTGACAAGAACGCAACATTCGCGTCGGCGGAACAGATGTTCCTGGCCCATCTCGTTCACTGCGTCCGCCCCATTCATCGCCGCTTCGGTGGTTCTGCAGATCTTTTTCTGCTGAAAAAGGAACAGCGGCAGCAGGGCTATTACACTGGTTTCGTCGAGGGCGACTTCCTGAGCCCTGCGCTTAAGGACAAGGCGGAATTCAACCAACGTGCCTTGGGCAGCAGCAGCCCGGGCTGGATCACGCCGAACGAAATTCGTTCCTGGGACGAGCTCCCGCCCGTCGCTGGCGGCGACCTCCTTTACGTGCCGTCGAACATGGTCGCGATCGGCGAAGACGGAAAGCCAATGTTTCTCACGCCGCCGGCCGCGCCGGCGCCGAAGCCACCTGGAGAGTAGGCATGGATCACCTTGCAGCTGGTCTCATCGACGTAAAGTTCGCCAGCGGCGGCGCCAAAGAAGGGACCTTTTCTGGTTACGGCTCGATCTTCGGCAACGTCGACTCCCATGGAGACGTCGTTCAGAAGGGCGCCTTCAGCCGCACCCTCCGCGAATGGGAGGGCAAGGGTAAGCTGCCGAAGATGCTGCTGCAGCACGGTGGCTTTTATGGTCCGGTCGACGACATGTTGCCGATCGGCAAGTGGACATCGATGGAGGAGAACAGCAAAGGCCTCAAGGTTGAAGGCGAGCTGTTTGGCCTCAATACCGACCGCGGCGCGCTGATCTACGAGGGAATGAAGAGCGGCGAGCTCGACGGCCTGTCGATCGGATATCGCGCCAAGAAATATACCCTCGGCACCAAGCCGACCGAACCGTACCGCACGCTCGAAGATGTGGATCTGCTCGAAGTCAGCGTTGTCCTGTGGGGATCGAACGACAAGGCACTCGTCAACCAGGTGAAGGCGCTCGATCTGTTCAATCCGCGCGAACTTGAGCGCGATCTGAAATCCATTTTGTCCGGTGCTGACGCCGTGAAGGCCGTCGCCATCGTCAAAAAGCACCTTCAGCGTGAAGCTGAGGGCCATACCACGTCGTCTTCTCGTGATGAGGAAGCCGCGATGGAACTGCTCGAAGCCGTGAAAGCGCTCCGGGTGGCTTGATCAACATCCTCATCATTGGAGGGCAAGATGCCCGATATCAAGGACGTGCTGGACGATGTCCAGCGCGAGGTGAAGCGCGTCGGCGATGACTATAAGGCGCTTCAGACCAGCATGGAAAAGGACCTCAAGGAGGTCCGCGATCTCGCCGAAAAGGCAGGTAAGTCCGCCGGCGACGGCACTCAGCTGAAGGCCGATCTGGACGCCCTGACCAAGGGTGTCGAGGCCAAGCACGAGGCCCTGGAGAAGAAAGTCCAGGAGATCCTCGAAAAGGCTGCGAAGGAAGCGGCCGCGATCGTCGAAATCGAAAAGAAGCTGAATCGTCCGGGCGGTGCCGGCGGCGCGGATCAGGGCAAACTTGTCCTGGAAGCGACTGACTTCAAGCGCACGGTGATGTCTCGCCGCGGTGAGCTCAAGCTCAACACTCTCCTGAGGCCCGAAGACACCAATGTCGACGAGTACAAGGCCTATCAGGAAGCCTTCAAGATGTCTCTTCGTCGCGAGATCCATACGCTCTCGCCCGAAGAACAGAAGGCGATGATGGTCGGTTCGGATCCCGACGGTGGCTATCTGGTGCCGACCGCGACCAGCTCGCGGATCATCACCAAGGTCTACGAAACCTCGCCGATCGACGAGCTCGCCTATCACGAGACGGTCACGACCGATGCAATCGAGATCGCGATCGACACCGACGAAGCCGGTGCCGGCTGGGTTGGTGAAACGGAAGCGCGCCCCGAAACGTCCACCCCACAGGTCGGCGTGCAGCGCATTCCGGTCTTCGAGATCTACGCGAAGCCGAAGGCAACGCAGCAGCTGCTCGAAGATGCCGGCATCGACATCGAAGCCTGGCTCGAGCGAAAGGTCGCCGAAAAATTCGCACGCATGCGCGCTCTGGCGTTCATCTCGGGCAACGGCATCAAGAAGCCGCGCGGCATCCTGACCTATCCGGCAGGCTCCGCAGGCGTTCGCGGCACCATTGCCCAGGTCGCCTCCGGCAATGCGACGGCGCTTACTCCCGACGGTCTGGTCCAGCTGACCTTCGCGCTGAAGGACAAATATCTGGCCAATGCCAACTGGCTGATGAAGCGCGGCACGGTCGCCTCGGTCATGCTCTTCAAGGACTCGCAGAACCAGTACATCTGGCGCCCGGGCCTGGAAGCGGGCAAGCCGTCCATGCTGCTCGGCTACAGCATCCGCCGTGCCGACGACATGCCATCGGTCGGCGCCGGTGCGCTGCCGGTCGCATTTGGCGACTTCCGCGCCGGTTATACGGTTGTCGACCGCCTCGGCATCCGTACTCTCCGCGACCCGTACTCCTCGAAGCCGTTCGTCGAGTTCTACTCGCGCCAGCGTGTCGGCGGCGACGTCGTCGACTTCGAGGCATTCGCCCTGCAGGTCGTTTCCACCTGATACACAGCTCGCCGGCGGGCGCGGTTTAGGCCGCGCCCGGTCTTTCAATCGGTCCGGATGCGCGCTGCGCTCCGCAAACTATGGAGATCCCCATGAGGGACTTGCTCAACAATATCGACCTGAAGCGGGCGATTTCTCCGGCGGCTGCGACCACCGACAACACCGCTTATGTCAGCCAGATCCTCGATCGCCTCGGCTCCGAGTCCGTAGTCTTCGCGATCAATATCGGCGCACTCGCCGATGCCGATGCCACTTTCGCCGTCACCATGGATCACGGCGATGCAGCGAACCTCTCGGATGCGGCTGCGGTTCCGGCTGATCAGATGAACGGCACGCTCACGCTTGCTGGCTTCGACTTCAATGCCGACAACGCCATCCGCAAGATCGGCTACACCGGCGGAAAGCGCTATGTGCGTGCGACGATCACGCCGGCAAACAATACCGGCAACGTCTTCATCTCGGCGGTCTGGATCCTCGGCAAGCAGAACCTGCGACCGACGGCGAACCCGCCGGTCTAATCGACGCGGGGCGCGCAGAGGGCGGATGAAAATGGCCGACGCGCTGCCGCGTCGGTTTCCTCAACCACAAACCCAGAAGGACTTCCGCCATGAAGGGCGTCGTCAAGAAGACTTTCCCGTTCGCACTGGACGGGATCAACATTACCCAGATATCAGCCGGCAGCGATTTCCCGCCTTCCGGCTATTCGGTCAATGATGCGACATTTCAGGGCTTGGCCGACGCCGGTTTCATCGAGGCAGTGCAGGGCTCGCCAACGCCGGCCGACGAAGAGCTGAATCGCCGGATCATTGACGCGATCGACAAGCGGCTCAGTGCTCAGTCGGACGAAGAGCTGAAGGCCATTATCGCGCGCCGTGGCGCACCCTTCAGTGGCAACATGGTCCACGCGGTCCTCGTCAGCGAAGCCAAGGCGCAGATGCTTCGCGAATTCGAAGGTGCCGAACCGATCACCGCCGTGGATCCCAACTCCGGCGTTTTCGAGCAGCCGCTTTCCGCCCCAGGCCACGCGACCCCGCCTTCGGCCGCGGCTGCCGTGCAGCAGCAACAGGTTCAGGCCGACGCTGCAAACGAACAGAAGGCAAGCAGCGACGCCGGCGGCACCACCAACCAGTTCGATGAGAAGCTCCCGGACCTGTCCAATTCGGATTGGAAGCCCGAGGCCGAGCTCAACACCATGAACAAGGCCGACCTGGAGGCCTACGCGGCGGAAAAGAAGATCGACCTCACCGGCCTCAAGACCAAAGCGGAATATGTCGAAGCTCTGAAGCCGAAGGCTTCACAGCAGTAACAGCCACTCTGGAAGGGCTCCGATGCGCCAGAACTTTACGGTGACAGTGCCAACGACGAGCCCTTCCTTGCTCACCTTGCCTCAATTGCGGGCCGCCGCCGGCCTCCAAGCCGGCGACACGTCCAAGGATATCGAGCTGACGCAGCTTGGCCTGCAGATCTCCGCCGAGATCGCGATCGCCTGCAACGTGGCCTCCGATGGGGTAAATCCTCCATCGTTGAAGGCCGAAACGGCGGTCGAAACGATCTGGAACCAGGACTGCGATGGCGAGATTCTGCTCTCGCGCCGGTTCATTTCGGCTGCATCCGTGACTGAGCTTGGCACGGCGGTCAGCAGCAGCGACTTTTTCATCAACCGCGGCGCAGGAATCCTCTCCCGAGTGAACGGCGGCCGGCCCTGGCGCTGGCAGACCGGAACGATCGATGTGACCTATGTCGCCGGCTTCGATGATGACCATATCCCGGCCGATCTGGTCGGCGTCGCCTCGGATCTCGCGCGCCTTCGTCTCTCATCAGGCGCTCGCGACCCGCTCGTGAAGTCGGAAAGCATCGAAGTCCCGGATATTCAGACGCGCCGCCTTGATTTCTGGGTAGGAGCAATTCCCGGAACGGAGCTTGCTCCGGTACCACCCGACCTTCTCGCCCGTCTCGGCGCATACCGGAACGTGTTGATCGCATGATGATCACGCCCGCGGAAGCGATCGCAGAGCTTGATCGGACCCTTGATGAGACGGGCGAAACCATCATTCTCCGCCGTTATACGGCTCCAACCGGCTCCCCCAGGCCGAAGACTGAGGTTCAGATCCCGGCTTTTGTCCGCCCGCTCGAGGCTGAAGAGCTCGCTGGCGATATCGACAGCATGTTTTCGAACGTCATCATCAGCCCGACCTATGTCGCGGCCTTCCTGCCGATCGTGAAGGGCGACAAGATCGTGATAGACGGCAAGGAACGCAACGTCGAGGTGCCCAAGCGCTACAAAATGCGGGGTGTGCTCGTTCGCATGAAGCTGATGATAGGTGGCTGATGGCTACCTTCGAGAGTTTCGAGCGAGAGATCCAGTTGGCAACCGCCGGCATCGCGCCGGAGGCCATCAACAAGGCTTTGGCGGACTTCGCTCGATCCGAATTGCGCCGCGCCCAGGCGGCCGGCGCCAGCAAGAGCTATCAGCTCTACGTCAACGGCCGGCTGGCGCGATCCGAGGACGAGGTGATCGCGCCCGGGCCGATCGTCTATCAGTTTTCGCTGTGGGCCGAGATCATCGCCTATGCGATTTCGGAGCTGCAGCGCCGCTCGCCGGTGCGGTCTGGCCGATTTCGCAATTCATTCATCGTGATCGTCAACGGCCAAGTCGTACCACACGATCAGGACGTGGCGGCCAACTCTGAAGTGATCGTCACCAACTTTCAGCCGTATATCCGCAAGGCTGAAGCTGGATTGCTCGGCACCAAGCGATTTGCGATCTTCGACGGGACGAAGCGGGCGCTCGCGCGCCGTTTCGGCAATGAAGGTCGGACCGGGGCAGGGTATCTCTTCGAAACGAAGTGGCTGAATATCTCGGCCGGCGTGCATCCGGAAATTCCTTACGTGCTGAAGCACAGCCAAGGCCGCCGGAAAGACCGCCAGGCTGGCATGCCCATCAGCTATCCCGCAGTCATCATGTCCATGGTGCTTTGAATGGCGAGTCCGGAAGCTTTCGACGCGATCAACGAGGTCCTCTTCGACTCCTGGTCGGAGACCGTCGTGATCTATGAGAATGACGCGCTCATCGACCCGGACTCCCAGACCGCGTTCGTCTACATCGAGATCGTCGGAGATCTGCTCGCGCAGGATACGTTCGGGGCGCCCGGCGAGAACGAATGGGTTGAGGACGGGGCGGCTTATTTCCACGTCATGGTGCCGAACGGCACCGGATCGAGAGAGGCGCGCGCGATTGCCAAGCGTCTTTCGAACCTGTTTCGCGAGCGTCCGGTCGGATCGATGAATTTTAATCGGATGTCGATCGGCAGCGGCGAGCCGGGCAGGGACTTCCCGAACTTCTTTGCGATGACGCTGACGATCGGCTTCGATCGTCGCGATATCACTGGATCATAGCACTTCCGGCCGGTCCGGACGCCGAACACGCGCCTTCGGCAAGCGCGAACTGGCCCACCGTGATGGTGCGCCCTTCCCACTGGAAATGCCCGTCGTGATGACGCGCTGATCCGAAGATGGAGCCCTCATCATGCCTGTAGCCCAAGGCTCACAGACCCGGCTGTCGTATATCATGGAGACGGTGCCGGGCACCATTCCCTCTACCCCGACGTGGCAGGTCGCCCGATATGTGACCGAAAGCATCACGCTGGACAAGCAGACGATCTCGTCGGACGAAGTGCGGCCCGATCGCAACCGCACCGACCTGACGGACGTCGGCCGGCAGATCAACGGTTCGGCGAACACACTGCTGTCCTACGGTACATTCGACGAGTGGCTTTCCGGCCTGCTCTGCGGCGATTGGGCCACGAACGTCCTGAAGAACGGCAACACAATGAAGACCGCCGCCTTCGAAAAGACGTTCGAACTCGGCGCCACCGACGTCTACGCCAGATACCGCGGCTGCCGCTTCAACACGCTGGATCTGCAGCTGAATGCGAAGCAGAACGTTACCGCGAACTGGGGCATTCTCGGTCTCGGAAGCCCGGCGCCCGACACGGCGATCATCACCGGCGCGACCTACACCAACCCGACGACGACGCCCGTCATCAACGCCGGCCTCAATGTTGGATCCCTGCTTGTCGGCGGCGTCACCGCCTCGCCGAAAATGCAGGCGCTGTCGCTGCGCATCAACAACAACATCACACCGGTCGACGTCATCGGCCAGTATGACACCTACGATTACACCTACGGCCTCTTCGACGTGTCGGGTTCCATGACGACAGTCTTCGAGAGCAAGGACATGTTCGACGCCATCGTCAATCATACGGACCTTGCGCTCTCTTTCACGCTCGGCGTCACCACTCTGAACAAGTATTCGTTCTCGATCCCCAAGATCAAGGCGATGAACGGCTCGCCAGTTGGGCCGGGTAACGGTCGCGCCGTGGTGATGGAGGTGCCTTTCCAGGCGATCTTCGATTCCACGCTCGGCGCAACGATGAGCATCACGAGGGCAGTAGCATGACCAACGCCAAAAAGCCCGCCGAAGAGCGGTTTGTCACCTTTGTCCCGGCCGTCTCCTTCGAGGGCTATCCCGAGGACAAGAAAACGAAGTTCCTGGCCGGCGTCGAAAGCGTGCCGGTACCGGCCAGCTATCTCGACCTTTTGCGCGCGAAGGGGCTCGTCGACGACAATCCGCCGGCGGCCGATGACAGGAAGAAGGAAACCAATGACAGTCAAGCTGTCCAGCCTGAAGGCAAATCTTGAGCGAGAAAAGAGGGGCGACTGGGTTCCGTATCCGGAATGGCCCGGCGTCCGGTTCAACGTCTCTGCTCTGACCCTGCCGGAATACGAGACCGCCCGCCATCTTCTCTTCCAGCGGCTCGCGAAGAAGTACAAGGATGATCCGGTTCCGAAGGAGGTCCTCTCGTCGGAGCTCGGCAGTCTTTACTGCGAACACATCCTTCACGGCTGGGAAGGCCTGGACGTGGAATATAGTCCCGAAACGGCGATCGCAACGCTCAAGGATCCTGCCTATCGCGCAGTGGTCGGCGCCGTCGAATACTGCGCCGCGAAGTTGTCCCAGATCGAGGTTGAATTCACCGCGGCCGAAGAGGGAAACTCCTAAAAGCCTTCCTTGATCGGCTCGATCGAGAACGTTCGGCCGGCTATCGCACCTGGCTCGACGAGCTGGCCGAAGAATACGTCGATGAGGAATGGCTCCAACCGACAAATGAGGACCGAGATTTCGAGCCGCGCCCTTGGCACGAGCTCTACTTTCGTGCCTTCGACGCCTTGCGGTACGACCGCTTCTACGGCGCTTTCGGCGGCCAAACGCCGATCAGCTACGTGGCGATCAGCACATATGCCCGTGATTACGGCATCACCGGGAACGACTTCGGCCGATTTCTTCGGTTCATGCACATGTTCGATCGAGCTTTTCTGAAGTTCGAAGCCGAGGCGGAACCAACAACCACGGAGGCGGGCGAGCAATAGCTGCCCGCCTCTTTTCTTTTCAGCGAGGATCCCATTCGATGGCCGTAGAACTGCGCAGTCTGCGCGTGACCTCTGATTTTGATGCCGGTCGATATGTGGCCGGCATGCAGCAGAAGGTTGCCGCCGATCGCGCAGGCGTGGAGTCCAGCAGGGCCGCCGGTCAGGCTGTCGAAGGCATGACGATCAAGGTATCCTCGGCGGTACCGCTGCTTGAGCGCCTGAGCCGGACCTATATCGACGGTTACGGCAATGCCGCGAAGTTCAACGGCGAGATTATGCGTCTTGCGAACTCGCAAAACACCAATACTGCCTCGGTCGAGCACCTCGAGCTGGTCTATGCAGGGCTGCAAAAGCGATTCGGCCTGATCGCCGACGCGACCGAGATCACCAAGCGCGGTTATACCGGCCTCGCAACGGCAATCGAGAACGTCAATGCTCGTTTGAGCCAGAGCACGGTGGCCGAGTCCGCGACGGCGATGTCTGCTCGCATCGAACAGCTGCGCCAGCAATTCGACCCCACCTATGTTTCAGCCCAGCGCCTGTCGAGCGAACTGAACGATCTGGCCGAGGCGGAGCGCCTCGGCGTCCAGATCACTGGCGGATACGAGCGTGCGCTCGAGGCGATCGTCACCAAGCACGATGCTGTTGCAGCCGCGGCCAAGCGCCAGCGCGAAGAATATGCCCGCTTGGCTCAGGAGGCGCGCGATGCGCAGGCCGCCGATCGCGCTCAGTCTGCTTTCAATCGGCAGCTCGGTGTCGGTTCCGCAAACGACAACAGCGCAGCCCAGTCGGCCGCGGTTTTCACGCGCCAGTTCGAAATTGCACGCATGCGCGCGGAGCAAGAAGCCGAGAACTTCGCGAACGACCTCAACAGGCGTTTCTTCAGCGGCGGAGGAACTTCCGCCCGGGACTCTGCATCGGTGTTTGCGGCGCAATTCGCCCAGCAAGACGAGCTGGACAAGCTTCGCCGCCAGCAGCAGGGTTCGGCGTTCTCGTCTGATCTGAACGAGCGGTTGGGGATCAACGGCTACGGCACATCTGCCCGCGAGTCGGCCAGTGTTTTCGAGGAAAGCGCACGGGCGGCCGAGCAGCTCGAGCGCCAGGTTGCCGCCGTGCGCGCCCAGATTGATCCGCTCAGTGCCGCTCAAAACCGTCTGAACGCCGAGATGGCGGAATATCAGAGCCTTGCGGACCGAGGCGCGATCTCCACGGAAGAGCTTGCGAAGGCTCAAATCGTTGCTCGCCAGCGTTACGAGGCGACGACGGAAGAGATCCAGCGCCAGAAGAAGCGAGGCGTCAGCGGACTGCCCAGCTATCAACTAACGAACCTGTTGTATCAGGGCACTGACGTGGCGCAGTCGCTGGCACTCGGCATGCCGCTTTCACAGGTTGCCCTTCAGCAGGGACCTCAGATCGCCCAGATCTTCGCGGCCGACAGCACCGCAATCAAGGGACTGGTCAGTTCGACAGGTGCGGCCACTCTTGCCGTCACTGGTGTTGTTGCCGCGATAGCGACCGCCGGTAAGGCCTGGAATGATTACATTGTTTCGGTTAAGGCCGTCGACACTGCCTCGACGGGCCTCGGCCGCGCCGTTTCGGCTTCCCGAAACGAACTGGAAGCATCGGCGCAGGCCGGCGCCGCTGCTGCCGGCATCTCGATCAAGGCTGCTCGCGAAATGGAGGTCCAGTTCCTCAGGACGGGCAAGGTCGGCTCGGAGAACTACGAGCGCCTGATCGCCATTTCGAAGAATTTCGGCGCCACGATCGGGCAGGACGCCACGAAGGCCGGCGAGACGCTGGCCCAGATGTTTGCAGATCCCGCATCCGCAGCCGAGGCCCTTTCGCGGCAGTATGGTTTGATCGATGCCAAGACGGCGGAATACGCTTCGAACCTTGCCGCGCAGAATCGTCTGTCGGAAGCGCAGGCCGTCATGCTCGACGCTTTGCCGAACCGTTTGGCAAAGGCGGCTGAAGCAACGACCGCCCTCGGCCGGGCATGGCAGGGGGTCGGCAATTTTGCCAGCTGGGCCTACGACAAGCTCGGTCAGGCGGTCGACAAGGCCGTATATGGTCCGTCGCTCGAGGAGCAGATTGCAGAAGCTCAGAAAGCGCAGGATCGCATCAAGAGCAATCCGATCGGCGGGATCTTCAGCCTTCTGACCCCGTATGGATTGCAGAGCGCATCCGAGGCCACGAAGCTAGAGAAGCTGCAGGAAGAAAAGCGCCGGCGTGACGAGCAGGAAGCGCGCGATCGCGAGAACGCTCGCCTCTCCAACGCAGGTGTGGCTGCCGTTGGCGTTGCCGACCAGTCGCCGGCCGTCAGCAACCTGATGCAGATCCAGAACCTGCAGAACCAGATTGCGACATTGGAAGCGCAGCGCGCGGGGACCAGCGCAGAGCAGGAAGAGCGCATAAATGCGGCCCTCGAAGCGAAAAAGACGCTGCTTGAGGCGCTGCTCAGCCGCCAGACTCGCCTGACAGAGATCGAAAAGCTTGATATCGCGGCGAGCAACGAACGCAATCCGATCTTGCGCGCCGAGTTGATCCAGCGCCGCACGCGCATCGAGCTCAGTTTGCAAGAGGTCAACGCCGTCGAAGCGAACGCAGCAGCACAGCACGCTTATAGCAGCGCGATCGCTGAGTTCATCGCCGGCAACCGATCGCAGATCCAGGAGATGCAGGAAGAGCTCGCTATCCGGCTCAAACTGGATGCCCAAGTTGCCGCCGGCACCATGACCAGAGGCGAGGCGCAAGCAAAGCTTCAGCAGGAGTTGGCGCTGCGGCCGCTGGTGATGGCCTACGATACGGCCGAAGGCGAGCAGAAGAAGGAGCTGAAGGAGATCCTGGATGCCTTGCGGCAGTCGTACGCGGGGCTGTCTGACGAGCAGCGGCGCGCGTCGGCGACCGATTACATCCGCAGCCAGGCCGACAGCCTGGAGCGGCTGCGCGCGCAGCAGGCTACCGTCGGGATGCCGCAAGTCGATCAGGCGAGGGCGCTGGCGCAATTCGACGCCGAAAAGCGTATCCGCGATCTCGCGATCGACAGCGCCGGCGATCAGGCTCAGCAGATCAGGGAACTCGCCCGCGCCCTTGCAGACCAGAATGCCGAGCTCGATCGGAGCAAGGACGCATGGGATACCTATCGTTCGGCCGGCACAAGTGCAGTCGACAGCTTGGTCGACGGCATCGCCGAAGGCAAAAACATCGGCGATACTGCGATCGACGTCCTGAAGGATATCACTAAGACGATCCTTCAGCTCGGGGTGGCAAACCCGCTGAAAAACGGCCTGTTTGGCACGAATCTCGGGACCTTCTCAGATCTGCTGAAGGGCAACAGCGCCGGCGGACTTTTGGGAGACCGCGGTGTCGGCGCCATGAACGTTACGGCGGGGACTGTCGTTATCAACGGCGGGACCGCAGGGGCGTTCGGTGGGCTCCTTGGCGCCGCAACAGGCAACGTCACTGCTGCCAACCAGAACCTGCCCGGGGTTACGACTGGCAAGGTCACTTCTGCGGTGCTGCCATCCGTCGAGACGCTGTCGCGGCGCGGCGGCCTTATCGACCAGGCGGTCAAATCGACGATCACCCAGCTTCCCGCCAACGATATCGCGGCTTACATCACGCAGGCGGCGACGCAGCGCGGCATCGATCCGAACATTGCCCTTCGAGTCGCCCGGTCAGAAGGCGGTCTCAATAGCTGGAATTTGCAGTCGAACTACGTCAGGAATGGCATCCGTGAACAGTCGTTCGGCCCGTTCCAGCTCTACAAGGGCGGAGGCCTTGGGAATGCCTTCATGGCGAAGACAGGCCTCGATCCGGCCCTTGCCGAGAACGGTCCTGCCGGCGTCGATTTCGCCCTCGACTATGCATCGAAGCATGGCTGGGGCTCGTGGTATGGCGCCCGCAAGGCCGGGATCAGCAACTGGCAGGGGATTGGTGGTCAGGGTTCGGTCGGTAGCGGCGGAAGCGCGGTTGATGTGCTTGGAACCGCAGGAACTCAGCACGTCGAGAAGTTCAACAACGCCCTGACGCGCCTGTCCGGAACGACCGATTCCGCGACCGGAGGCCTGCAGAACTTCAACCCGGCCGTCGGCTCGGCCACCCAGAACCTCGGCACCTTCGGCAATGGCCTCGGGCAGCTGGGGAATACGCTCTCCTCTGGTGCTACGGCTGGCGGCGGGAGCTCCGGCGGCGGTCTCTGGGGCTGGCTTACGAGCCTGTTTGGCGGCGGGAGCTCGACCGTCGGCGCTGCAAGTTCGGCATTCAATGTTCGCGGCTACGCCTCTGGTACCGACTTCGCACCCGGCGGCGTGGCTATGGTCGGCGAAGAAGGCCCGGAGCTGGTCAATCTGCCCCGCGGTTCGCAGGTCATTCCGACCAGCAGGACCAAGGCACTTCTTTCCGGCCCGCAAAGCCCGGCCAACGTCAATGTGAGGTTCAATGTGATCAACAACAGCGGATCAACCGTGAAAACACAGCGGCGCGATACGAAAGATGGCCCGCAGTTCGACGTGCTCATCGACGAGACCGTGGCAGCGAAACTCAACACCCCTGGATCCGGCTCGCGCCGGGCCGTCAAGTCACAGTTCGGCCTTTCTGAGGGGCTTGCTCGCCGATGACGGTGCCGTCCTGGCCGGCCACGCTGCCGCAGGCCTTCTTGAAGGATGGTTATTCTGAAGAGGAGGCTGACAACCTCCTCGCCAGCAACGTCTCTGTCGGGCCGGCGAAAGTGCGCCGGCGCACTACATCGGACGTCTATCCGATCACCGGCAGCATGATGATGAGCGACGCGCAGCGCCAGATCTTTAGATCCTTCGTCCAGGCCGATACCAAGGATCGCGCGATCGCCTTCACTTTTCCAGATCCGCACGGCGGCTCCGCTCTTCTGGTGCGGATGCGTCAGCCGCCTTCCTATGCGGCGATCGGCATTTCCTGGCGTGTGCAGATAGCTCTTGAGGTGCTGCCATGAGCAGGGACGTGAGCGATCGGTTCAGACAGGCTGTTTACGCGCAGGAAACTGATGAGGTCCCGATCTGCTTGTTGACGGTGACGCACGAGGATCTCGAGGAGCCGATTTACATCTCCAGCGACCCGACGACGCGGCTCTCTGACGAGCCGCTGGTCTACGGTACGGAAAGCCGGGGCGAGCAATACATCTTTCTGCCGTTCGAATTCACGCTTCCCGACGACAAGAGCGACAGCGCGCCGCGCGTGCAGCTGACGATGGAGAATATCGATCGCACGCTCGTCGCTCTCCTGCGCAGCTTCTCGACGCCGCCGAGCGTGAAGATGGAAGTCATCTTGGCCTCCGATCCGGACCTGGTTGAGATCACGGTGCCAGTGCTGCAGATGGCCGATGCGACCTTTGACGATCACACGATCTCATCCACAACGGTTGCCGATCAGCTTATCAACGAACCCCATCCCGCCGGACAGTTCACGCCCGGCTCCTTTCCCGGGTTGTTCTAATGGAGCGGTTCGTTGGCATTCCTTATGTGCCCCACGGTCGGAATTACGGAGGCGCGGATTGCTGGGGCATCCTGTTTCTCTACTACCGGGACGTCCTCGGTATCCAGATCCCCTCATATACGGCCGAGATGGCAGAGGTGGACTTCCATCGTCATGAGATCGCGCAACTGATCGCCGCGGAAAGGGAGCAGCAATGGACCGAGGTTTCAACGCCGGCAAAAGGCGATTGCGTGCTCATGCGCGTCGGCCGCGATGAAAGTCATGTCGGCGTTTTCATTGGTAACGGCCAGATGCTGCATTCAGAAGGCCCCGACCCTTCGCGGATTGAGAGGGTAGGGGATATGCGCTGGCGCAACCGCATCGTCGGCTATTTCAGGTACAGCCCGTGCTGACCGTTCGGAATGCGGACGCCGAAATCATTGCGCCCTTTGATCTGGTCAATGTCTATTTCCGCAGATCGCCGCTAAGGCAGCAACGCGAGCACATCAAAGTGCCGGCCGGCCTGTCGATCGAGGAGATCATCAGTTGCTGTGGTCTGGAGCCTGCACGGCTGCATGTGAGCCTCGCCGGACATGTGATCGAGCAGCGAAACTGGGCACGGGTGCGCGTGAAGCCTGGCTTCTCCGTCGTTATCGTCAAGGTTCCCGGCAAGGGTGCGTTTCGCGCGATCGCCGGTCTCGTGGTGGCGCTCATCGCGGCAGTGGCGGCGCCATGGCTGGTCGGCGCCCTGCTGCCTGGCCTGACCGGCGCGGCAGCGTCTGTCGCGACCGGCCTGATCGGCGCCGGCATCTCGCTGGCCGGTTCGCTCATCATCAACGCGCTTTTTCCGGTGGCGAAGCCTGATTCACTGCCGACGACAAAGACGCTCTATTCCATCGGCGGCGCCCAAAACACAGCAGCGCAATATGGCGCTATCCCAGAGATCTTTGGCACACACCGGATTTCGCCGCCGTATGCGGCCGGCGCCTACACTGAACTTATCGGCGACGATCAGTACCTGCGTATGCTCTTCGTCGTCGGCTACGGACCGATCGCCGTATCGGACCTGAAAATCGGCGAGACGGCGATCTCCAAGTTCGAGGATGTCACTTATAAGGTCCTCGAAGATCACACCGTCACTCCGCCGACGCTCTACACGAAGCCGGTTTTCCAGGAAGACGTTTCGATCGAGCTCGATGCTGAAACGGGGTGGGTGCAGCGGACGACGGCCGACAACGTCGACGAAATTTCGGTGGACGTTAGCGCGCCGAGTGGTGTCTATCGTTACAAGTCGTCGAACGGCAACCGCGTCAATTATACGGTCACGATCGATGTCCAATACAAGCTTTCGAGCAGCAGCACATGGCTTGCGCTCGGCACATTCGACCTGACCTCCAATTCGCCGCAGGCCGTGCGCCGGACGCTATCCAAGACAGTGACGCGCGGAAAATACGACGTCCGCCTGAGCAAGTCGTCTCCAGACTACAGCGGCAAGGATACGGTTTCCGAGACGGTCTACTGGACGGCCGTGCGCGGCAGGCGCAACGAGCCGGTCATCAGCTTCTCCAAACCGCTGACGCTGATCGAGATGCGGATCCGGGCGACTGGACAGTTGAACGGCACGGTCAACACGCTGAATTGCATCGCCAGCCCCAAAATCCGCGCGTGGAACGGCACGACATGGTCTTCAGGCCAGGTGACCCGCAACCCGGCCGACCACTTTCGGCAGGTCCTTCAGGGGAATGCTAATGCGCGCCCTGTCGACGGCGCCTCGATCGACCTCGTCAGCCTGCAAGACTGGCATGCCTATAACGTCACCAACGGCTTCACCTTCGACCTCGTGGCAAGCGACCAGACGTCGGTCTATGACCGGCTGACCGAAATCGCTGCGGCCGGTCGGGCCTCCGTATCCTTCCGCGACGGGCGATGGGGTGTTGTCTGGGATATCGCGGACTCGCCGATCGTCCAGCACTTCTCGCCGCGAAACTCGGCGAATTTCTCGTCGGTGCGAGCCTTTGCGGACCTGCCGCACGGCTTCCGGGTGAAGTTCATCAATCGTGACAACGGTTATCTGAACGACGAACGGGTGGTCTATGATGATGGATACACCGAAAGCAACGCCACAAAATTCGAAGGCATCGAATTTTCGGGCGTTACCGACAAAGACCTGATCTGGAAGCACGGGCGCTATCACATCGCCCAGCTGCGGCTGCAGCGCGAAACCTACTCGCTCGATACCGATTTCGAGCACCTGGTCTGCACTCGGGGAGATCGTGTTCGCGTGAACCATGACGTTGTGCTGTGGGGTGCCGGCGCGGCGAGGGTCAAGTCCGTGAGCAACTCGCCAGAGGGCGTGGTTCTCGACGACCTCCTGACGATGCAGGCTGGCAAGAACTATTCGATGCGCTTCCGGGCTGCGGACGGCTCCTCGATCGTCCGGACGATCACCGGCATCGACGGCGAGTTTAATGCGTTTCAGTTTTCCGACACTGGCGTTTTGCCTGAGCCCGGGGATCTCGCCCTGTTCGGTGAGAACGGCTTCGAGAGCGTCGTGCTGCGCGTCAAGGGCATCACCGCGCGGCAGGACTTGTCCGCGCGGCTGGAGCTCGTCGACGACGCGCCTGCTATCCTGCAGGCTGACAAGGGTACGATTCCCGATTTCGAGACGGGCATCGCACCCATACCCGACTATCGCGCCTCGGCGCCGTCGGCACTTTCGTATGTCGAAACCATTTGGACGACAGCGCCAGCGACCTCCGCGATCGACATGGCGTGGCAGGCGCCGGACGTGGGCGCGGCGGCGTCCTATATCGTTCAATACCGGGCGAATGGCGATACCCAGTGGATCACCATGTCCAGCGTCAGCGCGCCGATGATCCGCTTCGTCGACCTCGCCACTGGCGTCTACGACGTCCGCATCCGGGCCGTGTTCGCCAACGGCGAACTGTCGGGCTTCCTGTCGGGATCCTTCATCTGCGCGATCTTCGCCACCAATCCGGCGGATGTCCAAGACTTCCGGATCGCGATCAGCGGCGACGTGGCGATGCTGCAGTGGACGCTCGAGGCCGATCAGGCGCTCTCTCATTGCGAGATCCGGTTTTCGCCGGCGGTGACTGGCGCCACATGGCAGACCGCATCGCAACTGCGCACGAACGTGATTGGTTCGCAGGCGCAGGTACCGGCAATGGTCGGCACATATTTGATCAAGGCCGTGAATTACGCCGGCCTGATGTCGATAAATGCTGCTCTCGTGGTCAGCTCCGTCAATCCCTTGACAGCATTCAATGCCGTCGAGGCCTTGCAGGAAGATCCTGGCTTTCTGGGAGCCAAAACCAATGTCATTGCAGCGGCCGGAGCGCTGCGGCTCGATACTGCGACCGATCTCTTCGAACTCGTCGACTGGTTTTCGGTGGATGATTACTTCCTGTCACTCGGAGGTTTCGTCAGCGAAGGCATCTATGAGTTCGCCAATTTCGTCGATCTCGGGGCGATCTACACGTCTCGCGTTTCGACAATGATCAGTGCCTTTGGAGAGCTTGCAAGCGTCGACCTCTTTGAGCGATCGGATTGGTTCGGTGTGTCGGAGTATTTCGGCCTGGCGGCGGACTCTCTATGGAATGTGCGCGTCGAAGTTTCTTTGACCGATGACAATCCTTCAGGTTCTCCGACATGGAGCAATTGGGCAGAACTCACGACGGCGGATGTGTCGGCTCGCGCCTATCGCTTCCGCGCGCGGCTTCTGTCGTTCCAGTTCGATGTCACGCCGGTTGTCGAAGAGCTCGCCGTCGCGGTCGACATGCCTGACCGTGTCATTGCCGAAAACGACCTCTTGGTAACGACCTCGGGACGCACAATCAGCTTCTCGCCTGCCTATTACGTGCTGAGCGGCATCTCGATCGCCGCCCAGGACATGCAGACCGGCGACTATTCCGAGATTACGGCGAAAACCGCTTCGGGCTTCACTATCAGATTTAAGAATTCATCGGGAACGCCGGTCGCGCGGACCTTCGACTATGTGGCGAAAGGGTATGGATACGTTCAATGAGCCAGGCAACAACCTTTAGCGTACCGACGACCGGCCCGGCGACGCCAAGCGCCATGGCGGCGCGCATGGATGACAGCTTCAAGGCTCTGCTTAGCAGCCATTCCGGCGCTTCCCGGCCGTCTTATGCGGTCGGTGGAACGTTTTGGGTCTCCACCGCCACGGCTGGGCAGTTGAAGCTCTATTTTTATGATGGCGCCGACGACATCCTGCTGATGGTGATAGACACGGCAACGAACGCGATCGTATGGAGTGGGCTCGGGTCGACCATCAACGGACTATCTGCAAAGACAACGGCCGTCGGGGCCGACAAGCTGGGGATCTGGGACAGCGCGGCAGGCGACTCGAAGAACCTGACACTGACTGCTCTGAGCACCTTCCTCGCGTCTCTGCTCGGCCCGGACTTCGTCGAGGGCGGGATCGTTCTGCCGAATGGATCGACGCCGCTGACGCATCTTGATATCGCGGCCTTTAGGGTCAAGGCGCTGAGCAAGTTTACATCCACGGCTGCCACGCTTACCAAAAACATCAACGGCACATGGGTTGCCGGCAATGGCGGTGGCCTCGATACGGGCACGAAGGCGGCGAACGCCACTTATTTCGTCTATGCGCTGCGCAAGCAGTCGGATGGGACCGGCGAGGCGGTGCTTTCAACGTCGGCAACTGTCGGCGGCGTCAACCTGTCGCTGCTGAGCGGCTACGATGTGCTGGCGCCGATCGGAGTTGCACTGACCGATGGCAGCTCGAATATCCGGGAGTTCATCATGAACGCTCAGGATGAATACGTCTGGACAACGCCCATTCTGGACCTCGGTAACGTCGCAACTGGCACCACCTCAACCTTAGCCGCGATCACCGTTCCTAATGGTGTAAAGGTAAAGGCAAGCTTGCGGTTTATGTACAACTCCTCTGCCACAACCGCGTCATGCTTGGTTTATGATCCCGCCAAAGGCGTTCTCGTGGCAGGTGGCGGTAATTCCGGCGCCAACGTCGGTACTCCTCAAGTGTCAGGCGGTTATTCGATTGGTTCGGATGAAGTGTGGACTAACACGGCCAGGCAAATCCGACATGTTGCTGGTGCGTCCGGCAACCTGTCGCTGTGGAACGATGGATTCATTTTCCCCTGCAAGAGGATTGGATAAATGCCGTATGTGATGCGAAACGTCGATGGCGATATCTGCGGCCTTTCTGAGCAACTCCAAGAGGGGTACGCGGAGGAGTTCCTTCCAGACGATGCGCCCGAGGTTGTCGCCTATCAGCCAACAGCGGTGGCGTACATCATCGGGAAATCGACGCCGTGGCGTCGCATGAGTGATGATGAAGTGGCCGACGTCGATGCAGCCATGCAAGCGGCACCCTTGAAGCAGAGACGCATCTATGAAGCGGCGAGTTACATCAGCACCGAAGATGAATTGTTTGGCACTTTGAAGGCACTGCTTTCCGCTGTTCTCTCGCCTGCCAGGGCGGAAGAACTTCTAGCACCAGAAACTTAATACTCCTACTTGCGACATTACCGGCATCTCAATAAGCAGGGTTGTACCTATGCATAGAGTGGAGGCCGAAAGTGGCGCAGTACGATTTTCCAGTGAAGCGGGGCAAGCCGATCGATAGCGGCCGCCTGAAGAAAGATCTGAACAAGGCCGGATCAATCGCGGCGGCGCGGGCGTTCTCTGAAGGGATCGAAAAGGGTGCCATGCTCTCCAATTGCCCTGCCTGCGGGAGCGGAGCGCATCGCAAGCTTCTGACGATCTATGGCTTCGACTATCACGAATGCGATGGATGCGGATCCGCTTTCGTCTGCAATCCACCTCCGGAAGAGGCGCTCTCAGCGGCCTACCGGTCGACCTACTACACTGAGGCGAACAAGGTCCTCTACGCGAACGATTCGATCATTGATTACCGTGTCGCCCAAGTGTTCACGCCAAAGGTCGAGTTTGCAATCGAACACTCGCGGCCGTCGAAAAAGACGTGGCTGGACATAGGCTGCGGCGTCGGCGAAGCGTTGTCAGTGGTGAAAGAACGGGGATACGACGTCCTCGGCCTGGAGCCGAACGTGATGGAGGCGGAATACGCTGCGAAAAGATTCGGGATCGAGGTCCGTCAGGATTACATCTCGAAAGATACGGTTTCGAAATATCGCGGCCAATATGGCACGATCTCGATGTTCAGCGTCCTCGAGCACGTGCCGGATCCCAACCAGATCCTTTCTGATGTGTCGGCCATCCAGGAGCAGGGGGATGCTCTGGTCATCGAGGTCCCGCACTTCCCATCGATCTCGACGATGAGCCAGATGACGTTTCCGGATCTGGTCAACAGAATGATGCATCCTCCATTGCATCTATTCCTCTTCTCGCTCCGCTCTCTCGAGGGGATGCTGGAGCGCCATGGCTATAAGATCAACGCCGTCTGGGTCTTCGGTCAGGACTTTTATGAAATGATGAGCACCCTCGGCCTGTTCGCGCCGGCGCTCAATCAATCGAAGCTCCTTTCGGCCCTGTCGCCGATGATGAGCGATTTGCAAGCAGTTATCGACAATCACAACCTCAGTGACGAAGTCTTGGTGGTCGCCGAGCGCGTCTAACTAACCTATCCAAAACCACATCAAGCAAGGCGCTCCTCGGGGCGCCTTTTTCTTTTCCATCACAACTGGAGCCAACTCCATGCTCGTCCACAACTGGCGCGAGGTGCTTAAACGCGCCTGGTCGGTGCGCCTGATGGTGCTCGCGTTGCTCTTTATCGTCATCGAGCCGATCTACAACTTCGTCGCCGCGACCTGGGTATCTCGCAACATCTACATCCAGCTCGCCATGTCGGCGATCACTGGCCTGCTCGCGGTCGCGGCGATCGTCGCCCGAATCTTCGTCCAACAGAAAGTCTCCGGAGACCTCGCAAATGGCAAGCCGCCTGAAGAAGGGTAGCGCGATCGCTGCCGCATGCATCGCCGTCGTCAGCACCTTCGAAGGGCTGCGCACTGTCGCTTACCGCGATCCCATCGGAATTCCGACGGTCTGCTTCGGAGAGACTCGCGGGGTCAAGATGGGTGATAGCTACACCGTTGCGCAATGCAAGGACATGCTGGGCGACAGCCTCAGGGAATTTGAGACCGGTATGCGCGCATGCATGGAGCAGCCGGATCAAGTGCCGGCCGGCGCCTATGTCGCGTTCCTTTCCTTCACCTACAACGTCGGAACGGGTGCCTTTTGCAAGTCGACGCTCGCCCGCAAGCTCAACGCCGGCGACGTGACGGGCGCCTGTAACGAGCTGACGAAATGGGACCGGGCGGCAGGCATTCGATTGCCGGGGCTGACGAAGCGCCGCACCGCGGAGCGTGCCCTCTGCCTCAGCGGGATACCGGCCTGATGTTCGGGATCCTCGATGGCCTCAAGCTCGGCGCCGGCGTGGCTGTCGGTCTCATGCTCTATCACCTCTATGCCGTCGCGGTTGGCTATCCTTCCGCCGCCCGCGAGGCCCGCGCTGGCTATGTCCTGTTGACAGAGAAAACGGCGGCGGAGGCAATCGCCGCCAAGATGGAACGGGAACGCAATATCGCTCTGCAGGTCACGGAAGAGCATCGTAAGCGCCTGGCGGCCGCCGAGACCTCCGAGCAGGCCGCCAAAGACACCCTCGAAAACGAGATCAGATCCTATGAGCTTCAGCTTTCAGAAAAGAACCGCGCCTGCGCTGTCACTGCTGCTGATCGTGAGTGGCTGCTCCGCCACTGAACGCCTGAATAATGCGGCGACGGCGAAGGGGCAGGCGGCCGCCGGCGTCTTGCTGCCGGTAGCCCCTGACGATCTGCGCAAGCAGGAAGCGCATGCACCAGTTGTTGAGGGCCAGCCGTTGATCGCTGTCCTCGCCAGAGAGCGGCAGGCGCTCGACCGCGCCAACGCTCGCGTCGGGCGCTGGGGTCAATTTTACGACGACGTCACCACAAACTATCGAAAGTAGGAGACTGAAGCATGGCTATCTCAGGTGCTCACGTGCAGTGCGGCTACGTCCAGGACATCCGCGGCGCCAAGATATTCGTCCCGATGTGGTCAGAGACCATCGCTCTCGGGGCGACTACGACACAGACCGCGCCTTCTGACCGCTCTTCCGAAGTCGCGGGTGCGCTCGTTTTCCGCGTCCGAGCGCCCGCAACCGGTGAGATGTTTGCGGTCGCCGGGCAAAACCCCGACGCCACCCAGGCGGTCGGCTCGTCTCAGGACAAGGCGCGCTCGCACTTCATCGCGAGTGACGAAAAGGATCTTCCAGCTCAGCCCGGGTGGAAGTGCAACGTTGCGAGCGCCTGATCATGGCAGGTATCGCAACGAGGATTGCAAATATTCGCGGACTGGCGAAGACGGTCGAGAAGATCGTCGATCGCCGGCCCTACCCGCAGGCGAGGCCGGGTGGGTCGCACCCTCCTTGGGTGCCTGACCCCGACCGTTACATGCCGGCCGCGACTCGGACGCGTTGGCCGGTCAACAACACCACCAATGCCTGGACGTTCACGACAGGCCTCAATTACCAGTGTTCAAAGCTGTTCTTCGGCTCGCCAGATTATCCCACAAACACCTTCTTGATACCGTTCGTTGGCTTCGGTCTGACTGAGGGCGGCAACGCGCCGCAAGAACTGCAAAGCCCAACCGCCGACTTTTTCATAGATAAGGCAAAATTTATTCATCCCATCACTGGGATAAAATATCCGATCACGTTCAGCTCATTGGCTGCCGCGACCATCACGGCCGGGACAGGTATCGTTTACGGCGAAGTCACTCTGCCGAGTAATCTCCCGGCATGGACGGTCTACGGCGTCGAGACGTACTATCATGGCACGGTTGGGCAAACGTACGTCGCGAACTATCGCATCCAGCGGCATAGGGGAGAGAAGTATTGGGCGGCTGGCGACCTCGCATCGGTCGAGGCGCTGGCTGACGCCGACGCCCCTTCTACCGCGGCGATGGATCCTGATAGCCTTTATAACACGGTGGGCAACGCCACTAACTCGCAGAAAATGTGCTACGGGCCTGCGCTCATCCTTGCAAAGGGATGGGATGGCCGGCCAGCTCCCCTGGTGCTGGCCGATAGCTTGCTGGAAAGGCAGGAGATAGCAGCGTCTGCCGACGCACGCGGCAATATGGGTGTTGGTCGCCGCTGGCTCGATCAGAGGGATAGCGTTTGGGGAAGCTACATTCCGGTAGTGATGGGCGTTCCCGGATCAAAGTCGGCACAAGAACTGACAACTAATGCCTTCAAGCGCTGGGATCTCATCGACGCCATCAAGACGACGTTCAATGGCGGAAAGGATATTTGGACATGCGTCCTGGATTGGTCGGGCCGGAACGACACCAATGCTACGGTTGCGTCCACCTGGGCGAACGCTAAGACAGCTCTTCCTGGAACGCGCGTTAGGAACCGATATGGCGCGGGGACGCATATTGTCGGCGTTACCATGTGGCCTACTGTCAGTTCTTCGTCCGATAGCGGACGCACGGTAGCGGGATATAGCTACAGTACCACGCAATGGACTTCGGTTCTGGCTGCGGCGAATGCGCTTTTGTTGGCAAGCTCGGCCTACAACAAGACAATCGATGTGTTCCCCGCCTTCATGTCGGACACCGACCCGACCAAGCCGCCGGCGGCAGAAACATTTCCTCTTGGGAACGTCATCGGCCATCCCGGTAATCAGGACGGCGTGACGACGTGGGACACAATAAAGCTCCCAAACTCGATCCCTCTCGGAGCGCGCATCATGTTCGAGTATCAAGTTGGATCATGGGCCAGCAGAACGTTAATCGGCAAGACGGACAACGGCGATGGGACGGCTGACTACAAGGTCCAGGAAGTGTTCGCTACGGTCGTGCTGAATGAAAATGCCGCGTTGCTTGGTCACGCCTATACGGCTTCAGACTTCATCCACCCCGCTCTCCATCATGTCCTCAGAACCGTGAGCCGGATCCCGCAGTCCGAGAAGCTAAAACTCTACCCATAGGCGCCAGAACAGATGACATCCAACGACGATATCATGCGCGCCCTCGGGCGTGTTGAAGGAAGGCTGACCGGTATAGAGGAAAACGTTAGCCTCTTACGCAATGAGGTCAGTGACGAGAAGGAAAATGCCCACGAGAGCCGATCGGTCATCCACAAGCGCCTCGACGAGCAGGCGAAGCAGATCGCGCACCTCGATACGACCGTGGCGATAAGTGGCGGGGTGGATGCTACGCTGCGCGAGGAGATCAAGAGCCTGAAGGAAACGGTGGACAAGAACCACGCGGCAACTCAGCCGGCCCTGGAAGATTGGAAGCGTATCAAGACGATCGGCTACGGCGTCTCAGGTCTGATCGCCATCGCTGGCCTGACGACAGGCGCTATCCTCACGTGGATGAGCGATGGCGCCGTGGCGTGGGTGAGGCACTGGCTCAAGATTAACTGACGAAGGGTTCAAGGTAACCGACGAACTAGGTCGGGGATCGAGGCGTCAACATTGACTTGTGCTGCCAAAGCGCCGTCTTCATCGTAAATATCAATCCCGAGAGGGATATCTTGACCTCTCCTGAGAAGCGCGTGGATAAGGAGTTCCCAGAGGTCGTCGACAGCTTCTTCTCTCGCCGCTTCCCGGTCAACGAAGTCGCGTCCTTCATGGTCTCGTATGACGTAATCAGCATGCCTGATGTGAAAATAGTAGGTTGGCAAGGTACACCTATGTCGCAAGGTCATGCCAGTACGAGCGCTAAAGATGCCGATACAAGGGCGAAGTCGCTCCGGACAAATGCCACCGATATCGGCGAGATGTGTCCCCAAAAAAGCCCCGCCGCAGCGGGGCAGTTTTGGGGCGTCAGGGATCGCACAGGACTGACTGGAACGATGGACCCTTTTCAGGGCCACCCGTGCGATCCCGTTGCTCTAACAGAAAGCGATCTGCCAGGTTCCGGTACGATTGCGTACGCTTCAGCTAATCGCACCAGTCGTTGCGGCGATCGGGGCTCCACGTCCGGGCGAATCCCTCCCGGAGCAGCTTGGCCCCGATCTCTTCCCCATTCGTTCGATAGATGTTGACGAGGGGGCGGTGCGACGGCGTACGGTCCACCGCGCCGCTGAACATCACCCGCAATCCCTTTTCAGCCAAAAGCTCTTTCAGCCTTCCCTTGGCGATCAGCGCCAATTTCCGCTCCTTCATGCACTTTGCGTGCGATCCTATCTCCGGCGTATCGATGCCGCTGATGAACGGAACACCTTCCCCCAGCAGTCGCATATTCTGCCCGTCGCATTTGACGGTATCGCCGTCGACCGCCGTCAGCGAGGCGCAGAGGATCAGCCCAGCAATCATTTCGAATTGCTCCGGCTCTTGATCTCGTCCCAATAGGGATAGTGCTCGAAGCACCACCAGCGCGTCTCGACCGTCTTCGATTGGGAAAAGCCGAAGCTTCCCCACTTCGCGCAGTCGGCGACACAGCAATAGTGCTCGGCGATGACGTTCGCCCCCGGCGCCGTCGAATGCCCTTCAATGCTCATTGCGGAATGATCCCCTCGTTCCATTTGGCGGCCGCCCGCCAAGCCTCGTGTTCACGTTGCCTTGCACGATCCCGGAAAAACGGCATTGTCTTCGCCGCAACTTCCGATCCGCATCTCGTGCACACGATCCTCGACGGGGCGTCGTAGACTACTTTCGCGTTGCCGCCGCAACTGCATTTCTTCAGCTGTGGCGTCGTATCTTCCTTCCGGTCCGGCTGCCACCGCATCAGTCTCCCCCGACATAATAGCCGAATCTCAACTTCCCCGCCTTCGCGCCGCAGGTGGCGCATTTCAGATGCGGCTCGATCTCGCTGATCAGATGTTGCTGCATGCCCCGCGGCACGGCCTTCCGATCGAATTCCCTCTGCTCTCCGCATGCCTGGCACTCGGCCATGATGGTCACATGGTCCGGGGCGACATTGATATATCCGGGCGACCAGTCCTTGATCTCCTGAAACCTCTGGGCACCTACCATCTCGGTCCCCTTTCCATGGTTTGCGCCCTCGGCGCGCTCTTTGGCAGGTAGGCGATAGCTACGCGCCTGCTGCCGCAAACTGGGCAGCGCATGCGCTGCGAGAGCATAGCAAGCGGAAAGTCGCGCCCTCTCGTAGCAACCAGGGTGACGATATCCAATTTATGCTTCCACTGGCATTCGCGCACGCTCTTCAGCCCCTCACGTCTTCCCCAAGCGCATCTGGCGGTGACATCCCATCCTGCGTCCATTGCCTCGCCGATCGTTTCGGCCATGCGTCATCCTTCCCCTTCCGAGGTCCTTTCTGCCGCACTGTTGCTGAATGCTCCGCCCGAGCGAGGTTGCTAATATGTTCTCATGGGCGCGCGAGTCAATAATCATTCTTGGTCAATTGCTTTTTAAGGTGTGGCTGCTGAACTGGCGGCATGACAAAGCCGCCCCGCAAGCCTCCCCAGCCGCTGCTCGGCAAAGCCGACGCCCCGCTGCGAGGCCGGCCACGCCGGCGGCGCGATCCCGCCCAGCATCAGCTCACCCTCGACCCGATGCCGGCGCGCATTGATCCGTGCCTTGCGCAGCTGAAGCCGCGTCCGCCGAAAGGGCGGCAGTGGTCGTTCGAGGTGAAATGGGATGGATACCGCTTGGCTGTCCACATTGAGCCGAAGGGCATCAGGATCCTGACCAGCGGCGGCCATGACTGGACCGAGCGTTTTCCTGCCATCGCCGCCCAGGCAAAACGCCTACCTGTTTCGACGGCGATACTGGACGGCGAGGCCGTCGTCTTCGACGATCTGGGCCGATCGGATTTCGGCAAGCTTCAGCAGTCGCTTGGCGGCCGCGGCGGAAAGCGGAGATCGTGGGAATCAGTCCTGATGGCCTTCGATTTGCTCTACCTCGACGGCCATGATCTCACCGGAACAGAACTCACCGCTCGGCGCCATCTCCTCGAGGGACTCGTGCCGGCCGGCGGGGAGGAGGCGATCCGTTTATCCGAGGAGATCGAGGCGGATGGTGACAAGCTCTTTCGCATTGCCTGCGAGCATGGACTCGAGGGCATCATCGCGAAAGACCGGAACAGCATCTATCGCAGCGGCCGCGGCGGCGAATGGCAGAAGATCAAATGCATCCAGAGCGGCGGCTTCGCTATCGTCGGCTACCAGAGGTCCAGCTCGGCATTCGGGAATATCCGTGCGCTGCTGCTTGCGGCGCGAAAGGAAGGCCAGCTGGTCTATGTCGGATCGGTCGGAACGGGCTTTAAGGCCACCCAGGCAATGGAGCTCCGCGCTGCGATGGACAAGAGAAAGGTGTCAGCGCCTGCGGTGAGGTATACCGGCCGGCGCAAGAACCTGATCTGGATCAAGCCGAAACTCATCGCCGAGATTGAATATCGGGCCTGGACGCATGACGGAAAGCTTCGGCATCCTTCATATAAAGGTCTGCGCGATGCTGCCGATAATCCATCGATATGTGAGATCTAGGTGTCCTGTGCGCGTAGCTCTCGATCGCCGTTGGCGCATCGCGGCAAAAAGGGGCCGCGATGCAGCTTTGCTCCCACATTGCTCCCACGGCCGATATGGTGGACGTGGTGAGAATAAGCTATAAAACACCAGTTATTTCAGTGGGAAGGCGGTGGTCGGAGTGGAGAGATTCGAACTCCCGACCCTCTGGTCCCAAACCAGATGCGCTACCAGACTGCGCTACACTCCGTGCCGTGATTGGCAGCGGGAATACACGGTTCACTTCGTCGTCGCAACCCATAAATCCAGCTGTGGCCGGAGATTTCTCACCAGGCCTGTGGACGCAAGAGGAAAATCCCGGTCGGCCTTCAATTTACCTGTGAGGCGCAATTGGACGTCAGGGCGATCAGCCTTAGCCGCGGGCGATCAGGCCGATATATTGGGCATAGCTGATAGCGACATAGAAGAAAGCGGTGATGCCAGCTCCTATCATAATGGCATTGAACTCTGTCGAACGTCTCATCATGCGTGCATCCACTGAAGCCGATTGAGCCGCAAACTAGTGCCCGCGGTCGGCTGCGGCAATCACCTTGTGATCACAACATGAGACAATTGGTAATATTGCGCAATCGCTTGGAATTCCTGGGGATTTAGGTGGAATGGCAGCGACATGAGGGATGAATGTGCTGAGGCGCCCGAGTTAACGATAAGCCTTGCTTCCCAACACATTGGCGCATCGTCGGGGTGGCTGTGGCAGCGGCGTCGCGATCCGCTTTTTTCTTGAAAAAACGGGGATTCGCGGATAAGCAAAATTCAACTCTTCGCGTTATCGCAAACGACGAAGCAAGGGCCCGGCAACGGGATTGAGACCATGAAAGGCGGGGCGCTCTGTCCCTGCATATTCGGAGATGCCGCAGTCATGTCTGCCAAGATCTATCGTCCTGCTAAGACCGCCATGCAGTCAGGCAAGGCCAAGACCCATCTCTGGGTGCTTGAATTCGATCAGGAGTCGCCGCGCAAGATCGATCCGATCATGGGCTACACCTCCTCGGGCGACATGCGCCAGCAGGTAAAACTCACCTTCGAAACGCAGGCGCTTGCCGAATCCTACGCCCAGCGCAACGGCATCGAATACCGCGTCATCGCGCCGAAGGATCCGGCCCGCCAGGTTGTGGCCTATCCGGATAATTTCCGCTATACCCGCACGCAGCCCTGGACGCATTGAGATTTCTCGTCCACATATGGCGCATTCGGTCGCGCTCTTTAAACGTGACCGCCGGACGGCCCCTTAGCTCAGCTGGATAGAGCACCTGCCTTCTAAGCAGGTTGTCGCAGGTTCGATTCCTGCAGGGGTCGCCACCTGCTTTTTGTCCGACCCGGAGACATAGGTAACAGATTGTCCCTAAGACATGGGTGACAACCTCGTGCCGAACGGGTTGTCGATGGTTTGTAAAGTCCTCTGCTCCAGATCGATATATCCGAGATCATAGTGCATGAAGCTGACGAGCCAAATGCCGTCGTCGACCTCCTTGAGGCCGAGCCTCTGACCGGCCATGACGGTTGAGATGTTGATCTTCTTGCGATGGATGCACAGACGGCCGCAGTTGGTGACGATGGCATCGCGGTCATGGAAGGGATAGCTGATCTCGGGCAGCCCCTCATAGGGTCGCGGCGAAGCCTTGTAGACATCGGCTGGGACCTTCATCGACAGGGCCTCATGCGGTCTTTCGGTGTTGAACTCGCTGACGAATGCGTCGAAGCGCATTTGCTGCTGGAGAATATTGCGTCCCGGCGGACGGGTGGCTTCCTTCTTCAGCGTCAGATGCATGCGTTCATGGCGGCCATTCTCCTGCGGGTGGCCGGGGCGAATGCGTTCGAAGGCGACGCCGAGTCTGAGCCACCAGACCGACAGTTTCGAGAGATTGTAGAGCCCGTTCGGGCTGGCAAACGGCAGGCCGTTGTCGGAACGAATGGCAAGCGGAAGCCCACGCTCGGCAAAGACTCGCCGGAACGCACCGAAGACGCCGCGTTCGCGGGTCGTCTCGAAGGCCTCGCAGCACAGGAGATAGCGCGAAGCCTGGTCGGTGATCGTCAGGGGGTAACAATATCTGCCGTCGCCCAGCTTGAACTCGCCCTTGAAGTCGGCGCACCAAAGATCGTTGGGTCCGATGGCTGTCGAGAGCGTCGTGCCCACGGCCTTGTTCGCCCGGTTCCTCTTGCGGGCCTGGCTCACAAGGCCGTACCGGTCGAGCACCGCGTGCACCGTGCTTCTGGCTGGGATGCGCACGTCGCCGGCCAGACGGCGGACCAGGAGCTCGCGGATCTTGCGCGCGCCCCAGTGCGGCTTGTCCTTCTTGCATCGCACGATCATCGCCTCGACCGGCTCGGGCAACTGGTTGGCATAGCGCACCGGTCGCCGAGACCGGTCCGTCAGGGCCTCCAGCCCGTCCTCCTTGTAGCGATTGAAGATCTTGTAGCCGGTCTTGCGCGAGATCCCGAACTCCCGGCAAACCTCGCTCATCCCTTCGCCCTCCAGCAACCGGGCGACAAATCGAAGACGCTCATCCATGACCGAAGTCTCTCTCCACGGCATCAACACCTCCCGCAAAAAAGCGAAAAGTGTTACCCATGTCTCCGGTACAAAACGTCACCTATCTCTCAGGCCGGGCATTTCAAGTGTTTGTTTTTGTTGTTTTTCTGGACGCTCACCCCTCATTGGGGAATGGTTTAGGGGCGGTATTCGGTCAAAAAAACCCCGCCGAAGCGGGGCAAGTCGTGACAACGGATCGCACAAGAGGAACCCCCGTGCTTTCCTACCGCTTTAACGAAAGAGCGATCGACCAGGTTCCGTACGGTGTTGGACCGACGGTATCGCTAATCGCACCAGTCATTGCGCTGCTTCGAGCTTCAGCTGCGAGGCAAGGCGTTAGGCTTCGGCCAACTCTTCTTGGCCGCGCGAAAAATCAGCCTCGGCTTCGACCTTCTTCTTTGATTCTGTCGGGCCTTGCCAGCGATATGGTCAGGAACCGGCAGGCACTCCTAGGAAAATGGGATCCACGATAGAGGTGGGCAGACGTTCGTTGCAAATCAAACGGCTGACCGATTCAAAAAACGTTTTGGTGTGAATTGATGCAAATTGCCGGGCGGCATTGCCGCTTGCGGACCAGCGGAAAAGCGATCTGGCGGAGCCGCAAGGCCAACCGACCGGTCACGGGTCTCCATCATCTCGCTGACCAGTGGGCTTCGTACCGCTCTCAAGTTCATCGGAAGATCAGCAGCTTGCACACGGCCAACTGCTTCTGGAAATGGAGGATACGCGGCTGGATCGGAATTATTGTTCGAACTCATCTCGCAACACCACGAGGTGCTACTTTGAGCAACAGCAATCTTTCGTTCGACGACTGTACGGAGATCTTGGATTCGAGCGCCCGACCGCATAACCCACCACATCAACATCGTCGAGACGAATGGCAACAGCTCGCGCAAAGCCGCGCTCGGAAGGCCGGCTGACGCTGTCGAAAAATCGCAGCGCGTGGATGGGCCCCATCCACGCGCCGAAGTAGCCTGACTTTTGCGCGCCGCGTGGCGGGTTTTGCTCCGCCGTTGGCACGATTGCTGCGGCGATCGGACGACCGCCGCAACGAGTATGATTACAGGAGAAAATCGCCTGCTCCCAGCTGCACGTGGCCCTGCAGCTGAATCTCGAAATCATGAACGCCGTCGCCGTTCAAATCGGCCTGGATAACGGTATGGTCGTCCTCGTAGTGCCACGCCAGCGCGCCAGCCTTCTTGTCGAACAAGGCATTCTCCTGCGCCTGGAAATGGAAGGCTGCATCGCCCTGCGCAGAGCCATTCGCATCTATCGCCGAGAGGTCGATCTTATCCACGCCGTGCTGGAAGTCGCTGATGACGTCACGGTTCGAGCCGGACCCAGTTTCCGTCGCAGTCTTGAAGACAAATGTATCCGAGCTGGTGCCACCGGTCATGATGTCCTTTCCGGCACCGCCAATGATGACGTCCGCGCCGGCGCCGCCGTCAAGCTTGTCCGCGCCGGCCCCGCCATTGAGAACGTTGCCGCCGTTATTGCCGCCGGCCAGCACGTCGTCGTAGCTGGAGCCGGTCACGTTTTCGATGCTGACGAGCTTGTCACCGGTGGCGTGCCCGCCCGATGCGGTCCAAGTCGCCAAGCTGACATGGACCCCCGCGTCGGAACCCGCATAGCTGGCCGTGTCGTTGCCATTACCGCCATCGAGCACGTCCGCGCCGGCACCGCCCTTCAACACGTCATTGCCGGCGAGACCCTTGAAGGTTTCGTTGCCGCCGTTGGACTGACCGGTGTGTGGCATGATGTCGTTGCCATTGGTGCCGGTATATTCCTTCGTGGTGGTCGGCGAAGTCGGTTGCGTCGGCGAAGTCGGTGAGGTTGGCGCGGTCGGCGCGGTCGGCGTGGTCGGCGCTGTCGGCGAAGTTGGCGCTGTTGGCGAAGTCGGCGTGGTTGGCGTTCCCGATGTGGGGCTGGAGCCGGATTCGTAGGCACCCATATCGACAGTACCAACAACGCGATGGTCGCCGTCCAGATCGACGGAGCTGACGCCGTACTTGCTGGTTCCGTGGTCGATCGCCGTCGAGCCGGAGCTGAGGTGGAAGTTGTCGCTCGATGCCCCTGCGAATTTGGGGTCAACGCCGAGCTGATTGCCATTCGCCGTGCTCGGCATCGCGTTGCCGCCATCGGTTTTGACCGAGGCCTGGCCGGCTGTGCCGTTGTAGGTGATGTTGTTGGCCCAGACGACGTTCTTGTTGGTGTAGGCGTCGGTAGACGTATTATCGATCGCGGTGTTGTTCTTGTTCAGCGATGGATCCGCTACGGCGATGTTGTTGACCCAGGTGTTGTTGCTCGATGCCGAGTTGCTGAGCTCGCCACGCCAGGTGCCGCTGTTCTGCGGGTCCTGATTGTTGTGGTATGCGGTGTTGTTCGACACAGTGACGGAATCGCTCCAGGTAACCTGAATGCCTTTGCCGCCGTTCCCGTAGACGAGGTTGTTGTCGACCAGGGTCTTGAACGTGTAGTTCGGGTTACCGCTCGCCTGCGTGCTCTGGAAATCGTCGATGATGATGCCGTTGCCGTCGGTGTGCTCACCAGACTTTGTGACGTTGTCGTGCGAGATGTTATTGCGCACGATGTTCCGGTATCCGTCCGTCGAGGTATCACCGGTGATGTTCCGGTTCTGGTAGATGGAGATGCCCGAGAACCAGCCTGTCGAAGCGTTATTGTAAGTCTCGTTGCCTTCGACGTGGATGAAGTCCGACTGGTTAAACTGGATGCCCGACTCCCCGCTGCCGTGGACCTTGTTGTTGAGGATCTGGACGTGGTGGACATTGTTCGCTTCGATGCCGTCGCCTTTGGCGCCGCCGATGTCAAAGCCGTCGATTACCACGTGGTTGGCGTTGACACTGATCGCGTTCCACGAGCCCGCGGGCGGCCGGATCAGCGCCCCGCCGGGCACTTCCGAGCGGAGCGTGATGTCGCCTGCCGCCGAGCCGTCCTTATCGATGTTGATGCTCTCGTTGTATGTCCCCGGTTTCACCACGACCTCGTCGCCAGGCTTAAGGTCCGAAGCCATCGCCTCACTGATCGTGCGAAAAGGGGAGGTGGCACTGCCGTTACCGCCGCTGCTGCTCGAAGCTACGTAGTATGTTGTCATGGTTTTGTTCCTCAACTTCAGCGTTGTCTAATATTTTATGGTTAATCATCCGGTGCGGCGGGGTTATAGGACGACGTTTTGAAGGGCGCAACAGCTTAGAAACAGTAAGTACTTGAGAAACATAGCCATATTGCTGCCACAATATCCAGATCACTCCCAAGTTACATTTTGAAATATTTGCGGAAATCCGATTCGCCCAAATTGGGACAAACTATATATCTCGCACGCCGCGAATTATTCTTTCTGCAACCATGACGACACCCACCCATTGAAAAGATTAGGAAAACCTGATGGACGTGACTGGAATCCTGCCGCCAAGGCGGAATCAACATTTTTTGTGAATTTTTCAATTTTTGGCAGGCTCGCCTTCACGATTGGGGCTAATTGAGATGGCCGTGGCAAGGCCAACACCCTCTCGCGGGTGCTCGATTCGATCATGAGTCGCTTTCAAGACTGATTAGAGAATGGGCACACCGCTCCTGCGCCGACACATGCTGGCAGGTGAAATTCGCCTTCGAAGCGCAGGCTGTGCGGAAGCCTATAACTCAGCGCCACGGCATCGAATGCGTATGATCGCGCCGAAAGACACTCCTCAGCTAGTGGCATATCCTGAACAATCTTGAACTCGAACCCCGCCAATTTAGAGCGTGGGCAGGGCGATTCATCCATAGTTCGGGGTCCAATCGCCAGATTATAAGGGAAATTTGTTCGGACCCCTCATCTGGCTTGGAGGCGGCTGATCCCCTTTGGGCGCGGTTCCTTCGGCTGCACATCGAGCGCCATGGCGAATGTTCAGACGCTCTCGGCGTCGCAGTTGTTCTATAGGGAGAGAAATATTGCTCTTCTTCGTGGCTGGTCTTTCCGACACCGGAGCCATGACGATTTCGGTTGGCTGACATGTCGTCACGCAGGCGGCAAGCAGTTCCGTGGAGATCATCTTTGATACATCGCGAACGCGAATAATATTATCCAAGACTGTCTAGTAATCGTCGCAACAGGCCTATTTCATGTAGCGTGACGCAGCCAAGACAAAGACAGAAATTCTGCGGACGTCGCCGAAAAGTTGAAATGTCGCAGAATTATATATGTTTCAACCTGCGCCAAGCTCTTCCTAGCCACAATAGGTGGGATGCTGCCGCCGAAAACGGCGTGTACCCTTCCTGTCAATTCTTGGGGGGCGAGTATGGGAACGATTTGTTTGAGCATCGGCGCCGCTGCATTTCTAATGAATGCCTACGCCGTTGATCTTCCTGCGGGGGCCAAAAAGGCTACAATAGACGAGTTCAAAGCTTTTGCAGACGGCAAGCCGGTGAAAGTAGAAATTCTCGATCTGGAAAAGCCTGTGTCCGCCGAACTCGTTTGGAGTTGGAAGAAGGGCACCATTACCGGTAAAGCCGATGTCGGCGGCAAAACGCTCGACGTGAAAACGAAACTCACTTTCAAGGGCGATAAGGCCTGTTCTGCCGGCAATGGCGAAAAGCCAAGCTGCCACTTTATCTATATCGACGGCGACAAATTCTACGAAGTGCGAGATGACATGAAGCTGCACGCAGTTTCGACGGTCGATTGAGGTTCGCAGTCTATCCCGCAGCTCCCGACCTCCGCACTTATGGAGCTCGATCGATCCCACTGCTCCCGTTGCCCTGAAAGCCGCGCTGCAGCTTCCATCATCCCTGTGGTAATTGTCGGACGGCAAAGGCCGGCTATCCGACAGCGGCCAAAGCCGATATGCGGTCGCCGTCGACAAGCCACGCCGATACAGCCGGGCCTGTGTTCCTGACTTTTGAAGTCCTATGGGAGACTAGAACCGTTCGGTTCTTCTCAGCGATCCAGGAAATGATCGAAGTAAATCTTGGGGATGGGGTAAGCGTAGACGCCTCGATCGACAAAGCCGCGCCTGTAGAGGCAATTTCTGAGCGCCGCGTTATAGTGCAGGCTCTGCGGATCCGGCGACCCGCGTCGCCACGAGCCTGCCTCCGGTACGCACCACTGAAGAGCCTTGTCGTATCGAGAGAGGAGGACAGGGTCTGTGTTGTCGACCTGTACGCCGCTGTAGGATTGATAGTTAGAAGGAGATTCTGCGGCTGATATACAGCCGAAGCTAAACACAAGACCAACAACTGCCATCAATCGCATTGGATTAAGCGCTCCCCAGATCGATTTTCGAAGTCATCTGCCGGAACGTTATTGATTCCAGCGCCTGTGGGCAAGGGGGTTGGAAGGTGCCGGGATGGCTGCCGCCGCAGAATGGCGGCAGCTTTTGTCAGCAACCGAGATTAATCGAGGAGATCGGCCGGCACCTTGCCGCCATTTTCTGAAAGCCGCTTCATCAGCGCCTTGTGCAGCCACATGTTCATTTTCGCGGAATCGTTGGTATCGCCGGTATAACCGAGTTCGGCGGCGAGTTCCTTGCGCTCAGTCAAACTGGCATCCATCCCGACTGCCTTCATCAGGTCGACGATCGAATGGCGCCAATCGAGTTTCTGGCCGCTCTTCTTCACAGCCGCGTCGAGGATCGGAACAATATCGACTGTCGCTGTCGCTGTCGCCGGGGCCGGGGCCGGCTTAGTTTGCGCAGGAGAGGACGCAGGCGTCGGACTGGGGGCTGACGGGTGTGAGACGGGAGCCTGGGCTGGCGCTGTCTTTGCTGCGCCGTTGGCGACAGGTTCGGCTGCTTTTGCTTCTCCAAAGATTGCATGTTTGATCTTGTCGAAAATGCCCATTCTTGAACCTCCGGCTTCGTAAAATAGGAACATGCTGAACATGGAGGCCGGGCCGGGCATATCCAGACGAACGAAGATCTTTTTTGCTCCTGCACTAGAGCAGCGAGAAACCGGAGCAGGCGCTGCGAGGGCGATCGAGTTGGCCGGCCGCCGTGTCGACAGCTGCAACTAAGCAGCCACTTATGATTACTGCGTACTCCTTCGGAATTTAGATACAGCGGCTAAATTGGGGGGAAATTCTCGCTCACGCCTGTTTTTGGCACAGTAGCTTTCGTAACGCTTACTCAGTGATAACTACGCGCCGTCATTCTCGGCCGCCGCGCAGGTTCATGACGGGCTGGAATGAAACCTTGGCAAGTCATTCACGTTGGTTGGCATGGATGTCCGGGGTACTCGGCGTCCAATCGATCGAAGGCACGCGCGTTCCTCGATTTTCGCAGGTCGGACGAACCGTCCGGCATATGAAAACGGAGGAAGATGATGACTCAAATGCACAGTAGACTGCCAATTGCCCTGTTCGCATCCGCCTGCGCCGTTCTTGCCATGCCGGCAGACCATGCACACGCGACTGACATTGGCGTGTCGGTAAATGCAGGCAATGCCACCAGCGCCGATGCCGGAGCTTCGCTTGGCCGCGGAAACGGGGTTGATGCGACGGCCGACGCATCCATAGGCGGCTCGAACGGCGTTGACGCAAATGCGTCCGCCAGTGCTCAAGGCCGCGGCGGTATCGATGCCAATGTCAATGCCATTGTCGGGAGCAGTGATGGTCTCGCGACTGGCGCTAATGCCAGGCTCGGCGGCGATCGCGGCGTCAATGCCGATATCAACGCCCGGACTGCCGGCTCCCGGGACGTCGATGACAAGGCCAGGGCTTCCATTGGCGGTAGTAGCGGAGCAGGCACCAAGCTTGCCATTGGCGACGCGAACGACAGGGGCGGGACGGCAGCTGCTCGTAGCGGCACCCTCAGTGCATCGCAGGTTCGCACGATTGCGGCGTTTCGAGAGAGACCCGTGGACGAGCAACACAAGATGCTTGTCCGTTGCGCCGATATCTCCGCCGCCGGCAGCGGCGATGCCGGTCTTGCCGGTCTCTGCAGTCTGTTGCAGGCATCAGTCTCCCACTGAACGTGAAAGACCCGCCGGTGCGGAAGGCACGGCGGGTCTTTTCGCGAACTAGGCTTCTCGGACTTAGTGCAGGATCTGGCTGAGGAATAGTTTGGTGCGCTCGTGTTGCGGGTTGTCGAAGAACTCGGCCGGTGAGTTCTGCTCGACGATCTGGCCCTGATCCATGAAGATGACGCGGTTGGCGACCTGGCGGGCAAAGCCCATTTCGTGGGTGACGCAGAGCATGGTCATGCCTTCCTCGGCGAGACCCACCATGGTGTCGAGCACTTCCTTGATCATTTCGGGATCGAGTGCCGAAGTCGGCTCGTCGAATAGCATGATCTTCGGGTTCATGCAGAGCGACCGGGCGATCGCCACGCGCTGCTGCTGGCCGCCGGAAAGCTGACCCGGATATTTGTTGGCCTGTTCCGGGATCTTGACCCGCTTCAGGAAATGCATGGCGATTTCTTCAGCTTGCTTCTTCGGCATCTTGCGCACCCAGATCGGCGCCAGCGTGCAGTTTTCGAGGATCGTCAGGTGCGGGAAGAGGTTGAAGTGCTGGAATACCATGCCCACCTCGCGGCGCACCTCGTCGATCTTCTTCAGATCGTTGGTGAGCTCGGTGCCGTCGACGATGATCTGGCCCTTCTGGTGCTCTTCAAGACGGTTGATGCAGCGGATCATTGTCGATTTGCCCGAACCGGACGGGCCGGCGATGACGATGCGTTCGCCGCGCATGACCTTCAGATTGATGTCGCGCAGCACGTGGAAATCGCCGTACCACTTGTTCATGTTGACGATTTCGATCGCCACTTCCGTTGCGGAAACGGTGAGCTTCTTAGCTGGAGCTTCAGCCATATTGTTTTTCCCTCATTTTATCGTTTGTGGCCGGTGTCGAGGTGACGTTCGATGAATGCTGAATAGCGCGACATGCCGAAGCAGAAAAGCCAAAAGGCGAAGCCGGCGAATATCAACCCCGTTAGTGGCGTTACTGCGGTCGCCCAGTTCGGATCGACGAAGTTGAGGCGAACGATGCCGAGCAGGTCGAACATGCTGATGATCGACACCAGCGAGGTGTCCTTGAACATGCCGATGAAGGTGTTGACGATGCCAGGGATCACCAGCTTGATTGCCTGCGGCATGATCACCAATCGCATCTTCTGCCAGTAGCCCAACCCTAGAGAATCCGCCCCCTCGAACTGGCCTTTGGGAATAGCCTGAAGGCCGCCACGAATGACTTCCGCCATATAGGCGGAAGCGAAGATCGATACGCCGATGATCGCGCGCAAGAGCTTGTCCACCGTCCAGCCGGCCGGCAGGAAAAGCGGCAGCATGACGCTCGCCATGAACAGGACCGTAATCAGCGGCACGCCGCGGACCACTTCGATGAAAACGACGCTGAACGTGCGGATGACCGGCATCCGCGAGCGCCTTCCGAGCGCCAGGATGATGCCGAGCGGGAAGGAGACCGCGATGCCGACAAAAGAGAGCACCAGCGTCACCAGCAGCCCGCCCCAGAGTGGCGTCTCGACGATTTCCAGGCCAAATCCGCCGTAAAGCAGAAAGAAGGAAATGATCGGCAGCACGCCGAACAGCAGCAGGGCGTTGACCCCCTTGCGCGGTGCCGAAGGAATGAGCATCGGCACCAACAGGAGTACGAAAAGAATGCCGACCAGGGTCGGGCGCCAGCGCTCGTCGAGCGGATAACGCCCAAAGATGAATTGGTCGAATTTGGCGTTGACGAAGGCCCAGCATGCACCGCTCCAGCCATCCGGCTGAATGCCGCCCTGTACGGCAGTGGCGCAGAAGGTGCGGTCAGGGCCGCTCCAAACGGCCTGCACGAAGAGCCAGTCGAGCGCGTGCAGGAGGGCCCAAACGACAAAGACCAGCGCTAGGATGGTAAGGACGATGTCCTTCGGCGTCGCAAGGAGGTTGCGGCGAATCCAAGCGACAGGGCCCTTCTCTGCTGAGGGCGGCGGCTCCGGCGCCAGTATGGCGGTTCTGACGAAAGCGTTGCTCATCCTACCTCTCCACCAGCGCCATTTTGGCATTGAACCAGTTCATCAACAGCGAGGTCACGACACTGAGGCTGAGGTAAATGACCATCCAGATGAGGATCACCTCGACAGCCTGACCGGTCTGGTTCAGCGTTGTGCTGCCGACGGCGACGAGATCGGCAAAACCGATTGCGATCGCCAGCGATGAGTTCTTGGTGAGATTGAGGTACTGACTGCTCAGCGGCGGAATGATGATGCGGAAGGCCTGCGGAATGACGACCAGCCGGGTGATCGACGAGGGGTGAAGCCCGAGTGCGCCTGCAGCTTCCGTCTGTCCCTTCGGCACGCCGCGAATGCCTGCGCGCACGATCTCGGCTATGAAGGCAGCGGTGTAGAAGGAAAGTGCCAGGAAGAGCGACATGAACTCCGGCCCGACAACGGAACCCCCGGTGAGGTTGAACTTGCCTGCGATCGGATAATCGAAGGAAAGTGGCGCGCCTGCGACTAGGAAGGCGATAAGCGGCAGGCCGATCAGCAGGCCGATCGAAGCCCAGATCGTATGGAACTGCTGACCCGTCGCGGCCTGCCGGCGATGCGCCCATCGGACCGTGGCGACGACCGCGATAATCGCGACGACGAAGGCGACGCCGACGAGCCAGAAAGTCTCGCCGAAAATCGGCTTGGGAAAGGAAAGGCCACGGTTGTTCAGATAGGCCCCGAGCGGCAGATGCAGTGACTCGCGTGCATTCGGCAGAACCGCCAGAACGCCCGAATACCAGAAAAAGATGACAAGCAGCGGCGGAATATTGCGGAAGACTTCGACATAAACTGTGCACAGCTTGGCAATCAGCCAGTTCCTCGACAGGCGGCCGATGCCAATGATGAAGCCGATGATGGTGGCGGTGATGATGCCGGTAACGGCGATCAGGATCGTATTCAGAAGGCCGACAACCAGCGCACGGCCGTAGGTCGAATCGCTCGAATAGGCGATCAGCGACTGACCGACCTCGAAGCCGGCACGGCCGTTCAGAAAGCCGAAGCCCGACGCGATGTTGGCGCGCGCCAGATTGACGGCAGTGTTGTGCGCAACCCACCAGACGAAGACGACCAGCAGGACGATGGTGAGAACCTGGAAGAAAATGCCCCGAATTGTCGGGTCGTAGAGCGCGGACTGAAAGCTCCAGCCGCCTCTGGATAAACGTGTTGAATCCAAAGCCTGGTGCGTCATGCTTGGCCAATTCCCCATTGCGCTCCTTTTCGGAGCTTTTTATTGGAGGAGGAAAGGCGGTCGCCCGCCTTTCCGTCTTCATGCTGATGCCGCTCAGCGAACCGGCGGAGCGTACTGAATGCCGCCCTTGTTCCACAGGGCGTTGAGGCCGCGCGCGATCTTGAGCGGGCTGCCCTGGCCGATATTGCGCTCGAAGACTTCGCCGTAATTGCCGACGTTCTTGACGATGTTGTAAGCCCAGTCGTTGGTCAGGCCGAGATCGGTGCCGATCTTGGTATCCGCCTCGACGCCGAGGAAGCGCTTGATGTCAGGATTCGGCGAGTTCTTCATCTCGTCGACATTGGCCTGGGTGATGCCGAATTCTTCAGCATTGATCATGGCATAGCCGACCCAGCTGACGATATCGAACCACTGGTCGTCACCCTGACGAACGGCTGGGGCGAGCGGTTCCTTGGAGATGATTTCCGGCAGGATCGCGTGTTCGTCCGGGTTCTTCAGCGTCAGGCGCAGCGAATAGAGACCGGACTGGTCGGTGGTGTAGACGTCACAACGGCCGGCATCATAGGCGGCATTGACCTCGTCCAGCTTCTCAAAGACGACCGGATTGTACTGGAGATTGTTCGCCTTGAAATAGTCGGCCAGATTGAGTTCGGTGGTCGTGCCCGACTGAACGCACACGGACGCGCCGGAGAGTTCGAGCGCCGACTTCACGTTGAGGCTCTTGCGCACCATGAAGCCCTGGCCGTCATAATAATTGACGAAACGGAAGTTCAGGCCGAGTGCCGTATCGCGGTTGATCGACCAGGTCGTATTGCGGGCGAGCACGTCGATTTCACCCGACTGCAGGGCAGGGAAGCGATTGGCGGCGCTGAGCGGGGTGAACTTCACCTTGGTGGGGTCGCCGAACACGGCCGAAGCGACGGCCTTGCAGAAATCGACGTCGAAGCCCGCCCAGTTGCCGGAAGCGTCAGGTGCAGCAAAGCCGGCGAGACCAGTGTTGACGCCGCACTGAATGAAACCCTTTGCCTTTACATCACCGAGAGTCGTGGCCGAAGCAGCCGAAGCGCCAAGAGCGAAAACTGCTGCGCCAATCGCGGCGGACAGAAGCTTGTTCTTCATTTTTTCCCAACCTTTTCCGTTGTATTATCTTTTCTTGTGGGGCGTTCCGGCGGAAAACTCTGCCACCCCCATCGTCTCGACACCCTCCCGGCGCGAGTACCCTATCACAGTCGCAAATGTCACTATGGTCAAGTGTCGCCATGCATAATTGCGGCAAAATTCAGAATTTTGCCGCATTGCGCCGCATTCGAAGGCGGTTGGCTAGGAAATGAGCGCCCGCTTGCGGAAAAATAACGCTAATTTGAAAAACCGAGGCGACAGTTGTCCCCCTGGTCAAGGGGTTGACCGGATCGGGCGAGGCGTCCAAAAGTCTGGCTTTGCGCCCCTCGCCAAAGGCTCCGACATGAAAGACAAAGACAGCTTGCTGCAGACCGCCGGCATCAATACCCGCCTGACCCATATCGGCAACGACCCCTTCGATTATCACGGCTTCGTCAATCCGCCGGTCGTGCATGCCTCGACGGTCCTGTTTCCGAACGCGGCGACGATGGACACGCGCTCGCAGAAATATACCTATGGAACCCGCGGCACACCGACGACGGATGCGCTCTGCGAGGCGATCGATGCGCTCGAAGGTTCGGCCGGCACGATCCTCGTCCCCTCGGGGCTGGCAGCCGTCACCATTCCGTTCCTCGGGTTTGTCGCCGCCGGCGATCACGCACTTGTCGTCGACTCGGTTTATGGCCCGACGCGCTATTTCTGCGATACGATGCTGAAGCGCCTCGGCGTCGAGGTGGAATATTACGATCCGGCGATCGGCGCCGGCATCGAGACGCTGTTCCGGCCGAACACCAGGCTCGTCCATACCGAGGCTCCCGGTTCCAATACCTTCGAAATGCAAGATATTCCGGCGATCGCGGCGGTCGCCCATCGCCGTGGCGCCGTCGTCATGATGGACAACACCTGGGCGACGCCCCTCTATTTCCGGCCGCTCGATCACGGCGTCGATATCTCCATCCATGCGGCGACAAAATATCCTTCCGGCCATTCCGATATCCTGCTCGGAACGGTATCGGCCAATGCGGAGCACTGGGAGCGGCTGAAGGAGGCGAACGGTGCCCTTGGCATCTGTGGCGCACCCGACGATGCCTATCAGATCCTGCGCGGATTGCGCAGCATGGGCCTGCGCCTCGAGCGCCATTATGAAAGCGCACTCGATATCGCGGAATGGCTGGAGGGGAGGGAGGATGTCGCCCGCGTGCTGCATCCGGCTTTGCCGAGTTTCCCCTCCCACAATATCTGGAAGCGCGATTTTACGGGCGCCAGCGGTATCTTTTCCTTCGTGCTTGCCGCGGGGAGCCCCGAGAAATTCAAGGCGAAGGCCCACGCCTTCCTCGACGCGCTGAGGATTTTCGGTCTCGGCTATTCCTGGGGCGGCTTTGAAAGCCTCGCGCTGCACGCCAATCTGAACGACCGCAAGGTCGCCAAGGCGCCGAAGGAGGGTCCGGTCATCCGCCTGCAGATCGGCCTTGAAGACGTGGCCGACCTCAAGACCGATATTGAACGGGGTTTTGCGGCGGCAAGCGCCGTCTGAGCCGTTGCGGCTAACGCATGCCGCGCAAAAGGATGCAGCGGTTTTGCGGCAACGACATGCGTAAAGCAAACACCTAAAGCGCAAGGAACGAATCTGAAAGATCGGGACGAGCTTTAGGCGCTGCGGCCGCTTGCCGAGCCTAACAGCGTGCCCTGAGCCCGGTAGCCGTAGATCCAGTCGAGATCGGCCGCCAAGCTTTGTGGCGGCTTCAGGCCGAGCACCAGATCGCGGCCGATCCGGATCGGCCCCCTCGCATGATAGGCAAATTTGTTGAAGGCGCCGCGCTGGCGAAGCTTTGCAATGCGCGGCGCGCGATGCCTTTCAAAGAGCGCCAGCGCTTCCGCCACGGGACGATTCGCGAGAAATGCGGCAAGTTCGTAGGCGTCTTCGACCGCCATGGCCGCTCCCTGCGCGGCAAAGGGCATCATCGCATGCGCGGCGTCGCCGATCAGAACCGTCCTGCGGCCGTCCTGCCACGCGCCCGGCGTGGTTTCGAAGAGCGGCCAGAACGTCAGCTTCGGCTGTTTTTCCAGCAGCGACGTAATCGCGCTGTTCCAGCCGGAAAGCTGCGCCCTGAGCCGTGTGCGCTGCTCTGCCGTCGGCTCGTTTCCCCAGGCCTGCGGTGCGGCATTGCCCGCGGTGATCGCAACCATGTTGATGCTGGTGGTCTCCCTCAGCGGGTAGCAGACGAGATGCGCCGATCCGCCGAGGAAAGCCGAAACGCTTGTTCGGTCGAGAAAACCCGGCGCCTCGCCTTCAGCAAGGGTGAAGCGATAGGCGATATTGCCGGAAAAGCGCGGTGAGGGGCTGCCGGGCACGGATTGCCGGAGCTTCGACCAGACGCCGTCCGCGCAGATGACGACATCGGCAGCGCGCTCGACAGGCGGCGAATTCGATTCCACTCGCACACCAAGATGAAGCCGGCAGAGCGGATCAGCTTCGACCGCCGTCAGAAGCGCATTCTGCAATGTGGCGCGGTGCAGCACGCCATAGGGTGCCCCCCAGCGCTGCCGCGCGAATTTGCCGGCTGGTACAGCCGCAAGCTGGCGCAGCGAAGCGCCTGACATCAGCCGGATCGCCTCCGGTTCGAGCCAGACTTTTGAAAGTCCCTCGATGACGCCGAGTTCTGCCAGGATGCGGGAGGCGTTCGGCGAAACCTGCAAACCGGCGCCAACTGCGACGAGTTCATCCGCCTGCTCGAAAATCTCCGAGCTGATGCGCCGCCGCGAAAGCGCAAGCGCAGCTGTCAGCCCGGCAATGCCGGCGCCGATGATGGCGGCATGTTCGACCGGCATTGTCAGTCCGATCCGGATTCTGGACGGTTTACGCCGCCTTCACGTGGAAAACGCAGCCGGCCGGATTGGTCTGGCTCGGCTTGAGAGACGCATTATAACGGTAAAGCGTCGAGCAATAGGAGCAGACCTTCTCGTTGTCGTCGCCCATGTCGATGAAGATATGCGGATGATCGAAAGGAACCGAAGCACCGGTGCACATAAATTCCTTGACGCCGACTTCGATGACGCGATGACCGCCGTCGTTCTGGAAGTGGGGAATGTTGTGGCCGGCCATGTCGCTCTCCGAATGCTTTGAAAGTGCGCGAACCTTATAAGCCTTCGCCGCAAATGTGTAGAGCCAAAGCGCCGCGCCGGGCACAGTTTTTACCCACAATTTTGGCTTCACGCCCAGCGGCGGCTCGACTATGGTCGCGCCAAAAGGAAGGCCCGATGAACCTGAATACACCCGCATTTTCAAGCTTCACTCATGATGGATTGAAGATCGCCTTTTTCGACGAGGGCGACCCCTCCGGCGTGCCTGTCCTGTTGATCCATGGCTTTGCTTCGACGGCAAGCGTCAACTGGGTGCATCCGGGCTGGCTGAAGACGCTGGGCGATGCGGGCTACCGGGTGATCGCCATCGACAATCGCGGCCATGGCGCAAGCGACAAGCCGCACGATGCCGAAGCCTATCGCCCTTGGGTCATGGCCGGCGATGCGATCGCCTTGCTCGATCATCTCGGCATCCCTGAGGCGAATCTCATGGGCTATTCGATGGGGGCGCGCATTTCTGTATTTGCAGCACTTGCCAATCCGCATCGCGTCCGCTCGCTGGTGCTCGGCGGCCTCGGCATCGGCATGACCGATGGGGTCGGCGACTGGGATCCGATCGCCGATGCGCTGCTGGCTCCGTCGCTGGAGGTCGTGACGCATGACCGCGGCCGCATGTTCCGCGCCTTCGCCGAACAGACGAAAAGCGACCGCACTGCGCTAGCCGCCTGCATCCGCGGCTCGCGCGACCTTGTCGCTCGCTCCGATATGGGCAAGCTCGACATGCCGACCCTGATCGGCGTCGGCACCAAGGACGATATCGCCGGCTCGCCGCAGGAGTTGGCTGCCCTGATGCCCGAGGCCGAAGCGCTCGATATTCCCGGCCGCGATCACATGCTCGCCGTCGGCGATAAGGTTTTCAAGCAGGCGGTGCTGGCCTTCTACGCAAGGGTTGCCGAGGGGTGACATCATCGTGATGCCGAAAAACCATGCTAAAAAACCATGGTGACGGCACCCATTTATGTTATTGGCGTTTTCCACTATATATGGGCATTCCGAAACGGCATTCCGGCTGGCAACGAGGAGAGCGGCGATGGTCGCCAAGACAGATATCCGTGCTTTTGAGACTGGCCATCCGCTGAAGGTGATGGATCCCATCTGGGACAGCCTGCGCGAGGAAGCGCGTATCGCGGCCGAAAAGGATCCGGTTCTCGCGGCCTTCCTCTATTCGACGGTGATCAATTATCATTCGCTTGAGGAATGCGTCATCCACCGCATCTGCGAACGTCTCGACCATCCGGATATGCAGGCGAACCTGCTGCGTCAGACCTTCGAGGAAATGCTGCTCGACTGGCCGGAGTGGAGCTCCATTCTTCGCGTCGACATCCAGGCCATCTACGACCGCGATCCCGCCTGCCTGCGCTTCATGGAGGCGGTGCTTTATTTCAAAGGTTTCCATGCGCTGCAGACGCATCGTCTCGCCCATTGGCTGTTGAATCGTGGCCGGCGTGATTTCGCGCTCTATCTGCAGAGCCGATCCTCCAGCGTCTTCCAGACCGACATCAATCCGGCTGCGCGTATTGGCAAGGGCATCTTCCTCGATCACGCCACCGGCCTCGTCGTCGGCGAGACGGCCGTCATCGGCGACAATGTCTCGATCCTGCACGGCGTGACGCTCGGCGGCACCGGCAAGGAGGGCGCCGATCGCCACCCGAAGATCGGCAGCGGCGTCATGATCGGCGCCGGTGCGAAGATCCTCGGCAATATCGAGATCGGCTATTGCTCGCGCGTCGCCGCCGGCTCTGTGGTCCTGAAGGCGGTGCCCCCCAAGAAGACGGTCGCAGGCGTGCCGGCCAAGGTTGTGGGCGAGGCCGGTTGTTCCGAGCCGTCGCGCAATATGGATCAGGTAATCGGCGCCGATATCTGAGTGTCGGCGCTGGAGAGACAGAATAAGCGACGGAACCTGAGCGGGGACAGTCATCGCCAAGCGGCGACACCGCCTTTACACCGCTGCTTTTCCTGTGCAAGAAGCGGCCAATCAAGGCCGCTTACGGAGATGACAGAGTGAAGCCAGAAGAAATCAAGAAGCTCGACGCCTACTTCAAACGTACGCTCAACCCGCAGATCGTCGTCAAGGCGCGTCCGCGCAAGAATGATTCTGCGGAAGTCTATCTCGGCGAAGAATTTCTGGGCGTGGTCTATGTCGATGACGAGGACGGCGACCGCTCCTACAACTTTTCGATGGCGATCCTCGACGTCGATCTTTGATCGCGCATGAGAGCTTGAAGTGGACCGGGCGGCGACATCCGCCCGGTCTTTTTTCGTTTTTCTGCTGACGAATCGAATTTTTTTTAAAACGTCTGGTTGTGGCGATGTGACATATATTAGCAAAAACCGTTAAAGAGGTACGTTCACCGGCGCGCTCGCTTTGTCTTATTGCTGTAACGCAACCTTGAGATGTTTTGCGTCGCACAAGACTACTTGACTATTTGTGCGTTGCGGCTACCCTGCCGCCATCCAACAGCCCAACGGAGGACGGCCATGTTCAACTTTGACGAAGCCAACAAAAAGAGCAAGGAAGCCGTCGACACGGCGCTGAGAACCTATTCCGAGACGACCAGGGGCTTTCAGGCGATCGCCGCGGAAGCCGCTGAATATTCGAAAAAGTCCTTTCAGGATGCCGTAACGCATTTTGAAACCTTGGCAGGCGTCAGGAGCTTCGAGGCCGCTTTCGAACTGCAGACCAGCTACGTCAAGTCGGCCTATGAGAGCTTCGTCTCCGAAACGACCAAGCTCGGCGAAATGTATGCCGATCTCGCCAAATCCGCTTACAAGCCCTATGAGGCGCCGATCGCTGCTGCTGCCGCTGGCGTAGTCAAGTCGCCGAAATCGCCGCAGCCGGCAACCCCCGCTGCCGCCTGAAGCAACGTCAAAAGCGCAACCTACGCTACATATTGAAAAATAAAGACTGGCTACGCACCTGTAGCCGGTCTTTTTTGTTTCCACTTTCATTGCTGCGTCGGACCGTCCGGGGACATTTTGGGTCTTTCCCGTGCATGCCGGCATTTCTTGATTGCAGTGTCTGACAGGGGGCTTAAAATCGGCCCATTATGAACTAAGTTAGTGTTTCAGATATTCGGCGGGAAAAGCACCCTCCCATGCTCCGCCGGATTGATCGAGGAATGAATGACAATGATCGCAAAGCCGATCCGGATGCAGAACGACAGCGAAAGGAACGGGGACAACGGAAATCGCGGAACCTCGGTCATCACGCGCACCAAGCCGAAGACCAAGAAGCCCAACCTCTATCGCGTGCTGCTTTTGAATGACGATTATACGCCCATGGAATTCGTCATTCATATTCTGGAGCGTTTTTTTCAGAAGGACCGTGAAAGTGCCACCCGCATCATGCTCCATGTCCACAATCACGGCGTCGGCGAGTGCGGAATATTCACATACGAGGTAGCGGAAACGAAGGTCAGCCAGGTGATGGACTTCGCCCGGCAGCACCAGCATCCGCTGCAATGCGTCATGGAAAAGAAGTGAGGATCTGAACGTGCCAACATTTTCGCCTAGTTTAGAGAAGGCGCTCCATCAGGCACTGACCTTTGCCAACGAGCGGCATCATGAATATGCGACGCTCGAGCATCTGCTGCTCGCCCTGATCGACGATGCCGATGCGGCGGCGGTTATGGGCGCCTGCAATGTCGATCTCGACGCGCTGCGCAAGACGCTCGTCGAATATGTCGATAACGAACTTTCCAATCTGATCACCGGTTACGACGAGGATTCCAAGCCGACCTCCGGCTTCCAGCGCGTCATCCAGCGTGCCGTCATCCACGTGCAGTCATCCGGCCGCGAAGAAGTGACCGGCGCAAACGTGCTCGTCGCGATCTTCGCCGAGCGTGAAAGCCATGCCGCCTATTTCCTGCAGGAGCAGGAGATGACCCGCTACGATGCCGTCAACTACATCTCCCACGGCATCGGCAAGCGGCCGGGCGCGTCGGAGACCCGTACTCCGCGCGGCGCCGAAGAGGAGGCCGAGAGCAAGCCGACGGCGCGCGGCGGCGAGGAAGAGGGCGGCCCGAAGAAGCAGCAGGATGCGCTCAAAGCCTATTGTGTCAATCTCAACGAGAAGGCCAAGGGTGGTAAGATCGACCCACTGATCGGCCGTCATGCCGAGGTCAGCCGCACCATCCAGATCCTGTGCCGCCGTTCGAAGAATAATCCGCTCTATGTCGGTGATCCCGGCGTCGGCAAGACGGCGATCGCCGAAGGTCTGGCCAAGCGCATCGTCGAAGGCAAGGTGCCCGAGGCGCTCGCCGATGCGACGATCTTCTCGCTCGATATGGGCACGCTGCTTGCCGGCACGCGCTACCGCGGCGACTTCGAGGAACGGCTGAAGCAGGTCGTCAAGGAGCTGGAAGAATATCCGGGCGCCGTCCTCTTCATCGACGAAATCCATACGGTGATCGGTGCCGGCGCCACCTCGGGCGGGGCGATGGATGCATCGAACCTGCTGAAGCCGGCCCTGTCATCGGGCGCGATCCGCTGCATCGGTTCGACCACATATAAGGAATACCGCCAGTTCTTCGAGAAGGACCGGGCGCTGGTCCGTCGTTTCCAGAAGATCGACGTCAGCGAACCGTCGATCAATGATGCGATCGAGATCATGAAGGGGCTGAAGCCCTATTTCGAAGAATATCATCATCTGCGTTATTCGAACGACGCCATCAAGTCGGCCGTCGAGCTTTCGGCCCGCTACATCTCCGACCGCAAGCTGCCGGACAAGGCGATCGACGTGATCGACGAAACGGGTGCGGCCCAGATGCTGCTGCCGCCGTCGAAGCGCCGCAAGCTGATCACCGAGAAGGAGATCGAGGCGACGATCGCCACGATGGCCCGCATTCCGCCGAAGACCGTCTCCAAGGACGACGAGGCCGTGCTTGCCAATCTCGAGCAGGAACTGCGTTCGGTGGTCTACGGACAGGACATCGCGATCGAAGCGCTTTCGACATCGATCAAGCTGGCGCGTGCCGGCCTTCGCGAGCCGAACAAGCCGATCGGCGCCTATGTCTTCTCCGGTCCGACCGGCGTCGGCAAGACCGAGGTGGCAAAGCAACTGGCAGCGTCGCTCGGCGTCGAACTCCTGCGCTTCGACATGTCGGAATATATGGAGCGGCATACGGTCTCGCGTCTGCTCGGCGCACCTCCCGGCTATGTCGGCTTCGACCAGGGTGGCCTTTTGACCGATGGCGTCGACCAGCATCCGCACTGCGTGGTCCTGCTCGACGAAATCGAGAAGGCGCATCCGGATATCTACAATATCCTGCTGCAGGTCATGGATCATGGCACCCTGACCGACCACAACGGCAAGAAGATCGACTTCCGCAACGTCATCCTGATCATGACGACGAATGCGGGCGCCTCCGAAATGGCCAAGGCGGCCATCGGCTTCGGCTCGTCCAAGCGCACCGGCGAGGACGAGGAGGCGCTGACCCGTCTCTTCACGCCGGAGTTCCGCAACCGTCTCGACGCGATCATTCCGTTCGCGGCGTTGCCGACGGCGGTCATTCACAAGGTCGTTCAGAAGTTCATCATGCAACTGGAGGCCCAGCTTTCCGAAAGGAACGTCACCTTCGACCTGCATGAGGATGCGATCGCCTGGCTTGCAGAGAAGGGTTACGACGAGAAGATGGGCGCCCGCCCGCTGGCCCGGGTAATCCAGGACACGATCAAGAAGCCGCTCGCCAACGAAATCCTCTTCGGCAAGCTGAAGAAGGGCGGCGTCGTCAACGTCACCGTCGGCCCGAAGGAAGATGGCAAGCCCGGTATCCTGCTGGAAGCCATTCCGGATACGGCGCCGATCAAGCCGAAGCCGGAGGCCGAGGTCGTCCATCCCGAAACCGACGACGAGGATGATGGCGAGCTGAAGACGAAGACGGCCCGCAAGACCCGCGCCAAGACGGTCCCGCAGGCCGAGCCCGAGGTCCGCGACGCCCCCAAGAAGGGAAGCACGGTTCCCAAGGTTCCGCGCAAGAAGTGAGAGCTCGTCACCGAATTGGAAAAGGCCGCGTCACCCGCGGCCTTTTCTGTTTCCGTCGTTGCCAGGAATTCGCGTTATGCCAGGGCCGCCCGGATCTTTTCGGCATGGGCGGCAAGCACGGCGCCGTCTTCCATCTTGCCCGAATGCGGCTTGAGCGCCACACCCTCATGGCGGGGGATGATGTGGAAATGCAGATGGAACACCGTTTGTCCGGCCGCCGGTTCGTTGAACTGGGCGATGAACACGCCATCGGCGTCGAAAACTTGCTGGACCGCCTGGGCGACCTTTTGAACGACGGTAATGGCATGGACGAGGGTGGCGGGATCGGCATCGAGGATATTGCGCGAAGGCGCCTTCGGAACGACGAGCACGTGGCCCGGCGCCTGCGGCATCACATCCATGAAGGCGACCGTATGCTGGTCCTCGTAGATTCGGTGCGAGGGAATTTCGCCGCGCAGGATCTTGGCGAAAATATTGTTGTCGTCATAGGCGCTGGTCATCGCGAAATCTCCTCACGTTCCATTTGATCGGGTAGCGCGCTCGCCGGGGCGGCGTCAATCCTCCTGCTGACGCTCACCCTTGCGGAAGGGGCTGTGCTCGCTCAGCAGCTCACTCATCTGCTCGACATCGGCGCGCTCGCGCGCGAGATAATCACCGATCGCGCGGCGCAGTCCGGCATGGGCGACATAATGAGCGGAGTGCGTCGTCACCGGCAGGTAGCCGCGAGCGAGCTTATGTTCGCCCTGCGCTCCGGCCTCGACCCGTTTCAACCCCTTCGCCAAGGCGAAGTCGATCGCCTGGTGATAGCAGACCTCGAAATGCAGGAAGGGGTGGTCCTCGATGCAGCCCCAGTGACGGCCGTAGAGCGTCTCGCCGCCGATGAAATTGATTGCGCCGGCAATATAGCGTCCGTCGCGCTTGGCCATGACGAGCAGGATATCGTCGGCCATGCGCTCGCCGATCAGCGAGTAGAATTTGCGGGTGAGATAGGGCCGGCCCCATTTGCGGCCGCCGGTATCCATGTAAAATTTGAAGAACTGGTCCCAGATCCGCTCCGTCAGATCGCGGCCGGTCAGCCAGTCGATGCTGATGCCGGTTTCGAGCGCGGCGCGGCGCTCCTTGCGCAATGCCTTGCGTTTGCGCGAAGCGAGCGTTTCGAGGAAGTCGTCGTGATTGGCATAGCCGTCATTGATGAAATGAAACTGCTGGTCGGTGCGGTGCAGATAGCCGTCCATCTCGAAGACGCCGATCTCCTCGTCCGGCACGAAGGTAATATGCGCCGAGGAGATGTCGAGCCGGCGCACGACCTCCTTCAGGCTTTCGGCGATCGCGCTCTGGATCGGCAGACGCTCCAACCCTTCGGCGACGAGAAGACGCGGCCCGGTCGCGGGTGTAAACGGAATCGAGCACTGCAGCTTGGGATAATAACGCCCGCCGGCCCGCTCGAAAGCGTCGGCCCAGCCGTGGTCGAAGACATATTCGCCCTGGCTATGGTTTTTGAGGTAGCCGGGCAGGGCGCCGATCAACTCGCCGCGATCGGTTTCGAGTAACAGGTGGTGGCCGAGCCAACCGGTTTCGGCTGTGGCCGAGCCGGACTCTTCCAGCGACGACAAAAAGGCGTGCGAAACGAAAGGATTGTAGGCAAGCGTGTTGCCACCCTTCGACGCCCCGGAAAGCCTGGACCAGCTCTCCGGGGAAATCGCGGTGAAGGAGCGTTCTACGCGAATGGACAGTTCATCGGTCATGCGGCGGATGCGAAGCCTGTGGGAGGAGGGTTTCGGCTCTGTTTCAGTCTGCGCATGATCTTGGCCAAAAAGCGAGCGTCAAACCGCACGCGGGTCGAAACCTTCGAAGGTCATCTGGTCTGCATTGGCGAAAGTGCGCCGGCGCGCCTCTTCGTCTCGCACCGTCCAGGTAATCACCGGAATGCCCTTTTCGCGTTCGCCCGTGATGAAGGCATTCGGCAGGTCGTCATAATAATAGGAGATGAAATCGAGACCGATCTGCATCGCCTTGGCATGGGTCTCAAACTCCTCCGGCGTGTTGCCGTTGGCGGTCAGCCCGAGCGGGTAGGGCGAGCCAAGCGCCTTTAGATCACGCAGCAGCCAATGGTCGAAGCTCATCAGCGCGACCTTGCCCTCATAGCCCTCAAGCACTTCGAGCACGGATTCGGCAAAGCCTTCGTCGTCGGCCTCACGGCCCTTCAGCTCCAGCACCAGGGGCACCTTGCCTTGAACGAGATCGAGGAGTTGGCTGAGGGTCGGCACCTTGTCTCCGGTGCCGCCGACGGCGATCAGCCCGAGTTCCCTGGAGGTGCGCTCGCGGACGTCGCCGTTCAGATTGCACAGACGCTGAAGATCCTCGTCATGAAAGATGATCGGTACGCCGTCGGAGGCGTAATGCAGGTCGCATTCGATCGCGAAGCCGGCTTCGACAGCGCGCGAGAAGGCCGAGATAGTATTTTCCCAGACAAGCCTATTCAGGTCGTGATAGCCGCGATGGGCGACCGGCACGTCCTTGATCCAGTCCGCATTGGTCATTCTGCGATTTCCATGATAGCGTCGATCTCGACGGCGGCGTTGAGCGGCAGAGCGGCCATGCCGACGGCGGCGCGCGCATGTTTTCCGGCCTCGCCAAGCACACCGGCGATCAGGTTCGAAGCACCGTTGATGACGAGATGCTGCTCGATGAAGTCGGGCGCCGAGGCGACGAAACCGTTCAGCTTGATGACGCGCCGGATGCGGCCGAGGTCGCCGCCGAGCGCAGCTTTGGCCTGGGCGAGGATGTTGATGGCGCAGAGTTCGGCGGCGCGCTGGCCGCTCGCAACGTCGATGGTCTTGCCGAGATGCCCCGATACGGCGACTTTGCCGCCCTCGAGCGGCAGCTGGCCGGAGATGTAGAGAAGATTGCCGCTGATGACATAGGGAACGTAATTTGCGGCGGGTGCTGCGGCTTCGGGCAGGGTTATCCCCATCTCGCTCAAGCGTCCAGCAATTTCATTGGACATTTTCGTCTCCGCTTTTGTTGTCAATGTTTCCAAAATTATGCATCAAGACTAGAATCTTTAATATGACAGCTTCGAGCCTCGATTTGGCCGAAAGAGTTCATATAACATCGCGGCCGAGTCCAATAGGAGTGAATGAATGTTCCGATCGAGTCTAGCCGCTCTGCTTCTCGCCGGCCTTTCCGCCCACGCATGGGCGGCTGCACCTGCGGCAAGTGCTGCGATCGCGACCGGCCTCGTCGCCCATCGCGCGGTCTACGATTTGGAATTGAAGGATGCGTCGGACCGCTCCGGCATCGCCTCCATGTACGGGCGCATGGTCTATGAATTCGACGGCAACTATTGCCAGGGCTTCACCACAAATTTCCGCTTCGTGACGCAGATCGACACTGGCGACAGCGTACGCGTCAGCGATCAGCAGACAAAGACCTTCGAGAACCTGAAGGACCGCAAGTTTACCTTCGACACCAAATCCTTCACCGACGACCAGCTCGACAAGGAGGTTAACGGCGCGGCCGAGAATCAGGCCAATGGCGTCAAAGTCGATCTCAAGCAGCCGGCGAGCCGCGAGCTGCAGCTTGGCGAAAGCCGCTTTCCGACAGAACACATGCTCGATGTGATCCAGAACGCCAAAGAGGGAAAACGCTTCTTCGAAGCCCGCGTTTTCGATGGTTCCGATGACGGCGACAAGTCGCTGGTGACGACAACGATCGTCGGCAAGCAGGAAACGCCTGCTGCCGAGGAGGCCGATGCCGGTAATGCCGGTGCCTTCTCGAAGACGGCCTTCTGGCCGGTGACCATCGCCTATTTCAACGAGAATGCAAAATCGGATTCGCTGCCGGTCTATCGCATGTCGTTCAAGCTCTACGAGAACGGCATCACCCGGGACCTGACGATGGATTATGGCGATTTCGTCCTGACCGGGAAGCTAGCCAAGCTCGAGCTGCTCGATCACAAGGCTGAGGTCTGCAAATAGGCCGCCGTTTCTCCACTGTCATAAAACTGTATCACAAAGTTCATTATTGTGTCGGCGACCAGCGATGATTGAGTCGCCTTCTGTCGTCCTGCTCTTGTGATCGGAGCGATTCCAGCGGCCAGTCCATTGCGACGGGGCCTGCAGTTGCGCAATAGGCCTCCAGACCAATGTGCGCCGCAAGCCTGGAAAGCCTCACTATGGCGGAAACGCCGACAGCGCGATCACCAGCCTGCTGCCCGCGGAGATCGACGCCGTCCTGCCGATGCCCGATGCCGGCGTCGTGCTGGCGCTGCTGCCGACACTCGCAAGCTGAGCGGCGGCATTTTCAGGGAAGGGCAGTCGGCCGGAAATCCGGCATAATTCTTGTTTTTATGCCGAATGGAATGTTTCCCTTGCTTTTATGCCCAACGGAATGTATGGGCACCGGCATTCCACACGTAAGGCATGGGATCGTCCGGGAGAAATCCGGGCTGTTCCGCCGGTGGCATCCTCGACGAGGGTGCTGTTCGTCTTGCGGAGGTTCAACCGGAAAAGGAGTAACAAGGCATGGCATTGCCTGATTTTTCTATGCGTCAGCTTCTTGAAGCAGGCGTCCACTTCGGCCACCAGACCCATCGGTGGAACCCGAAGATGAAGCCGTATATCTTCGGCGACCGCAACAACATTCACATCATCGATCTGGCTCAGACCGTTCCGATGCTGTCGCGCGCCCTTCAGGTTGTCAGCGACACCGTTGCCCGTGGCGGCCGCGTTCTCTTCGTCGGCACCAAGCGCCAGGCTTCCGAAATCATCGCCGACAGCGCCAAGCGCTCGGCCCAGTACTACGTCAACTCGCGCTGGCTCGGCGGCATGATGACGAACTGGAAGACGATCTCCAACTCGATCCAGCGCCTGCGCAAGCTCGATGAGATCCTCAACGGCGAAGCCCAGGGCTTCACCAAGAAGGAACGCCTGAACCTCGAGCGCGAACGCGAAAAGCTCGACAAGGCTCTCGGCGGTATCCGCGATATGGGCGGCACGCCCGACCTGATGTTCATCATCGACACCAACAAGGAAAAGATCGCGATCGACGAAGCCAAGCGCCTCGGCATCCCGGTCGTTGCCATCATTGATTCGAACTGCGATCCGGACCTGATCGATTATCCGATCCCGGGCAACGACGATGCATCGCGCGCCATCGCCCTGTACTGCGAGCTGATCTCTCGCGCTGCCATCGACGGCATTGCGCGCCAGCAGAGCTCTTCCGGCCGTGATCTCGGCGCATCCTCCGAAGTTCCGGTCGAGCCGGCTCTCGAGGAAGCAGCCGAAGGCTGATGAAGGCGGGCGGAGACAAAACTCCGTCGAAGCTTGCATAGACTGGGAAGGCCGCTCGCGACTCATCGAAGTTCGGCGGCCTTACCTGTTTCAAGGCGGAGGCGTCAGGCGTTCCGCCAATAAAGTTTCGTTATGGCGCGTCTTCATCACGCTGTCATACATACAGGTACATTTCGTGCCTCAATCCGGTGCCGCGCCGCTTTGCGGTCCACCGTTTGAACCGACAAGAGGAAGATAATGAGCGAGATTACGGCTGCAATGGTGAAGGAACTGCGCGAAAAGACCGGCGCAGGCATGATGGATTGCAAGAAGGCTCTTGCAGAAACCAATGGCGACATGGAAGCGGCGATCGACTGGCTGCGCGCCAAGGGCATCGCCAAGGCCGACAAAAAGTCCGGCCGCACCGCCGCCGAAGGCCTCGTTGGCGTTTCGAGCCAAGGCACGAAGGCCGTCGTCGTCGAAGTCAACTCCGAAACCGACTTCGTCGCCCGTAACGATGCCTTCCAGGATCTCGTCCGCGGCATCGCCAAGGTCGCCGTTTCGACGGATGGCACTGTCGACGCGGTGGCTGCCGCAACCTATCCGGCATCCGGCAAGTCCGTTTCCGACACGATCAAGGATGCGATCGCAACGATCGGCGAGAACATGAACCTGCGGCGTTCGATCGCTCTGTCCGTCGAGGACGGCATCGTCGCCACCTATATTCACAACGCGGTTTCCGACGGCCTCGGCAAGCTCGGCGTTCTCGTCGCGCTGAAGTCGACCGGTGACAAGGAAGCCCTGAACGCAATCGGCCGCCAGGTCGCCATGCACATTGCCGCGACCGCGCCGCTGGCGATCCGCCCGGAAGAAGTCGATGCCGCCGTCGCCGAGCGCGAGCGCAACGTTTTCATCGAGCAGTCGCGCGCGTCGGGCAAGCCCGACAACATCATCGAAAAGATGGTCGAAGGCCGCATGCGCAAGTTCTTCGAAGAAGTTGCTCTTCTCTCGCAGTCTTTCGTCATCAATCCGGATCTCACCGTCGCAGCCGCAATCAAGGAAGCTGAAAAGGCCGTCGGCGCGCCGATCGAAGTTGCCGGCATGGCCCGTCTTCTGCTCGGCGAAGGCGTCGAGAAGGAAGAGACCGATTTCGCAGCCGAAGTTGCGGCTGCCGTCAAGGGTTGATCTTTCAGCCATAATTGGGAAAACGCCAGGGCATCGCGTGACAACGCGGTGCCCTTCGTGTATCGGGCATTCACGGCAATTTACGAGGAGCCAAGATGTCTTTAGAGCCTGTCTATAAACGCGTTCTACTCAAGGCTTCCGGCGAAGCGCTCATGGGTGCCCAGGGTTTCGGGATCGATGTCACGGTGGCGGACCGCATTGCATCCGATATTGCCGAGGCAAGGCACATGGGCGTGGAAGTCGGCGTCGTCGTCGGTGGCGGCAATATCTTCCGGGGTGTCGCAGTCGCATCCAAAGGCGGCGACCGGGTGACCGGCGACCATATGGGCATGCTCGGCACCATCATCAACGCGCTGGCGCTGGCAACCTCGCTGCGCAAGCTGAACATCGATACGGTGGTGCTTTCGGCCATCTCCATGCCGGAGATCTGCGAGAGCTTCTCGCAGCGAGCGACCCTTTATCATCTGTCGATGGGACGAGTGGTGATCTTTGCTGGCGGCACCGGCAATCCCTTCTTCACCACCGATTCCGCCGCCGCACTGCGTGCTGCCGAAATGGGCGCCCAAGCGATCTTCAAGGGCACGCAGGTGGACGGCATCTACACCGCCGACCCAAAAAAATACCCCGATGCGACCCGCTTCGACCGCCTGACGCACCAGGAAGTGCTGGACAGGGGGCTTGCGGTGATGGACGTTGCTGCGGTGGCGCTCGCCAGGGAAAATTCCATTCCGATCATCGTCTTCTCGATCCACGAGAAGGGTGGTTTTGCTGAAATCTTGACGGGCGGTGGCCTCAAGACCATCGTCTCCGACAACTGATACAAGCCGCGCCGCGGTTTCGGCGCAGCCCTCGCTAGAACATGATCGAGCTTTAGGTCCGGTTGGCCTGAAATCTGAAACATGTTCTACATTAAAGAATTAGAGCATCAGATGTCCGAAAGCCGCTGACTTATCGGCATCGCTCTAAACGGGAGCATCGACATGAGTGAAGGTATCGATATCAAGGAACTGAAGCGCCGGATGGATGGCGCGGTCTCCGCATTCAAGAGCGACATTGCATCGCTGCGCACCGGCCGTGCTTCGGCCAACATCCTCGATCCGGTAACGATCGAGGCCTATGGTTCGCGCGTGCCCTTGAACCAGGTGGCCAACATCACCGTGCCCGAACCGCGCATGCTGACGGTTTCCGTCTGGGATAAGTCGATGGTCAGCGCCGTCGAACGCGGCATCCGCGAATCCAATCTCGGCCTTAACCCGATCGTCGACGGTCAGAGCCTGCGTATTCCGCTGCCGGAGTTGAACGAGGAGCGCCGCAAGTCGCTCGTCAAGGTGGCGCACGACTATGCCGAAAAGAGCAAGGTCGCGATTCGCCATGTCCGCCGTGACGGCATGGACGGCCTCAAGAAAGCCGAAAAGGACGGTGTAATCGGCCAGGACGAGAGCCGTGCGCAATCCGAACGCGTACAGAAGATGACGGACGAGACGATTTCCGAAATCGACCGCTTGCTTGGCGAGAAGGAAAAGGAAATCATGCAGGTCTAGTGGACCTGTGCCTTTGCCTGGAAAGACCGGACGGGAAATGTCGGAATCTGTATTTGTGACTGTGCCAGAGCATGTTGCCATCATCATGGACGGCAATGGCCGTTGGGCCAAGCAGCGCGGCTTGCCGCGCACGATGGGCCATCGCAAGGGCGTAGAGGCGGTACGCGAGACAGTCCGCGCCGCCGGCGCGGCCGGCATAAAATATCTCACCCTCTTCGCCTTCTCCTCGGAGAACTGGCGCCGGCCCGAGGCCGAGGTTTCCGATCTGCTCGGTCTGCTCAAGGCTTTCATTCGTCGCGACCTGGCCGAGCTTCATCGCCAGAATGTGCGCATCAAGGTTATCGGCGACCGCCACAGCCTGCGCAGCGACATTCTCAGCCTGCTGCTTGAGGCGGAGGAGACCACCATGGACAACACGGCGCTGACGCTGGTCATCGCCTTCAATTACGGCTCGCGCGATGAAATTTCTCGCGCCGTCGTGAGTCTGGCGAGGGACGTCGAGTCCGGCCACCTGCGGGCACAGGACATCACTCCCGCACTGATCAACGGACGCCTCGACACGGCCGGCATCCCGGATCCGGATCTCATCATCCGCACCAGCGGCGAGGAACGGCTTTCCAACTTTCTGCTTTGGCAGGCCGCCTATTCCGAATTCATCTTCGTCCCGGAATATTGGCCCGATTTCAGCCCGGAGATTTTCCGCTCGGCGCTGGAAAAATTCGCCTCCCGTGACCGGCGCTTCGGCGGCCTGTCATCGCAGGCAGCCGCGGTCGGCACCTGATGCAGAGGGAATTAAAGCTCCGCATCGTTTCGGGATTGATTCTCGCGGTCAGCGTTCTTGTCGCCACCTGGTATGGCGGCGCTGCCTTTCGCACCCTGGCTGTGGTGATCGGCCTGCTGATCTACTATGAATGGTCTAAGATAACCGGCATTGCGCGTGATTGGGTCGCCAATGTGGTCGGCTGGATCGGCGAAGCGGCGGTCGCCTTCCTCGTGCTTGTCGGAAATTTCGAATTCGCCGCCGGCATGCTGGCCGGCGTCACGGCCGTCGGCATCGCCCTGATCATCCTGCACGGCACGAGCCGGTGGCTCCCGGTCGGCCTCTTCTATGCCGGCGCCACCGGCCTGGCGCTCGCCGCAATCAGAAGCAACGACCAGCCCGGTCTTTACGCCATGCTTTTCGTTTTTGCCGTCGTCTGGGCGACCGATATCCTCGCCTATTTCGTCGGCAGGGCGCTCCGCGGACCGAAGCTTGCCCCGTCGATCTCGCCGGGAAAGACATGGTCTGGTGCAATCGGCGGCGCCGTTTCTGCGGTCGCAGCCGGCGTTCTTCTCTCCCATTTCCTCGTTCCGGGCGCCGAAGTCGCCGCCGCCGGCGTGGCGCTCGTCCTGTCGATTTGCAGCCAGTCGGGCGATCTTTTCGAATCCTTCATTAAGCGCAAATTCGGCGTCAAGGATTCGAGCCATCTCATCCCGGGCCATGGCGGCGTCATGGACCGCGTCGACGGACTGATTTTCGCCTGTTTTGCGGCGTTCTTGCTTGCTGTATCATTTTCACAGATAAAGGGAGCTGGCATGGCGTCGCTCGGAGCGGCATTGTTCGGCCTCTGATGACGCGGCAGCCCGACGGAAGGAACCATGGACGTGATGACCGGCATATACGCATTTGTGATGGGGAACATCGTCACCTTCATCCTGGTGCTCTCGCTGCTCGTCTTCGTGCATGAGATGGGCCATTACCTTGTCGGGCGCTGGAGCGGCATTCGTATTCTTGCCTTTTCGGTCGGCTTTGGTCCCGAACTATTCGGCTTCACCGACCGCCATGGAACCCGCTGGAAGATCTCCGTAATCCCGCTTGGTGGTTACGTCCGCTTCTTCGGCGACGAGGATGCGTCGAGCAAACCGGACAGCGACAAGCTTGCCGCCATGTCCGAAGAGGAGAGGGCGCGCTCCTTCGCCGGAGCCAAGCTGTGGAAACGTGCCGCGACCGTCGCAGCCGGTCCGATCGCCAATTTTCTGCTGGCGATCGCCATCTTTGCTGTTCTCTTCACCGTCTATGGCCGCATGATCGCCGACCCGGTCGTTGCCGAGGTCAAGCCGGAGAGCTCGGCGGCCGCCGCCGGTATCCTTCCCGGCGACCTCCTGGTTGCCATCGATGGCGGCAAGGTCGAGACGTTTGAAGATGTGCGCCGCTATGTCGGCATGCGCCCCGGCCAAAGGATTGTCGTCACAGTCGAGCGCGGCGGCCAGAAGCTCGATGTGCCGATGGTGCCGCAGCGCGTCGAACAGACCGATCAGTTCGGCAACAAGATGGAAGTCGGTCAGATCGGCATCGCCACCGACAAGAGCTCCGGCAATTTCCGGCTGCAGACCTACACGCCGCTCCAGGCGCTGCGTGAGGGCGTAATCGCCAGCGGGCAAATTGTCACGGACACCTTCAAATATATCGGCAACATCTTCAGCGGATCGATGCGGGCCGATCAGCTGGGCGGGCCGATCCGTGTGGCGCAGGCTACCGGCCAGATGGCGAAGCTTGGCGTAGGGGCAGTGTTGCAGCTTGCTGCGGTGCTGTCGGTTTCGATAGGATTGCTTAACCTGATGCCGGTTCCGGTACTTGATGGGGGCCACCTGATGTTCTATGCGGTGGAGGCGGTCAGAGGAAAACCGCTGGGTGCCAAGGCCCAGGAAATTGCATTTCGTATAGGCCTGGCAATGATATTGACATTGATGGTTTTCACGACCTGGAACGACATCACCCTGAGCTGAGGGTAAACGCGTAAGGCAAGGGAATTACTATTTATTTACGATGTTTCAAGGCTGTAGTGGCGAATGGGTCACGCTTGGAAATGAAGTAAACAGAAATTAACGCCCTCCCTTGCTTGTATGTCAAAAGCGGGTAAAACGACACACGTGACCGGAATCGGGTTCTCCCGGGGACGGGGACGAGGGAAAAAAGGTAATAGGTGAAATGAAGGCTGGTTCAAAGTTTTTGAACGCAGTATCGGCGGTTGCGCTGTCTGCTAGTGTTGTTGCTTCGGGCGCAGGTGCTTTGACGTTCGTTTCCGCTACGGCCGCCGAGGCCGCGGTCATCCAGCGCATCGATGTGCGTGGCGCAAGCCGCGTCGGCGCGGAAGCCGTCAGGTCGAACCTCACCATCACGCCCGGCAAGAGTTTCTCGAACACTGATATCGATAACTCAGTCAAACAGCTTTACGGCACGGGCTACTTCTCCGATGTGAAGATTTCGGTTTCCGGCAGCACGCTCGTCGTCAATGTCCAGGAAGCTCAGCTCGTCAATCAGGTCGTCTTCAACGGCAACCGCAAGATCAAGGACGACAAGCTCGCGACGATCGTCCAGACGCATGCTGCCGGTCCTTACAGCGACACGCAGATTCAGTCCGACATCCAGGCGATCAAGGATGCCTATGCCGCCACCGGCCGCAGCGAAGTCGAGGTGACGACGCAGGTGGTGCCGCTGGGCGAAGGCCGCGTCAACCTTGCTTTCGTCATCAACGAAGGTGACCGAACCAAGATCGATGCGATCAATTTCGTCGGCAACAACGCCTATAGCGCCGGCCGCCTTGCTGCCGTCATCCAGACCAAGCGTTCGAACTTCCTTTCGTTCCTGACCCGCAAGGACGTCTACAACGAAGACAAGCTCCACGCCGACGAAGAAGCGCTGCGCCAGTTCTATTACAATCGCGGCTATGCCGACATGCGCATCGTCTCTTCCGATGCGAGCTTTGACGAGGCAACCAACAAATACACGCTCACCTTCAACATCGAGGAAGGCCAGCGCTACAATTTCGGACCAGTGACCGTGCAGTCGACCGTCGAAGGCGTCGGCTCGGATCAGCTGCTGCCGTTGGTGCGCACGAAAGAAGGCCACCTCTACAGCGCCAAGGAAGTTCAGAAGTCGATCGAAGCGATTTCCGATCAGGTGGCCTCCGCCGGTTATCCCTTTGCGCGCGTCACGCCGCGCGGTAACCGCGACCTCAACAACAATACGATCGGCGTCGAGTATCTCGTCGACCAGGGCGAGCGCGCCTATGTCGAGCGCATCGAGATCCGCGGCAACAGCCGTACGCGCGACTATGTCATCCGCCGCGAATTCGACATGAGCGAAGGCGACGCCTTCAATCAGCAGATGATCACCAAGGCCAAGCGTCGTCTGGAGGCGCTCGGTTACTTCTCTTCCGTCAATATCTCCACGCAGCCGGGCAGCTCCCCGGACCGTGTCGTGGTGGTGGTCGACGTGCAGGATCAGTCGACCGGTTCGTTCGGTGTCGGCGCGGGTTATGCCGCCGGCGGTGACGGTCTGCTGCTCGAAGCATCGATCGAAGAAAAGAACTTCCTTGGCCGCGGTCAGTACATCCGCATCTCGGCCGGTGGTGGTCAGGAAGGCTCGCGCGCCTACGGCGTCAGCTTCACCGAACCCTATTTCCTCGGCTACCGCCTGGCGGCGGGCTTCGACGTCAACCACAGCGAAACGTCGAGCAACGACAATTACGACTACGAGGAAACCAGCGTCGTTCTGCGCGTCACGGCGCCGATCACCGAAGATCTGGCGACCACCTTCCGCTATAACTACAAGCAGATGAAGTACGACGCTGACAACAGCGATCTTTCCGATCTGTCCGCTCCGTATCAGCACCTGGTTGAGGACAGCCCGTGGACACGTTCTTCCGTCTCGCAGACGCTGACCTACAACACGCTCGATGACACGGTGCTGCCGCGCGAAGGCATCTACGCTACGGCGACGCAGGAAATTGCCGGCCTCGGGGGCGACTCGCAGTTCTACAAGATCTACGGCAAGGCCCGTTACTACCACCTGCTCGCCGACGATGCCGATATCATCGGTTCGGTTTCGGCTTCGGCGGGTTATGTCGTCGGCTTCGGTGAGCACCTGAACGTCTTCGACCAGTTCACGCTGACAAATGGCGACATTCGCGGTTTCGAGAACAAGGGTATCGGCCCCCGCGTTGCCGGCAACAACGACGATCCGCTGGGCGGTACAACATACTTCACCGCATCGGCCGAAGCGACTTTCCCGATGCCGGGCTTCCCGCGCGACTTCAACCTGCGCGGCGCAGTTTTCGCCGACGCCGGAACCTTGTTCGGCAACGACGTCGACCTGAGGGGCGACGGCATTGAGGGCGAAGACGCCTCGCTGCGCGCTTCCGTCGGTGTCGGTGTCGTTTGGCAGTCTCCTTTCGGTTCGTTGCGTCTGGATTACGCAATCCCGGTTCTCAAGGAAGACTTCGACAAGACGCAAAACTTCAAGTTTGGCATTAACAACCAATTCTGATATCGGCAGTCCGGAACTGTAACACTCAATTCCGTTCTGGAGCATTGCCGATGGAGCAAAACGTTTTTTTTCTGCCCCATGAAGGTCTGAGGCTCGCTGAGCTGGCAGAGTTTCTTGGGGCGGAACTTGCCAATTCCGATCATGCCAATGTCATCGTCAAGTCCGTCGCCCCCATCAGCCGGGCGCGGGCGGGCGATGTCTGCTATATCCTGTCGCGCCGCAACCGCGAGGAGTTTGCAACATGCGAGGCCTCGGCGGTAATCTGCGATAAGGCGCTTGCCGATCTCGTTCCTCCGCATCTCCCAGTTATCTTATCGTCCAATCCGCATGCTGCCTTCGCAATGGCGGGAGGCTTGTTCTATCCCGCAGCATTGCGTCCTGTCGCTCTTTCGGGTGAAAGCGAGATTGCGCCGAGCGCGGTGATCGATCCGAGCGCCAAACTTGAAAAGGGCGTGATCGTCGAACCGCTGGCCGTTATCGGTGCGCATGCCGAGATCGGGGCGGGAACGCGCATCGGCGCGAACAGCGTCATCGGTCCGAATGTCAAGATCGGGCGGGATTGTTCGATTGCGGCTGGAGCGAGCATTCTCTGTACGCTGATCGGCAATGGCGTCATCATCCACAACGGTGTTCGAATCGGCCAGGACGGTTTTGGTTATGCACCGGGTCCGCGCGGCATGATCAAGATCGTTCAGATCGGCCGGGTGATCATCCAGGACAATGTCGAGATTGGCGCCAACACCACCATCGACCGCGGCGCCATGGACGACACGGTGATCGGCGAGGGAACCAAGATCGACAATCAGGTCCAGATCGGCCACAACGTCCAGATCGGCCGCCATTGCGCCATTGTTTCGCAGGTCGGCATCGCCGGCAGCACGAAAATCGGCAATGGCGTGCAGATCGGCGGCCAAGCGGGAATCAAAGGACATGTGACGATCGGCGATGGCGTGCAGATCGCTGCCAAAAGCGGTATCATGACCGACCTTGCCGCGGGCGGACAATATGGCGGTGTACCTGCACGTCCGCTAAAAGACTATCTGAGAGAGGCAGCGCAACAGGTATCGAAATCCAAGTTGCGCGGGAGGAACCCTGGAGGCAAGCAAAATGACTGAGGAAGCCACGACGACGCTTTCTTCGGCTGATATTACCGAGATCATGAAGCTGCTGCCGCATCGCTATCCCTTTCTCATGGTCGACAAGATCATCGAGATCGACGGCGACAACACGGCGATCGGCATTAAGAACGTCACGGTGAACGAACCACATTTCACCGGCCATTTTCCGGAAGCGCCGATTATGCCCGGGGTTTTGCTGATCGAGGGCATGGCGCAGACGGCGGGTGCCATCTGCGCCAAGAAAGAAGGTCAGACCGGCAACCTCGTCTACTTCATGACCATCGAGAATGCGCGCTTCCGCAAGCCGGTCGTGCCCGGCGACCGCGTCGAATTCCATGTCAAGAAGAACAAGCAACGCGGCAATATCTGGAAATTCCATTGCGACGCCAAGGTTGACGGCGCACTTGTCGCCGAAGCTGACATCGGCGCGATGATCGTTCGTAAGGATCAGGCATGAGCAATATCGCCGAAAGCGCCCGTATTCATCCGATGGCTGTCGTCGAAGACGGGGCTACGATCGGTGAGGGCGTCAAAATCGGTCCTTTCTGCCATGTCGGGCCGCATGTCGTCCTGCATGCGAATGTCGAGCTCTTGGCGCATGCGATCGTCACCGGCCGCACCGTTATCGGCAAGGGCACACGCATCTTCCCAATGGCCGTCGTCGGCGGTGATCCGCAGAGCGTGCACCACGGCGGCGAGGAAACGACGCTGACGGTCGGTGCAAATTGCACAATCCGCGAAGGTGTCACGATGAACACCGGCACGGCCGATTTCGGCGGTGAGACGATCGTTGGTGACAACAACCTTTTCCTTGCCAATTCCCACGTCGCGCATGACTGCCGGGTCGGCAACCATGTGATCATGTCGAACAACGTCATGCTGGCCGGCCATGTCGTTATCGAGGATCGCGTTATCCTGGGCGGCGGCTCGGCGGTTCACCAGTTCACCCGCGTGGGCCGCCACGCCTTCGTCGGCGGCCTGTCGGCGGTGAGTTACGATGTCATTCCCTATGGCATGCTGAACGGTAATCCCGGTCTGCTGGGCGGCCTGAACGTCGTCGGCATGACACGGGCCGGCATCGACCGCGCCGTCATCCACCGGGTGCGCCGGGCCTACAAGGCGATTTTCGAAGGAACGGGCTCCGTGCGCGAAAACGCCGCCGCGATCCGCGAGGAATATGCCGATTGCGAGCAGGTGGTGCAGATCCTCGACTTCATTGCAGCCGAGAGCGACCGTGCCCTGTCCTCCCCGACGCGGGGGCAGAAGGGCTAGTCCGTGGCTTTAACAGGCGACACCGCTGCGGGCCGGCTGGCGATCATTGCCGGCGGTGGCCTTCTGCCTTCCTATGTCGCCGAAGCCGCGCGCGCGGCAGGCGAAGATCCCGTAATCATCGCGCTGAAGGACGAGAGTGATCCACGCTGGGAAGGCTATGATCACGCCGTTGTCGGCATCGGCGATTTCGCCGCCCTTGAGGGTCTCTTCACCCGATATGGCATCGGACGTGTTGTGATGTCGGGGAGCGTGCGCCGCCGGCCGGAATGGCGCGAGGTGCGCCCGACATTGCGCATTCTGATGAAGGTCCCGGCCGCCATTCGCACACTGCTCTCCGGCGGCGACGACACGGTTCTGCAGATGGTGATCCGGTTGATTGAGGGGAACGGCCGGCGCGTCGTCGGCGCCCACGAGATCGCCCCCGACCTGCTCGTTTCCGTTGGCCCGCTTGGCGCCGCCGCGCCCGGCAAGGAAGACCGGCACGATATCAGCCAAGCCGCTGATGCCGCCGAGACGCTTGGCCGGCTGGATGTCGGGCAGGGTGCAGTCAGCATCGGCGGGCGCGTCGTCGCGCTGGAAGGACTTGAGGGCACAGATGAGATGCTGGACCGTGTCGCCGGCCTCAGGGCCGCCGGACGGATCTCGCCGCGCCGCCGCGGCGTGCTCGTCAAGCTCTGCAAGCCGCAACAGGATATTCGCGCCGACCTGCCGGCGATCGGCGTTGCGACAATCCTGAACGCTGCGAAAGCCGGCCTTGCCGGCATCGCAATCGAAGCCGGTCGCTCACTGGTGCTTGATCGGGCCGCGGTCATCAGCGCCGCCGACGAGGCTGGATTGTTCGTCTGCGGCATCGATCGCGGTCTGCCGGCATGGGGGGTCGAATGAACGGGACGCCGCTGAAGATCGCCGTCATTGCCGGAGAAGTGTCGGGCGATCTGCTCGGGGCCGATCTCATCGCGGCGCTCAAGCGGATTTACAGCGGACCGGTGGAGCTTGTCGGCGTTGGCGGCGAGGGGCTGCAGGCGGAAGGTTTGAAATCCCTGTTCGATTTTTCCGAGCTGTCGATCATGGGCATCACCCAGGTGCTGAGCCGGCTGCCAAGGCTGTTTGCCCTGATCCGTCGCACCACGGCTGAGATCGTCGCTGCAAAGCCGGATATCCTTGTCATTATCGACAGTCCCGATTTCACCCATCGCGTCGCCAAGCGCGTGCGCACCGCGTTGCCCGATCTGCCTGTTGTCAATTATGTCTGTCCGAGCGTCTGGGCCTGGAAGGAATATCGCGCCACGCGCATGCTCGGCTATGTCGATCACGTGCTTGCCGTCCTGCCCTTCGAACCGGCAGCCATGCAGCGCCTCAATGGGCCGGCGACGACATATGTCGGGCATCGTCTGGTCGCCGACCCAGCGCTGCTGGAGACACGTCGCCTGCGCGTGGGAAGGCAGCCAGGCAACGGCCCGATCCTGCTCCTTCCCGGCTCGCGCTCCTCCGAGATCCAGAAGCTTCTGCCTTATTTCGAGGTCGCCACGAATGAAATCGTCGCCCGTAATGGGCCGACACGCTTCATTCTGCCGACCATAATGCACAGGCAAGCGCTCGTCCGCGAAATGACGGCGGGCTGGGCGGTAAAGCCGGAGATCGTCGTCGGCGCGCAAGCAAAATGGAAAGCCTTTGCCGAGGCCGATGCAGCCATGGCGGCGTCTGGAACCGTTATTCTCGAACTCGCACTTGCCGACGTTCCCGTCGTCTCCGCCTATAAGGTCGACTGGATCATGCGCATGCTGACATCGGGCATCAAGACCTGGACCGGCGCGCTGCCGAATCTGATCGCCGATTACCCGGTCGTGCCGGAATATCTGAACGATGTCGTCCGCGGCGCAAGCCTTGCACGCTGGATGGAAAGGCTGTCGGCCGATACCTATCAGCTGAAGGCCATGAAGGAAGGCTACGAGCTCATCTGGCAGCGCATGCAGACGGAAAAGCCGCCCGGCGAACAGGCCGCCGAAATCCTTCTCGACGTTTTGGAAAAGAAAAAACCCGGCCATTCCTGACCGGGTTGGCCATTCCTGACCGGGTTTCTTTTTGAGCTCTGAAGCGATCAGCGCTTCGAAACCGGGATGTAGTCGCGCTTGGGTTCGCCGACATAGAGCTGGCGCGGACGGCCGATGCGCTGTTCTGGATCCTCGATCATCTCGTTCCATTGCGCGATCCAGCCGACGGTGCGGGCAAGGGCGAAGAGCACTGTGAACATGGTGGTGGGGAAGCCCAGCGCCTTCAGCGTGATGCCGGAGTAGAAGTCGATGTTTGGATAGAGCTTCTTCTCGATGAAATATTCGTCGGTGAGCGCGATGCGCTCCAGTTCCATCGCCACTTCCAGCAACGGATCGTCCTTGATACCGAGTTCGCCGAGCACTTCATGCGTCGTCTTCTGCATGATCTTGGCACGCGGATCGTAGTTCTTGTAGACGCGGTGACCGAAGCCCATCAGGCGGAACGGATCGTTTTTGTCCTTGGCGCGGGCGATATATTCCGGAATGTGGTCGACCGTGCCGATTTCCGTCAGCATGTTGAGCGCTGCTTCGTTGGCGCCGCCGTGCGCGGGGCCCCATAGGCAGGCGATGCCGGCGGCGATGCAGGCGAACGGGTTGGCGCCCGATGAACCGGCGAGACGGACGGTCGAGGTCGAGGCGTTCTGTTCGTGATCGGCATGCAGGATGAAGATGCGGTCCATCGCGCGGGCAAGCACCGGATTGACCACATATTCCTCGCAGGGGACGGCAAAGCACATGCGCAGGAAGTTCGACGCATAGTCGAGGTCGTTCTTCGGGTAAACGAAGGGCTGACCGATATGGTATTTATATGCCATGGCGGCAAGCGTCGGCATCTTGGCGATCATGCGCAGGCTGGCGACCATGCGCTGGTGCGGATCGGTGATGTCTGTGGAGTCATGATAGAAGGCCGACAGTGCGCCGACGCAGCCGCACATGACGGCCATCGGATGTGCATCGCGGCGGAAGCCGGTGAAGAAGCGGCTCATCTGCTCATGCACCATCGTGTGGTGCGTGACACGATAGTCGAAGTCCTTCTTTTGCGCGGCCGTCGGCAGCTCGCCGTAGAGCAGGAGGTAGCAGACCTCGAGGAAATCGCCGTGCTCGGCCAGCTGCTCGATCGGATAGCCGCGGTGCAGCAGCACACCTTCGTCACCGTCGATATAGGTGATTTTCGATTCACAGGATGCGGTCGAGGTGAAGCCCGGATCGTAAGTGAAGGAAGCTGTGTTCTTGTAGAGGGCACCGATGTCGATGACGCTCGGGCCGATCGTGCCGCTTTTAACGGCGAGGTCGACCGATTTGTCACCGATTTTTATTGTAGCGCTTTGATCCGTCATGCTGTCCTCCGAAATGTCGGTGGCGCCACAAAAGCGCCATAGGGGTTAAGCGTCCTTTCCGATAGCTATATGATCGTGACGCTAATGCCAAGTTACCGTGACGGCATTTTGTGCATTGCGGCATCACCTTTTAGGCACCGCAGCGATGAGCCGCACGCATAGCGGAAGCCGATGATTCGACTGGCCTTTTGCCGCTTACGATTTTCCCTCGTATTTCAATCGATTATCCTTGCCGGATTTGCTTGAAGGTTGCATTCTTAGGGCTTGGCGGGGTGATCTTGGGCGGGGCATGCAGGAAACGACGACAGCCGAATTGCGGCCGCAAGCGGGCGTCGGCCTTGCCGATCCGCCAGATTTTCCTGCGCCTGCGGTGGTGACTCAATCGGTAAGGACGCAGTCGCAGACCCCATTGCATCGTCGGCTGCTGGCCACCGCCGGGCAATCGCTGCGTGCCGGGGCCTGCATGCTGGGCGAAGAGGCCGATCATGGCCGCCTGCTGCTGTTCTCGCCGGTCTTCCTCGGAGCCGGCTCGGCCTTTTGGTTTCTTGCTGCATCGGATTTTCCCCTCGTTGCATCGCTGTTCTGCCTGCTGGTGTCGGCGGCCGCGGTTTTCCTCACCGGTCCCAGCCGACCGGCCTTGCGCGCAAGTTTCATGGCGCTGGCACTTTTCGCCGGCGGCATGCTCTCAGCTCAGTTCGAGAGCTGGCGGGCTTCGACGGTGATCCTCGATTCATCCGTGACGACGACGGTGACTGGCCGCGTCGAACGGCGGGAAGGCGACGGGCGCGGGCGCTGGCGCTACATTCTTGCCGTCGCCGGCACCGAGGCGCCGGAGCTGAAACGGCCGCCGAGACGCATCACCGCGATCGTCCGGGGCACCGATGCGCCTTTCGAGATCGGCGACATCATCACCGGCAAGGCACGTCTGACGCCGCCGGCGGGCCCCGCACTTCCCGCGCTCAACGACTTCTCCTTCGGTGCCTATTTCGACGGCATCGGCGCCAATGGTTTCTTCTATAGTGCGCCGGAGAAACTCGACTTGGAGGCAGGCCCGCAGGCGGCCAGGTCGACGGCGGACGCCCTGCTCGAATGGCTCCACCAGCTGCGCAGCAGCATCGGCGACCGCATAAGATCGATCCTGCCCGGTGATACCGGCGCCTTTGCCGCTGCCCTGGTGACGGATGAACGGCGCGCCATATCGCACGCGACGACGGAGGCGCTGCGCCAGTCCGGCCTTGCCCATATCGTCGCGATCTCGGGTCTCAACATGGCGCTGTCGGCCGGCATCTTCTTCGTCGGCTTTCGGATGCTGCTCAGCCTCTTTCCCGGCGTCGCCCAAGCCTATCCTACAAAGAAGATCGCCGCTGCCGGCGCGCTCATCGCCGTCACCGCCTATTACCTGATCTCCGGTTTCGGGGTTTCGGCCGAGCGCGCCTTTATCATGATGGCCATCATGCTGATTGCCGTCTTCTTCGACCGGCCGTCGATCAGCCTGCGCAATGTCGTTCTCTCCGCGCTCATCATCATCGCCATTTCACCTTCGGAAGTATTGGGACCGAGCTTTCAGATGTCATTTGCCGCAACATTGGCCTTGGTATCGGGCTATCAGTTATGGAAGGACAGGCGTGTCCGCGAAAACGCTTTTCTGAAACTGCCGATCATCAGGCCGGTGGTTGCCGTCGCCGGTTTCTTCGGCGGCGTCTTCCTGACCTCGCTGATCGGCGGCTTTTCCACCGCATTGTTTTCGATCGAGCATTTTCATCGCCTGACGGCTTACGGCCTGCCGGCAAACCTTGCGACGATGCCGATTATCTCCTTCATCGTCATGCCGGCCGGATTGTTGGCGATGTTGCTCATGCCTTTCGGTCTGGACGCTCCGCTCTGGAAGGTCGTCGGATTCGGCCTCGATCTGGTGATTGCGGTTGCCAAGACGGTGTCCGGCTGGGGCGGTGATATCGGCATCGGCCGCTTGCCCGGCTGGTATTTCGCAGCGGCGGTGGCAGGCTTTCTGCTGCTGACGCTGCTGCGCACTCGGCTGCGCCATGTCGGCACATCGATCATCGCCATCTCGACGCTCATCGTGCTGCTTCTGCCGGTTCCCCGGCCGCCGGATCTGGTGATTTCGGAGGATGGCAGTCTGGTTGCGGTCGTCGCGGCTGAGGCAATAGCTTCCAACCGTGAAAACCCGCCGGATTTCATATTCGACCAGTGGCAGAGAGCGCTGGTGCTGCCGACACATGATCCGCCGAAGATGCTGGATGGTCCGGCCATTCCGGAAGGAGAAGACCGCCGTGTCAGGCTTTCCCGCGATCAGCAGAACGAAGCGAGTGCGGCGATGCGGGCAGCCGCCGCAGGCGGTGAAGCAAACCGTTTTTCCTGCGTCAAGAAGGCTTGGTGCACATCAAGACTTGGCAATGGCCATATCGTCACCGTCATCGACAATGCCGCCTATCTCGGCCCGGCCTGCGATACGGCCGATATCGTCGTGACCTCGGTCCGTCTGCGTTTCAACAGCTGCCGTTCAGGTGGCACGCTTTTCACCGGCGAGACGCTGCGCAGGACCGGCTCGCTCGAATTGCGTTTCGCCGATGCCGGCCTAGAGGTCACCACCGCCTTCGATGCCTTGTCGCGACCATGGATGCGCCATCGCGCCTATGATTGGCGCAATGATCGTTTTACCGATTCCAGCCCATCCGGCGTCAGTGATAGCGACGGATGAGGCCGACGAGCTTGCCCTGCACCTTGACGCGGTCGGGCCCGAAGATGCGGGTCTCATAAGCCGGGTTGGCGGCCTCGAGCGCGATCGAGGCACCCTTGCGGCGAAAACGCTTCAGCGTTGCTTCCTCGTCATCGACGAGGGCAACGACGATATCGCCGGGACTGGCGGTACTGCCGTTGCGAATGATCACGGTGTCGCCGTCGAAGATGCCGGCGTCGATCATCGAATCACCTTTGACCTCCAGCGCATAGTGCTCACCGGAGCCGAGCATATCGGAAGGAACGACGATATCGTGGGTGTTGTTCTGGATCGCCGAGATCGGAACGCCGGCGGCGATACGTCCCATGACCGGCACGGAGACGGAGTTGCCATTGTCGGCGACCGGCTTTGGCGCAGCGGGGGCGGCGACCGGCTGGGGCTTGCCGAGGCTGCCCTCGATGACGCTCGGCGAAAAACCGCGACGCTGAAGACTGGGGTTATAGGCCTCCGGAAGCTTGATCACCTCGAGCGCCCGGGCGCGGTTCGGTAGGCGGCGAATGAAGCCGCGTTCCTCAAGCGCCGTGATCAGGCGGTGAATGCCGGATTTCGAGGCGAGATCCAGGGCATCCTTCATTTCGTCGAAAGAGGGAGGAACGCCGGATTCCTTCATGCGCTCATGGATGAAAAGGAGAAGCTCCTGTTGTTTGCGCGTGAGCATCGACGTCAGACCCCGTGATTGAAACAAATCCAGAACGGACACTATATGTTCCATATGTGTTCCGCAAGTAGCTAAATTTCCGTAAACCCTCGCGCCAACTCGTGGAGATTTTTATTTTCATTTGCCGGATTGGCGCACATGTCTTGCATTGAGGGGTGGTGCTGTCGCACATCTCTTGCCGGTTTCAGGAGGATATTCATGAACGCGCATTCCGCCAAGTCGCACCCGCTCGATCATGTCGTGCTGCCCGTGGTCAATATCGATCTGGCGCGTGAAAGGCTCGGCAAGCTCGGTTTCACCGTCGCCGCCGATGCGCGCCATCCCTTCGGAACGGAGAATGCCTGCATCTTTTTCGCCGACAAGACCTATCTGGAGCCGCTTGGCGTGGCGAGTGTCGACGAGAGCGAGGCAGCGGCCCGCCAGGGCAACGTCTTCATCGCCCGCAATCGCGCCTTCCGTTTCCGCTGCGGCGAGGAGGGACTTTCTGCGCTGGCCTTCCTCAGCGAGGATGCCGACCTCGATCATAAGCGCTTCGTCAGCAACGGCGCGAGCGCCGGTGAGATGTTGCAGTTCAGCCGGCCGATGCGGATGCCGGACGGTTCGGAGAGCGTCGGCAGCTTTAAGCTGGCCTTTGCAGCTGATTTGCGCGCCCCCGATTTCTTTCTCTTTACTTGCCAGCGCATCAATTCGTTCCCTACAGATCGCGCCGCGCTGGAGACGCACGCCAATGGCGTGATCGGCATTGCCGAGATCGCACTTTGTGCACCGGACCCGGCGGCATTCGCCGCCTTCGTCGGGCTTGCGATTGGGCAGGCGGCGGTGGAGAAAACCGGTTTCGGCATGAATATCGCGGCATCGAATGCAAAGATCAGCTTGATGACGCCGGAAGGGCTGGAGGCCTATTTCGAAACCGCTGTCTCATCAGCCGATCGCGGCCTGCGGGGGCGGGCAATCCTCTTCACCGTCATCGATCTTGCCGTGACAGAAGCGCATTTGGGTGCTAACGGGATCACATTCACACGCAAGAACAATCGCATTCTGGTGAAGCCCACGCCCGGGCAGGGTGCGCTCTTCGCCTTCGAGGAAACACGATGAGCACCGACACGAATTCCGAAGTCAGGATCGGCGAAGGCGAAGGCCAGGTCACTTTTTCCAATACTGGCCGCTTGTCGCTGATCGCCGGTCCATGCCAGATGGAGAGCCGGGATCACGCCTTCATGGTCGCCGGCACGCTGAAGGAGCTCTGCGGCAAGCTCGGCATTGGCCTCGTCTACAAGAGCTCCTTCGACAAGGCGAACCGTACCTCGCTCTCGGCTGAACGCGGCATCGGCCTGGAAAAGGGCATGGAGGTCTTTGCCGACCTCAAGAAGGAATTCGGCTTTCCCGTCATAACCGACGTCCATACGGCCGAGCAATGCGCCGAGGTGGCCAAGGTGGTCGATGTTCTGCAGATCCCGGCCTTCCTCTGCCGTCAGACCGACCTTCTGATCGCCGCCGCCAGAACCGGCCGCGCCGTCAATGTCAAGAAGGGCCAGTTCCTCGCCCCTTGGGATATGAAGAACGTTCTGAAGAAGCTCAACGCCAGCGGCAATCCGAATGTGCTCTTGTGCGAGCGCGGTGCCTCCTTCGGCTACAATACGCTGGTTTCCGACATGCGTTCGCTGCCGATCATGGCGGCGATGGGAGCTCCCGTCATTTTTGACGCCACCCATTCCGTGGCGCAGCCGGGCGGGCAGGGCGATTCCTCCGGCGGCCAGCGCGAGTTCGTGGAAACGCTGGCGCGCGCGGCAGTGGCGACGGGAATTGCCGGCGTCTTCGTCGAAACCCATCAGGATCCCGACAACGCACCGTCCGACGGGCCGAACATGGTCTATCTCAAGGACATGCCGCGACTGCTTGAGAAGCTGCTTGCCTTCGATGCGATCGCCAAGGCCTAACGTTCAACAGGCTGCCATGATCGTGGTTTAGGCCACGATGCGATACCCGCTCGAAGGCTGGAAATTGCGCCATTGTAATTTGCACGCCTTCGATTATGACAGGCTTCGAACGACTTATCACCCACCGAGCAGGAAGAACCCATGACTGCAATCACCGATATCATCGCCCGCGAGATCCTCGATAGCCGTGGCAACCCCACCGTCGAAGTCGACGTCTATCTCGAAGACGGCAGCATGGGCCGCGCGGCCGTTCCCTCGGGCGCCTCGACGGGCGCACATGAGGCGGTCGAGCTGCGCGACGGCGGCAAGCGCTACCTCGGCAAGGGCGTCGAAAAGGCGGTCGAGGCCGCCAACACCGAGATCTTCGACGCGATCGGCGGCATCGATGCCGAAAATCAGATCCAGATCGACAACATCATGATCGAGCTCGATGGCACGCCGAACAAGTCGCGCCTCGGCGCCAACGCCATCCTCGGCGTCTCGCTCGCCGTCGCCAAGGCTGCGGCCCAGGCATCCGGCCTGCCGCTTTACCGTTACGTCGGCGGCGCTTCCGCCAGCCTCCTGCCGGTGCCGATGATGAACATCATCAACGGCGGCGCTCATGCCGACAACCCGATCGACTTCCAGGAATTCATGATCCTGCCGGTCGGCGCCGATTCGATCGCCGACGCCGTGCGCATGGGTTCGGAAGTCTTCCATACGCTCCGCAAGGAGCTTGCCGCGCAGGGCCACAACACCAATGTCGGCGACGAAGGCGGCTTCGCTCCCGGCCTGAAGAGTGCGCCCGAAGCCCTGGACTTCATCATGAAGTCGATCGAGAAAGCCGGCTACAAGCCGGGCGACGACATGTGCCTCGGCCTCGACTGCGCCTCGACGGAATTCTTCAAGGACGGCAAGTATGTTCTGGAGGGCGAAGGCCGCACGCTCGAGTCGGGCGCCATGGCCGAATATCTGGCCGAGCTCGCCGGCAAATACCCGATCATCTCGATCGAAGACGGCATGGCCGAAGACGACTGGGAGGGCTGGAAGGCGCTGACCGATCTGATCGGCAAGAAGACTCAGCTCGTCGGCGACGATCTCTTCGTCACCAACTCGGCCCGCCTTCGCGACGGCATCCGCATGGGCGTCGCCAACTCGATCCTCGTCAAGGTCAACCAGATCGGCTCTCTGACGGAAACGCTTGATGCCGTTAACACGGCGCATAAGGCAGCCTATACCGCCGTCATGTCGCACCGCTCCGGAGAAACGGAAGATTCGACCATTGCCGATCTCGCCGTCGCCACCAACTGCGGCCAGATCAAGACCGGCTCACTGTCGCGTTCTGACCGTCTCGCCAAGTACAATCAGCTGATCCGCATCGAGGAGGGCCTAGGCCCCCAGGCCCAATATGCCGGCCGCTCGATCATCAAAGGCTGATCCGATCTGATTTGCAATGCTCGACCCGCGCCTCACCGGCGCGGGTTTTTTCTTGCCGGCGGTTACGGTCAATGAACGGTTAATCTCTGCGCGTTATGCTGAACGAATTGGTAATGCGTTCAAGAGCATGCATGTATGTGGACAAAGCATCATAAGAAGAGAAAGCTCGGCCGCTTCGTCATCCCGGCTATGACGGTCGCGTTCCTTTCCTATTTCGGTTATCATTGCATCCATGGCGATTATGGCCTGCGGGCGACGGAGACGTTCGAGCGTCAGCGCGTTGCGCGCGAAAGGGAGCTTGCCGTCCTGAAGGCGAAGCGCGAACATCTGGAAAGCCAGGTGGCGCTACTGAGTGACGGCTCGCTCGACAAGGACATGCTGGACGAAAAGGCGCGATATCAGCTGAATATGTCGCGTGCGGACGAGATCGTCATATTCAATCATTATTCCAATTAACCGGAATTCGGTTAATTGGAATTTCTGATTTATTTCCAATAATTTAGCGTCGAATACGAGCCATGCAATTATGGCATTGCTGTGGTCATATTTCTTCCCTATGGTACGCGCCACCGAGAAACGACAAACCCATAGGGAGGGTTGAATGGCGCCGCGAAAGACCGCGACCGTTTCCAGCCGCAAAACTGCAGCAAAACCAGCAGCCAAAGCATCGAATGGAGGCCCGGTAGCCGACTTCGACCGGGATGAGGAACTCAAGGCCTATCGCGAGATGCTACTGATCCGCCGCTTCGAGGAGAAGGCCGGTCAGCTTTACGGCATGGGCTTCATCGGCGGCTTTTGTCATCTCTATATCGGTCAGGAAGCTGTCGTCGTCGGCATGCAGATGGCGCAGAAGGAAGGCGATCAGGTCATCACCGCCTATCGCGACCACGGCCACATGCTGGCAACCGGCATGGAGGCGCGCGGGGTCATGGCGGAACTGACCGGGCGCCGCAGCGGCTATTCCCACGGGAAGGGCGGCTCGATGCACATGTTCTCGAAAGAGAAGCATTTCTACGGCGGTCACGGCATCGTCGGCGCCCAGGTTTCGCTCGGAACCGGCCTTGCCTTTGCAAACCACTACCGCGGCAACGGCAATGTCGCCATCGCCTATTTCGGCGACGGCGCTGCCAACCAGGGCCAGGTCTACGAGAGCTTCAACATGGCGGCTCTCTGGAAGCTGCCGATCGTCTATATCGTCGAAAACAACCGTTACGCCATGGGCACCTCGACCGCCCGTGCCACCGCTCAGTCGAATTACTCGCTACGCGGCTCCGGCTTCGGCATTCCCGGCATTCAGGTCGACGGCATGGACGTTCGCGCCGTCAAGGCGGCCGCCGACGAGGCGCTCGAACATTGCCGCTCCGGCAAGGGCCCGATCATTCTCGAAATGCTGACCTATCGTTATCGCGGCCACTCCATGTCCGATCCGGCGAAATATCGCACAAAGGAAGAAGTGCAGAAGATGCGCTCCGAACAGGATCCGATCGAGCAGGTAAAGGCACGCCTCATCGAAAAGGGCTGGGCTTCCGAAGACGATCTGAAGGCGATCGACAAGGATGTTCGCGACATCGTCGCCGACAGCGCCGACTTCGCACAGGCCGATCCGGAGCCGGATGCGTCCGAGCTCTACACCGACATTCTGCTCTAATCGGGGAGGGAACCCATGCCTATCGATATCCTCATGCCCGCCCTCTCTCCGACGATGGAAGAAGGCACGCTGTCCAAATGGCTGAAGCAGGAAGGTGACAAGGTCACTTCTGGCGACGTCATCGCCGAAATCGAAACCGACAAGGCGACGATGGAAGTCGAAGCGGTCGACGAAGGCGTGATCGGCAAGCTGCTGGTCGACGCCGGCACCGAAGGCGTCAAGGTCAACACCAAGATCGCCGTGCTGCTGCAAGATGGCGAATCCGCTTCGGATATATCAGCTGCCAAGCCGGCCGCAGCCGCTCCGCAGGTGGCTCAGGAAGAGAAGCCGACCAACACCGGTTCTGCTTCCGCGCCGCTTCCGGCCGAGCCGAAAGCCGTCGTTCCGAACGATCCGGAAATCCCGGCCGGCACCGAAATGGTGTCGATGACCGTGCGCGAAGCGCTGCGCGACGCCATGGCCGAAGAAATGCGCGCCAACGACGACGTCTTCGTCATGGGTGAGGAAGTCGCCGAATATCAGGGCGCCTACAAGGTCACGCAGGGCCTGCTGCAGGAATTCGGCCCCCGCCGCGTCATCGATACGCCGATCACCGAGCACGGCTTTGCCGGCGTCGGCGTCGGTGCCGCCATGGCCGGCCTTCGCCCGATCGTCGAATTCATGACCTTCAATTTCGCCATGCAGGCGATCGACCACATCATCAACTCGGCCGCCAAGACGCTGTATATGTCCGGCGGCCAGATGGGCGCTCCGATCGTCTTCCGCGGCCCGAACGGTGCCGCCGCCCGCGTCGGCGCCCAGCACAGCCAGGACTATGCCGCCTGGTATAGCGCCATCCCCGGCCTGAAGGTCGTCATGCCGTACACGGCATCCGACGCCAAGGGTCTGCTGAAGGCAGCGATTCGCGATCCGAACCCGATCATCTTCCTCGAAAACGAAATTCTCTACGGCCAGCACTTCGACGTGCCGAAGCTCGATAATTTCGTCCTGCCGATCGGCAAGGCGCGGATCCATCGCCAGGGCAAGGACGTCACCGTCGTCTCCTTCGGCATCGGCATGACCTATGCGACGAAGGCGGCCGCCGAACTCGAACAGCTCGGCATTGACGTTGAACTGATCGACCTTCGCACCATCCGCCCGATGGATCTGCCGACGGTTATCGAATCTGTGAAGAAAACCGGCCGCCTCGTCACCGTCGAGGAAGGTTATCCGCAATCCTCCGTCGGCACCGAAATCGCCACCCGCGTCATGCAGCAGGCCTTCGACTATCTCGATGCGCCGATCCTGACGATTGCGGGCAAGGACGTTCCGATGCCTTACGCCGCCAATCTCGAAAAGCTGGCGCTTCCGAACGTCGGCGAAGTCGTCGATGCGGTGAAGGCTGTTTGCTACAAATAAGGGGAGGGTATTTCGATGCCGATCAATATCACGATGCCCGCCCTCTCTCCGACCATGGAAGAAGGCAATCTTTCCAAGTGGCTGGTCAAGGAAGGCGACACGGTCAAATCTGGCGATGTGATCGCCGAGATCGAGACCGACAAGGCGACGATGGAAGTCGAAGCCGTCGATGAAGGCACGGTCGCCAAGCTGGTCGTCCCGGCCGGCACCGAGGGCGTTAAGGTCAATGCGCTGATCGCCGTTCTCGCCGCCGATGGCGAAGATGTCGCCGCTGCCGCAAGTGGTGCAGGTTCCGCAGCTCCGGCCAAGGCTGAGGCCGCACCTGCGCCGAAGGCCGACGCTGGGCCGGCGAAGGCTGAAGCAGCTCCAGGCACGGCACCGGCGCCTGCCGCAGCACCCGCGGCCGCTTCATCAGGTGGCAACCGCACCTTCTCTTCGCCGCTCGCCCGCCGGCTGGCCAAGGAAGCTGGTATCGACTTGTCGGCCGTCGCCGGTTCCGGTCCGCATGGCCGCGTGATCAAGAGCGATATCGAAGCTGCCGTTGCCGGTGGTGGCGCCAAGGCTGCTGCCGCTCCCGCCGCTGCTGCTCCTCAGGCTGCAGCCGCGCCGGCTCCGGCCGCCGCGCCGAAGGGTGCCTCCGAGGAAGCCGTGCTCAAGCTCTTCGAGCCGGGCTCCTACGAACTCGTGCCGCATGACGGCATGCGCAAGACGATCGCCCGGCGGCTGGTCGAATCCAAGCAGACGATCCCGCATTTCTACGTCAGCGTCGATTGCGAGCTCGACGTGCTGATGGCGCTGCGCGCCCAGCTGAACGATGCGGCGCCGCGCAAGGACAACGCTCCGGCCTACAAGCTCTCGGTCAACGACATGGTCATCAAGGCCATGGCGCTGGCGCTGCGCGACGTTCCGGACGCCAATGTGTCGTGGACCGACAACAACATGGTCAAGCACAAGCACGCCGACGTCGGCGTCGCCGTGTCGATCCCGGGCGGCCTGATCACGCCGATCATTCGCAAGGCCGAGCAGAAGACGCTGTCTGTCATCTCCAACGAGATGCGCGATCTCGGCAAGCGGGCCAAGGACCGCAAGCTGAAGCCCGAGGAATATCAGGGCGGCACGAGTTCTGTGTCGAACATGGGCATGATGGGCGTGAAGAACTTCGCCGCCGTCGTCAACCCGCCGCATGCGACGATCCTCGCGGTCGGCGCCGGCGAGCAGCGGGTGGTCGTCAAGAACGGCGAAATGGCGATCGCCACGGTGATGTCAGTGACGCTGTCGACCGACCATCGCTGCGTCGACGGCGCCCTCGGCGCCGAGTTGCTCCAGGCCTTCAAGGGCTATATCGAAAACCCGATGGGCTTGCTTGTCTGATAGCGAAGCGGAGGCGGAAATGACCAAGACCGTTCTTTGCTATGGTGACTCGCTGACCTGGGGTCATGACCCTGAGGCAATAGGCCGTCATGAGTACAAGAACCGTTGGCCGAGCGTGCTTCAGGCAGCGCTCGGCAGCGATGCGCGTGTTATCGCCGAAGGGCTGAACGGTCGCACCACCGCTTTCGACGACCACCTCGCCGATTGCGACCGCAACGGTGCGCGCGTCCTGCCGACGATCCTGCAGACGCATGCGCCGCTCGACCTCGTCATCCTGCTGCTCGGCACCAATGACATGAAGCCGGTTGTGGCTGGCTCCGCTTTCGCCGCCTGCCAAGGCATCAGCCGGCTGGTGCGGCTGATCCGCAATCATGCCTGGCCGTTCGAGTTCGATGGGCCGGAGATCCTGATCGTGGCGCCGCCGGCGATCTGCGCGACCGGCAATGTGCCCTTCGCCGCATCCTTTCCCGGCGGCATCGAGGAATCGGCAAAGCTCGCAACGCTCTATCGCGACCTTGCCGATGAGCTTGGTTGTGGCTTTTTCGATGGCAATTCCGTCGCCAAGACCACGCCGATCGACGGCATTCACCTCGATGCGGAAAATACGCGGGCGCTCGGGCGCGGGCTGGAATCGATCGTGCGGATGATGCTGGGGATCTGAAAAACTGGTTCACCGGCAGTCTCGGCGCGTTTATCGCCATATGCGCGGCCTCGGCCTCGGACGCAGGCTGCCGGACATCCGAAAGGGCTGGTCGCCGCCAGTCAGGCTGGTCGCAGCAAGCGATAATGAGGCGGCTTTGTCGCTTATGTAAGAAACGGATTCTCGGAGGGCTGCCCGCGCTGATGCCGTGCCGCTCTTCGAAAACAGCAATAGGCACGCGTGGGTGCTCATGACCCGCAGCGCAGCATAGCAAAGGCAGGAAACACATGGCTGAATCCTACGACGTCATCATCATCGGCTCCGGTCCCGGCGGCTATGTCGCCGCCATTCGCGCGTCCCAGCTCGGGCTTAAGACGGCGATCGTCGAGCGCGAACATATGGGCGGCATCTGCCTGAACTGGGGCTGCATACCGACGAAGGCGCTGTTGCGTTCGGCCGAGGTGCTCGATCATGCCAATCACTTCAAGGATTTCGGCCTCGTTCTTGAAGGCACGGTCAAGCCGGATGCCAAGGCCGTCGTCGGCCGCTCGCGCGCTGTCTCCGCCCGTCTCAACGCCGGCGTCGGTTTCCTGATGAAGAAGAACAAGATCGACATCATCTGGGGGGAGGCGAAGCTTTTGAAGCCTGGTGAAATCGTCGTCGGCAAGTCGTCGAAGCCGGTAGTCGAGCCGCAGCACCCGCTGCCAAAGAATGTCAAGGGCGAAGGCACCTATACCGCCAAGCACATCATCATCGCGACCGGCGCCCGTCCGCGCGCGCTGCCCGGCATCGAGCCCGACGGCAAGCTGATCTGGACCTATTTCGAGGCGCTGAAGCCGGATGCGCTGCCGAAGTCGTTGATCGTCATGGGCTCGGGCGCGATCGGCATCGAATTCGCAAGCTTCTATCGCTCGATGGGCGTCGACGTCACGGTGGTGGAGGTCATGCCGACCATCATGCCGGTCGAGGATGCCGAAATCACCGCCATCGCCCGCAAGCAGCTGGAAAAGCGCGGTCTCAAGATCTTCACCAGCGCCAAGGTGACCAAGGTCGAGAAGGCGGCAAACAGCATCACCGCCCATGTCGAGACTGCAGACGGCAAGGTCCAGCAGATCACCGCCGACCGGATGATTTCGGCTGTCGGCGTTCAGGGCAATATCGAAAACCTCGGCCTGGAGGCGCTCGGCATCAAGACCGACCGCGGCTGCGTCGTCGCCGACGGTTACGGCAAGACCAATGTGGCGGGTATCTATGCGATCGGTGATGTCGCCGGCCCGCCGATGCTGGCCCACAAGGCCGAGCATGAGGGCGTCGTCTGCGTCGAAAAAATCGCCGGCCTGCCGAATGTTCATCCCACCGACAAGGGGAAGGTGCCGGGCTGCACCTATTGCAATCCGCAGGTCGCCTCCGTCGGCCTTACGGAAGCCAAGGCCAAGGAGCTGGGCCGCGATATCCGGGTCGGTCGCTTCTCCTTCGCGGCGAACGGCAAGGCGATCGCTCTCGGCGAAGACCAGGGCATGGTCAAGGTGATCTTCGACAAGAAGACCGGCGAACTGCTCGGCGCCCACATGGTTGGCGCCGAAGTCACCGAGCTCATCCAGGGCTTCGTCGTCGCGATGAACCTCGAAACGACCGAGGAAGAACTGATGCATACCATCTTCCCTCATCCGACCGTATCCGAGACGATGAAGGAAGCGGTGCTCGATGCTTACGGTCGTGTACTGAACGCTTGAGAATTTTCGGGGCGCTGCCCTTTTCCGGAGTGGAAAGCCACTCCGGTCGGGTGGAAAAGGCGAAAGGAAATCATCATGTCTATGGAGACGCAGGCGTTGCTGGTGTTTTTGCTGATCGGCCTGGTTGCGGGCTTCCTGGCAAGTCTCGTCGTCGGTGGCGGCGGTTTGATCAGATGCCTGCTGAGCGGCATCATCGGCGCCTTCGTCGGCGGCTATCTGTTCAGCGCGCTCGGCATTTCGCTAGGCATTGAAAATGCGCTGGTCGTGCAGATCATCCACGCCACCGTCGGCGCCATCATCGTGGTGCTGGTCGCCAGAGCGGTCGCTTAGCGCAGATTGAGGGCAGGACAGGCATGGAAAGCGTGGGCTGGATTTCGGCAATCATCATCGGCGGACTTGCGGGCTGGTTGGCCGGCAAGCTGATGGATGCACGATATGGAATTTTCCTGAACATCGTGCTCGGCATTGTCGGCTCGGTTGTCGCCACCGCCATCCTCGCCCAGTTTCACGTTCAACTGGCCGGTGGACGGCTCGGCTATTTCGTGACGGGTTTCCTCGGCGCCTGCCTGCTGATATTCGTTGCGCGACTGGTGCGGCGCTAAATTGCGACGCGTCGTAGGGACTGTGCCGCTTAGGGCGGCGGAAAGCTGAGACTGCAATGGTGACCATTCTCGACACGATCAATCCCGACGCCAAGCGCGTGCGCCATCCTGAGAAGGCGCATCGGCCGGATACGGATGTCATGCGCAAGCCGGATTGGATCCGCGTCAAGGCGCCGACTTCCAAGGGCTATGCCGAGACACGCGCCATCGTGAAGGAGCACAAGCTCGTCACCGTCTGCGAGGAGGCCGGCTGCCCGAATATCGGCGAGTGCTGGGACAAGAAGCACGCGACCTTCATGATCATGGGCGAGATCTGTACCCGCGCCTGCGCCTTTTGCAACGTAGCGACCGGCAAGCCGAATGCGCTCGACATGGCCGAGCCCGAAAACGTCGCCAAGGCCGTCAGGGAGATGGGCCTCAGCCACGTCGTCATCACCTCGGTCGACCGCGACGATCTCGAGGACGGCGGTGCCGAGCACTTCGAAAAAGTGATCTGGGCGATCCGTGCCGCTTCGCCGGCAACGACGATCGAAATCCTGACGCCCGACTTCCTGAAGAAAGCGGGCGCCCTGGAGCGCGTCGTCGCCGCCAAGCCCGACGTCTTCAACCACAATATGGAAACGGTGGCCGGCAACTATCTGACGGTTCGCCCCGGCGCCCGCTATTTCCATTCCATCCGCCTGCTGCAGCGGGTGAAGGAACTCGATCCCACCATGTTCACCAAGTCAGGCATCATGGTCGGCCTTGGCGAGGAGCGCAATGAAGTGCTGCAGCTGATGGACGACCTGCGCACAGCCGATGTCGACTTCCTGACGATCGGCCAATACCTGCAGCCGACCCGCAAGCACCACAAGGTCGAAAGCTTCGTCACGCCCGACGAGTTCAAGTCTTACGAGACGGTCGCCTACAGCAAGGGCTTCCTGATGGTGGCCTCCAGCCCGCTGACCCGCTCGTCACACCATGCCGGCGATGATTTCGCAAGGCTGAGAGCGGCGCGTGAGAAGAAGCTGCTGATCGCGGCCGAATAGGGATGTGTGCTGCGACAGGAGAATATCTCCGGCCTCTAGATCGCCGCCTGCCCCTCATCCGCCTTCCGGCACCTTCTCCCCGCTTGCGGGGAGAAGGGAACATGCCGCACCCGCTTCCTCAATCTCAACGCTGCGTTTGGCATGTCCCCTCTACCCGTTTACGGGGAGAGGGTTAGGGTGAGGGGCAGCCTTTGGCGCAGATGGACCGAGGATAACACGATGCCCCAGAGAGCGGAGCTGCCACTGCGTCAGCAGATCACCGACATCACCGACCTTGAACGGGCGGCCAAGGGCATTCGCACAGCCCGGCGCATTCTCGTGGTGGGCTGCTCGGGCGGCGGGAAATCAACTCTTTCGCTGAAGATCGCCAAGCGCTTCGGACTTCCGTATATTTCGCTCGACCGGGACGTTTTCTGGCTTCCCGGCTGGGTGGCGCGCGACAGGGCGGAGCAGCGAAGAATCATCGCCAGCCGGATCCTCGAAGAACGCTGGATCATGGACGGCACCAACCCGTCCTCACTGGACATCAGGCTGCCGCGGACCGATTTCGTTATCTGGGTCCGCATGCCGCGACTTCTCTGTATCTGGGGTGCGGTCAGCCGATGGGCGAAATGGATTGGCCGCACACGCCCGGAAATGGCACCGGGTTGCATCGAAAAGGTCGATTTAGAATTCCTGCGGTTCATCTGGACCTTCGAGGAGAAATTTGCGCCGCGCATTGCCGCCGGCCTCGCCGAATATGGCCCCGATGTGCCGGTTCTTCAGCTAAAATCCCGCAGCCGGATGGGCGAACTCCTTGATCTTCTGGACGCGCCCGCTTAAGTGCCGCCTATGCCGCAATTCGAAACGCACCGTTCCGTCCCGCACACGCCCGACCAGATGTTCGATCTCGTTGCCGATGTCGAGCGTTATCCCGAATTCCTGCCGCTCTGCGAAGCGCTTTCCGTCAGGAGCCGCAAGGAGCGCGACGGCAAGATCCTGCTCGTGGCCGACATGACCGTCGGTTATAAGGCAATCCGCGAGACCTTCACGACCCAGGTACTGTTGAACCGGGCCGAGCGCGTCATCGAGGTCAAATATATCGACGGCCCATTCAAATATCTGGAAAACCGGTGGCATTTCGCCGAAACTCCCGCCGGTGGCTGCACGATCAATTTTTTCATCGACTACGAGTTCAAGAGCCGCATTCTGGGCGCGCTGATGGGTTCGATGTTCGATCGCGCCTTCCGCATGTTCACCGAAGCCTTCGAAACAAGGGCGAACAGAATCTACATCAAAGTGTGACGGCGATCGCAGCCGGCGTCAGTCGGGCAGCAGCGAATGCACCATCTCCAGCGCCGTCCGTACTGTTGCCAGCCGCACAGCGCTGCGGCCGATATCGCCGTACAGCATCTTTCGGTGGACGGATGCGCCGGTGCGCGACCTGGCGGCAAGATGCACGAGCCCAACCGGTTTTTCCGCCGACCCGCCACCGGGGCCCGCAATGCCGGTGACGGCGACGGCGATCGCGGCGCGCGAGCGGAAGAGGGCGCCCTGCGCCATCTGCCGTGCTGTCTCTTCGGAAACCGCCCCGAAGCCGAGCAGCGTTTGCTCCTGCACCCCAAGCAGTTCCATCTTCGCCGTGTTCGTATAGGTGACGAAGCCGCGGTCGACGACCGCAGACGAGCCCGATATTTCAGTCAGCGCCCCGGCGATCAGCCCGCCGGTGCAGGATTCGGCCGTCGAGATCATCAGCCCGGCAGCCGTGAAGTCGCGGATGATCGCCTCTGCCGCCGACTGGATATCCTCGGGAAAAAGGCTCATCGCTTCATTCCCCGATAGACGACGGTCGCCGTGGCGATCGCCGCAATACCTTCGCGCCGGCCGACGAAGCCGATCTTCTCATTGGTCGTCGCCTTGACCGAGCATCGTTCGAGATCGATGCCGAGATATTCGGACAGTCTTGCCCGCATGGCTTCGCGATGCGGCCCCACCTTCGGCGCCTCGGCGATCAGCGAGACGTCGGCATTCATGATCGTGCCGCCGCGTTCGCGTACGATCCGGGCGGCATGCTCGATGAAGATCTTCGAAGCCGCTCCTTTCCATTGCGGATCGGAGGGCGGGAAATGATCGCCGATATCGCCGGCGCCGCAGGTGGCAAGCAGCGCGTCTGTCAGCGCATGCAGTGCGACGTCGGCATCGGAATGGCCCTTGAGCTTCTGATCATGCGGAATGAACACGCCGCAGAGGGTCACGCCGTCGCCCGCTTCGAGCTGGTGCACGTCATAGCCGTTGCCGGTGCGCACGTCGGGAAGCAGCGGGGCCGACAGCTTGTCGTCGGCCATGGCGATATCGCGCTTGACCGTCAGCTTGACGTTGTCGGGCGTGCCCTCGACGATGGTCACCGGAATGCCGGCCCATTCGGCGATCGAGGCGTCGTCGGTGAAATCGCTTCGCCCTCTCGCCGCCGCCTTCTCATGCGCGTCGAGGATCGCTGCGAAGGCGAAGGATTGCGGCGTCTGCGCTGCATAAAGGTGCTCGCGCGAGACCGTCGTCAGCACGGTGCCGGCGCCGTCGGTGCGTTTCAGCGTATCGGTGACCGGCATGGCCGGCAGCACTGCCTGTGCGCCGTCGCCAAGGCTTTCGGCAATGCGGTCGAGAAGCCCGTGGTCGAAGAAGGGTCGCACCGCATCGTGGATCAGCACATGGCCGACATGCTTGTCCTTGAGGTATCTCAGGCCAGCAAGCACGGACTGTTGCCTGGTCGCGCCGCCATGTACCGTTTCGATCGGCGTTGCCGAGACGATATGGCGAGACGCCTTGGCAAACAGCGCCGCGTCGTCGGGATGAATGACGACGACGATCTGTTTGGCAGCTTCCCATGTCATGAAGTTTTCAAGCGTATGGACGATAACCGGCTTGCCGCCGATAATGCGATATTGCTTGGGGCCTTCCGTGGAGGATCCGGCGCGCTCGCCACGGCCGGCGGCAACGATGACAATTCCAGCCGATATCGGTTGCTTGGACGGCATTTGCAGCATAAATCCCCTAAATTATGCGGAATTGACCGGAGTGCTCTAACCTCTTGCTGGAAGCTTTTCCAGCATCTGCCCTGAAAAATATCGATTTCGATCCGAGCCCCCTTGGCAAAGGCAGCGATCTGTGGCTAAAAATAATGCAGCTCCATGGTGTGCCTGAAAGATAATCATTTGATTTGCAAGAATCTCGCAGCGCCTTTCCGAATCGGACCCGTGTCCGTGCGGAACCGCGTTGTGCTGGCGCCGATGTCCGGCGTCACGGACATGCCCTTCCGCGAGCTTGCCTGGCGCTTCGGCGCCGGCCTCGTCGTTACCGAGATGGTGGCGAGCCGCGAGCTGGTCAATGACACCGCCGAATCCTGGTCGCGGCTGAAGGCTGCCGGCTTCCGGCCGCATATGGTGCAACTCGCCGGGCGCGAAGCGCACTGGATGGCGGAAGCGGCGAAGATCGCGGCCGATCATGGCGCCGACATCATCGACATCAACATGGGCTGTCCGGCAAAGAAGGTGATCGGCGGTTATTCCGGCTCGGCGCTGATGCGCGATCCAGATCACGCGCTCAGCCTGATAGAGGCGACGGTCCAGGCCGTGGACATTCCGGTGACGCTGAAGATGCGCCTCGGCTGGGACGAGAATTCCATCAATGCGCCCGAGATTGCCCGCCGCGCCGAGGCGGCCGGCATCCAGCTGGTGACCATCCACGGCCGCACCCGCATGCAATTTTACGAAGGTCGCGCCGATTGGGACGCGATCCGCGCTGTCCGCGAGGTGATCTCCGTTCCGCTGATCGCCAATGGCGACGTCGAGACTGCTGATGACGCGCAGGATATCCTGCGCCGCTCCGGCGCCGATGCCGTCATGATCGGCCGGGGCTGCCAGGGCAGGCCGTGGCATGCCGGCGTGCTCGCCGGAGCGGCAGAACCGCGACGCGAAGAGATTGCCGATATCGCCGTCGAACATTACCGAATGATGCTCGATTTTTATGGTGAGGCGGTGGCGATCCGTCATGCCCGCAAGCATCTCGGCTGGTATCTTGAGCGGTTTGCTCCCGCGCTTGTCGGTGGCTTGAAGACAGACATCATGACCTCGCGTGACCCGCGTGAGGTGGCCGCGCGCCTTTATGACGCATTGGCCGCAGGTGCGCTCGACAGCCGGGAGGCGGCATGACGAAGGATATGACATCTCCGCCTGACCACGCCGGCGGAACCGTTGCCATGGCCGTGCTGAACGCCATCCAGAACCCAGTGGTCATGGTCGATGAATCCGGTTTCGTCGCCTTCGCCAATTGGGAGGCGGAAGCATTCTTTGGCGCCAGCGCCTCGCATTTGGCGCGTTATCGGATTTCGACCTTCATTCCCTTCGGCAGTCCGCTGCTCGCCCTGATCGACCAGGTGCGTGAGCGCAAGGCGCCTGTCAACGAATACCGTGTCGACCTGAGTTCCCCGCGCCTCGGCCAGGACAAGCTCGTCGATCTCTATGTCGCTCCGGTGCTGAGCGAACCCGGCGCCGTTGTCATCGTCTTCCAGGAACGCTCGATGGCCGACAAGATCGATCGGCAGCTGACGCATCGCGCTGCCGCCCGTTCCGTGACCGGACTTGCCTCCATGCTGGCGCATGAGATCAAGAACCCGCTCTCCGGCATCCGGGGTGCTGCCCAGTTGCTCGAACAATCGGTGATCGACGACGACCGGGCGCTGACCCGGCTGATCTGCGACGAGACCGACCGCATCGTCTCGCTGGTCGACCGCATGGAGGTCTTTTCCGACGAACGCCCGGTCGACCGCATGCCGGTCAATATCCATTCCGTGCTCGATCACGTGAAGGCGGTCGCCAAGGCGGGCTTTGCGCGCAATATCCGCATCACCGAGAGTTACGACCCATCGCTGCCGGCTGTCTATGCCAATCGCGACCAGCTCGTCCAGGTCTTCCTCAACCTGGTGAAGAACGCCGCCGAAGCCGTCGGCGACCGGCCGGACGGCGAGATCATGCTGACGACCGCCTATCGCCCCGGCATCCGTCTGTCGGTCGCCGGCACGCGCGAAAAAATCTCGCTGCCGCTGGAGTTCTGCGTCCACGACAACGGGCCCGGCGTCCCCGCCGATCTGCTGCCGCATCTCTTCGATCCCTTCATCACCACCAAGACGAACGGCAGCGGCCTCGGCCTGGCGCTGGTCGCCAAGATCATCGGCGATCACGGCGGCATCATCGAATGCGACAGCCAGAATAGCCGCACGACTTTCCGCGTTCTCATGCCGGCGTCGAAGGACGCCTCGCTCGAGGATGCCTCTTCCGTAAGCTCGACAGGACCTTCTCGATGACAGCCACGATCCTCGTTGCAGATGATGATGCCGCCATACGCACCGTGCTCAACCAGGCTTTGAGCCGCGCCGGTTATGACGTTCGCATCACCTCCAACGCCGCAACGCTGTGGCGCTGGATTTCGGCGGGCGAGGGCGATCTTGTCGTCACCGACGTGGTGATGCCCGACGAGAACGCATTCGACCTTTTGCCGCGTATCAAGAAGGCCCGTCCGGATCTGCCGGTCCTCGTCATGAGCGCCCAGAACACCTTCATGACCGCCATCAAGGCGTCCGAGAAGGGCGCCTATGATTATCTGCCGAAGCCTTTCGACCTGACAGAACTCATCGGCATTATCGGCCGGGCTCTGGCCGAGCCGAAGCGCAAGCCCGCCAAGCTCGAGGAGGACATGCAGGACGGCATGCCGCTGGTCGGCCGCTCGGCGGCGATGCAGGAAATCTATCGCGTGCTCGCTCGGCTGATGCAGACCGATCTGACGCTGATGATCACCGGCGAATCCGGCACCGGCAAGGAGCTTGTCGCCCGCGCCCTGCACGATTACGGCAAGCGCCGCAACGGCCCCTTCGTGGCGATCAACATGGCGGCGATCCCGCGCGACCTGATCGAATCGGAACTCTTCGGTCACGAGAAGGGCGCCTTCACCGGCGCCCAGACCCGCTCGACCGGCCGATTCGAGCAGGCCGAAGGCGGCACGCTCTTCCTCGATGAAATCGGCGACATGCCGATGGACGCCCAGACCCGGCTTCTGCGCGTGTTGCAGCAGGGCGAATACACCACCGTCGGCGGCCGCACGCCGATCCGCACCGACGTGCGCATCGTTGCCGCCACCAACAAGGATCTGAAGCAGGCGATCAACCAGGGCCTGTTCCGTGAGGATCTCTACTACCGCCTCAACGTCGTGCCGCTGCGCCTGCCGCCGCTGCGCGACCGCGCCGAGGACATTCCCGATCTCGTGCGCCATTTCATTCAGCAGGCGGAAAAGGAGGGCCTCGGCTCCAAACGCTTCGATCAGGAAGCGTTGGAATTGATGAAGGCCTACGCCTGGCCGGGCAACGTCCGCGAGCTGGAAAATCTGATCCGCCGCCTGATGGCGCTCTATCCGCAGGATGTCATCACCCGCGAGATCATCGATGCCGAGCTGCGCTCCGACGTGCCCGACAGCCCGATCGACAAGGGGCCGATCCGCAATGGTTCGATGACGATCGCTCAGGCGGTCGAGGAGAACATGCGCACCTATTTCTCCAGTTTCGGCGACAACCTGCCGCCGCCTGGCCTCTATGACCGCGTGCTAACCGAAATGGAATATCCGCTGATCCTCGCCGCGCTCACGGCAACCCGCGGCAATCAGATCAAGGCGGCCGATCTTCTCGGGCTCAACCGCAACACCCTGCGCAAGAAAATCAGAGAACTCGGCGTCTCTGTCTACAGAAGCTCCCGCACCGCCTGAAGAAAAGGCGGTGGGCTCCTCGTCTGCCCACCGCCACTCCTCCCCAGTATCCGCCGCCACGGTCGGGAACAAAACTTAATCTATCCAAGCTCCGTCGCGATTTGTATCTGCGCCGGCAAACAAAAGCGCAGTGTCATCCGGCGGTCACATAGTATTTGTGAGCTATTGTTTGCCGTTCGCGAAATGTCATTGAAGTTGCTGCATTCGCCGCCGCCACGCCTGTGGATAAGCTGTGGATAACAGGCGGATGAGATAGGGAGGTCGCGGCCAATTACGTCCGCAATTCCGCGTGCATGTTGCCAATTTGTTCCAATGTTATCGCCGACGTTCCTCGCGATCAGCCTGGCGAAACGACCGCCAACACGGCCCGCTTCGCAGCGGCAACGGCCCCAGCGAGGAAGCCGGCTTCAATCGCGCTCGTTTCGCTGCCGGCCATAAACAGTCGCTGGCCCCATAGTCCGGAGAGCGAGTTCGCGTCCTCAGCCGACAAATGTCCAGTTGCAAGGGGGTCACGGCTTGTCGCAGTCAATGGATCGGCCGCCCAGTCTTTCAAAAGCGTGCTGCGCGGTTCAGATGCGCCCGCACCGAAGATTCGAGCGAACTGAGCAAGGCAGGCCTTCTTCAACGCCTCGTCACCCAATGCCGCTCGCTGGTCAGCGCCAATACCGATGAAGCCAAAGAGCGCGGCCTTTCCGTTGGCGAGGGTAGCGTCATGCATTTCGACCATGGGCCCGACCATGCTCTGGGCCGTCCCCGACAATCCGTCGTCACGCCAGAAGGGCCGATTATATATCGCGAAGAACTTGGCGTGCGGCGCCATCCAGGTCGGAGTATCCCGCCAACGAGCCAAGGTGTATTGCTCTTGTGGCGGCGTGAAAGTCACATTTGCCTCGAGCAGTCGAGGCGGCAGGGCGCAAATTACCTTTGATGCGTGGACCACCGCAGCCATGCCGTCCGGAGTCTTCAAGGTGATCTCCACGCCTTCGCCGGTAAGCGCCATGGCCGACACATGGGTGTTGAGTCGAATTCTGTCGGCAGGAATGTCTCGTTCCAGAGCTCGCACCAGCGCCGCCGAACCGCCGGTCAGCCGGAGAGATTTTCCTTGCTGTTCGACAGGGCGATACCTTTGCGGTCCTTCGCGCGACATTCGCTCGAAGATCACATCGCCATTGTTATTTTGCGAGAACGACTGGAGCCCCAGTTCGGAGACGAGGTCCGCCATATCAGGTTGCATCATCGGCCAAAACCAGGAGGGGCCGAGATCGAACCCGTCGTCGGTAGGCATTCCATGTTCGTCTGATGTCAGGATGCGGCCGCCCAGCCGATCCCGTGCTTCAAGCAAGAGAAAATCGATACCCATCGACTTGAGGGCCCGTGCCGCGCAGAGCCCGGCGAGCCCCGCGCCGACGATAGCGACTTCGCATCTTTTCATCAAAGTACCTCTGGCCCGCCGGCAGAATGCGGAAGCGAGCGAATTCCAGCGCGGGCTCTATTTACAGGACCGCGCAGGCCGGCGTCCAGCACAAAGGTGCCGAGCACAGGGGTGATCTCCTAAGATGGGAGCTTCAGAACATCGGCGTGCTGCAATGGTGCGTTTTTAATCCATGCATATGCACCTTCTGGACCGGCGTTCGCCACCAGACCGTCACCTTGAGGCAGCCGCATCCAGCTCTGGGATCGAAGTCGCTCCGTCCCAACGGACAGTTCGCCTTCGAGAACCAGCATTTCCAATCCACGAGGATTCGAAAGATTGATCGAGGCGTTGCTGCCCCACCTTTGAAGATAGACCCGCTCATGGCCGTCATCGAACAGGATCGTTGCGGAGCCCGTATCCTCGGAAACAAAAGGCTCTCCTTCGCCAGGTCTGCGAAGGATTTGCGCGTCGTCGCCCTCCCGAAACTGCCAGAGCTTCACGAAGATAATGCACCCGTCAACGGATGCCGGCGCATGAGATGTACCTGGGGGATTTCGAAAGTATGATCCGGCCGGGAAACGACCGTGTTCATCCTCGAATATCCCATCGAGTACCAATATTTCTTCGCCCCCCGTGTGCGTATGCGACGGAAATACGCTGCCTGCGGCGTAGCGGACAATCGATGTCGCCCGAGCCACTTCCTCGCCGACGCGGTAAAGCATCCGACGATCAACTCCGCGAGCGGGGCTCGCAACCCAATCCAGTTTCGCAGCATGGACAACGACCGGTTTGGTGAAATCATCATTGAGACGCATCGTTCTTCTCCATCGTCAGCACCACCCGAAACTTGACGTCACCGGACTTCATCTTTTCGAAGGCACGCGTAGCCTGTTCGAACGGCATCGTTTCGAACAGCGGACGCACGCCAACGAGGACCGAAAAATCCAACGTTTTTTCGTTCTCGAAAGGCGATCCCGTGATCGAGCCCAACACACTGCGCTCACCACCGACCAGAGATCCGGACGACACGGTCAAGGGGTCCTTTCCGATGCCAAGGACGACAAGCCGACCTTGAGCCGCGATTCCTGGCATTAATGCAGAAACCATCTGCAGGTCTCCAATGGTGGAAACGACGGCCTTCGCACCACCCAGGCTCTGCAAACGCTCGACTGCGTTTTCCTTGGCCGCATTGATATAGTCATAAGCTCCGAGCGACCTCGCATCGTCGGCAATGTCATCGCCGCGTCCGACGGCAATCACTTTGAAGCCCATCTTGCGGGCATATTGCAGAGCCATGTGGCCAAGACCGCCTATGCCGATAATGGCCACGACGTCACCCGCTTCCGCGCCGCATTTCTTCAGGGCGTTGAAGGTCGCCAGACCCGCGCATAGGATCGGCGCAGCCTCCTCTGCAGTGAGCTCGTCGGGGATCGAGACCAGTCCGGTATTTCGGGCGATCATCATCTCTGCATAACCGCCGTCACAGGTCACGCCGACGACAGGCTGGTTCGTGCATAGCTGAAATTGGCCGCTTCGGCACGGATCGCATTCGTTGCAGTGACCGCCAAGGCGGCCGACGCCAACTCTTTGGCCGATCTTCCATCGGCCGGGCGTACCGCGTCCGATTGAAGCAATCCTGCCTACGACTTCGTGACCCGGCACGCGAGGCAAGCGGCCATTGGTGTCCGGCCCCTCAATATCTTTGGCGTCCGCACCGCAGATTCCGCAGGCATCGACCTCGATCAGCACCTCGCCGGCGCCCGGCGTCGGAATAGCGCGTTCCACCAGCTCAAGCGTGCCCGGGCTCGTCACCTGCATCGCGCGATATATTCGTTTCATTTGAACCTCCAGGGATTTCACAAGTGGGATGCCGATGCCGAGGGCTTGGAAAAGCGTTGCCACATGCGTTTGATGTCTGCCGCGACACGCAGAGCCGCTTCAGCCCCTCCTTCCAAGTAGCCCGGGTTCGTCATGCTGGTTTCGGAACCAGCCAGCATCAGCACTGGCGCCCAGTCTCCCGATACCCATGGCCGGGTATCGGGGAGGGGGTGGCCAGTGGCAATCAAGTCTTCCTCGGTCGCCGTCAGCGCGTCGGCGGCCCAATCTTTGTATAAGGTCGCCACCGGTGTCCGAGCCTTGTCTCCGAACAGCCGGACGAGCTGTTGAACGGCCGCTTGAATGATTGGTTCCGGCCCGATCCGCCGGCGCTCTGTGGCATTTACGCCGATGAAGCCGAACAGAGCTGCCTTGCCGGACGATGTCGTCGCGTCATGTATTTCCCCGAGAGGGCCAATCATACTCTGCGCCGCACCGGAGAGCCCATCTCTTTGCCAAAATGCTTCGTCGTAGATTGCGAAAAACTTGGCATGCGGAGCCATCCAGGTCGGCGTTGAACGCCATCGCCGGGCCAGCGCAGGATCGACGGGCGGTTCGAACTTGATCGAACGATCGATAAGGCGGGGCGGCATTGCGAGCACCACGATCGCCGCCTCCATCGTCTCGGCCGTTCCATCCGGCCTCTCGATCGTTGCCGAGACCAAGCCGCCCATACGGGCAAGCCCGGTGACTCCAGTGCCGAGCCGTATATGTTCAGGAGTAATTCGGCTTTTCAACGCCGCGATAATAGAGGCCGTGCCACCCATGATCCGCATGGATCGCGGTTCGCGTTGCAAAGCTGGAAAGCGTTGAGGCGCGACGCTTGCCGACCGTTCAAAGACGATGTCGCCATCGTCGTTCTGCGGAAAAAGCCGGATGCCAAAACTTTCCGCCAGAGAACAGAGGACTGGCTGCATCTCCGGCCACACCCAGGATGGGCCGAGATCGAATCCGTCTTCAGACGGCAATCCATCGATCCCCGCTGAAAGGATCCGGCCTCCCAGCCGGTCGCGTCCTTCGATGAGAACGAACTCGACGCCGGCCGACTGCATTGCATGAGCAAGCGTCAGCCCCGAAATGCCTCCGCCGACAATCACGACTGGCAGGCTCATCGACCGCCTCGAAGATAGGTCTCTTTGTTCAACATATCCGCTTCCCAAGACCTGGCCGCACAAGGACAGGTTTGATCGAAAGAAAAACTTTCGGTCTCCGCACAGCGCAATTGCCAGGCGACGCAACGCCTTATGCGCGTGGGAGACACGCCTTTGATGTCAGAATTGACCGAAGCTCATGAACTCGCAAACGCGAAGTTCTTCGTCTGTGGAAAAGAAAAACTATTCAGGTAAGGACCGCTCGGCGAGCGCTTCCTCGAAAAGCCAGTCCCGGAATGCGGCAAGACGTGGCAGTGCTGCAAAATCAGGCCGATAAGTGACGTAATAGGCAAGTGACGAAGCGGCGGATCGATCGGGAAACAACCTGACCAGCCGGCCGGCCGCCAAGTCATCATGAGCCAGGATGCTCCGGGCCAGAGCGACGCCGCGTCCATCGATGGCGGCTTGGAGCACGGCCGCCGAATTGTTGATCGTTAAACCCCTTGGCTGCGCCGTTTGAACGATGCCCATCGTCTTGAACCACAAATCCCACGTCATGAACCCGGAATTCGGATCGACCGAGACGTCGTGAATAAGCGTGCAGGCCGCAAGTTCGTCCGGCCGCCGCAATGTCAGGGAAGCCTTCAGCGCCGGAGAACATACCGGAAAAACCTCTTCCTCCATCAACTTCTCCGAAACCAGCCCAAGCCAGTCGCCGGCGCCGTACCGAACCCCGATATCGATGCCCTGCGCAGCATAGTCGGCGAGCTTCAGGCTGGTATCCAGGCGAATATCGACGTCCGGCACCCTCGCTTGAAACCGCTCGATTCTCGGAAGCAGCCACTTTGCCGCAAAGGCGGGACTGACTGTGACCGTGAGAACCCGGCCAACCGCCCCTTCCTTCAGGCGCTCAAGCCCGAGGCTCAGTCGATCCAATCCTTGCCGGATGTCAGGCAAGGCTCGGTTTGCTGCTTCCGTCGGCATCAGCCGGGTCTTGCCGGCCGCCGTTCGATAAAAGAGGGGCGCGCCAATCCATTCTTCAAGGCCGCGCACGAGCTGCCCGACGGCGGGCGCCGTCACATGGAGCTCGGCGGCGGCTTCAACGAAGCTGCCATGCCTGGCGCTGGCCTCGAACGCGCGGAGAGCATTGAGATAAACGGGCGATTTCATGGAAACCTTATCTTTGCCGCGAGCGGAGTTTTTCGATGTTGTCAGCGTGGAGCAAAACTTTAAATTGCCTCGGCCTTCCCATGGCGGCGGCCGCAATGGCGGCTGAGGAGGTGTCGCCCCTCCTTGCATTATGGGTCAGTTTTTCTATTCCAGACAAGTCCGGCAAGCGCGTCGCAATAAGCTGCCTGGCCTAACGAATTGCAGGTGAACCATGATCGATGACCGCGCCAAGAACCGAAACACGTACGTCTTGGGGGCAAGCCAGGTCTTTGGTGGCGCCAATGGTCCGATTGTAATTTCCCTGGGTGGATTGGTCGGACAGCATCTGTCGTCCAACCCGGCGCTCGCGACGCTTCCCGTCAGTCTCTACAATGTCGGTCTGGCGCTCGGCACCCTTCCAGCCGCATACTTCATGCGCCGTCTTGGCCGACGCAATGCATATATACTTGGAGCTTTTCTGGGCATCGCCGGCGGTCTGATTGCCGCTGTGGGGATCGTCGCGAAGCTGTTCTTGGTCTTTTGCCTGGGAACAATGGCGGCCGGCTTCTACGGCTCTTATGTTCAAAGCTACAGGTTCGCAGCCGGCGATGAGATGTCGGGGGCGCAGCGGGACAAGGCCATTTCCCGGGTGATGGTGGGTGGCCTGCTTGCCGCTATCATTGGGCCTCAGCTCGTTATCTGGACGCGTGATTCATTGCCCGGCTTTACCTTTGCCGGCAGTTTTATCAGCCAGGCTGGTCTAGCGCTTCTCGCAATCCCACTGCTTCTGACCTACCGCAGCACGAGCCCTGCCGCGAAGGCCGGCCGAGGCGATGGCGGACGCAAACTATCCGAAATCCTCACCACGCCCCGCTATGTGCTGGCCGTGGCGGCGGGCGTGGTTTCCTACGGTCTCATGACCTTCGTTATGACGGCTGCACCAATCGCGATGGTCGGTCACGGCCATTCGATGGACAATGCCGCGCTCGGCATTCAATGGCACGTTCTTGCCATGTATGGCCCGAGCTTCCTGACGGGTCGTCTGATGGCGCGTTTCGGCAAAGAGAGGGTCACAGCCATCGGGCTGGTTCTCATCGGCGGTTCGGCGATGGTAGCGCTAGCCGGCCTCGATATCGGACATTTCTGGGGATCGCTTATCCTCCTGGGCATCGGCTGGAATTTTGGCTTCATCGGAGCAACGGCGATGGTTTCTGACTGCCACACCCCTGAGGAACGCGGCAAAGTTCAAGGGGCAAACGACTTCCTGGTGTTCGGCACCGTGGCGATGGCTTCGTTCTTTTCGGGCTCGCTGATGTTCAGCTCCGGCTGGGAGACAGTGAACTGGTTCGTGCTTCCAGCCGTCGCCTTGGTGCTCGTTCCGCTCGTATGGCAATCGGCGCGACTGCCAAGAACTGCATGATCCGAGATTACCTGCCGGTGCTCATCTTCGAAAGCCCAGAAGTGTCGCAACGGGCGCCGGCACCAAACTTTCTCAGACTGAGCTTTGCGGCCGCTGGGCGGCATCGATGAAGCCGCTGATATAGGAGACGGTCTGCTCTCCGCGACGAATTCCGAGGTTTATGCTTTTTCGGATTCCTGCCTCGCCAAGGCGGAGCGTTTTGATCGGCAGGTTGGCCGCCTCGTCTTGCAGCAGCCAATCGGGAAGCACCGTCACGCACCGCTTGGCGGCGACCAGCTGTAGCATGAGATCGACTGTTTCCGCCGTTCTGTGCCGACGGGGGCGGCAAAGCGCTGGAACCAGAAAGCGCGTATAAATATCCAGGCGCTCCAAACTCACCGGAACGGTAATCAGCTCCTCGTCGAGAAGGTCGTGGGGGTCGACAATGCTCTTGGCGGCCAACGGATGGTCTTCATGAACCATGAGAACCAGTTCGTAGTCGAAAACCGGGGTGAACATAACATCCGGCAAATCGACCGGATCGGGCGTAATCAAAACGTCGATCTCATGCCCGATCAGCGCCGCGACGCCATCGAAGCGGAATGCCGTGCAGACCTCGAAATCAACCTCCGGCCATGCCGCAAGGAAGGGCGTTGAAATTTTCGTCAACCAGCGCTGACACGGGTGGCACTCCATGCCGACGCGGATCGCCCCACGCCGGCCGAGGGCGAAATCTCGAAGAACCCGTTCGGCGTGGTCAATTTGTGGAAGCAGTCGCTCCGCTACGCCAAGGAGATATTCGCCAGCCTGGGTCAGGCGCAGGCTGCGCCCCTTCTTCATCCAGACCTTGATGCCGTGGCGTTCTTCGAACTTCGCAATGGTGTGACTGAGCGCCGACTGGGTCACGTTGAGCTTGTCGGCGGCCGCCGTGACGCTACCACAACGGTCTACTTCCCGGAGGATGGAGAGGTGATGCCTGTCAATCATCTATGATCTCTGTTCATTGGTTGATGAATTTATACCATTTCCGCTCATAATGCGTTGCGGCTAACCTCTTCGTCAATCTCACCGCGGACCGCGTGAGCGAATGATTGAAGGGAAGCTCGTGAACCAGCAGGCTGTAGCAAAACACCTCGACCCGACTGAGGCGCTCGCGCCGTCGATCTTCGATGAGGTCGTTGATCGCAAGAACAGCAATTCCATGAAGTGGGCCTATGCCAGCAACATGCTCGCCGCCGATGAAGCGGCCGCCGATCCTCTGCCGATGTGGGTCGCCGACACCGATTTCAAGGCGCCGCAGGCGGTGATCGATGCCCTCCACGATGCTGTTTCGCACGGCGTCTTCGGATATCCGGGCGGAGCCACCGCTTCATACGTCGATGCCGTCGTTGGATGGCAGCAGAAGCGGTTCGGCTGGGACGTCGCCAGGGAATGGGTCCTTCAGACGTCGGGCATAATCACGACGCTCAAGACTGCGATACAGGCCTTCTCCGCTCCCGGCGATTCTATCTTGATCCAGCCGCCCGTTTACGCCCATTTCCACAATGACGTGCTTCTAAACGGGCGGCACCTTGCTTTCGCACCACTCGACTACGACGGCACGCACTACGCCTACAACGAGAAGACCTTTGAAGCCGCTATCCGGCCGGACACGAAAATCTTTATCCTGAGCCATCCGCACAATCCGACAGGCAATGTTTGGTCGGAGGCCGAGCTGCGGTCGATGGGCGAAATCTGCGCCCGCCACGACGTGCTGGTGATATCAGACGAGATTCACGAAGATCTCATCCTCAACAAGGCGAAGAAGCATATTCCCTTCGCCTCTCTATGTGAGGACTTTGCCCAGAACAGCATTACCTGCACGGCGCCGAGCAAGACCTTCAATCTGCCCGGCCTGCAGAGCGCTAATGTCTTCGTGCCCAACAAGAGACTCCGCGCCGAATTGCAGCGGCAATACGAGCGCAATGTTTTCCACCTGGTGAACGTGCTTGGAATGGTCGCTGCCGAAGCGGCCTATGCCCATGGCGAGCAGTGGGTCGAGGATATGCTCGAATATCTGCGCGGCAACCACAAGCATTTTGCCGATGCCATCAATGCCGCCGATCTTCGGTTGAAAGTCCTTCCGACGGACTCCCTCTATCTGGCCTGGATGGATTGCCGTGGTCTCGGCATGGACGCAGAGGCGTTGAACAAATTCATGCTGACCAGGGGACGAGTTTGGCTCGATAAGGGCCAGAAGTTCGGCATCGAAGGACACGGCTTCATGCGCATCAACCTGGGATGCCCTCGCTCCACCGTGGACGAAGCGATCCGCCGTATCACCTCTGCTGTCGCGGCAATCTAGGGGAGATTCGACCATGATCAACTCCGTCGAGAGCCGCCTGGAGAAGTTTGGCATAGAGCTTCCCGAACCGGCAAAGGCCGTCGCCTACTGAGCGCTGACCGCACAAACAAACCAGAAGAAGAAATCCGGGGAATGCGAGGCGCCCGCAATGGGCTCCTCGGACAAAGAAACCGCCGTCGATGGACGGCTCAACTGGGAGAAGTCAATGAAATACAAGCTTATATTGGGAACGCTTTGCGCTGTTGTCGCCTCTTCGGCGGCGGCCAAGGCATCGACCCTCGAGGACGTCAAGGCGCGGGGGATATTGAACTGCGGCGTCAACACCGGTCTCGTCGGTTTTGCAGCCCCGGATGCCACCGGGAAATGGACAGGATTTGACGTTTCGATCTGCAAGGCGGTCGCCGCGGCGGTGCTCGGCGACGCGAGCAAGGTCAAGTATGTTCCCACGACCGGCCAGACCCGCCTGACGGCGCTGGCATCCGGCGAAATCGACCTTCTTTCTCGCAACACGACCTGGACCTTTTCGCGCGACGTCGATCTGAAGCTCACATTCGCCGGGACGAATTTTTACGATGGCCAGGCATTCATGGTCCCGAAGTCCGCCGGCATCAACTCGGCCAAAGACTTGAACGGGGCGACGATTTGCATCCAGACCGGCACGACGACGGAGTTGAATCTGGCGGAATACGCCAAGCTCAATGGGATCACCTACGATTCCGTTCCGGTGGAGTCGAGCGCTGAGGGACAACAGAAGTACATCGCCGGCGCGTGCGATGTTTACACAAGCGACGCATCCGACCTGGCCTCCGTACGCTCGAGCTTCAAGAACTCGGACGATCATGTCATCCTGCCGGAAATGATCTCCAAGGAGCCGCTCGGCCCCATCGTTCGCCAAGGTGACGAGCAATGGGCGGATATCGTCCATTGGACACTGAACGCCCTGATCGCGGCCGAAGAATTCGGCGTTACCAAGGCGAATGTCGATGAGATGGCGACGTCGTCCAACAACCCGGAAGTGAAACGGATATTGGGCGCCGAGGGCGATCTCGGCAAGCAGTTTGGCCTCGACAGTGCATGGGCCAAGCGAGCGATCGCTGTTGATGGCAATTACGGCGAGATCTTCGAGGCCAATCTTGGCGAGAAGACGCCTATCGCCATGCATCGAGGCCCGAACGCCCTGTGGAACAAGGGCGGCCTTCAGTACGCCCAGCCATTCCGTTGAGACGTCAAAGGCGCGGGCCAGGGCCCGCGCCTGTTCGGTGCGACAAAGCGTGTGCGCGATCACAGATCGCGGCGGTCATCCCCGGAGGAATGAATGGTGACTACCGATCTTGGTGCTCCGAGCGAGCCGTTTCGACTGCGAATGCTGCTCGATGATGGGAGATACCGTTCCTATACGATCCAGATTTTTGCGCTAATGTGCCTGATGCTGGGGGTGGCGTGGCTGGTTGATAATACCGCTCATAACCTTGCCGCCATGGGAAAGGACTACTCGTTTTCCTTCCTTTGGGCTCCTGCCGGTTACGACATCAATCAACGCCCGATCGAATATTCCAGCCAGATGAGCCATGCCCGGGCGGCTTTGGTCGGCTTTCTGAACACGGTCATTCTGGCGGCCATGTCATGCGTGACGGCCACGGTCATCGGCATTTTTGCCGGCGTCCTCAGGCTTTCCAACAATTGGATCGTTGCGCGGCTGATGACGATTTACGTCGAGCTGTTCCGAAACATCCCGGCACTCCTCTGGATTTTGGTCTTCGGTGCAATCATGACCGAGGCAGTGCCTGCGCCGAACGCGTTTCGGGGCGATCATCCCTCGGCAAACATGATTTTCGGTGCAATAGCCGTCACGAACCGCGGGGTCTACGCCCCGTCGCCGGCCTTGGCGGCTGATCTTGGCGTCGTCGATCTTGGGTTTGTTCAGCTCAGCGTCGGCTTGCTCGCCGTTATCGCGGTCGTCGTGCTCTGTCTTTTCCTCAACCGCGCGCTGGTGAACCGTGCGCAACGGGTTCAAAGCGAAACCGGAATGCGGCCGAAAACCTGGTGGAAAAGCATTGCCGTACTTCTCCTGCCGCCGCTCATTCTGCTTTGGACCCTCGGGTTCCACTGGGAATATCCGGCGCTGCGGGGACTGAATTTCCAAGGCGGCGTTCAGCTGCGGAATGCGCTGATCGCCATGTGGCTCGGGCTCAGCATCTATACCGGCGCTTTCATCGCCGAAATTGTCCGCGCCGGTATCCTTGCGATCTCCAAGGGCCAGTCCGAAGCAGCGCACGCTTTGGGGCTGAGACCTGGCCGGACAATGCGGCTGGTCATCCTGCCGCAGGCCCTGCGCGTGATCATGCCTCCGCTGATCTCCATGTATCTCGACATCACGAAGAATACGTCGCTCGGCTTGGCCGTGGGATATATGGACCTTCGCTCGACGCTCGGCGGCATCACGATCAATCAGACCGGAAGAGAGCTGGAGGGAATGACCCTCATGATGCTCGTCTACCTGCTAGCCAGCCTGTCCATCTCCGGTGTGATGAATGTCTTCAACAACAGCGTCAAACTGAAGGAGCGATGAGATGGCTCGGCAAGAGGTGGCGTTTGTTCGCCAAGAAATCCTTCCTGCCGTGGCGCCACCGGCACGCCAAGCGGGCGTGATCCGCTGGTCGCGAAAGAACCTGTTCAGCGGCTGGATCAACACAAGCCTGACCGTCCTCTCGGCATTCACCATCTTCTGGCTTGTCAGCGAGATCGGGCCCTGGCTCAGGAATTCGATCTGGTCGGCTACCTCTCTTACCGAATGCCGCCAGATCCTCGGTGACTCTGGCGGCGCCTGTTGGGGTGTTATCCGTGATCGCTGGCCTCAGCTCCTGTTCGGATTCTATCCCGCACAAATGTACTGGCGCCCGGTTCTCGCGTTCCTTCTCCTCTTCGTTGCCCTTCTGCCGATCCTATTTTCAGGTGCTCCCAGAAGGCTGGCTTGGTTCAGCATCGTTTTTCCTGGGCTGGCTTACTTCCTGATCTGGGGCGGCTCCGTCTGGTTCCCGGTCTCTGTCTACGCCGGTTTCCTTATCGCCCTGCTTATCGGCTACGCGACAAAAGGCTTGAACGCCGGCGTTCAGGCAGCCCTGGCCCTTCTGGGTTGCCTATTGTGGTGGCTTGTTGCGGCGACGTCTGTGGGAAGGCTGCTCGAAAATGCGATCCCGCTCTCGCTTTCCGCTGTGCCGTCACACGAATTGGGGGGCTTCCTGCTCTCCGTCGTGATCGGCGTCACCGGTATCGCCCTTTCGCTCCCGATGGGCATTCTGTTTGCGCTTGGCCGCCGCTCGCGCATGCCCTTCATCAGAGCAGTGAGCGTAATCTTCATCGAGTTCGTCCGCGGCGTGCCGCTCATCACGCTGCTCTTCACGGCCTCCCTGCTGTTGAACTACTTCCTGCCACCCGGAACCAATTTCGATCTGATCCTGCGCGTGATCATCATGGTGTCGCTGTTTGCAACGGCATACATGGCGGAAGTCATCAGAGGCGGATTGGCGGCGCTGCCGCGCGGCCAGTATGAGGCGGCCGAGTCGCTCGGCCTCGACTACTGGCAAGCGCAGCGGCTCGTCATCATGCCGCAGGCCCTCAAGATTTCAATCCCCAGCATCGTCAATACGTTCATCGGTCTGTTCAAGGACACCACGCTCGTCGTCTTCATCGGCCTTCTCGATCCGATTGCATTGACGAACTCCATCCGGGCAACGACAGACTGGCAGGGAATCTATTGGGAGCTGTTCATCTTTGTCGGTGCACTTTTCTTCGTGTGCTGCTTCGGGATGTCCCGCTACTCCGTCTACCTGGAACATCGGCTTAAGACCGATCATCGTTAACAAAGAGGGGAGCCGGCGAAGATGAACGCAGCTCGAAATAGTGTCGAACGCAATCCGGTCGCAATCGACATCAGCGGCCTCAACAAGTGGTACGGATCATTTCATGTTCTCCGAAACATCGATCTGACCGTACGGCGCAGCGAACGTATCGTCGTCTGCGGCCCGTCCGGCTCCGGCAAATCGACGATGATCCGGTGTATCAATCGCCTGGAAGAGCACCAGCAGGGGCGCATTGCCGTCGATGGTATCGAACTGACAAGCGATTTGAAAAATATCGACAATGTGCGTCGGGAGGTCGGGATGGTATTCCAGCACTTCAATCTCTTCCCGCACCTCACAATTCTTGAAAACTGCACACTCGCTCCGGTATGGGTTCGCAAGATGCCGAGGAAGCAGGCGGAGGAGGTTGCCATGCACTTTCTCACGCGGGTGAAAATTCCGGATCAGGCTCGCAAATATCCGGGTCAGCTGTCCGGCGGACAGCAGCAGCGCGTCGCGATTGCGCGTTCGCTGTGTATGAATCCCAAGATCATGCTTTTCGACGAACCCACCTCGGCGCTTGATCCGGAGATGATCAAGGAGGTTCTCGATACGATGATCCAGCTCGCGGAAGACGGTATGACCATGGTCTGTGTCACGCATGAAATGGGGTTTGCTCAGGCCGTGGCCAATCGCGTGATCTTCATGGACCAAGGCCAGATCGTCGAACAAAACGAGCCGGCGGCATTCTTCTCGGCCCCTCGATCCGAGCGGACGAAGCTGTTCCTTGGCCAGATTCTCAAACACTGAGAATCGTATCTGCTGCCGCGTTTATGATGAAAGGACATTCGGTGCTCTCCACGAAGATAGCGCGCAGAGGTCTCGGAGTCGCCGCGATTGCTGTTGCGATGGCGCTCTTCCCGATAAATTCGCAAGGGGCAGATCTTCTCGAACCGATCGGCCGTATTGATCGCCCGATCGGCTCGGCCTCAGCCCCGGTTACGTTTGTCGAGTATTCGTCTCCGACCTGTCCCCATTGCGTCGACTACCGAACGCAGGTTGCGCCCGAGATCGAGAAAGAGTTTGTCGAGCGGGGAAAGGCCCGTTTGATCTTCAGGCCGTTCGTTCGCAACAATGTCGACATGGCGATATTCATGCTGTGCGAGTGGCAGCAAGGCTCGAAATATCAAGAGCTAACGAAGCTTTTCTATTCCAAATATGATGAGATTGCTCAGGCCGGCGATATTGAGAAGGAACTTCGCGATATCGCCGCATCAGCCGGTATCGATAAGCCGACATTCAACCGGCTGATTTCCGATCAACCGATCCTCGATGGATTGAGCAAGCTCACGTCTCAGGCGCGGGAAGACTTCAAAGTCGATGGCACACCGACGTTCTTCGTCAACGGCAAGAAATTCACCGGCGCGCAATCGGCTGAGGAAATGAGAGCCCATATCGAGGAGGCATCAAAACCGCATTGAGCGCTTTTCGGGGCCGACCCACGCCCGACTGAGGCACTGGCCTTGATCAAGGCGACATTTTTCCGGCTGCGGTAGCGGAACTGTTGCACCAGGCTCGCATATCGGTGTTCATGCCATAGATTAGAGCGGTCGGTCGCCGATCGATCGTGTGATGCCGGCCTCGGTTAACGGTCGGCGCATGTTCTAACCTGCGGGAGCTGCGTGATGGAATATCGTCGTTTGGGAAAATCGGGCTTGAAGGTGAGCGAGTTCTCCTTCGGCTCATGGGTCACTTTCGGCAAGCAGGTGAATGGCGGCGACGCCGTCGACCTCATGCGGCTTGCCTATGATAACGGGGTGAACTTCTTCGACAATGCCGAAGGCTATGAAAGCGGCAAGTCGGAGATCGTCATGGGCGAGGCGCTTAAGTCGCTTGGCTGGAGCCGGGACAGCTTTATCGTCTCCAGTAAGGTCTTCTGGGGAGGCCAGAAGCCGACGCAGCGCGGCCTGTCGCGCAAGCATGTGACCGATGCCTGCCATGCTGCGCTGAAGCGGCTTCAGGTCGACTACCTCGACCTCTATTTCTGCCACCGCCCTGATATCGACACGCCGATCGAGGAAACGGTCCGGGCCATGCACGATCTCGTCGCGCAGGGCAAGGTGCTCTATTGGGGAACGTCGGAATGGTCCGCCCAGCAGCTGACCGAAGCCTACGCCGTTGCCCGGGACCTGCACATCACGCCCCCCACCATGGAGCAACCGCAATATAACATCTTCGAACGCCAGAAGGTCGAGGCCGATTATCTCCCGCTCTACGACCTGATCGGCCTCGGCACCACGATCTGGTCGCCGCTCGCCTCAGGTGTCTTGACCGGCAAATACAATAACGGCGTGCCGGCAGACAGCCGCATGAACCTGCCCGGCTATGAATGGCTGAAGGAAAGATGGTCGAGCGATGCCGGCCGCGCTCAGCTCCGACAAGTCGGCGAACTCGCAAAACTCGCCGACGAGATCGGCTTGTCGATCACCCATCTCGCGCTTTTGTGGTGCCTCGCCAATCCCCACGTTTCGACCGTTATTCTCGGGGCCTCGCGCGCCAGCCAGCTGCAGGATAATCTCGCGGCGCTTTCGCACAGGCACAAGCTCACGGCCGATGTCTTGGAGCGCATCGATGCGATTGCCGGAAACAAACCTGAGGGGCCGCGTCGCTTCTAGGCGAGTCGCCAAAACTGTGACGCTGCGGGTGCCTTGCCTTGACAACGTGACAAGCCGCGTTGCATTTTCGCCACAATGCGTTGCTTAAAGGTCACGCAAGGGTTTTGGACATTTCGCTCCCGATCGAGTCGTTCCGACGCTGGCTCTGCCGAGCCGGCGTTCTTTGGTTTCGATCGGGTGGCGGGACGGCGGGGTGCCGTCTGAAGAGAGGCCGAATGACGCAGGATGGGGTAGCGCCGGCGGCGGCGGGCGAGACGGTGACGACGGTGACCGATCGCCGCGCCCTTTTCGCCGTGCCTGGCCTCGTGCTCGCCGGCGGCGCGCTGCTCTGCGCCACGATTACACTCTTCATACTGCTCGGCCTGACGCCCATAGCGCCGACCTCTCATGTCGTCGTCACTTCGGTGATCGTCAATTCCTTCTTCGTCCTGACGCTGCTGGCGCTGATCGCCCGCGAGGTGGCAAGGCTGCTCAAGGCGCGCACACGGGGCCGGGCGGCCGCGCGCCTGCATATCCGTATCGTCGTGCTCTTCTCGATCGTCGCGATCACGCCGGCGATTCTCGTCGCCATCTTCGCCAGCATCACGCTGAATGCCGGCCTCGATCGCTGGTTTGCGCTGCGCACCCAGTCGATCGTCAGCTCGTCGCGCAATATCGGCCAGGCCTATATGATGGAGAACGCCAGCTACCTGCAGGGGCAGACGGTCTCCATGGCCAACGACCTGGAGCGCAACCGCGCTCTCTACAGTCTCGACAGGACGGGATTCGCCGAACTGATGACGCGCCAGGCAAGGGGCCGCGGCCTGCTTGGCGCCTTCCTCGTCGAAAGCGACGGTTCGGTGGTCGTCCAGGCTGATATCGCCACGGAAAAGCCTTTGCCAGCCATTCCGCAGGACGCGTTGCAAAAGGCGGCGGCCGGGCAGCCGACGCTGATCCCGCCCGGCGTCACCAACCTCGTCGGCGCCATCATCAAGCTTGACGCCATCCAGGGCACGTTTCTCTATACGGTGCGCGCGGTCGATCCCAAGGTCATGGGCGCCATGCGCATGATGGAAGAGAACGCCACCGAATATCGCTCGATGGAAGCCAACCGCTTCTCGCTGCAGATCGCCTTCGCCGTGCTCTATATCGGCTTCGCGCTGATTGTGCTGCTTGCGGCGATCTGGACGGCAATTGCCGTCGCCGACCGCATCGTCCGGCCGATCCGCCTGCTGATCACCGCGGCCGACAGCGTTGCATCGGGCAATATGGATATCGTCGTGCCGGTGCATGCCGTCGATGGCGACGTCGCCAATCTGTCGCGCACCTTCAACAAGATGATCTCGGAAATCCGCACCCAGCGCGACGAGATCCTCGAGGCCAAGGACGAGGTCGACGACCGCCGGCGCTTCATCGAAGCGGTTTTGTCCGGCGTTACCGCCGCCGTTATCGGCGTCGAACAGGATCGCCGCATCGCCATCGTCAACAGTTCGGCCGAGACGCTGATGTCGCTGTCGGCCGACGAGATGCTCGGCAAACAGCTGGCCGACATCGCGCCCGAGGTCGACCAGGTGCTGACCGAGGCGGCGGTGCGCCATCGCGGCGATTTCCGCAAGCAGATCGCCCTGGTGCGCGGCGGCACGGTGAGAACGCTGAGCGTGCAGGTCACCCGCGAGGAAGTGCGCGATATGAGCGAATCCTACGTGATCACGCTCGACGATATCACCGATCTCGTCATCGCCCAGCGCTCGACGGCCTGGGGCGACGTGGCGAGGCGCATTGCCCATGAGATCAAGAATCCGCTGACGCCGATCCAGCTGTCCGCCGAGCGCATTCAGCGCCGCTACGGCAAGCAGATCAACCAGGACGACCGCACCGTCTTCGATCAGTGCACCGATACGATCATCCGCCAGGTCGGCGATATCGGCCGTATGGTCGACGAATTCTCCGCTTTCGCCCGCATGCCGAAGCCGACCAAGGAGCCGAGCGATCTGCGCGACATCCTGCGCGACGCGATCTTCCTGCGCGAGATGGGCAATCATCACGTCACCTTCCTCTCGGAGTTCGGCGATAAGCCGCTGGAGGGCCTGTTCGACAGTCGCATGCTCGGCCAGGCTTTCGGCAATCTTATTAAGAACGCCGTGGAATCGCTGGAAGCCGTTCCGAGCGACGAGCGCGACGAGCGCAAGGTCCTCGTGCGCGCCGCGCTCGATGCGGCCCGCGACCGTTTCACCGTAGACGTCATCGACAATGGTCGCGGCCTGCCGGTGGAAAACCGCCACAGCATTCTGGAACCTTATATGACGATGCGCGAGAAGGGCACCGGCCTCGGCCTCGCCATCGTCAAGAAGATCATCGAGGAACATGGCGGGCAGCTCGAGCTGCACGATGCGCCCGCCGATTTTGACCGGGGAAGAGGGGCCATGATCCGCGTGCATCTGCCACGCCTGGAGCCAGCGCCCGCCGCTCCCGCAGCCAATGACAAGGAAAGCGCTTATGGCCTCTGATATTCTCGTCGTCGATGACGAGCACGATATTCGCGAGATCGTTTCCGGCATTCTCTCCGACGAGGGCCATGAGACACGCACGGCCCATGACAGCGACAGCGCACTGGCGGCGATATCAGATCGCGTGCCGCGGCTGATCTTCCTCGATATCTGGATGCAGGGCAGCAAGCTCGACGGCCTGTCGCTGCTCGACGAGATCAAGACCCGTCATCCCGATCTCCCCGTCGTGATGATCTCAGGCCACGGCAACATCGAAACCGCGGTCTCGGCGATCAAGCGCGGCGCTTTCGATTTCATCGAAAAGCCCTTCAAGGCCGACCGGCTGATCCTGATCGCCGAACGCGCTCTGGAAAATTCAAAGCTCAAGCGCGAGGTTTCCGAGCTGAAGCGGCGCACTGGCGACGCCCTGGAGCTGATCGGCACCTCGGTTGCCGTCTCGCAGCTGCGCCAGACGATCGAGAAAGTGTCGCCGACCAACAGCCGCATCATGATCCTCGGCGCGTCCGGTTCCGGCAAGGAGCTGGTAGCGCGAATGATCCACAAGAAGTCGGCCCGCGCCAACGGCCCGTTTGTCGCGCTCAACGCCGCCAACATCACGCCCGATCGGATGGAGGTGGCGCTCTTCGGCACCGAGGGCACGCCCGGCCAGGCGCGCAAGATCGGCGCGCTCGAGGAGGCCCATCGCGGCATCCTCTATCTCGACGAGGTCGGCGAGATGCCGCGCGAGACCCAGAACAAGATCCTGCGTGTGCTCGTCGATCAGCAGTTCGAGAGGGTCGGCGGATCCAAGCGCGTCAAGGTCGACGTCCGCATCATTTCCTCGACCGCCTATAATCTCGAAAGCCGCATCGCCGAAGGCTGGTTCCGCGAGGATCTCTATCATCGCCTGGCCGTCGTGCCGGTGCGCGTGCCGCAACTTGCCGAGCGGCGCGAGGACATTCCCTTCCTCGTCGACCAGCTGATGCGCCAGATATCAGAACAGGCCGGCATTCGTCCGCGCCGCATCGGCGACGACGCCATGGCGGTGCTGCAGGCGCATGACTGGCCGGGTAATATCCGCCAGTTGCGCAACAATATCGAGCGGCTGATGATCCTTGCCCGCACCGACGGCCCGGATACGCCGATCACCGCCGACATGCTGCCGACCGACCTCGGCGACATGCTGCCCAAGGTTTCGGCCAAGAACGATTATCACATCATGACGCTGCCGCTGCGCGAAGCCCGCGAGATGTTCGAGAAGGATTATCTGATCGCCCAGATCAACCGCTTCGGCGGCAATATCTCGCGCACTGCCGAGTTCGTCGGCATGGAGCGCTCCGCGCTGCACCGCAAGCTGAAATCGCTTGGTGTCTAGAGCACGATGCCGAAAAGTGTCAGCGGTTTTCGGGCAACATCATGCTCGACTATTTGATCTAGCAGGCGCGGCAGAGGCCGCGCCGTATCCCTCTATCGCTTCCCAGAAGATCAGTTTCCCATGCCTAGAATCGCTTATGTGAATGGCCGTTACGTCAAGCATTCCGATGCGAGCGTGCATATCGAGGACCGCGGCTACCAGTTCGCCGACGGCGTCTATGAGGTCTGCGAGATTCGCCACGGCTATATCGTCGACCTTACCCGCCATCTGAACCGTCTCGACCGTTCGCTTGGGGAACTCAGCATCGCCTGGCCGATGAGCCGGGCCGCACTGACGCAGGTTATTCGCGAGACGCTGCGCCGCAACCATGTCCGCAACGGGCTCTTCTACCTGCAGGTGACGCGCGGTGTCGCCCGCCGCGACCATGTCTTCCCGGCCGAGGGCACGCCGCCCTCGCTCGTCATCACCGCCAAGAGCACCGATCCGAAGATCGTCGCCGCCAAGAATGCCAACGGCATCAAGGCGATCACTGTCACCGACAACCGCTGGGACCGCGTTGACATCAAATCGGTCGGCCTGCTGCCGAATGCCATGGCCCGCCAGCAGGCCAAGGAAGCCGGCGCTCAGGAGGCGATCTATGTCGACGGCGACGGCATGGTAAAAGAAGGGGCGGCGACCAATGTCTGGATGGTCGATTCGGATGGAACGCTGATAACTCGGCCGGCCGAGCACGGCATCCTGCGGGGCATCACCCGCACCACTTTGATCGATGTCGCGGCCAAGCTCGGATTGCCGATCGCAGAGCGGAATTTCTCTGTTTCCGAAATGCTCGCGGCCCGCGAGGTCTTCCTCACTGCAGCCACAAGCATCTGTTTTCCGGTCGTTTCCGTCGATGGCCTGCCTATTGCCAACGGCCATCCGGGCAGTGTCTCGCAGAAAATCCGCGAAGCCTTTTTCGACGTTGCGGAAAAGATTGCGATTTGATACCAAGATTTGCTGGACTGGCGGAACGAGGGTGCTGCCGGTCTTGCATGGAGAGGTTGATTGATATTCTACCGGCCAACTCGGGTCGGCAATAAAGAAAGAAGCGGCGCGATGGCGGAACGTTCTCAGAATCTGCAGGACTTATTTCTCAATACTGTTCGCAAGCAAAAGATTTCCCTGACAATCTTTCTGATCAACGGCGTGAAACTCACCGGCGTTGTTACTTCCTTCGATAATTTCTGTGTTCTGCTTCGCCGTGACGGCCACTCGCAGCTCGTGTATAAACATGCGATCTCGACGATCATGCCCGGTCAGCCGATGCAGATGTTCGAGAGTGAAGAAGCCGCGTCCTAACAGGATCAGCCGTCATTTCGACACGCGATACCAAGAACGATTCGATCATCCCTGAGGTCGCCAAGCACAGGGACGATATGCGCGCGACCGTCGTCGTGCCGGTTCTGAAATCGCGCAACCGCGGCGGCCAGACCGAATCGGCCTCGACCCGCACCCCGGAAAGCCGGCTGGAAGAGGCGACGGGCCTTGCCCAGGCGATCGACCTCGACGTCGTCAACGGATCTATCGTTCCGGTCAACGATCCGAGACCGGCGACGCTGCTCGGCACCGGCAAGATCGAGGAGATCAAGGCGCTGCTCGACGAGCGCGATTCCGGTCTCGTCATCGTCGACCATCCGCTGACGCCGGTACAGCAGCGCAATCTTGAAAAGGAATGGAACGCCAAGGTTATCGACCGCACGGGCCTGATCCTCGAAATCTTCGGGCGCCGCGCCTCCACCAAGGAAGGCACGCTGCAGGTCGATCTGGCCCATCTGAATTATCAGAAGGGCCGGCTGGTCCGCAGCTGGACCCACCTCGAACGCCAGCGCGGCGGTGGCGGTTTCATGGGTGGCCCCGGCGAAACCCAGATCGAAGCCGACCGGCGGCTGCTGCAGGACCGCATCATCAAGCTCGAACGCGAGCTGGAGCAGGTCGTGCGCACCCGCCAGCTGCACAGGGCGAAGCGACGCAAGGTGCCGCATCCGATCGTGGCGCTCGTCGGTTACACCAATGCCGGCAAATCGACTCTCTTCAACCGCATTACCGGCGCCGGCGTGCTGGCCGAAGACATGCTCTTTGCCACGCTCGACCCGACGCTGCGCCGCATGAAGCTGCCGCATGGCCGCACCGTGATTCTGTCCGACACAGTCGGCTTCATCTCGGACCTCCCGACCCATCTCGTCGCCGCCTTCCGTGCCACCCTGGAAGAGGTGCTGGAAGCCGACCTCATCCTGCACGTCCGCGACATGTCCGATCCCGACAATCAGGCGCAGAGCTCCGATGTGATGCGCATTCTCGGCGACCTCGGCATTGACGAGGCCGAAGCGGAGAAGCGGCTGATCGAGGTCTGGAACAAGATCGACCGGCTGGAGCCTGAGGTTCACGATACCATGGTGCAGAGGGCGGCGGGCGCCAGCAACGTCGTCGCGGTCTCGGCCGTCAGCGGCGAGGGCGTCGACACGCTCATGGAAGAGATCAGCCGCCGGCTCTCCGGCGTGATGACCGAAACGACGATCCGCCTTCCCGTCGACAAGCTGGCGCTGCTGCCCTGGCTTTACGACCACGCGATCGTCGATGGCCGCGAGGACAATGAGGACGGCTCCATCACGCTCGACCTGCGCCTGTCGGAAACCGAGGCCGCCGAACTCGAACGCCGCATCGGCAACGGCCCGAAGCCTGCGAAGGAAGATTGGGAGCGGTGAGGTTGGCGCCTGGCGCTATGCCACTGCTGTTGGTGTGCCGATTGGCTGCCCCTCACCCTAGCCCTCTCCCCGTAAACGGGGCGAGGGGACGTGCCCTGCGAGAGGTGGCGAGGAACCGAGAGGTTGCGGCTATCTCCCTTCGCCCCGCGAGCGGGGAGAAGGTGGCGGCAGCCGGATGAGGGGCAGATTTCGGCGATCAGCCGAAATCCCGCGAACCTTCACCCACCCCAGCCATAACAGCCCGCTCGATCGCCTTGGCCGCCTGCCAGATCTCCTCCATCCGCTCCAGCGTCGCATCTTCAAGCGTCTCGCCTTCCGCTTCAAGAACCTGTTCTATATGATTGAAGCGCCGGCGGAATTTCGTGTTGGTCCCCCGCAGCGCTTGTTCCGGATCGGCCTTCACATGCCGTCCTATGTTGACCACCGCGAAAATCAGGTCACCGAGTTCGTCGCTGACCTTTGCCCGGTCTCCCTCCCGAAGTGCAGCTCGTAATTCTCCGATCTCTTCCTCGATCTTGTCGAGGATCGGCTCGGGGGCCGACCAGTCGAAGCCGACTTTGGCGGCGCGTTCCTGCAGCTTCAGCGCCTCGGTCAGAGCCGGAAAACTGCGCTGCACCGAGCCAAGGAAGCCACCCTTGAAATCCTCGGTGATGCCGCGCCTGGCCCGGCGCTCGGCGCGCTCGCGTTTTTCGGCCTGCTTGATTTCGTCCCATTGGATCTTCACTGCATCAGGTGTATCGGCGGCCGAGCGGGCAAAGACGTGCGGGTGGCGGCGGATCATTTTGGTGGTGATGGCGTTGACCACGTCGCCGAAGGAAAATTCGCCGGCTTCCTCGGCCATGCGGGCGTGGAAGACCACCTGCAGCAGCAGGTCGCCGAGTTCGTCGCAAAGATCGTCCATATCGCCGCGCTCGATCGCGTCGGAGACCTCATAGGCTTCCTCGATCGTATAGGGCTTGATCGTTTCGAAGGTCTGCTCGATGTCCCAGGGGCAACCGGTCTCGGGATGGCGTAGCGCTGCCATGATATCGATCAGTCGCGAAATATCTTTCGAAGGTTCCATGTTGCCTCGGTTGGCGGCCTCAGTTCAGGGGAATGTCGTTGTCGCTCTTCGACGATTGATAGGTGGAAGACAGCGTGTCGTAGCGCGCCTTGATGCGGGCGGTCTGCGCCTTCAGCGCCGTTTTCCGAGAAACCTCCTCGGTCTCGACCAGATCGGCGATTGCAAAACTGTTCCAGAAGGCGTTTTGCCTGCGATAGCCGCCGGGTTCAAGCCCGAAGACTTCCTTCAGGATCTTCAGGTCATGCGGAATGGCGAAGGCATCGCGAGAGTCCTCGTGGCTGAAGAAGTAGTAGAAATTGTCGAAGCCCGCCCAGGTGATCGCCGACATGCACATGGTGCAGGGTTCGTGCGTCGACAGGAAGATCAGCTCCTTGGTCGCCGGCTTGTCGCCAAGCTCGTAGAAGCGCTTCAGCGTATGCACCTCGCCATGCCAGAGCGGATTGTCGAGCTCGTTATTGGTCTCGGCCACGACGAGCGACAGATCGGATTTGCGCAGGATCGCCGCGCCGAACACCTTGTTGCCCAAGGAGACGCCGCGTTCAGTCAGCGGCAGGATATCGTCCTCGATGACCGATAGCAGGCGGGCGGCGATGGTCTTGTCAGCCATTGATGTCTCCGGTTTTTCTTTCAGTCTATCGTCTTGGCGGCACGAGCGAAATGCGGCAAACGCCGGTGGACGTTGTTTGTCACAGGCTTTACACTGCACCGCAACAAAGAGAGTGGGAACAGGTGGTTGTCGTCAGCACGGTTGACTTTTCTCAAATCGCCGATGAGGCGAGCAAAAGAATACGCGCTTGCCGGGGCTTTCGGATTTCTGTTCCTTCAATCGCTTGTCGATCACGGGCATATTCTGGCAACTTCGAAGTGGATTGGTAATGTCTCCCAAGACTGAGCAGCTTTCGGTATTTCCAGCCTTCTTTCGCGTGGAAGGCCAGAAGACGGCTGTCTTCGGCAATGGCGACGAGGCTTTCGCCAAGGTGCGGCTGCTCTTGAACACAAGGGCAAGGATCGTCGCCTATACCGACCGGCCGCAAGCCGATTATCATGCTTTCCTGATCGCCAATCGCATCGAGACGGTGCGCGCCAGCTTTTCCGCCGGCCAGGTCGAGGGTGCGGCCCTGGTCTTTGCCGCCACCGGCGATGAGGCCGAAGATCGCCGCATCGTCGACGCCGCGCGTGCCGCGAAAATCCCGGCCAATGCCGTCGATCAGCCCGATTACTGCGATTTCTTCACGCCGGCGCTCGTCAATCGCGCTCCGGTCGCCGTTGCGATCGGCACTGAAGGGGCAGGGCCGGTTCTGGCGCAGATGATCCGCGCCCAGATCGATCAGCTGCTTTCACCCTCCCTCGGTCGACTTGCCGGTCTGGCGACAAGCTATCGCAGGGCGGTCGAACAATTGGTTCCCCGCGGTGTTTCTCGCCGCGTCTTCTGGCGCCGCTTCTTCTCCGGTCCCGTTGCCGATGCGGTCGCCAACGGCAACCTGCCGCAGGCGCAGAATGCCGCCGACCGGTTGCTGCGCTCGATGGACAAGGTCGCCGGCCATGTCTGGCTTGTCGGCGCCGGTCCGGGGGCCGAAGATCTGCTGACGCTGCGCGCTCAGCGCGTGATGATGGAAGCCGACGTCATCGTCTATGATGCGCTCGTGCCGCAGACAATCGTCGATATGGGCCGCCGCGATGCCGAGCGGCTTTCCGTCGGCAAACGCAAGGGCTGCCATTCGAAGTCGCAGGAAGAGATCAATGAACTGCTCGTCGAGCTAGGCCGCCAGGGCAAGCGCGTTGTCCGCCTCAAGTCAGGCGATCCGCTGGTCTATGGCCGGGCAGGCGAAGAGATGGCCGCGTTGCGCGCCGCCGGCGTCACCTATGAGGTCGTGCCCGGCATCACCTCGGCCTTCGCTGCCGCTGCCGATTTCGAGTTGCCGCTGACGCTGCGCGGCGTTGCCTCCTCGCTGGTCTTCACGACAGGCCACGATCTCACCGGCGACGTGCTGCCGGATTGGGCAAGCCTCGCCGTCTCCGGCGCGACGATCGCCGTTTACATGGGTCGCACGGTTGCCGCCTCGGTCGCCGAGCGGCTGATGCAGGCCGGCATTCCCGCGGAGACCACTGTTGCCGTCATCGAGAATGCCAGCCGCACCGAGCGCCGGCTGCTGCATGGCACGCTCGCCGATCTGCCCGATCTGCAGCACCGCAACGAACTGACTGGCCCTGTGATGGTCATTATCGGCGATGCGGTCGCCGGCGCCAATTTCGAACTGTCCGAGCCGCTGATGCGCGAGAACGCCCGGCTCGAGGAACTTGCAAGGAGCTGAATATGGGTGACAAGGTCCTGACCGCCAACCGGCTGACGGACGGCATTGCCGTCTGGCTGGATGCCAACGGCAAATGGTCGACCTCGCTGCAGGAGGCGCTTGTCGCCCGTCACAACGAAGCCGTCGAAGCACTGGAAGCCATTGGCAAAAAGTCCTATGCCGATAATGAGGTCGTTGACGTGGCCGTCGTCGACGTCCAGGAAACCAACGGCATTCTCTGGCCGCTTCGCCTTCGCGAGCGCATCCGCGCGCAAGGGCCGACCATGGAATACGCACCGGGCTACGCTCCTGCCGATCCCGAATTCATTGCAGTCTGAGGAAGACGATGTACCGTTACGACGAATTTGATCATGCCTTTGTCAGCGAGCGCGTCGAGCAGTTCCGCGACCAGGTTCAGCGCCGCCTTTCCGGCGAGCTGGCCGAGGATGCGTTCAAGCCGCTGCGCCTGATGAACGGCGTCTACCTGCAGCTTCATGCCTATATGCTGCGCATCGCCATTCCCTACGGCACGCTGAGCGCGCGCCAGCTGCGCATGCTCGCCCATATCGCCCGCACCTATGACCGTGGCTATGGCCACTTCACCACGCGCCAGAACCTGCAGTTCAACTGGCCGAAGCTGTCTGACATTCCCGATGCGCTGGCCGATCTGGCAAGCGTCGAGATGCATGCGCTGCAGACCTCGGGCAACTGCATCAGAAACGTTACCGCCGACCACTTCGCCGGGGCTGCCGCCGACGAGATCGCCGATCCCAGGCCCTATGCGGAAATCCTGCGCCAGTGGTCGTCCGTTCATCCGGAATTCTCCTTCCTGCCGCGCAAGTTCAAGATCGCCGTCACAGGCGCTGAGCGCGACCGCGCCGCCATTCAGGTCCATGATATCGGCCTGCACCTGAAGAAGAACGACAAGGGCGAGATCGGCTTTGCCGTCTATGTCGGCGGTGGCCAGGGCCGCACGCCGATGATCGCCAAGCTGATCCGCGACTTCCTGCCCGAGGAAGACCTGCTCTCCTACACCACGGCGATCGTACGCGTTTACAATCTGCACGGAAGGCGCGACAACAAGTACAAGGCTCGCATCAAGATCCTCGTGCATGAGACCGGTGCGGAGGAACTAACGCGCCAGGTGGAGGCCGAATTCGCGGCCTTGAAGGATACGGAACTCAAGCTGCCGGAAAAGGACGTGCAGGCGATCGCCGCCTATTTCGCGCCGCCTGATCTGCCCGCCCGCGCCGAGGGCTGGGAAAACCTCGCCCGCTGGAAGAAGGCCGATCCGGCTTTCGCCCGCTGGGTCCGGCAGAATGTGCAGCCGCACAAGAACCCCGATTACGGCATGGTGACGATCTCGCTGAAGCCGATCGGCGGCATCCCGGGCGATGCCACCGACACGCAGATGGATGCGGTCGCCGATCTTGCCGAGGAATATGCCTTCGACGAAATCCGCGTGAGCCATGAGCAGAACCTGATCCTGCCGCATGTGGCGCTGGCCGATCTGGAAGCGGTCTATCGCGGCCTCGTCGCCATCAATTTGGCCGAAGCCAATGCCGGCCTGATCACCGATATCATTGCCTGTCCGGGACTGGACTATTGCGCGCTAGCCAATGCGCGCTCCATTCCGGTCGCGCAGGAAATCTCCCGCCGTTTCGGCAATCCCGAACGCCAGGCCGAGATCGGCGAACTGAAGATCAAGATCTCCGGCTGCATCAATGCCTGCGGCCATCACCATGTCGGCCATATCGGCCTGCTCGGTGTCGAGAAGAAGGGCGCCGAACTCTACCAGATCACGCTAGGCGGTTCGGGCGACGAACATACCTCGATCGGCGAAATCATCGGCCGCGGCTTCGAGCCGGACCGGGTGACGGATGCGATCGAGACGATCGTCGACACCTATCTCGGCCTGCGTCTCGATCCGTCCGAAACCTTCCTCGCCGCCTATCGCCGCGTGGGGCCGCAGCCTTTCAAGGATGCACTCTACGGCTCGGCCGCCGAAGCGGCGTAAGGAGGGAATGATGACGAAGATCTGGAGAGAAACCGGTTTTGTCGACAACGATCCCTGGGTGATCGAAACCGACGAGGTGAAGGCATCAGGCGCGCAGAAGCCGCTGCTCGGCCTCGACGAACTGATCGCCAGGGCCGGTGAAAGCAATGATGTCGGCCTCGGCGTGCTGATCAAGCCGGCAGACGACGTGCGCCGGCTCGAGCCCTACCTCGACCGCCTTGCAATCGTGGCGGTCGCCTTTCCCGCCTTCAACGACGGCCGCGCCTTCAGCCATGCCTCGCTGCTGCGCCAGCGGCTCGGTTACGGCAACGAGTTGCGCGCCGTCGGCGACGTGCTGATTGATCAGGTGCCGCTGATGCTGCGCGTCGGCATCGACAGCTTTGCCGTCACCAATGCCACGGCGCTGAAGCGGCTTGCAGAAAACCGTCTGCCCGCCATTCCCCATCATTATCAGCCGGCGGTGCGTGACGCCGAAGCCGGCAAGGGCTATAGTTGGCGCCGTCAGGCGAAGCCGGCCGCATAAGCGACGGGTCCGCCGTTTTACGATGGCGGAATATAGCATGAAGACATTCGAAATCGCGGTGATCGGTGGCGGGCTCGCCGGCATGATCGCCGCCATTGCGCTTGGCCGCGGCGGCCGCAGCGTGGCGCTGGTGGCTCCTGTTGCGGCAAAGGAGGACCAGCGCACCACGGCGTTGATGGATCAGTCGATCCGCTTCCTCGATCGCCTGACGCTCTGGGAAAAACTGAGGTCGGCGGCAGCCCCGCTGACCAGCATGCGAATCATCGAGGGCACCGACAGGCTGCTGCGCGCGCCGACCACCACCTTCCGCGCCGCCGAGGTCGGTCTTGATGCCTTTGGCTACAATTTCCCCAATAAGGTGCTGACCGACATCCTCGAAGCGGCCACGGCCGGCGAGGGCAATATCACCCGCTTCACCGATATGGCCGAGTCGATCGACATCTCCGCCGAGCGAGTGTCGCTCACGCTTGCCGGCGGCGAGGTGCTGACGGCCGATTTTGCCGTTGGCGCCGACGGCCGCGGCTCGAAGCTGCGCGAGGCGGCAGGTATCGGCGTGCGCAACTGGTCCTACCCGCAATCGGCGATGGTGCTGAATTTCGCCCATACGCTACCGCACCAGAATATCTCCAGTGAATTCCACACCAAACATGGCCCTTTCACCCAGGTGCCACTGCCGGGTAGCCGCTCCAGCCTTGTCTGGGTGCAGGATCCCGCCGAGGCGGCCGCCCGCATGGAACTGCCGCTGGCCGAACTGGGCTCTCTCGTCGAAGCGCAGATGCAGTCCATGCTGGGCAAGGTGAGCGTTGAGGAAGGTGTGCAGGTCTGGCCGCTCTCTGGCATGATGGCTCATCGTTTCGGCAAAGGGCGCATCGCGCTGATCGGCGAGGCCGCCCATGTTTTCCCGCCGATCGGGGCGCAGGGGCTGAACCTCAGCCTGCGCGATATCATGGCGCTCACCGATATCCTCTGCGACCGGGCGGAATTGCCGCTGCCGGCCGATGCCGGCGAAAGCTTCGACCGCCGTCGCCGCGCCGATATCATGACGCGCACGGCGAGCGTCGATCTGCTCAACCGCTCGCTGCTCTCGGATTTCCTCCCCGTTCAGATGCTGCGCGCTGCCGGCCTTCATATTCTCTCGGCCATTCCGCCGCTGCGCAACCTGGTCATGCGCGAGGGCATCGAGCCCGGCCGGGGCTTTCGCGATATTCCGGATTCGTTAAAGCAAAAGCTGAAGCGGAAGAAGGCCTGAGCGGATCGCGATCAGCCAGAGCGAAACGCTGGCCACCGAAAGCACGGTAGTGATCAGGATCGTCGCCGAGGCACGCTCTTGCCAGACGCCATATTGCTGGCCGATGACGAAGACATTGGTGGCCGTCGGCAGGCAGGCGAGCAGCACGGCCGCCTGGATCCAGACCGGCTCGAAACCGCCGATAACAGTCAGCGCCACAAAAACCAAAATCGGGTGCAGGATCAGCTTCGCCGGCACAATATAGGAAATCTCCGCCGGAATCCGCTTCAGCGGCCTCAGAGCCAGCGTCACGCCCATGGCGAACAGCGCACAGGGCGCGGCCGCCTGGGCGAGGTAGTCGACGAGGCGCTGTAACGCCAGCGGCTGATCGATGTGGAAGGCGGCGACGGCAAAACCTGCCGCGGTCGACAGGATGAAGGGATGCAGCGCCACCTTGCGGGCAATGTCGGCGGCAAGCCGGCCAGCCGAACGCTTGTCGTCGCCTGCTGCGGCCATCAGTGCCGGCGCCACGATGAAGTGCAGCGCGTTCTCGAAGCAGATGATCAGGGCCACCGGCACTGCAGCGCCTTCGCCGAGCGCCAGCAGCGCCAGCCCCGGCCCCATATAACCGATATTGCCATAGGCGCCGGCAAAGGACTGGATGGTGCATTCATCAAGCGGATTGCCACGCACGAAACGACCGATAACAAAGAGCAGGATGAAGACCGCATAGGTCGCGGCGATATCGGTGACGATGAAATCGATCCGCGTCAGTTCTTCGATCGGCGTGCGCGAGACGAGCTTGAAGAACAAAGCGGGCAGGGCGGCATAAATGATGAAGGTGTTCAGCCAGCCGAGCGCCTCGGCCGGCTGCTTCGTCGCCTTGGCGGCGGCATAACCGATCAGGATCAGGCCGAAGAACGGCAGCAGCAGGCTGATGATGTCGGCCAAGGAAAAGTCCGGTTGCGCGGGATGGTTGGCGGGGAAGAATCTCTTCTAGCCGATTTGCATCAGGATCGGAAAGGTTTGCTGGAACCAGATCGCCACATCGCTGACCCAGCCGAACAGGAAGGCGAGGCCGGTGAGGATCAGGAGGACGCCCATCACCTTCTCGACGGTACCGAGATGGCGGCGGAAACGTGACAGGAAGCGCATGAAGGCCCCGGAAAAGCCCGCTGCGATCCAGAAGGGGATCGCGAGACCCAGCGAATAGATGGCCAGCAGCCCGGCGCCGGAGCCGACCGTCTCGCGCGAGGCGGCGACGCCGAGGATGGCGCCGAGTACCGGTCCGATGCAGGGTGTCCAGCCGAAGGCGAAGGCAAGGCCCATGATATAGGCGCCCGTCAGCGTCGCCGGCTTGCCGCCGGCCTGGAAGCGCGCCTCGCGGGCGAGCAGACCGATTCGGAAGAGGCCGAGGAAATTCAGCCCCATGACGATGATAACAAGCCCGCCGAGCTTGGAGAGCAGGTCGAGATGCTGGCGAAGCGCCATGCCGATGCTCGAAGCGCCGGCGCCGAGCGCCACGAAGACGGTGGCAAAGCCGAGCGTGAAGAGCAGCGCCGAAAACAGCACGCCGCGCCTGATATCGGGCGAGACCGCCACCGCGCCGCCGCCGCGGAACTGCTCGACCGATATGCCGGCCATATAGCAGAGATAGGGCGGAACGAGGGGCAGCACGCAGGGCGAAAGAAAGGAAAGCGCCCCTGCCAACAACGCGCTCCACAGGGAAATATCGGCAATCGACACGCATTCTCTCCGGCTGCAATATGCGTCCCGTTCCTAGCGTCGCAGGCGCGGGATTGCCAATCACCTTTTTGCGTGGGCGAGAAATCTGCCTTTGCGCGCCAGAGAAATGTGCCCCACCTTTGCAAAAGCCGAATTTTTCGGTTGACCGCAATCGGTCACCTGCCTATGTTCCGCCCACTTCCAGCCGGGGTGCCTCACACCCGCGGAGAGGGAGAGCGTAGCTCAGCCGGTAGAGCAACTGACTTTTAATCAGTAGGTCTCGGGTTCGAACCCCGACGCTCTCACCAAAAAACTCCAAGAAACATAAGCGGATAGCTTCGGCGGCCGGAAAAACTGTCGGTCCAAAGGTCGAAGGCACCGTTACAAATTGGAACGCTGCGACCGCCGCCGACATCGGTTTCAATGACGCCCGCATACTCCGCCTTGCCGCCCACGGGGCCGTCAGCGCGTTTCATCGGCAAGGCCGGGAATATGCTCCGTGCCGAACTTCGCGCGTGTGGGGCCGCCCGGTAGGTTCCGCGCTGCTGCACCTTCAGTTGAAACGATCTTCGGCCCCGCGAAGTTTATTTGCATGACCAAAGAGGAATTCTGCGAACGGTTCTTTCAACGCATAAGGTTCCACTGCCGTTCGGGCCGCAGGCCGTTCGGGCTGGACCCCAAGACCTACTGCGACAAGATCGCTCCAATCTACTGGCGCGAGTTGGGGAATGAATTGAGCCCGGAGGAATGCGCCGATCAGGACGTTGCCTATTGGCCCTGACCAGCCGCTCAAATATGAAACGGGAGCTTCCTCGGCCGCCGATCGACTTAGATCGAGGCCGCCGCCAAGCGCCGCCTCGCGGATGAATCTGACGCGGCTGAGGCGCGGGCGAGATAGCAACGGACGGACGGCGCAAAACCGTTCCAGACGCAATCGGTATTCCCTTGAAGATCAACTAATAATTGGGATAGCGGCGCTATCGATCTCTGTTTCGATGCGCGATCTGGGGTATCGCCACATCGATATGAACTTCGGCAGCCAGTTGACCATGGGCGTCCCGAATCTCGATCGCCTGCGGGAGTTCTTTCTGATTGGATAAGATGGCCCTGCCAACGAGCTCTCTGAGAGCTTCACCGGCCTCTTCTCTTGCTGCTTCCAAGTCCAGGAATGTCTCACCGTCTGGATCAGTCACGACGTGATCAGCGTGTTTGATATGAAAATAGTAGGTCGACAACGGCCTGCACTCCCCATCTCCAGCCGCTCCCGCGTCTGGCAATCACCTGCAGGTTGGCGACTGAGAACGAGGCATTTTCCAGGCCTGGCTACACAGCTGGCATCCCCCGCAGTTGTAGCCAAACCAAGTTTTCACATGCAGGTTCCGCTGGGTGGAGCATATTAGCAATTTGGATTACAACCGTATCGATTTCCTCGCTCGTGCGTTTAGGAGGGCGAATGGCCTGAATCGGCAAAGGACGTATGCCAACGCAGTCACACGGAGGCGACGCTGTGACAAAAATTGTGCAGAAAGATACCAGGAACAAGTTGCTGCGAAGGCTTCCAGAGGAGGCTTTTGATCTTATCGCATCAGACCTGAAGCGTGTTGATCTTCCAGCCCGCCGGTCGTTAGTTGAACCTAATCAACCCATTGAGCACGTTTGTTTTATCGAGAGCGGCCTGGCTTCAATGGTGGCCGCGGCTTCGAACGGGATAGGCATCGAGGTAGGTCAGATTGGATACGAGGGGATGAGCGGATATCCGGTGGTGCTCGGCGTCGATCGGATGCCAAACCGCGCTTTCATGCAGATTTCAGGGGTCGGGCTAGAACTGCCCGCCAGCCGCTTCCTGAGGCTTTTGCGCGACGAAGCAACTCGTCTAATGTTTCTCCGCTATGTCCACACGCGGGAGCTGCAACTGGCTTACTCGGCATTGGCGGCGGGCCGATACAACATGCACCAGCGTCTCGCGAGATGGCTGCTTATGTGCCATGACCGTCTTCTCGTGGACGATATGCCTGTTACTCACGAGTTTTTGGCGTTGATGCTTGGCGTGAGGCGATCCGGGGTCACCGACCATCTGCATATCCTGGAGGGCATGCGCGCCATCAAGTCGACGCGAGGGAACGTCAAGATTTTGGACCGCCAGATTCTCCTCGATGTTGCCGATGGTTGTTACGGCGCTCCGGAAGCCGAGTACGAACGGCTTCTTGGGTATCCGCCGTCAGACGATCAAAGACCGGCAAGATTGAAGGGGGTGTGGGGTCGGTGGTCCGGTTCTACGATCGAACATCGATAAGCAGGCTCAACAAACTGTCCTCATCCTTCACGCCGTGCTGATAGGACTGAATGATCCGAGAGGCGAGGTCCTGGCGCTGCGGGTCCGAGGTGATCTTCTTCACCGATACGACGTGATCGAAGACCCGCTGGCAAAGGGCCACTTCGGCTTCATTCAGCACGTTCTGCGCCTGTGCTATTGGCGATGGGATCATGACAGCCTCATTTCCCTGGCAAGCGAAGGGTAGGGCTGAAGCGCGCCTGATCAAGCAGGATCGCAAACACGAAGTATTTCGTGGATTAATCACACCAATCGTTTCGTTGAGCGGGGCTCCATGTCCGGGCGAATGCCTCCCGGAGCATCTTGGCTCCGATCTCTTTCCATTCGGTCGATAGATGCTGACGAGCGGTCGGTGCGATGGCGTCCGGTCCACCGCGCCGGTGAATTAGCCAAAAGTTCTTTCAGCCTTCCCCTTGGCAATCAACGCCAGCTTCCGTTCCTTGAGACACTTTGCGTGGCTCCCGATCTCCGGCGTGTCGATGCCGCTGACGAATGGAACGCCTTCCCCCCAGCAATCGCATGTTTTGCCCATCGCGCTTGGCGTGTCGCCGTCGATGGCCGTCAGCGTGGCGCAGGCGATGAGTTCAGCGAGGAGCCAGCGTGACCCACACAGCATCAACTTACCCTCGATCCCTATGCTAATGCGCATCGAACCGTACATAGCCTTTTGTTCCCGTCATGATAGTTCTTTATTATGAGCCTTTCGGCCAGTTGAAATTTTTCGCAGTGCTCCTCTACCCTCTTGCATGCCTCCCGGGACTGCACCTCCACCACTGGTAATACATAAAAAGGACGCCCCGATTGTCCTTTGAGCAATCTGCCAAAAGCGCATCGTCAGGACTAAGCTGTACGGGTTCGTGTTTGGAGCAGTGCCATGGTGCTGGTCGAATACTGCCTGCACAAGCTTGGAAGCTTTTTTTACAATACTTATTATCTGAATGGTAAGGCAATGGCGCTCAGTTTCGCCATTTCCATTGGTCTGGTGCTGACGGTTTTCGCGGTGGAACTCACTTATGTGGGGTTCGGCAATTCCGGGTTCCGTCGGGTTTTCTTCGAACGCAGCAAATCCACAATCACCGACATCGTCTATTTCGTCCTTCAGGCGACGGGAATGATTACGCTATTTGCAGCGCTCGCATCTTTTGGTCTGTCCTATGCCATCACCCGCGCGGCTCAGGATGCCCCCCACCTGGACCTTGGCCGGAGGTTGCCAGGCTGGGCACATGTCCTCTTGTTCCTAGTGCTGACAGACTTCTTGAGCTATTGGCAGCATAGGTTGATGCACCGGCTGCCCGTGCTATGGCGGCTGCACGAATTTCACCACGCAGCGGAAGAGTTCAACGGGCTGACTTCGTCGCGGGAGCATCCGCTGGAGAAGGCCATAAACATGGCCATTATGGTCGTTCCGGCGCTGTTTATTGGTCTGCCAACGGCCGAGTTCGCCGTCGTGACCATCACCTTTAACGCCATTGGTCTGGTCAAGCACAGTGCCATTCCCTGGCATGGCTGGTTTGGCAAATACGTGATCCAGTCACCACGCGACCACTTCATCCATCACTCCCGAGTGCGGGAACATCACGACAAGAATTTCGCCAATTATTTCCCGATCTGGGATCATTTGTTCGGAACCTATTACAAGGGCGATGCAGACGGTGCAAAGCTCGGTCTGGACCGCGACTACTTCAACCAAACCGATCCGTTCCGCGAAACCATCGCCACAGAAATCCGTTTCGTCCAACGCGCGTGGCAAGCTGCCAAGGCCAAGTGCGGCATAAGCCCCGTAAGCGGAAAACCTGCCTCGCCGCAGGGGCTGTCCGGCTCGGAACAGCGCCGGTAGCGAGCTGGCATCGCTCTGTTGTGATAAGCGGCAGCTTTCTGGAATCCACGAACTAGCTCCGATTGACAGAAATGGGTCGATTCCAGCCGCCGCTTCCGCTCCAACAAAGCCGGGTTTAATGCGTTGAGGAGCCGATCGCAAAGGGGAACTCCGACCGCTGCGCGATCCATCAATCCCCGATGGGCATGGCGCGTGAATGCTTATTTAGGTTACCCGAAGTGACGGTTGCGCCCGAGGTTGAAATCATGCAGGGGCGATTATCGCTCTGTAGCCCGGAGACTGCGATGGATATGACCACCCTCAGCGAACGGCTTTTTGGCCTGTCCTTCCTGATGCTCTGGGTGTTGCTGGTAATCCTGCTCTTTAGCGCTGTGCGTCATGCGTTGAATGCAGAACCGAAGGACGATGATCGGTTCCGCGCGCAGGATCAGTCACATGGACGCATAGTCCGGCATCTCCTCGAAGGCGACAGGCGGAATAGGGCCATGGCCCAGGCTGTCGAGGCCAAGGCCACGTCCTATTTCGCGCGCCGCACCGGCAAAATCCATCTGGCAGCGCTCGCTTTCTTCATCGTGGCGACCTTGTGTCTGGCGCTCTGGAATCGTCATGAGGTCAAAATGCAACGGGCATCCCAGATCCAAGTTACATCACCGCTGCAGCACGAGGATAACTGACTTCGGGCAGTCGCTATTCCTTCGGAATACAGCCCACCTGATGTTTAGTCGGCGTCAAAAAAATTCTCCAGATGAGCTGCCTGCCTTGGCGGGTTTATTCGCCCCCTTCAAAAGAAGGTGCCCTTCCGCAAATTTGGTCAGCCTTCAAGCCGTTGCGGACCGCAGGTCAATCGCTCACAGTTAGCCAGCCTTGAGGGATCATGCATGTTCAATGTTCCGAAATACCTTGTCGCATTTTACATGAGCTTGGCGACGCAGACCGCCTCGACCCAAACAGTTGAGCCCGGCAGGTGCTACAACGAAATGGCAGGCGTCATCGCAGCGATCGACGCAGTGATGTCACGAGAGAAGGCAGATATTTCCGGCTACAGCAAGCGCTTGCAGCAAAAATTACCCAAGGGGCCCTGCGATATTGAGGCAATTCGCGCTGTGGCGACGAGTTCTCCTCGTTTCCGATGGTATAAGATTGGTAAAATGTCTGACATGTTCAGGTTCTCGAATGAAGAATTGGTTTCTGATTTTTGGATTGATTTGAATACGAAGGAAATACCTAGAGATTCTTTGTGGATACGCGTGAAAAAGACGGAGTACGACTATGAATAAAAACGATCTTACATGGTCGTGAGGTTGGAGGGCTAGCCACCTGTAGAGGTGAAGGACGGCGTGCTGCTAGTGACGAGCCGGTCGAAAGCCCCGACATCGAGTGCCTTGGCGACAGCATGGCGAACTTGGCGGCTCACACGCCTGGGACTCGGCCGACTAGTTCTCGATAACCTCACGGCTCAGCACGATGATAGCGTCTCCTGTTGCGGGCAGCAGCGCATCGCCGTTCAGCGGCATGCTGTTCCTTCTCCATTTACGGCGCCGACGACTCCCTCGGAGAAGGCGCCGACACGGAAGCGAAGCGGCGCCAGTGCGACTGAGGGTAATGAGTTTCCCGACCGCCGCGGCTCACTGCTACACAGTCTAGCCCCATATGCCGCGTGAACCGTGACCTGGTTCGGAGTCACTGAAAAGCCCCGCCGAAACACGGCGAGGCTCTGATGCTAACGATCTGAGGGACTGTTTTTAGAACTTCACACCGATGCCGAATTTCAGTTCGTGCTGGTCGAGGTCGACATCAACACCCAGGACATCTTTTTCGCCGAAGTCGTTGAAGCGATATTCGCCGCGAACGAAGATGTTGTTGGTAAAGGCAAAGTCAACGCCGGCGCCGACGGTGTAGCCGTTGAAGGTTTCCGTTTCCTTGTCGAATCCCGGGACGTCGACGTAACCGCGTGTGGCAGTCCAACCAGCTGCGCCGTAGATGAGTGCCTTGTCGAAGGCGTAACCGACACGACCGCGAACAGCGCCCGCCCAATCGGTTCCAACATCTGCCCCCAGTGCCTCCTCTTCATTCCAGTTGTATTCCAGGTTGCCCTCGATGCCGACGACAATGCTGTCGAACTGGAAGTTGTAACCGGCAAATGCGCCGAAGACACCACCGTTAAAGTCCTCAGAAGCGCTGAGGCCGCCGGCGCTGAAATCACCGTCGAGCCATCCCGCGCCGCCATCGATACCGAAATACGGACCCGACCAAGTGAAGACGGGTGCCGCCGCAACAGGCGCGGTCGGAACGTCCTGAACGACATCGGCCGCGAACGCGGTCGTGGCGACAAGTGCGAGTAAGGCGGTGGCGATAGTAAACTTCATTTGTGTACCCCATGGCATTGATTGCAACCACAGGGTATAGCGACATCTCAACAAAAGGCTGTAGCAACAAGGACACACTCGCGAGATTGTACGCTATAGTACAGGTTGTGTTGTGGCCGGGAGTGAGACGAGCCTAAGCCCACGTCAGATGAAACAATTCGGGAAGGCTCCGTCACCGCTGGACGATCACGCGGGTCCCCGGCTGCACCATATCGTAAAGCTCCTCGACATCCTCGCGGTACATCCGAAAGCACCCGCTTGATGCATTGGTGCCGATGGAGGAGGGATCGTTGGTGCCATGGATGCGCAGCAGTCCGTCGGCAAGGTAGATCGCGCGAGTTCCAAGCGGATTTGCGGGCCCGGGATTCACCACTGCCGGGAGCCTTGGGTTCTTCTGGCGCATGCTGGCTGTTGGGCGCCATTCGGGATGCAGTCGTTTCGACACGACCCGCGTTGTTCCGTACCATTGTTTGCCTTCGCGGCCGACGGCGATGGGGTAGGCAAACTGCTCACCCGCTGACGTCGTGTAGATTAGGGTGTGCTCACGCGTGGCGATGACGATGGTTCCTCTGCCAAGGCGCGTCGATGGTTCCCGACGTTCTGGAAAGGGTTCCCGATAACCAGGTTCTGGCTCGTAGTATGGAGGAGGGGGATAGGGGCTGTAAGGTTCATCATAGCCATAGCCGTCGTATTCATCGTATCCATCATACGGCGTGTAAACTTGGGCTTGGGCATGCACCACTGTCAGGAACAGGGCCGCAGCAAGGAGAACCAGCAATCTCATTCTTCGCATCCGCTTGTTATACAACCATGATTGGGCCGAATTCTATGGCGGCACTGTGGCGGGGTAGATCTCCGTTTGGCGGTGATCTTTCGCCGCTCCCGTTCTCCTGACTTCGCTCATCGAGCCCACGAACCCCGACGCTCCCTCCCAAAGGAGGCTGCGATCGGTGATGTGTTTTTGCTGAGCGAGCCTTTGCAACGGTCAAGGATGGGCGTCGGCTTGCCACCCGCCAGAACAGATGCGCCCACATCTTCTTTTCGTCCAAATGAATCGCAGCCGCCGTCATCTTCCGGCGCAAATCAATGAGCCCTGGGCCTAAACCTTGCCCAGATGCTTCGGCCAGAATTCCTGGTGAACTTCGGCGGCTTCGTCTTCGAGGTTCGTCGGGCCAACCACCGTGACGGAACGCGCTCCGGTCTGCAACACCGCCCGGCTGGGTACATTCAACCCGATCCCGGCAATCTCGCCGAGCCGCGTTTCCGAGCACGCAAACACCATGCGGCCGATGCCCGACCAGTAGATCGCCCCGGAGCACATCGCACAGGGCTCAGTGCTGGTATAGAGCGTGCAGTCGGCGAGAAAAGCAGGGTCGTGGTGCCGCGCCGCCAGTTTAACCAGATTCATCTCGGCGTGGTTTGTCATATCGTGGCCGGTGAAGACACTGTTTTCGGCGCGCAGGATGACTTTGCCGTCCTTTACAAGGACGGAGCCAAACGGTTCGTCGCCGTTTGCCATCGCGGATTTCGAGAGCGCAATCGCTTCTCGCAGAAACGGCTCGTGATTTTCCATGAGAACCCCCAGGTTAGCGCGGGATGATCTTCCCTCGGATCGGAAGGATTTCCAAGCGCTGCAAATCAGAATCGAGATTGGTGATCTGAATCGCCTTCCGTGCAAATGCAGACGGGCCGCCCCAGACTTTCATTCTCGGAACCAAAAGCACCCGCATCGACTTTGACCCTGATCTATCTTGGAGGTCCCCCTGATGGACAGAACACCGAAAACGGCCATCCGCGGAATGATGTCGTATGTGCTTGTTCTTCTTGTCCTCGGCATCCTGGCGGGCGCCGTTTATACGCTCTATGGCCATCCCGCCGATCCGTCCGAGCGACCGGCGACTGAGACCATTCCGCAAAAGGCGACAGCTCCGCAGTGAGAGGCGTCACGACAGCTTTTTGATCGGTCGTCCTCCGGAACGAATGGTGAAAGATGGGCGCTCTGTCGGATCCGGCGCCTACCCGGTCCGGTCGTGTTTCAACGCCCGCGCTCCACCGCGAAACAGCGCGCAAGCGGCAACCAACAGGGCTTTGGAAGCAAGGCAGAAATTCTGTCGCAAGTCCTTCCCACCATTAGAGAGCTTATATTTATAGGGGGAACAACCTGCGACAGGGGAAATCGGCACCCGAACCGGGATCACGAAATCGGGAAAGGTCAACGCGCCGGGTCGGCCCGCTATGGCGGATTTTGCGCTCGGAAGTGTGAACAGAGGAGTTCACGGATGAAAGAACATGCGGTCATCATATCGGGAGGAGGGCCGACGGGGCTGATGCTGGCGGGTGAACTGGCCCTGGCGGGTGTCGATGTCGCCGTCGTCGAGCGGCGCGAGAACCAGGAGATCGTCGGTTCGCGTGCCGGCGGTCTGAGTTCGCGCACGCTCGAGGTTCTCGACCAGCGCGGCATCGTCGATCGGTTCCTGGCGGAAGGCCAGATCGCCCAGGTCACTGGCTTTGCGGTCACGCGGCTCGATATCAGCGATTTCCCGACGCGGCACAATTATGGGCTGGCCCTGCGGCAGAAGCATATCGAGCGCATCCTCGCCGGCTGGGTCGGCGAACTGCCGGTGACGATCTATCGCGGCCGCGAACTGACTGATTTCGAGCAGGACGAGGCCGGCGTCACCCTCGAACTCTCCGATGGTACGTCGCTGCACGCAGGCTATCTCGTCGGCTGCGATGGCGGCCGCAGCCTGGTTCGCAAGCTGGCGGGCATTGCCTTTCCGGGATGGGACGCGACGACCAGCAATATTCTCGCCGAGGCTGAGATGGAGGAAGAGCCGCCGCTCGGCGTCCATCGCACGGCGCTCGGCATGCATGCCTTCGGCCGCGAGGAATATGAAATCCGCGACGGCAAGGTGGTCTTCGCCAGCGAAGGTCCGATCAATGTCATGGTCACGGAAAAGACTGCCGGGGGCACAGGCGAGCCGACGCTTGACGATCTCAAGCAAGCGCTGATCGCCGCCTGCGGAACCGATTATGGGATCCACGGCCTGAAGTGGATATCAAGGTTCACCGATATGTCGCGCCAGGCGGAGGTCTACCGCAAAGGCAGGGCGCTGCTGGCGGGTGATGCCGCGCATGTGCATTCGCCGGTCGGCGGGCAGGGCCTCAATACCGGTGTGCAGGATGCCGTCAATCTCGGCTGGAAGCTTGCCCAGGTGGTGAAGGGCATATCGCCCGAAGCCCTGCTCGACACCTATCACGCGGAGCGCCATCCGGTCGCCGCCCGCGTGCTGCGCACGACGATGGCCCAGGTCGCGCTGCAACGGACCGATGATCGCACCGAGGCTCTCAGAGAGGTCGTGCTGGAACTGCTTGGGCTGGAGGAGGCGCGCAAGAAGATCGCTGCCGAAATGTCCGGACTTGGCATCCGATACGACTTCGGCGAGGGGCATCCGCTGCTCGGCCGCCGCATCCCTGATCTCGATCTGGTCACGCCGGACGGCCCCTTGCATCTCTTTACCCTGTTGAGAGAGGCGAAACCGGTGCTGTTGAACCTCGCCTCGCGCGGCAGCCTCGACACCGGGCCATGGTCAAGCCGCGTGCCTCTGGTCGAGGCCAGCTATGATGGGCCGTGGGTGCTGCCGGCGCTGGGGGCGGTTGCGGCGCCGACTGCGGTGCTGATCCGGCCTGACGGATACGTGGCATGGGTGGGCGAGGGATCCGGGAATGGCCTCGACGCAGCGATGAGCACCTGGTTCGGGCCGCCTCGCTAATAGGGGAAATGCCGCAGCGCTAAGCGGCCAGCGAAATCGGCGCGCCGTCTGGCATTGGCTCCGGCATCGGTTTGCCGCGGCGCTCCCAGGTGCGGCGGCTGATGCCGAAGGCCTCCCAGGGGCGGGCTGCGCTGAGGGAGTTGTCGAGATATTCGGCCCTGGAAACGGCGCCGGCGGCCCGCCGCTGCTCTTCCTTTCGGCTTCGTTCGCGCTGGCGCCGCTTTTCCTTCTGCAGTTTTGCTCTTTTCGCCTTCGGCACGTCGAAGGCGCCGATGGTGCGAATGTCGAGCGCGCTGCGTTCGGCGTAGCTCAGATGCAGGGCGTGACCGAGTGCATCGGCGGTGAGGGGAGAAAAGCGCACTCTCGTCCGCTCATAGATGATTTCCTCGATCACGGCTTTTTGAGCCCACGGCAGCCACCGCGCCGCCCAGCCGAGAACCACCTCGACAAAGCCTTCCCCGAACTCGACAAAGGCAAGACCGGCGATCACCTCGACATAGATCAGGGCGTCATCCGCCTCGGGCACGATCTCGCCATGACGATGCCGGATCAATTTCTCGATCTCGCGCATCCGGCCGCGGAAATGGTTCCAGCGGCCGCCTCGCATTCGGCGCTGCACGGCCTTGTAACCCAGGAGACAGTCGCCGATCTTGATCGCGGTTATATCGCGCGCAAGACCAGCCGCACGATCGGCCTCGTCAACTCGATCTGCCGATTCAGCCTCTTCATCCGCGCCGACGAGACGATCCATCGTTTCTCCTTTGCGACCAGGCCCGAGAGGCCGAAACGAGTGACTGTAGCGGAAGCGGGGGCGGTGAAGCTCGCTTTTTGTGCGCGAGATCCACCGATTTTCGCGGGTGGTGGCGCAACTGCAAAACGGACGATCCCGTCCGGTTTTCGGGCGCCGCCGGACCCGGCCTGTCGGTGGCGAGCGGCACCCGGCCCGGTCGATTTCTATTGGGAATGTCCCGTGTTATCATTCCTGGACTGACGTCATGAGCCGTATTGTCAGCACAGAGACTTGTCCGATGAGCGAAATGGACGTGCTTTTTGCCAGCCTGCGACAGGCGGCTGACCCTGAGACGGTCGAGCGCATCGAAAATGTCGTGAAGCATGGCCATGATCGCGATCTCAATCGCATCAATGCGCTCGCTTTCGCCGATAAGCATCATCTCGATGAAGAAAAGACCATCGCCGCCTTTCTGCATGCAGCCCGAATCGGCGCCTTTGAGATGACCTGGAACGTGCTTTGCCCGGGATGCGGCGGCGTCCTTGACAGCGGCGCAACCCTCAAGGGGGTCAATCAGGACACCTATCATTGCGCCCTCTGCGCAGCCGGATACGAACCGACCCTCGACGAGATGGTCGAGGTCACCTTCACGGTCAGTCCGCGCGTGCGCAGGATTGCCGCCCACGAGCCAGACCGGCTGCCGCCTCTCGAATATTACCGCCAGATTTTCTTCAGCTCCGGCGTCGACCTGCCGGAGGACCTTGAAGCCAGGTTCGACCGCATCCTGCTGGAACTGATCGAGCTGGCCCCGGGCGAGAAGGCCTTCGTGTCGCTGCAGTTGCCGGCGCAATTCGTCATTATCTTCGATGCGGTGACCCATTCGGCCCAGTTCATCGATGTGCAGGGGGAACCCGCCGACGAACGCCAGAACCTCTCGATGGTCATCAGCCGCGGGCATGCTCTGAACGAAACCGTGACGCTACGTCCCGGCACCCTGCGGCTCACCCTCGAGAACCACACCGATCGCCGGGTGGTGCCGAATGTCTGCATTGCCGGCGATGAGCTGCACGACCTCCTGGGCCGCAGGCGGCCATTTCTGACGGCCAAGCGCCTGCTGACGAACCAGAGTTTCCGTGACATCTACCGGACCGATACACTCGACGTCGACCAGCGCCTGAAGATCACCAGCCTGACGTTCCTCTTCACCGATCTCAGGGGCTCGACCGCGCTCTATGAGCGCGTCGGCGATCTTGCCGCGTTCGATCTGGTGCGGGCGCATTTCAGGGTCCTTCACGAGATCGTCGCCACCGAGGCCGGCGCCGTCGTCAAGACGATCGGCGATGCGGTGATGGCGACCTTTCCGAGCCCCGACCGGGCGGTGGCGGCGGCGCTCAGGATGCGGGAGGCGATGCGCCGGCTGAACACCGAACACGGCAGCGAAGACCTCCTGCTGAAAATCGGCATCCACGAGGGACCCTGCCTCGCCGTCAACCTGAACGACAGGCAGGATTATTTCGGCCAGACGGTCAATATCGCCTCCCGCGTCCAGGGCCTTGCCGACCCGAATGTGATCATGACGACCGAGGCGATCGTCGAAGACGCCAATGTCTCGGAGATACTGCGCGACAGCGGCGTCACATCGGCCTCACGAATGGCGGAGCTTCAGGGCATCGGCAGAGAGGTCAGGATCTTCGCTCTGTCCTGAGCCTCATCCGCTGATGGCGGGCTTCGCTGCGGAGCATTGAGCCTCCCGCATCGGCTTCTCCCGACTTCGACGCTGCGTTTGCACGTTCCCTCTCCCCTTGAAACGGGGAGAGGGTAGTCATCGGCGCTTAAGCGCACAACTGAGGCACATATCGAAGGAGAAGGCGGTTTATGCCACCAGGCCCTTGGTCAGTTCCAGCGCCTGCCGCTCAAACAGCCGGCGATAGATGCCGCCGTTGAGCCGGATCAGCGCCTGGTGGTCGCCTTCTTCGACGATTCTGCCCTTGTCGAACACCAGCAGCCGGTCCAGCGCCCGCACCGTGGACAGCCGATGGGCGATGACAAGCGTCGTGCGGCCGTCCATCAGCCGTTCCATAGCCTGCTGGATCTGCACCTCGCTTTCGCTGTCGAGGCTCGACGTCGCCTCGTCGAGGATCAGGATCGGGGCATCAGCCAGGAAGGCGCGGGCGATGGCGACACGCTGTCGCTCGCCGCCCGACAGCTTGACGCCGCGTTCGCCGACCATCGTCTCATAGCCCTTGGGCAGGTCCATGATGAAGCCGTGTGCATTGGCCTGTTTCGCCGCCTGCTCGATCTCGCGCCGCGAGGCGTTCGGCCTGCCGTAGGCGATATTTTCCGCAAGCGTCCGGTGGAACAGGATGGGCTCCTGCTGCACGATGGCGAGCTGACCGCGCAGGCTCGATTGCCTGACCTCGGCGATTTCCTGGCCGTCGATGCGAATGGCGCCCGAGTTCACGTCGTAGAGGCGCTGGATGAGCTTGACGAAAGTCGTCTTGCCCGAGCCCGAATGCCCGACCAGGCCGACGCGCTCACCGGGTTTTATGGTGACCGAAAAATCCTCGTAAAGCGGGTCGGGATGAGCGCCATATTGGAAGGTGACGCGATCGAAGACGATCTCGCCCGCGCCGATCGTGATCGGCTTGGCGTGCGGCTTGTCCTCGATGCCGAGCGGCATCCTGTCGAGCAGTACCAGCTCCTCCATGTCGTTGACGGCGCGCTGCAGGTTGCGGATGTCCTGGCCGACATTGCGCAGATAGCCTTGCAGAACGAAGAACATCGCCAGCACGAAGGTGATGTCGCCGGCGCTCGCCAGCCCCTGCCGCCACATGATCAGGCCCGTCCCCAGAATGCCGGCCTGCATGGATACCATCATGATGCCCTGGATCGTGCCGCTCAAGGTGCCGCGCTTCCATGTCCGCCGCGTGCGGCTGTCCCATTTGCCCAGCACGTGGCGCAAGCGGGCCTCTTCGCGGTTTTCAGCCCCGAAGGCCTTGACTACCGAATTGCAGCTGATGGCGTCAGCGAGCGCGCCGCCGAGCTTGGTGTCCCAGGCATTGGCAAGCCTTGCCGCCGGCGACACGAAGCCCATGGAAAGCGCTACAGTCACGCCGATATAGACCAGCGACCCTGCAGCCACGATCAGGCCCATGACCGGCCAGTAGCTGCCGAGCACCATACTGGCGCCGACCAGCATTACGAGGGACGGCAGCAGCGCGACCAGCAGCACGTCGTTGAGCAAGTCGAGCGCCCACATCCCGCGAGTGATCTTACGCACCGTCGAACCGGCAAAGCTGTTGGCGTGCCAGTCGGTCGAGAAGCGCTGCACCTTGTGGAAACCGTTATTGGCCACATCGGCCATGATGCGCAGCGTCAGCCGGATAATGCCGTCGAAAATGAACCAGCGCAGCACGACACTGGTGAGGCCGAGCACCACGACGACGACGAAGGCGCTGAGCGCACCGTCGGCGGCGTGACCGCCGGCAATGGCATCGACGATCCGGCCCGAAAACACCGGCACCATGACCTCGGCAAGCGTGCTGGCCGCAACCAACACAATGATAACGCCCACCAGAACAGCACGGTGGCGCCAATGATGAAAAACAAAGCCGAGCACGTGACGATAGGCGTCGGCGCGGAAATCGAGCTTCTTGCGAGTCATTTTAACCAGCCCGGCCGGTATCGGAAACCGGTCCTCAAAATCGAGAGTTAAAAGGCAGCCACGCGGAAGACGAAGTGATCCCGTCAGATCAATCGGGCTGTGAAGGGAGAAAAAACCGCATATCGCGCGCGCTAGGGGCGAGCCGCGAATGGATATGACCTAGCGTCGGGACATACCGCACGGGAAGGCTTCGATGATTGCTGATGTCATTCAACGCCTCCCTTATGTTCGATCTGAAGCGGTAGCGTTTTGTAGCGAAGCAATTCGCCCTTGCCAAGAGGGAATTTACAACCCTACGGAAAGTGATGCGAAAACGACACAATTGAAAGACTGGGAAAATTCGTGCGCGCTGAGGGTCGCGAGCCGGATCACGTCGAGGCGCAACCCCCGATCGTCAAGATGTCGCCCACTCCATCAGCGCATTCTGGGCGTGAAGCAGGAATGCTTTTGCGGGACAACTTTGGCAGGCAGGGTGCAACATGGCGTCGACGGTTACTTCCTGCCCTCTTGCGACTGGCGGGCATGGCAAAAAGATCATGTCGCGCTGTCCCTTATCGAGGAGCGTTGCCGTTACTTGATACTCGATCAGCTCGTTTTCTCTCGCGTCTTTCGGCCACGAGTCCGTGATGATGACGTCTGCTGCAAGGGCATCCCGGATATCCCGGCTGGTTTCGAAATTCTGGTTCAGGAGATTGGGATCGGTCACCTGCCAGCGCTCCGGATAGACTTGGACGACGCGGATGGGCATGGATTTCGATGCCTCGACCCAGGAACGAAGAATGTTGGCATCCGGCGCGATCCCGGCGACCTTGAGGCCTTCCAGTGATCCCCTGACGCTCTTGATATAGGCGAGATCGCCGAGCGTTTCACATGGATGATTTAGTCTTGTCCGGGCATTGATGACAGGCGCATCCATGACTGCCGCGAGCTCTTGCAAGGTAGCGAGTTCCTTCGTCCTGACGACGAGAAGATCGAACCAGTTATCGAGATAGCCCGCAAGGTCCGCTGTGGCCTCGCGGGTGTTGAAGCTGATCGGCGGTTGCACGCAGACGCCGCCCATGGCCTTGACGCCGAGATCGAAGGCCGCCGTGTTCCGCCATCCCGTGTCGTCGGCGATAACACCAACTCGCTTGCCCAGCAGCGACTGTGGCATCGTGCGGTCCGCCCAATGCTTCGCAAGCTGGCCGGCTCTGTCGATAATCGCAGTGATGGTGTCCAGCGGCAACGCGTGGAACTCGAGGAAGTCTCTATTCGGCATGGAATTCACGGTGTTTCCAATGTTTCTGTTGGCTATGCAGGAGATCGACCGCTCGGCAATGGCTGTTTCCAGGCCTCCTGATGCGCCAAACCTCTGATCGGCAAACCGGTCTTTCAATAGCTGCACGAGCGAGCATTGCCGGGTCTGAAACCGCCCGCACAGGCCGGGTTCCTGGACGTATCCAGCTGATATTGAAAATCCTCCCTCTCCGGCCTTGCGGGCGAGGTGCAGGAAGCCGTGAGCGTGGACAAGCCGATTATCACGCTGGTCGCGAACAAGGTGAGGAATCGGGGCATCGAGCTTCTCCTGAGGTTTGTCTCGGCAATCTATCATGCCGATACAACCAGATGCGAGGACCGGCGAGAGTGATCACGCTGATCTGATAGGAAATGGCTTCGATCATCGAGCGATCGTCCCTCGTGATCCTGCAATCCCGATAATCTGCTCGAGCTATTCTGCGATTATGGAAGGAAGTTCATAGTGTTCTCTAGCGAACTAATCCCGATTTCGCCTTGAACAAATCGGCGATTTTCAGTAATATTGTTCTATAAAAAAGTAATATAAATGGGAGGTTACTATGTCGGAAGCTCGGTTCGAGCCGGTTTTTCTTCATCGTCAGCATTTCGTCGCCGAGATCACAAGTCTCGACGAAATCTTCGATTTTCTGGATGAGTGGCCGCAGGACAAGCGAGGTCTGGCATATGACACTCTGCTGAAGGCGTGCAGGGATACCGCCAAGGGGGCATTTCCTCTCAGCGCCGCGCGCGAGAATTTCCGCCGTTTTCTGAAGATGTCGGGCATGCTCGACAGTGGCCCCAAATTCGAGGGGATGGGCGATCGAAATGTCGGCAATGCTTGAAGAGCCACGTCTGTTCGTGGCGATCTGAGCTGGCGTGCTGCCACGTCATAAGCGGCGCGTCCCGAATCTTCGGTCATAACCGACCGCGGCGCCGCGGAATGCCGCAACAGTCTCAGCGGATTTCACCGGCTCTATGCGCGTCGCCCCCGTCGCGACGCGCTTTAGCCAAGGCTGGCACCCGCCCAATCGCAGCGGAAGACCAGCACGGGCTTCGAAAATCCCTTGATGCGCCGGCGCGTAGCGTGGGCAAAGAGGTCGCCGGCGCCAAATTCCCGGAATATATTCTCCGACACGAGGATCTGGTCACTGGCTGCGGCCGCGCAGAGGCGGGCTGCGAGCTGCACTGTGGAGCCGAAGAGGTCGTTGCTGTCCTCGACCGGCTCGCCGCAATCGAGCCCGATGCGAACATGGATCGGCTCGGCCTTGCTGCCGTTGTAATGCTGGAATTCCTGCTGGATCGCCATGGCGCATTCGACGGCTGCGGTCGTCTCCGCGAAGGCGGCCATGATGCCGTCGCCGGTGTGCTTCACTTCGCGGCCGGAATTTTTGCCGAGGCACCGGCGCACGATCGCGTCATGCGCCCTGACCAGCTCCGTCCCCATGCGGTCGCCGAGGCGCGCCGTCATCTCGGTCGAGCCGACAATATCGGTAAACAGGATCGCCCGGTGGCCAGGATCCATCCGCGGCGCGGATTGGCCCGGCGCCGGATCGGGGTCATTGATGCGACCGAGAAAGGCCTCGACAGCCGACAGAGCCACCTCGACGACCTCATTAGCGACGAAACCGTGCGCTTCGCGATGTACGCAGTGGACGGTTTCGACATCGGGCGCATCCACCAGACAGAAGGCCGTACCGCGCCGCTCGTCGAACCAATAAGTCAGAAACTTGACGCCGTATCGATCCTGAATGTCGATATCCATGCGATGCGCCTGGGCAACCTCGGCGGCTGACGTTCCTTCGAGGTAGTGCCGGTCCATGAAGATAGGCATCGCGCGTCCTCCCAGATCCGCCGCGTGCAAGAGATGGCATTGTACGATCTGGATTCATTCCCGTCCACCTTCGGGACAATCAATGCCTGATCGTTGCCAGGCGTTGCTTCCGAGAAGCAACGCGTTGCTGCACGCCCGATAGAATATGCATGGATATTGGTCATTTTAATGAGTGGGTGTAATGAGTTCAGTCTGATATTTACCATAATCGGTCGTTTAATGCTGATAGCGAGAGTTCCGGAACCCCTCGAGAAGCTTCAGACGTTTCCCGTTTCAAGCGTCGCCTGCCGGATCCCGCCGGGAGAGACGTGTCTTTCACGGTCATGGTGCCAAGGATCGAAGGCCGCTGCCAACGGCATGCTAATTGCAAAGTATCGGTTAGCTCGCCGAAATGAGGAAAAGCTGTAGCAAAGTGAGACAGACGGCAAATTTTCGACCGGTAGGCCTGGCCTCCATGGGGCTCGGCCATTATGCCGTTATCAACTCAGTGTGGGATGCCGCGCGAACGCTGCTCCGTGACTGGCCGGTGGATGACGGCGAAGAATATTTCGAAGCGGTCAAGGCCTGCTTGGATGCGATTACCGGCGATCTCTCGCCGGATCATGTGCGCGCCGTCTTCATCAGGGCTGCGCAGGAGGCGGGCATCGCCGTCATAGAAGCCGCCGACTGACCAGCGGCCGCATTCTGACCAGCGGCGCATCCTAGTTCCCGTTTCCAAGACACGCTCGTCGTCGCACTTGACTTCTTCAGCTAAAAGTCTAAATTAGAACAAAACAGGAACATTGGAGATGGTCATGACACATGCGGAACAGGTGATCGCCGACGCCCTTGCCCTCGTCGAAGCCTCTCGCGCCGCCCGCGAGCGGGATCAGCAGCGCCGCGCCGCTTGGCAGAAAAAGGTGGAACTCAGCCGTCCGCTGCCGCCTCTGCCGCGCCCGGTCCAATTGCCGCTGGCGCTGAACTGATGCGGCCGGTTTTGAAATCCCGTCAGGCCAAGCCTGATCAGTTGGAACCCGATGATGCTTGGGAAGTGGAAGCCGTGCTCGCCTGGCATGACGATGATGCCAAGGCGGCGATCCGTTCGCTGCTCGACGACTGCAAGCATCTGCGCCGGCAACTGGCGCTGGCCGAACGACTGATGAGCCGCGGCATGGCGCGCGGCTGGACGCCGCGTTACGAGCGCGACGCGCTTTAGACAATCGGGCGCAGGCAACTGAAGCAGCGACTGACGGGGAGGCAGGCGTTCGGCTCGCTTCAGCAAAACACCTTGGCGGCCGTGACTTCGACTTCCACGAGGAATTCCGGGCGGGTGAATCCGCCGACGATGATCAGCGTCGAGGCCGGCTTCGGATCGAGCGTGTAACGATCACGCACGGCCATGTAGGCTGGGAAATCCTCTCGCTTCGTCACGAAGGCGGAGATGCGGATAACGTCGGCAAAACTCATCTCGGCCTCGGCGAGAATTGCCTTGATGGCTTCGAAGCAGAGTTCCGCCTGTGCGCCGATATCCTCCGGTACCGCCTCGTCGGGGGCGATGCCGAGCTGGCCCGAGGTCACGAGCAGGGAGGCGCCCGGAGGCACCAGCAGCCCGTGATTGTAATGCCCGAATGGGCGGCGGACGGAGATCGGGTTAAAAACCTTCTTCATCGGAAATCCCTGCCTGAACCAGGTGTTTCGGCGGACAGTCCTTCCGCATGCTCAGAAACGCTCCATCGCGCTCTTCACCTTCTGCAGGAACCGTGTCCGCGTTTCCTCGGTACAATTATTCATGTCGTAATGGGCAAGAAAGGTGACCGGCCGCAGCGGGTTGATCTGCGCTCGCAGCACGCGCTTGACGATCTTCCTCGGCGGGTTGCCAGCCACGAAGGCGCGGAACGGCGTCGCGCCATAAGTCAGCACGGCGGCGAGCTTGCCGATATGGCGCAGCCGCGATTCCACCTTGCCGTCGATCAGCTCGAAGGAAACGCCTGGAAGCCAGACGCGATCGAAATAACCTTTCAATATCGCCGGGAAGCCGAAATTCCAAACCGGCGTGACCAGGACCAGCCCTTGCGCCCGTTTCAGCCGCTCGACATAGGGTTTCACCAGCGCGATATTGTCGGGGTAGTCGTGATAGGCGAGCCGGTCATGCCGGGAGAGAACGGGATCGAAATTCTCGGCGTAGAGATCGCATCCGTCCACTTCATGGCCGGCTTTGCGCAGGCTTTCCAGCGTCTGCTTATAGAGCGCTTTGCCGTAGCTTTCCTCCACCGGATGCGAATGCAGCACGAGCACCCTCATGAGGCCTCCATGAGGCCCGCAAGGCCGGGGAAGAGATAGTTCTTGCCGGCATTGAAATCGAAGTCCGGGTTCTCCCAGGCGATCATCTTGCCGGGATTCAGAAGCCCTTTCGGATCGGTTTCGTGCTTGAAGGCAAGCTGTACCTTGTCGGTGCGCTTCATGCCGCCTTCCTCGAGCGTGTAGCGGTGCGGGTTGAAGATCGGGCAGCCGTGATCCTGGTGGATCCGGATGATTTCTTCAAGGCGCTCCTCTGTGGTATAGCGCACCAGCGGAAGGCCGGAGCACTGGATCTGCCCGTCGAATTTGATGAACTCAAGATGCCCCGGAACTTCGTCGCCGAAGATCTCCACCATCTTGGCGACCTTGGCCACGTGATCCGGCCCCGGGTACTGGACCTGCAGGTAGGTGAACCCAGGATCGACCTTCAGCGCCCGCAACGTCGTGTGGTTCCAGGCAAGTTCATAGGCATGCGGAATGCCCTTCATGCTCTCGACCTTGTCGGAGCGGAAGATCACTTCGCCCTTGTGGGCCGAGGTGAAGGCGAGGAAGGCATCCATCGCATGCGGCGCGATCATCAGCACCACCACCGACTGCCCCTTGCGGATATAGGGCTTGTGGCGGGTGAAATAGTCGTACGGGATCGGTGCGGCGATCGGGGCGATCTCCTTGACGAGGATGCCGTTGCATTTGGCAAGCGCATCGGAGAAGCGCACGCAGGCCATGAAGTCGTCATAGCCGACGAGAACATCGACCCAATCATAGGCGGGCGCCAGCGGCATTTCGATCTCGGTGATGACGCCGTTGGTGCCGTAGGCATGGCTGACCTTTTGCAGATCCCAGCCGGTGAGATCGAGCACGCGCGGCTCGGCCTCCATGGTGACGACGCGCAGGCGCAGAATATTGCCGAGATCGCGCAAGCCGCCCCAGGTGATCGAGCCGACGCCGCCGGAGCCGCCGGCGATGAAGCCGCCGACCGTCGCCATCTGCGCCGTCGAGGGATGGAACCGCAGTTCCTGGCCGGAATGAGTTTTGGTCTGCTTGTCGAGCTGGGCGATGATGATGCCCGGCTCGCAGATCACCCGGCCGGGATGAATTTCCTTGATCTTGTCCATGGCGGCAAGGTTCAGCACGATCCCGCCGGAAAGCGGCATCGCCTGGCCGTAATTGCCGGTGCCGCCGCCGCGCGGCGTGACCGGCACGCCATGCGCGAAGGCGACCTTCAGCGTCCGGATGACCTCTTCTTCGTTTTTCGGCGTGACGACGAGATCGGCCGTCACATTGTCGAGCTGCGCCTTCAGGATCGGCGAATACCAGTAGAAATCACGGCTCTTCTGGCGCACCAGCGCCGGATTGTCTTCTATGGCGATGCCTTCGAGTTCCTTTTTGATCGTCTGATAATCCGGCATGTCAGGCTCCAACGACGCTGTCGAGTTCACGATAGTCCGGCAGGCTGCGGTCGATCACCTTGCCGCGTCGAAGGACGACGCGGTCGGACTGCGGACGGGAAAGAAATTCGCTCCAGCGCCTGGCGCTGAAGAGCACGAGATCAGCTGCAGTGCCGACGGCGATGCGTCCCATATCCGGTCGGCCGAGAATATCGGCGGGCGAGGTGGTTACAACCCGTGCGGCCGTATCCAGCGGATGGTCGAGATGCAGGATGCGGACCGCCTCGCGAAACACTTCCACCGGGTCGAGATCGCCATAGGCATAAAAGGGGTCGCGGGTATTGTCGGAGGCGACCGCCGTTGCGACGCCGGCTGCCGCCAGTTCGTGGAAAAGTGTGACGCCGCGCCAGCGCGGTGTGCGGCCGAAATAGCGGTCCTGCAGATACGTGTTGCACATCGGCAGCGAGACGATGGCGAGTCGGGCCTCTGCGACGAGATCGACCGTGCGTTTTGCCGTCTCCTCGTCCTGGCGGGCGAGCGAGCAGCAATGGCCGGCCGTCACCTTGCCGCCGAAGCGGTTGCGCAGCACGGCTTGCGCGATCGCCTTCAGGGTTTCCGCAGCCGGATCGTCGGTCTCGTCGACATGAAGGTCGACATCGAGGCCATTATCAGCCGCAGCCCTGAACAACATGTCGAGCTGGTTGTCGAGATCGCCGCTCATCCGGGTGACGCCGCCGATCAGCCCGCCCTTTTCGCAGACCACAGTGACGAGATCGGCGAAATAGGCGGCGTCCGCCATGTTTTCCATCGGAAACAGCGCCACCGCCTGTAAGGCGATCCTGTCCTTCCAAACATCGCGCATTTCGGCAAAGACCTCGAATGAAATGCGGTGCTGCGGCGCAAGGGAATCGAGATGGGTCCGAATGAGGCTGGTGCCGTGTGCGTAGGCGCAGCGCAGGGAGAACTCCATGCGCTTCTTGACGTCGGCGGCCGACCAGTTTGCCTCGCGGTCTGCGCGCACGGCCTCCAATGCCCCCGGGAACGTGCCGTCCGGATTGGCGTTGCGCGGCCAGATGTGGCCCTTGTCGAGATGCGTATGCATGTCGGCGAAGCAGGGCCAGACCATGCCTTCCTTGAGGTCGGATTTCGCAATTTCGGCGGGCGCTCCGCCGGGCGGCAACAGGGCGGAAATCACACCGTCGGCGATGACGATATCGGCCCGCACGAGCCCCTCGACGGCAGGTGCGTCATAACCGGTGACGGCAGCTGCAGGCAGAGTCGCATTGCTCAGCACGAAGCGGCCGGCATTGGGCGGTGAAATGAAGGAATAGGTCATCAGTTTTCCCGTTTCAGGCTGCTCTCGTGCCAGCGGTGCAGGGCAAGCCACGAAATGAAGGAGGTTACGGCGAAGATCGCCACGCCGAGCAGCGAGAGCATCAGCAGCGCCGCAAAGAGGCGCGGAATATTGAGCCGGTATTGCGCTTCGAGGAGCCGGAAGGCGAGGCCAGAGCCGGCGCCCGCCGAGCCCGCGGCAAACTCGGCGACGACGGCTGCAATCAACGCCAGGCCGCCGCCGATCCTGAGACCGGTCATGAAATAGGGTTGGGCGGCCGGCAGCTTGAGAAAGAGCAGCGTCTGCCAGCGCGAGGCGCCGTAGAGCTCGAACAGGTTGATGAGATTATGGTCGACGCTTTTCAGCCCCTGCACCATATTCGAAAGGATCGGGAAAAAGGCAACGAGAAAGGCGCAGATGAGAAGCGCCACCTGCGTCGACGGCGCATAGATCAGGATCAGCGGCGAGATCGCCACGATCGGGGTGACTTGAAGAATGACCGCGAGCGGATAGAAGGCGAGTTCTATCCAGCGCGATTGCACGAGGAAGATCGCAAAACCGACGCCGCCGACGAGCGCCAGCATCAGCGATACCAGCGTGATCTTGGTGGTGACCCAGAGGGCAGGGGCAAGCGTGCCCCAATCGGTCACGAAGGCATTTGCGACCGCGGCCGGGCCCGGCAGGATATAGGGCGGCACGCCGGACAGTCTGACATAGGCAGACCAGATCAGGATCAGCGCCGCGATCACCAGCAGGGGGATCAAGATGCGCAACGCCAGATCGCGGCTCCGGGCGCTTGCAGTGGTTTTGACAAGCAGCGGCGCTGCGGCCGGTTCGTCACTCATCGATGGTCCTCCACCGCGTTGATCGCCCCGATCAGCGAATGCGAGACCGTCTCGCAAGCTCTGCGGTATTCTTCCGAAGTGCGGTAATGGGCATCGCGTTCCAGGCTGGTCGTCAGCGGCAGGTCGGCATGAACGCGCCCGGGCCTTGCCTTCATCACGACGATGCGGTTCGAGAGATAGGCGGATTCGAAGACCGAATGGGTGACGAAGATGACGGTGATGCCGGTCACCTTCCAGAGGCGCAGCACGTCGTCGTTCAGCCTCTGGCGGGTGATCTCATCAAGTGCTGCGAAGGGCTCATCCATCAACAGGAGCTTCGGCCTGGTCACGAGCGCCCGAGCGATCGACACACGCATCTTCATGCCGCCGGAGAGTTCGCGCGGATAGGCGCTGGCGAAATCCTGAAGCCCGACGGTGCTCAACGTCTCCAGGATCCGATCGTGCGCCGCAGCCTTCGAAACATGTTTCAGTTTCAGCGGCAGATGGACGTTATCGAAGACGGTCTTCCAGGGCATCAGCGTCGGCTCCTGAAAGACGAAGCTGATGTCGCCCTCAGGGAGACCCTTGGAGTTGATGCGCGAACTCGGCCAGTCGATCGCGCCCGAGGTCACATTGCCGAGGCCGGCAATGATGCGCAGCGCGGTGGATTTGCCGCAGCCGGACGGACCGAGCAGACTGATGAACTCACCGCTTTCCACGGTCAGCGACATGTTCGAAAGGGCTACGGTTCCGCTGGAGAAGACTTTGGAAACCGATTGCATGACGGCCAGCGGCCGCTTGCGCATCTCTTTCGGTGATTGGGCCTGAGCTTCTGCTGGGGGCATTGCCTGTCTCGTTCATGCAGGGGAGTGATCCGCCGTGTTCGCGGCGGATCGCAGGCGGCGTCTGCGGCTTACTTCTTCATCGCCATTCCGGTGCCTTTGCAGACGAATTTCGTCGTGAAGGCCTTGGTGTAATCCGTCTCCGGCTTGAACACCTTGATCGCTACCATTTCGTCGAAGAAGGCCTTGTAATGCGCCTCGGTCAGGCAGCCGATGCCCTTGTCGAGGCTGTCGCCGGATTCAATGATGCCGTATTCCTTCATCTTGGCGATGGAGTAGGCGATCTGACCATCCGTCATTTCGGGATTGTCCTTCTTGATCAGCTCATTGGCCTTCGCGTTGTCGCCATAGAGATAGTGGTACCAGCCTTCGATCGAGGCATCGACGAAGCGCTGGACGACATCCGGCTTACTGTCGATCATCGCTTGCGTGGTGGTGATCATCGTCGAATAGGGAGAGTAGCCGTTGTCTGCGAGCAGGAAGACTTTCGGTTCGAATCCGGCCTGCTTCTGGATCTCGTAGGGTTCCGAGGTAAGGTAGCCCTGCTGTGCCGAATCCTTGTCGGCAAGGAAGGGCGCCGGGCTGAAATTGTAGGGCTTGAACTGCTCGTCCCTGAAGCCTTTGAAGTTCGCCTTCATCCACTCGAAATAGGTGAGATAGCCGTCCTTGCCGAGGAACAGAGTCTTGAGCTTCGCGAGATCTTCGAATTTCTCGATGCCGGCATCGGGATGTGCAATCAGCACCTGCGGATCCTTCTGGAAGATTGCCGCGACATCGACGAGCGGAATACCCTGCTCGACGGCCGAGATCTCGCCCTGCGGCCCACCCATGTAGAAATCGATCTTGCCGGAGATCAGAAGCGCGCTGTTGGCGGCGTTCGGACCGCCCTGCACGATGGTGACGTCGAGGCCGTATTTGGCATAGGTGCCATCGGCCACGGCCTGGTAGAAGCCGCCATGCTCGGCCTGCGCCAGCCAGTTCGTGCCATAGCTGACTTTGTCGGCGCCATGGGCCGAGACGGCGGCGGCGAACATGCCGCCAAGGCCGATGAGTGCGGAAACCGTATTCTTCAGTACATTGGGCATGATCAGCGTTCCCCTTCGGAGTTCTCGGCGTCTGCGATGACGTCGGATTTTCTTCATAGGAGCGGTTGCTTTGCTCTTTGAAAAGCATCAAATTTCGTGCGCAACGATGCCTTTTCGGCATCTCACCCAAAGCCTGTGCCTAATTTACGCTGCGTGCTTGATTTTTGTGCAACGAGGTCCTGATGCTGCACTCCAGAAAGCTTCTCTATATCAATGAGATCGCGCGATCGGGCTCGATCCGCAAGGCAGCGGCACGGCTGAATGTGGCGTCTTCGGCGATCAACCGGCAAATTCTCGCACTGGAGGAGGAAATGGGTGCGCCGCTGTTCGAGCGCCTGCCGCGCGGGCTGCGCCTGACGGCCGCCGGCGAGCTCTGCATCGAACATATTCGCGAGGTGCTGAAGAATTACGAACGGCTGGAGGGACGCATTCGCAGCCTGAAGATGCAGCAGGCGGGCAAGGTCCGGCTGGTGACGACGGTCGGCCTTGCGGCCGGGCCGCTACCTGAGATCATCGCGCGGTTCCAGTCGGAACATCCGCGCGTCTTCATGCAACTGCGCAACGACGCCGGCACGATGACGGTCAATCCTGTTTTGTCGGGCGAGGTCGATATCGGCCTCGGCTTCAATATTCCGGCAACGCCCGGCATCCGCACCCTCGGCAATTTCGACATACCGATCGGCGTGGTCCTGCCGCCCGGCCATCATCTGATCGGCCCCGGCCCGATCAACCTTGCGGATATCGTCCAGGAGCGCCTGGTGCTGGCGCAGCAGGGGACCAGCCTGCGCGACGTGATCAATCTGGCCCTGGCGCGCCTCGACGTGCATGTAGAACCGGTGCTCGAAACCAATGCCTCGGAGATGCTGAAGAAACTGGTCAAATCGGGGGCGGGGCTGACGATCCTGAACCCGCTCGACGTCATCACCGAATGCCGGCAGGGCGAACTGGTCTTCCGGCCGATCGCTGAGCCGCATGCGCGCCATCAGCCGATGAAGCTTTTTGCCCGCGCCCGTGCGCCGCTTGATTCCGCCACCAGCCTGTTCGTCGAGTACCTCCTGGCCGAACTGGCCGGCCTGGTGCAGGAGCTGCAGGCCAAGGGTCACATCGCGGCCTATGCTTCCGCCGCCATGTGAGCCACCGCATCGCCTTACTTCGAGTAGAGATTGGAAAGCGGGTAACGCTTCAGGTCGTAGAGCAGCTCGATAAAGCCCCTGACCTGATGGCGGCAGATTGCTTCGCCCTTTTCTGACGTCCCGAGCGACGCGTCGCCGACGACGCCGTTGGGATTGAGGTCGTGGGCGATCCAGGCGAGCGAATGCGGCGGCAGCGGCTGAAGGTATTTCGATTGGTCGCGCATCCATTCCGCCTTGGAGGTGAAATTCTGCGCCTTCTCCATTCGCACCAGATCAGGTCGGAAATGGAGCATCAGCGAGGTTTCCACCTCGCCGCCATGGATGCCGTATTTCAGCTCATGGTCGCCGATCATGCCCTCGGGATGGCCGAAGCGGCCCCATTGCGTGGAGACGACGGCCATCGCGTAGCGCACGCGCAGCTCGCGCGCGACGATGCTCATGATATCGACATTGCCGCCATGCGAATTGACGATCACCATTTTGCGGATGCCTGCTTCGGCAACCTTTGAGCCGATCGCGGTCCAAACCGGAATGAGCAGTTCGGCGCCAAGCGACAGGGTTCCCGGCCCGTAAATATGTTCATTGGCCTTGCCGATTTCCTGCGTCGGCAGCACCAGGCAATCGAGATCGGCGGGCTTCTGCTTCCGCAACTCGGCAAGCATGCCGGTTGCGATAGCGACGTCGGTAGCAACTGGTAGATGCGGCCCGTGCTGCTCGGTCGAGGCGATCGGCAGGATGGCGATCGTGGTGTCCGCAGACAATCCCGCGAAGTCGTCGCTGACCAGTTCGTTCCAGTAAAATGGCACTGTCATTGCCGTTCGCCTCTCATTGCCGTTCGAGACAGTGAGTAGGGAATAACGCTACCTGCGAAAAGCATCAATTTGCGGCCGCACCGATGCCTTTTTGCGGATGATGGAGCAGTTGCCCCATCGACGGCGCCTCTTGGCCGCAATGTCTCGGCGAATGTCATGCCGAAACCATTGCGCAAGCGCCTCTGCAATGGTTCTCTGGCGCCTCTATCAAAACGCTCTCCGGTGATTCCCGATGTTCGATATTTTATGGCGCGGCCTGGCGATCGGCGCCGGCGCAACCATCCTCATGGACCTCTGGGCAATTGTGCTTGCCAAGTTCTTCGGTCAGCCGCCCGCCAATTGGGCGCCGGTCGGCCGCTGGTTCTGGCATCTCGGCCGCGGCAAGGTCTTTCATGACAGCATTGCCGATGCTGCGCCTTACGCGAATGAACTCGCTCTCGGCTGGATCAGCCATTACGTCGTCGGCATCCTCTATGGGGTGATCTTTGCGCTCATCATGGGAGAGGGATGGTTCGCCGCACCGACATTTCTTCCCGCCTGGATCTTCGGCATCGTCACCGTCGGGGCAGGGTGGTTCCTGCTGCAGCCGGGCCTCGGCCTAGGCTGGGCTGCTTCGAAACATCCAAAGCCGATGAAGGTGCGGTGTTTCAATCTGCTGGCGCATACGGTTTTTGCATTAGGACTTTATGGTACGGCGTTGATTTTGCGCTGAGATCGCCGCTTGCCCCTCACCCTAGCCCTCTCCCCGTAAACGGGGCGAGGGGACCTGCCTCGCGAGAGGTCGGAGAGGAATGGGGAGGTTGCGGCATGGTCCCTTCGCCCCGCAAGCGGGGAGAAGGTGGCGGCAGCCGGATGAGGGGCAGGACAAACCCACGAACCGAACAGCCTTATCTCACCGCGCTGCCCAATTGGCGCCGCGGCGGAAGATGGTCTTCATCTCGGGCACGTCGAACTCCTTGGCCTGGTGGCCGAGCGAGGAATAGAACACGCGCCCTTTGCCGTATTTGCGCTTCCAGACGACCGGCATGACGACGCCGTCGATCCAGTAGGCGTGTTCGCCGCTAAACCTGGTCGTCGCCAGGACCTCGTTCGAGGGGTCGACATGCATGTAATATTGCTCTGACCTATAGGGGAAGTCGGCAATCCCCTCCATCAGCGGATCGTCGGGGCGGGTGATGTTGACGGTGTAGTCGATGATGTTGCCAGGATGGGCCACCCACTGGCCGCCGATGATGAACTGATAGTCGACGGAGTCGCGGAAGGCATCGCCGGCGCCGCCATGGTAGCCGGCGATGCCGACGCCGCTTTCGATCGCGGCGGCGAGGTTCTTGACCTCCTCCTTTTCGATCTTCGACATCGTCATGATCGGCACGACGAGGCTGAGATCATGGACCGAAGGGTCGGCAAGCGCCTCGGTGCCGTGTTCGAGATAGACCTTGAAGCCGTCTTCCTCGAGCATGGTCTTGATGATTTCGGCGCATTCCTGCGGCTCGTGTCCGCTCCAGCCACCCCAGACGATCAGTGCTTCACGCATTCTCTTTCCTCCTGAAACTATTTCGCCAGCCGTCCGTCGACGATCGAATCGGACAAGGGGGCAGGGCGTTCGACCGCCGTTGATATCGTCACCGTCCGGCCGGTCTCGGACGCTGTATGGAAGGCTTCCATGACTTCAAGCACATGCAGCGCAAGGTCGCCGTTGGCGCGGTGCGGACGGTCGGAGCGGATCGCATGCGCCATGTCGGCGACGCCGAGCGAGCGATAATTGCCGTCGGCATAGGGTGCGATAATCGGCTGGTCCTCGAAGGCGCCGCCCTTCTTCAGATATTCGACAGGGCCGGCGAACTTGTTGGGGTCGGGGACGATAAGCGTGCCCTCGGTTCCGTAGACTTCGAGCGGCACATGCTTATGGCCGGCGACATCGAAGCTCATGACGATCTGCACGACGGCGCCGTTGGAAAAAGCCATCATGCCGGCGACATGGGTCGGCACATGCACCGGAATTCGCTCGCCATTGCGCGGCTCGCTGGTAATCAGCCGTTCGGCCCGCGGCGTCGTCGCAAAGCCGGCGACCTGCGATACCGGTCCGAGCAGATTGATAAGATCGGTGATGTAATAGGGACCCATGTCCAGCATCGGCCCGCCGCCGACTTCGTAAAAAAAGGCCGGGTTCGGATGCCAGCGCTCATGCCCCGGGCACATGAAGCTTGCCGAGCCCCCGACCGGCTGGCCGATGACACCTTGGTCGATCAGGGCGCGGGCTGTCTGGTGGCCGCCGCCGAGGAAGGTGTCGGGCGCCGCGCCGATGCGCAGATTTCTCGCCTTGGCGGCGTCCGCCAATTTTTTCCCTTCCGCGAAATTAATCCCGAGCGGCTTTTCCGAATAGGTATGCTTGCCGGCATCGAGCGCCTGCAGCGCGACGGCGACATGGGCTTTCGGGATGGTCAGATTGACGATGATTTCGACCTTGGGATCGGCGAGGAGTTCCTCGACGGACTTGACGGGCACGTTGAATTCGACAGCCTTCGCCTCTGCCAGTTCCCGGTTGAGATCGGCGACGCCGCGAATGTCGAGAATGGGGAAGGATGCCATCGCCGTGAGATAGGCGCCCGAAATATTGCCGCATCCGATGATGCCGATACCGACTTTGTCCATGAATTCCTCCATTGATCTTGAGTATGCGCTCCTCAGAGCGCCGGCCCGGTGGTGCTCCAGGGCGATTCATAGAGTTCGTAGAGCGCTACTGCAGCAGCGCCCTGCGCCCAGAAATCATCGCTCGAATCGTCGAAGACGAGTTCGCTGACGCCCCTCAGCGAGGGCGGAATGGCAAGCGCATAGGCGTCGCGCAGGCTGTTCAAGAAGGGGGCGCCGAGCGCCAGGCTGGAACCGACGAGAATGACCCGCGGCGGCGCAAACAGCGTGACGATATTGGCGATGGTTAATCCGATAGCTTCGCCGGCGCGGATGGCAGAGGCGATCAGCCGGTCGTCGTCGGCCTTGATCAGCGCCTGGGCATGGGTCATGCCGCGCCCGAGGCGGATGGCTTCGGCAAAACGGCCGTCGGCCTGATGTTCGCCGAGGATAGCGCTTTCGCCGGCCTGGCTGAAGAGCCGCACCACGCCGTTCGGTCCCATGCCGAGGACAAGATCGCCGAGGTTATGGCTGAGGCCGCCGGCGCCGCGGAACAGGCGGTTGCCGTGCAGTACGCCGAGACCGAGTGTCTGTTCCAGCGAAATCAGCACCATGTCCTCAAGATCGCGGGCCTTCCCGAACCAGTGGTGGCCGAGCGTAATGGCATGGGCGTCGCTTTCGACGATGGTCGGCGTCGACAGCCGCGTCGACATCTCGGCGGCGAAATCGACATTGATGTCGCGAAAGATCGGGCTGCTTCTGATGTAACCGGTGCGGTGCTCGACGACGCCGGGAAAGCCGAGGCAGATGCTGTCGATATCTTCGAGCGACAGGCCGGCATCGACGACGCAACGACGGACGCCGTCCTCGACGAGGTCGGCGATAACGCCGATCGGCTGCCGGTCAATGCGGATCGGCAAAGCCAGCTTCGACAGCACGTCGCCGCGGAAATTGGTGACGACGAACACCATGCGGCTGGCGGCGATCTTGCCGCCAACGACGCGGGCGGCGTCGGGATTGAGTTCCAGCGCCACGCGCGGCCTGCCGCGCACCGCCTCATTGCGGATATCGCCCTCATGCCGCGGCAGGATCAGCCCGTCATCGAGCAGCGACGCGGTGATGGCCGAGACGGTTGTCGTCGACAGCTCCGTCCGCTCGCTGATTTCGATGCGCGAGATCGGGCCATGGCGCCGGATGGTATCGAGCACGTTCAAGCGATTGATCGCGCGCATCAATTCTGGATCTGCAGTCTTCATGAAAATGTGCCGGCAGTCGTTTGGTTGGCTGAAACCAATATTTATAACGGGTTACGAATTAAATAGCAGGCAATTCCACGGGGCTGTCAAGCGAATTTGGCAAAAATTAACGCGTTGGGTTGACATCCGGCACAAGGTCCGCTGAATTAATCCGCATTGGGGAAAAATTGTGAGGATAGGTCCCCTGGGAGGAAGATCATGCATTTCATGCTGAAGAACGCCGGTCTCGGCGGCAGGCGCATTGTATCCATGGCCGCGGCAGCCGGCATGTTGCTGGCCGGAGCCGGGGCCGCCTCGGCGGCGACGGTGGTCAAGTGGCTGCATCTTGAAACCGATCCGAAGAACGTCGCCGCCTGGGAAGACATCGTCAAGAAATACGAAGCCCAGCATCCCGACGTCGACATCCAGATGCAGTTTCTCGAAAACGAGGCCTTCAAGGCCAAGCTTCCCACGCTGCTGCAGTCTGACGACGTCCCGGATTTCTTTTTCAGCTGGGGCGGCGGCGTCCTGAAGCAGCAGTCCGAGACCGGCGCGCTGCAGGATGTGACGGCAGCTCTCGATGCCGATGGCGGCAAGCTGCGCAAGGCCTATACGCCCGCCTCGGTCGACGGCCTGACCTTCGACGGCAAGACCTGGGCGATCCCCTACAAGGTTGGCCTGGTGAGCTTCTTCTATAACAAGGCGCTGTTTGCCAAGGCAGGCGTCAAGGCCGAAGACATCAAGACCTGGACCGATTTTCTTGAGGCGGTGAAGAAGATCAAGGCGGCCGGTATCGTGCCGATCGCCGGCGGCGGCGGCGAGAAATGGCCGATCCACTTCTACTGGAGCTATCTCGTCATGCGCGAAGGCGGCCAGAAGGTCTTTGACGCGGCCAAGAAGGGCGAGGGCGAAGGCTTCCTCGATCCGGCCATCATCAAGGCCGGCGAAGATCTCGCCGAGCTCGGCAAGCTCGAACCTTTCCAGCCCGGCTATCTCGGCGCAACCTGGCCGCAGACGCTCGGCGTTTTCGGCGACGGCAAGGCGGCGATGATCCTCGGCTTCGAGGCGACCGAGGCCAACCAGCGCAAGAATGCCGGCGACGGCAAGGGGCTTTCGCCCGACAATATCGGCCGTTTCGTCTTCCCGACGGTTGAAGGCGGCGCCGGAAAGCCCACCGATACGCTTGGTGGCCTGAACGGCTGGGCGCTCACCAAAAAGGCCTCCAAGGAAGCGATCGATTTCCTCACTTTCCTGACGAATGCGGACAACGAGCGGGCCATGGCCAAGGCCGGGATGCTCCTGCCTGTTGCCGTCGGCGCCGATGACGGTGTCGTCAACCCGCTGCTCGCCGAATCGGCCAAACAGCTTGCGGGTTCGACCTGGCATCAGAACTTCTTCGACCAGGATCTCGGTGCGGCCGTCGGCCGTGTCGTCAACGACGTCTCGGTGGAAATCGTCTCCGGACAGATGAACTCCAAGGACGGCGCCCAGATGATCCAGGATGCTTTCGAACTGGAACAATAACCTGCGCCCGCAGAACCTTCCGGCGCTCCTGTCAATCGGGAGCGCCGGCATCGCTGCCGACGAGATGCGAAAGCAGGAACCATGGCCAATATCTCAGTCCTATCGACACCGAGCGCCGCAAGGCCGGCAAGACGAGCCGCAAACCGGAAGAGCTCGGTCGCCCACGACCGCCTGACCGTGCTGTTGCTGTTTCTGCCGCCGGCGCTGCTGCTCTTCACGCTCTTCGTCATCATGCCGATGGGCGAGGCGGCCTGGTACAGCCTCTATAAGTGGAACGGTTATGGCACGCCGACGGAGTTCATCGCCCTCCGCAATTTCCAGGTCCTGTTCCGCAACGCGGCTTTCACCCAGGCGCTCGTCAATAACGGCCTGATCATCGTCATTTCGATCTGCATCCAGGTGCCGCTCGCCATCTGGCTGGCCACCATGCTGGCCCACCGCATTCCCGGTGTCGTCGCTTACCGCCTGATCTTCTTCCTGCCCTATGTGCTGGCCGATGTTGCCGCAGGCCTCATCTGGCGCTTTGTCTATGATGGCGACTACGGCCTGTTTGCCGCCATTTCCAACTTCTTCGGTTTCGCCAATCCTTACGTGCTCGCCGACAAGGAGCTGGCGATCTATGCCATCCTCGGGGTCATCGTCTGGAAATATTTCGGCTTCCACATGATGCTGTTCATCGCCGGCCTGCAATCGGTCGACAAGAGCGTGCTGGAGGCGGCCGAGATCGACGGCGCCACCGGCTGGCAGAAATTCCGCTACGTCACGCTGCCGCTCCTCGGCTCCACCCTGCGCCTTTCAATCTTCTTCGCCGTCGTCGGCTCCCTGCAGCTCTTCGACATGATCATGCCGCTGACTGGCGGCGGGCCGTCGAACTCGACGCAGACGATGGTCACCTTCCTCTATACCTACGGTGTCATGCGCATGCAGGTGGGTCTGGGCAGCGCCGTCGGCGTGGTGCTCTTCATCATCTGCGTGACACTCGCCTTCGGTTACAAAAGGATCTTCATGCGCCATGACTGATATGAGCTCTTCCATCCGCATGAGGACATCCACCCGCATCTATCTCTACGTATCGCTGAGTCTGATCGCGGCGATCGTGCTGGTGCCGCTGCTGACGACGGCGCTCGGCGGCTTCAAGACCCTGGGCGACCTGCGCACCAATCCCTTCGGCCTGCCGACGGAATGGCAATGGGCGAACTACACCGACATCCTCTTCGGCGAGCGCTATTGGCTGCAGATCGGTAATTCGCTCGTCATTGCGGCGCTGACCGTGCTTTTGACGCTGATCGTCTCGTCGATGGCGGCTTTCGCCTTTGCCCATGTCCGCTTCTTCGGCTCGTCCTTCCTCCTCAATTATTTCCTGCTCGGGCTGATGTTTCCGGCCGCCACCGCGATCCTGCCGCTCTTCATCCGCATTCGCGACCTCGGCCTGCTCAATACCTATTGGGGTGTGGTGCTGCCGCAGGTCGCCTTCGGCCTCGGCATGAGCATCCTTCTGTTCAGGAACTATTTCCGCAATCTTCCGGAAGAATTGTTTCAGGCGGCCTTCGTCGACGGCTGCGGTTACCTCAAGTTCTTTTGGCATATCTCGCTGCCGCTTTCCCGGCCGATCGTCGCCACCGTCAGCATCATTTCCTTCGTCGGCAGTTGGAACAGCTACATCCTGCCGCTGATCATGCTGAACTCCGAATCCAAATATCCCTGGCCGCTCGGCATCATGGTCTATCGCGGCGAATTCGGCACGGAGTGGCAGCTGGTGCTGGCCTTCATCACGCTGACCATCCTTCCCACCATCATCGTCTTCTTCGTCGCCCAGAGACATATCATCGCCGGATTGACCGCCGGCGCGGTGAAGTCCTGAGCCGACCCATTGGAGGTGCAATCATGGCATCTGTTGAACTGAACGACATCCGCAAGGCCTACGGCGCCGTCGACGTCATCCACGGCATCTCGCTCCACATCGAGGACGGCGAATTCGTCGCACTGGTCGGACCGTCCGGCTGCGGAAAATCGACGCTGCTCAGAATGATCGCTGGCCTCGAGGAGATTACCGATGGCGAGATCGCCATCGGCGGCAAGGTCGTCAACGGCATGACGCCCCGCGAGCGCAACATCGCCATGGTCTTCCAGTCCTATGCGCTTTATCCGCATATGACGGTCGCCGAAAACATGGGTTTCAATCTGAGGCTCGCCGGCGTTACCAAGCCGGAGATCGAGGCCCGCGTCGCTGAAGCGGCCCGCATGCTCGACCTCGCCAAACTGCTCGACCGCAAGCCGGCGCAGCTTTCCGGCGGCCAGCGCCAGCGCGTCGCCATGGGCCGCGCCATCGTGCGCGATCCGGCCGTCTTCCTCTTCGACGAGCCGCTCTCCAACCTAGACGCGAAACTCCGCGTGCAAATGCGCTCGGAAATCAAGACGCTGCACCAGAAGGTTCGGACCACCTCGATCTATGTCACCCACGACCAGATCGAGGCGATGACGCTCGCCGACCGCATCGTCGTGCCTCAACCAGGGCAGGGTGGAGCAGGCGGGTACACCGCTCGAACTTTACAAGAAGCCGGCCAATCTTTTCGTCGCCGCCTTCATCGGTTCGCCGGCGATGAATATGCTCGACGGCACGGTGGATGGCGAAGACGGTGAACCGGCTGCTCGTCTCGACGACGGCACTGCGATCCGCATCGCGCCCGACCGAAAGGTCAGGCGCGGCCAGGCCGTCACTATCGGCCTGCGTCCCGAGCATCTCGTTCCCGGCCTGTCGGCCGGCACGCCGCTCGCCGGCCGCACGATGCTGGTGGAACCCACAGGCGCCCAGACCCATGTGGTCTTCGATCTTGCCGGACAACAGGTGACGGCGATCGTCGACGGCGAATACCCCGCCCGCTACGGCGCCGTGTTCGAGGCGAGCATCGCCAGCGACCAGGTGCATATTTTCGACCGCGGCACTGGTGTGGCGCTGTAGCGAATCTTCAGCCCAGGAGATCGCCGAAACCGGCCCCTCATCCGGCTGCCGCCACCTTCTCCCCGCACGCGGGGAGAAGGGACAAGCCGTGACCTCTCCGTTCCACGCCACGTCTCGTGTGGCACGTCCCTCGCCCTGCGAGCGGGGAGAGGGTTAGGGTGAGGGGCAGCTATTCCCACGAACCGACAGCCGCCGAGCCACCCCGGCGGCCTATTTCGCGATGTATTATTCCGCCGCGATCCGTTCGACGCCGTTGGCCTCGACGATCTTCTCCAGCATCGCTAGTTCTTCCGGGGTGAGATCCGTCAGCGGCGGGCGAACCGGGCCGGGGTTTTGGCCGAGAACGCGGAGCCCGGCCTTGATGATCGAGACGGCATAGCCCTTCTTGCGGTTGCGCAGGGCGACGAAGGGGAAGAAGAAGCTCTTCAGGATCTCGTTGACGGTCGCCTGATCGCCGATGCGCAGGGCGCCGTAGAAGCGCTGGGCGAGCGCAGGCACGAAGTTGAAGACGGCGGAGGAATAGGTCGTCACGCCGGCGGCGAAATAGGCCTGGGCATAGACCTCGTGGGTCGGCATGCCGCCGACATAGACCAGACGATCGCCAAGCCGTGTGGTGATCTCGATCACCTTGTCGACGTCGCCGACGCCGTCCTTGAAGCCGATCAGGTTCGGGCATTCCTCCGTCAGGCGGGCGATGCTATCGGCGGTCAGGATGGCATTGTCGCGGTTATAGACGATGACGCCGATGCCGACCGATTGGCAGACCGCCTTGACATGGGCGATCAGACCGGCCTGCTCGGCAAACATCAGATAGGGCGGCAGAAGCAGCAATCCGTCCGCGCCGGCTTTCTCGGCCGCCTGTGCGATCTCGATGGCGAGCGACGTACCGTACCCGGTTCCCGAGATGATCGGCGTATTGCCGGCCGAGGCCTTGGCGGCTTTGACGACATGCGGGATCTCGCTCGGGTTAAGGGAGAAGAATTCGCCGGTGCCGCCGGCGGCGAAGAGGGCTGCGGCGTCGTAGCCGGCGAGCCATTCGACATGACGGCGGTATTTCGCTTCGTCGAACTTGAGTTCATCGTTGAAATGCGTCACCGGAAACGAGAGCAGACCGCTGCCGACGGCCTTCTTCAATTCAATCGGGTTCATCATCACGTCCTATTCCTTAGGTGTTGAAAATCGATGGTGTCAGGCGCTCTCGAGCACTTGCAGAAGTGCCGCGATGTAGCCGTAACAAAAGGCAAATGCGGTGGCGGACGGGTCCTTGCCGCTGACGGTCGGCACATGGTCTGGCATCAGCATGTATTTGTAGCCGACTTCCTTGTAGATCCTCGCCGAGCGGACCATGTCCATATCGCCCTCGTCGGGGAAGGTCTCCATGAACGACAGCTTGCCGCCGCGAATATTGCGGAAGTGGACGTTGAAAATCTTGTTGCGCTCTCCGAACCAGCGAATGATGTCGTCGATCTCCTCGCGGGGATTTTCGAGCATCTCGCCAACCGAGCCCTGGCAGAAATTGAGGCCGTGATAGGGGTTTTCGCGCATCTGCACAAATTTCTTCAGCCCTTCCACCGTGCCGAGCACGCGTGTGACGCCGCGATAGCCGGGCGGTGTATAGGGATCGTGCGGATGGCAGGCGAGCCGGACGCGATTGCTCTCGGCGACCGGCACGACGCGTTCGAGGAAATAATCGATCCGTTCCCAGTTTTCGTCTTCGGAGAGCACGCCGGCAAGGCCGGGCGCAGCCTGCTGATCGGTCTTCTCCCAGCGAAAGCTCGCATTCATCGACCCGCCGCGTCCCGGTTCATCCGGCGTGCGGGGAATGCCGATCAGGTTGAGATTGTATTTGACCGCCGGAATGCCGGCCGCTGCGACATCTTCGATCATCTGGCAAACGGCATCGATCTGCCGGTCACGCTCAGGCCCGGCAAGCAGGATGTCGGGATAGGAGGCCTTCTCGATCGGCTGCGAGGGCAGGGGCAGCTGGATCATGTCGAGGATTAGGCCGAAGCTCTCGACCTTGTCGCGATGGCGTTCGATATCGGCAAGCGTCCAGCTGCTCGGCTGTCCCGGCGGGTCGGCACTGATATGCTTCACCCCCAATTGCGCGAAGATCCGATAATCATCATCGTCGCGCGCTGCCACCTGTGTTCCAAGATACATCAGAGACCTCTCCAAATCCAACAATGTCATATGACATAATATGAATTTTCGAGGGTGTCGAGCCCTATTGCTGTTCGGCCAGCATCCGATAACGCCGTTGGCTCGCCATCAGATGCGCGCGCATCGCCTGGCGGGCACGGTCGGGGTCCTGATCGGCGATCGCCGACAGGATTTCCACATGCTCGGCATAGACCTTTTGCAGATATTCGCGGTCGTTGGCCTCCGGGAGCGTCGGAAACTGGCCGCGGGGGATGGCGCGCGGGCCGAAATGGCGTAGCACGTCGACATAGAATCGGTTGTTGGTGGCGGCCGCGATCGCCATATGAAAGGCATAATCGGCCTCGACCGTCTGCTGTCCGCTTTCGATCATTTGCGCCATCCGGCGGTTGGCTTCGCGGATCGCCGCTTCCTGCTCGGCGGTGCGGCGATAGGCGGCAATCGCAGCCGCTTCACCCTCGGTAGCCATGCGGAACTCCAGCAATTCCAGGGTTTCCGGAATGCTTTTGATTTCCACCGGCGTCAGCGACATGACCGAATGAACCTTCGGATCCGCGACGAACACGCCTTTGCCCTGGATCGGACGGACGAAACCAGCGGCCCTTAAATCCGCAATGGCCTCGCGCACGACGGTGCGGCTGACGCCGAAGGTCGATTCGAGCTGCGGCTCGGTCGGCAGCTGGTCGCCGACGCGCAATTTCCCCGTCTCGATTTGCGCGCGCAATTGGTCGATGACCTGCTGCGCCAGTCTTTGCCGGCCCCGGCCAAGTGTCGTCATTCTCGTTTCCCCAGTTCCTTTGCCTGATGTCTTCCGCACGGGTCTTGCAATTCAAATCGGACTTCGATAAATCATAATACGACATACGGACGACATAATATGTCTTTTATAGTAATCCAGGGAGGAGTTACAATGAAGCATTTTTCGAAAGGCCTGTTCGTCGGCGCCGTCATCAGCGCGCTGACTATCGCCGCACCACTCTCGCATGCCGCAACGCCGAAGGACCAGCTGGTGATCGGGACATCGCTGGCACAGGTTCTGTCGCTCGATCCGCATCAGGCGACCGAAGGCAAGGCGGTCGAGATCATGTCGAACCTCTACGACCGTCTGGTCAACAGCACACCGGATGGCAAGATCGTGCCGCAGCTGGCTGAAAGCTGGAAGGTGGACGACAAGGGCATCACCTTCACGCTGCGCCAGGCCAATTTCGCCTCCGGCAATCCGGTGACGGGGAAGGACGTCGTCTATTCAATTGGGCGGCTTCTGAAGCTCGACCAGGCTGCCGCCGCGAACCTCAAACGCGTCGGCTACGACAAGACCAATGTCGACAAGCTCGTCACCGCAGTCGACGACAAGACGGTGCGCATCGATTTTTCCGGCCAGGTGACCGCCGAGATGCTGCTCTACCGACTGACGACCTCGACCACCAGCGTCGTCGACAGCCTCGAAGTCGAGAAGCACGTCGTCGACAACGATTACGGCAATGCTTGGATGCGCACGCATTCGGCTGGTTCCGGCCCATTCACCCTGAACCGCTGGTCTCCGAACGAACTCGTGATCCTCGACGCCAACAAGGATTATGTCACCGGCGCTCCGAAGATGAAGCGCGTCATCGTCCGGCATGTTCCGGAAAGCCAGGTCGAGCGGCTGATGCTCGAACGCGGTGACATCGATATCGCCAGCGCCATGACCGCCGCCGACCTCGCGACCTTCAAGGACAAGCAGGGCTTTACTATCCAGCGCATTCCGACAGGCGGCTTTTACGTGCTGTCGATGAATGCCGGCAACCAGTACCTGTCCAACCCGAAGGTGCGCGAGGCCATTGCCTATGGCATCGACTATAAGGGCATCGAGAAGACGATCATGGGTCCCTACGGGCGGGCGAGAAACGTTCCGGTCCCGGAGAATTTCGAATCTGCGATCCCGAACCCCGACTGGCATCTCGACGTCGAAAAGTCCAAGCAGTTGTTGGCCGAAGCAGGGTTCAAGGACGGCTTCTCGCTGACGCTGAAGACGATAGCGCAGACGCCGCGCATCGACCTTGCCACCGCCATCCAGGCATCGCTTGCCCAGGTCGGCATCAAGATCGACATCCAGCAGGGCAACGGCTCGGAAATCATCGCCGCCCACCGCGCCAGGGATTTCGATCTGCTGATCCCGCAGACCAGCGCCTATATGCCGAATGTGCTCGGCTCGATGGAGCAGTTCTCCTCCAATCCCGACAACTCTAAGGAAGCCAACAATGCCGGCAACTTCGTCTGGCGCTCGGCCTGGGACATCCCGGAGTTGACGGCTCTGACGGCCAAGGCATCGATGGAGCCGGACGCCAAGAAGCGTGGCGAGCTCTATGTCGAGATGCAGAAGATGTTCGTCGAACAGAAGCCAGCGGTGCTGCCGATGTTCGAACGCTTCGAGCCGATCGTCCTGTCGAGCAAGGTGAAAGGATATGTAGGGCATCCGACGCAGCTGACGCGTCTCGAGAACGTGACGAAGTCTGAAGCCCAGTAATACTCCCGAGGCAGCCGATCATGAAGGAACTCTCTGTAGCCGAATTTGGCCGACGCCTGGCGCATCTGCTCGTCAGCCTGTTCATCCTCCTCTGTGTGACCTTCGTGATCGGCCGCGTCCTGCCCACGGATCCCGTCGGCGCGATCGTCGGCGAACTCGCCGATCCCGCCGCCTATGCCGCGATGCGGACGCGTCTGGGTCTCGATCTGCCGATCTATCAGCAGTTCTTCCTTTATCTGAACGGGCTCGCCCATGGTGATTTCGGTACGGCCGTTCTCACCGGCAATCCTGTCTCCTCGGACCTCGCCCAGGCCTTTCCGGCGACGTTCGAACTGGCCACGCTGGCGGTGATCATCTCGACCTTCGTCGGTGTCCCGCTCGGCCTGGTCGCGGCACTGTTTCGCGACAGCGTGATCGACAAGGTCGCCCGCGTGGTCGCCCTCGTCGGTCATTCGATCCCGGTGTTCTGGTTCGGCATCGTCGGCCTCGTCATCTTCTATGCCGGCCTGAACTGGGTCGGCGGGCCAGGCAGGATCGATGTGTTTTACGAAGGTCTCGTCACGCCGCAGACCGGGCTGCTGTTGGTCGACAGCCTCCTGCAGGGCGAGACGGAAATCTTCTGGAATGCCCTCGGCCATATCATCCTTCCGGCCATCATTCTCGCCTATGCCGCGATGGCCTACATCACGCGCATGACCCGCAGCTTCACGCTCGAGCAGTTGAGCCAGGATTACGTCATTGCGGCCCGCGCCAAGGGTGTGAGCCCCTTCGGCACGATCTGGCGCCATGTCCTGCCGAACATCGCCGTGCAGCTGATCACCATCCTGGCCATTTCCTACGGCGGATTGCTCGAGGGCGCCGTCGTGACGGAGATCGTCTTTTCCTGGCCGGGCATCGGCCAATACATGACGAATGCGCTGATGATCGGCGACATGAACGCCATCGTGGCCGGCACCATCATTGTGGGATTCATTTTCATGCTGTTGAACTTCCTCGCCGACGTCGCCTACGCCATATTTGATCCGCGCATGCGGGAGGCGGCGCGATGAGCCCCAGCCCGATGAGCAATGTTATCGGCAGCGAGATCCGGATTCGTCCTCCAAGCGTGCCGAGCCGCATGGCGGCGTCGTTTGCGCGGGCCGGCCGCAAACTGGCTGCCGAGCCGCTTGGCCTTGCCGGTTTCGTCATCCTCGGCCTGCTTTGCCTGATAGCGATCTTCGCGCCGCTATTGGCGCCTTACGACCCGATCATCCAATCGCTCGGTGACGCCCTGCAGCCCCCGAGCCTGGCGCATCCGGCCGGCACCGACGAGTTCGGCCGCGACATTCTGAGCCGCCTCATTTTCGGCACGCGCATCACCATCCAGACCGTGCTTTCGATCTCTCTCATCGTCGGGCCGATCGGTCTTTTGATCGGGGTAGTCGCCGGCTTCTTCGGCGGACGCGTCGATGCGCTGCTTATGCGCGCCACCGATATCGTTCTCTCCTTCCCGTCGCTGATCCTGGCGCTTGCCTTTGCTGCGGCGCTCGGCGCCGGCCTGACCACCGCGATCATCGCGATCTCGCTCACCGCCTGGCCACCGATCGCCCGGCTGGCGCGCGCCGAGGCCCTGGTCGTCAGAAACGCCGACTATGTCGTTGCCGCCCGTCTCTATGGCGCCTCGCCGATCCGCATTCTTCTCCTTTATATCGCCCCCATGTGCGTTCCCTCGGTCATCGTCCGACTGACCCTCAACATGGCCGGCATCATCCTGACAGCGGCCTCGCTCGGCTTTCTCGGCCTTGGGGCCCAGCCGCCGGCGCCGGAATGGGGAGCGATGATTTCCAACGGCCGCAAGTTCATGCTCGATTACTGGTGGGTCGCGGTCATGCCTGGCATCGCCATCCTGCTGACGAGCCTTGCCTTCAACATCGCCGGAGACGCTCTGCGCGACATTCTGGATCCCCGCCATGCAAGATCGTGATCTCCAGCCCATTCTTTCCGTCAAGGCGCTGAATGTCCGGTTCGGCCGAGGCGCCGTGCCCGCCGTCTCCAATGTCAGTTTCGACGTCGGCCGCGAACGAGTCGGGATCGTCGGAGAATCCGGTTCTGGCAAATCGACGACAGGGCGGGCGATCATGCACCTTTTGCCGCCTGCGGCGATCGTTTCTGCCGAGCGAATGGATCTCGCCGGCAGCCCGCTGTTGGGAACAAGCGAGCGCCAGATGGGCGCGCTGCGCGGCAAGGATATCGCGCTGATCATGCAGGATCCGCGCTATTCATTGAATCCGGTGCTGTCGATCGGCAAGCAGATCGCCGAGGCCGCCCGCCTTCATCTCGGCCTCAGCGGCAAGCCGGCGCAGGATGCGGCTCGCGCCATGCTCGAGCGGGTGCGTATCACCGATCCCGACCGGGTCATGGCGCTTTACCCCCACCAGATCTCGGGCGGCATGGGCCAGCGTGTGATGATCGCCATGATGCTGCTGGCGCGGCCGAAGCTCGTGATTGCCGACGAGCCGACCTCGGCTCTCGATGTCAGTGTGCGAAAGGACGTGCTGCTGCTGCTCGATGAGCTGGTGCGCGAAAACAATTCGGGCCTGCTGCTGATCAGCCATGACATTCGCATGGTCGCGGCGTTCTGCGAGCGCATCATCGTCATGTATGCCGGAAGAATCGTCGAAACGCTGACCAGCCTTGAAGAGGCCCGTCATCCCTATACGCGCGGGCTGATAGCAGCGCTGCCCGATCCGAAGAATCCGGTTCGCCGGCTTGCCGTTCTCGACCGGGCGAAACTCGATCTGGAGGCGGCGCAATGATCAATGTCCGTGACCTCGATGTTGTCTTCACGTCGGGCAAATCAAGCAACCATGTCGTCAAGGGCATTAGTTTCCAGGTGGGCCATGGCGAGACGCTCGGCATTGTCGGCGAATCCGGCTGCGGCAAATCGACGGTGCTGCGCTGCCTCGCCGGCATGGAGGCCGGTTGGACCGGTCAGATCGAGCTGCGCGGCAAGCCGATCGGCAAGAAGCGCTCCCGCGAGGAACTGACCTCAGCCCAGATGGTGTTTCAGGATCCTTACGGATCCTTGCATCCGCGCCACCGCATCGGCACCGCGCTCGCCGAACCGTTGCGCGCCATGCGCCATTCCGACATCTGGTCGAAGGTCGAAAGGGCGTTGGTCCAGGTGGGTCTGCCGGCAAGCTTCGCCAATCGGTTTCCGCACGAACTTTCCGGCGGCCAGCGGCAGCGCGTGGCGATCGCCCGGGCGCTGATCCTGTCGCCGCCCGTCTTGCTGCTCGACGAGCCGACATCGGCGCTCGACGTCTCCGTCCAGGCCGAAATCCTCAACCTGCTTGCCGACCAGCGCGAGGAGAAGGGACTGACCTATCTGCTCGTCAGTCACGACCTCGCAGTGATCGCCCATATGTGCGACCGGGTGATGATCATGAAGAACGGCGGTTTCGTCGACGAACTCACAAAGGCGGATCTGCAGGCCGGCACGACGCATGATGCCTATGCGCAGGAGCTATTCGAGGCGAGCTTCATGGAGGCTTGACGGGGCGTTGCGCAGCCGAGCCTCAGGCTGGGCTGCAATAGCGTGCGAAGGCCTCGAGGAAAAGACGCATCTCCTCCTGATGCCAGGGCGCCGAAAGATGCTCGGCAATTTCTTCCGGGGAAAGCTTCATCAGATGGAAGCGAAGGAAGAGCTGCCCGTTGAAGCGCTCGCTCAGCGTAGCGAGAACGGTGCGAAGCTGCTGCAGCATCTCATCGCCGCGATGCGACGCGTGCGCAAGCACGATCGGTTTGCCGATCACTTCGTCGCGGGAGATGAGCCAGTCGATGGCGTTCTTCAGCCCGCCGGGGATTGACCTGATATATTCGGGGCTCGCCAGGATCAGTCCATCCGCCTCCGCGATGGCATTTGCAAGAGCCGCCACTTCGGAAGGAGGCTCGGGAAGTTCGCGATCGGGCGAGAAGATCGGGAGCTCGCCAACACGATCATAGACCGAGAGCGTATGCGCCGGCCCGGCAGCCGACCGGAGAGCATATAGCATGGCCGTATTGGTCGAGGCTCTGCGGGCGCTACCGGATATCGCCAGGAATTTCATGACCGGCATACCTCACGCAATTGGCTTGATGTGATCCACGGCAACCGGATGGCGGACGGCTGCGACGCTCCCCCTTTCGACGACATGGCAGGCAAGCTCGACACGGCGGCGCGGCAAGGCAAGGCCGAGCATCATGTCGCGCAAGAGGTCGAGCGCGGTGGCGCCGAGTTCGCGCATCGGGATGTGCACCGTCGACAGCGGCGGATTGAGAAAAGCCGATTGCGGCAGGTCGTCTATGCCCATGACGGAGACATCCTGCGGCACGGCGTAACCCATCGCCTGCAATCCGCGCACGGCGCCGTTGGCGAGACTGTCGCCCGCCGTCAGAACGGCGGTGAAGCAAAGACCCTTGTCGCCGACGAGACGGGTGATCGCCTCGGCGCCGAGTTCCGGCAACCAGTCGTCAACCTCGAGCACCAGGTCGGCATCGGCCGTCAGTCCATGATGCTGCAGCGCGTCGCGCCAGCCCTCCAGGCGCCGCTCGATCGTCCGCCGTCCTGGCCGCAGCATGAACAGGATGCGTTGATGCCCGGCCCCGATCAACCGCTCGGCGGCAATGAAGGCTGCCGAGCGGTTGCAGGGCGTCACGCTCGAAAGCCGCATATAGGGATCGTCGCTGTTGACGAGTACGACGGGCTTCCCGAGATCGGCGGCGGCCGCCAGCATGTCCTCCTCGTCGACCGTCAGAATCAGCATGCCGCCGAAACTTGCATCATTGCGCATCTCGGCGATGACGCGGGTTTCATCGGCCTTGTCGGCGACCGGACGCATCGCCATTTCGATGCCGAGGGCGGACGCGCGCGCGTTCAATCCCTCCAGCACGTGGAGCGTGAACTGGTTGCGGACATAGTCGATCATCGCCGCGCCGGAGGCGACGAGCATGACCTTCTTGCCGGCGACACTCGCCGGCAGCGCATAACTGACAGCGCTCGCCGTTTCCAGCACCAGCTTGCGGATCTCGGGCCTGACGCCCTTTTCTCCGGCGAGCGCGCGCGACACCGTGCTGATCGAGACGCCGCAGCGTGCGGCGATGTCGTCGAGGCGTGTGCGCCTGCCTTTTTTCTGCTCCGCAGCCATCACATCTCCTCGGTCTCTCTTGAAGTATGCAAAAATCTTTCAGATTGCGCAAACGGAATGGCTATGCACAATTAACGTGTCAGCGACAGGCGGCAGAGCAGGGAGGCTTTGAAGATGCGGTTTGACGGCAACTCCATGCGTCGGCGTTTTGCCCGGTGCGTCAAGATTCAAGCGGGCTGAAGCATGGCCGCCGAAGAATCCTATCTCCGCCGCAAGACCGCGAAAAAAAGCCCGATCGTCTACTGGCAGCTCGGCTCTCTCTCGCAGGAGCGCTACGACGTTGCCGACCAGCCGATGAAAGGCGACATGGATCCGTTTTTCTTCGTCACCAAGACGAAGAATTTCATTCCCCATGAATATCCCTGCCGCACCGAGTTCAAGGCATCCTTCTCCGGCAGAAGGCCGCAGCCGGCCGCCGAATTCGAGGCCGTCCGCTGGTGGCTTCCGTTCGCATCGCCGCGCGTCGATCTCTCCGGCTTCTGGTTTCGCCCGACACGCATCGGCTGCTGGGCGCGCACCTTCCTCGATACGCAGTCAGCGGGACCGGCCACGCTGCGCCTGTCGACCTGCGGCGGCGCCATCCTCTTCGTCAACGGTCGCGATCAGGGTTTTATGGCGCCTTACCAGCGCAATCTGGAAGCTCAGCAGACATTTGAAGTGGAGTTGACGGCTGGGCTCAACGAGGTCCGCGTCTATTTCGACGATCTCGCCGAACGCGACGCCCGCTTCTATTTCCAGCTGGATTATCTCGTAGGGCCGGAAGTCGAAACATCGGTGCCTGTTCCGATCGCCGCCGGTGACGCGGACGGGCTGGAGGCAATCCTCGAAGGCATGCGCTTCGACCGCACCGCCTATCTCGGCGAGGACGTGACGATCCTGTTTCCCGCGCCGCTGCCGGTGGCGCTGAACTGTCATGTCGAGATCGAAGGCGACTTCATGTCGGTCGAGCGCTTCGATTATGAATTCGCGCTGCAAGCGGGGGCGATGAAGCTGGAACTCGGCACCTCGGCCGATATGCCCGCCGATTTCCGCCATTTCCGCATCACGTTCAAAACAGGCAAACTTTCGCTCGGCCGCACGCTCGGCGTCGAGATCTGCCATCCCCAGCGCCAGGGGCCGGCGGCCGCCGCGCTCGAGGATCGCGTCGCCGAGGCGCTTGCCGAGGTCGCCGCCCATTCCGAGCCTGATACGGTCTGCGCCTTCGCGCGCCTTGCTTTGGGGCAGGGCGGCGAGGAGACCGAGGCGATGATCTCGGCGATGCTGCCGGTTATCGACGATTGTCACGATTGCGCTGATTTCGTGCTGGTGCCGCTGCTCTTTGCCTACACGCGCTGGAGCGATCTTCTGTCGCAGGATCTGCGGCAGAGGATCGAGCGCGCCGTTCTCAGCTACCGCTACTGGATGGACGAGCCCGGCAACGACGTGCAGTGGTATTTTTCGGAAAATCACGCGCTGCTCTTCCACACCGCCGCCTATCTCGGTGGCAGGCTGTTCCCCGACGCCGTCTTCATCCGTTCCGGCCGCACCGGCGCCGAGCAGATGAGGGTCGGCGAAGAGCGCGTCCGCGCCTGGCTCGATCATTTCGAGCGCTGGGAAATGGCTGAGTGGAATTCCGTTCCCTATTTCCCAATCGACCTCAAAGGGCTGACGGCGCTTGCTGCCTGCGCCCCGGATGAAGCGATCCGCGCCCGGGCGAGCGCCAGCATCGTCCGCCTGATGGAAATTGTCGCCCGTTCGGCCCATCATGGCATGCTGACCGGCAGCCAGGGCCGCTCCTACGAACACACGCTGCGCCCGGGCCGCTCGGTCGAGCTGTCGGCCATTGCTCGGCTGCTCTGGGGCCGCGGCTGGTACGGCCGTCGCGTCCACGCACTGCCGCAGCTGGCCGTCTGCATCCGCGATCACGGCCTGCGTTTTCCCGATGAGCTCGCGGCGATCGCGGCGCACCAGTCCGACGACGCGCAGGAATGGACCTTTTCCCAGGGCGAGAACCGTTTCGCCGCCCTCTATCACTACAAGACGCGCGACACCGCACTCGGCACCATCGCCCATTATCGCCCCGGCGCCTGGGGCTATCAGGAGACCGTGTTGCATTTGCGTTTGGGCGAGCGGCCGGAAGCGCAGATCTGGATCAACCATCCCGGCGAAACCATCCAGTTCGGCTACGGCCGGCCCAGTTTCTGGGGCGGCTGCGGAACGCTGCCGCGCGTCCATCAATATCGTGACCTCGCCATTCTCGATTTCGAAATCCACGACGGCCAGCCGGATTTCACCCATGCCTGGTTCCCGCTCGAAGCCTTCGACGACACCTTTGTCAGCGGCAGGCTGGCGCTTGCCCGTTCCGGCAACGGTCTGGCGATGCTGATCGGCAACGGCGTGCTCGAACCGGTGAAACACGGCCCGACGACGGATGTCGAGCTGCGCCTGGCCGGCCGCAACGGCTGCTGGATCGTCCGCCTTTCCGATCTCGGGCGGGAAGACGGCCTCGACGGCATGCGGTCGCGTTTCGCCTCGCTTGCTGCCCGCCGCGAAAACGAGGGTGCACTGATCATCGTCGATCCGGATTATGGTCAGGTTGTCTTCGAAGAGGACGGCACCGTGCGCGCCGAAGGCCGTATTCTCAAGCCGTCAGACTGGTCAGTGCGAGGAGACGCGGTACATCTGGAGATAGCGGGCAGGCAGCAGCGGCGCGCTGCTTCGTAAATGACATGTCCGGACAGGTGGAGGACCTGGCCGGATGCAGAAGTTCATCGGTCAAGAGGAGGAGACTATGACCAGAATGAAATCGATCGCCGCGGCCTTTGCTGCGGTTCTCTTGAGTTCCGTTGCCGCCCATGCCGGCGATGTGCGCATCATGTGGTATTCCGACGGCGGCGAAGGCGAGGTGATCAAGGATCTGATGGCGCGCTTCTCCAAGGCCAATCCCGATGTCAACGTCATCCTCGATGAAGTCTCCTATGACGTCGTCAAGGAACAGCTGCCGGTACAGCTGGAAGCCGGGAAGGGGCCTGATATCGCCCGCGTCACCAATCTGAAGGCGCAGTCGCAGCACTGGCTCGATCTCCGCCCGCTCATCACCGATGCGAAATATTGGGACGAGAATTTCGGCGCCCAGGCTGACTGGATGCGTCCCGACGGCTCGAACGCCATCACCGGCTTCATGACCCAGCTGACGCTCACCGGCGGCTTTGTCAACAAGACGCTGTTCGAGCAGGCCGGCGTCGAAATTCCCGGCCCGAAGGCAACCTGGGACGACTGGGCGGCGGCGGCCAGGAAGGTTGCCGACAGCCAGAAGGTCTTCGCCATGGCGATCGACCGCTCCGGTCACCGCGTCTCCGGCCCTAACATCTCCTACGGCGCCAACTATATCGCCGCCGACGGCAAGCCGGCGCCCATCGACCAGGGCGCCAAGGAATTCCTCAGCCGCTTCGTCAAGTGGAACGAGGACGGCACCGTCAACAAGGACGTCTGGGTCAGTGCTGCCGGCAGCACCTATCGCGCTGCCGCCGACGACTTCATCAATGGCGGTCTCGCCTATTATTATTCCGGCAGCTGGCAGGTTTCAGGCTTCGCGCAGAAGATCGGCGACGGTTTCGATTGGGTCATGGCCGGAAGCCCGTGCGGCACGGTGGCCTGCAGCGGCATGCAGGGCGGCGCCGGTCTGGTCGCCGTCAAATACACCAAGAACCCGAAGGACGTCGCCAAGGTGATGGACTACCTGGCAAGCGCCGACGTGCAGAAGGAATTCGCCGAGCGCAGCCTGTTCATCCCGGCGCATAAGGGCGTAGCCGCCGGCCAGGTGGACTTCAAGACCGACAATCCGCATGTGAAGGCGGCGCTGAAGGCCTTCGTTGAATCGGCCGGCCAGACGGCCCCGGCTGCGCTGAAGCTGCCGGGCTGGAAGTGGTCGGACGCCTATTACAGCGCCATCGTTGCCCGCATCAGCCAGGTGATCGCCGGCGAAATGAAGCTCGACGATGCCTATGCCCGCATCGACGAGGACATCAAGGCCAAGGTCGGCGGCAACTGACGGAAGAGCGGATGGCGGAGAAGACGGTTTCTTCCGAACCACCGGCGAAAGCCGGTCTGCGGCAGGCGCTCCTTGCGCCTGTCAGGCTCGCCATGGGGATGATCGACATCCCGATGCGAGCCTGGCAGAAGCTGACGGGGCTGAACGGCATGGCGGGCGTCTTCCTGGCGCCTAACATGCTGATCTTTTCCGTCTTCGTGCTCCTGCCGCTGGTCATCAACTTCATCTATTCGACGACGAGCGGCGGCGCCATCTTCCTGCCGAACAGGACTTATGTCGGCGCTGAGCAGTACCGCATCCTCTTCGATTGCCGCTCCTATCTCGACCCCTCGACTTGTGCTGCCGACACCTTCTGGGCCGCCGTGCGCAACACCGCCGTCTTCGTCGTCTTCCAGGTCTCGGCAATGCTGGTCGCGGCACTCGCAACGGCGTTGATCCTCAACCGCGAGCTTTCCAATCGCGGCTTCTGGCGCGCTGTCTTCTTCTTTCCGGTGCTGCTGTCGCCCGTGGTCGTCGGCCTGATCTGGAAGTGGATCCTTCAGCGCGAGGGCCTGTTGAACTATGCGCTGAGTCCTTTCGGCTTCGAACCCTTCTCCTGGCTCAGCGATCGTTTCTGGGCCTTCTTCTTCGCCGTCTTTGTTTCGGTCTGGGCGCATATGGGCTTTTATGCGCTGATCCTGCTCGCCGGCCTGCAGGCGATCCCGAGGGATCTCTATGAGGCGGCGGCAATGGACAAGGCGAGCCCCACCCGCATCTTCCGGCGGATTACCCTGCCGCTCTTGATGCCGAACCTCATTGTCGTCCTGGTTCTGGCGCTGATCCGCGCCGTGCAGATCTTCGACGAGGTTTTCGTGCTCACCGGCGGCGGGCCCGGCACCAGCACCATGTACATCACCCAGTTCATTTACGAGACCGGCTTTGCCAGTTCGCTGCGCAATCCGGGGCTCGCATCGGCCGCCTCGATCCTGATGGGCATCGTGCTCGTCATCCTGACGCTGGTCCAGCTCGCCGCAAGCAGCCGCAACGAGAAGAAGGGCAAACGTCTATGAGCGCCGTCGCCACCTTCCTGCTTCGCCGCCGCGGCCGTGGCTGGCACTGGACCGACGTGGTCACCTGGATCTGGCTGATCTCGGGCGTCATCCTGATGTTCGGCCCGGCCATCTGGCTGGTCTTCTCCTCGTTCAAGACGCCAGCCGCTCTTGCCGAGTTCCCGCCGTCCGTCCTGCCCTACGTCACCGAACAGACCGTGGTGCCGGGTTACGACAAGCCTTTGCCGCTCTATAATGTGACGATGCCGGATGGCAGCACCCGTGTGCTCGCCGAAGTCCGCCGCATCGGTATCATGGGCCAGATGGTCGATCCGAAACAACCGGGCGAAATCGTCAAGGTCAATATCAAGGACCGCACGCCGGTGCGTGAGGTCGAATTCGCGACCAACAACTACACCGAGCCTTTCCAGCGCTTCGACTTCTTCCTGTTCCTGCGCAACTCGGTCTTCGTGACGGTGGTGGCGACGGCCATTACGCTGCTGGTCAATTCGATGGCCGCTTTCGCGCTGTCGAAATACCAGTTCCCCGGCCGCACTGCCGTCATGCTGATGATCCTGGCGACGCTGATGGTGCCGCTCTCGGTCATCGTCGTACCGCTCTATTCGGTCATCGGCAGCTTGAACCTCTTCGACAGCCTCTGGGGCGTCATCCTGCCGACCGTCGCCACCCCGACGGGCGTTTTCCTGCTGCGCCAATACATGCTGACGATCCCCGATGAACTGATCGACGCCGCGCGCATGGACAAGGCCAGCGAATGGCAGATCTACTGGCGCATCATCCTGCCGCTGTCGGCCCCGGCGCTGGCGGTGCTGGCGATCTTCTCGGTGGTCTGGCGCTGGAACGACTTCCTCTGGCCGCTGATCGTGCTGTCGCGCAAGGAACTCTACACGCTGCAGGTCGGCCTCAACGTCTATGCCGGCGAGCTCAATGTGCAATGGCACTATATCCTCGCCATGACCGTCGTCTCGATGATCCCGGTTGTGCTGATCTTCGTCTTTCTGCAGCGCTTCATCACGACTGGTATCGCCGGCTCGGGGCTGAAATAATATGAAACAGGAGAGTGCATGAGCGGACTCGAGCTCAGGAACATCGTCAAGAATTTCGGCGCCGTCGAGGTCATCCGCGATGTCTCGCTTGAGGTCAATGACGGCGAGTTCGTCGCTTTCGTCGGCCCGTCCGGGTGTGGAAAATCGACGTTGCTGCGCCTGATCGCCGGACTCGACAAGCCCACAGGCGGCAGTGTCGCCATCGACGGCAAGGACGTCACTGCGATCGGTGCGGCCGACCGCGGCCTTGCCATGGTCTTCCAGTCCTATGCTCTTTATCCGCATATGAGCGTGCGCGAAAACCTTGCCTTCGGCCTGGAGAACACCAAGGTGGCCAAGGCCGAGATCGAAGCCCGCATCGCTGATGCCGCCCGCATGCTGGAGATCGAGCCGTTTCTGCAGCGGCGTCCGGGCCAGCTCTCCGGCGGCCAGCGTCAGCGCGTCGCGATCGGCCGCGCCATCGTGCGCCGGCCGGATGCCTTCCTGCTCGATGAGCCACTCTCCAATCTTGACGCCGAGCTCCGGGTGAGCATGCGTGCCGAACTCGCCGCGCTCCACGCTCGCCTGAAGGCGACGATGATCTACGTCACCCATGATCAGGTCGAGGCGATGACGCTCGCAAACCGCATCGTCGTGCTGAGAGGCGGCAGGATCGAGCAGGTGGGAACACCCCTGGAACTCTACAATAAACCGGCAAACCGTTTCGTCGCCGGCTTCATCGGCGCGCCGCACATGAATTTTCTGGAAGCCTCGATCGTCGGTCACGAGGGTGGTTTCGTGCAAGTCGAAACCGTCGGCGGCCACCGTCTTTCCGTCATTGCCAGAGAGGTGCGTCCGGCAGGCGAGAGGGTCAGCCTCGGCATACGGCCACAACACATCAGTCTCGCCGATGCAGCCGCCGCAGGCAGGCTGGACACGCGGATCACCCTTGTCGAAGAGCTGGGTTCTGAAACCGTCGTTCACACCGAAGCGGCCGGCAAGAAGCTGATCGCCGTCTTTGCCGGCCAGCAGAAGATGCAATCCGGCGACAGCCTGCCGCTCCATCTCGATCCCGAGGTTCTGCACCTTTTCGGCGAGGACGGCCGGCGTTTGACTTGAAACAAAAAGCCCGCGCCGGAATGGAGGGCGCGGGCCGAGTTTCATGTCATGACAGCTTTAGTGGCTGTTCTTGTGGCTTTGTTGACCAGCCTTTACATGCTGCTCATGGCTGCCGCCGCGGGTTCCGCTGGACTGCGCGTCGCGGCCGCCTGAAGAGGCGCTGCGGGTATTGGAGTCATTCTTGTGACTCTGCTGCCCAGCCTTGACGTGCTGTTCATGGGTTCCACCTTGGTTTGCCATTTGGTTTCTCCTTGGTTTTGAACTGAGGCCACGTCGACCTCGTGTTGAGAACCTCGCCCCGGCGCATGCGTTCCGCATTTTAATATTTCGTGATCTCGCCGGAAAATGAGGATGAGGAAGCGGACCGGGCGGGTAGGGAGCTCGCCTGCCAGTTCGTCGGCCATCGGGAGAAAGCGGAAAAATCCTGATGTTCTCCAGCGGCCCGCAGCCTCGCTTCGAAAACCGTCTCTCGGCAAAAAGGTTTCAGGAAAATCAGCCGCATCCGCTTCGGTTGATGGCCCTGCCGAGGCCGCTCGAGTCTTTTCAAATAGATGGGCCGCTCTAACTTACAGGGAAGCTGATGAAAGGAGAAAACCATGACCGACGCACCGAAAACGGCGACCCCGGCGCGAAGAGTGTTGCGTGGCCGCCCCTACAGCATGAGCGAATTTGCCAGAAAATACCGGTTGGACGACAAGGAGGCTAAGCGCCTCTATGACAAGTTTGGCCCCTCCGCCACCGAGCTCGATCTGCTGATGGCGGCAAAGCGCCGTCCGCCGGGCCTCCCCACCAAGCTCGACTCCTGACGGTCGTCAATGAGGATCAGAACGGGAAGCTGCCTTTGCGGAGCGGTCGCCTATCGAGTGGAAGGCGAGCCGCTTCGCGTAGGCCTCTGCCACTGCGCTGATTGCCGCAAATCGAGTGGTTCCGCCTTCGTGTTCTTTGCGCTTTGGCCCCGACCGGCATTTTCCCATAGCGGCGAGATTGCCACATTCGCCGGCCGCAGCTTTTGCCCCGCCTGCGGCAGCAGGCTCTTCTGCCTTCAGGAGGCGACGGTGGAAATCCGCCTCGGCTCTCTCGACGGTCCGCCGACGGATCTTGAGCCGAACCATGAAGTGTGGATCAAGCGGCGCGAAGCCTGGCTGCATCCGCTGCCGGGTGCCGGGCAATTTACCGAGGATCCCGATTGATGGTGGGCAATTTCTGCCTGTCAGGAGCGCGAAACGCTGGGGATTTTGGCGCTATAAGCTCCGCGGTACTGAAACTTGAGTTTTCTTACCAGTATTTCATTTCACCCGTCCGCAATTCCGTGCCAGTTCGGCGGCAACGCTAATTCCCGGTTCATCTGCGGTGTGATTATTTCATTGCAGGCCGATGCGGCCACTGACTGATCGAGGATGACATGAACAAAATCGTAAGCGGCGAAGAAACCGGAGCAAAGGCCGGCGGGACGCCCGACCTCGCTGCGGTACTTGCCGCGTCGGCAAGGCAGAACAAGCGGGGCCGCTGGCGCGGGCGTTTGCTGGTTCTGCTGATCATCCTCGTTGCCGCCGCAGCTGCCGCCTATTTCTATGTCGGCCGGGGGCAAAGCGAGGTGAGCTACACCACGCAGCCGGCAAAACGCGGCGACCTGACGGTGCTTGTCACCGCCACCGGTTCGGTGCAGCCGACCGAGCAAGTTGACATCTCGAGCGAACTTTCCGGCACCGTCCGTGACGTCAACGTCGACTATAACAGCACCATCAAGGCGGGCGACGTGCTGGCGCTGCTCGACACCAACAAGCTCGAGGCGGATGTGAAGAGCTCGCGCGCCAAAGTCAATTCGGCCAAGGCGAATGTCGCCAAGGCCAATGCCGATCTCGAATCGGCGAGCACCTCGCTCGAGCGGCTGAAGAGCCTGGTCAGGAGCAATGTGTCCACACAGCAGAGCCTCGACGACGCCACCTACAAATATGATTCCGCCGTCGCTGCCAAACAGATCAACGAAGCCGAGGTGCTGGCCGCGGAGGCCGATCTGCAGCTTGCCGAGGTCAATCTCGCCAAGGCAAAGATCGTCTCGCCGATCGACGGCGTGATCCTCACCCGTTCCGTCAATCCGGGCGCCACCGTCGCCGCCTCGCTTTCGGCGCCCATTCTCTTCACCATCGCCGGCGATCTGAAGAAGATGGAGCTGCAGGTCGATGTCGACGAGGCAGACGTCGGCAAGATCGCCGTCGGCCAGAAGGCGAAGTTTACCGTTGATGCCTATCCCGACCGGTCCTTCCCCGCCGAGATCGAGCAGATCCGCTTCGCCTCCGAAGTGGTCAACAATGTGGTGACCTATAAGGCGGTCCTCTCGGTCGACAATGCCGACCTGCTGCTGCGCCCCGGCATGACCGCGACCGCCGATATCACCGTCGAGGCCGTCAAGGATACGCTGATGGTGCCGAACGCGGCGCTGCGTTATGCCCCGCCGCAGGCAGAACGGCGCGGCCGCGGTATTCTTGGGATTTTTGGGCCGCCACGCCGGCGCGGCGGCAATTCCGGTGAAGTGTTGACCGGAGCGCAGCGCCGCGTCTGGGTGCTGCGCAACGGTCGCTCCACGCCCGCCGTCATTCAGGTCGGTTCGTCGGACGGCCAGTTCACCCAGGTGGTCTCCGGTGAACTCAAGGAGAATGACGCATTGGTGACCGACGCCACGGTGCGGACGAACTAGGCGGAGAGACGGATGACAAACCCGCCGCTGATCGAATTCAAGAAGGTCTCGAAGATCTATGGCGCGGGCGAGGCCGCAATCCGTGCGCTCGACCATGTCGATCTGGCGATCGATGCCCATGAATTCGTCGCGATCATGGGGCCGTCTGGCTCCGGCAAGTCGACGGCGATGAACATTCTCGGTTGCCTCGACGTGCCGACATCGGGCGATTACATCTTCCAGGGCATTCCGACCAGCGGCTTCGACCGTGGTCAGCTGACGCTGTTGCGCCGCCACATGCTGGGCTTCGTCTTCCAAGGCTTCAACCTTCTGTCGCGCACCTCGGCGGCCGAGAATGTCGAACTGCCGCTGATCTATCGCGGCATGGCGGTGCGCGAGCGGCGGGAACGGGCGCGCGAGGCCTTGGCGCTGGTCGGCCTCTCCGGCCGCGAGCATCACAAGACGCAGGAGCTGTCGGGCGGCCAGCAGCAGCGCGTCGCCATCGCCCGGGCCATCGTCACCGAACCGGCGCTGCTGCTCGCCGACGAGCCGACGGGCAATCTCGACACCAAGACCAGCGTCGAGATCATGGATCTGATGACGCGGCTGAACCGTGAGCAGGGCATCACCATCGTCATGGTCACGCACGAGCCCGATATCGCCGCCTATGCCGAGCGGCTGCTGCGTTTCGTCGACGGCAAGCTGGAGACGGAGGCCGAGCATCGGAGGAGGGCGGATCATGTTCTTTGAGACGCTGAAGCTCGCGCTGCGCGCCATCAGCCGCAACATGCTGCGTTCGTTCCTCACCGTGCTCGGCGTCGTCATCGGCGTTGCCGCCGTCATCGCACTGGTGACGATCGGCAACGGCACGACCGCCCAGGTTTCGACCGAACTGTCGCGGCTCGGCACCAACATGCTGTTCGTCCGTCCCGGCCAGTTCGGTCCCGGCCGGGCGAGCTCCGAGGCCAAACGCTTCAGCGTCAAGGATGTCGCCGCCATCCGTGACCAGATCGGCGGCTTGAGGGCGGTGGCGCCGCTCAACCAATCGACGGCAACGGTGATTTTTGGCGGTCAGAACCATTCGACCAGCGTCTACGGCACCACCAACGATTATTTCGTCGCGCAGGACTGGAACCTGGCGCTCGGCCGCAATTTCACCCCGGCCGAGGAGCGCGGCCAGTCCCGTTGCATCATCGGCGAGACGGTCCGCTCGCAGCTTTTCGGCGCCGCCGACCCGCTCGGCCAGCAGATCCGCGTCGGCAAGGTTTCCTGCCCGGTCATCGGCGTGCTCGCCAAGCGCGGTCAGTCCGGGATGGGCACCGATCAAGATGACGTCGTCATCATGCCGGTCAAGGTGTTCCAGCGGCGCATCAGCGGCAACAGCAACGTGCCGCAGATCATCATTTCGGCGCGCGACGGCGTCTCCACGGCCAAGGTGCAGGCCGATGTCGAAAATCTAATGCGTGAGCGCCGCAAGATCATTCCCGGCCGCCAGGACGATTTCAATGTCAACGACATGACACAGATCGCCGAGGCGATGACCGGCACGACGACGCTCTTGACCGGCCTGCTCGGTGCCGTCGCCGCCATCAGCCTCCTCGTCGGCGGCATCGGCATCATGAACATCATGCTCGTCTCCGTCACCGAGCGAACCCGCGAAATCGGCATTCGCCTGGCGATCGGCGCCCTCGAAAACCAGGTGCTCACTCAGTTCCTGGTCGAGGCGGTGGCGCTCTCGCTCTTCGGCGGCATCACCGGCATCGTGCTCGGCCTGAGCCTCGGTCTGGTGGCGGTCACCCTCCTGAAAGTCCCCTTCGTCTTCAGCCCGATGATGGTCGCCGTCGCCTTCCTCTTCTCAGCGGCGATCGGCATGATTTTCGGTTATTTCCCGGCAAGAAGGGCAGCACAGCTCAATCCGATCGAGGCGTTGCGGCACGAGTGAAGGGCCGACGCGCGGTTCGGACGGACCTGCGAATTGGGTTCTTACTTCTTGTCTGGCATCCCCTTGTCTTCGAATCTTCGCCGTGCCAGGATGTGATATATCAGGTGGGCTACGGAATTATCGGCATGCTGACGTCACAAAGCCACCTTGCCTATCTCGCGCTCGAGCATCTGATCGTCACGCTGGTGCTGAAACCCGGTGCGCTCGTCACCGAAAAGCAGCTGATCGATATGGCGGGCCACGGACGCACGCCGGTGCGCGAGGCGATTCAGAAACTCGCTTGGCAGGGGCTGATCCTGGTGAAGCCACGTGTCGGATTGCAGGTTGCCGAGATCGCGCCGGAGGATCATGGCAATGTCATGCAGGTGCGCCGCGAACTGGAGCCGATTGCTGCGGCATTGGTCGCCGAACATGCGGGCGGCGAACAGCGCGATCGCCTGGGCGACTGCGCTCGCGCCATGGAGGAATGCGCCGCCACGGGCGATCTCGCCGGCTTCTTCGCCGCCGACAAGGCTTTCGACGAGATCCTCGAGGATGCCTGCCCGAACGGCTTCATCATGGCGGCGCTTGGCCCAGTGCAGACCCATTCGCGTCGCCTCTGGTATTCCACCGCAAGCCCGGAACGCATGGACCGCGCCATCGCGCTGCATGTCGGCGCTATTCGGGCCATTCAGCAGGGCAGACCGGATGAGGCGCATGCGGCGATGGCGGCATTGATCGACTATCTCGCCCGCGCATAAAAACGGCCCCGTTTCCGGAGCCGTTCTCAGATCGGATTGTCGAAAGAGTGTCAGCCGACGAAGGCCCGTTCGATGACGAATTCGGCGGGCTTGCTGTTGGCGCCCTCATTGAGGCCGGCCTTCTCCAGCAGTTCCTTGGTATCCTTCAGCATGGCCGAGGAGCCGCAGATCATGCCGCGGTCGATTGCCGGATCGAGGGGCGGCACGCCGAGATCGGTAAACAGCTTGCCCGAAGAGATCAGGTCGGTGATGCGGCCGCGATATTCGAAATCCTCGCGCGTAACAGTCGCATAATGACGGAGCTTGTCGCCGACCACTTCCTTCAGCAGTTCGTCATTATGGATCTCATGCACGAGGTCGAAACCGTATTTCAGCTCGGCGACATCGCGCGTCGTATGGGTGAGGATCACTTCCTCGAACTTTTCATAGGTCTCGGGATCGCGGATCAGGCTGGCAAAAGGCGCAACGCCGGTTCCCGTCGAAAGCATGTAGAGGCGGCGGCCAGGCGTCAGCGCATCGAGCACCAGCGTGCCCGTCGGCTTCTTGCGCATCAGCACCTGGTCGCCCGGCTTGATCGCCTGCAGATGCGACGTCAGCGGACCGTCCGGCACCTTGATCGAGAAGAACTCGAGTTCTTCGGCCCAGGCGGGGCTGGCGATCGAATAGGCGCGGAAGACCGGTTTGCCCTCGACCATCAGGCCGATCATCGCGAATTCGCCGGAACGGAAACGGAAGCCCTGCGGCCGGGTCATCGTGAAGCGGAAGAGCCGGTCGGTGTAATGCGTCACGCTGAGCACCGTCTCGGCATAGACGCCGGCGGGGATGGACGATGCGAAGTCTTCGGTCTTTGCAGGCGCGTTCATTGCGGTAGAGGATCCCGTTTCGTCGGATGAACTTATCGGATGCGAGGCAGATATTACATATCCGGCCGGAATTAAAGGCATTCCATTCCACGCAGCGCTCATGAAAGGAAATATGCGTGTCCCTGTCAGGATTCAATGGTTGGCGGGGAATGTCATATTTCCCGCTGGCGAAGCCCGCCAAAGGATGCATATTAGAGCGGCGCGCCGCAATTGGATGCTGATTTCGGCAAAAGCGGTGCGACAACAAAGACCTACGCCGTCGAGCCCGATTCAGGAACAGGGTCAGGTGATGATGGCGATAAAACACGCTTGCCAGGGCGAGCGCGACAGGCGGTCGGGGGGTTATGAAGATTTTCAATTACAAGCGTGTTCCTTACGCGGAAATGCGCGCCTTTTCCGTTCATATCCTGACGGCTTCCGGCTCCTTCCTCGCCTTCCTCGGCGTGGTCGCCGCCGCCGAGCACCGCTTCATCGACATGTTCTGGTGGCTGGGTCTGGCTCTACTGGTCGATGGCATCGATGGGCCGATTGCCCGCAAGGTGCGTGTCAAGGAGGTGCTGCCGAACTGGTCGGGCGATACGCTCGACAATATTATCGATTACGTTACCTATGTGCTCCTGCCGGCCTTCGCGCTCTACCAGAGCGGCATGATCGGCGAGCCCTGGTCCTTCGCCGCCGCCGGCATGATCGTCGTCTCCAGTGCCATCTATTACGCAGACATGGGCATGAAGACCGACGAGTATTTCTTCTCCGGCTTTCCCGTCGTCTGGAACATGATCGTCTTCACCCTATTTGTCATCGATGCGAGCGCGACGACGGCGCTCGTCGTCGTCACCATATCGGTGGTGCTGACCTTCCTCCCGATCAATTTTCTCCACCCGGTCAGAGTGAAGAGGCTGCGCCCGCTCAATCTCGGCGTCTTTTTCCTGTGGTCGGCGCTCGGCGTCTATTCGCTGCTGATGCATTTCGAAACGCCGGAATGGGCGCTCATTCTCTTCATTGTGACCGGGCTCTATCTTTACGTCATCGGCGCGGTGCTGCAATTTTTCCCCGCCCTTGGACGCGAAGCTTAAAGGACAGACAATATGACGAAAACGCAGGCGGTTTCATTTTCGCAAACGGGCGGACCTGAGGTTTTCAACTATGTCGAGATCGATCTTCCCCAGCCGGCGGCAGGCGAGGTGCAGATCCGGCAGGCGGCGATCGGCCTCAACTTCATTGATGTCTACTTTCGCAACGGCTCCTATAAGGTGCCGCACCTTCCCTTTGTCACCGGCAAGGAGGGCGCCGGCACCGTCACGGCAGTCGGCCCCGGTGTTACGGATTTCAGGCCTGGCGACCGGGTCGCCTATGCCAGCGCCGACGGCGCCTATAGCGCCGAGCGCAATATCGAGGCACGCCATCTGGTGCATGTGCCTGACGGCATCGAGCTCGAAACGGCGGCAGCGATGATGCTGAAAGGCATGACCGCCGAATATCTCCTGAACCGCACCTTCAAGGTCGGCCCTCAGACCGTCCTTCTGTTCCATGCCGCAGCCGGCGGAGTCGGTCTGATCGCGGGCCAGTGGGCGAAGGCGCTCGGCGCTACGGTCATCGGCACGGTTGGATCCAAGGAGAAGGTCGAGCTGGCACTCGCCCACGGCTACGACCATGTGATCAACTACAAGAGCGAGGATTTCGTCGGCCGCGTCCGCGAGATAACGGGCGGCAAGGGTGTCGATGTCGTCTATGATTCGATCGGTCGCGATACTTTTCCACAGTCGCTCGATTGCCTGAAGACGCGCGGCCTTTTTGCCTCCTTCGGCCAATCTTCCGGGCCGATCGAGAATTTCACCCTCGCCATGCTGGCTCAGAAAGGGTCGCTCTTTGCGACGCGCCCGACGCTCTTCACCTATATCGCCACGCGTCAGGAATTGGACGATAGTGCAAAGGCGCTATTTGATGTTGTGCAAAGCAACAAAGTGCGTATCAATGTCAACCAAACCTATCCGCTGCGTGAGGTTGGGCAGGCTCACGCGGATCTGGAAGCAAGAAAAACGACAGGAACGACGCTGCTGATTCCATGAGATCCGAACGGACCGGTTGGCAGAAGAAATGAGGGGAACGTGTCTGCATTGAATGTGCCGGATCCCGGTGCGTTGTTATCCGTCCAAAAGCTGACGAAGTTCTTCGGTGGCTTTGCCGCCTGCAATGACATCGATCTCGACATAGCGCCGGGCGAAATTCATGCGCTTCTCGGCGAAAATGGCGCAGGCAAGTCCACCTTGGTCAAGATGCTGTTCGGTGTTCTCGAGCCGACGCACGGGCAGATCCTTTGGGAAGGCAGTCCCGTCGTCATCGCCTCGCCGGGAGAAGCCCGCAAGCACGGCATCGGCATGGTCTTCCAGCATTTCTCACTTTTCGAGGCCCTCACGGTGGCCGAAAACATCGCGCTATCGCTCGATGACGCCATCCCGATCGACCGTATCGCCGAGGAGGCGAGGGCGCTGTCGGTCACCTACGGCCTGCCGCTCGATCCGCATGCCCATGTCGCCGATCTCTCCGTCGGAGAGCGCCAGCGCATCGAGATCGTCCGGGCGCTGCTGCAGAACCCGAAGCTGATCATTCTCGACGAACCGACCTCGGTGCTGACGCCGCAGGAGGCCGACAGGCTGTTCGAGACGCTGTTCAAGCTGCGCGCCGAAGGCCGTTCGGTTCTCTATATCAGCCACCGTCTGGAGGAGGTGCAGCGCATCTGCGATCGCGCCACCGTGCTGCGCCATGGCCGGGTGACCGGCGCCTGCGATCCCAGGCAGGAAACGCCGGCCTCGCTGGCCCGCATGATGGTCGGCAGCGAGGTGCCGACGGTCACCCATCCCGAGCGCAGCGACAGGGGCGAGGTGCAGCTTGCCGTTTCGAACCTGTCGGTTTCCCCGCGCACGCCCTTTGCCATGCCGCTGCGCGACGTCTCCATGACGGTGCGTGCGGGCGAAATCCTCGCAATTGCCGGGGTCGCTGGCAACGGCCAGAGCGAGTTGTTCGACGCGCTGTCGGGCGAGTATCCGGTTGCCTCAGCCGAAGCGATCATCATCCGCAAGAAGCCGGTGGGCACTCAGGGCATTACCGCGCGTCGCCTGCTTGGCGCCGGTTTCGTGCCGGAGGAGCGACACGGGCACGCTGCCGTTTCCGCCATGAAGCTTTCCGACAATCTGGTGCTGGCCCGCAGCCAGTCGGATCGCAAAGCCTTTCTGGGCGTGCTCGGCATCATCAGGCAGGGCGCGGTCAAGTCTGCGGCGCGGCGCATTTCCGAAGCGATGGACGTCCGCAAGAGCGGTGACGATCCCGCCGCCGGCTCGCTCTCCGGCGGCAATCTGCAGAAATTCATCGTCGGCCGCGAGCTCGACCGCCAGCCGGCCGTCCTCGTCGTTAATCAGCCGACCTGGGGCGTCGATGCGGGAGCGGCAAGCCGCATCCGCCAGGCGCTTGTAGATCTTGCAAGGGCCGGCTCCGCCGTGGTCGTCATCAGCCAGGACCTCGACGAAATCTTCGAAGTGGCAACCGATATCGCCGTCATCTCCGAGGGGCGCCTTTCCCGGCCCTATCCGGCCGGCGAACTGACCCGCGAAAAGATCGGCCTGCTGATGGGCGGCCTGCATGAAGGCAGTTCTGCCGCGGAGACTGCCCATGCGCATTGAACTGGAAAAACGTCCCGACGTCTCGAAGCTCTTTGCTTTCGTCTCGCCGCTCCTGGCGCTTGCCCTGACGCTTGCCTTCGGCGCCATCATGTTCGCCATGCTCGGCAAGGATCCGGTCGAGGCGCTCGATGCATTCTTTGTCGAGCCGCTGCTCGAGGTCTGGTCGCTGCACGAACTGGCGATCAAGGCAGCGCCGCTGATCCTGATCGCCGTTGGCCTTGCCGTCAGCTACCGCTCGAACAATTGGAACATCGGCGCCGAAGGGCAGTTCACCATCGGCGCCATCACCGGGTCCTATCTGCCGATCGTTTTCTACGACTGGCATTCGCCTCTCGTCCTGCCGTTGATGCTGCTGCTCGGCGCGCTGGGCGGCGCACTTTTTGCCGCCATTCCGGCGCTGTTGAAGGCCCATTTCAACACCAACGAAATCCTGACATCGCTGATGCTGGTCTATATTGCCCAGCTCTTCCTCGATTGGCTGGTGCGCGGCGCCTGGCGCGATCCGCAGGGCTTCAACTTCCCGGTGTCACGGGATTTCGCGCCGGAAGCGGTGCTGCCGGCGATCTGGGAGGAATCGGGTCGGGCCCATTGGGCCTTCATCTTTGCCATCATCGCGGCGATCGGCGTCTGGTTCATGCTGCGCTATACGCTCAAAGGTTTCGAGATCGTCGTGCTCGGCCAGTCGGAGCGGGCAGGGCGCTTTGCCGGCTTCTCGTCGAAGAAGATGATCTGGTTTAGTTTCCTCTTCTCGGGCGCGCTTGCCGGCCTTGCCGGAATCTCTGAGGTCTCCGGTTCGATCGGCCACCTGCAGCCCGCCATCTCGCCGGGCTACGGCTTCACCGCCATCATCGTCGCCTTCCTCGGCCGGCTCAATCCGCTCGGCATCATCGCGTCCGGCCTGGTGCTGGCGCTGACCTATCTCGGCGGCGAAGCGGCGCAGCTGTCGCTCGGCGTCTCCGACAAGGTCACCCGCGTCTTCCAGGGCCTGCTGCTCTTCTTCGTGCTCTCCTGCGATACGCTGATCTACTACAAACTCCGCATCGTCTGGTCGCGGGTCAGGGGCGTGGGAGCATGAGCATCTTCGAAGCCATTCTGCTGACCGTTATCACTGCCTCGACGCCGCTGGTCATCGCCGCGCTTGGCGAACTGGTGACGGAGCGCTCCGGCGTTCTGAACCTCGGCGTCGAAGGCATGATGATTATGGGCGCAGTCGCCGCTTTTGCCGGCGCGCAGACGTCGGGCTCGCCTTATGTCGGGATCATCTGCGGCATAGCGACGGGTGCGCTGTTCTCGCTGCTGTTCGCCTTCCTGACGCTGACGCTGGTGGCCAATCAGGTGGCGACGGGACTGGCGCTTACGCTTCTCGGCCTCGGCGCATCGGGCATGCTCGGCGAGCCCTATGTCAGCGTTCCCGGCATTCGCCTCGAAGAGATCGTCATGCCCGTCCTGTCGGATATTCCCGTCATCGGCCATGTTCTGTTCAGGCAGGATCTGATCTTCTACCTGTCGATTGCACTTGTGATCGGCGTCAGCTGGTTCCTGTTCCGCAGCCGGGCCGGGCTGAAACTGAGAGCGATCGGCGACAGTCATACGTCGGCCCATGCCCTGGGCATCGGTGTCATCCGCACGCGTTACCTGGCGGTGATGTTCGGCGGCGCCTGCGCCGGTCTTGCCGGCGCGCAGCTCTCGCTCGTCTACACGCCGCAATGGGCGGAGAACATGTCGGCCGGCCGCGGCTGGATCACCCTGGCGCTTGTCGTTTTCGCCTCCTGGCGGCCATGGCGGGTTTTTGCCGGCGGATATCTCTTCGGCGCGGTCACCATCCTGCAGTTGCACGCGCAGGCCTTCGGTCTCGGAATTCCCGCGCAGTTCCTTTCGATGCTGCCCTATGCCGCGACTATTGTGGTTCTCATCATCATTTCCCATAATCGGCGCACGACGTTGATCAACACGCCCGCATCGCTTGGGAAGGCCTTCGTGCCGGAGCGATAGACAACGACACAAGGACGGGTTTCCGCAATAACTTCAAACCAACAGGGGTAACCATGAAGAAGTTCGCATTTGCACTCGCCGCCTCGGCCGCCGCCCTGATCGGCATTTCCTCCGCCGCTCAGGCCGCGGAGAAGACGAAGGTCTGCTTCGTCTATGTCGGTTCGCACACCGATGGCGGCTATTCGCAGGCCCACGATCTCGGCCGCCAGCAGGTCCAGGCCGAATTCGGCGACAAGATCGAAACGCCTTATCTCGAAAACGTGCCGGAAGGTCCGGACGCCGAGCGCGCCATCGAACGTCTGGCCCGCTCCGGCTGCAAGCTGATCTTCACCACGTCCTTCGGCTTCATGGATGCGACGGTTAAGGTCGCAGCCAAATTCCCGAAGGTCAAGTTCGAGCATGGCACCGGCTACAAGACTGGCCCGAATCTCGCGACCTACAACTCGCGATTCTATGAAGGCCGCTACATCCTCGGCCAGATCGCCGCCAAGACCTCGAAGAATCACGGCGCCGCCTACATCGCTTCGTTCCCGATTCCCGAAGTGGTGATGGGCATCAACTCCTTCGAGCAGGGCGCTAGGTCGATTGATCCGAGCTTCAAGCTGAAGGTCATCTGGGTCAACACCTGGTTCGACCCCGGCAAGGAAGCCGATGCGGCCAAGGCGATGGTCGACCAGGGAGTCGACGTCCTGACGCAGCACACCGATACGACAGCGCCGATGCAGGTTGCCGAAGAACGCGGCATCCACGCCTTCGGTCAGGCGTCCGACATGATCGCAGCCGGCCCGAAGGCGCAACTGACAGCGATCGTCGACACCTGGGGCGCTTACTACTCCAAACGCGTTCACGCGCTCCTCGACGGCACCTGGAAGTCGGAACAGAGCTGGGACGGCCTAAAGGACGGCATTCTGAAGATGGCGCCGTACACCAACATGCCTGACGATGTGAAGAAGATGGCCGAGGAAACCGAAGCCAAGATCAAATCGGGCGAGTTGCATCCCTTCACCGGCCCGATCAACAAGCAGGACGGCACGCCGTGGCTGAAGGCGGGCGAGAAGGCAGATGACGCCACCCTGCTCGGCATGAACTTCTATGTCGAAGGTGTCGACGACAAGCTGCCGGCGCAATAATTCCCCCGGCTTCTGCAACTTCCAAGGGCGTCCTGGCGGGCGCCCTTTTTTCTGCTGGAACGCTAAAAAAAGTGATTGCCAAAAGTAATACTATATGATTTTTTGACCCTGCGCCGCGAAGGAGCGGCATTGGGAGGATATCATGAAATTGAAGACTGCACTTTTGAGTGCCACGGTTCTTGCTGCCTGCATGTTCGGTTCGGCTTCGGCCGGCGGCTTGACGGTCGGCTTCTCGCAGATCGGCTCGGAATCGGGCTGGCGTGCGGCTGAAACCACTGTCACCAAAGAACAGGCCAAGAAGCGCGGCATCGATCTGAAGTTTGCCGACGCGCAGCAGAAGCAGGAAAATCAGATCAAGGCATTGCGCTCCTTCATTGCTCAGGGCGTTGATGCCATTCTGATCGCTCCGGTTGTTGAAACCGGCTGGGACGACGTTCTGAAGGAAGCCAAGGAAGCCAAGATCCCGGTCATCCTTCTCGACCGTACCATCAAGGCTCCGGACGATCTTTACCTGACGGCCGTGACCTCGGACCTCGTTCATGAAGGCAAGGTCGCAGGCGACTTCCTGGTGAAGACCGTCGGCGACAAGAAGTGCAATGTCGTCGAACTGCAGGGCACCACCGGTTCCTCGCCGGCGATCGCCCGCAAGAAGGGCTTCGAAGAAGCTCTTGCCGGCCACGACAACCTCAAGATCGTTCGCAGCCAGACCGGTGACTTCACCCGCACCAAGGGCAAGGAAGTCATGGAAAGCTTCCTGAAGGCCGAAAATGGCGGCAAGGACATCTGCGCGCTCTATGCCCACAACGACGACATGGCCGTCGGCGCCATCCAGGCGATCAAGGAAGCCGGCCTGAAGCCCGGCAAGGATATCCTTGTCGTCTCTATCGACGCCGTGCCGGATATTTTCAAGGCGATGTCGGAAGGCGAGTCCAACGCCACCGTCGAACTGACGCCGAATATGGCTGGTCCTGCCTTCGACGCGCTCGAAGCCTATCTGAAGGACAAGAAGGCTCCGCCGAAGTGGATCCAGACCGAGTCCAAGCTCTACACGCCGGCCGACAATCCGATGAAGGTCTACGAAGAGAAGAAGGGTCAGGGCTACTGATTTGAACCTGCAACCGCACTGGCCCACAATGGGCCGGTGCGGAACTGCCGGTGCCGGATCGGGCGGCAGCCCGGTCTTGGCGCGGGCGCACGGCGCAATATCAGGACACAGCAGCCCTCATGGTTCACAATAACGAGAATATTCTCGCAGCCTCGGCTATATCCAAGTTTTTTCCCGGCGCCGTCGCCCTTGATAAGGTTGATTTCACGCTGCGCCGCGGGGAGGTTCATGCGCTTCTCGGCGAGAACGGCGCCGGAAAATCGACGCTGATCAAGTGCATCACCGGCGCCTATCATCGCGACGGCGGCAGCCTGATGCTCGACGGCCTGGAAATCAATCCGGCCAATACGCTCGCTGCCCAGAAACTCGGTATCGGGACCGTTTATCAGGAGGTCAACCTCCTCGCCAATCTGAGTGTCGCTGAAAACCTCTTTCTCGGACGCCAGCCGAGGCGTTTCGGCATGACCGACGTGCGTGCGATGAACCGCAAGGCGCGCGAACTGCTCGCCGGTTACGGCATCGATATTGACGTCACCGCCGAACTCGCCCGTTTCTCCGTCGCCGTCCAGCAGGTCGTCGCCATCGCCCGTGCCGTCGATCTCTCCGGCAAGGTGCTGATATTGGACGAGCCGACGGCGAGCCTCGACAACCAGGAAGTGGCGCTGCTCTTTCGCATCATTGAGGACCTGAAGAAGCGTGGCCTCGGCATTGTCTTCATCACCCATTTCCTCGAGCAGGTCTATGCGATCAGCGATCGCATCACCGTGCTGCGCAACGGCAAGCTCGTCGGCACCCGCGACGCCGCCGAGTTGCCGCGCCAGGGTCTGATCGCCATGATGCTCGGCCGCGAGCTTGCCCAGGCCGAAGAGGCGGTCGGGGAACGCAGCATCGCGGCGGGCGAGGTCCGGTACCGCTTTTCCGGCTACGGCAAACGCGGCAAGGTCAAGCCCTTCGATCTCGATGTGCGCGCCGGCGAGGTGGTCGGCGTGGCAGGGCTGCTTGGTTCCGGGCGCACCGAAACCGCCGAGCTGCTCTTCGGCGTCGAACATGCCGATAGCGGCAGTGCGACGATCGACGGCCAGCTCGTCACCCTTTCCAGCCCGCGCGCCGCAATCGAAAAAGGTTTCGGCTTCTGCCCGGAGGACCGCAAGACCGATGGCATCGTCGGCGACCTTTCGATCAGGGAAAATATCGCGCTGGCGCTGCAGGCTCGCCGCGGCTGGACCCGGCCGCTGTCGCGCGCCGAGCAGAACGCGCTCGCCGACCGCTATATCAAAGCGCTCGATATCCGCACCACCGACCGTGAAAAGCCGATCCGGCTGCTCTCCGGCGGCAATCAGCAGAAGGCGATCCTCGCCCGCTGGCTGGCAACCAATCCCAAGTTTCTCATCCTCGACGAGCCAACCCGCGGCATCGATGTCGGCGCCCATGCGGAGATCATCCGGCTCATCGAACAGCTCTGCGCCGAAGGCATGTCATTGATTGTAATTTCCTCGGAACTTGAAGAGCTTGTCGCCTATAGTTCACGTGTCATCGTACTTCGCGACAGGCAGCATATCGCCGAATTGACGGGCGAGCGCATCACCGCAGCCGGTATCGTCGATGCCATCGCCGCCGCCGAGCACAAGAAGGAGGATGCATGAAATCCTCTCGCAATGGGCTGGCCTATCGCCTGGCGCCACAACTGATCGCACTCGTAGTCATTCTTCTGTTGAATTTCATAACGTCGCCGCAGTTTTTTAATGTTGTTGTTCAAAATGGACGCCTCTATGGCAGCCTGATCGACGTGCTCAATCGCGGCGCGCCGGTGGCCTTGTTGGCGATCGGCATGACGCTGGTGATTGCTACCAAGGGCATCGACCTGTCGGTCGGCGCGGTCATCGCCATCTGCGGCGCCGTTGCAGCTTCGTCGATTGTGTCTGGAAATTCAGTGACCTACACGATTTTGCTGACATTGGCGATCGGGCTTGCCTGCGGCGTCTGGAACGGTTTTTTGGTGGCGATCCTCAACATCCAGCCGATCATTGCCACGCTGGTGCTGATGGTTGCCGGCCGCGGCATTGCCCAGCTCATCACCGAGGGCGCGATCCTGACGTTCAACGATGACGGCCTGATCTTCTTCGGCAGCGGCTCCATGGCGCTCCTGCCGATGCCCGTTGTCATCTGGCTGCTCGTCGGTCTTCTCGTCATCCTGCTCGTTCGCCGCACGGCGCTCGGCATGCTGCTCGAGGCTGTCGGCATCAATCGCCGCGCCAGCACGCTTTCCGGCATTCAAACACCGGTGTTGCTGATGGCGGTCTATATGCTGAGCGGGCTTTGCGCCTCGATCGCGGGTATCATCGTCGCGGCCGACATCAAGGGCGCCGACGCCAACAATGCAGGTCTCTGGCTGGAGCTTGATGCCATCCTCGCTGTCGTCGTCGGCGGCAACTCGCTGCTCGGCGGAAGATTCAGCATTGTCGGCTCGCTGATCGGCGCAATGATCATCCAGGCGGTCAACACCGGCATCCTGTCCTCCGGATTTCCGCCGGAGTTCAACCTGATCATCAAGGCGGTCATTATCATCGTGATCCTCGTCATTCAGTCTCCGGCGGTGCAATCGCTCGCCATCTTCGCCAGCCGCCGGCAGGGCGGAAGGGAGTAGCCGAAATGAACTCCAAATATCTGCCGCTGCTTGCGACCATCGTCATCTTCGTGCTCGCTTATGCCGGCTGCACGCTGCAATATCCGAACATGCTGTCGACGCGCGTCATCGGCAATCTTCTGACCGACAATGCCTTCCTCGGCATTGCCGCCGTCGGCATGACCTTCGTCATCATCTCCGGCGGCATCGATCTGTCGATCGGTTCGGTCATCGCCTTCACCGGCGTGTTCCTCGCGGTGATCCTGCAGAACACCTCGATCCATCCGCTGCTTGCCTTTGCGCTGGTCCTCGTCATCACCACCGCCTTCGGCGCCATCATGGGCGCCATCATCCACTATCTCGAAATGCCGGCCTTCATCGTCACGCTTGCCGGCATGTTCCTGGCGCGCGGTATCGCCTTCGTGCTCTCGATCGACAGTATTCCGATCAACCACGACTATTATTCCACGCTGACGAGCCTCTATTGGCGGCTGCCCGGCGGTGGACGGCTGACGCTGATCGGCGCTGTCATGCTTCTGGTCTTTGCCGCCGGCATCTTCATCGCCCACCGCACCCGCTTCGGTACCAACGTCTATGCACTCGGCGGCGGGCCGCAGACGGCGCGGTTGATGGGCGTGCCGGTCGGCCGCACGACGATCCAGATCTACGCACTGTCGGGTTTTCTCGCTGGTCTATCCGGAATCGTTTTTTCGCTGTACACCTCTGCAGGATATTCTCTTGCGGCAGTTGGCGTCGAACTTGACGCCATCGCTGCGGTGGTCATTGGGGGGACGCTGCTGACCGGAGGAGCGGGCTTCGTGGCGGGAACCTTGATCGGGATTCTGATCCAGGGACTCATTCAGACCTACATCACCTTCGACGGCACGCTGTCGAGCTGGTGGACGAAGATTCTGATTGGTCTGCTGCTATTTGCATTTATTCTGATGCAGAAGGCGATCCTGTTCCTTTCCAGCCTGAACAAGAGGTATGCCTGAGGGGGGCGGGTCCTTTGCGCAACAAATTCATCGAGGCACGCAAGACAGGGCGCCGAACCCGGACGAGCCATGCACAGGTGGTCGACGAGCTCGGCAAGGCAATCGTCGCCGGCACCTATCCGGTCGGCTCGATCCTGCCCGGCGATACCGAACTGGCTCAACGCTTCAAGGTGTCGCGCACCGTCTTGCGTGAAACGATGAAGACGCTCGCAGCCAAGGGCATGGTTGTCGCCAAGGCGCGGGTTGGCACGCGCGTGACCGAGAAAACCCTCTGGAACATGTTCGACAGCGAAATCATCGCCTGGCACTTCGATAATGGCGTGACGGAAGAATTCCTGCTGCATCTTTACGATATCCGCCTTGCCGTCGAACCCTTCGCCGCAGGTCTCGTCGCCGAGCGCGCCAGCACCGAGGAAATCGAGACGCTTCGCGAACTGGCGCAGGAAATGGCGGCCAGCGGGCATACGGCCGACAGCCTGGCGCTCGCCGACCTGCGCTTTCACCTGGCGATAGCCGAAGCCTCGCACAATCCTTTCATGCGCACCCTCGGCAGCCTCATCGAAGCGGCCCTGGTCGGCATGTTCCGCATCAGCACGCCGCCCTCCGAGAACGGGTTCGCCAATATCGCCGATACCCACATGCGCATCGTCGATGCCATCGTTTCGGGCGACAGTGCCGCGGCTCGGCGTGCGATGGAGGTCGTGATCGTGGATGGCCGCGATCACGTGCACGAGGCCTTCGCGGCCCACGGCTCTCCTGTTGTCCTGGGGCCGATTTCACCCGCAATCTAACCCTGAAATGGATTTCCGATTTCAGGAATTATGCAGTATGAGGCAGAAAAGCCGCCTCATCACGCGGATTCGCGGAGCAGATCATGGAACGTACTTGTCTTGCCGTCATCCTTGCCGCCGGTGACAGCACGCGGATGAAATCTTCGAAATCGAAAGTGCTGCATCCAGTCGCCGGCCGTCCGATGATCGCCCATGTGGTCGAGGCGGTCGCCTCCGCCGGCATTTCCTCCGTCGCCCTCGTCGTCGGCCGCAATGCCGAGGAGGTGGCAAAGGCCGCAAGCATAGACGGTGTCGGCATCGAAGCCTGTCTGCAGAAGGAACGCCTCGGCACTGGCCATGCGGTGCTGGCGGCGCGCGAGGCCATCGCCAGAGGCTATGACGACATCCTCGTTACCTATGGCGACGTGCCGCTCCAGACCGACGGGCCGCTCAAGGCCGCCCGCCAGGGACTCGCCGACGGCAGCGACATCGTCGTCATCGGTTTTCATACCGACCGGCCGACCGGCTATGGCCGCCTGCTCGTCAAGGACGGCGAACTCATCGCCATCCGCGAGGAGAAGGACGCGACCGACGCCGAGCGGGCTGTGACCTGGTGCAACAGCGGATTGATGGCGATCAACGGCCGCAAGGCGCTCGATCTTCTCTCGCTCATCGGTAATGCCAATGCCAAGGGCGAATTCTATTTGACCGATCTCGTCGAGATTGCCCGTTCGCTCGGTGGCCGCGTCACCGCTGTCGACGCTCCTGAAATCGAGATGACCGGCTGCAACAACCGCGCCGAACTCGCCGTCATCGAACGTTTTTGGCAGGAGCGCCGCCGCCGCGAGATGATGCTGGCCGGCGTTACGATGATCGCGCCGGAAACGGTGTTCCTCTCCTACGACACCATTATCGCCCAGGACGCGCTGATTGAGCCGAACGTGGTCTTCGGACCCGGAGCCGTGATCGACAGCGGCGCCATCATCCACTCCTTCTCGCATATCGAGGGCGCCCATGTCAGCGAAGGCGCGACCGTCGGCCCCTTTGCGCGGCTGCGGCCGGGTGCCGATCTCGCCAACGGTTCGAAGGTCGGCAATTTCTGCGAGGTCAAGAACGGCCGGATCGGTGAGGGCGCCAAGGTCAACCATCTGACTTATATTGGCGATGCCGTGGTCGGTGCCGGCAGCAACATCGGTGCGGGCACGATCACCTGCAATTATGACGGGGTCAACAAGAGCGAAACGGTGATCGGGCAAAACGCCTTCGTCGGCTCCAATTCCTCGCTGGTCGCGCCGGTGACGATCGGTGACGGCGCCTATATCGCCTCCGGCAGCGTCATCACCGCCAACGTGCCGGCCGATGCGCTGGCGCTCGGACGCGCCCGCCAGGAGATCAAGCCCGGCCGCGCGACGCTGTTGCGCGAGCGTGCGCTCGCCATAAAGGCGGCGAAGAAGGCCAAGGTTTAAGCCCGCTTTGCGTAACCGGCGGAAATTCAAAGTGACCGCGGAGCCGATTGAGAAATAAGCGGAAATCTTTAGGACTGGCCTCAATATTGAAGCCTTATGGGGATATTGCATGTGCGGAATTGTGGGGATCGTCGGAACTCAGCCTGTCGCCGGGCGCCTGGTCGATGCGCTGAAGCGCCTGGAATATCGCGGTTATGATTCTGCCGGTGTCGCTACCATCCACGAGGGCGTGATGGATCGCCGTCGCGCCGAGGGCAAGCTCTTCAATCTGGAAAAGCGCCTCGACGCCGAACCGTTGCCTGGTGCGGTCGGTATTGCCCATACGCGCTGGGCAACACACGGCGTGCCCAACGAGACCAATGCCCATCCGCATTTCGTTGAAGGCGTGGCCGTCGTTCATAACGGCATCATCGAAAATTTCTCCGAGCTTCGCGATGAACTGACCGAAGCGGGCGCGGTCTTCGACACTCAGACCGATACCGAAGTCGTTGCCCAGCTGATGGCGAAATATCTGCGCGAGGGGCTCGAGCCGCGCGCCGCCATGTTGAAGATGCTGAACCGGGTGACCGGCGCCTATGCGCTGGCCGTCATGCTCAAGGCCGATCCCGGCACGATCATGGCCGCCCGCTCAGGCCCGCCGCTTGCCGTCGGCTACGGCCGTGGCGAGATGTTCCTGGGGTCGGATGCGATTGCGCTTTCGCCCTTCACCAACGAGATCACCTATCTGGCCGACGGCGATTGCGCCCTCATCACGCGCGACGGCGTCGCCGTGCTCGATTTTGCCGGAAAGCCGGTCAAACGAGCCCGCCAGATCTCGCAGGCGACCGCCTATGTCGTCGACAAGGGCAATCACCGCCATTTCATGGAAAAGGAAATCTACGAGCAGCCGGAGGTGATCTCCCACGCGCTCAGCCACTATGTGGATTTCGCCGAGAACACGATCGGCGCCAATGCCGCCGCGATCGATTTCAAGGCGGCAAGCAGCCTTGCGATTTCGGCCTGCGGCACCGCCTATCTCGCAGGCCTTGTCGGCAAATACTGGTTCGAGCGTTATGCCCGCCTGCCTGTTGAGATCGACGTCGCCTCCGAATTCCGCTACCGCGAAATGCCGCTCTCGCCATCGCAGGCCGCACTCTTCATCTCCCAGTCGGGCGAGACCGCCGATACGCTGGCATCGCTGCGTTATTGCCGCGACAACGGCTTGAAGATCGGCGCTGTCGTCAATGTGCGCGAATCGACGATTGCCCGCGAATCCGACGCCGTCTTCCCGATCATGGCCGGTCCCGAAATCGGCGTCGCCTCGACCAAGGCCTTCACCTGCCAACTCGCCGTGCTGGCGTCACTGGCGATCGGCGCCGGCAAGGCGCGCGGCACGGTGAGTGCTGAGGAGGAGAGGGCGCTGGTGCGCCATCTCGCCGAGATGCCGCGCATCATGAGCAGGGTGCTGAATCTTATCCAGCCGCAGATGGAAAGCCTGTCGCGTGAACTGTCGAAATGCAGGGACGTGCTCTATCTCGGCCGCGGCACCAGCTTCCCGCTCGCCATGGAAGGCGCGCTGAAGCTCAAGGAAATTTCCTATATCCACGCCGAAGGCTATGCCGCCGGTGAGTTGAAGCACGGGCCGATAGCGCTGATCGACGAGAACATGCCGGTCATCGTCATTGCCCCTTACGACCGCTTCTTCGAAAAGACCGTTTCGAACATGCAGGAGGTCGCAGCCCGCGGCGGCCGCATCATTTTCATCACCGACGACGCGGGTGCGGCCGCCTCGAAAATGCCGACCATGGCAACGATTACCCTGCCTGTCGTCGACGAAATCATCGCGCCTATGATCTTTTCGCTGCCGATCCAGCTGCTCGCCTATCACACTGCCGTTTTCATGGGCACCGACGTCGATCAGCCGCGCAACCTGGCGAAATCTGTAACAGTGGAATAAGCCTGCAAGGCCGCTGTCTTCGCTGCGAAACATATTGTGCGCACCCTCGAATTCTGGCAATTTTGGTGTGCGGACAAGGGGGAAAGGCCGGCGTTCCGGCCTGTCCACGACTGAGATGGAGCTCATCAGGAGAGATGACCGACAACACCCCCAGAATGCCGGTCGCGACCCGGCTGAGGAATAATTTTCTCGCAGGCCTGATCATCTGCGCGCCGATCGCGATTACCATCTGGCTGACCTGGACCTTCATCCACTGGTCGGACAGCTGGGTCAGGCCCTATATTCCGGCGCGCTGGAATCCGGAAAGCTATCTCAATTTCGCCATTCCCGGTTTCGGCCTGCTGACGGCCGTCGTGCTGATCACCGTTGTCGGTTTTCTCGGCAAGAACCTGATCGGCCAGAGCATCGTCGGTTTCGGCGAATCGGTCGTCCAGCGCATGCCGCTGGTGCGCACGATCTATAGAAGCGTGAAGCAGATTTTCGAAACGGTGCTGAAGGAGCAGTCGAACTCTTTCAAGAAAGTCGGCCTCATCGAATATCCCAGTCCCGGCCTCTGGGCGCTGGTTTTCGTGGCCACCGATGCCAAGGGCGAGATCGCTTCGAAGTTCAACGCCATGGGCCAGGATATGGTCGCGGTCTTCCTGCCTCCGACTCCGGTGCCGACCGCCGGTTTCCTCGTCTTCGTGCCGCGCGAGAAGATCGTGTTGCTCGACATGTCGCCGGAAGACGCGGCCAAATTCCTGATCTCAGGCGGGCTCGTGGCTCCTGAAATCCCTCAGTCCGAGCCGAAGCCGAAGCATTTGCCGCGGCCGAAGCCGGTGGCGGTTTCCAAGGCTGATTGATGCATGTCGCCCAAAAGTGTTTAGCGGTTTTGCGATAACGCCATGCATGGCGCGTAGTGGCGCGCTTTATCCTGCTCTCAGAAACCGGATCGCCTCATCTCGGCGGAAGAGATAGAGCAGGGTGCGGATCGCCTGTCCTCTTTCGCTGGTCAGTTCCGGATCGCGCTCAATGAGGTAGGCCGCATCCTTACGAGCAATCTCAAGCAGATCGGCATGCGCCTCGAGGCTGGCAATGCGAAAACCCGGCGTGCCGGATTGCCTTGTGCCGAGCAATTCGCCTTCGCCGCGCAGCTTCAGATCCTCTTCGGCGATGCGAAAACCGTCCTCCGTCTCCCGCATGATCGAAAGCCGGGAATGGCCGGTTTCGCCGAGCGGCCCCTTATAGAGCAGGATGCAGGTCGAAGCCTCATCGCCGCGCCCGACGCGGCCTCGCAGCTGATGCAGTTGCGCCAGGCCGAAGCGTTCGGCATGTTCGATCACCATGATCGTCGCATCCGGCACGTCGACGCCGACCTCGACGACGGTGGTGGCGACGAGAAGGCGGGTCTCGCCGTTCTTGAAGGCCATCATCGCCGCATCCTTCTCCGCGCCGCTCATACGACCGTGGATGAGGCCGATATCGGGACCGAGCGCGGAGACGAGCGTCGCATGCCGCTCCTCCGCCGACATCAGGTCTAGTTCTTCGGACTCCTCGACCAGCGGGCAGATCCAGTACGCCTTCTTGCCTTCAGCGACCGCCCCCCGCAGCCGTCCGACGATTTCGCCTGTTCGTTCCATCGGCACGGTGATTGTCTGGATCGGCTTGCGGCCGGCCGGCTTCTCGGTGAGTTTGGAAACGTCCATGTCGCCGAAGGCAGCCAGCACAAGCGTGCGAGGGATAGGCGTCGCGGTCATGACAAGCATATGCGGCGAGATGCCCTTCGCCGTCAGCCGCAGGCGCTGGTGAACGCCGAAACGGTGCTGCTCGTCGACGACGGCGAGCATCAGGTTTGCGTAACTGACGCTCTCCTGAAATAGCGCATGCGTGCCGATGATGATCTGCGCTGCGCCGGAGCCGATGCGTTCCAGGATGTCTTCGCGTTCGCGCCCTTTGGTGCGCCCGGTCAGCACTTCGATGCCGAGGCCGGCGGAGGCGGCGAATTTCGAGATTGTCGCGTGGTGCTGCCGCGCCAGGATTTCGGTCGGCGCCATCAGCACGGCCTGGCCGCCGGCCTCGATCACCGCCGCCATCGCCATCAGCGCCACCAGCGTCTTGCCGGAGCCGACATCGCCCTGCAGCAGCCGCAGCATCCGCTCCTGACCGGCCATGTCCTTCAGAATCTCGGCGATCGCATCGTTCTGGCTTGACGTGAGCGAGAAGGGCAGCGCCTTCACGATCTTACTGCTGACCGCACCGGTGGCATGCACCGGCTGGCCCGCCACTTTGCGCAGCCTCTGGCGCACCAAGCTGAGCGACAGTTGGCCGGCCAGAAATTCGTCATAGGCAAGCCGCCTTCGGGCAGGGGCCTGTGGATCGACATCTGCGGGATCGCGCGGCTCGTGCAGCATATGAAAGCTGTCACGGATCGACGGCAGACCCTGCTTCGGCGTCAGCGTCAGGTCGATCCATTCCGGCATCTCCGGAAAGCGCGGCAGGGCGGCGTCGATAATCTTGCGCAGCGTTTTCGGCGAAAGCCCCGCCGTCAGCGGATAGATCGGCTCGACGAGCGGCAGGCTTTCGGCCTCCTCCGCTTTGACGATATAGTCGGGATGCACCATCGAGGCGCGGCCGTTGAACCAGTCGATCTTGCCGCTGACCGTCACCTCCGCATCGATGGGCAGCTGCTTTTCCAGCCATGCCGCCTGGCCGCGGAAGAAGACCAGCGTCAGCTCGCCGGTCTCGTCGTGCAGGAAGACCCGATAGGGGACATTGCTTTTGCCGCGCGGCGGCACCTGATGCCGATCGACACGTGCGGTGATGGTGACGATCGCGCCCTGCGGCGCCCGGGCGATCCCCGGCTGATTGCGCCGGTCGATCAGCGAGAAGGGTGCGTGAAACAAAAGGTCGATGACCCGGCAATCCTCCGGCGTCTCGCGTCCGAGCAGCTTGACCAGCAGTTCGGCGATCTTCGGGCCGACGCCCGGAAGGCCCGAAACAGGAGAAAACAGCGGATCGAGAATGGCGGGGCGCATGCGGCCAAAATGCGATGAACAATGCCGCCTTGGCAAGGCTGACAAGCCGCTTTCGAGGGTCTATAGAGGCGCATCAACAGGAAGGTAATGCCATGACAGGTGTCACGCTCACGAGTGCCGGTCTCGACCCGCGCCGCCGCCGGATCCTTTTCCGCTGCTGGCACCGCGGCATCCGCGAGATGGATCTGGTTTTCGGCCAGTTCGCCGAAGCCGAGCTCGCGACGCTGTCGGAAGCCGAGCTCGACGAGTTCGAAACGATTATGGCCGAAGAGGACAATGATCTGGTCCGCTGGATTATGGGAACCTGGCCAGTTCCCGAGCGTTTCCAGACTCCGATGTTTGCCAGGCTTGCCGCCTACAAGCCCGATTTCGACAAGCCCCTCAGGACGCCGGAATGATCCCTGGTTTTGATGCGAAGAAGCTTGCGGCCATTGCCGAGCCGCTGACGATCGGTAATGTGCCCGCCGGCCTCGAACCGCTGCTGCTCGCCGAGCTTGCCCGAGCGGGAGAGCCGGTGGCCTATGTCATGTCGGACGGCCATCGTATGGCTGATCTGGAACAGATGCTCGGTTTCGTCGCCCCCGACATTCCGGTTCTCACCCTGCCGGCCTGGGACTGTCTGCCCTATGACCGCGTCTCGCCGAGCGCCGATACCTCGGCGCGCCGGCTTGCCGCACTCGGCGGCCTCATCGCCCATCGCAAGAAGCCGCATGCCGCGATCGTGCTCGTCACCGCCAACGCCATGCTGCAGAAGGTGGCGCCGCATGATGTCATCGAAAGCCTGAGTTTTTCGGCCCGTCCAGGCAACCAGCTGCGCATGGATGATCTCGCCGGGCGCCTGGAGCGCAACGGCTTCGACCGCGTCGCGACCGTTCGCGAAGTTGGCGAATATGCCGTGCGCGGCGGCATTCTCGATGTCTTCGTGCCCGGTTCGGAAGAGCCGGTCCGCCTCGATTTCTTCGGCGATACGCTGGAGAGTATCCGCAGCTTCGATCCCGCCAGCCAGCGCACCACCGGCCAGGTGCGCTCCCTCGATCTCAACCCGATGAGCGAGGTGACGCTGACGCCGGATACGATCGGCCGCTTCCGCAAGAACTATCTCTCCGCTTTCGGCGCGACAACGCGTGACGATGCGCTTTATCTCGCCGTTTCCGAAGGCCGGCGCTACCCCGGCATGGAGCACTGGCTGCCGCTCTTCTACGAGAAGCTCGATACCGTCTTCGATTATCTCAGCGGCTTCCGCATCGTCACTGACCACACGGTGCGCGAAGCAGCCGAGGAACGCTCCAAGCTTGTCCTCGACTATTACGACGCCCGCCTCAATTCCGGTCAGCCGGCCAAAGGCCAGATGGCCCAGGGCACGCCCTACAAGCCGGTGACGCCAGGCCAGCTCTATCTCGACAGCAAACTCTTCGCCAAAACCCTAGACGCACTCGGCGCGATCCGCATCAGCCCGTTCAACGAGGTCGAGGGTGAGGCAAGGCGGGTCGTCAATGTCGACGCCCGCCAGGGCCAGCGCTGGGCTCGCTCGAATGCCGAAGGCGGAGGGGATGCCGAACGCATCAACATCTTCGACGTCGTCGTCAAGCATGTCGCCGACCGCCGCGCCGCCGGCGCGAAGGTGCTCATCACCGCCTGGACAGAAGGTTCGCTGGAGCGCCTGCTGCAGGTGCTGAACGAACACGGCTTGGAAAAGGTCAAGCCTGTCGAGGCGCTGAAGGATATACGCTCGCTGGAGAAAGGCGAGGCCGCTGCCGCGGTGCTCAATCTCGAATCCGGCTTCGAGGCGGGCGAGCTCGTCGTCATCGGCGAGCAGGATATTCTCGGCGACCGTATGGTCCGCCGCTCCAAGCGCCGCAAGCGCGCCGCCGATTTCATTTCGGAGGTCGCCGGCCTCGACGAGGGATCGATCGTCGTTCATGCCGAACATGGCATCGGCCGTTTCATCGGGCTGAAGACCATCGAGGCGGCGGGCGCTCCGCATGCCTGCCTCGAACTGCAATATGCCGACGAGGCCAAGCTCTTCCTGCCGGTAGAAAACATCGATCTTCTCTCGCGCTACGGCGGCGAGGGCACCGATGCCCAACTCGACAAGCTCGGCGGTGGCGCATGGCAGATGCGCAAGGCCAAGCTCAAGCGGCGCCTGCTCGACATGGCCGATGCGCTGATCCGCATCGCCGCCGAGCGCCTTACGCGCCATGCGCCGATGCTGACGGCGCCGGACGGCCTTTACGACGAATTCGCCGCCCGCTTCCCCTATGACGAGACCGAGGACCAGGACAACGCCATCGACGCGGTGCGTTCCGACCTCGGCGCCGGCCGGCCGATGGACCGGCTCGTCTGCGGCGATGTCGGTTTCGGCAAGACCGAAGTGGCCTTGCGCGCCGCTTTCGTTGCGGCGATGAACGGCGTCCAGGTCGCGGTCGTCGTGCCGACGACCTTGCTCGCCCGTCAGCATTTCAAGACCTTCTCCGAGCGTTTCCGCGGCCTGCCGGTTCGCGTCCAGCAGGCCTCTCGGCTTGTCGGATCGAAGGAGCTGGCGCTGACCAAGAAGGAAGTGGCGGACGGCAAGACTGACATCGTCGTCGGCACGCATGCGCTGCTCGGCGCCGGCATTAAATTCGCCAATCTCGGCCTGCTGATCATCGACGAGGAGCAGCATTTCGGCGTCAAGCACAAGGAGCGGCTGAAGGAGCTGAAGAGCGACGTGCATGTGCTGACGCTGTCGGCGACGCCGATCCCGCGCACGCTGCAGCTCGCCATGACTGGCGTGCGCGAACTGTCGCTGATCACCACGCCACCGGTCGATCGCATGGCGGTGCGCACCTTCATCTCGCCCTTCGACAGCCTAGTTATTCGCGAGACGCTGATGCGCGAGCACTATCGCGGCGGCCAGAGCTTCTATGTCTGCCCGAGGCTTGCCGATCTGGCGGATGTGCACGCCTTCCTGCAGTCCGACGTGCCGGAGCTGAAGGTCGCCGTCGCCCATGGCCAGATGCCGGCCGGCGAACTGGAAGACATCATGAACGCCTTCTATGAAGGCCGTTACGACGTGCTGCTGTCCACAACCATCGTCGAATCCGGCCTCGACGTGCCGACAGCCAATACGCTGATCGTCCATCGCGCCGATATGTTCGGCCTTGCCCAGCTCTATCAGCTGCGCGGTCGCGTCGGCCGCTCCAAGGTGCGCGCTTTCGCGCTCTTTACCCTGCCGGTCAACAAGGTGCTGACGGCGACGGCCGAGCGCCGGCTGAAGGTGCTGCAGTCACTGGATACGCTCGGCGCCGGCTTTCAGCTCGCAAGCCACGACCTCGATATCCGCGGCGCAGGCAACCTGCTCGGCGAGGAGCAGTCAGGCCACATCAAGGAGGTCGGTTTCGAACTTTATCAGCAGATGCTGGAAGAGGCGGTCGCCGAGGTCAAGGGTGTCGACGAAATCCATGATACCGGCTGGTCGCCGCAAATTTCGGTCGGCACCACCGTGATGATCCCCGAGAGTTACGTGCCGGACCTGCATCTGCGTATGGCGCTCTACCGCCGATTGGGCGAGATTACCGAACTCAAGGAAATCGACGGATTCGGCGCCGAGATGATCGACCGCTTCGGGCCGATGCCGATCGAAGTCCAGCATCTCCTGAAGATCGTCTACATCAAGTCGCTCTGCCGCACCGCAAATGTCGAAAAACTCGACGCCGGCCCGAAGGGTGTGGTCGTGCAGTTCCGCAACAAGGAATTTCCGAACCCGGCAAATCTCGTCGCCTATATCGGCAAGCAGGGTACGATGGCGAAGATTCGCCCCGATCACAGCCTGTTTCTGACCCGCGACCTGCCGACGCCTGAGAAGCGCTTGCAGGGCGCGGCAGTCATCATGACGCAACTGGCCGAGATGGCCAAGCAATAGAGGGAGACGGCTATGGCGACACATGCCGCGAGGATTGCCTGGCAGCGCAACGGCGAGACCTTCACCGACAACCGCTACAGCCGCGTCCATCGCTGGACCTTCGACGGCGGCATCGAGGTGAGGGCGTCCTCATCCTCGCATGTGGTTCCGTTGCCCTATTCCGCCGAGGATGCGGTCGATCCGGAGGAGGCTTTCGTCGCCTCGCTCTCCAGCTGCCACATGCTCTGGTTCCTGTCGATTGCCGCCAAGCAAGGCTTTTGCGTCGACAGCTATACCGATGCCGCCGAGGGCGTCATGGAGAAGAACAGCGAAGGCCGTCTTGCCATGACCGTGGTGACGCTAAGGCCGCATGTCGTCTTCAGCGGCGAAAAGCAGCCTTCGCTCGGCGAACTCGACACCCTGCATCATCGCGCCCACGACGAATGCTTCATCGCCAATTCGGTGAAAACCGAGGTGCGCTGCGTTCCGGTTCTGGGCTGAGTGGGGAAGCGTTTCAGGCAGGAAATCGCCGTAACTTCGCTTTCGGTAAAGTTATAATGCTCATTGAAACGTCTCTTACTATTTCTGTAAAAAACCAACTTGCCGGAAGGTGGTCCCTTTTATACCTCTCTCTTTGCATATGTCCTTGACCGTTTGATCGCAAAAAATTGCCACCGCGTACTCTATCAAGCGAAACACGTGCACGGCTTTAAGAACATGAGGCAGAAAACACCAATCAGCTCCGCTCGATATCATATAGCAGCCCCATTTGGTGACGCGAATTAAAGGTGAATTCTCGACATCCACCGCCTTGCTATATGAATCGACAACGCTGCACTGCCAGATTCTTGGGCCGGCTTTTCCGTTCGAAAACTCGGTCTCGCAAAGCAAGTATTCGCAAGAGTTTGGAGCGAACTCCTCAAGCAAGCTCTTCAATTTGTCGGAGATGAAAAGGAAATAATCCACAGCATAAACGTCTTGCACCTTTCGCTTCGGATTAAAGATGAGCTTTGGCGTTTCAGCGTAGTCGGGTATTCGCCACGGGCCCCGAGGCAAACCGAGCATACTATCCGGCCAGGGAGTACGGATGTGATTTAAGCCGAGATAGCCGCTATCTAGCTGCAGCCGCTCAAGGTTCGCGAATTCCCAGCCATAATTATCATTAGAACTAAGCAGGTAAATGCGTTGAGATTTCACTTTGGCGCCGATCTCGATCCGCACAGCCTCCGCCTCAGTTGAGGCCCGATCGCGCCTCGGCCTTCGCCTTGGCGATATCACGTAATGCATTCGCCAGCACATCAGGCGTCTGGGCGCCGCTGACGGCATATTGCTGGTCGAAGATGAAGAACGGCACGCCGTTGACGCCCATCTCCTGTGCCGCCTTGATTTCGGCGACGATCAGATCGCTATCGGCATTGGACGCAAGCAGCGAGGCGATGACCGACCGGTCGAGGCCGGCCTTCTCGGCGATGTCGAGCAGCACCGCATGGTCGCCGACATTGCGGCCTTCCTCGAAATTCGCCTTGAACAGGGCGGTGACGACCTTGTCCTGCTTCTCGCGGCCTTCGATCATCGCCCAGTGGATCAGCCGGTGGGCGTCAAGCGTGTTCGGGCCGATCTTGATCGCCGCGAAATCGAAGGCGATGCCGACCTCGCGACCGTAGTCGGTCAGCATCTTGTGCGCCTGCGCCACGCGCTCCTCGCCCCCGAGCTTCTCAGCCAGCGCCTTCTTCTGGTCGACGCCTTCCTTCGGGTAGTCCGGATTGAGCCGATATGGCCGCCAGTTGATGTCGACGCCGATCTCGTCCTGCACTTCGGCGATGGCGAGTTCCAGCCGTGCCTTGCCGAGATAGCACCAGGGGCAGACGACATCCGAGACGACGTCGATGGTGATGCGCTCCATGATGATGTTCCTTCTGTGTGTCTCCGGAAGAGACATTGGGCCGAAGTGTTTCGGCCGCTTCTATTGGGCGCTTGTATCCCACCAGACCGGCAGCTGGTAGCCGTAAAGCGGTACCGCGTCGGGATGGCCGATGCGCTTGCTGCGGGCAACCCACTGCTGGTCCATATGGTACAGCGGCAGCACGTAGTGGCTGGATAGCAGCAGCCGGTCGTAAGAGCGCACGGCGGCAGTGAAATCCTCTTTCGAGCGTGCTCGCAATACGTGATCGATCAGCGTGTCGAGATCGGGATCATTGGCGCCGGCAAAGCTATCCTTGCCCTCTTGAGTGCGCGCTGCCGAAGACCAGCGGCCGAGTTGCTCGGTTCCAGGCGACAGCGACGAAGTATAGGACTTGATGATCATGTCGTAATCGAAGCTGTTCGTCCGGCTCTGATACTGCGAATCATCGACTGTGCGAATCGAAGCCGCAATGCCGATCGTCTGCAGCGAACGCTGATAGGCGACGGCAAGCTTCTCCTGGTCGGCATTCTGCGTCATGATCTCGAACGCGAGTTGGTGGCCGGAGGTGTCGACCATCTTGCCGCCCTGGATCGTATAGCCGCCCTGTTTCAACAATCCGACCGCCTGCTTCAGCACGTTGCGGTCACGGCCGGAGCCGTCGGTAACCGGCAGTTTATAGGTCCCGTTCAGAATCTCCGGCGCGATCTTGTCCTTGATCGGTCCCAGCAGAGCCAGCTCAGCTGAACTGGCGGGAACACCGAAGCTCGAAAGCTCGGAATTCTGCCAGAAACTCTGGGTGCGCTTGTAGGCGCCGGAATAGAGGTTCTTGTTCGCCCATTCGAAATCGAACACCAGCGACAGGCCTTCGCGCACCTTTGGATCGGCAAAGATCGGCCGGCGCGTGTTGAACACGAAACCGAGCATGCCGCTTGGCAGTTTCGGCGTGAACACGTCCTTGATGACGGCCCCAGAGGTGGCCGCCGGGAAATTGTAAGCGTTAGCCCAATGGCCGGGATTGCCGTCGGGATAGAGGTCGACGTCCCCCTTCTTGAAGGCCTCGAACAGCGTTGTATCCTGCAGAAAATATTGAACGGTTATCTGGTCGTAATTGTCGGTCCCCACCTTCGCCGGAATATCCTTGCCCCAGTAGGTTGGATCGCGCTCATATGTGATACTCTCGCCGGGTTTCACCGTCTTCACCTTATAGGGACCGGAACCGACCGGCGGCGTCAGCGACGTACGGTCGAAGCTTTCCGGATCGATCGCATGTTTCGGCAATACCGGGAAAAGGCCGAAAATCAGCGGCGTCTCGCGGTCAGCTTTCTCATTGAAAGTGAAGCGCACGCTGTGTTCGCCAACCTTCTCCATCTTGGCGACGACTTTTAAGCGTTCGGAATAGGGCACACGTCCCTTGTCAAGCATCAGCTCAAAGGTGAACATGACGTCCTCCGGCGTCACCGGCTGACCATCGGACCATTTCGCCTTCGGATTGAGGTTGAACTGGATGAAACTCCTGTCGTCGTCCCATTCGACCGTTTCGGCAAGCAGGCCGTAAAGCGTGAACGGCTCATCCCGGGAGCGCTGCATCAGCGATTCGTAGACAAGGTTTCCATATTCCGGATCCCACATGCCGCGCGCCGTCGTGCGCATGCTCTTCAGGATGAACGGGTTGAGGTTGTCGAATGTGCCGACGACGCCATAGGTGATCTTGCCGCCTTTTTTCACGTCGGGATTGACGTAGGGAAATTGCTTATAGTCAGCCGGCAATGCCGGCCCGCCATGCATTGCTATGCCGTGCAGCGGCTCAGCGGCGACGGTGCCGCACAGCAACGAGAGGACGAGAGGGATGGCGATCCGGAGCATTCGGCGATCCTTGAATTCGCGAAAAACGGGCATGATTCATGCCGGAGATTAGCATGGGGTCGACCAATTCCAACACGCAGGGGCCATTTCTTTCCGCGGCATATGAAATTGCGTCGCAAATCGCCAAAGAAATGCTGGATATCTTGAACGCTGCGATGTAACAGGTGAACCCGAAGTTTTGGGGTCATGCATTTGCCTTATTTTTCCATGAGGTGGAGTGCCGAACGACCCGATGGTTAGGGCGGCACGTCGCTGCTCTGAACGGATATCAGGAGACGGAATTCGTTATGATGTTCAAGTCTGAAAAGAAAATGCGGGCAGCACTGTCCGTTCTGGCAGTGATGTTCGGCGCCGCTTCGGCTCCGGTCTCCTCCTTCGCACAGGATGCGGCGGCACAGGCTCCGGCCGATGCTCCGGCACAGGCCGCTGGCGCACCGAAGCTTGGCTGGTACAAGACCTGCAGCAAGCAGGAAGACAACGACATCTGTGTTGTCCAGAACCTGATCCTCGCAAATGGCGGCCAGCTCGTCACGGCTGTCGGCCTGATTTCGGTCACTGGCAAGATCAACCGCAAGCTCCTGCAGGTCTCGGTTCCCACGGCACGCCTCATTCCTCCGGGCATCAGCATGCAAATCGATGGCGGCAAGGGCCAGAAGCTCGACTACGCCGTCTGCCTGCCGGACAAGTGCACTGCCGAAATTCCGCTGACCGACGCGATGATCGCCAGCCTCAAGAAGGGCAGCGATGTGATCTTCACCTCGATCAACTTCCGCCGCGCGCCGAACCCGATCAAGATTTCGCTCGAAGGCTTCACCGGCGCTTATGACGGCGAACCGGTTTCCGAATCGAAGCTCGCCGAAAGCCAGCGCAGCCTGCAAGAAGGCATGCAGAAGAAGGCTGAAGAAGCCCGCAAGAAGCTGGAAGACGCCCAGAAGGCCGCCAAGGCGCAGTAAAAACTGCCGCTATATGGAATGGAAACCCGGCTTCAGGCCGGGTTTTTTGTTGCTGGACTTTGCTCTCTTTACGGCGCCAATGGCTGCCCCTCACCCTAACCCTCTCCCCGTTCTGACGGGGCGAGGGGACGTGCCCTGCGAGAGCGAGGAGGGAACGGAGAGGGCGGCGGCAGGGTCCCTTCGCCCCGTTTACGGGGAGAAGGTGGCGGCAGCCGGATGAGGGGCATTCCGCCGGGTTTTGTACCAAAGAAAAAGGCCTCGCCGGGAGATGCGAGGCCTTGTCGATGTCGTCGGTCATCCGCTCCTAGTGGGCGAAGCTCATCTTGGGTTTGAACTGCCCCGACGGGGCCTGATCGAAAATCTGGTAGATCTGAGGGTTGCGAAGCGGCGTGCCGCTTTCGTCATTCACCAGGTTCTGCTCGGAGACATAAGCGACATATTCGCTTTCGTCATTTTCGGCGAGCAGGTGGTAGAACGGCTGGTCCTTGCTCGGCCGCACCTCGGCCGGAATGGAATTCCACCATTCCTCCGTGTTCGCGAATTCCGGATCAACGTCGAAGATGACGCCGCGAAACGGAAATACCTTGTGCCGGACCACTTCGCCGATATTGAACTTTGCTAGTCTTTCTTTCATGGTACGACTTCCTTTCATCACCAAATTTGGTGATTGGTGCGGTGCAAATCAAGATTTTTGCACCAGCGCGTCACATGAACGTCATATCCTCCTTCTGGCGTTCATGACCGGGGGAGGTGAAAGCCCCGGCGAACCGGGACTTTCCGTCATTGCGGCCGATCAGGCCGAATAATACATGTCGTATTCGACCGGATGCGGCGTCATTTCGAAGCGCATCACCTCTGCCATCTTAAGTTCGATGAAGGCATCGATCTGGTCGTCGTCGAAGACGCCGCCTGCTGTCAGGAACTTGCGGTCCTTGTCGAGGCTTTCGAGCGCTTCGCGCAGGCTGCCGCAGACGGTCGGGATCTTTTTCAGCTCCTTCGGCGGCAGATCGTAGAGATCCTTGTCCATGGCCTTGCCCGGATGGATCTTGTTCTTAATGCCGTCGAGGCCGGCCATCAGCATGGCGGCAAAGGCGAGATAGGGGTTGGCAGTCGGATCCGGGAAGCGGACTTCGACGCGCTTGGCCTTCGGGTTGGAGCCGAACGGAATGCGGCAGGAAGCCGAGCGGTTGCGGGCCGAATAGGCGAGCAGAACTGGGGCTTCATAACCCGGGACGAGACGCTTGTAGGAGTTCGTCGACGGATTGGTGAAGGCGTTGATCGCCTTGGCGTGTTTGATAATGCCGCCGATGTAGAACAGGCAGGTCTCCGAGAGGCCGGCATATTCGTCGCCGGCAAAAGTCGGCTTGCCGCCCTTCCAGATCGACTGGTGCACGTGCATGCCCGAGCCGTTGTCGCCGAAGATCGGCTTCGGCATGAACGTCGCCGTCTTGCCGTAGGCGTTGGCCACCTGGTGCACGACATATTTGTAGATCTGCATCTTGTCGGCGTTGCGCACCAGCGTATCGAACTTGATGCCGAGCTCGTGCTGGGCGGCGGCGACTTCATGGTGATGCTTTTCGACCACCACGCCCATCTCGGAGAGCACCGTCAGCATTTCCGAACGCATGTCCTGGGCGCTGTCAACAGGCGGAACCGGGAAATAGCCGCCCTTGACGCGCGGGCGGTGACCGAGATTGCCGGTTTCATAGTCGGTGTCATCGTTCGACGGCAGTTCCGTCGAATCGAGCTTGAAGCCGGTATTGTAGGGATCGGCCTTGTACTTTACATCGTCGAAGACGAAGAATTCGGCTTCCGGGCCGACAAACACCGTGTCGCCGATGCCGGATGCCTTGAGATAGGCTTCGGCCTTCTTGGCGGTGCCGCGCGGATCGCGGTTATAGGCTTCGCCAGAAACCGGATCGAGAATATCGCAGACGATAACCATGGTCGACTGAGCGAAGAACGGGTCCATATGCACCGTTTCAGTGTCGGGCATCAGCACCATGTCGGATTCGTTGATGGCCTTCCAGCCGCCGATCGAAGAGCCGTCGAACATCACGCCGTCAGCGAACATGTCCTCGTCGACGCTGGCAACGTCCATCGTGACGTGCTGCAGCTTGCCCTTCGGGTCGGTGAAGCGCAGATCGACGAACTTGACGTCGTTTTCCTGGATCTGCTTCAGAATTTCGCTTGCGGTCGCCATTAAATACCTTCCTCCAATTTGTGATAACAATAGGTGGGCGCGGTGACGCTATCGGACTTTGCGCGCTTGGCAAAGTGGTCAGATGGCATCGATGCCGGTCTCGCCGGTACGGATGCGGATAACCTCTTCGACGTTGGAGACGAAGATCTTGCCGTCGCCGATGCGGCCGGTCTGAGCCGCCTTGCGGATGGCCTCGATGACCGCCTCCGCGTTCTCGTCCGCCAGCACCACCTCGACTTTCACCTTCGGCAGGAAGTCGACGACGTATTCGGCACCGCGGTAGAGTTCCGTGTGGCCCTTCTGACGACCGAAGCCCTTGGCTTCCGTGACTGTAATACCCTGCAGGCCGACTTCCTGAAGGGCTTCCTTCACTTCGTCCAGCTTGAAGGGCTTAATGATCGCTTCGATCTTTTTCATGAGAAAATGTCTCTCCGCTTCTCCTGTTATGGCAGGGATGTTCCCGCTCGCGGACATGATGCAGATATCGTGCCAGTTTGAAATCCGTCTGATTGAAAAAAGACGTCAATTTTGTCGAAACCGGCGCGTCTGTGGGTGATTTAATGTCGATTTGGTGACAAGAGAGGTGGAAAAAACATCGCCATTGAAGAAAAATGGGCCGAAAACCGAAAAAGTCAGGTTTTCCGTCGACTGCAAAAGCAGGATGCGAGTCGATTAAAATATAAGCAAATGCACAAATTTAGCCCCATTGCTCGTCTCTTCAGGCGGTTGTTTTTTGTGCGTTTTTTTAATTGAATAGGCTCATGAGCCAACATCTCTCAGAGCTTCTGGTCACGCCTGCCGAAATGAGCGCCATCGATGCGGCCGCGGCTGCTTCGGGAATCGATTCCTTCGGCCTGATGGAAAGGGCGGGGGCCGCCGCCGCGGCTGCCGCGCTCAGGCTTCATCCTGGGGCGATGCGTTTCGTCGTGATCTGCGGCCCCGGTAACAACGGGGGCGACGCCTATGTCGCGGCAAGGCATCTGCTGGAGAGCGGAGCGACCGTGGCGCTTTTTCATCTCGGCGATTCCGCAAAGCTGAAAGGCGATGCCGCTCGCGCTCGGGCCGGCTGCCCATTGCAGGGACAGGAGCTCGGCCTCTACCGGCCGGAAGCCGGTGACGTCGTCATCGACGGTCTGTTCGGAGCAGGGCTCGGGCGCGCGGTGCCGGCCGATGTGGCCGCCTTGACGGAGCGTGTCGCCGAGGCCGGTATTGCAGTGCTCGCCATCGATCTGCCCTCCGGCGTCGATGGCCGCACCGGCAAGGTGCTGGGTGCTGCCTTCCAGGCTCGCAACACCATTACCTTCATGACCCGCAAGCCCGGCCATCTCCTGATGCCGGGAAGGGAGCTTTGCGGCGAGTTGGAGGTCTTCGGCATCGGCATTCCCGCCCGGATCATCCGGGCTGAGGCGGGCGGCGCAATCGCCGAGAACACACCTGAGGCTTGGAAGGCCGTGCTGCCGGCCGCGCGGCTCGAAACCCATAAATACAAGCGCGGTCATCTCGTCGTTTTTTCAGGCGAGGCCGACAAGACCGGGGCTGCCCGTATGTCGGCGGTCTCCGGCTTGAAGGCCGGCGCCGGCCTGGTAACGATCGCCGCACCCGGCGCAGCGATGGCCGCCAATGCCGCGCATCTCACGGCGGTCATGCTGCATGCAGTCGATGACGAGGCAGACCTTGCGGAGTGGCTGTCCGACAAGCGGCTGCAGACTTTCGTCCTCGGTCCTGGCTTCGGCATGGGGGCAAGGGCACGCGATTTCGTCGCTGCGCTTGCCGATCGCCGGCTCGTGCTCGACGCCGACGGCATCTCGTCGTTCAAGGACGATCCGCAACAGCTTTTCGCCCTGTTTCGCGGCGAGCCGCGTCTGGTGCTGACGCCGCACGAGGGCGAATTTTCGCGGCTCTTTCCCGATATCGGCGAGGACGACGCACTGGGGAAGGTGGACAAGGCGGTTGCCGCTGCCCGCCGCGCCAATGCCGCGATCGTCTATAAGGGCGCCGACACAGTCATCGCCTCGCCGGACGGGCGCGCGCTCATCAATACCAATGCGCCTGTCTGGCTTGCCACCGCAGGTTCCGGCGATGTGCTTGCCGGCATCATCGGCGGACTGCTCGCCCAGGGCCTGCCGACTTTCGAGGCTGCGGCCGCCGGCGTGTGGCTGCACGGAGAGGCTGGCCAGCGCGCCGGCAAGGGGCTGACGGCGGAAGAGCTCGCGGCCGAGGTGTTGCCACTTTAGCCCGGCTAAGTCTCAACCGCCTATTTCGCCAGCAACTGCTGCAGGGCGATCGCCCCGTGCGGCGCATTGACCTTGCCCTCGTGGATCATGAAGGCGAAGACGTCGCGCGGCTCGGCATTGACCTGGCGCTTCCCGTCGATCAGCGGCAGATCGTCCGGGACCTTGCCCTCGGCCCAGGTCTCGAGCCGCTTAGCCCAGGCCTTCAAATCCTTATCGGGATAGCAGGTCGGGATATCATCCGATCCCTTCTGCAGCCTGGCATAGACGAAATCGGCCGTCACATCGGCGATCATCGGATACTCGAAATGTTCGGCACAAACCGGCGCCACGCCATATCTAGCAAGCAGAGCAACGAATTCCGGCACCTTGAAGGAATCGTGCCGCACCTCGACGACGTGACGGAGCGCCAACCCATCCTGCTTTGCCGGCAGCAGCTTCAGGAAGGCCTCGAAATCTTCCGAATCGAACTTTTTCGTCGGGGCGAATTGCCAGAGCAGCGGCCCGAGATGATCGCCGAGCTCGCTGATTCCCGAGGTGAGGAAACGCTCCATCGATTCACCGGCTTCCGCAAGCACCCGCCGATTGGTGACGAAACGCGTCGCCTTGAGCGAAAAGATGAATCCCTCGGGCACATCGGCTGCCCATTTGGCAAAAACCGCCGGCTTCTGCGTGCTGTAATAGGTGCCGTTGACCTCGATGACCTTCAACTGGCGGCTGGCATAATGCAGCTCGTCCTTCTGTTTCAGGTCGGCGGGAAAGAAATGCCCGCGCCACGGCTCGAAGGTCCAGCCGCCGATGCCGGTGCGGATAGTGCCGGATTTCGTCATGTCGTCCTCCCGGTTCGCAGCCGTTCAGGCTGCATCTATCTTTTTCGCCATATCGACGAGCGTCCATCCTGGCCGATAACGGCTTGGCCGCCGACCCGTTTCCTGAAATCCGAAGGCGCGATAAAGCGCGATATTTCGCTCCATCCGCGCATTGGTGTAGAGGCGTATCTCCGGAATGTCCCATTCCCGCGCCTTGCCCTCCAGCCAGCGCAACATCGAGAGCCCATGTCCGGCGCCCTGAAAGGTCGGCGAGACCGCGATGCTGAACAGCATGAGGTAATCGGAATGCTGCTCTGCGACGACGAGGCCGGCCGTTTCGCCGCCGATCTCGCGCAGCCAGACCTCGCCGCGGTCGATCCGCGGCGCGTAATCCTCCGTCACGGGGATCGGTGGAGCGCCGAAGAGCTCGGTATAGGGACGATAGGCGGCTGCCGTCAGCGTCGCGATCGTTTCCAGATCATCAGGCGACGCCAGCCTCATCGTCATTCCGCCGCAACCGCCTTCTTCGCAGGCCGCCGCTCCAGCAATTCTTTCAGGAAATGGCCGGTATAGGAGCGCTGTTCCCTGACAATTGCCTCGGGCGTGCCGACAGCCACGATTTCACCGCCGCCATCACCGCCCTCGGGGCCGAAATCGAGCACCCAGTCGGCCGTCTTGATGACTTCGAGATTGTGTTCGATCACCACCACCGAATTGCCTTGATTGACCAGCTCGTGCAGCATTTCGAGCAGCTTGGCGACGTCGTGGAAATGCAGGCCGGTCGTCGGCTCGTCGAGAATGTAGAGCGTGCGTCCGGTCGAACGTTTCGACAGCTCCTTGGCGAGCTTGACGCGCTGTGCTTCGCCGCCCGAGAGCGTATTGGCCTGCTGGCCGACCTTGATATAGCCGAGGCCGACATCCTTCAGCGATTGCAGTTTGTCGCGCACGGCCGGCACCGCCGCAAAGAAATCGACGCCTTCCTCCACCGTCATGTCGAGCACGTCGGCGATCGACTTCTGCTTGAAGGTAACGTCGAGCGTCTCCCTGTTATAGCGCTTGCCGTGGCAGACGTCGCAGGTGACGTAGACATCGGGCAGGAAGTGCATCTCGATCTTGATGACGCCGTCACCCTGGCAGGCTTCGCAGCGCCCGCCCTTGACGTTGAAGGAGAAGCGGCCCGGCTGGTAGCCGCGCGCCTTGGCTTCCGGCAGGCCGGCGAACCAGTCGCGGATCGGCGTGAAGGCGCCGGTATAGGTCGCGGGGTTCGAGCGCGGCGTGCGGCCGATCGGCGACTGGTCGATGTCGATCACCTTGTCGATATGCTCGAAACCATCAATGCGGTCGTGATCAGCCGGAATTTCGCGCGCCCCCATGACGCGGCGTGCCGCCGACTTATAAAGCGTCTCGATCAGGAAGGTGGACTTGCCGCCGCCGGAAACACCCGTCACAGCGGTGAAGACTCCGAGCGGGATGGATGCCGTCACGTTCTTCAGATTGTTGCCGCGCGCGCCGATCACCTTGATTTCGCGGCCCTTCTTCGGCTTGCGGCGCTCCTCAGGAACCGGCACACCGAGTTCGCCCGAGAGATATTTGCCGGTCAGCGACTTCGGATTGTTCATGATATCCTGCGGCGTGCCATGGGCGATAACCTGGCCGCCGTGGATGCCGGCGGCCGGACCGATGTCGACCACGTCGTCGGCCGTCAGGATCGCATCCTCGTCATGTTCGACGACGATGACGGTGTTGCCGATGTCGCGCAGGTGCTTCAACGTATCCAGCAGCCGGGCGTTGTCGCGCTGATGCAGTCCGATGGATGGTTCGTCGAGTACGTAGAGCACACCCGTCAGGCCCGAGCCGATCTGCGAGGCGAGGCGAATGCGCTGGCTCTCGCCGCCTGACAGCGTGCCGGAATTGCGCGACAGGCTCAGATATTCCAGGCCGACATCGTTCAAAAAGCGCAGGCGGTCGCGGATTTCCTTGAGGATCCGGACGGCAATCTCGTTCTGCTTGGCATTGAATGTCGCCGGCAGCGCCTCGAACCAGTCGCGCGCGATGCGGATCGACATTTCGGTCACTTCGCCGATATGCAGCTTATTGATCTTCACCGCCAGCGCTTCCGGCTTCAGCCGATAGCCATTGCAGGCAGGGCAGGGGGCGGCCGACATGAAGCGCTCGATATCCTCGCGCGCCCAGGCGGAATCCGTTTCCTTCCAGCGCCGCTCGAGATTGGTGATGATGCCCTCGAAATTTTTGTGGGTGGTATAGGAACGGGCGCCGTCGGCGTAGTGGAACTCGATCTTGTCGTCGGTGCCGTTGAGGATGACGTCCTTGGCCTCGTCGGAAAGGTCGTTCCAGCGGGTGCCGAGCTTGAAGCCGTAATGTTTGCCGAGCGCTTCCAGCGTCTGATTGTAGTAAGGCGAAGTCGATTTGGCCCAGGGCGCGATCGCCCCGTCGCGCAGCGTCCGCTCCGGTTCGGGTACGATCAGGTCGGGATCGATCTTCTGTTGGGCGCCGAGACCGTCGCAGGTCGGGCAGGCGCCGAAGGGGTTGTTGAAGGAGAACAGCCTGGGTTCGATTTCCGGGATGGTGAAGCCCGAGACCGGGCAGGCGAATTTTTCCGAAAATAGCGCGCGCTCATGCGTCTCGTTCAGCGACTTGTTGGCCGAACCGCCGGCCGAAGTCTCCTCCGGCGGCAGCGGCTTGTCGGCGAATTCGGCGATCGCCAGCCCGTCGGCGAGTTTCAGGCAGGTTTCAAGGCTGTCGGCGAGACGCGCCGACACATCCGGGCGCACGACGATACGGTCGACCACCACGTCGATGTCGTGCTTGTATTTCTTGTCGAGAACAGGCGCCTCGGCGATCTCGTAGAACTGGCCGTCAACCTTGACGCGCTGGAAGCCCTTCTTCATCAGCTCCGCCAGTTCCTTCTTGTATTCGCCCTTGCGGCCGCGCACGAGCGGCGCGAGAATGTAAAGGCGCGTGCCCTCTCCGAAAGCGAGGATGCGGTCGACCATCTGGCTGACGGTCTGGCTCTCGATCGGCAGGCCGGTCGCCGGCGAATAAGGCACGCCGACGCGGGCAAAGAGCAGGCGCATATAGTCGTAGATCTCGGTGACGGTGCCGACCGTCGAGCGCGGGTTGCGCGAGGTGGTCTTCTGCTCGATCGAAATGGCAGGCGACAGCCCGTCGATCTGGTCGACATCGGGCTTCTGCATCATTTCGAGGAATTGCCGGGCATAGGCTGACAGACTCTCGACATAGCGCCGCTGGCCCTCGGCATAGATCGTGTCGAAGGCGAGCGAGGATTTGCCCGAGCCTGAAAGACCGGTCATGACGATCAGCTTATTGCGCGGCAGATCGAGATCGATGCTCTTCAGATTGTGCTCGCGCGCGCCGCGGATGGAGATCGTCTTCAGTTCGCTCATCGTCTCTGCTTTGGTTTTCTGGATAACAGCCCTTATTTAGTGATGCCGGCGGGCGAGTCGAGGCTGAATATCCTGGATGACTCAAGGTTTTCGATTCTGTTGACAGGATCATACGGATAAACTAGAACAAATAAAGAACAAAATTCCTGATGAATGCATGCCGCTTTCTGATGGGATAAACTGTGGATTAAACACCGTTCGCGCGCATCTGCGGTTCGCTATGGTTTAAGGTGCGCTGATCGATTAACGCCGCCGGGCAGGGCGGCAGGCAGGGTGAAAAGCATGGCTGGTAGCGTGAACAAGGTAATTCTGGTTGGAAACGTGGGTGCAGACCCCGAAATCCGCCGCACTCAGGATGGCCGGCCGATCGCCAACCTCCGTATCGCGACCTCGGAAACGTGGCGCGACCGCAATTCGGGTGAGCGCCGCGAAAAGACCGAATGGCACACTGTGGTCGTCTTCAACGAAGGCCTCTGCAAAGTCGTCGAGCAATATGTGAAGAAAGGCGCCAAGCTCTATGTCGAGGGCCAGCTGCAGACCCGCAAGTGGCAGGACCAGCAGGGCCAGGATCGCTACTCGACTGAGGTCGTGCTGCAGGGCTTCAACTCGACGCTGACGATGCTCGACGGCCGCGGCGATGGCGGCGGCGCGAGCTCCGGCTTCGGCGGCGGCCGCGGCAGCAGCAACAATGATTATGGCGACGACTACGGCGCCCCGTCATCCTCATCGTCCAGCCGCGGCGGTGGCGGCGGCAATTTCTCGCGCGATCTCGACGACGACATCCCGTTTTGATCGGCCGCCTGTTCTGGCTTTATGAGAGCATCCGAGAGCATGATGGCCGGGCCGGCGTCATGCTCTTTTTCTTTGATGTCACGGCAGTTGATCTCGTCGGGTCACCCCGAACATGTGCTGCCATTTCAATGCGGAGTCGCGCTGATGAGATTGAGCGCGGCTTTCGCGCCGTCGACGACGAACTGCACCGCAAGGGCTGCGAGGATGACGCCGAGCAGGCGGGTGAGGATCGCCCGACCGGTGACGCCGAGAAAGCGGTCGAGCCTTTCAGCAATCAGCAGCATGAGGAAGGTCAGCAGCAGAATGGCGGCGATGACGCCGATCAGCTGGGCTTTTTCGACCGAGGTCGCCAGCGTGCCGGAAAGCAGGATGGTTGCAGAGATCGCGCCGGGGCCGGCGATCAGCGGCAGGGCGAGGGGAAAGACGGCGATATTCTCGATATGATCCTTGGTGATCGCCACCTCGGTCGTCTTCTCCTTGCGGTCCTGCCGCTTCTCGAACACCATCTCGAAGGCGATCCAGAAGAGCAGGAGCCCGCCGGCGAGGCGGAAGGCGCCGATTGAGATCCCGAGCACGCCGAGCACGCCTGCGCCAAACAGGGCGAAGACGGCAAGGATGATAAAGGCAATGGTCGAGCCGCGCAGCGCCACCTGCCGGCGCTCGGTCCGGCTCATGCCGATCGTCAGCCCCAGGAAGAGCGGTGCGAGCCCCGGCGGGTCGATGGTGACGATGAGCGTGGTAAAGGCGTTGATCAACTGGTCGGCGCTTGCCATCGTCTCTCCGGAAGCCCATATGGGTGCGTGGTTTTCTACGATTGTGAAGCGGGGATTTCGATTTGGCAAATATGCTGCGGCGGCCCGCGGCGGATTTGTCCGGTCCGGCCGCACAAGTCCGGTGCTTTACCCTTTTTCGGCCGCAAAAGCCTGTTCAAAACGCGCTCAGAAAATGGCGCGGGAACAGGCTTTCCGCTATAAATCTTCAAGTGATTCTAGAAGAGATCGTGATCTGTTTTGACTGAGCAAACACCCCCCGGCGGCGGGAAGCTCCCGCCAGGCATCGAGCCCATCTCCATCATGGAGGAAATGCAGCGGTCGTATCTCGATTACGCCATGAGCGTCATCGTCAGCCGCGCGTTGCCCGACGTGCGCGACGGCCTGAAGCCCGTGCACCGGCGCATCCTCTACGGCATGTCCGAGCTCGGCATCGACTGGAACAAGAAATACGTCAAATGCGCCCGCGTTACCGGCGACGTGATGGGTAAATACCATCCGCACGGCAACGCCGCGATTTACGACGCGCTTGCCCGCATGGCGCAGCCCTGGTCGCTGCGCCTGCCACTGATCGACGGTCAGGGCAATTTCGGCTCGGTCGACGGCGATCCGCCGGCGGCCGAACGATACACCGAGTGCCGCCTGGAGAAGGCTGCCCATTCGCTGCTCGACGATCTCGACAAGGAAACCGTCGACTTCCGCGACAACTATGACGGCACGCTCTCCGAGCCGGTCGTCGTTCCCGCCAAGTTCCCGAACCTGCTCGTCAACGGCGCCGGCGGCATCGCGGTGGGCATGGCGACCAACATTCCGCCGCACAACCTCTCCGAAGTCATCGACGGCTGCATTGCGCTGATCAACGATCCGGCGATCGAGCTGCCGGAACTGATGCAGATCATTCCCGGCCCCGACTTCCCGACGGGCGCCAAGATCCTCGGCCGCGCCGGCATCCGCTCGGCTTACGAGACCGGACGCGGTTCCGTCATCATGCGCGGCGTCGCCACCATCGAGCCGATGCGCGGCGACCGCGAGCAGATCATCATCACCGAAATTCCATACCAGGTGAACAAGGCGACGATGATCGAGAAGATGGCCGAACTCGTGCGCGAAAAGCGCATCGAGGGCATCTCCGACCTGCGCGACGAATCCGACCGCCAGGGCTATCGCGTCGTCATCGAATTGAAACGCGACGCCAATGCCGAGGTCATCCTCAACCAGCTCTACCGCTACACACCGCTGCAGACCTCATTCGGCTGCAACATGGTGGCGCTGAACGGCGGCAAGCCGGAGCAGCTGACGCTGCTCGACATGCTGCGCGCCTTCGTCTCCTTCCGCGAAGAAGTCGTTAGCCGGAGAACGAAGTTCCTGCTGCGCAAGGCGCGCGAGCGCGCCCACGTCTTGGTTGGTCTCGCGATCGCCGTCGCCAATATCGACGAAGTCATCCGTGTCATCCGCCAGGCGCCTGATCCGCAGTCGGCCCGCGAAGAGCTGATGACGCGCCGCTGGCCGGCCGAAGATGTCGAAAGTCTGATCCGTCTGATCGACGACCCGCGTCACCGCATCAACGACGACCTCACCTACAACCTTTCCGAAGAGCAGGCGCGCGCTATCCTCGAACTGCGCCTTGCCAGGCTGACCGCACTCGGCCGCGACGAGATCGGTGATGAACTCAACAAGATAGGTGAGGAGATCCGGGATTATCTCGATATTCTTTCCTCGCGTGTCCGCATCCAGACCATCGTCAAGGACGAACTATCAGCCGTCCGCGACGAGTTCGGCACGCCGCGCCGCACCGAGATCGTCGATGGCGGCCTCGAAATGGACGACGAGGATCTGATCGCCCGCGAAGACATGGTCGTCACCGTCTCGCATCTCGGCTACATCAAGCGCGTGCCGCTGACCACCTACCGGGCCCAGCGCCGCGGCGGCAAGGGCCGCTCCGGCATGACCACCCGCGACGAGGATTTCGTTAGTCGGCTATTCGTCGTCAATACCCATACGCCGGTTCTGTTCTTCTCGTCGCGCGGCATTGTCTACAAGGAGAAGGTCTGGCGCCTGCCGATCGGCACGCCGACCTCTCGCGGCAAGGCGCTGATCAACATGCTGCCGCTCGAACCCGGCGAACGCATCACGACCATCCTGCCCTTGCCCGAGGATGAGGCGAGCTGGGACAATCTCGACGTCATGTTCTCGACGACGCGCGGTACGGTTCGCCGTAACAAGCTTTCGGACTTCGTCCAAGTAAACCGCAACGGCAAGATCGCCATGAAGCTCGAGGAGGAGGGCGACGAAATCCTCTCCGTCGAGACTTGCACTGATCGGGATGACGTTCTCCTGACCACGGCGCTTGGCCAGTGCATCCGCTTCTCCGTCGACGACGTTCGTGTCTTTGCCGGCCGCAACTCGATCGGCGTGCGCGGCATCAATCTCGGCGACGGCGACCGCATCATCTCGATGACGATCGTCGGCCATGTTGATGCCGAGCCATGGGAACGTGCCGCCTACCTCAAGCGCTCCGCCGCCGAACGCCGGGCGATAGGCGTTGATGAAGAGGACATCGCTCTCGTTGGCGAAGAAGTCACAGAAGAGGGGCAGCTTTCCGACGAGCGTTATGAAGAGCTCAGGGCACGCGAGCAATTCGTGCTCACCGTTTCCGAAAAGGGCTTCGGCAAGCGCTCTTCCTCCTACGACTTCCGCATCTCCGGCCGCGGCGGCAAGGGCATCCGCGCCACCGATACGTCGAAAACCGGAGAGATCGGCGAGCTGGTGGCGGCCTTCCCGGTTGATGACGGCGATCAGATCATGCTGGTCTCCGACGGCGGCCAGCTGATCCGAGTTCCGGTCGGCGGCATCCGCATCGCCAGCCGCGCCACAAAGGGCGTCACCATCTTCTCGACGGCCAAGGACGAGAAGGTCGTCTCGGTCGAGCGCATCAGCGAGCCGGAGGATGATGAGACGGAAGGGGCGGTCGACGCGGCCGAAGGTACCGCCGGCGCCGATGAAACACCTGTCGCCGATGGCGATCCGGGCGGTGCTGCCGAGGAATGATCGAATGAACTGGGCGGCTTCAAGCCGCCCTTTTCTGTTAGAGCGTTGCTTCCAAGCTGAAGCACTCTGTTGGCTCAAGCCGGCTCATTGCCCAAGAAAAAAGCCGGACGCTGGTTGCATCCGGCTTTGAAAAGCCCAGGCAGCGAAAGGGTGCCGCTCATGGGAGGGGAAGAGAGGAATGTCAGAACGCGCTATGCTTTTCGTTCAGCGCCTTCACCTCTTCGCCTTCGCGCCGCAGCGCTGATATCGTCGAGGCCACAGACACGATGAACATGACGCTGATGAGGGCGGTTAGCACTGTCAAGATCGTGAACATAGGCATTCCTTTCCTGGGGAGTTGCGTACTCGCTCCTCAGTACTGGCCCAGTACGGCCGTGCGGGCCGAGGCATAGGGGCCATAAACCTTGGAGGTATCGACCTTCTGATCATAAAGAGCGACAGTTGCGGTGAGCATGCCCGTGACCATAACCATCCAGAGCACGTTAATCATCGTAATCTTGCCGGGCATTATTAGTCCTTCCTGCCGCGCTTTGACGCATTTCTGTGTCGGTTGAGTGAACGCATCCGTTTAAGAATGGTTCCGTCGGATGTTGAGGGGGTGTTTAGCAATGGCGGTCTGAAGCCTCCTTGAATGTCTCGTTCATCTGGCGTTCAGATTCGAAGACCGTTTCTCCTGGCGCAGCCGGCCTTCATTCCGCGCAGCCGGCCTTGAGCACGCACGATCGCCGCATGTTCGGCAAGCTCCGGCCGCACCCAGTTCACCTCGTGGCGATCGGCGAAATAGCCATAGGCCAGCTCGGCGGCGAGGGAGAAAGTGACGGCAAACGCGACGAGCACGATCAGCATGGATCCAGGTCTTTCGGGGCGCGCCGGCTGCCGGAATGGCATCGGCTGCATTGATGATCCGAGTTAAGCAGATCCCGTCTGAAACGGCCTTGAATGGCATGTTCATCCGCTGTTCAGCCGTGCGGCGCGGCCCGGTAAATCACTTGCGACAAGTCTGCATCCGTGACAAAAGGCGTCAAACGAATGGCCGGGCCAGATGACGACAGCTTTTTATCCTGGGTCCTTCGACCCGATCACCAACGGACATGTGGATGTTCTGGTCCAGGCGCTGAACGTCGCCGAAAAAGTCATCGTCGCGATCGGCATCCATCCCGGCAAGGCGCCGCTCTTTTCGTTCGAAGAGAGAGCCGAGCTGATCCGCCTGTCGCTGGCCGAAGTCTTGCCCGGCAAGACCGGCAACATCACTGTCGTTGCCTTCGACAATCTGGTCGTCGACGCCGCCCGTGCCCATGGCGCCACGCTTCTGATCCGCGGCCTCCGCGATGGCACGGACCTTGATTATGAAATGCAGATGGCCGGCATGAACCGAACGATGGCGCCCGATATCCAGACCATCTTTTTGCCGGCCGGCACGGCGTCGCGGCCCATTACCGCCACATTGGTCCGCCAGATCGCCGCAATGGGCGGCGATGTCAGCGCTTTCGTCCCGGCCGCAGTCCTGCAAGCCCTCACATCCAAGCGCCCAAACTAGCAAGCGCAAAGCCTAGGCGGATAACGCCGCAACGGAGCTCACATGAAACTCTTCTATCTCGCATTTGCCGGCGTGCTGTATCTCGCCTCCTTCGCGGGGGATGCGTTGGCCCAGTCGGCCGATCATTATCTCACCATTCAGCTGAAGAACGGCCCGGTGGTGATCCAGCTGATGCCGGATGTAGCGCCGAAACATGTCGCCCAGATCGAGGCGCTTGCCAAGAAGGGCGAATATGACAACGTCGCCTTCCACCGTGTCATCGACGGCTTCATGGCCCAGACCGGCGACGTCAAATACGGCAACATGGAGAAGGGCTTCGATGCCAGCCTCGCCGGCACCGGCTCCTCCGACATGCCCGATATCCCGGCTGAATTCTCCAAGACACCGTTCGTGCGCGGCACCGTCGGCATGGCCCGCTCGCAGGATCCGAATTCCGCCAATTCGCAGTTCTTCATCATGTTTGCCGACGGTTCCTTCCTCAACGGCCAATACACCGTCGTCGGCAAGGTCGTGTCCGGCATGGAGAACGTAGACAAAATCAAGCGCGGTGAAGGCCAGAATGGCGAAGTCAGCAATCCCGACCGGATGATCAAGGTCACCCTGGGCAAGAAGTAGGTTACGAGAGAAAGAAGAGGAGAAGATAATGGCCGAGATCAAGGATCCCGAAAACACAGTCATTCTAGAAACCACCAAGGGCAAAGTAGTCATTCAGCTGCTGCCGCAGGTCGCGCCGGAGCATGTCGCCCGCATCAAGGAACTCGCCCGCGAGAAGGCCTATGACGGCGTCGTTTTCCACCGCGTCATCCAGGATTTCATGGCTCAGACGGGCGATGTCGAATATGGCAAGAAGGGTTCGGAAACCTTCAATCCCGGCCGCGCGGGCATGGGCGGCTCCGCCAAGCCGGACCTGAAGGCGGAGTTCTCGGCGACGCCGCATGTGCGCGGCACCTGCTCGATGGCGCGTTCGCAGAACCCGAACTCGGCCAATTCGCAGTTCTTCATCTGCTTCACCGACGCTCCGTGGCTGAACAAGCAGTATTCCGTCTGGGGCCAGGTGATCGAAGGCATGGACAATGTCGACAAGATCAAGCGCGGCGAGCCGGTCCCCGATCCGGACTCGATCGTCTCTATGCGGGTTGCCGCCGACGTCTGATTGTGATTTCTGCTGGAACCCGCCCTTGCGCGAGAGCGCGGGGCGGGTTTCGCTTTGCCTGAAAGTACGCTTATGCGCGTTGATCTTTTCGATTTCGATCTGCCCGAGGAGCGCATCGCCCTGCGGCCCGCCGAGCCGCGCGACAGCGCACGCCTGCTCGTCGTGGATGCAAAAGCGGCAATCGCACTGTCGGACCATCGCGTTTCGGATCTGCCGTCATTTCTGCGCGCCGGCGACGCGCTCGTCTTCAACGACACGAAGGTCATCCCCGCCCAGCTCGAGGGCATCCGCCATCGCGACGGCGCCGGCGGTCAGCAGGTCTCGGCAACGCTGCACATGCGCGTCGGTCCCAGCCGTTGGAAGGCATTCGCCAAACCGGGCAAGCGCATCAAGGAAGGCGATCGCATCGCCTTCGGCCACAGCGGCGAAAGCTGCATGATCGGCTCGCTCGATGCGACGGTGGAGGAAAAAGGCGAAGCGGGCGAAGTGACGCTCGCCTTCGATCTTTCCGGTCCGGTGCTCGACGAGGCGATCGCCGCCGTCGGCCATATTCCGCTGCCGCCCTACATCGCCGCCAAGCGCCCCGAGGACGAGCGCGACCGGGCCGACTACCAGACGATCTATGCCCGCGAGGAAGGCGCCGTTGCAGCCCCCACCGCCGGTCTGCATTTCACGCCTGGCCTGTTCGACGCGCTCGACAGGGCCGGCATCGAACGTCATTTCGTCACGCTGCATGTCGGCGCCGGCACTTTCCTGCCTGTTAAGGCTGATGATACCGACGATCACAAAATGCATCTCGAAAGCGGCTATGTCAGCGCCGATGTCGCCGCGCGCTTGAATGCCGTGCGGGAAAGAGGCGGGCGTATCGTCTGCGTCGGTACCACCTCGCTGCGGCTGATCGAGAGCGCCGCCGGGGAAAGCGGAGAGATCAAACCCTGGGCCGGCGCCACTGGGATCTTCATCACGCCCGGTTACCGTTTTAAGGCGGTCGACATGCTGATGACCAATTTCCACCTGCCGCGCTCAACGCTGTTCATGTTGGTCTCGGCCTTCGCAGGCTTCGAAACCATGCATGCCGCCTATGAACACGCGATTTCCACTGGCTACCGCTTCTACTCCTACGGCGACGCGAGCCTTCTTTTCCGGAAAGACTAGATGACAGAGAACTTCCAATTCACGCTCGAGAAGACCGATGCCGGTGCCCGTCTCGGTGAGATTTCCATGCCGCGCGGCGCGATCCGCACGCCGGCCTTCATGCCGGTCGGTACAGTCGGCACCGTCAAGGCCATGTATCTCGATCAGGTGCGGGAGACCGGCGCGGACATCATCCTCGGCAATACCTATCACTTGATGCTCCGCCCCACAGCGGAGCGCGTCGCCCGCCTCGGCGGCCTGCACAAGCTGATTCGCTGGGAACATCCCATCCTGACGGATTCAGGCGGCTTCCAGGTCATGTCGCTCTCCGGCCTGCGCAAGCTCGACGAGCAGGGTGTCACGTTCAAGTCGCATGTCGACGGCAGCCTGCATCATATGTCGCCGGAGCGCTCGATCGAGATCCAAGGGCTGCTCGGCTCCGACATCCAGATGCAGCTCGACGAATGCGTGGCGCTGCCGGCCGAACCGAAGGAGATCGAGCGCGCCATGGAAATGTCGCTGCGCTGGGCCGAGCGCTGCAAGGTGGCCTTCGGCGAGCAGCCGGGCAAGGCGATGTTCGGCATCGTTCAGGGCGGCGATATTCCGGCCCTGCGCATCCGTTCGGCCGAGGAACTCACCAAGCTCGACCTCAAGGGCTACGCCGTTGGCGGTCTCGCGGTCGGCGAGCCGCAGGACGTGATGCTGAACATGCTGAAAGAGACGCTTCCGGTCCTGCCCGTGGAAAAGCCGCGTTACTTGATGGGCGTCGGCACGCCTGACGATATCCTCAAATCCGTCGCCCGTGGCATCGACATGTTCGACTGCGTCATGCCGACCCGCTCCGGACGCCATGGCCTGGCCTTTACCCGCCGCGGCAAGGTCAATATCCGCAATGCCCGCCATGCCGAGGATATGCGTCCGCTCGACGAACAATCGAATTGCCCGGCTTCGCGCGATTATTCGCGCGCCTATCTCCACCATCTCGTCCGCGCCAACGAAGCCCTCGGCGGCATGCTACTCTCCTGGCACAATCTCGCTTATTATCAGGAACTGATGCAGCGCATCCGCAAGGCGATCGCCGAAGGCCGCTTCGCCGATTTCATGGCGGAAACTATGGAAGAATGGGCGAGGGGTGATCTCGATCCCGTTTGATCGGCCGAACGCAGTTTGATCAAATTCCTTTGCTGTCCGCATCCGGCATGATCTGAACGCCGTTGATCCGGTAGCTGCCGTCGGGCTGGCGCATGACCTGGTAGATCGCCGTCCAGTCCTTGCCGTCACGGCCCGAAATCAGCACTTCGTGGTAGATCAGCGCGCCGTTATCGATCGAGCGGCTGCGGCCGAAGGCGTAATTGCCGGGGTGATAGACCGGTTCGTAGCTCTTCTTCACCATGGCGAAGAACAGGTTCTTGTCGGGATACATCGCCTTGATGCCGGGGGCGGCGAAGGAATAGGCGGTTTCGGCATCGTCCTTGAGGAAGGCTTTGATCTGTTCCTCGATCATCGTTCGCGTGGTGTCGATCGGATCTTCGGCATGGGCCGAGAGAGGAGAGAGGGCGGACGCGGCACACAGAATGAGAAGTGCGAGAAAGGCGCGCATGGATTGATCTCCGGCTCCATCGGGGAGCGAGCCCCCGATAGAGCGGAAGTGTAAGCGAATTTCAGCACAAGGAAAACGGACTTTACGACCAGCGCCGGAAGAGGGCGCTGGCATTGACGCCGCCGAAGCCGAAGCCGTTGGTGATGGCATAGTCCATGGCAAGCGGCCGCGCCGTCTTGCCGACGATGTCGATGCCGTCGGCGGCCGGATCGGCTTCGTTGAGGTTGCGGGTCGGCGGCGCGATCTGGTCGCGCAGCGCAAGAATGGTGAAGATTGCTTCCAACCCGCCCGCCGCGCCGAGCAGATGGCCTGTCGCCGACTTCGTCGCGCTGACGGCAATGGCGCCATTGCGGCCGAAGACCGTGCCGATCGCAGCGATCTCGCCTCTGTCACCGACCGGTGTCGACGTCGCGTGCGCGTTGAGGTGCCTGACCTCGGAGGCCGGAATCTTCGCCTGCCTGAGTGCCGCCACCATCGCCCGGCGCGCGCCGTCGCCATCTTCGGGACCTGCGGTCATGTGGTAGGCATCCGCCGCCGTGCCGTAGCCGACGAGTTCGGCAAGTGGTGTCGCCCCGCGGGCCAGCGCGTGGGCGAGCGTTTCGATGACCAGGATGCCGGCGCCTTCGCCCATGACGAAACCGTCGCGTGCCGTGTCGAAGGGCCGCGAGGCCAGTTCCGGCGTCTCGTTGAAGCCGGTGGACAGCGCACGCGCGGCGGCAAAACCGCCGAGGCTAACCTTGTCGATGCAGGCCTCGGCACCGCCGCAGATCGCCACATCGGCTTCGCCGGAGCGGATCAGCCGCGCCGCATCACCGATCGCCTGAACGCTGGCGGCACAGGCCGTCACCGGCGCGCCGAGCGGCCCCTTGAACCCATAGCGGATGCTGACTTGGCCGGCGGCGAGGTTGACGAGGAAGGAGGGCACGGTAAAGGGTGATAGCCGCCGGACGCCCCGCGTCTCTCCGATCCGCACCGCTTCGGCGATTGCAGGAAAGCCGCCGACGCCCGAAGCGATGATCGTTGCGGTGCGTTCACGGCTGCCTTCGTCGGTCGGCATCCAGCCGGCCTGCTTCACCGCTTCCTCCGTCGCCGCCATCGCGAACTGGATGAAGCGATCCATCTTCTTCTGGTCTTTCGGCGTGATGGAGCGGTCGGGATCGAAGCCGGCCTGCGCGTCCTCGGCGATGCCGGGAACGACACCGCCGACCTTGGCCGAGAGCTCGCCGACAACATCGTCCGGCAGCACCCTGAGACCGGAGGCGCCGTTGACGAGACGTGTCCAGGCAGGCTCGACGCCGGTGCCGAGTGGCGAGACAAGTCCCATGCCGGTGACAACGATGCGATCCATGCTCTTTTCCTCTCTATGCGTCGATACCGAGATACCAGGCGCGCATGCGGGCGATTCGCGCACGCACCTCGTCATCGGCGGCTGGTCCAGGGAGCAGGCTGGTGTTTTCGGGCGTTACTTCTTCGCCGGTCCGAGCGTCCACAAGCACCGTCTCGCGCGCTTTGCCGGAAGCGGCGTCGCTGAGCAGAAAGGCGAGATCCTCTTCCGGAATGTGCCGGCTCCCCCAGGAAAACAGCGCCATTAACACCGGAAAGAAATCGCGGCCCTTCTCGGTCAGCACATATTCGTAGCGGGCAGGGCGCTGTTGGTAGAGCCGTCGTTCGAACAGGCCCCGGTCCGTCAGATGTTTTAGCCGCCGCGTCAGAATGTTCGGGGCCACGCCGAGACTTTTCTGAAACTCGTCGAAGCGCGACAGCCCCTGGAAGGCGTCGCGCAGAATCAGGATGCTCCACCAGTCGCCGACGCTGTCGAGCGCGCGCGCCGCCGGGCATTTGAATTGGCCGAAACTTGTCCGCTGCATGGCAGATGTCACTACAGGAGTGACTATCATCATGCAAGCTACTATCTGGCGCTGCCTTCGAAAAAGCGGGCGAGCAGGATGCCGGTGACGAGCACGCCGGCCGCGGCAAAAATCGTATCGCCCGGAGTGCCGATGTAGAGCGGCCCGATATTGGCAAAGAGCAGAAAGGCGACGAGGAAGTTGGCCCAGCCCCATATGACATTCACCGTCGGCGAACTTGGATTGGCGAATGGGGTGCGGAAGGGCCGGCCGCTGACGCCATTGACGAAATGCGGAATGCCGTTGGCCAGAAATGCCGCGGCGATGAAATGGGTGATGTAGGCGATCCAGGGCAAAGGCTTCTCCTGATCTGCGCGAGTGGCGTAAAGGAGAATGTGGCCGGGATCATCCGGCCGGCAAGAGGAGGTTGTGGCCTTCCGCTGGTAGTCTCAGGCGAAGCCGAGCGGCAATTTTTCCAGTTTTCTGTCGGCGCCGTAATCGCGTTCATGCGGCGAGCGACGGCGGTCGTCGCGGCGCGATGAAAGGTCGATGCGGTTTTCGGCGAAGATCCCGTCGGGATAGGTGCCGGTATCATGGCAATCGACGTCGATCTTTGGCGCAAGGATTTTCAGTATCATCGGGGTTCCTCCACGGCGCAGCAACAACACTCGGAAAGGCCGCATGGTTCCAATGATAAGCGCCGAATTATTAATAAATTAACCATAAATGCCGGCCGAGTTATCAGCGGATTTCACCGTCGGCGCGCCACGCATCGCGTTGAAGTGGCGTTGTCGTGGAACTCCTGATGCTGATCGCCGTTGGTTTGGCATTAACACAGGAGGTTCCCATGCAGTTGATCGATACGCGCGTGACACAGTCCGGCAACTTCTTCACGGTGGAATTTCTGGGCGAGGGAGGAGAGTCGATTGCCGTCAAAATCGACAATTCGCACGGCGAACTAGACAGTTCGACGGCGCTCGACCACGCCAAGGTAATGATGGTTCAGCTGACGGCCTTTCCCGGCCGCAGCCCGGACGGCAGCATCAATCGGTATGATGCCTTGAGCAACGGCAACTTCGACGAAGGCAGCAAGGGTCTCATCGGCCAGCCGAGCGCGCGTTCCACCCACGACAGCGAAACACTGGAAGAGGAGCTGAACGAAGGTCTCGAAGACACCTTCCCCGCAAGCGACCCCGTTTCGGCGACCGTATCGTCCATCCCCGCGAACGCGCCGCGGCACTGATCGCCACCCAATCAGGAGATGGGCCGGCTCCCAGTTCGGGAGGCGGCCTGCGGCTGTGTGACAGATTGATGTCAAAACTGAAAAACAGCTGAAAACCGCAGATGTCTGATTGACATGGGAGCCCTCTAGAGAGGCCCCGAGAAGGGAGCGTCCAGGAGACGCTTCCGAGGTTCTCGGAGACGCGCCCCATGAAAATCATTCACATCACCGACACGCATTTCAGCCCCGGCAAGCCGCATTTCAACGGCAACTGGGCACCGCTCTTGAGCTGGATCGAAGAGACCGATGCCGATCTGATCGTCCACACCGGTGATCTCACCGTCGACGGCGCCGACAAGGATGAGGACATCATCTTCTCGATGGATCTCATGCGCCAGGTATCGATCCCGATGCTGATCGTTCCCGGCAATCATGATGTCGGGCACCTCAAGGGTTCGGACCAGCCCGTCAATGCCGAGCGGCTCGCCCGCTGGCGCAGCCTTGCCGGTGACGATCGCTGGCTGGAGGATGCGGCCGGCTGGCGCTTCATCGGATTGAACGCGCTGCTTCTCGGCCATGAAGATGATGAGGAGGAGGCGCAGTTCGAGTGGCTTGCCAAGGCGCTCGAAGATAGGGCAGGGCGGCGCGTGGCGCTGTTCGCGCATAAGCCGCTGTTCGTCGATGCACCCGACGAAGGCGATACCGGCTATTGGAGCGTCCGACCTGCTCAGCGCCAGAGGCTCTTTGATCTGATCGGTGCCCATGACGTGGCTCTCTTCGCGAGCGGCCATCTTCATTGGGCCTGGCAGGGCGGCTTTGGCAAGACCCAGCTGACATGGGGGCCGTCCGCCGCCTTTATCATCGACAAGATGGAACGGGAAATGCCGGGCGAGCGCCTGATCGGCGCCGTCATCCATGAGTTCGATACGTCGGTCGCAAGCGCGGTCGTCGCCGTTCCCGGCATGACCGCGCATGTGCTCGACGACGTCGTTCACGAGGTCTATCCCCAGGCGGTCAAGCAGCGGGAACCGGTGGAATGAGCGCGCTCTCGCTTCGCGGCATCACCAAGTCCTTCGCTGGCAACCAGATCCTCAATGGCGTCAGCCTCGATGTCGGCGCCGGCGAATTCATCGCGCTGGTGGGTCCCTCCGGCTGCGGCAAGAGCACGCTCCTGCGCGTGCTTGCCGGCCTTGACCACGCCGACCGGGGCGAGATCCTGATCGGCGGGAAAGATATGTCCGGCGTGGCAGCCGCCGACCGCAACATCGCGATGGTTTTTCAATCCTACGCCCTTTATCCGCATCTGACGGCCTCTGAAAACATCGCCGTGCCCTTGGCGATGCGCCGGCTGTCGACGACGCAGCGGCTGCCCTTCATAGGCTCGTTGATGCCGGGCCAGCGCGCCACCTGCGCGGCAATCGCCCGCGACGTTGGGGAAATGGCGACATCACTCAAGATCGAACACTTGCTCGACCGCAAGCCCGGTCAGATGTCCGGCGGCCAGCGTCAGCGCGTGGCGCTCGCTCGCGCCATGGTGCGCCGGCCGAGCGTCTTCCTGATGGACGAGCCGCTGTCCAACCTCGACGCCAACCTGCGCGTCCATGCCCGTGGCGAGATCGTCGACCTTCATCGCCGCGCCGGTGTGCCGACGCTCTACGTCACCCATGATCAGGCGGAAGCGCTGTCGATGGCGGATCGCGTCGCTGTGATGATTGGCGGCCGGTTGCTGCAGATTGCAAGCCCTGAGGTCATCTATGACGATCCCGCCCATATCGAGGTCGCCCGCTTCATCGGCCAGCCGCGCATCAATCAATTGCCGGCGGGAGCCGAAGAGGGTGTGATTTCCTTTGGCGACCTGCGGCTGACGCTGAAAAACCCGCCTGCCGGCAAGATGCCGGTCACGCTCGCCATTCGCCCCGAGTTCGTCTCTCTCGACCACAACCGCCGGGACGGGCTTGCCGCCCGGATCGAGCGCGTCGAGTTCCTGGGATCGGAGGTCATCCTCTATTGCCGCCTCGATGCGATCGGAGAGGCCGTAATCGCCAAGGTTCAGCCGCCGGAAGCTGCAGGCCTCGCCGCCGGTGATCCGGTCGGGCTGCGGCTCGACACAGGCCGGATCATGGCCTTCGCCGAGGATGGTAGACGGCTGGCTGCTCGCGCCGAGGCCGGCAATGGGCTCGCCGCAGGCGACATCGCGCAGGAGAGGGCGCATGTCTAGCGTCGTCTCCATGGCCATGCCAGCCAATCCCGCCGTTACGCATCGGCGCAGCGAGGCCCGCATCGCCTGGATGCTGGTGCTGCCGGCGATCGTCCTGCTGTTCCTCTTCGTGCTTTTGCCGGTCGCGGCTGTCATCTTCCTCGGCTTTACCGATTTTGAACTCGGCTACGGCAAGTTCCGTTTCGTCGGCTTCGAGAATTACGCGCATCTGATCACCGACCGCACGTTCCGCAAGTCGCTCTGGAATACGACGGTCTACACGGCGATCGTCGCGCCCGTCTCGATCCTTCTTGGCCTCGTCATTGCCATGCTGATCGAGAGCGGGACGACGGCGCGCAGCTTCTTCCGCACCGCCTATTTCCTGCCGGTTGCTTCACTGATCGTCGCCATGGCGACCGTCTGGCAATATATGTTTCATCCGACCATCGGCCCGATCAATGCGCTGCTGTCTCTTGCAGGGCTGCCCGGCCCGAACTGGCTGGGCAGCTCCGGCACGGTGCTTTACAGCCTGTCGATTATCGGGGTCTGGCAGTCGGCCGGCTTCAATATGGTGCTGTTCCTGGCCGGGCTTACCGCGATCCCGCGCGAGCTTTACGCGGCAGCCGAGGTGGACGGCGCCAAATCCGCCCTCGATCGCTTTCTGCTCGTCACCTGGCCGATGCTCGGGCCGACGACGCTCTTCGTCATCACCATCAGCGTCACCAACGCTGTGAAGGTCTTCGAGACGGTCAAGACGCTGACGGAAGGCGGCCCGAACAAGGCGTCGGAGGTGCTGCTCTTTACAATCTATCAGGAAGGTTTCGTCTACCTGCGCGTCGGCTACGCCTCGGCGATGACCGTCGTCTTTCTCCTGATCCTCGTGGTGCTGATGTTCCTGCAGTACCGCATCCTCGATCGGCGGGTGCATTACACATGACGGGCGCTTTTTCTCTCGGCCGGATCATCCGCCTGACGCTGCTTTCGCTCGGCGCGATCATTTTCCTCTCGCCCTATGTCTTCATGATTTCGGCGGCGGGCAAAGCCCAGAGCGATATTTTCACCTCGTCGCTGTCGCTGATCCCGGCGCATCTCACCTATGCGGAGAACTTTGCCAAGGCGCTGATCCGGGTGCCGATGGCGCGGCTCCTGTGGAACGGCGTCGTCGTCTGTGGGCTGATCTTCTTCTTCCAGGTGCTGGTGGCGATCCCTTGCGCCTTTGCCATGGCGAAGCTGCGCTTCGGCGCCGCCCGGGCCATGATGGTGCTGGTCATGCTCGGCCTGTTGGTGCCGATCCATGCGACTGCCTTGCCGCTCTATGTCGCCTTCGACCGCGCCTCGCTGCTGAACGGCTACGCCGCCCTCGTTGCGCCCTTCACCATTTCGGTCTTCGCGATCTTCATGTTCCTGCAGTTCTTCCGCGCCATGCCGGATGATCTCATCCATGCCGCGCGTCTCGACGGCATGTCGGAACTTGGCATCGTTTCCCGCGTCATCGTGCCGAATGCCTGGCCGGCCGTTACTGCCTTCGCCATCTTCTCGGTCGTCGCGCATTGGAACGATCTCTACTGGCCGCTGGTCGTCATCAGCAAGCAGGACTACGCCACGCCGCCACTCGGGCTGATGTATTTCCGCGCCGCCGAGGCCGGCGACGATTACGGCGCGCTGATGGCCGCGACCCTCATCATTACCCTTCCCCTCGTTGCCGCCTTCCTGCTTGCGCAGAAGCGTTTCGTCGAGGGTATCACCATGACCGGTCTCAAAGGCTGACCGGCTTCAACCCAGGAGAACGAGCGATGAAACATATCACCCAGCTTCTCGCCGCAGCGGCCATATCCTTGGCAATCGCGCTTCCGGCGCATGCAGAGACGACACTGACGGTTCATTACCCGATGCCGGGCTTCTTCAAGGACGTGATGGACACGATCTCGAAGAAGTTCATGGCTGAGAACCCCGACATCAAGATCCAGTTCGCCAGCCCGTCCGCGACCTATGAGGAAGGCATCCAGACGATCCTTCGCCAGGCCGGCACCAGTGAAATGCCCGACATCACCTTCATCGGCCTGAACCGCCTGCGCATGCTCGACGAGCGCGACGTCGCCGTCGACCTCAGCCCGCTCGTCCAGAAGGACGGCAACATGGCCGAGCAGGGCTTCTCCGACACGATCCTCAAACTCGCCCAGGTCAAGGGCAAGCAGGTCGGTCTCGCTTTCGCAACTTCCAACCCGATCATGTATTACAACGCCGATCTGGTGAAGGCGGCGGGCGGCAATCCCGACAATCCGCCGAAGACCTGGGATGAAGTCATCGCGCTCGGTGGCAAGATCAAGGCGCTCGGCAACGGCGTCGACGGCATCGATTTCCGCTGGCAGGGCGACGACTGGATGTTTTCCGCACTGCTCTTCGGCGCCGGCGGCAAGATGCTGAGCGAGGACGAAAGCAAGGTCGCCTTCAACGGTCCGGAAGGCCAGAAGGCCGTCGAGGTCCTGCATCGTCTGGTAACGGAAGGAGGTATGCCCGTCTTCACCAAGCCCGCCGGCGAGCAGGCTTTCGCTGCCGGCAAGGTCGGTTTCGAATTCCAGACGACGGGCGCACTGCGCAACACCATCAAGAATGTCGGCGGCAAATTCGATCTGCGCACCGCCAAGATCCCGCTGATCGATCCGGTTAACGGCCGCCTTCCCACAGGCGGCAACGCTGTCGTCATCCTGACGCATGACGCTGCCAAGCAGGATGCCGCCTGGAAGTTCGCCAAATTCGCCGCCGGTCCTTACGGCGCTTCCGTCGTCGTGCCCGGCACCGGTTATGTCCCGAACAACGAGCTCGCCGCCAAGTCGCCCGAATATCTCGGCGATTTCTACAAGCAGAACCCGCTGTTCCAGGCAGGTCTCAGCCAGATGCCGGTCATGATCCCCTGGTATGCCTTCCCCGGCTCGAACGGCGTCAAGGTCACGCAGACGATCGTCGATAACCTGTCGCGCATCGTCGACCAGTCGGCCAATCCGAAGGAAGCGCTTGACGACGCGGCCGCCGATGTCGAAGGCATGCTGCCGCGCAGCTGATCAGCTTCCCCACCCAGGGTAGGGGCCGCCACGCCAAGTGCGTAGCGGCCTCTTGCTTTTCCTGGCATTTCAGATGGCGCGCACCGTGCCGCCGCGGCGCAGCGTATAAGTGACGTCGAGATGGCGGGCAGGGGCGGCGTTCTCCGCCATGTCGAGAAGCAGTGAGGCGGCTGTCGCACCCATGCTGGCATCCGGCATTTCGATTGTTGTCAGCGGCGGATCGATCAGCCGGCCGATGGCGATGCCGTCGAAGCCCGCGACCGAAACATCCTCCGGCACCGAGATCCCCTCGCGTTTCAGCGCGCCGATAACGCCGAGGGCAAGGAGATCATTGGACGCGATGATCGCCGTCGGCGAAAGCGAATTCATCGCCGTGCTGAGATCGAGCTGGTCGTAGCCGCCGACGAAGGAGATCTGGATCGCATCATGCGGCGTTAGGCCGTTCTCGGCCATCGCGTCGAGATAGCCCTGATAGCGAAGGCGAGCACGGTCGGAGGCTGCGAAATTGCCGGAGAGAAACAGTATGTGCCGATGTCCCATGCCTATCAGGAAGGCCGTGATCTCGCGGCCGGCACTGCGATTGTCGGCGGTGACGGCCGCCGGAAACCGCGCCGTCGGCAGGTTGTTGAGAAGCACGGTCGGTGGCAGCCCGGAAAGCAGCGCCTCGCTCGTCGACGGATCGCACACGGTGAGGATCAGCCCGGTCGGCCGGTCGTTCAGAAGTGCGGCGACGGCATCGGCCTCGCGCGCCGGATCGTAATTCGACTGTGCGATCAACACGCCGTGGCCGGCGACCAGCATGCGGTTCTGGATGCTTGACAGCGACGAGGCGAAGACCGGATTGGTGATGCTTGGGATTAAAACGCCGACCACCGGCCTGCGTCCGAGCCGGCCGGCGGAGTGATAGCCGAGTTCCGCGGCAGCCCGGCGCACCTTGCGCACCATCAGATCGCTGGCTGGCCCGTTGCGGTTTAGAACTCTGCTTGCGGTCGCCAGCGAACATCCTGCCCGGAACGCGACCTGCTGCAATGTCGCCATCGAAAGCACCTCGCATCAATCCAATTCATAGCGGGGCGCATTAAAGGGTCTCGATGACATTGGTCTGACACTTCACTGCGGCGATCGGGGAGGCGCTGCCGCGCCGTTTCTCTGCCCATAGGAGCAATGCCAGCACACCGCTGAGCAGACCGAGGGATAGTGGCAGACCCTGATGCCCGATCAGCTGCATTGCCAATCCGGCCGCGGGCGAGCCCGCCATGCCGCCAATGCCCCATGCGAAGGCGAAGGCCGCATTGCCGGCGACCACGGTCTGGCCGGTGAAACGCTCGCCGAGCTCGATCAATGACGCGGTGTAGAGCCCGAAGGAGACGCCGCCCCAGACGAAAACCAGAGGCCAGATGAGCCAGGTGTTGAAGACGAACGCCAGCGGCAGGCAGCCGGTGAGGCAAGTCAGGGCGCAGAATAATATCGTGCGCGTTGCGCCGAACCGCTCGGCCGCCCGCCCGAGCAGAATCTGCAGCACGGCATTGCCGGCGACGAAACAAGTGATGAGCGAAGCGATGCGCCCCTCGGTGCTGCCGAGTGACGCTCCGTAGACGGCGAACAGCGAAAGCAGGATCTGCTCGAAAGCGGCGGCCGTGAAAACCGCAAAGAGCAGCAGCGGCGCCAGCGCGAAGAAGCCGCCGACCGAAGTTGCCTTGCCGTCATCGGGCATGTTGGGCAGGCGTGGGGCAACGGCAAGCACGATCAGGCCGCAGGCCAGGAAGGCCATGGTGCCGATCATGAAGGGCGGCCAGCCTTCCGTGCCGGCGAGGCCGAGGGCTAGTGGGCCCACGCCGAAACCAGCCGAAACGATCGATGAATAGAGGCCGAGGATTCGGCCGCGGCGCGGTGCCGGCGTGATCGTGATCAGCCAGGTTTCGCTGATCACGTAGAGCGGATTGGCAAAGAAGCCGAGCAGGAAACGCAGCGGCATCCAGGCCCAAACCTGCTGGGTCCAGGCAATCGCCACCAGGGTAAGGGCAGCCAGGATCGAACAGAGGATGGCCAGCCGCGCCCCGCCTACGCCTCGCGAAAGCGCCGGAATGAGGGGCGCCGATATGATGAAACCCAGTGGCGTCATCGCTGCCGAGAGGCCGATCAGGCCTGATGTTATTCCCTGTCGCTGCAGGATGAAACTCAGCAGCGGGTAGGTCAGTCCTTGCGCGACGGCAAACACCATCACCGTCGCGATAATGCCGGCCATCGCAGTCCATGGAATCCGATCCCCGCTCTCTGATGTCGTGCTTGCGGCGGTCATGCAGATCTCCTCCTCGGTCAATAGTGGGTCGAGCCCATGAGTTGAAAGAGGTTGGAATTCTGCGGGATAGGAGGAGCGGCGTAATTAAGCCTCGCCAAAACGTTCTCAAAAACTACCAAACGGACTATAGATCCGCTTTATGCAGGGTTCGCGCTTTGCCTTTGGTCCGTTCGTGCTTGATCCGGATGCGGGAACGCTTCTTCGGAACGATAATCCCATTGCCATCAGCCACCGCGGGCTGAAGCTGCTTGCGGCGCTCGTCGGGCGACCAGGTGAAATCCTTGCCAAGACCGAACTGATGGACGCCGCCTGGCCAGGCATGGCGGTCGAGGAAGGCAACCTTACCGTCCAGATCGCGCAGCTGCGCAAGCTGCTCGGCCCGTCCACCGGCGGCGGCGAATGGATTGCAACGGTTCCGCGCGTTGGTTATCGCTTCACGGGAGCCGTGCATCGACTGAGCGGCATGAAGCGAAAAACCTTGCTGCTGCCTGATAAACCGTCGATCGCTGTGGTGCCCTTCCTCAATATCGGCAACGATCCCGAACAGGAATTCTTCGCGGACGGGCTGACGGAGGACCTGATCACCGATCTCTCCAGGATGCCCGGGCTGTTCGTCATCGCCCGCAACTCCGTCTTCGCATACAAGGGCAAGGCGATCGACGTGCAGAGGATCGCCGAGGAGCTCGGTGTGCGCTACCTGCTCGAGGGCAGCGCAAGGCGTGCCGCTGGGCGCGTGCGCGTCAACGCCAAGCTGATTGACGCGGTCAGCGGCGATCATCTCTGGGCGGAACGCTTCGATCGCAGCTTGGGAGATATTTTCGCCGTTCAGGACGAGGTGACGGCCAGGATCGTCGAAGCGCTGCTCGGCCGGCTGCGCGCGCCGCCGCCGCGAAATCGGCCGAAGAACCTCGAGGCCTATGATCTCTGCGTGCGGGCGCGCAAGCTCATGGATGATTCCCCGCAGGCCGCCGAGGAAGCGCATTTGATGCTGACGCGCGCAATCTCCCTCGACCCCTACTATGCTGAGGCCTATCGCTGGCTTGCCGTGAACCACTGGATGGGATGGGTTCATAGCGGCGGACCGACGGAATCGACCCGCGACGCTGCTCTGGAACTGGCGCGCAAGGCTGATGCGATCGATCCGAACGATGCTGGCTGCCGTTGGGTCCTCGCTTATCTGCTTGCTTATGCACGCGATTTCGCCGAAGCGGATGCGCAATTCGCCAAGGCGATCGAACTCGACCCGAATGAGGCGGACACCTTTGCCGCATTATCCGACATCTCGGTCCTCGCAGGGCGGATCGACGAGGGGCTAGACTATATCGGCAAGGCATTCCGGCTAAACCCGTTTCCGGCAAGTTGGTATTATCTGGCGCTCGGCCAGGCACAGTATGCGGTGGGGAAATACGAGGCCGCTATCGAGACGCTGCGGCGGGATGAGACTTATCGCACAAGCTCACGCCGGTTCCTGGCGGCGAGCCTGGCCCAGCTCGGCCGGCTCGACGAGGCGCGTGCCGAAGCGGAACTGTTTCTCGTCGCCAACCCGCATTTTTCAATCGGTCACTGGGCGACGACGGAGCCTTTCCGCGATGCGGCAACCCTTCAGCATTTCGTCGATGGCTACCGCAAGGCCGGTCTCCCTTAACCCATGTCGCTTACACTAGGGTTTCAAAGGCCAGGCGAGTCCTCAGAGTTGGATCGCCTTCGTATTTGATTTGCATCAAGGAAGTTTGCGGTGAGCGGGTAGATGATCGCGCTGTCGTACGGCTGCAACGGCGGCCGGTCGGAGGATCGCTCGATGGCAAACACTGTTCTTCATGCTCAACCTGCAAGTTCCCCGGCGATGTCGGCGCATGTCTCCGTGCCGGTGCTCGGCGCGACGCTCGCCGCCTTCGCCACCATCTCATTCCTGCTGTGCATGCTGCTCGGTTTCATCGCCCCGGAATGGGGTCTACATAGGCCATGGCTGCAGTTCTACCTGGGGCTGACCGGTTTCGACGTTCGAAGTTTGGCACTCGGCATCGTTCAAAGCCTCATCTTCGGCGGCTATGCGGGTGCGTTGATTGCGGCTATCTTTAATTTCATCAGTCGACGTTTCGGCTGAACGGGGTAACGGAGCCGGAGAGATGGGCGCCGACCGCTGCTGTTTCGATTGGATGAACGCATTGCAGGCCGTCCTGGTCGCGCTGGCGCTTCTTTTCGTGCCGGCGTCCGGCGTGCAAGCGATGCTATGCCATGACCGTTCGGTGCAAGAGCAGTTCGAACGCTCCCCCCTCTACAACGATGCCCATGCTTCGCGTCAGACCGGCTCTCAAGCAGCACCCGACCACAAGGCCTGCTGCTCGGTGGCATACGGTTTTTGCATTGCCGCGATCTTGACGGACCGTAATGAAGCTCAGGCAGCCCAAAATTCCTTTCTTCCTGTCGCGTGGGGCAATCAGACCGGCAGCGGCCTGGCATCTCCTCCCACGCTAGGCCCTCCTCGTTTCCCGGTCTGAGGATGCCGGATTGCGCCTCGGCGCTATCCGGTCGAATCCGCGGGCCTCCTTCAGGAAGCCTGAGACAATGGCCGGCATCGATAGAGGACCGATTGCAATGAACCGCCGCAATTTTCAGTGGTCCCAAGACCGAAAGCCTTTCCGAAACCCTTTCGAACGAGACACCGTTATGAACGACAATCATTCCCCAGCGGCCTGGAGCGCATACAGCCGCACCGTCTTCATCGCCTTCGCCGCGATCGCTCTGGCGCTCATTGCTTACGAGCACCGCGTGCACGTCCTCGGCATTCTGCCCTGGCTTCTGATCCTGGCCTGCCCGCTGATGCATCTGTTCATGCATCACGGCCATGGCGGACATACCGGCCATTCCCGCCACGACCATGCCAGTCATGGGACCGGTGCTAGCCAACCGAAGACGGAGGAAGACGATGTCTGACACATCGGCCTACGGGCTTTGAAGCTCGTGATCATCAATTCCGCGGTCATCGTGTTTGCCGCGAGCTTCACGAAACTCGAAACAAAAGGTGGGGCGATCGACCAGGTAGCCTAGCGGCGCGTCCGCCGGCCGCCATATTCGACTTCATCCTATTCCCGCGTCGGAAAGCAGGCGTGGATAGAACCAACCAAAGGAGAAACGACATGGGTATGACAATGCCAAATGTTATCCTGCTGGCCGCGGCGATTGCCGTCGGCAGTGCAGAGCTCGCCCTGGCGCAGACGAGCGGGGGGGATCCCCACCATCCTGCGGACTCGGCGCAGGCGACTGAGCCGTCGGGAATGGAGGACACGACCGCGCAAGGCCAGGGGGCAATGTCGGGCGGATCAGGCATGATGCAGTCCGCCATGATGGGACAAGGCCAAGGCAATGCGATGCCAATGCAGTGCATGATGATGCAGCCTGGCGCGGCCGGGGGCATGCCGATGCAGCCCGGCATGATGGGGGGGATGCCAACGATGGGTATGCGCGGGCCCATGATGAAGATCATGTTCGCGATCGCCGACACCGACGGGGATGGCGCGCTGTCCTTCGAGGAGGTGACGGCGATCCACAAGCGGATCTTCGGTAGCGTAGACGCCAACAAGGACGGCAAGGTCACACCCGAAGAGATGCAGACGTTCTGGAGGCCATAGCGGAGGCGACCCCGAAGGCCCTGTCGCGAAGCCTCCAAGGATATGATAGGATCAAAATGCATTCACCACGGGAGGGGTAAATGCGCCGTGTCCTTCTGACTTTGCTCCTTTGCGCGCAGTCCGCATCGATGTCGGCGGCGGCCGAGCTTGCCGTATTCCACACCGCTTCGTTCGGCGGCAGCCAGTCGGTCAGTCTCAGTCTCGCGGAGGGAACTGCGTCCCGCGATCCCGCCTTCGACTTCGACGTCGTCATCACGTTGTCGGAATTCGACGGTGGCGGGGCTGTGCTCTATCAAGACGGAGGAAGACACAAGGCGAGCGTGCGCTGCGTTTCGCCCGCGATGGTGCGGATCAATTCCGCCGACTATGCGGTCGACATTTCGGCGCGGCCGGGAACCGACTGGAAGCACGATCTCTGGTCAGCGCTCTGCAGCGCCCCGCTCTCCTAATCGGCATTACGGCGTGCTTTGATCAATCGAGGTATTAGCCCTTCGGCGGGCGGATTTCCATGAACACGTATGGGGCACCGATCCCCGATGGGATCGCATAAACGTCGTAGGACGCCTGCGGGTCGTCGCCCATTCCCAACGAGCCGGACGGCATGCCAGGCACGGCCAGTCCCTGGACCGGCGGGCGCTCCCGCAGCAGTCGCTGGACGGCCTCGAGCGGAACGTGTCCCTCAAGGTAGTATTCCCCGATGACGGCGGTGTGGCAGCCCTCCAAGTCGGCGGGAACGCCAAGCCGAGCCTTTACCGCGGCGAGGTCGTCGGTGTTGCGGGCGTCCACGGAATATCCCGCCGCAGCCATCGCCTTCGACCATTCGTGACAGCAACCGCAGTTCGGATCCTTGTAGACCGTCATTCTCGCCGTTGGGGCGGCGAAGGCCCCTCCGCCACGAAGCGCAAGGGCGGACGCCGCCATTGCGATGAAGCTTCTCCTGTGCATCGTCTCCACTCCTCGATGCCCTGTCGCCCGGACGTACCCGAGCGACAGGGAGTGCGTCATTTTACTTCGGTGACGGTCAGCTTGCCGTTCACGCGTTCGGCAACGAACTCGATGCTCGAGCCTGCCTTCAGCTTTTCCAGCAGAGCCGGGTCTTCGACCCTGAAGACCATCGTCATCGCCGGCATGTCGAGGTTCTTCAGGTCTTCATGCTTGATGGTGACCTTCTTCGCCTTCGCGTCGACCTTGTTGACGACGCCCTTGGTAAATTCCTCGGCGAACGCACCGAAGGCCGCGCTGGCTGAAAACAGGGCGGCAACACCGATTTTGATCATTGCGGATTTCATCTTCGTGACTCCTTTTACTGAGGGTTACTTGCCAGCGACGGTAACGTCGCCGTGCATGCCGGCTTCGTAGTGGCCGGGGATCAGGCAGGCGAACTTGAACTCGCCGTCGGTGGTGAATTTCCAGACGATCTCGCCGGATTGACCGGCCGGAAGGCGGATGGAGTTAGCGTCGGCATGTTCCATTTCCGGGAACTTTTCCATGACCTTCTTGTGCTCGAGAATCTTGTCTTCTTGATCGAGTACGAATTCGTGGTCGACGGTGCCGGCGTTCTTGACCGCGATCTTGACTGTCTGTCCCTTGCGGACGTTGAAGACCGCGGGCGTGAACAACATTTGCCCGTCGTCGGTTTCCTTCATTGTGACGCGGATCGTCTGCGTCGCTTTAGCCTTGTCGCCAGGCTCTCCGACCGCCATTTTCTCGCCGTGACCACCGGCATGGTTGCCCGAGGCGAAGGCGGGAGTTGCGAGCGCTGCGAGCGCCAGTGCGAGTACACAGTTCTTCATGCGTGCATCCTTCTTTTGAAGTGGGAGATTGAGCCTCAGCCGTTTGTCGGCTTCGGCGTGATTTGCGTCTTCGCGTCCTTGGCCTTGGTCGCGTCCGGCAGCTCGCCGGTCCACTCCCAGGCCTGCGTCCCGGGCGGGTTCTCGTACCAGCCCGGATCCGAGTAATCGTCCGCTTCGATGCCTTCGCGGACCTTCACGACCGAGAACATGCCGCCCATCTCGATCGGGCCATGCGGCCCCCAGCCGGTCATCATCGGGACGGTGTTCTCGGGAATGGGCATTTCCATTTCGCCCATGTCGGCCATGCCTTTGGTGCCCATGGGCATGTAGTCCGGCTGAAGTTTGCGGATCTTCTCGGCGAGCTTCGACTTATCCGTACCGATGAACGTGGGGATGTCGTGACCCATGGCGTTCATCGTGTGATGCGACTTGTGGCAATGGATCGCCCAGTCGCCGAGATACTTGGCGTCGAACTCGTAGGCGCGCATGGCGCCGACAGGGATGTCGACGCTCACCTCCGGCCACCGCGCTTCAGGTCGCACCCAGCCGCCATCGGTGCATGTCACCTCGAAGTCATAGCCATGCATATGTATCGGATGGTTCGTCATCGTCAGGTTACCGACCCGCACCCGCACCCTGTCGTTCCTTGAAACGACGAGCGGACTGATGTCGGGAAACACGCGGCTGTTCCAGCACCACATGTTGAAATCGGTCATTTCCATGACACGCGGCACATAGGAGCCGGGATCGATGTCGTAGGCGTTGAGCAGGAAGACGAAGTCGCGGTCGACCCGCATGAATGTCGGGTCCTTGGGATGGACGATGAAGAAGCCCATCATGCCCATCGCCATCTGCACCATCTCGTCGGAGTGCGGGTGGTACATGAAAGTGCCTGATTTCACGAGGTCGAACTCGTAGACATAGGTCTTGCCGACCGGGATGTGCGGCTGCGTCAGCCCGCCGACGCCGTCCATGCCCGACGGCAGGATCATGCCGTGCCAGTGGATCGTCGTGTGTTCCGGCAGCTTATTGGTGACGAAGATGCGCACCCGGTCGCCTTCGACCGCCTCGATCGTCGGACCCGGAGACTGGCCGTTATAGCCCCAGAGATAAGCGGTCATGCCGTCGGCCATCTCGCGTTCCACCTGCTCGGCGACGAGGTGGAACTCCTTGACGCCGTTGTTCATCCGATGGGGCAGGGTCCAGCCGTTGAGGGTGACGACCGGCTGATAGTCCGGGCCGGAAGTCGGGTGCAGAGGCGGCTGCATGTCCGCCGATTCCATTGTCGGGGCGTCGGGCAGCCCCATCGCCGAGGTTTTCGTCCATGTGCCCGCCGCCAGCAGCGCTGCGCTCGCACCGAACAATTGTCGTCTGTTGAACATGGTGGGTTCCTTTCTCAATGGCCGCCGCCGCTGCTGCCCGAGGCAGCGGCGACTTCGGTCTCTGCCGACGCGTTGGTCGCGCCGCCGCCGTAGATCGCAGGCGCGAGGTTGGCTTCGGCGAGCCAGAAATCGCGCTTGGCGTTGACGGAGAGCAGAATGGAGTTGATCTTGTCGCGCGTGTCGGTGAGCAGCTCGAAGGTGTTGGTGATCATGCCGTTGTAGGTCAGCAGGGATTCTTCCTCGACCTTGGTGCGCAACGGCACGACATTGTTGCGGTAGTGCCGCGCGATGTCGTAGTTCGAGCGGTACGCCTCGTATGCGGAGCGTGCTTCCGAACGGACGTTGACGGCCTTCTCGGCGAGCTGGTTTGCCGCGCGCATACAGGCCAGCTCGGCCTTGCGCATCCGCGCCTTGCCGGTGTCGAAGATCGGGATCGCGAACTCCAGCTCGATTTGGCCGGTCGTTCTGGTGGTCTTCTCCTCGTCCTCGATTTCCCGTTCCGTTTCGAAACCCGTCAGGATTTCGAGATCGGTTACATAACGCGTCGCTTCGGTGAGCCCGTAGGATCTTGCGGTTGCCTCCAGCTCGAGCTTCGCGACCTGAAGATCGATGCGGTTCCTCAGAGCCTCGGCTTCGATCGTATCGCGTCTGACGACGGCCTTGGGCAGCGGCGGCAGGCTGTTCGGAATCCGGTAGTCCAGGTCGGCCCCCCAGAGACCCATCAGCCGTGTGAGTTCCTCCTTGGCAAGGCGAGCTGCGAGGCGCGCCTTTGCAGTCTCCCCGGCGAGCTCGGCGACGAACACATGTTCACGCGCCTGGGCGCCCTTGGTCATCGCACCGGTCTCGCCAAGTTTCTCCGCAAGTTCGGAGGCGGCGTCCGCCGTCGCCTGGGCGCGCTGCAACTGCCCGACATTCTCCCAGGCGGCCACCGCCCCGATCCAGGCGCGCCGCGTCTCGGCGGCAACCTGTAGCGTTTTTACGGCAGCGGTCAGTTGCGCCTGGCGGAAGCGGGTGTCGGCGATCGCCACGTCACGATTCCTCGTCGCAAGCGCCAGGATGTTCGTCGTGAGCATCCCCTCGATGGTCTTGAAGGCCTCCAATCCCGGCGTGCCAATGCCTGTCGCGCCGATCGAGACTATCGGGTTGACGAACATCGTCGACTGCCAGGCATCGGCCGCACTGTCGCCGAGATCGGCGTAGGCAGCCTGAAGGCCCTTGTTGTTGAGCAGGGCGATCTGAACCGCCGTCTCGATATCGAGGGTTTTCCGTCGCGCGAGCAGATTTTTGACCTCCGCAGCGACAGAGCGCGCCTGATTCTGGTTCTGGATCCAAACCGTTTGCTTTGCCGTCGCTATCGCGGTCTTGTCGGCAACAGAAGCGAACCCTGCTTGCTTGCTGGAATATTCAGCGCCCGTGACGCAACCGCTCAGCACCAACGGGAACGCCAGCACGGACGTCAATTTTCGGAGGCCGATCATGAGGCGTCTCCTTTCGCGGGAGACTGCAGATCGTTTTGTCTACGCCACGGCTTCGGATCGACGGGCTGCCTGGCGACAAAGCCCGAGACCGGTGACCGATATGCGGCCGGGTGCGGCGACGGCTGTTCGACCGTGGCGGAAGACGCCACCACGTCGGGAGGAAGCGTGGATGTGCAGCCGCCGATGACAAGCGGCAGCCCCACCACAAAAAGCGAGGGTTTCATTATGAAATTTCCGAATGAGAGATAGCTACGGGCGCTCGCCCGGAGTCAGGCGGCGACCGAATGGACCCGATCGAGCGGGCGCGTCTCTATTCAGATATTCGGAGGGCGGTGGAGCGGCGGCTGTTCGCCGAAGGTCGTGCGGTCGTCCACGAACTGCCGGATCGAGGTTACGACTGGCCCACCGACGTCGGGGCTTTCACAAATGATGCCGAGCCCGCCGCAGAAATCCTTGCAGCATTCCTGCTTGACGAGCTTCGCACCTCCATCGTCATCGGGCATGTCGATGCGCGAATGGTCGTGATGGCCCGCCGCCGCCACGTCGTGGCCTTCATGGGATTGCATCATCTCTGCAGCGGCCACTTGCGGTTCGGGGAACGGTGAGCCATGCATCGCCGCGCTGGCGTTCGCCAACGAGTACCCCGCCAGTGATACGACGATCACCAGGCGCATCATCACGAGCAACGTGCTCACTGTGATTCGGTACATCTTGCCCATTCCCGAAGAGCTACAGGTAATGCAGCCCGTTTTCAATCGCGGACCTAGCAATTGCCGACATTCGAGTCCTTAATATGACGCATCCAGCGGGGTTGAAGCTGGCCACTTAGATGTTTTTTGCCGGCCGCTTCCGGTGCGGCAGCAGCATCCGGTCGACCGTCTCGTCACGGGCGACCAGTGTGTGCCAGGCCGCTGCGGCCAGATGCAACGCCACCATCGCCAGGATGATCTTCGACCCCAGAACGTGGTAGGGTGCGATTCCAAACCAAAAATAGCTGGCGACGGCGCCCATGCATGCCTGGCCGATGATTGTGGCGTAGAAGGCGTGATGAAGCGCCGTGGCGATCCATCCGGTCCATGTGCCGGGCGCGGTGGGCTCGGGCGGTTGAAATATGCGAAGTGCGAGCCGCACACCCATCAGCAGGCCGATGGCGACCCCCGCGTAGTTATGGAGCTGATGCTGGACGACATCCCACGCGGATGGCGTCATCCCCATGTGGACTGCATGATGAATTCTCTCGATGCTGCCGCCAGTCAGATACTGCACCGGCACCATGAAGGCGACCAGCCAGTGAAGCCCTATCTGAGCGAGCGAATAGCCACTTTTCATTGATCCACTCCAATCGAAGCCGCAGATTATTCGGCTGCGGTTAACGCTTCCGCAGCGCCCATTGCCGAGAACCTCGGGGAGGGTGTCCGCCCTGTTGTTGCCCAGATGAGAAGGGATATGCGTAGAGGCGGCATCACGCCGGTTTGGGAAGCAGCTCTATGAGACGGACCTTTTTCATGGCGACTTTTGGACTGCTCCCTGGCGTGGGAGCCGCTCTCTTGACGACAGTCCCGTCGCCGGCCGCCGAGGATGTCGTGGCGCTTCGACAAGCGGACATGAAGGCCATGGCCGCGGCGGCAAAGACAATTTCCGGCATGTTCAAGGATCCGGCAAGCTATAAGGCAGCCGAGTTCCGATGGGCAGCAGACACCATCCGCGACAGATCCGGCGTCGTCCTTTCCGAACACTTCGCATCCGAGGTGGCCAGCCCACAATCAAAGGCCATGCCGAACATTCTTGAGGAGCGCGAGCGATTCGACCGCATCGCAAACGACCTGCGCGACTATGCCGTCGCGCTCGACGTCGCCGCGCGGAATAATCCGGGACCGATGCCCGCCGGCATGCGCATGAAGCCTGGGGAGGCCATGGGTGGCGGCCCCCTCGGCACTCACGTTCGAAGCGAGCAGGAGCTGTCGGCAATGCCGGCGGAGCACGCCTTTCACCTCATGCTGCAGACCTGCACGACCTGCCACGCCCGCTTCAGGGCGCAATAAGCACAACAGGTGTCAAACAGCCATATTCGAAGCCGCCGACATTACATCGCGGGGGGCGGGACCACCGAACAAGTTGCGGCCACCTTCCTCGACTTCCGTGAAACACCAGCGCACGACGCCATCTCGATCGAGCAGGAATTCGCCAACAAGCTGGCCATGGCCAGTGGCGATCATTCGCGTGTCGTCCTCAGTGAATTCATAACCGTCGGCCTTGTCGAGATATTCCATCGCCGCCATCACATCCATGGGCTCTGGCAGCTCGCCCGGCATGTCGACCTGCATTGACGACATTGTGCTCATGCTGACCTTGTGCGGCCATTCGTTCTCGGATTCGGTGAACTCGATATTCGGCAAGCCGAAAGCTCTGTGCGATACCCGTTCGGGGTCGGAGGCCGCGAGCAAATTGGGAAGCGGGTGGTAGCGGAAATAGAGGCGAGCTCGCTCGATCGGAGTATTGACGACCGTGAGGCTATCGATGCCTTTTTCCTGCAGCGCATCGGTGAGTTCGGCCATGGCGGCGATCTGCCGGCGGCAGAAGGGGCAGTGCAGGCCGCGAAACAAGCCGACGAGCACCGGCTTCTGACCGCGAAAATCATCGATGGCGATCTTGCCATGGCGGGTGATCGCATCCAGCACCACGTTGGGCGCGCGATCCCCAGGCTGTAATGGTTTATCGGCGTGGTTCTCCTGCATTGTTAGTTCCTCCCTTTATGTCTCTGAATCGCTTTGGCGAATTGATGCAGAGCGACGAGTGAGATGCGAAGCCTTCAGTCGAGAAACGGCAAGACGACGAATGTGCCGGGGTCAAGCTTGTGGCGGATGCACACATCCTGCGCCAGCGCGAAATACCGTTCCGCTTCATCCATGTCGTCGTGTTCAAGGCTCAGTGTCGCCAAGCCATCATAACACGGAAAGAGCAGTTGCGGCTCGTCAATTTCCTTCGCCACCTCAAGGGCTTCCTCGTAATACTTACGAGCTAGGTTTGGCTGTCCATGGCATTGGTGTATCTGCCCGAGTACGATCAGCGGTACGGACAGATGGTCGCGCTGATCGAGCGCCCGGTCGATTTCGACCGCCTTCTCCGCCGCCGGCACGCCTTCGGCTCCACAGCGATCGGTGAAGGTGCAGCAGGAGACCGCGAGATTGGCGAGAAGACGCGCCTGGAAGCCGAGATCGCCGATGCGGGTGGCGACCTCCAATCCGCGTCGGCAGATCCTGATGGCGTTGGCCGGATCGACGATCGTGTAGAGAACGCCGAGGTTGGAATAGGCGCGGCAGGCGGCGCTTTGCAGATCGGCCTTTTCGGCGACCGAGAGGCTGCGCTCCACTTCCTGCACGGCATCACGGCGGCGTCCGAGACGCGCGAGTGCTGCACCTTTGGTGTTCAGCGCCTCTGCCATCGCCCGCGCTGCCTCCCGTCCGGCCTCGGTCGTTCCATCGATCGGCAGTGTTTGCAGGCATTGCAGCGCCTGTGTCGCCCATTCGGCAGCAGCAGCCTGGTCGCCGGTGCGGAAGGCAAGGTGGCCGCGTTCTTGCAGGAGATGGGCATGTTCGACCGGCGCATCGATCGGCGCGATCATCGTTTCGGCTTCGGCACAATGGGCCTCCGCCTGATCGCGGCGTCCCGCATCGAGATGCAGGCGGCTGATCTTGCGCAAGATCCTCGCAGCGGCGATCCGATCATCTTTCGCGCGGTGGATCGCGAGTGCTCGCTGATAATGGTTCAGGGCGGCCTCACGCCGGCCGGCAGGACCGCAGAGATCGCCAAGGCGCTCCAACAGTGCCAATTGCTCCGGCGGCGCCTCCTGCTCGTCGGCGAAGGCAGCAAGAGCCTGTCGGTAAAGACGCATGGCATCGTCATTGGCGTATATCTTGCGCGCCATATCGCCGGCCGCCATGAGATAGCTGGCCCCCTTGGCCTTTTCGGTGGTCAGGCTGAAATGATGGCCGAGCTGCGCCAGATGCTCTGCTCGATCCGGCGCCACGCCATATTGGCGTTCCAGCGCCCGGCCGATCCGTCGGTGAAGCTCCATGCGGCGTTGCAGCAGCAGATTGTGGTAGATGACATCGTGCATCAAGGTCTGGCTGAAGCGATAGCCCGGCGCTGTCTCGGCGTCCGGTCCACGCAACTCCTCGATGATATTGGCATCGCAGAGATAATCCAGCGCTGCATCGATGCCGGCCGGATCGGTCGCGACGGTGCGGAGCAGGGCGGTATCGAACTTCGGGCCGACGACGGCAGCCTCCTGCGCCAGACGTCTGATCTCCTGCGGTAACCTGTCGACGCGGGCAAGCAACAGGGCTTGCAAATTGACCGGTATATCGACATCCGCGTCTTCGGCTGCGACATGCCAGCGCTGCCCGTCATTGTGCAGCGCGCCCATGTCGATCAGGCCGCGCAGGATTTCTTCGATAAACAGCGGATTGCCGCCGGCGCGCTCGAGGATGCGCTTGCGCATTGGCGCCGGCAACTTGCCGTGACCCTCGCCAAAAAAGGCGGCAAGCAGCTTCTGCCCATCGGCAGCGAAGAGGGGGCCGAGACGCTGAACAGTGACGCTGACGCGATCGGAGTTCAGCGGATCCGTCTGCGACGTCGGCCGGTAAATCGCAAGCAGCATCAGTCGGCTGCGCTCCAGCCGGTCCATCATGAAACGCAGCACTTCCAGTGAGGCGGCATCCGCCCAGTGGAGATCCTCGATCACAAGCAGGAGAGGGCCTTGTGCCAGCCGCCGCTCGAAGATGGTTCGGACCGCATAGAAGATCTGGCGACGCAATTGTTCCGGTTCGATGTGCCGGAGCGCGCCATCGGGATCGCCGAGGCCGAGAACATGGAAAAAGAGCGGCAAAAGCGCCGCGACGTCGTCAGGCCCGAGATCGAGGGCACGGAATCCCGTTGTCAGCAGTTGCCGTGTCCTGTCGGGATCGTCCCGCTCGCCGATTCCATAGGCGCTCCGCACGACCGCGGCGAGCGTGCCGTAGGATTGTTCGCCGAGGGGAGAGCAGGTGGCTCTGCGGATAGCAAGCCCAGGAAAACGGTCCGTGTTGCCGGCGATCCCGACGAATTCGCTGGCCAGACGCGATTTGCCGATGCCCGCTTCGCCGATCAGGCGGACAAGCTGCGCGGCGCCGCCACAGGCAAGATCGAGGCAGGTCAACAGGCGCGACAATTCCGCGTCCCGACCGACCATCGGCGCCTGAAGGCCGAAACTTTCGAGCCCGCGTGCCGTATGCGGCGCTTCCAGCAGTCCGGTCAGCCGATGCACGAGGACGTTTCCAACCTTACCTCGCAGGGTTTGCGCGCCGAGGCTGTCGAAGGCAAAGGCGTGGCGGGTGAGACGGTAGGTCAGCGGACCAACGAGAATATCGTTTTCGCCGGCCATGGATTGCAGCCGTTGTGCGGTGTTCACCGTGTCGCCGGTCACGGAATAGGATTTTGTACTGGCGGCGCCGAAGCCGCCAGTGACCACAGGGCCGCTATTGATGCCGATATGCAAGCGCAGCGGCACGCCCGCACGCGACTGCCAGCGCTTGTCGACCGCAGCGGCCCGATCGATCATATCAAGTGCGGCGCCAAGCGCCCGCACCGGATCGTCCTCATGGGCGACCGGCGCCCCGAACAGCGCCAGCAGTGCATCGCCGACAAATTTGTCGACGAAGCCGCCATAGGCTTCCACCGCCCGGGTCATCTCTTCGAACAATTCGTTCTGCAGCACCCGCATGATTTCGGGGTCGATCTGCTCGCTCAACGTCGTGAAGCCGCAGAGATCGGCAAAGAGCACCGTCACCGGCCGACGGTCGGCATCGCCATCGGATTCAGCCGGTGCCGTCTCGATGGCCGGCTTCGCGGCCGGCTGGGCTTTGCCTGAGATCGACGCGCCGCATCTCGGGCAAAAGGCAAAATCAGGCTGACATGGATAACCGCAGGCCGCGCAGGACAGGGGTTGCCTTGCGCCGCATCGCGGACAGAAAGCAAAACCGCTCTGAATGTCGAAACCGCAGCCGGCGCATTCCATCGCAGGCATCTCACGAAAACCCCATGTGCGACAGCGACATCGGCCGCTGCCGGCGGCTTCTCAATGGGGATAAGAATGAACCTGCTTACGAAGACCCGCAAGCACAAACAGCCGACGGCCAACCTAGCGGCCTGCCTTTGCGGTTCCTCTATGCGGCTGACGGCAAAATTCGATCAGCTGCTCCGAGGTCATTGGCCGCGCCAGTGCGTAACCTTGCAGCAGATGGCAGCCGAGATCTTTCAGGATCTTCGCGTGCTCCATTGTCTCCACGCCTTCGGCAACGATGTCGATGTTCTGTGATCGGCCGATTTCGATGATCGAGGAGACCAGACGGCGTTGAGAAGGAGAGGCGAGGATCGGCTTGACAATCTCTCGATCGATCTTGAGCCTTCGGGGTTCAAATCGAAGCAAGCTGACGATACTGGCATGTTCAGTGCCGAAATCGTCGATTTCGATTTCTATGCCGAGCGCCTTGATGGCTGGAATCACCTCATTGAGAGCAGGCTGAAGCTCATCGAAGGAGATTGTTTCAAGCAGCTCGAAACACAGGCGGCCCCTCACTACGGGAAGGGCCGAAAGCTCGGCAAGCAGATTTGCCTGCGCCAGTCGGCGCGCGGATATATTGACCGAGACCCGGGGGATTTGCAGTCCCAAGCCGTCCCATCTCGTCAGCTCGAAGAGTGCCTTTTGCAGGATCAGTCTATCCATGTCGCCGCTACGCCCGAGCCGTTCCGCAGCATCAAGAAACTCGGTGGGGCCGAGCAGACCTCTTCGCGGATGATCCCAGCGGGCGAGGGCTTCGACGCCTGCGACCGCCAATGTGGTTGCGTCGAACTGCGGCTGGAAGAACGCGACGAACTCGTCGCGTTCGAGCGCTTGGTTGAATTCATCCGCCAGTTCTTTCGAATGGACTGCGGCGCTTCGAAGCTCTTCGGTGAAGATAGCGGCGCGACCGCGACCCGCCTTCTTCGCCTCGTAGAGCGCCAGATCGGCATTCAGGAGCAACTGGCCGAGGTCCTGCCGAGAAGGTTCAGCCTCCCAGGCGACCCCGACGCTTGCTCCGACCACATAGGCTGCTCCATCGATAAAAATGTTGCGCTGAAGCGCGTCGACAATCTGCTTGGCCAATTCGGTTGCTTTAGGCTCAGGATTGGCGCTCCAGCTGGCGAAAATGAACTCGTCTCCACCGATGCGAGCCGCGACGTCGTTCGGACCGGCCAAATCGGCGAGCCGCAAAGCCGTGGCCTGGAGGACGATGTCACCGCCGGCATGGCCCTTCGTGTCGTTGATCTCTTTAAACCGGTCAAGGTCGATATGGATGAGGATCAGGCAATCGTGCGGAGCCGGCCGCGGCGGCTGCGAGATCATCTGGTCGACGAATCGTCGATTGGGAAGTCCCGTCAGTGCGTCGTGCAGTGACAGGTATTCCAGGCGCTGCCGCGCGCGAACGAGCTTCTTCTTGTGCAGGCGAAGTTTTTCGATGGTTCTTTGGCGCGATCTGGTCAGAAAGCCGACCCAGACGATGGGGGCAACGACACAGAAGGCCAATAAACTTGCATAGAACTCGAAGGCGCCGATCCCGTTATTTTGGCCCCATCCATGCTTCGGACGCGCGGCGAGGGTCCATCGGCCGTAGGTCATATCCACGTTCGCGACGACCGGCTTTCTTTGAAAGGTCTCCAGGTCGCCGAGAAACACTTGTTTGGGCGATTCCGGCTCCGGTTCGGTGCTGATGGCAATCTCAAGATCGGTCGAACGAAGACCGCTATCTCCATAAAGCTTTGGAATATCTATGATTCCGGAAAGAAGGCCCCAAAATATCTGGCTATTTCCGTCGGTGATATAGACAGGACACCTGACCACGAAAGCCATTCCGCCTTGGACAAGCTCCACCGGGCCAGTCAAGACGATGTTGTGGGTGTTGCGCGCCAGCATCGCGGCAGCCCGTTGCTTCTCGTTCTTCCGGTAGTCGAGCCCGATGGCTCTTTCATTTCCTTTTTCCGGATAGACCCAACTGACCACCATGTCAGGCGCTGCGGCGAAGCTTCGCAATTGTGAATCAGGCTGCAGGATCCGTGCTGCAAGTTTCGAAAATCCGTTCTGACCCATTGCGGGATCGACGGAGATACCCGCCGCCAGCCCTTGTAACAGTTTCACATTGCTATTCAGATTCGTCTGCAGCCGAGATGATATCGTGGCAAGCTCACCGGCGACAATCGAACGTTCATCGGCGAGAGCGCGCTCCAGCCGCCAATTCGTTGCCACCCAGACGACGATGGCCGCGATAATGGCCGCAAATACCGCTGGCGCGAAGGCGCTTACATGGCCGGTTAGGCAGCCCGCGCGGCTGCGCGCTATCTCTGGGTTTTTTCGAAACTTCATCAGCTCGCCGGTGTGGTGGTAAGAGCGTATCCTTGCACAGTTTCTTTAAGGCAACGCTAAACCGACCAATACGGTTCGAATATCGTCCGTCCGGATGCATGGATACCTAGATTTTTGCAGGGCACACACCGCGCATCGCAATCAGTCCCATCCGCAATCTCCCAGCTCATCAAAACCCGGGGAGAGTGACACTCTTACTTTGCAGAAACAGGACACTTTAACTTTGCGGTGTGAGGTCACGTTAGCCTTGCCGAACTTCTTGCGAAACTGAATGAGATCGCACTCCCAATGGCCGAACTGCTTGCGCTCGGCGACAGTTGTCAGGACGGTGAAGGATGTTGAGTTCCGGGCTGAAGCGGCGACCGTGACGCCGGCGGGCATGCCGCGGTCTGCGTCTCGCACGACGCTCCGGCAGGTGCCGCCACAGTTTGATGGCCTGACCGTCTGCGGAATAGGCGAACTTGTAGATCGTCTCATAACTGACGCAGATTGGATGGCGCTCCAGCCGCATGCTGCCGGCGATTTGCTGTGGCGACCAGCCATGGATGATCCGTTCGATCACGGATTGGCGCACATGGGAAAACCGGGCGAGCTTGCGCAGCTTGGCTCGGCGCTCACGCGCCATCTCGTGGGCAGTCACGCAATAGTAGCCGTTCAGATCCGGCATCTGCCGGTCTTCAAAAGCATTCCGCTTGAGCTCGCGGAAAATCGTCGAGCGATGCCGGCCGAGCTTCTCGGCAATGACGGTGGCGCTCAGGCCGGCCGCTCGCCAGCGAGCGACCCTGCGACGTTCATCCATGTCGATCTGGGAGTAGGTGCGTCTCATCAGCCATTCCTTGCGAGTGATAACCCATTGGCATCTATCGCAAGTCGCACTTCATCCTTGAACCCACCCGGCTACATTTTAGTGTCGCATAAGGTAGATTATGGAACAGGAGAGCGGTTTTCCGACTGTTGCTTTTGGCCCCGAACCGTCTCTCCGCAATGGTCAGCGGGATTTATCGCCGAACGAGATTATCGGACAAAAGGCAGACATGCCTGGTTCGATCGGTCGAATGAAAGTAGCAGACTTTCCACTCCTCCCTCGATGACGTCTCGATACGGCAGAAACCCTGCGGACAGCGAACCCCGAATAGCTATTTGGTTCTCTTTAGCGTGACAAATGAAACATTTGCAGTCGTGGGGAAAAAGTGAAGGAACCACGTTCAGCACATATGAGCGAAGCATAGTTTTCCCCAAGCCCCTCCCTATGAACTGCTCATCACCGATAAATAAGTCGACCGCTACGCCGTCGTGCTCGCCCATCTCAGACGCGAAGTCGGGATAGTCGCGAAGCAAATAGCACTGCAATGTTCCGAAAGGCTCACCATTATAACAAGCTATATGGCAATGGGTAGGATGGCTTGGGCTCAGGCGCTCAGAATACTTCCTCTGGACTTCCTCGATCGTTATCGGCGTCTTCTGGTAGTGAGCACGCATATGAGGTTTATTTAGCCACTCACACAATATCGGAAAATCTGTTTCTGTCAGTGACCTGAAATCAATCATCCGGCTTACCTCTAGGTCGATTGCTCAACAGGTTGGATTCGCACATCGCCCACGGGCATTCCAAACAAGGGGTGGAAGCCTTGCGGTTTGCTAATCCTCAATCGGCAAGACTGGTTTTGTTGGTCTCTGGAGCTCCGACGCGGCGGCTGATGACGCTGCATCGGCCGTTCCGCCGGAGACATGCACCGTCGGTGTTGCAAACTGAATGCCCTTTTCGGCGAAGGTCTTCTTCAGCATGGCAAGCGCCTTTCTGCGGACGCCAAATTGTTCGCCCGGTTTGGCCATGAATTTCAGCCTGATCTGCACGCCATAATCCGCCATCTGCTCGATGCCCTGCATTTTCAAGGGCTCGATGATATTGGGCCCCAGCTCGGCATCTTCCAGAAGCTCGACGCCAATGCGCTTGATGGTCTTGCGGACCTCCTCGAGGTCGCTGTCATAGTTCAGCGTAAGCGTGATGATGTCGATGACCCAGTCGCGGCTCAGATTTTGCACCGCGCCAAGTTCGCCGAATGGAACGATGGTGACAGGACCGCGGTGGTGTCGCAAGCGGATCGATCGCAGCGAAAATCCTTCGACCGTACCCTTGTATTTTGCCGCCTGTATATATTCTCCGATGCGAAAGGCATCGTCGAACAGATAAAAGACCCCGGAGATAATGTCCTTGACTAGCGTTTGCGCACCGAAGCCGACGGCGATGCCGACGACACCAGCGCCAGCAAGCAGCGGCCCGATCTGAATGCCGACAGCATCCAGAATCATAAGGAAACCGACGGCGCCGATCGCGAGGAACAGCACATTGCGAAGAATGGGAAGAAGCGTATTCAACCGCTGACGGCGGCGCGCCTCCGGCCCCTCCTGATGGCCTGCATTCACGCTCCGCGACGCCACTTCCATCTGCGTGTCGATCAGAGTGCTGACGAGCTTCCAGATGACGTCGGTCACCAGCAATACGATCACGATCCGGATTCCCGCCCGGATCAGACGTGTGGTCACCGTCTCGGCTGCGGCAAGATCACCGAGATTGACATCCCACGCGCGGGCAATGAGCAGCGCGGCAACCACGATAAGACCGTTGCGCAACGTCTGCATGATAACGACCGACCATCCCAAGACGGTCGGATCGTCCACTGAACGCTCATCCTGCGAATTGATGATGATGCGCCGAGTGATATCGCGCGCTACCGATACCGTCAGCGGCAGAAGCGCAATGACGATCACCGTCCAGAATGCAGCACGCAGTCCCGACACCCATAACAGCCATGAGAGAATAATGCTTGCGCTGAAGCCGACGCTGATCAGCCGGTTCACCGGCGGCCCGTCGGAACGGAACTGCCGCAGCCAAATCATCGCGATCAGCGCGATCGAGACGACCGCGAGCCATGCCGCGGTAAAAAGATCGACCAATATGGCCGGAGCCGCGATCGTTCGTATCACTTCGATGGTGGCCCAGCCGGCTGCCAACAGAGCGACCGTTGCAAGGAGCCAGTAGTACCAGAACCACGCAAGCGACGTCACAAGGGTCACAAGCCGCATATGCGGCAGGCGGGCGCCCGGCGCGATCACGATGCGGCCCACCAGCACGCCGAGGCGCACCATGAGCGCAGCTGACAGCAGAATGAGCGCAACGTCGCGAAACACAGCGGGCCATGGAAACAGGATAAAGGCGCCGAGGCTTCCGATGAGGTAGCCGATCAATGCGAGAAGCCCCATCGACAGCCGCCCGGCGTGCAGTTTGATCCGCTGCCGGACCGTGTCGGCAGGTGCGGTCAGTATAAAATGAAGAAGCCCTCGCCCCGACCACCAGGCGATGCGCTGCGCCAGAAAACCGCCTGCTACGAAAAGTGTGACCGCCAGGATTAGACTGACAGGGTCGATACGATTGTCTGTCTGGAAGAGCCGGATCGCCGCCTGGATCTGTCCCGGAAGGGTTGGAACTGCGTTGACGAGCGAGAGCAAGCGCTGGCGCAAATCCTGCAGTGACGTCGCGATCGACGGCGGTGCTGGCGCTGGTGAGACGGCGACTGGCCGCGTGGGCTCCTGATTGCCGGGAACGATCCGATCGACCAGAGCGCGACCGGAATCGTCATTCGGCAATTCGATGATGACGCGGATCGGCGCCGAGGATTCGGATGACTCAGCCGAGGAAGCAGGATTGACGCCGATTGGCAGCAGTGTGGAAAACAGGATCGTCAGGACTGTGAATATTTTCCGCAAGGAATGGCGGTCGTCATTGCTGCGCATGTGATCATGGTCCCCGGAACGGTGCCGCTTGTGCTGTAGAGGATTGGCACTTTGTGAAGCGTCACGCCATCAACGTCAATCGAGGAACCTGTCTGGCCGAGGCAGGCTGATCGTTGCCCAGCTGCGATCATCGTTGTCTCGGCGCGCATCATCGGGGCGCCTCCCCGTCCTGCAGACCCCCTGCGGCACAGTGCCGGCTACGGTTGGTAATGTCAGAAATGAATTTGGCGCAACTGCGAAGTGCGGCCCGCAGTCAGATCGCGGGCAGCACATTGGGCTCTCCCCCGAATTGTCAGAGGACCGGGCGTATCAGATGTCAGCCCTTCACCACCGTCTCGTCTCAGAGAGGTGGCCGGCCAGCAAAGCGCCGAACGGAAGGCTGCGAACGATTCTGGCGGCGATGAAAGCCGCGCCCGTGGCCAAGGCGAGCTTTGCCCAGGGATAGTTCCCGAGCTGGACATGGGCGCTTGCGTCTATCAGGTTCGCCTGGGCTTTCAGCGCCGATTCCGCATCCTCGCGCAGGATGCCGATCCGGGCGCGCAACAGCCTTACTTCGTGCTGTAGGAGGTCGAGATCGTGGTCGGCCTTCTCGCGCGCAGTCGCGGTGGCGGCGTCGGCAAACGGCGGCTCACCTTCCGCGACCAGCTCATCGGGATCCGGCGGAAGGAAACCGTCGCGATTGATGGAGGATTGCATGGACGTCTCCTTCGAATATCAGCTAGAGCGACCGTAGCCGGCTCTCATGCGAGGCACTGGACATCAGTGATCGCGCCGGAATCCCTGACTCTGGTTCGATCCGCCTTGCGTCTGTGTCTGCGTTTGCCGATCTGCACCGGTCGATGGCGAGCTGCCTCCGGGATAGGTGTAAGCGCGCACCTTGGCGCTTCCATGCGTGGTGTCGCGTATCGCGACCGGTCGCGTTTCATCTTCGAACGCGCTCTCGGACACAGCCAGGTCATCCGCAGCTTTGCCGCCATGGGCCGAGCCGGCAAAACCGGTATTCGACCCACCTTGACGGCCGCTTTCCGACAACCAGAGATCTGCCCGCTCATCGATGTCGATGCTGCCTTCGTCGTCGAGAATATCGTGAACTGTCTCATAGAGCGCGTCGTCGATATCGTTGACCTGAACGAGGAAGCCGCCTCGCCGCAGCCCTTCTGCGTACATCGCGCGATCTTCATCCGGGAAGAAGAAGTCGGCCAGCGCGTCGAAGAAGCCGCTGCGGTCGTCACTTATGGCGCCGGCATTCTTTCCGTCCGCTTCGTAGCCCGGCATCAATCTTATTCTTGCGACCGGCACGCCCGCGTCCTCGAGACGGGAGATCGCAGATTCGGCTTCGGACCGGCTGTCGAAAAATGCCGTAAGGCTGCCGCCGCCCATCGGGCCTGAAGAGCTGGGGTTGGTATCGTGGTGAATGTTGCTCACGGAACGCTCCTCTCGATGTCTCTTTCCAGACGTCGACCCGACGCCTGCTTTCTGACTTGAAGAACCGGCAGCCGAGATGAATGTTCCACGGCAGTGGGACGGATCGGCGGCATTTCACGGCAGTTCCATAACGTTGCCGCCTGTCCTTTTTCAGATACACCAGGCAGTGAATCGCACCGTCTGTTGCAGCCTTCGGCGGTTGACGTCAAACCATCGAGACGCTAGCACGGCTTTCGACGCATTGGGGACATTTCATATGGACATCTTTACGGCAGCCGGTCTGACGGCTTTGCTGCAGGTCATTGCTATCGACCTTGTTCTCGCCGGCGACAACGCCGTGGTTATCGGTCTTGCCGCTGCCGGCCTCGAGGCCACACAACGGCGCAAGGCGATCATCGTCGGCATTCTTGCCGCAACGGTCCTGCGTATTCTCTTCGCCAGTGTTGCCGTCTATCTGCTGGCAATCGTCGGCCTGCTGCTGGCCGGCGGCCTGCTGCTGCTTTGGGTCTGCTGGAAGATGTGGCGCGAGCTTCGCGACGGCCATAACGAGGATCGCGTAGCGGAAAGCGGCGAAGGCGCGCCGAAAAAGACCTTCTTCCAGGCGGCAACCCAGATCGTCATTGCCGACGTTTCGATGTCGCTCGACAACGTGCTCGCTGTTGCCGGCGCTGCGCGCGAACATCCGAGCGTCCTGGTCATCGGCCTCGGTCTGTCAATCGCGCTGATGGGTATCGCCGCGAACCTGATCGCCCGTCTGCTCGGCCGCCATCGCTGGATCGCTTATATCGGTCTGCTGATCATCCTCTACGTCTCGCTCGACATGATCTATCGCGGCGCGGTCGAGGTTCTTCCCTATATGCAGTGACCTGCGCCAGGGTCGGGGCTCAGTCCCCGATCCTGCTGTACGCGTGTAAGCATGCTGCATCGCCGGGTTAAGCGAGAAACTCCGTCTCGAAGCTCATCTGATCGAACGCCGGGACCACGTGGTCCGGCGTCTGCGCCATCACTGCGTCATAATCCAGCGGCGTATGCATGTGGGTGAGTATCGCCCTTTTCGGCTTCAGCCGGCCGATCCAGTCGAGCGACTGTTCCAGCGACAGATGGCTCGGATGATAGGTGTATTGCAGGGCGTCGATGATCAGCACGTCGAGATTTTTCAGCTTTTCGACGGTCTGCGGCGGGAAATCGCTGATATCGCTGCAATAGGCTACATCACCGATGCGGAAGCCGAGCGAATTGATATCGCCATGCTGCTGGATATGCGGAAAAAAATCGATCTTGCCGCCGGGGCCGCGGATTTCGACGGGTTCGTCAAGATTTTCGATGACGACAGGCAGCACGATCGGCGGATAATTGCTGCCCGGCGGCGTCTCCAGGCAATAGCCAAAGGCTTCACGCAGCCTGTCCATCGTAAATTGGTCAGCGTAGATCGGCACTCGCCGGCGGGTATTGTGAAAATAGCCGCGCAGATCGTCGATGCCGTGAATATGATCAGCATGCGGATGGCTGTAGAGCACCGCATCGACATGGTCGGCCCCTGCCCGGATCATCTGCTCGCGAAAATCGGGTCCGGTGTCGATGACGACGGTCGTCACGCCGCCATCGGGAGCGAATTGCTGCACCATGAACGAGGCGCGCGTGCGCCGATTCCTTGGGTTGTCGGGATTGCAGGCGCCCCAGTCGCCGGTGATACGCGGCACGCCCGGTGACGACGAACAGCCGAGAATGGTGAAGCGCCGCCGATAGAGCACCTGCTAAATCCTTGGCATTTTCGAGAACAGGCGAAACGCGTTCTCCGTCGTGATCCTTGCGACGTCCGCATAGGAAAGGCCAATCGTCTCGGCGAGCACTTCGGCCGTATTGACGACATAGGACGGCTCATTGCGCTTGCCGCGCCAGCGCTTCGGAGCGAGATAGGGCGCGTCCGTTTCCACCAACAGCCGTTCATGCGGGATCGTCTTGGCGATCTCACGCAGCTCTTCCGATTTCGGGAAGGTCAGAATGCCGGAAAAAGAGATGTAGCCGCCGAGTTCGACACCGGTCCGCGCCAGATCCGGCCCTGCCGAGAAGCAATGCAGGATAAACGGGAAGGCTCCCTTCCCCGTTTCCTCGGTCAGGATATCAGCCATATCGGCATCGGCGCTGCGGCTGTGGATGACGAGCGGAAGCTGCGTTTCCCGAGCGGCGGCAATATGGCGCCGAAATCCGGTCTGCTGATCCTCTGGTGTCTGCGTGTCGTAGAAATAATCGAGGCCCGCCTCGCCGATCGCCACCACTTTCTCATGCGCCTTCGCTAGGCGCACCAGCTCTTCGGTCTGGATGTCCAGCTCGTCGCCGGCATTGTTCGGATGGGTGCCGACGGAGCAGAACACCGACGGATATTTCTCCGTGATGGCGAGCAGCCCGTCGAGCTTGCGCACGCGCGTCGAGATCGTCACCATCTGCTTGACGCCGGCTTGGTGGGCGCGCGTGACGATCTCGTCGCGCTCCGCCTCGAAGTCGGCAAAATCGAGATGGCAATGGGTATCGATCAGCACGGCCTCAGGCCTCCGGAGCCACATAGCGCGGGAAGACCGGTGTCGGCGCTTCGAGCACCGTCCCGGCAACGAGGCGGCCAACTTCGCCAAGCGCGGCAAAATCGCGCTTGTCGGCAGGCGCGGCGACAAGATCGAGCAGCTTGCCCGACGATTCCGGCATGAAGGGCTGTAGCAGGATGGCGATCTGGCGCACCACCTCGGCCGTGACATAAAGGACCGTGCCCATCCGCGCCGGATCCGTCTTCTTCAGCGCCCAGGGCGCCTGGCCGGCAAAATAGCGGTCGGCCTCCGAAACGACTGCAATGATCGAGGCGAGCGCGCGATGAATGAGCTGCTTGCTCATGTCCTCGCGCGTCGATGCATGCAGCGCATCGGTCTGGGCAAGCATCGCCTTGTCCTCGTCGGTCAGCGGCCCGCATTCCGGGATCTTGCCGTCGCAATTCTTGACGATCATCGACAGCGACCGGCTGGCGAGATTGCCGATGCCGTTGGCGAGGTCGGAATTGATGCGCGTGCCGATCGCCTCTTCGCTATAGCTGCCGTCCTGACCGAAGGAGACTTCGCGCAGGAAGAAGTAGCGCACCTGGTCGAGCCCGAAATGATTCACCAGATTGACCGGATCGACGACGTTGCCGAGCGACTTCGACATCTTCTCGCCCTTGTTGAGCAGAAAGCCGTGGGCGAAAACGCGCTTCGGCAGCGGCAGCTTCGCAGACATCAGGAAAGCCGGCCAATAGACGGCGTGGAAGCGAATGATGTCCTTGCCGATGATGTGCACATCCGCCGGCCAGTACTTCGCCCTCGGGCCATTCTTGTCCTCGATATAGCCCGTCGCCGTGATGTAGTTGGTCAGCGCGTCGACCCAGACATACATGACATGGGAAGGGTCGTTCGGCACTTTGATGCCCCAGTCGAAGGTCGTGCGCGACACCGACAGGTCCTTGAGGCCGGATTTGACGAAGGAGATCACCTCATTGCGGCGCTCGGCCGGGCCGATGAAATCGGGATTGGCCTCGTAATGGGCCAGCAGCTTCTCCTGGTATTCGGAGAGCTTGAAAAAATAGCTCGCCTCCTCCACCCACTCGACGGGCGTGCCCTGGGGGCCGTAACGCACGCCGTCGGCGCGCAGCTCCGTCTCGTTTTCCTGGTAATAGGCCTCGTCGCGCACCGAGTACCAGCCGGCATAGCTGTCCTTGTAGATGTCGCCATTGTCGGCCATCAGCGTCCAGATATTCCTGGATGTCTCGTGATGACGCTCCTGCGTGGTCCGGATGAAGTCATCGTTCGAAGCGTTGAGCAGCTTGGCCATCGCCTGGAACTCGCCGGAGTTGCGGTCGGCGAGCGCCTGCGGCGGGATCCCTTCGGCGCGCGCCGTCTGCTGCATCTTCTGGCCGTGTTCGTCGGTGCCCGTCAGAAAGAAGACGTCCTTGCCATCCAGGCGCTGATACCGAGCCATCGCATCCGTCGCGATCAGCTCATAGGCATGGCCGATATGCGGCTTGCCGTTGGGATAGGAAATCGCGGTGGTGATATAGAAGGATGTCTTGTCTGTCATGGCGGCCAAGGTCCGGCTTATTTATCAATGGTCAGCCGCTCTTAGCGCATGTCACCGTCGAGCGAAACATCAAGTTTCGCTGCCGCCCATGAATTCCAGGACACGGGGTCGTGAGCTTGACTCCGTCTCGCACGCAATTTACCGGTCGTCAGAAAGAGAGGCGGGACCCAACGACGTGCCAGTTTTCACCCACCACAATCCCCGTGGCCGGGCGCCGTTGGAGGCGCTTGCTTGACATTCGAGCCTCTCTATTCGATTTCGGGACTGTTTGTCGGCGCCCTTGTCGGCATTACCGGCGTAGGCGGCGGTTCGCTGATGACACCCCTGCTGGTGCTGCTCTTCGGCGTCCATCCGGCAACTGCCGTCGGCACCGATCTTCTCTATGCTGCGATCACCAAGACAGCGGGCACCGCTGTTCACGGCGTGCATGGGCGCGTCAACTGGAAGATCGTCGGCAGCCTCGCCGCCGGCAGCGTCCCGGCCGCCTTGCTGATGCTCTGGTTGCTGGCAGGTGTCGATCGAAAGAGCATCGGCGTGACCAACACCATTACATCAGCCCTCGGTTGGCTTCTCGTCATGACCGCGATCATGCTGATCTTTCGCGGCCCGATACTTCAATTGGCGCGCCGCGCCATCGGCGAACGCGTGCCGCCGCGAGCGACGACCATTCTTGCCCTCACCGTCATTCTCGGATTCTGTCTCGGCGTGCTTGTCACCTTGACCTCTGTTGGCGCCGGTGCGCTTGGGGTGACGATCCTGCTCGTGCTCTATCCGAGGCTCGATGTGCGCGAAATCGTCGGCTCCGACATCGTCCACGCCGTACCCCTGACCCTGATCGGCGGCACCGGCTATTGGCTGATCGGCGAGATCGATTGGGCGATGCTCTTTGCCCTGCTCGTCGGCTCGATTCCCGGTATTATTCTGGGAAGCCTTCTGGCGCCGAAGCTGCACGAGCGCATCATTCGCATTGTCCTGGCCGTCACCCTTGCGCTCGTCGCGTGGAAGCTGCTGGCCGGCTGATCCGCCCAACCTTGGCTGAAACCTTGGCTAGAGTCTGGGCTGCTTGATGTCGGCGAGAATACTGATGATCGTCTGCTTGCGGTCGAGATTATAGGCGTCGGAAACGGTAAGCCGCTCGATAACCTCCGAGTAGAGCCGCGCCAGCCGTTCGGCCGCGGCGATCTGCCCATCGCCTGCCGCCGCGCGAGCGCGGCTCATGATGTCGTCGCCGACGTGGCTGACGAAAAAATCGAAAATCGTATCGCTTTCCTTGCCCGAAAGCGCCTCCGCCAGCCGGTGCATCGCCTTGCGGGCGGATGGTCCCTCGGCGGAAAGCACCTCGTCATAACCGGCGATGATTTCGCTGCCGCCATAGTTCAAAAGTTTCAAGGCTTCGCCGACGCTGCCCTTGGCCGCCGAAAGCACGCTGCCCTCGCCTGCTATGCCGAGATGGGCAAGGGCCGCCACGAGTGCCTCGTCGGGAAGCGGCGCCAGTTTCAGCGGCAGGCAGCGTGAGCGGATCGTCGGCAGCAGCCGGCCCGGCGCGTGCGAAAGCACCAGGAACAGCGCCCGCTTCGGCGGCTCCTCGAGGATCTTCAGAATGGCGTTGGCCGCATTGCGGTTCATGTCGTCGGCCGGATCGATGATGACGATTCGCCAGTTGCCGGTGCCCGAGGTCTGCGAGAAGAACTTGCCGGCGCGGCGCACCTCGTCGACGGTGATCGCCGATTTCACCCTGCCCGTCTTTTCGTCCACCGGCCGGGCGAGATGCAGGAGATTATGCGAGGCGCCGGAGGCGATCTGCCGGCTAACGGCCGAGGCAGGATCCGGATCGCCGATCTTCGCCGGCGCCGCATCTGGATCGGGATGCGAGAGGACGTGGTTGGCGAAGCGGAAGGCGAGCGTCGCCTTGCCGATGCCCTCCGGCCCTTCGATCAGGACGGCGTGGTGGCCCTTGCCGGATCGGTAGGACTGGGCAAGGAAGGATTCCGCCTCCTCATGGCCAAACAGCCTGGTATTTTCGGCGGGCCAGATAGCGCCGTCCAGCAGTCCCGGCCGATCTTCACTCATAATGGGCGGCTTCCGGCATCCGCGCGCGATCTGCGGGTGACATCAGCCGCTTGACGATCGCCAGGATTTCGGCGGCGATCGCCTCTTCCGTCTGCATGGCATCGACCACGTGGCAGCGCGCCGGCTCGCGGGCGGCGATATCGAGAAAGGCCTCGCGCCGCTTTTCGTGCGTTTCGAGCCGCTCCTTCTCGAAGCGATCCGGACCGTCCGAAGCGCTGCGCTTCTGCGCCCGCTCCAGGCCGACCTTTGCGGGAATATCCAATATCAAGGTGCAATCCGGCATGACGCCGTTGATGGCGACGCGCTGCAGTGTCTCGATGAAATCGGGCTCAAGATTGCCGGTGATGCCCTGGTAGACACGGGAAGAATCCATGAAACGGTCGCAGAGCACGATCTTGCCGGCGGCAAGGGCTGGCCGGATCACCTCTTCGACATGGTCGTTGCGCGCCGCCGCAAAGAGGATAGCCTCCATCCGCGTCCCGAAGGCCTCGGCAGCGCCCGACAACAGCACATGGCGCACGGCCTCCGCGCCCGGCGATCCGCCCGGTTCCCGCGTCACCAGCACCTCGTGACCTTCGCCCTTCAGCGCCTCGGCGAGGCGGCGGATCTGCGTGGATTTTCCCGCGCCTTCCCCGCCTTCAAATGTAACGAACAGTCCCGTACCGGATGACAATGACAGATTCCCGCATTCCGGACGCCGCACGCACGCGCGCCCCGCCTCTTCTATCTATCCGAAGACATCGGGAAGGAAAACCTTTCGCGGCGGCGACATAATCACCTTCCCCGCAAATTGTATCAGAAGGTCAGGCATTCAAGTCTGGAGCATGGCTGTGCAGCAACGGCACGCGGGAAAAGAAGAGCTGTGCGCAAGAGCCTCATCCCGGCGCTCAGCCGGGGGCGGACTTGTCCCAGAGCCAGGAGAAGAACAGCGATTCGCCGAGTTCCAGCACTGCGTCGACCGCCCGGCTGCTGAGTGAGCCCTCCCCGACCGCCTGCGCGGTATAGAGCGGCACTTCCCTGAGCAGCCGGCTACCGGCGAAAATCTTGAGCGTGCCGGCCTGATAATCCGGCTTCACCGGCGCCGTCAGCGGCCAGTGATAGACGATGCGCGCCGAAAGCCGATCGGGGTTGCTGATCGGAATATAGACGCTGACCGGCGCCTTGGCGACGAGATCGACGGTGCGCGCCCAGCCGCCATAGACGCTGGCTGCGCCGATCACTTCATGCTCAGTGAAGATCTGACGGCTCTCGAAGGCAGTCAGCCCCCATTCGAGCACGCGCTTGGCCTCCTCCGTCCGCTCCTTGTCGGACGCTATGCCGGCAAGCGCCAAAAACAGCCGCCGGCCGTCGCGCTGGACCGACGCGACGATCGAATAACCTTCTCCCTCGGCAAAGCCGGTCGCAAGCCCGTCGGCGCCGAGATCGAGCCCGAGCAGCGGATTGCGGTTGCGCTGGAAGATCTTGTTCCATTCGAAATCCAGCTGCGCGAAATAGGGATAGAGATTGGGATAGGATTGCTGAAGCGCAGCGGCCAACGTCACCATCTCGCGCGCCGTCACCTTGCTCTTGCCGTCCGGAAGGCCGGTGGAATTGCCGAACACCGCCTTCTCCATGCCGAGTTCGCGGGCTCGGCGGGTCATCGACTGAGCGAATTGCTCCTCGCTTCCGGCCATCCCCTCGGCCAGGATGATGCAGCTGTCATTGGCGCCCTGGATCGCGACGCCCTTGATGAGATCCTCGACGCGCACGCGTGATTTGAGGGCCGCAAACATCGTTGCCGTCCTCGACGGCGCGCCGCCGGTGCGCCAGGCATATTCGGAAACGGGATATTCGGTATCGAGCGTGATCTGGCCCTTGGTCACGGCATCGAAGACCAGATCCATCGTCATCAGCTTGGCGAGCGAAGCCGGCGAAAAGCTCTGATCCTCATTCTTGGCGAGAAGCACCGTGCCGGTGGAGGCCTCGATCATATAGGCCTGCGCCGCCTTGGTGGCGAAACCGGCTGCGCCCCCGTCGGCGGCATGTGCGCTGGCGGCGAGCGGCATCAGGCATGCAAGCAGACGAAGCACAGGCCTCAGCATCGCAATTCCCATTCGGTCAACGGCGTTTTTGAGAAGGTTAGAGCGCGGCGAAATTCGATGCAATCGCCATGCTCAACGCGCTGCCGATTTTGCCTGCTGGCGCCTGGCCGAGGCAAGGATGGAAGCCTGCGTCAGCCCGTCATTGCGCACCATCACCGCGTCGAAGGCGAGATCGACCGTTACTGTCTTCACCGCTTCGTTCTGATAGCCAAGCGCGAGGGAGCCCTGCGAACCGCCATAGGGCCGCTCATAAGGCATGGGACCGAACTCCGGCAGCACCACCATCTGATCGAAGGCCGGCGAGGCATTGGGGGAAGGAGTCGACGGCGCCACCAGAACATGGGCGGCCGGCGCAAGGCCCGGCGCCGCATTGTAGCGCGCGCTCGGCGTCGAGCCGGCATAGGAGGTCGCCGACATCGGCACCGGCACATTCGCCGGCGTCTCGTAGTCTTCGGCGTTCTGCAACTGATCGCGGGTGATCTTGCGGCTGTTGGAGGCGACCATCACGCCGGTTGCGATCTGCCCTTCCGGATTGATGCCGGGAATGCGGCTGCCCTTCGGCACGTAGGAGGCCATCAGATAGGGCATGTCATGGCCGTCCATGCGGGCGCGGCCGACATATTGCACGCGCACCTTGCCGGTGCCGCTGTGCTGCAGATCCAGCATGTCGGCCGTCTTGTTCGAAAGGTCGATGATGCGGCCTTCGTGATAGGGGCCGCGATCGTTGACGCGCACGACGATGGAGGAGCCGTTCTCGAGATTGGTGACGCGGGCATAGCTCGGCAGCGGGAACGTCGGATGCGCGGCAGATAGGTGCATCTGGTCGTAAACTTCGCCATTCGCCGTCAGCCGTCCGTGAAAGGCGGAGCCGTACCATGAGGCGACGCCGACCTTGTTATAGGCGAAGTCTTCTTTCGGATAGTACCACTTGCCCTTCACCTCATAGGGGTTGCCGACCATGTAGCGGCCGCCGCCCTTCGGGATATTGTTGCCGGTGGCGACGCGGGGGCTGGCCTTAACGCCATATTCGGATTCGGAAAAATATTCCTTGCCGTGGGCTCTTTTCTTCGGCACGGCCTGTGTCGTGCCGCACGCCGCAACCGTCGCACACATCGCCGATATCGCTAGCCACCGTGCTGTCGTTGCGATAGACGCCCCGTATTCCAGTTTCATGTGCCCCACGCCGCTCAAAGATCGTTATGGTTAAGGAACTCTGCCCCATCCTGGGTCAACAACGCCTTATCCCCGCCCGCCTAACGAGACTTTAATCTTGCTGAGTTCGTGGCAAATTTGCGAACGATTTCGCTGCGATAGCGATAATTCTAATAAATATGGTTTATAAATTGCTAACTGGAAGCTCTCCCGTTGTTGCAATCAGAGCCGAAATCGGTGTGCCGATGCGGGCCACATGGTAAACGTCGGCCTGCTTTCAAAGTCCGAGCGGTACCGGATTGAGACACCGGCACGCGCAACAGCTGCTCTTCCGACGTTGGTTACAACCGGAACCTTCCTCCCAGGGTAGCATACCAGCTGTTCCTCTCCGATATACGTGTCCCCACGGCGCCAGCATCTGGCGCCACTCCCTTACCGCGTGTAGTTTGTTGCTTGACTCAAAGTGGAGTAGAAAGTTTATTTGCGGCGTTCGCGTCGCAGCCCGGCGTCCTTTCCACGCTCATCTTTAGGGAGACGAGCCATGGCAAATCACAAACCAATAGCGCCTGACGTGAAGGTCCACGACTACGCACCAGCGGAGGCCATCGAAGGAAACCTTCTCGACAACGCCTCGGACTCCGACGGCGATCTGCTTCAGGTTCAGTTCGTCAACGGAATGAGAATTCCCAACAAGGCGGGCGAGCCGGGATATCTTACCATCGAGGGTGAGCACGGAACGCTGACGATTTGGAGCAACGGCAGCTATAGTTACACGGTCAATGATCCGAGCGCGCTTGAACCCGGCGGGATCTTCGGCGAGAATTTTTCATTTAAGATCTCCGATGGAAAGGGCGGCACCGACGTCGCTAATCTCAACATCGGCGTCCACACTCCTCCGCAAGGACAGTATTCCATCGATTTCGAGAATGCTCCCACCGAATATCCCGGGCTGCCTGACATCGCCTCCGGCTATGCAGGATTCAAATTTGGCGACAAACTCGATGGCAACCTTTGGGCGGTCGCCGAATCCGGCGGCAACGAGTACGTCGTCACCAATCCCTATAATCCGTTTTTCGAACGCGTTGACGGCAAGCTCTTCACCATCGAGGGCGTCGATGTCGCAACCAATTTCGACCCCGCCTATGAAGGTGTCGACGCCCTCGTAACCTTCGAGGGTTATATCGGCGGCAACAAGGTGAGTGAGATGTCGCTGACGGTCTACGGAGACACCATTGCCGATGGTCAGCATATCTCGCTGGCCGCCTTGGGAGCGGTCGATTTTGTCCGCTTCGATATTCAGCCCGATGTCGAGCCGACGGGCTTTCCGCAACTCGCATTCGACAACTTCACCGTCCTTGTCTGACGGCGGCAGAGAGAAGCGGCTGTCAAAGCCGCTTCTCTGCAGAACAAGTTGACGCTGCCATCAAAGCTGCTAAAAAGCCGGCCTGTGAGTCATGGGCAGCGATCGGCAGAAACCACCGATCCTCCGGAAAGACCGAAACGGAATTTCCTCAGGCTTCCCAAATACTTGGAAGAGTGTCCGAGTGGTTTAAGGAACCGGTCTTGAAAACCGGCGTGCGGGAAACCGTACCGTGGGTTCGAATCCCACCTCTTCCGCCACGATCCTATTGAAAGTCCGCACATTTCTGTCGCTTCGTGCCGTCAATCTGCGGATTTCCGTCCCGGAGGTCAGTTTGATCAGCGGGCAAAAGGATTCGCGGATGCTGTTCGGGTATACGCATATGACGATGGCGCGTGTGCTGCTGAAGTCGGTATGAACTAAAATCTTGCCCTTCGTGCCCGTCGTTGCCAGTAAGCAGGAAAGCCGTTCGCCGTCATGTATGGGCTCCTGGACGGTGCAGGATAGGTTTGCGCAGGTTGAAGGGGCGGTGGCGAATGGGCCGGAAGGCCAGGTATAGCTGTCCCGCGAACGTAATGTTCAATGAGTTTCGACCTTAAAACCATTGTCGCAGTGACTGTCCACGTAGCGGTGCGCTGCAACAACCAGATTGCGCCGTCATCGGCTTGGTCTTTTGCTGATAGAGCTTCTTCGTCATAATGTCTGTCGTGATTAAAGTAAGCATTGCCGAAGTCGAAGTACACTCTGCATCCGCTTTCCACCCAGTTCTGAATGTTTGCGGAGAGGTCTATAAGTTCTAGAGACCACGTTGGCAGATCGGTGTGTCTGCGTTTCTCTACGAGAGATTTCTGAAATGACGTAAGGTCGCGCTTCAGTCGCCTTCCGTTCACGATCCAAACCATTTGCGGTCCGTAGAACGCCTCTCGCCCCGCGCGCTCGTCAGGCCGGATCGCCGAGAACTGAAACTCGAGCACATTTCCGTTTGGGGTCCTCACGTCAGAGACATGAAGCTCGCCATTTTGAGCGATGTGCCGAATTTCCTGCCACTCCGGAGGAAACTGGTTCTTCCACTCCCGATGCCACTCGGTTTCTGGCTCCCACCAATGATCGCACTCGAGGCGACCTTTATGAGCCCAGTGGTGCAGTTTCTTAGTCCCGCACTTTGCGATCATGGGCGCCCCGCATCCGATGCAAGCGCCACGGAGCCGGGGTTCCGCCTCCCGGCGCACTCCATCCACAAGCGCGTACTTCATAGTTCCTCCCCACCTTCCACGGTTCGACAAAAAGACATCCCTCAACAGGCTCGTGTCAAGCGGCGGGAAAATTCCACAAAATTTGCAAGGGACGTGGGGTACGGGGTGCCGCCCCGGCATCAGCCAAAGGCCCTCCCGGCTCTCCTGAAAACCGGCCGGGGGTGGGTCCGCCTCACGAGCCCTGAGCCACCAAGCGCCCCGAACTCGAGCGAATGCTCGACTACGTTCGCGAGGGTGACACGCTCATCGTCACGAAGCCCGACCGCTTGGCGCGTTCGACCGCCGACCTTTTGGCCATCGCCAAGCAGCTTGAGACAGAGGGCGTCACCCTTCGCATTCTCTCGATGAACGTGGACACGGCTGAATCGTGAGCGCACACCTACTTGCTCGAATCAAATAAGATTGAGAGCCTTCGAGATAATGACAATCTCCTCTCGGAGCCGTGCAATGCCAGTCAACCTTCCTTATTTATCCTCTCCAGGCACCATCAAGACTGCACTCGACAGGATTAGGGCTGCAGCAACACCTGAGCGAGTCACCCACGATTTCGTGCAAACTCGGCTTCAAATGAAAGGTGGAACGGGCGCCAGCATTCCGCCTTTCTTGAAAAAAATCGGTTTCGTAAATTCTGACGGTTCACCGTCTGGCATCTATCACAAATTCAGGAATGCACAGACAGCTGCAGCAGCAATCGCCGAAGCGGTCAGACTTGGTTATCGGGAGCTATTTGAAGCGAACGAGTACTGCTACGATCTTGGTGATCGAGAACTTCATTCGCTGATATGCCAAGTCACAGGGGCTGCGACTGATAGTAGTGTTGCCCGGCTGACCGTGTCGACGTTCAGAAATCTTCGCGACTTAGCGGATTTCAACGCGCAATCCCGATCGCTTGATCTAGTGGAAGAGAGCGACCGACCGACACCGTTGTCCATACCCACGGGTACCTCTGAGAATCAGAGCCTTGGCCTAAATTTGTCATATACAATCAATCTGAATCTACCCGCTACAGCCGATCAGGCAGTGTTCAACGCAATATTCCGAAGTCTCCGGGAGCATCTTCTAAATGGCCGTTAGTGAGATCATTGGGAAGATCAAGGCGTTCGACATGACAAATCAGATGCTCGCTGAAGACTTATCCAGTCTGGAGCGACATTTCGATATTCGGCTTGGACATCTGCCGGTACCATCCGAAGAAGTCGAACGCGAGTACTACCCACAGCTGGAGGCCGATTTGCGCGCCGAGGGTGCAAAGATGGCAAGGCACTACGAGGTTTTTTATAGCCTCGAGAAGTCGATCCGTCGTCTGGTCACTGAAACTTTCGAGGCGATACGACGATCGGCAACTGGTGGAGGGGCAAAGTCCCTGAGACAATACGAAATGAGGTGGACCAGCGGGTGAAGAAAGAGATGGACGCAGGCGTTAGCAGGCGGTCTGACGACGAGCTAGACTACACTACCTTCGGCGAACTGTCGGTGATCATCACTTCGAACTGGGGAATCTTTGGTTCCATTTTCAATAGCAAGAAGGCTGTGGAAAAGGTGTTCGCGAGCCTCAATGCACTTCGGAACCCAATCGCCCATTGTTGTCCGCTAGCAGAAGATGAGGAATTGCGGTTGCGCCTCACCGTTCGAGATTGGTTTCGTCTTATGGAAAGGTGAGGCTATCTTCGTGAAAATCTTCATGCGCCTAGCTCTGGCCCAATCTTGTCTTCCAAGGATCAAGTACAGCAAGATTCCAACCAGCTTTACGCGCATGTCGGTTCGGCGGGCAAATCCATGGTTTCAAAGGCAATTACCTCATTATGAAAGTGAATAAATTGGTTTTTAGGGCGGGTGAAGGACCACATGCCCCGCCGCTGCACCTTAACCCTCAGAGCGTCACTGTTTTTATCGGCCCTAACAATGGCGGCAAAAGCGCGTCCCTTCGTGAGGTACACCGATTTCTTGCAACCGGAATAGCACAAAACACGATTTTCACGGAGATTGATTACACGCTTTTAGAGGAGGACGAAATTGCAACGAAAATAGATCTTCTTTGGGATAAAAGTTACCAATCCTCGGATTCTGTGAATATTAGGCTTGGGTCGCGCGGAAACAGTCACGAAGTCAGCCTTGATAGTTTGCGAAGGGCCCTTAATGTAGGCGCAGGCCGTTATAGCCAATACGTCCACAATATCTTCCTACGCCACTTCCTACTAAATTTGGGAGGCGAGAATAGGTTAGGTTTGACGAGCAATGCCAAAGCACCGAATCTGAGGGAATTACCTCAAACAACTATCGCTGCTCTATTCAAGGATGACCCAGTCCGAGACTCCGTTTCGGATATCATTCACGATGCATTCGGCAGGTTCTTAGTGATCGATCCCACTGATATGGGCTTCTTGCATTACGCTTTTTCAGACAGTAAACCCACCCCGGAACTTGAACGGTCGTTCACCGATGAAGCTATTACCTTTTTCGAGGGCACATCGAGAATTGAAAACGCCTCAGATGGCACGAAAGCTTTTGTCGGCATAATAACCGAAGTTCTCGCGGGCGTGCACGACATCCTTTTCATGGATGAGCCGGAGGCGTTCTTGCATCCCGCGTTAGCGCAGTTGCTCGGCAGAGAGGTGACGCGGCACATTGCAAAAAAGCAGATGTTCGTTTCGACGCACAGCCCCAATTTCCTTATGGGCTGCATGTCTGTCGGTGTACCAGTGGACATCGTGCGCCTTACCTACAAAACCGGCGCTGCAACCGCGCGACTCCTCCCGTCAGGAGACCTCGCGAAGATGATGCAGGACCCACTTCTGAAATCCGTAGGCGTAATCAACGCCCTTTTTTACGAGAGCGCGGTTGTAGTCGAGGCTGATAGCGACCGCTCCTTCTACGACGAGATCAATACGAGGATCAACCTTTACGACGCTGGCGGCATTCGACACACGACCTTCCTTAATGCTCACAACAAACAGGAGGCGACGCACATAGCCCGTGTGCTTCGCAATGTGGGTATCCCTGCAGCGCTCGTTTTAGACATCGATTGGATCAAGGAAGACGGTAAGGTCGCTCTGAGATACCTTGCTGCGGCGGGCGTGCCTTCGGGCCTTCGTCCCGGATTAATCGAGACTCGCCGTCAAGTACGAGCGCTGTTGTGCGCTAAAGGCGGCAATTACAAAACTGACGGGGGAGTAGGCATGCTGACCGGCGCGGAGTTAGCAACTGCCAATGACTTCTTCGATCAACTGGACAGCTATGGTCTTTTCACTGTTCGAAATGGAGAGCTTGAGAGCTGGCTTCTCGACCTCCAGGTAAGCGCGCGAAAAGATCTTTGGCTATCACAGATGTTCGGCGCGATGGGCTCAGACCCTTCGAAGGAAGGCTACGTTTATCCAAGTGGCGCCGATGTTTGGGGGTTTGTCCGAAAGGTAAATCGCTGGACGACGGACACTAGCCGAAAGGGCATGGAGTTTGTTGACCCTGCCGAGCTTGACAATTGACAGCCGGATACGAGGGAATGATGGAAAAGAGATTCAGGTGTTCGTACAAGGATCTAGAGCAGGAGCGACAGGAGGTAATGCACGCCCTCTTGAAGCTTTACCTGCGGGCGGATTTGAACGGTGCGATATGGTCGCTCTGGAATTATGTTATGGGCACGACCATCACTCGTGAGAACTTCGACCTTTCGGACGAAGACATGTTCGCCGGGCAGCAGCGTCTTGCTCGTCTCAGCGCAGAATACCCGACGATCGAGCGTGCTCGTCTGCTGTTGGACAATGACTGGGACGGCGTTTTCAGGAAAGGTCTGGGCTTCCTGCTTGACGGGCTTGTTCCGAGCCGATGAACAAGGGCTCGGCTCCCGAGCTGATCAGCACGCTCGGTCAGAAAACCTCCGTTCACGACAGCATCGAGTATATCAGCGCACCGATGGAACCCCAGAAAACAACCGGCGTCAGTATCATCCCCACAACGAAGATTTTGGTCACCGCTAAACTCCGCAAATTCGTTCCATCGCGAAAACCTATTGCAGCGACCGAGGATTTGGTATCGGCAAGAAGTCCGGGTCGGATCGGACCTTGGTCTCAGTCGCGACGGAGCCCTGCTTCAGCGGCCGCGGCGGTAAGTCACGGCAAAGATGGCGACTGCCGCGGCGATCGCCACGGCTGCGACGGCAAAGGTGATCTGCATCCCTGAGTGAATGGCCTCGGGCCCTGCCGCGGCGACATCCGGTGTTCCCGATGCTCGCGCGAATACCGCACCCATGACGGAGGCGCCGGTAATCAGCCCGAGATTGCGCGACAGGTTGAGCGCGCCCGAGATGACGCCGCGCTGGTCAGGGCCGACATCCGCCATGACGGCGGTGTTGTTGGCCGCCTGGAACAGCTGATAGCCGGGCGTCAGTATGGCGATGGCGGCGATGTAGCCGGCCATTCCGGGAAGCACGGCAAGTGCGATGGCGCCGGCCGCCATGGCGACGAGGCCTGTGGCGATCACGAATGGCGTGTCCAGACGATCGACCAGGCGGCCGGCCGGGACTCCAGCAAGGATGGAGATGACGGGGCCGATCGACATCACGGCGCCAACGGTGGCCTCGCTGAGCCCGAGCGCACGGGAGAGATAAAACGGGCCGACCACCAGCGTTGCCATCATCACCGTCGAGACGAGCGCGTTCATGACCAGGCTGGCGCTCAGCACCGGATTGCGAAACACCGCCGCCCGGATCAGCGGGGAAGCGGCTTTCCTCTCGGCGAGGACGAAGAGACCGGCCCCGAAAAAAGCTGCCGCCAACAGGGAGAGATTCAGCAATCCAAAGCTGCCCCGCCCGGTCGTCATCGCAAGCGCATAGGCCGAGAGCGCCAGGGCGAGCAGCAAAGTGCCTGCCGTGTCGAAGCCGGCGGGCACCGTTTTCCCCATGTTGACGTCAGGAGGCAGAAAACGATAGGCGAGAGTGAAGGCAACGATGCCGAGCGGCACGGTGACGAGAAAGATCGCCCGCCAGCCGAACCCGGCAATCAGAGCGCCGCCCAGCGACGGGCCGAGAGCGGTGCCGATCGCCGACATGGTTGCGAGCAGCCCCATGGCGCTGCCCGTCCTAGCCTTCGGCACCGTTTCGCCGACAAAAGCCATGGTGAGGGCCATCATGATGGCCGCGCCAAGTCCCTGCAGCGCCCGCGCGGCGATCATCGGCCAGAGCGCGGGCGCAAACCCGCAGAGGACGGAGGCCAGCGTAAACAGCAGGATGCCAATGAGCAGAAGCCGCCTGCGGCCAGTCATGTCGCCAAGCCGCCCGACGCTGACGATCAGGGTGGTGATGGCAAGAAGATAGGCCAGCACGATCCACTGCACCTCCTGGAAGGAGCCGCCGAATGCCTGCGCCAGGGCCGGCAGACCAATGTTGGCGATGCTGGTGCCGAGTGACGGCAAGAGCATGGAGAGGCAAAGACTGGCGAGTCCCCAGCGGACGGAATAGGGGCGTTCGGCGAATGCCTCGCCCTGTTCTGCAATGATCGGCTTCAACAGGACCTCCATGTTCACCCTCCTGGAAAAGGAGCCATCGAACCCTAGTCCCGCAACTGGCCTGGCGGAATGCGCAGCATTTGCACTTCATTCATGCGTCTGGCGCCATATCACTTGGAAATTATGTTATACCGCATGCATGTCGACTCCTGACCTCAACCTGCTCGTCACCCTTGATGTCTTGCTCGCCGAAGGCAGCGTCGCCCGTGCGGCCGAGAGGCTGCGGCTCAGCCCGTCGGCCATGAGCCGAGCGCTGGCGCGATTGCGCGAGGCCACGGGCGATCCGCTGCTGGTGCGCGCCGGCCGCGGCCTGGTTCCAACACCCCGGGCGCTCGAACTGGGCGAGCGGGTCGGCCGCATCGTCGAGGATGCTCGGGCGGTTCTGCGTCCTGGCGAAGCGCTTGATCTCGGCAGGCTCGTCCGGACATTCACGCTGCGCTCCAGCGAAGGTTTTGCCGAGAGTTTCGGCCCCGATCTGATCGCTCGCCTCGGCAAGCAAGCGCCTGGCGTGCGGCTGCGCTTCATGCAGAAACCGGACAAGGACAGCGCGCCGTTGCGTGACGCAAGCGTCGATCTGGAAACTGGTGTCGTCGACGAGACGATGGGACCGGAGGTGCGGGCGCAGGCCCTGTTCCGCGACCGCTTCATCGGCGTCGTGCGCACAGGCCATCCGCTTTGCGGTGATGAGATCACGCCCTCCCGTTACGCGGCCGGCCGCCATATCGCCGTCTCGCGGCGCGGGTTCGACAAAGGAGCGATCGATGAGGCTCTGAATACGCTCGGGCTGGAACGGCAGGTCGCTACCATCGTCGGCGGCTTTTCCACGGCGCTGGCGCTCGCCCGCGCCTCGGATCTGGTCGCCAGCGTTCCTGAACGGCACACGGCAGCCTTGCGAGCGGGAATGCACAGTTTCCCCCTTCCCGTTCCAACTCCGGAGCTCACGGTTTCATTGCTTTGGCACCCGAGGATGGATGCCGATCCCGCACACCGCTGGCTGCGCAGCTGTGTTCGTGAGGTCTGTTCAGCCGCGGATCGGGGGCAGGAGAACGAGAATCAGACGGGACGGGACGGGACCGGTGATTGACTCTCCCCTGTCGTCGTGTTTTCCCCCTCGCATCATCAAGCGAGGACATCATGGCCGAAGACATTATCGTAAAGGACAGCAACGGAACCCAGCTTCACGACGGCGATTCCGTGACGTTGATCAAAGACCTCAAGGTCAAGGGCACCTCTGAGACGCTGAAGCGTGGAACCTTGGTCAAAGGCATTCGTCTGACCGACAATCCTGGCGAGATCGAGTGCAACACCAAGCAGGTCAAAGGCCTCGTGCTGAAAACGGAGTTCCTGAAGAAGGCGTAAGATCTACCTACGGCGGCCGTTGGTCCGTGGCTGCAACTTACGGCACTTCCTCGGTGATTACTTCGAAGCGGGAAAGCATCGCCGGGCCGAAAGCCGTCGAAATCGCGACGTCGGTCGCATCCCGGCCTGTTGCCATCAGAATTCTGCCGATACGCGGGGTGTTGTGCCGCGCATCGACCGTATGCCAGTGCCCGCCGAGAAAGACCTCGAACCACGCACTGAAATCCATTGGATTCGGATCGGCGGGAACGCCAATATCGCCGAGATAACCGGTGCAGTACCTTGCAGGAATATTCATGCATCGACAGAGCGCGATGGCGAGATGGGCGAAGTCGCGGCAGACGCCGCTCTTATCGGTGAAGCCCCCATGCGCGGTTCTGAGAACGTCGGCCTTCTGATAATCGAAGGTGATGTGGTCATGCACGAAATCGCAGATCGCCTGCACGCGCGCCCAGCCGAGCGGCGTTGATGAAAAGGTCGCCCAGGCGAAATCCGAAAGCCTGTCTGTGTCGCAGTAACGGCTGCCGAGCAGGAAGACGAGCACCTCGTCGGGCAGATCCTTGATTGCGTGCTGCACGGCCTGGACGGGGACGACGTCGGCCTGCCCTGTGTCATAGATCTCGAACTCGGTGGAAATCGTGGTCAGCCCCGGCGGAGCGACGATCCGGCTGCAGGCATTGCCGAAGCTGTCGGTATATTCCCACGCCTCGATCGGCCGGTCGAATGTCAGGACCTGCTCGCTTAGAAGATCGGCGCGACGGGAGGGGTGAATGTTGAGGACCAGCAGCATCGGCGTCGGCTGTATGCATTTATAGCCCAGATGAAACCCGGCGCGAATCTTCATTGTGGCTTCCTCGTCCCTCCCGGCATGGGCGGAGGTGAGTATGGAACGTCGATCGCGCCGCCCGGTTCCCGCGATATGCCTCGCACCTTCCCGGGCAAAGCACCTTGGCCCAGGCAATTCACCATTGCCCCGCCACTGCATCATTACCCCTCGGCAACCCACGGCTGTCGCGTGGTCACGTTGACCTGCACCGTCATGTTCTCGAAATCCGAGCCCTGCCCGTCGTAACTGCCGCTCAAAGGAACAGCCTGGCGCGGGTCGCGGGCAACAGCCACGCGAATAAGGTCGCGGTTGCCGACGATGCCGTTGGTTGGATCGAACTCGGCCCAGCCGGCCCCGGGAAGATAGACTTGGCACCATGCATGGGTGGAACCGCCGCCCAGCACGGTGGAGCCGTCCCGGTCGGGGACGTAGACATAGCCGGTGACGAACCGCGCCGCGAGGCCTAGCGAGCGTACCGCCTCCATCATCAGAAGCGCGAAATCCCGGCAGGTGCCGGAGCGAAGGTGCAAGGTCTGCAGCGGCGTTTGCGTTCCATGTTCCTGGCGGCGTGCATAGACAAAGCTTTCGCGAATGGCATAACACAGCGTCATCAGCAGGTGCCCGGTCTCCGTCGGGTGCCCCAGGCGCACGAACTGGCGCGCCCAGCGGCCGACCTCATCGCCCGAATCGGGATAATGGCGCTGCATCGCCGGCGCGAGATCGGCGATTTCGTCCTTGTCGTAGGAGAAAGGATAGGTCAGCGCCGCCTCGTCGATCCGAATGTCCGGGGCGAGCTGCGGCGTATGATCGAGTGTGATCCAGGTTTCGAAACGAAGCTCCACCGACGGCCGGGAAAAATCGACGAGCGCCACGCAATTGCCGAAAACATCGTGGATCCAGCGCACATGACTTTGCTCCGGATAGGTGGTCAGCGACGCCTCGATCAGCCGCTGGTCGAAACTGTCGCGCGGCCGGAACATCAGGCGATGCTCGCCGAAATCGACCTCCCGGCGGTAACGATAGGAAGTGATGTGGCGGACGGAGAAAATCGTCATGGGCTAGCGCCGGCTGATTTGTTCACGTTGCTGCTCCTACAGCGCCGCGCGTCTTATCAGACGCCGCAAGCGCCCTGCTCCTTTCCCTGCTCATCCCGATTTCTTGTCATATAAGCAGGTCCGAAAGATTGCTATTGTACCTTCACCGATCGACGGCAGAGCCGTCCAACCTGAGAGGATAACATGCATATCATCTGGGACGTTCTGACGCTTCTGCTGACCATCGGTTCGCTCTATGGCGGTCGCGAATACCGGATTATTCGCGCCCGTGCCCGCGCTCAGAATTGGGGCAACTTCTGACCCGATCCTGACGCGCTGCCGGAACGGTCGCGGCTACGTCGAATGACGTACGGCGGCCCCTTAAGGAAATGCTGTATCAGTCGGACGGTTTTCGTCCGTCCATTCTCTCTGTTATGCTAAGCCCGCCTCACCCCAGGCGGGCTTTTTTCATGCAAGATTTGCTGCGTGTCGCCGGCAGCCGCCATTACTTCTTGGCGCCGGCCGAAAGCACCCGATTGGTCGCATTATCCATTGCGTGGCTCGCCTCCTGTCCATCCTTCTTCAGCCCGTATGCGGTATTGCCGCAGCCGGCGAGCGTAAGCAGGCAGAGGCAGCAGGCGATAGCGATTGCAGCTTTTGGCATCGAGGTTTTCCCTGATTGAACGAACCCCCGGAAAAATGACGCAGTCCGAGCCAAAATCAATCCGCCGGCGGCCGGACATAACTCAGCACCTGCGCCGAATTGATGCATCCGATGGCTCCCTGTTCCGTCGAGAAACGGATTACTTCAGCCAAAACTCTCCGAAACGTAGAATTGCCGGACGGGAATCGAAGGCACATACCATTTATCCGTGTCTTTCAGAATGATATCCGCGAACAACTGCGGGATCACGCTTGGAATTTATCATTTTACTTAAATATCTCACTTAACCAATTGTTAGTAATAACCTTGCGTAGCACGCGCTTCGGCTTATGCTTTACTCAAAACGGGAGAGGAGAGAATGTTTAGCAAAAGCCTGATCATGCCTTTCGGCTTCGCAATTCTTGCGCTAAGTGGCCTAATGTTCCAACTCGTCGCGTACCTGCTGGAAACCCCGGTCACCGTGCTGCATCCCTAAGTTCCTCCAGGAGTGGAACTTTCCTTTGTTTCATGCATTCTTGCGAGTTGTTTCACCAGGAGGGATCACTATGGAAAACGCAGGCGTGGGTTGGATTGCGGCCATCATCATCGGCGGCATTGCCGGATGGCTGGCAGAAAAGGTCATGAGCAGCAATATGGGCGTGCTCATGAACATATTGCTCGGCATCGTCGGCGCGATCGTCGCCAACTGGATCTTGGGTCTGTTGCACATCCAGCCGTTGGCGGGGTGGCTTGGTTACCTGATCACCGGCTTCATCGGTGCCTGCATTCTGATCTTCATCGGCCGCGCCATCCGCCGCTGATTGCATAACTGGCAGACATGACTAGCAGACATGACTAAAAGCCGGGCGCGCCTTGCGTCCGGCTTTTCTGTCCCGAAGTCCGTGTTCAGCGGCGGCTCAGCAGGCCGAAAAGATAGGCTACGCCTGCCGTTACCGCGAGCGCCATGATCGGTTCTTCGCGAACCTTGTCGCGCAGCCGTTCCGTCATCAGCGAAGCTTCGTCCGTAACCACCGACTTTGCCCCCTGCCCCAGCGCCCGCACACTGTCCGTCAATCTGGAGAGATCTTCACGGAGTGCCGTAACCTGTGCCGACAGATCGTCTGCTGCGATATCCGCCTTGACGCGCGCAGCGGTGGATTCGGCGGAAGCGGTTTTCAATTCTGCCATGGTCTGCTCCTGTTTCATGGGATGCCGCTTCAACGAAATGGCGGCCTGAAAGGTTCCGCCGGCAGCCGATCTTTTGTTCGCCATCAACGCCTTGCGGCCATGCGCAGCTTTTCGCGTGACAACCCTTCATTTCCTGTCGGCTTTGTTCTAAGGAACGTCGAATGTCTGCCCGTGCGCGGGTCAATAAATACTGCGAGGTTTGCGTTTCCATGTTCCATCTTCTGAGAAGAGCTGCTCAGACCTGGGTTGCCAAGCTGCTCCTGCTTCTCCTGGTGGCCTCCTTCGGCATCTGGGGCATATCGCGCGAGCTGATATCTGGCGGCAGCAGCACCACGGTCGTGACCGTCGGCGATCAGAAGGTGGGGGTGAACGAATTCCACCTTGCCTATCAGCGTCAGGTGGCAAGCATCGGCCAGCAGTTCGGCATGCGCCTCACGCCCGAGCAGGCCCGCGCCTTCGGAATTGAGCAGCAGGTGCTGTCACAGCTCGTTGCCGGCGCCTCGCTCGACCAGCTCGCCGAAGATATGAACCTCGGCCTGTCCGAGGATCGTCTCGCCCAGCTGATTGCCGACGACCCGGCCTTCAAGGCTGTCAACGGCCAGTTCGATCGCGAGCTGTTCGTTTCGCGCCTGCGCAATGCGGGCATCCGCCAGGACGATTACATCAGGGAGCGAAGCAAGGTCGCCGTCCGCAGCCAGATCGTCGATGCCGTTTCCAACGGCTTTACCGCGCCGAAGACGCTGATCGACGCACTGAAGCTTTATGGCGATGAAAGCCGCAGCATAGACTACCTTTTGCTGACCAACGCCAATATCGAGCCGATCAAGGCGCCCGCCGACGACGTGCTGGCGAGCTGGTTCGAAGGCGTCAAGCAACGCTACCGCGCACCGGAATACCGCAAGCTCATCTATCTCAAGCTGCAGCCGGCCGATATCGCCGATGCCGCGACCGTTACCGACGACCAAATCCGCGAAGCTTTCGAGAAGGGTAAGGACAGTTATCGCACGCCGGAAAGCCGGACGATCGAACAGCTGACCTTCACCAGCAAGGATCTCGCCACCGCCGCCGAAACGGCGCTGAAGGGCGGCACCAGCTTCGACCAGCTGGTCACCGACCAGGGCAAGACGGCAAGCGACGTACTGCTCGGCGAGTTCACCAAGGACAAGGTTCCCGACCAGGCCGTCGCCGATGCCGCTTTTGCGGTGTCGAAGGATGGCGGCACGACGCCTGTCGTCGACGGCTCGTTCGGCCCGGTCATCCTGCGCATCACCAACATCAAGCCGGAAACGGTCAAGAACTTCGACGAGGTGAAGGAAGACATCCGCAAGCAGCTGGCGCTTTCCAACGCTTCTCAGGAAGTGATCAATGTTCATGACCGTATCGAGGATATGCGCGCCGGCGGCGCGACGCTCGAGGATATCGCCGGTCAGCTGAAGCTCAAGGCGGTGACCGTCGACGCCGTCGATGCGACCGGTGCCGACAAGGACGGCAAAGAGGTCAAGGATCTTCCTGCCAAGCAGCAGCTGCTCGGCGAAGCCTTCAAGACCGACGTCGGCGTCGATGCCTCGCCACTTCCGATCGGCAATGACGGCTATGTCTGGTTCAACGTCCGCGAAATCACGCCGGACCGGGACCGCCCGATTGCAGAGGTGCGCGAGAAAGCCGTCGAGGACTGGACAGCAGAGCAGCAGAAGGCCGAACTCGCCAAGAAGGCCGATGAATTGAAGGCCCAGGCGCAAAAGGGCACCGCCCTTGCGGACATTGCAGCGCCGCTCGGCATTGCCGTCGAAAGCAAGAGCGGTATCACACGCTCCACCGATGATCCGGTTCTCGGACGCGCCGCTGTCAAGGCCGCTTTCTCCGGCCCTGTCGATACGGTTGCGAGCGCGGTCGGCGCCGATCCCTCGACGCAGATCCTGATGAAGGTCACCGAGGTCAACAGCCAGCCGACCGGCGACGTGCTGAACAACCGCGACGCCCAGCTCACCGCCATGGCCAATGCCGCCGGCGATGATATTCTCGACCAGATGGTCAACCTGCTGCAGACACAGTATGGGGCTTCGATCAACCAGACGCTCGCCGAACAGGCGGCGGTCCGCTAGGAGGTTTTATGACCGATCTGAAGCCGTTCCTGGCCAAGGCCGCAAGCCGCGAGCCGCTGACGCGTGACGAGGCCCGTGCCGCCTTCGAGATCCTGATGTCTGGCCAGGCGACGCCCTCGCAGATCGGCGGCTTCCTGATGGCGCTGCGCGTGCGTGGCGAAACCGTCGACGAGATTGTCGGCGCCGTCACCACCATGCGGTCGAAAATGCTGACCGTCGAAGCGCCGGCCGATGCCATCGACATCGTCGGCACCGGCGGCGATGCCAGCGGCACCTATAATATCTCGACGCTGGCTGCACTGATCGTCGCCGGTGCCGGTGTGCCCGTCGCCAAGCACGGCAACCGGGCACTGAGCTCGAAATCGGGCGCAGCAGACAATCTGGCAGCTCTCGGCGTCAACATCGATGTTGGTCCCGAGATCATTACGCGCTGCATCGCGGATGCCGGGGTCGGCTTCATGTTCGCCCAGCTGCATCATTCCGCCATGCGCCACGTCGGCCCCTCGCGCGTCGAACTTGGCACGCGCACCATCTTCAACCTGCTCGGGCCGCTTTCCAACCCAGCCGGCGTCCGCCGCCAGCTGCTTGGCGTCTTCTCGCCGCAATGGCTGGTGCCGCTTGCGGAAGTCATGCGCGATCTCGGTTCCGAATGCGTCTGGGTGGTGCATGGCGATGGCCTCGACGAAATCACCACGACCGGCGTCACCAAGGTGGCGGCGCTAGAAGACGGCAAGATCCGTACTTTCGAGTTGTCGCCCGCCGATTTCGGCGTCAGCCCCTGCATGCTCGCCGACATCAAGGGCGGTGATGGTGTCGCCAATGCCGCAGCGCTTCGCGAAGTGCTCGGCGGCGCCAGGAATGCCTATCGCGATGTCTCGCTCGCCAATGCGGCCGCTTCGCTCGTCATCGCGGGCAAAGCCGAGACGATCCGCGACGGCATGGCGCTGGCCGCGCATTCGCTTGATAGCGGCGCCACGGCGCTGGCCCTCGACAAACTCATCGCCGTTTCCAACGATATCGATTAGGATTGGCCGATGACCGATATCCTGAAAAAGATCGAACTCTATAAGCGCGAGGAAATAGCCGCCGCCAAAGCCGCGGTGTCGCTCGCCGATTTGAAGGCGATGCAGGCCGATCAGTCAGCGCCTCGCGGATTTCATCGGGCGCTCCTTGCCAAGCGTGAGGCTGGCCAGTTCGGTCTCATTGCCGAGATCAAGAAGGCAAGCCCATCCAAGGGCCTAATCCGCCCGGACTTCGATCCGCCGGCGCTGGCCAAAGCCTATGAAGCCGGCGGCGCCGCCTGCCTTTCCGTGCTGACCGACATGCCGAGCTTTCAGGGCGCACCGGAATTTTTGACGGCGGCCCGAGCCGCCTGCGCGCTGCCCGCCCTGCGCAAGGATTTCATGTTCGAGACCTATCAGGTCCACGAGGCACGCGCCTGGGGTGCCGATTGCATTCTGCTGATCATGGCGTCGCTGAGCGATGACGATGCAGAGCGCCTGCAGGACGAAGCTTTTTCGCTCGGCATGGACGTGCTGGTCGAGGTTCACGACGCGCCGGAAATGGAGCGGGCGCTGAAGCTCTCTTCGCCGCTTATCGGCATCAACAACCGCAACCTGCGGACCTTCGAAGTCAGCCTGACGGTCAGCGAGATGCTTGCCTCCATGGTCCCCGGTGATCGGCTCCTCGTCGGAGAAAGCGGCATCTTCACCCATGCCGATTGCCAGCGCCTGCAGGCCGTCGACATCAATACCTTCCTTGTCGGCGAGAGCCTGATGCGCAAGGACGACGTGGCGGCGGCCACCCGCGCGCTGCTCTTCGGCGAAGCCGCCATCGCGGCCGAATGACATGAGCGGCGCGAAGCCCGGCCTCACCCATATCGATCCCTCCGGCGAGGCGCATATGGTCGATGTCTCCGACAAGGCCGAAACGGTACGCATCGCCACTGCCGAGGGTCATGTGAAGATGGCGCCGGAAACCCTCGCGCTCATTCGCCAAGGCAACGCCAAGAAGGGCGATGTCATCGGCACGGCGCGCTTGGCCGGCATCATGGCGGCAAAACGCACCGCCGATCTCATCCCGCTCTGCCATCCGCTGATGCTGACCAAGGTCACGGTCGAAATCGAGGAAGATGCCGCCCTGCCCGGCCTGCGCGTCACCGCCACCGCCAAGCTCACCGGCAAGACCGGTGTTGAGATGGAGGCGCTGACCGCCGTCTCGGTCGCTTGTCTGACGATCTATGACATGGCCAAGGCCGCCGACAAGGCGATGGAGATCGGCGCCATCAGGCTGCTCGAAAAGTCCGGCGGCAAATCAGGCGATTTCCGTCATCCGGAGGCAAGATGAACCTTCTGCCGGTCGCCGACGCTTTGGACCGCCTGCTCACCCGCGCAAAGCCCGTCGCCGCGTCCGAGACGTTGCCGCTTTCCGAGGCTGAGGGCCGCGCGCTGGCCGTTGATCTCACCGCGCGCCTGACCCAGCCGCCCTTCAATGCCTCGGCCATGGATGGCTATGCGCTGCGCCGCGAGGACGCACCGGAGCCGGGTGCTGAACTGAAGGTCATCGGCACGTCGTCCGCCGGCCACGGCTTCGAGGGAGGCGTGGGCAAGGGAGAGGCCGTGCGTATCTTCACCGGCGCGCCTGTTCCGCCGGGCGCCGACAGCGTCCTGCTGCAGGAGGATGCGGAGAAGATCGACGGCGGCATCAGAACCAGGTTCCCGGTGCGGCTAGGCCAGCATGTGCGCCCCCGCGGTCAGGATTTCGCCGAAGGCGAAGCGGTGCTGCCTGCCGGCACCGTGCTCGATTTCTCCCGGCTGACGGTCGCGGCCGGCATGAACCGGCCCGATGTCGAGGTTCTCAAGCGCCCGCTGATTGCCATCCTGGCAACCGGCGACGAATTGCTGCCGCCCGGAAGCACGCCCGGACCTTCGCAGATCATCGCCTCCAATACCTTCGGTATCGCAGCCCTGGCCCGCAAAGCTGGCGCCGATGTACTCGATCTCGGCATCGTGCCCGACGACAAGGCAAAAATCACCGCAGCGGTCGATAAGGCCCGGGATGCCAAGGCCGATGTCGTCGTCACGCTCGGCGGCGCGTCGGTCGGCGATCATGATCTGGTGCAGGCCACACTGATCGAAGCCGGGATGCAGCTCGATTTCTGGCGCATCGCCATGCGCCCCGGCAAACCGCTGATGGTCGGCAGCTTTGGCGAAACCCATGTGCTCGGCCTGCCCGGCAATCCGGTTTCAAGCCTCGTCTGTTCGCTGCTGTTCCTCGAGCCACTGATTCGCAAGCTCGCCTCCCTGCCGCCGGTACGGCGTGAGACGACGGTGGAGGCTGCCGTCACACTGCGCGCCAATGATCACCGGCAGGACTATATCAGAGCGAAACTTACGAAGTCCGCGGCCGGAAACTGGCTAGCCGAACCGTTCGGCAAGCAGGATTCCTCGATGATGAAGGTGTTCGCGCAAGCCGACTGTCTCATTATCCGTCCGCCGCACGCGCCGGAACTGCCGGCCGGAGCACACTGCCCTGTCATGCTGCTGCGGCCGGATCTTCTCGTATAGTCTCGCCTCTTCCCGATCAGGAGAGCGAAAAAACGCCCGCTTGCACCGCGCTACCGCTGGCAGTCGCGCCGAAGTCCGCAACCGCCTGTGTCGAGATTCGCCTGAGTTCTCGATCCGGCAAATAGGCTCGCTCGGGATCGCCGACCAGCACCTCTATGCCGCTTGCCTGGCAAAGCCGCAAAAAGGCCAATACACGCAGGGCAAGCGAGGGATCATAGAAAAGATCGCCGACCACGATCAGATCAGTCGCTTCCGGTGCCGGCGCATCGAGGATATCGGCGGCGACCGCCGAGATGGTCACGCCGTTGATGGCTGCGTTGAGACCGATTGCTGCAATGGCATTGGCATCGACATCGACCGCCATCACCATCGCTGCTCCAGCCTTCGCCGCCGCGATGGCCACCAGCCCGGAGCCGGCACCGAGATCGAGGACGCGGCGGCCGGCGACCTTTTCCGGGCAGTCGAGCAGATGGCGGGCAAGCACGACGCCGCCGGCCCAGGGATAGGCCCAGTACGGCGGCGGATCGGCCTCTCCGCGGTCGGCAAGCCGCCAGAGGCCGCTCGCAGGCCCGGCCGAGTGGAGCAGGATCTCGGGGATAGACGGGACCGCCGCTATCGGCAGATTGGCCTTGATGAAGGCGGCCGGATCGACACGAAATATGCCGGAGTGTTTCATCGTCATCTGATCCTGCTGGTCAAGAATCCTGCGCGATAGAAATCAGCCCGGCTTTTTCTTCGAGAATTTGCCTTTCGCTCCGCCTTTGCCTTCATATTTGCCGCCATCGAATTTGGGCTTGTCATATCTGGGCTTGTCGAATTTCGCGCCATCGTAGCCGGGCTTGCTTGCCTTCTTGCTCCAGGGCTTGGCGTCGCGCCGTTCTCCGCCGCCATTGTCGGCTGCCGCATAGCCGCCGCTCGAACCCTTGCCGAACTTTTTCTTCGGCCGTTCGTCACGGAACGCCTCGCCAGGCCGTTCGTCACGGGCCTTGTCGGCATAAGGTTTCGGCGACGACGCGCGGCTGAAATCCGGCGTGCCGGCAAGCCTCGTCACGCGGATACCGCGTTCGAGCGCCTTGTTCGGTCCGATGGCGTTCAGGAAGCTCTCGGCGCTCGCTGCCGCAATCTCCACATAGGTTTCCTCGGGCTGCATCTTGATCGCGCCGATCTCGCGCTTCGTGACGTTGCCGTTGCGGCAGAGCATCGGGATCAGCCAGCGCGGCTCGGCATTCTGCTTGCGCCCGACCGAGACCGAGAACCAGACGCTCGGGCCGAAATCTTCGCGCGGTCCCTTTTGCGCCGGCTCGAAGGGGGCGGCATTGTCGCGGCGCTTACGGCTGCGATCGTCTTGAACGGTAACCTCGATCAGATCTTCCGGCGCCGAATGATTGGTGCGGTAAAGGCGCAGGAAAGCGGCGGCGAGCTTTTCGGCGCCATGGCTGGAAAGCAGTTGCTGCACCAGTCCCCGCTCTTCCTCCTGCGGCGCGTCGTGGAAGATCGGATCGGCAAGCAGCCGCTCGTCGTCGCGTTCGCTCACCTCCTCGGCCGACGGCGGCCGCGCCCAGGCCGCCGAAATGCCGGCATTCTCCAGCAGGCGTTCCGCCTTGCGCCGGGCATTCAGCGGCACGATCATGGCGCTGATGCCCTTGCGACCGGCCCGGCCGGTGCGGCCGCTGCGATGCAGCAGCGTTTCCGGATTGGTCGGCAGGTCGGCATGGATGACGAGGTCGAGACCCGGCAGGTCAATGCCGCGGGCGGCGACGTCGGTTGCGATGCAGACGCGGGCGCGCCCGTCTCGCATCGCCTGCAGCGCGTGGCTGCGCTCGTTCTGCGTCAGCTCACCGGACAGCGCTACCACGGAAAAATTGCGGTTATTGAAGCGCGCGGTCAGATGATTGACGGCGGCGCGCGTCGAACAGAACACGATGGCGTTGGTCGCCTCGTAATAGCGCAACACGTTGATGATCGCGTTCTCGCGGTCGCTCGGGGCCACGACAAGCGCTCGATATTCGATATCGACATGCTGCTTCTCCTCGGCCGCGGTGCTGATCCGCACGGCATCGCGCTGGTAGCTCTTGGCGAGCTTGGCGATCGCCGCCGGCACCGTCGCCGAAAACATCAGCGTGCGGCGCTCGTCCGGCGCCGAGTCGAGAATGAATTCCAGATCCTCGCGGAAGCCGAGATCGAGCATCTCGTCGGCCTCGTCGAGCACGGCGGCCTTCAGCTCCGACATGTCGAGTGCATGGCGGCGGATATGATCGCAGAGCCGGCCGGGTGTGCCGACGACGATATGGGCGCCGCGCTCGAGCGACCGGCGCTCGCTGCGGATGTCCATGCCGCCGACGCAGCTTGATATCACCGCACCGGTCATCTCATAAAGCCATTCGAGTTCGCGCTTCACCTGCAGGGCAAGCTCGCGCGTCGGCGCGATGACGAGGGCGAGCGGCGCTCCGGCGTTGCCGAAGCGTTCGCTGCCGTCGAGCAGCGTCGGCGCCAGCGCCAATCCGAAGGCGACAGTCTTGCCGGAGCCGGTCTGGGCCGAGACCAGTGCGTCCGAAGCGGCAAGCGCCGGATCGAGCATCGCCTGCTGTACCGGGGTAAGTTCGGCGTAACCGCGTTTCTGCAACGCCTTGGCGATCGCCGGAACGACGCCGTTGAATTCTGTCATGAGTTCGATCTTTCGGAGCTTTCAGGCGCGAAATGCGCCATGGCCGGAGCCAGCCGGCGGGATATTTGCGCCGTTCCTAGCCGCTCCCGCAGCGATTGTCAAAGCGTGCGGCTGCGCCACAGCCAGGCATCGATATGGCTTGCCCTGCCGCGCAGTTCGGTTTCCAGCGGCCCTTCGATCCGGCCTGATTTGAGGAGCACGCTGTCCGGGCCTGCGGCGCCGACGATTTCGGCGCTGAGCGCCAGCTCGACGCCATGACGGGCGGCGACCTCCATCAGGCGGCTTCCGACGTTCACCGTATCGCCCGCCGCCGTGATCTGTTGCCTGTCGCCGGTGCCGAGCCGAGAGGCGACGATCGGCCCACAATGGGCGCCAACCTTGAAACCGATGTTCTTCCCGGCAAAGCCCCCCTGCGTCCGAAGCCAGGCGCGGGTGCGCTCGCAGAGCCTGACCGCGCAGGCGATGGCCCGGGCGGCATCGTCGTCGGCGACTTCCGGCAGGCCAAACAGGATCATCGCCCCGTCGCCCATGAAGCTGGTGATGGCGCCGCCGTGGGCCCGTGCCTCCTCATCGATGATTTCGAAGAAACCGCTCAGCATTTCGCTCACCTTGACCGGCCCGAGGGTTTCGCTGAGGCCGGTGAAGCCCGAGAGGTCGATGAAGACGACGGCCGCGTTCTGGCGCACCGGGGCGGCGAGGAAGTTCGGATGGCGCGCCAGCCATTCTCCAAGACCGGGCGCCTCGATGCGCTGCAGCAGCGCGCTCTGCTCGGCGAAATGGCGGGCGCGGCCGCGGTCGAGCCAGAGCTCGGCTGCGCCGAAGATCAGCACTGGCGGCAACGCTGCGGCGATCGGCAGGGCGGCACTCAGCCAATAGCCATGCGCAAACGCCGCCAGATTGAGCATTGCCCAGACGACCAGCACCAGCACTATGATTGCGTAGCCCGCAGCACTTCGCCGCCAGGCGGTCAGCGAAATCAGCATGATCGCCAGCCCGACGGCGATGGCGGCATCGATCAGCCTGATCCTGTGGTTGCGCACCATGCCGTCGCCAGTGACGAGATGGGTGATCGCGGTCGACATCACCTCGACGCCCGGCATCACGGGATCGAAGGGCGTCGGGAAGACGTCGCCGCCACCGGTGACGGTCGAGCCGATGACGACGATGCGGCCGGTGACCGCGTCCGCCGCAAGCTTGCCGTCAAGCGCATCGGCGGCGCTTGACGTGGCGATGCTGCCGCGCCGGCCATAGAAGGTCACCGGCAGGCGCTGGCCGATATCCGTGGGAATGCGCAATGCTCCGAGCATGATCGCATCGCGTTCGATGCTGGGATCGACACCGAGCGCCACCGAGGCGGCTCGCAGCGGAAAAGCCGGATCCAACCGGTCTGCGGCGCGCGAGATCAGTGGAATGAAACGAGGCGTGCCGGTCTGGTCGGTGGCGACATTGACGACACCGACCGCGGCCGCGCTGGCAAAGCGCGGAAGCGGCAAGAGAAGCTGATCTGCTTCAGGGATGGCGGCAAGCGGATCGTCTGCCAAGTCGGTAACCCGCTGCCGGCTCTGCGCAAAGGTGGCCGCCGCCGCAATCACGCTCGGTCCCTCTCCAAGGGCAGCGGTCAGTGCTGCATCGCCCTCCTCCGGTCCCGGATCGATGAGGAGGATGTCGAGAGCCAGTGCCTTCGGCTTCAAAGCGTTGATTGCATTGACCAGACGCGCCAGTGTCGCCCGGTCGAGCGGATAGCCGTGGGCCGCCGCCGTACGGTCGTCGATTGCGACGATCGAGACGACGGGAGGCGGCGCCTTCGCTCCGACGACGATGCTGCGAATGTCGGCGAGCGAGGCCTCCATCCGGTCGAGAAAGCCTATCCCGCCATTGAGATTGAGATAGCCGAGCGCCGCGCTCCAAAGACCGGCCAGCAGCAGCGCGATCATGGTCAGCAGGCGATGACTCATGGCATTTATTGGCCGAAGCGGGCAAGAAGGGCGGCGACACGGGGCGCGGGCCAGCGGCGCACGACCAGCGGTTCGGTTCCGCTGCTAACATCGACGCCCTCGCCCGGGGACAACACCACCGGCTCGCCGGCAGGCCGGCGGACGGCCACGCTGCCTCTGACGACAAGGACCGAGGTCTTGCCGCCCGCGACGTCGACAGCCCATTGCGTGCCGCGCACGGCAGCGATCGCCTGCGGTGTCACCACCTGGAAACCACCCGCATGCTGGCTGCCGTCGACATCGACGAGGATCGCTTTGCGCCGTAGCGACGCCGAATCGGGACTGCCGTCGCGATTGCGGTCGGAGAGTTGGAAAGACGCGCCGGCCTCCGCCGTCACCTTGACGCCACCAGGGCAACTGAGCGTCTGGCGGGCGCCGCCATCGCGCGAGATCGCGCAGCCCGCAGATTGCGCGAGTACCGCGCCCTGCGGAATGAGGCCGGCAGCGAGCCCGGCGGCAAACAGCTTGAGAAACGTTATATTCATGGAAAGCCCCCGTGACCGGGCGGAACTGCATCTGCGAAAGCGCCCGCCAACCGTCTTCTTCCATACGAGGCATGATAGCCGAATTCGGATATTTCAATAGGCGAAAAAAGCGAACCCCGCATCCTCAAGTGCTGCTCTTCATATCGGGCGCCGGTCCGGTATAACGTGCCCGTGGCCGGATCAATTCGCCGCTTTCGATCTGCTCCAACGCATGCGCGAGCCAACCGGTGCAGCGTGCAAGCGAAAAAATGACGATCGGCGCCTCTCTCGGCAGATCGAAGGCTGCCGCCATCGCGGCAAGCGCGAAATCGACGTTGACCTTTTCCCCGACGATCTCCTCGCCCCTATCCCTGACCTCGGCGAACTCAGGTGGCAGTGGAAATTGCGAAAGCAGCGCCAACGCTCTGATATCTCCGTCCGGATAAAGCGGATGACCGAAGGCGGATAAGCGATTGCCCTGGGCAAGGGTGCGGCGGATTGCCTGCGCCGGACCGAGGGCGCAGGCTGCCTCGATCAATGCATCAACGCTCTGCCAGGCGGCGCCGTGCAGCGGTCCCGTCAGCGTCGCCAAGCCGGAAATTACGGCGGCCGATAGCGCCGCACCCGATGAGGCCGTGACTCGTGCAGCAAAGGCCGAGGCGTTGAGTTCATGATCGGCAAGCAGCACCAACGCGCGACGCAGGCATTCGCCGGCCTCCGGCCGCTGCCAGCTTGCCGCAAGTCTGAGATGCAGCGGCCGGTCCGAAGCGCCTGGTGCCAACGCATCTGCGATCGTGGCGAGAATTCCGTGCGCCTCACGCCGGAGTGCCGCCGGCGAGCGGCCAAGCGACGGCAGGTCCGATGTCACCCGCCCGGCAAGCGCCAGGAACGCGGCCTGAAGCGATGGAGAGCCATGCGTGGTCGCGGTCGAGGAGGCAGGCGTCTCCGCTCCATTCCACAGCAATGCCGCGGTCTGCTCCAGCGTCGCCGTCTCGGCGAAACCGGCCACATCCTTCCCACGATAGAAAAGGCGTCCGCCCGTCACGGTGGAGATTGCCGAGGAAAGTACGGGATCGCCCCAGCGGATCGTCTCGGCCGCCACTATTTCGGCCTTGCGGCGGCCGGCATGGCGATCTGCAAGCCGCCGCACGTCGGCAGCGTGATAGAGGCTGCGGCGCGGATCGGCGGGATCGGGCTTGGCGCGGATGCGCCCTCGGCTGACATTGGCGTAGAGCGTCTGCGGTTTGGTCTTCAGCGCCTGCAGCGCCTCGTGGGTGGTCAACCACGGCATCACAGCCTCACATTGATCAATTGCGTCAAGATTGACGTCAATAAGACTAGGTCGGATCATTCGAGCCGTAAAGGAGAACCCACATGAAAAACGGGCTGGAAGATGTCATTGCCGCCGAAACGCAGCTGTCGGATGTCGATGGCGAAGCGGGTCGACTGATCATCCGCGGCGTATCGCTGGATCATCTGGTCGCAGGCGGCACCTATGAGCGCGTCGCTGCACTGCTGCTCGACGGCCTGATGGAGCGAAGCTTCGATGAGGCGCTCTTACGCGACTGGCTGGCACAGGCACGAACGAAGGTTTTCGCCCATATCAAAGCCGCCGACGCCGCCTTGATCGCCTTGCCGCCGGTCGATGCGATGCGGGCACTGTTAGCCCGGCTGCCCGATGGCGAGGATTTCGACATCGCGCTCAGCCTTCTGGCAGCGCCGGCGGTCTTCCTGCCGGCGATTCTCAGGCTGCAGCGCGGGCAGAGACCGATCGCGCCCGACGCCTCGCTGCCGCAGGCGGCCGATATCCTGCGCATGCTTATCGGACGATTGCCGACCAGGGAGCAGACGGCGGCACTCGACGCCTATCTCGTGACGATATCGGATCATGGGCTCAACGCCTCGACCTTCGCATCGCGGGTCATCGCCTCGACGCAGGCTGGCCTCACCTCTTCGGTTCTGGCGGCGTTGAGCGCGCTGAATGGGCCGCTGCATGGCGGCGCGCCCGGTCCCGTCCTCGATATGCTGGATGCGGTGGGAACGCCGGATAATGCCGGCACATGGCTCGCCGATGCACTCGATCGCGGCGAAAGGCTGATGGGCTTCGGCCACCGCATCTACCGCGTCCGCGATCCCCGCGCCGATGCGCTGAAAGGCGCGCTGACGCCTTTGATCTCGTCAGGCCAGGTCGACAGCGCCCGCGTCGAACTCGCCGAGGCGGTGGAAGCCGCCGCATTGGCGATCCTGAAGGCACGCAAACCCAACCGGCCGCTCGATGTCAATGTCGAATTTTATACCGCGCTGCTGCTCGAAGCGCTCGGCTTCCCGCGCCAGGCCTTCACCGGCGTCTTTGCGATCGGCCGCACTGTGGGGTGGCTGGCGCATGCTCGCGAACAGGCGCTCGACGGCCGGCTGATCCGCCCGCGTTCGGTCTATATCGGGCCGCTGCCGACCGCTGCCTGAAAATAGAATGGCTGATTGACGAGATCGCGCGATAGCCGCGCGATCTGGCGCCGCAGTCGTCAGACGAGACGGCTCTGCTCGGTTGCTGCTTCGATGAAGCTTGCAAACAGCGGATGCGGATCTAGCGGCCGGCTCTTCAGTTCCGGGTGATATTGCACGCCGATGAACCAGGGATGATCGGGATATTCGATCGTCTCCGGCAGCACGCCATCCGGCGACATGCCGGAGAAGACGAGGCCGCAGCTCTCGAGCCGGTCCTTGTAGTCGATATTGACCTCGTACCGGTGGCGATGACGCTCGGAGATATCCGTCGAGCCGTAGATCTCCGAGATCTTCGTGCCCTTCTTCAGCGCCGCTTTGTAGGCGCCGAGGCGCATGGTGCCGCCGAGATCGCCGGCCGCCGTGCGCTTCTGCAGCTCGTTGCCCTTGACCCACTCTGTCATCAGGCCGACCACCGGCTCCTTCGCTGGGCCGAACTCGGTCGACGACGCGTCCGGCACATCAGCGAGATTACGCGCCGCCTCGATGACGGCCATCTGCATGCCGAAGCAGATGCCGAAATAAGGCACCTTGCGCTCGCGGGCGAAGCGCGCCGCATGGATCTTGCCCTCGGAGCCGCGCTCGCCGAAGCCACCGGGCACCAGGATGCCATGCACCTTTTCGAGATAAGGCGCGGGATCTTCCTTCTCGAAGACTTCCGACTCGATCCATTCGAGCTTGACCTTGACCCGATTCGCGATGCCGCCGTGATGCAGCGCCTCGATCAGCGACTTATAGGCATCCTTCAGGCCGGTATATTTGCCGACGATCGCGATCGTTACCTCGCCTTCCGGCGTACGGATGCGGTTGCAGACCTCTTCCCACTGGTCGAGGCGCGGCTTCGGCGCCGGCTCGATGCCGAAGGCGGCGAGCACTTCGTCGTCGAGCCCTTCCTTGTGGTAGGCCATCGGCACGTCGTAGATGTTGGCCACATCGAGCGCCTGGATGACGGCAGAGGGACGCACGTTGCAGAACAGCGAGAGCTTGCGGCGCTCGGCTTCCGGAATTTCGCGGTCGGCGCGCACCAGCAGGATATCGGGGTGAATGCCAAGCGCCTGCAGCTCCTTCACCGAATGCTGGGTCGGCTTGGTCTTGAGCTCGCCGGCGGCCGGAATGTAAGGCATCAGCGTCAGATGCACGTAGACGGCGGTGCCGCGCGGCAGGTCGTTGCCGAGCTGGCGGATTGCTTCCATGAAGGGCATCGCCTCGATGTCGCCGACCGTGCCGCCGATTTCGCAGATGACGAAGTCGTAGTCCTTATTGCCCTCGGTGACGAAATCCTTGATCTCGTTGGTGACGTGCGGAATGACTTGCACCGTCGCGCCGAGATAGTCGCCGCGGCGTTCCTTGTCGATGATGTTCTTGTAGATGCGGCCGGTGGTGATGTTGTCCGTCTTGGTCGCCGAACGGCCTGTGAAGCGCTCGTAGTGGCCAAGATCGAGATCGGTTTCCGCGCCGTCGTCGGTGACGAAGACCTCGCCGTGCTGGGTCGGGCTCATCGTGCCCGGGTCCACATTCAGATAGGGATCGAGCTTGCGAAGCCGAACCCGATATCCACGGGCCTGCAGCAACGCTCCGAGAGCCGCGGCCGCAATTCCTTTTCCGAGAGAGGAAACCACGCCGCCAGTGATGAATACGTATCGCGCCATGGGATTCACCGGATACCTTTTCAAAAACGATTCCACCAGCCCAAAAATTCTTTTCCAGAATTTTCGGAGCCTGACCGGGAATCTGCACAAAAGAAAACCGGCAGACCCGAGGGCCTGCCGGCGGTTTATGTCGAAGCCCGGTTTACTGTCCCGTCGGGACGCCGGAGGGCTGAGCCGGCGCCGGCGCGGCCGGGGCTGCGGGCGTTGCCGGCGCAGTTGTCGATGGGGCAGTTGCTGCCGGAGCAGTCGTCGAAGGCGCGGTGGCTGCCGGAGCCTCTGCTGCGGGAGCTTGCGCGGCCGGAGCCTGTTGTGCGGGCGCAGCCGCACCGCTGCTCGGAACGCCGTTGCCGGCCGGCTGGTTCGCCGGGGCCTGTGCACCGCCGCCGAGCGAATCGAGAATGCCGTTGCCCTGGCCGCTCGTCGCGGGGATGCGGTTGAGGATGTCGCTCGGACGGCCCTCGTAGCGCGTCAATATGCCGAGGCCGAGCGAGGTGAGGAAGAACAAAGTCGCCAGGATTGCGGTTGTGCGGGTCAGCGCATTGGCCGTGCCGCGGGCCGACATGAAGCCCGAACCGCCGCCGATGCCGAGGCCGCCGCCTTCCGAGCGCTGGATGAGCACGACGCCGACGAGGGCGAGCACGATCATGAGATGGATGACAATCAATACTGTCTGCATGGGTCCAGTCCTGCCCGCCTGGAGACGGACATAAGTAAGAATTCTGGCGGCTCTTTACATGAGGCTCTCGCCTATTCCAAGCCCTTCTGCCGGAATAAACCGAGCTATGAACAACGCGTCAGGCGAGCAGCGCCTCATAAGCCCGGTAGATGGCGAGGAAGTCGGCGGCTTTCAAGCTCGCTCCACCGATCAGCGCGCCGTCGACGTTGGCGATGCCCAGCAGTTCTCCGGCATTGGCGGGTTTAACCGAGCCGCCATAGAGAAGCCGCATCTTGCGGCCTTCATCGCCGAAGCGAGAGACGAGCTCCGCACGCATGAAGGCATGCGCCTTTTCGACATCGCCTGATGTCGGCGTGACCCCGGTGCCGATCGCCCAGATCGGCTCGTACGCGATGACTGTGTTCTCGGCGGTTGCGGCATCGGGAACCGAGGCGGAAAGCTGGCGCTTGATGACGTCGAGCTCCTGCCCGGCCCGGCGCTCGGCCGCCGTCTCGCCGATGCAGATGATCGCTGTGAGCGCGGCGGCGAAAGCCGCTTCCGCCTTGGCGCGCACCAGATGGTCCGTCTCTGCATGGTCGGTGCGACGTTCGGAATGGCCGACGATCACATAGGTGCCGAAGCTATCGGCGATCATCTCGGCCGAGATGTCGCCGGTATGCGCGCCCGACGGCTTCTGGTGGCAGTCCTGCGCGCCGATCGCAAGCGGGCTGTCGGTGCAGAGCGCGGTTGCCACGTAGAGCAGCGTCGTCGGCGGGCAGATCAGCGCCTCGACCTTGTCGGCGAGCGGCGGGCGAACGCCCTCGGCGATCGCCTTGATCTGATCGAGCGAGGCACGCGTGCCGTTCATTTTCCAGTTTCCCGCCACCAGCGGGCGCACGTCAGGTGTCATGCCGGCCTTCCACAAACTTCATATCCCCGGCCGCATTATCAAAAGCCTGCGGCAAAGAAAAGCATCATGCCCATGACGTAACGGGAATCTCCGCGATCTCGAGCATATTTCTGCCGGAAAACGCCCGTTAAGCCGCAAGGATCCAGTTCAAGACCCTGCGCCAGTCGATCATCCGGATCGGCGTTCCGTGATTGCCGGTCTGAAACAGCGTGAAGTGCGTCGGATATTTCGCCTTTCGCAGGCTCTCGAACAGCGCCTGCTGGTCGGCGGCGGCATAGACCGGGTCGCGGCTGCCATGCGCGAACCAGAGCGGTAGTTTCGCCTTGTAAAACGCGCTCCTGGTGAAATCGGGATCGGTGACACCGCTCATGACGAGCATGCCCTTCAGCCGCTTGACGCTGTCGCCGTCACGCGCAATGCCCCAGCAAACCTGGCTGCCCATTGAGGCGCAGGAAAGGACGATGGGCCGGCCCGGTGATTGCGCGCTGGCATAACGGATCAGGCCTTCGATCGCGGCAACGCCGTTGCTGTCGAAACTCCTGACCGTCGGCGAATAATAGACGCCGCCATTGCCGGCGACGAGGTTCTTCAGCCGGTTGAAATTGCCGCCGAAGCTGTAATCATTGGCCCCGAGCCGGCGGTCGCCATCGCGTCCGTGGATGAAAATCACCGTGAAGGCAGCATTCTGGGCTGGTCCCACCCTGGTGACATCGAGCCTGACTTCGTCGAGTGAGAGGGTTTCGTCCGCCTGGGCCTTGCGGATGGCGAGAGACACATATTTCTGCTGCGCCCGCTTCTCCGGGATCTGGTCGCGGCCGTTGATATCGCGCATCTCGTCGTAATCGATAACCTCGGAGGCGCCACCGTCGCTCGTCTGGAGCACAGTCTGCTTCGAAAACAGATCGTCCTTGAAAGGCGGCAGGGTGTCGGCCGCCCGCGCCCGTCCACCGGCGGAAAGAACGGCTGCTGACAAGAAAAAGGCCGCAATTGCTGATATAACTGTATAATCACTTGTGGACATTCGCATGCGGATGGTTTCCTGAAGCCTGCCGCCGCTTGCCATTCCGCGCCCGGCAACGCAAATCATGTGTCAAAACCCCGCCAATCCGGCGGTGTCGCGTCTCGCGGCGCTTTCTGGCAGAATCTGCCTGATTCGCAAACGTGACATGAAATGCGGTGATTTTGGGTCGGCGGCGGATGCAAGCGCCAAGCCAGACCCAAGACAGGACGAAGATCTGAACGGCTCCATGGACGACAGCAACGACCTCTTTTCCGGACTGCCCCTTTCTGAAAAACGCGAGGAGGCGCAGAAGCCTGCGGCCGCGCCCGAGCGTGCGCCGGCGGCTGCACAGCCCGTCTCTCCCCGTCCCGCCTCCGTCGCCTCCAACGCGGATGATTACGGCGCCTCGTCGATCCGCGTTCTCGAGGGCCTCGAGCCGGTGCGCATGCGCCCGGGCATGTATATCGGCGGCACCGACGAAAAGGCGCTGCATCACCTCTTCGCCGAAGTCATCGACAATGCGATGGACGAAGCGGTCGCCGGACACGCCAATTTCATCGAAGTACATCTCGATTTGCAGGGTTATCTGACCGTCACCGACAACGGCCGCGGTATTCCGGTCGAGAACCATCCGCAGGTCCCAGGCAAGTCGACGCTCGAAGTCATCATGACCAAACTGCATGCCGGCGGCAAATTCGACGGCAAGGCCTACGAGACCTCGGGCGGCCTGCACGGCGTCGGCGTCTCGGTCGTCAATGCCCTCTCCGACTTCCTCGAAGTCGAGGTGGCGCGCAACCGCAAGCTCTACCGCCAGCGCTTTTCCCGCGGCCTGCCGCAAGGCGGGCTCGAAGAACTGGGCGACGTCCACAATCGACGCGGCACGCGCGTGCGCTTCCATCCCGACCCCCAGATCTTTGGGGAGCACATGAAGTTCGAAGCCGCCCGCGTCTTTCGCATGGCGCGCTCCAAGGCCTACCTCTTCGGCGGCGTCGAGATCCGCTGGAGCTGCGAGCCTGGCGTACTGCCCGAAGGGTCGGAGGTGCCCGACAAGGCGACATTCCATTTCCCCGGCGGTCTCAAGGACTATCTCCAGGCGACGATGGGAAAGGAATTCACCGTCACCCGCGAAATCTTCGCCGGCAAGACCGAGAAGGCCAGCGGCCACGGTTCGATGGAATGGGCGATCACCTGGTATGGAGGCGATCCGCAGGTGCATTCCTACTGCAACACCATCCCGACCCCCGAAGGCGGCACGCATGAGGCAGGCCTGCGCATCGCACTGACCAAGGGCCTGAAGGCCTATGCCGAGCTGACGCAGAACAAGCGCGCTGCCCAGATCACCACCGACGACGTGATGATCTCGGCCGTCGGCATGCTGTCGGTCTTCATCCGCGAGCCGGAATTCGTCGGCCAGACCAAGGACAAGCTTGCGACGGTCGAGGCCCAGCGCATCGTCGAGAACGCGCTGCGCGATCCCTTCGACCACTATCTTGCCGACAATCCGAACGAGGCGGCCAAGCTGCTCGACTGGGTGATCGAGCGCGCCGAGGAGCGCCTGCGCCGGCGCAAGGAAAAGGAAGTCAACCGCAAGACGGCGGTGCGCAAGCTGCGCCTGCCCGGCAAGCTCGCCGATTGCTCTCAGAATACCGCAGAGGGCGCCGAACTCTTCATCGTCGAGGGCGATTCGGCGGGCGGTTCGGCCAAGCAGGCGCGCAACCGCGCCAATCAGGCGATCCTTCCGCTGCGCGGCAAGATCCTCAACGTCGCCAGCGCCGGCCGCGAGAAGTTCGGCGCCAACCAGCAGCTCGCCGATCTCATCCAGGCGCTCGGCTGCGGCACGCGCTCGAAATACCGTCAGGAAGATCTGCGCTACGAGCGCATCATCGTCATGACCGATGCCGATGTCGACGGCGCTCACATTGCCTCGCTGCTCATCACCTTCTTTTATCAGGAAATGCCGGAATTGGTGCGTGGCGGTCATCTCTTCCTCGCCGTGCCGCCGCTCTACAAGATCACCCAAGGAGCGAAATCCGCCTATGCGCGCGACGACAATCACCGCGCCGAGCTGATGCAGACGGAATTCAAGGGCAAGGCCAAGGTGGAGATCAGCCGCTTCAAAGGTCTCGGCGAAATGATGCCAGCCCAGCTCAAGGAAACCACCATGGACCCGGCCAAGCGCACCCTGCTCCGGGTGCTGATCGACGAGGTGGATTTCGAAGGCACCCGCAGCGCCGTCGACGATCTGATGGGCACCAAGCCGGAAGCCCGCTTCCGCTTCATCCAGGAGCGCGCGGCCTTCGCCGAAAACCTCGATATTTGAACACGTGTAAGGCGCGCCGAGCGATCTGACTGATACGCCCGGCGCGCCGCATTTTAGCATCGGCGATTTCACGGAACTGACGAAGAACCGTAACAACTCCGTCAAAGAACCGGCGCATGAAGCGGACGGCGCGCGACCTTTCCAGGAAATGGTGGGTGCGTCGGTTCGAATCGTTTCAACCTTGCCGGATCTTGCCATGACGAAGCGATTTGCCGCGACTGCCGTTTTCGTTCTCCTGTCCAGCACCGCAACGGTCGGCGCCACCTACGAAGTGCCTGCCCCGCGAGAGCCAGGTTCTCGATCTGACGCCAATCGGTCTCGTCCCGGACAACATCGGGGCGATGTCGCTCGGCAAGGCCCGGGACGGTACCGACGTTCTCATCCTCAGCTCCGACAATAATTTCTCGACAAGCCAGAAGTCGCAATTCTACGCCTTCAAGGTTCTCCGCCGGTCGCAACAGTAAGATACGCTTTCGAATGGTCGAACTGCGACGCTTTGTATGGGCTTTCACCGTGCGCACCTTGAAACCGCCGGGTTCATGGCCCATAACCAGAGTACAACAATAAGAAGAGGCGCGCGTGGGTGTGTTCGACCGTCAGAAAACCAATCATGAGCCGCGATGGCTGGGGCCATCGGCGCCGACGCGCACGCCGCTGATTCCCTCCATCTCTGCGGCGCGCTGGCTGCTAGTGCTGGTCGTCGCCGCTGGAGTCTATTTCTTCTATGGTTTTCTCGTGCCGGTGCTTGCTGCCCTGGTCATCGGCTTTGCCAGCTGGCCGCTCTATCGCAAGCTGCTTGCCCGCGTTGGCGGGAATACGACGGTCGCCGCCACCATCGCCATCCTCATGATCCTTACCTTCCTGGTCATCCCGATCGGGCTCGCGGTCACCTATACGACGGGCGAAGTGCGCACCTGGCTCGCGTGGGCGATCCACGCCAACCGCGCCGGCGCCTCGACACCGGATTGGATCGTCGCCTTGCCGTTTGCCGGCCCCTATCTCGATGATCTCTGGACCAAATATGTCGGCAGTCCCGGCGCGCTCGGCGAACTCATTCAGGCGATCAGCGGCGCTCATATCGGCAACATCTATCGCGCCGTGCTGGCAGCTGGCGGCGGCGCTTTCCATCTTCTCCTGACGCTGCTCTTCATGCTGATCGCGCTGTTCTTCGTCTATCGCGACGGCTTCTCCTTCTCCAAGCAGATCGACATGCTGGGCGAGCGCATCCTGCCGAACCGTTGGGAACGCATTTCCCGCGTCGTCCCGGCAACGATCAGCTCCACCGTCATGGGCATGACGCTGATTGCGATCGGCGAAGGCATTGTACTCGGTGTGGCTTATTGGATCGCCGGCGTGCCGTCGCCGGTAACGCTCGGCGTGCTCACGGGGGTGATGGCGCTGATACCCGGCGGTGCGCCGCTCTCCTTCACGCTCGTCTCCATCTATCTCCTGGCGAGCGGCTCGCATGTCGCCGGCATCGGCCTCTTCGTCTGGGGCACTGTCGAGCTCTTCATCGTCGACAAGACGCTGCGACCGAAGCTCGTCGGCGGGCCGATCAAGCTGCCCTTCCTACCGACCTTTTTCGGCCTTATCGGCGGCGTCAAGACGATGGGTTTTCTAGGCCTCTTCATCGGTCCGGTGCTGATGGCGCTGATCGTCGCCATCTGGCGCGAATGGATCCACGAGGCCCGCAACGCCGAGAGCAGCGAAAGGGTGCCGCAGATCGTCATCGACGAACAGGCGCCGCCGGCGAAACCGATCCCGCGCGTCGCCGAAGGCTGAACCTGCCTTCGCAGGCTGCTATCCCAGCCGCTTTTCCATGAACAGACTGAGCGGATCCGGAAGATAGGTGCCGAAAGCCTCGATCTCCTGGTATCCGTATTTACGGTAGAGGGCGATCGCCTCCGGCTGGTGGATGCCGGTTTCGAGCCGGATCGCCGTCAGCCGCTTTTCCCCCGCGATCGCCTCCAGCGCATTCATCAATCCGCTCGCGATCTTCAATCCCCTCGCCTGCGGGTCAACGAACATGCGCTTGATCTCCGCCGTGCCGTCGCCGGCCTCGACCAGCGCGCAGCATCCGACGATTGCCCCCTCATTGCGGGCGACGAAGAAGCTTACCGAAGGTTTCTCCAGCAAGGAGAGGTCGACCATGTGGTTGCTCTCCGCGGGATAGAGCGACGCTGCATAGGCGTCGGAAAGATCGAGAAGGCGGATGACGCCGTCCTGGCGCGGCGGCTCCTGGGTGATAGTGACGGACATGATGGTTTCCAATGTTTGCGGTAGGCGCAAATTTTGCGACATGACGAAGAGTTAATGCCTTCGCCTTGTTTCGGTTGGAATTGCGCCGTCTAAGGCGATCTCAAGGTTCAATAGCCAAGGAGGCAGAATATGCAAGCGGTGCTCATCGCAATGACCATTCTCGGTTGCGACGATTCCGTCAGTCAATGCAGCTATGTCGCAACGGTCGACAAACGCTGGGAAACCGTTGCCGCTTGCGATGCCGAAGCCGAACGCCGGCTCAAGGCCTATGCCAGTGTCAGCTATCCCTCTGTCATCGCCGTGTGCGAGGCGCCGAAAGCGCTGGCCGCCGCCGAACCGCCGAAACCGGCGCCCTTGCCTGCCGCCGCGGCCGACACCGCTCCTGTGGCACCCGAAGAACCGACAGGCCTCGCCGGCTTTGCTGAAAACATCGCCGGCCAGGTCCGCGCACATCTGCCATCCGGCCGAGACGTCAGGGAGACGCTTTCCAAACCCGTGCATTTCGTATCCACCAGCTATTCCTGGGTGGTGACCCGGCTGAACGACTAAGCCGCCGCAAGCGCCGCATAGACGCGGGCCGTTTGGCGCTGCTCGGTGACATGAAGCTTTTCGACCATGTCGAGCAGTTCACCGGCCGCGCCGTATGCACCATAGTGATGGCGGAATTTTTCGAGAAGACGGCCGCCGACCGTGCCCAGGATGCTGCCCGGGGCCCTTCGAGCGGCCTCGCGCCACAGAAGCGTCGCCTCGACGAAGATCACGCTGATATCCCTCGGCAGGCCGGCAGATTCGTAGAGGGCGCGAACCGCGTGCATGCGCCCGGTTGCCAGAATCGAGCGCACCCTGCGCTCGCTGCACGCTGTCAGATCGACGATTGCAGCAGCGAAGAAGTCCAGCTTGCCGGCGCAGAGCGCATGCATCAGCAAGGACGGCGTCAGGCGGCCGTTGAGGCGCAGATGTTCGACGAGATCCGGGATCTCCCGCGGCGCGATATCACCGGCGATCGAAACGATGGCTGCCTCGGTCGCCTCGCGGCTGATGCGCTGGAGCCGCTGCAGGCCGATCGCCGCCTGCGCCAACGGCAGGCCGACCAGCGCATTGCTGACATGCTGGGTGAGCAGCTGGCGGGCATCGGCCGGAAGATCGCTGCGGTCGAGCAGCAGGTTGCGAATATCGCAGCAATCGCCAAGCCGCTCGGCGATCCGTTTCAACGATTGGCTCGAGATGGCCGCGCCATCGTTTTCGAGCAGGCAGAGCACTTCGTCTTCATCGCCGACCTCCGCAAGTGCAGCCGAGACCGGGCGCGTGACATGGGCCCTGGCCGCGATCAGCATGCGGGTGGCGCCATTGCCGCGCGCGGCGAGGTCGACGAGATCGGCGTCGCTGAGAAGCGGCGAACAGGTAACGGCGTGGCACGCAACCTCGGGCTGGTCCGCGGCGAGCGAAAGGATCAGGCTGCGCGGTGCGTCGGGTGACCAGGCGATCGCCTCGGCCAGTGCAAGCCGCACACGCGGCGACGGGTCATCGAGAAGAAAGGTCATCGCCATTTCGGCTGCGGCCCGCTCCTCTCCGCTCATCTCGGATTGCAGATAGGCTCGACCGAGTGCGTTCGCGGCCCGGGCCCGATCACCGGTCTTGGCCGTTTCGATCCAACGAAGGAAAGCTTCTACGATCACGCGACGCCCCAGCACTTGAACGCGATTCCTTCGCGTTTCATTCAATGCTGTGACCGTAGCGACAAAAGGTTTAAGATTGGTTCACCATATTTCTTAAGCCTTTCTATGCCTTGCCTTCAGGCTCCCGCCTTTGGTATCTGCGGCCGGAACATCTCGAAAACATCGCTGCCTTCGCTGTAATCCATGTAGCCCATGCGGGCGACAGGGCGGGCGATCGACATGTCGAGGCGGCCGTCCCTGACGATCGCCTCGTCAATATGGATGCCGACCACCTCGCCGAAGACGAGGACGTTTTCAGACGGCGCGCCCGATAGCGTTTTCGGCTCTATGATTTCGGTGACCCTGCATTCGAGCACGGCGTAAGCCTCGCCGACATAGGGCGCGTCAATCAGTTCGGACTGTTTCGGCGTCAGCCCGGCGAAATCGAATTCGCTGTTGCCGTACGGCAGCGCCGCCGAGGACAGATTCATCTTTTCGGCGAGATCGCGGCTGACGAAATTACAGGTGAAGGCGCCGGTTTCCCCCGCATTGCGCTGGCTGTCCTTGCGGCCGGCGGAAGAAAACATCACCAGTTTCGGCCGGTCGGCGACGGCGTTGAAGAAGGAATAGGGCGCAAGATTGATCGAGCCGTCTCTGCCCTTGCTTCCGATCCAGCCGATCGGCCGCGGCGAAACGATCGCCTTGAAGGGATCGTGCGCGAGGCCATGCCGGTTGCTGTCGGTGGTGTAGAACATCAGTCCGCTCCCCCGACCCAGGTCACGGTATCGGCAAGCTCCGGCCGCGGCCGCTCTATCGCCGGGAATGTCGTCGAGCCGATATGGATGAAGCCCGCCACCTTTTCGCCGGGACCGACGCCGAGCAGAGGATAGGCGCGCTCATCATAGGCGAACCATTCCGTCAGCCAGTTGGCGACATAGCCGTTGGCATTGGCGGCAAGAATGACGTTGAAGCAAAGCGCGCCCGCCGACATGACCTGCTCCCATTCCGGGATCTTGATGTGCGGCCCCGCCTTGCTGACAACGGCGACAACCACGGGCGCGCGGGTGAAGCGGGTGCGCTCGACCTGGATCATCTCTTCGGAAAGGTCCGGCTTTGCCTCGAGCGCCAGTTTGAGAAGCTCCTCGCCGAGCCGCGCACGCTCATCTCCGCGATAGACGATGAAGCGCCAGGGAGCGATCTTGCCGTGGTCGGGAACGCGCGAAGCGAGCCGCAGGATCTCTTCGATCTCGGCCTTTTCCGGGCCCGGTTCGCACATCTGAAAAGCGGGAATTGAACGGCGCACGGCGAGGTAATCGATCAGCTTGATATCGGATTTCATGCGGGAGAAACTTTCATTTTTATGCTGCTGCAAAGCGTGGGTCTTGAATTTGCCATCGCGTTGGTCTTGAAGTGGCCTTTGCGATTTCAGAAGTCAATCGGTTCACGAAACAGATGTTTGGCATTTCGCCTCTTGCACGCATCGGCCTCGCCATCGCCCTGATGGTATTGATGCCCCTCGGCGCCGGTGCGCAGGATGCCTTCAAGGATTTCAAACAGCTCGACTCGACGTCGAAGATGCCTAAGCTCAATGCCTTCATCGCGCCCGGCGCCGCGCCTGAGGGCGCCAAGCTGCGCGACGTCGCGATGGAAGCCAAACTGACGGCCGACGGTACGCCTGTCGAGGATGGCCTTTCCTGGTATGTCTTCAGCCCGATCGCCGGCGCCGACGGCAAGCTGCCGCTGATCGCCAGCGCCAAGGGCGGACCCGCCGCCTTCCAGCTCGCTCCGGGCGATTATTTCGTCAATGTCTCCTTCGGCCGCGCCGGTGTCACCAAGAAGCTGACCGTGCCTGCTGACGGCGAGGTCGACAAGCAGGTGATGGTCCTTGATGCCGGCGGCCTGCTGCTCAATGCCGTCTCCGGCACTGATGCCCGCATCCGCCCCGACCAGCTGAGCTTCTCGATCTATTCCTCGGAAGTGCGCGACGATGGCGAGCGCGGTCTCGTGATGGCCGACGTCTCGCCGAACACCGTCGTGCGCCTCAATGCCGGCACCTATCACATCGTTTCCGAATATGGCAGCGTCAACGCCGTCATTCGAGCCGACATCCAGGTCGAGGCCGGCAAGCTCACAGAGGCAACGATCCAGCACCGCGCCGCCCAGATGACCTTCAAGCTGGTCTCCGAAGCCGGCGGCGAGGCGATTGCCGACACGGCCTGGTCGATCCTGACGGCAGCCGGCGACAGTGTCGGCGAAAGCGTCAGCGCCTTTCCGACCATGGTCCTTGCTGAAGGCGAATATTCTGCCATCGCCCGCAACAAGGACAAGATCTATCAGCGCGATTTTACAGTGGTTGCCGGCCGGAATACCGATGTAGAGGTTCTGATGAAGGACCAGGAGCCGCAGCAGCCCGAGAGCCCGGCGGCCCGCACGGTGCAGCAGGCGCCAGCCGGCACGCCGCCGCCTGCGGGTGTCCAGGCCGCTCCGGAGGAGCCTCTGCCCTCCTACGAACAGCTCGTGCCACAGGGCGGCGGCGACGGCGCCAGCCTGGATTGATCCTACCAGGCACGCTTCTGCGGCGTGCCAGCGATCAAGCCGATCGGCCGGCGCTCTGCAGCGCCGCGCGTCTGATGAGACGCGCAAAGGACGCTATCATTTTGGATCTACGCAACGGCCAATGCGCTAGGCGCGGATCTCATTCATTGACAGGAAGATTTGGAAGTGCAGACGGGAGGCTCATGGGCGGCTGCCCTTCGCGAAAGATATTTCCGACAGCGCCGAAGTCGGCGCTGTCGTATTCCCCCTATTTTCACGCCGCCTTGGCTTTCTTTGCGTCGGCCTTGCGCCGTATGTCGGGCGGCGTGGCCTCGAGGGTGAGGCTCTCGACGGCGGCGTCAAGCTCCATCGAAAGCTGGTCCTGGCTGCCGAGGCGGCGGATATTGACCGTGCGCTCCTCGGCTTCCTTCCTGCCGCAGACGATGATGACAGGAACCTTGGTGACGGAATGCTCGCGGATCTTGTAGTTGATCTTCTCGTTGCGGAAGTCGGTCTCGACGTTGAGACCGGCCTCGCGCAGCGCCTCGGCCACTTCAAGCCCGTAGGCATCAGCCTCCGATGTGATCGTTGCGACAACCACCTGCAGCGGCGACACCCAGAGCGGCATATGGCCGGCGAAGTTCTCGATCAGGATGCCGAGGAAGCGTTCCATCGAGCCGCAGATGGCGCGATGGATCATCACCGGCTGCGTCTTTTCGGAATTGCTGTCGATGTAGAAGGCGCCGAAGCGCTCCGGCAGGTTGAAGTCGACCTGCGTCGTGCCGCATTGCCATTCGCGGCCGATCGCATCCTTCAACGTATATTCGAACTTCGGACCGTAGAAGGCGCCCTCGCCCGGCAGGATGCCGGTCTTGATGCGGCCCTCTGACTGAGCCTCGATCGTCTTCAGCACATCGGTCATGACGGCTTCGGCGCGATCCCAGAGGGCGTCGGAGCCGACGCGTTTTCCCGGACGGGTGGAAAGCTTGACGACGATTTCCTTGAATCCGAAGTCTTCATAGACTGAGAGGATCAGATCGTTGATCTTCAGGCATTCGGCGGCCATCTGCTCGTCGGTGCAGAAGATATGCGCGTCGTCCTGCGTGAAGCCGCGCACGCGCATCAAACCATGCAGCGCGCCCGACGGCTCGTAGCGGTGCACCAGCCCGAATTCGGCAAGGCGGATCGGCAGTTCGCGATAGGACTTCAGGCCATGCTTGAAGATCTGCACGTGGCCGGGGCAGTTCATCGGCTTCAGCGCGAAGACGCGATTATCCGCTTCCTTGTCGTCGGGATGCGTCATCGCATGCGCCGACTTTACGCCGAACATGTTTTCCTGATACCAGCCCCAGTGACCGGAGGTTTCCCAGAGCGACGTATCGAGCACCTGTGGCGCGTTGACTTCTTCATAATCGACGGCAAGCCGACGGCGCATGTAGGCGACGAGCGTCTGAAAAATGCGCCAGCCCTTACCGTGCCAGAAGACGACACCCGGGCCCTCTTCCTGGAAATGGAACAGGTCCATTTCGCGGCCAAGCTTGCGGTGGTCGCGCTTTTCGGCTTCCGCCAGCATATGCAGGTAATTGTCCAGGTCGGCCTGATCGGCCCATGCCGTGCCGTAGATGCGCGATAGCATGGCGTTGTTGCTGTCGCCGCGCCAATAGGCGCCGGCAACCTTCATCAGCTTGAAGGCCGTGCCGACCTGGCCGGTGGAGGCCATATGCGGGCCGCGGCATAGGTCGAACCAGTCGCCCTGATGATAGATCTTCAGATCCTGCCCTTCCGGGATCGCATCGACGAGCTCGACCTTGTACTGTTCGCCCTTGGCGGCAAAGACTTCCTTGGCCTTCTCGCGCGACCAGATCTGCTTGGTGAACGGCGCGTTGCGGGCGATGATCTCCTTCATCTTCTTTTCGATCTTCGGCAGATCGTCGGGTGTGAAGGGCTCGTTCTTGGCAAAGTCGTAATAGAAGCCGTTCTCGATGACCGGGCCGATCGTCACCTGAGTGCCGGGCCAAAGTTCCTGCACGGCTTCGGCCATCACATGCGCGGCGTCATGGCGGATGAGCTCCAGCGCGCGGGGGTCCTTGCGGGTGATGATTTCGATCCTGCCGTCGGTCACGGCATCGGAAAGGTCGCGCACGGCGCCGTCGATCGCGATGGCGACGGCGCTCTTCGCAAGCGACTTGGAAATGGATTCGGCGACATCCCTGCCGGTTGCGCCAGCCGGGAAGCTGCGCACGGAGCCATCGGGAAATGTCAGGGAAACGGATTGGGACATCGAAATTCTCCTTGTCCAGTCCCGCCAACGAATGCGGGTGGTTGAAACGACGCGACACCCAAGCGGGAGCCGCTGCCGCCTGATACTCAGATTTCGCCTGGGAGTAAAGAAGCAGCCGGCTCACATGATCATTTGCGCAAGACCGCAAACGGTGTTCCAGTTGCGCATCGTTCCGACGCCAAGCCGCTTGGTCGTCAGCGCCGAAAGCAGTTTCGATTGGCTCGGTTTGCCGGCGAAATCGATCCAGAGGTCGCCGCCGACGACGGCGATGCGTTGCCCTTCCGCCATCAGCGGCTTCAGCGCCTCCACCTTCTCAGGATCGATCGGCAGGCGCATCACCCGGACGATCACCTGGTCGCCGCTGCCGTCCCTGAAGGGGTTGGTGCCGCAGAGCGCCATCCAGGTGCAGTCGCTGCGCACGATGATATCGACATGTTTGCCGAACTTTTCTTCAAAGGCCTCTTCCAGCGCAACCTCGAGTTCGTGCGGACGCATTTCGTCGGCCTCGAAAACGAGATTGCCCGTTGAAACCAGAGTGCGCGGCTCGCGATAGCCGAGCTCTCTGGCAAGCGCGCGCAAGTCTTCCATGATCACCCGGCGACCTGGCGCCAGGACGATGCTGTGCAGCAGGGCGATGAACGTGCTCATGGCCGCCAGAACTCCGCTGCTCCTTCTGGCAAGGTCTGTAGCACCCTATCGAATGCCGTTTCGTCGACTCGTTTTCGCACGGCCGCCGCCACGTCGCGAATGGCGGTGTCGGGCGAGAAATTGTGGTCACTCCGCAGTGACTGAACTTCGCGAGTCATCGTCCTGCGATCCTCGAAGGGACGTTTGACCTCATCGGGATCCCAGTCGGCGACGAAAATCACCCGCAGCACCGGCGGCAGCAGATTGGCAAAGCGGATCGCCTCCTCGATATCAAGCCGTCGGCGAAACGTTTGGAAGACACCCTGGGTCATCCTATAGATCGCATTTCGGCTGTCGATCAGCGTATCGGTGCGGACGTCGTCAAGGTAGGCGTCGAAATCTGAGGATGCACGCCTGTACTCGCCGGGCATCGTCATCATCCTCACCCTCTTTTGCGTCCGAGCGAGAGATACCGCCACGGTGTCCACCAGCGGAAGCCGTCGCCAAGCACTTCCGGAACCGGATCGAGGCCGCTGGTGCCGCCCGGGCCGCAACGGCCCACTCGAAACAGCGTCATCCAGCCGCCGGCCCATAATCCGTGGCGGGCGATCGACTCGTAACCATATTCCGAGCAGGTGGGGAAATGGCGGCAGGCATTGCCGACAAAGCCGGAAAGAGTCAGCTGATAGAGGCGGATAAACCCCATGCCGAGCAGGCGGTCCGGGGTCTTGCGAAACGGTCCGCTATAATTGCGGGAGTAGTGCGCAGTTCTCGCGTGCGGCCGTCTAGATGCGGCCGCGCCGCCATCGTCCTCATCGTCAGCATGCCGGACGCAAGACTCGCACATTTCGGTTACGCCTCGACAACTTCCGCTCGTTTCGCCTCGATCTGCCCGATCGCATCGACGACGGCGTCGAAGGTCAGCATCGTGGAAGCGTGACGAGCCTTGTAGTCCCGCACGGGCAGGAGATAACGCATGTCTTCGAACCGTCCGCTGGGCCCTGCCCCGTCCGCCTTCAGCATAGCGAGCATGTCCAGTCGCGCCTGCCGCAATTCGCCCGATGTCGCGCCGACGACATGGCGGGCCATGATCGAGGACGAGGCCTGGCCGAGCGCGCAGGCCTTCACGTCATGGGAAAAACCGGTCACGACATCGCCATCCATCTTCAGCCAGATCCGCACCTTGGAGCCGCAAAGCCTGGAATGCGCCTGGGCGGTCGCATCGGCATCATCAAGCATCCCGGTCAACGGAATATTGCCGGCGAATTCGAGGATTTTGCTGTTGTAGATGTCGTCCATGCTGGATTTCCGCTCCAAAATCGCTGCGGATCGGCCTAAATAGGGCTGTCATTGTCGTTGAAACAAAAAACACACCGTGTCATCCGAGGATACTTACATATAATGGCCGTCTTCCTATATGTATGTCGTTCCAAGGCCATGAAAATGCAATGGCCTTGTGTAAGTTTGATTGGGAAACCGTGCCGGATGGGCGCTTGAAATCAGCCCTGAAAGCCCCGGAGCCTGCCAAAGGTGCATGAATTCCCGCATGGGACTGACCAGTGGCGATTCCGACAGATGGGTCCGCGATGCGGGCCAGGAGACCATTGATCATGGACGCCATCGTAAAGAACTTTCCGCAGCCGAACCGTGAATCGGACCGCCCCTCCCAGCAGGAAGCGGAAGAAGCCGTTCGCGTTCTGTTGCGCTGGGCCGGTGACGATCCGACGCGCGAAGGCCTCATCGAGACGCCGGCTCGTGTCGCCAAAGCGTACCGAGAGCTTTTCGCCGGTTACGACATGGCGCCGGAAGACGTGCTCGGCCGAACCTTCGAGGAGGTCGCCGGTTACGACGACATGGTCCTCGTCAAGGACATTCCGTTCTACTCGCATTGCGAACACCATATGGTGCCGATCATCGGCAAGGCGCATGTCGCCTACATGCCTGATGGCCGCGTGCTCGGCCTGTCGAAGATTGCCCGTGTCGTCGAGATCTATGGCCGGCGCCTGCAGACCCAGGAAACGATGACCGCGCAGATCGCCCGGGCCATTGACGATACGCTTAACCCGCGCGGTGTTGCCGTACTCATCGAGGCCGAACATATGTGCATGGCGATGCGTGGCGTTCAGAAGCAGGGTTCGACCACCTTGACCACGACGTTTACCGGAACGTTCAAGACCGAGCCGGCCGATCAGGCCCGTTTCATGAGCATGGTGCGGAGCCGCTGATACCGGCTCCCTCAGGAGGGCCGCAATGAGTCAACTGATCTTCAATCAACCATCCGAGGACAAGTCGGCGTTGGAAGACGCCGGCGATTTCACGCCGCGTTTCGATGACCGTGGCCTGATCACTGCGATCGTCACCGACGCCGGCGATGGCGAACTGCTGATGGTGGCGCATATGAATGCCCAGGCCCTGGCGTTGACCATCCAGACGGGCACGGCCCATTACTTCAGCCGGTCGCGCGGCAAGATCTGGAAAAAGGGCGAGACCTCGGGCAATCTTCAGACGGTGAAGGAAATTCGCACCGATTGCGATCAGGATGCCATATGGCTGAAGGTCGAGGTCGCCGGCCATGACGCGACCTGTCACACCGGCCGCCGTTCCTGCTTCTATCGGACGGTGACGCTGCGCGACGGAAAGCCGATGCTCGACATCGTCGATGACGAGCGTCATTTCGATCCGCAGGACGTCTACGGAAAATAGACTGAACTATACTCGCATTTGCCCCTTATTGTGCCAGAAACCAGTTCTATATACCATTTGGCAACCGATCGGGCACACTATCAAGACTTACGTGTTCTACTGGAGGGGAGAGCGCAATGCTGAACTGGAGTCTGCACCGTCAAAGCGCTGAAGGCGAAGGTTCCGGTTCTGGCATGGCGACGATACTCGAGACAATCCCTGCGCCCGCGCCTGTCACCAAAATCAAGATCGCGCTCGCTCTTGGCGGTGGCGCGGCCCGCGGCTGGGCCCATATCGGCGTCTTGCGTGCTTTGGACGAAGCAAAGATCGAGATCGGCATGATCGCCGGCACATCGATCGGCGCGCTGGTCGGCGGCTGCTATCTCGCCGGCAAACTCGATGAACTCGAAAGCTTTGCGCGCTCGCTGACCATGCGCCGCATCGCCAGTCTGCTCGATCTGACGATCGGCGGCAGCGGGTTGTTCGGCGGCATGCGGCTGACCAAACGCATGCAGGAGCATCTCGAGGGCCTGAACGTCGAGGATCTGGACCGGCCGTTCGTCGCAGTCGCGGCCGAGGTCAATACCGGCCATGAGGTCTGGATCGCCAATGGTTCGCTGATCACGGCGCTGCGCGCCTCCTATGCGCTACCCGGCATCTTCGAGCCGGTCCGCAGCAATCACCGCACGCTGGTCGACGGCGCGCTGGTGAACCCGGTTCCCGTCTCCGTCTGCCGCGCCTATGAGCAGCCGCTGGTCGTCGCCGTAAATCTCAATTACGATCTCTACGGCCGCTCGGCGGTCGTCCGGCACAATGCCAGCCTCTCGCAGCAGGAAGTGCAGAAACAGGAAGAAGCGCCCTATGCCCGCCTCGGCATGACCGGAGTCATGGTGCAGGCCTTCAACATTATCCAGGACAGAATTGCCCGCGCTCGCCTTGCCGGCGATCCGCCCGACATTTCGCTGCAGCCGCGCCTGAGCTATATCGGCCTCTCGGAATTCCACCGCGCCGGTGAGGCCATCGAGCGGGGCTACGAGGAAGCCAGAGCCAGGCTTCCCGAGATCAAGCGCATGCAGGAAGTCTACGCCAGCGCTCCGTGACGCGTCGCCCCGACAGGAGCGACAGCACGTTTGAACGAACAGCCGGACCCTCAGCCGGCAATATAGGCCTTGATGTCCTCGGCTTCGCGCTCGACTTCGGCGATCCGGGATTTTACCACGTCGCCGATCGAGATGATGCCGGCAAGCTTGCCGTTACTTTCCACCGGTACGTGGCGGAAGCGGCGGCTGGTCATCAGTTCCATCAGCTCGTTGACGGTCGTCTCCTCGTGGCAACGGTAGACTTTTGAAGTCATCACCTGCGAGAGCGGCTGATCGAGACTCCCCTTGCCGTGTTTGGCGATGGCATGCACGAGATCGCGCTCGGTGAACATGCCGGAAATCCGGTTCTCCATGCCGACGACAACGATGGCGCCGATCTTCTTCTTGCTCAGAATCGCGGCTGCCTCGGCGACGGTGGTGTTCGGCCCGGCGGTGACGACGTCCCTGCCCTTCAGGTCGAGGATTGCTTTGACTGAATTGGTCATTCGAACCTCCTTTGTCGAGCCTGTGACATGTGTCATAGGCATCCACGACGGCTTCTCCCCCCAATCGCGGATCGTTCGATGGTGCACCGCCCGGCTCAGGATTGCAACATATCCTTCTCCGCTCCCTTCGGTTCTGCAGGCGGCCGTGGCGCCCGGTCGAACATCGAAAACAAAAGGAATCCGAAGACGAAGCCGCCAATATGCGCATCCCAGGCGATCTCCTGGTCGCTGTCGCCTACGAGCGGAATGCCGACGGCGATCAGGGCGTTACCGACCAGCCAGAGAAGAATGAAAATGACGACGGTCCGGCTCTTCAGGGCGTCGACGACAGAAAGCCGGGCGTTGAGATGCGCAACCGGCATCGGTCGCCGATCGGCCGGAAAGGCGAATCGGCAGGCGGCCCCCATCAGCCCGGAAATGACGCCCGACGCGCCGATCAGCAGCGATACGTCTCCCCAATTCAGGATCGCGTGCAGGGCGGCGGAAGCGGCGGCGGACAAGATCCAGAAGAACAGGAAGCGTAACGTCCCGATGCGGCGCACGACCGGTGCGCCGAAGGCCATCAGCCAGAAGGCGTTGAAGAGGATATGCTGGGCGCTGCCGTGCAGCAGCGAATAGGTAACGGGCGTCCAGAACAGCTCCAGCCCCTGCTGCGATAGCGGAATCACGTAGCGAGCGGGGACGAAACCGAAGGTAAACAGCAGCCAGCCCACCGCATCGTCCGATAGAACGAGCGCCTGCACTGCATAGATGAGGATAAGCAGGCATAGGCTGAAGAGCAGCGCCGGCGGAAGGTTGAAGACCGGTACGCGCGGGGGCCGCGCCGGCGGCTCGGCCTCGGAAGGTTCGGGCGCCTTATCTGGCGCGCCCGTCTGCTCGTTCATCTTTATCGCCTCGTTGAGGCCTCAGCCATACAGGAGGCATGACCAAAAAAAAAGCCGCCCGTAGTGCCGGGCGGCGTAACCCGAATTCCTGGAAAGACCCCGGATCGGCAGATTGTGCTGAACTCCGAAAGTCGGAGCGATGGCTGGACATTGTCACGATAGACGCCGCGCCTCAACCGAAACCCTTTCTTAACCTTAACGGCCCGGATCTGGCATGAAATCCGCAAGGTAGAAGCTGTACGGGCAATGACTGCCCGAAAATGCTCCGGAATGGGACAGGTTGGTGTGAAATGCGTGTGCAAACGACCATCGAGATTTTTGACTACTGGAACCGTATCCGTGGCGCTGCCGATGCGCCGCTGAAATCACAGGTTGAACCCTCTGCCGTTCCCCATCTTCTGCAAAGTCTCTTTATCCTTGAGACGCGCGACGACGGAGACATCGTTTTCCGGCTCGCCGGCACCCGCATCTGCGATTTCTTCGGGCGCGACCTGCGCGGCGAACATTTTTCATCCCTCTGGGCGCATGGCCAGCATGCGGACATCGAACGCACGGCGATGGGCGTCATGGACCATGCCATGCCGGCCCTGTTCAACACCACCGGCTACAGCACCGTCGGTCATCAGGCCTCCTTTGAGATCATCATGATGCCGCTGCGCTCGTCTAACGGCGCCTGCGACCGGCTGCTCGGCGCGATCGCACCGACGGCGGCTGCGAGCTGGCTGGAGGTCGTGCCGCTGGAATTCCTGGCGCTCGACCGCAGCCGTCTGCTGCCCGAAAAATTCAGCAAGGCCACGCCGGCCGAACTGCGCTCGATCAACGAGGTCGTCGCGGCAAAAGGCATCGGATTCGGCCAGGCCATGCGACGCATGGTGTCGCAGCTGCTGAGCGCCGAGGCGCGTTAAAGCGTCTCGTTTCGGGACAAGGCGCGCACTCGTTTTCGGCTATGTCACAACGGGTCGAAACAACCTTCTGTTAATGGATTGGAGGTAAGGATTAATCTCTCCAGTTTTCATGAAGAAGCCCTTTGATGCACTCGTTCCAGCCAGCTCAGACGCAACGACCTGCGCCGCGCCCTGAACAAGGCGTTTTCCAGCGTGTGCCGATCAATATGCAGGGCCGGCTCATGCTTGCGAATTACGAGGAATTCGAATGCATGGTGATCGACATGTCGCCCGGCGACATGTACGTCACCTGCTCCGGCCGGCCGCGCGCCAACGAACGCGTTGTCGCCTATATCGACCATCTCGGGCGCGTCGAAGGTTACGTCCAGACACTCGACGGCCGCGGATTCACCATGTCGATCAACGCCACCGAGCGCAAGCGCGAGAAGCTCGCCGCACAGCTCACCTGGCTTGCCAACAAGCACGAGCTCGGCCTGCCGGAAGATCGTCGCCACGACCGTCTGACGCCGCGTGATACGAAGACCGAACTCACGCTCGAGGATGGCACGCGCTATACCTGCCGCATCATGGACCTGTCGCTGTCCGGCGCCGCCATCGACGTCGAAATGCGTCCCTCGATCGGAACGGCGGTGCGCCTTGGCAACATGCGCGGCCGCGTCGTGCGTCACTTCGTCGAAGGCGTGGCGATCGAATTTCTGTCGATCCAGTCCCGCGAGACGCTGCGCGAATTCCTCTGACAGCCTGAAAAAACCGATGCCCTGCCGCGAGCCTTTGTGGCGGGTTCATTGGTGACGGACAGCGCCGAAAGCGTTTGTCAAATCGGAGCCGCACCGGGTCTGTCGTGCACCGGGTAAGGTCGTGTTGAAACGCACAAGCCTCCCCGCAAGCGATCTGCAAGCGGGCAGCAAATCCGGCTTTGGAAGATTGGCGCGAGTCTTGTCGCAAGTCCTTCCAACCAGTAAGAACATAGAGTTATGAGTGGAACAACCTGCGACATCGTTCGCCCGGAGCAGGTCGCGTGAAATCGGCCAGGATTGTTTTGGCCGGCAATTCCCGTCCTGTCATCCGTCCTCCCTTCGTCATGGATATGATGAATAAGCCTATCTCGACCGCAGGTGCACCGATGCCAGCCCTCTATCCGGAAATCGAACCCTATGATCACGGCATGCTCGATGCGGGCGACGGCAACCTGATTTATTGGGAAGCCTGCGGAAACCCGATGGGGCGACCGGCACTCGTCCTGCACGGCGGGCCGGGTTCGGGCTGTTCGACCGCGGCGCGCCGCCAGTTCGATCCGGACGCCTATCGGATCATCCTCTTCGACCAGCGCAATTGCGGCCGAAGCCTGCCGAGTGCAGCCGATCCCGAAACCGATCTCTCCCGCAATACGACCTGGCATCTCGTCGCCGATATCGAAAAGCTGCGGCTCTTCCTAGGCATCGAGAGCTGGCTGCTGTTCGGCAACTCCTGGGGCTCGACGCTGGCGCTCGCCTATGCCGAATCGCATCCACAGTGCGTCAGGGCGATTGTCATATCGGGCGTGACCACCACGCGGCGATCGGAAATCGACTGGCTTTGCCGCGGCATGGCGCCGCTTTTTCCGGAAGAATGGCACCGCTTCCGTCAGGGAATCCCGTCCGGCACGCCAGGGCTGGACGACGACATGGCCAGCGCCTATCACCACCTCCTCAATGATCCGGATCCTAAGACGCGTCTCAAGGCGGCGCGAGACTGGCATGATTGGGAAGCAGCCTCGATCCTGCTCGCCGGGGAAGGACTGCCGCGCCGCTGGGCCGATCCGGCTTATGTGCTGACGCGCGCCCGCATCATCACCCACTACTTCGTCAACGGAGCCTGGCTGGAGGATGGCGTGCTCCTGAAGAACGCCGCGCGGCTTGCCGACATTCCCGGCATCCTGCTGCAGGGGCGGTTCGACATCGAGGCGCCGCTCGTCACCGCCTGGGAACTGGCCCGCGCCTGGCCACAAAGCGAACTCGTAATCCTTCCGCACGCTTTCCATTCCACCGCAGGTCCCGACATGAGCGCAGCAATCGTCGCCGCCACCGATCGATTTCGCGATTTTTCTCAAAAATAATTTTAATGCCGGACGCCGGAATCCGAGCGATATTCTGCTTTCGGCCCATTCCAACCGATCGATTCCACCGGCATTTCCGCCGCACACGTCCCGCCGTAGCGCCGCCGGCACTTATCCGGCCCAGCGAAAACTCTTAACGCCGCGACGGCGGCGCAGGCTTTCCGTGGACGAAGTCCTTGTCGCGCCCATTACAATTTTAATCGATTTCGACTCAAATACGCACCGAAGTTTATTCGCATTCGAGCCAAGTTTTATCGGCATTTGAATCAACTAAGACTTTAATTCTATTGCGTAATTTTGCGTGAGATAAAAACGTCCGTGTCATTGTCGCCTCAACTTAGGGGAGACGGCAATGACGACTGCGAACATCCTGAAAGGCGGCCTTCTGGCTAGTGCGATCATGATGGGAATGGCGGGCTCCGGACAGGCAACGCCCGCCAGCATGGCACTGGCAGGCAATGCCAGCCCGCCGATCGGACACTACGAATTCTGCAAGGCCAATCCGACGGAATGCGCCTATGCCGGCGGCGATGCCGGGCCAGCCGTCCTCACGGAGGACCGCTGGAAGGAAATTCTCAAGGTCAACTACACGGTCAATTCATCGATCCAGCCGGAGACGGATGAACAGATCTATGGCGTCGAAGAGCGCTGGGCCTATCCGACCAGCGTCGGCGATTGCGAGGACTATGCCCTGCTGAAGCGCAAGATGCTGATCGAGGACGGCTTCTCGCCATCCGACACGCTGATCACCGTCGTGCTGCAGCCGAACGGCGAAGGCCACGCTGTGCTGACCGTCCGCACCGATCACGGCGACTTCATTCTCGACAACATGCGCAACAAGGTGCTGCTGTGGTCGGACACCGAATACACCTATCTGAAGCGCCAGTCCGCCAGCGATCCGGCCCGCTGGTCGAAGCTTCAGGACGGCCGCGCTGTCGCCGTCGGCAGCGTCAGGTAAGCCAGCCCGCCGGCAAAGCCGGCACAGGTTTCGGCCCGGTCAGTCCCCGCATCCCGTCCCCGACCGGTGCCCAAGAGCCGTTCCCGCTGTCCCGGGAACGGCTCGCTCATTTTTGGGACAAGGGTCCATCCCGGTACAACTGCGACCCGAAATCTTAGCGAAGTATTAACCCTGCCGGCTCGATCATGGCGATGAGATTCATCATCGGCACCGGCGGCTCATGTTCTTCCTACGGCGGACCGAAACGCGAAGAACCGCCATGAGCCAAGCCGCCCAAAGCGCACCCGACGAGCAGCCGCTTCTTTCGAGGAGGTTTCTTCTGCGCACGATGGCGGTGATTTCAGTCCTGGCGGTCCTGACCGTCGCCATCAGCATCGCCGGCCGTTGGTTCGGCCGGCATATCTCCCTTGCCGGCAACACCGACAGCACGGCTGAAATCACGCTGACCATCGGCCGCGACACAGTGAAATTCCCCGAAAATGCCATCCGCTTCCCGAGCCAGAGACATGACGGCGCTGCCGAGCGCGTCGATCTCTACCTCGCCTGGCCCTCCATGCAGGGTTACGGCAAGGACAACCATCTGCGATTCGACGATATCGCCCAATCCTCCGGCCTCATCTTCCTGCAGATCGCCCAGAGCACCATGTCCCGCGACATGTCCGGTCGGTTGGAGCCGATCTATTCGCATCTGATCGAAGGAGCAGCCGAGCCTTTCCGGGACGGCTTGGCACTCCATCGACTTCGCGCCGACGCCGGTTACGGCGGAGAAGTGCTGCTCACGGCACCGGTCACAGGCGGGCCGGACTACGTCGTGCGCTGCATATTGCCTTCAACTCCGGACAAGGCTGCAAGCGGAGATTGTCAGCGCGACATCAAGATCGGCAAGGATCTCAGCGTCCTCTACCGCTTCTCCAGCAGCCATCTCGCCGACTGGGAACATATTGATGCCGCGATCCGCCTCTTTGTGGAAGCGCGTCTCGTGAACCGTTCTGTGACAAGTCCCTAAAATGCTGCCGGACAAGGATTGAAACGATTCATCATAAACGGATTGGTAACGCTGAATCGGTAATTTCAAAAGACGAGCTGTGCGGCGGGGGGTGTGCGGTTCCTGCCCAATATCTGAAATGCAAAGCGAAGAGTGGAATAGTGTCAAGGTCAGTCTCCTCCGTATCATCGTCCCGGTCCGGCAGCTTCTTCGCGAAGCTCCTGGCGATCCTTTCGATGGCTCTCACGGTCGTCCTGGTTGATTCGGTCAATGCCGACGCGGAGGCGGCCAATCCGAAATATGCGGGCATCGTCGTCGACGCCAAGACCGGCAACGTTCTCTACAGCGAGAATGCCGATCGGCTGCAATACCCAGCCTCTTTGACCAAGATGATGACCCTTTATATGACCTTCGAGGCCTTGGAGCAGGGTCGCATCCGCCTCGATACACCGGTTCCCTTCTCCGCTCATGCGGCCGCCCAGGCGCCGACCAAGCTTGGCGTGCGTGCCGGCGGCACAATCACCGTCGAGCAGGGCATCCTCGGTCTCGTCACCCTGTCGGCCAATGATGCCGCAACCGCGCTTGGCGAGATGCTCGGCGGCAGCGAAGACCGCTTCGCCCAGATGATGACCGCCAAGGCGCATGCGCTCGGCATGACGCGCACCACCTATCGAAACGCCAACGGCCTGCCGAATACGGCGCAGATGACGACGGCCCGCGACCAGGCCCGCCTCGGCATCGCCCTTCGCCAGCACTTCCCGCAATATTACGGCTATTTTTCCACCCGCGCCTTCAAGTTCGGCACCCGCACGATCCGTAGCCACAATCGGCTGGTCGGCTCCGTGCGCGGCGTCGACGGCATCAAGACCGGTTATACGCGCGCCGCCGGCTTTAATCTGGTGAGTTCGGTGCAGGTCGACGGCAAGTCGATCGTCAGCGTCGTGCTCGGCGGCACTTCCGGGTCGGCTCGCGACGCCCAGATGCGCAACCTGATCGCCACCTACCTGCCGAAGGCGTCGAGCCGCGGCGGAAATTCGGCGCTGGTGGCCCAGACAGCCCCCGCCCCTGAAATGATCGAAACCCCCGCTCCGGTTCAGCCGCAGAAGGCCCGGCAGCAGGTCGCTTCACAGCAGGTTGCCCCCCAGCAGGTCGCAAAGACGATCACCGCGGCGCAGCCGCCGGTTTCTGCCGCTGCAGCCGATCTCAGCCTGCCGCATAAGGGCCCGCTGCCGGATGCGCGCGAGGTGGCCGAGACCGAGGTTGCCTATACCGAAACATCGGCGCCGAAGTCCGACAACCCGCTGGTCGCCCAGACGATGCCGGCGCCGACCAGGGTCAAGACCACGAGCTTCAAGCAGCAGGCTCCGGTGGCCGCACCGGCTGCCCAGGACGACGCCGCCGTCGACCACGTCACGACCGCTTCGACCAGCAGCACCCCGGCAAGCGCCGCACCGGCGGGCTGGGTCGTGCAGGTCGGCGTCTCGCCGAGCCGCCAGATGGCCATGGACCTCCTGGAGAGCGCCAAGAGCAAGGGCGGCAAGGCGCTGGCCTCGGCAAAGCCCTTCGCCGTTGCCTATGGCGCTGGCAGCGACCAGGTCTACCGCGCCCGTTTCGGCGGCTTTGACGATCAGCGCGATGCGGTCAACGCCTGCAAGGCCTTGAAGAAGGCCGGCATCAAGTGCTGGGCAGCCGCACAATGAGCTATTCGGTGCTGCCTGCGACAAGGCCGGCGGCACCCCTAACGGCCGGAATCGGTGTTTGCGTTTCCGGCCACCGGTTTTGAACTCGATCAGTAGTGCGTACGGGGAAAACAATGGCGATCAATGAGAATGTTCCGGGAATGCCAGCAGACCGCCGCGGCGGGGCCAAAGGGCGTTCACCCCTGCATCCGCTGCACGAAGCGGCTCTGCGACTTGCCGAAATCGGTCTGCAACGACCGAGGGCGAAGTCTGCCAAGACCCGGGATCTCATCAACCTGCTGCTTTGCCACGGCGCCCGCGCCTGGCGCTATTCGCAGCCGGAAGCCCACATTCATCTGCATGTGACGTCGCCGGACGGCAGCGCCCCGGTGCAACTGCGTCTGCGCTGAAATCCACACGCCGTTGTCCGAAACCGGCATTTAGGGCGGTAAAATTAGAGCAGGCCGAGCTCTGTCAGCTCGCGGCGCAGCTCCGCGGGCATTTCGGCGATCCCGGCGCCCAAGCTCGTCAGATCGGGCGGCACGTCATCCGGCATATAGTAGCGCCAACCCTGGAACGGCCGCTTCGGCTGCACCGCGGTTTCGACGACCTCCGGGCCGAGAATTAGACGGCAGCGTGAAATTCCTTCATCGTCGGTGAACGTTTCGATGTCGAGCAGCCTCTGCCTCGCCTGCACCTGTCCCTTGATCACCCAATAGAGCGAGCCGCCGTCGAGAAGCTCCTCCATGCGTTTGGGCACCATGCGCGTCGTGTGAACCGAATGCGGTTCGAGCCCGGCGGCAATGGCGCGCAGCGAGCGCTCCGCCACCCATTCGCGCAGATCCTCGATCGAGTCGGCGCCGACACAGAGTTTGATGAGATGCAATGCCATGCCGCCGTTGAAATCCTTTTGGCGGCGGGCGTCAAGTGTGAAGCTATGGAGTTCGCACGCTCAGCATTCGACGACGTTGACGGCCAGGCCGCCGGTCGAAGTTTCCTTGTATTTCTCGCTCATGTCGTGGCCGGTCTGGCGCATCGTCTCGATACAGGCGTCGAGCGGCACGAAATGCTGGCCGTCGCCCTTGACGGCAAGCGATGCCGCCGTGACGGCCTTGACGGCGCCAAGCGCGTTGCGCTCGATACAGGGAACCTGCACGAGGCCTGCGACAGGATCGCAGGTCATGCCGAGATGATGTTCGAGCGCGATCTCGGCGGCGTTCTCGATCTGCTCCGGCGTACCGCCCATTACGGCCGCAAGGCCCGCAGCCGCCATCGCCGCGGCCGAGCCGACCTCGCCCTGACAGCCGACCTCGGCGCCGGAGATCGAGGCATTGTGCTTGATGATCCCGCCGATCGCCGCAGCCGTCAGCAGGTAATCGCGGATGCCGTTCTGGTCCCAGTCCTCGTGGAAATGCTCGTAGTAGCGGATCGTTGCCGGAATGACGCCGGCCGCGCCATTGGTCGGCGCGGTGACGACGCGCCCGCCCGCCGCATTCTCCTCGTTGACGGCCATTGCATAGACGCTGAGCCAATCATTGGCGAGCAGCGGATTGACGCGGTTGCTGCGCCATTCCTCCTGCAGCTTATCGTGGATGCGGCGGGCACGGCGCTTGACGTTGAGACCGCCGGGCATGACACCTTCGACCTTGAGGCCGCGCTCGATGCAGGAACGCATTGCTTCCCAGATGCGGTCGAGCCCCTGATCGAGCTCTTCACGGCTGCGCTGACTCTCCTCGTTCGCCCGCTTCATCTGCGCGATCGAAAGCCCCGAGCGCTCCGCCATGTCAAGCATCTGCTTGGCGGTCGAGAAGGGATAGGGCACGCGCACGCCGCCCGTCGCATTCTTCTTCGCCCGCATCTGCTCCAGCTCGGTGTCGGTAACGACGAAGCCGCCGCCGACCGAATAATAGATGCGCTTGAGGAGCAGCCGGCCGTCCTTGTCGAACGCGGAAAAGATCATACCGTTAGCATGGCCGGGCAGTGGCTGTTTCTTGTCGAAGATCAGGTCGGTCTTCGGTTGGAACTGGTATGCCGGATGGCCCGCAGGTGTGATGCGGCCGGTGCGCTCCACGGTATCGATGATTCCGTCCATCCTGTCGGGATCGACACTGTCGGGCGCCTCGCCCATCAGTCCGAGAATGACAGCCCTGCCCGTGCCATGACCGATCCCGGTATGGGCGAGCGAGCCATGCAGGCTGACCTTGATCGCGACGACCTGAGCGCCCGATGACGGGCGCGGCCATTCATTCGACAGCATCAGGTCGAGAAACCTGTTGGCGGCCGACATCGGACCCATCGTGTGCGAACTCGACGGTCCGACACCGATCTTGAACACGTCGAATACCGAAAGAAACATGGATGCGCCTTCTGAACACTGGAATGCAAATTTAAACGGCGCCGGTTTCGGATCCAAGCGGCGAACCGACATCGCATGGAGTCGGTGCGACATTTCACATTAACGCAGAGCCCTGAAAATCGAAATCGCTTTTCAAAGCGGTATATCGCCCCGGGCGCGCCCTGCCGGTCATTGCAGCATCGCGGCGCATATGTAAGGTGGCCGCATTCATGCGGAGACTGAATCGTTGATGACGACGGCGGATTATATCGCTCTGGCCTTCTTTGCCTGTGTCTGGGTGGGTTATTCCTGGCTGCTGAAGGGCCGCACCTTCTTCGGCCGCACCAGCCTCACCCACGCGATGACCGAACGGCGGCGGGAGTGGATCTACAATTCGCTGCGCCGTGACCTGAAAATGATCGACACGCAGATCATGGCAGGACTGCAGAACGGCACGGCCTTTTTCGCCTCGACCTCGATTTTCGCGATCGGCAGCTGCTTCGCCCTGCTTGGCGCAACGGAGAAAGTCGACGCTGTTTTTGCCGACCTGCCCTTCGTCTTCCACAGCGGCCATGCCGCCTTCGAGATGAAGGTGGGTGGACTGGCGGCGCTGTTCGGCTATGCCTTCTTCAAGTTCGGCTGGTCCTATCGGCTGTTCAACTATTGCACCATCCTTTTCGGCTCCATCCCGATGATGCGCGAAGCCGAGAGCGACATCATCGCCGCCGAGCGGGCCGCCGAACGCGTCATCCGCATGAATGTCATCGCCGGCAGCAATTTCAACGAGGGCCTCAGGGCTATCTTCCTGTCGATCGGCTATCTCGGCTGGTTCATCAACCCTTACGTCTTCATGCTGACGACGGCGACCGTGATCTTCGTGCTGACACGGCGGCAGTTCTTCTCGCAGGCGCGGCTGGCAATCATGGATGCCGGCCCGCCATCAAATCCACACCTTTCTGCTATTCGCCGCGATATGCCATCGAACGACGGAAATGATTTGACCGGGGGACTTTGATGACAATGCCGGCAATGCAGGCCGATGGGGTGGCAAGACCGCCGCGCATCGGCCTATTGGATACGGCGCGCGGCGTCGCATTGATCGCCATGGCGAGCTACCATTTCACCTGGGACATGGAGTTCATGGCCTATCTGGCGCCGGGCACGGCCGAGACCGGTTGGCTGAAGATCTATGCCCGGGCGATCGCCACGACCTTTCTCTTCATCGTCGGCATCAGCCTGGTGCTCTCCAGCACGCCGACAATTCGCTGGCCGTCCTTCTGGAAACGTGTCGGCATGATTGCCGCGGCGGCTGCGGTCATTTCGATCGCCACCCGCATCGCGATGCCGGACACGTGGATCTATTTCGGCATCCTGCATTGTATCGCGGTGCTCACGCTCATCGGCGTCGTTTTTGTCAGATTGCCGCTCGCCTTCACGCTCCTCGTCACAGTCGCGCTCCTTGCCGCCTGGATTCTCGATAATTTCGGCACACCGGGCCTTCTCCGCTCATCCTTCTTCGATCCGAGATATCTCGCCTGGATCGGGCTTGCCGAAACGCCGCAACGCTCTAACGATTATGTGCCGCTGTTTCCCTGGGCTACGCCGTTTTTCGTGGGCTTGAGCAGCGCCTTGATTGCCATCAGAACCAGGCTGCCGCATCGGCTCGCGGCCATCGGCACAGGCTCCTGGTGGCCGGCGAAGCTTGGCCGCCACAGCCTTGCCTTCTACCTCGTTCATCAGCCGGTGCTGATCGCGATCGCTTACGGACTTTCCCTTGTCGTCCCGCCGCCGCAGCCGGATCCGGTCGAAACTTACCTTGGGCAATGCAACTCCGCTTGCGTCATGCAGCAAGGCGAAGCGCTCTGCCGCAGCTTCTGCCAGTGCACGCTCGACAGATTGCAGGCTCAGGCGCTGCTGACACCGCTGCAGGCGGGCAAGATCGATCTGCAGAGCGATGAGCGAGTCCAGACGATCGCCGGCGAGTGCAGCGCCGAGGCGCAATAAAGGTTCGGCGCCACCCTGCGGCAAGTCTCAGGTGGTAACGCCGATTTCGGCAAGGCGGCCGAGGCAGGCCTCTTCGATATTGTCGAGTTCGGTCAGCGTATCGTCTATGTCCTTGCGCTTCTGGCGCAGGTCCTCACGCTTCTCGTCGACGCGCTTCATCAGAAGTTTCAGCTGGCCGAGCTCGCCCGGCGGCTCCTTGTAGACCTGGATGATCTCGCGGATTTCCGCGATGGTGAAACCGATCCGCCGCCCGCGCAGGATTTCTCCAATGAGCCGTCGGTCTGCCGGCCGGAAAAGACGCGTGCGCCCTCGCCGCTCCGGATGGATCAGTCCCTCGTCTTCGTAGAAGCGGAGCGTGCGCGTCGATACTCCAAATTCGCGCGTCAGCTCCGTTATGCTATAATATTTGTTCACCGGCATGTGTTCCCCGTCCTCGAACCGGCAATAATATTGACTTTTACGTAATAGTCAATTTCGGCGAACCGTCAGATGCCGAACCACCAGGTGGCAATGCCGAGAAAGGCGAAGAATCCGGTGCAGTCGGTCACCGTCGTGACGAACACCGACGAGGCGATCGCCGGGTCGGCACCCACCTTGTCGAGCAGCAGCGGCAGCAGAATGCCGGCAAGCGCGGCCGCCATCAGATTGATGATCATCGCCGCCGCGATCACCCCGCCAAGCTGATAGTCATGAAACCAGATTCCGGCGATCGCGCCCATGATCGTCGCAAAAACGGCCCCGTTAAGAAGGCCGACGCCGGCCTCCCTGCGGATGATGCGGCCGGCATTGTAAATGTCGAGATCGCGAGTGGCGAGCGCGCGCACCGTCACCGTCATCGTCTGTGTGCCGGCATTGCCGCCCATCGAGGCGACGATCGGCATCAGCACCGCAAGCGCGATCATTTTCTCGATCGAGGCATCGAACAGGCCGATAACGCTTGCCGACAGCATCGCCGTGCCGAGATTGATCAGAAGCCAGAGGAAACGCGACCGCGCCGTCGAGATCACGTTGTCCGACAGTTCTTCGTCGCCGACGCCGCCGAGGCGCTTGATGTCCTCGTCCGCCTCTTCGTGGATGACGTCGACGACGTCGTCGATGGTCAGCACGCCAACCAGCCGGCCGTTCTCGTCGACGACGGCAGCAGACAGAAGGTCGTACTGTTCGAAGAGCTGGGCGGCCTCCTCCTGGTCCATCTCGGCGGGAACCGGATGGTTGGTTTCCCGCATGATCTGCTCGATCTTCGTCTGCCGCTTGGTGCGCAGGATCTGATCGAGATCGACGGCGCCGAGCAGCTTGAAGGTCGGATCGATGACGAAGATCTGCGAGAAGGAATAGGGCAGATCCTCCTCGTCGCGCATATAGTCGATCGTCTGGCCCACCGTCCAGAATGGCGGCACGGCGACGAACTCGGTCTGCATGCGGCGTCCGGCCGAGCTTTCCGGATAGTCGAGCGCCCGGCGCAGCCGCACCCGCTCGGTAAACGGCATCTGGGCGAGGATTTCTTCCCGGTCCTCCTTGTCGAGATCTTCGAGAATGTAAACAGCATCGTCCGAGTCGAGCTCGCCGATGGCGGCCGCGATCTGCTCGTTCGGCATCTGGTCGACGATTTCGCGGCGAATTGCCTCGTCGACCTCGGTCAGCGCCGTCATGTCGAAATCTTCGCCGAGCAGCCGCACCAGGGCCAAGCGCTGATCCGGCTGGATCGATTCGAGCAAGTCGCCTATCTCGGATTCATGCAGGCGGGCGACATTCCCGCGCAGGAACAGCGTGTCGCGATCGGCAATCGCCGCACCGACGAGCGCCAGGAAATCGCCGCGGACATTGCCGTCCTCGTCGTAGATATCCGCTTCCTCGTCATCGCGCCGGCGAATGCGGTCTTCCGTGTCGGTCGTCGTCATCTGCCGCCCTCGCACCTGGTTCGAATTTCAACGACTGCCGCACCGCATTCGCAAATGTCGGCCGAAAACACATTGTCAACAAGCGGATAAGCGAATCCCGCGCGAGGCTCCCGCGGTCGGAATTCTTGGCCCCTGCTAGCTCAAAGCTTCCTTGTCGTAAAGCGCCAACCGTGCTTCGTGATGACAATGTCTGCGGCCGGCGATAGTTTCCCGCCGCTCAAAGAGAGGGGAGCCCACTTCATGCCCATCCGTCCGATCCTGCGCTATCCGCATCCGGGCCTAAAGACCCTCTGCAAACCGGTGACTGCCTTCGATGCGTCGCTGCCCGCGCTTGCCGACGACCTGCTGGCGACCATGCGCGCAGCCCCCGGCGTCGGCATCACCGCCGCCCATATCGGCGTCTTCCTCCGCGTGACGGTGTTAGAGCTCGATCGGGCCGACGGCGTGCGCCTCTACGTCAATCCGCAGATTACCTGGAGGTCGCAGGAGACGATGAACCATGCCGAGGGCAGCGTCTCCATGCCCGGCGCGATCGAAGAGGTCACACGCCCACGGGCGATCCGCTTTCGCTATCAGGATGCCGGCGGCATCATGCATGAGGAGGCCGCCGAAGGTTTCCTCGCCATCTGCGTCCAGCACGAGGTGGACCAGCTCGACGGTATCTTCTGGCTGCAGCGGCTTTCGCGGCTGAAACGCGAACGCCTCGTCAAAAAATGGGAGAAAACCCAAGGCTGACAAAACGCCTGCCACACCGAACCATTCGCCTCTGTCGGCGTTGTCCCGAGAGAAACTAGGAGCGACTATAATGGCAAGGATCGGTGACAAGACCCCGATTTCACGCGAGGCCCCCGAGCTTTCCCGTGAAGAAGATTATCGCGACCTCGAAGAACGCAATCTCGATGACGGCTGGCCCTATGCCGATGGCACCGCTGGCAGCGACCCGGCAAACCGTCCGTATGGCGAGACTGCCGCAAATTTCGACAGCGATCCCAACACAGGTTTCCGAGTCGATGGCACAGACCAAGACGGCAACGAGAATCGCCTCAAGGATTCGTTACGCGCCGGTATGATCGATCGCGACGAAAGCGACGAGCTCGAGGCGCGGGTGAACGACGCTCTCGAAAACATTCCCGAGGTCGATATCAACAGTATCGAGGTTCATGCCGACGGTCATGTCATCACCCTCGAAGGCTCGGTCGAGACGATCGGCATTGCCCGCAAGGTCGAGCTCGGCGCGCTCTCGGTCGACGGCGTTCACCATGTCCGCAACAAGCTGCAGCTGACCGGGGTTGACGCCCATATCCCGAACGAAGACTGAAAAGTCCCGCATCACGACCATCGCCAGGAGGCGGGTGCGCCGCCTCCTATTGGTTCCGGACATTACCAAAAGTTAACAATTTCCAATTGTAGCAGGAGCAGGTAGCCTGCAGTCTATTTTAATAGGCGACTGCCGTAACGGAAACGTCACGTTCGTTGACAACACCGTGATTTCATTTGAACAAAAGGCAATGAAGCGACGGCTTCAATTCACAATATTGCCGCAATTGACGCGCGAAATCTTATCCGCCGGGGATGGTTTATGTTGTTGAATGCAACAACAGATTGAGGAGAAGAACCATGCGCATCAAATTTGCTCTCGCCGCATCCCTGTTTGCCGTCAGCCTTGCAGGCTCTGCCTTCGCTCAGCCGACTTATTCCGATGATTATACCAACGACAGTGATGGCTTTGCGCCCTCCAAGATGGCGCCGCCTGCTCCCGTGCACTATAGTAACAACCACAAGGCTCCGGCCTATTCCAGCGATTACACCAATGACAGCGACGGCTTCGCCCCGGTTGCCATGACGAAACCGGCGATCGACAGGACCGCGACCGCAAGCATCAAGCCCCTGCCCCCGTGCCATAGCATGGTCGGCCCGAGCGGCTCCCATACCAAAGGTGCCGACAGCGGCGCCTCGCGCACAGAAGCCTGCCGCGCAATGCATTGATCGGCCATAACAGACGTCGGGACAAAAGGGCCGCAGTCGGCCCTTTTTTCTGTTCAGCTGTCCGACGCGCTGATATCATGCGTCGCGGCACTCTCGCGTATATCTGGGAAAATTAAGACGTAAAAAAACCTCGTGGAACCAATGGTCACGAGGGTTTTTTAAATAAACTGGTGCGGTCGAGAAGACTCGAACTTCCACGGGTTGCCCCACAGCGACCTCAACGCTGCGCGTCTACCAATTCCGCCACGACCGCATCGTGGTAGGTGCCGATTTGCGTCGGCGGGGCAGCATGTAGCAAAAGCATTTGGGGTGCACAAGGGCGATGTGACAGTTTTTTTGAAAACCTTTCACGGCATTTGAATTGGCCGGAAAACGGGTCCATATAGGTCTCCTGCCGCCCCTGTTTCGTCAGGCATTTGGGACAGGCGGCAAGGAATGGCCATGCTTCGCACCGATCTCGAATTCTCCATGCTCCCGAAACTCGGCACCCGCCCGGTGCGCTGGCGCATCGCCGATGGACTCGTTGCCTATGATGCGGCGGTGGAGACGATGGAGCGCGAGGTGGCGGCGATCGGAGAAGGCGGCGACGAGCTTGTCTGGCTCGTGGAACATCCGCCGCTCTATACTGCCGGCACCAGCGCCAATGCGGGCGACCTCGTCCAGCCGGATCGCTTTCCGGTCTTTGCGACGGGACGCGGCGGTGAATATACCTATCACGGACCCGGTCAGCGCGTCGCCTATGTCATGCTCGACCTGAAGCGCAGGCGCCAGGATGTACGCGCCTTTGTCGCCGCGCTCGAGGAGGTCGTCATCCGTACGCTCGACATGATGAACGTGCGCGGCGAGCGGCGCGAGGATCGTGTCGGCGTCTGGGTTCGCCGCCCGGAAAAGCCGTTGCTGTCAGACGGCACGATGGCTGAAGACAAGATTGCCGCCCTCGGCATCCGGCTGCGCAAATGGGTGACCTTCCACGGCCTGTCGCTCAACGTCGATCCCGATCTCGATCATTTCAGCGGCATCGTGCCCTGCGGGATATCTGCCTATGGCGTCACCAGCCTCGTCGATCTCGGCCTTCCCGTCATGATGGCGGATGTGGACATCCGGCTGCGCGCCGCTTTCGAGACGGTTTTTGGCGAAACGGTCAATGACGCCTGACCGTTTACGGGGTTTCACGGGCTTGATTTGCCCGCCTTTCCCATGATTGATGGGCACTGTTCCCACAAGAATCGGCAGCCATGTCAAAGCCCCATCAAAATTCCCTGCAGGGCATGGCCATCATGTCAGGCGCCATGTTCATTCTGCCCACCATGGATGCCATCGCCAAATATATGGCGACCTTTGAAGCGATGTCGCCGGGTCAGGTCACCTTCTATCGCTTCTTCTTCCAGATCGCCTGCACCCTGCCGATTCTCTTTGCTGTTTTTGGACGCAGGGCGCTTTCCGCAAAGCGGCCGTGGATGAATCTGCTGCGCGGCGTGTTGCACGGTGCGGCGAGCCTGCTGTTTTTTGTCGCCGTCAAATACATGCCGCTGGCCGACGTCTTTGCCATCTATTTCGTCGAACCCTTCATGCTGACCGCCATGTCGGCCCTGTTTCTCGGGGAGAATGTCGGCTGGCGCCGTTGGATGGCGATCGCTGTCGGTTTCGGCGGCGCCATGATTGTCATCCAGCCGAGTTATGAGATTTTCGGCCTGAAGGCGCTGCTGCCGGTGGCCTGCGCCTTTCTCTTCTCGCTATATCTTTTCCTCAATCGCGCGATCGGCGAGGCTGATTCGCCGCTCACCATGCAGACGACGGCGGGCATCGGCGGAACGATCTTCATGGCGGCCGCCCTTCTCGTCGGCAGCAGCGCCGGCAATGGGGACTTCGCCATTTCCCTGCCCTCCTCCGGCCTCGGCCTTGTGCTGCTTCTCGCCCTCGGCTCGATCTCGGGATATGCGCATATGGTGGTGGTGCGAGCGTTCCGGCTTGCACCGCTGTCGCTGCTTGCCCCGTTCCAATATTTCGAGATCATCTCGGCCACCGTGCTCGGCTATGCGCTGTTCAATGATTTCCCGAATTTCTCCAAATGGATCGGCATTTTCATCATCGTCGCATCCGGCCTCTTCATCATCTGGCGAGAGCGGCTGCAGGCGCGATCGCTAAAATCTTCGTGATTCGCGCAGCAGGCGGTTAACTCCCCTTCTTGAGGGATCGTCAATTCGCAGTCGCTAAAACTGTCTCCGGCTTCATGATGAAGCCTGGAGTTAAAACATGAGCGAATTCCGTCTCGCTTTTCCGGCCTGTGTCGTGGCCGGCAAGCATCGGCTGACTGCCGAAGATATCGTGCTGCTGCGCAAACATGCTTTCCCCGAGGGGATCCGCACGTCCCAGGATGTCGTTGCAATGTTGGCGCTCAACAATTCCTGTCCCGAAAAATGTGCCGAGTGGAACGCTTTCTTCGTAGAGCAGATCGCCGGTTTCATCGTCCATTACACCTATCCGCAGGGCTCGCTCGATGAAATCAACGTTGCCTGGATCATGCGCATGTTCACGACCGACGGCGTCGTCAACTCGGCGCTGGAGCTCGAGCTCATTCTTCACGTCATGGAGATTTCAGCCGATATCCCGGGTGAATTGAGAGCGCTTGCCCTCGACCAGCTTCGCCTGGCGATCACAGACGGTATCGGCGGCTATAAGCTGTCGCGCGCCGTCGACCACAAGAACATCACACGCCAGGACGTCGATTTTGCGATGCGCATTTTCAGAAGCATCGCCGCAGACGGGGTGATCGCCGTGTCGCCGGCCGAATATGGCGTCCTCCGCCAGATCGACCAGGCAACGCTGCCGGGCGCCAACCATCCGCACTGGGCTGGGATCATGGCCGCGGTCACGCTGCGCGATCGCCCGGAACCGCGGCGCAGCCGCTGGCTGCGCATCATCGACGAGGAATCAGTCGCGGAAGCCGCCGTCGCCTGACATTAGGCGGCTTAATCTCACGTCTCCCGGCTGCCGGTTCCAAGCCCAATTGTGCGTTCCGGTGTTTTATGCGTAAAACTCCGGAACGCATTTCTGGGTGGAGTCTCGATGTTCAAGAAAATCCTGATCGCGAATCGCGGCGAGATTGCCTGCCGCGTGATCAAGACCGCGCGCCGCATGGGCATTTCGACCGTTGCGGTCTATTCGGACGCGGATCGGGATGCGCTGCATGTCGAAATGGCCGACGAAGCCGTCCATATCGGCCCCGCCGCAGCGTCGGAAAGCTACCTGATCGCCGACAAGATCATCGCCGCCTGCAAGGCGACCGGCGCCGAGGCGGTGCATCCCGGTTACGGATTTCTCTCCGAGCGCGCCTCTTTCTGCGACGAGCTGGAAAAGCAGGGCATCGTCTTCATCGGCCCGAAGCCGAAGGCCATCATGGCGATGGGCGACAAGATCAAATCGAAGAAGTTCGCCAATGCCGCCGGCGTCTCCACCGTGCCCGGCCATCTCGGCATCATCGTGGACGCCGCGCGCGCGGAAAAGATCGCTGGCGGCATCGGCTATCCGGTCATGATCAAGGCGTCTGCCGGCGGCGGCGGCAAGGGCATGCGCATTGCCTGGAACGAGGCCGAGGTGCGCGACGGCTTCGAGCGCGCCCGCTCCGAGGCGAAGAGCTCCTTCGGGGACGACCGCGTCTTCATCGAGAAGTTCATCGTCGAGCCGCGCCATATCGAGATCCAGGTGCTGGCTGATGCGCATGGCAAGGTCGTCTATCTCGGCGAGCGAGAATGCTCGATCCAGCGGCGGAACCAGAAGGTGGCGGAAGAGGCGCCCTCGCCTTTCCTCGACGAAAAAACGCGCAAGGCTATGGGCGAACAATCGGTGGCGCTGGCGAAGGCCGTCGACTACCAGAGCGCCGGCACCGTCGAATTCATCGTCGACCGCGACCGCAATTTCTATTTCCTCGAAATGAACACCCGCCTGCAGGTCGAGCATCCGGTGACCGAACTCATCACCGGCATTGATCTCGTCGAACAGATGATCCGCATCGCCGCGGGAGAGCCGCTCAGCTTCAGCCAGGAGGATGTCAGACTGGACGGCTGGGCGATCGAAAGCCGGCTCTATGCCGAAGATCCATACCGCAACTTCCTGCCTTCGATCGGCCGCCTGACACGCTACCGGCCTCCGGCCGAAGGCAGGACCGGCAACATTGTCGTCCGCAACGATACCGGCGTCTACGAGGGCGCCGAGATCTCGATGTATTACGACCCGATGATCGCCAAGCTCTGCACGTGGGCGCCGACGCGCAGCGAAGCGATCGAGGCCATGGGTCGGGCGCTCGACGGCTTCGTCGTCGACGGCATCGAGCACAATGTTCCCTTCCTGTCGGCGCTGATGAAACATCCGCGCTGGCGCGAGGGCCGGCTTTCCACTGGCTTCATTGCCGAGGAATATCCTGACGGTTTCGCGCCGATGAAGCCGGACCGGCAGGAGGAAGCCATGCTTTCCGCAATCGCGCTGTCTGCCTCGCTCATCGAAGCGAACCGCCGCGAACGTTTCGCCGATCGCCTGCGCGCCGCATCGGCCACACTGCGGGAGCATTGGGTGGTCAAAACAGGAGACAGCTACGTCGCTGTCAGATTGCTCGATGGCCTCGTCACTATTCCTTTCGATATGGAGATGGAGATCGAGGGCGAAAGCCGGAGCGTTGTCACCGATTGGAGACCGGGCGATCCGGTCTGGAGCGGCAGAGTCGGCGACCAGGATATTGCCGCGCAGATCCGCCCCGTCCTCAACGGCCTGCGCATCGACTGGCAGGGACTGTCGGTGATCGCCAAGGTCTTTTCGCCGCGCCATGCGGAACTCGACGGGCTGATGCCTGTGAAGCTGCCGCCGGATACCTCTAGGCTCCTGCTCTGCCCGATGCCCGGCCTGGTCGTGTCCATCGCGGTCGCCGAGGGTCAGGAGGTCAAGGCCGGTGAGACGCTTGCGATCGTCGAGGCGATGAAGATGGAAAACGTCTTGCGCGCCGAGCGCGATCTCGTCGTCTCGAAGATCAATGCCGCCGCCGGCGAAAGCCTGGCCGTCGACGCCGTCATCATGGAATTCGCTTGAGCCCTGCTCGCCAGCCATGTCAAGCTTGGCCGATGCAAGCAGTTGGGAACCGACAAATCAGCAGGAGATAGGAAGATGGACGTTCGCGCCGCCGTAGCCGTTCAGGCAGGAAAACCGCTGGAAGTGATGACCGTGCAGCTCGACGGCCCGAAGGCCGGCGAAGTGCTGGTGGAGGTCAAGGCGACGGGCATCTGCCACACCGACGATTTCACCCTGTCGGGCGCCGATCCGGAAGGCCTGTTTCCTGCCATTCTCGGCCATGAGGGCGCCGGCGTCGTCGTCGATGTCGGCCCTGGCGTGACCTCGGTCAAGAAGGGCGACCACGTCATTCCGCTTTATACGCCGGAATGCCGCGAGTGTTATTCCTGCACGTCGCGCAAGACCAATCTCTGCACCGCCATCCGCGCCACCCAAGGCCAGGGCGTGATGCCGGACGGCACCTCGCGCTTTTCGATCGGCAAGGACAAGATCCATCACTATATGGGCTGCTCGACCTTCGCCAATTACACGGTGCTGCCGGAGATCGCGCTCGCCAAGATCAACCCCGACGCGCCCTTCGACAAGGTCTGCTACATCGGCTGCGGCGTCACCACCGGCATCGGCGCCGTCATCAACACCGCCAAGGTCGAGGTCGGATCGACGGCGATCGTCTTCGGCCTTGGCGGCATCGGCCTGAACGTCATTCAGGGCCTGCGGCTTGCCGGCGCCGACATGATCATCGGCGTCGATATCAACCCGGATCGCAAGGCCTGGGGCGAGAAGTTCGGCATGACGCATTTCGTCAATCCGAAGGAGGTCGGCGACGACATCGTTCCCTATCTGGTCAACATGACCAAGCGGGGCGGCGACCTGATCGGCGGCGCCGACTACACCTTCGACTGCACCGGCAATACCAAGGTCATGCGCCAGGCGCTGGAGGCCAGCCATCGCGGCTGGGGCAAATCGATCATCATCGGCGTGGCCGGCGCCGGCCAGGAGATCTCGACGCGTCCGTTCCAGCTGGTGACCGGCCGCAACTGGATGGGCACCGCCTTCGGCGGCGCGCGCGGCCGCACCGACGTGCCGAAGATCGTCGACTGGTACATGCAGGGCAAGATCCAGATCGATCCGATGATCACCCACACCATGCCGCTCGAAGACATCAACAAGGGCTTCGACCTGATGCACAAGGGTGAAAGCATCCGCGGCGTGGTGGTCTATTGATGCCTGCAGCAAGCTACCGGGTCGATCTGAGGACTCTCGATGAGCTCCCCGCGCGGGAGCTCTACGACCTCCTGCGAATGCGGGTCGATGTGTTCGTCGTCGAGCAGAACTGTCCCTATCCGGAACTCGACGGCAAGGACATCGATGCCCTGCATCTCAGACTGCTGGAGGGCGGTGACCTCCTGGCGGCGGCGCGGATCCTCAAACCGCATGAGCCGCAGGACCCGTCCAAGATCGGCCGCGTCGTCGTCTCGCCTGCCCATCGCGGCAAACGTCTGGGCGACGCATTGATGCGTGAATCGATCACCGCCTGTGAGCGACGTTATCCGGCAAATCCGATTGCCTTGTCAGCGCAGGCCCATCTGCGCCGCTTCTACGAATCCTTCGGCTTTGTCGGGACGTCGCAGGAATATCTGGAAGACGGCATTCCCCATATCGATATGGTCAGACGGCCGGCCATTCAGACGGCATGAGGACAACGCCATGATCTATGTCGACGCCGATGCCTGCCCGGTGAAGCCGGAGATCCTGAAGGTTGCCGAACGCCACGGCATCGAAGTCACCTTCGTCGCCAATTCCGGCCTGCGCCCGTCCCGCGACCCGATGGTCCACAACGTCATCGTCTCCAATGCCTTCGATGCCGCCGATAACTGGATCGCCGAGCGCGCCAGCGCCGGCGACGTCGTCGTTACCGCCGACGTGCCGCTTGCCGTGCGCTGCGTCGCCGCCGGCGCCTTCGTCAGCGGTCCGACCGGGCGTGTTTTCGACGAGACTAATATCGGCATGGCGAGCGCCATGCGCGATCTTGGTGCACATTTGCGCGAAACCGGGGAAAGCAAAGGTTACAACGCCGCCTTCAGCCCGAAAGACCGCTCGCGTTTCCTCGAAACCTTCGACCGCCTCTGCCGCCGCGCCAAGAACCTTTCCGCCGAGGCCGGCGGCCAGTCATGACCTCTTTGGCGGCCGGCAAGAAACGGGTGGCATGGCAGCCATGCCGATTCCTACCTTGAAGACAGCCGTTCCCTCACTGATATAGGCACTATCGCAGACGACTGCGGCGTCCTGAGGATGCACCGTCGCGGGGACGGCCTCGCTCTTGAACAAGGAGAGGCGTATGGCCTGGTTTCTGCTTTTTCTCGCTGGGCTTTTTGAATGTGGCTGGGCGATCGGCCTTAAATACACCGAGGGTTTCACGCGGCCGCTGCCGACGGCGCTGACTGTCATTTCCATGGTGGTGAGCGTCGTCCTGCTCGGCCTGGCGGTGAAGTACCTGCCGATCGGCACCGCTTATGCGGTGTGGACCGGCATCGGCACGGTCGGCACCGTGCTCCTGGGCATTTGGCTGCTCGGCGATGGGGCAAGTGTCTCCCGTCTTGCCTGTATTGCACTGATCGTCGCCGGCATCACCGGCCTCAAGCTCACCGCCTGATTCCGAAACGCTGCGGGGCGCCGAAACGCCCCGCAAACAATGTTCATTTCAAGCCGTCTTCCGGTTATCGACGGCAAGGGCGCCGGGACCGGAGAAGAACAGGTAAAGGAAAACGAAGCAGAACAGGATTGCCGCGTCGCCCTGGTTGACGGCCGGGAAGAAGCTATTAGGTGCATGCGCCATGAAATAGGCAACCGCCATTTCGCCCGCCAGCAGGAAGGCCACAGGCCGCGTCAGCAGGCCGACGAGAATGAGGATGCCGCCGACCAGTTCCAGAAGGGCCGCAAACAACATCAGCGGCGGCAGCGAACCTGACATTTGTGACGCCGGAAAGCCGAAAAGCTTCATCGTGCCGTGCTCGATGAACAGCAGCGCGGTGATGATTCTGAGAGCGGCCAGCCCATAGGGGCGATAGGCGGAAAGACGCTCGAAAGTTGACATTAAACCTCTCCATTAAAGAAATTGCAGCCGAGCGTTAGCCCGTCCCCGGCCGCGATTGAACACACGGATCGCTGACGGCCGTTCACTTTTTCGACAGCAGGCAACGCGGCCAGATATCAGAGCGGGATGTTGTCGTGTTTTTTCCAAGGATTGGCGAGATCCTTGTTGCGCAGCATCTTCAGGCCGCGCGCCAGCCGCCGCCGGGTCGAATGCGGCATGATCACCTCGTCGATATAACCGCGCTCAGCGGCGACGAAGGGCGAGAGGAACCTGTCCTCGTACATTTTCGTGTGGGCGGCGATCTTCTCCGGATCGGCAATATCCTTGCGGAAGATGATCTCGACCGCGCCCTTGGCGCCCATCACGGCGATCTGCGCCGTCGGCCAGGCATAATTCAAATCACCGCGCAGATGTTTTGACGCCATCACGTCATAGGCGCCGCCAAAGGCTTTCCTGGTGATGACGGTGAGCTTCGGCACCGTCGCCTCCGCGTAGGCGAAGAGCAGCTTGGCGCCATGCTTGATCAGGCCGCCATATTCCTGTGCCGTGCCCGGCAGAAAACCCGGCACGTCGACGAAGGTGACGATCGGAATGTTGAAGCAGTCGCAGAAGCGCACGAAGCGCGCCGCCTTGCGCGAGGCGTCGCTGTCGAGCACGCCGGCCAGCACCATCGGCTGGTTGGCGACGAAACCGACGGTGGAGCCCTCGACGCGGCCGAAGCCGCAGACGATGTTTTTGGCGAAGCTCTCCTGGATCTCAAAGAAATCCCCCTCGTCCGCCACCTTCCGGATCAGCTCCTTGATATCGTAAGGCTTGTTGGCGCTCGCCGGCACCAGCGTATCGAGCGACGCATCGGTCTCGGTCACCGATTGGTAACATTCGATCTCCGGCAACGGCGACGTGTTCGAAAGCGGCAGGAAATCGATCAGCCGGCGCACCTGCAACAGCGTATCGACATCATTCTCATAGGCGCCGTCGGCGATCGATGAGCGTGTCGTGTGCACCGTAGCGCCGCCAAGCTCCTCAGCTGTCACCGTCTCGTTGGTCACGGTCTTCACCACATCGGGACCGGTGACGAACATGTAGGAGGTGTCGCGCACCATGAAGATGAAATCGGTCATCGCAGGCGAATAGACGTCGCCGCCGGCGCAGGGGCCCATGATCACCGAGATCTGCGGAATGACGCCCGAGGCAAGCACATTGCGCTGGAAGACTTCGGCATAACCGCCAAGCGCGGCGACCCCTTCCTGGATGCGGGCGCCGCCGGCATCGTAGATGCCGACGATCGGCGCGCGGTTCTTCAGCGCCATGTCCTGCACCTTCATGATCTTCTCGGCATGCGCTTCCGAAAGCGAGCCACCGAAGACGGTGAAGTCCTTGGCGAAGACGAAGACCGTGCGGCCGTTGACCGTGCCCCACCCGCTGACGACGCCGTCGCCGGCGATACGGCTCTTATCCATGCCGAAATCGGTGGAGCGGTGCTCCACGAACATGTCGAACTCTTCGAAGGTGCCCTCGTCGAGGAAGAGGTCGATGCGCTCGCGCGCCGTCAGCTTGCCGCGCTTGTGCTGAGCATCGATCCGCTCCTTGCCACCGCCGAGACGCGCGATGCCGCGGCGGCGTTCCAGTTCTTCGAGAATTTCCTTCATGCGATCTCCCCTCGCCGCTCTCGCGGTCGATATGCGCTAGCGGCTGCGTCCGCTGAGCGAGAAAACCGAGCGGATCCGTGCAGCGACGTCCTCGGCGATGATGTCGTCGGCAAGTTTCGGGTCGGCGGCCATACTGGTTACGTCGAAGGCGCTGACGGCAATCACCGAGCCGTCGTCGACCGAAGCCGCGTCAACCCTGATTTTGGCGACGTTGCGGTCCTTTTGGAAACCGAGTCCCTTCTCAATCGAAACCACGCGAATTGTCAGCACCACCCGCGGCAGCACGGTGTCGCGCATCGTTGCATTGATGGCGGCATTGACGCGGTCGTTGATCCCGGCAAGCAGCTCGGCGGGGATGTTCGGGCCGGAGAGAACGACAGCGCTGCGCACATCATAGAGCGGTGCCTTCGGCTTGTTGGCCGAGAGGCTGCCGCAGGCCGTCAGCGCAATACAGACGAGCACGGTCCGGCAAAAACTCGACCTCAGCCAATCCATCGCAAAATCCCGCACCACCCCGTTGGAGTCGCAGATTTCGCCATAATGTCTGGGAAGGCAATATGTTTCAGGTGCTTAGGGCGAAAAAAACATCCGCTGCCGCCTTGAACTCGGCGAAGCGCTTGGCTCTTCGCTCCTCGGCTTCCTCGTCCCGTCCCCAATGCTCGATCGTCCAGTCTTCGTCGAGATGAGCAAGCGACCACGCCTCCTCCGCCGTCAGCCGGCCCTCGGCAAACGCGAGCGCCAGGATCGCCGAGCCGGTCAGCGTCGTGACCGTATGGAGGGCAGCGAGCGCCATGGGACTCTGATGCCGCGCCAGTGTCACGGCGAAGGCCGCCGTCGCCTCTCGCGGCTGTTCGTGAGGCATCACCCCTTCGACGAGGATGAAACGGGCGCCGAGATCGTGGGCCGCCCAGTCGATTACCGGGTCCCAACGCTCCCTCTGGCGCTCGACCAACAGCTCCGGCGTGTCGGCGCGGTAGCAGATGAGGTCGCTCGAGGAAAAGCGGAGAATGTCTTCGAAGATGGCCTGCGTATTGGTCGCCACGCCATCGAGCGCGGTGTTGACCAGCCGGGTCACCGGCATGGTGACCGGATCGATTTCCTCGCCCTGCCCACGCCATTCGGCGGCGACAAGCTGTGCGAGCGCCTCTGTGGGAACGGCAAGAACCTGCCGTGCCGGCGTGCGCACCGACTTGCCGTCGAGCGTGATCGCGAAGCTGCCCTCGTGATCGGCGACCGCCACGTTGGTATAGAAACGCTTCGGCAGCGGCTTCTTCATCTGGATCTGCGCCCGACGGATGGGATCGGGATGGCTCAGACCCTCGGAAAGATCGTTCAGCAGATCGCGCATGGGCTCACCTCAAGAAAAATGGCGCAATATCTCGTTCGGATGATAGGCGATCGCATCGGCGCCGTTGGCGATCAGTTCATCCACGCTGGCATAGCCCCAGGCAACACCGATCGCTTTTGCGCCGGCAGCCTTTGCCATTTGCATATCGTAAACCGCATCGCCAATGACAATGGTATCGGCGGCATTCATCCCGGTTTCGTCGCAACATTCCGTCACCATGGCCGGATGCGGCTTGGAGGGGCAGTCGTCGGCGGTGCGCGCAACGACGAAATGCCTGTCGAAGCCGTGCGTGTCCATTACGAGCTTCAAACCGCGGCGGGATTTACCCGTCACCGCCCCGATCAGCAGATCCTCGCGGCCGCTGATCGCATCGATCATCTCGCGGATTCCGGCAAACAGCGGCTCCCGGTAGTCGAGATCCTGACGCACGATGGTAAACAGCGATTTGTAATGCGCCGTCATCTCGACGTCTTCCTGCTCGACGTGCGGCTTGCCCTGCATGCGGGCGATCGCGATATCCAGCGACAGGCCGATAATGGCCTTGGTGTCCTCAAATCGCGGCTCAGCCTTGCCGAACTTCTCGAAGGTGCGCCGCATGGTTTCATGGATAAGCCCGGCACTGTCGACCAAGGTGCCGTCGCAATCAAAAAGCGCAAGTTTCATTCTTGGTCGTCCAGGATGGGAGCCGAATTTTCATCGAAGCCGAGCAGGTTCCAGCTCTGCACCATATGCGGCGGCAGAGGCGCGGTGACGCGTAGCCGGCCGCCTGAGGGATGCGGAATATCGATATGGCGGGCGTGCAGGTGCAGCCGCTTCTGGATACCGCCGGGAAAATCCCAGTTCGGATCGTCGTCGAAATATTTGGGATCACCGATGATCGGATGGCCGATATGCAAAGCATGGACACGCAGCTGGTGCGTGCGCCCCGTATAGGGCTCCATCTCCAGCCAGGCGAGACGTTGCGCTGCCGTCTCGACGATGCGGTAGTAGGACACTGCATGATCGGCGCCGTCTTCGCCATGCTTGGCGATGCGCATGCGGTCGCCGTCGGCGGTCGGCTCCTTGACGAGCCAGGTCGAAATCTTGTCCTCACGCTTGCGCGGCACCCCTTTCACGAGAGACCAGTAGGTCTTCTTCGTATCACGCTCCCGGAAGGCGGCGGTCAGCTTCTGTGCCGCACCCCGGGTGCGGGCGATGACGAGCACGCCTGACGTGTCGCGGTCGAGGCGGTGGACGAGCCGCGGCTTCTCTCCCTTCGGGCTGGTCCAGGCCTCGAGCATCTGGTCGATATGCCTGGCGACGCCGGAGCCACCCTGCACGGCAAGGCCGGCCGGCTTGTTGAGCACGATCACCTTGTCATCCTCGTGCAGCACCATGCGTGACAGGAGGTCGAAATCCGTGGAATGTTTGAGATCCTTGCCGGCGATCGGCCCGGTTTTCAGCTTGGCGTCGACATCGAGCGGCGGCACGCGTACCGTCTGGCCGGGCTGCACGCGTGCATCCGATTTCACCCGTCCGCCGTCGACGCGTATCTGGCCGGAGCGCAGCAGCTTCTGCAGCGGCCCGAAGCCCAGCCCGGGAAAATGCACCTTGAACCAGCGATCGAGCCGCATGCCCGCCTCGTCGGCTTCAACCTTGATATGTTCTATGCCAGCCATGAATAGTCTTTCGGAAATTGCAGCGCGGGCCAAGCCGGCGTTCTTTGCCGCAGCCTTAGAGCATTTTCATGCAAAACGGAAACCGGAATCAGACCAAAGCGCGCATGATGGCGAGGCCAGCGAACACGGCCGCCATCGAAAGGCCGACGCTGGCTGCTATGTAGAGGCCGCCGGCGACAGCCTCGCCGCGCTCGAAGAGCGAGATGGCATCGAGCGAGAAAGCCGAGAAGGTGGTGAAGCCGCCCAGAAAGCCGGTGATCAGCAGCAGGCGCAGTTCCATCGATGCGTTGAACTTCCGCGCGACCAGTTCGGCGAAGACACCGATGACGAAGCAGCCGACGACATTGACGGCAAGAGTGCCCCAGGGAAAAGCCGGCCCCATGAGCCTTAGCGCCCATTGGCCGACATAATATCTGAGGACGGAACCGATTGCGCCGCCCAGCGCGACAAGGAGAGCCTGAATCATAAGCCGGATTTACCTCAGTTCGGCGACGACTCCAATGGAACCGCGCGAATTCTTGCCACTCGGTAAAATGCCAATGATTTTGTTACGATAGCACCAAGACCATGCGGATATCGTGACGGCATGACGCAGCTCCTGTCCATATCGGCCAACACCGCCGCCATTGCCTTCGAATCGCTGAGGATCCCCCAGCGCGTCGCTACGAGCACGGCGGCGCGTGATGCAAAGCGCATCGCCGACCGGCAATTGAACGGCGGGGCGTCCGATCAGGCCGAGGAGCCCTCCAGCATCATCCAGTCGACGGAGGTGGCGCTCGACCTGATGGCAAAGGGCAACCAGCAACCACAGACAGGCCTGCGGCAGGCGCTGCAATCCTACGAGGATGTCTAACAGACAAGCCGCTTCCAATAGAAAGCCCGCGGCTGTAATCGCAACCGCAGGCTCTCTGTCTGAATCGGCCGGCCCTACTTGCCCTGGACCGACAGCACCTGCAGCACCAGATCGACCTTGCCGGCTTTCTCGAAGCTCAGCGTCACCGGCACCGTGTCACCCTGTTTAAATGGCGTCTTCACCTTCTGAAACATCAAATGCAGGCCGCCGGGCTCGAGCTTGACCGTTTCGCCCGCGGCAATGGCGATGCCATCCTTCAGCTGGCGCATCCGCATGACATTGTCCTTGGTAGCCATCTCGTGGATCTGAACCTCGCCCGCCGCGGGCGAGCTGATGGAGAGCAGGCGATCATCCGTTTTGCCGTTGTTCTTCACCGTGAAAAAGCCGCCGCCGACCGGCTGGCCGGGCAGCATCGCTTTGGCGAAGGCGCCGGAGATTTCGAGGTCGCCGGCCTTGACTGTGTCGCCGGCTGGCATTGCTGCCGACATGTCCATGCCGGGCATGGGGGACATTCCGGACATGTTCATCCCGGCCATATCGTCATGGTCGTGGCCATGATCATCACCGGCAACGATTTTCAGCAGCGGCGCCGGGCTTTTAAGCGCGTGCGGATCGCCGCCTTCTCCGGCCACCTGATCCCAGGCCGTGACCTTATCGCCGCACAGCTGCGTCACCGGAAAGGCAAGCGAGCTGCCGGCTTCGACGCCCGACACCTTGCCCTGGATGACGAAGGTATCGTAGAAATCATCGGAAAGATTGCCGTTCTTCCAGCGGATCTCGATGGCGCCCGCCTTCACCTTGTCGCCGTGATTGTCGTAGCTCTTCTGGTAATCGCCCTTGATCACCTCGAGTTCCCAGCCGGCCTTCGGCTGCGGCTTGGCGAAGACGAAGCCTTCCGGCAGTTTGACCCGCACTTCCGTAGTCGCCTTGCCATCGCAGCCGTGCGGCACCTGCAGCGTCGCAAGAATGGTGCTGTCGAGCTTCGCCTCCTTGTCGAGGAAGGTGACATGCGCCTCGGCGCCTGCGAAGGCGGTTGCGGAAAGAAGCGCGGCAAGCGCTAAAGTCTTGATTGTTTTCATCGGATATCTCCTCGCCGGCCGCGGCCCTCTTCGGGCGAACCGGCATTTTGCGTCGTAGGTTGCGGAGGCAGATCAGATGAGGGTGGGAGGTCCACGCGAATTCGGTCGGCTGACGGTACTGACGGTGACAACGGCTGCAGTCTCGATTGGCGGATTGACGAGCGAGGCGAGCTTGCGCTCGAGCCACCAACCCGCATCCGGCGTCGGCAGGATCACCGATGCAGACAGCCGGCAGGCTTCGCAATTCGGCTTGAAGCCGACAGTCTTGCCTTCGGCCTCCTTCACGGTGACGCAGAGCGAGGCAAAGCTGCCGTCGGGCAGCACGTAGGCCGCGGCATCATAACCATCGGAGGCGACAGCCTGCGGCGCTTGATGGGCGAATCCGAGCAAAAGCAGGCCCAAGGCGCAAAGCATGCGCAGGAAGAGCGTCGCTTTCAGTCCTGTCTGCCGCATGAGATCCCCTTCAACAGCATGTCGCGATAGCCGTTTTCCCAGCCGAATGCAAAAGCAGATTTGCCGCAGATCGCGCCCTTCCCTGACTTTGGCGACAAAAATTTGTCAGGTCACGACATTTGGCCTTGCCAAGCGCTGCGCCCGCCGGATAATTGCGGCCAACCCTGTTGGGAGAATCCGGTGCTTCTGCCACCGGTGCCGAAGGAGCAACCGCCCCGGAAACTCTCAGGCCAAAGGACCAGCAAGGGGGCAGACGGAACTCTGGAGAGAAGCGTTTTCGAAACGCTCGCCGAAGGGATAACAATCTCAGGCAAAGGGACAGAGGGGGCTCAGGAGAGAAGCGCGCAGCCGCGCCTTCAGATTTGAGCCCGCGCCTTAATAAGAGGCGCAAACCCCGGAGGCGTCGTTTGGACGATACTGCTGCCCTCAAGAAAACCCCGCTGCATGCCCTGCATCTTTCGCTCGGCGCCCGCATGGTGCCGTTTGCTGGTTACGACATGCCAGTGCAATATCCGGCGGGCGTTATGAAGGAACATCTTCATACCCGCGCCGAGGCTGGCCTCTTCGACGTCTCCCACATGGGCCAGGTCATCGTGAAGGCTAAGTCGGGCAGCTATGAGGATGCGGCGCTGGCGCTCGAAAGCCTGGTGCCGGTCGATATTCTCGGGCTCCCGGCCGGCCGCCAGCGCTACGGCTTCTTTACCGACGACACCGGCGGCATCCTCGACGATCTGATGATCACCCATGTCGACGACCACCTTTTCGTCGTCGTCAACGCCGCCTGCAAGGAGGCCGATCTCGCCCATCTGCAGACCCACATCGGCGACCAGTGCTACATCACGCTTCTGAACCGCGCCCTGATCGCGCTGCAGGGACCGCGCGCGGTCGAGGTTCTCGCCGAGCTCTGGGCCGACGTCGCGGCGATGAAGTTCATGGATGTGCGCCACTGCCGGCTGCACGACGTTTCCTGCCTGGTTTCGCGCTCCGGCTATAGTGGCGAGGACGGCTTCGAAATCTCCGTCCCGGCCGACAAGGCCGAAGATGTCGCTATGCGGTTGCTCGAACATCCGGACGTCCAGGCGATCGGCCTCGGCGCCCGTGACTCGCTGCGTCTGGAAGCCGGCCTTTGCCTTTATGGCAACGATATCGATACGACCACCTCGCCGGTCGAGGCAGCGCTCGAATGGGCTATGCAGAAGGCGCGACGCACGGGCGGGGCCCGAGCCGGCGGCTTTCCGGGCTCCGGCCGCATCCTCTCCGAACTCGAAAACGGCGCCGCCCGCCGTCGTGTCGGCCTGAAGCCGGAAGGCAAGGCGCCGGTGCGCGGCCATGCCAAGCTCTACGCCGATGCCGAGGGAAAGGTCGAAATCGGTGAAGTCACGTCGGGCGGCTTCGGCCCCAGCGTCGAAGGTCCCGTCGCCATGGGCTACGTGCCCGTCTCCCATTCGACCGTAGGGACCCTTGTCTACGCCGAGGTGCGCGGCAAGTTCCTGCCGGTCACCGTCTCCGCCCTGCCCTTCGTCAAGCCGACCTACAAACGCTGAAACCTGTTTCCCGAGAGGATATTTCCATGCTGAAATTTACCGCTGAACATGAATGGCTCGAACTTGACGGCGATGTCGCAACCGTCGGCATCACCACCTATGCCGTCGAACAGTTGGGCGATCTTGTCTTCGTCGAACTGCCTGAAGTGGGCAAGAGCTTCGCCAAGAACGACGATGCCGCAACCGTTGAATCCGTCAAGGCGGCCTCCGAGGTCTATTGTCCGCTCGATGGCGAGATCACCGCGGTCAACGAGGCGATCGTCGCCGACCCCTCGCTCATCAACTCCGACCCTCAAGGCGCCGGCTGGTTCTTCAAGCTGAAGCTCAAGAACCCCGCCGATGCCGATGGTCTGCTCGATGAGGCCGCCTACAAGGAGCTCATCGCGTAATGACGACGCCGACCGAATTCCAGTTTACCGATTATCAGCCTTACGATTTCGCCAATCGCCGTCACATCGGCCCCTCACCGACCGAGATGACCGAGATGCTGAAGGTGATCGGCTATGACAGCCTCGACGGCCTGATCGACGCGACGCTGCCGCCCGCCATCCGCCAGAAGGCGCCGCTCGTCTGGGGCGCGCCGATGACCGAGCGCGAAGCGCTCGACAAGCTGCGCGAGACCGCCAACAAGAACAAGGTGCTGGTCTCGTTGATCGGCCAGGGCTACTACGGCACGATCACGCCGCCGGTGATTCAGCGCAACATTCTGGAAAACCCCGCCTGGTACACGGCCTATACGCCCTATCAGCCTGAGATCAGCCAAGGCCGTCTCGAAGCGCTGCTCAACTATCAGACGATGATCTGCGATTTGACCGGCCTCGACGTCGCCAACGCCTCGCTGCTTGACGAGGCGACCGCCGCCGCCGAAGGCATGGCGATGGCCGAGCGCGTTTCGAAGTCGAAGGCGAAAGCCTTCTTCGTCGATGCCGATTGCCATCCGCAGACCATCGCCCTCATTCGCACCCGTGCCGAGCCGCTTGACTGGCAGGTCATCGTCGGCAATCCCTTCACCGATCTCGATCCCGTCGACGTCTTTGGCGCGATCTTCCAATATCCCGGCACGCACGGCCACCTGCATGACTACACCGGCCTGATTGCGCGCCTGCACCAGGCTGGCGCCATCGCAATCGTTGCCGCCGATATTCTCGCGCTGACGCTGCTGAAATCGCCGGGCGAGATGGGCGCCGATATAGCCGTCGGCTCTTCGCAGCGTTTTGGCGTTCCGGTCGGCTACGGCGGTCCGCACGCCGCCTATATGGCGGTCAAGGACGCCATCAAACGCTCCATGCCCGGCCGCCTCGTCGGCGTTTCCGTCGACGCCCGTGGCAACCGCGCCTATCGACTGTCGCTGCAGACCCGCGAACAACACATCCGCCGGGAGAAAGCGACTTCCAACATCTGCACCGCCCAGGTGCTGCTTGCTGTCATGGCCTCGATGTATGCGGTCTTCCACGGTCCGAAGGGCATCAAGGCGATCGCCCAGCAGGTGCACCAGAAGGCCGTGCTGATGGCCAAGGGCCTGGAGAAACTCGGCTACAAGGTCGAGCCGGAAAGCTTCTTCGATACGATCACTGTCGATGTCGGCCATATGCAGGGCTTGATCCTACGCGCTGCCGTCGCCGAAGGCGTCAATCTGCGCAAGGTCGGCGAAACGAAGATCGGCATGAGCCTCGACGAGCGCACGCGGCCCGCGACACTCGAAGCGGTATGGCGCGCCTTCGGCGGCAATTTCGCCGTCGCGGATTTCGAGCCTTCCTACCGCCTGCCGAAGGACCTCCTCAGGACCAGCGATTATCTCGCCCACCCGATCTTCCACATGAACCGGGCTGAAAGCGAGATGACGCGGTACATCCGGCGGCTCTCCGACCGTGACCTCGCGCTCGACCGTGCGATGATCCCGCTCGGCTCCTGCACGATGAAGCTCAATGCGACGGCGGAAATGCTGCCGATCACCTGGCCGGAATTTTCCGATATCCATCCCTTCGTGCCATCGGACCAGGCGCTCGGCTATCGCGAGATGCTGGATGACCTCACGGGAAAGCTATGCGCCGTCACCGGCTACGACGCCTTCTCGATGCAGCCGAATTCCGGCGCGCAAGGCGAATATGCCGGCCTGCTGACGATCCGCAACTATCATATCGCCAATGGCGACGGTCATCGCGACGTCTGCCTGATTCCGACATCGGCACACGGCACCAACCCCGCTTCCGCCCAGATGGTCGGCATGAAGGTTGTCGTCGTCAAGGTCCGTGAGAACGGCGACATCGACATGGACGACTTCCGCGCCAAGGCTGAAGAGCACGCAGCAAACCTCTCCTGCTGCATGATCACCTATCCCTCGACGCACGGCGTGTTCGAGGAGACGGTCAAGGAAATCTGCGATCTCGTGCATCAGCATGGTGGCCAGGTCTATCTCGACGGCGCCAACATGAACGCCATGGTCGGCCTGTCCCGCCCCGGTGACATCGGCTCCGACGTGTCGCACCTCAACCTGCACAAGACCTTCTGCATCCCGCATGGCGGCGGCGGCCCCGGCATGGGCCCGATCGGCGTGAAGGCGCACCTGGCGCCCTACCTCCCAGGACATCCGGAAACCGATGGGCGGCCGGGTGCCGTATCGGCGGCGGCCTTCGGCTCGGCCTCGATCCTGCCGATCTCCTGGAGCTACTGCCTGATGATGGGCGGCGAAGGCCTGACCCAGGCGACCAAGGTGGCGATCCTCAACGCCAACTACATCGCCACCCGGCTGAAGGGCGCTTATGACGTGCTCTATAAGTCGAAGACCGGCCGCGTCGCGCATGAATGCATCATCGACACACGCCCGCTGGTCGATAGCGCCGGCGTGACCGTCGACGATGTCGCCAAGCGCCTGATCGACTGCGGCTTCCACGCACCGACCATGAGCTGGCCGGTTGCAGGCACGCTGATGATCGAGCCGACGGAAAGCGAGACCAAGGCCGAGCTCGACCGCTTCTGCGAGGCGATGCTGGCGATCCGCGAGGAAGCCCGCGCCATCGAGGAAGGACGCATGGACAAGGCCAACAACCCGCTGAAAAACGCGCCGCACACGGTCGAAGATCTCGTTGGCGAATGGGATCGCCCCTACAGCCGGGAGCAGGCCTGCTTCCCACCCGGCGCCTTCCGCGTCGACAAATACTGGTCCCCGGTCAACCGCGTCGACAATGTCTACGGCGACCGCAACCTCATCTGCACCTGCCCGCCGGTGGAAAGCTACGCCGAAGCGGCGGAATGAAATGACTTGGTAAGCCCTTCCCGACGAATTCGGGAGGGGCTGCCGACACTTCGGCCTTCCATGCACCGCTCGTGCCATCCCTGACACAGCCCATTGCGAGGCACAGGGTTCAAATTTAACCTTTCTTAGCAAGTCTCTGTTAGCAATTCGAAATGGGCGGTTTCCACCTGTGATGGATGTTGCCGTCAACCTCTGTTTTGCGTGCGGGTTCTCATGCGTCCATCGGCTGTGCCAGCAATTCTCCTCGCCACCCTGATCCTGTCGGGATGCGCCGCAAGCTCCGGCGCCGAAGATGTGCTCACCCCTGTGCCGTCGGTGGAAACCACCAATGCCATCAGCAAGCCAAACGGCCCGATACCGGCTGCTGCTGTCGGTGACCCTGCGCCACAGGCAAGCCCGCCGCAGCAGGCGCTGAGCTGGACAGGGCCCGTCCCGGAGCCGCAAGCGCTTGCGCCAGCGGACAGGCCGGTCGGCATGCCGATGCCGACGGAAAGGCCTGTCGCGATGCTGATGCCCGATGCCCCGGATGTCGATCCTGACGCCGGCCCGAAATCCCCCAAACGCTCGCGAATCTATAGCCACCGCTTCCGCGATGCCAAACCGATCAACTTCGGCAGAACTTCGCCGAGAAAGCTTGCCGTGCATGGCGTCGACGTGTCGCGCTGGCAGGGCGAGATCGACTGGGAAACTTTGCGCCAGCAGGGGGCCAACTTCGTCTACATCAAAGCGACCGACGGCGGCGACCACCTCGATCCGATGTTCAAGAAGAACTGGCGCCGCGCAAAGGAAGCCGGCCTGAAACACGGCGCCTATCACTTCTTCTACTGGTGCCGGACAGCCGGCGAACAGGCCGACTGGTTCATCCGCAACGTTCCGAAGGAAGCCAACGCCCTCCCGCCCGTCATCGACGTCGAGTGGAACGGTGAATCGAGCTGCAAGCGGCGCATCTCCCCGTCTCGGGTCCGGGAAAAGATGCAGGTCTTCATGGACAAGCTGGAGCGTCATTACGGCCAGCGCCCGATTATCTACACGGCGCCGGATTTCTATCGCGACAATCTGAAGGGCCAGATGCTCGATTATCCCTTCTGGCTGCGCTCGGTCGCCGCTCACCCGTCCAAGGTTTATCCCGGCAGGAAGTGGCTCTTCTGGCAATATTCCGGCTCGGGCCTTTCCGACGGCGTCGACGGCAAGATCGACCTCAATGTGTTCAACGGTAATGAAAGCGATTGGCACGATTGGATAGCGTCGCGGTAGCGAATGCCGTCTCCAGATCCCGTTCCGTGCCAATTCGGGGCAGATGCAGCGGCAGGACGTGCTCGTCTGCAGGTCTTTACTAACGCAACGGCTTCAGCATTCCCTAAGCCCTTGCTTGTATAACAATTTCATCCAGTCCTGGGGAAAACAGCGATGAGCATATCAGGTATTGCGAGCACGGCGTTTTCGGGAATGCGGGCACAGACGGCACGGGTCGGCGCGATTGCGAGCAACATCGCAAACAGCAGCACGTCAGGTTTTGCCAAGCTGAGCACCAGCTTCACCTCGGTCGAACCAGGCGGCGTCCAGGCGAGCGTCAATCAGACGGATTCGGACATCGATCCCGCCACAGAACTGACCGATCTGATCGAAGCCGAGCAGAGCTACAAGGCAAACGCCGTGGTCTTCGAGACCGGCGCTGATATGTGGGAAATGCTGATGAGCATCAAGCGCGACTGAGCGCCCGTATTTCACCGGGTGCTAGCCGGCTGAGAAGTCTCGCCGGCCTGAACGGCTTAGGAATGCGCAGGTTCGCTCTGGCGTTGTGCGGCAAACGCCGCGAGATCGGCAGGTTTCAGCTCGACGGATTCGCCGCAGCCGCAGGCCGATGTCTGGTTAGGGTTGGTGAAGGTGAAGCCGGAGCGCAGCGTCGTTTGCTCGAAGCCCATTTCGGTGCCGAGCAGGTACAGCACGGCTGAGGGTTCGACCCAGACCTTGGCGCCGTCCCGCTCGATCAGGTCATCCTTGGCGTTCGGCTCGGTCACCAGGTCGATGGTGTACTCCATCCCGGCGCAGCCGCCCTTCTTGATGCCGACACGCACGCCCTTGGCTTCCGGTCCGGAATTTTCGACGATCGCCTTGACGCGGGCGGCAGCCCCTTCCGTCATGCTCATCACTGCAAAGCCCATCGGCTTTTTCTCCTTCCACAACCGGGGTCAAGATCCGGTGCTTCGTGAATCAAATGTAGTCGCCCGAGGTAAACGGATCAATACCGCGCGCGGTACTGCTACTAGCGCAGCTCAGTACCAGCCGACGGCGACCTGCGCCTCCTCGGACATCCGGTCCGGCGTCCACGGCGGATCAAAGGTCATTTCGACCTCCACGCCCGACACGCCTTCGACGGCGCCGACGGCATTCTCCACCCACCCCGGCATCTCGCCGGCAACCGGGCAGCCGGGCGCGGTCAGGGTCATCATGATCTTAACCATCCGGTCGTCCTCGATGTCGATCTTGTAGACCAGACCGAGTTCGAAGATGTCGGCGGGGATTTCGGGGTCATAGACGGTCTTCAGCGCGGCAATGACGTCATCGCTGAGCCGCGCCAGTTCATCGGCCGGGATGCTGGAATGCACGATGCCTTCGCGCACATCGATCTTCTGTTCGCTTTCGTCCAGGCTCATCACGGACACTCCTCAGGCAAAGAACTTGCGCGCATAGTCAAGCGCATCGGCCAGGGCATCGACCTCGGCGCGGGTATTGTACATGCCGAACGATGCACGGCATGTGGAGGTGACGCCGAAGCGTTTCAAGAGCGGCATCGCACAATGGGTGCCGGCCCGCACGGCAATGCCCTGCCGGTCGATTACCATCGAGACGTCATGGGCGTGAATGCCTGCCAGTTCGAAGGAAAAAATGCTCCCCTTGCCGGGTGCTGTCCCGAACATCCGCAGCGAATTGACCGACCGGAGGCGCTCGGTCGCGTAAGCTGCGAGATCGGCCTCATGCCGGGCGATTGCCTCGCGGCCGACCTTCTCCATATAGTCGAGGGCGTAACCGAGCCCGATCGCCTGCACGATCGGCGGCGTGCCGGCTTCGAAGCGATGTGGCGGATCGTTGTAGGTGACCGAGTCCTCGGCGACTTCGAAGATCATCTCGCCGCCCCCCTGGAAGGGGCGCATCTGCGAGAGCCGCTCCTTCTTGCCGTAGAGAATGCCGATTCCCGACGGGCCGTAGAGCTTGTGGCCTGTCATGACATACCAGTCGCAGTCGATATCCTGCACGTCGACCGGCAGGTGCACGGCGCCCTGGCTGCCGTCGATCAGCACCGGGATGCCGCGTTCATGGGCAATGCGGCAGACTTCCTTGACCGGAACAATCGTGCCGAGCGCATTCGACATATGGGTAATAGCGACAAGCTTGGTACGCTCCGTCAGGCTCTTCTCAAAATCCTCGATATGGAAGGCGCCTTCCTCATCGACCGGCACCCAGACCAGCTTGGCGCCCTGGCGCTCGCGGATGAAGTGCCAGGGCACGATATTGGAATGGTGCTCCATGATCGTCAGGACGATCTCGTCGCCTTCGCCGATCTTAGGCATGCCCCAGCCATAGGCGACAGTATTGATCGCTTCGGTCGAATTCTTGGTGAAGACGATGTCGTTGACATCAGGCGCGTTGAGGAAGTGGCGGACCTTCTCGCGCGCTGCCTCATAAGCATCCGTCGCGGCATTGGAGAGGTAATGCAGCCCGCGATGCACATTCGCATATTCATGGGCGTAAGCATGCGAGATGGCGTCGATCACCGCCTGCGGCTTCTGCGCCGACGCGCCGCTGTCGAGATAGACCAGCGGCTTGCCGTGCACCTTCTCCGCCAGGATCGGAAAATCCCGGCGGATGGCTTCGACGTCGTACTCAGTGGCCGGAACTATCTTGTCCATGGCATTTATCCGATCAGGCGTGCTTTTCGAGCCAGGCCGAGATCACGCCTTCCAGCGCTTCGACCAGGGCCTCGTCTTCCAGTTCCTCGACAATCTCGGCGACGAAAGCATTGACGAGCATCGCCCGCGCCTTGTTTTCCGGAATGCCGCGCGCCATCAGGTAATAGAGATGATTGGCGTCGATATCGGTCACCGTCGCCCCATGGCCGCACTGCACGTCGTCGGCGAAGATCTCGAGCTCCGGCTTCACCGAGAATTCGGCGTCGTCGGACATCAAGAGCGTGTTGCAGGCCATCTTGGCGTCGGTCTTCTGGGCGTCAGGCGCAACCCGGATCATGCCCTGGAAGACGCCCTTTGCGCGGTCGAAGACGACGTTGCGGATCACTTCGGTCGAACCGGTATGCGGCACATCGTGGCCGAGCACCATTGTCACATCGGTATGGCTCTCGGCCCCGAGCAGATTGATGCCGCGCAGCGTCAGATCGGCGCCCTCGCCCGTCACCTTGATATTCAGTTCCTGGCGCACCAGCTTGCCGCCGGCATTGATGACGAACAGGCGAAGCTTGGCGTTAGCACCGAGATCGACGCGGATCTGGCCGAGATGCGTGTCGTCGACGCCCTGCTGCTGCAGGATGATCCAGGTCAACTCCGTGCCCTCGCCAACCGCGATGTCACTGACGTGGGACACGAAGGCCGCATCGCCCGTCACCGCATGGTGACGCTCGATGACCGTTCCCTTGACGCCGGCGCCGAAGGAAACCGGGAGACGCGTATGCGTCTGCCCGCCGGCATGGATGAACTGGATTTCCAGCGGATTTTCAAGCTCGGTTTCATCGGGCACATCGACGACATAGCCGTCGCGCACGAAGCTGCCGTTGATCCGGCCGACCGCATCGTCGCTGCCCAATGCATCGAGCCTTTCGACAGCCGAACCGTCGATCAGCCGTTCGGAATAGGCCGAAAGCCCAAGACCATCGATGGTTGCCTTCTGATTGGAATGGCCTTGGATGACCGCCAGCACCGAGGAACCGGCAACGACCGGCTCGAGTGCGTTGGAGCCGGCATCACCCACTTGCGCCGGTACGGCGCGCAGCAGATTCTTGAGGTCGGTATAGTGCCAGGCTTCGATTCGGCGCGTCGGCAAGCCGGCTTTCTTGAGATCGTCGAGAAGCCGGTCACGCAGCGCCGTCACTGCACCATTGCCGGGCAGGTCACCGATCTGATGGTTGAAGGCCTCGATCAGCGCCGTTTCGGCCGCGGTGAGACGGCTCGTCGTCTGCATGTTCATGGACGTTGTCCTTTCCACCCGAACTCAGGCCGCTGCTGCGCCGATGATGTCGGCGTAACCATTGGCTTCCAGCTCATGCGCCAGGGTCTTGTCGCCGGACTTGACCACCTGGCCCTTGTAAAGGACGTGGACGGTGTCAGGCACGATATAGTCGAGCAGGCGCTGGTAGTGGGTGATGACGACGACGGCGCGGTCGGGCGAACGCAGCGCGTTGACGCCGTCGGCAACGATCTTCAGCGCGTCGATGTCGAGGCCGGAATCGGTTTCGTCGAGCACGCAGAGCTTCGGCTCCAGCAGCGCCATCTGCAGAATTTCGGCCCGCTTCTTCTCGCCGCCGGAGAAACCGACATTGAGCGGCCGCTTCAGCATTTCGGTATTGATCTGCAGCTTGGTCGCTGCTTCCTTGACACGGCGCATGAAATCCGGCGTCGTCAGCTCGTCCTCGCCACGCGCTTTGCGCTGTTCGTTCATCGCCACCTTCAGGAACTGCATGGTGGCGACACCGGGGATTTCGACCGGATACTGGAAGGCGAGGAAGATGCCCTTGGCGGCGCGTTCGGACGGATCGAGCTCGAGAATGCTCTCGCCGTTATATAGGATGTCGCCCTCGGTCACCTCATAGTCTTCGCGGCCCGACAGCACGTAGGAGAGTGTCGACTTGCCGGAGCCGTTCGGCCCCATGATCGCCGCCACTTCGCCGGCCTTCACCGTGAGGTTCAGGCCACGGATGATCTCGGTGCCATCTTCGGCGATACGAGCGTGAAGGTTCTTGATTTCAAGCATCTTTGGTTCCTGCGTTCCTCCGCGTAGCTCGTCTGAGCCTCGCGCAATTTCTAAGGGCATCGAAATGTTGTGCTTGGCGCTATCGCCAAGAATGGATCAGACGGAAAACCGCGACTGTTATGAACCGAAGCCATTCGATCCACGCGGGTAGAGCCAAGAGGACCTCTCCTGGTTTCTCCACCCGCTGTCGGAGAAACACATAAGGCTGCTCCGACGGCGTCTCCGTCTCGTATTTCCTCTCGCGGGAACGAATTTTCGCCAGTATCTCCCCGCGCATATTCTCCAGACGTCCAAAAATGCGCTTTTTGTCCGCCTCATTCATGTCAGCCGACGCTGCCTTCCAGCGAGATGCTGATCAGCTTCTGCGCCTCGACCGCGAATTCCATCGGCAGTTCCTGCAGGACTTCCTTGACGAAGCCGTTGACGATCAGCGCGATCGCCGCTTCGGTGGGGATGCCGCGCTGCAGGCAGTAGAACAGCTGGTCCTCGGAAATCTTCGAGGTCGTCGCTTCGTGCTCGAACTGTGCCGTCGAGTTCTTCGCCTCGATATAAGGCACGGTGTGAGCGCCGCACTTGTCACCGATCAGCAGCGAATCGCACTGGGTGAAATTGCGCGCGTTCGACGCCTTGCGGTGAGCCGAGACCTGGCCGCGATAGGTGTTGTTGGAAACGCCGGCGGCGATGCCCTTGGAGACGATGCGGCTCGACGTGTTCTTGCCGAGATGGATCATCTTGGTGCCGCTGTCGATCTGCTGATGGCCGTTGGAGACGGCGATCGAGTAGAATTCACCGCGGCTGTCGTCGCCGCGCAGGATGCAGGACGGGTACTTCCAAGTGATCGCCGAGCCGGTTTCGACCTGCGTCCAGGAGATTTTCGATCGGTGACCGCGGCAATCGCCGCGCTTGGTGACGAAGTTGTAGATGCCGCCCTTGCCTTCCTTGTCGCCCGGATACCAGTTCTGGACGGTGGAATATTTGATCTCGGCATCGTCGAGAGCCACGAGCTCGACCACGGCCGCATGCAGCTGGTTTTCATCGCGCTGCGGCGCCGTGCAGCCTTCGAGATAGGAGACGTAAGCGCCCTCTTCCGCGATGATCAGCGTGCGCTCGAACTGGCCGGTGCCCTTCTCGTTGATGCGGAAATAGGTGGAAAGCTCCATCGGGCAGCGAACGCCCTTCGGCACGAAAACGAAGGAGCCGTCGGTGAAAACAGCCGAATTCAGCGTCGCGTAATAGTTGTCCGAGGTGGGCACCACGGAGCCGAGATATTTGCGAACCAGATCGGGATGCTCGCGAATGGCTTCGGAGATCGACATGAAGATCACGCCGGCCTTCTTCAGCTCCGCCTTGAAGGTGGTGACGACCGAGACGCTGTCGAAAACGGCATCGACGGCGATCTTCGGCTTCTCGACCCCGGCCAGGATCTCCTGCTCGCGCAGCGGGATGCCAAGCTTCTCATAGACCTTCAAGAGCTCCGGATCGACCTCGTCGAGCGACTTCGGACCTGGCGCGCTCTTCGGCGCGGCGTAATAGTGGATGTCGTTGAAATCGATCTTCGGATAGTTGACGCGCGCCCAGGTCGGCTCTTCCAGCGCCAGCCAACGCCGATAGGCCTCGAGACGCCATTCCAGCATCCACTCCGGCTCCTGCTTCTTGGCAGAAATGAAGCGGATGATCTCCTCGGACAGGCCCTTCGGCGCCTTATCCATTTCGATGACGGTCTCGAAACCGTATTTGTACTGGTCCACATCGATCAGGCGGACCTGGTCGATCGTTTCCTGCACGGCAGCCATTTCGTTCTCCAATCTCGCCGGATACAAGGTCCGGCAGCTTGTAGCGTATGGGCAATTGACTTGCCCCGGCAAATTCTTTGCCCTGATGTAGGAGGCCAAAAGGAACTTTTCAGCCCAATTGGCAAGCGGAAATTTGTGTTTCCGCAAGTTTATGAGGCGGTCAAGCCGCCTCGCCCGCCGACTTGCGCCGGCAGGCGATCTTCGCGAAGGCGGCGATCGCCCTGTCGATATCCTCTTCAGTGGTCGAAAAGCCGAGCGAGATGCGCAGCGCACCGAGCTTAGCGTCGCGCCCCATCGCCGTCAGCACATGGCTTTCGCCAACCTTGCCGGATGAGCAAGCAGAGCCCGCCGAAAGGGCAACGCCTTCAAGATCGAAAGCGATCTGCCCGGTCTCCGCCTTCAGGCAAGGGAGCGTGAAGAAAATCGTGTTGGCGACCCGCGGACCACCGGTACCGTGGATGATAACATCGGGCGCGGCAGCGCGCATGCCGGCTTCCAGCCTGTCGCGAAGCGCAGCAATCGCAGCGTTCCGTTCCTCAAGATCCTGAAGCACGGTTTCCGCCGCAGCTCCGAAGCCGATCAGCGCCAGCGAATTCTGTGTCCCCGAGCGGTGACCTTTTTCCTGCCCGCCGCCGCGGATAAGCGCCTTCGGCATCAGCGCCTCGCCGCGCGCGATCAGTGCACCCGCCCCCTTCGGTCCACCGATCTTGTGAGAGGAGACGATGATGAAATCCGCGCCGATGCGCTCGATCTCGATCGGCAGACGGCCGGCCGCCTGCACGGCGTCGACGACAAAGAGACCACCGTGCGCCCGCACAATCTTGGCCGCCTCTTCGACCGGCTGAACGATGCCCGTCTCGTTGTTGACGAACATGATCGCCACTATCGGAAGGCCCGTCGATTTGTCATGGGCATCGAGAAGCGCGGCCAGCTCGTTCAGATCGACGATACCGGCATTCGTTACCGGAATCTCGGTCGTGCGATCCTTCGGGAACCGGCCTCCCTCTCGTACAGCCAAGTGCTCAACGGCGGAAAAATAGAGGTGGCCGAGTTGAAGCGGCGTACGGCCCATCCGAAAATCCGGCGTCAGTACCAGATTGGCAGCTTCCGTCGCGCCGCTGGTGAAGATCACGTTGCCCGGATCGGTGCCGGCAAGGGCGGCCACCTTGCGCCGTGCTCCCTCAATGGCGGCGCGGGCGGCACGGCCCTCTCCATGTACGCTGTTCGGATTGCCGAATATGTCGATGGCGCGCATGATCGCATCCCGCGCTGCGGGGTGCAGCGGCGATGTGGCGTTCCAGTCGAGATAAAGGCGTGGCGGCGCCATGATCCTCAGTCCTGCGCTTAACGAGCTTGCTTCAGCGGCCGCGGTGCATTTTTCTTGAAATTTCCGCCGGGCTTGCCTTATGACACGTTCCACGACGCGTGGATCGCCATGCAAGTTTCGAATTGTTCTAAACTGCGTTTTAGAAAAGCTGACAACATTAGTCAAGTCATGTTGTCATCCAACGCAGCGCGAACACGAAATAAAACCCGGAGTACCAATGCCCGAAGTTATTTTCAACGGCCCAGCCGGCCGTCTTGAAGGCCGCTACCAGCCCTCCAAAGAAAAAAGCGCGCCCATCGCGCTCATCCTGCATCCGCATCCGCAGTTCGGCGGCACGATGAACAATCAGATCGTCTATCAGCTCTTCTACATGTTCCAGAAGCGCGGGTTCACGACGCTGCGCTTCAATTTCCGGGGCATCGGCCGCAGCCAGGGCGAATTCGATCATGGCGCCGGCGAACTCTCGGATGCCGCCTCCGCGCTCGACTGGGTTCAGAGCCTGCACCCTGATTCCAAAACCTGCTGGGTCGCCGGTTATTCCTTCGGCGCCTGGATCGGCATGCAGCTTCTGATGCGCCGGCCGGAGATCGAGGGCTTCATGTCGATCGCCCCGCAGCCGAATACTTACGACTTCTCCTTCCTGGCGCCCTGCCCCTCGTCCGGCCTGATCATCAACGGCGAGGCCGACAAGGTGGCGCCGGAAAAGGATGTCAACGGCCTTGTGGAGAAACTGAAAACCCAGAAAGGCATCCTCATCACCCATCGCACCGTTGCAAACGCCAACCACTTCTTCAATGGTCAGGTGGAGACGCTGATGAGCGAATGCGAGGATTATCTCGACCGTCGCCTCAATGGCGAACTGGTGCCCGAGCCGGCGGCCAAGCGCATCCGCTGACCGGCGCCGGCGTCTGCCTGCCGTCATTGTCATCATGCCCCGGGGTTTTCCGACCGCATGTCGGCAGTCATTTCGAAAGCCGTGTCAAGCATTCCATCGATCAGGATCGGCGCGCGTTCGCGCATGCCGATCTTCCTGAGGACCCTCTGCGAAGCGACGTTTTCGGGATGTGTGAAGGCGATGAGGCCCGAAGCCAATTCGCGTGTGAAGAACCAGCTGGCCAGCGCGCTCGCCGCCTCTGTCGCCAGCCCTTCGCCCCACGCTTCCTCGCGCAGAGAATAGCCCAGTTCGAATTCGTCGCTCCCGAAGCGCGAAATGCCGGCGCGACCAATAAAACTGCCATCCGCGGCGAGAAGCTTATATTTGGTCGTACCGTCACGCGCCTGCTCCGCGAACCAGCCGCGCAACCGTTGCTCGGCCTTCTCGAGACTCCAGGGAGCGTTGCCTGGAAGATATCGCGTCGTCGCCATGGTCGAATGCAGTTGCCGCAGCAGGCCGGCGTCGCCTTCGCCCCACATGACAAAACGCAGCCTCGTCGTCTGCAATATCAGCCCTTCGTTCATCATGGCGTTGCCAGCACGCCGCCGCTGACGGGAGCCGCAACTCCCGTCGTGCCGGGAAAGGTCAGCGGCAGCCCGTCCAGCGAGCGTACGGCAAGATAGGCCCAGGCCTCGGCCTCCATCGCATCGCCGTCGAAGCCCGCGGCCTCGGCGCTCAACACTTTCGATCCCTCGGCCATCGCCGAGAGTTCGGCCATCAAGGTGCCGTTCAGCCGTCCGCCGCCGCAGACGATATAGGCCGAGGGACGTTCGGGCAGGAACCCGGCGGATTTGACGATCGACGCGGCGGCGACATGCGCAAGCGTCCGGGCGCCGTCTTCGAGGCTCGCATCGCCAGGCCGAAGTGGTGCGAAATCGCCGCGATCGAGCGAACGGCGGACATTGCCGCGGAAGAACGGGCTGTCCAGATACCGCTCCGCCAGAGCCGGGACGATCTTGCCGCGCCCGCCGATCTGGCCGCCGGGATCATAGGTTTTGCCGGTCTGCATCTCTATCCATTGGTCGATCAGCGTATTGCCAGGGCCGCTATCGAAGGCGGCAATCCGGCCGTCAGCGCCGACATAGGTGAGGTTGGAGATGCCGCCGATATTGACGAAGCACACCGCCTCTCCCGCCTGCTGGAATTTTCCCGCAAGGGCAGCGTGATAGACCGGCACCAGTGGCGCACCTTGCCCGCCATGCACCATGTCGTTGGCACGCATGTCGTAAACCACCGGCAGGCCCGTTCGGCGCGCCAGTTCCCGGCCGTCACCGATCTGGATCGTCAGTCCCTCGTCCGGCCGGTGAAGCACCGTCTGGCCATGGAAACCGACAACGTCGATGCCATTGGCCGTGAACCCGAAACGCTCGAGGAATGCCGTAACGGCAGTTGCATGCCGTAGGGTGAATTCGTCCTCGATCTCGCGAAGTTCCCCCGGCCGTCCGTTCCTGTCGCGAAGCGGCCGTGCCAGTTCCAGCGCCCGTTTGAGACGCGCACGAAACTCTGCATCATACGGCACGCCCACGAACGGCCCGCGCTCGATGAAGCCGCGGCCGTCGGTTCTGATCAGCGCGACATCGATTCCGTCCATCGACGTGCCGCTCATCAGGCCGATCGCTGTTCTGACCACATCCATGAGGCTTGCCTCCCATGCGATTCCCGGATGCACTTTTGCAAAAACAGTGCTAAACGCGCCGCCACAGATCAACAACAACGAAGTTGCGCGAAGCCCGGTGGGCGCAGCGCAGGCACGAAGAGACGAAAGCCATGTCCGAGTTCAAGTCCGATTTCCTCCGCACGCTGAAAGAGCGCGGCTTCATTCATCAGGTTTCCGATGAAAGCGGCCTCGACCACCTGTTCGCGAAGGAGGTCGTGACGGCCTATGTCGGCTACGACGCAACGGCGACGAGCCTGCATATCGGCAACTTGATCTCCGCCACCATGCTGTACTGGCTGCAAGAGACCGGCCACCGGCCGATCGCACTGATGGGCGGCGGCACCTCGATGGTCGGCGACCCCTCCTTCCGTGACGAGCAGCGCAAGCTTCTGACGCCGGAGGCGATCTCCACCAACATCGAAGGCATTAAAAAGATCTTCTCTCGCATCCTGCGCTTCGGAGACGGCCCGACCGATGCCTTCATGGTCAACAATGCCGACTGGCTGATGAAGCTCAACTATATCGAATTCCTGCGCGACGTCGGCCGGCATTTCTCGGTCAACCGCATGCTCTCCTTCGACAGCGTCAAGCTGCGCCTCGACCGGGAGCAGTCGCTCTCCTTCCTCGAATTCAACTACATGATCATGCAGGGTTATGACTTCGTCGAGCTCAGCCGCCGCTACGGCTGCCGCCTGCAGATGGGCGGTTCGGATCAGTGGGGCAACATCATCAACGGCGTCGATCTCGGTCACCGCATGGGGACGCCGCAGCTCTACGCCCTGACGACGCCGCTTCTGACCACGAGCTCGGGCGCCAAGATGGGCAAGACCGCCTCCGGCGCCGTCTGGCTGAACGAGGACGTCTTCAGCCCCTATGATTTCTGGCAGTACTGGCGCAACACCGAGGATGCCGATGTCGGCCGATTCCTGAAGATCTTCACCCGCCTGCCGCTGGCCGAGATTGCCAGACTCGAGGCCCTCCGCGGTGCCGAAATCAACGAGGCGAAGAAGATTCTCGCCACGGAAGCGACCGCGATCGTCCACGGTCGTGAGGCAGCCGAGGCGTCCGCCGAAACGGCGCGCACCACCTTTGAGGAAGGCCGCGTTGCCGAAAACCTGCCTTCGGTCGAGATCCCGGCCACGGAGCTTGACGGCGGCATCGGCCTGCTCTCGCTGATGGTCCGCGCCGGCCTGGCCGGCTCCAACGGCGAGGCTCGTCGCCACGTCCAGGGCGGCGCAGTGCGCATCAATGATGAGGCTGTCAGCGACGAACGTCGCCTGATCGGCAGCGGCGAAATCACCGCCGATGGCGTCATCAAGCTCTCGCTCGGCAAGAAGAAGCACATCCTGATCCGCCGCGCGGCGTAGGTGGCTTCGAATTAGACGCACCTTGAAGCCGGCCGCCACGCCGGCTTTTCCTTTGGCGCGGGATCAGTCGGCCCGCCATCGGTATTCCGCTTCGTCTTGTTTCGTCTCTCGAAGGAGAGGTCCGGGCGGATTGACCTCCGAAGCGGGTCGTACGCGCGACCACCAGCCGATCGAGAAGATCGGCGGCGTCATCTTTGCGTCGAGCGGAACCAGCAGGACATGCTCGGAGGGGATGCTCTTCACCGGCTTCAGCCGTGCGCCCCTTTCTGCAGAATTCGAGGCCTCACCGACTGTCACGGCCATCATGGTGGCCGATAGGAAAGAGACTGTCCGGGCGCACTGCATGGCATTCTCCGACATTGCGCCAGCCTCTGCTGCAGCTGGCACCAACAATACATCAGAATTATCTAAAATAAGCAAAGCATCAATGACCAGCCTGTCGCTATAGATCACGATTATCCAACCGGCCGCGCCACGATATCGCCCTCCCGGAACCTTTTCCGCCCGACGGGATTTGCGACCAGATGCATTTGGAGCGCCGTCATGATCAACGACCTCTGGTATAAGAACGCCGTCATCTACTGCCTGTCCGTCGAGACCTTCATGGATGCGAACGGCGACGGCGTCGGTGATTTTCAAGGCCTGATGCGCCGTCTCGACTATCTCTCCGGCCTCGGCGTGACGGCAATCTGGCTCATGCCGTTCCAGACTTCGCCCGGTCGCGACGACGGCTACGACGTTTCCGATTACTATAATGTAGACCCGCGCTATGGCTCGCTCGGCGACTTCGTCGAGTTCACCCATGGTGCCAAACAGCGGGGCATCCGGGTGTTGATCGATCTGGTGATCAATCACACCTCGAAGGATCATCCCTGGTTCGAAGACGCCAGAAGCGATCCACAGTCACGCTATCGCGACTGGTACGTCTGGTCAGACAAAAAGCCTGCAAACGCTGATCAGGGCATGGTCTTCCCGGGTGTCCAGAAGACGACCTGGACCTATGACGAAAAAGCCAGGGCCTATTATTTCCACCGCTTCTACGATCACCAGCCTGATCTCAACACCTCCAATCCTGAGGTGCAGGCGGAGATCCTCAAGATAATGGGCTTCTGGATTCAGCTCGGCGTCTCGGGCTTCCGGATGGACGCTGCCCCTTTCATCATTGCCACGAAGGGCGCCGAGGTCACCAAGCCGGTCGAGCAGTTTGACATGCTGAGAAAGTTTCGCGAATTCCTGCAATGGCGCCTGGGAGACTCCATCGTGCTGGCGGAAGCCAATATCCTGCCGAAGGACAATTTCGAATATTTCGGCGACGACGGCGACCGCATGCAGATGATGTTCAATTTCCAAGTCAATCAGACGCTGTTTTATGCGCTCGCGACCGCCGACACGCGGCCTCTGAAGAAGGCGATGGAGGTCACCAAGCCGCGCCCGGCGACCGCGCAATGGGGGCTGTTTCTTCGCAATCACGATGAACTCGATCTCGGTCGCCTGACGGATAAGCAGCGCGACGCGGTATTCGCCGCGTTTGGCCCCGAAAAGGGCATGCAGCTTTACGACAGGGGCATCCGCCGGCGCCTCGCGCCCATGCTCGGCGGCGACCGTCGCAGGATCGAGCTGGCCTACAGCCTGCTGTTCTCGCTGCCCGGAACGCCAGTCATCCGCTACGGCGATGAAATCGGCATGGGCGACGATTTGTGCCTGCCGGAGCGCAGCTGCGCGCGCACGCCGATGCAATGGTCGACGGAGCCGGAAGGCGGTTTCACCAAAAGCGCGAAGTCCGTTTCGCCTGTTATAAAGGACGGCCCCTACGGTTTCGAACATATCAATGTCGCCGTCCAGCGGCGCGATCCGAATTCGCTCTTGAACTGGACCGAGCGGATGATCCGGATGCGCAAGGAGGCTCCCGAGATCGGCTGGGGCGATTTCTCAACGGTCGACACAGGTGACGACGGCGTGCTGGCGCTGCGCTATGACTGGCGCGGCAATTCGGTGCTGATCCTGCATAACCTGCATCCGCACCCGACGGAAGTGACCTTCGATCCTGATGTTGGTGAACTCGGGCGATTGCTGATCGATATTGCCGATGGGGCAAGCAGCGAAGCCGACGACAAAGGGCGCCACACGGTCATGCTCGATGCCTATGGCTACCGCTGGTATCGAGTCGGCGGTCTCGACTATCTCCTCAGGCGGAAAGATATCTAAGTCGCTTTTCCTCACTGGAATTCGAAAATCTGCCGGAAAACACCAGGCGCGATGATCGATAGCGGATTGATCTGCAGGTTCGGCTGGTCGAACTTGCCGGTGAGCTTGAAGGTGATGCCGATCAGGCCGCGGTCGCTGCCATTGCCGAGGATGACGCCGATCAGCGGCAATTCGGCAAAGAGGCGGTTGAGGCCATAGGCCGGCATGAAGGTGCCGGTCATATCCATATTGCCCTTGCGGTCGCGCACCACGCCCTGGAAAGTCGCGCCGATCTGGTCGCCGCGCAGCACGCCGTTCTCGATACCGACCATGCCATTGCGCGAGATGACGCGGGCAAAGCCGCGCTGGAAGCGTTGCGAAGAGGTGTCGATGTCGCGTTTGACCGCCTCATTGAGGCTTCGCTGCTCGTTTCCGACAGGTGTCGAGACGATCGAATGCAGGCGCTGTTCGTTGACGATCGAGAAGCGGCGCACATCTAGCGAGCCGTCCCATCCACCCTGCGGCGAAAGCCGGATAGCCAGGTTGAGCAGGCCGCCCTGTATGTGCTGATAGAGATCGGCAAAACGCGATACCGCACCGGCGTCCCCGCTGGTGATATTGATGACACCGCCGTCCTTCATCTGGCTGACAACGGCCTCGCCGCTGTCCGTGATGCCGGAAAAATTCAGCGTCTGCAGCCTGTCGCCGCGCAGTGACACCTGCGCCTGGAAATTGCCGACCTTCTCGTCATTGAAGCCGACGACGTTTTTCAGCTTGGCGCGCACCGATACGCCGGTGTTGCCGCCATCGCCGTCCTCGCCGCCCTCCGAGCCCGATTTTAATCGGGCGATGATCGGCCGCGCATCGGCGCTGTCACCGGAAACGGAGACGTCGAAATTGCCCTTGCTGCGTTTGACCGACAGAGCGAAATCGTCGAGCGAGGAGAGCCTGACGCTGTCGAAATCCGCCGAGATAAGGCCGGTCTTGCCGACAACAAGCGATCCGCTGGCGCCGAAGCCGTCACCCTTCAGCCGGAAACTCTTGATCTCGGTATTCTCGGGCGGCCCGGACATTTCGAATTCCGCGGAGGCGGCAATGCCGCTACCTTTCGACCAGCCGATCCAGGGCAGGTCGAGCATCGATTTGGTGAGGTCGAGCTGAACGTCTTGCCGGTCATCGTCGATCCGCGTCAGCACCATCTTCAGGTTGCCCCTGACGATATCGGAAAGCCCGGGCATCACCTTGCTGCGCTGCTCATCGGAGAGCGTCGCCGTAATCACGCGCTGCCGCTGCACACCAGACGACGCCTCGACCGGCTCGGTCAGATCGATATCGGCAGGAATGCCGTCGATCTCGCCTTTGGCGTCGAGCGTGATCTGCTTCGGATCGCCGTTCAGCATGCCGCTGACATTGCTGATCGTGCGGCCGGAAAACGGCTTGGCAAGATCGACGTCCGCGAGCTTCATGGCGGCCTTCCACTCGGCCGGCGGCGGGTTTTGTGACGACAGTAGTCCGAAATGCGCCTTCACATTCGCATCGATATGCCCCTTGAAATCGTCGGGCGTAAAGCCCGCGCGCTGCAGCACCCGGATTGGCTTATAGGTGAGGAGCTCGCCTATGGCGTCCGCCGCGCCCGAGACCGCAAGATCGATATCGGCCATCAGGGGTTTGTCGTAGGCGGACGGTATGACGAACGTTCCCTGCCCGAGGCCGACGGACCGGCCGGAAGGAAAATAGGACATGCCGCTCTTGATCGAAATCGTTGCAACGGGACCGGTCAGATCGAAATGCGCCGCCGTATCACGGACCGGCGGAATGTCGCCGGCGACGTTCATCCGCGCGCCTGCAATATCGAAGCCGATGCGGATCTGATTGGTGTCGAGCTTCAATCCTTTGCCGCCGGCTGCCTCGTCAAGCCGACCGAAGGGAATGAAGACTGAAATCGAGGCATCGGTCACGGTGCCGCCGAAGAGATTGCCATGCACCCAAGTGCGCACCTTGGGCGCCATCCAGAACGGCCAGAGCTGCTTGATCGCCGTCGTCTGCAGCTCTCTGGACTGGCCGGCAAAGCTGATTTCCGGCGATTTGTCACCGAGCCTGATGTGCAACGCCCCGTAGAGCGCGCCGAGCGGGCTGGAGACAGTCATATTGGGAAACAGGAATTCCCGGCCGGCGACCATATAGCGTCCGGTCGCCTGGACGTCGAAAGCAACAGGCTCTTCGCCGGAGCCGCTCGGGGCGGCAGTGCCGCCGCTGACGAGCAGATCGATGCCGAAGCCCTTGCCGGCTTTAGGATCGAGTTTGTCGAGATCGATCAGCGCGCCGTTGAGGGGCAGCGTGGTTGCGCCGAACCGGAGATTCGATTTAGCGATCTCGACTGTCTGCTTGACGAAGTCATAGGCCAGATTGATTTGCCCGCCCGACAGTTCCTGCGGATCGCCGTCGGCATAGATCAGACCGGGATCGACGTCGATCGTCGCCCCGAGCGCCGGCTCGACGCCATCGCGCGCCCTGGTGGCCGACACCGTCAGATCGGCAAAAGTGTTAAGTCCCTGCCGTATCACGCCCTGATCGTTGCGCTTCAGCGTAAACGGCGTCAGGTTCGCATGCTTGAGCGTTGCCGTCACCTTCGACACCTGGCCGTCTTCCTTCTCGGCCAGCACGTCGAGTTCCGCCACCTCGCCGTTAAGCGCCACCTCGCCTCTCAATTGCAGCGAGGATGGCCCGCCAAGAGCAAACACCAGATTGTCGACGACGAGCGACAGCGGGCCGTTCGCGGTATCGGCAAGCTTGATGTCGATGCCGGAGATGCGCACCGAATTCGTCGAGCCGCGCGTCACGATGCTGTCGAACACGTCGAGTTGCGCGAAGATCGTCTCCATCGCCGCCGGCATGGCGTCGAGGCGCAGATCGTCAAGCTTGACCGGGTTGCCGGAGGGCAGAAGCGCGGTGTCGAGTGCGATATCCTCCGCTTCGATATCCGCAACGGCGATGCGGCCGCGGAAAAGCTGCAGCGGATCGAGGCCCAGGCGCACCGAACCCGTCGTCGACAGGTGCTGGCCGCTCTTCTGGTCGATCATATTGACGTTGCGCGCTTCCAGCGCCAGTCGGAAGTCGGAGGTGAAACGGATGACGGTGGAGCCGACTTCGGCGCGGTAACGCGGTCCCGCCACGCCATCAAGCGCCGCCTGCGCCTGCTGAGACAGCGGCTTGTCGAACATGCCGCCTTCGATGGTGAACACGATGGCAGCAAGGATAATGAGAATCAGTCCTAGAAAAACTGACGTCAGCTTCGCCGTCCGGCGCATCGGCGAACGCGGCGGCGGGCAATGAACGATGATCGGATCCTCGGCCTGAGCGGACGGCAAGCGGTCCAGCGCAACGATATCCTTCTTGCGAAACGTGACCTTTTCGCCGCGGATGGCTGACATGCGCCCTCGGGCTCTCCCTTAAATCGAAGAATTGAACCCGGCCATGCTGGACGGGTTTCCGTCCAATATATAATTCGGGGACAGAGAGTGTCATCCATAAACCCGGCAAAAGAAAGGTTTTCCCAATGGCGGTTCCCGGCATCGGTGCCCTGGCCCCCGACTTCAACCTCCCCCGCGATGGCGGCGGCCGTGTCTCGCTTTCCGATTTTCACGGCCGGCCCCTCGTTATCTTCTTCTACCCCAAGGACGACACGACAGGCTGCACGGCTGAATCGCTGGCTTTCACAGCGCTGGCGCCGGAGTTTGAAGCAGCAGGTGCTGCCGTTATCGGCATGTCACCCGATTCGGCAGCCTGCCATGACAAGTTCATCAAAAAGCACCGTCTTTCGGTGGCGCTCGCCTCCGACGAAGAGAAGACGACGCTCCAGGCCTACGGTGTCTGGAAGGAAAAGAGTATGTACGGCCGCAATTTCATGGGCGTGGAGCGCACGACTTTCCTCATCCGCCAGGACGGCACGATCGCGACGATCTGGCAGAAGGTGAAGGTGCAGGGCCATGCCGAGACCGTCCTCGAAGCCGTCAGGAACCTGGCCGCGTGACCGGTGATCTCGCGATAAGCTCGCTGCGCGGCGGCGCTATCGACGCCATCCGCTCAGCCGATCTCGACCGCAAGACCGCCCTTGCGCAGGAAAGCGCCACCCGCTGGTTCGCCCGCCGGGTGTCGCTGCGCTCACCGCTCGACGCAGCCCTGCCGGAGAGGCCCGGTCGCCCCGAGAAACCGGTACTGACGCCGCCGACCCAGGTGGAAAGGCGCTCGCTGCACACGCTGAAAGGCCGGATCGCCCTTCTCCATGCCATTGCTCATATCGAGCTCAACGCTGTCGATCTGGCGCTCGATATCGTCGCACGATTCGCGACCGAGCCTGTGCCCAATTCCTTCTTCGACGGCTGGATGCAGGTCGCCTTCGAGGAAGCGAAGCATTTCCGCATGGTGCGCGCCCGCCTCAACGATCTCGGCGCCGATTACGGCGATCTTCCCGCCCATGACGGGTTGTGGCAGGCGGCTCATTCGACGCGCAATGATCTCACGGCGAGACTCGCCGTCGTGCCGCTCATTCTGGAAGCCCGCGGTCTCGACGTCACCCCTTCGTTGCAGGCGAAGATGCGTGAGACCGGCGATCTCGAAAGCGCTGCGGTGCTCGATGTCATCTACAACGACGAGAAAGGTCACGTCGCCGTCGGCGCCAAATGGTTCCGCTTCCTCTGCGCGCGGGAGAAACGCGATCCGGCAAAGGCCTTTCAGGAACTGGTGCGCGCCAATTTCCGCGGGCCGCTGAAGCCGCCTTTCAACGATCTCGCTCGCGCCGAAGCCGGGCTGACGCCATCCTTCTACCGCTCCCTGGCATCGATCAGCCATGCATGAGCTGATCGATTTTCTAACGTAAACCGCGACGACGAAAGCATTCATTAACCATAAACGTGTCTAATTTTCCGAAAGAGGCGTAGAGCATCAATCGGGAGAGCCTGCGTGAACGGCGGACATCAGCACCGGGTATTCGGCAAGCGGGCGCAGGAACATATTCTGATCCTGGCAAGCGGTGACAAGGTCCGCCACATGACAGTTCGCCCGTGGATGGCCGCTCTCGCCTTCTGCTTCCTCGGCGTCTTTTCCATCGGCTATCTCCTGGCGACCTCCTATCTCGTCCTGCGCGACGACCTGATCGGCGCCACTATGGCGCGCCAGGCCCGCATGCAGCACGACTATGAGGACCGCATCGCCGCCCTTCGCGCCCAGGTCGACCGCATCACCTCCCGTCAACTTCTTGACCAACAGGTAGTGGAAGACAAAGTCGACAAGCTGATGGAGCAGCAGATGGCGCTCACCTCACGCCACGGCAAACTCGACAACTTGCTCGATCGTGCCGAAAGCTCCGGGCTCACAGATAAGGACAGCGCGCCGTCTTCGCCTGCGCAATCCTATGCCCCGGCCATTAAGGATAAGCGCGCTTCGCTCGGCGAAAGCGGCATCGAGGCTATCGAGAAACAGCTCGCAGGCGGCGCACCAGCCGACGCCACTCCCGACAATACGACTCTTGCTTACGTGCCGGCCACAGAGACGGTCGGCGATCGCGCCGACCGCATCTTCTCCAAGGTGACGCTGTCGCTGAAGGATGTCGAACAGGACCAGCGCAACCGCATCGAGCAACTGACGAGCGACGCCGGCAATGCCGCCAATGCCATCGAGAGCGTGCTGACCCGGTTCAAGATTCCGATGCCCGAGACCGCTACCAAGCAGGACTGGGATGACAGCGCCGTTGGCGGCCCGTTCGTCGAGCCGGAGAGCAATGATGATTTCAACAATTCGCTGATCGCTCTCGACGGCGCGCTGACACGGCTCGAAGCTGTGCGTAACACCGCCGAATCCCTGCCCTTCCGCAACCCCGCCGTCGGCAAGGAAATGACCAGCCCCTTCGGCAACCGGCGCGATCCTTTCCTGGGCCGCCTGGCGCTGCATTCCGGCGTAGACTTCCGATTTTCGCCGGGCGAAAAGATCCGCCCGACAGCGCCCGGCAAGGTGATATCAGCCGGCTGGACAGGCGGTTACGGCAATATGGTCGAGATCGATCACGGCAACGGCATCTCGACGCGTTATGGCCACATGTCCCAGGTTCTGGTCACGGCCGGCGATACGGTCGACCGCAACGACGTCATCGGCCTTGCCGGCAGCACCGGCCGCTCGACCGGTACCCATCTGCATTATGAAGTGCGCCAGAACGGCCATGCGGTCGATCCAGTATATTTCATGAATGCGGGCCTTAAACTCGCCACCTATATCAAGTAATACCCGCCCGGTAACCAAAGCTTCATTCTGCACAGGGTGCGGCCTCTCTATTTCTTGACTTGCCGGCCATTCGGGGCTATGTCGCGCTGCATTGCGGCATGCAATCCCGCCGACTCGTTCAGAGCTCGGCCGAACCGGAACGGAAACAGTTTTCCCTTTGACGACATTCGCTGACCTTGGCTTGAGCCAAAAAGTGCTATCGGCCGTTGCCGATGCGGGCTATTCGACCCCCACGCCTATTCAGGCGGGAGCCATTCCTTTTGCGCTCGAACGCCGCGATATTTGCGGCATCGCGCAGACGGGCACCGGCAAGACGGCATCCTTTGTCCTGCCGATGCTGTCGCTTCTGGAAAAGGGCCGCGCCCGCGCCCGCATGCCCCGCACGCTGATCCTCGAGCCGACGCGCGAACTCGCCGCTCAGGTCGCCGAGAATTTCGAGAAGTACGGCAAGAACCACCGCCTCAATGTCGCCCTTCTGATCGGCGGCGTTTCGTTCGAGGACCAGGATCGCAAGCTCGAGCGCGGCGCCGACGTGCTGATCTGCACGCCCGGCCGCCTGCTCGACCATTTCGAGCGCGGCAAGCTCTTGATGAGCGGCGTCGAAATCCTTGTCATCGACGAGGCCGACCGCATGCTCGACATGGGATTCATTCCCGACATCGAGCGCATCGCCAAGCTCATCCCCTTCACCCGCCAGACGCTGTTCTTCTCGGCCACCATGCCGCCGGAGATCCAGAAGCTCGCCGACCGGTTCCTGCAGAACCCGGAGCGTATCGAGGTGGCAAAGCCCGCTTCGGCCGCAAAGACCGTGACGCAGCGCTTCGTCGCCTCGCACAGCAAGGATTACGAGAAGCGCGCGGTTCTGCGTGAGCTGGTCCGCGCCCAGACCGAACTCAAGAACGCCATCATCTTCTGCAACCGCAAGAAGGATGTCGCCGATCTCTTCCGTTCGCTCGAACGCCACGGCTTCTCCGTCGGTGCGTTGCATGGCGACATGGACCAGCGTTCCCGCACGACGATGCTGCAGAACTTCCGTGACGGTAACCTCCAGCTGCTGGTGGCCTCCGACGTTGCCGCCCGCGGTCTCGACATTCCCGATGTCAGCCACGTCTTCAATTTCGACGTGCCGATCCACTCCGAGGACTATGTCCACCGCATCGGCCGCACCGGCCGCGCCGGCCGATCCGGCGCCGCCTTCACTCTCGTCACCAAGCGCGACACGAAATTCGTTGACGCCATCGAGAGGCTGATCGGCGAAAATGTCGAATGGCTGAATGGCGACCTGAACTCGCTGCCACCGGCGGAAGAAGGCAAGGACAGCGACCGTCCTCGCCGCAACGGACGCGAACGTGGCGACAAGGATCGCGGGCGCGGACGCGGCAGACACAGTACTGCGAGTCATAAATCTGATAACGACATACAGGATAATGACGTCCAAGTGATCACAGCAGCACCAGCAAAGGCCGAAGTCGTGAAGAACGAGCGCAAAGCAGAGCAGAAGCCGCAAAACAATGCGCGCAACAATCGGCCTTATCCGGCAAATGACGACAGCCGCGACCGCCGCCGTCATCGTGATCACGATGACGGCCCGACTCCGGTCGGTTTCGGCGACGATATCCCCGCCTTCATGCTGATCGCCGGCAGCGCCAAGGTCTAACATCCATTGGGCAAGCCTGGCGTCGACTTCCCGGGCCTTGGCGTCGGCTTGGTGATCCTACGCCAAGGTAGGATCCTTCTCTACAAGCGCATGCGCCCACCTGAAACCGGCTACTGGAACATCGTCGGCGGCAAGGTCGATCACATGGAGCCGGCTGAAGAAGCTGCGCGCCGCGAGGCCGAGGAAGAAACCGGCCTCAGGATCGGCCGGATCGAGCGCATCGGCATGACCGAACAGATCATCGATGCCGACCGCCAGCACTGGATCTCCATCCTTTACCTCGCGCGCGACGTCGATGGCGAGCCGTAATTGACCGAGCCGGACAAGCTTTCGGATTTCGGCTGGTTTCCCTTGACGGATTTGCCGGAACCGCTGTCAGCCTTCACCAAGGCGGCGATCGCAGCCTTGCCACCCGCTCAACTTTCGGCGCGAAGCGCCGCCTCATAGGCGAGCCGCACCCACTTCGCCATCAGATCGGGATCGTCGTAAGCCTCTTCAGGAATCGACCAGTAGGGCATTTTCACCGGCTTGCCCTTTTTGACTTCATAGGCCCATTGCGTGGCGCCGGCGGCAGCAAATTCCGGTGCACTCGTCTCATCGGCTTTCAGCAGCATCTCGTCGCGCACTTCGACGGCGACGATGCGCCCGAGATGATAGATGCCCTTGCCTCCGAACATGCGCTTGATCGTGACGGGGCCGAGCCCCTGAAACATTTCCTCGATCCCGGCATTATCCATTCTCTGTTTCCTCGCATACCCGCCAGCCGCGTTACAGCGTGTGATAATCCCGGTTCATATAGATGAGCGCCGGGTGCTTCTCGCTGAAGCGGACGGCGGCAACCTCACCGAAGATGACATTGTGTGTCGGCATTTCCTTGATGTCGGTCACCCGGCAATCGAAGGCGGCGAGCGCATCGGCAAGAACGGGGGCGCCGGTGACGAGCGTGTCGAAACGGCCGCTGGCGAAGCGCTCGTCATTGGCAATCGCGGTGCGCCCGGAAAAAGCGTCGGCGACGGCCTGGTGGTGGGCGCCGAGCGTGTTGAGCACGAAGATGCCGCTGCGGAAAAAGATCTCGTTCTTCGGATTGGTATTGTTTAGGCAGATCAGCACCGAAGCCGGGTTGTCCGAGACCGAGCAGGCGGCGGTGATGGTGACGCCGCGGCGCAGACCTTCCATCGCCGTCGTCACGAGCTGCACATGACCGGCATAACGGCTCATGGCATCGCGATAAAGGCCGGGGTCGATATGCTGCCTGTTCAACACGTGCTTCTCCCGCGCGCTCTTCTGCCTGCGTCGTTCCTTAAATCGGGATCGATTTAAGAGAACTATGCAGCAATTCAAAATGCTACAGTGTCCTTTGCGCGACTGAAATGAGGTCCGGCACCGTAGTTCGAGTTGCTATCGCGCCAATATGGCGAGCATCGGTTACCTTTTCTACAATAGGACCGGTGAAAAGCGCTGGGTTCCGCTTGTTTTTCTTTGACGATTGCGGCCTTACGGATAAAAGGGCATGGACGATGGCTAGGGATCTTCGCCTTTCATGATCAACCTGCGTGGCATAGCAGCCTTTCTGACGCTGCTCGGAACGGCGGCGCAAGGTCATGCGGCCGGCGTGACGATCGGCGTCGTCGCCCCGCAGGGCGGGCCGCTCGGCCTGCTCGGCGCGCAGATCGCCGCCGGCGCCGGTTTCGAGATCCAGCAATCAGGCAATACGCTCGTCGCCGTCAACGAGACCTGCGAGGACAATAGCGGCGCGGCGGTCGCCGATGCGCTCGTGAGTGCCAAGGTGCAGATTGCCGTTGGTTTTCTCTGCAGTGAGACGCTGGAAGGCGCACTGCCGAAGCTGAAGGACGCCAATATTCCCGCGATCACCGTTTCGGCACGTTCGCGCATCCTGATGGAGGATGCGCTGAAAAACGGCTGGCCGCTCTTCCGCTTGGCACCGGCCGACGGCACTGAGGCGGCAAAGATCATCGAGGTGATCCTCAAGGACTGGGCAGCCGACCCGATCGCGCTGATCGAGGACGGCACCATTCATGGCCGCGAACTGACGGAAGCTGTGCGCAATGCGCTGGAGCAGAACGGCCTGAAGCCAGTTTTCACCGATACCTACCGGCCGGGACAGGAGCAGCAGATCGCCCTCGTCCGCCGCCTGAAACGGGCCGGCGCCACAAGGGTCTTCGTTGGCGGCGACCGCAACGATGTCGCCGTCATGGCCCGCGACGCCAAGGCGGAAAACATTCCGCTGTCGATCCTCGGCGGCGACGCCATGCGCGCCGCCGATCAGCCGCTGCCTCTCGCCCCCGGCGTGCGTGCGGTCGCCCTGCCCGAATATGCGCTTTTGCCAGAAGGCGCGCCGGCGGCCGGCGCTTTGCGCGCCAAGGGCACCGAGCCTGAAGGTTATGTCCTGCCATCCCTGGCGGCGGCCCTAATTGCCGGCCAGGCGGCCGAAGCCGCCGCTGCCGCCGGTAAGCCGCTGCGGGAGACCCTTGTCGGCACGACGTTCCAGACACCGATCGGCGCGGTCGCCTTCACCGGCGCGCACGAACTTTCGCAAAACCCCTACCGCCTGCTTGAATGGCGGGGCAATGGCTTTTTTCCACCTGCTGCGCCGACGCAATGAGCGGCCGCCAGCCCTGAATTCCGGCGCCGTGCGCAGATGGCGCCCATACGGGAGTAAGACTTGATGACGCTGCCCATTCGCATTGCCCCTTCGATCCTCGCGGCGGATTTCGCCAGGCTCGGCGAGGAGGTGCGCGACGTAACGGCCGCCGGCGCCGACTGGATCCACCTTGACGTGATGGATGGGCATTTCGTGCCGAACATCTCCTTCGGTCCCGATGTCATCAAGTCGCTGCGTTCCCATACGAATGCCACTTTCGACTGCCATCTGATGATCTCTCCGGTCGATGACTACCTCGAAGCCTTCGCCAAGGCGGGCTGCGACCGCATCACCGTGCATGCCGAATCCGGGCCACATCTGCACCGCTCGCTGCAAACCATCCGCAATCTTGGCAAGAAGGTCGGCGTGACGATCAATCCGGCGACGCCGCTGAGCGCCATCGAGAACGTGGTCGACGACGTCGACCTCATCCTCATCATGTCGGTAAATCCCGGTTTCGGCGGGCAGAAATTCATTCCGGCGATGACGGCCAAGATCGCCGCGGCAAAGTCTCTGATCGGTGACCGGCCGATCGAACTCGAGGTCGACGGCGGCGTCACCGTAGAAACGGCGCCTGATATCGCGCGCGCCGGCGGCAACGTGCTCGTCGCCGGCTCGGCAATTTTCAAGGGCGGTACGGTCGACAGCTATCGTAAGACCGTCGCCGAATTGCGTCAGGCAGCCGAAGGGGCACGAGCATGAGGAAGCGTCTGATCTTTGGTGGCATGATTGCCGCCGCATTGGCCGGCCTGCCCGGCTTGTCGCTGGCCGGAGACATTGCCAGCATTCAGCCGATCGGCTTTTCCGCTGACGGCAAGGTCTTCGCATTTCAGGAATTCGGCATCAAAGAAAACAGCAAGACTCCCTATTCGGAAACCTACTTCATCAATACCGACGGCGGCCAATATCTCGAAGGCACCCCCTTTCGCACCGAACTGACGGATAAGGACGCCAATCTTTCCAGGGCCCGCCGGCAGAACTTAACGGCGGCGCGCAGCCAGATGGATAAGTACGACCTTCTGACAAATCCGGGTCTGATTGCCGCCTTCAACCCACCAACCGAGCTCGGCTCGCCCTCGAAGACACTTCGCTACACCACACTTGCGATCGATGGGCCACCGAAGACGCCCTATACGCTCTCACTCGGCGAGATGCCGGTGCCGACGCCGAAGGAATGCGCAACGGTCGACAAGCGTGTCCTTGGTTTCAGCCTGCAGATGATCGAGAAGGAAGGTGTCCCGAACCGTCAGGCTGCGCGGCAGGCAACGGCTGTTCCGGCCGAGCGCACATGCTCGGTCGAATTCAGGATCGGCGGCGCGGTGGTCTACCAGCCTGAAGACGGAAATCAAATTCACATTGCGCTGGTTCTCGCCTTCGATGCTGAGAGGAACGGACGCTGGATCGCCGTCCCGGTCCATCCCTGAGCATGGATCGCCCCAGGATGGATCGCCTAAGGGCGGCAAAGCCGCCCTCCTCCGATCTCTTTGCCGGCGCGTTGCTCTGGGGCGTGCAGATGCTGGCCGCCGCCATGCTCGGCCTTTACCTCCGCAACGGCCTCGAGACGAGCCGGCTCGCCGAGGTGGCGGCACTCTATTTTCTCGGCGGCCTGCTCTCCTGGCCCTTCGCCCTGCCGGTCGCTCGGTTTTTTGCCTATAACAGGCCACCGGAAGCGCGCTTCGCCGCCTTTTTCGTGACGCTGACGGCAGCCACGATCCTGATGACCGCCTTCCTCTTCGCCATGGAATACCGGATCTTCTATTCGCGCTGGCACGCGCCCTTCGGCAGCGTCGCCTGGGCCTTCCAGTTTGTCTTCACCGGCATCAGTGCCGTCTACCAGTTCCTGGTGATCGGCCTTCGCCTTTTCCTGCCGCTCGGCCTCGTCTGCCTTGTCGTCAGCAGCTATCATCTCACCAAACGCATGCGTTGAGATTGCCGCCGGTCTTTGCTACAGGGGCGCTAACTCAATGAAGCAAACCTCTCGAAGTGAAGGCAGCCGCCCATGATCCCGCGTTACTCCCGGCCCGAAATGGTCGCCATCTGGTCTCCCGAAACCAAGTTCCGCATCTGGTTCGAGATCGAGGCGCATGCCTGCGACGCGCTGGCCGAACTCGGCGTCATCCCGAAATCGGCGGCAAGGACAATCTGGGAAAAAGGGGGTGCGGCCACCTTCGACGTCGCCCGCATCGACGAAATCGAGGCGGTCACCAAGCATGACGTCATCGCCTTCCTGACTCACCTCGCCGAAATCGTCGGCCCGGATGCGCGCTTCGTCCACCAGGGCATGACCTCATCAGACGTGCTCGACACCTGCTTCAACGTCCAGCTGGTGCGCGCCACTGATATCCTCATCGCCGATCTCGACCGGCTGCTCGCAGCACTGAAAACCCGCGCCTTCGAACACAAGGACACCGTCACCATCGGCCGCTCGCACGGCATCCATGCCGAGCCGACCACCTTCGGCGTCAAGCTGGCGCTTGCCTATGCCGAATTCGAGCGCTGCCGCCAGCGTCTCGTCGCTGCCCGCGAGGAAGTCGCGACCTGCGCCATCTCGGGCGCCGTCGGCACCTTCGCCAATATCGATCCGCGCGTCGAGGAACATGTCGCCGAAGCACTCGGCCTGAAGGCCGAGCCGGTCTCGACCCAGGTCATCCCGCGCGACCGCCACGCCATGTATTTCGCGACCCTCGGTGTTGTCGCCTCGTCGATCGAGCGGCTCGCGACCGAAATCCGCCATCTGCAGCGCACCGAAGTGCTGGAGGCGGAAGAATACTTCTCGCCCGGCCAGAAGGGCTCCTCGGCCATGCCGCACAAGCGTAACCCGGTGCTGACCGAAAACCTTACCGGCCTTGCCCGCATGGTCCGCTCCTACGCCATGCCGGCCATGGAAAACGTCGCCCTCTGGCACGAGCGCGATATCTCCCATTCCTCGGTCGAACGCATGATCGGCCCGGACGCCACAGTCACCCTCGATTTCGCCCTGTCGCGTCTGGCCGGCGTCGTCGAAAAGCTGCTGGTCTATCCCGAAAACATGGAGAAGAACCTCAACAAGTTCCGCGGCCTCGTCCACTCCCAGCGCGTCCTCCTGGCGCTGACCCAGGCCGGCACCTCCCGCGAAGACGCCTACCGGCTGGTGCAGCGCAATGCCATGAAAGTCTGGGAACAGGGCAAGGATTTTCTGGAAGAGCTGCTGGCTGACGCTGAGGTCAGGGCTGCCTTGTCCGAGGAGGATATTCGGGAGAAGTTCGATCTCGGATATCACACCAAACACGTCGACACGATCTTCCGCCGCGTCTTCGGCAACGCTTGAGCGGACTGCAACGATGTGACGGCGTCTTGTAGCCGCCGTCCGACTGTTGACAAACCACTGCGAAAGCCGCGACGTCATCCTCGGCTTTGTTGTGCCGAGGATCTGCGCCGACCCAGTTAAGTGACTGAAAATAGATGTTTTCCTGTCAAGAAACTGCAGTGGTTAGATGCTCGGCACAAGGCCGAGCATGACGGACGAGACTTTTTTAACAGACTGACGGGGACTACGCAGGCGCCGTTTTCATTTCTGTCTTTTTCTTTTTGTGATTGCAGGAATGGATGATGGTTTAGCTTTTCTCAAGTGGCCGTTGTTTCTGCTTCGATGCTTTGGCATTCGCAGAGCGTTTGCGCGCCTGCGCCTTTTTCGGTGGTGGCATCGCTTGCGCAATCTCGGTCGTTTGGCAGGCCTCCGTCTGCCCCCGCCCCTTGGCGGCCTTGGCGACCAGTTCGTCGAGATGTTTCAGCTCTTCCTCGTCGAGATTTTCGATGCCGATAAAGCGGTTCTCCGCATGGCTTGTCAAAATGATTTCGTTGAGTTTGGCTTGGATTGCCCGGGTGTCGCGCGTCTGGGCGTTCTGCAGGACGAAGACCATCAGGAAGGTGATGATGGTCGTTCCCGTGTTGATGATGAGCTGCCAGGTTTCCGAATAGTCGAAGAAAGGTCCGAGCAAGGCCCAGATAATAACGACGCACAGTGCCAGGATGAAGATGACGGGCTTACCCGCCCATTCCGATGTCTTGCTTGCGAAGCGGGCAAACAGATGCGTCATCATCACCTCTGAAATCTCTCCTCGGAGTAAAAAAACTCCGAGGCAGGTTCGAGGTTCCCGAAAATCGGGGATCCCACGGTATCAAGGTTTTCCCGCGGGCAGGACCGAAGCTACACAGCTTCCCGCGCAATCAGCTTGCGGTAGAGATGCCAGGTCGCGTGGCCGAGGATCGGGATAACGAGTGCGAGTCCGGCAAAGACCGGGATGGTGCCGACGACGAGAAGTCCGGCGACGATCAGGCCCCAGAGCAGCACCGGTACCGGATTGGCGATCGTCGCACGAATCGAGGTCACGACGGCGGCAACCGCTCCGACGTCGCGGTCGAGCAGAAGCGGAAAGGTGATGACCGATATCGCCAGCACGACGAGCGCGAAGACAAAACCGATGAGATTGCCCCAGATGATCAACTGCAGGCCCTGGGCCGTACCGAAGACCTGGCGGGTGAAGTCCGTCATGGTGCGCGGGAACACATCACCGAGAAGATTGGCGTACAGCGTCTGTGCCGTCACCAGCCAGACGACGAAAAGGGCAAAGAGCATCAGTCCGACGGCGATGATCGATGGCAGCGCCGGCGAATGGCGCACCTCAAGCGCATGCGTCCATGACGTATCGAGGCCTTCCTCGCGTCGGCGGCTGATCTCATAAAGACCGATCGCCGCAATCGGACCGATCAGCACGAAACCGGACATCAGCGGGAATACCATCGGCAGCAGGTTGGCGCCGGAGGTCCACAGCGTCAGGAAGACGCCGGCGATTGGATACATCAGGCACAAGAACACATAGTGGGAAGGCTTTTCACTGAAATCGTCGAGCCCGCGCTTCAGCGCGTCGAAGACGTCGGCGATACTAATACGATTGACCACGGGCCGCGCCAGGTTTTCACTGGCACCCGTCATGACATGAAATGCCGCCATGGCTTTCTCCTCCTCAGCCGAGACTTTGGTCGGCCGCGGATAGGCATCGGCGGGCAAGCCGATACGAAATCCGCAACCGGCACTGGAGCAACATAACAAAATTCATCGCCCGTGTCGCTCTCTCCCTTGCCGCCCCCTCTTGACATCTTGGGCGGGCTTTCTCACATCGGCGGCATTATGAAAGCCTCAGACGCAGATATCCTTATCATCCCCGGCTATACCAATTCCGGCCCCGGCCATTGGCAGAGCCGCTGGGAGGCGAAGCTCAGCACGGCGCGGCGCGTCGAACAGGCCGAATGGACGAAGCCGGTCCGCGAGGACTGGATCGCCCGTATCGCCGAAGAGGTGAACGCCTCGACCCGCCCCGTTGTGCTCGTCGCCCATTCGCTCGGCGTGCCCTCGGCAATCCATGCCATCCCGCATTTCCGCAAGCGGGTGGCAGGCGCTTTCCTCGTCGCTCCGCCTGAAGTCACCAATCCGGATATCCGCCCCAAGCACCTGATGACCTTCGGGCCCTATCCGCGCGACCCACTGCCCTTCCCTTCCATCACCGTCGCTAGCCGCAATGATCCGTTCGGCAGCTACGAGCATGCCGACGATATCGCCAGTTGCTGGGGTTCCTTCCTCGTCGATGCCGGCGAGGCGGGACATATCAGCGCTGAATCCGGGCACGGCCCCTGGCCGGAAGGAACAATGGTCTTCGCCCAGTTCCTCAGCCGCCTCTCTGTCTGATTTGGGAGACCCGGCGCTCGTCATTTCAGCGATTACTTTCTAAGGCTTTCTTAATAGAAGTGCCGCAGACTGCGCCGAGATGAAATCAGCGAGAATGCCCGTGAGGAAAGCCCATTCAGGGGCCCATGAAGCGCATGGCGATCCTGCAGCGGCTGAGGCCGGCGATGGGTCGACCGACGATTCTGATCTGGCTGAGCGCGAGAGCCGCTGGAACCATGCGCTTGTTGGTTCCGGCCTCGGCGTATGGGACCACAATTACCGTCTAAACCGCAAATATTATTCGCCGACGTGGAAAACCATCCGGGGAATGGCGCCGGACGAGGACGTCGCCGGCGACTACGAGGCTTGGCTGCAACTCGTCCACCCCGACGACCGCGACTTCGTCGCCCATGCGATCGAGCGGCAGAATGCCGGCGATCCGGATTATCAGATCTTCCAATATCGTGAACGCCACAGGGACGGCCACTGGGTCTGGATCGACTGCCGTGGGGCCTGCGTCGAGTGGGATGAGAATGGCGTACCGACGCGCGTCGTTGGAACGGATATCGATATCACCGCCCGCAAGGAAGCCGAGGAGACGCTGTCGCGCCTGTCGCGCCGGCTCGACCTGGCGCTGGAAATTTCCCGCATCGGCGTCTTCGAGGCCGATATCGAAAATGACGTCGTCGAATGGGATGATCGCCTGATTGCCATCTACGGCTTGCAGGGTGCGGCACGCAAGATCGGCGGTGACGCCTGGGCCAAGAGCCTGCATCCGGATGACCGTGAACGCGTGCTCGGCCTCGCCGATCGCAGCGTCGAAAGCGGCAGCGATTTTCAGCAGGAATACCGCATCATCCGCGGCGACGGAGTCGAACGAATCATCCGTGCCCGCTCGGCCTTCTTCGTCGACGGCAATGGCCAACGCAAACTGATCGGCGCCAATTGGGACGTCACCGAGGAGGTCGCGCTTCGCAACGAGCTGCAGCGCGCCAAGGAACTGGCGGAAGCCCGTAACCGCGAACTCGAAGCCGCCAAGGAGAGCATCGAGCATCTGGCCTTGCACGATTATCTCACTGGTCTGCCGAACCGCCGTTATCTCGACAAGATGCTGGACGACCGCGCGGCAGAATGCCGGGCTAACGGCCTCGCTTTGGCGGTTCTGCATATCGATCTCGACCGCTTCAAGCAGATCAACGATACCCTCGGCCATCGTGCGGGCGACGCCATGCTGCAACACACCGCAAATGTGCTCAGACATTCCGTTCGCGCCGCTGATTTCGTCGCGCGTATCGGCGGTGACGAATTTGTCATCCTCTGCGCCGTCGATGCTGCATTGAAGAAGATCGCCAGCCTGGCCGAACGCTTGATCCGCGAATTGCGCCGGCCCGTCAGATATGAGGGCCATGACTGCCGTTTCGGCGCCAGCATCGGCATCGCGGTCGATGGCGGCGCCAAGCTCGACGCCAAGCAGACGCTGCTCGACGCCGACATTGCGCTCTATCGCGCCAAGGGTCTTGGCCGAAACCGCTTCGAATTCTTCTCGGCATCGGCCCGCAACGATATCGTCTCCGCCAAGCAGCTCGCCGATGAAATCCTCATCGGCCTGGAGCGCGATGAATTCGTGCCGTTCTATCAGTTGCAGTTCGACGCCCGCACGCTCGATGTCACAGGCATCGAGACGCTCGCCCGCTGGCAACACCCCGTGCACGGGCTGCTGACGCCGGATCGCTTTCTCGATATCGCCGAGGATCTCGACGTCGTCTCGACGATCGACGCCTTGATCCTGGAGCGCGCGCTGGCAGACCGGCGTGCCTGGATCAAGGATGGGCTGTCGATCCCCAAAATATCGGTCAACGTTTCCGCCCGGCGGCTGACCGATCCCGACCTCGGCAAAAAGCTCCGCGCCCTGAAGATCGAACCCGGCGCCATCGCCTTCGAACTGCTGGAATCGATCTCGCTCGACGATTGCGACGAGGCGGTGGCCGCCAATTTGAAAAAGCTGCGCAAGCTCGGCATCGACATCCATATCGACGACTTCGGCACCGGCCACGCCTCGATCGTCAGTCTTCTGCGCCTGAGCCCGAACACGCTGAAGATTGATCGCGAGCTGATCCGCATGCTGCCGCACTCGGCCGAGCAGCGTAAGCTCGTCGGCGCGATCATCGATATCGGGCGCTCGCTCAATATTCTCGTCATTGCCGAGGGCGTCGAGACGGCGGATCATATCCGCATTCTGGAGCAACTCGGCTGCGACACGCTGCAGGGCTATGCGCTCGCCCGGCCGATGCCGGCCATGCAGATCCCCTCCTTCATTCGCGCCGGATGCTGGCGCCTCGGGCTGACCGCCGCGCGCGGCCTGCAGACGCATCTTCGCCGCTCGCTGCCAAGCAGAAGAGTCAAATAAAACCTGTATAAGCGGCCCGCCATTTCGCCTTCATTCCACCGTAGAGGAAAAGCCGCTAGACTCGTAAAGCGAATTCATTCGATTCTCTTGGCGCTATTCCGTAAAATCCGGAAATAGGGCCACCAAATCCGGGAACCGGGGCCACGAAATCCGGAAACCGGGGAAGGAGCGACAGGCGGATTGTGAAACACACTCTTTTCCTTTAAGGGGACGCCACGAGATCGATCCACTCGCGCTATCCCAAGAGCGCCAACAACAGAGAATGACCAAGATGAACCGTCGCCGCCGTATCTACGAGGGCAAGGCAAAGATTCTGTATGAGGGTCCGGAGCCGGGCACTTTGATCCAGTTCTTCAAGGACGATGCCACCGCCTTCAACAAGAAGAAACACGAAGTCATCGACGGCAAGGGCGTCCTCAACAACCGCATTTCCGAATATATCTTCAGCCACCTGAACAAGATCGGCATCCCCACCCATTTCATCCGCCGGCTCAATATGCGCGAGCAGCTGATCAGGGAAGTGGAGATGATCCCGCTGGAGATCGTCGTGCGCAACGTCGCTGCCGGTTCTCTCGCCAAGCGCCTTGGTATCGAGGAAGGCGTCGTGCTGCCCCGCTCGATCATCGAGTTCTATTACAAGTCCGATGCGCTCGACGATCCGATGGTCTCCGAAGAGCACATCACCGCCTTCGGCTGGGCCAATCCGGCCGAGCTCGACGACATCATGGCACTTGCCATCCGCGTCAACGATTTCATGACCGGTCTCTTCCTCGGCGTCGGCATCCAGCTCGTCGATTTCAAGATCGAATGCGGCCGCCTGTTCGAAGGCGATCTTATGCGCATCATCCTCGCCGACGAGATCTCGCCGGACAGCTGCCGGCTCTGGGACATCGAAACCCGCGAGAAGATGGACAAGGACCGCTTCCGCCGCGACCTCGGCGGGCTGCTCGAAGCCTATTCCGAAGTCGCTCGCCGTCTCGGCATCATCAATGAAAACGAGCCTGTGCGCGGCACCGGCCCGGTTCTCGTCAAGTAGGGCAGGAAAGACAAAGTGATCAAGGCTCGTGTCACCGTCACGCTGAAAAACGGCGTTCTCGATCCCCAGGGCAAGGCCATCGAAGGCGCGCTCGGCGCTCTCGGCTTTTCGGGCGTCGGCCATGTAAGACAGGGCAAGGTCTTCGACCTGGAGCTCGAAGGCGCCGACAAAGCCAAGGCCGAGGCCGAGCTCAAAGCCATGTGCGAAAAATTGCTCGCCAATACGGTGATCGAGAACTTCGCAATCGCGATCGACGGATGATCACAGACCCGTCGGCCGGCGGATTGTGAGGTTGGGCGTCATGACGAAGACAAAGCTGGAGACGGAAGTCTCGAAATATATGAGCTATGTTTTGCGTCATGCGCCTGAAGCCGAGGGCTTGACGCTTGATGGCGAGGGCTGGTTATCCTTCGACGAACTCGAAAAAGCGCTGGCGTCGAAATATGACGTTTCCCGCGCCGACATCATCGAGATCGTCGAAAACAGTCCGAAGAAGCGCTTCACGCTTGCCGACAACAGAATTCGCGCCAATCAAGGTCATAGCATCGACGTCGATCTCGCCTTGACGCCGGTTGAACCGCCCGCCGCTCTTTTTCGCGGCACGTCCCTGGCAAGCTGGTCGTCGATTGCCGGCGAAGGTCTGAAGAAGATGCAGCGGCACCACGTTCATCTCTCGGCCGATGTCGAAACGGCCAGGATCGTCGCGATGCGCCGCAAGGGTGAGTATGTCATCCTGCGGGTGGATGCGGCCCGCATGTTTTCAGAGGGTCATTCTTTCTTTGTCTCCGACAATGGAGTATGGCTCACGGAAAGCGTTCCAGTTCAATTTCTTTCGCCAGACGCAGGGACTCCATGAAATCAGCCGTCGTTCAACTTCCGGGCCTCAACCGCGACCGCGACATGATCGCCGCCCTGACCAAGATCTCCGGCAAGCCGCCGGTGACGATCTGGCAGACGGAAACCGAGATCCCCGATGTCGACCTGATCGTCATCCCGGGCGGCTTTTCCTATGGCGATTATCTGCGTTGCGGCGCGATCGCCGCCCGCATGCCGGTCATGCAGGCGATCATTGAAAAGGCTGCCAAGGGCGTGAAGGTGCTCGGCGTCTGCAACGGCTTCCAGATCCTCGTCGAGGCCGGCCTGCTGCCGGGCGCACTGATGCGCAACGCCTCGCTGAAGTTCGTTTGCCGGGAGATCAAGCTCGAAGTCGTCAATGCCGAGACCGATTTCACCCGCGCCTACGCGCAAGGCCAGGTCATCCGCTGCCCGGTTGCCCATCATGACGGCAATTATTTCGCCGACGAAGCGACGTTGGCGAAGATCGAGGGCAATGGCCAGGTTGTCTTCCGTTATGCCGAAGGCACCAATCCGAACGGCTCGCTCAACGACATTGCCGCCGTCACGAACGAAAGGGGCAACGTGCTGGGCATGATGCCGCATCCGGAAAATCTGATCGAGGCCGCCCATGGCGGTTCGGACGGCCGCGGCCTCTTCGCCTCGGCGCTCGATGTCGTCGCCGCCTGAACCTGCCTTTAAAGCACGCCGCCCGCAGACCGACCGCGGGCAACGGCATGCACTCGAAAAGACCTTCGTCCGGATCACTGGAGCACGATCAATGCGCCCTCGCCTCTCCGTCGCACACGCCGCCTTGTGGACTGCTCTCGCCGCTGTTGTAGCAGCCTGCCAATCGCCGGCACCGGCAGCAGGTCCAAACCGGGCTGCGTTGCCGACGATGGAGCGCGTGGCGCTCGGCGCCAATGCCTGCTGGTTCAAATCCGGCGATCCGGCCTTTGCAGCCTATAAGCTCGCGCCGGAGCTTAATTCCTTCTCCGGCCGGCCGCGCATCCTGCTGGTTCACAAGGGCAGCCCGGAAAGCCGTCCGCTGCTGGTGGTCCAGGCCGAGGGCAGCCCGGCACGCCTCCAGGCCTTCGGCCCGATGATGCAGGAGCCGGTCGCCGGGCGCATCGCCGCCGACGTCAATCGCTGGTCCGGCGGCAACAAGGCCTGCAGCTGATCGCTGCGATCAATCCCCGCGCAATCAGTCCCAGAAAAACGACTTGCCGACTTCGCGCGCGGCGTCGGACTGCGACACCCCGATATCCTTGAGTCCGGCCGCCGTAAGCTCTCTCAGCGCACGCCGCCCCTCTCGCTTCTGATGCCAGAGAAGAATGGCGGCCCAGATCCGGCCCAAGCGCGTCGTGACCTCAACCGGCGGGCTGGGCAGAATGACGCGCCTGTCGTCATAGGAGACAATTGGTACAATTGGCGTGGTGATTTCCGGCAAAGCAGACATTCCAGGAATCCTCTCGGTTCGTCCGTGGAATTGTTCTTACGCTTGACCAATACAATATGCCAATATATACAATTGTCACCATGACAAATTGGCTTCCTGATCTTTCCCGCGGCTCCGGGCCGGTCTATCTTCGGCTGGCCGACAGCATCGAATCCGCCATTGCGAGCGGCGCCCTGCCTGCCGGCAGCAAATTGCCGCCGCAGCGCAACCTTGCCTATGATATCGGCGTGACGATCGGCACGATCGGTCGCGCCTATGCGCTGGTTCACGAACGCGGCCTGGTCGCCGGCGAGGTCGGGCGCGGCACCTATGTCCTGAACCGCGCCGAGACGCCGCCCGGCGAACAGACCGACCCTCTGGCCGTCTCGCTCGGCGGCACCCGCTATCAGGACGCGCCCGCCAACAAGATCCGTTTCGATACGACAGCCGCCCCCGACCTCGGCCAGGGCAAGATCATCTCAGGCATCCTTGCCGAGATCGGCGAACAGCATCTCGCCGAAATTTCCTCCTATTCCCGAAGTTTTCCGCCGAACTGGTTCGAGGCCGGCCGCCGCTGGCTTGCGCGCTGCGGCTGGACGCCGGAGGTCGAAAACATCGTGCCGACGCTCGGCGCACATGCGGCGGCGGTCGCCGTCATCGCCGCCGTCTCGGCCCCGGGCGACAAGATCGTCTTCGAGAATCTCACCTACACCCAGGTCAGCCGCAGCGCCCGCCTTCTCGGCCGCCGCACGGTGACGGTCGACTCCGATGAATTCGGCGTGATTCCCGAGGATTTCGAGCGTCTGTGCCAGCAGCAGCATCCGAAAATCGCCTTCCTGATGCCGACCGTCCACAATCCGACGGTCACGATCATGCCTTATGAGCGGCGTGCGGCGATTGCCGCAATTGCCCGAAAGCATGGCGTCTGGCTGATCGAGGACGATCTTTACGGTGGCATGGCCGACGACGAAACGCCGCTCATCGCCTCGCTTGCGCCCGACCGCACCTTCCTGGTCAACGGCCTATCGAAATCGGTCGCCGCCGGCGTGCGCGGCGGCTGGGTCGCCTGTCCGCCGCATTTTGCCCAGCGCATCAAGGTGACACACAGGATGGTCACCGGCGGCCTGCCCTTCATCCTGGCGGAGACCTGCGCCCGCCTCGTCGAAAGCGGCACGGCGCACGAGATCCGCAAGGAGGTCATAGAGGACCTGTCCCGGCGCGCCCAGATCGCCCGCGAGCAGTTGCAGGGCTTCGACTTCGCCTCGCATCCGCATGCGCCCTTCCTCTGGCTGAAACTGCCGGACCCCTGGATGTCCGGTACCTTCAAGAATGCCGCCTTCCGCGACGGCGTGCTTGTCGACGACGAAGACGAGTTCAAGGCGGCGCGCGGTGAGAAAACCTACTACCGCGTTCGCATCGGCTTCTCCTCGCCCAAGACCGGCCAGGAGCTGACCGCGGGCCTGATGATCCTGCGCCGACTGCTGGAAAATGGCGGTTCGGCCTATGACGGCGAAATATGACCTGTTGCAAATACACGCCATAATTCGGAAAAAACGCACACGCCTGACGAGAGCGCTTTACCGCTCCAACCCCCATGCTACCTCTTTGCTATTCCCGCTTGGTGCGAATCAAAGGACAGCAGATGAGGGTCGAGTTCGGAAGGATCGCATTGCGCTTCCTGGGCCTGGCATCAGTGGCGGCCGTGGCCGGCACCGCGATGGCAGGTTCGGCAAATGCCGGCGAGCAGATATTCGATGAATTGCGTTTCGGTGTCTCCGCCTCGGTGCAATCAGGCCGCTCCGGGGAAGACGGCGTCTTTCCGGAGATTACTGCCCTCTTCGATCCTTTTGGATACGAGGAAGCGGTTGGCTGGCAGCAACAGCTGTTGCATCCGCGCGTGCATCTGGGCACCTCGATCGGCACTTCGGGTGAAGCAACTCAATTCTTTACCGGCTTCACCTGGACGATCGACCTCAACGAGAAGCTCTTTGCCGAAGCCGGATTCGGCGGCGTCATCCATACCGGCGACCTGGAAGGCAATGATGACGGCCCGGAACTCGGCTGCCGCGTCCTCTTCCACGAATATGCCGGCGCCGGTTACCGTTTCACCCGCAATTGGAACGTAATGGCCCAGATTGCCCACTCCTCACATGCCAATCTCTGCGACGGCCCGAACGACGGCATGACCCGCGCCGGCATCCAGATCGGCTACAAGTTCTGAACGATCGCCGCCTTTATGAGAAAAGCCTGCTCGCCCTCTGTTGACGGCGGGCTTTTTTCTGTCGCGCGCGGCCGCTACTTAAGCTAAAGACAGCGCAAAACGCGCCAGGGACTTTTCGCTCATGACCATTCCAAATACCATCCCGATCACGCCGGAACTCATTGCAAGCCATGGCCTGAAGCCGGACGAGTACCAGCGCATTTTGGATCTGATCGGCCGCGAACCGACCTTTACCGAGCTCGGCATCTTCTCGGCGATGTGGAACGAGCACTGCTCCTACAAGTCCTCGAAGAAATGGCTGCGGACGCTGCCGACCAAGGGCTCGCGCGTCATCCAGGGCCCGGGCGAGAACGCCGGCGTGGTCGATATCGATGATGGCGATTGCGTCGTCTTCAAGATGGAGAGCCACAACCACCCCTCCTACATCGAGCCGTACCAGGGCGCCGCGACCGGTGTCGGCGGCATCCTGCGCGACGTCTTCACCATGGGCGCGCGCCCGATCGCCGCGATGAACGCGCTGCGCTTCGGCGAGCCGGATCATCCCAAGACCCGTCACCTGGTCTCCGGCGTCGTCTCCGGCGTCGGCGGCTACGGCAATTCCTTCGGCGTGCCGACGGTCGGCGGCGAAGTCGAGTTCGATGCCCGCTACAATGGCAATATCCTCGTCAACGCCTTTGCCGCCGGCATCGCCAAGTCCAATGCTATCTTCCTCTCGGAGGCCAAGGGCGTCGGTCTCCCGGTCGTCTATCTCGGCGCCAAGACCGGCCGCGACGGCGTCGGCGGCGCGACGATGGCCTCGGCCGAATTCGACGAATCGATCGAGGAGAAGCGCCCGACCGTTCAGGTCGGCGACCCCTTCACCGAAAAGTGCCTGCTCGAAGCCTGCCTCGAGCTGATGCAGACCGGCGCCGTCATCGCCATTCAGGACATGGGTGCGGCCGGCCTCACCTGTTCGGCCGTCGAAATGGGCGCCAAGGGCGATCTCGGCATCCTGCTCGAACTCGACAAGGTGCCGGTGCGCGAAGAGCGGATGACCGCCTACGAAATGATGCTGTCGGAAAGCCAGGAGCGCATGCTCATGGTGCTGCAGCCGGAAAAGGAAGAAGAGGCCAAGGCGATCTTCGTCAAATGGGGCCTCGATTTTGCCATCGTCGGCAGGACGACCGATGATCTGCGCTTCCGCGTCATGCATCAGGGCGAGGAAGTCGCCAACCTGCCGATCAAGGATCTCGGCGACCAGGCGCCGGAATATGACCGCCCCTGGCGCGAATCCGGCAAACCTGCGCCCCTGCCCGCCAATCTTGTCGCCGCTCCTAAGGATTACGGCCAGGCACTGCTTCAACTCGTTGGCTCCGCCAACCAGTCGAGCCGCCGCTGGGTCTACGAGCAGTATGACACGCTGATCCAGGGCAATTCTCTGCAGCTTCCCGGCGGCGACGCCGGCGTCGTGCGCGTCGATGGCCATAAGAGCAAGGCGCTTGCCTTCTCCTCCGACGTGACGCCGCGTTATGTCGAGGCCGATCCGTTCGAAGGCGGCAAGCAGGCGGTTGCCGAATGCTGGCGCAACATCACCGCGACAGGCGCCGAACCGCTCGCCGCCACCGACAATCTCAACTTCGGCAATCCCGAAAAACCGGAGATCATGGGCCAGTTCGTTCAGGCGGTGAAAGGCATCGGCGAAGCCTGCCGCGCGCTCGACTTTCCGATCGTCTCGGGTAACGTCTCGCTCTACAACGAGACCAATGGCATCGCCATCCTGCCGACCCCAACGATTGCAGGCGTCGGCCTGCTGCCGGACTGGCGCAAGATGGTCCGCATCGGCAGCGCCAACGACGGCGACAAGGTGATCATGATCGGCCTCGACGGCAGCCACCTCGGCCAGTCGGTCTATCTCCGCGATGTGCTTTCCAGCCGCGAAGGCCCGGCGCCGGAAGTGGATCTTTTCGCAGAGCGCCGCAACGGCGATTTCGTCCGCTCCGTCATCCGCAACGGCCAGGCGACCGCCTGCCACGACATTTCATCGGGCGGCCTTGCCGTCGCGCTCGCCGAAATGGCCATGGCTTCGAACAAGGGGCTGACGATCGATCTCAGCGAAGGCAAAGGCGCACCGCATGCGCTGCTCTTCGGCGAGGACCAGGCCCGCTACGTGCTCACGGTGCCGGCCGATGTGGCCGATTTCGTCTGCGTCAATGCAGAAGGCGCCGGCGTTCCCTTCCGCCGCCTCGGCACGGTCGGCGGAGATGCCCTTGATGTCGGCGATCTCATCTCACTGCCAATTCAGCAATTGCGCGACGCCCATGAATCGTGGTTCCCTGATTTCATGGAAGGCCGCGGCGAACTTGCCGCGGAATAATGCGCAAGGAGTAACGATCATGGCCATGAAACCCGGCGATATCGAAGACATGATCAAGGCTGGGATTCCCGGTGCCAAGGTGACGATCCGCGATCTGGCGGGCGATGGCGATCACTACGCCGCCGAAGTCGTCGCCGAAGCCTTCCGCGGCAAGAGCCGCGTGCAGCAGCACCAGATGGTCTACGAGGCGCTGAAGGGCAATATGGGCGGCGTATTGCACGCTCTCGCCCTGCAGACCTCCGCGCCGGATTGACATGCCAGCTTCGGCCGGTTGAAGCTTTGAAGTGAACCAGACCCGGGTGGAAGGATTCCTTCCTGCCGGGTCTGTTTCATTTCAAAGCGGTTCCCCATGAGAAGTCGGACTCGTTGGGCGAGCTGGCGCGCAATCATTTAGATCAGGCTGATACGCTGGCCCGCTGCGGCGGATCGCTTCACGGCGTCGATAACCTTCAAGGTTTCCAGTCCCTCACGTCCGCTGACCAGCGGTGCCTCCTCGCCTCTTATGACCCTGCAAAGCTGGCGTATCTGCAGGACGAGTGGATCCTCGTTCTCGATTTCGGCGCGATGACATTCAAACGGTTCCATCCAGCTGATTTTGCCCGGATTGCTCCACATATCGAGTGACGGCACTGACAGCGACCCGTGGGTGCCGCCGATCATGTAGCAGGCCTCCTCAGTTTTAGGGTAAGCGGGGTTTTCGCCGGTCGTCATCTCCCAACTCCATGGCGCGACGACGGAATCCGAAACGGAAGCCGTGCCGAGAATTCCATTCTTGAACTCGATGAGGATCACCGCGGTCTCTTCAACGGCGTTTCCGCGAACTGCGTTGGATTCGAGCGCCTGGACCGCCGTGATATCCCCGAATAAGTAGCGAAGGTTGTCGATGTCGTGGATCAGATTGAGAAAGACTGGTCCCGCGCCGCGTTCGCGGCGCCAGGGAGTGTTGAAGTATTCCTCCGGCTTGAATAGCCAGAACATTGCATTCACAATCAATATTCGCCCGAGCTTTCCGCTGTCGATGATCTGTTTAGCTTTTTGCATCATCGGATTATGTCGGCGATGATGTCCGGTCAGCAGCGGAACGCCTTTGGCCTCGGCCATCCCAACGAGCCTCTCGCCAGCGGCAATATCGTCGACGATGGGCTTCTCGATCAATGCCGGGATGCCGGCCTCTACGGCCTCAAACCCATTTCTGAGGTGGATCTGGTTGGGCGTCGCGATGATGACGCCGTCAGGGCGCGCTGCGGCGACCATCTCAGCGAAGGTCGAAAACCATTTGGCGCCAATTTCGCTGGCGATCGCCTCTCCAACCGGGCTCGGGTCGACGACCGCGACAAGCTCCGCCATCGGTTCGTCCAGCACGTGTTTGATGTGACGCCTTCCGATAAGCCCCGCGCCGAGGACCGCCAGTTTGACAGCGGGAGCCATGGTCAGTCCTTCTTCGGCGCCTTGAGCATCGTCGCGACCCGGCGGATTCCGAGCTGATAGCCCTCCGTACCAAGACCGGCGATGACGCCGTCGGCGCGGTGGGAAACGAAGGAATGATGACGGAAGCTTTCACGCTTGTGCACGTTGGAGATATGGATCTCGATGACGGGACCTTCGAACGTGTTCAAGGCATCGAGGATCGCAAGCGACGTGTGCGTGAATGCGGCCGGATTGATGACGATACCGGCTCCGTCTTCGCGCGCTTCGTGAATCCAGTCGATGATTTCATATTCACGGTTGCTCTGGTGGAAACGGATCTCGTGGCCGAGTTCCGAGGCCAGTTTCCGGCAGTCTGCCTCGACATCGGCCAGCGTCTCGTGGCCATAGATGTGAGGCTGACGCTTGCCGAGCAAATTGAGGTTTGGGCCATTAAGAACGTAGATCAGGCTCATTGCGATTTTTCCTTATGAGGGCGTTGCCAAGCTCAGGCGAACGCTATTTCCTGGAATGCGAAATTCGGATCGGACTCGTAAAGATCGGCCCGCAGCCCCAGCCGGCCTGCTTGCAGCGCGGGAGCTGCGACATCGCGCGCAGCTTCGAGGACCGCCTTCAACAACTCCCGCTTCGTTTCTGTCGGCCGGCCAGGCGCCATGCGCACGATTATCTGGATGAAGTGATTTTCCGGATGCTCGTCGCCGACGCAGGAGAAGGTCGCCTCCCTGGCGAAGGTCCGCACGGCAGTGGGCTTCACCAAGCCTCCGTCGCGCACCCGGTGGTGGACCGCTCTGGTCAATTCATCGATCGCCACCCGTTCGGCAGCACCCCGGCTATAGTCGATAATGATGTGCGGCAAGGCATGTCCTCCCGGTCAGGCTGTAGCTCGACACAATTCTTCGAAATGGCGCGACATGCGCTCCGCATCCGGGTTTACACCCGTGAACAGTTCAAAGGCCGCCGCGGCCTGGAACACGGTCATGCCGCCGCCCGGCAAGGTCCTGCACCCCTTCTTCTCGGCCAGGGCCAGAAGTTCGGTCACGAGCGGCATGTAGACGATATCGGCGACCCAGTGACATGGATGAAGCCATTCCGGATCGATGGGGAGACCCGGATGACTTCGCATGCCCGTGGGGGTAGCGTGGATCAGCCCATCCGCAGAATCAAGCGCCGCGCCGACGTCGCTGATCGGCTGTGCGCAGGTTCTTGAAAAGCGCCGGTTGAGCTGATCGGCCAGCGCGGCGGCGCGATTTGTGTCCTGGTCGAAGATCGAGAGCATCTCGATACCGAGCTTGATGGCCGCGTGCGCAACGGCGACCCCTGCGCCGCCTGCGCCGAGCAGGACGGCATGCGTTTTGGCTGCGTCGGGCATGCCTCGCTCGAAATTCTTATAGAAGCCATACCAATCCGTATTGTGCCCGATCCGCTTTCCGTCCCGAAGCACGACCGTGTTGACCGCTCCGAGCATCTCGGCGTCCTCGGACAGGCTCGTAAGATGAGGGATGACCATCTGCTTGCACGGGTGCGTGATGTTGCTTCCTGCGAATCCACGGTCCTCAAGTTCTGCGAGCAGTCCGGACAACGCAGAAGCGGGTAGATCGCGCTCCGCGAGATCAACGAGTTCGTAACGGTAATCCAGCTTCAGGTGCCGCGCCTCAGTTTCATGAAGCGCGGGCGACTTCGACATCTGGATGTCAGCCCCGATTAGGCCGACGAGGAATGTGCTGCTGTTCATCTCGATAAAACCAATCGGTTCAATGATGTGCGAGGATCTCGCCAAGGAAAGCCTTGGTGCGCTCATGCTTCGGAGACCTGAAAAAGACCTCGGGCTCGGCCTCTTCGATGATCTCGCCGGAAGCCATGAAGATGACCCTGTCTGCGACCTGGCGGGCAAAACCCATTTCATGGGTCACGCAGATCATGGTCATGCCGTCGCGTGCGAGACCGATCATCGTGTCCAGCACTTCCTTGACCATTTCCGGATCGAGGGCCGATGTGGGTTCATCGAACAGCATCGCCTTGGGTTCCATGCAGAGCGCCCGGGCAATGGCGACACGCTGTTGCTGCCCTCCGCTGAGCTGCGCCGGATACTTCTCCGCCTGATCAAGGATTCGAACCCGTTCGAGGTATTTTCTCGCCAGTCTCTCGGCGTCAGCCCGGCTGGTTCCCCGCACCCTCATCGGCGCAAGCGCGCAGTTCTGCAGAACGGTCATGTGCGGGAACAAATTGAAGTTCTGGAACACCATCCCGACTTCGCGCCGAATGGCGTCAACCGCCTTGCTCGTACCGTCGAGCGACTGCCCGTCGACGATGATCCTGCCTTCCTGGATCAACTCGAGAGCGTTGATGCAGCGGATCAACGTCGACTTGCCGGAACCCGAAGGCCCGCAAAGGACGATCTTCTCACCTTTGCGAACCGACAGGCTGATGTTTTTCAGCGCATGGAAGGAGCCGTACCATTTCTCCACCTTTTCAAGGGATATCAATGTCGACTGATCATTAGCGGAACTGAGCACGGCGCCCTCCATGGTATGCTTTACTTGACGGTGAACGGGATGTTGGGGATGGATTCCGGGAACGTCGGCAGATCAATCTTCATCCACTTCTTGGTGATGGCTGCAAGTTCGCCATTGGCCTTGATCTTGTCGAGGAAGGCATTGACGGCCTCGTTCCAGTCCTTCTCGCCCAGTCGCGTTCCGACGCCATTGTAAGTCGTCAGGAAGTCGATCTTGCGCTCGTAAGTGCCGGCGCTGGCGGCATCGAGCCGCTGTCCGTAGAACATGTTGCCTCCGACGGCCTTGACCTGTCCGGAGACCAGCGCCTGAATGGTCGAGGCGTCGTCGTCGAAGCGGCGGACGGTCGCCGTCGATCCCACGGCGTCGGTAATGGCCTTGTCCTGCGAGCTGGACTTCGGCACGCCGATTTCCCACCCGGCAACATCGGCAGGCGTTTTTGCGGTATCGGCCTTTGCCGCATAAAGCGAGATCGTGTTCGCCGCGTATGGCTTGCTGTACTGGATCGATTTGGCGCGCTCTTCGGTCATGGCCATGGTGGCGAACAAGATGTCGACCTTGCCGGTGGTCAGGGCCGGAATGCGGTTGGCGACGGCGAGCGGCTGGAACTGGACCTTAACCCCGAGCTCCCTAGCGAAGAGTGTCGCGACATCGGCGTCGAACCCGTCCTGCTTGCCGCTCGAGTCGACGAAGCCCCATGGCGCGTTGTCGCCCTGAATGCCGACGACGATCGTGCCCTTGGCCTTGATCTCCTCAACGGTCGCCGCGGAAGCCGCTGCGGCGCCTACCGTGGCGAAGGCGGCCGTAGCCAGGGCCATTCCAAGAAATCGTCTGCGATTGCTATACATTCCATTCTCCTCCTCTGTGGTCTTTGCTTCGGTCGAAGCAAGGTTAGCGGGCAGCTTTCGCCATCCGTTTCTCGAGGCCGCTCCCGATATGGGAGAGAGGCCAACAAATGATGAAGTAGACCATTCCGACGATCCCGAAGACGAGCAGTGGGCGGTAGGTCTGGTTCGAAATGATCTGTCCGGCACGGGTCAGCTCGATGAAGCCGACGATCGCTGCAAGCGATGTGCCCTTGATGAGTTGAACGAGAAATCCGATGGTTGCAGGCATCGAAATCTTCAGCGCCTGCGGCAGGACAACGTCCTTCATTCGGGAGATGTAATGCAGCCCGAGTGCATTCGCGGCTTCGGTCTGGCCCTTCGGAACGGCTTCGATCGAGCCGCGCCAGATCTCGCCCAGGAAGGCGCTCGCATGGAGGGTGAACGCGATGGCCACAGCGATCCATGCATTGACGTCGACGCCCAATAGCGCGACGCCGTAGTAGACGACGAAGAGCTGCATAAGGAGCGGTGTGCCCTGGAAGAGCGCGATGTAGCCCGACGATACGAAACGTGCGAAGCGGTTCTTCGACGTGCGCACCAGAGCGATCAGAATTCCGAATACACCTCCTCCGACGAAGCCGATGATGGCCAGCAGCACGGTCCACTTCAGACCCTGCAAGAGGAAGAACAGCTCGTTTTCGCCGATGGGACCCATGAACGCCTCCTATCGGGTCGGGTAGTTGAAGTAGGACCGAGAGATAAGGGCGAAGATGCCCATCATCAGACTCGAGATGACGAGGTAGATTGCAGTCACGCTGAAATAGACCTCGAAGCTTCGGAAGGTGTCGGATTCGATCCGCTGCGCCGCCGAGGTCAGCTCGTAGGCGGCGATTGAAGTGCAGACCGAAGTCGTCAAGGTCAGCATCACGAACTGGCTGGTCAGGGACGGATAAATCGCTCGCAGAGCCGGCTTCAAAACGATCAGCCGGAACACATCGGCCTTGTGCAAGCCCAACGCGAAACCTGCCTCAACCTGTCCCTTGTTCACGCTTTCCACGCCGCCTCGAATGATCTCAATCGCATAAGCGCCGCCATTGATCCCCAGCGCGATAATGGCCGTAGCCGTAGGGTTTAGACGGATGCCCATGAGCGGAAGGGCGAAGTAGATAAAGAATATCTGTACCAGGAATGGTGTATTTCGAACGATCTCGACGAAGGCAATCACTGGAGATCGAACGAGTTTGTTCCTGGATGTTCTTGCAGCGACGCCGAGAATACCGATGGCGAGCGCAAGGATCATTCCGGCAACCGCGAGACCGAGCGTCCCAAGCGAACCCCAAAACAATTCCGGGGCGCGGTCGAAGACCGCACCAAAATCGAACGTATAGCCCATATGTTGACTTCCTCCCTCCGGCGCGGCTCACCTTGCCGGCGCCGGATCAGCGATCCGACCCGAATAATTCTTCGGCCCTGTCGTACAGATGTTTCAAATGCGTCTCGGGCGCGGCAGACCCTGCGAGTGGGACTTCCACCGAGATCGCCGTGGAGCTATCGACCGCTGCAACAAGCTCCTTCAACGGCAATTCGCCCTCCCCCGGTGCGAACCGCCCGCCTCTAGCTTCAGTGATCATCTCCTCTGGTGTCACCGGCGCTGGCCCAGTGACATCGCACAACTGAACGTGCTTTACCCGGTCAATCTCGGTTCGGAGCGAGGCGAGCGTGTCGCCATTCCTGAAGAAATGTACTCCGTCGACGAGGGCGCCGGCATTGCGGGCGCCACTCGCCTTCACAAGGCCGACGCTGTCCTGGAAGGTTTTAATCACCCGCCAACCCATGTTCTCGATGTCGACAGCCAAGCCGTACCGGTCCGCAAGGCCGCAGAGATCCGAGAAGTTCGATACCAATCTGACCTGATCAGGATCATCTCCGCAGACACTGAGCCGGCGTGCTCCAATGTTCGCAGCCGCGGCGACTGTCGCCTCCATCGACGACGCGTCGAACGAGGGGTCGATTACGAAGAACTCGATATCGAAAACCTCGACGCCCTCACCGGCAAGCACGGATTTGAACTCGCCTGCAGCCGAACCACCGACAGGCAGCTCGTAGTAGGGCGCACCGGGGAACGCCGGATGCAGCCTGAGCCCGACCCTGGAGAACCCCGCACGCGCTGCGGCCTTCGCAAACTCCACGGGAGGCAGCAATATCGATGAGAAGTGCGCGACGCCAATCGGGGGCGCCGCTTTTGATGTTGCGGCGGCCATCACACGATTCCCTTCGTCGCGAGATGGTTGCGCAGATTGGTGCCGGTGCGATGAATGTGCTGGCGGAGCTTGTCGCAGGCATAGTCGACATCACGAGCGACTGCGCCCTGGGCAATCTCGCTATGCTCCTGCCCGACGTTGCGATCGCCCGACGTACGGATCAGGAAGACGCGGCGATATCGGTCGTTGAGATTGAGCAGAAGACTGCAGAAATGAAGTAGCAGAGGTTTCCCGCAGCCCGAGATCAGTGTCAGGTGGAACTCGCGGTGAAGCGCTTCCCAGTGCTCCAGCGTTTCGGGATGCGCGGCGTCGCGCTCCGTGCGGTTGAGACGATGAAGTGCACGCATGACGTTGCCCTCCCAATCGACGTCTCCGAGACGCATGGATTCACGCAGCGCGAACACTTCGAGTTCCTCGCGTAGGCTGGTGACCTCTTCGAGATTGGCCAGGGAGATCGGCGCGACGCGATAGCCTCTGTTGTCCTGAAATTCGACCAGACCGTCTGAAATGAGCCTGGCCAAGCCCTCCCGCAACGGGCTCAGACTGACGTTGAAAGTCTTCCGCGCCTTGTCGAGATTGATCTTGCTGCCCGCTTCCAGTTCACCGGAAATGATCGCCTCCCGAAGGCGCGATGCGAGCTGGCTGCCGATGGTGTTCTTGCCATCGTCGAGGAAGCCGGCTGACGGCGCGTCTTCTGTCAACGGCGCAAGAGAGCTGTCGTCGGCCGAGTTCATCCTTCCTCCCAAAGCAACCTGCCAAAGTTTCGATAATCGATATGATAAACGATTATTGATGTCAACTTGAATACGTCAGAAACCACTAGACGTCTACGTCAGCGCCCTAATCGAATCCTATTTATCTGTGTATTTCAGCATGTTCACTCGACATAAATCACGCACCCTCCCCTGCCGATAGTATTGAGCGCTCGGTCGTCGGTTGACAGATAATCGATTATTCTGATAGTCGAACCTCATTGGGAGGTAGCCCTATGGCAATTAGAACCGAAAGCGAGTTGACGCCTGCCGTTCTCGCCGTGATGAACCGCACCGCGGATCCACGACTCCGGGAGATACTCGTTGCAATGGTGAAGCACCTCCACGCATTCGTGCGGGAGGTCAGGCTGTCGGAAGTCGAGTTTCGCGAAGCGACCGCCATCCTCAACGAAATTGGGCAGTTGCAGACCGACAGCCACAATGAGTTCGTGCTCATGGCCGGATCGCTTGGCGTCTCGTCGCTCGTGTGCCTGCTCAACAACGGCGACAACGGGCAGACCGAGACGTCACAGTCGCTGCTCGGGCCCTTCTGGCGGCTCAACTCACCGCGGGTCGAGAACGGCGGAACCATCATCCGCTCGGAAACGCCGGGAACACCCCTGTTCGTCCACGCGAAGGTGGTTGATCGGGGAGGCAAGCCCGTCCAAGGCGCCGAGATCGACGTATGGCACGCCTCTCCTGTCGGCCTTTACGAAAACCAGGATCCTGATCAGGCGGAAATGAACCTGCGCGGCAAGTTCACCACAGATGACGAGGGTCGGTTCTGGTTTAGAACGGTCAAGATGGTGGGCTATCCCATCCCTGTCGACGGGGTCGTAAGTCGGCTTCTCCAAGCGCAAGGCCGCCACCCTTACCGACCGGCTCATCTGCACGCCCTGATCTTCAAAGAGGGATACAAAACCCTCATCTCCCAGGTCTTCGACCCGAGCGATCCGAACATTGATTCCGATGTGCAGTTCGGCGTCACCGCGGCTTTGACAGGCGACTTTGTCCGTCATGACGAGCCGCACCCATCCGACACGGACGTTACTGGCCCGTGGTTCTCGCTCGACTACACCTACGTCATGGAGCCGGGCGAGGCGATCCTGCCGCGTCCTCCGATCAAATAACGAAACCAGCAGAGCCACATCATGATTACGGAAAAGGAACGCCAGGCGGCAGCCGACGCACTGCTGAAGGCAGAAACCGAACGCAAACCCATCGTCCAGCCAAGCAGGACATATCCGAATTTGGAACTTGAAGACGCTTACAAGATCCAAGCACTCTGGGCGCAAGCCCGGATTGCAAAGGGCGCACGGATCGCGGGTCATAAGATCGGACTGACATCGCGGGCGATGCAGATGGCCTCGAAAATGACGGAGCCCGACTACGGCGTCATTCTCGACGACGCCCTTTTTAACGACGGAGCGCAGATCAAGGCGGAGCTCTTCATCAAGCCTCGCCTCGAAGTCGAACTTGCCTTCGTGATGGGTGAGGATCTCGAGGGACCGGGCACTCGGATCTATGATGTCATGCGCGCGACGGAGTTTGTCGTCCCCGCGCTTGAGATCATCGATTACCGAACGGAGGTGCCCAGAGCGATCACCGATACGATTGCCGACAACGCTGCTTTCGGAGCGATCGTCGTGGGCGGCCGCATCATCCGGCCAATGGATATCGACATCCGCTGGGTCGGCGCGACGCTTTCGAAAAACGGCATCATCGAGGAATCGGGTGTTTCAGCAGCTATCATGGGGCATCCGGCTGCCGGAATCGCCTGGCTTGTGAACAAGCTTCATGCCGTCGGAGCCGGGTTGAAGAAGGGCCAGATCGTTCTTGCAGGCTCGTTTACTCGCCCGGTGGACATCGCTAAAGGCGATGTCATCCAAGCCGACTATGGTCCGGTCGGCTCGATCGGCGTCTCGTTCGTGTGAGCGCTCCCATGGAACTTCCCATCAATCACTTCAAACGGAAATTGATAGCCGGTCAGAGCCAGATCGGTCTCTGGTGCGGCCTTCCCGGAAGCTACGCGGCGGAAATCGTCGCGCCGTCGGGCTTCGACTGGGTGCTGTTCGATACCGAACACTCTCCAAGCGACGTCCTTACTGTCCTACCGCAATTGCAGGCGGTCGCGCCTTACGACGTTTCCCCAGTCGTACGCCCGGCATTCAACGATCCCGTGCTGATCAAGCGCTTTCTGGACATCGGCGTCCAGACGCTCCTCATTCCCTATGTGCAGAACGAAGACGAAGCGAAGGCGGCGGTCGCCGCCATACGGTATCCGCCGCGCGGGATTCGCGGCGTCTCCGCCTTGACGCGCGCCACCCGCTTCGGGCGTGTGCCGAATTACGCGCGGATTGCCGAACAGGAGATCTGTCTGCTTCTGCAGATCGAGACCCGCGAGGCACTCGGTCGGCTAGAGGCCATCGCAGCGGTCGACGGCGTCGACGGCATTTTCATCGGCCCTGCTGATCTGGCGGCTAGCTTCGGCCATCCTGGACAACCGGGACACCCCGAGGTGGTCGCGGCGATCGAAGATGCGATCGGACGCCTGAAAGTTCTTGGAAAGCCGGCAGGCATCCTCACGCCGGACGAGACCTTCGCGGCCCGCTGCATTTCGCTCGGGACGTTGTTCACCGCCGTTGGCGTAGACGTCGCCCTCCTTGCAAGAGGATCGGAGGCGCTCGCAGCCCGGTTTGCATCTTAGGAGTTCGCGCCGATGTCGACGCGAGAGAAAGTTCTGTCCGAGATAGCCCCGGCGGGTGTAATCCGGGCCGCCGTCAACATGTCGAATGCAGCGCTGGTCCGTTGGGACGATCAGGCCGGCGCCTTGGTGGGTCCAAGCGCTCAGATCGGTCACAAAATTGCCGAGCAACTGGATCGCGGCCTGTCGCTGATCCAGTACGGCTCAGCCGCCGACATCCTCGCCGCTTCGGATCGCGGCGAGTGGGACATTGCTTTCATTGCCTCGGACCCCTCGAGAGCCGACCGGTTTTCCTTTTCACCTCCCTACATCTCCGTCAGAGCGACCTATTTGGTGCCGGAGGACTCAGCGTTTCGAACGGTCGGAGACGTCGATGCTGAAGGAGTGCGGATAGCCTCCGCAAGAAGCGCCGCCTATACGAAGCAGCTCGATCGTATTCTTGAAAAAGCCACTGTCTCGCATACTGACAGCCCGGCAGCGGCAATCGATCTTCTTGTCGGGTCGCAGTGCGACGCGGCTGCAGGATTGACCGAATTCCTCGTTCAGAGTTCGGAGCGAATTTCCGGCTTCCGGCTGGTAGAGGGAGCGTTCTCTGAAATTCCCCAGACGATCGCCGTCCACCGAAGAGCCATTCATGCCTCAGCCTTCTTTGCGGATTTCGTACACCGTCTGAATGCAAGCGCTGGAGCGCCGTAACGTAACGTCCTCGGCTCTTGGACGCGTGCTGGCTGTGGCGGGATCAGATCGGCAATATCGTAACCAGCCAACAGCGCTGGAGGCCAGCCTTCAAGCCGGCAGCTTATTCTGTTCCGGAGAGGCAAAGACAGAGGCCGGCATCGGTCCTGACGTCATCAGGGTGAAATCAAAGGACGCCTTGAGATCTGGGCCTAGCACATATTGCCGATGGACCCGCAGCTGGTCCTTGCGGATCTTCCGGTAATGTTCGCCCGTCAGCATCTGCTTGACGCGGATAAGAAGGATCTTTGCCGGCGGCGCATCTGCATGGCCGGAGACGGCCACAACCGGCACCTTGTAGAAGTTGATCGAATCCGTCAGGCATTGCACGTCAAGCCAGAAGATCTCCGGACAGCGGGCGATGAGGCCAACGCGAGCGCGAAGCAGGCTTGCCGATGACAGCAGGGCGCATTGCAGAATGGCGCTGCCGAGTGTGGCAAACACGACGCGCCTGCCCTTGAAGATCTCCGGCTCCCTTTCAAGCAATATGCCGATCACATGGGCGGCGACGCTCGATCCCATGCTATGCGAGGAGATCACGTACTCGTCCGCCTCCTCGGCGAGCGCCTTGCGCACCGCGGTCGCCCGCTCTTCCAGCCAGTCGTTGAAGTCGACCCGATCCATACGGCCGAGCGCCACTGCCATTTCCCAATCGGCAAAAAGATGCAGCGTATGGAAACGCTCGGAAAAAGGCAGGAAGGCGAAGATGAAGAAGCAAAGCGCCAGTGGCCCGCTCCAGAGCACATGCCAGGCGGAGAAGCCGAGACTATAGGGCAGGATAACGATCTCTGGCGTCAGCGCGATTGCCAGCGCCGTCAGCAGGAATGGAAAGAGGAAGAACAGGCCAAAACGCCACGCATGCCTGAAATATCCCCGCATGCCACCTTCCAGCATGATCTCGGCGCAGCTTCGAAAGCCTGCAATGATCCGGCTCAGCGTATTGCGGCTGCGCAGCCCGCGCACGAGCATGTCGTGATCAACCATGTGGATCCGGCTCTTCGTCCGCCAGCCGGCGGAACCGGTCTCGGCCGCAGGCGCCGTTTCGCGCACTTCTGCGCTGCCCGTCGTGACCTCGAAGCAGAGAGGATCGCTTCCCGCCTCCGGCGCGCCGGTTTCGACCGAGTAGCCCCAGACGGCAGCACTCTGTCTGGCTGAGCGTTCGTACCGTGCCCTGTGGGCAAGCCCGTCGAGCGGCTCGAAGCCTGGGAAATGAAGGACGACCCGCTTCTTTATCAATTTCATTTCACTGTTCCGCCCGGCCAAAGACCGGTCTGTTGCAGCGATCCGGCTGCCGGTCACTGATATCGCCAAAAAGCAGGCATGATCTCAAAGGCGCCTTGCTAACCGAACTCTTCTGGAATTCAATAGCAGCCACGTTGTTTTCGCGGCGAATGGAGGGGTTTTGTGGCTGATCTTGTCAAAGAATTGATATCGGGCGTCGTCGATAGCGTTCTGAAGGAAATTCTGAAGAAAACCACCGGCCGCGTCACGACGAAGCGCAGGAGGCGCAAGGCGCGCCCTGCCGCGACCACGACGGCTGCCCGCAAGGCGCCCAAGCGCAAGCCGGCCCGCAAGCAGATCAGCAAGCGCAGAACCGCCGCCGGCCGCAGCCGTCAGCGTCGCGTCTGAGACACGCGGCAACACTTCGGCCGTAACGCGACGGCAACAATCCCGAAGTGGTCTCACCACATTGGTTTTTTTGGATCGGGCGGCTGGAATTCCTGTTGTCACATGCTATCTAAGGAAAACGATTGAAACGGCGGGCCTTTAACTCGCCTGTTGAAAGGATCAGATCCCATGAGCGGCATTCACGAATTCATCGACAACGAAATCAAGAGCAACGACGTCGTCCTCTTCATGAAGGGCACGCCGCAGTTTCCGCAGTGCGGGTTCTCCGGCCAGGTCGTGCAGATTCTCGATTACATCGGCGTCGACTACAAGGGCATCAATGTGCTCGCCGATTCGGAAATCCGCCAAGGCATCAAGGATTATTCCAACTGGCCGACGATTCCGCAGCTTTACATAAAGGGCGAGTTCATCGGCGGCTGCGACATCGTGCGGGAAATGTTCCAGGCCGGTGAACTGCAGCAGCATCTCCAGGAAAACGGCGTCACCGTTCGCGGCGCCGCCTGACCGGTCACCGGACGTCCGCCCGGTTTCCAAATCTGTTTCTCGAGTCCGAGGCGCTGCGGTGAGCAGCGCCTTGGCCTGTTTATGGGAATTTCATTGTGACAGATTCATCACAAGCCGTGTCCGCGGGCCGCCTGCCCATGGGCAAGCGTGAGTTCATCGCGCTTGCCGCCTTCCTGATGGCCATCAACTCGCTTGCCATAGACATCATGCTCCCGGCGCTGCAGCAGATCGGCGCGAGCCTCGGAGTCGAGAGCGAGAATCACCGGCAATTCGTCGTCTCCTCCTATCTGCTCGGTTTCGGCTGCGCCCAGCTTTTCTACGGTCCGCTCTCCGACCGCTTCGGCCGCCGCACGCCGCTGCTGATCGGCCTCGTAGTCTATATCACGTCCGCCATCGGAATCGTTTTCGTTCCCTCCTTCGCAGGCCTGCTGGTGCTGCGCTTCATCCAGGGCGTCGGCTCGGCCGCCACCCGCGTCATCACCATCTCCATCGTCCGCGACATCTATGGCGGCCGACAGATGGCCGAGGTCATGTCGCTCATCATGATGGTCTTCATGATCGTGCCGGTGATTGCGCCCGGCACCGGCCAGGTCGTCATGTTCTTCGGCAACTGGCACCTGATCTTCCTCTTCATCGCCACAATGGCGACGGCGATCGGCGTCTGGGCCTATGTCCGCCTGCCGGAAACCCTGCATCCACGGAATGTCCGCCCCTTCACCGCCCGCTCGATCTTCGGCGCCTTTAAGCTGGTGCTGACCAACCGCGTGGCGCTCTGCTATACCATCGCCAGCACCTTCATCTTCGGTGCGCTGTTCGGCTTCATCAACTCCGCCCAGCAGATCTATGTCGGCATCTACGGCCTCGGCGTGTATTTCCCGTTCGCCTTTGCCGGCGTGGCGATCTTCATGTCGCTGTCGTCCTTCTTCAATTCCCGTTTTGTCGGCAAGCTCGGCATGCGCCGCCTGTCACACGGCTCGCTCATCGGCTTCATCGCCATCAACACCATCTGGCTGATCGTCCAGATGGCAAGCTCCGAGCCGATGCCTTTTGCACTGTTCATCTCCTTCTTCGGGCTTGCCATGTTCCAGTTCGGCTGGATCGGCTCGAACTTCAATTCGCTGGCCATGGAGCCGCTGGGACACGTCGCCGGCACCGCTTCCTCCGTTCTCGGCTTCATGAGCACGGTTGGCGGCGCCCTTATCGGCGCCGGCATCGGCCAGGCTTTCGACGGCACGGCACTGCCGATGGTCGCCGGTTATTTCATCGTCTCGATCATCGGCCTTATCTTCGTGCTGATCGCCGAGAAGGGCCGGCTCTTCCATCAGCATAATCCGGCCGTTTGAACGGCCGGTCCCTTCCGCATCCAGGATTTCACCGCATGACGCCGCACAAACCGCACCAGGAAAACCAGGGGTCCCGCCGCATCGGCATGGGCTTCGGCGAATTCGTCGTCACCATCGCCGTCATGACCGCCAGCATTGCCATGGCGATCGACAGCATGCTGCCGGCATTGCCCAATATCGGCCATTCACTCGGCGTCACCAACACCAACGACGCCCAGCTCATCATCGGCGTGTTCTTCCTCGGCTTCGGCGTCTCGCAGATATTCTTCGGCAGCCTTTCAGACACGTTCGGCCGCCGCAATATCCTGCTCGGCGGCCTCGCCTGCTATGTGGTCGCAATGTTTGCCGCTGCCGCAACCGGTAGCTTCGAAATGCTGCTCCTCATGCGCTTCATTCAGGGCGTGGGCGGCGCGGCCGTGCGCATCACCACCATGGCCATCGTCCGCGACTGCTTCGGCGGCCGCGAAATGGCCCGCGTTATGTCCTATGTCATGATCGTCTTCATGATCGTGCCGATCGTTGCTCCTTCGGTCGGCCAGCTCATCATCCTCTATGCCAACTGGCACTGGATCTTCATCCTGCTCGGCGCCGTCGCCAGCATCCTGTTCGTCTGGGCTCTTCTGCGGCTGAAGGAATCGCTTCCCCCGGCAGAACGCCTGCCTTTGTCGGTCGGCTCCGTCGCGGACGGCTTCAAGACCGTGCTCACCAACCGCATCACCTGCGGCTACATGATCGGTCTGACCATGTTCACCGGCGTCATCAGCGCCTATGTGATTTCCGTGCAGCAGGTTTTCGGCGAAGTCTATGGCCTTGGGGATTGGCTGCCGATTGCCTTTGCGGCGACCGCCGGCGGCATTGCCGTCGCCAATTTCGCCAACGGCTTCTTCGTCCGCAAATTCGGCATGCGTCGGATCTCGCACGCAGCGCTGCTGATCTTCACGGCGCTGTCAGCACTCGGCTTCGTCACCGCGTTGGCGGGCAAGCCGGATTTCGCCACCGCCTACAGCATCTTCACAATTGTTCTGATGATGTTTGCGGTGATCGCCACCAATTTCACCGCCATCAGCCTTGAGCCGATGGGCAATCTCGCCGGAACGGCGACCGCCATCACCGGCTTTGTCTCGACGACCTTCGGCGCCATCCTCGGCGGTCTGGTCGGGCAGATGTTCAACGGCACGGTGCAGCCACTCTTCGGCGGATTCGCGCTGTTCGGTCTGCTGACGATCGCAGCCACGCTGTGGGCTGAGAATGGCAAGCTCTTCACCCATCCGGGCGACAGTCCGCAACTCGATCCGGGCGCCGCCCATTTCTGAGGCAGGTGAACCCGGTCAATTCAAGGCATCCTCGATGGACGAACGAATTCTGATCAGGCCTTATGCGCCAAGTGACGTGGACGCCACGATCGAGATATTTCTGCGCTCCATTCGGGAGATCTCGTCAAAGGACTATTCCGCCGCCGAGATCGAAGCTTGGGCAGAGGTGGAGGATCGCCGCTCGTGGGCGGAACGAAGGATGAACAGGCCGGCCTGGATGGCAGAGATTGCCGGAAACCGCGTGGGTTTTTCGGATCTCACCAGCGACGGGTGCCTCGACATGATGTTCGTGCACCCTGGCTATCAAGGGATCGGCGTAGCAACCCGCCTATTGGGCAGAGTCGAAGAAGAGGCTCTCACGCTAGGGTTTCGCCGAATATATACAGAAGCAAGCAGAACTGCTCGCCCGTTTTTTGAACGCAAAGGATTTCGCGTGATAACCCGGCAAATCGTCAAAAAGCGCGGACAGGACCTGGAAAACTTTTTGATGGAAAAATTCTGCACCTGAATTGTCAATTTGCGACCGGCTTGCGACGGCCGGTCGCATAGGTTTAGACGGTAACGACCTCACGCCGCAGCGTGTCCCAGGATGCCTTGTCGGGCGCAATCAGCAGTCCGCCGTCGAGATGCTGCGGCAGGTAGGGCGAGCCATCGAAGCGGGCGGCATAGGCGCCGGCCTCCTGCGAGATCAGCGTGCCGGCAAGATGATCCCAAGGCATCAGCTTGTTGTACATCAGGTAATGGACGTGCCCGCCGGCAAGAGTGCGGTATTCGTGGGCAGCACAGCGGTAGTTGGTGAGAAACCGCACTTTGGCGAGATTGCCAAGCACCTCGGCGCGCTTCTCCACCGGCAGGTAGCCGGTCGAAGCCATGCCGACCATCTGGTCGAGGGCAACAGGCTCGGCTGCACGCAATCGCTGCGCCTCGCCATCCGGCCTGCGCAGCCAGGCGCCGCCGCCCTTCTCCGCCATCACCCAATCATCGCCCATCGGGTCGTAGATCATGCCGGCAATGGTTTCGCCGCCTGATATGACCGAAGCCATGACACCGAAGGCCGGGATGCCGGCGGCGAAGTTGAACGTTCCGTCCACCGGATCGACCACGATCGCGAAATCGGCATCGGCAAGCCTCCCAAGCAGCGCCGGATCGGCCGCGACCGACTCTTCCCCGAGGAACAGCGCGTCCGGCCAGAGCTGTTGCGCTTCCGCCTTGATCATCCGCTCGGCCCGCTCGTCGGCCTCGGTGACAAGATCGGTCGCCTCGCTCTTGGCACGCACCTCGTCCCGGCCGAGCCGGCGGAAACGCGGCAGGATCTCGGCCTTTGCCGCGCGGCGCAAGAGATCGGCAAGAACAGTCACGTCAATACTGGTTGTCATATCAAATCCTCTCACTGCGGCCGAAGCCTCAACTCAGATGCCGACGATTTCGCGCCGGATCAGCTGCCAGCTTTCTTCATCAGGCGCCGAGATGATGCCGCCGACTGTCTCGCCCGGACGATAGGGCGTGCCATCGAATTTCGCCGTGTGGCCGCCCGCCTCCTGGTGCGCGAGCACGCCGGCCAGGTGGTCCCAGGGCATCAGCTTCGCATGCCCGATGAAGTGCATCTTGCCGGACGCGACCATCCAATATTCGTAGGCTGAGCAGTTGAAGGCGAAGGTCATCCGCGCCTTTGCCATGTTGGCGCAGATGCGCGAGCGATCGGGCTCTTCCATATGGCCCCACGACATGCCGCCCACCATCTGGTTCAAGGCGGCAGGCTCAGCCACCTTCAGCCTGCTCGATTGTCCATCCTGGCGAACCAGAAAGGCGCCCGCCCTCTTGATCGCCGTCACCGTGTCGCCAAGAGCGGGATCGTGAATGATGCCGGCGACGGTCTCGCCCCTGACGGTAACCGCAAGCATCGTTCCGAAAACGGGAAGCCCGGCAGCGAAATTGAACGTGCCGTCGACGGGATCGATGACAAAGGCAAGCTCGGCATCGGCAAGCGCCGGCACCACCGATCTGTCGGCGTCATAGGCTTCCTCGCCGACGACAAGCGCTGAGGGAAAGCGCTCTTTCAGGGCCGCGGTGATGCGGTGTTCGGCAAGCAGATCCGCCTGCGTCACCAGATCGGTTGCCGAGGTCTTTTCAGAAACATCCGTATCGCCGAGGTTGCGAAAGCGCGGCATGATTTCCGCGCGCGCCGCCTCCCTCACGCATTCGCCGAGAAAGAGAATATCCTGATCTGAAATAGTCATGCGAATTGCTGTCCTTCATGCAAAGAGCCAGCCTGCTTAGCCGGCCTTTCATGAAGGATCGGTGACACCAAGGCTGGAAAAGTCGAAGAGTTTCGGATCGAGCAGATGCGACGGATTCACATGCGAAAGCGCCCGCAGCATCGTGTCCTTGCGTCCAGGCATGCGCCGTTCGATATCGGCGAGCATGTCCTTCATCGCATTGCGCTGCAGCCCGTCCTGGGAGCCGCAGAGATCGCAGGGGATGATCGGGAACTGCATGGCGACGGCAAACCTGGCAAGATCGTCCTCGGCGGCATAGGCGAGCGGCCGAAGCACCATCAGGTCACCCTCGTCGTTCAGAAGTTTTGCCGGCATCGAGGCAAGCCGCCCGCCGTGGAAGAAATTCATGAAGAAGGTTTCGAGAATGTCCTCACGGTGATGGCCGAGCACCAAGGCGTCGCAGCCCTCCTCCCGCGCGATGCGGTAGAGATTGCCGCGCCGCAGCCGCGAACAGAGCGAGCAATATGTGGCGCCTTCGGGCACCTTCTCCTTCACGATAGAATAGGTGTCGCGATATTCGATGCGATGCCGGACGCCGATCTTCGTCAGATAATCCGGCAGCACATGCTTTGGAAAGTTGGGCTGTCCCTGGTCGAGATTGCAGGCGACGAGCTCGACGGGCAGCAGCCCGCGCCATTTGAGATCAAGCAGCAGCGCCAAGAGACCGTAGGAATCCTTGCCGCCGGAAAGGCCGACAAGCCAGCGCTTCTGCCCCTTCAGCATGTCGAAGTCATCGAAAGCCTGACGTACTTGCCTGAGCAGGCGCTTGCGCAGCTTGTTGAAGGAGACCGAACGTGGCGCATCGGCAAAGAGTGCAGGGCCGGCGCCGTCGTCGATTTCGCCAGTCCCCGGATCATCAGCGATGTTGGCTGCGATATTCATTGCTCCGTCCTATCGAAAGTCTGCCTGCCTTAGCAGAAAGTCATCCGGCAACACAGTCTCAATCGCCGAAAACCGACCAGCCGGTGCGGGCCGCAAGCATCTCAAGCGCCACGGCGCCAAGCTGTGAATTGCCGACCTTGTTCAGCCCCGGCGACCATACCGCGATCGAGGCGATGCCGGGCGCCACCGCAAAAATGCCGCCACCGACGCCGCTCTTGCCGGGCAGGCCGACATGATAAGCAAAGTCGCCCGAGCCGTCATAATGGCCGCAGGTCAGCATCAGCGCATTGATGCGCCGCGCCCGCTTCGGCGAGACCACGGAGTGACCGGTCATCGGATTGCTGCCGCGCGCCGCCAGGAACAGCCCCGCCCGCGCCAGTTGCTCGCAGCTCATCGACAGAGCGCATTGATGGAAATAGACGCCGAGCACGTGGTCGACGGGATGGTCGAGATTGCGATAGGCGCGCATAAAATTGGCAAGCGCCACGTTGCGGTATCCGGTCTGCGTCTCCGACCGCGCAACCTTGTCATCGATGGTGATCGACTCGTCATCGGCAAGATAACGCACGAAACGCAGCAGCTCGCCGATCGCCTCGCGCGGCGCATGGCCGGCCATGACGACGTCGGTGACGGCGATCGCGCCGGCATTGATGAAGGGATTGCGGGGGATGCCGCTCTCATGTTCGAGCTGCACGATCGAATTGAAGGCCGATCCCGATGGTTCGCGCCCGACGCGCTTCCACAGGCCCTCCCCCACCTTGCCGAGCGCCAAGGTCAGCATGAAGACCTTGGAGATGCTCTGGATCGAGAAGGAGATGTCTGCATCGCCGACACGAAAGACCTGGCCGTCGACGGTGACGATCGCCATGCCGAAGTGCCGTGGATCGACCTTGGCAAGCTCGGGAATATAGTCGGCGACCTTGCCCTCGCCGATGCGCGGCAGGATATCGCTGTAGATGCTATCAAGGGTCGCCTGCAAATCCGCCATCGCTTCTCTCCGGATAACAAAAAAGCCGCCCGAAAGAGCGGCTTTTCCATATGCGAAACGCCTGGTTTTTTAACGCGAATAGAATTCGACGACCAGATGCGGTTCCATGACGACCGGGAACGGAACGTCGCTGAGCGTCGGAACGCGGCCGTAAGTGGCGACCATCTTGTTGTGATCGACTTCGATATAGTCGGGCACGTCACGCTCGGCGAGGCTGACGGCTTCCAGAACAGTCACCAGCTGCTTCGACTTTTCGCGAACTTCGATGACGTCGCCGGCCTTGCAGCGGTAGGAGCCGATGTTGACGCGCACGCCGTTGACGGTCACGTGGCCATGGTTGACGAACTGACGGGCAGCAAAGACCGTTGGAACGAACTTGGCGCGATAGACGATCGCGTCGAGGCGGGATTCCAGCAGACCGATCAGGTTTTCCGAGGTGTCGCCCTTGCGGCGGGCGGCTTCGGCGAAGATCGCGCGGAACTGCTTCTCGCGCAGGTCACCGTAGTAACCCTTGAGCTTCTGCTTGGCGCGCAGCTGCACACCGAAGTCCGACAGCTTGCCCTTGCGGCGCTGGCCGTGCTGGCCCGGGCCGTATTCGCGGCGGTTCACCGGGGACTTCGGACGACCCCAGATGTTTTCGCCCATACGGCGGTCAATTTTATACTTGGACGATTCGCGCTTGCTCATCGTATTTCCTTTCAAAGGTTTATCCCGGCTTGCTGCCAAACCGCGCGAAGGAAACACGCCCTCCTCTGACCTCTTCCGAGGCCTGACAGGATGTTTCGGTTACGCGAACAGAAACGATCCACGGGACATGTCAAATGAAACACCGGACATTGCTGCCCGGTGCTTGGGGCGGTCTTTAGAGGCCCGTCATGAAAATGTCAACAGCGCCGAAGCGCAATAAGGCTACTATTCCGCAGCCAGAGGCTGATCGCCCGTATCCGGCGCGTTTGCGTCGCCAGGTGCCGTCTGGCAGTTCATGTCGGGGAAAGCGACGATGCGCTTGCCGGAAAAATCCGTATGCACGACGACGATGCCCTGCTCCTCGAAATAGCCGAGCAAACGGCGGGCGCGGCGTGCGGAATGGGTGCCATAGGCGCGGGCGATGCGTGCGTCCGACGGGCACGGCTCATCGCAGACCGCGGCCTTGGCGAGCATCAGGAAGACGCCCTGCAGGTCGTCGGTGACTCGCGCCGATAGCGACAGTGCCGTTGCCCAGGCCTCCGTTCCGGCCGTCGCCGCATCGACTCCGGAGCGGGAGATCGCCACGCGCCTTCGAAAATCCGGCAGCGCGATCGGCGGTCCTGGAACACGACGCATGCGCAGCCGGACGAGAAAATCCTGGTAGAGTACGGAGTCGGTGCGAAAGCCGGATGCGGGATCGTCAAGAATTTCGGCAAGCACGCCGGCCAGGCGCTCCTCCCGTTCCTCGGGGGAGATCTCCACCTGGCTCGCCCTCGCCTCCACCGGTGCTGGGGATGCGGCCGGCGTCGAGCGCGAGAGTTCCGCCAGGATATCGGTCGTGGGCCGCGGCGCCGGCGGCGCGCGACGCATGATCGGGCGCTGAAATTCCTCCGGGTCGGGTGTGAAGATCAGCTCTTCCACATCCTGCGGCGCATCGGGCAACGGCATCAGCTTGGGGCTCGATGAGCGCGCCGAGGTCTCCACCGCGCCGATCTGGATCGGCAGCGGCCGGCGCGACAGGGCCGGCCCGAGGGCGACGAAATTGCCGCGCTTCAGATCCCGGAACATTTCCGCCTGGCGCCGGTCCATGCCGAGCAGGTCGGCTGCGCGCGCCATGTCGATATCGAGGAAGGTGCGGCCCATCAGGAAGTTTGAGGCTTCCGCCGCGACGTTCTTTGCGAGCTTCGCAAGCCGCTGCGTGGCGATGACGCCGGCAAGCCCGCGCTTGCGGCCGCGGCACATCAGATTGGTCATCGCGCCCAAAGACATCTTGCGCGCATCTTCCGAAACATCGCCGCCGACGGACGGCGCAAACATCTGCGCCTCGTCCACGACGACGAGGACGGGATACCAATATTCGCGATCGGCATCGAACATGCCGTTGAGGAAGGCAGCGGCAGCTCGCATCTGCTGCTCGATATCCAGGCCTTCGAGCGTCAGAACGCAGGAAACGCGATGCTGGCGGATGCGGTTGGCGATGCCTGCCAGTTCCGCCTCGGTGCGTTCGCCGTCAACGACGATATGACCGAACCTGTCTGAAAGCGTGACGAAATCACCCTCGGGATCGATGATGACCTGCTGCACCCATTGGGCGGATTGCTCGAGCAGGCGGCGCAGGAGATGCGATTTGCCGGAGCCTGAATTGCCTTGCACGAGCAGACGGGTCGCCAGCAGCTCCTCGATATCGAGCGTCGCCGGAGCGCCGGACGCCAATCCCATATCGATGCCAACCTGCAATGCTGATCCTCGCGGCGAAGAGACTCACATGAATGAAGTGCCATTCTTCCGAAACGGCAGCGCCCCGTCTATCAAAGAATCTGCTGATTTTCAGGGCCGGATTTTGCCAACCCACAGGACAATTCCGCTCATGCCCTCAAGCCGAATCCCTGCATCAGCCGCCGCGTGGCAAAATCGGGATTGCCTGATGTGAAGAGTGCAAAGTCGAAATTGTCCGGATGCACGGCATCGGCAACCAGCGGCACCAGCGTGCGGGCGCGCCGCGCGATTGCCTCGGCCGGATCGAGCCAGTCGACCGGCCAGGGTGCAAGCCGGCGGAAGAGATTTGCCATGAAGGGATAGTGCGTGCAGGCAAGCACCACGATATCGGTCTTGTGACCCTCTTTCTCGACGAAGCACTGGTCGATCTCGGCGAGCACGGCCTCGTCGGATACGGCTTCGCCGCGAATATAGGCTTCGGCCATGCGGGCAAGGTTTTCCGAGCCGACAAGACGCACATGACATTGCTGCGCGAAGGACTGAATGAGGTCGCGCGTATAGGCTCGCTTCACGGTACCCGGGGTTGCCAGCACCGAGACCAGGCCCGAACGCGTCCGCTCCGCCGCCGGTTTGATCGCCGGTACGGTGCCGACGAAGGTCATCTGAGGAAAGGCCGCGCGCAGTTCGGCGCCGACGAGCGTGAAGGCGGTGTTGCAGGCTATAATGCAGACTTCGGGATCGTGCTCCTGAAGCAGCTTGCCGAAGAGCCCGATGATGCGCTCCTTCAGCGCCTGTTCTTCCCAACCACCATAGGGAAAGCCGGCATCGTCGGCGACATAGATGAAGCCGCGCTCCGGCATCAACACACGCGCCTCGCGCAGCACGGTCAGCCCGCCTATGCCTGAATCGAAGACCAGGACGGGTTTCAGCTCATTGATCGGCGCTGTCATCGGTTGGCGCTTCCTTGCCGGATCTGGTGGAACCGCCTTTGCGCGGACTGTTTCGCGAAAAGCGATCGAGGGAGGAGATGACGCCGCGCAGCACGCTGATTTCCTGTTCGGTGAAGGCACGGCGGGAGAGAACAGCGCGGAGGTTGTCGACCATTTTCGGCTTTTTCGAGGGCGGATGGAAATAGTTGCGTGAATCGAGCGCTTCTTCCAGCTGCTCGAACAGGCCGAAGAGCTGCTCCTTGGTGGAAGGCCGCTGCTCGAGCGCCTGGAACGGCACCGCTTCCAGATCTTCCATGCCGGATTTCATCCATTCATAAGACATCAGAAGCACGGCCTGAGCGATATTCAGCGAGGCGAAGGCGGGGTTGACCGGGAAGGTCACGATCTCGTCGGCCAACGCCACTTCCTCATTGGTCAGCCCCCAACGCTCGCGGCCGAAGAGAATACCCGTTGCCTCGCCTGCCCGGAACCTTGTGCGCAGGGTCTGCGCGGCAAAGACCGGGGAGCGCACCGGCTTATAGTTGTCGCGGCTGCGCGCCGTCGTCGCATACACGAAATTGAGGTCGGCGATCGCTTGCTCCAGCGTGTCATAGACCTTCGTCGCTTCTATCACGTGATCGGCCTTGGAGGCAGTCGCCTGCGCCTTCTCATTTGGCCAGCCGTCGCGCGGATTGACGAGGCGCAGTTCCGCCAGGCCGAAGTTCGCCATGGCACGCGCCACCATGCCGATATTTTCGCCCATCTGCGGCTCGACCAGAATGATGGCCGGTCCCTCGGCCAAAAGTTGACGCTCGCTGTTCGTGCCTGCCATGCTCTTATCCCTGTTTCGAGCGCGCAATAGCCTCGCCTGACGCAAACGGCAAGACGTCAGGCTGCGGATAGAGCCTCTCCAGCGCCGAACCGATCATTTCGAGCCCCACCCTGGCGCCCTCGCGCGACACCGGCAAATGCCTTCCCGTCGTTCGCGACGCCTTGCGCTTGATGAAGAAACAAGCAGAGCCGCGTGGCGCCGCATCAGCGATCAGCGCCAGATCCGCAGCGATCAGTTTCTCCTGATCAGTGACAGCCGTCGCTTCGTAATTCTTCGCCAGGATGCGTGCCCAATAGGTGCAGGAGAGGAAGATCGCCAGCGTTTGGCGGATTTGGCCCGGCCGCGTCACCACCGACCAGGAGGAGCCGAGCGGGCGGGCTGCCACCGTCACATCGCGGTAGCAGGCATCGATCCTCTGCGACAGGGCGATCAGCTCGAAGCCGCTCTTGCCCTCGCCGATCGCATCGAGCAGGGCGCGCAGCGCTAGGAACCAGCGGTCGAGCGCCGTATCGAGCGCGCCGCGCGTGCGGGTGGGGAAAACGAGGAAAGCGACCGCCGTTCCGGCCGCTGCCCCAATCATGGTCTCGCCGATACGCAGCTTCAGGAGATCGAGCGTCAGCACGCCGGTCATGCCGTAGACCAGACATAGCACGATCGAGATGAAGAAGGTCATCGTCGCGTAGGAAACCTGCAGGAAATAAAAGGCGAGGAAGATGCAGATGACCGCGACTGGAATGGCGATCGCCGACTGGCCTGAAATGAGCGTTGCAAGCACGAGGCCCATGGCAATTCCGAGCACGGTGCCGAGTGAACGCGACAGCGCCTTCATCGCCGTATCACCACGCGAATTGGTGTTGGTGAAGACCAGAAAGGAGGCAAGCACTGCCCAGAACCAACGCTCGCGCGACAAAAGCAGGCCGAAACTCATGGCGATCGCCGCGGCGATCGTGATCTGCAACGCTGCTCTCAGCAGCGGGTTGGCCAACGAATAATCGACCACCGGGGATCGTCCGGTGTCCTCGGCCACATCGATACGGGAAAAAAAGTGGGCCTGACCCTGGTTGATCACTTCGCTCAGTTGCTGCCGCGCCTCACCGAGCCAGAGAAGCGCCCGCATGGTTTCACCCTGCGGCTGATCCCTGATGGCTTCGGCCATACCCTCATATCTTGCCAGCTCCGCCGTATCCGCTTCGATCACTGCGTGGACGAGTGCAAAGGGCGGCGGGCTCTGAACGCTCAGCACGATTGCGCTTTCAGCGGCAAGATGGGCATCGAAGAGCCGGATCGCCAGCTCCGCGGCCGGATCTGCGGCGCCGTCGAACACGCCCCCGGGCGGACGCGGGATGAAGGTCTCGGCCATCAGCACCGCCTCCTTCAGCCGATCTTCCAGTAGGCGCAGCTCCTGCCGGTCGTCGTCGCCGACATCGCCGGCGGCAAGGGCAGCAAGCTTGAAGAGGATCTGGTTGATCCGGCCGCGGACGCTTTCTAGCGAGCGCAGCAGATCGCGCCGCCAATCGTCCGGCAGCAGCACCGCCCTCACCACATGGCCGACAAGCACCGCGACAATAGGACCGAACGCCACTTCAGGCAGCTCGGCAAACGACGGCTGGAAATAGGCGCCCATGAAATAGGAGGTGAAAGCGAACATGCCGATCGCAAAGCCGCGGGGCCCGAACACCCGTGCGGCTGACGCCAGCGCGATCACTGCCAGAAAGACGAGATCGGAGAAAAATCGGTGATCCTCCAGCCCGGCCGCGATGCCCACAACTGCAATGCTTGCGCCACAACCGAGAAGCCGCGTCACCAGTTGGCGCGAATTGCCCTTGTCGCGCACAGCCACCCCGCCCTCGATCGACAGAACGATACCGAGGCCGAAGGCGGCCCTCGGCAGTGGTGCGATCAGCGCCTGGATGGCAAGCAGGATCAAGACCGAAAGGACGATCGTCAATGTCACCCGCGTCGCCATGCGAAGGCGTGACAGCGCCGGATCGTTGGCAAGCAGCCAGTCGCGGAACTGAAACTTGGAAGACAAATGCATGAGCCCCTCATGCCATGACGATCGATAGATACCGCCGCGGGAGCGGAAATCAAACCGCCGCTCGAATGTCTCGCTTACTGGCCGTTGGCAATCTGCGCCATGGTAGCCTTGAGCGAGATCGGCCCCTGCCCCTCCTCACCCTGAACCATGATGTCGTCGACGACCGATTTGCCATTCTCCTCGATTACCTCGAAACGCACCGTCGTAAAGTCATCTCTGTTGGGGGCGCCTTCCAGGCAAGTCGCTGCCTTGAATTTCACAGTCACCTCTGTCGTGCCGTTTGCCGGCTGGCCGTTTTCGATAGAGAGATCCTGCAGCGGGCAGGCATCCTGCCCGTTGACGATCACGTCATAGTCGAAGGGAGAAATGCCATCCTCGTCGGCAGCGGGGTTCTGAGCGGCTGCTTTGTACTTGTCGCTGAAATCCTTGCTGTAGAGCCGGCCGAGGATGCTTTCCTCGAAGACATCGATCCAGTCGCTGGCGTCGCTCGCCCAGTTCGTCTGCGTGTCCTTCACAATTTCCTTCACCGGCGCAGCCGTGTCAGCTGCAAGCGAGAGGCCAGGTGCGGCAGACCCGGCGGCAAGCAGGCCGGCGAACAGAACGGCGATCTTCTTCATGGTAAATGTCCGGGACTCGGGGCTCAGGCGGCGGAGGGTAGCCATTTTCCAGCACTTGGCAATGGAGGCAAAAACGTCATGTCCCTGCCCGTTGCAGCTTTGCGTTCCCGGCTCACAATGCTATAGCGCTCCGGATTACATCACCCAGCCGGGACAACATCCCCTTCTAAGCTTAACGAGGCAGATACATGAAGAAGATCAAGGTCGCTAATCCCGTCGCCGATCTCGACGGCGATGAAATGACGCGCATCATCTGGCAGCTCATCAAGGATAAGCTGATCCATCCGTATCTCGACCTCGACATCGACTATTACGACCTCTCGGTCGAAAATCGCGACGCCACCAACGACCAGGTCACGGTCGACGCCGCCAACGCCATCAAGAAGTACGGTGTCGGCATCAAGTGCGCGACCATTACGCCTGATGAAGCCCGCGTGAAGGAATTCAACCTCAAGGAAATGTGGAAGAGCCCGAATGGCACGATCCGCAACATCCTCGGCGGCGTCATTTTCCGCGAGCCGATCATTTGCCGCAACGTACCGCGCCTCGTTCCCGGCTGGACGCAGCCGATCGTCGTCGGCCGCCATGCCTTCGGCGACCAGTATCGCGCCACCGACTTCAAATTCCCCGGCAAGGGTAAGCTGACGATCAAGTTCGTCGGCGAAGACGGCACCGTCATCGAAAAGGAAGTCTTCAACGCGCCGGGCGCCGGGGTTGCCATGGCCATGTACAACCTTGATGAATCGATCCGCGAATTCGCCCGCGCCTCGATGATGTACGGCCTGATGCGCAAGTGGCCGGTCTATCTTTCGACCAAGAACACCATCCTCAAGGCCTATGACGGCCGCTTCAAGGACATCTTCGAGGAAGTCTACGAGACCGAATTCAAGGATCAGTTCAAGGAAGCCGGCATCACTTACGAACACCGCCTGATCGACGACATGGTCGCTTCGGCCCTGAAGTGGTCCGGCGGTTATGTCTGGGCCTGCAAGAATTATGACGGCGATGTTCAGTCCGATACCGTCGCCCAGGGCTTCGGCTCGCTCGGCCTGATGACCTCGGTTCTGCTGACGCCCGACGGCAAGACGGTCGAAGCCGAAGCGGCTCATGGCACAGTCACCCGCCACTACCGCCAGCACCAGAAGGGCCAGGAAACCTCGACGAATTCGATCGCGTCGATCTTCGCCTGGACCCGCGGCCTCGCGCACCGCGCCAAGCTCGACGACAATGCCGAACTTGCCAAGTTCGCCTCGACGCTGGAAAAGGTCTGCGTCGACACCGTCGAATCCGGCTTCATGACCAAGGACCTGGCGCTGCTGATCGGCCCCGATCAGCCGTGGCTCTCGACCACCGCTTTCCTCGACAAGATCGACCAGAACCTGCAGAAGGCAATGGCGTAAGCCCGTCTTTTCGCAATAGCATTGAACGGCGGGGATTTCCCCGCCGTTTTCATTTGGGAGAGAAAATGACGGTGACCGTGCACCCGCTCAAACCTTCAGATCGTGCCGCCTGGGAGCCGTTATGGGCAGCTTACCAGCGGTTCTACGAAGTGGTTATCCCGGCCGAGACGACCGATCTTACCTGGGCTCGCTTCCACGATCCCGACGAACCCATGCATGCGCTTGGCGCCTTCGACGAAGACGGCCGCCTCGTCGGCATCGTGCACGCGATCTTCCATCGCTCCTGCTGGCTGCCGCGATGGACCTGCTATCTGCAGGATCTCTATGTCGAAAACAGTCAACGCGGGCTCGGCACCGGAGCCGCGCTGATCGAAGCCGTCGCCGAGCTTGGCCGCTCAAGGGGTGCCGGCAGGCTCTACTGGATGACTCATGAAAGCAATGCGACCGCGCGGCGCCTCTACGACAGGATCGCCGAGCGCTCGGGTTTCATCCAGTACCGCAAAGCGCTCTAGCTCCGGGCTTGCACAAAGACTTCGCCGCGCTATTGATTCCGCACAACAGCGTCACGAGGAGGACGTCATGAGCGAAGAGCTGGTATTCTATACGAACCCGATGTCGCGCGGCCGCATCGCGCGTTGGATGCTGGAGGAGATCGGCCAGCCCTATCGTACCGAGCTGCTGACTTTCGGCGAAACCATGAAGGCGCCGGAATATCTTCGGGTCAATCCGATGGGCAAAGTGCCGGCAATCCGCCACGGCGACACCGTCGTCACCGAATGTGCAGCGATCTGCGCCTATCTGGCAGAAACTTTCCCGGAAAAGAGCCTGGCGCCGAGGCCGGAGGAACGCGCCCGCTATTACCGCTGGATGTTCTTTGCTGCCGGCCCCCTGGAATCGGCGGTGACGATGAAGGCGCTCGGCTTCGAAATCCCTGCGGAACGCCTTCGCATGGCCGGTTGCGGCGGTTTCGGCGACGTCATGAATACACTTGAGATGGCGGTCTCCCAATCGACCTACGTCACCGGCGAGCGCTTTACCGCCGCCGACGTCTATGTCGGTGCGCATATCGGCTGGGGTCTGGGTTTCGGCAGCATCGAGAAGCGCCAGGCCTTCATCGACTATTTCGGCCGCATCAGCGAGCGCGAGGCCTACAAACGCGCGAACGCATTGGACGACGAGGCCGGCAAGACGATGCAGGCTGCCTGACTGTGAATCCGGCGCGACGTCCGGAACGCCGCGCTGGGATCAGCCGTCAGGCAAGCGGCATGTGAATATCCGTCATCAGTTCTGTCGGCGGCACATCGCGCGGATTGTTGAGATATTCCTCGAACATGACACTGTCCTTCAACTGTCGTCCCGAGTTCGACAGCCATTCGGAATAAAGCCACTGATTGGCCCTATACATGTCCGCATAAGGACCCTTATGGCGCAGGACGGCATAGTTGCCACCCTCGATCGTATGTCGCTCGAACGGCGCTTCGGTGGGAACTCCTGGGGTGCTGGTGACGCAGGCGATGGAGCGCAGTTTTTCGGCCGGCACGATGTCGAGATCGTCGAGATAGACGCCGATCATCCGCATATCCGGCTTGGCAAGGCCGCGGGCGTAAAGCGTGCCGAACAATGTTTCGAAGGCTTTGCCGATCTGCATGTAGGAACCGGTGTGGGCGACGCCGATCAGTTCGATCGGCTCGATCTGCCGCAAGGTAACATCAAACATGGCTTTGGACTTTCCGTTAGGTGAGGGTTGGAACGCTGCATGGCTTCCCTCTTTCCGGTAGCGCGCCGGCGGCATGCCATAGACCGATTTGAAGATGCGGTTGAAAGATTGGAGATTGGGATAGCCTGATCGCTTCGCAATATCACTGACGGCAAGCTCCGTGCGGACGATCTCGCCCGCGGCGCGATGCAGCCTGAGCCGCTTGACGGTGGCCGCCAGCGTCTCGCCATAGATCGCCCGGTAAATCCTGTGCCAGTGATAGCTCGACAAACAGGCGATCTCGGCCAGACGTTCCATATCCAGTTCTTCATCGAGATGGTCGTGAATGTAGGCCGAAACCCGTCTTAGACGGGTCTCGTAAAGCGCCCATGCCGTGCCGCCGTTCATGTCAAAGCCTTATGCAAAACCGAATGACCACAGACAACCATATATCGAATTGACAAATCCTGCGGACCTGCTGCGGAAGCTGAAACGAAAAAAGGCGGAAGCCGAGCCTCCGCCGTTTGAAAATCCCGCAGATCTGATGATCAGCCGGCGAGCGCCAAAGCCACGGCCTCTATGGCGTCATCAGCCTTCGATCCGTCGGGGCCGCCGGCCTGGGCCATGTCGGGGCGGCCGCCGCCCCCCTTGCCGCCGAGAGCAGCCGAGGCGATGCGGACGAGGTCGACAGCGCTGTAGCGCTGAACGAGATCCGACGTCACCGCAACCACTGCGCTCGCCTTGCCGTCGTCGGACACGCCGACGAGGGCGACGACGCCGGAGCCGATGCTGGTCTTGCCGTCGTCGGCCAGGCCCTTCAGATCCTTGGGGTCGACGCCCGATATAGCCTTGCCGAGGAACTTTACGCCGGCAACTTCGCGCACGGCATCGGCCGAGTTGCCCTGCCCGCCGCCCATGGCGAGTTTACGCTTGGCGTCGGCCAATTCCCTCTCGAGCTTGCGGCGCTCGTCGATAAGCGCTTCCACGCGCGACAGGACTTCCGACGGCTGCACCTTGAGCGACGCCGCGAGCGTCTTTACGCGCTCGTCCTGCTCGGCAAGATATTCACGCGCCGTTTCACCGGTCACGGCTTCGATACGACGGACGCCGGCGCCGACTGCACTTTCGCCGAGAATACGGACGAGTCCGATCTGGCCGGTGGCCGACACATGCGTACCACCGCAAAGTTCGACCGAGTAAGGCTTGTCGGTCTTCGCGCCGTGCAGACCCGTGCCCATCGAAACGACGCGGACCTCATCGCCGTATTTCTCGCCGAAGAGCGCCATTGCGCCTTCGGCGATCGCGTCATCAACGCTCATCAGGCGGGTCGTGACGGGGGCATTCTGCAGAACGATCTCGTTTGCCATGTCCTCGACGACCTTCAACTCCTCGGCCGACATCGGCTTGGGGTGCGAAACGTCGAAACGCAGACGCTCGGGCGCAACTAGCGAGCCCTTCTGCGCGACATGGGTGCCGAGCACTTCGCGCAGCGCCTCGTGCAGCAGGTGGGTTGCCGAATGGTTGGCGCGCAGGCGCGAACGGCGGGCATGGTCGACAGTCAGAACGACAGCATCGCCGGTCTTGAATGCACCTTCAACGACCGTGCCGGAATGCACGAAGAGGCCCTCCCCCTTCTTCTGTGTGTCCGATATCTCGATCTTACCGTGGTCAGAGGAGATGACGCCCGTATCGCCCATCTGACCACCGGATTCTCCATAGAACGGCGTCTGGTTGACGACGATCTGCACCTTGTCGCCGGCCTTGGCTTCGTCGGCCACGGCGTTGTCTTTGACGATCGCCTGCACCACGCCTTCAGCGCTCTCTGTGTCGTAACCGAGGAACTCGGTTGCGCCATGCTTTTCCCTAAGCTCGAACCAGACGGTTTCAGTTGCCTTCTCGCCGGAGCCGGCCCAGTGCGACCGGGCTTCGGCCTTCTGGCGCTCCATGGCATCGGTGAAACCAGCTATGTCGACGCCGATCTCGCGAGCGCGCAGGGCGTCTTGCGTCAGGTCGAGCGGGAAGCCGTAGGTGTCGTAAAGCTTGAAGGCGGTCTCGCCATCCAGCATGCCGCCCTTGCCGAGATCAGCGGTCGCATCCGACAGCAGCGACAGGCCGCGCTCCAGCGTCTTGCGGAAGCGACCTTCTTCGAGCTTCAGCGTCTCCGAGATCAGCGCCTCGGCCCGCACGAGCTCCGGATAGGCGCGGCCCATCTCCTGCACCAGCGTCGGCAGCAGCTTATACATCAGCGGCTCCTTGGCGCCGAGAAGCTGGGCGTGCCGCATGGCGCGACGCATGATACGGCGCAGCACATAGCCGCGGCCCTCATTCGACGGCAGCACGCCATCGGCAATCAGGAAGGCCGAGGAACGCAGATGGTCGGCGATGACGCGGTGGCTGGCGCTGCCTTCCGCCTTGACTCCTATCGTATCCTCGATTGTGCCGGTCAGCGTGCGGAAAAGATCGGTATCGAAGACGCTCTGAACGCCCTGAAGGATGCAGGCCATGCGTTCCAGACCCATGCCGGTGTCGATCGACGGACGCGGCAGCGGATTGCGAACCCCCGGCTCGGTCTGCTCGAACTGCATGAAAACCAGGTTCCAGAATTCTAGGAACCGGTCGCCGTCTTCCTCAGGCGAACCGGGAGGGCCGCCCCAGACATTTTCGCCCTGGTCGATGAAGATTTCCGAGCAGGGTCCGCAGGGTCCGGTATCGCCCATCTGCCAGAAATTGTCGGAGGTCGGGATGCGGATGATCTTGTCGTCGGAAAAACCGGCGATCTTCTTCCACAAAGCCGCTGCTTCCTCGTCTTCGGAATAGACGGTCACCAGCAGGCGATGTTTCGGCAGGTCGAAGCCTTCGGTCACGAGCTTCCAGGCCAGCTCGATCGCATTCTCCTTGAAATAGTCGCCGAAGGAGAAATTGCCGAGCATCTCGAAGAAGGTCAGGTGACGCGCGGTATAGCCGACATTGTCGAGGTCGTTATGCTTGCCGCCGGCGCGCACGCATTTCTGCGAGGTTGTCGCGGTTGCATAAGGACGTTTTTCCAAGCCGGTGAAGACGTTCTTGAACTGCACCATGCCGGCATTGGTGAACATCAGCGTCGGGTCGTTGCGCGGCACGAGCGGACTGGACGGAACGATCTCGTGGCCGTTCTTCTTGAAATAGTCGAGGAAGGTCGACCGGATGTCGTTTACGCCGCTCATTCTATGCCCTTCAATGCTGCCGTAGGCAGATAAATTCAAATCCATCGGCTTTTAACGTTCGCCTCCGCCACTGTCCAGCCGACAAACAAAACCGGCCGCATTCTGATGAGGGAATGCAGCCGGCTGAGATATCGGATCAAGTGCAAGCGCGAAAATTACATTTCCGCGGCGGCATCGCCGTCATCGGCATCCGGACCGCCGTTCTGCAGGAAACGATCGGCGATCAGACCGGCATTCTGGCGCAGCGCCAGCTCGATTTCGCGGGCGAGATCCGGATTGTCGCGCAGGAAGGTTTTGGCGTTTTCGCGGCCCTGGCCGAGACGCTGGCTGTTATAGGAGAACCAGGCGCCCGACTTCTCGACGATACCGGCCTTGACGCCGAGATCGACGAGTTCGCCTGTCTTCGACACACCTTCGCCGTACATGATGTCGAACTCGACCTGCTTGAAGGGAGGCGCCATCTTGTTCTTGACGACCTTGACACGGGTCTGGTTGCCGACCACCTCTTCGCGCTCCTTGACCGAGCCGATACGGCGAATGTCGAGGCGCACGGAGGCATAGAATTTCAGCGCATTGCCGCCGGTCGTCGTTTCCGGAGAACCGAACATGACGCCGATCTTCATGCGAATCTGGTTGATGAAGATCACCATGCAGTTCGACTTGGAGATCGACGCGGTCAGCTTGCGCAGCGCCTGGCTCATCAGGCGGGCCTGCATGCCCGGCAGGCTGTCGCCCATCTCGCCTTCGATTTCGGCGCGCGGCGTCAGCGCGGCGACCGAGTCGACGACGAGAACGTCGACGGCGCCGGAGCGCACCAGCGTGTCGGTGATTTCGAGCGCCTGCTCGCCGGTATCTGGCTGCGAGATCAGCAGATTCTGCAGATCGACGCCAAGCTTACGGGCATAGACTGGATCGAGCGCGTGTTCGGCATCGACGAAGGCGCAGATGCCGCCCTTCTTCTGCGATTCCGCAATGGTCTGCAGCGCAAGCGTTGTTTTGCCCGAGCTTTCCGGCCCATAGATTTCAATGATGCGGCCCTTCGGCAAGCCGCCAATTCCGAGCGCGATATCGAGACCAAGCGAGCCCGTCGAAACCGTCTCGATCTCGACGACGTTCTCGTTGGAGCCGAGTTTCATGATCGAGCCCTTGCCGAACGACCGCTCTATCTGTGAGAGTGCCGCTTCAAGCGCCTTGCTTTTGTCCACCGATTTGTCCTCTACCAGCCGCAATGTATTCTGAGACATCCGATCCACCTTTAGGTTATTGAAGCCGCTCAAGCAATGTCGAGTTTGTACCCTATTTGTTCCATTCCCGCAATAGGCGCACAAACATTTGAAAGAAAAAGGTAAAACGGTCCGTGTTCTACATTTGTTTTATCGATGCAAAGCAACGGCTTAGACCCTCTGCGCAAGCTTTGCCGCAGCCGGGCAATGAGCATCGATTCGCCCTTCGCACTTAATGATCCCGGGTAAGTTGATGAAAAAGATTCTCGTTCTCGGCGGTGCCCATATCGACAGGCGTGGCCGCATCTCCGGCGAAACGGCGCCAGGCGCCAGCAATCCCGGCACCTGGTTCGAGGAGCCGGGCGGCGGCGGCTTCAACGCGGCGCGTAACCTTGCAAGACTGGGTTTTCACGTGACGATGATCTCGCCGCGCGGCGGCGATCCCTTCGGCGAAATGGTCGGCGAAGCTGCCGATTTCGCCGGAATCGACGACCGGCCTTTCGTCTTCCTCGACCGCAAGACACCGAGCTATACGGCGATCATCGAGAAGAACGGCGACCTCGTGATCGCCCTCGCCGATATGGATCTCTACCGTTTCTTCGTGCCGCGGCGCCTGTCCATCCGCTGGGTGCGCGAGGCCTTCGCCACGCATGATTTCATTCTCGTCGACGCCAATCTTCCGGAAGAGACGATCGCGGCGATCGTCGCCAAGGCGAACTCCCTGGCCAAACCCGTTGCAGCCATCGCCATCTCGCCGGCCAAGGTGGTCCGGCTGAAACCCTGTATTAGGGATATTGACTATCTGTTCCTGAACGAGGCCGAAGCCGCTGCCGTTACCGGCTTGCAACCGGAGGATTCGGGCGGTTGGCCGCCGCTCCTGAATGAGATCGGCATCAGAAACGCCGTCGTCACCCGCGGACGGCGCGAGCTCGTTGCGATTTGCAAAGACCGCGCCGTGGCGCTGCAGCCGCCAATCGCCGAAACCGTCGCCGATGTTACCGGCGCCGGCGATTCCCTTGCCGCCGGCACGCTCGCCGCCTTGATATCAGGCCTGCCGCTCGAGGAGGCCGTTCGCTACGGCGCGGCGGCGGCAGCGCTCACGGTGCAGTCACGGCACGCCGTCAACGAAAATCTGACTCCGGATCTCTTGAATGAGGCGCTTGCCCTTGTTCCCAAGGTCAGAATTCTGCATTGAAGCGGCTGAATTAAAGAGTTGAGCAAGATGCCGTTTCGAAAGCCGCCCACGCTTTTGGTATCATGCTCTGCCGATCACAGGACAAGACCATGACCAAGCCCATCTCCCCTCTTCTGCCGATCGCCTATTCGAAGGAGGTCGCCAGCGCCAAGCAGCGCGGCGCGCCACTGGTGGCGCTGGAATCGACCATCATCACCCATGGCATGCCCTATCCCGGCAATATCGAAATGGCGCGCAGCGTCGAGACGATCATTCGCGAACAGGGCGCGGTGCCGGCGACGATCGCGGTCATCCACGGCACCCTTCATATCGGCCTTGAAGCTGCGCAACTGGAGCAGCTTGCCAAGGCAAAGGAGGTCATGAAGGTGTCACGCGCCGATCTCGCCTTCGCGATCGCCGAACGGCGCACCGGCGCAACGACGGTTGCTGCGACGATGATCGCGGCGGCCCGCGCGGGCATTCGTGTCTTTGCCACAGGCGGTATCGGCGGCGTGCATCGCGGCGCCGAGGAAAGCTTCGATATATCAGCCGATCTTGAGGAATTGGCGCGCACCGGCGTTATCGTCGTCTGCGCCGGCGCCAAGGCGATCCTTGACATTCCAAAGACGCTTGAAGTGCTGGAGACCCGCGGCGTACCTGTCGTCACCTATGAGAGCGAAAAATTCCCCGCCTTCTGGTCGCGTTCATCGGGTATCCGCAGCCCGCTCTCGCTGAACAGCCCGGCGGCCATCGCCAATTTCCAGACGGTGCGCGAACAGCTCGGCATCGACGGCGGCATGCTCGTCGCCAATCCGGTGCCGGAAGCCGACGAAATCGCGCGTGAGGAGATGGAGATCTATATCGAGCGGGCGCTTGATAGTGCCGAACGCGACGAAATCACCGGCAAGGCGGTGACGCCCTATCTGCTCTCGACCATTTTCGACCTGACGGACGGCCAGAGCCTGAAGACGAATATCGCGCTGGTGGAAAACAATGCGCGGCTTGCGGCAGAGATTGCCGTGGCGTTGGGTGAGTAATTGGTGGGTTCGTTTTATCGGCTTGAGGATTTTCAGAGAGGGTTGGCCGTGTGGCACCCCCTCTGTCCTGCCGGACATCTCCCTCACAAGGGTGGAGATCGGCAAGAGGCCGCCCCATCGTTCCCTCGCTACAGTAGCGGAACAATCATACGGCAATTGTTTGAGGAAGCCATCGCGCCCAGCCGATCCCCCCACCTGTGGGGGAGATGCCCGGCAGGACAGAGGGGGGTGCCACACAGTGTGCCTCCCCGCAAACCATCAAGCCGTAATCAGCTATCCAACGTTTCCTTCACCACCACGGCAAGCTGCTTCAGCGAGAACGGTTTCGGCAAAAACCCGAATTTCGCATCCGGCGGCAGATTGCGGGCGAAGGCGTCCTCGGCATAGCCGGAAACGAAGATGAATTTCAGGTCGGGATAGTTCTTACGCAACTCGCGCAGCAGCGTCGGGCCGTCCATTTCAGGCATCACCACGTCGGAAACGACGATGTCGACCTTGCCCTCGAGCTCCTCCATGATGCTCAGCGCCTCGACGCCCGAGCCAGCCTCATGCACGGTGTAGCCGCGCGTTTCCAGCATGCGCTTGCCGCCGCGGCGCACCGCTTCCTCGTCTTCGACGAGAAGGACGACGGCCGAGCCGGTCAGGTCCTCCGGCTGCTGCGCGGCCACCGCCGGCGCGGCTGGGACTTCATTGATGGCGTTGTCGATCGAACCCGCCTCCGCGGCAATCGCCGGTTCTGGGATGTGGCGCGGCAGGAAGACCCGGAAGGTCGTGCCTTTGCCGACTTCGGATTCCGGCTGGATGTAGCCGCCCGATTGCTTGACGATGCCGTAGACCATGGCGAGACCAAGCCCGGTGCCCTTGCCGACATCCTTGGTGGTGAAGAAGGGCTCGAAAATCTTGTCCATGATCTCGGGCGCGATGCCTGTACCAGTATCGGCGACTTCGACCAGCACCATGTCCTCGGCCGGCATGTAGGAATAATTGAAGGCCGCGACCTCGGCTGCGGTCAAATTGCGGGTGCGCAGCGTCAGCGTGCCGCCGTCAGGCATGGCGTCGCGCGCATTGACGCAGAGATTGATCAGCACCTGCTCGAATTGCGAAAGGTCGGTTTTGACGGGCCAGAGATCGCGGCCATATTGCACATCGAGCTTGACATTAGTGCCGGAGAGCAGCCGGTCGACCAGCATGCGCAGGTCGCCGACGACATCGGTGAGGTTCAGAACCGAGGGCCGCATTGTCTGCTTGCGTGAGAAGGCGAGCAACTGGCGCACCAGCACCGCGGCGCGGTTGGCGTTGCGCTTGATCTCCATCAGATCGGCGAAGCTTGCATCGGAAGGACGCGCCTGCAGCAGCAGGTGATCGGAAGAAAGCAGGATCGCCGTCAGGACGTTGTTGAAATCATGAGCGATACCACCGGCGAGCGTTCCGACAGCGTTCATCTTCTGCGTCTGCGCCATCTGCGCTTCCAGCGCCTTCTGCTCGGTCACCTCGACGGCATAGACGATCGCCGCCTCTTCGGGCGCCTCGTCGCTCTGGTCGATAACGGCGTTGACATAAAAGCGGAAATAGCGCGCCTCGTCTGTCGGCGTGCGGGTGTCGAGCGGCGGGATGTCGCTCTGCCGGTCCTTGGCGGCCGTCAGCGCCGCGGCCAGTTGCGGCCGATCGCTCTCCTGCACGATCGTTTCCAGATATGGCGCCTTTTCCAGGTCGTCGCGCGAGACGATGCCGGAGAACAGCTTGAGGAACGGCGCGTTGGTGCGCAGGATGCGTCCGTCGCCGTCGACCGAGGCGATTGCCATCGGGGTATTGTTGAAAAAGCGGGTGAAGCGCATGGCGGCCGCCGAAGCCGACTGGCCGCTCTCGCTGCTCTTTCCGCGCGCCAGCACGATCGTCCGGCTTTCGCCAGGCGCGCCGTCGCGCATCGAGGTGACGCTGTGAATGATCTGCACCGGCAGGCTCTGGCCGTTGGTCTTGCGCAGGTCGAGATCCAGCGTCACGGTTTTTTTCAGGCCGGGCTCGGCCTGCACCGACTGGATCAGCGCCAGCCCCTCGCCCGCCACCAGGTCGCCGATCGACATCGAGCCCGGCAGGAACTTGGTCAGGTCGAGGCCCAGCCACTCTGCAAGCGTCGCGTTCAGGTAGAAGATCTCGCCCTTCCTGCCGGCGGAGAAGAAGCCGGCCGGCGCGTGGTCGAGATAATCGATCGCATTCTGCAGCTCCTTGAAGAAGCGCTCCTGATCGTCGCGTTCGGCGGTGATGTCAGTGATCTGCCAGATCTGCAGCGGCTTGCCGCCATCATCCTCCGGCTGCAGCAGCCGCACCTTCAGCCGGTACCAATGCGCGCCCGAGCTGTTGCTGCCGGGCCCGACGGCGCGCAGCAGGCGGAATTCCTCCCGGCCCTCCTTGCCCTCGCGCAGGCCATTGACCAGCCGGTAGAGCGCCTCGTTGGATTCGCGGTGCCGCGACAGCAGCGTTTCCAGCGTCTGCACTTCGGTTGCCTTGCGCGCGCCGGTGAGCGCGCCATAGGCGGCGTTGGCATAGATGATCCGGCCCTTATCGTCGGTGATCAGCGTGCCGTCCGGGTGGCTGTTGAGGAAGGCGCGCGCCAAGCTGTCGGACTGGCGCTGCGGCATCACCTCGATGAAGCCGATAACGGAAGATACCAGGAAGAAGATGCCGACCATGGCGAGAACGCCGAGACCGCCGAGTACCATCTCGTTGTCGAGCGATCGCTTGAAGACGACAAAAGCCCCTGCGGCCGCGATCAGCACGAGCGCCAGGAGAAGAATGCGCAAAACCGTGCCAGAACGCCCCCCACGATCCACAAGCGGTGCGTTATAGTCGTCGACCTGACGCGGTTTCGTCATATATTCCTCGCATAAGCCTTTCCCACCTCGTAGCACGAACAAGAAGCGGGAATCAGGCGCTCTTTCCTTCTTAGCAATTTGCCACGCCGGCAAAAACACCGGTCGCCGGCAAGACCGCTTGAATTCACAGGCAAGAGCGCCATCTGCGCCGGATACCTGCGGCAGCGTCCCGCGCGAAGCCGGCAGCTGCAATTCGGCATAACACGAAATCGCGTTCGTGCATGGCTGGACAGGACCGGCTGCCCTTGCCTAAGGAACGGAAAAGTCGTCAATATGTGCCGAATGTGAAATGGAGTGAGTGACCATGTTCGATGATCTTGTCGCAGCCTATGGCAGCCGTTTCCTGCTTGCGGCCGGTGGCGTCGGCCTGGCGCTCCTCCTGCTCATTCTCGCACTCTGGCTGATGCGAGGTCGCGCCCCTTCGCCCTTCGTACGCGGCGGCCGCAACCGTCAGCCCCGCCTGCAGGTGCTGGATGCGGCAGCCGTCGACGCCCGCCGCCGGCTGGTGCTGGTGCGCCGAGATGATGTCGAGCATCTTATCATGATCGGTGGCCCGACCGATATCGTCATTGAAAGCCGCATCCTGCCGGAGAAGTCCGAACAGCCGGAAAGCCCCTCAAGCCCGGAGCCTGCCGCCGAGCGGCCGATCGCAGTCCCGCGGCCGGAAACACCGCCTGTTTCCGCCGCCCGTGCGCCGGTCACCCCCCGCGCCGAGCCGGCCACCGAGCCCTCCTTCGCTGCGCCCGCGTCGGAGCCGCGGCCGCGCCCCGAACCATCGGCCCCGCCCACCATGCCGCCGCCGGTGGCCACCAGCCCTCTTCCGCCAGAACCGGCGACGGCACCTCTATCGGCCGAACGCGACCAGCCCCTGCGCGCTGCCTCGCCCCAGCCGCGCACCCCGGAGCGCCCCTCTGCTCCCGCCAGCGCGCAACCGGCATCGTTCCGGGATACCGCAAGCGCTGCCGAAATCCTGGATGCCGCCCGCCAGCGCGTGCTGCCGCAGCAGCGCATCGAGCCCGAGGTCTCCGCCCCGGACATGCCGGCGCCGCGCACCGCTGCCGCTACGGCCGAGGATGAAGCGGCTGCCCAATCGGCAGCGGCGATCCGCCGTGATTTCCAACGGGTGTTGGAAGAGGAAATGTCGAACAATCTGACGGCCGAGCGGCTCGTGCCGGCTCCGGCAAACCAGGCCCCTCGCCAGGCCGCACCGCAGCCGGCCAACCAGCCGCGCCGTGATCCCGAGCTTGCCCCCATCACCGGTGCCGACACCGACCTGCAGAAAGAAGTCGCCCGCATCTTCGGCGAAATGAGCGTCAATCGCGACAAGTAAGACAAACGCTTACATCTCGGTTGTCATCCGTTAGCTTCGTCATTAAGTTGCATAAAAGCCGCAATGCTGCGGCTTTCACCTCGCCAACACCTTGGGGACTCCCTATCACGCCGATCATTTGCTATCGATCAGGTTGAAGAGCATTGGCGCATCCGAGGTAGACTTTGCCTAAGTAAATACCGGTCTCACCCCAGTTTCACCCGTGTAGCCGTAAGCGACGCGCTGGCGGCATGCGAACATGTTCATCGGGTGGTGGCGAGAGACCGGTTTGGCATTGTTACAATGTGCCATGTGCAGCTCCGCTGTCTCAGCTCTTCAGCCGCCCACAACATCGCCATACCGCGCCCGCAAGGGTTTTCTCATGCACCATCTTGGTGGACTTCCGAACGGAAGACCAAGACGATATGTGCAAGACACTTCGGGTCCGATGGACCATTACTCCCAAAACGGCGCCCCAGCCATGGATTGCCTGCGGTGGATGCGGGGGCCTCAGAGCTTTCCGATCCAGCGGCAAGGTCCGGCTCAATGCCAACGGTCGCAAGCTCGACGCCTGGCTGATTTACAAATGCCTGATCTGCGAAAGGACATGGAACCGCCCGATCTTCGAACGCCGGAATATTCGAGACGTCGATCCGATGATTCTCGACGCGCTGCAGTCCAACGACCCGGACTGGATTCGGGCGGAAACCTTCAATCTTGATGCGCTGCGGCGCAAGTCACAGCGTGTGGACGAGTTCGCCGAATTCGACATCGCCAAGGAGATCCGGCACGAGACCGGAGGCTGGACGAGCCTGGAAATCGAACTGGCGGCTCCGTTTCCAACGAGCATACGCCTGGATCGGCTGCTGGCCGGCGAGTTGCAGATGTCACGCTCCCGCCTCCAGGCTCTTCACGATCGGGGCCTCTGTCGAACAGAGCCCGACCGGGCCGACATCATGCGACGGCGGATCATGAATGGCACCCTCGTCACAATCAATCTCCCCACGCAGGCGGAGCGGGAACCAATCTGGAAAGCTCTGGCGACCGACGCTTGCCCGTAACCTCTTCTTCGACACGCCGGGAGATGGCTCAACAAAAAGCGCCGCGATCGGATCGCGGCGCTGAATTTGTCTCATCTCTGCATGGGGATGGTCATTCGTCGCGGTAGACCTTTTCGCGACGTTCGTGGCGCTCCTGCGCCTCGATCGACAGCGTCGCGATCGGGCGGGCGTCGAGACGCTTGAGACCGATCGGTTCGCCGGTTTCCTCGCAATAGCCGTAGGTGCCGTCTTCGATGCGCTGCAGCGCCGCGTCGATCTTGGAGATCAATTTTCTCTGCCGGTCGCGGGCGCGAAGTTCGATCGCCCGGTCGGTTTCCGACGACGCCCTGTCGGCGAGATCGGGATGGTTTGCGCTTTCCTCGGCCAGATGGTCGAGTGTTTCGCGCGCTTCTCTAAGGATATCGTTTTTCCAGGCGACCAGCTTTGCCCTGAAGTAGGCACGCTGGTTTACGTTCATGAATTCTTCCTCTTCCGAGGGAACGTAATTGCTAAGATCGATCTTCTCACTCAACGCGATTCTCCTGAAGAACATCTCATCTGGCGGGGTGTATATCCCAAGCGCTAGCCGCGATTCAAGCCAAATACGACAGCTAAACAGATTTTTAAATCTGTTACAATTTTCAGCTAACGGACTATTTTCTCATGATTATTCCCGGCCGCAATTTTGGTCTCGTCTTCAAAACGCCGTGTTTTCGGCCACGTTTTGGGCCGTTGCGGCATGGCTGGCGGTTGACGGCGGAGTATCCCTACCGCTACTGAAAAGACCCGCCGATCCTGGATTTGCCCATGACCGTACCGCTGCCTCCGCCCAATCGCATCTATCTCCTGCGTCATGCCGAGGCCGCCTGGGCAGAACCCGGACAGCGCGATTTCGACCGGCCGCTCAACGAAAAAGGTTACGGCGATGCCGAGGTTATCGCCGACAAAGCCGCCGACAAGGGCTACCGTCCCGATCTTCTGATCAGTTCGACGGCGCTGCGCTGCCGCGACACCGCCGATGCCGTCCATCGGGCGATGGGTGTGGCACTGGACGTGAATTACATCGACGCGCTCTACAACGCCACGGTCGATACGTATGTCGAGATCGTCGATGCGCAGGATAAGGCCGCCGTCATGCTGATCGGCCACAACCCGACGATCGAGCAGGCGCTTGAGGCGCTGATCGGCCACGAGGCTATGGTGAACGCACTTCCCGCCGGCTTTCCGACGGCGGGCCTCGCCGTTGTCGATTTTGACGCTTCCGCCAGCGGCTGGCGCCTTATCGATTTCCTCGTCGTCTGAAGTCTTTCGCTGCGCTTCTTTTTCGGGCGACGCAGTCTTCCTATATTGCCGGCAGTCATCAACCGGAATTGCGCCTTGCCGCCACGCCTGACATCCCTCGCCGACGACGCCCGCATCGCGTTTGATAATCTCGCCGACAGGGCAAGCGGCCTCGTCAATCCGACCGTGCGGCTCGGCGTCACCGGCCTCTCCCGTTCCGGCAAGACGGTCTTCATCTCCTCGCTTGTTCACAATCTCCTGCATGGTGGCCGGCTGCCGCTGTTCGAGCCGGTGCAGTCGGGGCGCGTTTCAGCCGTGCGGCTGGAGCCGCAGCCGGATGACGCTGTGCCCCGTTTCCAATATGAGGATCATATCCGGGCGCTGGTGAAGGATCGCGTCTGGCCGGATTCCACTCGCGCCATTTCCGAACTGCGCATCACGCTCGATTATCAGAGCGCCAGCGGCTGGAACCGCCTGTTCTCGCCCGGCCGGCTGTCAATCGATATCGTCGATTATCCAGGGGAATGGCTGCTCGACCTGCCGCTGCTCGGCAAGGATTACCGCACCTTCAGCGAGGAAACGATCGCGCTTGCGCAAATCGGCGTGCGCTCCGAACTGTCGCGGCAATGGTTGGCGCTGACCCGTGCCGCCGATCTAAATGCCGGCGCCGACGAGATGGCTGCCCGCGCGCTTGCCACCGCCTTTGCGGATTACCTCAAGGCCTGCAAGGCCGACGAGCGCTCGCTATCCACCTTGCCGCCCGGACGCTTGCTTCTACCCGGCGATCTCGACGGCTCGCCGGCGCTGACTTTCGCCCCGCTCGTCCTGCCGCCGGGCACACGTCCCGATCGCGGCTCGCTCTGGACGATGATGGAGCGGCGTTACGAGGCCTATAAATCCGTCGTCGTCAAACCATTTTTCCGCGAGCATTTCGCCCGGCTCGACCGCCAGATCGTGCTGGTCGACGCGCTGCAGGCCATGAACCGCGGCCCCGAAGCCGTCCAGGATCTCGAGCGCGCGCTGACCGACGTGCTCGCCTGTTTCCGCCCGGGCACCAATTCGCTGCTCTCGTCGCTGCTGGGGCGCCGCATCGACCGTGTGCTGGTTGCCGCAACCAAGGCCGACCATCTCCATCATGAGAGCCATGATCAGCTCGATGCGCTGACCCGCCGCCTCGTCGATCGCGCCATCGCCCGCATCGGCATGGCCGGAGCCGGCATCGACGTGATGGCGCTCGCCTCCGTACGCGCCACGCGCGAGGCATCGGTAAAACGCGACGGCCATGAACTGCCTGTCATCGTCGGCACGCCGATGGAGGGCGAAACCATTGCCGGCGAACGATTCGACGGCCAGAGAAAGACCGCGATCTTCCCCGGAGACCTGCCGCGGGATCCGGAAAGCCTGTTCGACCGCATCGCTTCCGGCGAGACCGCCGATATCCTGCCCGACGTTAACGTCGTCAGATTCCGCCCACCCCATCTCGAGGAGACCGGCGGCGGCATCAAGCTCTCGGTGCCGCATATCCGCCTTGACCGCGCCATGCAGTTCCTGTTCGGAGACCGTCTCGCATGAGTAAGCCCCCCTCCGATTTGCCGCACCGCCCACCCGCCGCCTTCGCCTATGAGGATGAGGCTGCCGTGCCGCGCGACAATGGTCGGCAACAGCAAGGCCGGCGCAGACCGGAAAGCTTCTCGGAAGACATCGTCTTGACGCCCGACGAGGAGGATCCCTTCATCAGTCCGGACAGGGATGCGAGCGCAGTGCCGGTGGCAACACCGCGCAAGCGGCGCTCCTCCTTCGGCAAGATCGCACTAGGCGCCTTCGGGATCCTGCTGTCGCTCGGCATCGGCCTCTGGACCGACCGGCTGATCCGCGATCTCTTCACCCGCGCCGACTGGCTGGGTTATGCAGCTCTTGGCGTGCTGGCGATCGGCGTACTCGCCGTGCTTGCCCTTGTCATCCGCGAAACCGCGGGCATGATGCGCCTTGCCGCTGTTCAGGCGATCAAGGCGGAAGCAGAGGCGGCGATCCTCGAAACACGGCCGGCGAAAGCGCGCGCCGTCGTTGCGCGCCTCACTATGCTTCTTGCGGCCAATCCCGAGACATCGAAGGGCCGCGCGACGCTGAAGGCGACCGAGGGTGAGGTCATCGACCCCCCGCATCTGATCGCCCTGGCCGAACGCGAGCTGCTGGCCCCACTCGACCGCAAAGCGCGGGCGCTCATCGTCAACGCCTCCAAGCGTGTCTCGATCGTCACCGCCGTCAGCCCGCGCGCGATCGTCGATCTGCTTTATGTGCTCTACGAGTCCGTCCGCCTCATCCGCGCCATGGCCGAGCTCTACGGAGGCCGCCCCGGCACGCTCGGCATGTTCCGCCTCCTGCGTGACGTGCTGGCCCACCTCGCCGTCACCGGCTCGATCGCTGTCGGCGACAGTCTCGTCCAGCAGGTGCTCGGCCACGGGCTGGCCTCAAAGCTATCGGCCCGACTCGGCGAGGGCGTGATCAACGGTCTGATGACTGCTCGCATCGGAATCGCGGCGATGGATCTTTGTCGTCCACTTGCCTTTCGCGCGGTAAAGCGGCCGGGAATCGGCGATTTTATCGGCGATCTCACACCTTCAATGTCGCCGCGCGGCAACAATTCTTAACTGACGAGGCGATTCCGCAGCTCTCACCTTCCCTTGGGTGAAGTTGGCGAAGTTAAGGAGATTCAACACTGTAGCCGCCGGATCCTAAAATCCGCGGGGCATGACAGAAATCCAATCCCTCGCATTTCGGCACAATCGCAAGGAAGGATTAACCATTCTTCGGCAAAACTTGGCACCAGTTCGTGAGTGGTGTTTGCCAAGGAAAATCCATGTATTCGCGCCAGTTTCTCTTCTTATGCGGCCTCGCCGCCGCGGCATTGTCTCCTGTCGCAGACGTCGCTCCGGCAGCCACGGCCGCAACCCGCGACAAGGCCTTCTTCGAATCCGTCACCGGCTCGTGGAAGGGCCCCGGCGAGATCGTCGCCGGCAAGTACAAGGGCACGAAATTCACCTGCAATCTGACCGGTGAACCCACCGGCGACGGCACTGCCGGCATCAAGCTCGACGGCACCTGCCGCGTCGGCGTCTTCAAGCAGCCGATGAGCGCCGTCATCTCGCAGTCGGGCTCCACCTACAAGGGAAAATTCCTCGACGGCGCCGCCGGAAAGGGTCTTGACGTTGTCTCCGGCGCCGTCACCGAGGATACCGTCGTGGTGGGCATCAACCGCGCCAAACTGAACGGCGCAATGATCGCCCGCGTGCGTGACGACAAGACGATGAACGTCACCGTGTCGGTCAAGGTCGAGAGCCAGATGATCCCGGTTATCGGCCTGACATTGACTCGTCAGGTCGACGAAATGGCCGTCGGCTCCATCCAGTAGACGGATTGCATGACGGATTTTCCTGAAGCGGTGGGTTTCCCCGCCGTATCGCGTTTTAGGATCCGTGCTTCACGCGCTCCGCCACCAGTCGCCGCTGTCATCGGCGACCTCGATGCCGGTCACGTCGGCCTCGAGCAGCCAATCGCTGACCGGCCGGTCCCTGACGAGAAGGCCTGGGGCGATATCAGCAAGCGGCATCAGGACGAAACCGCGGTCGGTCATACGGGGATGCGGCAACTCCAGCCGCGGTGCCTGCTGGACGACATTGCCATAGGTCAGCACGTCGATATCGAGCGTACGCGGTCCCCATCGCTCGATACGCTCGCGTTTCATCTCGCGCTCAATCGACAGGCAAACATCGAGCAACGCCTCTGGAGGGAGCCGGGTTTCGACCGCAGCGCAGGCATTGAAGAAGAACGATTGGTCCGTTTTACCCCACGGCGGCGTGCGATAGAGCCGCGACACGGCGGTGACACGACAGTCGTCGCGCCCGTCCAGTCTCTGCAGCGCCGTGGCCATCGCCTTTACCGGATCGCCGATATTGCCACCGAGGCCGAGTGTGGCCGATTGCGATGCAGCCTCAGGCAAAATGCTCAACACTCACCTGCACGAAATCGAGCACCCCGGGCACCGGCGCATTGGGCTTGCGCACTGTGATCTTCGCCCGCCGCACCTCCGGGAACGTCTGACAAAGGCCCTTGGCGATATCGAGCGCCAGTGCTTCGATGAGATAGCGTCGCTTGCCGGTGACGATCTCCTCGATCACCGTAAAGGCAATGCCGTAATTGACGGTGTCGTTGATCGAATCGCTTTCCAGCGCCTCGCCCGCGACGACATCGAGCTCGGCATCGACGAAGAAGCGCTGACCGAGGAATTCCTCCTCGTCATGCACGCCGTGGCGCGCGAAGAAGGCGCAGTTCTGCAGCGTGATCGTGTAGGTGGTCATGTCGGCCGCTTCCTCTCGAATTCCTGGCGCGCATTGAGCATAGCATCGGCGATAGCAAGCGCATCCCTGTTGATTGCGACATTGTGCACCCGGAAAACCGCAGCCCCTTGAAGCCTGAGCAGCGCGCTTGATGCGGCCGTCGCTGCATCCCTCTCCGGCGCCTCGCGCCCCGTCACCGCGCCGAGGAAGCGCTTGCGTGACGTGCCGGCAAGCAGCGGCAGACCGAAGCGCGACAGTTCGGAAAACCGCGCCATCAGCTCCAGGTTTTCCTCCGCCGTCTCCTTGGCGAAGCCGAAACCCGGATCGAGCACGATCCGGTCGCTGGTAACTCCGGCCGCGGCGGCGATCGCCAGCGACCGTTCGAGGAAATACGCTTGGTCGGCAATCACATCGGCAAGTTTGACCCTGTCGCGGCCGGTATGCATGATGCAGAGCCCCGCCCCGGTGGCCGCGGCCACATCCGCGATACCTGCATCTTTCTGTAGTCCGAAGACGTCGTTGACAATATGGGCGCCGGCGCCGACCGCCAGCCGCGCCGTCTCGGCACGGTACGTATCGATCGAGATCAGCGCCTCGGTACGACCGCGCAGCGCCTCGATCACGGGCAACACCCGCGCCTGCTCTTCCGAAGGACTGACCGACGCCGCACCCGGCCGGGTCGATTCGCCACCGATATCGACGATCGCAGCACCGTCGCTGACCGCCTGCAATGCGTGTTCGACGGCGGCATCGACGGTTTCAAAACGTCCGCCGTCGGAGAAGGAGTCCGGCGTCACATTGATGATCGCCATGATCGCCGAACGACGGCCGAGTTCGATTTCCCGGCCATGGCCGACACGCCAGAAACTGCCTTCGAGCCCTGTCACCAGACTTGTCCTATTGATGACGAAAAAAGCCGCCATCCGATATTGCGCTTACGGTGGCTATGCCCCAAGCTCCTGCCGATTTCAACATGGGTTGCGTTCAGAATGCCGCTTGCAATGCGTTATATGTGCCTTCCTGTCGCCTTTTCCATTGCTCTTTCCCTCAGCAGTCCAGCGGCAGCTGAAGTGATCGCATCGAAAAGTTATTCCTATTTCGACATCCGCGGCAAAACCGCCGATGAACTAGACCGGGAACTCAGCCGCCGCGGCCCGACGGCGAGCGGATCGTCGGCACGCCATCCCGGCGCCACCAAGATTCGCTTCGGCGGCGAGGCCACCTATATCCAGGATGACGGCCGATGCCGCGTCGGCAATGTCAAGGTCACGGTTCACACCCAGATCATCCTGCCGCGCTGGAACAGCCGCAGAGGCGCCAGCAAGGAGCTGTCGATGATATGGGACGCATTGTCGAGTGACATCAAGCGCCACGAGGAGCGTCATGCCGAGATCGCCAGAGATCAGGCCCGCGCCATGGAGCGCGCCATCCGCACATTGCCGCAGCAGCGCAGCTGCGAGGCCATGCAGGAGCTCGTCTCCAACGAATCAACTCGCGGCATAGAGGAGCACGATCGGCTGCAGGCGCGATTCGATCGGGTTGAGGCGGTCAACTTCCAGAAGCGCATGCTGAGATTGCTGAAAAATCGAATCAACGGTCGAGCCGGCGGAAAATAAGGCTCTTTCGAGCTGATGACGAGCAGAAAAACTTAGCTGCGCAACGAAACTTGTGCGAAACTTACGCCTTCCCCAGCGTTTTAATGGTCATTTTTCATCCTGGCAGACTCAACCGGAACGCGTTAATATGAACACATTCGAAAGTTCAGGTACGGCATCTGGACTTTCCTCGCTGGGTTCTCCTGGCGCGTTCCGAAGCCGCGGATGTTCCTCCCTCATCCGTTGGTAATGCGCCCGCCTCGCCTCGCTCGCACCAGCGCGCGAGGCGTCTTTTTTTTTGGTTATGATTGGCGGATATTCGCCTCGAAGATCGGACTCCGATTTTCGGGACAATGTGCTGGCAGCGATATCTCAGGCCTGGCGTTCGGGCACGTGCACGACAAGCCCGTCATAGGCCGCCTTCATCCGGATCTGGCAGGAGAGCCGCGAGGTCGGGCGTACGTCGAAGGCGAAGTCGAGCATATCCTCTTCCATCGCTTCCGGCTGGCCGACCTTCTCCGTCCATTCCTCGTCAACATAGACGTGACAGGTGGCGCAGGCGCAAGCACCGCCGCACTCTGCCTCGATGCCGGGCACCGAGTTGCGCACGGCATTCTCCATCACGGTGGAGCCTTGGTCGACGTCGAGGTCGAAGCGCGTACCGTCGAAGGCGACGATGGTAAGTTTGGGCATCAGGACTATTTCCGGTCTTCAAATGGGTGGGCGGAGTTTCTTCCGACAAATCGACGCGTCAGTCAACATTCGGAAATCCGCCCTAACCTCGCAGATCGGGCCTTCGACCGCCGTCTTCAAAGCGTCATCTGGGACGTCGCAAAAAGACCCGTGGTTCCGCAATGAAACAACGGGCCCCGTTCGATCAACGAAAGAAGAGTTGGAGGTCAGCCGCGGCAGAGCTTGAGAATGAAATTCTCGGCGTCGAGGACGGCAGCGCCGAGCGCCGCCATTGCGCCGGCATCGCCGCCGGTTTCCTCGACGACCTCAGCCGTCTGCGAAACGCGGAATGCGCCGACCGAACTCGCCGCACCTTTCAGCCGGTGCGCAGCCGCGCCGACACGGACGGTTTCGCCGCTCGCCATATCCTGGAGGCACGCCCGCGCCTGGCGCGCAAACATCTGAAGGACTTCGATTTCCAGAGACTTGTCGCCCATTGTCTGTTTTGCGAGATGGACGAGATCGATCGGCCGTACCTTCGAGGGACACGGCCCTTGTCCATTATCAGGCGCCTCGAAAACGATTTTCAATGCTGCCAACTGACCTGCCATTTGCCACGTCTCCCGTCTCACATCGTCCGCACTTGCTACAGTTCTGCGTCAGGAGGGTGGCCATCGCGTTAAATTCCGGCACATCGGCACCGAAATCTCACCATATGGTTAACATCCGTTAAACATCCCTAAATTATTGGTTTTTAAGCAGGGCTTCGGATTCAAAGGTGTTAACAACAAGTTAACAAGTCGTGAATCTCAAGCCTTCATTAATTGTGTGCTGAGCCCAGATGTGTCACTACGATACTGGTGGAGCGGGTTTATGGTACGCGCCTTTGCCGAGTGAGTGGATAATGGTAGTGTTTTGATACCTTCCGTTTGAAAAAGCGGCTATCTACTCTGAAATGACATGCTTATCCGTCCGCGATTGGGATGGAGAGCCGTAACGGCAAAGTTGTTCCCGGGCAGGCGGAAACCGGGGATGCGCTACCGGGCCGGCCGACAGTAACGAGGCGTAATCGAATGGCGAATAACAAATACAATGAGTCGATCGAGGACAAGGCGTTCAAGGCGTTGGACGAGGCGCTCCAGATCGACTTCGGCAAGGATAACGCGCCGTCTCGCCGCGGCGACGCGCCTCAGGCGCCGGAGGGAAATGTGTCTGATCCATCGAATGCGCGCAATCAGCAGGCCCAGGAAGAAGCGCAGCGCCGCAACCGCCGCGGCGCCGGGGCCGAGCAGGCTTCCCGAGCGCCGGCCTTCGCGCCCGCCAATGATGCCAGCCGCAATACGCCCGCCTCGATCCTAAAATCCTTCGACGGCGCCTCCAGCCGCTCGGCAGTGCGCACCGCTACCCTGTTTTCCGTGCTTTGGGTCATGGCGGGCCTCGGCCTGATGTCGCTGATTTATGCGCCGCAGATCTGGCAGATCCGTTCGATCGCCGATCTGGTTGCCCTGCCCGGCGTTATTGCCGGCCTCGTCGGCATCATCATTCCGGTGATGATGTTCTATGCTTTCGCCATCATGATCTCCCGCGCTCAGGACATGCGCAACGCCGCCCGCTCCATGGCAGAGGTGGCATTGCGCCTGGCGGAGCCGGAAACCATTGCCTCCGAGCGCATCATGACCGTTGGCCAGGCAGTGCGTCGCGAGGTCTCGGCCATGAACGAAGGCATCGAGCGCACCATCGCGCGCGCTTCCGAGCTGGAAACGCTGGTCCATTCCGAGGTCAACGCGCTGGAACGCTCCTATGCGGACAACGAGTTGCGCGTGCGCGGCCTCGTCCATGAACTCGGTTCGGAGCGGGAGGCGATCGTCAACCATGCCGACCGCATCCGCACCTCGATCGGCAGCGTCCACGACCAGCTGAAGGAAGAACTGTCGCTGGCGACCGAAGAAATCGCCGTGCGGCTCGCCACGTCGGGCGAAGCCTTCGCCTCGCTGATCGACACGCGCGCAGCGACGATCCTGGAAAAATCGGACAGCGCCCTGCAGTCGATGGGCAGCCTGCTCGCCGCCAAGACCGACAGCCTGCTCCAGACCCTCAACGCCTCCGGTTTTGCGCTCGCCACCGAATTCGACAACCGCCTCGAGGCGCTCTCCGTCAACCTCAATGAACACGGCGAAAAACTGCTCAGCCAGTTTGAGACGCGCGCCTCGACCATGGACAGCAGCACCGAGAAGCTGAACGCGGCGCTAAACGAGCGCACGCATCAGCTCAATGAAATCCTGATCGCCCGCACCCGCGAGATCAACGAGAGCCTGACATCGGGCGAACGCACCATCAGCGGCACGCTCGACGACGTGCTCTCGAAGCTGAACAGCGCGCTCGATGAGAAGGGCGCAAGCTTCCGCCAGAGCCTGCAGAGCACCGCCGACGACGCCGTCATGGATCTTGATCTGCGCTCCGGCTTCTTCGAAGAGCGCCTGCAGACGACCGTTGCCCAGCTGTCGACCGCCTTCGACGAGCGTGTTGCCGAATTCACGAGCGCTTTCGACAAGCGCACCGGGTCGCTCGACACCAAGCTGATGGAGAGCCTTGCCCGCATCAACGAAACGCTGACCGGCGGTTCGGATTCGATCGAGGGCATTTTGAGCTCCAGTATCGACCGGCTCGGCTCGTCGATGACCGACCAGTCGCTGGCGCTTGCGACGGCGCTCGCAACCGGCCATGAAGTGCTGGAGAGCACGCTCAATAGCCGCACCGAAGAAATCACCACCGCACTCACCAGCCGCACCGGCGAGCTGACCTCGGCGCTGCAGAGCGCCACCTCGGACATCGCGCTGGCGCTGGCATCCGGTGCCTCCGACCTGCACAACAATCTTCAGGCCCGCTCAGCCGAATTCCGCGATACGCTGCGCGCAACCACTGCCGACTTGACCGCCGCCGTTGCCGCCGGCACCGAGCAGGTCACGACGGCCTTCGGCGGCCGCGCCGAGGAACTCACCAGCGTATTGACAGCGCGCGCAGCAGAAATCCGGGACGCGGTTGGCACAGCCCATGAGCGTATCGACAGCGTCATGGCGGAGCGCGGCGGAGCGCTGATCGATGCGTTGACCACCCATCACGGCCGCTTCGAGGAAGCGCTGACGACCCGCTCCGACGCCATTATCAACGCGGTTTCCGGCACCCATGACCGTCTTGCGGAAACGCTCGACGAAAAGGCGATGGCGCTCGCCATCTCTTTGAACGAGAGCCAGGCCCGCATTGAGGATACGCTCGAAACCCGCTCCGAGGCGCTGCTTAACGCCGTTTCCGGCACGCATGACCGCCTCTCCGAAACGCTCGACGAAAAGGCAATGGCGCTCGCCATCTCTTTGAACGAGAGCCAGAGCCGCATCGAAGACACGCTGGAGACCCGTTCCGCAGCCTTCCTCAACGCCGTCTCAGGCACGCATGATCGGCTGTCGGAAACATTGGATACCAAGGCTGCGGCCCTGACGACCTCGCTCGACGAGCGCCATGCCCGCATCGAGGACGCGCTCGGAACCCGCGCCGAAGCCTTGTTGAACAGCGTGTCCGGCACGAGCGACCGGCTTGCCGAGACCCTTGATGAAAAGGCGATGGCGCTTGCTATTTCCTTGAACGAGAGCCAGGCCCGCATCGAGGAAACGCTCGAAAATGGTTCCGCAGGCCTGTTGAACGCCGTCTCCGGCACGCATGACCGGTTTGCCGAAACGCTGCAAGGTAAGGCGGCAGCTTTTGCCAACTCGCTGAACGAAACTCAGGCACGCATCGAAGATACGCTCGAAACCCGCTCCGCTGCCCTGCTGAATGCCGTATCCGGCACTCATGAGCGTCTCTCGGAGACCCTCGATGAAAAGGCGATGGCGCTTGCCATCTCGCTGACCGAAGGCCAGGCTCGCATCGAGGACACGCTGCAGACCCGGTCGGCGGCGCTGCTGAATGCCGTTTCAGGCACGCATGACCGCCTGTCGGAAACGCTGGACGAGAAGGCGATGGCGCTCGCAATCTCTCTCAACGAGAACCAGACGCGGATCGAAGACACGCTGGAATCCCGTTCCGAGGCTTTCCTCAAGGCCGTCTCCGGTACGCATGAGCGTATCGCCGCGACCCTCGAGGAGAAGGCTTCGGCACTTACCGCCTCCTTAAACGAAGGCCAGAGCCGTCTGCAGGACACGCTGGAGAGCCGCTCGGAATCCTTCCTCAACGCAGTTTCCGCCACCCATGACCGCCTGTCCGAGACGCTCGACGATCGGGCGATGGCCCTTGCCATTTCGCTGAACGAGAGCCAGAGCCGTCTCGAGGAGACGCTGACATCCGGCGCCGATGCGATCAACAATGCGGTCTCCGGCACACATGAACGCCTGAATGGTGTGCTCGACCAGAAGGCCAGCGCGCTGGCCGCCTCGCTAAGCGAAGGGCAGATCCGCATCGAGGAAGCCCTGGGACACCGCGCAGCCGCGCTCGTCGGTGCCGTAACGGCAAGCCATGATCGGCTCACCGATGCGCTCGACGAAAAGACCATGGCGCTCGCTATTTCGCTCGATGACAACCAGAGCCGATTCGACAGCGCCCTCGAAGCCCGCAGCAATGCAATCATGGAGGCTGTCACCAGCGCCGAGGCCCGCGTCGCCGGCGCCTTTGCCGACAAGACGGACGCTATCCATAACGCCTATGCCGATAATCAGCGGCGGCTTGAATCCGCGCTCTCCGAGCACAGTGCGGTGATTTCGGGGGTTCTCGATGCGGGCGGTGCTCGCTTTGAAGATCTCGTCGGCGGCTTGACCGGCCGCATCGAAGGCCGCCTCAGCGATGCCCATGCGCGGCTCGGGAGCCTGGCCGAGGAGGCCGCGGCGCGCATCGAAGGCGGGCTCGCTTCCGCCCATGAGCGCATCCGCACGACGCTTGAGGATCGCGGCAATGCCATCGAGCTGTCGCTGAGCCAGGCGCATGCGCAGATCAGCGATACGCTCACTGAACAGGCGACCAGCATCGGCACTTCGGTGGCGACGAGCGTCAGCATGCTCGAAATGTCGCTGGAAGACCGTGAAGCCTCGATCCGCCAGGCGATCGATGCCGGCGCCCAGACATTGGAAGATCGCATGCGCGCCGGCGCCGGCCAGATCGCCGGCCGCTTCCAGGAGGCGGCGAACACGATTTCGAGCTCCGCCCAAGACCTTTCCGCCCATCTCGACCAGTCGGTTGAGAACCTTGCGGGACGTCTTGAAGAAACCGGTTCTCGTATGGAGGCCGGCCTTACGGCGATCGAGACCCGCATCCGCGACGGCGTCGGCGGCGTTGCCGAAAAGGTCGAAGCCGCCAGCAGCCAGCTCTCCGGCGTGCTTGCCGACGGCATTTCCCGCCTCGGCGCGCTCGGTGACGACGCCACCCGACGCATCTCGGCGACGCTCGAAGGCAGCGCTTCCAATCTTACACAGGCAATCGACAGCCGCACCGCCAATCTCGCCGAGACGTTGGACAGCCGCACGACCACGCTTGCAGGCGCCATCGAGGGCCGCACGGCAAGTCTCGGCGAAACCCTGGACCGCGGCAACGCACGCATCGAGGAACGCCTCTCCACTATGGATCGCGCGTTGACCGTCGGCCTCGACGCCGTCAACCGCACCATCGAGGGCAAGGCCGCCGGCCTCGCCTCGACGCTGCGCAGCGCGGTGGCCGAAGCAGCCCAGGGAATGGAAGGCGAAGCGACGAGAACGACGGAACTGCTCGGCAAGACCGGCCAGCAGTTCGCCGAGGATCTCAATGCGAAAAGCGACGAATTCACCCGCACCATGGATGAACGCTCTTCGCAGATCGTCACGCGGGTTGCCGAAGCTCAGAACCGCCTGGCAACCCAGGCCGCTGCCGTCGCCCAGACCTTCTCGGAAGCCGGCAATGCCATCGTCAACAAGGTCGCCGAGGCGGAGACCGTTGTCGGCACGCAGGTCAATGCCATTTCCAGGGCCCTGTCGGACGCCGGCCAGTCTCTCGAGGCGCGCGGCAATGCCATCCGCACGACGCTGTCGGGGGCCGGCAGCGAGATTTCCGCCACCATGGCGGATGTCGAGCGGGCGCTCGAAGCGCGCAGCAGCGCCATCCGCTCCAATCTCGAGGAGCGCGCCCGCGAGATCGATACCTCTCTCTCCGACGTCGACCGGGCGCTTGAAGCGCGCGGCAACTCGATCCGCTCGACGCTTGAGGAACGCACCCGCGACCTCAATTCGATGCTGTCAGGCCGCTCTGTCGAATTGACCCGCATCCTTGACGAAACCGCCCGCCCGATCATCGATCGCTACACCGATGCCGGCGAACAGGCGGCTGCCCGCATTACCGCCGCAGCCAATCTCAGCGCCGACCGTCTGCGCGCCGAGAACGAAGCGCTCGCCAGCGCCGTTGCCGCCCGCACCGAGAATGTCGCCAACGCCGTCAGCGCCATCGAGAATAGCCTGGTCGGCAACGTCAACGGCCTGGTTCAGCGCATGTCGGAAAGCAGCGCGGCGATGGCGATGATGATGAACCGCGCCGCCGAACAGTTGACGAGCGTCGACGGGCGTCTCGGCGAAACCACGACCCGCTTTGCCGACTCCGCCACCAAGGCGGCCGAAATGGTCAACGCATCGACCAGGCTTCTCGAAGGCAAGGTCGACCGCCTCTCCGACATCTCTGGCCAGACGCTGGCCCAGGTCGGCAGCATCATCGGCCGCTTCGACGAACATTCCAAGGTTCTGACCCAGGCCTCGCAGCTTCTGGGTGCCGCCCAGTCCAACCTTGCCTCGACGCTCGAGGAGCGTGAAGGCGCGCTGCAGGCCCTATCCGTCAGCCTGGTCCAGCGCTCCGATGAGATCCAAAAGACCATGCGCGGCCTCGGCGACATGATCGAAACCGTGTTCGAGCGGGCCGAGCAACGCTCCAACCAGGTCACCGGCAACCTGCGCCAGGGCGTACAATCTTCCTTCGCCGATATTGGCCGCGTTCTGACGGAGACCGAGAAGCGCGCTCAGGAGGCCGCCGAGACGATGCGCGAGGCGATCACCCGCGCCGGCGATGAGGCCAATACGACGATCGACAGCACCTTCGCCAATGTCGAACGCCGTTCCGGCGATCTCTCCAATCGCATTCGCGGCGGCCTCACCGCCTCCTTGTCGGAAGTCGAGCGCATGCTCGGCGAAGCCGGCCGCGCCTCCGACGGTGCTGCCCAGCACATGCGGGAATCGCTGCGCGAGGCGATTGAAGATGCCGTCGGCCGCTTCTCCGGCGCTACCGAGGACATCCGCCGCTCCGCTGCCGACATCCGCAACGAGCTCGACGCCACCCGCGCCGAACTGAAGCGCGGCGCCTTCGACCTGCCCGAGGAAGCCAAGGAAAGCGCCTCGGCCATGCGCCGCGCCGTCGCCGAACAGATCAAGGCCCTGCAGGATATCTCGCAGCTTGTCGGCCGCTCCAGCCAGCAGCTCGAAATCTCCGAACCCGCCGCCCGCTCGCTTGCCCAGGCGCAGCCGGCTCCGCGCCCGGCTCAGCCGATCGCAGCCCAGCCGCCGCGGCCGGCAGCGCCTGCGCCGATCGAAGCGGCAGGTCTGCGCGGAACGATTACGCCGCCCGCTTCGGCCGCCGCTCCTCAGCGGGCCGCGCAGCAGCCAGCCCCCACTCGCCAGGAATTGGGCCGCCAGGAACCGGCCCGGGAAAGCGGTGGCTGGATTAGCGATCTTCTGCGGGGCGCATCCCGTGAAGAGGCCGCCGACCAAGCGCCTGCCCGTGCTCCCGCCCGCTCGGCGGAAACCGCCGCACCGACCGCACGCAGCAACGACAGCCGCAATCCGCGCCATGTCGTGGAATCGCTGAATTCTCTCTCCGTCGATATCGCCCGCGCCATCGATCACGATGCCTCGGTCGATCTCTGGCGCCGCTACCAGCGCGGCGAGCGCGACGTCTTCACCCGACGCCTCTACACGCTGAAGGGCCAGCAGACCTTCGACGAGATCAAGCGCAAATACGACCGCGAACCGGAATTCCGCACCGCCGTCGACCGCTATATCGGCGATTTCGAAAAGCTGCTCGCCGACGTCGCCCGAACCGACCCGAACCAGACAGTCACACAGTCCTATCTGACGTCGGATACGGGCAAGGTTTACACCATGCTCGCCCACGCAGCGGGCAGGCTGAGATAGAGTCTGGCCGATATCGTGGAAATGAAGCCGCCTGAACATGTGTCAGGCGGCTTTCACTGATGCCGGGGGTATGATCTTCTCCCCAGCCTGGAACCGCGAACAAGATGACCAAGGCCCTCCTAATTATCGACGTACAGAATGCAATTCTCTCCGGAAAGGCAACGCCGGAGCGCCAGGCCGAGGTCGATTCCGCACTTGATGAGACCGTTGCTCGGCTGGCGTTGCTCAAGGAAAAAGCGCGACAGGCCGGCGTGCCGGTCGTGCTAGTGCAGCATGATGGCGACAGCGGTCATCGATTGGCCGTGGGCACGCCGGGATGGGCGCTGCGCCGGGAGATTGCGCCGCAAAAAGGTGAGATCGTCGTGCGCAAGAAAAGCGCCGACTCCTTCTTCGGGACCGATCTTGCCGACCCCTTGCAAGAACGTTCAATTACACACCTCATAGTCGGCGGCTGCATGTCGCAATTCTGCGTCGACACGACCGTCAGGCGGGCCGTTTCGCTCGGCTATGACGTGACCCTGGTTGCCGACGGCCACACAACCGGTGACACGGCGACCCTCACCTTCTCCGCGATCATCGCTCACCACAATGAAACGCTTGATGGTTTCGATGCCGGCAAGGCGGGTGTGAACGTCCGCTCTGCCGGCGACATTACCTTTTCATAAGGCTCCGGCAACCACCGCTTATATCTTCTGAACAACTGCAGCGAAAACCGGGATTGCCATGCGGTCCCGGTTTTCCGCCCCTCACGCCTCGGCCGCTATGCCCCAGTTGTAGACGCAGCGGTCGAGGCCGATGGCGATTTCGAGCACGAGGACGTTGTGATCGACGGCCGCTCCCTTCCCAGGCTGCGACCGGTAACGGTGCGGAAAGTCGGTACGACGCGAGATCGAGCAGACCTCCATCCACTTGTCGCCATTATCGACCTCGATATCCATCGTCACCTCTGAATAGGCCGGCAGCCGGTCGGAGGGCACGACCCGCGTCGGCAGATGGATCAGCGAGGCGATCATGCGGCGGACCGGTTCGAGGCAGGCCGCGTGATAGTCGTTGCCGCTGTCGGCGGTGAAGGCGCATTGACATTCGAGCTGCCAGAATTCCTTCAGTCGCATGTGTTTCGTCGGCTGCTCCTGCTCGCGGCGATACGACCTGCCGGCCTGCCAGACGCAGAGAGGCAACCGCGTCTTCGAATGGTTTCCGAGCATGTGCTGCATGTAGACATAGGTCGAAGGCGTGGTCTCCGGCCTCAGTACCAGCACAGCATCGCCAGCCCCGAGTTGCTCCTGTACCCAGATGTCGGCGTTCGAATAGGCACTTGAAACCAGCGGCCGCGGCATCAGCGCCGGCGCCTCGACCCTTCGCATATCCCAGGCCGGATTGACCGATCTGAGAAAGTTGCGGACTTCCTGCGAGAAGAAGCCGATCATATGATCGCGAAGATTGATCTCGCGCTCCTCCCAATGGACGAGCGAATTGACGTGATAAATATTGAGCATGGTGCCTGTCTCCCTGGCAACCCTGTTGACGTGGTGAAGGGCTTTACGTCCGGCGGCGCGCCGGACGCATGTGGCGCCCGGACGTCACAGCAGGACGCGGAGACCTCGTCCGCCAATGGCGCGCGCGATCGCGACCTGCAGGCAGGTGCGGTCATGATGGGAGAACGGCGCGCGCTTAATGCTCATGACGGATTTCTACGTGCCATGCGCGCGATTGTCAAAACCGCAGGGGCCGAGACAAAAGGTATCATCTGTGGACAGGCCTTTTTTATTGCCCGCCTTCCTTCATTCCGTCACAAACTTTTTCGATCCGCTTGCGTTTAAAGCCAACGGTTCCTCGGCCGCGTAACGAAAGAGACAGCAATACCGATGACCACGACGACATCCCGGCTTCTTGCCATCGCGTTTTCGTCCACCCTGCTGATGGGCGCTTTCATTCCGGCTGAGGCCGGTCAGGCAAGCTTTGTGATTGATGCGCAATCCGGTCAGGTCCTTGAAGCCTCTAACCAGGACGATCTCAACTATCCCGCGTCGCTGACCAAGATGATGACGCTTTATCTCGCCTTTGAGGCGCTGCACGAGGGACGTCTCAGCTGGGACCAGAAGCTCACCATGTCGGAAAATGCCGAGAGCAAGGAACCCTTCAAACTCGCTATTGGCGCCGGCCGCCAGGTGACGCTGCGTGAAGCTGTCGAAAGCATCGTGGTATTGTCCGCCAACGATTCTGCCGTGGCGATCGCCGAACATCTCAGCGGCTCCGAACAGACCTTCGCCAGAACGATGACCGACAAGGCGCACCAACTCGGCATGAACGACACGGTTTTCAAGAACCCTTCGGGCCTGCCTGATCCGGAGCAGGTCACCACGGCGCGTGATATGGCGACCCTGGGCGTCTCGCTGATGCGGGACTTCCCCGAGGAGTTCAAGCTCTTCTCCATGCGCGGCTTTAAGTTCCGGGGCATGAAACTGCGCGGCCACAACAACCTGATGTACCGCTATGACGGCGTCGATGGCATCAAAACGGGCTATACCGATGCCTCAGGCTACAATGTCGTGACCTCGGCGCTGAAAGATGGCCGCCGCGTCGTCGGCGTCGTCATGGGTGAAAAGACTGCAAGCCTGCGCGACGACAAGATGGCGAGCCTCCTCGACAGCACGCTGCCGTCATCGCCCACCGCCACCGCCTCCACCACGCCAGGCAGCCAGCCTGCAGCGACGATGACGGATGCGCAGCCGACGAGGTAACCGGCATGCGACGTTGAAGGATGGCGACACGTTTTGCTACCGAAAAGCCACTTCCAGGTTTTGCCGGTCTTGCGCGATCACGCGGCAATTGGTTTCGAAACCTTCGCCCTTGATGGCAAGAGTGAATTCCGAGGGGATGCCCGCCGTATTCGAAACCGAAATGCCTGCGCTCTCCGCGCCGATCGATTTGACGGTGCAGTCGATAGTCGAGCGCCGGTCGTTAAATAGGATCGAACCTGCCTTCAGCACGCGCCGCCGCGCGCCAATGGCGTGATCGGCGTGAATAGAACTCCATGAGACGCAGCGATTGCGCCCGCCCTGTTTTGCCTGATACATCGCCGCATCCGCTTGAGCGAGCAGTGTTTCGATGTCTCTGCTGACGATAGATAGCGCCGAAGTTCCGAGGCTTGCCGTGACGGTCAGCGAGCCGTGATCGCCGAAAATGACCTGCGAGGCGATGGCGGTTCTGAGTTTTTCGGCGACGGCGGCCGCTCTCTCCCGATCGACATGCGGCAGAACGACGGCAAATTCCTCGCCCCCGATACGGCCGAACAAATCACCGGCGCGAAGGGTCGCCCTGCAGATCGATGCGACCGACTTGAGAACCGCGTCACCTGCGGCATGCCCGTACCCATCGTTCACCTTCTTGAAATGATCGATGTCGAAAACGATGCAGGACAGGTCATGCTGATGCCGCAGGGCGAGGGAAATCAGCTGATCGGCTTCCTGCTTGAAAGCTCGCCGCGTCATGGCCTCGGTCAGGCTGTCGGTAGCGGCGGACTGCATGAGTTCGAGGCGGTCCATCGCTGCTCCCGCCAATTCCTCGAGAATACAAAGATCTTTGCTGCCGAACGATCTGGGCCGGCGATCGATGGCGCACACGGTTCCAATCATGTGGCCGGCCTTCGTTCTGAGCGGAACACCGGCATAAAAGCGGATATGGTCCGCGCCGGTGACCGCAGGATGCGTTGCAAAGCGCAGATCCTTGCTGGCATCAGGAACGATGACAGGCTCGTCACAGTCCACCACGTAGCGGCAGAATGTGTCTTCGAGCGAGACCTCGTCGCCCGACATGCCGGAACAGGCCTTGTACCATTGCCGGTGCGCATCGATCAGTGACACGATGCCGATGTCGACGGAAAATACCTGCTGTATAAGGCGGACGATTCGCTCGAAGCCTTCGTCCTTGGGCGTGTCGAGCAGATCGAGTTGCTGCAACGCTGCCAGCCGTTCCTTTTCTCGCTGAACCGCTTCAGATGACGACTTTCCGAATACTCGTGCGACCACCATGCAGCATGCCTCCTGACAGCGCTAACACGACGCTTTCCACAAATTCATGAATAAATTTAATAGGCTGAACGCCTCAACCTCGTAGCGCCAATATTTTTTCCGTATCGGCAACCTATGATTTCCAAGCTGCACCTGCGAAAACGCAATCTCAGATTGCGCGCAGCGTCCAGCCGACGATCTCCGACACCACCGTCGAAAAGGCGCGGTCGAGACCCTTGACGAAGCCGACGTTGTCGCCGCCGGCCGGCGTCATGGCGCGGAACACCTTCTGGGCGCGTACCGAGCCGTTTCGGTCGTTGAGAATCTTGGCGGAGATTTCGACCACCGCCTGGTTGCCGCTCGAGGCGTCGATTTCGAATGCGCGGATATCGGTGACGATCTGGTAATCGATCGCCAGCCCCTGCCCCGGCATGCCGACGCCGCCGAGCTTTCCCGAATTCTCGAAGGCCTCGACCAGTTTCGATTGCACGATGCGCGGCAGCTTGTCGCCCCACTGCGCCCGCGACAGATACTGGATTTCCGACGGCGAGACGCGGATAACGATCTGATCGCTGTCGAGCGATCTGAGTGCCGTCGGCCCAGCAATCAGGATCTGGCGGGATTTGGCAGCAGGTCCATCGCCATCGACGGCCGCAGAGAGATCATAGGTATCGTTCTTGGCTGAAGTGCCACAGCCCGACAGGATCAACGCAGTCAGCGGCAGCGCGATCGCCGTTCCCCTGATCCACGAACGGCGCGACAACAGATGCGATGCGACCATACTGGGCTACCCCTGACTTTCCCTGTTAACGCCGCGTCCGGCCGTCGTACTGTTTGACCGTGTCCCCGCCAAAGATCAGGCGTTGCGGATTGCGGTCGAAGTTGCTGATCGTATCGTTGAGATTGCTCACGGTTCCGCGCATGTCGTTGATGAGGGTCTGCACGTCGCGCAAGCCGCCGCTCGAGAATTTCTGAAGATTATCGGCGATCGGACCGATTCGCGAGTTCAGATTATCGGCCACCTTCTTGAAGGATTCCAGCGTATCGCGCGCCTCGGCGAACAGCGATTGCGTGTTGTCGGTTCCAAGCAGCGCATCGACCTTGATGAGAATGCCGTCGATGCGTGTCGAAGCCGAATTCAGCTTATTGGCAAGCTGCGACACGTCCTGGATCGTCTGGTCGATATCTTTCTGGCGCAACGAAACCGTATTGGCGACGTCGCGGATCGAGGCAACTGCCGCACGCGCATCCTTTGTGGCTTGCGAAATATCGTCGACCGAACCCTTGATCTTCGCCGCGTCGATCTGGGCAACGAGCGTATCGACGCGGTCGAGCGTTGCCTGCGCCTGCTTGCCGAAATCGTTGAAGGTGGTGGCCGTCTCGTCGAACTTCCTGATCGCGCCCTTGAGATCGCCTGAGGCATCGGCCACATTGGCGGTGATCTTCTCGGCATTGGAGACGATATTGTCGACCTTCTGCGCGTCGACGGCCCTGACCAGTGATTCCACGGCCTGAAGCGTCGAATCGACACGCCCGGAAACCGCCTTCACCGTGTTGGAGAGCTCACCGACGCTCTGCAGGAAGGCGTCGATATTGCCGGAATTCTTGGCCAGCGCATCCGAGAAGGTTTCGGCATTCTTGAACGTCTGGGTCAGCGGAGCACGCGAATCTTCGATGAAACCCTGAAGTTCGCCAACCGCGTCATTGGCGCGATCAAGGATCTTATCGGCGGTCGCCAGGAGATTGGTGACGCTCGACTGGTCGGCGACGATAACGGCGCGTTTGCCGTTTTCGATCGCATGTTTAAGGATACTCTCCTCACCCTTGCGGCCGCCCGACAGTTCGATATAGGCGGCGCCCGTCAGGCCCTGAATTTCAAGCGCGGCCTTGGTGGAGGGGTAGATCGGTGCGTCTGTGCGCACCTGGGTGAAGGCCAGCGAATATTGCGGATCGTCGGCATCGATCGACAGCGTCTGCACCGAGCCCACCTGGATACCGTTGAAGCGCACCGGTGAGCCGACGCTGAGCCCGTTCGCCGAGCCCGGAATACGCACGATCAGCTCCGTCATCGGGCCGCCACGGCCATATTCGGCCATCCAGTAGACGAAGCCGAAGGCGGCCGCGATCACCAGCACCGTGAAAAAACCGACAATCGTGTAATTGGCTTTGGTTTCCATCTATCCGGTCACTTCCCGCCGCTGCCGTTGCCGTGCCGCGCGCCATTGTCCTGCGGCACGATCGACCGTGCTCGCTTACCTCTAAAATAGGCCTGCACCCACGGATCGTCATAGGCCAGCATGTCGTCGATCGTGCCTTCCACCATTACTCGCTTCTTTCCGAGCACGGCAATACGGTCACAAACCGAAAACAGGCTGTCGAGATCGTGCGTCACCATATAGACGGTCAGTCCGAGACTATCGCGCAGGTTGGCGATCAGTTCGTCGAATTCGGCTGCGCCGATAGGGTCGAGACCGGAGGTCGGCTCGTCCAAGAAGACGAGCTCCGGATCGAGCGCCAGCGCGCGGGCAAGAGCTGCGCGCTTGATCATACCCCCTGAGAGTTCGGACGGGTATTTGTCGGCGGCATCGGCCGCGAGCCCCACCATGCGAATCTTCAGATGCGCCAGCTCATCCATTAGCGAGTGCGGCAGATCGAGATATTCGCGCATCGGCACCTGGATGTTTTCCTTGACAGTCAGCGACGAAAACAATGCGCCCTGCTGGAAGAGCACGCCGAGCCGCATGTCGAGCGCGTTGCGTTGCGGCTCGTTGAGCTCGTCGAAGTCCTGGCCCAGGATCTTGATCGTGCCGGAGCGGCGCGGCAGCAGCCGCAGCACCGTTCGCATCAGCACCGATTTGCCGGTGCCCGAAGCACCGACGAAGCCGAGGATCTCACCGCGATAGATATCGAGATTCAGTTTGTCGAGCACCACCTTGGAGCCAAAGGCGACGGTCACGTCGCGCGCCGAAAGCACGACATCCCTGCCCCGTTCTTCGCTTTCGATCGGCTGCTCGTCCACCCTGCCCGCCATACTAGAAGTTGATTGCTGCATAGAACATCGCAAAAAGCCCGTCCATCAGGATGACGACGAAAATCGCCTTCACCACCGAGGCCGTCACGTGCTGGCCGAGCGACTCCGCACTGCCACCGACCTTCAGCCCTTCGACGGCGGCGACGATGCCGATGACGAGCGCCATGAATGGCGCCTTGATCATGCCCGACAGCACGGTCGACAGCGTAATCGCCTCGTGCAGTCGCGCCAGGAAATTGGCGAAGGTGATACCGGAATAGCCCCAGGCGACGACGGCAGCCCCCGCCAGCGAAGCGAAATTCGCCAATACCGTCAAAAGCGGCAGCGCGATGGTCAGCGCCACCAGCCGCGGGAAGATCAATACGCCGATCGGGTTCAGCCCCATCACCTTCAGCGCGTCGATTTCCTCGCGCATCTTCATCGAGCCGATTTCAGCCGTGATCGCGCTGCCGGAGCGCCCGGCGATCATGATCGAAGTCAGCAGCACGCCGATTTCGCGCAGCTGCAGAATGCCGACCAGATCGACGACGAAAACCTCCGCCCCGAAATAACGCAGCTGGAAAGCGCCCTGCTGGGCGATGATCGCGCCGATCAGAAACGACATCAGCAGGATGATCGGAACGGCGCGAACCCCCATATGATCGATCTGGTTGACGATGGAGGCCGGCGAGACGCCACTGCCGCGGCCGAGCTTCATCTGAGCGCCGCGCACCGCCGAACCCAGGATATACATCGAGGCAGCGAGATTATCCCAGATATCATAAGTCATCTTGCCGATCGGCGCCAAGATGCGCGCGGCAAGCGAGACCTTCTCCTTCTGTTCCGGCTCCGGTTTGGCCGGTTCCTCGGAAAACATCTCCAGCATTTCATCGATATGCGGATTGGTGCCGACGAAGCGCACCGTGCGCCCGGCTGCTTCCTCCCCCTTCTTTAGCCGGCAAAGAAGCCAGATGCCGGCGGTATCGATCTCCGATATATCAGAGAGGTCGAGCGTCAGATTGCCGGTCTTCTCTCGCCGAAGCTTTTCGAAGTCGCGCAGCACAAGATGCACATAGGCGCTGCGCCAATTGCCGCTGAGACGAACATGCTGCCCCGAACCATCTGGCCGGTCGTCCACTTGCAGTGAGGCGGCGTTGCGATTCTCGGCGTTCAAGATACTTGTGTCTTTCAAGGCTTACGGCGACATTGCCGACTCGCGAAGCGGATCGCCGCCGGCGCGTCAATATACAGAAGCAACGTCCAATTTCCATGCTCGCAGGATAGCAATAATGCCGCGCACCCTCGATATCCAGATGAATTCCTTTCCGATTGCCGGGACCTTCACCATCTCGCGCGGCGCAAAGACTAAGGCCGAGATCATTAGCTGCGAAGTCACGGAAGAAGGCGCGCAAGGGCACGGCGAATGCGTGCCCTACCGCCGCTACGGCGAGACCATGGAGAGCGTCTTGGCCCAGATCGAGGCAGCGCGCCCGCTGATCGAATCCGGCATTTCGCGCGACGACCTCTTGTCGGCGATGCCGCCGGGTGCCGCACGCAACGCCGTGGATTGCGCTCTCTGGGATCTCGAAGCAAAACGGACGGGCCAAACGGTCGCCGCCCGCCTCGGCCTCACGGCGCTCAAACCGCTCACGACAGCCTACACCATCTCGCTCGGCGAGCCGGAAGTGATGGCCGCGCAGGCGCGCGAACATGCCGGTCGCGCTCTGCTCAAGGTCAAGGTGGGAACCGGTGACGATGAAAGCCGCATCCGCGCAGTCCGCGCGGCCGCACCCGATGCTGCGATCATTCTCGACGCCAATGAGGGCTGGCCGGAGGCGGTGCTGGAACGTCATCTGCAGATCGCCGCGGAGGCGGGCGTTGCCCTCGTCGAGCAACCGTTGCCAGCAGGCCGCGATGCGCTGCTTGCCGAAATCCGCCGCCCGCTGCTCGTCTGCGCCGACGAGAGTGTGCATCACACCGGAGACCTCGCAAGCCTTGCCGACCGCTATGATGCGATCAATATCAAGCTCGACAAGACAGGCGGCCTCACGGAAGCCTTGGCGATGAAGGCCGAAGCGGAGAGGCTCGGCTTTTCGATCATGATCGGCTGCATGGTCGGCACTTCGCTTGCGATGGCGCCAGCCGTGCTGCTCGCGCAGGATGCCGATTTCGTCGATCTCGATGGCCCGCTGCTGCTTGCCCGCGACCGCCAACCGGGCCTGCGCTACGCCGCTTCCCTGGTCTTTCCGCCGGAAAGCACCCTCTGGGGCTGAAGATAGTAGGCTGAGATGACCAGCCCGAGGCCGGAAAGCGCGACGAGCGCCATGACGTAATAGCTGACAAGGCCGAGCCAGGCGTAGAGGTAGCCCGAAGCGATGGTCATCAACCCCATCGCCATGCCGACATAGAAGAAATAGGCGCCCTGCGCCGAGGCCTCCTGCGTTTCCTGCACCGTCGCCACGATTCTCCGCTGCACGCCGGTATGCACGAAGGCATAGGTGAAGCCGTGGAAACATTGCAGCAGGAAGAAGCCGGCAAAGCCGGCATTCATGGGAAACAGGATCCAGCGGCAGACGCTGATGGCGCAGCCGAAGCGGATCAATGTCCAGGCATTGAAGCGCCGATTGAGACGCTTCGATAGAAAGAACACCGTCACCTCCGAAGCAACGCCGGCGCTCCAGAGCAAGCCGACCTCGGTGCCGGAAAAGCCGAGCTGATGCCAGTAAATCGAGGAAAAAGCATTGAGCACCGCGTGGCTCGACTGCTGGATGGCAACTCCGATCAGGAGCAGCAGCAAATGTGGTTCGCGCAACCCGCTGCCGGTGGCGGCCGGCAGGTCGATTGGCTGGCCGCGCCGCCGTGTGGGCCCGATCCGCGGACAGAAGATCGCCATCGCCACCGTCATCGTGAAGCCGAACACCATGACGACGAGCACCATGCCGCCGCCCCCCTGCCCGATCAGCTGACCGCCGAGGAGCGTCGAGACGATGAAGGCGATCGAGCCCCATACGCGCATCGACCCATAATCGAGCCCCCAGCGGCGCACGCCTGAAATGACGATCGATTCGACCACGGGCACATAGGGCGCAAAGGTGGCGCCCTGCAGCGCGAAGACGATTGTCACCGGCCAAAAGCTGGTCGTCCAGTAAAGCGCGATCGCCGTCAGCAGCGACAGGCCACCCGACCAGAGCAGCACGGTGGCGCGCTCCTTCATGCGGTCGGCGATCATGGCGACGACAGGTGCTACCAGGACTCGAACCACCATCGGTATGGCGAGAATAATGCCGATTTCACGGTCACTGAAACTATGGGTTTGCAGCCAGACCGGGAAAAATGGCAGCACGACGCCATTGACGAGCAGCGGCGCGCAATAGGACAGCGCGCTGAGCAGCCGGAAGCGCGGCGGCGCTCCCTCACCCGGAGAATGTTGAGCGGGAATCATCGGTGGACCTGAAGGAAACTAGATGTTTTCCTAACACACCACCCCGGGGGGCGACCATTGCGAGAAATAGCCGTCCGGAAACGTATTAGAAAATAAATTGGGCCTGTTACCTCGCGGTAACGGCTAAATTGCTGGCGAGCCGCCGCGACTGCGACGGCTGTAAAATCACGCTGCCTGCGCGGCGAGTTCCGCCTCTTCGAGACGCTCGACTGCGGTAAGCGCCGGCACTGCGCTAGCAAGCGCTCGCCAGGTGATCAGTTCGAACGTGCCGTCCTCATGCTCTGCAACCGCTGTGCAGCTTTCCACCCAGTCGCCGGTGTTGATGTAGCGGATGCCGTCCATCTCCTGGATGACGGCGTGGTGGATGTGGCCGCAGATCACCCCGTCGGCTCCGCTCTTGCGCGCCTCTTCAGCCACGACGCGTTCGAACTCGCCGATGAAATTGACCGCATGCTTGACCTGCAGCTTCGCCCAGGCGGAAAACGACCAATAGGGCATGCCAAGGCGACGGCGGACGGCGGCGAGCAGGATGTTGATGCGGATTGCCGTATCATAGGCCCAGTCACCGAGATAGGCGAGCAGGCGGGCGTTGCGGACAACGACGTCGAACTCGTCGCCGTGCAGGATCAGGTATTTCTTGCCGTCCGCGCCGTCATGCATCATGCGCTCGACGACCTCGATGCCGCCGAAATGCATGCCCGGGAAGTCGCGAAGGAATTCGTCGTGATTGCCGGGGATGTAGACGACGCGCGTGCCCTTGCGCGCCTTGCGCAGCAGTTTCTGGACGACGTCGTTGCAGACCTGTGGCCAGTACCAGCTGCGCTTCAGGCGCCAGCCGTCGACGATGTCGCCGACGAGCACGATCGTATCGGCTTCGTGGTAGCGCAGGAAATCCAGCAGGAAATCAGCCTTCGCGGCCTTCGAGCCGAGATGCACATCGGAAATGAAGAGCGTGCGGAAATGTCTGGGTTCCATCATGTCTGTCACGAACAGTGCTCGTGCCCCATCTTTCATCTAGCCTTCCAAAACCAGACTCGTGTTTCAGGAAGATGACAAGCTGGGGAAAAGCCCTGCAAACCCGCCGTTCCGTCTGGTGGTAAACGCAGATCCCATCGAAGCCCGCAATAGCGACATCGCAAATCCGATTATCATAATTTCTCGCCGCGAGGTCCTGGATCTTTCCCGCATGCCGAGAATCAAATTAACAGCAGCTGCCGATCAAGGCGTAACCTGGGGATATTGATGATGCGCGCCCGAACCGCGACAATAATGATTTCTATTGCACTGCTTGCCGGCTGTGCACCGACGCAGCAGGACTATGATGCGACAGTAACGCTGCTGCAAGGCAGCGCGAGAGCGAGAAACGAGTTCGTCAAAGTGTGCACAAAGGATTTCGATGCAAATGCGCGGCGCGCCGCGGGGATCGTGACAAACGTCTCCGACAATGACGCTCCGAGGATCGCCTGCCAGCGATATCTGACGGCCGCGATCTCCGGTCGCGCTACGTATCAGGATCTGCTCGACATCAAGGCTCACCGGTTTACGCCAAAGCTCATCAAGATCTTCCAGGGCCGCTGATAGCCCGGAAGACGCTCTCTCGCTCCTCGATTTGGAACCGAGTGAACAAGATCGACGGGCCAAGCGGATTGGGGGCAAGCGGCGACCAGACGCTACGCCCCTTTTCGGCCGGCAATATTGCCCTGCCGATCGAGCGCGTTCATGATGACAACGATTCCATGTCCGACAAAGCGGGATGGCCGATGCGTCTCTTTCTCGTTCGCCACGGCGAATCCCTCGGCAACATCAACGAACAGGCCTACCGCCAATTCGGCGATCATAATGTGCCGCTGACTGAATGGGGCTATCGCCAGGCGGCTGAGGCAGGCGCTGTCATCGCTTCGTACCTCAAAGGGCTGCCGAGCCAGGGATTCCAGAAGCTGCATATCTGGTATTCGCCGTTTCTGCGCACGCGCCAGAGCAAGGATGCGCTGCTCGAAGCGCTGCCGGAAAACTTCGTCGGCGATGTCAGGGAAGATTATCTTCTGCGCGAGCAGGATTTCGGCCTCTTCACCGAAATCTACGACCGTGCCGAGCAGAAGCAGAAATTCCCCGAGGAGTTCGAAAAATGGGCGAGGCTGCGCAACAATAGCGGCAAGTTCTATGCGCGGCCGCCGGACGGCGAAAGCCGGGCGGACGTGGCGCAGCGGGTGCGTCTCTTCCTTCAGACCGTCATGCGCGAGGCCGAAAACGGCGACCACAACGTCGCGATCGTCGGCCACGGGGTCACCAACCGGGCGGTCGAAATGAATTTCCTGCACCACTCCGTTGACTGGTTCGAGCGCTCCGACAATCCTGGGAATTCCGACGTTACGCTGATCGAGGGAACGCGTTTGCAGGGCTACGACACGATACCGCTGCACCAGGCCGCCGACCGGCAGCCGGGACAGGAGAACAAGCTGCGCGATGCCTATGGCGCTGACGTGACGATGACGCCGAAGCGTGGTGGGTAAACCGCTCCCCACAAGGGACCCTTGTGGGGAGCGGTTTGGGGCGGGGTCTTCTACGCTGCATCTATTCAAGCAGCTCGCACCGCCGCCATCGGCTTCACATTCTGATTCATCCGGAACAAATTGTTCGGATCGTAGCGCAGCTTGATTTCCGAAAGGCGCGCATAATTAGCCCCGTAGGCCATTTCGACCCGGTCGGTCTCGTCCTCAGGCATGAAGTTGATGTAGGCAGTGCCCACAGCATGCGGCTTGGTTGCCTCGAAAAGTTCGCGCGCCCAGCCGATGCAGTTTCCGTCCATCTCGGTTTCCCGCCAGCGTGCATGGACATTCATGACGAAATGCGAACTGCGCTGTGGAAATGCCGTGGCTTCGGTCGGCACGCGGCCGGCGGCGCCGCCGACATGGCCGACGAATATTTCGCATTCCGGCCCTGGCAGCTTCCGCACGGCATTGATGAGAACCTCGATCGCCGCATCGGAAAGGGAGGCGAAATCCTGGCTCTTCCAATAGTTACGGGCGCCGGGCGTTAGAAGCGGGTCGAATGCCTGCTGCCAGCCGATGAACGGCATCGGGCTGACGATGTCGGCGATCGGCTTTCCGATTCCGCGCAATCTCGCTGCCGCCTTTTCGCCCGCCGCCATGTCCCCGCAATAGCACATGGCGAGCACCAATATCTCCTTTCCGTGCCATTCGGCCGGCAGGAACGGCAGCGGCGGCGCCTGGCGCATCACCACCCAGCAAGTCAGCTCGTCGGGTGCTGTTTCCAGCGCCTCGCGATATTCCCTGAGAACGTTTTCCGCATCGGCGAAGGGATGCACGACCAGTCCGGCGAAAACTTCGGGCTGGAGCGGGTTGAGCTGGAATTCGAAGGACGTCACGACGCCGAAATTGCCGCCGCCGCCGCGCAGCGCCCAGAACAGGTCCGGCCGCTCCGTCTCGCTCGCCTTCACCAGTTCGCCGTTGGCCGTCACCACATCGACCGAAATCAGATTGTCGAGGGTCAGCCCGAATTTCCGTGTGAGCCAGCCGAAACCACCGCCGAGCGTCAGGCCGGCTATGCCGGTCGTGGAATTAATGCCGGTTGGCAGCACCAGCCCGAAGGCCAGCGTTTCCTTGTCGACGTCACCTAGCGTTGCGCCCGGCTCGATCCTGGCGCGGCGCGTCTCGGGATCGACCCGCACCGATTTCATCGGCGACAGATCAATGACCACGCCGCCCTCGCAGACCGCGTTGCCGGCAATGCCGTGCCCGCCGCCGCGCACCGAAACCAGTAGATTGTTGTCGCGTGCAAGGCGCACCGCGCGCACGACATCAGCCGCCCCTGCGCAGCGCGCAATCAGACCCGGCCGGCGATCGATCATCGCATTCCAGATCGCCCGCGCCTCACCGTAATTCATGTCTTTGCTGGTCAGGAGACTGCCGCGAAAACCGGCGGCAAACGCATCCATGGCCACGTCATTGACCATCGTCTGACCCCGTTGCAGGGTCGTGAGGTTCAAATTGTCCATGATTTCCTCCATGCGACCGGCGCCCCGCACCGTCGCGGCGGCATTTTGCGCTTGCAGGCGGCATCAAACAAGTTTCCAAAAGGATTAGTACCGGCGATGCCGATACTCGGCCGGCCCGTGGTTCCGTGGGACATGCCCCGCGCGAAAACTTCTCCCATCCCTCATTTCCATACTGTCGCCCGTATCCGATTGATGTATGGAGAAACTCCAGAAAAAGACGTGCACGGAGGCGGCAATGGATCACCAGGATAAATCCAAGACGGACAAGAACCTGCCGGGCGGCGATCTCGACGAGCAGGCGCTCTTCTTTCATCGCTATCCCCGCCCCGGCAAGCTGGAGATCCAGGCAACCAAGCCGCTCGGCAACCAGCGCGACCTCGCGCTCGCCTATTCGCCCGGTGTTGCCGCGCCCTGCCTTGCCATCCGTGACAATCCGGAAATGGCGGCCGAATATACCTCGCGCGCCAATCTTGTCGCCGTCATTTCCAATGGCACCGCCGTGCTCGGTCTCGGCAATATCGGGCCTCTGGCTTCGAAGCCGGTCATGGAGGGCAAGGCCGTGCTCTTCAAGAAATTCGCCGGCATCGACGTCTTCGACATCGAGATCGACGCCGCGAGCGTCGAACAGATGGTCTCGACCGTTTCCTCGCTGGAGCCGACCTTCGGCGGCATCAACCTTGAAGACATCAAGGCGCCGGAATGTTTCGACGTCGAGCGGCGCCTGCGCCAGAAGATGAAGATCCCGGTCTTCCACGACGACCAGCACGGCACGGCGATCATTGTCGCCGCCGCTATCCTGAACGGGCTGGAACTCGCCGGCAAAGCGATCGAGAACGTCAAGATCGTTGCCTCGGGCGCGGGTGCTGCCGCCCTTGCCTGCCTCAATCTGCTGGTGACCCTCGGCGCCAAGCGCGAAAACATCTGGGTCCACGATCTCGAAGGCCTCGTCTATGAGGGCCGCACCGAACTGATGGACGAATGGAAGTCCGTCTATGCCCAGAAGAGCGAGACACGCACGCTCGCCGAAAATATCGGCGGAGCCGACGTCTTCCTCGGTCTCTCGGCCGCCGGCGTGCTGAAGCCGGAGCTGCTGGCGCAGATGGCCGACAAGCCGCTGATCATGGCGCTCGCCAATCCGACGCCGGAAATCATGCCGGATCTCGCCCGCGCCGCCCGCCCCGACGCGATGATTTGCACCGGCCGCTCGGATTTCGCCAACCAGGTCAACAACGTCCTCTGCTTCCCCTATATCTTCCGCGGCGCGCTCGATTGCGGCGCCGAGACGATCAACGAGGAAATGAAGATGGCGGCCGTGCGCGCCATCGCAGCGCTTGCCCGCGAAGAACCCTCCGACGTCGCTGCCCGCGCCTATTCCGGCGAGACCCCGGTCTTCGGGCCCGACTATCTGATCCCTTCCCCTTTCGATCCGCGCCTCATCCTGCGCATCGCCCCTGCCGTCGCCAAGGCCGCCGAACAGAGCGGCGTCGCACGCCGCCCGATCCAGGATTTCGACGCCTATCTCGATCAGCTGAACCGTTTTGTCTTCCGTTCCGGCTTCGTCATGAAGCCGATCTTCACCGCGGCAAAGGCCGCCGAGCGCAAGCGCGTCATCTTCTCAGAAGGCGAGGACGAGCGCGTGCTGCGCGCCGCCCAGGTGCTGCTTGAGGAAGGCTTGGCAAAACCGATCCTGATCGGCCGCCCGCAGGTCATCGAGACGCGTCTCAAGCGCTACGGCCTGCGCATCCGGCCGTTGCAGGATTTCGAAGTCATCAATCCGGAAGACGATCCGCGCTTCCGCGAATATGTCGATCTCTATTTCTCGCTCGTCGGCCGGCGTGGTGTCATCCCCGAGGCCGCCCGCACCATCGTGCGCACCAACACGACCGTCATCGGCGCGCTGGCGCTGAGGCGCGGCGAGGCCGATGCGCTGATCTGCGGCCTCGAAGGCCGTTACGAGAAACACCTGCGCGACGTGCGCCAGATCATCGGGAAGCGCAAGAATGTCCGCGATTTCTCAGCCCTCAGCCTGATGATCTCACAGCGCGGCGCCACCTTCTTCACGGACACCTACGTCACCTTCAATCCGAGCGCCGAAGAGATCGCAGAGGCGACTGTCATGGCTGCCGAGGAAATCCGCCGCTTCGGCATCACCCCGCGCGCCGCCCTCGTCTCGCATTCCAACTTCGGCTCACGCGAATCCGAAAGCGCCACGAAAATGCGCAATGCCCTGCAGCTCGTGCGCGATGCTGCCCCGGATCTCGAAGTCGACGGCGAAATGCACGGCGAGAGCGCGATCACCGAAGCGCTGCGCAAGCGCGTCATGCCGCACACCACGCTGCACGACGAGGCAAACCTGCTCGTCTTCCCCAACCTCGACGCCGCCAACATCACGCTCGGTGTGGTCAAGTCGATGACCGACGGCCTGCATGTTGGCCCGATTCTGCTCGGCGCCGCCATGCCCGCGCACATCCTCGCGCCGTCGGTTACCTCGCGCGGCGTCGTCAACATGGCAGCGCTCGCCGTCGTCGAGGCATCGCAGCCGGCATAAGCCGGCATTGCGACCAGAAGATTCACGGATAACCAGCACTCGCCGAGATTTCGCAAGTGCTGGCATCCAGCCGCGTTTTACCTCGGCGTTACGTCAAAGCCGAACCACTTCTGCGATAGCTTGACGATCGTGCCGTCTGCTTTGGCTGCTGCGATCGCCTCGTTGAACATAGCTTTGAGTTTCGTATCCTCCTTACGCAGACCAACTGAGCTTCCACGCCCAAGCATGCCGCCCTGGAAACGAGGGCCAGTGACGATGAAGTCCTCGTTGCCCGGCTTCGCCGCCGCTGTCGAAAGATATGCCATGGACGCCATGACGAGGTCGACGCGACCGGCCTTAAGATCGAGATCGTGCTGTTCCGTCGTCTTGTACTCACGGAGATCAACGACGCCCTTCAAATATTTGTCGAGGAAGCTCGCGGCGATCGATGCAGTCTGCACGCCGACTGTCTTACCCTTGAGCAACGGCTCGATCTGCTTCAGCGCGGCCACAGCGCCAGCCTCATCGGTGGCGAGCGAAAATACCTCGCCCTTCAAAGGCAGATTTGCGAGCGGGGAGTCTTTCAATGTCGCAAAGGTCTGACCCGTCGTGCCGTAGGAATCGCTGAAGGCAATGACCTCCTCGCGCTTGGCGGTTGCAGACATCCCCGAAACGATTGCGTCGAACTTTCCAGCGTTAAGAGCCGGGATCATGCCGTCAAAAGGCTGGATCACGGTCGTGCATTCGACCTTCATATGAGCGCAAAAATACTTGATCAGCTCGATTTCGTACCCGTCAAGGCTACCGTCTGCCTTGGTGAAGTTCCACGGCCGAAACGCTCCCTCGGTCGCAATCGTCACATGCGTCCAGTTCTTCTCCTCGGCGCGTGCCGCCGTCGAAACGGCTAAGCTGGCGACCATAGTGATCGCGGCTATGATTGCGGTCAGGTATTTCATACTGAGTTCCCCTTCTTGATTGAGCTTGATGAACTATTGATTGATGAACTGGCGGAAGCGCTCCGACTTCGAATTCGAAAAGACATCCTGAGGTTTGCCCTCTTCCTCGACCACGCCCTTGTGTAAAAAGACGACGCGGCTGGAGACGTCGCGCGCAAATCCCATCTCATGTGTGACGACCAGCATGGTGCGTCCTTCTTCCGCCAAGGCGCGCATGACGCGTAGGACCTCTCCTACAAGCTCCGGATCGAGCGCCGATGTCGGTTCATCGAAGAGCATCACCTTTGGATGCATGGCGAGGGCGCGGGCAATGGCCGCGCGCTGCTGCTGACCGCCGGAAAGATGAGCGGGATAGAAATTGCGCTTATCGGCGATGCCGACTTTGGCCAGCAACGCTTCAGCTTCATCTATGCATTCGGCGCGTGAACGGCGCTGAACATGGATCGGTGCCTCGATAAGGTTTTCGAGGACCGTCTTGTGAGACCAGAGATTGAAACTCTGGAACACCATTCCGAGCCGAGAGCGGATACGATCGACCTGCTTTCGATCCGCCGGGCGGTGCACACCGTCGGCGTTGCGCTGCATCGAGATCGTTTCGCCGTCGACAGTCACTTCACCCGAATCCGGCGTTTCCAGCAGATTAATGCAACGCAGGAACGTCGATTTCCCGGAACCCGACGAGCCGACAATGGAAACGACATCGCCTTCCAGAGCATCAAGCGAGATGCCCCTGATGACCTGGAGAGGTCCGAAGCTCTTGTGCATGTCGCGCACGCTGAGTGCGATTGTTGTGGCCGTCATCGATGCTCTCCTGCAGGGGTGGCTATGGTGCTGCTCTCTCGGCTGACAGGAACGGGAGCGCGCAAATGCGGGCTAAGTCTGTACTCGGCGAATTGAATGAGACGCGTCAGCAAGAAATTGAGGGCGAGGTAGATGGCACCGGAGACGACGAAGACCTCGATTGCCCGGTAGGTCTCGGAGATGATCTTGGCGGCGACTCCGGTTACCTCCATCAGCGTAATGATCGAGGCAAGTGACGTCGCCTTGACCATTGATATCATCTCGTTGCCGTATCCGGGCAATGCCTGCCGGATTGCCAGCGGCAGGACGATCCGGCGAAACAACAGGAAGCGATGCATGCCGCAAGCGCGGGCAGCCTCAACTTGCCCGTGCGGTACCGAGAGCAGGCCGCCGCGAATGATCTCGCTGGCGTAGGCGGCTGTATTCAAGGTCAGCGCCAGCACCGCGCACCAATAAGGATCGCGGAGAAACGGCCAGAAGACGCTGTGCCGTACGGCTGGAAACTGGCCGAGACCGTAATAGATAAGAAATATCTGCACCAACAGGGGCGTGCCGCGGAAGATGAAGACATAGAGCCGCGCGAACCAATCGAGCGCGGCAACGCCGGAGAGGCGGGCAAGCGCCAGCAACAGGGCCAGAATGGCACCAAGGCAGATCGATGTCACGGCAAGCTCGATCGTCAGCGGAATTGCGGCGACCAGGCTCACAAATGTTTCGTTGAGAAACTGCCAATCCATCATCCGCTCCTCCCCACGCCGCGCGACAGATGCCGCTCCGCCTGCTGGAGAAGGATGCTCGAAACTGTCGAGATCATCAGATAGATCGCGCCGGCCATCAGGTAAAAATCGAATGGCAGCCCGGTCGATCCAGCGCCGACCTGCGCCTGGCGCAGGAGTTCGGCAACACCGGTGATCGATACCAGTGCCGACTCCTTTAGGACGACCTGCCAGACATTACCGAGACCGGGAAGCGCGTGACGCAGGGTCAGCGGCGCAACGATCCGCCGCAGGCGAAGCCAGCGCGGCATGCCGCAGGCAATAGCCGCCTCGATCTCACCCGGATGGACCGCCCTGAATCCACCTCGCAGCACTTCCGTGAACTGAGCGCCGGAGGTGACGCCCACGGCGAGGGAGCCCGCAAGAAAGCCCGGAAAGCCGAGGAAACCTTCGGCGCCGAGAAGCCGGCCGACCGCCGTAACCACGGCGCTGCCGCCGAAATAGAAGAGGTAGATGACCAGCAGATCCGGAATGCCCCGCAGCACCGTCGTATAAGCATCGGCGGCCGCGCGAGCAAAACCGTTGCCGGCAATCTTGGCCCATGCCCCAAGGGTCCCGATACAGGCGCCGACGGCATAGCCGGCGATTGCAACAAGGATGGTCATCCAGGCTCCGGCCAGAAGAGCATGGCCCCAGCCATCCGCACCGAAGCCGGCAAGCTCAAAAAAACCAGGCTGGCTCATGATGCTGCTCCGGAAGAGCATGTTTTTGCAGCAACTGACATTATCATAGCCTCTGCTGAGCATGATGCGCCGAAAAGGCGCTTAGGGAGCGTCAAAGGTCGGTGTCAGGTCGATCTTGCTCCATTTTTCCGAGAGCTGCCTGATCGTGCCATCCTTGGCGGCTTGCCTGATTGCGTCATCAAATTTGGCCTTCAGATCGGTCTCGCCCTTGCGCATGCCGAGTGCGACTTCGGTAGCCAACATCGCGCCTTTCACCAGCGGGCCGGACATCATCAGATCGTCATTGCCGGGCTTGCCGAGCACGGAGGTTTCATAAACGCCGCTATCGAAGCCTGCATCGATGCGCCCGGCCTTCAGATCGAGGTCGCGCTCGCCGGAATTCTTGTAGGCGCGCACTGTTACGTCGGAGCCGAAATAGGCGTTGATCAACTGCTCCTGGCTGGTCGACTGGACGACGCCGACGGTCTTGCCTTTGAGGGCTTCGCCGATTGCGGCCATCACCGGATCTGCCTTGGACTTATCGTTCAAATTCAGCCGCTCGCCGGCCATCGGCAGAGGGGACACCGGCCCGTCCTTCAGAAGCAGGAAGCTCGCGACCCCGCTCGCGTAGGGCACGGTGAAATCGACCACCTGCTTCCGCTTCTCGTTGATGCCGAGGGTCATCACTAGATCGAATTTTCCAGCATTGAGGCTCGGGATCATCGCATTCCAATCGCCTGCGATGAGTTCGCAGTCGGCTTTGGCGCGTTTGCACAGGTCATTGATGAGGTCGACGTCGAAGCCGGCCAGCTTGCCGCTGGAATCCATGAGGTTCCAGGGCGGGAAAGCCCCTTCGATGCCGACCTTGACATGCGTCCAGTCCTTGGCGCCGGCAGCGAATGAAGTCAGGAAGGCAATGGCGCCGAAGAAAACGGCAGGCAATTTTCTATTTTTCATTTTCTGTTCCCCTTTCGGCGGCCAAATGGCCACCTGTCAGTTCTGCTATGGCTGCGTCAGTCCTCCAGGGCCGCACGCAAAGCCGCATTGGCTTCCCTCAGTCCATGGATCAGGCGATTTCTCGTCTGGCGCGCATGAACAGCGTAGAAAGGTATGTCTGGCGATCCGACGGGCTGCGCGGCCAGCGCCCGCAGCCCCTCAAGTGACGGCCAGGCGGGGTGCGGGAGGGCGGAATCATGGTGAAAGCGCTCGCCGCTCGTATAATTCAGCGGCACGAGATGGCGGCCGGCGCGCATCAGCGATGCGTTGACGCGCGCAGTCTTAGCGGAAGACAGGCCCTTCATTTCCAATACCGCCTTCGCGCTGCTGCCCAACTCGTCAATTGCATTTGCGAGAGCCGAAATGTCGATGCGACCGGAAAGCTCAGCCTGCAGTCGCGCAAGCTGTTGGCTGAGAGCCTGTGCGTAGACGGAATAGTCAAGTGGCAGGACCGGCGAGGTCAGCAGCCGCCAAAGTGTTTCCAGCACGATTCGCGTATCCCGGCTCAGATTGCCGGCATCGATGTGCTCTGCCGTGTCATGCGGCGTGTGCCACCACCAACCGAGCGCCGTCAGCGTCTTGACGGGCCCGGGCGGCTGATGGCTGACGCTGCCGAACATTGAGGGGATGCCGACACCCCAGAATGAATGATCCGCGGCTCTGCCATGCCGCCTGCCGGCATGTCTTTGTCCGGTGACATTCTCGATCACCTCAAGCGCCAGCGGCTTCAACTCATCGATGACACCGGAATTGGTGAGGACGGTTGCGCCCTCTCCGCCCGTGGAATCGACGTTGACATGCACTGCGCACCGGCGATCGAGCTCGTCGAAAAATTCATCCGCATACCAGGCCGAGCCGGAATAGCGACCGTGCGAATGGCCTGACCAGAAGCAGATACGCAGGCCGCGTCGCCAATCACCCGCATGAAGGGCAAGCAAGCGTGCCGCCTCAAGCATGGACGCGTTCGCGCCGCCATTGTCCATGACGCCGAAGTGCCAGGTGTCATGATGGCCCGAAAACAGTACGAACGGTTTGTCCTCGCCTGCCGGCTGAAGCTCTGCAACAAGCAGCGGCGTCCTGCGCCAGCCGGTGTCGACCTCTGCCGTGAGCGTCGCACGGACCTTCTGGCCGCGCGCGAGCCTGTCGCTCAGGCGCACTCCATCTTCCCGCGCGATGGTGCAGATCACTGTTTTCGGCAGATAGGCGCACGTGTGTTGCGACGGGCTGCCCCAGACCGGCGACACGCACATTTCGTAGAGATGCTCATTCGGGCTGACATGGATTTCGCCGAGGGCGCCGGCCGCGCTCGCCAACGCGGCGACTTCCTCCGTCGCAATCCCGTCGACCAGGACGATCTTGCCGGACAAGTCCTTGCCGACGAAATCGGCTTCCTTGCCGTCGCCGACATATTCAAGGTCTCCGCTGATGCCCGCTGCAGCCGTGGAAACCGACATCGAATGGGTAATGCAACGGAGGTCTTCGCCTTCGACCCCGACCTTCGCCGGGCCGGGCAGGCTGATGAATGCATCATGCGACAGCAGCTGCGTTCCGTATCCGTAGCTCTCCATCTGCGCCTGAAGATAATGAAAGCTCTCGAGCTCCTCCGGCGTTCCGGACAATTTCACCCGACGGGCAAACTCGCGGATATGCGCCATCAGGCGGTCACGGTCGGGCAGCAGGTCGGGGTTAGGCATCAGCCTTCTCCGGCAATGGCGGCTTAACGTCATCCGGTATCGGATTGACGAAAGGCGTACGCTCCAGACGCGCCCTGTGATCGGCCTTGGCAGCTTCGATCAATGCGGGGTTACCGATGAGATCGGCGGCCGTGCTCGCCATCACCTTGGCGGCGTGTTCGGTTCCCTTGTGGGCAGCCGGCAGTTTCCCTTGCGCAACCAGCTGCCAGGAGTGTCCGGGCGTACCGACAGCGTAGGTAGCCCCTCGCATCTGCACGGTCGGCACCACCCAGCTGACCGTCCCGACATCAGTGGAGCCGACCAGAGTGCCGTCACCGGCATTCAACGGAAAAATCTCCTCACAGAGCGGCTGGTCGTCGTTCGGTTTCAGCCCGAAACGACCATAGGACGCGGCGATATCCTCTGCGTTGAAGGTCTGCTGGAACTTGCGGGCCGTTTCTCGGTCGGCATCATCAAACACGGGTGGGCCAAGCCGCTGCAGATGGGCGAACATGCACTCTTCGAGTGGGGTATTGCCAACGAGATTGGCATCCCCGCTGACAATTTCACTCCGGACCGTCGTCTCGGTCATCAGGGCAGCACCTTCGGCAACTTTCTTGACCCGGGCAACCAGAGACAGGAGTTCCGGCAAGGTCCGAGCACGGACGAGATAGCGTACCGTCGCGCGTGCCTGCACGACGTTAGGCGCCCCACCACCCGCGTCAGTGATGGCATAGTGGATGCGCGCGGTGGAAGGCATGTGCTCGCGCATATAATTGACGCCTACATTCATCAGTTCCACTGCGTCGAGAGCGCTGCGGCCGAGATGCGGCGTCGCGGAGGCATGCGACGCCCGCCCCGAAAAATGGAAGTTGATCTCATTGCAGGCGAGCGAGATGGGGTTGTTGACGCCGGCAAAGGCTGCCGGATGCCAGGAGATCGCGATATCCACGTCGTCGAAAACGCCGGCGCGCACCATGAAACCCTTCGAAGAGCCGCCTTCCTCCGCGGGGCAGCCATAATAGCGCACCCTTCCCTTCAAGCCGCTTTCGGCAAGGAAATCCTTGACCGCAGCGGCAGCGAGCATGGATCCGGCGCCCAGCATATTATGGCCGCAGCCGTGACCATTGCCGCCGTCGACCAAGGGCCGCTGCTCGGCAATACCGGCCTCCTGGCTCAATCCCGGCAGCGCATCGAACTCGCCAAGGATTGCGATGACCGGGCCACCCTCGCCCGCCTCTCCCATGACCGCCGTCGGCAACCCGGCAATGCCGCGCTCGACACGAAAGCCCTCTCTTTCCAGCATGCGGGCGTGCTCTTCGGCAGATTGATGTTCGAGGTAATTGGTCTCGGGAATATCCCAGATGCGGTCACTCAACTCGAAGAACGCCGCGCGCTTTCTCTCGACGATTTCCCAGACCGCATCGGAGTTCTGCATGGATTTACAACCCGCCTCATATAATGGTAATCAAATTGGCGCCAATTTTATGCTCCAATTAAATCGGGCACGCAAGCCATGAGCTGGAATATTTTTCGACGCTGTCAATCGGCCTCGTTGTTGGCCGGGGGAGAGCTATGATAGTCATCGCCGAAATCGGGCTGGGGAGAATTGCATGAATTCGCTGGAAAGCGGAGCGACGGCGCAAGCACAAGAGCCGCAAACCTCCGATGTGACCGAACTCATTCTCCAGGATATCCTTGCCGGCCGTCTCCCGCCCGGAACCTGGCTGAAGCAGATCGATCTCGAAAGGCGGTATAACTGTACGCGGCCCGAGGTCCGCAGAGCTCTCGACAGGTTGGTGCAGAAGCGACTGGTGGAGCATGTCCCCAATCGTGGTTACCACGTCCATGAGCAAGACGGGCGCCGCGCCCGGGAGGTCAGCGACATTCGCGTCATCCTCGAAGTCGCCGTCAGCGACCGCATCGTCGCGAATGCGAGCGAGGCAGATATTGCGAAGTTGCGGGTTCTGGCTTCACGCTTCGACGATCTGGTGCTGAACGGCACCACGCTCGAACTTTACGAAGCCAATCTCGCCTTCCACCGCCATCTGCTTGCTCTCGCAGGCAACCAGGAACTCGTGGAGCTGATCACGGAAATTCGCCAGCGGACATCCTCCGCGCCGGTGTCGCAGTGGCGAACGCGCGCCCGCATCGAGCAATCCGGCCGCGAACATCAGCAGATGGTCGATGCGATAGAGCGACGCGATACCGATGGTCTGATGGAGCTGACGCGCAGGCACATTCTTCAAGCCTGATCGGCCTCGATGACGCCGTTAGCTGATGCTGAAACTTGGACATAAACCGGAAATCACTGAAGGGTGCATTTATGCCATCTCTGGCGGCGGCCTTGTGCCCTGATGCAATGGCGCCGCGTGGAGTTTTGACGCCGTGCCATCCCAGGCATCCGCAGCCAGTGGATATCCCCATATCACGGGCCCCGTATCGACAGCCGTCCTCCATCCGCAAGCTCATCCGCGCGTTCGTTGCCTGATATGCCGGAATGGCCCTTGCACCAGGCAATGGTTACGAGGGCGTTCCGGGATAGCTGAAGATCGACCGCTTTCCAGAGTTCCGCATTAGCGATTGCCCGGCTGCGGGCGTTCCCATTCGGATTGTTTTTCTTCCAGCCGTTGTTCTTCCAAATGTGCCGCCTGTCGTTGCAGCCTTTGACGGCATAGATCGAATCCGACCAGATGGTCGCGGCTTCGCCCGTTGCATCGCTACTGATCCACATGACTGCCTGCAAGACGGCGGTCAATTCCATCGAATTATTGGCGGACTCACGCACACCGCCGAAGCTGGACGCGATTTCCACAGAATCGCGATAGGCGACAAAGGCCCAGCCTCCGTGCCCGGAACCGGGGTCATAACAACCATCCACGAAGACGTGGAGACCGTGTTGGGCTGTCGGGGCCGTCGTTGTGGGGGAGCTTAGCTCCTTGCAAATGCCTGCCATTTTCGCCTTCGCTGCGCCCCTGCCCTGACCTGCGCGGTTTGCGACGGCCACCCGAAGCCGACATTGGAATTGCACGTTCCCTCGTGTCAACTATTGACGACGGTGGCACCGAAAGCGCCTACTGCCGATGGGAAACTGTGAGGGGCAGCGCCATGGACAATCCGTTGAGCAGCGCCGGCAAGCGCGATCATGCCGTAACCGTTCGCCGCATTCTCAAGGTCAATCACGCCGGCGAATTCGGCGCAATTCGCATCTACGGAACGCAGATCTGGATGGCCGCTCGGCTGTTTCCTGATATCGTGCCAGTACTTCGCAAAATGCGGAACGACGAGATCGAGCATTGCCGCCTGTTTCACGACGCGATGCCATCCAGGAATGCCAGACCATGCCGCGTCATGGCATTCTGGAGCCTCGGCGGTTATCTACTCGGTTTGCTGACGGCCCTCGGTGGACGCAACATGGTCTGGATCTGCACCGAGGCGGTCGAGAGCACGGTTCACCGCCATCTCGAAGATCAACTGGCCTTCCTCACGACCCGTGATCGGGAGCTTCACGGCCTCATCGCCTCGATCCAGCAAGAGGAGTTGGCGCATCTCAGGGAGGCTGAGAGCAACCAGACGAAACGCGGCATCGGCCACGCCCTGCTTGTGCCAGTCGTCGCCGCGCTCACCGACCTGATGATCTGGCTCTCGACATGGGGAGACTCAAGCTGGATGCGCGCTGAAATGGCGCGCTCCAAGGGTGTTTGATGGTCTGGCAGCCGCTTCCGTGCCATTCAGTTATCACCGGTCTTGGCCCAAATTGCTCTGGGCCAAAGGCTTAATGGTCTGGAGACGGCGAAGTCAGTTGTTCGCAGATCGTTTGGGAGGCTCGGCCAGGTTGATCCGGTTGCCCTCACCGTCGAATATCTGAGCCACGCGCCCAAAGTCGCCTTCGATTTTGTTGGCGGGTTGCAAGCCCTGGTGCGAAAGCCTTTCGAGCTCAACCTCGAGCTCGGGTACGACGATCGTTATGATCCCGTTGCCGGCGCGTTCGTCATCCTTCCAGACCTGCAGGCCGGCTTCGCCCATATTACGCCACTGAGCCATGCCCGGTATCGGTTTGCTGTCTGCGGGACGTCCCATGAACTTCTCATACCAGACGAGCGCCTCGTCAAAGTTGGAAACGGTGGCGGAGGCGAAGATGCTCTGGACGATTATTGAAGTGGTGGTCATGTCGTACTCCTTGGTTGGACAAGTGGATGTCGTGCAGGAGTTCTCGATTTCGACTGGCCGCGCAAAAAAAGCTCGCGTCAATACAAAACTTTCGAGCGCTGTTCTTCGAGGTGGCGTCGTTCTGCCTCCGACCAACACAATCCGATAGCGACCGTGAAAGCTTCCGCCGCCTCGACAAGCCTGCCTAGATCGGCGCAAATCTGCGCGCGGGCCGTCCAGTACGGCAGGTAGTCGGCCATTCGCAGATCCCCGGCAAGCGCATGTATGTCAGCAAGAGCCGCCTCTGCCTGCCCTATCCGCATGAGAGCCACGGACCGATTGAGCGTCACGACGGGCGACGGAGCAATCCTGCCCAGCACGTCATAGAGGGAAATCACGGCCTGCCAGTTTAAGATGCCGCTCAAACGGCGCGCGACATGAGCGGATTGGATGGCCGCCTCGATTTGGTAGCGGCCGGTCGGACCGTTTGCATTTGCTTCTCTGAGGAGACCTTCAGCGAGGCGCAATTGCTCATGATCCCAAAGCCCGACATCCTGGCTGTCCAGCGATACGAATGCGCCATCGGGGCCTCTGCGAGACGATCGCCGCGCCTCCGTATAAAGCATCAGCGCGAGAAGACCTTTCGGTTCCGGCTCTTGCGGAAGCAGGGATACGACCACGCTTGCAAGCCAGATTGCCTCATGTCCAAGCGCTTCCGCCCCGTCGACGTCCATCCACCCGTTGGTATAGGCGGCGTAGATGGAGGCGAGTACTGGCGGCAGGCGGTCCGACAGTTCCTCCTTTTCCGGCACGAGGAACGGAATTTTCTCATCCCTGATCCTCGCCTTGGCTCTTACAAGCCTCTGCCCCATGGCCTTCGGAGAGACGAGAAACCGCGCGGCGATGTCCGCAGCGGTCAGGCCTAGCACGGTCTGGAGGATCAGCGGCGTTCGCGCCGACGCATCGATGCCAGGATGTGCGCAGGCAAACATGAGCGCTAGTCGCCTGTCCGCAATCTCCTCGTCCATTTCCGCCGCGGCCGAGAGTTCCTCGGTAACGAGGGCAAGATGATCGGCGCTCTTCGCCTTCACTTTGTCTTTGCGCCAGTCATCGAGTTTGCGCCTGCGCGCGATGGTCAACAGCCAGGCATCGGGGTTGTCGGGCACGCCATCGACAGGCCATTTTTCGAGAGCCGTGAGGAAAGCCGTCGCGAGCGCATCCTCCGCGGACGCGATATCACCCAAACGCCCGCCAAGGTAAGCGACGAGTCGTCCATAGCTCTCGCGCGCCACCCGCTCTGCTACACCTCGGGCAACGCTGGAACCAGAAACCGTCATCCCGCATATTCCGACGCATCCCTGATGCGACGAACCTCAACCGTTCCCCAGGTCGCGGCAGGACAGCGTGCCGCCCATTTGTTGGCCTCGTCCATATCGGCGACGTCGATGATAAAGTACCCACCGAACTGTTCGCGAACATCGGCATAAGGGCCGTCCAAAACGCTGACCTCGTTTCCTTGAACACGAACGAGACTGGCCTCAGAGGAACTGACGAGCGCATTGCTGGAGACAAATGCTGCCGCCTTCTCCAGCGCTTGTTGATAGGCATACATCTGCTACATGAAGCGCCCCATGTCCTGAGGCGCTATGGACCTCCCGGCAGTTTCGTCCGCATGCAGCATCAGCATGTAGCGCATCGCTTTATCCTCAGTGAAACCAATTCCCCGCGGGAACGAGCGCCGAGAATAACAATTCGGATGAAGAAGGGAACTGCTGGTGACGGCTCAGTGTCCGCCTCCGGATGCAACGAGTGCCGACTTACCTCACGGAAGAATACCCGCATCTTCTGGATAAAATCTCGAAAATGCGCTAGGAATTGATCCAAGCTTATTAAGAGAAACACGTTAAGAGACAAGGTACGGCGGATGGACGCCACCTTTGACCGATCGACACTTTCTCATTCCCGGACGACGCCGTGAAACGCCGAAATCTGTCTCTTGCTCTTATGCTTGCGCTGGCATCACCGGCCGCAGCACAGACCAGCGCTATTTGCAACGACTTGCGCGGTCGCCTTGCCGACCTGCCACGATCGATCGGTAGCAATAACGGGCCGGAAGCGCGCCAATATGCAAATGCCATGGCCGAGCAGAACCTCGAGCTGCGCAAGGTCCGCAACGATCTGCGCAATAACGGATGCACTTCCGGCAGCATGGTCGTGATTGGCAGTGACAACGCCGATTTTTGCGCCGAACTCTCTGACGCCGAAGCCCGGATGATCGACAATATCCGTTATCTCCAGGAGCGCCGCGACGAGCTGCGCAACCAGGGCGACGGCACTGACGACGCGCGCCGAGAATTGACGGCGGCACTCGAACGCAACGGCTGCAACAGCGACAATTTCTATGCCCCGACCGAGCGTAGCGCAGACGACCCCGCCCCGAGTGTCGAGGAACAGGCGATGCGCACCGATACCTTCATTCCGCTCGGCGGCGGTGAAGAGACCGATCTGCGTTACGGCCTGCCGAGGGCCGAAATGTTTTCACCGATCAGCACCATCTGCGTGCGCAGCTGCGACGGTGGCTTCTTCCCGATTAGCTCAAATACCAGTTCGGTGGATTTCGGCCGCGATGCCCAGACTTGCGCCAAGATGTGCCCCGGCATTGAAACCGAGCTCTTCTATCGCGACGTGACCAGCACCGACTCCTCGAACATGATCTCGGTCGCAACGGGCGCGCCCTATAGCGCCATGAAGAACGCTTTTGTCTACAAGAACCGCGCGCCTGGCGAGAAAAATTCCTGCGCCTGCAATCTCACCGCCTATTACGAGGAGATGCGCGGCAAGCAGGCCCTGAGCGAACCGCCGCAGCAGGGCTCGATCACGACGGTCCGCACTAAACCGCCGACGAAAGATACTGCGGCAGCATCAGCCCCGCCGCAGCCATCCGTTGCCGAACGTCCCTACGACCCCACGCAGAACAAGGTTCGTCAGGTCGGCCCGCAATTCCTTGCCGGCGACCAGGGTTCGATCGACCTTGCCAATCCGGCGACGCCGGGTCCGCAACCACAGCAGCAGTAATTGCTACGGGTCGTTGCGTCCCCATCCGTCGTGGAAAACGAGTTCCTCGAGCGGCAGCCGCTGCCGCCAACCTTTGACCGAAAGTTCCGGTTCGTCATAAAGACGGTCGACAAAGCCGGCGCAGAGCCAGGCGACCACCTCGATATGCTCCGGTATGCCGAGAATTGTTTTCAGGTCGCCTTCATGAAAGATGCTGACCCAGCCGATGCCGACCCCTTCGGCGCGGGCCGCGAGCCAGAGATTCTGAATGGCGCAAACGGTCGAATAGGAATCCATCCTCGGATTGTGCGTCCGTCCCAGCACCACGCTGCCGCCGCGGGTGGGATCGCAGGTTACGCATATGCCGAGCGGCGCCTCCACGATGCCTTCGAGCTTGAGGGATCGATAGGCCTGCCGCCGCTCGCCTTCGAACATCGAAGCTGCCTCTTCGTTGGCCACGGCAAAGGCGTTGCGCACGCGGGTGCGGACGGTTGCACTTTTCACGAGAATGAAATTCCATGGCTGCATGAAGCCGACCGACGGCGCATGATGGGCGGCGGTCAGGAGCCGCGCCACGACATCGTCGGGCAAGGGATCGGGCAGGAACTGGCTGCGCACGTCACGCCGCGTCATGATTGCGTGATAGACGGCTTCACGTTCGGCCATGGAAAAACCGGATGCCGCCGAAAGGGCATCCGCATAAGAGGGTCGCATCGTCAAATCCCCAACAACGCAACCGCCCGCCGTCCGCGCGGGTTGGGTCTATCTCGCCAGGCCGGTCTTCTGACTCGGCTTCATCCATCTGCCGCAGCCTTCCCGGCAAAGCCAGTGGCGTGATGAAGCGGCAGACGTCGGCCTTACAGCGTTGGGCACGTTCCGGCCTTGCACCGGATTCCCGATTCTCCCGCCTCGAGGGCGGGCACCTGACGGCGCATCTATTTCAGGAAATCGGAACGGAGGCAAGCGTCGGCACGTCAGCCTTAAAGAGGCGAACCCGTGATTTCGCCTCGCAAATTTTGCGTGACAATGAGCGGCCGCGACGCTACATACGCGGAATGTCGACGACTTCAGCCTACGCCTCCTCGCGATTTTATTCGTACCGCTGCTTCCAGCGGATGCGGGTCTGTGCGTAACTGAATTCAACGCGACGACAACCCGAACAGCCGCTAGTCTACCTGGCGGCTTTTCTGTTCCGCACGGTATGACCAAACAGGAGCCATGCCGTGCCCGACACCATCGATGATCTGCGTATTCTCGAGATCACCCCGCTGACCAGACCCGCCGATGTCATCGCGGAAATCCCCCGAACCGCCGCCGTCAGCGAGACGGTGACCAGCAACCGCCACGCGATCCATGAGATTCTCGAGGGTGAAGACGACCGCCTGATCGTCGTCATCGGCCCCTGCTCCATCCACGATCCGGTTGCTGCACGCGAGTATGCCGCGCGGCTGGCCGAGCAGCGACAGCGCTTCTCCAGTGATCTGGAAATCGTCATGCGCGTCTATTTCGAAAAGCCGCGCACCACAGTCGGCTGGAAGGGCTTGATGAACGACCCGCATCTCGACGGCAGCTACCGCATCGAGGAAGGGCTGCGCATTGCCCGGCGCCTGCTGCTCGACATCAATGCCATGGAGCTTCCCGCCGGCGTCGAGTTCCTCGACACGATCACGCCGCAATACATTGCCGACCTCGTCAGCTGGGGCGCGATCGGCGCGCGCACGACCGAAAGCCAGATCCATCGCCAGCTCGCCTCCGGCCTCTCCTGCCCGATCGGCTTCAAGAACGGCACCGACGGAGGCGCTCGCGTCGCGATCGACGCGATCCTGGCCGCTTCACAACCGCACCACTTCCCGGCCGTCACCAAGGACGGACAGGCGGCAATCGCTTCGACGAAGGGCAATGAGGACTGCCACATCATTCTGCGCGGCGGCAAGCGGCCGAATTATGAGGCGGCCGATGTCGGAGCCGTCACAGCGGAATGCCTGAAACTCGGGGTCACCCCGCGCATCCTCATCGACGCCAGCCATGCCAACAGCAGCAAGGATCCGATGAACCAGCCACGGGTTGTCAAGGACGTCGCCGGACAGATCTCCGCGGGCAATCACCACATCAAGGGCATGATGATCGAAAGCAACCTCGTTGCCGGCCGCCAGGATCTCGTTCCCGGCAAGCCGCTGGTCTACGGCCAGTCCATCACCGATGGCTGCATTGACTGGGATATGTCGGTGAGTGTGCTGGAAGATCTGGCGGACGCCGCTCGCAGGCGGCGCCGAGCGGCAGCGGCTTAAGCCGCCGGAAAATACCTGACATAGGCAAACTCGTCACCATCAGGTGACCAGCAGGGCACGTTGATCGTGCCCTGCCCGCCGAAAAGCTCGAACAGCGTCTTCAGGTTGCCGCCGTCCATATCCATCAGCCGCAGCCGCACGTCGAGATCGCGCGGATGGTCGAAGACCGAAGGATCGTAGGACAGGATCAGCACCTTGTCGTTTTTGGGCGATGGATGGGGAAACCAGTTCCCCTGATTGTCCGACGTCACCTGTTCGAGGCCTGTGCCATCCGGATGGATGCGCCAGATCTGCATCAGCCCGGTGCGGCTGGAATTGAAATAGATCCATTGGCCGTCGGCGGAATAATCCGGCCCGTCGTTGCGGCCTTCGCCATGCGTCAGCCGCGTCTCGACGCCGCCGTCGATGGAGATCGTATAAATGTCGAAAAGATCGTCGCGAATGCCGCAATAGGCGAGCTGGCGGCCATCCGGTGACCAGCCATGCCAATAGGACGGCTGGTTTTGGGTGATGAGCCGCGGCGTGCCGCCTTCGACCGGCAGGATGTAGATCGTCGACTTGCCGAATTCCGTCTTGTCCGAGATGACGATCTCAGTGCCATCAGGCGAAATGCCGTGGTCATTGTTGCAATTGACGGCAAAGCCGGTATCGACCTGAACCACCTCGCCGCCATCGAGCGGCAGCCGGAAGAGCAGCCCGTCGCCGTTCAGCAGGAGATAGGAACCATCGGGCGAGAAATTCGGCGCTTCCACCAACCTGTCCGTCTGCCAGACCTCGCGAGCTCTGCCCGTCCTGACGTTGTAGATCTCGACCGAGCTGCGCATGTTGCCTCCCTGATATGTCGCTTGCGTCAGCGATCTCGATTGCGTCAGCGATCACGATCGCGTCAGCAATCCCGATTGCGCTAGCGATCCCGATTGCGCTAGCGATCCCGGAACCGGTTGGTGATCGGATAGCGCCGGTCGCGCCCGAAATTCTTCTTGGTGATCTTCACGCCCGGCGCCGATTGCCGGCGCTTGTATTCGGCAAGATAAAGCAGGTGCTCGACGCGGTGGACGGTGGCGACGTCATGGCCGCGCGCGACGATCTCCTCGACCGCCATTTCCTTCTCCACCAGGCACTCGAGAATATCGTCGAGAACGGGATAGGGCGGCAGCGAATCCTGGTCCTTCTGGTCCGGGCGAAGCTCGGCCGAGGGTGCCTTGTCGATGATATTCTGCGGGATCACCTCACCCGACGGCCCGAGCGCAGTCGGCGGCACATTCTCGTTGCGCCAGCGCGCCAGCGCATAGACCTGCATCTTGTAGAGGTCCTTGATCGGATTGAAGCCGCCGTTCATGTCGCCATACAGCGTGGCGTAGCCGACCGACATTTCCGACTTGTTGCCCGTCGTCACCACCATCGAGCCGAACTTGTTGGAGATCGCCATGAGGATGACGCCACGCGCGCGGCTCTGCAAATTCTCCTCGGTGATTCCGCTCTCCGTTCCCTCGAAGAGGTTGGACAGCGCGCTGCTGAAGCCGGTTACTGGCTGCTCGATCGGTACGATGTCATAGCGGCAGCCGAGCGCCTTGGCACAGTCGGCTGCATCCTTCAGTGAATCTTCCGAGGTGTAACGATAGGGCAGCATCACCGTTCGCACCCGCTCCTCTCCGAGAGCATCGACCGCGATCGCTGTGCAGATCGCCGAATCGATGCCGCCGGAAAGGCCGAGAACGACGGTTTTGAAACCGTTTTTGTTGACGTAGTCGCGGAAGCCGAGCAGGCAGGCGCGATAATCGGCCTCCTCACCCTCGGGAATACGCGCCATTGGTCCTTCGGCGCAGCGCCAGCCGGCTTCCCCACGTTTCCACGTCGTCACAGCAAGTGCCGTCTCGAACTGGCTCATCTGGAAGGCGAGCGATTTGTCGGCATTGAAGGCGAAGCTCGCCCCGTCGAACACGAGCTCGTCCTGCCCTCCGAGCTGGGCGGCATAGATCAGCGGCAGGCCGGTCTCGATCACCTGCTTCAGTACCACCTGGTGACGGATATCGACCTTGCCGCGATAATAAGGAGACCCGTTCGGGGACAGCAGGATCTCCGCCCCGCTTTCGGCCAGCGTCTCGCAAACGCCGAGATCACCCCAGATATCTTCGCAGATCGGAATGCCGAGCCTGATACCACGAAAATTCACCGGCCCCGGCATGGCCCCCTGCACGAAGACCCGCTTCTCGTCGAACTCGCCGTAATTCGGCAAGTCGACCTTGTCGCGCACAGCAATTACCTTGCCGCCGTCGAGTACGGCGACGGAATTATAGCGTCCGGTCTGGTCCTGCCGGGGAAAACCGATGATGACGCCCGGCCCGCCATCGGCGGTGTCGGCCGCAAGGCTTTCCACCGCCTTCCAGCAGGCACGGATGAAGGCCGGCTTCAGCACCAGATCTTCCGGCGGGTAGCCGGAGATGAAAAGCTCGGTCAACACGAGCAGATGCGCGCCCTCTCGGCCCGCATCAGCGCGTGCTTCACGTGCCTTGGCAAGATTGCCGGCGACATCGCCGACCGTCGGATTGAGCTGGCCGATAGCGATGCGGAAGATATCGGAGAGAGCGTTTTCCTGTGTCATGTCATTTGTTTAGCCTGCGGCTCCCGTTACCGCAACACGTTCGCGGCCAAAGCGTTGCATCCGGCTCACGAATTTTTTGTGAACAGGCCTGCTGGAGGCTTACGGCACCGATGCATTGCAATTTACCGGCGGAGCGGAATACTGGCGCACGAACGCGGCAGCATCCATAACGGTCATTGGAAACAGGCCATGAATAACTTTTCGAACTTCGTGCACCATCATTTCGACAAACCGGCCGACGAACTCGGCGACACGGAAAAGCGCGTGCTGGCGAAAGCGCACGAGCGCAAGATCATCTCGACCGACGTCAACGCCGCCTTTTCTGCCGAGGCCTCTTTTGGAGAACGTATCGCCGACAGCATCGCCCGTGTCGGCGGCTCATGGTCGTTCATCCTCGGCTTCCTGGCCTTCCTCGTGGTCTGGACGGCGATCAACACCATCGTTTTGGCGAGTGGCGCTTTCGATCCCTACCCCTTCGTCTTCCTGAACCTGATCCTGTCGATGCTCGCCGCCATCCAGGCGCCGATCATCATGATGTCGCAGAATCGTCAGGCCGAGCGCGACCGCTTCGAGGCGGCCAAGGACTACGAAGTCAATCTCAAGGCCGAACTCGAAGTGCTCTCCTTGCACCAGAAGATCGATATGCGCGTCCTGACGGAGCTGACGGCGCTGCGCGAAGACGTCGCTCGTCTCAGCGCCGCGCTCGCAGCCAAGACCTGATGCGGGGCATCCTCAAATCAACGGGGTGGATACCTGTCATATTGCGGCAGGCCATCCGTTATCTCGTAGAAATCACCCTTGTCGGCGCAATAAATGTGATGGCTGAAGGCAAGGCCACTCGGTTCATCGAAGGCTCCGGCCAGGACCGAAACTTCCAGCGATTCATCCCCCTGCCAAAACAGCGCGGAGCCGCAATTGCCGCAGAAGCCGCGTTGCGCCTCGCCGCTCGACCGATACCACCGGACTGCGCCGGGATCTTCCACCGAAAGCGCCGCGCGCGGCACGTTGACCGCAGCATAATAAAGTCCCGTCTGGCGGCGGCATTGCGAACAGTGGCAACCGACAACAGGCCCGGGCTTTGCCCGAATTGAAAATCGCACGGCGCCGCAAAGACAGCCGCCTAGATGTTGTTCGCTCATGATAGCTCTCTCCTCGCTCCTGGAGAAACTTGCGGCCACGAGACCTCGTCGTCAAATCCATTCCCCTGAATAAGCGATCAGAAATCTTGAAGCGTTCACGATTGGCCGGCGGTCGCCGGATGTTGCCCGTTGACCACACCCGCCGATCTCCTCTCGTCACCGCGTTGAACCGGACGCTGATCTCGATGATACTGATGGCTCAATTTATTCAACCGCCGGGAGACTGACATGAGAGCGACCCTGTCCAGACAGAAAGGAAACATCGCCCACAAGGACATTCTGCTTCATGCACACGCAATTCTCTCGCGCGAGGAAAAGCTCGCGACGCCATAACCCCTTCCTGAACTTCTTCCGCGACGATTCGAACGCCGCTGAACGCGAGCGGCGCTGGTCGCGTATGCGAAAGTTCATCTCCTATTACCGCCCGCATCTGCCTTTGCTGCTGGCGGATCTGCTTTGCGCCATCCTCGTGGCCGCCACCGCCGTGGCGTTGCCCCTCTGTGCCAACATCGTCACAAGCCGGCTTCTGGCTCTGCCGGATGCCCCCGACGCCTTCGCTCAGATCCTTGCCATGGGCGGTGTGATGCTGGCCGTTCTCGCGGTCCAGATAGCGGCGATTTTCTTCGTCGATTATCGCGGCCATGTCATGGGGGCCCGCATCGAGGCGACGGTGCGGCAGGAACTCTTCGAGCATTACCAGAAGCTGTCCTTCAGCTTCTACGATGGCCAACGCACCGGGCAGCTGATGAGCCGCATCACCAACGATTCCCTCTGGCTGGGCGAGCTCTTTCACCACGGCCCCGAGGATCTCTCCATTGCCGTCCTGAAATATGGCGGCGCCATGCTGGTCTTGTTCTTCATCGACCCGCTGCTGGCAACCCTCATCCTGCTGCTCACTCCGGTGGCGGTGGCCTATGCACTCTATTTCAACCGGCGCATGAACCATGCGCTCGAAGCCAGCAAGCGCCAGGTCGCCGCCGTTAACGAGCGTGTCGAGGATGCGCTTGCCGGCATCCGTGTCGTCCAGTCTTTCGCCAACGAAGCATTGGAACGGCAGCGCTTCGCCGCACAAAACCAGCGTTTCCTGCAAAGCCGCGCCGACGGCTACCGCAGCGAGGCCTGGTTTTCGGTAGGCACCGAAACCTTTGCCCAGCTCGTCACCATATTGGTGATCATCGCAGGAGGCCTGCGCATCCTGACTGCGGACCTTACCGTCCCGGATATGCTGACCTTCCTGCTCTGCGTCGGCGTGCTGGTCGATCCCGTGCAGCGGCTCGCGAATTTCGTGCGCCTCTGGCAGGAGGGTTATACCGGCTTCACGAGGGCCATGGAGATCCTGGAAATCGATCCCGATATCACCGATCGACCGGACGCCCGTCCGATGCCGGCGCCAAGGGGCGAGATCAGTTTTTCCGACGTCGCCTTCGGCTACGAAGCCGATGGTCCGAGGGTGCTGGAGCGGCTTTCCCTCACCATCGCCCCCGGAGAGTTTGTCGCGCTGGTCGGCCCTTCTGGAGTGGGCAAGAGCACGCTTTGCGCGCTGATACCGCGCTTCTACGATGTCGAAGCTGGGGCGATCCGTATCGACGGAACCGATATCCGCGACGTCACTCTGGCTTCGCTGCGACGCCATGTCGGGGTGGTGCAGCAGGACGTCTATCTCTTTGCCGGCACCGTTGCGGAAAACCTGCGTTACGGCAAGCTGGACGCGACCGATGGCGAGCTCGAAGCGGCCGCCCGCGCCGCCAATGCGCACGACTTCATCATGGCTCTGCCGAACGGCTATGACACCGATATCGGCCAGCGCGGCGTCAAGCTTTCGGGCGGCCAGCGCCAGCGCATCACCATCGCCCGCGCCTTCCTCAAAGATCCGGAAATCCTGATCTTCGACGAAGCGACCAGCGCCCTCGACAACGAGAGCGAACGGGCGGTGCAGCAGGCGCTGCTCAGTCTGGCGAATGGCAGGACCACCCTGGTCATCGCCCACCGCCTGTCGACCGTCCGCCACGCCGACCGCATCTTGGTCCTGACGGGCGATGGCATTGTCGAACAGGGCACGCATGATGATTTGATGGCGCAAGGAGGCGTCTACGCCAACCTGCACAGCGTTCAGGCCAGCATCTGAAGCCAATAAAAAGCCCGGTCGAGCCGGGCTTTTTTCATCATCTGTTTCGGGCTATCCTCAGCCGTTGACGACCATGCGCTTCTCGTCGCGGCCGCCCTTCATCCGCTCGGCAAGCAGGAAGGCGAGTTCGAGCGCCTGGTCGGAATTGAGGCGCGGGTCGCAATGGGTGTGGTAGCGGTCCTGCAGATCGTCGGCTGTGACTGCGCGGGCGCCGCCGGTGCATTCCGTCACGTCCTTGCCGGTCATCTCGACATGGATACCGCCGGGATGTGTGCCTTCGGCGCGGTGAATCTGGAAGAAGCTTTCGACTTCCGACAGGATTCGCTCGAAGGGACGGGTCTTGTAGTTGTTGAGCGTGATCGTGTTGCCGTGCATCGGGTCGCAGGACCAGACGACCTTGCGGCCTTCGCGCTCGACGGCGCGAATGAGACGCGGCAGGTTTTCGGCGACCTTTTCATGGCCGAAGCGGCAGATCAGCGTCAGACGGCCCGCTTCGTTAGCGGGATTCAGAATGTCGATCAGCTGCAGCAGATCATCGGCCTGCAGCGACGGGCCGCATTTCAGGCCGATCGGGTTCTTGATGCCACGGCAATATTCAATATGCGCATGGTCTGCCTGGCGCGTGCGGTCACCGATCCAGATCATGTGACCTGACGTGGCATACCAGTCGCCGGAGGTGGAATCGACGCGGGTCAGCGCTTCCTCGTAGCCGAGCAGCAGCGCCTCGTGGCTGGTGAAGAAATCGGTCTCGCGCAGGCTCGGGTGGTTTTCCGAGGTGATGCCGATCGCTTTCATGAAATCCATGGTTTCGCTGATGCGGTCGGCAAGCTTGCGGTAGCGCTCGCCCTGCGGGCTGTCCTTGACGAAGCCGAGCATCCACTGATGCACGTTTTCGAGGTTGGCGTAACCGCCCATCGCAAAGGCGCGCAGGAGGTTCAGCGTCGCGGCCGACTGGCGATAGGCCATGGCTTGGCGTTCCGGGTTCGGAATGCGCGACTCCTCGGTGAATTCGATGCCGTTGATGATGTCGCCGCGATAGGCGGGCAGCGTCACGTCGCCCTGCTTCTCGACATTCGACGAGCGCGGCTTGGCGAACTGGCCGGCGATGCGGCCGACCTTGACGACCGGCAGCTGCGCGCCGAAGGTCAGCACGACGGCCATCTGCAGGAAAGCGCGGAAGAAGTCGCGGATGTTATCGGCGCCGTGTTCGGCGAAGCTCTCGGCGCAGTCGCCGCCCTGCAGCAGAAAACCGTTGCCCTCAGCGACATTGGCGAGATGCTTCTTCAGGCGGCGCGCTTCGCCTGCGAAGACGAGCGGCGGATAGCTGGCGAGAGTGGCCTCTGTTGCCGCCAAAGCGGCTGCATCGGGATATTCGGGAACCTGCAGGATCGGTTTCTGCCGCCAGCTGCTCGGGGTCCAGTTCTCTGCCATTTTATCAACCTCACTCACATCCATTCCTCGGATGCCCTGTCTTAATATCCGGCGGCTTATAGACCTTTAGATCAAGCTTGCAAAGGCCAATCACCGGAAGCTTTAAACCAGCATATACCATGTCGATTTCCCCATATTTCAGACTTTGCATGTAGAAGCTGAAGGAGTTTCAATTCGGGGACATGTCATGGCGATCCTTCCGCCCGGCTTCATATTGGACCGCTCGGGCAATTTCGGCATCATGACGGCATTGCTGATGGTGCCGCTCGTGGGTGCGGCCGGCATGGCGGTGGATGTGGCCCATGCACTGAGCCTGAGAACGCAGCTCTACGCCGCCGCCGATGCTGCGGCCGTCGGTTCGATCGCCGAAAAATCGGGCGCGGTCGCCGCCGCAATGACAATGAACGGCAACGGCACGGTCTCGCTCGGCAACACCGACGCCCGCAACATCTTCATGTCGCAGACGTCGGGTGAACTGACCGACATTCATATCGATCTCGGCATCGACGTCACCAAGTCCGCCAATAAGCTGAACTCGCAAGTTTCCTTCACCGCGACCGTGCCGACTACCTTCATGCGCATTTTTGGCCGGGATTCGATCACCATCTCCGGCACGGCGACAGCTGAATACCAGACTGCCGCCTTCATGGATTTCTACATCCTGCTCGACAACACGCCTTCCATGGGCGTCGGCGCGACCGCAACCGACGTTTCGAAGCTGCAAGCCAAGACCGGCTGCGCTTTCGCCTGTCACCAGATGGACCAGAGCACCAACAACTACACCATAGCCAAGAGCCTCGGCGTCACCATGCGCATCGACGTGGTTCGCCAGGCTACCCAGGCGCTGACCGATACGGCCAAGGCCGAGCGCGTCAGCAGCGATCAGTTTCGGATGGGTGTCTACACTTTCGGCACCAAGGCCGAGGACGCGAAGCTGACGACGATTTCCGGCCTCACCTCCGACCTGACAAAAGTCAAGAATTATACCGACGCGGTCGACCTGATGACAATTCCTTACCAGAATTACAACAGTGACCAGCTCACGAGCTTCGACAGCGCGATGACGCAGATCAACACTATCATCGACCCCGCGGGCGACGGAACCTCGAATATCAGCCCTGAAAAAATCCTGTTTTTCGTCGCCGACGGCGTCGGCGACAGCTACAAGCCCTCGACATGTACCAAGAAGACGACCGGCGGTCGCTGCCAGGAGCCGATCGACACGTCTTTCTGCAAGCCGCTGAAGGACCGAGGCGTCAAGATCGCCGTGCTCTATACCACTTACCTGCCGCTGCCCAGCAACAACTGGTACAACACCTGGATCAAGCCCTTCCAGAGCGAGATACCGACGAAAATGCAGGCCTGCGCCTCGCCCGGCCTTTATTTCGAAGTCACGCCGACCGACGGCATCGCCGACGCGATGAAGGCGCTTTTCCTCAAAGTCATCCGCGCGCCGCGCATCACCAGTTAACAGGGCTCAGAGGCGCTGCCCATCACGGATGCGGTAGCTCGGCGCATACATGGTGACGAGCTCTTCGGCCGCGGTCGGGTGCAGCGCCATCGTCCGGTCGAAATCGTCCTTGGTGCAGCCGGCCTTGAGCGTGACGCCGAGCAGCTGCGCCATCTCACCGGCATCGTGCCCGAGGATATGAGCCCCCACCACCTTGCGGCTCGCCGCATCGACGATCAGCTTCATGATCATCCGCTCGGACCGGCCCGAAAGCGTCGCCTTCAGCGGCCGGAACTGGGCCCGGTAGACTTCGAGCTCGCCATAACGCTTGCCTGCCTCCTCTTCCGACAGGCCGACGGTGCCGATCTCGGGCTGTGAGAAGACGGCGGTGGGGATCAGGTCATGGTCCGGCCGGGTCGGATTGTTCTTGTACTCGGTCTCGATGAAGCACATCGCCTCGTGAATCGCCACCGGCGTCAGCTGTACCCGATTGGTGACATCACCGAGAGCATAGATATTTTCTACGTTTGTACGGGAATAATCATCGACTATGATGGCGCCGCGCTCGTCGATGGCGACGCCGGCTGCCTCGAGGCCAAGGCCTTCCGCATTCGGATCGCGCCCGAGCGCAAGCATCACGACATCGGCCTGCAGCGTGCCGCTGTTCAGCGTCTCCAGCACCAGCCCATCGTCGGTCTTCGAAACCTGCTGCAGCGTGTCATGACAGAGGATGCGGATGCCCTTGGCGACCATCGCCTCGTGCAGCCCCCGCCTTAGATCCTCGTCGAAGCGGGACAGGATCTCGGCGCCGCGATAGATCAGTGTCGTCGCCACGCCGAGGCCATGGAAGATATTGGCGAATTCCACGGCGATGTAACCGCCGCCTGCGATCACGATCGATTTCGGCAGTTCCTCGAGATGAAATGCGTCGTTGGAAGAAATGCAAAGCTCGTGTCCGGGAAGCGCGACATGCGGGTTCGGGCGTCCGCCGGTGGCGATTACGATCGTCTTAGCCGTCACCGTCTGCCCTGTTTTCACGAGCCGCACCGTATGGGAATCGACGAGTTCAGCGCGCGTTTCCAGAATCTCGGCATTGGCGCCGGCGAGCCCTTTCTTGTAGAGGCCTTCCAGCCGCGCGATCTCCGCATCCTTGGCGGCCACCAGCTTCTTCCAGTCGAAGCTGCTTCGGCCGACCGTCCAGCCGAAACCCGCCGCATCCTCGAAGTGCTCGTGGAATTGCGAAGCATAGACGAAGAGCTTCTTCGGCACGCAGCCGCGGATGACGCATGTCCCGCCATAGCGATATTCCTCGGCAATCGCCACCTTCTTGCCGAGCGAGGCGGCGACGCGCGCAGCGCGCACGCCTCCGGAACCACCGCCGATGACGAAAAGGTCGTAATCATAGGAAGACATGAGAAGCTCCGGAAGGGAATCGCTGGAAGGACGTTGCTGATATAGGGGTGATCATCATAAAAACAAAAGCCCCGCTGCTGCGTCTTGCCGTACTCCATGGCCGAATCTTGATCGGAAGGTGCCCCGGTCACCGTTTACGGTTGACCGCGTCGGCAGAGGCTGGCAGGCAATGCACGAGACTGAAAGGATGCCGGAGCAAAAGATGGATCAAACTCTCTTCGCCAACCTGTGCAGGGCCGGCAAGTTCAAGGAAGCGCTCAACCTCGCCATCCAGGGCCACGAGGGCGAAAAATTCACGCCAAGCCGCTTTGCCATGGACAAGAAAACAGGGCTGCCGATCTTCTACCGCGGCAACAAGCGCGTAGAGCCGGATGAGACCGGCGTATGGCAGCTGGCCAAGAGTTCGAAGGATTGGGGCTGATCGCCCGTGGCGTATTTTCTCTCTCGAGGATTTGACGCTCTCAGCCGGTAATGCGGAAATCCCTCGGCATATTCTCGAGCTGAGCCGCTTCCGTCTCGACGCTTGAGACCGATGCCCCTGCAGGTCCGCGCCTCAAACGCTCGATCATCGTCGAAATCGCATTATCCGCTCCAGCGATCAAGACGGAGACAGATCCGTCCGCTTCGTTGCGCACCCAACCCGTTACGCCGAGCCGCAGCGCCTCATCGCGAGTCCACATGCGAAAGCCGACACCTTGGACCCTGCCTGATATCCGCACTTGCACCGCCTCGTGATGATCGGACATATCGCCTCACCAAAACCTCGCCGTTATTGCCGTATCCATCATAACAAAAAAGCCCGGACGATGCCGGGCTTTTGCAAATCTGCGGAGGCCGCCCTTACTTCTGGGCAGCCGGGGCCGGCGCCGGAGCGGGTGCAGGAGCCACTGGGCTCTCGGTTGCCGGCGGTGGCGCCTTGATGACCTTGGACAGCTCGGCATTGCTCTGCTTTTCCAGGTCTCGCGAAATGCCCTGCGCCCAGATGTCGGCAGCCTTGGCCGTTTCGCGGGAGGCGACTGGACCATCGCGCAGCAGCTTTTTGCCGACGTCGGAATTATAGAAATCCGCAATCGCCTTCAGCTCGTCGACCGTGAAGGCCTTGGCATAAGTGAGCGCCGCCTCCTTTTCCAGATCACCGCGGCGCGGCGCCAGCTTCAGCGCCTGCGCGTCGACGGTCGATGAAATGATGTCCTGATAGTTCGGCGAATCCTGGATCAGGCCGGCCTTCAGGCGCTCGGCGAGGCCGGGCAGGATATTGTCGAACTGGGCGGTGGCTCCGATCGCGTCAATCGCCGCGCGCGCAGCCTTCAGCTGCTCTTCGGAAACTTCCTGCGCCTTGACGGCGGAGCCGAAGGCAAGCCCGGAAAGAACGATGGTCGCAGCGGCAAGACGGCCAAGACCTGCAATGTTCATCATAAGTGTATGCTCCTGTTATCTGTTTGCCTGCAGCGTGCGCGCACCCGCAGGACCGGCGATGATCGCAAGTGCCGCCATATTGATAAAGAGCCCGTGTTCGACGACGCCGGGTATGGAATTCAGCTCGCTCGAAAGCGCCTCTGCATCAGGAATGCGGCCAAAAGATGCATCGATGATGTAATGGCCGCCATCCGTGGTAAACTCTCCGTCACCGGACTGGCGCAGGTTGAGCTCGCCGGAAAGCCCGAGCCGAGCGGCGACCTTTTCAATGGCGATCCGCGTCGAGACGAGACCGAACGGATTGATCTCGATCGGCAGCGCGAAGGCGCCGAGTGTCTCGACCAGCTTGCTCTCGTCGGCAATGACGATCATCCTCTGCGAAGCGGCGGCGACTATCTTTTCGCGCAGCAGCGCGCCGCCGCCGCCCTTGATCAGCCTGAGCGCCGGATCGACCTCATCGGCACCGTCAACCGTCAGATCAAGCGTCGGCAGCTCGTCGAGCGACTTCAGCGGCACCCCGAGCTCGACACAGAGCCGCGCCGTCCGTTCGGACGTCGGAACACCTTCGACCTGCAAGCCGCCTGCGACCTTCTCCGCCAGCAGACGGACGAATTCTTCCGCTGTACTGCCAGTTCCGATGCCGAGTCGCATCCCGCTTTCGACATGGGCGAGCGCGGCCTCGGCGGCCTTGATCTTCATTTCGCGCGCATCCATGCGCCGCCAGCTCCGAATTATTGCGTTGGATGTGCTGTTTACACGGCTCGCCTGGCAAACGAAAGTCAAAATCATCACGGAAAATGAAAAGCCGAAACAAACGCCTGCGGCTTCCCGCTAATCCTCAGGCCGTTGCTTTCCTCCCCACGATCGCCTACCGATATCATCATTCCTGGGAATGACGCGTCGTCCATCGAAGCCGCTCGCAAGACGCCCATCGCTCAAAGAGGCAAACCCCTTGACCCCTGCCCCCGCCCCGCTCGTCGTCTTCGATCTCGACGGCACCCTTCTCGACACCCATGCCGATCTCGTCGAAAGCCTGAACCATACGATCGCAGCCCTCGGCCTCGAACCGGTCAGTTATGACGACCTCACGCACCTCGTCGGCCAGGGAGCGCGGGTGATGATCGAGCGCGCCTGCCGGCTGCGCGGCCATTCGCTCGCGGAAGAGGGCCTGCCACTGCTGGTGGAACGCTTCGTCGCCCATTATGCCGGCAATATGCCCGGCCATACGGAACCCTATCCCGGTTTGGTCGCCGCGATGAACCGCCTGAAATCCGCTGACTACCGCCTCGCCGTCTGCACCAACAAGATGGAGAGCCTCGCGCTCGGTCTGCTCGGCAAGCTCGATCTCGCCCACTATTTCAAAGCAGTTATCGGCGGCGACACCTTCCAATACCGCAAGCCCGACGCCCGTCACCTCACCGGCACCATCGAGCGCGCCGGCGGCAATATTTCCCGAACCGTGATGATCGGCGACAGCATCAACGATATCGCCGTGGCCAGAAACGCCGCCGTGCCGTCGATTGCCGTGCCCTTCGGCTACTCGGATGTACCGGTCTCAAGCCTCGATCCGGATGTCATCATCACCCATTACGATGAGCTGACGCCGGAACTGGTGGAAGGTTTGCTGAAGGGTTCTGCGGCCAAGGTTGCCGTTTAGAGACGAGGCTGGCTTCTGACGGCATTCGGTGAGGCACCCCCTCTGGTCTGCCGACCATCTCCCCCACAAGGGGGGAGATTGGCCAGAGGCCTAACCTTCGCGCATCACTAACGTTGCGCAGCTTGCGCCGCTGATTGTTTGGGGAAACCGGTGCTACCAGCCAATCTCCCTCCTTGTGGGGGAGATGTCCGGCAGGACAGAGGGGGGTACCACACGGCACATCCTATCTGAAACACCACCACCTAAAACAAAATGGGCGGCCCAAAGACCGCCCGTCAAAACCGCCACAAATCAGGCGTCAGATCTGCGCCCCACGCGCCTTGGTCGTCGCGTCGAAAGCCTTGTCGACATAGGCGTCACGGCCGTAAACGTCATCGAAATACTCCACCACGCCGTCCTTGTTCGGCCAGGCGGTGAAATAGGAGACGTAGACCGGGATCTTCTGCGGCACTTTCACCGCATGGTTCTGGCCGCTTGCAATCTGCCTGGCGACATCGTCAACCGTCGTGCCGAGCACGGCGGCCGCCATCGCGCGCGGATTGGCAAGGCGGACACAACCGTGGCTGAGCGCCCGCATGTCGCGCTTGAAGAAGCTCTTCGAGGGCGTATCGTGCATGTAGATCGCGTGGCTGTTCGGGAACAGGATCTTCAGTTCGCCGAGGGCGTTATCGCCGCTTGGCGGCTGGCGCACCGAAACATTCGCGGTCGAGCCGTACCAGTCGACGCTGGACGAGGCGACGGCATGGCCATTCACCTCAACCTCATAACCGAGCTGATCGAGGTAGTTGGGGTCCGAGCGCAGCTTCGGCAGCATTTCGTTGATGATGATCGACTGCGGCACGCCCCAGAAAGGGTTGAACTCCACCGTCTCGATCTCGTCGTTGAAGAAATAGGTCTGGTTGTTCTTGCCGCCGACCACCACGCGCATCGACAGCTGTTCCTTGCCGTCATTGTGATAGTAGGCCATGTAGGCCGGTTGGTTGATCATGACGTAGCGGGAACCCAGATCTTCCGGCAGCCAGCGGACCTGTTCCATGGCGACGACGAGCTTGTCGATCTTCGAGGCATTGGTGTCGCCGCCGGTCATGGCGCCCACCGTCGCCTGGCCGATGACACCATCCGGCTTCAGGCCGTGCTCTTTCTGGAAGTCCTCGACGAGTGAGACGATGTCTGGCGAATAGTCGCTGCCTCCGGCGTAAGCTGCGAACGTCGCCGCATGATCGGTCTTCAGTGTCTCGGACCCGTGCTTCTGCAGCGCCTTGACGATATTGGCGATCTCGGGCGAGCTGTCGCCGGGTCTGAGCAGGCCCTGGAGCGAAATGACGATCTGCTCCTCATTGCTATCAGCAGCGCGAAGCTTGGCAAGCTCCGCTTTCAGCGCTTCGAACTGCGGGCTATCGGGCGAACGGCTGGCGATATAGGCGCCGGCATTGGGGCTCATGCGCGCAAGCTTCAGCACCGGCGCCAGATTGACAACCTTGCGCTGGAAATCGTGATAGCCGGAAATCTTGTTCGGATCGATGCGGCCGCGGACCGTGTCCTGCACGAAGGCAAGCACCTTGGCCGAAAGTTCCAGTTCGAACTGCGTCAGCGCTCGGTCGCGCGCGGCAGGATCGGGATTGGCCGGATCGACCGCCGGCGCCTGCACGGCGTAATCGGCAGGGTCGAGGCCCACGGAAGCGGCATCGGCCAGCGCCGCCATTGCCGACTGGGCGCGTTCGTTGATCTGGTTGCCGTCAACCCAGACGAGCGGATTGCGGCTATCGCTGTAATAGGTTTCGAGCGCCTTGGCGACGTCGGCATTGGCACGAACCTTGGCCTGCGCCAGGAAGCGGCGCTGCACCACCGGTTCGGAATCGCTCCCAGGAGAAACCTCAGCAACCGCACCCGTGACGATGGGATCGGCAAACTTGCTGGTATCGACGAACTGCAGGGCTTCGGTCTTGTAGGTGTAATAACGCGGACCGCTCACCTTCGGCAGCGGCGCCTCCGGATCAAGCCCGCCAAGCGATCCGCCTTCGCCGCCACGTGGCGCCACACGCCCGGGCGGCATCTGATCCATGAAAATGGTGCTCTGGGTCCGCTGCCTGTCGCCGCGCAGCATATCCATCAGCGTATAGGCATGCGCGGGAGCGGCCATCATTGCCAGGCCGCAGGAAACTGCCAATGCGGATACCGCGCTTTTCAAAACGAACGTCATATATATTCCAGTCCCGATGTCATGCTGTTCTCAGCTCAAATCCCGCGAAACTCAAGCAGCGTAGGGCCTCATTGATCAGAAACCGGCCTTCGCCGCCAGCGCTGGCGGACTAATTTCATGTGAGAGGAATCCTGCGCAGCGCCGCACAGCAGTTCACACAAAATTATGAAATTATTAGTTAATTTTTTACCGAATTTTCGCCGCCGGGCCAGTACGGCAAAAACGTGCCGATGCATAAAATTTCCAACGTGGCCGAAAAAGCACGCCGTTCGGCCGGCGCAAACATGACTGTGAGTATCAATATTTCGCACAGCATCCTGTTTTCTTGCACTGGTTTCCAACCTATAAGACCACATCTTTCGAAGATGCCAGAAAACAGCATGCGAGAGGAAGGCAAGGCTCATGACCGCAACCCGCACCGAAACCGATACTTTTGGCCCCATCGATGTCGCCGCCGACCGATATTGGGGCGCCCAGGCGCAGCGTTCGCTCGGCAATTTCAAGATCGGCTGGGAAAAGCAGCCGCTGTCGATCGTCCGCGCGCTCGGCATCGTGAAACAGGCGGCCGCCCGCGCCAACATGTCGCTCGGCCAGCTCGATCCGGCGCTGGGCAAGGCCATCGTCGACGCCGCCCAGGAAGTGATCGACGGCAAGCTCGACGAGCACTTTCCACTGGTCGTCTGGCAGACCGGTTCCGGCACACAGTCCAACATGAATGCCAACGAGGTGATCTCCAATCGTGCCATAGAAATGCTCGGCGGCGTCATGGGTTCCAAGAAGCCGGTGCATCCGAACGACCACGTCAATATGAGCCAGTCGTCGAACGACACCTATCCAACGGCCATGCACATCGCCTGCGCCGAACGGATCGCCCACCACCTGCTGCCGTCGCTGAAGCACCTGCATGCCGCCCTGGATATGAAGGTCACCGAGTTCAGCCATATCATCAAGATCGGCCGCACCCATACGCAGGATGCAACACCGCTGACGCTTGGCCAGGAATTCTCCGGCTATGCCGCCCAGGTTGGCTCTGCCATCAAGCGCATCGAAATGACCCTGCCCGGCCTCTGCGAGCTCGCCCAGGGCGGCACAGCCGTCGGCACCGGCCTCAACGCGCCGGTCGGCTTTGCCGAGAAGGTCGCCGAAGAGATCGCTGATATCACCGGCATGCCCTTCGTCAGCGCGCCGAACAAGTTCGAAGCGCTCGCCTCGCATGATAGCATGGTCTTTTCCCATGGCGCCATCAATGCGGCGGCTGCCGCCCTTTTCAAGATCGCCAACGATATCCGCCTGCTCGGCTCCGGCCCGCGCGCCGGCCTCGGTGAACTGGCACTGCCGGAAAACGAGCCAGGCTCGTCGATCATGCCCGGCAAGGTCAATCCGACTCAGTGCGAAGCATTGACGCAGGTTTGCATCCACATCTTCGGCAACCACGCCGCGCTGACTTTTGCCGATAGCCAGGGCCATTTCGAACTCAACGTCTACAATCCGATGATGGCCTATAATTTCCTGCAGTCGGTGCAGCTGCTTGCCGACGCGGCCGTCTCCTTCACCGACAACTGCGTTGTCGGCATCGAGGCGCGCGAGGACAATATCAAGGCCGGCCTCGAGCGCTCGCTGATGCTGGTCACCGCCCTCGCCCCCAAGATCGGCTACGACGCCGCCGCCAAGATCGCCAAAACGGCGCACAAGAACGGTACGACGCTGAAGGAAGAAGCGCTTGCCAGCGGCCTGGTGACGTCGGAAGAGTATGACGCGATCGTGCGCCCGGAAACGATGATCGGGCCGAAGTAAAAGGGCGCGATGCGCAGCCCCTCATCCGCCTGCCGGCACCTTCCCGCTTGCGGGGCTAAGGGAGATAGCCGCAACCCCTTCGTCCCTCGCCAATCTCTCGCAGGGCACGTCCCCTCGCCCCGTTTTTACGGGGAGAGGGTTAGGGTGACGGGCACACGCGGCACACCAGACAAGCCTCAAACCAACAGCGAGAAATTGTCCATCACCACCGAATTGCCCATGAAGTCGAAGCGGATTTCTTCGATGTCTTCGATATCGACCTCGAGATTGGGCCCGGTAACCTCGAGTTCCTGCTGATAGACGATCTGGCCGTCGCTCAGGGCTGTGAGCGTCAGGTGAAAGGGCGACGCCGACAATTCGGCGATCGAAACGCTCTGAAAGGTGAACTCCCCGCCATCGACCATTTTCAGGGTTACGGGCGCAGAACCCGGCGACAGAACGGTATCGCTGAAACCGTCCTCGGTAATGGCGTCGACGCCCGGAATGGTATCATAGACGATGCCGTTCAGAAGCGTCAGGTCGTGGCTGCCGTTCACGGAGAGCGCAAAGCCACGGTAATTGGGAAGAGAGAAATCATCTGCCCTCGATAAGACTCCCATATCATCGAAATCCAGGACTTCGTGGTATTTTTCGTCTTCGTTGACGCCGTCGATCGCCAGGGTCAGCACGCCGAGATCCGTGCCCCCGGAGCCATCGGACATCTTGTAATTCAGCTTTTCGATGAGCTGATCGGACTTACCCAAATTCTTCACCACGTCGAGCGTGTAATCCAGCTCATATGTGAAGTGACCGTCAGGTGTCACTTTGAAGGTTCCGTACTTGCCCTCAATGATCGTTTCGTGGTCAGGCCCATGTTTGGCGTCGATGCGGACGCCATTGACGAAGCGAACATACATGGCCGCTCCTTCGGGATCGCTGGCGAGGCGCAGCAGATCGCCCCTGATCCAGTCATATTCGAAAAAAACGAGAAGGTCGTCGACAGCAGTTGGCTTTGCATTTGTCATTGGAAGCCCCGGCAGGTTAACGCTGCCAGGAATATGAACCGGGCTTGAACTGAAGGCAACCTGAAGTCGGCCGCTTCGCGACAGATCTCGCTTTCGCCTCGCTTAGTGCGTGTGCCGGGCAGGTTGCAAAATGTGGCACGATATGGCCCCAGCTCCAGACTCCGCCCCATCCTAATTGCATTTGCTTCGCAGCAGATTTAGACCGGGTCCAATTTTAGCGACGCACGCCCACCAGAAAGGTCACTTGGATGGCTGACGATCTCTTCCCGCTTGGCAAGGATGCCACCCCCTATCGCAAGATCAGCAGCGATTACGTCTCGGTCGACAATTTCAAGGGCCAGGAAATCCTGACGGTTGATTCCGAGGGAATCCGGCTGCTTGCCGAAACCGCCTTTGCCGACATCAACCACCTGCTGCGCCCCGGCCATCTGAAGCAGCTTGCCGCCATCCTCGACGATCCTGAAGCGACCGACAACGATCGTTTCGTTGCCTATGATCTGCTGAAGAACGCCAATATCGCCGCCGGCGGCGTGCTGCCCATGTGCCAGGACACCGGCACGGCGATCATTATGGGCAAGAAGGGCCGCAGGGTCTGGACAGAGGGCGGTGATGCGGCCGCGCTTTCGAGAGGCGTGCTCGACGCTTATGAAAAGAAGAACCTGCGTTATTCGCAGCTCGCGCCGATCAAGATGTTCGAAGAGAAGAACACTAGGAATAACCTGCCGGCGCAGATCGATATCTATGAGGAAGGCACGGACTCCTACGACTTTCTCTTCGTCGCCAAGGGCGGCGGTTCAGCCAACAAGACCTTCCTCTATCAGGGTACGCCTTCGCTTTTGACCCACGACCGGATGATCGACTTCCTTAAGGAGAAGATCCTGACGTTGGGGACGGCAGCCTGTCCTCCCTATCATCTGGCGATCGTCATCGGCGGCACCTCGGCGGAGATGAACCTGAAAACCGTCAAGCTTGCATCGACCCGTTATCTCGACGAACTGCCGACCGAAGGCTCCGAGAGCGGCCATGCCTTCCGCGACATCGAAATGGAAAAGGAAATCCACAAGCTGACGCAGCAGATGGGCGTCGGCGCTCAGTTCGGCGGCAAGTATTTCTGCCATGACGTGCGCGTCATCCGCCTGCCCCGCCACGGCGCCTCGCTGCCGATCGGCCTCGGCGTCTCCTGTTCCGCCGACCGCCAAGCCAAGGGCAAGATCACCCGCGACGGCATCTTTGTCGAGCAGCTCGAAACCGATCCGTCGAAATACATGCCCGAGATCGACGAAGCGAAACTGTCGGAATCGACCGTGCATATCGACCTCAACAAGCCGATGGCCGAAGTGCTCGCCGAACTATCGAGGCACCCCGTCAAGACGCGCCTTTCGCTGACAGGCACCATTATCGTCGCCCGCGACCTCGCCCATGCCAAGATCCGCGAACGGCTGGAGAAGGGCGAAGGCATGCCCGACTACCTGAAAAATCACCCGGTCTATTATGCCGGCCCCGCCAAGACGCCGGCCGGTTATGCCTCCGGCTCCTTCGGCCCGACGACGGCCGGCCGCATGGACAGCTACGTCGACCAGTTCCAGTCCTTCGGCGGCTCGATGGTGATGCTCGCCAAGGGCAACCGCTCGCGCGCCGTGCGCGAGGCATGCAAGAAACATGGCGGCTTTTACCTGGGTTCGATCGGCGGCCCCGCCGCCCGCCTCGCCAAAGACTGCATCCGCAAGGTCGAAGTGCTGGAATATCCTGAGCTCGGCATGGAAGCGGTCTGGAAGATCGAGGTCGAAGACTTTCCCGCCTTCATCGTCATCGACGACAAGGGCAATGATTTCTTCCAGGAATTGAATTTGGGGTGATGTCTGGTGTGTCTTTGAAGTCAGGTGAAGGGGCAGCTGACGGCTTGCCGTAAAGCCCCTCATCCGCCTGCCGGATAAGGCGCCGCACGGCGCGACCTTCCGATATTTGCGCGCTTACTGATTATCTGCGGCGCTTATCACATCTCCATCATCCACCCGCGCCAGAATCTCCGTCCGGAATGCGCCGACAAAGAGACGGGCATGTTCGAGCAGCAAGGCACCGCCTGCGAAGACGATGAAAACGAGGATGACGAAAAAATGGCGCGGCCGCTTTCCATGATCTTACGTCCTGGCTTTTTGGCTGTGTCGGATTTGCCGGTGAATTGTCATTCCGCATATGCTTCCGGAAATAGGAAACAACCAAAACTTGCTGTCGACAAGATGAATACGATCTCTAAGGAGAAAAGAACTGTAAGTTTTTTAAATACCGCCTCCCGCGCAACGGGTATGCACTGTCCCGATAAGGATACGTTTTTCCTTGAAAAATCATAGACGTACTTGAAGTACTGACCGACCGCGAAGTTTTCATATGTAATCTTTGGTATATGTCGCTTTAATCTTTTCCCAAGAAATTTAAGCTAACAAATAAATATTGCCTTCGAAGAAATGAGGAGTTTGCCGGATGAATACGGCTGTCGCGCCCAAGGTGCAGGTTCCCGACGTAGCGGGCCAGATCACCTACGCAATGCGCTCGATGGGCGTCGCGCCGATACCCCGCAATTACGAACTCTTCTACGAGGCCTATATCGGCTCCAATCCGGCGCTCACCCGTGAACTCGCAGCTCTCGGCAGCCAGGCGACCCAGGCCGAACTCGATGCGCTGGGCGCGCAGTATTTCACCAGCAGCCCCGCACGCGTCTTCGACGATGCCCATACGCGCATATCAGGCGAACTCGACGGCCTGCTGCGAATCCTGAGGCAGGAGCAAAGTTCGCTCGAAAGCTATACAAGGCTGCTCGGCGAGACCCATAAGCGCATCACCTCCAAGAGCAATGCCAGCGCCGAATTGATCGAAAGCGCTATCGAACTTTTGAGCCAGGCGACTGGCGATACCATGGCGCATGGCGAACGCACCGTCGAGGACGTCGTCCAGCGCTCGCAGGAGATGGACCAAGTCCGCAAGGAACTCGATGAATACAAGCGCATCGCCAACACCGATTCACTGACGCGCCTTTCCAACCGCCGCGCCTTCGATGACCGGCTGTCAGCGGTCTTCAACAATCCCGGCATGCGGCCGGTAACCGCCCTGCTGCTCGCCGACATCGACAACTTCAAGAAGATAAACGACACCTACGGCCATCCCGTCGGCGACAAGATTCTCGCCACCGTCGCCTCCGTCATCCGCAGCAATGTCCGGCGAGACGTCTTCGTCGCCCGTGCCGGCGGCGAGGAATTTGCCCTGATCATCGAGGGCAACACAGCCGAGGAAGTGACGGCGATCGCCGAACGCATCCGCCGCACGCTGGAAACTACGCCGTTCAAGAATTCCCGCACGCGGGTGAATTACGGCCCGATCACCGTTTCGATCGGCATCTGCATGGCCTCGAATGCGGAGGATGCCGGCGAGCTTTACAGCAAGACCGACATCGCCCTTTACGGCGCTAAGAACGCCGGCCGCAACTGTATCGTCCTCTATCAGGACGGCATGCAGAAGGACTTCAGCAAGAGCTGGCTGATCTACAAGGCCTGACACGGGACCCTCATGATAAGCACGCTGTCGCCAGAAGGGACAACCTTTCTTTCGTCGTGCTCGGGCTTGTCCCTAGCATCTGCCGCCGGTGCAGCAGATCCTCGGCACAAGGCAGCACAAGGCCGAGGATAACATCGAGTAAAGGGCGAACTCTGTCAAAATTGCGCCGTCACAATGAGATGACAGCGGTTCACCACATCGTCTTCGCCGCCCGTCCCGGCCATTCCCGGTCGTAGGTTTCCTGATCGAAATCGCTGACGGCAGCCTTCAGCATCTGGCCCGGCGTCGGCAAGCTCGCCGGATCGGTAAAATGCCCGGCATTCCAGAGTTCGGCGCGTATCACGGCGCGCGCACACTGGAAATAGACCTCGTCGATCGAAATGACGATGACGGTGCGCGGATGTTTGCCGTCCATCTCGAAACTCGAAAGCAGCGCCTCGTCGTTCGAGACGACGCCGCGGCCGTTGATGCGCATCGTGGTGTTGGAGCCCGGGATCAGAAACATCAGCGCGAGCCTGGGATCACGCACGATATTGGAGAGCGAATCCACACGGTTGTTGCCGCGCCAATCCGGCAGATACAGCGTCTCGTCGTCGACGACGCGCACTACGCCGCCGAGATCGCCACGTGGCGAACAATCAAGCCCTTCCGGCCCGACGGTCGCAAGCGCCGCAAACGGCGAGATTTCGATCATCTGACGGTAAAGCGGCGTCAACCGCTTGGTCACCTTGTCGACCGAAGCCTGTGATAGGCCGGCGCCATAGATGGTATTGAGCTCTTCGATGCTGCTGATGATTTTCATGAAGCGTCCCGCCGCGGCTGATCTTTGCCACGGACGCTACAATGCCGCGCGCCTCGCCGGAAGCTCAAAAAGCGGAATGATCTCCGCATCTTTTTTGATGCTTTCGTCGGTTCCCTCGTCCGCGCCGCCGGCGAGAAAGGCCGCGATCGCGCCGAGCACCGGAGGCGCGCCGATGATGCGCCGATGGCCGAAACCGTTCGCCCAGATCAGCCGCACTCTCTTACCCGCCGCGCCGTAACGCCGGGCATGGGCCGCTGACACTTCCTTGTCGTCCTCGGCGTGGATCACCAGGACCGACCGGCCGATCGAGCCCGCCGTATTGTTGGCGTCGAAATCTCCGAGTCTTCGCCCAGTGACACGATGAACCTCATTCTCCAACGCAGCCTGCGCGGCGGCGCGAAGCCCGATCATCCGTCCGAAATCAGTGAAAAGCCAGGCCATCTCGCTCGGCGCGCCGATCAGCACCAGTCGCTCCCCGGTAACGGGCGCAGCATCCGGGATCAGGCCCGCCGCCGAGACCATCAGCGCCGCGCCCCCGAAGGAATGGCCAATCGCCGCGTCGAATGCACCGAAGCGCTCCCCTGCTGCCGCGATCGCCTGGACCGCAAGCCCCATATGCAGGAAACGGCCACCCGCGTGCCCATGGCCGGGAAAATCGAGCGCCACCACCTCGGCACCTGTCGCCGCCAGCATCGAGACGAGATCTGCCATGTAGACGGCGCTCGAGCCCCAGCCATGCGTGACGAGGTAGCGCTTGCGCTGACCGATCGCTCCGCCGTTGAGGCGATAGGCATGCGCTTTGGCGCCGCCGGCAAGCCTGAGGACAAAGCGTTCCGCGCCGGCAAGCCGCGCCGCACCAGCCGCATGTGCCGTCTTTGCCTTCTCTCCCTTCGGCCGCGGCGATGGTGTGCGGCAGAACAGCAGGAATGCCGCCCTGCCCACCAGCCGCGGCGATATCGCCTGCAGAACCCGAAATCCGAGGCGGGTGACCTCAAGCGCGAAATTTGCCATAGTGGGAATCCAAAAGACTGTTCAACACTGAACAATAAAGTACAACGATGAACAAAAATCAATCCCTGCCCTGGGATCATCCGCGTTTTCGCAGCTGGATCGCGGTGGCGCGCGCCTGCCAGCTGATGCAGCAGTCCCTGACCCGCTCGCTTGCCGATCTCGATATCAAGCCGCCACACCTCGATATTCTGGTCAATCTCTACCGTTTTGAGGGTATCTCGCAGCAGGAACTGGCGCGCAAGCTCCTCGTCGGCCGCTCCAATATGAGCATGCTGCTGCCGCAGATGGAGCAACGGGGTCTGATCGAGCGGCGCGGCGACGAGCGCGACAAGCGGGTGCTGCGCCTTTATCTCACCGGCGAAGGCCGCAAAGTGACCGAGGCGGCGATGGCGATCCAGACCGATCTCATCGAACGCACCCTCTCGGACGAGCCGATCGAACAATGCATGGCGACGGCCACCTCGATGGAGCGCATCATCACCGTGCTGCTGAAAGATCTGCGCGACGATGACTGATGCATGTCGCCCAAAAGTGGGCAGCGGTTTTGGAAGGACGACATGCATAAAAGCCCCTCAAGCGCCTCGCATGAACCAAGTTCGAGGCGAGGCGCTTGAGGTTCAATGCAGCGACGGCGCCGTCGATGTGCCGCTCAGCGAGCGATATTCCCAGGCAGCGACGATGATCAGCACTAGCGTCGCCAGGATGCCGAGCAGATAGACCTCGAGGAAGGGCGCTGCGAAAGCTAGCAGGATCACCATCACGAGGCCGGCAAGATGCGACAGTGGCATCTGCCCGCTGGTCGCGCCCTTGAACCAGAGATTGCCGGCGAGGAACAGACCGGAGCCGCCGAGCACCGCCGCCGCGACGCCGAAGTCACCCGTCTCGTGCGGATGCGAGAACATGAATTCGACCGCCACCGCATGCACGATGATGCCGGCCAGAATCGGGATATGCGCGTAGGTGAAAGCCTGCCGCGCCAGAGCCCCCGGCGTCTCCTCATGCTCGATGCGATGAGCGGCGCGCCCGTGGCCGAAGCGGAAATAGAGCCACCACATGGCGACCGTGCCGATGAAGGCAGTCACGAAGATCAGGCTGGTCAGACCCGAAATCGCCAGCTCGGAAAAGGTGCGGCCTGAAACGAGAATCGCCTCTCCGAGGCAGATGATGACGAAGAGCGCGCAGCGCTCAGCCATGTGCGCGCCGGAAACGTCCCAGTCGCCAGGCCTCGATCGGCCAAGCCCAGGCACCGCAAAGCCCGCGGCTGGCCCGGCATATTCGATCGCAAGTGCTATCAGCCATGCGATAAGCCGGGCTTCATGCTCCAAGAGCCCGCCGGCGATCCAGAAGACGGCGGCGACCGCAAGCCAGCTTGTGATGCGCGCGAAATTCAGCGTATTGGCCCGGTCGACACGCGTCATCGCATAGGTGGCAAACAGCGAGCGGCCGACCTGCATCGTCACATAGGCGCCGGCAAAAAGCAGTCCCTTGTCGCCGAAGGCCTCGGGGATGGAGGCGGAAAGCACTAGGCCCAGCATCATCAGCACGACCAGCATGCCGCGTACCGGCATCTTGTCGGGATCGAGCCAGTTCGTCACCCACGCGGTGAATATCCACACCCACCAGACTGCGAAGGTCATCACTGCCGCTTCGGCAGCGCCGAGAGGCGTATAATGGGCGGCAAGCGCATGCGAAAGCTGCGAGATCGAAAAGACGAAGACCAGATCGAAGAACAGTTCGAGGAAGGTCACCTTGCTGCCGGCGGCGCTGCCTTTGGCGCGCAGCCAGTTCTTTCGATTCGCTTTCGCCATGTGTCCCCCGATGGCAATATATTGAGATTCAGCGCGGCTTTTCCGCGGTGTCGCGGTTCATGCCCTTTTCCCGGAGTTCGTCCTCATAGGCCGAAAACAGCTCCGCCCCCCGTTCGCCCAGTTCGCGCAGGTAGGTCCAGGTGTAGATGCCGGTATCGTGCATATCATCGAAACCGATTCGGACCGCATAATTGCCGGTCGGCGTCATCGAGACGATCGCGACATTGCGTTTGCCCGGCACCGTCACCTTCTGTCCCGGCCCGTGGCCCTGCACCTCGGCCGAGGGTGACAGAACGCGCAGGAGTTCGGCCGAAAGATCGAAGCTCTGGCCGTCGTTGAAGGTCACCGCCAGCCGCTGCCGGTCCTTAGAAACGCGAAGTTCGCTCGGCCAGATATCGCTCATCTCTATCACCCTCTTTCCCTTGGAGAAGTAGGCGTTCGGCATTTTCGAGGCAAGCGCAAATTAGCGTGTGCGAAATCCGTTTCCCTTGACGGGGCAATCACATATGCACAAATAGAAAGATGTCGCTTGAAAACGGGGCCCATCCCGCTTGGCGCGCTTCAAATCCCCGCCGCGGAGGAATTGGTGAATAAGAGAGTGGGAACGATAGGCAACGCATCGCCGCTCACGGCAGATGCGCATCCGATGATCGACCCTTTCGGCCGGGCGGTCACCTATCTCCGCGTCTCCGTCACAGACCGCTGCGACTTCCGCTGCACCTATTGCATGGCGGAGAATATGACTTTCCTGCCGAAGAAGGATCTTTTGACGCTCGAAGAGCTCGACCGCCTCTGTTCCGCCTTCATCGCAAAGGGTGTCAGCAAGATCAGGCTGACCGGCGGCGAGCCGCTGGTGCGCAAGAACATCATGTATCTCGTGCGCAAGCTCGGCGAAAAGATCGGCTCCGGTCTCGATGAGTTGACGCTGACGACCAACGGCTCACAGCTTTCCCGACATGCCGCGGAGCTTTATGATTGCGGCGTCCGCCGCATCAACGTCTCGCTCGATACGCTCGATCCCGACAAGTTCCGCAAGATCACCCGCTGGGGCGATTTCGACAAGGTCCTGGAAGGCATCGACGCGGCGCTGAAAGCTGGTATCAAGATCAAGCTCAATGCCGTGGCGCTGAAAAATTTCAACGATGCCGAGATGCCCGATCTCCTGCGCTTCGCCCATGGTCGCGGCATGGACCTCACAGTCATCGAAACCATGCCGATGGGCGAGATCGAAGAGGACCGCACCGATCAATACCTGCCGCTCTCGGAGTTGCGTGCCGATCTCGAACGTCAGTTCACGCTCACTGACATTGATTTCCAGACCGGCGGCCCGGCGCGTTACGTCAGGGTTTCCGAGACCGGCGGTCGCCTCGGCTTCATCACGCCGATGACCCATAATTTCTGCGAGAGCTGCAACCGCGTTCGGCTCACCTGCACCGGCACGCTCTATATGTGCCTCGGCCAGAACGACGCCGCCGATCTCCGCGCCGCAATCCGCGCCACCGAAGACGACGCCCTCCTCCACGCCGCCATCGACGAGGCCATCACCCGCAAGCCGAAAGGCCACGACTTCATCATCGACCGCACTCATAACAGACCGGCGGTCGCCCGGCATATGAGTGTCACCGGGGGATGATAAGTTGGCGAGACGCCCACCTCACCCTCCCTCATTCCTGTGCTCGTCACAGGAATGAGGGAAGAGAGGGCATGCCATGCAGCCCCCTCGTCTGCCTGCCGGCATCTTTTCCCCGAGGGGAGAAGGGATCAGGTGGCACGACCGCCATTCCACAACCAAGTTCTAGAGGACGCGAGGCGCTGCGGCGATTCCGCTTCTCCCCAGCAAGAAGATACCGGCAGGCAGATGAGGGGCCACACGGCACGCCCTCTATTGCCCTCCGCTAACGCTCAGCGCACTCGCTCTCTTCGTCGCGTCCCTTGCCCTGCCGGGCATCTTCTCCCCACTGGGGAGACGAGGGAAATTGCCGCAACGCCACGCTCCCAAATCACCCCGGCTTACGCGCACAAATCGCAAACCGCTCCTGCACCATGCGCTCCAACCCCCGCAGGAACGGCATCTTGCGCGCCTGCGCCCAGTGAATATCCGCGAGCTTGCGGTCGACCACGATGTCCGTAAAGCCAGCCTGACGGAGAAGATCGACCACTGCTTCGGCCGGCATCTCCTTGGCGAAATGCACGCGTGAACGTATGCTCTGGTGCCGCGCCATCATCTCAGGCGACATGTGGCTCGCTACCGGCTTACCGGTAATCCTGGTCCAGAGCTTCTGCAAGCCCTTGACCCACGTTTCCTTACCCATATTGCCGTCGAGGATCAGCACCTTGCCGCCCGGTTTCAGCACCGCGAACCATTCCTTGAAGGCAGAAGCCGGGTCCACAAGTGTCCAGACGAGATGCCGGTTGGTGATGACGTCATAGCTGTTCCGCGGCTCCAACGTATTCTCGGCATCGCCGGAGACGAAGCGGATATCGGTGCCGCGCTTCTTCGCCTTGGCGCGCGCCTGCGCCAGCATCGCATCCGACCAGTCGAGCCCTGTCACATTGAAGCCGGCATCGTTCATCAGATGCGAGATCACGGCCGTGCCGCAGGCGAGATCGAGGGCCGCGCGCCCCTGCCCCTCGCCGAGATGCTTTCGGATCAGGCGCCGCCAGCCCTTCCGCTCCGCTTCGGAAAAGATTTCGTGGCCGACGCTCTGGTCGAAGGTCGCCGCTCGTTCCGACCAGAAGTCGCGGATTTCATCGCGGATCGTGTAGTTCGTGTTCATGGAATTCATCGGAGGCACCCCGGGTCGTATCAGTTTGGAAATGCTCTAAAACATATAACTTGATTCACAAAGTCATATTTCTTATGCCTGCGGACATTATTCAGAGGCCAGGGGAATTTCCAGATGAATTTCGTGAAAATGTTCGCAGTTTCCGCTGCCGCGATTGCGAGCCTGATGCCGCTTTCGGCGGTCGCCCAATCCTTCACCGTCAAGGATGTGGCGGGCCGCGAAGTGAGCTTCGACAAGCCGGTCGAGCGTGTGATCCTCGGGGAAGGCCGCATGCTCTACGCCGTCGCGCCGATCGAGAAGGACGACCCCTTCGCCAAGATCGTCGGCTGGCGCAACGATCTCTGGACCACCGACAAGGATGGCTTCAACGCCTATGTCGAGAAGTTTCCCAAGGGCAAGGACCTGCCCTTCCTCGGTAACCTGACCGACGGCACGCTGCAGACCGAGACTGTCGTCAAGCTTCATCCCGATGTGCTCCTGCTGCCGATCGGCAACAAGACGGCCGCCGACGAAGTAAAGCTCGAAGACATGCTCGCCGGCATCGGCGTGAAGATCGTCTACATCGATTTCCGCGAGCATATTCTCGCCAACACCGAGCCGAGCCTGAAAATCCTCGGCAAGCTTTTCGGCCATGAGGACCGCGCCGAAGCCGTTGCCGTCTATTGGAAGGAGCAGATGGCGCGCGTGACCGGCAGGCTGAAGGCCGCCAACCCGCCGAAGCCGAACGTTTTCATGTATCGCGCCGCCGGCTTGGTGGAGTGCTGCGGCACCTTCGGCCCGGATAATTTCGGCCTGATGGTCGATTTGGCCGGCGGCCACAATCTCGGCTCCGATTTCCTGCCCGGTTATACCGGCTCCATCAATGCCGAACAGGTCGTCGCCTCCAATCCCGAGGTCATCGTCGTCACCGGTTCCAACTGGAGCCAGACCAAGGACGCCAAGGATTTCGTCAATGTCGGCCCGAATGCCGCAGCCACCCTCGGCCACAGCCGCAAGGCGCTGATCACGCTGATGGAAAACCCGGCCTTCACCGGCTCCAAGGCGGTGGCCGGCGGCAATGTGCACGCGATCTGGCATCAGTTCTACACCAGCCCCTACCAGTTCGTCGCCGTCCAGCAGCTGGCCAAATGGTTCCATCCGAACCTCTTCGCCGATCTCGATCCGGATGCCACCTTCAAGGAATTCCATGAGAAATTCCTGCCGGTCGCCTATCAGCCGGGCTACTGGGTCGACGCCAAGGCCGGACAGTAATCCGCGATGGCCGAGATCGCCGCCATATCGATCGAAGCCGAAGCCGGGCGGGAGCGCTATCGCGCGCTTGCCCGGCGCAAGCTGCTGATCCTATTCGCCATGACGGCAGCGCTCTGCCTGTCCTTCGCCGTCGATCTCGCCTGGGGCCCGGCTCGCTACAGCCTCGGTGAGGTCGTGTCCGCCCTCCTCGACCCCGCCTCCGTTTCCGATCAGATCCGCGCCGTCGTCTGGGACATCCGCATGCCGGTCGCCGTCATGGCGATCGTCGTCGGCGCCTCGCTCTCCGTCGCCGGCGCGCAGATGCAGACGATCCTCGCCAATCCGCTCGCCAGTCCCTTCACCTTAGGCATTTCGGCGGCGGCAAGCTTCGGCGCGGCGCTGGCGATCGTCACCAGCGTTCCGCTTCTGCCCGTCGCGGCCGGCCTGCTGGTGCCGGTCAATGCCTTCGTCATGGCGCTGATCGCCACGCTCTTCATCCATTTCGTCTCCCAGGCCCGCGGCGTCTCGGTGCAGACGGTGGTGCTGCTCGGCATCGCCCTGGTCTTCACCTTCAATGCCGCCCTCGCCTTCCTGCAATATCTCGCCTCCGAACAGGCGCTGTCGGCCGTCGTCTTCTGGACGATGGGCAGCCTCACCAAGGCGACGTGGCCGAAGATCTGGGTGACGCTCGCCGTCCTGTTGGCAGCCCTGCCGCTCTTTGCCCGCAATGCCTGGGCGCTGACCGCCATCCGCCTCGGCGAAGACAAAGCCGCAAGCTTCGGCGTCAATGTCCGCCGCATCCGGCTGGAAACCATGCTCGTCGTCTCGCTGCTTGCCGCGGTGCCGGTGAGCTTCGTCGGCACGATCGGCTTCGTCGGCCTCGTCGGACCGCACATCGCTCGCATGATCCTCGGCGAGGATCAGCGCTTCTTCCTGCCGGGCTCGATCCTCTCCGGGGCGTTGCTGCTCTCGCTGACCTCGATCGTCTCGAAATCGATCATCCCCGGCGTCGTCTTCCCGATCGGCATCATCACCGCGCTGGTCGGCGTGCCTTTCTTCTTCTCGCTCATCCTCTCGAACAGGAGCCGGTCATGGTAGCGCTTCAACTGCAATCGGTCGGCGCCTATCACGGCCGCAAGCTCTTCGTCGAAGACGTGACGACGCCGGTCATGACATCGGGCGAGGTTGTCGCGGTGATCGGCCCGAACGCCGCCGGCAAATCGACGCTTTTCAAGCGCATCACCGGCCTGCTCAAGGGCCCGGGCCATGTCGTCGTCGAAGGCTCGAAGGCAAAAAACGCCATCAGCTACATGCCGCAGGATACATCGGCCAATGCGGTACTGACCGTCTACGAATCCATCCTGCTCGCCCGCAAGCAGGGCCAATCTTGGGCCGTCGGTGACAGCGACCTGCGTTACATCGACGAGATCATGGCAGCGCTCGATATCACCCCCATCGCCTTCCGCGATCTCGGCGCCCTCTCTGGCGGCCAACGCCAGCTCGTCTCGATCGCCCAGGCGCTCGTCCGCGAGCCCGAAATCATGCTGATGGACGAACCCACCAGCGCCCTCGACCTCCACCGCCAGATTGAAGTTCTCGATTTCATGCGCCGCCGGGCGCGCGCCAAGGGCATGCTCGTCCTGATCGCCATCCACGACCTCAACCAGGCACTGCGCTTCGCCGACAAGGTGCTGGTCATCGCTAGTGGCCGCATGCGCGCCTGCGGCGCGCCGAGGGAGGTCGTTACCGCCGAGATGCTGCGGGAGATCTACAGGGTCGAAGCCCGGATTGAGAAATGCTCGCTGGACCACGATCATGTGATCGTCGATGGAACGGCGCATTGACCTAAGGGAGCCTGTCCTCAGGCGCCAACACCCAAGAGAGCCTCATCCTTCTACGTTGCCGTTGCTGTGTAGTGGGGTTGTGCGACGCGGATGAGAGTGGATAGGCATGCCGTGTGGCACCCCCCTCTGTCCTGCCGGCCATCTCCCCCACAAGGGTGGAGATTGGCAAGTGGCCTGACCGTCGCTCCCTCTCAGTCGACAGCGACAATCACGTTGCTTTCGTTGTTTTGGGGAAGTCGTCACGCCCAGCCGATCTCCCTCCTTGTGGGGGAGATGTCCCGCAGGACAGAGGGGGTGCCACACGGCACGCCGTCACGCCAAGAGAGCCTCGCAGCCCATAGGGCGAAGCCTCGAAGGACGAGACGGGCACTCCACCCCACCCCCTCAGTCGATCAATCGCTGCGCGGTAAACTTGTCGGTCACAAGCATGTCGATGACCCCGACGCGGAGCGCGCCTGCGATCGCGTCGGTCTTTTTGGCCCCGCCGGCAAGAGCAATCACCCGGTCCACCCGTTCGAGATCCTCGAGCGGAAGCCCTATGACCCGGTCGTCAAGCGGCGTCTTGACCGGCTTGCCGTTCCTATCGAAGAAGCGAAGCGAGATATCGCCGACGGCGCCTGCTTCCGCGAGATCGGAGAGTTCGCGGGACGAAAAGATGTTGCCGGACCGTGCGAGAAGTTCGGACGGTTCGACGGCTCCGATTCCGACGATCGCAAGCGTTATGCTGCCGAACAGGTCCATCGTCTCGCGCACGAACGGGTCGGCCTGCATCAGAAGTTTTGCTTCCCTTGATGTCGTAACGCCCTGTACGGGCAGCAGTTTCGGCTCGGCGCCGGTCAGTCGTGCAAGCCGCGTGGTCAGCTGCGTCGCATGCGTCTGCACCGAAGGATCGCCCATGCCTCCAAGGGTCTGGACGACGTATTTCGCCTGAGCGCTCTTCTGGGGATGGATGTTCTCGACCATCTTGAAGATGGTCTGGCTCCAGCTCGAAACGCCGATGATCTCACCTGGCGCAAGCGTCACCTCCAAGAGATGCGCCGCCGCCTCGCCGATCCGGGCCATGATGGCGCCGTCCCGATCTTCCGTGCACTCGACGACGATCGCCTCCGGCAGACCGTATTTCTCGCGAAGCGCGCCCTCGAGTTCGCTATAGGTGCCGACGGGAGGGATCACGCTGGTTCGCACGATGTCTTCAGCCTCGGCGCGCTTCAGCATCCGCGACACGGTCGCCTGCGACAGGCGAAGGTGCTCTGCGATTTCCGCCTGCCGCCGCCCCTCTATGTGGTACATCTGGGCGACCCTTGAAATGAGGCGGAGTTCGTTGAGGCGAGTCATCGCTAATCCCAGAGTGAATTTTTATTCACCTTTAGCCTGTGTTTCGCGGAACGTCGAGCGGGCGAGCGCATCATTCCAGCTATCGAGAAGTCCCGCGCGATCGACGGGTTGCGGCTCGATGATCTCCATGTTTCGCGGCAACGCCGCGACAATTTCGAGATCGCTCCACATGCCGAGCGACAGTCCCGCCAGATAGGCAGCGCCCAGAGCCGAGGCCTCGGGTGCTTCGCATTGGATCACGGGATGTTCGATGAGGTTCGACACACATTGCATCAGGAAGCGGTTTTGGCTCGGTCCGCCATCCACATAGAGCGCGCCGAGTTCGCCGCCGCTTTGCGTCCGCATGGCCGCGATCACGTCATGCACCTGGAAAGCGATGGAATCGGTCACCGACCGGGCCATTTGCGCGCGAGTCGTGTTGAAGTTGATCTGGGAGAACAGGGCGCGGGCATCGGCATTCCAGTAAGGCGCGCCCAGTCCAACGAATGCCGGCACGAAGCCGGGTCCGCCCGGCTCGGCGCTCGCCGCAAGGTCGACGAGGGCCGCAACATCCTCAAGGCCGAGAATATCGGCCATCCAGGGGAGACTGGCGGCGCAAACGAGAATATTGCCTTCGAAAGCAAATGTCGGCTTTCCCCCGAGACGCCATGCGACTGTTGTCGTGACGCCGTTGCGTGGGGGAATGAAGTGCGAGAGCGTCGTCATGACCGAGGAGCCCGTCCCGAAGGTCACCTTGCCGTCGCCCGGCTTGAAGGCTCCGTGACCGAAGAGGGCAGCGTGGCTGTCGCCGATCGCGGCCATGATGGGCGTGCCGTCAGGCACTCCCGGCAATCCTTGGGTTCTGCCGAAATCGGCGGAGCTGTCGAGCACCTCGGGCAGCAGCGCGATATCGACGCAGAATATCCCGCCGAGCTCCTCGCTCCATCTCTGCTCCCTGAGATCGAACAGCTGGCTCCTGGCGGCATTGGAAGCATCGCAGGCATGCCGGCGCCCGCCTGTCAGGCAGTGGACGAGCCAGCTGTCGATCGTTCCCAGCCGCACCGATCGTCCGGCCGGAATACGGTCGAGCAACCAGCGGAATTTCGAACCGGGGAACATCGGATCCAATGGCAGGCCGGTCAGCGCCTGCACCCGGTCAAGGTGGCCTTCGGCAATCAGACGTTCACAATCCTGCGCCGTCCGGCGGCACTGCCAGCTGACCACCGGCCCAAGCGCATCTCCGTTATCTGCATCCCAGGCGGTGACGGATTCGCGCTGGTTGGAAATTGCCACGGCCTCGATAGTCACATCGGGGCTGGCGTTCAGGCAGGCATCGACCGCTTCGCAGACCGATGCGTAGAGCCGGCGCGGGTCCTGTTCGACCCAGCCCGGCTTCGGATAGGAGATGCCGACAGGAGCCGAACCTCTGCCGACGATCTCTCCCTTTTCGGAAACGAGAACTGCCTTTGAATTGGTCGTGCCCTGGTCGATTGCCAGAATTGCCCGCATTCTATCCTCCCCGGATCAGGTTGCGGCCGGGGACGGCAAGCGTCCCGGCCGGTCACGTGATCCCAATTACTTGCGCTCGATCAGCGACTGCGCGGCGTCGGCGATTGCGGACGGCGCCATCCCGAATTCGTCGAGCAGGAACTCCGCCGAACCGGTCGGGGCGTAGACGCCGGGAACCCCGAGACGCTTCATCGGCACAGGAGCATAGTCGACCACCACTTCGGCCACCGCGGAGCCGAGCCCGCCAAAGATCGAGTGCTCTTCGGCTGTGACGATTGCTCCGGTTTCCCTGGCGGCGGCGATGATGGCCTCCTCGTCTATGGGACGAACCGTTGCGAGATTGAGCACCCTGGCATCGATGCCGCGGTCTGCAAGAATCTCGGCAGCCTTCACGATGCGATGCGTCAATGTCCCATTGGCGATCAGAGTGACTTGGGAACCCTGGCGAAGGAGATTAGCCTTGCCCAGTTCGAACGTATGCCCTTCCGGAAGAAGGTCAGGCACACCGACCCGTGACAGACGCAGGAAGCAGGGCCCGCTGTAGGTTGCCGCCCAGGCAACGGCAGCGGCGGTTTCGATCCGGTCGCAGGGCGCGATGACCGGGAGATTGGGCAGGACGCGCGTCCAGGCGAAGTCTTCGATCGAGTGATGAGTCGGACCGAGTTCGCCATATGCCATTCCGGACGAAATGCCGACCAGCTTGACGTTGGCGTTCGAGTAGGAAATGTCGGCCTTGATCTGCTCCAGCGACCGGCCCGTGAGAAACGGAGCAGCGCCGCACACGAAGGGCAGCCGTCCGCCATTGGCAAGCCCTGCACCGACGCCGACCATGTTCTGCTCCGCGATGCCGACATTGACGAGGCGCTCCGGAAACCTCGACTTGAAGCCGCCGAGCTTGGAGGAACCGACGGAATCATTGCAGACGGCAACGATCGTTTCGTTTTCGGCAGCCAGCCGCTCGAGCGTGGAGGCGAATGCGTCGCGGCAATCGTGAAGCTTGGGTGGGTTTACTGGCGCGTTCATCACAGTGCCTCCGACAATTCTGCCAATGCGATTTCGTATTGTTCCCTACTCGGAACCTTGTGGTGCCACTCGACCCGGTCCTGCATGAACGAGATTCCATGGCCCTTGTTGGTGTGGGCGACGATGCAATGTGGCCTTGATCCCCGGTGTTCGAGAGCAGGAACGACTTCGCTCATCTTGTTCCCATTGATTTCGGTGACTTCCCAATCGAAGGCTTCAAGCTTCGGACGAAGAGGGGCGAGATCATTGGTTTCGGCGAGTGCAGCTCCCTGCTGGAACCTGTTGTGATCGATGACCAGCGTCAGATTATCGAGCTTGAACTGGGCGGCCGCCATGATCGCTTCCCAGTTGGACCCCTCCTGCATCTCACCGTCTCCGGTGACGACGTAGGTGTGAAACTTCCCGCCCGAGAGTTTGGCGGCCTTCGCCATTCCGACTGCGACCGGAAGACCGTGGCCGAGCGGCCCCGTGTTCGTCTCGACGCCAGGAACCTTATTGCAATTCGGATGTCCGTTCAGCCTCGAATGCGGCTGCAAGAAGGTGGAAATCTCCTCTTCCGGAATGAAGCCGCGTTTTGCGAGCGTCACGTAGAGAGCGCAAGCCGTATGCCCCTTTGAAAGCACGAACCTGTCGCGGTTGGGGTGTTTGGGCTGATCAGGCCAGACATTCAGCACACGAAAATAGAGGGCGGTCAAAATGTCGATGACCGACATCTCTCCACCAATATGGCCGGCGCCAGCTTCAAAAACCGCCTGGAGATCGCTCAATCGGATTTCGCGGGCGATGCGCTCGAGTTCTGTCGTATCCATGGGCTCCTCGTGTGCATAAATATTCAGTCACCAATATTTTTGCACAACAGATCGATTAGTCAACCCCTCTGGCGAAGCTCTCGAGAGCGTACATCACCGGAAATGTTATTGACAGCCGGAAAGCAAGTTGTTAATGAATTTTCCAGCAGGCATGAATATTTATTCTGCACTGAACGAATAACGGATACAGGCCTAAAGCATAGGGAGGAGCAATGGTGGCGCTCGATATCAATGAACACAGGCTTTCGTCCGGTGCGTGGCTGGGCAAGCTCAAGGGAGCTACCGGCCCGCTCGTGGGTCTGCTCGCGCTATGCATCTTTCTGAGCTTCAGCACGGACACGTTTCTGTCGGTTCGAAACGGCCTGAACATTCTCGACCAGATCACCGTTCTCGGCATTATGGCGGTCGGCATGACGTTCGTCATCCTGATTGGCGGCATCGATCTCTCCGTCGGCTCGGCGCTCGCCCTGGCGATGATGGTCATGGGCTGGACCGCAAACGTCGCCGGCCTGCCCCTGCCCGTCGGCATCGCCTTTGCGCTGATCGCCTCGGCTGTTTGCGGACTGATCGTTGGACTTCTGGTGACGCAGTTCAGGGTTCCGGCCTTTATCGCCACTCTGGCAATGATGTCGGCGGCCCGCGGCGTTGCCAACATGATCACCGACGGCCAGCAAATCGTCGGCTTCCCCGACTGGTTCATGATGCTGGCGATCGATCGCCACTTTGGCGTCATGACTGCCACAGTCTTTCTTATGCTTGCGGTTGTTCTGGCGGCATGGCTTTTCCTGCACTTCCGGTCCGAAGGTCGCATGCTCTATGCGGTGGGCGGAAACCCCGAAGTCGCGCGCCTGGCCGGCATCAACGTCCCGCTCGTAACGATCAGCGTCTATGTCGTGAGTGCGGTCCTTGCGGGACTTGCAGGCGTGGTGCTCGCCGCCCGTCTGGATTCCGTCCAGCCCTCCAGCGGCCTCGGCTATGAGCTCGACACCATCGCCGCAGTTGTCATCGGCGGGACTTCGCTCTCCGGCGGTGCGGGCGGCATCGGAGGAACTCTGATCGGCGTTCTCATCATCGGAGTGCTGCGCAACGGTCTCAATCTTCTCAACGTCTCACCGTTTCTTCAGCAGGTGATCATCGGCATCGTCATCGTGCTTGCGGTCGGCGCTGAAACCATTCGTCGGCGTCGAGCCTGACGAGCAGGCTCCGCCGCTTTGGCGGACCCGGAATTCCGCCCTGAAAGATCGGGGCGGATCAATAACCCGAGGGGGAGGACATACCCGAGGGTGCCATTAACAACGGAGGAACTACAATGAAAATAGCGCGCACCATGCTCGCATCTGCCGCACTGCTCGGTCTCATGCTCGGTCCGGTACACGCGGCGGAACTGAAGAAGCTCGGCCTCGCCGTCGCCAACCTGCAGGCAAACTTCTTCAACCAGATCAAGCAATCGGTCGAGGCCGAAGCCAAGAAGCGCGGCATCGAGGTCATCACGGTCGACGCCAAGGGCGACGGGCCGACACAGGTCAACCAGATCCAGGATCTTCTGACCCAGAAAATCGACGCGCTTATCTACATTCCGGCAGGTGCGGCCGCTGCGAGCGTTCCGGTCAAGCTCGCCAAGAATGCCGGCATCCCGGTGGTTAACGTTGATCGAAACGCGGAGGGGGCCCCGGGCGACACATTCCTCGCAACGGATTCCGTCGCCTCTGCCAAGGCCGTCTGCGACTATATCCTGAAGGAAGCCGGCGGCAAGGGGAAGATGGTCATCATTCATGGCCAGAAGGGCACGACCCCGGAAGTCGATCGCTCGAAGGGCTGCGGTGAATCTCTTAAGGCCAACCCGGATGTGAAGGTCGTCGCCGAGCAGTACTCCAACATCTGGAGCCAGGATGAAGGCTTCCAGATCATGCAGAACATGCTGCAGGCCAACCCGGACGTCTCGATCGTATTCGCTCAGGCTGATGCTCTTGCACTCGGCGCCGCGCAGGCAATCAAGGTCGCGAAACCTTCCCAGAAGATCGTGGTTGGCGGCTTCGACGGCGACACCGCAGCGCTCGAAGCCCTCAGCAAGGGCGTCTTCGACGTTACGGCCACTCAGCAGACACAGAAGATGGGCCGCGACGCCGTTGAAAATGCCGCCAAGCTTGTCGCCGGCGAGAAGGTACCCCCGGTCCAGCTCATGGATGCCACGCTGACAACCAAGGAAAACGTCGCAGGCTTCATCGCCAACCATCCCTGATAAAGCCGAGGTCTTGAGGAGGTGTGCCATGACTGATCCCGTTCTCTCCCTGAGGGGCATATCCAAGTGGTATGGGCCGCTCCAAGTGCTGAAGAATGTCAGCCTGGACGTCTATCCCGGCGAAGTGGTTGCTCTTCTGGGTGAAAACGGAGCAGGCAAGTCCACGCTGTCGGGCATCATAGCCGGTTCCCGCACGCCGTCCGAAGGATCGATGACATGGCTGGGGCAGCCCTATGCCCCGGCCAATCCCAGGGAGGCGATCGACAAGGGCATTGTCCTGATCCACCAGGAACTGCAGCTTCTGCCACAACTCTCGGTCGCCGAAAACGTCTTCATCGGACGCTGGCCGATGAAAAACGGCGTCGTCGATCGTGCCCAGATGGTTCGCCGCGCCCAGGACCAGCTCGCTCGCTTGAACCTTCACATACCAGCAACGCGGAAGGTCGCCGGCCTTTCCACCGCAAATCAGCAACTCATCGAGATCGCCAAGGCGCTGGCGCTCAACGCAAAGCTGCTGATCCTCGATGAGCCGACAGCCGCCCTCGGCGGCGCAGAGACGGAAGCTCTGTTCGAACAGGTTCGCAAGCTTCGGTCAGAAGGCGTGGGGATCGTCTACATTTCCCACCGTATGGAAGAGATCAAGAAGATCACCGACCGCATCGTCGTCCTTCGCGACGGCGAGCGGGTGCAGGAATTCGCAGACAGCGCCACCCCGGTGCGAACCATTGTCGAGAGCATGGTCGGACGCCCGCTTGACCGCCTGTTCCCCGCCCTGCCCGTTCCGACAGATCGCCCAGTGCTTCAAGTCTCCGGCCTGAGTTCGCCGGACGACTCGTTCCGTGACGTTACCTTCGAGGTGCGGGCCGGCGAAATTCTCGGCATCGCCGGGCTGGTCGGCGCCGGCCGCACCGAACTGGTGCGTGCGATTTCGGGCGCAGATCCGATCAGCGCCGGTTCGATCAGGCTGGAAGGCGAGGAACTGAGCCTGCGCGATCCCGCGGACGCGATCGCGAGGGGTATCGTGATGGTTCCCGAAGACCGCAAGGAGCAAGGCCTCGTCGTCGGGCACCGGATCAGCGAGAACATCGTCTACGCCAATCTCGACAAACTGGGCGGCGGCTGGATCACACCGCGCATCAAGCGCTCCTTTGCGGAAAAGGCCGTCGCCAAGTTCGGCGTCAAGGGCCGGGCCGAGCAATACGCCTCGGACCTATCAGGCGGCAATCAGCAGAAGGTCGTGATCGCCAAGTGGCTCATGCGCGATCCGAAGGTCGTCGTGCTCGACGAACCGACGAGAGGCATTGATGTCGGCGCCCGCGCCGGCATCTACGACATTATCGTAAATCTCGCCAAACAGGGCGTGGCGGTCATCGTTGTAAGCTCGGACCTCGAGGAAGTGCTCGGCGTCTCCAATCGCATTCTCGTGCTCGCACAAGGCAAGCAAGCAGGGATCCTCGATCGTGACCGGGCGAATGACGTTTCGGTCATGGAGCTCGCTACCATCTAAAGCAATTCCAGCAAAAGTGTGCAGCGGTTTTGCGTCAGGAATTGCGTGAAAACAAAACAACAGAGAAAGGAAGAGCGGTGTCCGACATCACTCTGAACGCCCCGAAGCTTTTCGATCTCAGCGGCCAGGTTGCCATCGTCACCGGCGCAGGGAGCGGCATCGGGCAGCGCATCGCCATCGGCCTTGCGCAGTGCGGCGCCGACGTGGCCCTGCTCGACCGCCGGACCGACGACGGACTGGCGAGGACAGCCGAATATATCCGCGCCGCCAGCCGCCGCTCGATCCAGATCGCGGCTGACGTCACGAGCAAATCCTCTCTTGCAGATGCCGTCGCACGCACCGAAGCCGATCTCGGCGCCCTGACGCTTGCCGTCAACGCTGCCGGCATCGCCAACGCCAATCCGGCGGAAGAAATGGAGGAGGATCAATATCAGACGCTGATGGATATCAACCTCAAGGGCATATTCCTGTCCTGCCAGGCCGAGGCCCGCGCCATGTTGAAGAATGGACGCGGCTCCATCGTCAACATCGCCTCCATGTCTGGTGTGATCGTCAACCGCGGGCTGAGCCAGGCGCATTACAACGCCTCCAAGGCGGGCGTCATCCACATGTCGAAATCCCTGGCCATGGAATGGGTCGGCCGCGGCATTCGCGTCAACACCATCTCCCCCGGATACACGGCAACGCCGATGAACACCCGTCCGGAGATGATCCACCAGACCAAGCTCTTCGAAGAGCAGACGCCGATGCAGCGCATGGCGACGGTCGACGAGATGGTGGGTCCGGCGGTGTTCCTGCTGTCGAATGCGGCAAGTTTCGTGACCGGCGTCGATCTTCTCGTCGACGGCGGTTTCTGCTGCTGGTGATACGATGAAAAGTCGGCAGCTGAAAAATGAACGGTCTCGCTCCCTCCCTGGCTGAGACCGAGGCGCTGAAGGGACTAGCGGGCATGACGGCGTGCGACATCGTCGTCTGCCCGCCCTTCACGCCGAGCAGACGCTTCGGCTCCCGTAATGAGCGCTAAGTAGGCCGCGCGCAGATTTTATCGAAGGACACGAGGAAAGACCATGAAACGCTTTGAGCAAAAGACTGTCGTCATTACCGGAGCTAGCCGCGGCATCGGCGCTGCCATCGCCAGGCGCTTTGCGCGCGAGGGCGCCAGTCTCGTCGTCTCGGCCAATGAGGATCTGGTGCATGGCGTTGCCGAAGTGATCAGGGCCGAAGGCGGCAAGGCAATCTCCTTCATCGGCGATGTCACTGACAAGGCGAGCGTCATCGCGCTCTACGATGCCGCCGAAAAGGAATTCGGCACCGTCGACGTCTCTATCCAGAACGCAGGCGTCATCACTATCGCCCGCGTCGAGGATCTGACCGAAAACGAGTGGGACAAGGTCATGGCCGTCAACACCAAGGGCGTTTTCCTCTGCGCCCAGGAGGCCATTGCAAGAATGCGCAAGCACAAGCGCGGAGGCCGGATCATCAACACCGCCTCCGGCCAGGCCCGCGACGGTTTCATCTTCACGCCGCACTACGCCGCCTCGAAAATGGGCGTCGTTGGCATCACCCAGAGCCTTGCCAAGGAAGTCGCGACCGATAACATCACCGTCAACGCCTTCTGCCCCGGTATCATCGAGACCGACATGTGGGCCTACAACGACCAGGCCTGGGGGCAAGCTGCTCGGCAATTACGGCCCGGGCGAGCTGATGAAGGAATGGGTCGAGGGCATCCCGATGAAACGCGCCGGCTCCGGCGAGGACGTCGCCGGCCTGGTGACCTTCCTCGCCAGCGACGACGCCGCTTACATCACCGGCCAGACGATCAATGTCGATGGCGGGTTGATCATGTCGTAGGCGGGCTGGGAAGGCATTGAAGCTGGAACCTGAAGCAGCCATATACCTTTCGCTTGCCGCGACGCTCCTCGCCCCCTCATCTGCCCTGACGGGCATCTTCTCCCCGCTGGGGAGAAGATGGAGCAAGGCGCCGCCACGAGTCCCTTCTCCCTCGGGGAGAAGATGCCGGCAGGCAGATGAGGGCGCCACACGGCACGCCCTTCATTGCCTGGCTTCGCTGAGCGCCAGCGAAGACAAAATGAACGCCCCTCACCCAATTACGTCCGGCTGATCGACACCCCACCATCCGCCAACATCGCCGTCCCCGTCACGAAGCTAGACAGGTCGGACGCCAGGAAGAGCGCCGCATTGGCGATCTCTTCTGGCAGCGCCATGCGTTTCAACGCATGAAGCCCATTGACGAAGGCGAGCAGTTCCGCGGTGGCATCGGGCGCGTTAGTGATGCTGGCAGGCGTATCGGTCCCACCAGGCAGCAGCGCGTTGACGCGGATTTTGCGGGACGCGAGTTCAACGGCCAGCACCTGCACGAGACCGATTAAGCCGGCCTTGCTCGCCGCATAGGCGCCCATGCCGGGCATGCCGGCAGTGTAGCCGACGAAGGTGGAGGTGAAGATCAGCGAACCGCCGCCCTCTCCCATCGCCGCCGACTGGTGCTTGGCGCCGAGGAAGGCGGCCGTCAGATTGGTCTCGATCGTCTCGCGCCAGCCCTCCAGTGACACTCCTCCGACCGGCCCCATCTCGCCGAGTCCACCGGCATTGTTGAAGGCGATATCGAGCGTGCCGAACCGCGAAACCGCTGTTTCGGCCAGCCTTGCTTGCAGCGCCTCGTCCCTGACGTCGCCGGCAATGGCAACAGCCTCCCCGCCCTCTGCCTCGATCTCGGCGACGACGGCATCGAGTGCCTCCTGCCGCCGGCCGTTGATTACCAGTCTCGCGCCTTGGCGTGCAAAGACCTTCGCGGCCGCACGGCCGATGCCCGAGCTTGCGCCGGTGATGATCGCGGTTTTGTCGTTCAGAAGTGTCATGTCCGTTTCTCCTCAGTTGTCGAGGCATCCCAGATCTCAGACATCAGTCGATACAGCCACCCGTTTCCCGCGCGCAAAGGCAAAACTCGCCGAATGCGGATGGTCTTGATCGGCGATCAGTTTCGCAACCGGGTTGGGAAGGAAATCATAATGGCCACATCGGATTCGCGGGCTAGATCGGCATTTGATGTAAGTTCCATACAGTCGCCTGCCGTAACGTCAGCGTCATTGTGCGCTGCATCATCGATTTATCCCGGGTGTGACATTCATCCGATTCCCTTCATGTATCTTCCCGACTAAGAAGGACCGCACAGGTAAAGGGAATCTCTTCATGTCGCGGTCACGCAATACCGAGGGCGCCATCTATATGAGCATGGCGATGGCCGGCTTTTCCGCGAGCGACGCACTCTCCAAATCGGTGATCGCCCATATGAATGCGGGCGAGATCATGTTCCTGCGCGGCCTTTTCACAAGCCTGCTCGTCTACCTGATCGCCAGGAAAATGGGCGCGCTGCGCTCCTGGCGCGTCGTGCTGAAGCCGATGATCATTCTCCGCATCATCTGCGAGATGCTCTCTGCCGTCACCTATATCACCGCGCTCGGCATGATGCCGATCGCCAATGCCTCAGCGATCCTGCAGTCACTGCCGCTGGTCGTCACCTTCGGCGCCGCGCTCTTCTTCAAGGAGCCTGTCGGCTGGCGGCGCTGGTCGGCGATCATCGTCGGCCTCGTCGGCGTGATGATCATTATCCGCCCCGGGCCCGAAGGGTTCACCGCCGCCGCCCTCCTCTGCGTCGGTGCGGTCATGACGACGGCCGGCCGCGATCTCGCCACCCGGTCGATCGATCCGCAGATTCCATCGCTGATGATCACCGTCATCACGGCGACGTCAATTTCCTTCTTCGGCGCGTTGCTCATCCCGGTGCTCGGCGCTTGGCAGCCGGTCAGCCTGACCTCGCTCGGGCATCTTTTGCTCGCCTCGGTGCTCGTGCTCGTGGGATACCAGTCGGTTATCCTTGCCATGCGGACCGGCGAAATCTCCTTCGTGGCGCCCTTCCGCTATACAAGCCTGATCTTCTCCTCGCTGCTCGGCTTCTTCTTTTTTGCGGAAGTGCCGGACAGCTGGACGCTCGCCGGTGCTGCAATCGTCATCGCTTCCGGCCTCTATACGTTCTATCGTGAGGCCAAGCGCCACGTTTCGCCGATCGCGCAGGAGTCCGAACCGCGCGTGCCGGTGTGAAGAATTCCGAGGCAGGATGATGGCTGAGTTCTCGTTGGACAGATCCGCTATAGCAGGCGTCGTGCTGGCCGGCGGCCGCTCGCAGCGAATGGGCCGCGACAAGGCGGAGGTGATGCTCGGAACCGAGAGCCTGCTTCGCCATGTGCTGCTCCGTCTCTCGCAGCAGGTCATCTCAGTTGCTGTCAACGCTGACGCAGTCGCCGAGGACGTGGCCGCGGTTCCCGACCGCATTCCTGGCAAGGCCGGGCCGATGGCCGGCATCCACGCGGCCATGGTCTACGGCGCTGGCCTTCCGGCGATTTCCTATGTCGTAACCGTCTCTGTGGATTGCCCGTTCTTTCCCATCGATCTCGTCGCCCGTCTGGCCGCAGCCCTGGAGCGCCCGTCGCAGATCGCCATTGCCGCCTCCGAGGGCCGCAGCCATCCGGTCTTCGGTCTCTGGCCGGTGACACTGGCCAGCGACCTGGAAGACTGGATCGCTTCCGACGAGAAACGCCGCGTGCGTGACTTCCTGTTGCGGCATGACGTTACGGAAGTGGCGTTTCCGCTGCATCCGACCCGCGCCAGCCTGCTCGACCCTTTCTTCAACATCAACACGCCTGACGATCTCATCGAGGCGCAACGCTGGCTGGAGGCCCTGCGCACATGACCGCACCGAAAATCTTCGGCATCGCCGGCTGGAAGAACTCGGGCAAAACCGAGCTTGCCGTCCGGCTGGTGACGGAATTCACCAACCGCGGCTACCGGATCTCGACGATCAAGCACGCCCATCACGATTTCGATATCGACAAGGTCGGGGCCGACAGCTATCGCCACCGCCAGGCCGGCGCCCATGAGGTCACCATAGTCTCCGGCACTCGTTATGCCATCATGCATGAGCTCCGCGGCGCCCCCGAACCCGCGTTCGAGGAAATCCTCGCGCGGCTTGCCCCTTGCGATCTCGTTCTGATCGAAGGCTATAAGCGCGAGCCGATCCCGAAGATCGAGGCGCGACGCCTGGAGGCCGCCAATCGCGAGCCGCTGGCGCCGACCGATCCTCATATCTGCGCGATCGCCGCCGATCACACCGTACCAGATACGTCCCTGCCGGTCTTCGATCTAGACAACACAGGCGCCATCGCCGATTTCATCGCGGCTGTCGTCGGCCTTGGACAGGTTAGCGCCTGAAGCACCTGCATTGCGGCCAGGTCTCAAAATCGGAGGCGCCGCGCTTGCCATTGCCTTGGTAATTTCCTTGGCGAGTTGAGTCTGATTATAGGGCTTTGCCAATCTCGGAAGATCAATGTCCGTGCCGGCGGGAAGATCGGCGTAACCTGTCGCCAGAACGATCGGCAGGTGCGGGTACAGGCCCCGCGCCGACTGGGCGAGCTGCGCGCCCGTCATGCCGGGCATCGAATAATCGGTGATCATCAGGTCGAAATGCTCACCGCTCCTGATGAGCTCGAGCGCCTCGGAGCCGGAATTTGCTTCGACGACCTCGTGGCCGAGATCTTCCAGCATGTCGACCGAACTCATCGCGATCAGCGCATCGTCATCAACCAAAAGAATCCTCAACCTCGACGCGGCTTGAGGTGCAGGCAATTCATCGACCGGCCGCTCGGGGCGCAGTCCGGTCGCCGGAAGCCACAATTCCGCGGTCGTTCCTACCCCGACGTCACTTTTCAGAACAAGAGCGCCGTTGAGCTGGATGGCAAGCCCGTGGATCATCGACAGGCCCAGACCTGTCCCCTTTCCGAGCTCCTTGGTCGAAAAAAACGGATCGACCGCCTTCTTCAGCGTGTCCGCATCCATACCGATGCCGCTATCGGCGACCGCAAGCACAAGATAGCTGCCCTCGCGGACATCGCGATCATTACCTATAACCTGTTCCTCGCGCAGGGATATGCACAGCGTGCCTCCTTCCGGCATCGCATCACGGGCATTGACCGCAAGGTTGAGCAGCGCCAGTTCCAGCTGGTTCGCGTCGGCGAGCGCCGGCGGCAACGCTGCCGGCAGCATGGTCTCGATGCTGACCGAGGGGCCGACCGAGCGCCGCAGCAGGTCGTTCATCCCAAAAACCAGCTCTGCGAGATCGACGGGCTTGACCTGCAGATCCTGCTGTCTTGCAAAAGCCAGCAATCGCTGCGTCAGCGCCGCTCCCCGCCGTGCGCCCTGCAGTGCACCCTCGACCAGACGCGTCGCCTTTGCATCTCCGGCGACATGCTTTCCCAGCAGCTCCAGATTTCCAAGAACGACCATCAGCAGGTTGTTGAAATCATGGGCGACGCCACCCGTGAGTTGGCCGATTGCCTCCATTTTCTGGGATTGGCGAAGCTGCTCCTCGGCGCGCTCACGCTGGGCGACCTCCTCGATCAGGGTCTGATGGGCAGCGTTGACCTCCCTCGTCCGCTCCCTGACGCGTTCTTCGAGATTTTCGTTGAGCCGTCTCAGATTTTCCTCGGCGGTCTTGCGAGCCGTGGTGTCGGAGCAGACGCCGACGAGCTTCTTGGCGGAACCATATCTGTCGGCATAGAGCTGCGCGTGGACCTCTGTCCAATGCAAGGATCCATCCGGCCAGATCGTCCTGTGTTCGATCGAATAGTCCCGGCCGGTGTCGATCGTCTGGCGCAGGCTTGCCTGCACCAGATTCCGGTCCTCGGGATGGATGCTTGCAATCAGATCGTCGTAAGTCACTTCATCGTCTGGATCTCGGCCGAAAATCGCCTTGCATGTCGCCGAGACGGACAAGGCCATCGAGGACAGTTCCAGCTCCCATGCCCCGAGACGACCAGCGGCGAGCGCCGTCTGCAGCCGCCGCTCTCCCTCGCTGAGGGCCTCGAGCTGCGCGCGCGCTTCGTACTGGCGCTGACGTCCCTTCAGGGCGGTCCGGGCAACGCTGATGAAGGACGTTGCATGGAACGGCCTTTCGAGGAAGGTGACGTTGCCGAGTACCTCGGAAAGCCTGGCCGCACCTGGATTTCGCTCAGGCCCGCCACCCCGCGTGGTCAGCACGATGAACGGCAGGTCCGACCAGCTCGGCTGTGCCGACACCCAGGCGGCGATCGCCTTCAAATCGCTCGACCGAACCGCTTCTTCCGTCAGAACGCCGAACGCGATGTCATCGCTGAGTGACGAGGCGAACATGGAGAGGTCGGCCGCGGCAATGGATGCCAGTCCGGCCTCTTCGATCAGCGAAATAGCCACCCAGGCGTCACGGCCGGCGGGGGCGTAGATCAGTGCTTTCGGTTTGCCGGAATTAGGAATTGCCGCTATCCCCACCATCGCTCGACAGCAGCGGCGCCGAAGTGCCAATGAATTCAGGCACGCCGCGAAGCACGCCCTGGAACCCGATGAGGGGCTCTCCAAGCGTCAGGCCGGAAGCGTCGATGCGATACTCCCGGATGGTATCTTCGTGAAAGCCGGTCCGCTTCTTGATCACCGAAACCGCCCGCCGTACCTTTCCCGCAGCCTCGAAGTAGCGTAGCAGAATGACGGTATCGGCGAGATATGTAACGTCGACGGGTGCCTTCATGTCACCAACCAGTCCGTGTTGGGCGACGGTCAGAAAGGTGTTGGCGCCACGCCTGTTCAGATATTGCAGCAGCTCATGCATGTGAAGGATCAGCGAGTTCTCATCCGGCATTGAAGACTGATATCCGTTGATACTGTCGATGATGACTGTTTTTGCTCCCGATTTGTCGACGCAGTCGCGCACCCGGTGGGCGAATTCGCCCGGCGACAGTTCGGCGGCATCGAGCTGTTCGATGTGGATTTGATCCGCATCCCTCATCGCTTCGAGATCGATTCCGAGCGCCTTCAGGCGCGCAAAGAGCAAGCCGAGCTCCTCGTCGAAGATGAAGGCCGCCGCCTTCTCGCCCCGTGCGACCGCCGCCGCCAGGAACTGAAACGAAAACGTGCTTTTGCCTGTGCCGGAAGGACCGAGGATAAGCGTGCTGGAACCTCGTTCAAGGCCGCCCCCAAGAAGAAGGTCCAGCTTCGGGATATTGCAGGAAATCTGATCACGGAGGTACGTCGATCTGTGTTCGGCGGCAACAAGACGGGGAAACACCATGACGCCGCCGGTCTGAATGATGAAATCGTGATAACCGCCCCGGAAGGCTTGTCCGCGATATTTTATGATCCTTAGACGTCGGCGCTCGGAACCGTAACTCGGCGCCAGTTCCTCGAGATGGATGACGCCGTGAACGACACTGTGCACCGTCTTGTCGAGCACGTCGGAGGTGAGATCGTCGAGCAGAAGGACCGTCGCGCCCCGTCGGGCAAAATAATGTTTGAGCGCCAGGATCTGGCGACGGTAGCGAAGCGAGCTTTGTGCAAGCAGCCTTATCTCGGAAAGGCTATCAACAACCACGCGGCGAGGATTGACGCGTTCGAAAGCGGCAAAAATCTCCTTTGTCGTCTCCCCAAGTTCGAGATCCGACGAATAAAGCAGGCTCTGCTGCTGATCGGCATCAAGCAGGCTTTCCGGCGGCACGACCTCGAAGACCTCGATATTGCCGTCGATCAGCATCCCATGCGACGCGGCGCCGGCCCGCAATTCGCTCTCCGTTTCCGAAAGGGTGATGTAGAGTCCGCGCTCACCAAGCCGTGCGCCTTCGATCAGGAACTGCAGGGCAATGGTGGTTTTGCCCGCTCCCGGATTCCCTTCCAGTAGAAACACGTGGCCCGTGGAAAGTCCGCCCGCCAGAATTGTGTCCAAACCGGACACTCCGGTCCGAGCTTTCGTGGCAGGCACAGCAGTATTCATTCATTGTTTCCTTCAGTTTTTATTTGAAGTAGCGGCGACCGATAGAATGTCAAATCGGCCGCGCAGTCCCATTTGCCGCGGCTTCAAAGAGCTATGGAGGTCCGTTTGGGAAGGTCGTCGGCGCTGATCTGCATGCGTGGGCTGTCGGCCGGGAAACAGGCCTCTATCGCCGAAGGCGAAGGGCATCCACGACCAGCGCGAAAGCCGCCGAAGCATGCCGGCGGCTCGGATAGTAGAGATGGTAGCCGGGAAACGGCGGGCACCAGTCTTCTAACACGCGCGTGAGCCGGCCGCTGGCAACATGCAGTTCCACGGCATCCTCCGGCATATAGGTCAGCCCCGCTCCGGCGAGCGCCGCGTTCAGCCGCAGCGCAATATTGTTGAACACCAACTGTCCTTCGACGCGAACCTTCAGCTCGTGTCCGTCCTTCTCGAACTCCCACGCATAGATGCCGCCATAGGTCGGCAGGCGCAGGTTGATGCAGTTGTGGTCCATAAGATCCTGCGGCCTTAGAGGTTTCGGCCTTCTTTCGAAATAGGCGGGAGCGCCGACCACCGCCATGCGCATGTCAGGGCCGATGCGCACCGCGATCATGTCCTTCGCCACCTGTTCCCCCAGCCGCACGCCCGCATCGTAGCGTTCGGCGACGATGTCGGTCAGGCCGTAATCGACGATGATCTCGACATTGATATCGGGATAGTCAGGCAGGAGCTTTTCAAAAGCTGGCCAGAGCACCGTCTCCGCGGCATGCTCGCCGGCATTGATGCGGATGGTGCCTGCCGGCTTCTCGCGGAAAGCGCTGAGAGCTGCGAGTTCGGCCTCGATCTCGTCCATCCGCGGACCGATGGTGGCGAGCAGGCGCTGACCGGCCTCCGTCGGCGAGACGCTCCGCGTCGTGCGCGTCAGCAATCGCAGCCCAAGCCGCTCCTCCAGCCCCCGGATCGTGTGGCTGAGCGCTGATTGCGATACGCCCAGCTTCCCTGCCGCCTTCGTGAAACTCTGTGCGCGGGCAACGGCAAGAAAGACGACGAGATCATCAATGGCTGGGCGCGGCATTTATGAAACTTTCTCATAGGTCCTTGCCGCTGTTACCATCTAATCCGAGCCAAAGCCACGCGCTACCTGTTCTAGAACGCGGACAATCCTGTCCGGACCGCAGACACAGGAAGCACGATCATGGAAATCAAACGAAACGGTTCGCAGCCTTCGGCCAAGGGGCCGAAAGACTGGTTTGCCGGCACGGTGCGCATCGACCCGCTGTTTTCCGTCACCGGTCCCGCTCGCGCCGCCGGCGCCAGCGTCACTTTCGAACCCGGCGCCCGCACCGCCTGGCACACCCACCCGCTCGGTCAGACGCTGATCGTCACGGCGGGCTGCGGCCGCGTCCAGCGCGAAGGCGGCCCCGTCGAAGAGATCCGTCCGGGAGACGTCGTCTGGTTTGCGCCGGGCGAACGGCATTGGCACGGCGCGGCGCCGACGACCGCAATGACTCATATCGCCATCCAGGAACAGCTCGACGGCAAGGTCGTCGATTGGCTGGAGCATGTCACCGACACTGAATATCAAGGCTGAAAGGAAACGGCGATGCAGATCCGTCAACTCGGAAAGAGCGGACTTCAGGTCTCGGCCATCGGTCTCGGCTGCATGGGATTGAGCTACGGCTACGGCCCGGCGACCAACCTTCAGGAAGCGATCGTGTTGATCCGGCAGGCTTTCGAAAGCGGCGTGACCTTCTTCGACACGGCCGAGGCCTATGGCCCCTATAAGAACGAAGAGCTGCTGGGAGAGGCTCTTGCGCCATTCCGCAACGAAGTGGTCGTCGCCACGAAATTCGGCTTCGACTTCGATGCCAATGGCGGCCAGAGCGGTATGAACAGCAGGCCGGAGCACATTCGCGCGGTTGCCGACCAGGCGCTGAAGCGCCTGAAAACCGACGTCATCGACCTGTTCTACCAGCATCGCGTCGATCCAGACGTGCCGATCGAGGATGTCGCCGGCACCGTCAAAGCACTTATCACGGAAGGCAAGGTCCGGCATTTCGGTCTCTCGGAAGCAGGCGTCCAGACGATCCGCCGCGCCCATGCCGTCCAGCCGGTGACGGCGCTGCAAAGCGAATATTCACTCTGGTGGCGCGAGCCTGAACAGGACATCCTGCCGGTGCTCGAAGAACTCGGCATCGGCTTCGTTCCGTTCAGCCCGCTCGGCAAGGGCTTCCTCACCGGCGCGATCAGCGAAACGACGACCTTCGACAGCAAGGATTTCCGCAATATCGTGCCCCGCTTTTCGCAGGAAGCGCGAAAGGCAAACCAGGCCCTCGTCGATCTGCTTGCGGATATCGCCGCGCGGAAAAAGGCTACCTCCGCCCAAATAGCGCTCGCATGGTTGCTGGCGCAGAAGCCCTGGATCGTGCCGATCCCCGGCACCACCAAGTCGCATCGCCTCCAAGAGAACATCGGGGCCGCGCAAGTGGAATTGACGCCCGCGGATCTCGCCAGCATCGAAAGCGCCCTCGCCGCGATCAAGGTCGAAGGCGATCGTTATCCCTCGCATCTGCAGGCAAGGGTCGATCGTTGATTTGAGAAGCGGCCGCCGTCGCCTGCGGCCGCATCTTCATCATTCGCATCATTTCCTCGGCGCCGGCGCATTCTCCTGGAATGCCGGTATTGTCTCAAGCTTTGCGACGATTTCCGCAATATTGGGCCATTGGACGAGATCGAAGCCCTGGCGCCGGGCGCTGATCGCCTGCGGGAATAGGAAGATATCGGCAATACCAGGCTGGTCCCCGATGGCAAAGGCGCCCTTCCTGCTGCCGGCGATCATCCTCTCGACCGCACCCATCCCCTCGCCAATCCAATGACGGCTCCAGGCGGCAATGGCATCGCCATCCGCCTGAAAGGCGGTCTTGAGATGCAGGCCGATCCGCGGCGGCAGAAGCGCGTGGATCTCGGCGGCAATCGCCAGCGCGATCGACCTGGCCTGCGCCCTGTCTTCGGCGGTCTCAGGCATCAGAGGCGGCTCAGGCTGAATCTCGTCGAGATATTCGACGATCGCCAGCGACTGGGTGATGAGCGCGCCGCTATCCGTCAGCAAAGCCGGCACCAGCCCCTGAGGGTTGACGCTGCGATATCCATCCTGCCGGCTCTCGGCCTCTTCGCCGAGGATCGAGACCGGCAGTGCTTTGGCCGTCAGTCCCTTCAGGGCGAGCGCGATCCGGACCCTCGATGTGGCCGAAGAAATTTCATTCTGGTAGAGCTTCACTGTCTTTCTCCCTATTGATCCGAGGAGGCTGCGGACGCCGCCGCGACGAGGCTCGTCAGCGGCGAAGGCTCGCGCGAGCTCACGTCATAAACGCAGGGCGCGCCGAAGACCGCAGCTCCCAGAATGCAGATGATCATCAATCTCATCAAATCCTCCATCATGAGGCCGACCGGCAATCCCTGTGCGTCAGGCAACGGTCACTTCGACGTGGATATTGCCGCGCGTCGCCTTCGAATAGGGGCAGGTCCGGTGTGCCTCATCCACCAGCGCCTTTGCCACATCCGCTTCGATGCCAGGTAGACTGACCTTGAGACGGGCCTGCAGGAAATAGTCGCCATCGGTCATGCCGAGGTCGACCTCGGCATTCACAGCGGTCTCTGCCGGCAGCCTGACCTTCAGCTTGCCGGCAGCAATGCCGATCGCACCAATGAAGCAGGCCGACCAGCCGGCTGCGAAAAGCTGTTCGGGATTGGTGCCGGGCCGGGCGCTGCCGGGAGGCGAGAGCCTGATGTCCAGCTCTCCGTCATCGCTCTGCGAGGCGCCGTCGCGTCCGCCGGTGGTGCGGGTCCTGCCGGTATAAAGTACCTTGTCGATCTTGCTCACGGAAACACTCCTTGTTGCGTCGCTTCATGCGACTGGCCGCTACCGCGGTCGGGTTGACGGAGTGTGGTTTGACGGATCGATATATCCGGCATGTTTCCGGAATCGGCCGAAATGTCACAAAACGTAGCATCCGGCGTCCAGGACATTTTCCCGTACAATCCATTCCGATAATTTCAACATCACCGAATGGTGACTTCCGCCGCCAGTCCGCCACCGGAGCGATTGTAGAGCCTCAGAGATCCGCCGATCTTGGCCGTCAGTTGCTGGGCGATTGCCAGCCCGAGACCTGTGCCGCCCGTCTCCCGGTTGCGGGATTGCTCGAGCCGGAAGAAGGGCTGCATCGCGGCTTCGAGCATATCATCCGGAATGCCGGGTCCGCGATCCATAACGCTGATGACGACGGAATTGTCAGCGCCTCGCTCGACGCTGATCTCGGCGGCGCCGGCAAACTTCAAGGCATTGTCGATGAAATTCGATAGGATACGGCGAAGGGCGTGCGGCCTGGTGAAGGCGGCGCCTTCAACCAGACCGACGACCGTAACGGCCTTTCCAGTGTCCTGATAGTCGTAGGCTATACTGTCGATGAACGAGGCGAGATCGATGCGGGCGTTCTTCTCTCCGCTGCCGTGGGCGCTGCGCGCATAGGCGATGCCGTCCTGGACGAGACGCTGGATCTCGGCGAGATCATGCACCAGCTTGTCCTTCTCAGGTGAATCCTCCGCCATGTCGGCGCGCAGCCGCATGCGGGTGATCGGCGTCTGCAGATCATGCGAGATCGCCGCCAGTATCTGCACCCGTTCCTCGAGATAATGGGCGATCCTCTCCCGCATCGCATTGAACGCTCTTGCCGCATGCGCCACCTCGCTCGGACCGGCCTCGCTCAAAGCCTGACCGTCCTTATCAGGATCGAGCGCATCGGCAGCAGCGGCGAGCTCGCCGAGCGGCCGGATCGCCTGGCGGACCGCAAACCAGGTGCAGAGAATGAGCAGCGCCATCTGGATCGCGAAAACATAAGGCAGCCATGCGGCGATCGGCATCACGCCTCTCGGTGTGACATCGATCGTCAGAGGAGTTCCGTCGCTCAGCGTAAGATGCGCCTGCAGCCGGCTCACCTCACCCGGAATCCGTTCGACGCGGATTGGAAAGCGATGCCCGGCGGCCGCCTCTATCTTTCCTGCGATCTCCCTCGCCTTGCTGGAGCTGTCGGGCGCACCGGCAAGGCCAGTCCCAAGTTCGAAACGGTAGTTGCCGCGGCTCAGCCAGTCCAGAAGGTCGCCGCGCTCACTTGCCGGAAGCCGATCGAGAACGGCAATCGATGTCGCGACGTCGTTCTCCAGCGTGCCGAGCATCACCGCCTTTGCCGACATGTAGCGCTCCATGTAGAGAACACTGAAGGAGAGCCCATAGGCGAAGGCCAAACCGATCAAAAGAATGAGAAATATCCGCGATCGCAGAGTTCTCGGCCACGTCAGGTTCGCCAGGATGGGAATATCGGCTCTCATCGGCGCGGCTCAGAAATTTCGACCGGCACCGAGAAGACATAACCTTCGCTGCGCACCGTCTTGATATAGGTCGCCTCGCGCGCATCGTCCCCCAGGCGCTGCCGCAGGCGGCTGACAAGAAGATCGATCGAGCGATCGAAGAGTTCGGCGTCGCGGCCCTGCGTCAGGCTCAGAAGCTGGTCGCGGTTGAGCACGCGCTGCGGATGGTCGATGAAGACACGAAGCAGGCGGTATTCGGCACCGCTCAAGGCAATCGCGGTCCCTTCCTTGTCGAGAAGGTGACGTGCGACCGTGTCGAGCCGCCAGTCACCGAAGGTCAGCAATTGACCAGCCTCACTGATCTGCAGGTTGGGCGGCAGCATGCGGGTACGCCGCAGCACCGCCTTGATGCGGGCAAGAAGCTCGCGCGCGGCAAAGGGCTTGGCGAGATAGTCGTCGGCGCCCATCTCCAAACCGAGGATTCTGTCCATCTCGTCGGTGCGGGCCGTCAGCATCAGGATCGGGATCGCCTTGTGCCGGCCGGCGCGCAATTCGCGGCACAGCACCAGCCCGTCGTCGCCGGGCATCATCACGTCGAGCACGATCAGGTCGACGGCATTCGCTTCCAGAAAACTGCGCATCTGCCGCCCATCCGCGGCAACGCTGGTCCTGAGGCCATTCTTCTGCAGATAGCCCGAGACCAGCTCGCGGATTTCACGATCGTCGTCGACGATCAGGATGTGATCGACATGATCCATATGTGCCTTATTCCTCAACGATTACGGCCGCGCCTACCGCCTCTTTCGTATCGAGGCGCCTGACGCGACCTACGCATATTCCGCCGGCCCCGGCAACGTGCCTCTATCGTCGATCAGAAACGATCGACGTCGATGACCGCCTGCGCGAAGGCCTGCGGCGCCTCCTGCGGCAGGTTATGGCCGATGCCGCCGCCGATCGTGCGATGCTCATATTTGCCGGAGAATTTTCCGGCATAAGCGGAAGGTTCCGGATGCGGCGCACCGTTTGCATCGCCTTCCATGGTGATCGTCGGCACCGAGATCATCGGCAGAGCGGCAAGCTTCTTCTCATAGGAATCGTATTTCGCCTCGCCGTCGACAAGCCCCAGGCGCCAGCGGTAATTGTGGATGACGATCTCGACGTGGTCGGGATTGTCGAAGGCGGCAGCGGATCTGTCGAAGGTCGCATCGTCGAAATTCCACTTCGGCGACGCCGTTTGCCAGATGAGCTTTGCAAAGTCGTGTGTATTGCTCTGATAGCCCAGGCGGCCGCGTTCGGTGGCGAAGTAGAACTGGTACCACCAGGCAAGTTCCGCCTTCGGCGGCAGCGGCTTCTTGTTGGCCTCCTGGCTGCCGATCAGGTAGCCGCTCACCGATACCATCGCCTTGCAGCGCTCGGGCCACAGCGCGGCCATGATATTGGCGGTCCGTCCGCCCCAGTCGTAACCGGCAATGACAGCCTTTTCGATCTTGAGCGCATCGAGCAGGGCGATCATGTCGGCGGCAAGCGCCGAAGGCTGGCCGTTGCGCGGTGTCTTGTCATCGAGGAAGCGGGTCGTGCCGTAGCCACGCAGATAAGGCACGATCACCCTGTAGCCGGCCGAGGCAAGCAGCGGCGCGACATCGACGAAACTGTAAATATCGTAGGGCCAGCCATGAAGCAGCAGCACGACCGGGCCATCCGCCTTTCCAGCCTCGGCATAGCCGATATCGAGCACATCGGTTCTGACCTGCTTCAGCGCTTCGAAGGAGGTATGGCTACCGGCCTTTGCGCCAGGCAGCGCTGCGCTAGAAGACTGCGGCTGTTGGGCTGCGGCCGCTCCGGCCACGCCGAATTCGACGGCTGCAAGTGCGATTGCCGTCATGCCGAAGAAACGGCGGCGGTGATGATTGATTTGCTCTGACATCTGTCTCTCCTGTCGAATGGATCACGGCGCTCAGATGACGTTCGGCTTGTATCGCCCATATGTCACAGGCTGCGGATTTTGAATGCGAGTGTAACCTCCGCCTGCCGAGATACATTCTGATACAAAAGCGCCGCCTCGGCAGGGCATCCGGCGGGCTATGGCCGTTTTCACCGCTGCCTGTGCGGAAAGGCAGTTTGTATTCTTTTGTATCGCGGGCACTCCAGCGCGATAGTTCGGTACATTTTCGCATCAAACCAGACACATCGGAGATACCTCCGCCAGGCTATCTCCCAGCCGTTGCTGGTTCAGGCGCATCGCCGTCCAGAGCCCGATCAATCGGTTTCAAAGGAAACGATGATGACACTTCTGATCATTGCCTATCTTGGAGGCGTGCTGACCATCCTCAGCCCCTGCATTCTCCCCATCCTCCCCTTCGTCTTCGCCAGCGCCGGTCAGCCCTTCGTCAAGAGCACACTGCCGATGTTGGCCGGCATGGCCGCCACTTTCGCGCTTGTCGCCACGCTTGCCGCCGTCGGCGGTAGCTGGGCCATTCGCGCCAATGAATATGGCCGCCTCGCCGCGATCGTCCTGCTCGGGCTCTTCGGAGTGAGCCTGCTGTCGCCGCGCTTCGCGAGCACGCTGGCCCGCCCGATCGTCGACCTCGGCAACAATCTTCTGGACGCCAGCGGTGGCGGACGCACTGCGCCGTCGGTCAGGAGCGCGCTCATCCTCGGCGTCGCCACCGGCCTGCTCTGGGCGCCCTGCGCCGGACCAATTCTCGGCCTTGTGCTGACCGGCGCGGCATTGCAGGGCGCCAACCTGCAGACAACCGCCCTCTTGATTGCTTATGCCGCCGGTGCTGCGACGTCGCTTGCCGTCGCCTTGCTGATCGGCGGTAAAATCTTCGCCGCGATGAAGCGCTCGCTCGGCGTTGGCGATCGAATCCGCCAAGCTGTCGGCGCTACCGTGTTGGCGGGCGTGGCGGTGATCGCGCTCGGTCTCGACACCAGCCTCTTGGCGCGCCTTTCCTATGCCAGCACCGCCTCGCTGGAACATACCCTGCTGGACAGGCTGCATGCCAAGCCCGTCGCCGGCACGCCCTCTGAGGTGGCGAGCAGCGACACAATCATTCCCGCGGCCGATGGAAGCAAGCCTTTCCACAGTGATCTGCCCATCGAAGCTTACGCGCCTTCGTTCGACGGCGCGGTCGAATGGCTGAACTCGAAGCCTCTGACCAAGGAGCAGCTGCGGGGCAAGGTCGTGCTCATCGACTTCTGGACCTATTCCTGCATCAACTGCATTCGCACCATTCCTTATGTCAGAGCCTGGGCGGAAAAATATGCGGATCAGGGCCTGGTTGTCATCGGCGTGCACGCGCCGGAATTTGCCTTCGAAAAGAAGATCGACAACGTCAAGAAGGCTGTCGGCGACTTTCAGATCGGCTATCCCGTTGCGATCGACAATGACTACAAAATCTGGCGCGCATTCGAGAACAGCTACTGGCCTGCCGCCTATCTGATCGATGCCAAAGGTCAGATCCGCTATCACCATTTCGGCGAAGGCAATTACGGCAGGACTGAAAAGGCCATCCAGGACCTGCTGCGCGAAGCGGGCAACCAGATGGTGGAAACGGCCCCGGTTGAGCCCGATGCCAAGGGTGTGGAAGCGGGTCCCGACCTCGCCAACATCGGCTCCGGCGAGACCTATCTCGGCTACGCACAGGCCGAAAATTTCGTCTCTCCCGAAGGGCTGCAGGCCGATACGCCGCAGAACTACTCGATCGCCAAGCCCGGCATCAATGCATGGGGCCTGTCTGGCGCCTGGACCGTCGGTAAGGATCAGGCAACGCTCGACCAGCCCGGGGGCGGCATCGCCTATCGTTTCAGCGCCCGCGATCTGCACCTCGTGCTCGGACCCGGCGCCGACGCCAAACCGGTCCGTTTCCAGGTGAGGCTGGATGGCAAGGCGCCCGGAGCCGATCATGGCTCCGACATTGACGCCGACGGCAATGGCACGGTCACCGCAACGCGGCTTTACCAGCTCGTTCGCGAGTCCGGCGCCGTCACCGCCCGCACCTTCGAAATCCGCTTCCTCGATCCGGGCGTCCAGGCTTACGCCTTCACCTTCGGCTGAACCCTAAGAATTTCAAATCCCGCCCTTCAACATCGCCAAAAGGAGTGACCCCATGAATAAGCATCTGATTTTCATCGCAAGCCTTGCATTTGCCACCGCCGGAATCGCCTTTGCTGCCGAGGCTGCCGCGGTCAAGAACATCGTGATCGTCCACGGCGCGCTGGCCGATGGCTCGGGATGGCGAAAAGCGACCGAGATCCTCGAAAAGCGCGGCTTCAACGTCACCGTCGTCCAGGAGCCCCTCACCTCGCTCGACGACGACGTGGCGGCAACGAAGCGGGTTCTCGACCTCCAGACGGGACCGGTCCTGCTCGTCGGCCACAGCTATGGCGGCATGGTAATCACTGACGCTGGTCACGATCCACATGTCGCTGGCCTCGTCTATGTCGCAGCATTCCAGCCCGACAAGGGGGAAAGCCTGCTGAGCCTCGCCAGCTCGAGGCCGGCCGGCAGTATGGATATCAAGGAAACGAAGGACGGCAAATATCTCTATCTCGATCCGGGCGCCTTCGCCGCGGCTTTCGCGGCCGATCTGCCGAAGGCCGAGGCCGATTTCCTGGCAAGATCGCAGGTCTTCGCCGCCAAGCAGGCCTTTTCGGCCAAAGTCGGAAGCCCGGCATGGCGGACGAAGCCGAGCTGGTCGATCGTCGCCACCGAGGATCGCTCCATCAATCCCGAGCTGGAGCGTGACATGGCCAAACGAGCCGGCAGCGACATGACCGAGATCAAGGGCAGCCACGCCGTCTTCGCATCCCAGCCGGAGAAAGTCGCCGATGTCATCGAAAACGCGGCTACGAAAGCCGGCCGGTAGAGAGGGTAAGACAAGGCCGCTTCCCCTTCTCCCGGCGGGAGAAGAGGAGGTCAGCGCCCCTCCCTGACGCCAGGGAGGGGCGGATCAGCTACTGGTTGGCGGCGACCGGACGCACCAGCGGAGTGACGCGACGGATGGTGACGCGGCGGTTTTCCTGTTCGGGGCCTGGCGTGTTGACCTTCAAGTAACGTTCGCCGTAGCCCTGCGTCGCCATGTTTTCCGGCGGAATGCCATAGACGTCGGAGAGCACATTGGCGACCGATTCCGCCCGCTGGTCGGAGAGGACCAGGTTGCTCTGGTCGGAACCGACGGCATCCGTATGGCCCTCGATCAGGAAGGTCTCGCTCGGATCTTTCTTCAGAACCTGGCTGATCGCGTCGGCAACCTTGCGCAATGTGCGCGCCTGGGTCATCGGGATCTCCGCGCTGCCGGTCGCGAAGGTGATCGTATCGAGGTCGATGCGGCGCACCTTGTCGCGAATGCGGGCAGAATACTTCACTTCGTCAAGCGAATAGACACGCTCCACCTGCTCGACGGGCGGCTCGCTGAGGAATTCGTAATAGTCCCGGTCAGGATCGCTGCTGGTGTCGATGATATAGTCGTTAAGCGGGACACGCAGCCGCATCGGCGGCAGATCAGCGCCCGGGTCATCGAAATAGCCGCGATCAGGATCCTCGTAGAGATCAGGTGAGTAGTAGAGCACGTATTCGCGCCCGCGGGAATCGACGCGCGACCGCTGGATGATGTCGCCGTAGCGGTTACGGATGGTGACGATCCGATAGCCTTCCGGCCGGGTGATGATCTCGCGATAGCGATTGTCCGGGAGCTCTTCATAGATCGGCCGTTCACCGTCGCGCAGGAACCGCCTGTCGTCGTCGCTACGCACGATCACCTGATTGTTGTACTGGATGATCACCCGGTTATCGTCCGTTTGATCCTCGATGCGCGCTCCCTCGGGACGGGCAAATTGCGGCCGGGTGTCGAGCCTCGTGCCCTTCTCGCTGGTGACCGCCTCGAGCTTGATCGCCGGCGCCGCAGCGGCGGCAGGAGCCTGCGCATCCGCATCCGAGGTCGGCACCTTCACCTCCTGGCTTTCGGCCCGCAGCTTGTCGCGGTCACGGCGACCTTCCCGCCCCTTGCTGCGATCGGCATCCTTGTCGCTGTCAAGCACGGCGGCACCGTTCTCGACCGGCAGCACGACGGTCTCGTTGCTCTTGGCCGGATCTGCGGCGATCTTTTTCCGGCGCTCCAGCTCCTCGGGAGAAACCTTTTCCGGTGCCGGAATGGCCTGCTCCACCTGCTGTCCGCCGCTGGCATCCGGCAGCGGCTGGGCCGTGTCGGTGGCGGGCGCAGCCGGCTGTTCGCCGGCGGGCTGTTTGGCGGCGGGTTGCTCAGCGGTGGGTTGCTCAGCGGTGGGCTGTTTGGCGGCAGGCTTGGCAGCCGTGCCATCCGTCGGCGCTTCGGCAGGCGCAGCTTCGGGAGCGGCCGCCTTGTCTTCGGCTGGCTTCACCGCCGGGGCTGCAGCCTCGCCCTTCTTCGGCTTCTTGGCTGGCGCTTCGGCAGCGGGTTTTGCTTCCGGCTCAACTGCAGGCTTGGCCTGTTCCTCGGTGGGCGTCACCGCCTCGGGAGCGGCGGTCTCGGTCTTAGCCTTGCCCTTATCTCGGCTCTGGGCCTTGTCCTGACCCTTCTTGCCGCCTTCCGGCTTGACCTCGGGCTGGGCCTGTTCGGTCTCCGGCTGGGCTTGCTTTGCCGCCGGCTGCTGTTCAGGGGCCGGCTGAGCCTCCGGCTCGGCCGGCTCAGTCTGCTGCTTCTTCGGCTTTCTCGGCTTTTCCTGCGTTACCGGCTGCTGTTCTTCCTGTTGCGGCTCGGCCTCCGGCTGGGCTGCCTGCTTGGCTTTCCGCTCCGGCTTGCTCTCGGCCTTTGGCGCGGGCTCCTCCTTCGGCGCTTCGGCCTTCGGCGGTTCCGGCTCCGCCTTGGGTTCGGGCGCAGGCGCCTCCTTGCGCTCGGCCTTCGGCTTCTCGGCAGGCGCCTCCTTCGGCTGCTCGGCGGCCGGCGCCTGTTCTGCCGGGGCTTCCCCCTTCTGCTTGCGCTTCTTCTTCAAGAGTTCCTCTTCGGAGGGCGCGTCCTGCGCCACCTCGAAGCTGCCCTGTTCGATCTGCCGCACGGCCGCAGCCTCGGTCGTAGCGCCGCGCGCGGCCGCCACTGCCGATGCCGGCTGCAGCGCCAACGAGAGAGAAAGCAGCGGGAAAGCTGCGCTTGCAAACAATCTTGATTTCTTGCCCATCGGGTTTCCTCGATCCTGTTTGAGCTTCCTGAAGGCCGACAGGCCTCGGTTCGCCCTAGTTTCGCAATGAGGCGAAACGGCGAATTGGCAAAGTGCCAAACCGCCGATTTGTTCCGTTTCTAGGAATCAGCGGATTAACCTCCGGTGAATGTTGCAGTCTGCTTTCGTTCATCTCACCTGTTATTTGCACCGCACAATTGGTGGGAATTTCTGTTGCATTTCCGTGAAAAAAAGTCTGATTATCGCCGCAAGGCGGTGCCCGTCACCGTTGAACAGCAGCCGTCAGCCCAAGAGAAAAAAGCGCGATGGCTACCAACAGAGAGGATCCTCATGCATATCTCCACCCGTATCTTCGCGGCAGCCTCGATCGCGGCAATGTCGCTCTTTGCCGGTTCGGCCATGGCCGATGGCGAGAAATACGTGATCGGCACCGATTCGACCTATCCGCCCTTCGAATTCGTCGATGCCAGCGGCACCATCCAGGGCTTCGACATCGATATCGCCAAGGCGCTCTGTGCCGAGATGAAAGCCGAATGCTCCTTCGTCAGCACCGATTGGGATGGCATCATCCCGGCGCTGAACGCCAAGAAGTTCGATATGATCGTCTCCTCCATGTCGATCACGCCGGAGCGCCTGAAGCTCGTCGACTTCTCCAACAAGTACTACAACACGCCTCCGGCCATCGCCGTGCCGAAGGATTCGAAGATCACTGACGTTGCCGGCCTCAAGGGCAAGGTGATCGGCGCACAGACTTCCACGACGCATGCCAACTACGCCGAGAAGCACCTCGCCGAAACCGAGCTGAAGCTCTATCCCACCGCCGACGAATACAAGCTTGACGTTTCCAGCGGCCGTGTCGATGCCGTCATCGACGACGTCGTGGTTCTCTCCGAATGGGTCAAGTCCGACGCCGGCGCCTGCTGCAAGATCCTGACGACCCTGCCGGTCGACAAGGAAATCAACGGCGAAGGCGCGGGCATCGCCATCCGCAAGGGTGATCCGCTGAAGGAAAAGCTCAACACGGCGATCGCAGCGATCCGCGCCAACGGCGAATACAAGAAGATCCAGGACAAGTACTTCGATTTCGACGTTTACGGCGAATAAGAAATTCGGTATCTGGCCGATCAAGCGAATGGCGGAAGGCTTGCTCTTCCGCCATTTTTGTTTGACAAAGGTGGCAAGATCAAAACGGCAAAAGCCGTGAGGGGAATTCTCGCATGGGCGGATTGTTTTCCGCGCTTGGCTCCTTCTGGAGCTCACTTGTGCACATTTTCGATCCGCTATGCGGACCCGTCGGCATCTTCACCTGGTTGGGTCAGTCGACGATACTTGCCTGTGGCGATACTGGCTGGGGCGACGAGATCGCCCTTGGGCTGCAGGTCACCGTATCGGTGGCGATCGTCACCCTGCCCATCGGCCTCGTCATCGGTTTCCTCGTCGCGCTCGGCCAGCAGTCGGACGAAAAGTCCCTGCGGCTGGCGGCCGGTATCTATACGACGATCTTTCGCGGCCTGCCGGAGCTTCTGACGCTCTTCATCATCTATTACGGCATGCAGATGCTCATCCAGTCTCTCCTGGAGCTTGCCGGCTATGTCGGGCCGCCTGTCGAGATCAATGCTTTCTTCGCCGGCGTCATCGCGCTGTCGGTCGTCTTTTCCGCCTATTGCTCGGAAGTACTGCTCTCGGCCTTTCGCGCCATTCCCAAGGGCCAATATGAGGCCGGAGACGCGCTGGGCCTGCATCGCGGCCGCACTCTGCGCCTCATCGTTCTGCCGCAGCTCATACGCATCGCGCTACCCGGCCTCACAAATCTCTGGATGGTGCTTCTGAAAGACACATCCTACGTCTCGATCATCAGCCTTGCCGACATCCTGCGCCAGACGAATGTCGCCGTGCGGGTGACCAAGGAACCCTTCTTTTTCTATGGCATCGCCTGCTGTCTCTATCTGGTGCTCGCCATCCTCTCCTCCTTCCTGCTCGCCTATGTCGACCGCTGGGCCAAGCGTTCGGAGGTCCGTCGATGAGCTACGCCGAAACATTGATCCCGCCGCAGCCCGCGCCGCGCCAGGTGGCGAAGCCGATGACGGCGGCACGTCTTGCCGGCTGTATCTTCGTCGCATTTTGGGGCCTGCTGGCAGCGCTGCTGATCTTCACCGTCATCAATGGCTGGGATATCGAGAAATTCACCCGCTATGGCCCCCGCTATCTGCACGGCCTCTGGGTGACGCTCAGTCTTGTAGCCATTTCCGTGGTCTGCGGTGCACTCCTGTCGCTGCCGCTTGCTATGGCGCGCTTGTCGAAAAACAAGCTGCTGAACTGGCTTTCCTATGCCTATATTTATTTCTTCCGCGGCACACCGCTGCTTGCCCAGCTCTTCCTGGTCTATTACGGCCTCGGCGTATTCCGCCCCCAGTTGGAAGCCGTCGGCCTCTGGTGGTTCTTCCGAGACGCGTGGTATTGCGGCCTGCTCGCCATGACCATCAATACCGCGGCCTACCAGGCGGAGATTCTGCGCGGCGCAATCGAAAGCGTACCGCACGGGCAGCGCGAAGCAGCGGCTGCCCTCGGAATCCATAGGAGCATCGCCTTCCGCAAGATCATCCTGCCGCAGGCCTTCATCGTGGCGCTTCGCCCCTACGGCAACGAGATCATCCTATTGATCAAAGGCTCGGCCGTGGTGGCCATCATCACAGTACTCGATCTGATGGGCGAAACGCGCTACGCCTTCTCCCGCACCTTCGACTACCAGACCTATCTCTGGGCAGCGATCTTCTATCTCACCATCGTCGAGGCGCTGCGCCATCTCTGGGCCTGGATTGAGCGTCGCCTGACGCGGCATCTGAAACGGTAAGGCATAACGCCGAAAAGTATAATCGTTTCTGGGACAGGAATTGCTCAAACCGGCCTGGCAGCACTCGCTCCGTGATGCTGCCAAGCACTTGAAAATAAAAAAGAATACTTCCCCTGCAACGTATCCGTTAAGCTTGCGTTAACCATTCGCATGTTTCCATTTCACCTAGCGCTAATAAAGCGCGAGTGGGAACGAGAAGAAGCTGAATACGATGCACAAGGACATGGAAAAGCAACTGCAGGGTTACGGTCTGACCACCGCCCAGATCCTCTACCGCTTGCCGGATCACCCTACGATCCTGCAGACTTATGTCTGGCAGGATTATGACCTCGCCCCTGATTTTCCCGAAATGCGGGGTTTTCTGAAGTTCTGGCAGGAAAAGCTCGACGGACCGTTGCATTCGGTGCGCTACGTCCACCGCAAGCTGATCTCGGCCACCGAGTGGCGGGCGCTGAAGGGCGAGTTCATCCTGCACTGATCTGAGCGCGTCAGACATGCGCTTCGCCGTGGCCGAATTCGCCTTCGTCACGGTCCGGGCGCAGCGCGAAGACGAGGATGCCGAGGTAGAAGACGACGACGCCGATGATGACGGCAAGGCCGGGAACCGGCCCGAGCACTGCGTTGTCGATGACATAGGTCCAAGACTGCGCCTGCAGCGCTGGCATGCCCTCCGTCTGTAGCTTCGGCGTCGTGATCTTCAGACACCATGCCAGAAACAGGATGAAATACATCCAGCCGTAATTACGCTTAAGCCGCCGGTGCATCGCCTCATGATAGCTGAGCAAAAAACGCGGCTTGCGCAGGCTGTTGGCGATGACCGTCGCCCATTCGCCCCGGGCCGCCGCGTCAGGCGCCAGGATCTGCGCGAAATAATTTCGTTCGATTTGCCGGATTCGGGCACGGTAGATATCAAAGAAGCGGTAGCGCCGCGCCTCGATCATCAGAAGCAGCGTCACCAGCATGATACCGAACAACAGCACGCCGTGATGCGAGGTGGGCGTCGACAACGACACCGAAAGCAGCGCCGCCACCACGGTGATCGCCCAGTTGGACGTCCGGTCGATGCGGTCGCGCCAGCTCGTCATCCGCCCGAGCTCACCGCGGTAATAGTGGCTAAGTGTATTGGTGATCTCGCCCGGCGTCGTGGGCAGCAGCAAAGGGCGCTCACCCTCTTCTTCCCTTGCCGGTCGCATCCTGTCTTGCTCCGCTTTCATGGCATTTCCTCCCGTCGTCTTCTTTTCGGTCATTCTGCGCCTGTAGCCGCGCCATTGCAAAACATCGAAAGCCGCCTTAGAGCCATGCCTGAAAACAGAAGGACATGAACCGCGATGGCAAAGAAGATCGACGAAGAAGCCCTTGCCGAGGCCTATAACCGCGCGCTGGCGCTGGAGAAATCCGGTGATGTCGACGCGGCGGTGGCGGCCTATGAGGACGTTTTGGCGATCGATCCCGAGGATCACGGCGGAGCCGCCGTGCGCATCGCCGCGATGGGCCGCGGCGAAATCCCGGTCAAGGCGCCTGACGCCTATGTCGAAACCCTGTTCGATCAGCATGCCGAGGTGTTCGAGGACGTACTCGTCGAGCAACTCGGCTATCACGTGCCGATGCTGGTGCGCCAGCGCCTGCAGGCATTGAAGCTCGGCCCGTTCAAGCGGCTGCTCGATCTCGGCTGCGGCACCGGTCTCACCGGCGGTGCGCTGCGCGACCTGTGCGAGGACATGATCGGCATCGACATATCGGAGAAGATGGTCGAGATCGCGCATGAAAAAGATCTTTACGAGACGCTATTCGTCGCCGAAGTCGAGGATTTCCTCGACGACAACGACGAGGAGGCTTTCGACCTCATCACCGCCACAGACGTGCTCCCCTATCTCGGCGCGCTCGAGCCGCTCTTCTTCGGCGCCACCGAAAACCTGACACCGGGCGGCCTGTTCATCTTCTCCTCCGAAACCCTTCCCGAAGAGACGCTTGCCGGCCGCGCCTATATGGTCGGACCGCATCAGCGCTTCGCCCATGCCGATGCCTATGTCAGGGAACGTCTGACGGCGACCGGTTTCGAACTCGTCGAGGTATCGGAGATCAACGTCCGCATGGAAGACGGTCAGCCGACACCGGGCCACCTGGTGATCGCTCGATACATCGGCTGAGAGAATAGTTGCATGACCAGCGAAGTATCTATTGCGCGGCGCTGTCTAACCTGATACTTAGTCTTTCGGTAAAGTTTTCTACCGGATAAGAAAGGTCGCCGTATGTCGCTCGTGCTCTATGGGCATCCGCTCGCCTCCTTCTGCCACAAGGTGCTGATCGCGCTTTATGAAAACACGACTCCGTTCGAAAATCGCCTCGTCGATCTGTCCGACGAGGCTTCGCGCGCCGATCTCTTCCGCTTCTGGCCAATCGGCAAGATGCCGCTGTTGAGAGACGAGGCGCGCGACAGCACCATTCCCGAAACCACGATCATCATCGAATATCTCGACCATTACTACCCCGGCCCCGTGCGCCTGCTGCCGCTGGAGATCGATCGGGCGCTGCAGGTCCGCCTCTGGGACCGCTTCTTCGACCAATATGTCCAAGTGCCGATGCAGACCCTCGTCAGCCATCGCCGGCGTCCAGAGGGCACGGCAGACGAAATAGAGATGGCCGCCTGCAAAGCGACGCTCACCACTGCCTATGTGATGATCGAAAAGCAGCTGGGCGAAAGCCCTTGGATAACAGGCGATGCCTTCACTATGGCCGATTGCGCTGCAGCCCCGGCCCTCTTCTATGCCGAGACGCTGGTTCCGTTCTCACAGGAGCAGCCGAGACTTGGCGCCTATTACAACAGGCTGCTGGCGCGCCCGTCCTTCGCCAGGGCGCTGGAAGAGGCCCGCCCTTATTTCAAGTTCTATCCCTATCAGGACAGGCTGCCCGCCCGCTTTCGGGATGCGGCGGAATGATCGAAAACCAAGCGGATCTCGACCGCATGTTCCACGCGCTTTCCGACCGCAGCCGCCGCGGGATGATCGACCGCCTCGGTCGCGGCCCGGCCTCGGTCACCGAACTGGCCGCACCGCTCGCCGTCGCCCTGCCGACGGTGATGAAACATCTGCAGGTGCTGGAGGAGAGCGGGCTCGTGCTGTCCGAAAAATCCGGCCGGGTGCGAACCTACCGCCTGCAGCAGGATGCGCTCGCCGCTGTCGAGCGCTGGGTGGAACAGCGAAAGACCCGCTGGAACGCCGCCTTTGACAGGCTGGATCAATTTCTCGCCGATGAGCCGGAGACCCTCCCCGAATGACGACACGCTCTGCCGAACATACCACCTTCGTCATCGAGCGCCGCCTGAAGGCGCCCGTCGCCCGGGTCTTTCGCGCCTGGTCGACGCCGGAGTCGAAGCGGCAATGGTTTGCCTGCCACGGCGAATGGGTGCCGCTGGAATATGCGCTCGATTTCAGGCCGGGCGGCACAGAGAGGAACTATACCGCCGACACCGATGGGCTTCTGCACGCCTTTGACGCCCACTACATCGATATCGTGCCGGATACCCGCATCATCTATGCCTATGAGATGAAGCTCGGCCAAACCCGCATCTCAGCCTCGCTCGTCACCGTCGCCTTCAACGTCGAACCCAGCGGCACCAGAATGGTCTTCACCGAGCAAGTGGTTTTCCTCGACGGCTACGCCGACAACGGCGCTCGCCTTCAGGGCACTGAGATCGGCCTCGACAATCTCGAGCTCTTTCTCGAACGCAAGGCAAGCCCAATTCACTAACGCGGCCGATGACCCGTCACGCGCTGCTTGATTTCTTCCGCGAGCCGGCCGCGCGCACCGACGTATTCAGCGCTGCCGCGGCTCGAATGAGCGCCTTCAGCGCCTCCTCGTCGATCTCGTCGCCTTCATGAAAGTCGATGGCACGCCGGGTATTCCCGTCGAGGCTGGAGTTGAAAAGCCCGTTCGGATCCTCAAGCGACGCTCCTTTGGCGAAGGTAAGCTTGACCACGCTCTTATAGGTCTCGCCGGTGCAGATGATGCCGGCGCGCTCCCACACAGGAACCCCTCGCCACTTCCATTCCTCGACCACCTCGGGTTCGGCTTGCTTGATGAGTGCCCGGACCCGCGCGAGCATGTCGCCGCGCCAATCCTTGAGCTCCTCGATCCTCGCATCAATCAGTTGAGAGGGAGAGGCTTGCCCGTTCCCTTCCTTGGAATCGGTCTTCTTCATGCTTGCCGTCGCCTTCTTCATCTTTGTCGTTCTCCCGTCGCCGCGCATCAAAACCTCACATCCGTTCGCCGGGCAACCGGCTCGCCTGCTCTACCCACGAGGCGATCTGCGCCTCGTCGAAGGGATCGTCCTCGCGGATATCGAGGTAACGCACCTCTTTCTGCTTGGACTCGCCCGGCGGCAGAGGATGCAGCGACGCGCCCTTGAAGAAGGCCACCTTGATATAGCTGGCGTAGCAATGGACGCCGAGGAACCAACCCTGCCCTTCCATGCCGTAAAAGGGCGAGTTCCACTTGACCGCCTTGCAGACGCCGGGCACGGTTCTGGTGATCAGCGCATCGAGGCGACGCCCGATCTCACTTTTCCAGTCCGGCATGGCGGCGATGTAGGCTTGCACGGGCGCATCGCCGTAACCCTTGGGGATTTGCGGGTTGCCGCCCGACAGAAGCTTCGGCGCCGCCCCCGCCGGTTTGGCGGTCTTTTTCGTGACCTTCTGCGCGCCTTTCGACGTTCTGCCCGCCATAGATTTCCTCCTAACCGCCGATGCCTCCCACCTCGCGCCGTGTCGCGGCATATGGCAGCACGAACAAGGTGAGACCGGTAACGAGAAGCAGCCCGAGCGGCAGCAGGGCCAAGAGCCCAATCCAGACCGCCGACTCCTCCTGCACCATGGCGATGATATTGGCGATGGCGACCAGCGTAAAGGCAATGGACAGCCAACGGTGGACCTGCCGAAACCAGTTGTTCAAGTTCAATGAAGCCTCCTCGAAATGAGCCCAACCGGCCGCCCGCTCGGCGATGGATCAGTCAACCCGCGCCAACACCTGCTCCAGTTTGTCGAAGAATTGCGGCCACCCGCTCCTGGCGCCGCCATAGGCCTGCCGCTGATCCGCCCGGAAACCCGACTGCTCCATGCGCAGATGGGTACCCGCGCCCGTGGACGTGAGCGTCCAGGTCACGACGGTTTCGAGGCCATAGGCGCCCCAGCTGTAAGCGAGGGTCTTGTGGGGCTCGACTTCCAGAACGCGGCAGTCGACCGCACCCCAATCGGCGTTGAAGTTAAAGCGATGGTCGACGACCGGCTTGAAGTCGCTTTTCATCAACCACTCCTGGATCAGGTGCGGCTGGGTCAGCGCCCGCCAGATCTTTTCCGCCGGAAAAGGCATCTCCCGCTCGATGACGACGGAACGTGTTTCGGTCGATATGTCTGTCATTGATCCATCCTCTTCAACAAATCTTCGAGGGCATTGAAGCGGCTTTGCCAGAAGCCGGCCATCTCGCTCGTCCAGTCGATGAGCGGCGCAAGCGCGCCGAGCTGCGCGCTATAATGCGTCTGCCGCCCCTGATGACGGTCGCGCACCAGGCCGGCTTGCTTCAGCACCCCGAGATGTTTCGAAACGACCGGCTGTGAGACCCCGGCCTGCGCCGTCAACGCTCCGACCGTCTTCTCCCCTTCCCGGCACAGCCGCTCGAAAAGCGCGCGCCGGGTAGGATCCGCAAGCGTCCTGAAGAGCACGTCCTGAGCGTTCGACATTGAAGACCCATACCTATAAAGCTATGAATAAACCTATAGCCATTGAGATGTACGTATGTCAAGCGACGAACAGAAAGCGACAGATCGATCGGAAAAATCTGTAGCCGACCCGCCCGCGGATACGATAATCGAAAAGACCATGAACACGCAGCATAGCCCATCGGCTATACATAACATGAGCCGCTGGCCTCGAGGACAACCAACAGGCAAAGAAACGCCGGAAGCCGCAGACGGCTTAAATGCCGGCGCATGCCGAAGATCACCACCTCTCGCCTGCCTCGCTACTTCTCTCGACGTTCGGCAGCCAATTGCTCGCGAATGAAGCCGGGCCCGCCGGCAAGACGTTTCGCAAGCAGGCTCGCCGGATCGACCATGCGCCAATATGGCGTCACTGTCGAAAGCGGTTCGCCCTTCTCCAGCGCGCCGAAGGATAATTCGGCGATCGCACGCAAATGCCGCTGCACCGTCACCGGACAGCAGGCATCCGCTCCGTACTGGGCCGCGAGCCGGCGGCGCAGGACGCCGGCCTCAGTAAGAACACCTTCAGGCGCCAATCGAATCTGCTCTTCGATCATCTGCCGCGACGGAATAAGCATCGCCTGGGTGCCGCTGCGGCCCTTGCGACGTGGCTCGATCGTTGGAATTTCGTTCATGTCATCCCTCGGCAAACGTTATTCGTCGTTCCCATCTAGGGCTCGACTGAATGGCGACCAGCCTCACATGCGCCAACCGGAAGGAAGTCCCTCTTCACGGCTTTTCTGCTTGCGCCGTTTCGGTTAATCCTCAGGGCCTCTCACTCAGGAAAAGGATAGGACATATGGCAAAAGTCGCGTTCATCGGTCTCGGCGTCATGGGCTTCCCCATGGCTGGTCATCTGAAGACGAAGGGCGGCCATGATGTCACCGTCTACAACCGTACCGCCGAAAAAGCCGTGGCATGGGCCGAGAAATTCTCCGGCAAATCCGCCCGCACTCCGGCCGAGGCGGCGGAAGGTGCCGATTTCGTCTTCGTCTGCGTCGGCAATGATGAAGATCTCCGGTCGGTGACCTCGGGCGAGAACGGCGCCCTGCACGGCATGAAGCCGGGTTCGGTGCTGATCGACAACACCACAGCCAGCGCCGAGGTTGCTCGCGAACTCTATGCCGCGGCAAAGGAAAGAGGCGTCGACTTTATCGACGCTCCGGTCTCCGGCGGCCAGGCCGGTGCCGAAAACGGCGTTCTGACCGTCATGTGCGGCGGCGACGAAGCGGTCTTCGAGCGCGCTAGGCCCGTCATCGAAAGCTATGCCCGCATGGTCGGCCTGATGGGACCGGCAGGCTCCGGGCAGTTGACCAAGATGATCAACCAGATTTGCATCGCCGGCCTCGTCCAGGGGCTTGCCGAAGGGCTGCATTTCGGCAAGCGCGCCGGGCTCGACATTGAAAAAGTCGTTGAAGTGATTTCCAAGGGTGCGGCGGGTTCCTGGCAAATGGAAAACCGCCATAAGACCATGAATGCCGGCAAATATGATTTCGGCTTCGCAGTCGACTGGATGCGGAAAGATCTTGGCATCGTGCTCGCCGAAGCCCGCAGCAACGGCGCCAAGCTGCCGGTCACCGCCCTCGTCGACCAGTTCTACGGCGACGTGCAGGCAATGGGCGGCAATCGCTGGGACACCTCCTCGCTGCTCGCCCGGCTTGAGAAATGATCGGTCCCTCCTCCGATCCGGCTGAATTGATCGCGCATCTCGAAACGCTGCGCTCGGAGGAGAATGCCGCCGGAATGGCGCGATTCGGCATCGTCACCGACCGCGCCCTCGGAATTTCCAATCCTGATATCAGGGCAGTCGCCAGATTGGCGAAGAGGAATCACCTCAGGGCAATGCAGCTCTGGCGAAGCAATATCCGCGAGGCTCGACTGCTCGCTCTCTATACCGCCGAGCCGAAGCGGCTGACGCCAGAAGAGGCAAGAACCTGGGCTCATGATTTCGACTCCTGGGAAATAGTCGACTGCGCCGCCGATCTCTTCGTCGAGGCGGGCCTGGACGAGCTCATTCCGGATTTCGCTGCCGAAGAGCGCGAATTTGTCCGTCGCGCCGCTTTTGCAATGATCGCTGGCGCCGCCGTCCATCGAAAGGGCGAGATCGACATGGCCATCCTTTCCTGGCTGCCGCTGATCGAGGCGCATTCCGGCGATTCCCGCAACTTCGTTCGCAAGGCGGTCAATTGGGCACTGCGCAGCATCGGCAAGCGCAATCGCACCTGCCATGGGCCGGCGCTGGGGTTGGCGAAGCTGCTGGCTGAACGTCCAGATAAAACCGCCCGCTGGATCGGCAGGGATGCGGTCAGGGAACTGAGCGGTGAAAAGCTGTTGGCGCGGCTGAAATAGCGCGATGCGTCCAAGGCTGAGGACTTCGCCTCGTCGTTAATGGGGCCTGGATTTTTCCACCAGAAAATCGATCAGCACTCTGGCTGCCGGCGGCATGCCCTCGGCCGTCGTGAAGACGATATAAGACTGGCTTTCTTCCGACTGCCATTCCGGCAGCACCCGCACCAGCCTGCCGGCCTGCAGATCCGCCTCGCACGCGCTTTCGAGCAGAAGCCCGAAGCCGAGGCCGGCGCGGGCTGCATCGAGAATGGCGGTCATGCTGCGGCAGGTCAGCCTCGGCTGATGCCGGACTACCCGTTTGTCGTCATTCGGACCGATGAGTTCTCAAGTATGGAACGACACCGACGGGGTCATCGCCAGCGTCGGAAGATCGGCGAGTTCGTCGACGCAATTTAAACCGCCGATGCGTTCGAATGAGCGACGGACTTGCGACCAGGATTCGCCGCGCCCTGTCGAGCTTGCGCATCGTCAGGCTCGTCTGTGTCTCCGGCTCGTTGGTCGCCCTCACCTCAAGATCGATCCGTTCGTTGATGAGGTCGGCGCGGCGGTCGGAGCCGATAATCTGTAGCTTGATCTTCGGATAGCGTTCGAGGAATTCAGGCAGTATGCCTCCGACGGAAATGTCGACCAGACCAAGCGGGCAACCCATCTGCACCACACCCTGAAGGTCGGATTGGGCCTCGGTGACGATCGATTTGGCGCGATCGGCCTCCTGCAGAATGGTCTGGCATCTTTCGTAAAAAGCTTGACCGATCTCTGTCACCAGGAAGTGACGGGTCGAACGCTCTATCAGCCGCCCGCAAGCCCGTCCCTCGATGCGACTGACCCGCCATTTTCAGATTGCTTCTGGCAGAAGCAAAACCACCGCTGGAAACGACGGCTGCAAAATATAAAAGTTGCTGAGATCGTCCATGCGAACAGCTATCCGAGAGTATGAATGAATGCCGCCCCGAAAGGGTTGTATCCTCTCTCCAGCAAAGCTGTAATCACATTGTCGGCATTGGATTCTTCTTTCCACGAACCGTCGCGGCAACGCCAACCAATGCCCAATGTCAACCCAAACTCTCTTGAGAATAAGAATGGCCTCAAACAAGGCCTGCAGGATGCCGACGTGCGATACACAACATGCCGGTTCGGCTTACCTGGATAGTGCTCCGAAAATGCAGCCACAAGAGCGCGTGTAAAAAACACTGCAAGGACGGTCCGGCAGGGAAGACCGGACCCGTCCCCGTAGCTGATCGGAGGTCACTCGGATCAGAAACTGATTTGAAGCGTCCCCGGCCCGAAGACCGGGGATACTCACCAAGTGGATTAGAACGAACGCTGCAGGCGGAAGTAGCCCGAGGTGGAGTCGTCGGCGTCTTCCGGATCGAGGTACTGAACCGAAGCCTTGGCGTAGAAGTTGTCAACGATCTGGTAATCAACCGTCAGACCAACCTTCCAGGCATCACCACCGCTGAAGTCGTCGCCGGAGACATAGTAGTCGCCGTAGTACTGGACACCAGGAGTGATCTTGAGCTTGTCGGTTGCCTTGATTGCGTATTCGGCAGCGACAGCCCATTCAGCTGCGGAGTAGTAGGAGTTCGGGCCGGAAGAATATACGGCTGCGAGGCCGAGCGTGCCGGGACCGATGTCAACCGTACCCATTGCACGGATAGCACCGTCTTCGTTGTCGAAGTCCCAGCCGCCGGTGAGCTGATAGCTGAAGGCACCAGCCTTGCCGCCGAGACCGAAGGCAACGCCTACGTTGTTCGGGCCTTCGCCAGACTTGTAGAAGCCGTCTTCCAGTTCGTCGACGCTGAGACCAGCGTAGAAGTCGCCGCTTTCGTACTGATAGCGGATGGAGTTGTGCAGCGTTACGATAGAGCCGATGTCGTCGGTTTCACCCGAGAGACCATCGTCCCACCAGCTGTAGAACAGACCAGCGCGGAAGCCCGCGATGTCGAGGTAAGCGGAGTCGAGGATGGCGTCCTGGTCGGTGGCATTGTCAGCATTGAACTGCATGACGATGACGCCAGTCAGCGGACCATACTCGGTGTCGCTCTTGGCCGTGAACTGAACCTGGCCGCGGGTAACTGCATCCCAATCAGAGTCGTTATCACCACCCGGCTGGTCGCCAACGTTGACCTGGAAACGGATGTAGCCTTCGATCTTGAGGCAGGTTTCGGTCCCGGGGATGTAGAAGTAGCCGGTGCCGTAAGCGTCGCAGACGCGAACATATTCAACCGGTTCCGGCTCAGCAGCAACGATAGCGTCAGCTGCAAGAACCGGCGTCGATGCAGCAAATGCTGCTGCTGATGCGAGCAAAACCATTCTGATGTTCATTTACCAATCCATTCCTTTGTCGATCGGGGCTGACGTCTCGTCGGGTAGTCAATTTGAAGCCGGCCCAGTTTGAACAGCCATCTCGGCGTGCGGATCGATCGAACCGCCGAACCGTCATCACACAGAAGGCGCATTCAAGCAATTCTCGATATATCTGAGAGGGGTTCGCTGGAGCAACTTTCGCCAGCAACGTGATTTTTATACAACAATTCAAATAATTAGATGGCAAACGCACAAAACGGCCTCGCAATGGAAATCTCCATTGCAAGCCGCAAACGCTATGCCGCATTCTCAAATCTCCACCGCTCGACCCAGCCGAACACAATGGTGAAGCACATAAACTCTACCGCCAACTAATGAACCTATACAAGGTAGCGGTGTAGAACATGGTGTTCTGATTTCGATACCAATGAGTCAAAATGATGACAGGATGCTCATTGATGCCACACATCATAGCCGTGCAATCGTTACCAGGCTATATATTTTTCTAGCATTTTGGTGAAACTGAAGCGTTTTTTCGCGATTTTTCCGGCTTTCTTTTGCAGCTAGAGCCACATTCTTCGAAAGCCGCTTCCAGGCGCCGCATTCCTGCGTGCGGGCGAATCGCCTCAGAGACCCGGGTTCCGGGGCGAATCCCACGCGGTATATGCGACTGCCGGCCAGCGGTCCGTCGCAACCTATTGGCGTTTTCAATCTTCGTTGGATTTGGCGTTCTCAAGAATCATGTAGTCGAGCGGCAGTTGCGTCGAATACTTGATCTGCTCCATCGCAAAGGCGGAGGAGACGTCGCGAATCTCGATCTTGGCGATCATTCGCTTGTAGAAAGCGTCGTAAGCGGCGATATCGGGCACGACGACTCGCAGGAGATAGTCGACATCGCCGCTCATTCGATAGAATTCGACCACTTCGGGGAATTCGGCGACCACCTCGGAAAAGCGGCGCAGCCACTCGATCGAATGAGTCGCCGTGCGAATCGACACGAAAACCGTGACCTTGGTGTTGACCTTCTCTGGATCGAGGATGGCGACCCGACGCTTGATGACGCCATCTTCCTCCATTTTCTGGATCCGCCGCCAGCATGGCGTCGTCGAAAGCCCCACCTTCTTGGCGAGGTCGGCAACAGCAAGGGTCGAATCTTCTTGCAGCAGACGCAGTATTTTTCGGTCGAGGCGGTCCATGCGCACGTCAGTCCTTTCGAATTATTTTCTTTGTATAACCCGATTCCGCGCAAGGAAAAGAATTTTGTTTCAGGAAAGCAGCATTTTCACCCGCTCCTGCAACACAGGAAGCAATTCTTGCTCGAACCAGGAATTGCGTTTCAGCCAGCCGCTGTTGCGCCAGCTCGGATGCGGCAGCGGCAGCACAGCGGGCGACCGGCCGGACACGAGGCTGTCACGCCAAGCCCGCACGGTCTCCGTCATATTCCCTCGTCTCTCGTCAGCCATATGCCAAGCCTGCGCATATTGGCCGATGACCAGCACCAGCTCGATCTGCGGCATTGCCGCGATCACCCTTTGCCGCCAGACCGGAGCGCATTCACGGCGCGGCGGCAGGTCAGCGCCCTTGTCGTCGTAGCCAGGAAAGCAGAAGCCCATCGGCACGATGGCGAAGCGGCTGCGGTCGTAAAAGCTTGCTCTGTCGACGCCGAGCCATGACCGCAGCCGGTCGCCCGATGCATCGTCAAACGGCAGACCGCTCTCATGCACTCGAAGGCCGGGCGCCTGCCCCGCGATCAGGATGCGTGCACGCGAAGAGATCACCGCCACCGGCCGCGGGTCGTGCGGCAGCCGGTGCTGAGGTCCGCTTGCCGGGGCGTCCCGACAGACGCGACAGGCGGCAATTTCCCGCCGCAGAGTTTCCAGCTTGGCTTCATCGCTCATCACCTTATTCCCATCCGACGATCCGCCTGAGGAAGCGCAGCGCGTCGCCGTAACCGGATTCGTGACGGGCATGATCGCGCACATCGCGCGGCCGCTCGAAAGTCCCGGCCCACAGCCCCGCCTTCGCTCCCCTCGCCTCTGCCTCCTCCTTGCCGTAGCCACCATAGGAAACGGCCATGCCTCGGCGCACCATGCTGGCATTGATGTCGCCGTCCGTCCCGCTTCGGCAGACGACAAGCAGCCTATCGTAGCGGTCGCGCCGATCGCCCTGGCAAAGCGTTTCCGACGCCAGAACCATCTCCTGCAACACCTCCCGCGCCACGCGCCCGCAAGCCCAGGCCTTTCCCGCCCGTTCACAGCTTTGGTTGAGCTCCGGCGCGTCAATGCCTTCGAGGCGGAAGCGCTCCCCGCCCAATGTCAGACTGTCGCCATCGGCAGCATGAAAGGCGCCTGCACGCTTGATTGTTGCTCGATCGTTGATCTTGGCGGCAATCAGCGCCAGGAGCACCAGCAGGGCAAAAGCGGTCACGCCGTCACGAATCAGGCGCAGGCCACGTGTCACGCTTTCGCCTCCTTAAAAAACAAATCCTTGGCAAAGATGGCAAACATCTTCTTAAGAATTGCCGGTTAAGCTCTTATCCACCCAGGGGTGAAGTTTCAACGTGCACATGAGTACCGGCGTAAGCACATCGACCGACAAGATTATCGTCGACAGGTCGCGCAGCCACCGCAACAAGGCCGTTTCCAAGGCTGTGCGGCAGACGCGCGAGCGCCTGCAGTCCGGTCATGCGTCCAATTCCGCCTTCGACCGTGACGTACTCAAGATGTATATAGCGTCGATGATGCAGGGCGCGACGATCATGCCGCTCTTCGTCGTCATCATCACCGCCCTCGGCGTCTATTTCACTCAAGATAGCCAATTGCTCTTCTGGGCGCTGCTGACGCACACCTGTCACACTGGCAACATCCTGCTCGCCCGGCGCGCGCGCCGACAGGAGATCACCTCCGAGAGCGCCCGCAAATGGCGCCGCCTGCTGCTCGCCGGCCAATTCCTGGTCGGCTGCTGCTGGGCCGTCTTTGCGCTGCAGGGGTGCGACACCTGCGAGCCGTCGAGCTTCATTCTCTACAAGGGCGCAACATTGCTGATTGCGCTTTCCGTCACCGCGATGTCGAACTTCATGCTGACGCCAGCCGTGCTGGTGGCCTTCGCGCCGACGGTCCTGGCGCTTGGCGCCAAGAGCGGCTTGTCACGCGACCTCCTCGAAATCAGCCTGACCGGGCTCTTCACCACCACGCTCGTCTTCTTCAACTATATCAGCGACCGGCTCTTCAAATCGAACCTCAGGATCCTCTCCTACCAGTCGGAGAAGGACGACCTGATCGCCGAGCTGGAAGTGGCGAAATCGATGTCTGATGAGGCGCGCCGCCGCGCCGAAGAGGCAAACCTCGCCAAGTCCCGCTTCCTTGCCTCCATGTCGCACGAACTCAGGACCCCGCTCAATGCCATTCTCGGCTTCTCCGAGGTGATGTCGGCCGAAGTGATGGGACCGCTCGCCAATCCGACCTACAAGGAATATGCCGGCGATATCCATCGCTCCGGCCAGCATCTGCTCGATCTCATCAACGAAATCCTCGACCTGTCCCGTATCGAGGCCGGCAAATACGAACTAAGCGAGGAAGCGATCTCGCTGCTCGATATCACCGAGGATTGCATAGGCATGGTGCAGCTGCGCGCCCGCGCCAAGAACATTGCCATTTCGGATCAATTCGAACGGCAGTTGCCGGCTATCTGGGCCGACGAGAAGTCGATGCGCCAGGTGGTGCTCAACCTCCTCTCCAATGCCGTCAAATTCACGCCGCAGGGAGGAGAAATCCACGTCAAGGTCGGCTGGACGGCCGGCGGCGGACAATACATCTCGATCAAGGACAACGGCCCCGGCATTCCGGAAGAAGAGATTCCCGTCGTCCTCTCGGCGTTCGGCCAGGGTTCGATCGCCATCAAGAGCGCCGAACAGGGCACCGGCCTCGGCCTGCCGATCGTCCAGGCGATCCTCGCCAAGCATGACGGACAGTTCCTGCTGAAATCGAAGCTGCGTGAAGGCACGGAGGTTATCGCCATCCTGCCGGCCAAGCGCGTCCTCCAGAGCCTGCCCGCCGTCGAAGAGGCTCAGGCCGTCGCGCGCAAGCGCAAGAGTTTTGCCTGATTCAGCTCGGGCATGTCACGCGGCGCCGAAGAAGAGGTGCTTGGCGATGACGAAGCCGAGATAAAGAGAGCAGGCGGCGATCATGCAGGTCACCGCAAAAGAGCCGAGATCTTTGGCATGTTTGCCGACAATCGAAATCTCCAGCGAAATCCTGTCGATCACCTCTTCGACGGCGGTATTCATGGCTTCCATCGAAAAAAGCCCGAGAAACAACAGCACCGCGACGACAATCTCGCCGATGCTCGCCCCTACCAGCGCCAGCGCTGCCATTGAAATGACGAAGAAGCCGAGCTCCTGGCGGAAGGCCGCCTCTTTCAGCACGCGCAGAAAGCCGGCCCAGGAATAGCTGGCGGCGGCGATGAAATGCCGAAACCCGGTCTCTTTCGTCACCGCAGGCTTCGTCAAGACGCCCCATCCTCTTCCCGTTGCACCACGGAGCGGGGAAAAGCTGTACCATCTCCCCTTTGTTGACCAGCCAATAGCGAATCCACCCGGGCGGCGCAAGCAAAGCCCGGTGGGTCGGCTACGCCGGCCGCGGCCTTAATGTTTGTTGCTCACACCCGCCTGGGCGAAGGTCGCCATTCCGGAATGGCAGGCAGCAGCGGCCTTGACGATGCCGGCGGCAAGCGCCGCACCAGTGCCCTCACCGAGCCGCATGCCGAGCGCCAGAAGCGGCGTCTTGCCAAGCATCTCGACCGCGCGCAGATGGCCGGGCTCGCTGGAGACATGGCCGATCAGGCAATGATCGAGCGCGGAGGGATTGGCGGCTTTCAGGATCGCCGCCGCGGCAGTCGCGACATAGCCGTCGATCAGCACCGGGATGCGCTCCATGCGGGCGGCCAGGATGGCGCCTGCCATTGCGGCAATCTCGCGTCCGCCGAGCCGGCGCATGATCTCCAGGGGATCGTCGAGATGGTCGCTATGCAGCTCGACCGCTTTTTCCACCGCCGCAATCTTGCGCTCCAGCATCTCGCCTTCCGAGCCGGTGCCGGGGCCTACCCAGTCGCGCGCCGACCCGCCGTACAGCGCATAGTTGATCGCTGCTGCAATCGTCGTGTTGCCGATGCCCATCTCGCCAATGCAGAGCAGGTCGGTGCCGCCGGCGATCGCCTCCATGCCGAAGGCCATGGTTGCGGCGCAGTCGCGCTCGGAAAGCGCGGCTTCCTCGGTGATGTCGCCCGTGGGGTAGTCGAGCGCCAGATCGAAGACTTTCAGCCCGAGATCATAAGCGACACAGATCTGGTTGATCGCAGCTCCACCGGCTGCAAAATTCTCGACCATCTGCTGCGTCACCGCGGGCGGAAAGGGTGTGATGCCCTGTCTGGTGACACCGTGATTGCCGGCGAAGATCGCCACCAGCGGCCGGTTGACGGCCGGTTGACGGCCCGTCCAGGCGGCAAGCCAGAAAGCAATCTCCTCGAGCCGTCCGAGCGCGCCCGGCGGCTTGGTCAGCTGCGCGTCGCGTTCGCGTGCGGCCACCAGCGCGCGGGCATCCGGCCCCGGCAGGTCCCGGAGCAGGGTACGGAAATCGTCGAAAGGCAGGCCTGAAACGCTCATCGGTGCGTATTCCTATGAATCGGCTATTCTTGTTTTTTTGACGCAAATCAGCTTCTTTGCGGTGGCTCTCTCTTAAAGCCGGCGGGCGAAGCGAACAACACCTAAAGCGCCGTAGCCCTCCGGCAGAACGAAACAGAATGAAGATCAAGGACTATGCGGTCGACACCGCCCGCGCCGTCGCCTTTCTGAGCCGCCTTCCGATGCCGCCAGCGCTGTTCGAAGGCTATGACGGCAGGCTCGGCCGCCTGGTGCGCGCCTTTCCCCTCGCCGGTCTTGTCATCGGCTTCGTCCCGGCGCTCGCCCTCCTCCTTCTTTCAGGCCTGCGCGCCGATCCCCTGATGGCGGCCCTGCTTGCGCTCTCGATCCAGGTTCTTGCCACCGGCGCGCTGCACGAAGATGGTTTGGCCGATACGGCCGACGGCATCGGCGGCGGCAAGAACCGCGAACAAAGCCTCATCATCATGAAGGACAGCCGGATCGGCACCTATGGCGCGATAGCGCTAATCCTCTCCTTCGCGATCCGTGCGGCCGCACTCGCCGCCATTGTCCGCCAGTCCTCACCGCTCGCCGCAGCGCTTGCCGTTGCCGCCGTCGCAGCACTCAGCCGTGGCGCTATCGCCTGGCATTGGCAACGGCTGCCGGCCGCAAAGGCCGAGGGCGTGGCCGCCTCGACCGGCCAGCCGAATGAGGCGGCGATGCATTTTGCGCTCGTCTCGGCCGGTCTGCTCGCAGCACTTCTGATCTGGCCGGCATTCGGCTTGCGGCCGCTCGTCGCCAGCTTGCTCGCCACCGGTGTCGCAGGATTCGCCTTCACCGCCGTCATCCGTCGCAAGCTTGCCGGCCACACCGGCGACACGCTGGGCGCGACGCAGCAGATTTGCGAAATCGCCACCCTTTGCGCCCTTGCCACCACTCTTTGAAACTCCGATATATCAGCCATGCAAACACCCTGCATTCACGTCTGCTCCCTGGTTTCAACCACCGGTTTTTGCGCCGGTTGCGGCCGCACTCTTCAGGAAATCGGTGGCTGGATGAACTATACCGATGCCGAAAGGCGCCGGATCATGGCGCAACTGCCGGCGAGGCTCGCAACGGCCGCGACGACGGGCCGGATGAAAACAAGCCTCGCCGAGCGGCCGGGGCGGCCTTCATGATCCGTTTCACCGTCATTCTCGTCGTGATCGGCATCGGCCTTGCCGTGCTGATCCTCAACGGCGACAGCGGCCGCATTCTCGGCTTGCAAAGTGACGAGTTCGGCCGCTTCGTTTACCTGCTGCCGATCGCACTGATGTTGTCGGCCGGGATCTGGGCGCGCAGCGTCGGTGAAACCATGCGCCAGATGATGATCTGGTTGGTCATCATCCTGGCGCTCGTGACCGTCTATCTCTATCGTCAGGAAGCGATCGGCGTCGGCAACCGGGTGCTCGCCGGTCTCATTCCTGGCCGCGCCGTCGTCGTCGCGACCAGCGAAGGTGGCGCGGAAATCATCCTGCACAAGCTGTTGAACGGCCATTTCGAAGCGGACGTCAATGTGAATGGCCGGACTGTCGAGATGCTCGTCGACACCGGCTCCAGCATGGTCGCGCTCTCACACGAGGATGCTGAACGCATCGGCATCGATCTCACGGGCCTCACCTACTCGATGACGGTCATGACCGCCAACGGCCGCAGCCGCGCGGCCCCCATTACGCTCGACCAGGTGGCGATCGGTCCGATCATCCGCAACAATGTCGCAGCCAGCGTCGCCGAGGACGGGCGGCTTGACCAGAGCTTGCTCGGCATGAGCTTCCTGGAGACGCTGGGCTCCTTGCAGATGCAGACGGACGAATTGCGCATGCGGGATTGATCCGACAGAACAAATCATGCCCCCGATCCGCTCTCGGCCGGCTCTCCATTGGGCATACGGACCGCAAGTCGCCGGTCGATAAAAGCTGCAGAAAACGCTGCCGACAAGGCAAGTGACGCCGATGTCAGCAACATCGCGAACAGTGTCGACACTGCGCCGGCCTCTCGGAGAAACAGCCCGGCGATCGAAGCGATCAGCGCGGCGCCGGCGATCGACATGGCTGCGGCAAGGCCTGCAGCGGTGCCGGCGAGATTGGCGCGAACCGACATCACACCCAGATTGGCGGCTGGAAAGGTCAAGCCATTGCCGATGCCGATGAACACACAGGGGCCGAAAAAAGCCAGGACATGCGTGACGCCCGAGATCGACAGGATCAGCCCCAAGAGCAGACCCATGCACGTCGATAAACGCGCAATGACGAGCGTGGTGCTGAGCGATTTCCTCGTCCATCGGGCAGCGAGATAACTGCCCAGAATGAATCCCGCGGGAACCATTCCGATGAAGAAGCCCAGTTTCGCGCTCGATCCGCCGAGCGAGGAACTGACTGCCAGGGATGCGCCTCCGAGGAAGATATAGAGGGTGCCGGTGGAACAGGCCATGCACAGCGTATAGGCCCAGAACCGCGCCGAACCGAGAAGCTGCCGGTAGGAAGCAAAGTAATTGCCGTTTGGTCTCGACGCGAGTCCGGTTGTTTCCTTCAGCTCGCGCATGGAAATGGCGAGGATGGCAGCGCCTATCAGCGCAAGGGCGATGAAGATCGCCCGCCATCCGAACGCTTCGTCCAGAATGCCGCCGGCGCTCGGGCCGAGCATCGGCGCGATAGCCCATCCCATGGCGGCGTAGCCGATCCTGTTAGCGGCCCCGCGCTCGCCCGCCGTCTCCTTGATGGCAACGAGAGCGACGCAGAAGCAGGCGGCGATCGACGCCTGCATCACGCGAAACAACAGGAAGATGCCGATATTGGGGGCCAGCGCGCAGCCGATCGACGCGACGATGAAAATGGAAACGGCGGTCAGCGCCACTGGCCGGCGCCCATAACGATCCGACACCGCGCCGGCGACAATTTCCGTCAGGGCGTTGATGATCGCATAACCCGCGACCGAAAGATTGACGATCGCGAAATCGGCCTGGAACGTGGCGGCGATATTTGGCAACGCCGGCAGATATATATTGATCGGCAATACCGAAAGCGCCGTCAGCAGGAGAAGGATCGTACGCCGGGGCGTCGCCGTCGAAATCGCAGCCGCTTCCTCGGTCAGGCGGCTATCGGAAGTCTGCGCAGAATTGTCGCGTGACATGGTCTTGTCCAAGGTGTCAGGGAAATTGTGGGAATCTGACGAGGCGCAGCGCGAATTCAGGGCACAAAAAAAGCCCCGTCAGGAGCTTGATTTACTGCGCATGGGGCTGATCGCCGGATGGTTACACCATCCTGCCCATGCGCCCTATCACCACGACAAGAACCATTGCGATCTTCATGATCGTACAGCTAGACAGAAATTGCCATCTCGTCAACGTGCGGTTTCAATGCTAGCAGAAAATGCCGGTCTCGAAACTCGCCTCGATCGGGCGCTGCAACGTGCTGGTGACCCTGGCGATAGGCGCAGTCTTTCTCGGCGAAGCCTCCGAGCTCAACATGGCGCGGCTCGCCGGCACCCTTTTCATCCTGTTGGGCGCCCTGCTCGTCAGAAGTGCCTGACAGCCCCCGCATTGCGGCTGGATCGCCTTTGTTGATATCCTGCATTCGCGCAAATGGCGGAGCCCGACATGACCCCACGACAACTGAAGACTTTCCTGGCCGCCATCCGGCACGGAAACCTCACGCGCGCCGCTGACGAGGTCAATCTCGCTCAGTCGAGCCTCAGTGATCAAATCCAGGCACTCGAAGAGGAGATGGGCGTTGAACTCTTCCTCCGCTCCCGGCAGGGCGTCGCTCCCACACAGGCAGGCATGACACTGAAGACCTATGCGGAAGAGATACTGGCGCTGAACGATGAGGCGCAGACCGCCGTCCGTGTTGCCGCCGGCATTTCCGAATCCTCTATCACCCTGGGCACGCTCGAAACCATTGCCGCTGAAAGGCTGGCGCCCTGGCTCTCACTCCTCCGCAGGCAAAATCCCGATCTCGGTCTCAAACTCAAAGTCGGCGGCAGTGGCGAGTTGCATGCGAAATTGCAGCATGGCTCGGTTGATGTCGTCTTCACGTTCGATCGCGGCCAGCAGGACGAGCGCTTCGTGACACGCCGCGTCGCCAGCGAGCCGCTGGTGCTGATTGCCGCCGGCAGCTCGCAATTCCCGCCGCCGGAAAGCCTGGCAGTCCTGCGCACCGCCCCGTTCATCGCAACCGCGGCCGGCTGCGTCTATCGCCACCTGCTCGATACCGCCTTTGCCGAAGCGGGTTTAGCTGCGCCGGCTGTCGCCACGGAGGCCGACAGCATCGCAACAATCATCCGTCTCGTGGCATCAGGCGCGGGCTACAGCCTGGTCCCGAGTATTGCGGTGGGACCGTCCATTGCGCGCGGCGATCTCGTCGAACTGCCCTGGCCCGGCCGACCGCTTGCTACCTCGCTGGTGATGATGTGGCGACGTCGGCGCGTCCAGCCGCCGCACATCGCTTTCCTTCTGCAATCGGCCAGCGAAAATCTTTCGCCAGTCAGACCAGCCGATGCCCGCCTTCGACATGCAGGGTAGTGCCCGTGGTGAAACCGTTGCCGATCAGGAAACGGATCGCATCGGCTATATCCTCGGGCTGCCCAACCCGCCCAACCGGCAGGCGCTGTGCCATCGCATCCAGCCTCGCCTGCTTGGCATCACCGGCAACGAAGCTCCAGATCGGCGTGTCAACCCAGCCCGGCGAGACCGCGTTGACGCGGATGGGCGCCAGTTCAACGGCAAGCGCCCTGACCAGGCCTTCGAGTGCCGCATTGACGGCCGCGACCATCGCTCCGCGCGCGAGCGGCCGATAGGCCGCAATACCTGAGGTGTAAGTGATCGAACCTGACGACGGCAGTCGGGAGGCGCCATATTTCGCCAGCAGCAGCGGCCCGTATAACTTGCTCTGGACCACCTTTTCTGCCGCCAGCTCGAGCGACGACAGCAGCTGATAGGCTCCCTCGATTTCCGCCGCCGTGCTGACGATATGATCGACCGGTCCGCACTCCCGGAACAGCGCCGCGACCTCCTCCTCCCGGCCTATATCGACGACATGGGTTCGGAGTTTCGGGTGGTCGCCGAGATGACGGCAAGCTGTCGCAAGCTTCTCCTGACCGCGCCCGGCAATCGTCACCCACGCCCCCTCCTCGAGCAGACGCCCGGCAAGTGCCAGCCCCATGCCCGAACTGCCGCCGACAATTATCACCTTCTGACCTTCGATGCTCATAACAGCTGTCTCGCCTCTTCATTGGAATGAGACAGCAGATGCCTCCGCCGGACGCGAAAGAAAAACGGAAGAAGCCGATAGCACTATCGGCTTCTCCGATCATCGACGTTCAAGCGGTCAGTTGCGCAGCCGATACCCCGTCTTGAAGATCCAGCCGAGCGTTCCCAGGCAGATTGCCAGGAACATGGTGATCATCGCCAGGCTGATCGCCGGGTTGACATCGGCGATCCCGTAAAAACTCCAGCGGAAGCCGCTGACGAGGTAGAGCACCGGGTTGAAGTGGCTGACCGCCTGCCAGAACGGCGGCAGCATGCTGACGGAATAGAAGCTGCCGCCGAGGAAAGTCAGCGGCGGCACCACAAGCATGGGAATGAGGTTCAGCTGCTCGAAATTGCCAGCCCAGATGCCGATCATGAAGCCGAACAGGCTGAAAGTGATCGCGGTCAGCAGGAAGAACAGGATCATCATGAAGGGATGTTCGATCCTGACATCGACGAAGAGATTGGCGGTCAACAGAATGATGACGCCGATAATCAGGCCCTTGGTGGCCGCCGCCCCGACATAACCGAGCAGTATCTCCGTCATCGCCACCGGCGCCGACAGCACCTCATAGATCGTGCCGGTGAACTTCGGGAAGTAGATCCCGAAGGAGCCGTTGCTGATACACTGGCCGAGCAGCGTCAGCATGATGAGGCCCGGCGTGATGAAAGCACCGTAGGATACGCCCTCCACTTCCTGAATACGCGAACCGACTGCCGCTCCGAAGACGATGAAATAAAGTGAGGTCGAGATGACCGGCGAGATGACGCTCTGCAGCAGCGTGCGGCGCGTGCGCGCCATCTCGAAGAAGTAGATCGATTTGACCGCTTCGAAGTTCATTTGCCCGCTCCCACCAGCGCTACGAAGATATCTTCGAGCGAACTCTGCCGCGTCGAGAGATCCTTGAAATGGATATTGTTCTCGCCGAGCCGGGTCAGCAGCGTCGCGATGCTATCCTGCTCGTTATCGGCGTCGAAATCATAAGTCAGACGGCTTCCGTCGGCTTCGAGAGTGAGGCCATTGCCGGCAAAGCAGTCTGGCAGCCGGCTTAGCGGTTCCGCCAAATCGAGGATGAGCTGCTTGCGGCCGAGCTTGGCCATCAACGCCGCCTTTTCCTCGACGAGCAGCAGCTCGCCGCCATTGATGACGCCGACACGGTCGGCGATTTCTTCGGCCTCTTCGATATAATGGGTCGTCAGTATGATGGTGACGCCCGAAGCCCGGAGTTCTTCGACGACATGCCACATGTCCTTGCGCAGAGTCACGTCGACGCCAGCGGTCGGCTCGTCAAGGAAAAGAATATCCGGCTCGTGGGAAAGCGCCTTGGCGATCAGCACCCGTCGTTTCATGCCGCCGGAGAGCTGACGCAGCGTATTGTCCTTCTTGTCCCAAAGCGAGAGCGCCCGCAGCACCTTCTCAATATGCGCTGGATTGGCCTTCTTGCCATGCAGCCCGCGCGAAAAGCTCACCGTGTTGAACACCGTCTCGAACTGGTCGGTCGTCAACTCCTGCGGCACCAGTCCGATCATCGAGCGGGTCGCGCGGAAATCCTTTACGACATCCTGGCCGGCCACCAGCACGCGACCGCCGCTCGGATTGGCGATACCGCAGATGATCGAGATCAGGGTCGTCTTGCCGGCGCCGTTCGGCCCGAGCAGAGCCAGGATCTCGCCCTTCTCGACATCGAGGTTGATGCCCTTCAGGGCCTCGAAGCCGTTGGCATAAGTCTTCGTCAGGTTCTGAACGGAAATAATGGGGGTCATGCAGGACTCTTGCAGATGCTCGAAGTATTTCGGCCCGCTATATAGTCACTCTGTGACGCTTTGACATCCTTCGGGAACATGAACACTGAATTCACGCCTCGCCAACACCCTCGCCTTCGTGAAGCCGATCACCCATCGGCGACAAGCCGGCGATAGCCGGCTTCCGATTGCCGTCGCCCGCCGGAATTCTCCCTGAGAAAGGCATCGGTCGGCTCCGGATGTCATCATCCGGTGATATTCATGCTTGATAAAAGAGCCGAGGCAAGCACCGGCATCCGCCCCGCCGCCCATTCCTTTGCGGAGCCGTCTTACCGGCGTTCTCGTTGCGCCCTTTTCCGCTGCCTCGGCATGTAATGAAAGTTATTGTTCAGTCACCAAGCGTTTGGAACCGGCCAGTATCCCTGTGCAGCCGCGTTCGTCTCAGCCGGCCTCTGCGCCGGCTTTTCTTTTTGATGTGTCGTTGCAGCAGGTGGCCGCCCTCGCCCTTCGAGGCGTCGGCCAAAACCCGAAGCCTCGAAGGACGAGGGCGGTTGGGAGGCAGTAGATGCTAACCCTCACAATTCATCATAATTGAACCAATCGAAATCCGCCGTCTTCCCTCGCCCCGACGTATCGAAGGCGAACACGCCGGCAAAGGCGCCTGTGAAGGAGCCGTGCTCGCCGCGTCCGCCCTCGTCTGAAATCACGCCGGCGTCGAGGACAGGGCCGATCGGCTGCCAGGCGCCCCTGCCTTCCGTCTGCCAGAAGAATTGCAGGTCATTCTCGCGGATTTCCATCGCAAGCTGGACACGGCCCTCGGCCGGGATCGCTACACCGCTTTCAGCGGGAAAGCTCAGGCGACCGTTCGGATAGTCGCCATTGCAGGAGAGGATCGTCACGCAGCGGCCGAGCGTTTCGTGCAGCGTCACGGCAATCGCGTGGAACTTATGGCGATTGTAGTACTGCGTCAGCCCCGCAACCTGCTGATAGGTGTCGGGCGAAAATTCGATCACAGTCTCAGCGCGGAAACTATGATGCTCCTGCCGGCGCGCGACCAGCGACTGCTCGAACCAGGAGCCGATGCTCTCGCGTCCGATCAGCCTGAGATGGCCGGGTCGATCCGTCAGGCTGAAGATGCGCCCGGGCTCGGGCGTGCGCAGCCACTGGAAATCAGCCGGCAGCTTGCCTCCATCGAAACTGTACTCGCTGCGCATCGGCTTCTCCACCGGCACAGCACCGAAGGGAGCCGGCACATCGACATCGGGCACTGAGGTGCCGTTTTCCAAATAGAGCCAATCGTCGTCGCGCCAGACGCATTTCTGCAGGGACGTTTCGCGCCCCAGCGTGCATCGCCGTTTCGGCGGCAGCGGCCGGCCGCTGAGATGAGTGTGATAGGCCTGACCATTGGGCGTCTCGACATATTGGCCGTGCCCTGCCCGCTGCAGCACCGCACCCGGATGATCCTTCGAGGTGATCAGATGCATGTTTGGATGCATCTCATAGGGCCCGTCGATGCGGCGCGAACGCGCCATGGTGACGGCGTGGTCATAGCCGGTGCCGCCCTCGGCGGTCGTCAGATAATACCAGCCGTTCTTCTTGAAGAGATGCGGGCCTTCGACGAGGCCGAGCGGGCTCCCGGCGAAGATGTTGCGGATCGGGCCTTTCAGCACCTTCGCCTCCGGATCCCATTCCTGCAGCAGGATGCCGTCGAAGGCCGGCGATTTCGGCGAGCCACCGAAGCTTTCGGTACGGTGGTTCCACTGCATGTTGACGAACCATTTGCGGCCGTCATCGTCGTGGAAGAGCGAGGGATCGAAGCCGGAAGAATTTACATAGACCGGCTCGGACCATTCTCCCTCGATCGAGGGAGAGGTCACGATGTAATTATGCGCATCCTTGAAATTGCCGTCGAAACGCTTAACGTCGGTATAGACCAGCCAGAACTGCCCGTCGGCATAGGAAAGGCACGGGGCCCAGATGCCGCAGCTATCGGGATTGCCGCGCATGTCGAGCTGCGAGGCGCGCTCCAGCGGCCGGCGCACCAGAGTCCAGTTCACCAGGTCTCGCGAATGATGAATCTGCACACCCGGATACCATTCGAAAGTCGAGGTGGCGATGTAATAATCGTCGCCGACGCGGCAGATCGACGGATCGGGATTGAACCCGGGCAGGATGGGATTGCGGATCATGGCGGCTCCTCCGAGATAAAATGTGGTACGTACGTCAGATTAGCGTGGCTATCTCGCCTTCCCCTTCTCCCCAGCGGGGAGAAGAGGGAGCAAGCAGCACTCCCATCTCTCTCTCTTAGTCCCGCTCCGCCGACTTCGCCCAGAGATTGATATCGGCCTCCTTGGCATAGACATCAATCTCCTTCAGTTCCTCAGCCGAGAACCCGATGTTATCCAGCGCCTTGACGCAATCGACGATCTGCGAGGAGCGGCTGGCGCCAATTAGCGCCGAAGTCACGCGTCCGCCGCGCAGCACCCAGGAAATCGCCATCTGCGCCAGCGTCTGGCCGCGCCGTTCGGCGATCTCGTTAAGCTTCCTGATATTGTCGATGATCGAGGGACGGATGAAATCGCGCTTGAGGAAATGATTCTGCGCCGCTCGGCTGTCGTCGGGAATGCCGGCGAGATACTTGGTCGTCAGCATGCCCTGAGCGAGCGGCGAGAATACGATCGAACCCATGCCGACGTCATCGAGCGTATCGAGCAGCTTGTCATCCTCGACCCAGCGGTTGAGCATCGAATAGCTCGGCTGGTGGATCAGGCAGGGCGTGCCGAGGCTCTTGAGGATCGCGGCGGCTTCGCGGGTGCGCTGCGAATTGTAGGAGGAGATGCCGACATAGAGCGCCCGGCCGGAGCGGACGATATGATCGAGCGCGCCGCAGGTTTCCTCGAGCGGCGTCTCCGGATCGAAGCGATGCGAATAGAAGATATCGACATAATCAAGGCCCATGCGCTTCAGGCTCTGGTCGCAGGAAGCGATCAGGTACTTGCGGCTGCCCCACTCGCCGTAGGGACCCGGCCACATATCGTAGCCGGCCTTCGAGGAGATAATCAGCTCGTCGCGAAGCCCGGAAAATTCGGTGCGCAGTATCTCGCCGAAAGCGGTCTCCGCGCTTCCAGGAGGCGGCCCGTAATTGTTGGCGAGGTCAAAATGGGTGACGCCGAGGTCGAAGGCCGTGCGGCACATGTCGATCTTGCGGTCATGCGACGTGTCATCGCCGAAATTATGCCAAAGGCCGAGGGAGACGGCCGGCAGCTTCAGACCGGAGCGGCCCGTGCGGTTATATTTCATTTTCGAATAGCGGTCTGCGGCCGGTTGCCAGCTCATCTGAATAACTCCTGATAAAATACAATATTGTCGTCATTCCACACCTCGACCCAAGAGATCTCCGACGGCAGCCCCTCATCCGCCTGCCGGCACCTTCTCCCCTAAACGGGGGGGGAAGGGAGATGCCGCACCGGCTTCCTCCAAACTCAAAACTGCGTTTTGGCACGTCCCCTCTCCCCGTTCCAACGGGGAGAGCGCTAGGGTGAGGGGCAGCCATCAGAGCGAGCCGGACAGCCGTGGGACATGCCCGAACGTGACGAAACTATTGGATCAAACGCGCCGATACGGCAAGCGAACGGCGCGAGTTTCTACTACCTCAACAGCGCCTGCGCCTCTTCGATGCCAAGCGCGGCCGGCTGCGTGCAGGTCGTCGTGAGCTCGATGAAGCGGCCCTCCTCGCCCGATTTCAGGATCGAAGTCATGACGTCGACCCCGTGCAGAGTGCGGTCGAGCGAGCAGCGAACGTCCCGTCCCGCGATCAGCGCCATCGCCATATCGGCAAGGCCGGCCGTGCGATAGTTGGCGCGCGCCCCGTTCGGGTTTTCCTGGTTGATCTTGCCAAAGGGATGATCCCAGTCTTCCAGCGGTTTGATGTCCTTGTCGCGGCCGCTGGCTTCGACGGTGCCGCCGAAAAAGTTCGGGTCCGGCACGTAAAGCGAGCCGTCGGTGCCGTAGAGCTCCATATTGGCATGGCGGTGCGACCACACATCCCAGCTCGCCGACAGCGTCACGGTGGCGCCGCTGACGAATTCAAGCAGCGCCTGGATCGTTGTCGGCGTCTTCACCGGGATGATCTCACCATAGCGCGGCTGGCTGGTGATCGTGCGGGTTTCCGATGCCATCGAGGTCATCGCGCCGACGCGCTTCACAGGGCCGATCAGGTTGATCAGATTGGCAATGTAATAGGGGCCGAGATCGAGGATCGGACCGCCGCCCGGCAGGAAGAAGAAATCAGGGTTCGGATGCCACATCTCCATGCCGGGGCTCATGACATAGCAGGCGCCCGAAGTAACCCGGCCGATGCCGCCGTCATCGATGAACTTGCGGGCAAGCTGGTGGGCGCCGCCGAGGAAAGTGTCCGGCGCGCAGCCGACGGCAAGATTCTTCGCCTTGGCGATGCGGCGAAGCTCTTCGCCCTGCTCGAGCGAAAGCACCAGCGGCTTTTCCGAATAGACGTGTTTGCCGGCCTCGAGGATCGCCTTCGATACCGGAAAATGCGCATCCGGAATCGTCAGGTTGACGACGACGTCAATCTCGTCACTGGCGAGCAGTTCGTCGATCGTCTGCGCTTTGACGCCGTATTCCTTGGCGCGCGCCTCGGCAGCCTGAATATTGATATCGGCGCAGGCCAGCACCTTCAGCCCCTTGAAGAGCGGTGCCAGCGAGAAGTAGGTGGTGGAGATGTTGCCGCATCCGATGATGCCGACGCCAAGTTCCCTGGTCATGATGTACCTCAATAAGTCTGGAAGGATGCACTCGAACGGCTGATGTTGCGGTCGATGTCTTTCGGATTGTCATGTTCGACGACGAAGTGCTTCGCCTTGGTGCCACGAAGTGCGGCAATCAGCTTAGCCCACTCGACCCTGCCATGGCCGACATCGGCCCAGCCATCTTCATCTGTCGCCTCGCCGGCCGGCGCGATGTCCTTGACGTGAACTGCGGTGATGCGCGAGCCGAGCTTGTCGATCCAGGCGAAGGGATCGGCGCCGCCGCGGATGACCCAGGCGATGTCGGCTTCCCAGGAGATATCGGGCGCGCCTTCGAAGATGCGCTCGATCGGCAGCGAGCCGTCAGCCAGCTTGACGAATTCGAAATCGTGATTGTGCCAGCCGAACTCGTAGCCGGCATCTTTATAGGGCTTGCTCATTTCCTGCAGACGCTTGCCGAAAGCCAGCCAACCGGCTCCGTCCGAGGGGCGCTGGTCTGCCGCCAGATGCGGGGCATAGATCGAATCCATGCCAAGTATTCTGGCGATGTTGAGCGACTTCTGAACTTCCTTATCCAGGAAGTCGGGGCTGAAATGGCCGCTCGCCATCACGAGGCCGTTCTTGTCGAGATCGGCGCGAAGGCTCTTCAGTCCCGCATCGTCGAGATCGGCGTAGATGCCGCCGAAGCCTTCGACTTCGGCATAGCCTGATTTGCCGAGCTTTTCGAAAATCACAGAATAGGGCTGGAAGTTGCGCGCGCTGTAGAGCTGGTAGCTGAGTTTCGTCATCTTATTCTCCTTGGGCCTCGTACCCGTTTCTTGGAAGGATCAATCCGCCGATTGGCAGGAATGCAGGTCGTAGAAGCGGAATTCCGGCAGCTTGCCGCGTTCGAGTTGACGTGCCGGGGTGAAGGTGATGCGGCGGCTCTCGCCTGCCGCCAGATCGAACGCATTGTCGGAATATTTGCCGTCCGTCTCGCTCTCGATCATCACGAAGAGCGCAAGTCCCTTAGCGGTGACGTTGATGTCGACGGCGCCGCTCTTCTCGACATATTCATGGGTAACGGTCAGGCCCGACGGCTCCAGCTCCAGCGCCTTATAGGTGCCGTTGACATAGTGCCCCTCGCCGCCCATGCCGTTCGACGCGGTGAAATGCCAGGCAAGCAATGTTCCCTCGGCAATCTCGGACACATCGATTGTCGCAGCCGTCACCGCCGCATCCGGCGAACACATGGCCTGCACGTCTTTCAGATGCTTCCGCTCGCCCTTCATCGTCAGAAGCGATATCGACAGATCGATGCTGACATCTGAAAGCGTGTCGTTAACGAGCGAGAAGCGGATCGTCTTGCCGTCCTCGGCGGGAATGGCGGCGACCGCGACCGGCTGGAAGAAACGTTTGACGAGATAATGCATCGCCTTCCAGCGGCCGCCATAATCGAGGCTCGACCAGGAGGCGACCGGCCAGGTGTCGTTGAGCTGCCAATAGATCGTGCCCATGCAATGGGGCTTCAGCGATCGCCAATATTCCACCGCCGTCTTGATCGCCAACCCCTGCTGGATCTGGGAGAGGTAGACGAAATTCGGGAAATCTTTGGGAAAGCGGAAATAGCGGAACATCGTGCCGGCGATGCGCTCGTTGCCGCCAGCATTCTTCTGGTGCAGTTCCATGACGGGAGAAGCGATATTCATATCCTTCTCCTCGGCATAAGTCCTGATGACAGGCAGCGAGGTATAGGACTGGAAGCCGAATTCCGAGCAGAAGCGCGGCCGTACCGACCGGTAATTATCGAATGACTTGTTCTCGTGCCAGACCGACCAGTAATGCATGTCGCCGGAGCCATCAGCATGCCAGGCATCGCCGAAATCGAGATAGCCGGAAGCCGGGCTCGAAGGCCACCACAGCGCACCGGGCAGCGCCTTCTTCACCGCCTGCTCGATCGTCCGGTTGAGGCGGTCGTAGGAGACGAGGTAGCGGTCGCGGTCTTTCCGTGATTCCTCGAACCAGGTCAGCGCGCCGACAAGCTCGTTATCGCCGCACCATAGCGCGATGGAGGGATGCGACGAAAGCCGGCGAACCTGGTAATCCACCTCGACCGCCACATTGTCGAGGAAGTCGTCGGTCGAGGGATAGAGATTGCAGGCGAACATAAAGTCCTGCCAGACCAGGAGGCCGAGCCGGTCGCAGAGATCGTAGAAATGATCCTGCTCGTAGAAACCGCCACCCCAGACACGGATCATGTTCATGTTGGCGGCTTTTGCCGATTGCAGCAGATCTTCAGTCTTCTCGGGCGAAGACAGCGAATAGAGCGCATCGGCCGGAATCCAGTTGGCGCCGCGGCAAAAGATCTCGCGGCCGTTGATCCTGAAGGCGAAGCGGGCGCCTGCTGCATCCGGCGTAGTGACCAGCTCGATGGTGCGAAGGCCGATTTGCCTGGTCACCACCTCGTCGGACACTTCCACCGACAGCGTGTAGAGCGCCTGCTCGCCGCTGCCGGAAGGCCACCAGAGCCGCGGCTCGTCGATATGGAAGAGATAATTGACATCAGTCTCGCCCTTGACGCCGACGTCGAGGCGCACCCGTTCGCCGTCGAACCCGAAATAGATCTGGGTGACGCCGGCATGCTTGGAATAGAGGCTCGCGGTGACCGTCAGGTCGACCGAGCCGTCATTATTGTGGACCTGGCGGGTGACGACATGTTCGATGCGCGCAGTTTCGAGCTTCTTCAGAGCAACCGTGCCGTAGAGGCCGAGCGGCGCAATGGCGATGTTCCAGTCCCAGCCGAAATGGCATTGCGGCTTGCGCAGCATGTTGCCATCGGGGATCGGCGAATTGCCGGTGCTGTAGGGAATGTAGAAGGGCTGCTTTTTCTGCCGTTCGGCGCCGACGCCGGGGTTGGAGGCAAATACGATGCGGATGGAGTTGTCGCCCGATTTCAGCATGCTCGAGACATCCGGCCGGTAGCGGCGGAAGCTATTGTCAGCTTCGAGCACCAGAAAGCCGTTGACGTGGACGCTGGCGACCGTGTCGAGATAGTCGATATCGAGATACCAGTCGCCTTCGACCTCCTGCAGCGTAAAGCTGCGCTCGACCGCCCATTCACGCTGGGCAACCCACTGCACCTTCTCCTCGTTGCGACCGAAATAGGGATTGGGGATCAGGCCGGCCCGATGCAGCGCCGTGTGCACGTCGCCTGGTAGGGTGATGACGCTTTTGATCTCGCCATCAACGGAGGTGAGCTGCCACGAACCGGAAAGGTCGATGCTGGAAGGGGTCGATTGTTGCGTCACGATTTCATTTCCGAATTGCAGTTTTTGAAGAGGACGGCGCATGATCGCCATCCGGTAGCTGTCGTTCGTCACGGCTCCTTCCGCCTGCCCCGCCTCCGTCATCCTCGGGCTTGACCCGAGGATCCTCACCGCATCCACCAGCAGCCACGGGCATGGATCCTCGGCACAAGGCCGAGGATGACGGAGGGTGGGGTAGGCCTTCTCGCCGAATTCGCCCGCCCGGAGAATCTCCTAAAGACGCAGCTCGCTCTCCGCATCGAACACCGAAGCCAGCGCCATGTCGAAGCTGAGCTTCACCTTGGCGCCGACATCAAAGCGGCGTGCGCCGTTGACGCGGACCGACATCGTGTGACCTGCATGTTTCAGCCACAGAAGGTTGTCCGCCCCCATCGGTTCCTCGATATCGACGGTAGCGTCATGTTCTTCGCCGCCAGCATTCTCGTTGACCTTGATGTGTTCGGGGCGGACGCCGAGTACCACCCTGCGGCCGGGCTGCAGCGTCTCGTTGGCGCCATAGGCGGCGAGCGAGAAGTTGACGCCGTTTGCGGTAAAAGCGATGCCGTCACCTGTTTTGGCCAGTTCGCCGCGCAGAAAATTCATCGACGGCGAGCCGATGAAGCCGGCGACGAAGAGGTTGCGCGGCCGGTTGTAGATCGTCGTCGGGTCGTCGAGCTGCTGTATGATGCCGCTCTTCATGATGGCGATGCGGTCGGCCAGCGTCAGCGCCTCGATCTGGTCGTGCGTCACGTAGATCATCGTGTTCTGTAGCGACTGGTGCAGGCGCTTGATTTCGACACGCAGTTCTGAACGCAGCTTGGCGTCGAGGTTGGACAGCGGCTCGTCGAACAGGAAGACGTCGACATCGCGCACCAGCGCCCGGCCGATTGCCACGCGCTGGCGCTGGCCGCCGGATAGTTCGGCGGGCTTGCGCTTCAGGAGCGGCTGGATCTGCAGGATTTCGGCCGCACGCGCCACGCGTTTGTCGATCTCGGCCTGCGGCACCTTGGCGACGCGAAGGCCGAAGGAGAGGTTCTTCTCGACGGTCATCTGCGGATAGAGCGCATAGGACTGGAAGACCATGCCGATGCCGCGATCCTTCGGCTCTTCCCAGGTGACATTCTTGCCCTTAATGAAGATCTGCCCTTCCGAAGCGTCGAGCAGGCCGGCGATGCAGTTGAGCAAGGTCGACTTGCCGCAGCCGGACGATCCGAGCAGCACCAAGAATTCGCCGTCGTTGATCTCAAGGTTGAGATCCTTGAGCACGCTGACTGATCCGAAGTTCAGCGACAGATCTTTGATCGAGACGCTGGAATTGGAGACAGTTGAATTCATGTTCATGTGATCACCCCTTCACTGCGCCAGCGGCGATGCCGCGAACGAAAAGCCGCCCGGAGACGAAATAGACGATCAGCGGCACCAGACCGGTGAGGATCGTCGCTGCCATGTTGACGTTGTATTCCTTCACACCCTGGACGGAATTGACGATGTTGTTAAGCTGCACGGTCATCGGATAGGTATCCGGCCGGGTGAAAACCACGCCGAACAGGAAGTCGTTCCAGATGCCGGTGACCTGCAGGATCATGGCGACAACGAAGATCGGCAGCGACATCGGCAGCATGATCTTCAGGAATATCTGCCAGAAGCCCGCCCCGTCGACGCGCGCCGCCTTGAACAGTTCCTCCGGCAGCGACACGAAGTAGTTGCGGAAGAGCAGCGTCAGGATCGGCATCCCGAAGATCGAATGCACTATGACGAGGCCGGTCAGCGTGCCGTAGATGCCGATTTCACGCAGGATGATGACGATCGGATAGATCATCACCTGATAGGGAATGAACGCTCCGATGATCAGGATCGAGAAGAAGAGCTCCGAACCCTTGAATCGCCAGTTTGCCAGCGCATAGCCGTTCACCGAAGCGATGGCGATCGAGATGATGACAGACGGCACCGTGATGCGCACCGAGTTCCAGAAACCGCGCGAAAGGCCGTCGCAGTTGAGGCCAGTGCAGGCCTCCGCCCAGGCCTTGACCCAAGGTTGGAAGGTGATCTCCACCGGCGGCGAGAAAATGTTGCCGAGACGGATCTCCGGCATGCCCTTCAGTGAAGTCACGACCATCACATAGAGCGGCAGCAGATAATAGAGCGCTGCAACCGTCAACGTTCCGTAGAGCATGATGTTGCGCGCTGAAAGCGTCGGGCGCGGCTTCGGACCGCTCGGCCCGTCGCCGAGCCTCCGTGAGACGGCGTCGAGGCCGACAGCCGTGGTGTTGAGAGTTTCGATATCAGCCACGCTTGCGCCCTCCTCCGAACTCCAGATAGGCCCACGGAACGATGATGATCGCGACTGTGACCAGCATCATCGTCGATGCGGCGAAGCCCTGACCGAGATTCTGCGCCTGGAACATGTAATCGTAGACGTATTTGGCCGGCACTTCCGATGATATGCCGGGACCGCCCGAAGTCTGCGCCACCACGAGGTCGTAGACCTTGACGATGCCGGAGGCGATGATGACGATCGTCGTGATGAACACGGGCCGCATCATCGGAATGACGACGAGCAGGTAGGTCTTCCACATCGGGATGCCGTCGACGCGGGCCGCTTTCCAGATATCCTCGTCGATGCCCCGCAGACCGGCAAGCATCAGGCACATGACGAGGCCCGTTCCCTGCCAAAGCGCCGCGATCAGAATCCCGTAGATGACGATTTCGGGCGTATAGAGCGGATTGAAGGTGAAGCTTGTCCAGCCGAGCGAACGCACCACCGACTGGACGCCGAAATCTGGGTTCAGAACCCATTGCCAGACGAGACCGGTCACGATGAAGGACAGCGCGAAGGGGTAGAGAAAGATGGTGCGAAAAGTGTTTTCGAAACGGATCTTCTGATCCATGAGTGCGGCGAGCACAAATCCGATGACCAGGCTGAAGATCAGCGAGAGGACGCCGTAGAGCGCCAGATTTTCGATCGCAGTAACCCAGCGGGGTGCCGCCCAGAGACGGTGATACTGGTCAAAGCCGACGAAGCTCAACCGCGGGAGGAGCTTGGAATTGGTGAAAGAATAAAAGACCGTCCAGAACGTGCCGCCGACAAAGATCACCAGCGCTGTCAGGATCATTGGGATGGACGCAATCTTGGCGTTCAGATTGCGCAGTAACTTGTTTGGCCGGCCTGCTTGCGCTTGACCCGTCATGAACACTTCTCCTCAAATCGCAGCTGCGGCCGGTGACGGCCGTCTCTCACCCCTGCCCGCTGGATCGGCCGGATGGGCCGGCAAGACCATCGAAACTTGCGGGAGGATCCGGCTCCGCGGAGCCGGATCGCAAGGGCAGTGAATCTGCCGATCAGTCAGCCGAGGCGATGATTTCGGCGAAACGCTTCTGCGCGGCCTCCGGCGTCATCGACGGGTTGGCGAAGAATTCGGAGAAGAGGTCCTCCTTCTGCTTCTGGCTGTCGGCCGAAAGCAGCTGGTCGGTGCCCTGGATCACATTGCCCTTCGCCAGGATGTCGAGACCCTTCTTCATGCAATCGTTGGCGGCGGCAAGATCGACGTCGCCACGAACCGGCAGCGAACCCTTCTTCAGGTTGAAGGCAACCTGGGTCTTGGGATCGAGCAGGGTTTTGGCGAGCACGGCCTGTGCCTTGGACTTTTCCTCATCCTTCAGCAGCGGGAAATAGAAGGCGTCGCCGCCTGTCGAGATGATCTCGTTGACGCCGAGGCCCGGAAGGCAGGTATAGTCGGTGCCGGCCTTCTGACCGGCGAGTGCGAATTCGCCCTGCGCCCAGTCACCCATGATCTGGCCGCCGGCCTTGCCCGTGATGACGAGATTGGTCGCCTGGTTCCAATCCTGGACATTGCTGCCCTTGGACATGCGGCGGGCGTCGTCGGCAGCCTTGAAGACCTTGGCGATCTCGGGTCCGGCGGCGACCTCTGCATCCTTGTCCTTGAAGACCTTGTTGAACACGTCCTTGCCGGCGACCGCGACCATAAGCACGTCGAAGGCGCCTGTCGCCTGCCATGGCTGACCGCCGACAGCGAGCGGAATGATACCGGCCTTTTCGAGAGCCGGAGCGGCAGCGACGAATTCGTCCCAGTTCTTCGGAACCTCGACACCGGCCTTCTTGAAGGCAGCGTTCGAAAGCCACAGCCACTGCCAGGAGTGGATGTTGACCGGAGCGCAGTAGATCTTGCCGTCGATCGTGCAGGAATCGAGCAGGCTAGACGGACGAATAATGTCCTTCCAGTGCTCCGCGGTCGCGACATCGGTCAGGTCGCGCATCAGGCCCGCCTGGACAAGCTCTTCCGCCTGGCGGCCATGGTTGAACTGGGTGGCGCCCATCGGGTCACCGCCGGTGATGCGGCTGATCATGATTGGGCGCGCAGTTCCGCCGGAACCGGCGATAGCGCCGTCGACCCAGTGGTTGCCGGTGGCGTCGAATGCCTTTGCCAGCTCGGCGACAGCAGCGGACTCGCCGCCGGACGTCCACCAATGGGTGACTTCGAGGTCGGTGGCGCTGGCGCTGATCGGAAGTGCTGCTGAAGCGGCGAGCATAGCCGCCATCATACGGATTTTCATGAGTTCTCCTCCCTCACTGAAACGTTGCCGGAAAAACTTAGATCAATCGATTTCCCCACGCAACTGCCCGCCCGTAAATTTTTCTTTAAAGATCCTTATTGCTACTTCTGGCTGCTTCAGAAGAGCTCTCCACACCCGGAAAACCGGCAATTGGGCAGACTTTTCCGCACCTGCTTCCTCCGGTTATTTATTTGATATCGCATGAAAATTTTAAGGTTTTAACGTCGAGCCTCGCGCTGCCTTTTTCGCAGCTGCAGAAAATATCTGCAAGTACGGCCGATTCAACCTGTGAGAATGATACTGCGACGCACACAAGAAAAACCGCTCGACATTTCTACTGTATCGTTACAGATTGAAATCCTCAGGGAGGCGCGATTTTGGCAGGCGGCGGGCTTACCGCGCCTGAAAAAGCCTCTATAAGCGAGACCAATTCGCGCAAGGCGGCCTACAGGGATGGGAAACAAGGGAAATTTCGGACAGGCGACATCGACGGCGGTGACGCGCGAGCGCCCGACATTGAAGACGATTGCCTTCATGACCGGCCTCGGCGTGACAACGGTATCGCGTGCGCTGAAGGACGCGCCGGATATCGGCGCCGAAACCAAGGAGCGGGTGCGCATGGTCGCCCGCCAGCTCGGCTACCAACCGAACCGGGCGGGCGTGCGCCTGCGCACCGGCAAGACCAACGTCATCGCCCTTGTCCTCAGCATCGACGAGGAGATCATGGGCTTTTCGAGCCAGATGGTCTTCGGCATATCGGAAGTACTGTCCGGCACGCCCTATCATATCGTCGTGACACCGCATTCGCACAGCAAGGACCCGATGCTGCCGGTGCGCTATATCCTCGAGACCGGTTCGGCCGACGGCGTCATCATCTCCCGCATCGAACCGGACGATCCGCGCGTGCGGCTCTTGTCCGAGCGCGGCATGCCCTTTGCCACGCACGGGCGCACCGATGCAGGTCTCATCCACCCCTTCCACGATTTCGACAACGAGGCCTTCGCCCATCAGGCGGTGGAACGCCTCGTCAAACGAGGCCGGCGCCGCATCGCCCTGCTGCAGCCGCCGAGTAAGCTCACCTATTACGCCCATATCCGCATCGGCTTTCAGACCGGCCTGCACGACTACGGCGCCGAGGAGGTGCCGTTGCGCGTCAACACCGACGCAGCGCTTGCCGATATCCGCGACATCGTCGAGGTGATGATGCGCTCGGCCAATGCGCCTGATGGCATCGTCTGCTCGGCCGGCAGCGCCGCGATCGCTGTCAATGCCGGCATAGAAGCCGCCGGCAAGGCGCTCGGGCGCGATCTCGACATGGTCTCCAAGCAGTCGGTGCCGATCCTCAACTGGATCCGCCCCGAAATCATCACCGCTCAGGAGGACGTGCGTCAGGCCGGCCGCGAAATGGCCAAAGCCGTCATCGCCCGCATCGACGGCGTCGAACCCGAACTGCTGCAGAGTATCAGCCAACCAATCTGGCCGGAAAACACCAGATAGGGCGATGGCGGAATACAGGCGGAGAAAAGCCGCGGCGCGGTTGACTGGCGGCTGCGGTGTAGTTCACCGGCCGTTAGAGCCTTTCCGGGTTAGATTGAAGCATTCTGCCGGAGCAGGTTTTCGCCAGGGCAAAGGCGATTGGCGAAGGGCATACCCCAAGGTACGTCCGAGCCGATCGCCTTTGATCCTGGCGGAAACATGCCCGGCCCACCGGCCGCACTGCTTCGCCGTGGCGAAGCGATAAGTGCGTCCGGCGATTCTGAAGTCTTGCAGATTTGCCAGGCAATCTGCGGGAGGGTTGGCTGAAACGGGCCGGCTGATCGACCAGCCGGCTTGGCCGTAGAGCTGGGCTACGACACGCGCCGGCCGGTCGACCATCCGACTCCGTTTGAGCCAACAGAATGTTTCAATCTAACCCGGAAAGGCTCTAGTGGTAAAACCCGCCTGTGGCTACTCTCGGCCCGAGGCGGACTGCTCAGTCCGAATGAGACGGAAATTTAAACCCTGCCCATTCAACCCGTTCCTGCCAGTCCGGAAGACCAGCAGATCGGAAACGGTCAATCTGTCTGTGCTTCCGAGCAATTTGGCGCGGGTCACCACCATCCCTTTTCAGGTGACGTAGCTGCTCACGGGCGACCCAGAGTGCGTCACGCCAAACTTCTTCTGAAATCCATTTGCCACCCATGGCTTTCTACCTGTTATTTTCATCCCTGTATCGATACACCAGACCACACTGTCCGCTACTGGCGCAAACGGACCATCGCCAGATCGCAATGATCGGCTTTCATCGACGTCAAGGCCGACCTGGAAACCCTGTATCAACCTCGCCTGCATCCCTCGATCCGCTCCTCGCCAATTGCTCCTGCACAGCCTTGATCTTCGGATTGCAGCCCTCGCCGCGGCGTCGCGTGATCGAGTGGATGCCGCGAAAAGCAGGTGGGGCAAGCGGTTTGACGATCACCCTGCCGCGGAAATCGCGAAGCGCCAGGCCCGGCACCACCAAAATCGAGCGGCCGGCTTCGACAAGCGCGAAAAAAGCCTTGATTGCCAGCCATCCCGCAGGTGAGCCACGGGGGAATCGACAGAATGCATGAAAGCAGCGTGCCTTATTTCAGCCAATGGGAAACGCCCGGCATGACGCTGCCTGTGCTTGCCGAGGGGTCGCTGGCGCTGCTCAGCGACCCGCTCTGGCGCCATTCGGGAGCCGTGACAATCGAGGAATATGCGTGCTGGGCGGTGAATATCTGCGGCATGGCCTGCCTGAAGATGATCCTTGCTGCGCGCGGTGAGATCCATCCTACTCTCGAGCTTGCCCGCGCCTGCACGGTTTACGGCGGCTATGTCGTCAACGAGATCGAAGGCTCGATCAAGGGACTGATCTACGCCCCCTTCGTCCGCTTCGTGAGCGAACGTTTCGGCCTCGGCGCCGAGACGATGACCAACGTCGAGACGTCAGCCATCCCGGAACTTTTGTCGAAACGCCGCTTCTTCATCGCCTCGGTGCATTCGGCCATCCGCTGGCCGGAACGCGAGCCGCCGGCAAAGGGCGGTCATCTCGTTCTGGTGACATCAGCCTCGCAGGAGACGATCCGATTCCACAATCCGTCTGGCCATGACGGGGCCAGCCAAGCCGATGTCACGCTGCCGCTTGCCGTCTTCGATCGTTTTTTTGCCAATCGCGGCATATCGGTCGAGGCCTGATCTTTCCGACATTCTTTCGCTTCGGAGGCTTTCATGACCCCTTCCCCCAACAGGCTGCGCATTGCCGTACTCTTCGGCGGCCGTTCGGCCGAGCACGAAGTTTCCATCCTCTCGGCGACCAACGTGATGGCCGCCCTGGAGCCGCAGAAATACGATGCCTTTCCCGTCTTCGTCACCCGCGAGGGACAATGGTTGCTGAGCAGTTTCAAGGACGGCAGGCTCGCCACACCCTCGTCAGGCACGGAAATCTGCCTCGTGCCGGGCGGCCGCGGGCGCATGCTGGCCACCCCCTCTCATGGCGCGCCGCATGAATTGCCAAAAATCGACGTCCTGTTTCCTGTGCTGCACGGCTTGCATGGCGAGGACGGATCCGTGCAGGGCGTGGCGCAAGTGGCGCGCGTGCCGCTCGCCGGCTGCGGCATCCTCGGTTCGGCCACGGCCCTTGACAAGGACATCGCCAAGCGCCTGCTGCGGGCGGCAGGCCTGCCGGTGGCGCGCGCCGTGACGATCCATGAGGGCGCCGCCCCTTCACTTTCCGCGCTCGAAGACGACCTCGGCCTGCCGCTCTTCATCAAGCCGGCGCGACAGGGATCGTCAGTCGGCGTCGCCAAGGTCCATGCCAGCCAGGAATTCGCCGTAGCGCTCGAGCAAGCCTTCCGCCACGATAACATCCTGCTTGCCGAGGAATTCATCGCCGGCCGCGAGATCGAATTTAGCGTGCTGGAGGGTACCGACGGCAAGCTCTTCGTCTCCCGGCCGGGCGAAATCGTGCCGGCGGAAAGCCACGGCTTCTACAATTATAACGCTAAATATATCGATGAGAACGGCGCCGCCTTGAAGGTGCCGGCCGACCTGCCGGCGGAGGTCGAGGCCGCCATGCGCGACATGGCCGCAAGGGCTTTCCGGGCCGTTGGCTGCGACGGCATGGCGCGCGTCGATTTTTTCCTGACATCGGGTATGCGCTTCGTCATCAACGAGCTCAACACCATTCCCGGTTTCACCGATATCAGCATGTATTCCAAGGCAATGGCGGCAAGCGGCGTCAGCTATGCCGAGGTCATCGACCGGCTGGTGGACCACGGAATGGCGCGCGCCCGCAGGGCAGGCTAGTTCATGAACAGGTCGGTTCTGATTTCCGGATGTTCCGGCGGCGGAAAATCGACGCTGCTTGCTGAGCTTGGCCGTCGCGGTCATGGGATCGTCGAAGAGCCTGGCCGGCGGATCGTCAAGCAGGAGCTCGAGAGTGGTGGAAACGCCCTGCCCTGGATCGACGCGATTGCCTTTTCCCGCCGCGCGATCGAGATGGCGATGGCCGACTACACGGCGGCGCGCGAATGGACGGGCTGGACGTTTTTCGACCGCGGGCTGATAGATGCCGCCTCGGCGCTGCAGCACATGACCGGCGAACCGGTCCTGGAACGAATGACCGCCGCCCATCGATACAGCAGAAGCGTTTTTCTGACGCCGCCATGGCCCGAGATCTACACGACCGACCCTGAGCGCCGCCATGGCTTCGAAGAGGCCGTCGCAGAATATGATCGGCTCGCCGCGATCTATCCGACACTCGGTTACGACATCGTCATACTGCCAAAAATCGGGGTTGCCGAACGGGCCGATTTCATCCTCGATTGCCTTGGGGCGAATTAGAGCCTTTCCGGGTTAGATTGAAACATTCTGTTGGCTCAAACGGAGTCGGATGGTCGACCGGCCGGCGCGTGTCGTAGCCCAGCTCTACGGCCAAGCCGGCTGGTCGATCAGCCGGCCCGTTTCAGCCAACCCTCCCGCAGATTGCCTGGCAAATCTGCAAGACTTCAGAATCGCTGGACGCACTTATCGCTTCGCCACGGCGAAGCAGTGCGGCCGGTGGGCCGGGCATCTCTGGCCAGGATCAAAGGCGATCGGCTCGGACGTACCTTGGGGTATGCCCTTCGCCAATCGCCTTTGCCCTGGCGAAAACCTGCTCCGGCAGAATGCTTCAATCTAACCCGGAAAGGCTCTAGTCGCCTTAACGCCGACGAAAGACGCACCACTGAAACGACTGCTGGCCCCCGGCAGGCGTCCTATGCTCCTCACGCCACTCGCTTTCCAGGACGAATGCGGAGGAGAATTCCGACGCGAGCGCCGCCGCATCGTAACGCTGAACCGGCAAACCGCTGCACCGCTCCGGCCCGTCAGGTGCGAAGGTGGCGATGATCACGACGCTGCCCGGCGCCGTGCCGGTTTCCAGGGCGCGTCGATAGAAGATCCGCTGCTCCGGCTCGGTGAGGAAATGAAAGACGGCGCGGTCGTGCCATATGTCGTAGCACCGCCCTGGTCGCCATTCGGTGACATCGGCCATGAGCCAGGCGACCCGGGCGGCGTCACCATGCAGCCGTGCCTTGGCGACATCCAACGCCGGCGCAGCGATATCGAGAACCGTGAGGTCGGACCAGCCGCGCTCGAGGAGATGGTCGACAAGGCTCGACGCGCCGCCGCCGACATCGATCAGCGCGGCCGTAACCGGCAGATGCAGCTCGTCAAGCGCCCTGAGCGAAGGCGCGGGCGTCGGCTGATACCAGCTGACGTTGTCAGCCGCTTTCGTGCGGTAAACCTCGTCCCAATGTTCCTGTTTTGCGGCCGTCATCCGCTATTCCTATTTCTTGCAGCATCCGATCCTGACCTATCAAGATGTAAGGAATGAGACATGCCTCGATCGCTTACCGCCCGGTCTTAGGAACTTAGGTGACGATAGACGAGATCGGCAGGATCAGCTCGAGGCGCTGCCGGATCAAGACGCGCCCCCAGCCGTTCGGCAACGGCAACGGATGCAGAATTGTCAGGCGCGATATAGCGGACGAGCGACGATAGCTTGAGCGTCTTGAAGGCCCAATCCCGCAGCGCCGAGGCCGCCTCGGTCGCATAGCCGCGGCCCTCGAACCCGTCAAAAACGAACCAGCCCAGCTCCTTTTCCTGAAAGAGCGGCCCATGGTTGATCCCCACCTGGCCGATGCATTGGCCGGTTTCGCTGAGGTCGATCATCATCGCGCCGTGCCCGAAAAGCTGCCAGAGAGCGACGTCGTGACAGAACATCCCCCACGCCGCCCGCAGATCAAAGGGGCCGCCCATCCCGGCGGACCGTGGCGAGGCCATTATCCGGGCGTAGGCATCGAAGTCGTCGATGTCAGGCATACGAAAGCTCAGACGCTTGGTTCGGATCCAAATAGCGCCCGCCTCTGACATGTCTCGCCCTTCCACTACTTTTCGAACGCTGGAGCGAACCGAAGCACCCCGCTCGGCGCCGGTCCGTGAAAAACAATCCGCTGCACGAGGCGCGTATCGAGATTATGATATGTTAATTGGCCGTCGCTGCTGAAGCCCGCACCGCTGTAGACCTCGGGATTGCCGATCAGCGTGCACCCCCTCGCGCCCAGCTCCTTCAGCAATTCGAGCCCCTTCGCCATAAGCGCCCTTCCGATGCCCTGCCGCTGTCTCTCCGGCGTGACCGCTATCGGCCCCAGCCCGAACCAGCCGTCATGTACTCCGTTGACCATCGCCGGCGAGAACGCGACGTGCCCCAGGATCTCGCCATCCTCCTCGGCAATCAGCGATATCGCCAGATCGCCGCTCAAGCGAAGCCTCCGGATGATCTCCGCTTCCGTACCCTCGCTATAGGGCATCGGCTTGAAGGCGGCCGAGGTCAAATTCTGAATCGCTTCAATATCTGCCGGCGTCTCGTATCGGATGAGCATTCCTTTTGTTCTCCGGAACGGTCTTCCGCAAATGCTATGAAGGGAAAGGCGGAAATCAACAAGCCAGTTTGCTCAGGCAGAAACAACACAGTTGTCGGGTCAGGCAGCGATCTCACAAGAAAGCCCGGCGCGACGGCCGGGCTTTTCCTCAATCATTTGATGAATCTCAGAAGGTCGCCGCACCGCTGCCCCAGGGGCCGTGGTGGAAATCCTTACCATCAAGGCGGTCGAAGCCGTGAGCGCCGAAGAAGTCGCGCTGGGCCTGGATGAGGTTGGCAGTCCCCCTGCCTTGGCGGTAGGCGTCGAAATAGCTGAGCGCCGAGGTCAGCGCCGGCACCGGCAGGCCGGCGGCGAGAGCGGCGGTTACGACGCGGCGCAGTGCCGGGATCGATTCCTTGACCATGGACGAGAAGGCCGGCGTGACGATGAGGTTCGCCGCATCGGGCGCATCGGTGAAAGCCTTGGTGATCTCATCGAGGAACTGCGAGCGGATGATGCAGCCGGCGCGCCAGATCTTCGCGATAACAGGCATCGGCAGCGACCAGTTGAACTCCTTGGAAGCTTCCGCCATCACGGCGAAGCCCTGCGCATAGGCGCCGATCTTGCCGGCAAACAGTGCCAGTTCCAGATCCTTGTTGAGTTCGGGGCCGTAGGCGGTCGGGAAGACGCTGCCGAGATTACCGAAGATCTTTTCGGCGGCTTCGCGCTCAGACTTCATTGAGGAGAGGCTGCGGGCGGCGACCGCGGCTTCGATCGCCGTTGCCGGAATGCCCATGTTCTGGGCCTCGATCGCCGACCATTTGCCGGTGCCCTTCTGGCCTGCCTTGTCGAGGATCATGTCGACCATCGGCCCGCCGGAGACGGGGTCGTTGGCGGCAAGCACCTTTTCGGAGATCTCGATCAGGTAAGAGTTCAGCCGGCCCTTGTTCCACTCGCCGAAGATGGCGGAGATGTCGGAGGCGCTCTTGCCGAGGCCGTCGCGCAGGATGCCGTAGATTTCGGCGATCATCTGCATGTCGGCATATTCGATGCCGTTATGGATGGTCTTGACGAAATGGCCGGCGCCGTCATTGCCGAGCCAGGCGACGCAGGGCTCGTCATTGTAGCGAGCGGCAATCGAGGTCAGCACCTTTTCGACGCGCTTCCAGGATTCCTCTGTGCCGCCGACCATGATCGACGGGCCGTGGCGCGCACCTTCCTCGCCGCCCGATACGCCCATGCCGATGAAGGTCAGATCGGTATTCTTGAGGCGGTCGAAGCGGGCGACGGTGTCGCGGAAATTGGCGTTGCCGGCATCGATCATGATGTCGCCCTTGGACAGATGCGGGCGCAGCGCCTCCATCTGCTGGTCGACGGCGTCACCCGCCTTGATCATGATGATGATCGGGCGCGGCGGCCGGATCGCATCGACGAATTCCTCGATGGTCTTGCAGGGAATGATCTGCTTTTTCAGATCGCCGGCGCTCTCGTAGAATTCGTCGGTTTTCTCAGGCGTGCGGTTGAAGACCGCGATTTTATTGCCTTTCTCCGCGATGTTGAGCGCCAGGTTGGAGCCCATGACCGCAAGGCCGATCAGTCCGATTTCTGCCTTTTCCACGACAAACCTCCGATGTGTCATTTGGACCGGTGTTGTGGCACTGTCTCGCTCAAACGGCAAGTCTCGCGAGGGTCTAATCGGTTCGCAAAAGCCATTGAAATTCAGCTTTGGTCGTCTGACTTGTCCGACAACTTTTCATCTGCAGCCCGATCCGGAAGCCGCAAAATATTCGCGATCACCCGTACCGCCCTATCTCATGTTATGATGCGGGCCTCGGGAGATATCCTTTGGTTTCGAAAAGACGAAAAGACATGGCGCTGCTTGCGGCCCGCGCCGGCCGCTACCGCGAATATGCGCCGCCGCCAGCGCTACGGCGCCATTTCAGCTGCCTCTGGTCGCATACACTTAGGGACGGGCCGGCGGCGACGGTGGCGATCGTGCCGGATGGTTATTGTGATCTCCTCTGGATCGACGGGCGGCTTGTCGTCGCCGGTCCCGACCGGATCGCGGCCTTCCCGATCATAAGGCCGGGCGCGACCGTCATTGGCGCGCGCTTTGCGCCGGGCGCCGCAGCATCCTGGCTGAAGACGCCGCTCTCGGCGCTGGTCGGCCTCTCGGTGCCGCTTGCCGACATCGGCCGGAAGGACACGAGCGAATTCGAGGCGCGGCTGCAAGATTGCCAGAACCCCGCGGCCGCCGCGACGCTGTTCGGCCGTCTGCTTGAAGAGGCTGCGCGCAACGAAGAGGAGCCTGCCCGCGACGCCGCCATGATCTTCGCCGCCGCCGACAGCGGCCGCCCAACCTCCGGCCTGCCCGACCAGTTCGGCATGAGCGAAAGGCAACTGCGCCGCCGCTGCCACCATCATTTCGGCTATGGCGCAAAGACACTGGAACGCATCCGCCGGTTCCAACGTTTCCTCGACCTCTGCCGCAGGGTGGACACGATGCCACTCGCCCGCATCGCGCTCGAAGCAGGCTTTGCCGACCAGGCCCACATGACACGCGAGGTTGCAGAACTCTCGACTCTTACCCCTGCGATCATTCTTGACCAACTCGGCACGCGGGAAGGATCCGGCTGACCGTTTTGTTCAAGACACCGCCGGCCGGCCTTATTATTCAGGGAAACCCAAATACAAGGACCTGCACCATGGCGACAATGCCTGCAAAAATCATCCACCAGTCGATCGAGCGCGACTGGCGGGATGTCTACGACTTCGCCGGCAAGCCGGAGAACATGCCGCTCTGGGCCTCCGGCCTTGCCACCGGCTTCGAGCCCAACGGCGCCGACTGGATCGCCCATGGTCCTCTCGGCACCATCAAGGTGAGCTTCGTTCCCCCCAATGAATTCGGCGTGATCGATCATACGGTGACAATCGAATCCGGGCTCCGGGTTTATAATGCCCTGCGTATCGTACCGAACGGCGATGGCTGCGAGGTCATGTTCACGCTGCTGCGCCTGCCCGGCATGACAGACGCGCAATTTGCCGCCGATGCCGCGCATATCGAGAAGGATCTCGTCATGCTGAAAGCCCTGATGGAGAGATAGATGGCTGAAAACTCCGAACACAACGACCGCCGCATCGACTATGTCGAATTCAACGTTTCCGACATCGCCGCCGCCAAAGCCTTTTACGGTTCCGCCTTCGGCTGGCGTTTCACCGATTACGGCCCGAACTACTGCGAATTTGACGACGGCCGGCTGAAGGGCGGCTTCACCGATTTCGGCCCCGTCCGGCCGGGCGGTCCCCTCGTCGTCGTCTACGCCAGGGATCTGGAAGAAGTGCTGACTTCGGTCGAAAGGGCCGGCGGCACGATCTGCCGGCCGATTACTGATTTTCCCGGCGGCCGCCGCTTCCATTTCCTCGACCGCGACGGCTACGAGCTCGCCGTCTGGGCGACGGCGTAAATCAGAGCAATTCCAGCAAAAGTGTGCAGCGGTTTTGCGTCCGGAATTGCGTGAAAACAAAGAGATAGAACAATTCCGTGATTCGAAGAAAAACGGAATTGCTCTAGACTACCGATCCATCACGATCAGAGCGCCGATGACAATGCCGCCCGCATCGCGCAGCGGCGACATGCGACAGCGCACCTGGCGGGATACGCCGCCGCCGGTCCGGCGCTCATAAGTGTAGTCGACCTCCCCGCCGGCAAAACAGACGTCCAGCTTATGCTTGGCGCATTCGGCGAATCGCTCCTCGCCGATGAATTCGGAAAGGTGACGCCCGATCAGTTCCATCGGCTTCCTGTCCAGATGGGCACTGTTGGCCGCGTTGGAATAGAGGTAGCGGTAGTCCCTGGTCAGCACCGCCACCCGATCCGGCAGGCTTTCGAGGATCGCGGCGTTGAGGAAGTGGCCATTGTCGGTGTCGGGCACATAGGCTGCCGGCGGCTCGATGCGCACATCCTGCGGCGAAGGCACCCGCCAGTCCGGCGCATGCGTGCCGAAATAACAGTCGAGCAGATAGGAAAGCACCGCCGCATGTTCTCTGACACTGGCGCTGTCGTCCGCGTCCCGGGCGACAAGATGGCTGACGAACTGCAATTGCATGTAGACTTCGAGCAGATTGGCCGCCCGGCAGGCCAGGATGGCCTCGACCAACGGCTCGACATGTCGGTCGAGCAACATGACGCGCTGATCGTCGCCTTGGCGTATGGCTTCCTCTATTTGCGCGCAGCGCAAGGAAAAGGCTCGAAAAAGCTCCAGCAAGACGCCTCCCACTCCCATTGTCCCAAGTGGCGTGTCCAAATTGTGTGGCTGCATTTCACAAATGCGCCCTGAGGTGGATATTATTCTCGCCTTGGTAGTGACGGCTAACATGAAGTTTACTCGTTTTCAATCCGAGAGCACCTGCCGCTTTTCACCGCTGATAAATCAGGGTTTGATTTTCAAGGCGCGAGCGTCTTCTTGATCTGCCAGCGGTCGTGATACCAAAGCCACTGTTCTGGATATTCCCGCACCCAACTTTCCACCTTGTCATTGAGTAGCTGGGCGGCGGCAGGCAGGTCGAGATTGCCTTTGGCGTCGCGCGGCATCTCCAGCCGCGGTTCGATTTCCAGCCGGTAGCGATTCCCCGGAAGGCGGATGCAGCGCGCCGGATAGACCTCGCAATCGAACTGGCGCACCAGCTTCGGCAACAGCGGATTGGTCTTCACCTCTCGCCCGAAGAAGGTGCCTTTCAGCCCCTTGCCGAATTTCTGGTCGACGAGCACCCCCACCCCCTGGCCCGCCTCCAACTGGCGTGCGAGCGCGAAGGAGGAGCCGGCATGCGAGGGCACCAGCTTGCCCATGCGCGCACTGCGGAAGTCGAACACCTTCTTGGCGACATAGGGATTGTTCGGCGGGCGGAATAGTACGGTGACGGTGAGCCCGAAGGCAGCCCCTGCCACCGGCAGCAGCTCGAAATTGGCGGTATGCCCCGTGAAGACGATGAAGGGACGCGGATTGTCGCGCAGGTCGAGGAAAATGGGGATGCCCGACACCTCCACCCTGCCCGGCTCCGGCCGTTCGGGGTCGTAATCGAACAATTCGTCGAGGAAGACGTATTCGGCCGCAAGCCGGCCCATATTTCCCCAGCTGCCGAGCGCGATCTCTTCGATCTCGGCCTCGCTCTTCTCAGGGAAAGCGTTGCGCAGATTGACAAGCATCAGTCTATGGCGGCGCGTCCGCCGGCCGAGGCGGCGCATCACCTTGTCGGCAAAGCGGATCGCGCCATCGGCCGGAAACAGCTTCAGCACGTTCAGGAAGCCGAACATCACCTGCGCCACCAGCCATTGCTGGAAATTTCTGAGCGCCAGAACGACCCGGGTAATGAACAGCTTCACGTGAGGTCAGTCCATCTTCAGAATGATCTTGCCGAAGATCTGGCGGCTTTCCATCCGCTCCAGCGCCCGGTCGATATCGTCGAATCCGACTTCCGTATCGATGACGGGATGGACGAGCCCGCGGCCCATCTTCTGCATCGCATCGGCCATGTTCTCCATGCGGCAGCCGAAGGAGCCAAGCAGCTTCAATTGCTGCTGGAACAGCATCATCAGGTTCATCTCTGTCGAGACGCCCGAGGTCGAGCCGCAGGTGACGAGGCGCCCGCCGCGCTTCATGCAGAGCATCGAGCCTGCCCAGGTGTCCTTGCCGACATGTTCGAAGACGACGTCGACGCCCTTCTTCTTGGTCAGCTTGCGCACCACGCCTTCGAAGCGGTCGGTGCGGTAGTTGATGACGTGATCGGCGCCGAGAGCCTTGGCCCTCTCGATCTTGTCATCGGAACCGACCGTGGTAATCACGGTGCAGCCGATCTTCTTGGCAAGCTGGATCGCCGCAGTGCCAATGCCGGAGCCGCCGGCATGAACGAGGATCGCTTCGCCGGGCTCGAGCTTTGCATTGTCGAACAGCATATGCTCGACCGTGCCGAAGGTGACGGGTGCCAATGCTGCGCCGATCGCATCGACACCGGGAGGTGCGGGAACGAGCAGGCGCGCCGGCAGGTTCACCTTTTCCTGCGCGAAACCGTCGAGATGGAAACCATGCACGCCGGAAACATGTTCGCAGAGATTGTCTCGGCCTTCGCGGCAGGGTCGGCAGAGGCCGCAGGTGCGCGCGCCATAGATCGAAACCAGTTGACCCGGCAGCACATTGGCGACACCCGGCCCGATCGCTTCCACGACGCCTGAGGCTTCCGCGCCGATGACGAGCGGCATCTTGCGCTTGGCGAAAGCCATGCCGCGCCAGCCCCAGACGTCGATATGGTTGAGGGCCACCGCCTTGACGCGCAGCGTCACCTCGCCTGCAGCGGGTGCGCCCGGTTCCGGCAGGTCGGTGATCTCAAGCTTGCGGTCATCGATCAGTTGCAAAGCGCGCATGGCAAAATCCCTCGCCTCGAAGGCGTTCGTCTCGTCTTAAATTTGTCGTGAACCGCTTAAGCCGGTTCGAGCGCCATGACAAGGCTGGCATTCTGCCCGCCGAAGCCGAAGGAGTTGGAAAGCACGGCCGAAACCTGGGCTTCCCGCTTCTTGTTCGGCACGACATCAAGCACGATCGACGGATCGGGATTGGTGTAGTTGATCGTCGGCGGCAAAGTGCCGGTCAGCATCGTCTGCAGCGAGAACACCGCTTCGACCGCACCCGCCGCCGTCAGCGTATGGCCGATCATCGATTTGTTCGACGAGACGGGAATGCCGACGAGTCGTTCGCCGAAGACAGCCGACATCGCGCCATATTCCATCTTGTCGTTCTCAGGCGTCGAGGTGCCGTGCGCATTGATGTAGCCAATGCCGCTCTCGTCGATGCCGGCGTCGGCAAGGGCCGCGCGGATCGTCGAGATAGCCGGTCCGCCGTCCGGCGACGACCGGGTACGGTGGAAGCTATCGGCCTTGTCGCCGGCGCCCTTCATGATGCCGAGCACCTTGGCGCCGCGGGCGACTGCCGCTTCCAGCGATTCCAGCACCAGCGTCGCCGCACCCTCGGCGATGACGAAGCCGTCGCGGTCCTTGCTGAACGGCTTGGAGGCCTTGGTCGGCGGATCGTTCTGCGTCGAAAGAGCCGACAGAAGCGAGAAGCGGATCAGCGCCTCGGCGCTGAGCGACCCATCGGTCGCAACCGTCAATGCGCGATCGGTGCGCCCCTGACGAATCGCCTCGATGCCGAGCTGGATCGCGGTGACGCCGGAAGCGCAGGCCGTCGACAGCGTCACGGGAAGGCCGCGCGTGCCGAACCGGTCGGCCAGACGCTCGGAAATCGCACCGAACAGCGCCGCCTCGTGGAAGGCCGGGTCGGGCCGCTGGCGCAGCGCCGTCAGGAAGCGCTCATAGGCGTCGCCTGGATGGTCGGCGGCCGGCGAACGGTCTGCAAGTTCGAAGCGGGCGCTCCATTCCGGCTCGATCGGCGGCGCGGCAAGAAACAGCGGACCGTTGAAATCGCCTGAAAGACCGGCGTCAGCCAATGCTTCGATGGTGGTCTCGCGGGCAAAGGCATAGGAACGCTCGACGGCGTTCGGCACCGGAATTTCGATGAAATCGACGGTGCCGGCGATGCGTGTCGACAGGCCTTCGGTCGGAAAGCGGTTGATCGCGTGGATACCCGAGGTGCCGGAGGAAAGGGCCGCCCAGTTGTCCTTCAGGCCCTGGCCGAGCGACGTGATGATACCCATGCCGGTCACTGCGACGATCGGCCGGCCGAGATGATCCTTGTAAGCGGAATCTGTCATATCTCTCTCCTCACGCCTCTGCGGAAAGAACGGCGACGCCTTCGCCGCGCTGGTGTCCGACTGTCGTTACGACGGCGGCTTTCGTGCCCGCCTTCATCGGCGCTTCATGAGCGGCGTCGAAGGGCGGAACTTTGGCCTTGGCATCGATGGCAAGGGCAGCGAGCGCCAGCCCCAGCGGGAACTGCGCCTCGATCGCATGACCGGAAACGCCGCCAAAACCGCGGATCGCGGCGCCAGGAAGCTGATGCTCCAGCACCGCCTTCTCACGGGCGGCGATCTCGTGCATGCCGGTCGAGCCGGAGAAGATCGCCGTCGCCTCGGGCGGCAGCTCGGCGGCTGGCTTCAGCAGCCGCTCCATGCGCACTTCGAAATTGCCGGCGGCGCGGTTGCCGCGGTCGCCTTCGACGGCGGTGATCGACGCATAGATATGCGCGCCGCGCTCTTCTGCATGCTTGCGCGATTCCAGCACCAGGAATGCGCCGGCCGAGCCGGTGATCATGCCGCCGCCTTGGAGGCCGGAGCGCGACCAGAGCGGCGCCCATTCGTCGCGCGTATGCGCGCCGATCGCCTCGGTGAGCAGGATCATGTCGGGACGTTCGGCGGCAAAGGCGCCGCCGACGAGCGCATGGGTGGATTCGCCGGAACGGATGCGCCAGAAGGCCGTCTCGACGGCGGAGACGCCTGAGGCTTCCTCGCCCATGAAGGTGCGCGAGGAGCCGGTGACCTTGTGAACGATGGAGATGTTGCCGGCCAGCAGGTTGGAAAGCTGCGCCAGAAACAGCGTCGGCCGGAGCTCGGTAGTCAGCTTTTCGTTGAGTAGCAGTTCGCGGTCGTTGCGCTTCAGGCCTTCGTCGACGATCAACGTATCGACATTGATGTCACGCTCGCCGCCGCCGGCCGCCACGATCATGTCCATCGTGCCGCAGGCCTCGATATTGTCCTTGAAGCCGGCATCGTCTAGCGCCAACCCCGCGGCGAAGACGCCGATGCGCTGCCAGTTTTCCATCTGGCGCTGGTCGCCGCGCTTGGCGATCTGCTGCGACCAGTCGATCTCGGGCAGCGGATGCACCGGATAGGGTTTGAACTTCTCGGTCTCGACGATCGCCTTCGGCGCGTTTTCGGCAGAAAGCAGCGCGATATGCGCGTCCTTGCCGACGCCCTGACAGGTGACGATACCGACGCCTGAAATGACGACGTCGTTTGCAGCCTTGCTCATCCAATCACTCCCTGCGCTGCGATCGCTTCCAGAAGCCCGACCTCGCCGGCGCGTTTTTTCACGATATCGCCGAGCGGAACTTCGCTAAAGGGCATGGTGCGCAGTTTCAGCTGCGCATCGCAGACCTTCTTGCCGCCGCTGGTGATCTTGGCTTTGGTGACCGCGAAACCTGACCCGTCATGCTCCAACACCGCCTCGATATCGAGCACGGCTTCCGGCTCGACGAAAGTGCGCATCTTGGCGCCGTCGACGGACATCAGGAAGGGCATGGCGGCAAAGTCCGAGGCGGCAAGCACCAGCATGCCGGAAGCCTGCGCCATGGTTTCGATCAGGAGCACGCCGGGAACGAGCGGCATACCGGGAAAATGGCCCTCGAAGACGGGGCTCTTGGCCGGCACGACGGATCGCGCCGTCAGCGTAGCCTTCTTCAGGTCCACCGCTTCGACGTGGTCAATCATCTGGAAATATTCCAGCAGCATTCGGATCCTCCGGCCCGACAGGCCGAATCCGCCCGCCGGTGACGCCTGAAGCGCGTCGCACTTCAGGTCTTTGTTCTTGTGCCTGCCGTTGTCCCAAAACCGCTGCACACTTTTGGGCGGCGTGCACTAATTAGGAACGAAACCGCCCGGCCGCCATAGTCAGGGCGGCAGGGCGTTCGAAAAAGACTGGTGTGTCGCTCAGGCCTTGGCCGCTTTGAGCTCGTCAATCTTGGCGCAGAGGTTCTTCAGCACGAAATATTCTTCAGTGGAAACCTTGCCTTCGTTGACCTCCTGCGTCCACTTTTCGAGCGGAATCTTGATGCCGAATTCCTTGTCGATCGCAAAGACGATGTCGAGGAAGTCGAGGCTGTCGATACCGAGGTCGTCGATCGTATGGCTCTCCGGCGTGATCGTGGCGCGATCGATCTCGCTGGTTTCTGCAATAATGTCGGCAACTTTATCGAATGTAGCGGTCACGCGCTGTACCTCATGAAATGACGATTTAAACCCCCTCATAGGCAAATCCTTTTCAAAAGCCAATGCTTTCGTCCGAGCGTCGCGGCAATTTGACAATAAGGTGTTGCCTAAACAGCAATGGAGCGCCGGCGAGTGCTGGCGTCGAAAACAAGGATGCGGCTGTCAACATCCGCACCGCTCTTTGATCTGAATCAAATTATGCGCGCCGGCATTTGATAATCATCAAGCTGCGCTGGAAGGGAATTGCGATCGCGCTCCAGCATTGTCCGGGCTTTTTGAAGGATCACGACGATGGACGTTGCCAGCAGCGAGATTTTCGAGACAGGCACGCCCGTCGCATGTCGTTCCTGTCAGGCGCGACACGGCGTCGTCTGCGGCGCCCTGTCAAACGCTCAGTTGAAGGAGCTCAACCGCCACTCCCTGCGCCGCAAGATCGAGGCCGGCTCGGATATCATTGCGCAAGGATCGGAAAGTTCGTTTTATTCGAACATCATGCGCGGCGTGGTGAAGCTCTGCAAGATGATGCCGGACGGACGCCAGCAGATCGTCGGCCTGCAGTTCGCTCCCGATTTCGTCGGCAGACCCTTCGTCCGCGAAAGCACACTATCGGCGGAGGCGGCAACCGACGCCGAAATTTGTGTCTTCCCGCGCAACCTGCTCGACCGCATGATCGGGGGGACGCCGGAGCTGCAGCGCAGGCTGCACGACCAGGCGCTTAACGAGTTGGACGCCGCGCGCGACTGGATGCTGACGCTTGGCCGCCGCACGGCTGAGGAAAAGGTTGCAAGCCTGCTCCACCTCATCGCAACCCATGCCGAGCCGCAAACCGCCATCAGCACGGCCTTCGACCTGCCGCTGTCGCGCGCCGAGATCGCCGATTTTCTCGGACTGACGATCGAAACCGTCAGCCGGCAAATGACAAGGCTGCGCAAGCGGGGTGTTATCCTGATCGAGAACTCCAGACATATCGTCGTTCCCGATCTGGATGAGCTGGAAAGGATCAGCGCGTAACGCGATCAGACATTAAATTCGGATCAGGTACTGATCCGAGATCAGACGCCGAATTCAGGTTCAAGCGCTGATCCGGGATCAGCGCGTGATGACGACGCGGGTATTGGCAAGACCTGCCTGCCGCGCCAGTGAGAAGAACTCGGCCGCATTGTCGGGATGCAGGCGAACGCAGCCATGCGAGGCCGGTGTGCCGAGGCGCTTCAGATCGAAGGTGGCGTGAACGGCGTAACCGCCGTTGAAAAATACGGCATACGGCATCGGCGCGTTGTCGTACTTGCGCGAACGGTGATCGCGCGACAACCATTTGGCGCTCCAGGAGCCGGTGGGCGTGACATAACCATTGCGCGCGGTCGAAACCTTCCAGCGATATTTGACGAAGCCGTTCTCGGTGACGGTCATTGTCTGCTTGCCGATGCTGATATTTGCAACCAGCGTTGCCGCCTCAGCCGCAACTGGAGAAAGCTGCAGCAACAAGCTTGCCGCCGCGGCGGCAAAAATCGTCTTCATGATAACCCCTCTTCGCACCCACGCAGTTTGACTGCGCCCTCACGACAGAGAGACTATGACGATACTTGATTATATAGCTTTAACCCGAATGGTAATCACAATTCTAACAGAGCAATGACGGGTCTACGCGCACGGGGGGGCGGCCGCTTCGCCTCACTGAAGCTTGGGTGGCGCCGCCGACCTCTGCTTGAGCTGCTGATAGGCCTTGTTCATCTTTTGGCGGATGGAGGCCATGGTGCCGAGATTATGGCCGCAGGCAGCGCAAGTTATGATGTCCGTCTCGCGAATCTCGGGACGCTCGAATTTCATCTTGGTGCTCTTGCACTTCGGGCACGGTAGTTCAACCTGAACTGTCATCGCTCTGCTTCCGGTCTGATGGATTTGAGGCGTTTCGCATAAACCTTTGCAGCGGGACTGTCCACCGGGGCATGAGCTGCTACGGTAAGCTCCTCACAGGAAGCACAAAAACAATCCGAACGTCAGGCCGGCAAGCACCATGCAGCTCGCCTGAAAGACGGAGACACCGTCTTCGATGTCGCCGGATGTGGCGACATCGCGGCCGGGATTGTTGATCATCGGTTCGGTAACGAGCACGCCGCCATAGATGCGCGGTCCGGCGAGTTGTACATTCAGAGCACCCGCCATTGCCGCTTCCGGCCGGCCGGAATTCGGCGAACGGTGCAGGCCGCCGTCGCGCATCGCCACCCGGATCGCGTCGCGGCAGGCGCTGGTCCCGCGCCGGATCCAGGCGCCTGCAGCAATCAGCAGGATCGAAAGGCGCGCGGCCGGCCAGTTGGCGAGATCGTCGAGCCGGGCGGCCGCCCATCCGAAATCGATATATTTTTCCGATCTATGGCCGATCATCGAATCTGCCGTGTTCAGCATCTTGTAGGCGAAAAGCCCTGGCAGGCCGAAGATAGCATACCAAATCGCCGGCGCGACGACGCCATCGGAAAAGTTCTCGGCAAGGCTTTCGATCGCAGCACGGCAGACGGCCGGCTCATCCAGCGTCTCGGGATCGCGCCCGACAATGCGGGCGACGGCGGTCCGCCCACCGGCAAGCCCCTCCTCACGCAGGGCGACGGCAACGGCGGCGACGTGGTCGGCAAGGCTCTTCTGCGCCAGAAAGACCGCCACCAGTCCGGTCTCCAGCAAGATGCCGGCGAGGCCGAACAGCGCGAAAAACCGGTCGAACACGAAGCCTGCCGCGAGACCCAGCAACAGCAGCGCCAGGATGGCGGCAATGCCGTTCATCCGCCGTTGATGCCCCGTGAGGCTTGAAGGATTGAGCTGCTGGTCGGCATAGGAGATCACCGCTCCGAACATCGCGACAGGATGCGGCACGCGCGACCAGAGCCATTGCGGATCGCCGACGATCCGGTCGAGCAGCAGCGCCAGAAGCAGCACGAGAAGGTTTAGGTCGATCGTCATCGCTCAAATCTCTGAAGGGCTTCACCAAGCCGCCGGTCCGCCGCCCGATCGGGCGGCAGCCCGAAACGCAGCCATCCGGGCGCATAGTCGAACTTGCGGACGAGAATATGATGCCGACAGAGATGCGTGTAAATGTCGCTCGCCCTGGCATCGTCGACAAGGGCGAACAGCCCTGTTCCCCCGGTGATCTGCAGCCCGACCCCGCTCAGCACCGCATGAAGCCCGGCGCAGCGTTCATCGATAAGCCGGCGGATGGGGGAAACGTCCGAACGCAGTAGCGAGCCTGCTATCGAAAGCGCCGGCCCGGATACTGCCCAGGGTCCGAGCCACTCCTCGAAACGCTTGAGAATATCGTCACCTGCAATCGCAAAACCGAGCCGAAGGCCAGCGAGCCCGAAAAACTTGCCGAAGGAGCGGAAGATCACCAGATTTGAGAGCCTCTGAGCATGGCCGGCGAGACTCAGCGCCGGAATGGCGTCGCCGAAAGCTTCGTCGACGACGAGGAGTCCCCCGACCGCCTTCATCCTGTCATGCAGGGCGATCAGCGTTTCCACAGGCCATGTCAGCCCATCGGGATTATTCGGATTGACGACGACGGCAAGCCGATGCTCGGCGCCGATCGCAGCGACACCATCGAGGGTATCGACGGCAAAACCAGCCGAAATAAAAGTGCGCGCATACTCGCCATAGGTCGGCGCCACGACCGCGACCCTGTCGTCCACCATGGCGCCCTCACCCTTTGTCAGCAGCCGCGGCAGAAGTTGGATCACCGACTGCGTGCCGGGCACCGGCAGCGGCAGGATCTCGCCGCTCCCGTAATAATCGCGCGCAGCCCGCCTTGCCTCATCGACTAGATAGCTGTCCGGCAGACGGTGCCAAGCCAGCGCCGGGATTTCGGGCAAAGCCGCCGGGCATGGGTTGATGCCGGTGGAAAGGTCGAGCCATTCCTCCGGCCTGCCGCCAAAGGCGGCAGCAGCGGCGGTCACGCCGCCACCATGGACGACCGGAGCGCTCATGTGGCAATCCCGGTGAGATCGATCAGATGCATGTAGGAGCCCGCCACCTGCCCGCGCCGGAGCCCCGCCGGGCCGAGATCGGTTCCGAGCGCATCCCGGACCTGAAACAGCCGCTCGCCCTCGCCTTCCGAGACGAGGGTGGAATAGTGGAATTCATGCGCCGTCATTGCCCGCTGAAAGATCGCATCGTCGAGCGGCGTGACGTGGCGATAACCGAGATGGCGTTTGCGCGCAGCATAGCTGGTGACGACGGGCAGCAGACCGAGCATCTCGTGACGTTTGCCGTCTGCGTCGATCAGCCCTTCGCCGAGCACCATATAGCCGCCGCACTCGCCAAAGATCCGGATGCCGCGTGCCGCCGCATCGAGGAGGCCGGCGCGGAAAGTCGGCGCCCGTGAGAGCTTTCCGGCATGCAGCTCGGGATAGCCGCCGGGCAGATAGATCGCATCCGCATCGGCAGCGGGCGCCTCGTCGGCGAGCGGCGAGAAGAGGGAAATCGCAGCCCCCCGCCGCCGCCAGCCAAGCAGCATATGCTCATAGGAAAAGGCAAAGGCGATATCGCGGGCCACTGCAATGCGACTGCCGAGTGGCGGCAGGCGATCGATATTGGCAGCCGACGGCCGGTTGAGCCCCTGCCTCGCGATGCGCAGCAGAAACTCGAAATTGCATTCCTCGGAGACGGCATCCGCCGCATGCTCGATGAACCCTTCGAGGCTCGCATGTTCACCGGCCTGAACAAGGCCGAGATGGCGATCCGGCAAGGCAAGCGCCTTGTCGCTGCCGATTACGGCGATCACGGGCATCCGGATCGCCTCGAGCGCCTGACGCAGCATCGCCTCGTGCCGGTCGCTGCCGACCTTGTTGAGGATGACCCCGGCCACGCGGACATCCGCGCGGAAACCGGCGAAGCCCGCCACCAGCGGCGCGACCGATTGCGACATGCGTGAGGCGTCGACGACCAGCACCACGGAAAGGCCGAGCTGGGCGGCCAGATCCGCTGCCGTCCCTTTGCCGTCGGCCGCTCCGTCGAACAGCCCCATCATCGCCTCGACGACGAGAATGCGGTCGCCGGAGCGGTGCAGCGTGGCATTGGCCGAGATCAGCTCCGGCCGCATCGCCCAGGGATCAAAGTTCAGGCAGGGCGTGCCGCTTGCCGCCGCATGGAAGGCGGGATCGATATAATCCGGGCCGGCCTTGCCCGGCGCGACCGCGATGCCGCGCCGACGCAAGGCTCTGAGCAGGCCGAGCGTCACCGTCGTCTTGCCGGCACCGGAGGAAGGAGCTGCAATCAGCAGGCCGCTCATGCCAGCACCTGGCCGGACTGGCGGAACGGATCGGGCTGCAGCCGTCGTCCGGCGAGAGCGCCGACCCAATCGAGCGAGGCTCGGAGCCGCACCACCTCGCCAACGACGACCACCGCCGGCGGCTCGAGCCCGGAGGCGGTAACAGCCTGGGTCGCCTGCCCCAGCGTCGTCTCCAGCACCTGCTGCGCACCGGTCGCCGCATTGCAGACGAAAGCTACGGGCTCGGACGGCGAGCGGCCCGAAGCAATGAGGCTGGCGCTAATCTGGGCGATATGCTTCATCGCCATATACATGACGATCACCGGCGAACCCTTGCCGATCGCTTCCCAGTTGATTCTGTCGGGCACGATGCCGGAGGAATCATGGCCGGTGAGAAACGTCACCGCATGATTGATCTCGCGATGAGTCACCGGAATGCCGGCATAGGCAAGCCCGCCGATACCGGCGGTGATCCCCGGCACGATGCGGAACGGGATATTGTGCTCGACCAGCGTCAGCGCCTCCTCGCCGCCGCGCCCGAAGACGAAGGGATCGCCCCCCTTCAGCCGCAGCACCCGCTTGCCGGCACGCGCCAGTTCCACCAGGCGCAACGAAATATCCCGCTGCTTGGCCGAGGGTTTGCCGCCGCGTTTGCCGGCATATTCGAGTTCGGCGCCGGGGTGCGCGAGCCTCAGACAGTCCTCATTGACCAGCGCGTCATGGATGATCACATCGGCCTCGGCGAGCCCCCTGGCGGCCAAGAGCGTCAGCAGGCCCGGATCACCCGGACCGGCCCCGACGAGCCAGACGCTGCCCGGCTCCAACACCGGCAAATGGGAGAATGCGTTATTCAACATTTTGTTGATCTAGGCCCAGCAAGGGCCAAGGTCAACGCCGCCCGCGCTGCCTCACTTGAAGTTGCTGAGATAACGATGACTCACTTTGCAAGCAAGCGGATTCAATATCGCAGGAAAGCGACGCAACAGCGTGAATATATTATAATATACCCAAACGAGACCGCCCGCTGCACGGACTGCTGACAAAGTCGTCCAACTCCTCTTCGTCATTCTCGGCCTTGTCCCGAGTATCTGTGGCGGCCGCGGCGGACCCTCGACACAAGGCCGAGGGTGACGCCGAAAAAAAGCAAGTCGAAAGTTGGCGCCTGCTGCAATCAGTCCTTCAAGACACTCAGCCGCGAAGCAGCGTATCGCGGATCAGCTTTAGGACCTTTTCCGACTCGATCCCTGTGGTGACGATTTGGCTCGGCCGATCATCCCAATCGCCGGGCGGGAAGCGGCGGCCATCCGGCTTGACGATCGTCTGACCGTCGGCAATGCCGCCGCAGACGACGCGCACCGCCCCCGATATCGACGAGAACAGTTCCGGGGCCACGACGTAGACTGCGGCGCAGCTGTCATGCACCATCATGCCGTCCTCGACCGCATGCTGGTAGAAGTCGATGTAGGATTGCGAGAGTGCATCGAGCAGTTTCACGGCGCCATCTCCCTCGGCCGCCATCCTGCCGAGATAACTGCGGCTCATGGTGGTGATCGAGGTGACGTCGAGGCCGATGACTGCGACCTTCCACGGCGCTGTCATGACAATGTCGGCGGCCTCGGGATCGCCGTGAATATTGGCCTCGGCGACCGGCGAGACATTGCCGGGAACATAGAAGTTGCCACCCATGATGACGACGTCCTTGACCAGGGTCGCAATCTCGGGATCCTCCTTCAGCGCCATCGCCAGATTGGTCATCCGTCCGACCGCGACCAGACGCACCTCGCCAGGATTGGCACGCACAGTGTCGATGATGAAGCGGTGCGCCGGGCGCGGATCGAGCGGCAGGTCGATCGCTGCGGGCACCTCGATATCGCCGAGGCCGTTGTCGCCATGCACCATGGAAGGCCATTCCCGCTCGGCGCGCGAGGCATCGATGGTGACGCTGGCGCCTTTGGCGACCGGCGCGGGAATATTCCACTCACGCTTGAGGAAGAGCGCATTGCGCGTCGTCGTCTCCACCGATGCATTGCCAAAGACCGTGGTGATGCCGATCAGATCGATTTCGGGATGGCGATGCAGGAAGAGAAGCGCCATGGCGTCGTCAACGCCCGGGTCAGTGTCATAAATGACCTTGTGCATAATTTATCCTCTAAATGTGAATCGCGAGCCTGCCGGTTGGCGCCGCGAATTGCCGCCACCATAGCGACCGTCAGGCTTTCTGCAACCCGCCTCGGGCGACTGCCGCCGTCGCCTGCGCCGACTTGATTTTGCCAAGCACCAGTTCGGCATCGTCGCCGATCGCAGCAAGCGCCGCCGATTCCGCAACGCCATGGCAGCCGACGCGAGCAAAGACGACGGCCGATGGATTTCTGAGCCGCGGCGTTTCCCGCTCCAGTCGCGGAGCGTCGAAGAATAGAGCCGGCACGGCAAAATGCCTGGCGACTGCCAGGATTGCCGCCTCCTTCCGGCGGCTGTCGATGGAAGCAATGGCGGCGAGCTCATCCGCGCTGATCCCGACCGCCCCAAGCGCCGCGACGGCGAGCGCCAACACCTCCGCAGCCGGCGTCCCGCGCTCGCAGCCAAGACCGAGCACATGGCGCCGTGCCGGATTGAAAGATATGTCGCTCATGGAAGCAGCCGATTGTGCCGTTGCTGTGTCCTTGCAGCCATTGCAGCTTGGAGAGGGAAATGCAACAAAACCGGCTGAAAGCCCTTCTGGAATAGCATCTTGCCTGACATTGCCTTTCATCTGCTTCTGCTGCTCTGCGCTGCTGCCTTCTTTGCCGGTTTCGTCGATGCAATTGCCGGCGGCGGCGGTCTCATCACCGTTCCCGCCATGTTGATCGCCGGCATCCCGCCGCTGCAGACGCTCGGAACCAACAAGGTGCAATCGATCTTCGGCGCAGCTTCCGCGACGCTCGCCTATGCCCGCAAGGGCCATGTGGAGCTTTCCGAACAGTTGCCGATGGCTCTGATGGCCCTCATGGGCGGGGCACTCGGCGCCGCTCTTGCGACGATCGTACCAGGCCAGGTGCTTCAAGCGATCATGCCTGTGCTGCTGCTGGCAATCGCGATCTTCTTTGCCGTCAAGCCGAACCTCAACGATCTTGACAAACACCGCCTCATCACGCCCTTCGCCTTCGGCCTGACGCTGGTGCCGGCCATCGGCTTCTACGACGGCGTCTTCGGCCCCGGCACCGGCTCTTTCTTCATGCTTGCCTTCGTCACCCTCGCCGGCTTCGGCGTGCTGAAGGCCACCGCTCACACCAAGCTTCTGAATTTCGGCTCCAACCTGGGCGCGCTGATCGTCTTCGCAAGCTTCGGCGCGATCCTCTGGAAGATCGGCCTGCTGATGGGTGTCTGCCAGTTCCTGGGTGCCCAGTTGGGCTCACGGCTCGCCATGCGCATCGGCGCAAAGCTCATCAAGCCGCTGCTCGTCATCGTCTGCATCGCTTTGGCGGTCAAGCTGCTCGCCGATCCGGCAAATCCGCTGCGGGTCTGGCTCGGACTCTAGCCAAACGCCTTTCATTACCTCTGGCGTAATTGATAGGGTGCACCGCCTTCGCCCATGATCGCCCTGCCTGGAATTGACCGGCGATCAAAAGGAGATGACCCAATGAACGACGCAACGACCACCGCCGAGCGCTACCTCGCCATCTGGAACGAGACGGATGATGAGCGCCGCCGCGCGCTCATCGCCGAGAGCTGGGCTGAAGCAGCAATCTATGTCGATCCGCTGATGCGCGGGCAAGGCCATGAGCAGATCAACGGGCTGGTCGAGGCTGTCCAGAACCGCTTCCCCGGTTTTCGCTTCGCACTGATCGGCACGGCCGACGGCTACGGCGATAACTTACGCTTCTCCTGGGGCCTCGGCCCTGAAAATGGCGAAGCGCTGATCAAGGGCACGGATTTCGCCGAACTCGAAGACGGCAGGTTAAAATCCGTCCATGGCTTCATCGACCAATTGCCGGAAGCCGCCTGATGACCCCGACCGCCCGCTCTCTCGGAGATCACCTGCGCGAATGGCGCCAGCGCCGCCGCATGAGCCAGCTGGATCTCGCGCTCGAAGCCGATATCTCCCAACGGCACCTGAGCTTCATCGAGAGCGGGCGCTCGACGCCGAGCCGCGAGATGCTGCTGCATCTGGCCGAGCGTCTGGACGTTCCGCTCCGCGACCGGAACCCGCTGCTGCTGGCTGCGGGTTTCGCCCCGGTCTTTGCCGAACGCAAGCTGGACGATCCCGCCCTTGAGCCGGCGCGGCGCGCCATCGACATGGTGCTGAAGGGCCACGAACCCTTCCCGGCCATCGCCATCGACCGTCACTGGGCGCTCATTGCCGCCAACGCCGCCATCACGCCGCTGCTCGAAGCCGTTGCCGATGAATCGCTGCTGGAATCGCCCATCAACGTGCTGCGCCTCAGCCTGCATCCGCGGGGCCTTGCACCTCAGATCGCTAACCTCCCGGAATGGCGCGCCCATCTTCTCGACCGGCTGCAGCAGCAGATATCGGTCTCGGGCGACCCGGTGCTGGAAACGCTGCTGAAGGATCTGCTCTCCTACCCCGCGCCCGAATCCACCGGCGAGGCCCATGCCGACCATGCCGGCATCGTCGTTCCGCTAAAACTATCGACGAAAGCCGGCCTGCTCTCTTTCATCTCGACAACGACCGTCTTCGGCACGCCTGTCGATATCACCCTGTCGGAACTGGCCGTCGAATCCTTCTTTCCGGCCGATCAGGAAACGGCCGCCATCCTGCGCAGCCTCGCCCTCAACTGACGATCTCTTTGCTTACACGCAATTCCGGACGCAAAACCGCGCACACTCCTGCTGGAATTGCCCTCCTTTTCACGCAATTCCGAACGCAAAACCGCGCACACTTTTGCTGGAATTGCTTTAGAACTCCACACCCGGCTGCCCCTTGATGCCGGAGCGGAAGGGATGCTTGATCAGCTCCATCTCGGTGACGAGATCGGCAATTTCGATCAGTTCATCCTTGGCGTTGCGTCCCGTCAGCACGACATGCGTCATGTAGGGCTTCTCGTTCTTCAGGAATTCGACAACCTCGTTAATATCGAGATAGTCGTAACGCAGCGCGATATTGATCTCGTCGAGCAGCACCATGGAATTGCGCTCGTCGCGGATCAGCTCCTTGGCCTTTTCCCAGGCAGCCCTTGCCGCCGCGACATCCCGCGCCCGGTCCTGCGTCTCCCAGGTAAAGCCCTCGCCCATCGTATGGAACTGGCAGAGATCGGAAAAATGCTTCTCGATCAGATCTCGCTCGCCCGTCCACATCGCACCCTTGATGAACTGCACGACGGCCGACGGCTTCCCATGCGCAATATGCCGGAAGATCATGCCGAAAGCGGCCGACGACTTGCCCTTGCCCTTGCCGGTATGAACGATGATCAAGCCCCTCTCATCCGTCTTGGTCGCCATGATCTTGTCACGGGCGGCCTTCTTCTTCGCCATCTTCTCGGCGTGACGGGCATCGTCTTTTTCGACTGGTACGACTGGCTCTTCGGTCATGGCTGGCTGCCTGCTCTTTTCCTGGCTTCGTTGATGTCTGTGAGATTGAACTGCGCCGAATTGCTGCGCGGCGTCCAAAGCCCCCGCTCGATCGCCTCCATCAGCCGCTCTTTCATTTCGGAAAGTGCTGCCGGATTCTTCTCGGCCATGAAGTCGCGCACTCTCACGTCGGCGATAAAGGCCTGATAGACAGCCTCGAAATGATGATTGCCGACAGCGCCGGTGGTCGCCGCGAAAGCAAAGAGGTAATCGACCGTCGCTGCGATCTCGGCAGCGCCCTTGTAGCCATGACGCATGACGCCAACGATCCATTTCGGATTGACGACGCGCCCACGCACTACCCGCCCGATTTCTTCCTCCAGAGAGCGAATAACAGGCTTCTCCGGCCTGGAATGATCATTGTGATAGATCGCCGGCCGCACACCGCCGAGCGCTTCGGCCGCCGCCGCCATACCGCCTTCGAACTGGTAATAATCGTCGCTGTCGAGCAGGTCGTGCTCGCGATTGTCCTGGTTCTGTACGACGGCCTGGATGGAACGCAGCCGCTCCTCGAAGAGCCCGCGCTCGGCCTGCCCTTCCTCACCCGCGCCATAGGCATAGCTGCCCCAGACAAGATAGGCTTCGGCCAGATCGGCCCGCCGCTCCCAGCCCTTCTCATCGATCAGCGCCTGCAGGCCGGCACCATAGGCCCCCGGCTTGGAGCCGAAGATGCGATAACCCGCACGCTTCGCCGCCGCCTTCGCATCGAGCCCGGCTGCGGCAAGCCGCGCCGCCTCACCGCGCATGCGCCCGGCGATCGGATTGTCAGCCGCATCCTCCTCCAGCGCACCGACGGCGCGGATCGCCTTGTCGAACAGCGCGATCTGCTCCGGGAAAGCGTCACGGAAGAAGCCGGAAATGCGCAACGTCACATCCACCCGCGGCCGCCGCAGCATGGCCGGCGGGATAATCTCGTAGCCGGTGACACGCCGAGAGGCCATGTCCCAGACCGGCTTGACGCCGATCAGCGCCAAAGCTTGAGCGATATCGTCGCCGCCGGTGCGCATGTTCGAGGTGCCCCAGGCCGTCAGCCCGAAGGAGACGGGCCATTCACCGTGATCCTGCACGTAACGGCGGATCAGCAATTCCGCGGATTTTTTTCCCAGCTCATAGGCCGCCGGCGTCGGCACCGCGCGGCTGTCGACGGAATAGAAATTCCGTCCCGTCGGCAGCACATCCGGCCGCCCGCGCGTCGGTGCGCCGGATGGGCCGGGCGGCACGAAACGGCCGTCGAGGCCGCGCAGCAAACTGGTGATTTCGGCCGGGCCGCAGGCGAGAATTGAGGGCTTCAGGCGTGCCTCGATTTCGTCGAGTACGGCTCTGGTTTGGGACCAGAGGGTTGGGCAGTCCATATCGCCCGAAACGAGCTTGGCGGCGAGCAGCTCGATGCGCTCGATCGTGTCGCCATTGCTGCGCCAGGGGGCGTCGAGGATATCTGCAAGGATTGCCGGGCATGGGCCGGCCCAGGGGGCGGCCATGTCGCAATCGAGAGGGTCGAAGGTGGGATTACCCCCCTCTGCCCTGCCGGGCATCTCCCCCAAAAGGGGGGAGATTGGATCGGCGATAGCGCTTCCCCAAACAACTGATGTAGGGCGGCGGTCTGGCCCCCCGTCGATCTCCCCCCTTGTGGGGGGGCCGAAGGACGGGTGGCGACACGCGGCTCGACCCCGGTAGTCCGGCAGGACAGAGGGGGGTGTCACGGGCTCAACGCCCAACCCAGCATCCCCAGCAATCGCCCGCTGCAGACTCCCATCCCCGCCCTCACCGAGCCCACGCGGCACCCGCGCCAAGGCCACGGTGAGATCCGTCAGCAACCGCCCTTCCGGCGACACCCCAAACACATGCAACCCATCCCGGATCTGCATCTCCTTGAGATCACAGAGATAGGCATCTAGCTTCTTCAGCGCCTCGCCTTCACTCTCTCCCTTCGCAATGCCCGCGTCGCGGTCCAGCCCGATATCGCTAACAAGCTCAAGGATCTGCCGACTGAGCAAGCGGATACGCCTGGGATCGCCGCCCGAGGCTTCGTAATATTCGTCGACCAGCGCCTCCAGATCCTTGAGCGGCCCGTAACTTTCGGCCCGCGTCAGCGGCGGCGTCAGGTGATCGATGATAACCGCCGCGCTACGGCGCTTGGCCTGCGTGCCCTCGCCGGGATCATTGACGATGAAGGGATAAAGATGCGGCAAGGGTCCGAGGATAGCCTCGGGATAGCAAGTGTCGGACAGCGCCAGCGCCTTGCCGGGCAGCCATTCCAGATTGCCGTGCTTGCCCATGTGAACCACAGCATCGGCGCCGAACTCTTCGCGCAGAAAGGCATAGAAGGCGAAATAACCGTGCGGCGGCACGAGATCCGGCGAGTGATAACTCTCCTTCGGATCGATATTGTAGCCCCGCGCCGGCTGGATCCCCACCAGCAACCCGCCGAACCGGGCAAAGGGCAGCGCGAAAGCGCCATCCCGCAGATAAGGATCCGCTTCGGGATCACCCCAACGCGCCGTCACTTCCTCCTGAATCTGATTGGGAAGAGAGGCGAAGAAGCGCTTGTATCGACTCAGGGAAAGCCGCTCGCGCACCACCTTGCCGTCAAAGCCGGAATTGGTCGGCCCGGCCATCAGATGCCGCATGAGCGCATCTCCATCGGCGGGAATATCGGCAACGGGATAACCGGCCTCCGCCATCGCCCGCATCACCTCGACGGTGCCGGCAGGCGTATCGAGACCGACGCCATTGCCGAGCCGTCCATCGCGGTTCGGATAATTCGCCATGACGAGCGCAACACGCCGCTCCAAAACCGGCCGCTGCCGCAGCCGCGCCCAGTTGGCGGCAAGCGCAGCCACATAGGCCATGCGCCCCACATCCGGCTCGCTGGAAACGATATTGGCCTCAACCGCAGCATCGTAGCGGGCGGCAGATTTGAAGGAGACGGCGCGCGACAGGACGCGGCCGTCCACCTCCGGCAGCGCGACGTTCATGCCGAGATCGCGGGCGGACAATCCTTGCGATGAGGCCGTCCAGGCTTCCCGCGACGAGGCCGAAAAGATCGCCTGCAGAACGATGGCGTCATTGGCCTCCAGCACCGTCGGTTCGCGATCGGCCCCAGGGGCGGAGACGGCGAAGCCCGTCGTGTTGATGACGACGTCGGGTTTGAGGTCGGCGAAGATGGATTCGAGGATGCCTTTGGAGATCGGGTCCTTGAGGCTGTAGGCGAAGACTGGCAACGGGCGAAGACCCCGCGACCGCAGGGCTTCGATCAGGGTTTCGACGGGGCGGGTTTCGCCGCTCTGCACGAGGGCGCGGTAGAAGGCTATGGCGATGATAGGACGAATGGTGGGTTCGATTTCCACCTTCTCCGTCGAATATGCGGTGCTCTGGTCTGCCGTCGAGTACGCGGTACCCCCCTCTGTCCTGCCGGACATCTCCCCCACAAGGGGGGAGATCGAATCGTGGAAGGTCTCTCCCCAAACAACCGATGTAGGGCGATAATCTCGCCCCTTGCCGATCTCCCCCCTTGTGGGGGAGATGTCCGGCAGGACAGAGGGGGGTGTCACGACTTCGACAGCCAAGGAAGACGCGCTTGAAACAAGCCTCTTCCATCCCTCAATCCCAACCAGCCCTCTCCCCGGCCACCAGATCCCCGCCTTCATCAGCGGCGCGGCCGGCGTCGGCTTCTCCTCCCCCGAAAGCATCGCCGCTGCATAGGCAAGAAAGCCCCGCGCATTGGCGTCGCCGCCCTCGATCAGATAGCCCCACAGCGCATTGAGATCCTCCAACGCCACATTGGAAAACGGCGTCAGTCCGGCATCTGGCTTGGCATCCCCCGGCAGCACTGCAATCAGCGCGCCATTCCGCGCAGCAACCGCATGCAGCGCCTCCAGCGCATAGTGGAAATAGCTCGCCCCGCCCAACGCCCGCACGATGATCAGCCTCGCATGCTGCGCCGTCCGCTCGACATAGGTATCGACCGACATCGGATGCTTCAGGCTCATCAGGCTTGCAAGCCTCAGCGAATAGCCCGCCACTCCGCCGGCATACGCCGCGGCGATCGCTGCAAGCTCGGTGTCGGCGGCCGAGAGGAACAAGATATCGCCAGGCGTCTGCCCGAGGTCGATCGCCTCTTCGCCGTCGCTGATCGATCCTTGCTGGGCCAGAAGCAGATGCATCGACTATCCCTAAGCGAGCGCTTCGATCGCCTTGCGCACCGCGTCCTGATCCATCTCATGCAGGCCGATGACGACGAGGCGGGTGCTGCGCGCTTCATCAGGCGCCCAGGCGCGGTCGAAATACTGATCGATGCGGGCACCGACGGCCTGCAGCTGCAGGCGCATCGGCTTGCCGGAAACGTCGATGAAGCCTTTGAGGCGCAGTACGTCATGCGCGGCGATGATGGCCTTCAGCCTCTCGACGAAACCTGCCGTATCGGAGATGGCGCCGAGTTCGACGACGAAACTGTCGAATTCGTCGTGATCATGCGGCTCGCCCTCTTCATGCTCCAGCTCGTGATGGGATTTGCGGTTGCCGATATCGTCTTCCGTGCCGATGCCTAGGCCGAGCAGCACGCTTGCCGGCACCGCGCCATTCCTGGCCTCGATCATCACGGGTTTGCGGGCGATGCGCGAGGCAACCTCGCTCTTGACGCGTCCAAGGCCATCGCTGTCGATCAGGTCGGTCTTGTTGAGCACGATCAGGTCGGCGCAGGTCAGCTGATCTTCGAAGAGCTCCTCGATCGGGCTTTCATGATCGAGCGATTCATCCTCGGCGCGGCGCGCATCGACGGCATCATGATCATCCGCAAAACGGCCTGCGGCAACCGCAGCGCTGTCGACCACGGTGACAACGCCGTCGACGGTGACTTCGCTGCGGATATCGGGCCAGTTGAAGGCGGCGACGAGCGGCTGCGGCAGGGCAAGACCCGAGGTCTCGATGACGATATGGTCGGGGCGCTGGTCGCGCTCCAGAAGTTTGGTCATGGTCGGAATGAAATCGTCGGCCACGGTGCAGCAGATGCAGCCGTTCGTGAGTTCGATGATGTCGTCCTCGGTGCAGTTCTCCGCGCCGCAGCCCTTCAGCACATCGCCGTCGACGCCGAGATCGCCGAACTCGTTGATGATGAGCGCGATCTTCCTGCCGCCGGCATTGGTCAGCAGGTTGCGGATCATCGTCGTCTTGCCGGCGCCGAGAAAGCCGGTGATGACGGTTGCGGGGATTTTCTGCTGGTTCATGGAACTTCAACCCTTCATTTTCAGCGGCAGACCGGCCGCGATGAAATAGACTTCGGCGGCCTTCGTCGCGATCATTTGATGCAGCCGCCCGGCATGATCGCGAAATTCCCGCGCCATGCGATTGTCAGGCACGATGCCGAGGCCGACTTCGTTGGAAACGATGACGAGCCGCGCCTTCGCCTGCGGCAGCCAGCCGGCAAGCGCAGCAGCCTGAACCGCGATATCGCGCCCCTCCATCATCAAATTGGTGAGCCACAGCGTCAGGCAATCGACCAGGATCGCCCTGCCCTCACCGTCGATAGCTGCAAGCTTGCCGACGAGATCAAGCGGCTCCTCATGCGTCGTCCAGGAAGGACCGCGATCGTCCTGGTGCTGGTCGATACGCGCCTGCATCTCGTCGTCCCAGGCGCGGCCGGTCGCGATGTAATGCCGCTCGAGGCCGGTGGAAATGACGATATTTTCGGCGAAACGGGATTTGCCGGAGCGGGCGCCGCCGAGGATGAGGGTAGCGGTCATGCTCGGCCGCTCCTGGGAGAGAAGGCATAATCGAGGCTTGTTTCGGGTGGGTATTCCTTGACGGCTGAGGGTGCGACACCCCCCTCTGTCCTGCCGGACATCTCCCCCACAAGGGGGGAGATTGAATCGCGGCACGGGTCTTCCCAAACAACCGATGTAGGGCGAAGGTCTCGCTTCTTGCCGGTCTCCCCCCTTGTGGAGGGTCCGGAGGACGGGTCGAGACCCGCGGCTCGACCCCGGCAGTCGGGCAGGACAGAGGGGGGTACCGCATACTCGACACAGGCGGCCGAAAGCACCGCACCGCCGCCACTGCATCGCGCCACCGAAGGCAGCGCTGAATTCAATCGTTCAGCCAAAACAACCTCCGTGCTGGCAGTGGACCTCTGGCCCAGGATTGGGCTCGTCGCCCGGCGCGCATGGCAGGTCTCCTGGCTCGCGGGTATCGGCCGCGATCGGGGCGGACCGGAAACCGGTCGCCCCGCATCGTGCCAGCGGATCCGCCTCGCCTTCCCGGCTGCATCGGTGAAAAGGTGGACGATTCGTAGAAATAGAGGCGTCCGACCCCGGTTGATCACCATGCATGTCCAGTGGCTTTTCCGACATGTCGCCATCCTGCTCGCCTGCACGATTGCGGGCTGCCGGCCGGAAGGGCTCGATGCCGGATGGAAGACCCTGACCGCTCTACAGTCGCGGGGTCGGCTGTGATAAGGGCGCCCGGCTTGGGTCCGCCCCGTCACATTCCCTTTTCATCCGGAAGGGCGCAACGCCGATCCGGAACCATCCGTTATGTCAGGATGGTCAAGCGACCATCCGTTGAGGGATGGTTAGGCAAGCCGGGGGCTGAAGTCAATCGACCTTCGCAGCCCTCCTCTAGCGCGAGGGGGCGAAAGGTCACGCCAATACCACTGACTCTACCGGAAATATCGTCTTTTATCAGTAATTTACGTCATAAATATTTGACCGGCCCGCCGGCTTTTCGCCGCAATTGCGCTGCAAGCCGGTTGCGCCATCGCCCTTGACCGGGCCTCTCCCCGCCTAGTTGTCTAGCCATGCTTACGAAATTGGATCGGCGCCGCCTGCGTGCGCTGCGAGTTTTCCTCGATCCGGGGCGGTTGCGCGCCCTCACTCGCCGCAGCGAAGTCGGCCTCTCGCTGGCGGGCGCCATCGTCGGCATCGCCTCGGGACTTGCCGTGACCGGCATGAGCTATGTCTCCAACGAGCTGCACCAGCAGGTGTTCGGCATCGCCGACAGTGAAAGGTTGAGCGCCTCGGTCATCGAAGACAAGATGCTGCTGCTCGCCGCCCCGGTCATCGGCGGCGCCCTGCTCGGCCTGCTGCTCCTGGTGCTCGCCAAGCGGCGCAAGAAACCGATGGTCGACCCGATCGAGGCCAATGCGCTGCATGGCGGCCGCCTGTCGCTGACCGACAGCATCATCGTTGCCGTACAGAATCTGATCTCCAACGGCTTCGGCGCCTCGGTCGGCCTGGAGGCCGGCTACACCCAGCTTGCCGCCGGCCTCGCCTCGAAATTCGGCCTGAAGCTGCAGCTGCGCCGTTCGGACCTGCGCATCCTTGTCGGCTGCGGTGCGGCCGGCGCCATCGCCGCCGCCTTCAACGCGCCGCTGACCGGCGCCTTCTACGCCTTCGAGCTGATCATCGGCAGCTATACGATCGTCTCGCTGACCCCGGTCGTCACCTCCGCCCTCGTATCCACGCTCGTCGCCAGGCTGCTTGCCGAAGGCGATTTCACCATCGACATCGGCAGCTTCGGCTCGGTCGTGCCGGCCGACTATGTCCCGGCGCTGCTGCTCGGCGTCTTCTGCGCCGGTGTCGGCATCCTCATCATGCAGGGCGTCGCCTTCATCGAGGAACTGGCGCGCAAGAGCTCGATCGCCCCGCCCTTCCGCCCGGCGCTCGGCGGCATCATCGTCGGGCTGCTGGCGATGATCTCGCCGCAAGTGCTCTCGGCCGGCCACGGCGCCCTTCATCTCAATCTCTCCCGCGAGGTGGCGATCCCGGCGCTGATCGGTCTCTTCCTCCTGAAATCCCTGGCTTCGGCAATCTCGATCGGCTCCGGCTTCAGGGGCGGCCTGTTCTTCGCATCATTGTTCATGGGCGCCCTGCTCGGCAAGCTCTTTGCCTATTGCGGTCCCTATTTCGCCGATGCGACGCTGACGCCTGCGATCTATGCCGTGGTCGGGATGAGTTCTTTGGCCGTCGCCGTCATTGGCGGGCCGCTGACGATGACCTTCCTGGCGCTCGAAATCACCGGCGATTTCCCGATCACGGCGCTCGTGCTTGCCGCCGTCATCACCTCCTCGCTCGTCGTGCGCTCGACCTTCGGCTACTCCTTCGCCACGTGGCGCTTCCATCTGCGCGGCGAAAGCATCCGCAGCGCCCACGACGTTGGCTGGATCCGCAATCTGACGGTGAACAAGCTGATGCGCGCCGACGTGAAAACGGCAAGGGCCGATATCTCGCTGGACGACTTCAGGAGAGCCTTTCCGATCGGCTCAACGCAACGCGTCATTCTCGTCGAAGAGAACGACAAATATGCCGGCCTCGTGCTGGTGCCGGAGATCTACGCCAACCCGACCGATGTCCAGGACGAGGGCCAGACGCTTGCCGATTTCGTCCGCTACCGCAATGACTTCCTGCAGCCGCAGATGAACGCCAGGCAGGCGGCGGCGATCTTCGACAAAAGCGAAAGCGAAGCGCTCGCCGTCGTCAACAATCTGATCGAGCGCAAAGTGGTCGGACAACTCAGCGAAAGCCATACGCTGCGCCGCTACAGTGAAGAACTCGACCGCCGCCGCCGCGAGGTGTCTGGCGAAATCTGAGCGGACACTAGAGCCTGCTGCTTTCATACGGAAGCATATCCTGAGTTTGTGAGGTAGTTTGCGCATTCTGCTGGCGAGAAGCAGTCGAGCATTTCACCAGCCTTGCGCCATGTCGCTTCGACTGTGCGAGGCTGTTCTCTCCTAATTAGGTGCTTGAGCTTGGCAAAGACTTGCTCGATGGGATTGAGGTCCGGGCTGTAAGGCGGCAGGAAGAAGAGGTGCGCGCCTGCGGCCCGGATGGCACGACGGACAGCTTGGCCCTTATGGCTGCCGAGATTGTCGAGGATGACGATGTCGCCCTTGACGAGCGTGGGCACGAGGATCCTCTGGATATAGAGGGTAAAGAGTTCGCCGTTGATCGGCCAAATCGATGACCCAAGGGGCGTCGATGCGGTCGCAGCGCAAGGCGGCAATGAATGTCAGGGTTTTCCAGTGCCCATGCGGAACCGCGGCACATAGGCGTTGACCACGCGGTGCCCACCCCCTGAGGGGCGCCATGTTGGTCTTGATCCAGGTCTCATCGAGAAAGACCAGCCGCTGCGCTTCGATCCGCCGTTGATGGGTCTTCCAACGCAACCGTTTCCTGGCGATATCCATCCGCGTCTGCTCGGCCGGCAGAACCGTTTTTTTTGAAACTCAGGCCCTCGGCCCGGACGAACACCCAAACGGCGCGTCGCTCGGTCTTGATGCCGCGTTCGGCCAGTTCCGCCACAAGGCCTCGCGTCGTGAACGGGCCGGATCGACAGCGCTGGCGCAGCCAGTCGGCCCGTTCGCCGGACAAAGTCCGCTGCTTGCGACCGCCGACGCGGCCGGGCGTCAGAGCGCCGGTCTCCGCAAGGCGCTTCTTCCACTTCGAAACACAGGAGGGAGCAATCGCAAGTGCTGCTGCGATCGATCGTATCGTTTCTCCGGTGTTCAGGCGCGCCATCGCCCGTTCGCGAAGATCCTCAGAATATGGGTGCGTCATCCTTGCCGGCCGTCCTTTTCCGGTAGGACAGAGAATCATATCTCAGCTGATTTGCGAATCTGCGATTCTGAAAAATCGAAGCGTGCTCTAGCGCATCGGCCGATGCGTAGATTTATAGCATTAGAGCGTCCCGAAAGGACGCACGGCGCTCTATGAGGCGGCGCCGGCAAGCCGGAAGACGTCGGCTCTCTTCGAAACGCCGCGCAGTTCGAACGAGCCGAGATGGTCACAGGGCACGGCACAGGTCGCCGCGAAGCTTTCCGACAGCAGCAGGTGCTGCTCAAGCGTTCCGCAAAGCTTTTCAAGCCGCGAGGCCTCGTTGACGGCCCTGCCGATCACCGTGAAGTCGAGCCTGCCGTGAGCACCGACATTTCCGTAAAAAACCTCGCCGAGATGCAGCACGACATCGATGCCGATATGCGGACCGCCGTTGCGCGTCCGCTCACGATTGAGCTCTTCGTTTGCCCGCAGCAGGTTCTGGGCCGACGCCAATGCGGCCATGCAGGCCTTTTGCGGATCCTCGGCATCCGTCGGAAAGATCGCCAGTACGCTATCGCCCATGAACTTAAGGATCTCGCCGGAATTTTCCTCGACATGCCGGTCGATCAGCTCGAAATGCTCGTTGAGAAAGCCGACGATCTCCCCCGGCTGATAGACCTCGGTCAGCGCCGTAAAGTTGCGGAGGTCGGCAAGCAGGATAGCCGCATCGATGGATCCGCCCATTCCCCTGCGGGTTTCGCCGGCAAGGATGCGGGCGCTGGTCCTGGCGCCGGTATAGACGGCAAGGATATCGGTCGCGGTCTTCGAAACCGCCACGCGGTAGGCCGCAAGTCCCAGTGCCGGGAACAGTTTATCGACGATGGCCAGCTGATTGTCGGAGAATCCGCCTGGTGCATCGCTGGTCAGGGAAAAACCGAGCCCGCGCAGCGCGACCTCCTTCGGGAACTCGAAAAGATTGATCACGTGATCCGTGCCACCGGCAAGCGCAAATTCGGAAAGCTCGGCATACTGGAGACCCTCGCCCTTCGCCAGATTCCACCGTCCGGTTTTCTCGCCGCGATTCAAAAGGTAGAATATCGGCGTCTCCTCGAAGACGCGATCCGCTGCGCTGCCATGTCCGGCCATTTCGATGGTCGTGACGCCACCCCTGACGAAATTGGCCGCTATGCCGCGGTACATCGGATGAAGCGACGGCATGCGGATGCTTGCCCGCCAGATCGGAAACCCTTCCGCGATTAGCCGGTCGCACAGGCCGGCGACGAGATCGCCAATATGCTCGCTCGTGATTCCCTGCTCAATAAGCCACTGAATATGATCTGTAATTTTCCAAGCCTCCGCTTGAGGGTCAACAACCATACATTAGTCAAATTCGCATATCGACACTACCCTTGAGCGCAAAAGCGATGCGACCAGGACTGCAGCATTCCGCCGTACCCTTTGCGACGCGACCGTCGGCCTGCGCGCCTCGAGGGAGGTTTCTCAGACATCGGCCATCGGACTCCGGCACTCTCAAATGGCCCATTCGACGGCATTCTTCAACGCACCTCGCCCTGAGGCGCGAAGCCGCAGGCGCAGCCTTGAAGGATCTATACCATCATGCACCGTCTGGCCCGGCTCTTTGAAGGTCGCTGTCCCCGACGGCTAACCCATCAGTCCCGCCAGCCAGCGTGGATCGAGGTGACGTTCCAATTCCCCGGCGATCTCGTCGAGCGCCTGTTCGACGCTCTCACGATAGTTCTGCCGTTCACCGGACAAGCCGAAGCTTTGAAGCAGCCGGGTGCGGTAGGCGTCACTGGCAAAGAGCCCGTGCAGGTAGGTGCCCATGATCCGACCGTCAGCCGACAGCGCCCCGTCGGGTGCCCCGTCGATAATCGTCGACGGCCTATGGCAATCCGGTCCCCGGGTGATGCCGAGATGGATCTGGTATCCGGCAAGCGGCACATCGAATTCCGTCGAGCGGGCCTGGCTGTTGCGCACGGTCTTCTCCGGCGCCATCTGGGTCTCGACGTTGAGCAGCGCAAGCCCCGGCACCTCTGAGCTTCCGCCCTCGATTCCCAGCGGATCGTGGACCCTGCGGCCGAGCATCTGGTAGCCGCCGCAGATGCCTATCACCCGGCCGCCGCGCCGGACATGCGCCTCAAGATCGCGGTCCCAGCCCTGGACTCTCAGATCGGCGAGGTCCGCGATCGTCGATTTGGACCCGGGCAGAATGACAAGGCCCGCATCGACAGGCAGCCGCTCGCCTGAGCGTACGAAGACCAGCTCGACATCCGCCTCCGCCCTCAGCGGATCGAGATCGTCGAAATTGGCAATGCGCGGCAGCATCGGCACGGCGATCTTCAGGGCACCCGCCCCGCCCCTCGCCAGCCGTTCGAGCACGACCGAATCTTCGGCCGGCAGGCGCGCGGCGGCCTGCAGCCACGGCACGACGCCGAAACACGGCCAGCCGGTGAAGCCCTCGATGGCGCGGATGCCATCGTCAAAGAGCGAGACGTCGCCGCGGAACTTGTTGATGATATAGCCCGAAATCGTCGCCCGGTCGCTGTCTGCGAGGATCGTATGCGTGCCCGCAAGCGAGGCGATGACACCGCCGCGATCGATATCGCCGACGAGCACGACGGGCACGCCGGCCTGTGTCGCAAAGCCCATATTGGCGATATCGCCGGCTCGTAGATTGATCTCGGCCGGCGATCCCGCCCCCTCGACGACGACGAGATCGGCGCCCGTGGCCACTTTTTCGAAGCTCCCGAGCACGGCGCCGAGCAGTTGCGGCTTCAGCCGCTGGTAATCCCGCCCCTTCGCCTGCCCGAACACCCTGCCCTGCACGATGATCTGGCTGCCGTTTTCCGATTGCGGCTTGAGCAGCACCGGGTTCATATGCACCGAAGAGGGCGTGCGTGCAGCCATCGACTGCAGCCACTGCGCCCGCCCGATCTCACCGCCGTCATCGGCGACCGCCGCGTTGTTCGACATATTCTGCGGCTTGAACGGCCGCACGGTGAGCCCGGCATTTGCCGCAAGCCGGCAGAGCCCCGCCACCAGCACCGTCTTGCCGACATCCGAGCCGGTTCCCTGCAGCATGATCGCTCTTGCCATGGCGGCCGCCTTTCCCTGGGGCATCGCGCGTCCGAAAATCGGTTGAGATTTTCGGGCCGATGCACGAGCCGGAGGCCTACAATGGCCGCCGAACCCGGGTCAAGACTTCGATTATTCTCGCGAAAGCGCGAAAACCGCGCATGGCCTTGGCTCTGCGCGGTTTGCCGAAAACTCAGGCGTCTTCGCCCCTACACGGCGAAGCTCGCTTTCTCCGGTACGCACTACCTGAACCGGAGAAGCAGCGGTCGTTGCCGCCACGCCCCAACTGATAACGGCACATTCTTACCGGAGAGTTATTGAAGGCTTACGCAAAAGTTAATTTTGACTTTTTTTGATCTGCTCGGCGGTTTCCATCACCATTGAGCCGGCGTTCGCAGACAGCGTCTCTCTTCGATCCGAGGAAATTTCAGCAGCGAACTATCTTATTCGAATTCAATAATTTAGTACCGCAACCACGAGCAGAAGACGGTTGATTTCTGCGAACGAACGCGTAGGCTTCGACAAAATACGCCATTGAAATATGGTCTGCGACGCGTTGCCGGAGCCGGTCGGACGGCGCCCGTGAATGGGAAACGCCTGTTGCGGCATCGCCGCCTGGTGAATCCCGGCAGCACGTTGCCCAAGAACAATTCGGGGAAGACGATGAAGACGCTTTTGATTTCGGCCGTCTTTGCCGCGGCTCTTTTTAGCGCGACCGCGCCGGCCGAAGCCGCCGAGTGCGGCAAAGTTTCGATCGCCGAGATGAAATGGGCCTCGGCCGGCATTGCCGCAAACTTCGACAAGATCATCCTGGAAAAGGGCTACGGCTGCTCCGTCACCATCGTCGACGGCGACACCCTTCCGACCTTCGCCTCGATGAACGAAAAAGGCACCCCGGATATCGCTTCGGAATACTGGATCAATTCCGTCAGGGCCCTGCTCGATCAGGCCGTCAACACCGGTCGGCTGGTGCAGGGCGCCGAGATACTCGCCGATGGCGCGGTCGAGGGTTGGTTTATCCCGAAATTCATAGCCGACGCCAATCCCGATATTCGCTCGGTCGAGGACGCGCTGAAGCACCCCGAGCTTTTCCCTGCCGAGGATGATCCCTCGAAAGGCGCGGTTTACAACTGTCCCGCCGACTGGAGTTGCCAGATATCGACCACCAACCTCTTCAAGGCCCTCGCCGCCGACAAAAAAGGCTTCGAACTTGTCGAAACCGGCAGTCCTCAGCGGCTCGACGCCTCGATCGCCCGGGCTTTCGACAAGAAGACCGGCTGGCTCGGTTATTACTGGGCGCCGACCGCCATCCTCGGCAAATACGACATGACGCGGCTGAGCTTCGGCGTCAGTCACAACAAGGCCGAATGGGACCGCTGCACCGCGGTTGCCGGCTGTATCAGGCCTGAGCTCAATTCCTATCCGGTCTCGCGCGCCTTCACGCTGATGACCAGGTCTTTCGCCAGCCGCGCCGGACCTGTCACGACCTATCTCAAGACCCGCAAATGGGACAATGAGACGATCAACCAAGTGCTCGCCTGGCAGGATGAAAATCGCGAAAGCAACGAGGATGCCGCGATCTATTTCCTGCGCAATTACGAGAACCTGTGGATGAAATGGGTGCCGGCCGATGTAGCCGAAAAAGTCAAAGCGAGCCTATAACGGCAGATGGCGCCAACGACCGGACGATTCGAATGACAGGCAACCTTCCCTTTCCCGACCGCGATACCGTTGCGGAAAAGCTCGCCGCGCTGTCGGAAGCCGATAAATCATATCTGGCCCTGCTCATGGAAAATGCCGCCCAGGACGACAACCTGCTCGACGGCCTGCGACGCCATCTCGACCTTGCCGCGAAGTCGCATTTCCTGAACTCGCTGAAGCTTGAAAATCTCGGATTGTGGCTCGGGACCAAGGCGCCGCATCGCCTGCAGATTCGGCTGATGGAAACCGCTCGCTCGAGCCAGCATCCCGCCTACCAAGCCTTCCGGACCGGTCTTAGCCGATCCGGCGGCCTCGAAAAGGCATATCCTCCGGTGCCTTGATCCGGCCTCGGATGGCCTTTCAGTCCGGCAAATCTGCCGGCCGATTACTTCCTCGCAGCCCGGTCGACCGAGCGGCCTGCATCCTGGGTGGCGTTGACGGCGTTCGCCGTATCTTTTCCCATACCGCGGATCGTGTTGCCGCAGGAGGAAAGAGCAAGAAGAACCATGAAGGCTGCGGCAATTTTGGCCGTTGTCGTCATTTCGAATATCCTTGTTTGAAATCAACCCCGAACGGCACTCATGCCATCCGCGCCCCTAACGCACAAGTGGCGAAAAAGTTCACGGTTGAAAGACATCCTCAGGCGGCGACAGCCTTCGCTCTCTCGGCAAACGCGCTGCGGATGCTGTCGGCCACCGTCTCGATCGGACCGGACATCTGCGAGGCGGTCAGAAGGCGAATATCGAAGGAGCCGAGCTCTGGCAGCCCTTCCTGCAGGCCGAGGATCGACATGTCCTCGCTGACATAGGAGAGCGGCAGCGGCGCAATGGCGAGATCGGAGAGCACGGCGGCGCGTTGCGCCATCGTGTGGCCGCTGAGATAGGCGACGCGATAAGGCCGCTTGTTGCGTTCAAGCTGGGCAAGTGCCTCCTGCCGCCAGATGCAGCCATCCTCCCAGATCGAAATCGGCAGGGGATCGCGCCGATGCGCCGAGCCGCACCTTGCGCCGGCCCAGACCAGCCGCTCGCGGAACACCACTTCGCCACCGGTCGGAAACGGCCGAGTCGCGCAGTTGATCAGCGCCAGGTCGAGCCTCTGCTCCTCCATGCGCTTCTTCAGTCCGACGCTCATGTCGATCGTCACATCGACCATGATGCCGGGATAGCTCTCGGCGAAGCTTTTGAGGATTCTCGGCAGCAGCCGCTCGCCGATATCCTCCGGCGCGCCGAGCCGGACGACCCCGGTCAGTTCCGGCATGATGAAGCGCGACACCGCCTCGTTCGACAGCGCCAGGATGTTGCGGGCGTAAGAGAGCAGCATTTCGCCATGGCGCGTCAGCGACACCGATCGCGCATCGCGTAAAAACAGCGTCGCTCCGAGCTGCTCCTCGAGCTTCTTGATCTGCATGGAGACCGCCGACGGCGTCCGGAAGACCGCTTCGGCGGCAGTGGAAAAATTGCCCGTCTCGGCGATGGCGACGAAGGTGCGCAACACATCGTTGTCAAGCAAAGGAATGGGACGGCGAAAGGGAAGGCTCATCGTCGCATCTTTCAATTTTTCTGATCTTTAACCGCATATCATTTTGTTTGATTGAATGTCAACCGCTCCCCATAGTCTAGGTATAGGAACTGACGCAGCAAAGGAGGCTAGACATGGCGCAATCAAGCACCTGGAATATCCTACAGGCCGTTTCCGCATTCAAGACGCGCCGGCGCAGGGATGCCAATCACGAACATGCGCTCCGGGAATTGAAGCGATTTCCGTCGCACCTCTTGGCCGACTGCCAGCGTGAAATGGAGTTGCCGCTCCTTAACGTCGCTGCCCGACCAAAGCGGGGTCCGAGACTCGTGGAAACGCGCGCATAATGCGGATCTCTGGTCGGATCTGAAAGGGCCCGGGCCGATGGCCTCACACGCTGATCGGCTCACATCCCGCCTATCAGCTTGAAGGCGATAATCCACATCGTTGCACCGACGAGCGTCTCGAGCATCCGCCAGGAGGCCGGCCTGGAAAAGATCGGCCGCAGCCAGGTCGCGCCATATCCGAGCGCAAAGAAAAACAGGAAGGAGCCGGTCACGGCGCCTGCGGCAAAGGAAGCCTGCTGCCCCCGATAGCGCGTCGATATCGTGCCAAGCAGCACGACCGTGTCGAGATAGACATGCGGATTAAGCCAGGTCAGCGCGAGACAAGTCGCAAGCGTCCGGGAAAAGCTTGCCGTTTCGGCTTCGGTAACTGTGAGCACAGCGGACGACCGCAAGGCGGAATAGAAGCTCTTGGCTCCGTACCAAGCCAGAAACGCGGCTCCCCCGTAGCGCATGACCGGATCGAGCCAAGGCAGCAATCCGGCAATCTGCCGGAGGCTGGTCACGCCGAGCATGATCAGCGCGGCGTCGGACAAGGCGCAGGTGAGGCAGACGGCGAGGACATGTTCACTACGCAGGCCCTGGCGAAGAATGAAGGCGTTCTGCGCGCCGATCGCGACGATCAGGCTGAGGCCCATCAATAGGCCCGTGACATAAATCGAAAAACTCATCGTTTCGGCAACCGCTCTCAGCTTCGATGCGGTTGCGTTATCGCCTGAAGTTGGCTTAGTCTAATTAATCTGCCTTATTCTGATTAAGCGAGACTAACCCATGCTCGACTATCCCGCTCTTCGCGCCGTCGCAACCGTCGTCCAGACCGGCAGCTTCGAAAGGGCAGCGACCGTGTTGAATGTGACGCCGTCGGCTGTGTCGCAGCGGGTGAAGCAGCTCGAAGAACGCCTCGGCGTCATCCTGATCGCCAGAGGCACCCCCTGTACGGCGACCGAAAAAGGGGAATGGCTCTGTCGTCACGTCGAGAATGTCGGCATGCTGGAGGTTGAGCTTTTCGGGCAGCTGCCGGCTCTCGTCGATCCCGACGAGCCACGCCAAAGGGTCACGCTACAGATCGCGACCAATGCCGACAGCCTCGGCACATGGTTCGTGGAGGCCATGTCGAATTTCTCCAAAACCTCGTCCTATCTGTTGAATATCGCCGTCGACGATCAGGATCACACCGCCGAATGGCTGCAGCGGGGACGGGTGATCGCAGCCGTCACCAGTCTGGAGAAGCCGATCCGCGGATGCCGGCGCTTCGCCCTTGGAACTCTCCGTTACAACGCCACAGCTACACCCGATTTTGTCGCTCGCCACTTCCCGGACGGCGTGACATCGGAGGCGATCCGCAACGCTCCGGCCCTGACCTTCAATCAAAAGGACAGGCTTCAGAGCAGCTGGGTAAGGCAAACCTTCAGCCAAGATCTGGACTACTCCACACATTGGCTGCCCTCCCCGCAAAGCTTCGTCGAAGCCACTCTTTCCGGAATGGGATGGGGAATGAACCCGACCCAGCTCACCCGCGATCATCTCGCATCGGGGCGGCTCGTCGAACTTGTTGCCGACACGCCGCTGGACGTCCCACTCTACTGGCAGATAAACCGCCTCGCCGCCGACCGCCTGGCTGAGTTGACACGCGAGATCGTCGCCGTGGCGAAGCGTCGGCTTTAATGACCGTCAAGATGCCTCTTCTCCAGGCTCCACCCCGGCAGAGGGATTTAGTCGGTCGGACGATCACATGTAGGCCGTACGGCTGCCGAACTCGCTGGTCTTGTCAAAGTTCTTGGTGCCAATACGCTGGCTTTCGCCCGAAAGTTCTTTCGGAGCTTCGCCGACGGGCTTTGATGCGGCGGATGACTGAGTTTGGCTGCTCTCGCTGGATTCGAGCTTGGCAATCTTGGCTTCCAGCGTCTCGATCGATTTTTCGATCGCCGCCTTTTCCTGCTCGTCTTGCGTCTGCGATAGGGCTGCCTGCTTTTCGGCAAGCTGCGCCTCAAGAGAGGCAAGCTGATCAGATGAACCGGAAGACGAGGTCGAAGCGGCTGAACTTAGAATGGTGGATGCAGAACTGGAAATTGGGCTGACCATGAACATGACCTTCGATGACGGATTGTCACCTTCTAGCCCACGGTCAGTAAACGTCCGATAAATAAAGTACCCGTTGGTACCGTTTCGTGGCAATAATCTCGGCGTTTCCGAATTCGGCAACTTTGACGATCTTCGCTAGGAAATGGCGATAATCTCCATCTCCTGGCCGCCCGTCTCCACCACATCGCCGACAGCCTTGCCCATCAGCAGCCGCGCCACTGGCGAGACGTAGGAAATCGATCCCGCCTTAGGATCTGCTTCGTCTTCTCCGACGAGCCGATAAGTCTGAACGCGTCCGTCGTCGCGGCTGAAAGTGACCGTGCTGCCAAAGGCAACCACATGGGCTGACGTAGGGTCCGGTATGAGCTGCGCCGTGCGAAGTCTGGCCGATAAGTATCGGAGATCACGTAAGGGATTGGCAGCCTGGCGCCGCCGTTCGTTTACGTCTTCGATGGCGCTCGCCGTATCATAGGCCGCGCGCGCCTGCTGAAACTGCAGTTCGAGAGCCCTCAATCCCGCTTCCGTGACGAGGTTAGGATGCGGCGAAATTGGCCGGTCCGGCAACAGGGTTTCCGAAGCGGTTTCGAAACTCTCTTCTTTGGTGAAGGCAACAGCCAATCGATGTCTCCGTTTTAGACGCTACGCACTCTTATGATTGGTGGGGAATTGCCCCGCCCGAACCATACACCGATGACCGACAAACCGCCAATCTTGCCCTGTTGCAAACGTCAACGCTCCTGGCGTTCCGGGAACGTCCTGGCCGACGTTGCGTTTACTTCATCCAGATGCACTGTAGCGCAGGAGGAACGAATGCCCGGCCGGCAGCGAAAGAGCGGCAACACAGTCAGGATCAGACCATGCCTTCATTCCTGACGGAAGCGATGCCGCTCACGCCAAGCTGGTGGGAGATCGCCTTACGGATCATATTGACAGTGATCGCAGGCGGACTGATTGGCCTCGATCGCGAGCGCGGCGGTCACGCGGCGGGCTTCAGGACTACGATCCTGGTGGCTCTTGCCGCCTGCCTGGCGATGATCCAGGCAAACCTCCTTCTATCCACCTACGGAAAAACCTTTAGTTATTTCACTCAGATGGACGTGCTGCGCTTTCCCCTCGGCGTGCTGACGGGCGTCGGCTTCATCGGCGGCGGCGCCATCCTGAGGCGTGGAGACACGATGACCGGCGTCACCACGGCCGCGACCATGTGGTTCATGACCGTCGTCGGTCTCTGCTTCGGCGGCGGCCAGATTCTGACCGGAACGGCAGCGACCGCGGTCGCCTTTATTATCCTGTCGCCGATGAAGCAGCTGGACATGTGGCTGCGTTGCGAACAGAAAGCAACACTCGTCATTCACAGCTCCGAAGCCGAGTTGCCGGAACTGTCGGAGGTGCTTGGACCGTTCGGTTGCGCTGCCCAATTCGTTTCTTTTGGGAAGACCAGCGAGGGCCGCCCTGGCGTCACGTTTGAGCTGCGATGGATGGCCAAAGACCGCGACGGCTCCGCCCGCGCGATTTTCGATGCCCTTTCAGAGGCCTATGACGTCGCAGGATTTTCGATGCTTTCGACCACGACATAGGTCTCGCGGGGTCTTGAACGATCATTTGGAGACATGCTCGGGTTTGCCCTTGGTCTTAGTCGACGCGAATTCCTCGAGCTGTTTTTCACTCATGGATTTTTCCATCTGCTTCGAAGCGCCCCTGAGTTCCTTCTTGGGCGTCTCTCCGCGTTTGGCTGAAAGTGCGGCACCAGCCGCCTTCTGCTGGGCCTTGGATTTGGCTGGCATTTCGATCTCCTCTCGTCCGGACGAGGAATGAGGCCCCTTGCAGGAGGAGGCCGCAGCCTAAGCCGCAGCCTCGCACTCCTCAATTGATGGTGGCCCACTGGCTGCGGACATCCCGGGCATTCTTCGACAGGTGAACATGGGCGTCGACGTGATCGACCCAATCGAGCGGAATCAGATGATGTTTGCCGTCCTCCGAGTCGGTTTTCGTCAACTTGATGCGGGTCCGACCGTCAAGCTGATCCACCGTTCCGACGTGAGTGCCGTCGGCAGCCCGCACTTCCATATGTTCACGGATCTGATCTGCGGAAATCATCGTTTCCTCCTTTGCATCATTGGCAGTTACCAAGCGGCAACGGAGTGGGAGGGACATGGTTCCAAAGCTTTTTGCCGCATGCTCGCGGACATGACGATGGCTTTCTACGTGCCATCGTCATCCGGCTTAAGAGCGGCCTGATGCAGCCGGCATCCTTCCCATTGCATAGGGCCACAGAATCGCCGATAGGAGCAGCGCATCGATCAAGGCTGCCGCGACATAGGCAATACGGCTCGCCAAGGATTCCGCGGCGCTGGCCGGCAGCGGAGATACCCTGATACCGAACAGGATAAGGAATATCCAGGACGCCTGCGAACACGCGAGCGTCTTTCGAGGGAGCGGCAGCGCGCCCTCCGACGAGCAGGGCGACGACCAGCAGAATCAGGAAAATGGTGAGAAGGCTTGGGCGCAGCGATAGCGCGGCATATGCAACGGGGCCAGCACGCCGCTGAAGAGATTGCCGAACACCAGTCCGATCGCCGCCAGTTGGCTGCGGTTCGGCATGTCCGCTCCGTTGGGGTTATCGGGAATGAGGGGCAAGGCCCGAAGGCTCAGCGCCGTGCTATGCCGTTGTGCATCTCTTTAAGAAGATTAGGCGCCGTTCGTCGCTAAGACCTATGACAAGTTCATAAATCCGTGACGCTGGCCTCGCCGCCGACACGCAGCGAGATATTCGATTATGAACCTAGAGTGTAGCGCATGCCGCTTCGCAAGGTCGCCAGCTGTCCTCTATTCCCAACAGTGCGAGCCATAGGCCATTGTTGGAAGGCGCTGAGATCATTCAATATCGTTGATGCTATCCATAAGCTCTATTCGTTTGAATGATGGGTTCCCGACGCCCATATTAACAGCGTGGACATGGACGAGCCTCCCATCGACGACCATGCCTCTGACCAGGAAAGGAACTGGACAATGACCACGCTCACCTATCGGGGTGGTGGCAAGACCCTCACCTCCGGCGAAGGCCGCTTCGATCTGGGCCACTACGCCCGCAAGCTCGTGCTTGCCTGGACGCGCTGGCGGACCGCCCGTGAAATTGAAGCCATGCCGTTTGACGTCCGCAAGGATATCGGCTGGCCGAGCACCGACGACAGCAAACACCGGACCATGTAATGAATGCGACATTCCTCCTGAGATGAGGGCGGCGTCTGCCTCGCGCAACGCCGCCTTTTCGTGCACGCTGTGCAGTGCCCCGCCGTCTTCAGTCTCGAATTTCAGCCGTCTGTGAGCCTTGTTTCTGCCCCGACCGGCGATCTGACCGGTCAAATTCCGGTCAATGTCGCATATTTGCTCTTACCGGCCGCATTTTTCCATGCCACTGTCGCTTTTAGGACATCGGCGCGACGCATTCCGCGCAACGAATATGTCGTCGCCCCTCGAGCATGGATTTCGCTATGAACAGGATGCAGATCAAGAAGCGCTCACTGGTCTTCTTTATGGTACCGCAATTCACCATGCTGCCCTTTTCGGCAGCGGTGGACACCTTGCGTATCGCCAACCGCATGCTCGGCTATCAGGCTTATACCTGGCGGCTCGCTTCGGTCGACGGAGAGAAGGTCTATTCCTCCTGCGGCATCGGCATCGAGGCAAATTCCTCGCTCGCCGAGGAACGCCGGCATCTCGGCGGCGAAAACCGTCCCGGCATGGTGCTCGTCTGTTCCGGCATCGATATCGAGGAGTTCAACAACAAATCCGTCAATGCCTGGCTGCGTGAATGCTACAATCGCGGCGTCGCCGTCGGCAGCCTCTGTACGGGCGCGCATGTGCTTGCGCAGGCCGGTCTTCTGAACGGCAAGCGCTGCGCCATCCACTGGGAGAACTTGCCCGGCTTTTCCGAAGCCTTTCCGCAGGCGGAGGTCTATGCCGATCTCTACGAGGTCGACGGCAATCTCTATACCTGCGCCGGCGGCACCGCCTCGCTCGATATGATGCTGAACCTGATCGGTGAGGATTTCGGCGAAAGCCTGGTCAATCGCATCTGCGAACAGCACCTGACCGACCGCGTGCGCAACCCGCACGACCGCCAGCGCCTGCCGCTGCGCGCCCGCCTCGGTGTGCAGAACGCCAAGGTCCTGTCGATCATCGAGCTGATGGAAGGCAATCTCGCCGAGCCGCTGTCGCTGATCGAGATCGCCGATGGCGCCGGCCTCTCCCGACGCCAGATCGAACGGCTGTTCCGCCAGGAGATGGGCCGTTCGCCGGCCCGCTATTATCTCGAAATCCGACTTGACCGTGCGCGCCACCTGCTGGTTCAGTCCTCGATGCCGGTTGTCGAGGTCGCCGTCGCCTGCGGCTTCGTCTCGGCCTCGCATTTCTCCAAGTGTTATCGCGAACTCTACCACCGCTCGCCGCAGCAGGAACGCGCCGAGCGCAAGATGACCATGGCAACGGCAAGGCAGGCCGTTGCGGCGTGAGGCTGATGACGCCGAGTAAGCGCAAGCAACCTACTGCGCCGCCTCCTCCGTCATCTTGGCGTCGGAATAGACCTGGTTGCGGCCGCGATGCTTGGCCATGTAGAGGAACTGGTCGGCGGCGTTGAGGTAGTTTTCGAAGGTTTCGTAACTGCCAATTTCGGCAATCCCGATCGAGATGGTGACGCCGAGTTCCTCGTCGTCGGCCGTTACCTTCAGCCGCGAAATATCCGAGCGGATCTCGTCGCAGAGCTTGGTGGCGGCGGCCGAATCCATCTGCGGGAACAGGATGGCGAACTCCTCGCCGCCGAGGCGCGAGAGCAGGTTGTCGCTGCCATCGAAGATCGTGAACAGCCTGTTTGCAACCGCCTTCAGCACCTTGTCACCGATCTCGTGGCCGTATGTGTCGTTCAGCCGTTTGAAATGGTCGATATCAAGAATGGCGACCGAGCTTGGCACTTTCAGCCGCAGGCATTCGTTCACCAGCTTCGGGCCATTGTCGTAGAAATAGCGACGGTTATAAAGGCCGGTGAGATAGTCGCAGGCTGCAGCGGCCCTCAACTGGCGCATCTGCGCCAGTGTTTCCGCATTGTTGGCGATGCGGCATTGAAGCTCCTCGGCCACGAAGGGCCGATAGACGAAATCGCTGGCGCCGGCTTTCAGGAAACTCGCGGACAGCATACGATCGTTGGAGGAGGAGACGCCGATGACCCGTAACCGGTCTGAACCGAAGCGATGGCGGATGCGCCGCGTCAGCTCGTAACCGCTCATGTCGGGCATGTGATGATCAGTGACGACGAGTTCAATATCGCTATAGGCTTCGAGCGCCGCCAGCGCCTCGAGCCCCGAGCTTGCCTCGACGACCAGATATTGCTGTGCCTTCAGGAGATCAACGAGAACGTGGCGTACCGAGACCACATCGTCGACGACGAGCACCCGGGTTTTGCGGTTGGAGATCGCGCGGCGGACGGTGGCGACCAGATTGTCGAGCGCGAACTCATTGTCTTTCAGCACGTAATCGATGACATTGCGCTCCATGATCTTGTTGCGCGTGTTGAGATCGAACGTGGCGGTGAAGACGATTGCTGGAATATCGTGCTCGATCGTACAGTCGAGCGCCTCGCCATAGGGCGAATCCGGCAGGTTGAGATCAACGACGGCCATGGTGTAGCCGTGACCGTCTTCGGCAAGTTCCCTGCGAAGCGCTTTCAGCGACGAGCAGGATTTGACGGCAAGGCCAAGTTCCGTCTGGAACCGATGACAAAGCACGGCGGAAAACATCCGGGAATCTTCAACCAGAAGTATCTTGAGCCCGCCGGAACGCAGCCCAAGCCCATCCCGCTGAAAATCCGCCTGAAAAGCCACAGCCGCTACTCCCCCATGCGCCTGACGAGCTCGACTCGGCCCTGCCTACGGCGCGGCGGACGATAACCGAGACCCTCGTCCACGTGAAGGGGACAAATACTAGGGTTACCTGTAATTGCAAAAATCCGGCGCCCTGCAGCGGCCATCGCCACGGGCTTCATCTCAACCCTGATCCTGGAAGAGCCATCAGGCAACTGCCCGCTCCTTGCGCATGGACTGGATCTGCAGCAGCGTGTCGAGATTTTGGTTGACGCGGCAGTAGAACTCCTCGTCGATGAAGGGACGCAGCATGAAATCGTTGCCGCCGGCCTTCAGAAACCGCGCCGAAAGCAGCCGGTTCGAGGACGAGGAAACACCGATGATGCGCAATTCGTGCGAGCCGATATGGGCCCGGATGCGCCGAGTCAGTTCGAAGCCGTCGATATCGGGCATATTGTAATCGGTGATCATCAGGCCGATGTCGCGATTGGACTTCAGGATCTCCAGCGCCTTGGCGCCATTTTCGGCGGTGCTCACTCGGAAATTATAGCGCTTCAGCCGGCTCGACAGCAGGGCGCGCGCTGTCGCGCTGTCGTCGACGATCAGCACGTGATGGCGATGATTGGTCAGGAACCGGCAGATCGACTCCGCCAGAAGGTCGACGGCGAAAATATTGTCCTTGAGGATGTAGTCGACAATATCCTTCGCGATCAGCTTGTCGCGCATGCCCTCATGGAAGGTGCCGGTAAAGACGATGGTCGGGATGGAGAGGTCAACCAGATATTCCAGCGCTTCGCCGTTTTCGGCACCGGGCAGGTTAATGTTCGAAATCGCCAGCGTGATGGGATCGGACGATTTGTCGTAGGAAAACTGCAGATCCTCGAAGTTACGGCAGATCTCGACATCAATGTCGAACAACTCCTTGAGACGTTTGCTGATCATCGAGGTGAATACGTTTGAATCTTCCGCGACGATAATACGCGCGCCGGCAAACATCTCTCCGGAATATTGCATCCCCGAAATACCCAAAAACGCCATGGTAAACCTTTAAATTAAAATCCGTCCCCAGCCCGAACTGATACATCAATTGATTTGACTAATTATTAATCGGCACGGCGCGATATAAAACGAAGAAGCGGCCCGGTGAGTCACCCCTTTGTTGACAAAGTCTCCTCCGGTCATGCTCGGCCTAGTGCCGAGCATCTGGCCACAGGGATTGCTTGACGGAAAACATTTACTGTCAGACACTTAATGGACGTGAAACAGATCCTCGAGAGGACCGAGGATGACGCCCTGGGTTCTGCGCGTCACCAGCCTTGACCGCCGATGAGCCGCATCCAATTTCTTGCAGATATGATTGAGGATCAATGCGGCAGCGCCGGGATATGGGTACTGGTCGTGCGCGTGAAAGGCCCACCCCGCCCCGTCGCGCTGGCAGCACGCGGTCAAAGCGATTATAACAGGTTACCGGCCGTTCCGCCGAAGAGGTCCGCCCATGACCAAACCCGACCCGGTGATCGAATGGCTTCTCGATTCCGACCCCTCGATCCGCTGGCAGGTGATGTGCGACTTGCTTGACGCCCCGCAGCCGGAATGGATGGCAGAGCGAGCCAAAGTGGAGACCGAAGGCTGGGGCGCAAAGCTCCTCTCCTTTCAGGACGACGATGGACAATGGGCAGGCGGCGCCTTTCTACCGGCCGATTTCGATCCTCGTGAGTGGCGCGAGCACGGCCAGCCCTGGACGGCCACGACATTTTCGCTGTCGCAACTGCGAGAGCTCGGCTTCGACCCGTCATCGGAACGGGCCAGACGCACAGTCGCATTGCTCGGTGCCAGCGCCCACTGGGAAGAAGGCGGCCAGCCTTACTGGGAGGGTGAAGTCGAGGAATGCATCAACGGCCGGACCGTCGCAGACGGCGCCTATTTCGGCATCGACGTCTCCCGCATCGTGGAGAGGCTCACCGGCGAGCGCCTCGACGACGGCGGCTGGAACTGCGAACGAGCCCGCGGTTCCCTTCGCTCCTCTTTCGCCAGCACGATCAACGTGCTGGAAGGCTTGCTCGAATTCGAAAGATCGACGGGCGGCACGCCCCAGTCTCGCGAGGCGCGCAGCACCGGCGAGAAGTTCCTGCTCGAACGCAATCTCTTCCGCCGCCTCGGCACCGGCGAACCGGCGGACGAACGCTTCCTGCGCTTCCTACACCCCAATCGCTGGCGCTACGACATCCTGCGTGCGCTCGATTATTTCCGCTCAAGCGCCATGTTGACCGGCGCCGATCCCGATCCGCGTCTCGGCGAGGCGATCGGCCACCTTCGCTCAAGGCGCTCGAACGACGGCCGATGGCTGCTGGACTGGACCCTGCCCGGGCGCGTCTGGTTCCATGTCAACGAGGCTCAAGGCCAGCCGTCGCGCTGGATCACACTACGGGCGATGCGGGTGCTCAGATGGTGGGATAGGCAGGCATCAATCAGACACTGACGGGCAAACCCAGCGAACGCAGAAAGCGCGCCTCGATCTTCTGCAGCAATTCCCAACGTACCACACGGTGAAGCGGACGACGCCGACATTAAATCGGCGAGTTCCATCTACATGCCGGCGCTCAGTCATGAAATCTTCACATCGCCCGCGCGAAGTCTCATGCATTCTATGCGCAGCAGCCGCTCCCTGCCGCTGCCGGTCCGCAGCAAGCCGCCGCTCTCTTGTTTTCTTCCGCCAGCCAGCGGTCGCGGGGCTTACAGCTTGCCGGCCGCGGCGACAACTCGACATGCACTGCGCCGGCCCGCGAAACCGGCATCGCCGCGCAATAAAGCTGCATCGGCCCCACGCCGTCGCTGACCTCGAGGGTCAATTTGGCTGAACAGTCGAGTTGAACATGCTCCGTCACCTTGCGGATGATGGAGTAAAACTTGCCGGCCGGCAGGTGAGTGCGGTCGCCTTCCTCGATATCTAACAGCTGGATGAATATCTCAGTCCATGCCTCGGGATTGGCGCCGCAATCGAGGCCCGAGAATTGGCCCGCCTTGACCTCGGTGATATGATAGCCCGGCCTCATCGGCCGGCCGTCGTAATAGAAAACCAGTGGCGCGTCCTTGTCGCCGGCGAGCGCAGTGAGCAACAGGCCGAGATTGATGTCCTCAGCATGAACTTTCGAGTTGTCGATCGCGTTCATTTGCGCTAATCCTTGTTTCAATTATTCTAGGATTATTGAAATATGGATCAACGTCAAGCCCTCGCCGCCTTCGGCGCGCTTTCGCAGGAAACGCGCCTTCATATCATTCGCATGCTTGTCGTATCGGGTCCGGAGGGATTGGCAGCGGGCATCATCGCCGAAAGAGCGGATGTTTCGCCGTCCAACGTCTCCTTCCACCTGAAGGAGCTGGAGCGAGCTGGCCTGATAACCCAGCAGCGGGAATCCCGCTCCATCATCTACACCGCCAACTACGAAGCGCTCGGCGGCCTGATCCGTTTCCTGATGGAGGACTGTTGCGGCGGAAACACGCAAATCTGCGCGCCCGCCGTCGCCATCGCCACATGCTGTGCGTCTGCAATCAAGGAGGAACTGCAATGACCGCTGACCGTGTTTACAACGTGCTCTTTCTTTGCACCGCCAATTCGTCCCGCTCAATCCTGGCCGAATCCATCCTCGAGACCGAAGGCAAGGGCCGATTCAGGGCCTATTCCGCCGGCAGCCAGCCGAAGGGCGAGGTCAATCGCCTGGCGTTGAAGGAGCTTGCGGCACTAGGTTATCCCTCGACCGGCTTCCGCTCGAAGAGCTGGGACGAGTTCGCCAAGCCCGACGCACCGGAGATGGATTTCATCTTCACCGTCTGCGACACCGCCCACGGCGAAGCCTGCCCTGTCTGGATCGGCCATCCGATGACTGCTCACTGGGGCGTCGAGGATCCGGCCGCCGTCGAGGGCAGCGAGGTCGAGAAGGGCCGCGCCTTCGCACAGGCCGCCCGCTTCCTCAAGAACCGGATCATTGCCTTCCTCAGCCTGCCGCTGTCGTCGATCGACAAGCTGGCCCTGGAGCAGCACCTGCGCCAGATCGGTGCTATGGAAGGCACGACCGCGAAACCGGCGGGGGACGGCTGATGGCGCCGTTCTTCGATCTACCACGCCGGCTGGTCGCAGAGGCGCTCGGCACCGCGATGCTTGTCGCAACCGTCGTCGGCTCCGGCATCATGGCGACATCGCTGACTGACGATATCGGCCTCGCTCTCCTCGGCAACACGCTTGCGACCGGCGCGATCCTGGTGGTTCTGATTACCACCCTTGGACCGATCTCCGGCGCGCATTTCAATCCGGCCGTCTCGCTGGTCTTCGCTATGTCGCGTTCGCTGCCGAGACGTGATCTGGGCGGCTATGTGCTCGCGCAGATCGCCGGCGGCATCGCAGGGACGATCGCCGCTCATCTGATGTTTGCGCTCCCCCTTCTGGAAATATCGAGCAAGGTCCGGACCGGCGGCGCGCAGTGGTTTTCCGAAGGTCTGGCGACCTTCGGCCTGGTCGCGGTCATTCTCGCCGGCATCAAGTTCGAGCAGAAGGCGGTGCCATGGCTGGTCGGTCTTTACATCACCGCCGCCTACTGGTTCACCGCCTCGACCTCCTTCGCCAATCCGGCCGTTGCGTTCGCCCGCTCACTGACCGACACATTCTCCGGCATTCGCCCGGTCGATCTTCCGGGTTTCTGGATCGCTGAAATCCTGGGCGCGGCCGTCGCTCTTTTTCTGTTCACCTGGCTGCTGCAGTCAGCCGAGACATCCTCATCGACCCTGCCATCAGAGGCGAAGCTATGAACGTCACCATCTACCATAATGCCGGCTGCGGCACCTCGCGCAACACGCTGGCCATGATCCGCAATGCCGGCATTGAGCCTGATATCATCGACTATGTGAACAACCCGCCATCGCGTGAGGAGCTGGCGAGAATGATCGCCGATGCCGGTCTCACCGTGCGCCAGGCCCTTCGCGAGAAAGATACGCCTTATAAGGAACTCGGCCTCGACAATCCTGATCTGACTGATGACCAGCTTCTCGACGCCATGCTGGCGCAGCCGATCCTGATCAACCGACCCTTCGTCATCACGCCCCTCGGCACGCGCCTGTCGCGACCGTCCGAGGTGGTCCTGGAAATCCTGCCGGAGACGCACAAGGGTGCCTTCACCAAGGAAGACGGCGAGAAGGTCCTGGATGCGGACGGCAAGCGCGTTATCTGAGCCGTCCAGCCTGACAGGTCCGCAATCCTACTTGACGACCGCCGAGCCTTTGACGATGTCGATCGTCTCGCCGCCATCGAGCCCGATCCGGTCGCCGTCGGGTGTCGTCATGAAGCAGCCGGAGGAACAGAGACTTTCGGAAGCGCCGGCATCGACCACGACTTCGACGCGCTGCCCACCCTCGGTGATGACGAGCACCACGGCGGCAGGATCGGTATTCGTGATGGATGCGGCATTGACCGCGGGCGCGGCAAGCAGCGGGACAAGCAGAACGGCGGCAAATCTTGCCATCATGTGCGGCGGCGCTAACGCGCCCTCCCCTCGAAAGATCGGTGCTGCCCTCGGCAGCGATCCCGATGGAAGGCATCATGCACATAGACCTGTGAATGATGGCTGAATAAGCCGTTCAGCTCTCCGCTGCGCGCCCGCGCAGCTGGCGCACCGGCCGCTCTTCTTCCTCCACCGGTCTATTCTCGGAATTCTCATGGCCGTCCGCATGCCTGACCGCATTGGGAAGGACGGGGGCAGCCTCTCGATGGATGGTAAGGTCGCTCTGTGGCAGTGGGATCTCTATGCCTTCCGCTTTGAAGCGCTTGAGAATCTCGATCCTGAGGTTGTTGCGCACCGTCAGGCCGTCGCCCATGTCGGCGAGGAAGAAGCGAAGCTCGAAATCGAGCGAATAGGGGCCGAAGCGCAGGAATTCGACATGCGGCTCGGGATTGCGCATGACGAGCGGTATCTTCGCCGTCAACTCTAAGAGAATATCCATGACCTTTTGCGGATCGGCGTCGTAGCTGACGGAAACCGGGATTTCCGAGCGACCGATCTTGTTGCGGTGCGTCCAGTTGCCGACGAGGCCGTTGATCAGTTCCGAATTCGGCACGATGATCGCCTGCTTGCGGAAAGTCTCGATCTCGGTAGCGCGCACCGAGATCCGCTTGACGATCCCTTCGGCCGTGCCGGAGACGACGTGATCGCCGACCTTGAACGGCCGCTCGACCAGCAGGATCAGGCCTGACACGAAGTTGGAGACGATGTTCTGCAGGCCGAAACCGATACCAACCGAAAGCGCTGAGGCGACAAGCGCGAAGCTCGACAGATCGATGCCGGCGGCGGAGACGCCGATAATCGCGGCAATGCCGACGCCGAGATAGCCGATACCTGTCTTCACCGAATTGCGTACGCCAAGATCGACATGGCTTCGAGCCATCACATTGCCGTCGAGCCAGCGCTGCAGCCAGCGAGTTAGCAGGTAGACGCCGGCAAACAGCAAGATGCCGGTGCAGATGCCGAGCAGCGAAATGCTGATGCCGCCGAGCTTGACCTCGGTGAACAGCCGGTAGGCGATCAGCTGCAGGTCCTGCACATGGAAGCCCCAAAGCAGCAGGATAAGCGGAATGCCGACGAGCAGCGCCACCGCATAGATGGCAAGGCCGACGAGCAGGCCAACCTGATCAATCGCCACGGGTCCGAGGTTGAAACGGCGTGTCAGGAAGCGCGCGAAGAAAGTATCGCCGAAGCTCTCCTGCCGAGATATCGCCTTGCCGGAGAGCAGACCGACATACATGGTGGCAACGACTGCGCCGGTGATGATGAGCTGTGTGGCGACGAAACGCGCCAGCCCCACATAACCCGCGAGCGCTGAAACGATCAGGGCAGTGCCGACGACGCGCAGGATGATTGCCATGCCGCGCGGCCAATGTCGGCCCGGCGCGTCGGGATCACCGTTCCTCGCCAGCATCGGCTTGCCGAAGGAGGCTACGATCAGGATGATGCCGATGATGAGCGCGGCGACCAGGCTTCTGACCACGGTCAGCACCAGCGGCGAGCCCATCGCTTCGCCGATGCTGCTGAAGAGATAGTCTAGTCCATTGATGACTGCCATCGCCAGGAGGCAATAACCGATTGAGCGCGCGCCTAGGTTGGAAAGCTTGACTAACCGCCAGCGCGGTTCGTGCGGCGCGAAGATAGCATTGACGAAGCGGCCGACGAAATAGACCAGCCCGATCGTCCCGAACAGTGCGCCGATGACAGGCGCGATGTCCGGCCGCAGCACGTTGAAACTGTTCAGGAAGAAGAAGGACGTGACGAGCAGCACCGAGAGCGCCAGGGTGCGGATCAGCGTCGACCAGAAGGCGATCGACAGCCGGCCGATATAGGACGGGTTCTCGACAGCCTCGTCCCGGCGCAGATATGAGCCGAACAGCCGGTAGCTGCCGGAAAGCAGAATGAGTGCCGAAGCGAGCGACAGGAAGATCGCCGCAAAAAGCGGGAAGCGCTTGAACTTCCAGACGAAGGTGGCCCAGCTCGACAGCGCCGTGGCAAATTCGCCAGTCTCCCGCACGAAGGCAGTCGCCGCATCGTCGAGGACGGAGACCGAGATTTCGGTGCGCTTGAAGAGCGTATCGGCAAACAGCTGCCGCCGCATCTCGATGATCTCGTTCATGAGCTTCGTCACCGCGATCGACAGGTTTTCCGCATCGCCCGTCACCGCGTTGATCTGCGCACGCTCGGCGGCGAGCGCATTCCGCTCGTCCGTGACGATCTGCGCCTCGGGAGGCTGCCCATCCTTCGGGGGCTCGCCGATCTCGGTCAGCCGGTTCTTGATCTGGTCGAAACGCGGCCTCAGGTTGACCGATATGGTGATGACGGCGCGGCTGAGCTCGTCCGCCTTGGTCGCAAGACCGACCAGCGCATCGTCATTATCGGCGTTCGCCTTGACGCTGTCCTGAAGTGAGCCAAGCTGGACCTTCGCCTTCTCGATCTCCTTCGCCGCCTGGGCGGAAGGCGTATCGACAAGCGGCGCCTCTGCTGCTGCCCCCTGCGGCTGCGGTTCCTGCGCGAAGGCTGCTGCGCTCTCGAAATGCGCACCGGCGAGCGCCAGCGTCACGAGAAGAATGGTGCGAAGCAGGATGGATCTCAGCCGCAAAAAAGCCTCCGAAAAGGTTGTCATCGAAATTGAATGCTCGCTTTTCATCGCAAAGAAAGGCGACAGAAAGGCGGGAGATGCCTAAAGCGCCCTGCCCACCGAGCTTGTCCATGCCGCGCTCATTCGTCCAAACAGCTCAGAACCCTGCATCGGGCTTGGAGAGATAGTCGAGTTCTGCTGCCGTCGATTCCCGCCCGAGCATGGCATTGCGGTGAGGAAAGCGCCCGTGGGCGGCGATTACCTCGCGGTGACGGATCGCATAATCGAGATATTCCTCGTCACCGAGCGCGGTGAACAGGGCCACCGAACGGTCCTGCTCGTCGAGGTTCTCGGCGTGTTCGAAGGGCAGGTAGAAGAAGGTCCGGCAAGCATGTTCAACCGCTTGGTCGGCACCGGCCGCAAGCGCAAGCTTGGCTTCCCGAAGGGCGAGCCCGTCGGTAGCAACGGCAAGCCCCGTGCCGCGATAGATGTTGCGGGGAAACTGATCGAGCACGATGACGGCCGCCAGCCGGCTCACCGGATCGGCCCGCCATTCATCGCCGACGCCCGCGGCAAGCGCCAGATGCGTATCGCGGAAAACATCCCGGATCTCGACATCGAGTTCCCGCGGGGGGCGAAACCATAGGTCGCGGCCACATCGAACGAACCAGAAATCGTAGACTTCGCGAGGTGTGCGGATCGTTGTCATGCTTTCCTCCCGCCGCGTTAGGTTCGATGACGTTATGCCGGCAAGCTCTAGTAAAAATAGGACAAGGTGTGCCTGCGGCACCCTCATCCGCCCTACGGGCACCTTCCCCGTTGGGGAGAAGAGGGAGTTGAGACGTTGCCGCCAATCTCTTCTCCCCAGAGGGGGCCGAAGGACGGGTCGAGACCCGTGGCTCGACCCCGGTCGTCGGTGCCGGCAGCCAGATGAGAGGGCCGCAGGCACACACCCTTCATCGTGACCTTCCACCTCTACCTACTTCTCCTCATGCAACGAAAACACCAGCATCGCCCTCGTCCCATCATGCCCGGGATCGTAAGCGAAATCCGATTTCAAGCTCGCGGCCATCGCCGTCAAAATCCGTGTGCCGAGGCCCGTTCCCCTCGCCGAGTTCTCTGGCGCAAACCCCGCTCCGTCATCTTCGACGATCAGGCGCAATTCGCCGTCGATCTGATCGACAACAACGCGGATCTCGCCTGAGACGCCGTCGGGATAGGCATATTTGAAAGCATTGGTGACGAGTTCACTGACGATCAACCCGAGCGTGATCACCTTGTCGGTCGCCAGATTGACCGGTTTTGCGGTCAGCACGATACGGTGCGGCCGCTTGTCGTCGCGCATCGAAGCTTCAAGCTCGGTCAGCAGGCTGTCCAGATATTCATCGACCTGCACCGAGCCGACCTGGCGGTTGGTGTAGAGCCGGCGATGCACGCTGGCGATCGCATTGATGCGCATCTGCGTCTCGTGCAGTGCGTCGATCGCCACCTGGTCCTTGGTCATGGAAGATTGCATGCGGATCAGCGCGCCGACGAGGCCGAGGCTGTTGGCGATGCGGTGGTTGACTTCGGCAAGCAGCATTTCGGCATGGTCGCGCTGCTGGCGGATCACCTCCTGCGCCTGCGCCGTCTCGCGGCGGAAGCGGGCCCGCTCCAGCGCCTGTTCGAGGGCGGCGGCGAGCAGGTCGAAATAATCGGCCGAAATCCCCTTTAGCATGTAGTCATCGGCACCCGCCTTCAGCGCCGCGACCGCAATGCTGGTGTCGTCCGACCCCGTTGCATAGATGACCGGCGGATGATCCGGCACGGATGTGATGCAGGGCAGAATGTCAAGTCCGGTCTCGCCGCTCAGGAGATGATCGAGCACGACCGCATCGATGCCGCCTTCGGCGATCCGCGCCAGGCCGGCAGCACCACTCTGCGCCCACTCGACCGAAAAGCCGCAGCGCGCTAGGTTTTTCTGCATCAGGAGCGCGAGCCCCTCGTCGTCGTCGATATAGAGGATGTGGATCAGGGCATCCGCATCGCCGCTAGAATTGCTCATTCCGTCTCCCGGCGTTCTCTCTAAGCAACGACCGCCCGCAAGCGTCCGAGTCGTCGGCATGAGCACTGTCGTATTGCATTGACCGCCTGAGGTAAACATCGCTCATCGCTCGCTCTTGTCGCAGGCGACGTTAGCGCTTCTTGAATTTCCGGTGGCCGGAAACTTCGGCGCCCGCCTCCTTCGGCAATTGCAGAAAGCGCAGCGACGAGACGATGCCGATTGCGCCGACCACGACGAAGGCCCATCGGAAATCGGCCATGACGGGATTGTCAGCACCTCTGAGAGCAGAGGAAATATTGAGCACGGCGGCTGCCACCGCAACGCCGAGCAGCATCGACATCTGCTGCAGCATGCTCGACAGCGTCGATGCCGAGCTTCGCTGCGCCGGGCCGATATCGGCAAAGGCGAGCGTGTTCAGCGCCGTGAATTCCATCGACCGCGACAGGCCGGCGAGAAAGAGCAGCGCATGGATGAAAAACGGCGGCGTGTCAGGCGTCAGGAAACCGCAGGCAACGATCGAAAGCGCGGCAATCAGTCCATTGAGCCCGAGAACGGTGCGGAAGCCAAAGAAGCGTAAGAGCGGTGTCGTCACCGCCTTCATGCTGAAATTGCCGAGAAAATAGACGAGCAGATAGGTGCCGGCGGCAATCGAGCTCAGTCCGAAGCCGAGCTGGAACAAGAGAGGCAGAAGGAAAGGCGTCGCATTGATGGCCGTTCGGCAAGCCGTGCCAGCCGAGAGCGTCGACATCGAAAAGGTCTGGACGCGGAAAGCCGAAAGATCGAGCAGCGGATTGTCGACGGCAAGGAAATGCCGCGTCGCCATAACCGATAATACGACGCCGGCCGCCAGCATCGAGATGACCGGCCAAATCCCGCCTTCCCATTTGACCGAAAGCTCCAAGGCCGCGAGCAGCAGGGTCAATCCCGCCGCGCTCAGGACAAAGCCGAGAATATCCAGCCGGCCGGGATCGGCCTCCCGCTGTTCGGGCACGAAGCGCAGCACCAGCCCCATGCCGACGATGCCGATCGGAATATTGATCAGGAAGTTCCAGTGCCAGCTGGCATAGGTGGTGATGAAGCCGCCGAGCACAGGGCCGACCACGGGCGCCGTCAGCGCCGGCCAGGTGATGAGCGCAATCGCCTGGACGAGTTCGGACTTGCGGGCATTCTTCAGCACGATGATGCGCCCGACCGGCGTCATCAGCGCGCTCCCTGCCCCCTGCAGCGCCCGCCACAGCACGAATTCTGTGAGGCTGCCGGAGAGCCCGCAGAACAGCGAGGCGCCGGTGAAGACGCCGATCGACACCAGGAAGACGCGGCGCGCGCCGAAACGATCGCCGAGCCAGCCCGACAGCGGAATGAAGGCCGCCATCGTCAGCATGTAGACGGTGATGCCGATGCTCATCGACACCGGCTGCACGCCGAAGCTTGCCGCCATCTGCGGCAGCGAGGTGGCGACGATCGTGCCGTCAAGGATCTGCATGAAGAAGGAAACGGCAACGACTAGCGCCACGATTTTCGCCTGGCGGCCGTCCGCCGCCTTTTGCCCCTGCTCGCTCGTCTCTGCCGTCGTCATGGATCTGCCAATGAAATTCCGGATGACGCGGCAGGAAGCGGGAAGGAAGCCGATCGGAGATCTGCCGCGCGGGGGGAGCGCGGATGAACCACGCATTGGCTGAATACGCCCGTTGCATCAGGCGGGAAAGGCTAAATCTTGCACTGCCCCGGAATTTTCCCGACGGGGCCGACCCAGAAAAAAGAAAAGGCCTCACCGGAGGCGAGGCCAAGTTTGAACCGCTCCCGGGAAAACAGGAGCGGCGTCGAGGTCCATACCCTGCGGTCCATCCGCCAGCGAGGCCGGATTTCGTCGTATCGGTACGCCTGCACGGGAAATTTTCACGAGTTGCCAGGAGATCGGTCGAAACCCGGCCGGCAGCACCTGTGCGCCGCAGTAACTAATATCACTTGCAATGTTTATAAAATGCGCTATCACTAAACACATTGCTAAACATGATGATTGAGGAGTTCATGTGAGCATTCTCTGAAACGGGTGAACATGCGACGCCGGTGGGGAGCCGGTCTTGGTTCTGGGAGGAACTTATGCAGAAAACATCGAAAGCCCTTTTGGGGCTGGCCACGGCGTTCGTCATGTCGTCGGCATTGCCCAATCTCGCCAAAGCCGATGAACTTACGCTGTGCTGGGCCGCATGGGACCCTGCCAATGCACTCGTTGAGCTCTCGAAGGACTTCACCGCCAAGACAGGCACGCAGATGAAGTTCGAGTTCGTTCCCTGGACGAGCTACGCCGATCGCTTCCTTAACGAGCTGAATTCTCACGGCAAACTCTGTGACCTCATCATCGGCGACAGCCAGTGGATCGGCGGCTCGGCCGAGAACGGCCATTACGTCAAGCTGAATGACTTCTTCGACAAGGAAGGCATCAAGATGGATGACTTCGTGCCGGCGACTGTCGTCGGCTACTCGGAATGGCCGAAGAACACGCCGAACTATTGGGCGTTGCCCGCCATGGGCGACGTCGTCGGCTGGACCTACCGCAAGGACTGGTTCGAAAAGCCGGAACTCCAGAAGGAATTCAAGGCGAAATACGGCCACGATCTCGCAGCTCCGAAGACCTATGATGAGCTGAAGCAGATCGCCGAGTTCTTCCAGAAGCGCGAGATCGACGGCAAGACCGTCTATGGAGCCTCGATCTATACCGAACGCGGGTCCGAAGGCATCACCATGGGCGTCACAAACGTCCTGTACGACTGGGGTTTCCAATACGACAACCCGAAGAAGCCCTACGAGATGGAAGGCTTCGTCAACTCGGACGATGCGGTCAAGGGCCTCGAATTCTACAAGTCGCTCTATGACTGCTGCACGCCGCCCGGCAGCTCCAACGTCTACATGGTCGAATCCGCCGACGCCTTCAAATCCGGCCAGGTCGCCATGCAGATGAACTTCGCCTTCACCTGGCCCGGCCTCTACAAGGACGAGAAGGTCGGCGGCGACAGGATCGGCTTCTTCCCCAATCCGGCGGAGAAGGCGCATTTCGCCCAGCTCGGCGGTCAGGGGATCTCGGTGGTTTCCTATTCCGACAAGCGCGACGCCGCCCTGCAATACATCAAATGGTTCGCACAGCCTGAGGTGCAGGCCAAATGGTGGGAACTCGGCGGCTTCTCGTGCCTGAATTCCGTCGTCAACGCGCCTGAGTTCGCCAAGAGCCAGCCCTATGCCCAGGCTTTCCTGGACTCGATGGCGATCGTCAAGGACTTCTGGGCCGAGCCAAGCTACGCCTCGCTGCTGCAGGCCATGCAGAAGCGCGTCCATAACTACGTCGTCGCCGGCAACGGCACTGCCAAGGAAGCGCTCGACGGCCTGGTGAAAGACTGGAGCGACGTCTTCAAGGACGACGGCAAAATCTAGTGCCTGACGGGACTGGTGGCATCCCTCTGCGCGCCATCCTCACCAGGATGGCGGCCCGGATCGGCAGACGAGCCGGGCCGCCGGATCTTTCATAGCCGAAAAGACCGGGTGAAAACTTGACCATTTCCCATCCCTCCATTGTCGAGAAAGCCGCCGACGCGACAGCAAGGGCAACGCCCGCCTCGTTTGCCCGGCGCGTCCGCGGCCTCTCCGACAGGGCGATCGCCTGGCTGTTCATCGCGCCTGCCATCACCCTGCTCCTGGCGATCAACATCTTCCCGCTCATCTGGGCGGTCTATCTCTCCTTTACCAATTACCGCGCCAACCGGCCGAATGCGCCGGTCCTGGGCGTCGGCCTTGGAAATTACGAACGCGTTCTCAACGATCCCGATATATGGCAGGCGATGCAGACCACCGCCCATTTCGTCTTCTGGACGATCCTGCTGCAGACGGTGATCGGTTTTTCGCTCGCCTACCTGATCGACCGCAAGTTTCGCGGCCATGCCTTCTGGACGACGATTATCCTGATTCCGATGATGCTGTCGCCCGCCGTGGTCGGCAACTTCTGGCGCTTTCTCTACGAGCCGCAGATCGGCCTCTTCGCCTATGCCGTCTCGCTGGTGTCGGGCATTCCGACATCCGATGTGCAGATGCTCGGCAATGTCTCTCTGGCGCCCTGGGCGATCATCATCGTCGATACCTGGATGTGGACGCCTTACGTGATGCTGATCTGCCTCGCCGGACTGCGCTCGATCCCCGATTATATCTACGAGGCGGCCGAGGTCGATCGTGCATCGCCCTGGCGTCAGTTCTGGTCGATCACCGTGCCGATGGCCCTGCCCTTCATCATGCTCGCGGTGCTTTTCCGCGGCATCGAGAATTTCAAGATGTTCGACATGGTGACGCTGCTGACCGGCGGCGGACCGGGCTCGGTCACCGAGGTCGCCTCGATAACGCTGAAACGCGCCGCGTTCGAAAGCTGGGCGACCGGCCGGGCCTCGGCCTTCGCCATCGTCCTCTTCGTCGCGGTGTTCGGCCTCGCCAACATCTACGTCAAGGCATTGAACAAGGTGAAGCAAAGATGAGCGCCGCCAACTCCGCCCATTCGGTCGTCGAGCCGAGCCTCGCCAGCAAGCGCATCGCCGGCACGATCGTCGTCCTCTATGCGCTGATCACCCTCATCCCGCTCGTTTGGATCTTCCTGACCAGCATCAAATCGCCGCCGGATTCGATCAGCTATCCCCCGAAGATCGTCTTCACGCCGTCGCTCGAAGGCTATTGCAATCTCTTCACCACGCGCACGCGGCAGACACCTGATTACATCGCCTCGCTGCCGGCGCCGGTCGGCACCTGCGATGAGGTGACGCGCAAGCGCAACATGGTGATCGCAGGCCCGTCAAACTTCCTGCCGCGCTTCGTCAACTCGCTTGTCATCGCCTTCGGCTCCACCTTCCTGGCGGTCTTCCTCGGGACGCTCGCCGCCTACGGCTTCTCCCGCTTCAGGGTGCCGCTCGCCGACGACCTGCTGTTCTTCATCCTGTCGACGCGCATGATGCCGCCGATCGCCGTCGCCATCCCGATCTACCTGATGTATCGCGAGCTCGGCCTGTCGGACACGGCGCTCGGCATGATCCTGCTCTATACCGCCGTCAACGTCTCGCTCGCCGTCTGGCTGCTCAAGGGCTTCATCGACGAGATCCCGCGCGAATACGAGGAGGCGGCGATGATCGACGGCTATACGAGGCTGCAAGCCTTCCGCAAGGTCGTGCTGCCGCAGGCGACCACTGGCATTGCCGCGACTGCGATCTTCTGCCTGATCTTCGCCTGGAACGAATATGCCTTCGCCGCCCTTCTCACCTCGGGCGAGGCCCAGACCGCGCCGCCTTTCATCCCGACGATCATCGGCGAAGGCGGGCAGGACTGGCCGGCGGTCGCCGCCGGCACGACGATCTTCCTGATCCCGATCCTCGTCTTCACTATTCTCCTGCGCAAGCAGCTGCTGCGCGGCATCACCTTCGGAGCCGTCCGCAAATGAGCCACCTGATCGAGACACGCACCCGCACCCCTGCCCGCCCGAAACGGCCATTCTTGCTGCGCCGCGGTCCGATGGAGAATATCGCCACCGTGCTGATCGGGCTCGGCTTCCTGATGCTGTTCCAGCCCTTCCTGTTGGTGCTCTACACCTATTCGCTGGTGACCCTGCTGATCGGCACCGTCATGTTCATCATCGTCTCGAAATTCCCGGAGTAAACCATGGCGGACATCCGGATCGAAAATCTCCGCAAAGAATTCGGCAACTTCGTCGCCGTTGAGAATTCGACCTTCAGCGTCCATGACGGCGAGTTCCTGGCGCTGCTCGGGCCTTCCGGCTGCGGCAAGACGACGACGCTTCGCATGATCGCCGGCCTCGAGTTGCCCTCGAGCGGCAAGATTCATCTCGACGGCGAGGACGTCACCTTCAACCGCGCCAGCGCCCGGGACATCGCCTTCGTCTTCCAGCTCTTTGCGCTCTACCCGCATATGAATGTGCGCAAAAACATCGGCTTCCCGCTGCTGTCGCAGGGCATGCCGAAGGCCGAGATCCGTCAGCGCGTCGACGAGACCGCCCGCCTGCTGCAGATCGACCATATTCTCGACCGCTCGGTCTCGGGCCTTGCCGGCGGCGATCGGCAGCGCGTGGCGCTCGGCCGCGCCATCGTCCGCCGCCCGAAATGTTTCCTGATGGACGAGCCGCTCGGCACGCTTGATGCCGAGTTCCGCGAGATCATGGTCCACGAGCTCCGCGAGCTTCACAACCGCATCCATGCCACCACCGTCTACGTTACCCACGACCAGCACGAGGCGATGGCGATGGCCGATAAGATCGCCGTAATGAACCATGGCGTCATCGAGCAGTTCGGCACGCCGCAGGAGATCTATGCCAAGCCGGCGACCATGTATGTCGCCGATTTCATCGGCTCGCCGCCGATGAACTTCATGCGCTTCACCTCCGGCCTGAAGAGCGGCGACACATCCATCCTGCTCGACGGCGTCAATGTCGCCGTTCCCGAGATTCATCAGGACATGGCAGAAAGCGAACTGGCGCTCGGTGTCAGGCCCGAGCATATCCGCTTCAGCGACGCCTCGCCCCTTCGCGGCGCCGTCTATGGCAGCGAATATCTCGGCACCAACCAGGTTGTTGCCGTGGAAACCCCGGGCGGTCTGATCAAGGCCCGCGTTCCCGCCAGTCGCAGTTTCCGGATCGGCGAGACCGTCGGCCTCGAATTCAATCCGGCGAACCTCGCGCTCTTCGACTGCGTCTCGGGCCGCGCGGTGCCATCCCAGCTCTATAAGGAGACCCGGCATGGCTGATGTCGTCCTCAGAAATCTCAGCAAGCGCTTCGGCGACACCCAGGCTCTTGATGGGCTCGATCTTTTTATACGCGACGGCGAGTTCGTCGTGCTGCTCGGTCCCACAGGCGCCGGCAAGACCACGACGCTCAGGCTGATCGCCGGGCTTGAAAGACCCGACAGCGGCCGCATCGAGATCGGTGGCCGCAACGTCGCGGCCGAAGCGCCGGCGGGGCGCGACGTCGCCTTCGTCTTCCAGCAATATTCGCTCTATCCGCACATGACGGTTTACGAGAACCTCGCCTTCCCGCTGAAGGCGCCGGTGCGCAAGCTGAGTGCGGAGGAGATCGACCGGCGCGTGCGCGAGGTCGCGCGCATGGTCCGCATCGACCACAAGCTCGAAAACCGCTCGACCAGGCTCTCCGGCGGCGAGATGCAGCGCGTCGCGATTGGCCGGGCGCTGGTGCGCCGGCCGGCGATCTATCTGATGGACGAACCGCTGTCCTCGCTCGACGCCAAGCTGCGCGCCGAACTGCGCCTGGAGCTGAAGCGCATCCAGAAGGAGCTCGGTTCGACGCTGCTCTATGTCACCCACGACCAGGTGGAAGCCATGACCATGGCCGATCGCATTGGCATCGTCGCCGAGGGCCGGCTGATGCAGGTGGGAACGCCGCGCGAAATCTACGGCAATCCCGCCAACCTGCATGTCGCCGCCCGCCTCGGCCAGCCGCACATCAACCTTCTGCCGGCGGATCTGCTGCCGGGCGGCCGTCCGCCCTCCGGCACCAAAACCGTCGGCGCCCGCACCGAACATCTCGACATCGTCGTCGGCAAGGATGCCAATGCCGAGGTCGACTGGATCGAGCATCTCGGCGACCAGAACCATCTGCATATCCGGGTGGCCGATCCCAAGCAGCCTGCGCGGGATCACAAACTCGTCACACTCGCGGATCCATATCTGGCGATCGCGCCGGGCGACCGCATCAGCCTGACGCTGCGCGATCCGCTTTATTTCGATGCGGCTGGACAGCGCCTGTCGTGACCGGCAAACAAAATGATGATGGCATGAAAAACAAACGGACGGGTCTCAACCGATGAAACACTTCTTCAACCGCAGGGAAACCATCGTCACCGAAGCTCTGGACGGCCTGCTTCTGACGACGAGCAGCGGCCGTCTCGCCCGTCTCGACAGCTTTCCCGACATCAAGGTGATCCTGCGTGCGGACTGGGACAAGTCCGAGGTCGCAATCATCTCGGGCGGCGGCGCCGGCCATGAACCCTCCCATGCCGGCTTCGTCGGTAAGGGCATGCTGACGGCGGCCGTCTCCGGGGAGATCTTCGCCTCGCCGAGCGTCGATGCGGTGCTGACGGCGATCCGCGCCGTGACCGGCCCGAAAGGCGCCCTGCTGATCGTCAAGAACTATACCGGCGACCGCCTGAATTTCGGCCTTGCCGCCGAAAAGGCGCGCGCCGAGGGCTTCGACGTCGAAATGGTTATCGTCGCCGACGACATCGCCATTCCCGGCATCAACCAGCCGCGCGGCGTCGCCGGCACTCTGTTCGTCCACAAGATCGCGGGCTATCACGCCGAAAGAGGCGAGGAGCTGAAGACGGTCGCGGCCCACGCCTCGGCTGCTGCTGGCGATATCGTCTCGCTCGGCATGTCGCTCTCGACCTGCAGCGTGCCCGGCCAGGCGCATGAGGATCGCCTCGGCGCTGAAGAAGGCGAACTCGGCCTCGGCATCCATGGCGAACCCGGCGCCGAGCGCATCGCGCTGCAGCCGGTAGCCGATATCGTCGCCACCATGGCGGCGCGCCTGACCCCTGCCTTGCGCGAAGGGGCAGACCACGCCCTCCTCATCAACAATCTCGGCGCCGTGCCGCCGCTCGAAATGACCGTCATCGCCAAGACAGTGCTGTCCTCGCCGCTTGGCCGCCACATCAGGCTGATCGTCGGCCCGGCGCCGATGATGACCGCGCTCAACATGAACGGCTTCTCGCTGTCGCTGATCCGGCTGGATGCCGTGCGCGAAGCGGCGCTGACGGCAGTGGTCGAGCCGCATGCCTGGATGCCGGCCGTCGAACGCCACGAGATCAGGGTTATCGCCGCGCCGAGAACTGCGAGCCACTTGAACGGCGCAGCCACACCAGGCGAGAACAGCCGCAACCGACGCCTGATCACGGCACTCTGCGAGCACCTGATCGAACAGGAAAACGAACTCAACCGGCTGGACGGCCGCGTCGGCGACGGCGATACCGGCTCGACGGTGGCGTCAGGCGCCCGCAGCGTGCTCGCCCGCCTCGACACGTTGCCGCTCGATAAGCCGGCGGCAACGCTTGCCTCGCTCGGCGACATCCTCGGCACCAGCATGGGCGGATCGAGCGGCGTGCTGCTGTCGATCTTCTTCACCGCCGCGGCAAAGGCGATGGCCGATAAAGCCGATATATCAGCAGCACTTCTTGCCGGGCTCGACAGGATGACGTTCTATGGAGGAGCAGGAGTCGGCGACCGGACGATGGTCGATGCACTCTCGCCTGCCCTGCAGGCGCTCGCGTCAGGCGATATCGCTGCCGCGGCAAGGGCAGCGGCATCAGGCGCGGAGTCGACGAAGACGATGACGAAGGCGAGAGCCGGACGCGCCTCCTATGTCGGCGAAAGGGATCTCGCGGGTGTCGCCGATCCCGGCGCGGTCGCGGTCGCCGGCGCGTTCGGCGTGGCGGCAAGCCTCGCCTGACCGGGTAAAGTTCGAAAGCCCGCGGGAGACGGGCGTCAGGGAGGAAGGCAGTGCAGGCGGAACCGGTGCTTGTGGCAGAACTGATCGAAGTGTGCCGTGCGACGATCGCGGAAAACGCCGATCACCTCTGCGCACTCGATCGCGCCATCGGCGATGGCGATCACGGAACCAATATGCAGCGTGGCTGCGAGGCGGTGAGCGCCGAGGGCGAAAGCCTGTCCAGCCTGCCCTTCCCCGACGCCGTGGAAAAGATCGGCCTGACGCTGGTGATGAATGTCGGCGGGGCGGCCGGTCCGCTCTACGGCACGCTGCTAATCGAGATCGGCCGCGAGCTTCGCAAAAACGAGGAGAAGGTCGATTTTTCCTTGGTGCTGAAGCAGGCGATTGACGCCGTAGCAAGGCGCGGGCGGTCGCACGCCGGCGACAAGACGCTGCTCGACGTGCTCTATCCCGTCCATGCCGCGGTGGCCAAGCGGTCACCGCTCGGTGACGTCGCCCGAAAGGCCGAACGCTCTGCCAACAGGACCGCCGCGATGAAGGCGATGCGCGGACGAGCCGCCTATCTCGGCGACCGCTCGATCGGCCATGTCGATCCCGGCGCGTCGAGCTGCGCGCTCTTGACCACGGCGATCTGCCGCTACCTCGGGGAGCGTCACCCCCAATGAATGAAAGGACCGGCATGAATGGAAAGACCGCAAACGTGGGCATTGTGATCGTCTCCCACTCGCCATTGGTGGCAAGGGGCATCGCCGACATGGTGCGGCAGATGGTCGGTGACTGCGTGCCGCTCGCCTGGTCTGGCGGCAATGTCCATGGCGAGCTCGGCACCGATGCCGGCGGTATCCTCAAGGCGATCGAGGCCGCCTGGTCAGATGCCGGCGTCGCCGTCTTCGTTGATCTCGGCGGCGCCGAGACCAACAGTGAGATGGCGATCGAAATGCTCGGCCTTCCCCGTTCGGCGCTCGTCTCCATCTGCAACGCCCCGCTCGTCGAAGGCGCGGTCATCGCCGCCGCCGAAGCCTCAGGGGGCGCGTCGCTTGCCAAGGTCGTCGCCACGGCAGAGGAACTGTCGCCCTGATGACGAACCGATTGCGTGGTGAAAAACAGGAGCCCGATCAATTGCACCTGAACTGCCAGACGGAGGTGGAAGTCAAGCACGGCGTCGGGCTGCATGCCCGCCCCTCCGTCACCTTCACGCGCCTTGCCAAATCTTTCCCCTGCTCGATCGAGGTCGCCGTCAACGGCAGCGACGTCTGGCTGAACGGCAAGAGCATCATCAAGATTATGGGCGCGAGAATCCGCAAAGGTTCGATCCTCAGAATACGGGCGGACGGCATTCTCGCCGAAGAGGCGATCCGTGCCCTAAAGGACCTCATCGAGCGCAACTTCGATGAGGATAAGAAACATGGCAGAACCGCTTAGGCTGAAAGCAAAGAGCGCATCCCCGGGAATCGCATCCGGCCCTGCCTTTCTCGCGGAAAAGCCGGGGGCTGCTGCCACGCCCGAGACCGCCGGCGGCTACGGCGCGCTTGAGAAGGCGATCGATATCTCGATCGGCGAACTCGAGCGCCTCGCCGAGGGCGCCGATGCAGAAAGCCGCGATATCATTGATTTCCAGATCGAGGTGCTGCGCGATCCGACGATCGCGGAAGCAACGGGCGCGCGCATGCGAGCCGACGAGAATGTCGTCTTCGCCTGGGTCGCCACGCTCGACGCCTATATCGGCGAACTCGAAACGGCCGACGAGGAACAGATGCGAGCGCGCGCCATCGACATTCTCGACATCAAGAACCGCGTGCTAGGCGCCCTGGCCGGCACCCCGGTCGCCGATTTCCCGCCCGGCTCGGTCTTCGTCGGCAAGGATATGGAGCCGAGCCGCTTCCTCGCCCATGACTGGTCGAAGGGCGGTGGTATCGCGTTGTTTGCAGGCAGCGCCGCCGGCCACGTCGCCTTGCTCGCCCGGGCAAAATCGGTGCCGATGGTGGTCGGCACAGGCCGTTTTTCAGTGGCGGACCGCGATCCTGTCGGCGTCGATGGCGACGCCGGCGTCGTCATTCTCAAGGCAGGCGGCATGCTGATCCCGCCGCTCGCGCCAGCCGGCGACACCAAGACCGAAAGCCGCGAACTGCGCACGGCGGACGGCGTACCGATCCTTGTCTCCATTAATATCAACGACCCCGCCGAGATCGATGCGCTCGATCCGGCAACGGCGGGCGTTGGCCTGATGCGCTCGGAATTTTCAGTCACCTCGATCGCCGATGCCGCCAATGAGGAACGCCAGCTGGCGATCTATCGCCGCGTGCTGGAGCAGGCGGGCGAAAAGCCGGTGATCATAAGAATGCTGGATATCGGCGGCGACAAGCCGCTTGCCGGCCTCGAAGACCTGCAGGCTCTGGAGCCGGGCTTGCGCGGCATCCGGCTGCTGCTTGCCCGGCCGGAAATCGCCCGCGTCCAGGCCCGCGCCCTGCTGCGCGCCGCCGTCTTCGGCAAGCTCTCGGTGATGCTGCCGATGGTGACCTTTCCCGACGAGATCGACCGGATGCGCGAACTGTTCCGCGAGGAAGCCGAAAAACTCGGCCGCCGCGCCCTGCTGCATCGGATGCCGCCGATCGGCATGATGGTGGAGGTGCCATCTGCCGCATTGATGCTTGACACTTTCGGATCGGCGGCATTCTTCTCCTTCGGCACCAACGACCTCACGCAGTATCTCGCCGCCTCCGCCCGTGACGGCGACGAGGCCGATGCCGGCAAGGCGGCACCTGCCGTGCTGCGGCTGATTGCGCAGGCGGTAAAGCTTGCCGGCGGCAGGCCCGTCAGCATCTGCGGCGACATGGCCGGCGATCCCCACTATCTCCCGGGGCTGCTTGCTGCCGGCCTTCGGCATTTTTCCGTGGCGCCGGCCCGCCGTCCCGCGATAAGATCGGCGATAATAGGCCTCAACGCCGATGGCACAAGGGCAGCCGGAGAGTAGGATGGCGCGCGAAGACACCGAAGACGCCATAATCGCCTACAAGTCCATTCTGGCGCAGATCATCGACAATAGGCCGTCCGGCACGCGCCAGCGTCTGGCCACGGCGCTCGGCAAGCACCGCAGCTTCGTCACGCAGATCACCAGCCCGACTTATGCGACACCGCTGCCGGCGCGCCATCTCGCGACAATCGTGCGCGTCTGCCACTTCAGCGCCGCCGAAGAAGAACGCTTTCTCGAAGCCTATCAGGCCGCCCATCCCGGCAAGCTCCCGGATCTCGGCCATTCCGAGAAATTGCGGCACTTGTCGCTGATGGTGCCCGACTTCGGCGACGACAGGAAAAACCGCCTCCTGGAAGAGGCGATCTCCGATCTGGTGCAGAAGATCGTCGCGATATCAGGGGCGAGCGAGCAGTGAAGAGTGAGCGAACTGACGTAGCGTAATGTTTTTGGCCTTGGGAGGGGCTTGATGAAGAAGTTCATGAACACCGCGGAAACCATGGTCGCCGAAAGCGTCGAAGGCTTTGTGCGCGCCCATGAGGCCTTGGTGGTGTTCGGGGCCGAGCGCAAATGCGTCCGCCGCCGCCAACTGACATCAGGCAAGGTGGCGCTGATATCAGGCGGCGGCGCCGGCCACGAGCCGATGCATATTGGCTTCGTTGGCCAGGGCATGCTGGACGCCGCCTGCGTCGGCCACATCTTCACCTCGCCGACGCCCGCCCAGATCATTGCCGCCATCGAAGAGACCGATACCGGCGCCGGCTGCCTGCTCGTGGTCAAGAACTATGATGGCGACCTGATGAATTTCGAAATGGCGATCGAGATGGCCGGTGACCGCCACGGCCTCGACATGATCGTCGTCAGCGACGATATCGAGACGTCGAGAACAGGCGAAGGCCGTGGCCGGCGTGGCGTTGCGGGGACGCTGATTGTCGAAAAGATTCTGGGTGCCGCCGCTGAACGCGGCATGCCGCTCGCCGAATTGAAGCAGCTTGGCGAGAGGTTGAACACCCGCATCCGCTCGATGGGGGTCGCGCTGAACGGCGTGACGGTGCCGCAGACCGAGCGCACGACGTTTTCGCTCGGATCCGACGAGATGGAAATGGGCGTCGGAATCCACGGTGAGCCCGGCCATGCCAGGCAGCCGTTCACCGCCGCGGACGCCATCATCGGGCAACTTTGCGAGACCATCATCGCCGACATCACGGTCACGCCGGGTGCCCGGGCGCTGCTCTTCATCAACGGCCTCGGCGGCACGCCGCCTGCCGAACTCTACCTCGCCTATGCCTCTGCCCGCCGTGTCATCGAGGAGATAGCCGTCCCGATCGAGCGCTCGCTTGTCGGAACCTACGTCACCTCGCTCGACATGCAGGGCCTGTCCGTCACCCTCGCCTTACTGAGCGACGAGGAGATCGCGCTCTGGGACGCACCGGTGGCGACGGCGGCTTTGCGCTGGCCGTGACCGCCTTCCCACATCAGATGTAGAGCGGCGCCATCTTGCGCCAGGCCCCGGCGCTGTGGGCGCGGCCGTCCCAGACATGCAGCTGGTGGCGAATGTTCTTTTCGCCCAGCAGCCGGCTGAGATAGCGGTTATTGCCGAGGAAGGGATCGGCATCGCCGATGGTCAGCACGATGTCGATCTCGCGTAGCCGGTCGAGCCGCCAGTCGGTGCCGAGCCCCGGCAGAAAATGCGTCGGCGTGTGGAAGTAGACGCTGTCGTCGTAGTAGCCGTCGAACAGGTCGCCGAAGACTTCCACCTTCGTCGTCAGGTCGTATCGGCCGGAAAAGGCGACGAGCTTGCGGAAGAGATGCGGGTGGCGGAAGACGAGGCTCGCCGCCTGGAAGGCGCCGAGGCTGCATCCATGCATGATGGTACAATCGTGCGGATTTTTCGCCGCCATCAGCGGCAGCACCTCGTGGAGGATGTAATCTTCCAGCGCCGCATGCCGACGAATGCGCTCGGCCGGATGATGGTGGAAGCCGTAGAGGCTGTCGGCGGCCAGGCCCTCGATGCAACAGAGCTGGATGTGGCCGGCCGAGAGCTTGTCGGCAAGGCTCGCGACCAGGCCGAGCTGTTCATATTCGAAGAAGCGCCCTTCCCGCGTCGGAAACACCAACACCTTGGCGCCGGCATGTCCGAACACCAAGATCTCCATCTCCCGATGCAGGCGCGGACTGTACCAGCTGAGATATTCGCGGTTCATGTCACCCTGAAGAACTGTCCGATCTTGTCGCGAAGCGCCGCCTCTTGTTCAGCGCCTCCAGGGTAATCGAAATGACCGGCGTCCAGGATGAAGGTTTCATTATATTTCCGTATCGCATTTGCGACAGCGAACTGGCAGGGCGGCGCAACGGCAGGATCGAAAAGCGCCACCGCCGTCAGCATCGGCACGTCGATCCGTTGCGCCGCGGTCGCTGCATCGTAGAAGCGCAGCGTCTCCAGCACGTTGCCGTGGTCGGCCTGATATTCCTGCACCGACTGCGCGCTGCCGACACTCGGCAGCTTCAGTCGCAGCGGCTGGTGGCCGAAGCTCGGAAGCGCCAGATGCCCGCGATCGATGCGCTCGTCGTAGGCGATCGCCATCGCCCCGACACCGCCGCCAAAGCTAATGCCGCTATAGCCGATATGGCCGGAGAGCCAAGGATAGAGCGCAACGAGCGTCGAGACAGCAAGCCATATATCCTCGACGCAGCCGCCGATAATATAGGCGTCCCGCTTGTCGATATCATGCAGCACATGCCAGGACGGGTTCTCTGAAATCGGCGGATGCCTGCTCAGCGACAGCCCCCGGCAGCAGGGAAAGATCACCGCCGTTTCCTCGACCGGCAGATTGAAGTCAGGCTGATCCCGCCCGCCATACCCATGCCCGACGACGAGACCTCGCTTCACTTGCCCCTCGCGCGGCAACAGCAGCCAGCCGCCGATCTTGAACGCATCGGTCGAGAGATAGACGAGATCGAGCACGTGCCAGTCGGGATGGCTGAGCTTGCTGCGGGAAAGCACCGGCTGCGGATCGACATCAAGCGCCTTCAGATACCGTGCCTCCCAAAACGCATCGAAGCCTGCAGGCTCTTCCGGCGGTTTGATCGCCAGAAGCTCTTCGAGCCGCATGCCGTAGGTCGGGTCGAAGGCGAAGGGATGTGTCTTGGGAATGCTCATCCGGGCTTTGTCGCGTGAAAGGGCTGGCGGCGCAAGGGTTGGGCGGCACCGGTCGATGAAAGCTGCCCGTTGCACAAGGTGTCTCCCGCCCCCAAAGGCCTGGGCGCTGTCCCTCAAGGAATCGGGCAGTGGTATTTATACTGAGCCATGGTGGTCATCAGCTCGTCGCCGGTCGCCTCGCGTATGCCGGGATTCTCTTCCAGGAAGGTGCACAGCGTGTTGCCGACTGCTTGCGCCGTGGTTCCCTCGGGAATACAGACGTTGACACCGACGGCGATTGCAAAATGCGCCGAATTCACCATCCTGCTGGGTCTGGGAGCGGCCTCGGTAAAAATGCGGCGGGCGAGATATTCGTCACTATTCCATTTGTCCAACCAACCCGCGACATAGCCGACGACAAACTGCCGGGACCCGTGGCAGTCGGAATAGAGAACTTCCCCGCCGGACAATCCGGCGGGAATCTTAGCTGAAGCCGTTGCCAACAACGTGGCGATAAGAATGCCCGACATCGCGTCTCCCCAAGTCTCAATGGCGCGGAGCTTCGATCGGCAAGATGTCGGAAATTAGCTTAAAACGTGTCTTCTTTTTTGCCGCAACCAAAAACACATAGCTGCGAGTCCCACGTTACCCTCAATTGAAACGGCTGACCTCGAGCCCATTGCCACAGGCAGCAGTACGCTCGATATCCCCGGCTTCGCACGCACCGCTTCGCCGTAGCGTCTCACATCCTCGCCGCCGGGCCGGATCATGTTGTCAGCGACGATGAGCGCGCCCGGATTGAGCTTGGGATAAAAGGCATCGAGGCAGGGAAGGTAGAGATCCTTCCAGAGATCCACCAGCACGAAATCGATACCCGCCGATAGCTCCCCGATCAACTCGACGGCATCGCCGACTTTGAAGTCGCTATGATCGGCAAGCCCCGCCTTGACGGCCATGTCGCGTGCAAAGGCCGATTTGTAGCCGTGCATTTCCATGGTGATCAGCCGGCCGCCGGAAGCGCGCGCGGCTTCCGCCAGCCAGATGCCGGAATAACCGAAGGACGTGCCGAGTTCGAGGATGGTCGGCGCCTTCAGGCTTTTGGCGAGAATATTGATGAACTGACCGGTCTCGGGGCCGACGGCGCGCAGCCGCTGGTCCTGGCCTCCGTCGCGCCCGCCCGGCGGAAGCTCGCGTGGACCGTTGCGCTCCGTCTCGATCATTTCGTGATAGATGTCGAGTACTTGGCTGATCCGGCTGTCCATGTCCCTGCCCTGTCTTGCTGGTTGACTGGCCGACATTGCCCGAGCGCATCGGCTGCCGAAAGTTAAACTTCGGCAATAATCGGCTTTGATGGTTCCCGAGCCGTTGCGCATCCCGCTGCGGTCGGCTACACCAAGCCCGTCAATGGCCGGGCAATCCCGGCCACGTAAGCGTTAACGTCACTCAACGCGTATGATCGAACGGCTTTGCGGCTTCGATCTGCGCGACTGTGTCCTGCGGATCGAGCCTTGAAAGCTCCTGAGGACACATGGACAGCAACTATCTCAACGAACAGGCATCCCCGGCTCCCGGCATCGAGCGCATCCGCCACGACACGCGGCGGCGTTCGCTGACTGTCGAAAGCGTCGTCGATATCACTCCCGGCATGCGCCGCATCACGCTCAGCGGCGACGAGCTTGCCGACTTTATCAGCCTGGCGCCCGACGACCACATCAAGATCTTCCTTCCCACCGCCGATGGCGGCGAAGAACGCCGGGACTACACACCGCGCCGCTATGACAATGCCGAGCGGAAATTGACCATCGATTTCGCCTTGCACGAGGCGGGCCCGGTGACGCAATGGGCGCTCGGCGCCCGCCCCGGCGACAGGCTCGAAATCGGCGGCCCGCGCGGCTCGCAGGTCATCTCGGAGAGCGTCAAACGCTGGCTGCTGATCGGCGACGAAACGGCGCTGCCGGCAATCGGCCGCCGCATCGAGGAAAGCTCCGAGGGAACCGTCATCACCGCCCTTGCCGCCGTCACCGGCCCGCTGGAAGAGCAGACCTTCGAAACCCGCGCCGAACTCGATCTCCGCTGGGCGCATCGGCCTCTATCGGAGGCAACCAGCGCCGCGGCACTCCTCAAACTGCTGCACAAGGTCGATATACAGCCGCAGACCTTCATCTGGATCGCAGCGGAAGCCTCGGTGACACGCGATATCCGCGCCTATCTGCTGACCGAACGAGGCTATCCGCTCCCCTGGATCAAGGCGTCCGGCTACTGGGTTTTCGGTAAGGCCGACGCCACGGAGAAATTCGGCTGAGGCGAAGCGCGTCCGATTGGACGCGCCGCGTGTTACTCTTGCGGAAATACGCGTCGAAAGCTTGCGATTTAATCGGGTACGATATATATGTAACTCTGACATTCACCAAGCTGGACAGGATGGACCATGCCCGCGTCTAAAACCGCAAAAGGACCCGACACGCCTGCGCCCGCCTCCCCTCAGGCGGGCAGGGACGGCAAGAAGCTTTCGAACTTCCTGTGCTTCGCGGTCTATTCCGCCAATCTCGCTTTCGGCCGCGCCTATAAGCCGATCCTGGACGAGCTTGGCCTGACCTACACGCAATATATCGCGATGGTCGCTCTCTCCGAGGAGGATGGTCAGACAGTCAGCATGCTGGGGGAAAAGCTGTTCCTCGAATCCAATACGCTGACGCCGATCCTCAAGAAGCTGGAATCGGCAGGCTATCTCACGCGCCATCGCGATCCCGCCGATGAACGGCAGGTCCGCGTGAGCCTGACGCCGGCCGGGCGCGATCTCCTCCTCGACGTCGACCCCGGCGGCACGCTGATTGCCGCCAGTGGCCTCGGCGATGATTTCCCCGTCGTACGGCAATCGGTGACGAGGCTGCGCGACAACCTGCTGCGGGCGCAGGCCGAACCGGAAAAGCCTTGATCGCAACACCGATCACAAGCTGGTGACATGCATGCGGCGACGCATTTTTCGTCCGCAGCGAGGAGACCACATGCCCGAGATCGCGATGGGTGCCTTGAGCCGCAACGGGATGCTCCTTCTCGCCAGGCGAAATTCCGGGCGCAGGATCTATCCGGATCGCTGGAGTCTCCCCGGCGGCCATATCGAGGATGGCGAAGACGCCGAGACGGCGATGCGCCGGGAATTGATGGAGGAAATAAGCATCACGCCGGAGCGGTGGCGGCTTGCGGCAAAGTTCGTATCGCAAGCCCCGCCCGAGGCATCCGCCACCTTCCACGTCTATCACGTCGATCAATGGCAGGGCTTGCCGCAGCTCGTCGGCGATGAACACACCGAACTCAGATGGTTCACCCCCAGCGAGATAACAAGTGAAACCGAGCTGGCGCCACCTCAGCTCGGCGAAATACTGGTAAAGCTGCTTGAGCGAGAAACGGGAAAATCCGGTTAGGTTCTGCCGAAGCCGCATCCGCCATTCTCGGCCTTGTGCAGGGGATCAGCCACTTATGGATCGGCGCAGATAGTCGGGACAAGCCCGACTATGACGATAGAGAGATGAGCGGCTCGCATGTCCCCAAACTACAAGGCCCCGCGTGAGGAGGCCACAGCAAGCGCACCCTCCTCCATCATCTCGGCCGCTTTCGCGTAGCCGCCGCCCATTCCGTCCAGGAAATGCAGGTGCGAATCCGGCCGGCCCGATGGCACCAGGCAGGTCATCAGCGCGTGCGACTGGCGGTGCAGGCCGAAATCGATCTCGCCACGCACTCTTGCTGTGACGAGAACGGCTTCGACGCTGTCGATCTCTTCCGGCGTGCAGTCCAGCGTCAGGCGCAGACCGTCGTCGAACTTGCGGAAATCCGAATGGGAGGCGACTTCCGCCCAGCCTTCCGCACTGACCTGCTTCGCACTGTCCCTCGGGATAGCATTCTCCCGCGAAAGCGGATGTGACCGGCGGGGCGCGGCATCGAAAACCTGAAGCACGCGCTTGGCAAGCGCCGCGAAAATCTCGGGGCTGGTATCATCGCGGGGCTCGACCAGCAGCGACAGGATCTCACCCCGCCGGCTGGCGAAGGGCGCCCAATCGCAGCTCAGCCCCGTCAGATCAGGCTTCGTCGCATAGCGGCCGGGCCTGACCAGATAGCGGCCGTTCTTGATCTGCTGCTCCGCCCATTTGAGCCCGCCCCCGGCAAACATCGCATAGGTCGCGTTCTCGGAAACGGCATAGCGCGCAATCTTCACGTCACGGCCGGCAGCGCGGATGTCGCGCACGGTGAGCAGCCCGACACGAAGGTCGAGGTGAAGATCAGTCGCGGCAAAGCTCGCCACCTGCCGCAATGCCGATGTCGCGGCCATGATCCCGTGCGGCGGCAGCGCGAAGGCCGCACCGTCTCCGCGAAACACGAAGGGGAAGTCGAACGAGCCCCAGGCATTGCCAAGCGCCGCGATGATCGAGGCACCGGCATAATTGACGTCTTCATAGCGCCCTGCCCCGATTGCCGAGGTCGAGCTGACGACGTCGGTGATGCCGATCAGCCAGTCGTCGGGCAGCGGCTCGTAGACATCGGGATCGAGCAGAAGCGAAAACTCGTCATAGGCCGGGTGCGGCTCTGCGTGGCTGCTGGTCATGGCATGTTCTCCCATTGTTGTTAGCTAATCGAAGGGGTCTGCCCTCACTCCAGCCTCATCCTTGTACGTTGCCGTTGGTGTATAAACGGGCTGCGCGACGGGGATGCGTGTCATCCTTGGGTTTCGAACTCGTGCCTCAGCGAGCATCTCCGTCGCGATGTCTTCGCTCGAACGGTTGATTGGGCTTCGAGCCCGCGTTGCAAGGAGGAGCACCCATGCGTATCCCGCAAGCTTTCATGGTCGGCATCGATGTCTCGAAAGCCCATTTCGACGTGGCCGTCGAGGGCAAACGCGCCGTTGTCCGTTTCGACAACGACGCGCCAGGCCGGGCCGCGCTGGCGACGGCGATAGCCGGCGCCGAGCTGGCCGTCGTCGAGGCCACCGGCGGTTACGAGATGGCGATCGTCAGGGCGCTGATGGCCGCCGGTATTGCCGTCGCCGTTGTCAATCCCCGCCAGGTGCGCGATTTCGCCAGGGCCAGCGGCCGGCTGGCCAAGACCGATCAGGTCGACGCCCGCGTCATTCTCCACTTCGCCAGAGCGATGCGTCCGGCACAGATCCCCCATATCGACGACGGCCGCATCGCGCTTGCTGCCCTCGTGACCCGCCGCCGCCAGCTCATCGACATGGCGGTCGCTGAGAAGAACCGCCTCGAACACGCCCCGCAAGCCGTCGCCACCCTGATCGGCGAGACCCTCGCCGCCCTCAAAAGCCAGCTCGCCCGCGTCGATGCCGCCATCGCGCTCGCCATCGAGGCCGAACCCGACATGGCCGCACGCCGCGACCTGCTGCTGACCGTGCCGGGCATCGGCGAGGTCGGCGCCGCCGTGCTCATCGCCGAACTGCCCGAACTCGGCGCCATCGACGACAAGAAACTCGCAGCCCTCGTCGGCGTCGCCCCGGTCGCCCACGACAGCGGCACCTGGCGTGGCCAGCGCCACATCGCCGGCGGCCGCGCCACCGTCCGCTGCGCCCTCTACATGGCAACGCTCTCGGCCATTCGCTGCAGTCCGGCCATCAAGGCCTTCCACAAACGACTGCGCGCTGCCGGCAAACCACCCAAGGTCGCGCTCGTCGCCGCCATGCGGAAATTCATCGTCATGATCAACACTATCATCAAAAGACGAACCCCATGGAGCGAACCGCAACAACACGGTTGCTGAGGTGCCCCGCAGGGGCCTCGAAGGACGGGGCTGGCCACCGCGCCCGCTCCGACAATGCGGATGTTGCCGCAGACAACCAGCCACCCGCCCTCGTCCTTCGAGGCGATCCTGTGGATCGCACCTCAGGATGAGGGCTGATCGGAGTGCCTTTCTGTCCATCAAGACATAAGTCCGGCCTAAACAAGCCTGGTCTCGACGTCGATATTGCCGTGCGTCGCCTTGGAATAAGGGCAGATGCCATGGGCTGCCTCGATCAGTTCCTCGGCGACGTCGCGTTCGATACCGGACAGGCTGACATTGAGGCGCGCACGCAGGAAGAAGGAGCCGTTGTCGGTATTGAGAGTGATCTCGGCGTCGACCTCGGGACCGGCAGGCAGCGCGATCTTGCGCTGCGCGGCGGCAAGCTCGATGGCGCCGATATAGCAGGCCGACCAGGCGGCGCCGAACAGGTTCTCGGCCGCCGGATGCAGCTGCGGCAGCTTGATGTCGAGCGTGCCGTCGCTGCTGCGTGCATAGCCCTCGCGGCCGCCGGCGATGTGGGTCTTGCCAGTGAAAAGAAGCTTCTCGGTCATGATGGTGTCCTTTCGATAGATTTATATCGCACCCGCTTTATTCGGATACGCCTTAATATGCCTGTTGGAAATCGATGTCAACACCATTCCGATTTAATCGGATACGATTTATTTATTTTGACCGCAGGTGGAAGGCTGCCTCGTGGAAGAGCGCGTTGTTGCTGAGCTGGAAAACGGCCTGATTGGCGTTAGGGTCTCAAGACCGCGGCCGGCCGTCGTCGAAGAGGGTGGCGAGCCACTGATAATATCGCGGCTGCTTCTGTCGCAACTGGCTGCGCGAATAGGGCGGCCGTTCGATATCGCCGAACAGGTACACGCTCACCGTGACAGCGAAGAATTCCCGATCGTTGCTCATCATGTAGGAATCGCCGGGCCAAAGCCCGCGGCCGTTGTTGAAGAATTGCCCGACATCGCCATTGCCGAATCCGCCGGGCAGCATCCGGTCGTTATAGGCGTGCAGAAGCTCGTGCAGGATGATCGGTTTGTCGGGATCGAGGCTCCTGACACGCAGGTCGATGCCGGTCTTGCTGCTGTAATGGCCGGGACCGAAGCCGGCGGCGGCGGGGTTGGCCCAGATCGGAATCGTCCGCATGAAGGCGAGGACATCGGGCTTCAGATTGACATGCTCGACAATGTCGAGCTGCCTTTTGACGGCCGCGACCATCTCCTTGTCGGGCTCCGCACCTCTGGCATTGGTGAGATCGACCCGCCATCCATGATAGCTGAAAACGAGCGGATCGGCGGCCGCCACTCCTGCTGTTGCAACACTGATGGCGATGGCGGCACAAAGCCCCAGGATCATCGAAATCGTCCGCACCGGCCCCTCCTCGGCGTGTCACGCTGCCGACTGTCGCATAGGCGACCAGAGGGCACAATCATGTCGCCGCAGCATTGGAGCCGTTGAGGTGAGACCGGCGCTCAGACGTTCTCTTTGTTCCGAACCTTTTCCTTCGGCTCCGCCGGCGCATCCGGTGTCGGGGCGAGCAGCTTGCGCAGGGAGGCGATCTTGTCCTTCACCAGCGGCCGGAACCGCGTCGCGCGGTAGGGCATGTCGGCAGCGCCATAACCTTCCGGGCCGTCATCATTGCCTCGGTGGATTTCAGCGAGCTTGACGCCGATGAAGGTGCCGTCGACATAGTGGGTATATTCGCCGACCCAGCGGATCGTGTAGATCTCGCCTTTGCGAATGAGCTGGTCGATGCTGACATGCTTGAAGGTATCGTTGATGCAGACGACCTTCTGGCCGACATGGAATTCATAGCTCATGGATCAGACTTTCCAATAGCAATCCGCCTCGCCGGTCCATAGCGCGTCCGGCGGCTGGGATGAACTCTTTTCTTGAACCAGGGCCCAATTGCCGCGGCGGGCAGCCGCGCCTTCGCCTAATCGCAATAGACCTTGCCGCTCTTGCGGGAACGCAGATCGAAGTGGAAGTGGTTCCAGTGTTCCGGGTTGCTGCCCGGCCCGAGCACGGTATTGAAATAGCGGCAGCTGTCGGTGCGCACCGCTTTCAGGAGCCGGCCCTCGCGATAGGAGAACAGACCCTTCTTGCGCACGTCGATCGCGTGGCCGTTCTTCAGCACGAACTTGCCGACGTCGATCGCGTTGCCGCGGGCATGTTCCGACATCGGATTATACCTCTGCCGGCTGTTGTTCATGCGCCGGCAGGAGTAGCCGCCGAGCGGCTGAATCGTCTTGATGCCGCTCCAGTAGCGAAAGCGGGCCGACGGCGCCAGCTCGTTCTTCACCCATTTGGCGAAGGCGAGCGTCACCTGGCAGTTCAGCGTCACGGCCGGCTTGACGCCGATATTGCCGGAAAGCCCCTTCAACGATACCGGATAAGGCACCTGGCAGGCCGGCCCTTGCGAGATCGGCGGCTTCTCGTCGAACAGCACGCCCATCCGCTTCAACTCCCGCCGGCAGGCAAGCTCGGAAGCCGGCATGACGCTCGGATCGACAGGCGCGACGGGCTCGCTCATCATCGGATTGTTTGGCCGCAGCATCGCGACTTCTTCGCTCTCGTCCTCTTCGGGAACGCGGGTTGGCTCCAAGACCGGGCTGCCGTCGTTCCAGGCGGGAGTCCGGCTCATCTCGGCCTGTGCTGCCGGCTGCGGCATTGACCGCGGCGCCGGCTGACGCATTGGCTGGTTGATCTGAGCCGGATTGTCGGTGCCGATGCCGTCGACGACCGGTTCGCTGGCATTGCCCTCGGCGATCTGCTGCTGTTGTTCCTGCGCCAGCCCCACGACCGGTTCGGCCCCGAGCTCTTCATCCATGTTGACGCCGCCGGACGGGACAGCGAGGTTCTGCGTCCCGCCCCAGTTGCCGTTCGGCTGGCCGGCCGCCAGCGCCTCTTCACTGTCGATCATCGGCAGTTTGCGGCCTCGGCCTGCCGGCGCGGCCAGTGTCTGCGGCGCCTGTGCCGTATGACCGGCGCCGGCGAGATTCGGCGTGTCGAGATAATCGACCGAACTCTGGCTGGTATCGACCGGCGCGTTCGAAACGGGATAGGAGGCCTGACTTTCCGCGGGCGCAAGGCGCTCCGCACGCGCCATTTGCACGGCAGGCGCCATGCGCGCGGCACCCCGCGACGGCGAAATCGAACTGACCCTGGTGCCGTTGTCGACATTGGCCGGCGGCACCAGCCCATCGCTGATCGAACAGGTCGTCAGCGCCGCCGACAGCAGCACGGGCAGGAAGGCTCGCCGAGGAAAGGAAACAAACGCCATACTCTTATCGCTTCCATAGGCCGGCCGCAGAGTGACCGAAAAAACTCGGTCCAATTTTAATTAAAAACGGTGAATGAAAACTTACCGGCACAATCTAGACGCGACAGATATGAAAAAGGCCGGTCGCCCGGCCTTTGATCTGTCCCTCTTTCTCACGCTGCCCGTGTGTATCGGGCCTCGGCCTGCCGCCCTGCCTCGCGCAGGCGGAAATTCGCAAGCAGCGTCTTCAACTGCGTGCTTTCGTCGGCAAGCGTGCGGCTTGCCGCCGTCGTCTCCTCGACCATCGCCGCATTCTGCTGCGTCATCTGGTCCATGTGGTTGACGGAGCTGTTAATCTCGTTGAGGCCCGTCGACTGCTCGCGCGCCGCCGTCGCGATCGAGGCGACATGGTCGTTCACCTGGTTGACCAGCGCTTCGATCTCCAGCAGCGCGTCACCCGTCGAGCGCACCAGCGCAACCCCGCCCTCGACTTCCGCAGCCGACCGGCTGATCAACTCCTTGATCTCCTTGGCGGCGTTGGCCGAGCGTTGCGCGAGTTCGCGCACTTCCTGGGCAACGACGGCAAAGCCGCGGCCAGCCTCGCCGGCCCGCGCAGCCTCGACGCCGGCGTTCAGCGCCAGCAGATTCGTCTGGAAGGCAATCTCGTCGATAACAGAGATAATCTGGTTGATGCGGCTGGACGATTCCTCGATCCGGCCCATCGCGGTAACCGCGTTGCGAACGATCTCGCCGGAACGTCCGGCGCTCACCTTGGTCTCGGCCACCATCTCGCGCGCCTCGTTGGCCCGCTCGGATGCAGTCTTGACCGTGGCGGTGATCTCATCGAGTGCGGCCGCCGTCTCTTCGAGTGCCGCCGCCTGCTGCTCGGTGCGCTTTGACAGATTGCCGGTCGCCTCGCTGATGTCGGATGCGCTGTCGTTGACCACCCGGCTCGATTCAGCAATCGCGTGGATGACGCCGTTCAGCGCATCGACGGCGGCGTTGAAATCATTCCTGAGCTTGGCGTAGTCCTCACCGATATCGCCGATTGCAACGGTGAGGTCGCCGCTTGCAAGCCTCTCCAGGCCGACGCCGAGCGCCTGCATGGCGCGGTTTTGCCGCTCGGAAGCCGAGCGCAGGCTCGCTTCGTTGCCGCGGCGTTCGTCCTCGATCTGCCGCTGCCTTTCGTCTTCACGGCCGCGCAGCGCGCTGCGTTCGTCGACGGAGTCGCGCAGCACCAGCAGCGCCTTGGCCATCTGGCCGACCTCGTCGCGGCACGCACTGCCGGCAATCTCCACCGATGCTTCCTCGGCGGCGATCGCATTCATCGCCGTCTTCAGCCGGGCGATCGGCGCCGTAACGCTGCGCACGATGGCGTAGGCGATCGCGATCGTAAGTGCTGCGCCGAGCAGGCAGAGCGCTGCCGCCCAGATCGCATTCTGACGATACAGCGCCGCCAGGTCATCGGCGTAGACGCCAGTGCCGACGATCCAGCCCCAGGGCTCGAAGCCGGCGACATAGGAATATTTCAGCACCGGCTCATCGGCGCCGGGCTTCGGCCAGTAATAATCGACGAAACCCTTGCCATCCTTCTTCACCTTGTTGACGAACTCGACGAACAGGAACTTGCCGGTCGGGTCCTTCATCTGCGAGATATCGGTGCCGTTCAGTTGCGGCTTGATCGGGTGCATCACCATGGCGGGGCGCATGTCGTTGATCCAGAAATAGCCGTCGGCGCCGTAGCGCATCGCGCCGATCACGTCCTTGGCAGCCGCCTGGGCCTGCTCGCGGGTCATAGTGCCCGCCTGTTCCATCTTGTAATATTTGTCGAAGATGCCGAGCGCCGTCGCCTCCATCTTCTCCAACCCCGCCTTCCGCTCCGCTTGCAACTCGGAATAGGAATAGTTCAGAAAGAAGACCATCGTCGCCGCCAGCACGGCAAGCGTGAAGCCGACGAGGCAGTAAAGACGGGTGGAGATCTTGACGTTGCGCATGAGTGTTCCCGGCGATTCTTACATTTGTAGTTCGTCACATACTGGAACAGCTGAATTACCGGACGGTAAAGTTGGATTAGTGGATTCTCACATAACGTAAGGTGAGGTGACGGTTGCAAAATTCAACCACCTGAATTTGAAGGGAATTTAAATCGCTACGAGCTGCGAATATTAGTTCCGCAGTCGGCCGTCCCACTGAAAGGCATTGGTACGGACACGGAGTTCGCCTAACGTCACGACAGAATCGATCCAGACAGTGAGGGATTTTCCATGACCGACACCGCCAAGCCCAGAGGCGAACTGACGCTGCGCACGCTCGCCATGCCGGGCGATGCCAATCCGGCCGGCGATATCTTCGGCGGCTGGGTCATGGCGCAGATGGACCTTGCATCCGGCATCCGCGCCGCCGAGCGCGCCAAGGGCCGCGTCGTCACCGCAGCGGTTAAGGAAATGGCCTTTGAGCTGCCGGTCAAGATCGGCGATACGCTGTCGGTTTATACCGATGTCGAGCGTGTCGGGCGTACCTCGATCACGCTGATCGTCGAAGCCTGGGCGCATCGCTCGCGCTACGCCAAGATGGAAAAGGTAACCGCCGGCACCTTCATCATGGTGGCGCTCGACGAGGAGGGCAAACCCAAGGCCGTCCCCGCGGAGTGACAAGCTTGAACCCGAGGGGATAAGGCATGGAAACGGTCAGCTCGCCGGAGGTCTTCCTTCACATCAAGGTGGTGATGGGCATGGTCATCAGCCTTTCACTCGCGAGGCTGCTCACTGGCATCGCCGGCATCGTCCAGCATCCGGCCAAGGCGAAGGTTTATCCCGCTTACCTTGGCTGGGCCCTGTCCCTGTTCCTCTTCATCATCCATATCTGGTGGTCGGAATACCGGCTGCAGGCCGTGCCCGCCATCGGCTTCGGCAAATATCTCTTCCTCGTCTGCTTCTGCAGCCTGTTCTTCCTGCTCTGCGCCCTGCTCTTTCCGGCAAGCCTCGACGAATATGGCGGCTACGAGGAATATTTCATTTCGCGGCGCAAATGGTTCTTCGGCGTCCTCGCCTGATCTATGCCGTCGATATCCTCGATACGGCGATCAAAGGTCCGGAGCGCATCCTATCACTCAGCTGGGAATATCCCGCCCGCAATCTCGTCTACATCCTCCTCTGCGCCCTCGCCGCCTGGACCGCGAACCGCCGCTTCCACACAGCCTTCGTCATCGTCAACCTGCTCTACCAGGTGAGCTTCATCTTCAGACTTTATGATGTGTTGGGGTGAGGAGCGATCGGGCGCAGCCCGAGCAATCGATCCAGTGAATCGATTGCAGCGACGAACGCCCTGAGCCTAAAGCGAAGGGCCGGGCAGCGGCTTGCTCCCTTGGCGAAGCACAACATCTCTCCGTCATTCCTGTGCTTGTCACAGGAATGACGGAGGAGAGAATGTGCCTCGCTAAGAATAGGCGGCCGCCCGACTTCACCTCCCTCAGTGCCGTTCCGCCCCGCGATCGATCACTCACGCTTCGCGGCATCGAACCACAATCACACCTTCAAAAACTGCGACCCCTTATCAAACGCCAGCCCGGAAAATATCTTCCCTGTCAGATCATCCACGCCGACATCGAACTGCCGGTAGAGCATCGCCGCCGCCACCTCGCGCACGTCAGCCGTCGGCATCAGGTCGCGGTTGTCGAGCAGCTGACCATCGCCGATCCCCGGCCAGCGGCCGAGGATGCGCCCGCCGTTGATCGCGCCGCCGGCAAGGACAGCGCAGCCGCCGGTGCCGTGGTCGGTGCCGGCGGAGCCGTTCTGGCGGACGGTGCGGCCGAATTCCGTCATGGCGAGCACCACCGTCTTTGCCCAGATCTCCGAGCCCAGCGCCGCCTTCAGCGTGTTGATCGCCTGGGCGAGATCCCCTGCCGGCCGCTTGAACTGGCCGGCCTGGCCGATATGGGTGTCCCATCCGGTGATTGAGAAGCTGGCGATGCGGTAATCGCCCTTCAGCATGTTGGCCGCGAGCGCCGCGACGTCGCCGATCTTCTCGCCGCGCTCACCGTCCGGCTCGACCATCATCGCGGCGCTGTCGGCCCGCGTCGCCTCGGCAAGTGCAGCCGCGAAGGGCGGATCGCCGGCATAGAGCCGCGCAAGGAACTGCATCTCGTCACGCGCCGGCGCCAGATTGGAATCCGATGCCCAGACGTCGACATTGTTCGGCCCGGAGAGGATCAGCTCCGTCGACGTATTGACGTCGATCGCCTTGCGCGCATCCGAGCGGGGAATGACCGCGAGCACCCGGTTCAGCCAGCCGGTTTTTTCCTCGGCGACATGTTCGCCGCCGGACTCAAGCATGTCCTGCCCGTCGAAATGGCTGCGCTGGTCGCGATAGGGCGTCGACACCGCATGGATGAAGGCGAGTTCTCGGCTCTTCCAGAGCGGCATCAGGTCGGCGGCGGCGGGATTGAGGCCGAAATGCCCATCGAGATCGAGAAGTCCGCTGTCCGGCGTCAGCGCCAAGGTTGGCCTGAGCGCGGCAAAACCGGCGTCGCCGTAAGGCTGCACCAGGTCGAGCCCGTCCATCGCGCCGCGCAGGACGATGGTGACAAAACGATTATCGCCCGGCATCGCCGCAAAGGTGACCGGCGTGAAGACGGGGGCGGCGGCAAGACAGCAGGCAGAGGTCAGAAAGCCGCGGCGGGAAAGCAAAATCCGGTTCATTGGGAGCCTCCTATCGGCGGTTGAATTCCGGCGATGCCAGCACCAGCGTCAAACCGCTGATCTTGTTCGGCGCCTGCGACACCACGCGGATCGTTTCCTCGCGCGCGGCATCGGCAAGCGTCGATCTCAGGAACGCGCGCGGATCCTCGTCGCGGCCGAACTGCGCCGCAGCCCGCCTTGCCCAGGCCAGGCGCTCGGCAAGCTGGCTGCCGGTGATCCAGGCGGAAAAGCCTTCCTCGAAACCGGCCGGGCTCGGCGGCTGCCAGGTCGGCTGGCCCATGCGCTTCAGCGCCCCCTGCCCCAGTGCGCGCGCCGCCCGAAAGGCCTTGAGCCGCTTGTTCCGCGCCTCTCCGGCGGGATCCGTCGTCACTGGCGCTCCCGCCATGCCGGGCGTATTGGCCGCCATATCGCCCTCATCCGTTCCCTGCTGATTGGCCGCCAGGAAGCTGCCGACGACGCCGTTGACCGGCCCCGCATTCAGCGCCCTCAGACCAGCAACAACAAAATCGAACGGCTGACGCGCTTTGGCGCCCTCGTTTTGCCAGGCGGCGGGATGGTCGAGCATGGCGGTGTAGACGGCGGTGAGATCGCCATCCGTTTTCTTCCACGCGGCCGCCATATCGGAGACCATGCCCTCGTCTGGTTGGTCGGAGACGAAATGCACCGCGAGCTTACGGCTGATATGGGCCGCCGTCTTCGGATGGACCGAGAGGTCATCGAGCATGTCGAGATAATCCTCGCGCGAGCGCCGCCGCCCGCCATAGCTGACGCCGAGCACCTCATGCGTGCCGGGCTCCGAAATGTTCGGCCGAAAGGCGATATCCATCTCCTTGCGATCGATGGTGAGCCCCGTCAGCACCATGGCCGCGGCGGTAACATCCGCCTGGGTATAGCCGCTGCCGGCGCCGAGCGTGTGCAGTTCCAGGAGCTCGCGTCCGAGATTTTCATTCAGCCCCTTGTTGCGCTTGACGCCGCCTGCCGAATCCGGCCCGAGCGAATCCGCCTGATCGAGGTAGATCAGCATGGCGGGATGAGCGGTGGCGCTACGCAGAAGATCGCCGAACCTGCCCGAAATGAACGGCCGGATTGCCTCGGCCTCGTAGAGCGGCACGATAAGGCGCATCGGCAGGCTCTTGTTGGCGCTGGTGGAGAAATGATCGGTCCAGAAGGTCGAAAGCCGCTCGTAAAAGCCGTAGGGAGACAGCACCGCCTGCATCAGCCGCAGGTTCGCATCGTGCTGGAACTGCTGCTGCGCCTGGCGCTGCACAGCCTTGCGCATCTCGCGCCGCGTGGGATCGTCGGTGACTGTCTTGGCATCTTCCCGGATCTGCTTCAGCTGGTCCTGCAGGCTGAGGATCGCCCGATGACGCATGTCGGGGCCGCCGAGCGGAAAATCCGGCGTTGCCGCCGCGCCTTTGGACAACTGCCCGATCAGCTCATCCTTGCTTTGCGGCGCCGCCTCGCCCGGCCGGAAACCATAACCGAACCGGATCGCCGCCATCGTCGGGAAAGAGAGGCTCATGCCAGATCACCTCCTGATCACTTGATGGTGACAGGCTGACAGCCGATTGCGACGGGAATCTGTAGGAAATGCGGCGATATCACGACATGGACGATTTGTAATCTACTGAAAAGGCTCAGGTTTCATGCGCGGAAGATGAAGGAGGCTCCGCTTACGGTGGGTGGCTTCAGTTCAGGATGAGGCTCTCTCGGGCCCTTGGCGGCATCCTCCAGCTTTCCTCATGCTGAGGTGCGCAGCCCGATAGGGCGGAGCCGCGAAGCACGCGCCTCAACCTTGCTCCTTGCATCTTTTCGCCGCCGCACCACCAGCCTCGTTCTTCGAAGCCCCCCGCGGATGAGGCTATCTTGAGCACTGGCGCATGCCCGGCGCCCCTTCATCACAACAGGCGCATCCGCCCAAACCTCTCAAGCCACCCTGCCCCGGCACGCCCATGCCACCGACGCAAACGATCGCGGCCCGTCCGGCTCGCCGGCCTCATAGGCGGCCCGAATGGCAGCGTCGACGGCCTTTTTCTTGTCGGGCTCGAGTCCCGCAACATACCTGCCGAGCGGCCCTTCGCCGGCCGCGATCGGCTGCCAATAGTCGTCGAAGGAAAGATAGTCCATCCGCACAAGGAGCGAGGTTTCCTCGACATCGGAAAGACCTTGCGCGATGAAGGTCTGTTTCATTTCTCCCGGCCGCATCATCGGCTGAAAACAATATCGGCGGCGCAGCGGCAATGCGTCCTCGTCAAGCATGACAGCCGTATCCCACAGCATCCGCATGCCCGACATGCCGCCGTAATGGTCCCAGACCGCGGCGGCGACCACGCCGCCGGGCCGCACGACGCGGGCCATCTCGGCCACCGCCTTGCCCGCCTCCGGCACGAAATGCAGGACGAGCAACGACATCGCTCTGTCGAAACGGTCATTCTCGAAGGGCAGCGCGCAGGCATCCGCCTGCTGGATGGTGACCCGCGGATCGCTATTGGCCCGCTTCGCCGCCTCGACAAACACAGGCGAATAGTCGATAGCGGCGATTTCCCGCAGCCCCGGCCTCTGCGCAAGCGTGAACGTCAGGCTGCCGGTGCCGCAGCCGACATCGAGCACGCGATCCCCATCCGCCAGCCCCGCGAAGTCGATCAGCATCGGCGCCAACGTCCGGCTCCACCGGCCCATAAGCCGCTCATAGCCATCTGCACTTTCGACATGGAAACTCGACGGCATGGAAGCCTCCCCTCCAAGGACGACGGCTCATTATGAACTGGCCGACGCCTGCCGCAAGGGGATAGTGGTTCTGAAACTGGAGGGATTTCTCCGTGATCCTCGGCCCGCGCCGAGGATCTGCCATTCTTGATGGCCGCGAGATCGCCTCACCCGGTCGCCCTCTCGAGAACGCTCCAGTCAAACGCGCCCGCCCAATCGCGGTAGCGGTGCCAGCCGACCTCAGGGAAATCCCGGCGCAGGGCGGCGATGTCGGCGTCGTAGCCGGTGCGGTCGAACCATTCGAACATCAGCGCCGCATCCTCGCTCTGCTGCCGCATTGCGGCAACCGGTAACTCCTGGTAGGCGATCGGGCGCCCTAGCGTTTCGGAGAGGATCCTCACCTGCTCCTCGCCCGACAATTCGTCACCCGCAATGTCGAAACGCTGGCCGAACACCTTTTCGCGCCGTTCGGCCAAGGCCGCGACGAAGGCGCCGATATCGGCGAGGCAGATTTGCTGCAGCACGCGCGCGGGCGGCAGCGCCGCGGCATAGACACCCTGGCGCAGCCCGTCGATAGCCCACGGCGCCGCGGTGTTTTCCATGAAGGCGACGGGTGCACTGACCGTGTAGGGAATGCCGAGACCGGCAACATGTTGCTCGACCATATATTTGCTGTCGAAATGCGGAATGCCGGTCTTCTTGTCGGCATCGCCGACGGAGGAATAGATCAGGTGGCCGATGCCGGCGGCCTTCGCCCCATTGGCGGCGGTTATGCCCTGGCGGGTTTCCGCTTCCGTTCCGTCCTCATAGCTGTTGCCCATCAGGAACATCGTGTCGACGCCGCTTGCGGCCTTCGTCACCGACGCCGCATCATCGAGATCGCCCCCGACGATCTCCACTCCGGCCGCGGCCAGCCGATTTGCGGCGTCGCTGTCCGGCCTGCGGCTGATCGCCTTGACGCGATGCCCCCGCGCCATCAGTGCGCGCGCGACCGCGCCGCCCTGCTGGCCGGTGGCGCCGGCTACCAGAACGCTTCTTCCATTGCTCATCTCTCTGCTCCTTGTGGTTGGCGATGAGCCAGAAGATAAGACCTGTCGAATTGAACCATAATAGGCTACATCAGGGAAACATCGTGCCACTGGTGAATACAATGCTGGATCTCAACGACATCCTTATCTTCGCCCGCGTCGTCGAGGCCGGCAGCTTCACCGCCGCCGCCCGCCTGCTTGCCATGCCGAAGACGACGGTCAGCCGCCGTATCGCCGCGCTTGAGCGCGAGGTGGGTGTGCGGCTGCTGCAGCGCACCACCCGCAGCCTCAGGCTGACGGATGCGGGGCGCCTTTATTACGAGGAGTGCAGCGCGGCGCTCGGCGCCTTCGAGCAGGCAAATCTGCGCCTGGCCGAGGCGCGGGCGGAGCCCGCCGGCACGATCCGCATCTCCGCACCGGTCGGCTTCGGCGGTCATTTCCTTTCCGCCGCCATCTCCGATTTCCTGGCAATCTACCCCAAGACGAAGGTGGAATTGCGCCTGACCGACGACAGGCTCAATCTCATCGAGAACGGCATAGACCTCGCCTTCCGCACCGGCATTCTGGAGGATTCGACGCTGATCGCCCGCAAGCTCGGCTCGACCTACAGGATTCTCTGCGCCAGCCCCGACTATCTCGCCCGCTGCGGCGTGCCGGATCGTCCGGCGGACCTCGCCCATCACGCCTGCGTCATCGCCGGTCCGTCGGCGGCTGGTGCGCACTGGGTGCTGGAGAGCGCCGGCATCAAGGAAACGGTCACGGTGTCCGGGCGTTTCGCCGCCAACGAAATTCAGGCGGTCATGACTGCCGCGATCGCCGGCTTCGGCATCGCACAGTTGCCGCAAAGAATGGCTGCGGCCTGCATCGCGGACGGCCGGCTGCGGCGCGTCCTCGACGGCTACACGACCCCGCCTGGCGGTCTGCACGTCGTCTATCCCAGCAACCAGCACGTGTCGCCGCTGGTCAAGGCATTCATCCAATTGGCGATCGATCACCTGAACGTCGGAAAAGGCGCAATCGGGGCACCGGCGATCACACCTCGATGAGACCGCGGGCCCAGCGGGATAAAGAGGAAGGCCCAGCCGTCGCTAGCCCCTTTCACCGCCAAAGGAAATCTGGCCCCGTGCTTTGCGACGTCAATTTGAGCGTCCCGTCCGGCTGAACGACATAGGTCTCGAAGACACGATAGCCGAATGCGCCGAGAAAGGTGTGGTTGACCACCGTTCCCGTGCGATAGGGCGAATGAATGATCTTACCGCCATAGGTGAGACTGCCCTGAAGCGGCTGCGGTTCGCCTGAAGTACTGGCGCAGGCCGTGAGGGCGAAGAAAACGGCAATGAGCGCGTGCTTCATCCTGGCATCTCCTCCCGGTTACAATGGCAGCGGAAGAATACGACTTTACGCAGTCAGAAGACAGCGTTCTTGCCTTCGTAATCTCTGCGCAGGGACTGCGCCCGGGAAAGCGCGCTGGCGATCCTTTCGTCGGTGAAGGGCTTGGCGATCACATCGAGGGCGCCTTCGATGCCATTCCCGACGCTTTCCGGACTGCCGGTGACGAAGATCACGTCGACGCCGTGGCGATCGATCAGCCGGCGTGCGAGCTGCGCGCCGCTCAAGCCGTCGGCAAGGCTGAGATCGACCAATGCGACATCGCTTCTCTGAGCATAGGCGAGCGCCTGCTCGATTGTCGAAACCGGCCCGACAGTCTGGTGGCCAGCATCCTGCGCGATACGCTCGAGTTCCATGGCAATGATGTTCTCGTCTTCAACGATCAGGACTTTCATGGATCTTCCTCCTCCCATGGGCAAGCGGGCCGCCGGGCACACCGACGGCAACCGCTACAACGCGACTTCCCCTCGAAAGTTTCCGGGGTAAAAGGCATGCGTGTCGAAATGGTAACTGATTTCCTCGTGTCATCGGCGCTACCGTTCGATGCTGCCATTGCGCCGGATCTTCCTTTGCAGGAGCAGGATGCCATAGAGCAATGCTTCGGCCGTCGGCGGGCAGCCGGGAACATAGATGTCGACAGGCACCACGCGGTCGCAGCCGCGCACGACGGAATAGGAATAATGGTAATAGCCGCCGCCATTGGCGCAGGAGCCCATGGAGATTACGTAGCGCGGTTCCGGCATCTGGTCATAAACCTTGCGCAGCGCAGGCGCCATCTTGTTGCACAGCGTGCCCGCGACGATCATCAGGTCCGACTGCCTTGGGCTTCCGCGCGGGGCGACGCCGAAGCGCTCGACATCGTAGCGCGGCATGGACATCTGCATCATCTCGATGGCGCAGCAGGCCAGACCGAAGGTCATCCACATCAGCGAGCCCGTGCGCGCCCAGGTGATGAGTTCGTCGGTGCTGGTAACGAGAAAACCCTTGTCGGCGAGCTCGGCATTGATCGTGCCCATCATCGGGTCGCCCTGCCGCTGTTCGCCGGGGAATTGGAAATTGCCGGGCGCCGGGCGCGGTTGCGTGAAGGACGGCATCGTCTTCTCCTGTGAGCCGACCTCAAACCCAGCGCACACGACAAAGTTCCGGCCGCGCCGGTTCCGGTGCGATAACGGACACGCGTCCTGATTTCTGTTCTGAGATGCGGCGCTCAATGCCGAAGGATTGCCCGGCCCGATCGCTAGTCCTTATCGAGGAACCAGCGGATGGCGGTGTCGTTCCGACACCGCGAGAGCGGCAATTGCCGCACGGAGTAAATACGGGTGATTCCCTCCTCACCGTCCGTGTCGACGTCCATGCAGGCGCAGGCATAACCATGCGCGGCATAGGTGTAGACAAATTCGCCGGTCGTCAGGTCGGGGATCTTGTCCATTCCCTCGGCCGCCTTGTAGCCGCTGCCATTGTCCATGATGGTCCAGCCGCCGCCGGCATCCATGAGCAACCATTTGGCCATCGAGGGATTGTCCAGCCAGCCGCAGCGGCGTTCGGCATGCGCCGCGGCGGGCAGGAGAAGCATCATCAGAACAAGCGCAGGCAATCTGGCCATCGGCCCCTCCAAGTCACCTCCCACTATGCATGGTCGGTGCCCGGCAAGGCAACAGCGGTTTTCCGATTGGCCTGGGACGATGTCCACAGGTGTCATCCATCCGCCCTCGCCCTTCGAGGCTCCGGCCTACGATTTCGCCTTTGCTGCTTCCTCCCGGAACGCCGCCTCGCCGGCATCGGAGACTTCGACCCATTTCTTGTCGGGCTCGGCGTCGGCAACGTAACTGTCGTGCCAGTTCCACCATTTGTAGGTTGGGGTCTGCGGATAGCCCGCTGGCGAATCCTCCCAGACCTCCTGACGCCCGAGCGGCGTGATGTCGAGATAATTCCAGGTGCCGCCCATCTGCTCGTCGCCGCGGTTGTTGACGAAATAGGTGCGGAAGATGCGCTCGCCGTCGCGGTAGAAGACATTGGTGCCGTGCCACTCGTCGACGCCGAAATCCTTGTCGAAGTCGTCGGTGATCGTCACCCAGGGCATCGTCCATCCCATCCGTTCCTTAAGCCGCGCGATGTCGGCCTGCGGCGCACGCGAGGCGAAGACCAGCGTCGTGTCGCGGGCGTTGAGATGGGCGACATGGGCGACCTGATCGGCAACCATCGAGCAGCCGCGGCAGGCATGCTCCGGCCAACCGAAGACGCCAGGCTCGTAAAAGGCGCGGTAGACGATGAGCTGGTGCCGGCCTTCGAACAGGTCGAGCAAGCTGATCCTGCCCTGTGGCGCTTCGAAAGCATATTGCTTTTCGACGGCCATCCACGGCATGCGCCGCCGCTCGGCGGCAAGCGCGTCACGAGCACGCGTATGCGCCTTTTCCTTCACCAGAAGCTGCCTGTGAGCCGCCTCCCAGGCCTGCTGCGGCACGACAGGCGGCCGCTGCATGGCCTGTCCGCCCTTTCCATTCTCTGTTGCAGTCATCGCTTCAATCTCCTCGATGGGGCGAGTTCCCGCGCCTCCTTGTCCGAAGGCCGGTGCATCGCGATTGGTCGGAGATAGTTTCGCATCGGGCACCGAACTGTGGGAGTAACAAGTGTGTCTGTTATCCCGCGGCCAACGCAGTTGGTCCGCAGGCCAACGCAGTTGGTCCGTAAGCCAACGCAGTTGTCCGACCGCGGCCGACGAAACCTGCTCAACCAACACAACAGTTGCCAAAACCCACATGTTGACGGAAGCTTCACCACGGCCATTGGATCGTACGACATGACAACAGAATCCACCTTCACGGAGCAGGCAAGGCACGGCAGCGCCAGGATCTGCCGCGGCTGCTGGGATCAGATGCATATGCCGATCCCGATCGGCGGCCCGCTTGCGCTTCCCTTCCGCGCCTTCGGCATTACCCGCAGCAAGATGAATCCCGATATCTGCACGATCTGCGAGCGCTCGTTCCAATATGTGCAGAAGCAGCGCCAGATCACTGTCGACGCCACCATTCTGTTCGCCGACATCAGGGGCTTTACCGATCTTTCCGAGCGCATCGAGGCAGTGCACTTGAGCGAAATCGTCAGCCTTTTCCAGGATCGCTGCGCCCAGGCGATTTGGGCGCATGACGGCATCGTCAACAAGCAGATGGGCGATGGCCTGATGGCGATCTTCAATTTCCCGATCATCCGCAAGGATCACGCCGGTGCGGCGATCAGGGCCGCCCAGGAGATCCAGCGCAACTGCGCCGCGGCGCTGAGCGGGCTGGCGCTCGACGCCCTGTCCGGTCGCACCTTGGGCGTCGGCGTCGGCATCCATTCCGGCGAGGTGCAGATCGGCGAATTCTCGAGCTTCCGCAGCGATTTCACCGCGATCGGCGGCGTGGTCAACCAGGCCGCAAGGCTCGAATCCCAGGCCGCCGCCGGCGAGATCCTGATCTCGGCCGAAACGGCCGCGAAGGCTCCCGACCTCGCTGCGGGCGCCGAAACGCGTATGCTGGCTCTGAAGGGCATCGAGCAGCCGGTGCAGGCGCGCGTTCTGGTCAAGTGCTGAGCGACGGCGATTGCGGTCTTTTCAAAGCATCATCTCGCCGCCCAATTTGTCAGCTTCAGTTCTCACGCTGCAATTGCGAAACACATCGGATCACAAGCGAGTTAATCCTCCGGAAACAAACATCGCTTATCGCTATGCTGTCTTAACAGCTGGGGTATCTCATGGGCAGTTTTTCTCTGTTTCATTGGTTGATCGTCTTGATCCCGATCAGCGTAGCATTGATCTTCGTCTTCAGGAAAACACCAATCGGACCGAACCGCTTCGGCGGCCCGCCGCAGGCCATGGGTTTCGGCCAGGCGATTGGAAGCTATTTCAAGAACTATGTGAACTTCAGCGGCAGAGCGAGTCGCTCAGAGTTCTGGTATTCGGCGCTCTTCGTCTTTCTCGTCGCCATCGCTTTGTATTTCGTGGATCGGAGCGCAACCTTGAACCTGATCTGGTCGCTGGCCACGTTTCTTCCGTCGATCGCCATGGCCGCCCGACGCCTTCACGACACCAACCGGAGCGGATGGTGGCAGCTTCTTGCACTATTATTTCCCATTGGAACGGTTGTCGTCCTCGCATGGTACTGCAGGGCGTCGACAGTGGAGGACTCCAGAGAAGCCGTCTTTGCTTGAGCAAAGGTGAGAATGGATCTCGCGGGCAAAGCGCTGCCGTTGCTGACACGGTCTTTCCGCTGCGCGGACTGCGGGATGCGCAGTCCGCTTCCACCGCCAAGTATCACCTGGCCGTATACCGGTGCCCTGCCTTCTTAGTGGTCCTGACGAACCCGAGATCAGCCGGGCAGTTTGCAGCCCTTGCTCATGCCGGCGGACTGCATGGCCGAGACTTTGCCTTTGGACGCTGCAATTTCGCCTTCCTTGTCTCCGCCCGCGACGCTGCCGATCGGGACCCCGACGAGGAAGACACCGAAAGCATCGCCGTTCGCCGCGCTGATCTGCTGCTTGGACAGGTCGTCGAGCTTCGTCTTCTCTTTCTTCAATTCTGCGGCGAGCGCCTCGCAACTGAGGTTCGTATAGGCCGCCATCGGAATATCGACCTGAACGATGGCGTCAGGACGTTTGGCGCAGCCGGCCAGCGCCGCGGCCGCCGCGAATGCAATGATGATTTTTTTCATGAATAGTCCCCAATTCCCGCAGCAGCTGTAACATTACCGCGCGCACTGCGGGAGGCTGCTCGGCCTTCAACCACAGACTTTTATTTCTCTAGGATGCATTTGCAGGCGTCGCCCCGTTGAGGCAGGATGCCGTCACCGAATAGAGACAGGATGGACGGACCTCATGCTGACGGGCTCATGTCATTGCGGCAAGGCGAGCTGGGCGCTCGAAGGCGACCCCGGCTCGATCACCGCTTGCAATTGCACGCTCTGCCGGCGCTACGGCACCCTCTGGGCCTACGACTATGAAGGAGAGCGCATTACGCTCAGCGGCGAAACCGCCTCCTATACCCGCGCCGACAAGGACAACCCGTGGCTGGAAATCTTGTTCTGCCCGACATGCGCCTGCGTGCTCAGCTGGCGTAGCCTGCGCCTGCAAAAGGAAGGCCGCCGCCGCATGGCCGTCAACCTGCGGCTCGCGTCGCCGGATCTCGTCGCCGACCTGCCGATCGACCATTTCGATGGTCTCGATACATTCGACGACCTTCCCTCCGATGGGCGCTGCGTTAGGGATCTCTGGTTTTGACGGCGTAATGCCGCCGACGCGCGGATAAGGCAGAACCGCTGCCCCTATATGGAGGGTTCAAAAGCGAGCTTCCGCCCCGTCCCCTTCTTCAATGATCGCCACGCCAGCCTCCAGCGCCGCAAGGATAAAAGCCTGCCGCACCGTTTCTGCCGGCATGCGGCCGGCAAGCCAGGCGCGGCAGAAATCGATCGCCCTCTGCTGATGGACGCCGCCATTGACGGGCCAGTCGGAGACGAGTGCATAAAGCGCATCCTGCGGTGAGCGGAGAACCAGCCGTTCGCCGGTATCAAGTTCGATCGAGATCGGTTTTTTCCAGAAGGCGGAATGGTCGCTAATGGCAGTCGCACCCGAGGCTGAAATGACATAGGATTAACTGCTGAAGGCCGATCCCGGTTCCAGCGCAGGCGAGACGATGGCAACGGTGGCCCATCCAAGAGAGCCTCATCCTGAGAGCCGCGCAGGGCCTCGAAGATGAAGCGGGTGCCCCGCCCATCAGCCGTAAGCCGGGGAATTGTTGAGCCAATCCGAACGATTCATTCGTTTCCCTTTTGTACTCTTTCCCTCTTCCCTTTCGCGCTGACTCTCTCCATATTCGCGCCATGGCCAAAGCTCCGAAAAAATCTCCGACCTCGAATGGTTTCGAGGAAGCCCCGCAATCGTCCTTTGAGGGCGCGCCCCTCTCCGGCTCCGTCGCCGATTGGGTGAAGCAGTTGGAGGCCGATGCCGAAGCCTCCGGCGTCGAGAGCCAGCGCGAGATTGCCTCCAAGGCTGGCAAGCACCGCAAGAAGGTTGAGAACGAGGCGCGCAAGCATACCGAAGCCGTCAGCGTCAACAAGAAGGCGACGGCAAGCAAGACCGCACGCGGCGTCTCGATCGGTGGCTCCTCCGACCCGAAGACGCGCGCCGCCGCCGGCCTGAACCCGGTGGCGGGTCTCGACATTTCGCTGGAGGATGCCGGCAGCATCTCGCCCGGCGGCGTCACCGCCACCGTCGAGGCGCTGTCGAAGCTGATCGAGAGCGGCAACCCGCTGCACAAGAACGGCAAGATCTGGACGCCGCACCGCCCTGCCCGCCCCGATAAATCCGAAGGCGGCATCACCATCCGCATGGCCTCCGAATACAAGCCGGCCGGCGACCAGCCAACGGCCATCCGCGATCTCGTCGAAGGCCTGCAGAGCGGCGAGCGCAGTCAGGTGCTGCTCGGCGTCACCGGCTCCGGCAAGACCTTCACCATGGCCAAGGTGATCGAGGAAACGCAGCGCCCGGCCGTCATTCTGGCGCCGAACAAGACGCTGGCCGCCCAGCTCTATTCCGAATTCAAGAACTTCTTCCCCGACAATGCGGTGGAATATTTCGTTTCCTACTACGATTATTACCAGCCGGAAGCCTATGTGCCGCGCTCCGACACCTATATCGAGAAGGAAAGCTCGATCAACGAGCAGATCGACCGCATGCGCCACTCGGCGACGCGCTCGCTGCTCGAACGCGACGATTGCATCATCGTCGCCTCGGTCTCCTGTATCTATGGTATCGGCTCGGTCGAGACCTATACCGCCATGACCTTCCAGATGAATGTCGGCGACCGTCTGGACCAGCGCCAGCTGCTGGCCGATCTCGTGGCGCAGCAATATAAGCGCCGCGACATGGATTTCACGCGCGGCAGTTTTCGCGTGCGCGGTGACACGATTGAGATCTTCCCCGCCCACTTGGAAGACGCGGCCTGGCGCATAAGCATGTTCGGCGACGAGATCGACGCCATCACCGAGTTCGACCCGCTGACCGGCCAGAAGACCGGCGACCTGAAATCGGTGAAGATCTACGCCAATTCGCACTATGTCACCCCGCGTCCGACGCTGAACGGCGCCATCAAGGCGATCAAGGAGGAGTTGTGTCTGCGCCTCGCCGAGCTCGAGAAGGCCGGTCGCCTGCTGGAGGCCCAGCGCCTGGAGCAGCGCACCCGCTACGATATCGAGATGCTGGAAGCCACAGGCTCCTGCCAGGGCATCGAGAACTATTCGCGCTACCTCACCGGCCGCGACCCCGGCGATCCGCCGCCGACGCTGTTCGAATACATTCCCGATAATGCCATCGTCTTCATCGACGAGAGCCATGTCACTGTGCCGCAGATCGGCGGCATGTATCGCGGCGACTTCCGCCGCAAGGCAACGCTGGCCGAATACGGCTTCCGCCTGCCCTCCTGCATGGACAACCGGCCGCTGCGCTTTGAGGAATGGGACGCCATGCGCCCCGACACCATCGCTGTTTCAGCGACGCCGGGCAGCTGGGAGCTGGAACAGTCAGGCGGCGTCTTCGCCGAACAGGTGATCCGCCCGACTGGCCTGATCGATCCGCCGGTCGAGGTCCGCTCCGCCCGCACCCAGGTCGACGACGTGCTGGGCGAGATCCGCGAGACTGCCGCCAAGGGCTACCGCACGCTGTGCACCGTGCTGACCAAGCGCATGGCCGAGGACCTGACCGAATATCTGCACGAACAGGGCGTGCGCGTGCGCTACATGCATTCCGATATCGACACGCTAGAACGCATCGAGATCATTCGCGATCTCCGCCTCGGCGCCTTCGACGTGCTCGTCGGCATCAATCTGCTGCGCGAGGGCCTCGACATTCCCGAATGCGGCTTCGTCGCCATCCTCGACGCCGACAAGGAAGGCTTCCTGCGCTCCGAGACTTCGCTGATCCAGACGATCGGCCGCGCCGCCCGCAACGTCGACGGCAAGGTCATCCTCTATGCCGACCAGGTCACCGGCTCCATGCAGCGCGCCATGGACGAAACCGCGCGCCGCCGCGAAAAGCAGATGGCCTATAACCTCGAAAACGGCATCACGCCCGAATCCGTCAAGGCCAAGATCTCCGACATTCTCGACTCCGTCTACGAGCGCGACCACGTCCGAGCTGACATCTCGGGCGTTTCCGGCAAAGGCTTCGCCGACGGCGGCAACCTCGTCGGCAACAACCTGCAGGCCCACCTCAACGCCCTCGAAAAGAGCATGCGCGACGCCGCCGCCGACCTCGACTTCGAAAAAGCCGCCCGCCTCCGCGACGAAATCAAACGCCTCAAGGCCGTAGAACTCGCCGCCATGGACGACCCGATGGCGCGGGAGGAAGCCAAGTCAATGGAAACAAAAGGCCGAGGCAAATCGATCTCCCCCCTTGTGGGGGAGATGTCCGGCAGGACAGAGGGGGGTGCCACACCCTCCTACTTCGCCAAACCGGCCCTCGACGAAATGGGCCGCCATGTCGCCACTCCCGCCGACAACAAGAGCCTCTTCCGCCGCAACACCCTCGACGAAATGACCGTCGGCCGCACGGAAAAGCCGGTGATCGGCCATGTGCCTGACAAGCCCGACGCCGCCAAGGGCACGAAGCGCTTCTCACCACTGCTGGAAGGGCAGCCGGAACGCGACGATGGTGTCAGGCCGGTCGTGCGCGGCCGGGTTGGAGCCGGCAGTTATGAGGAGCCGGGCGAGCAGAAGCGCAAGGGACGGACGAAGGGGAAGACCGGACGGCCGGGACGCTAGCGCATTCCGCTCTTTTGGTGCAGTAACACCTAGCGATGTTTTAAGCACAAAGGAGCGCGCCGATGTCCGAAACCTTCCTGCGCTATGTCCCCGCAGATCCTTATTGGCAGCCCTCCCCCGACGTCGCAGACAGTGCGGTCTCCCTGCTAAAAGCCATCGCCACCAAAGCGGACGAAGTGACTGCAAGCTTCGAAGATGAGGTCAGATTCTACGATCCCGGCGAGAACTGGTCCGGCGTGGAATGCAGCGCCTGCGGCGCGGACGCCGAGGAATGGTGGGGAGATGCCATGGATACCGCTTCTGCCGATGGCTTCAAAGACCTGAACACCGAAGCCCCCTGCTGCGGCGGCACCGTCTCACTGAACGACCTGCGTTACATCTGGCCCGCCGCGTTCGGCCGCTTTGCGCTTGATGCGCGAAATCCGAATATTACCGATACGACTGAGGAGCAGGATCGGAAGATGGCCGGGTGTGTTGGCATGCCGCTTCGGAAGATACGGGTACGCGTTTAGGTTCTCATCGGGCGCTTGCCAATAGTCGCTTTCGCGATTTGCCTAACGCCGAGAATTAAGGCTTCCCCCTTTGCCGATCGGCCGTGCGCCTTGATGTCGAGATAGGCGCAGAGGAATTCCGCCACCTGGTCTGCGATCGCATCGATGACATCAGGCATTGTTGAGGAACGACCGTAGCAGCGTTCCGGCATCGTCTGGCATGCGTTGTCCTCTCCTCGTGAGGATGTGTTTGCCGCATGGTGTCGTGAATGGCTCCCGCCTGAGCCGGTGAATCAGAGCAATTCCGGGGGCAGGACCACCACCGCCTTTGCCTGACTTGCCCTAGAGCAGCGCCGGCTCCGGATCGTCCTCGACTTCCTCGATGATCTCAGGCCCGTCATTCCTGGGCGAGCCGACGCCCCGCCCGATCTTCCACATCGTCATCAACTCGGCCGGGAAAGGCCTCATCAGATCGTTCGGATCCGGTTCCGGCGACAGCCAGCGTTCATAATCCTCGCGATGCAGGATGACAGGCATGCGGTCATGGATCTCAGCCATCATCTCGTTCGGCTCGCAGGTGACGATGGCGAAGTTGCGGATCGAAATGCCGTTCTCATCTTTCCAGCTTTCCCAGATGCCGGCGAGCGCGAAGGCGGAGCCGTCCTTCATCGCGATGGCATAGGGCTGCTTGTTCTTGCCCGTGCCATGAATGTCCTTCCACTCGAAGAAGCCGTTGATCGGCACTAGGCACCGGCGCGAACCATATGCCGTACGAAACAAGCCATTGGAAGCGATGCTCTCGCATCGGACATTGACCGGCGGCGGCCGGCCGCCTGATTGGCCCAGGAGGGCAGCAGACCCCAGCGTGCCGATACGAAGAGGGGCCTGTTACATTGAGGCTCGCGCACGACATCCCTTACGATGATGGGGTAATCAAGCGACGGCGCGCCGTTCCATCGGGGAAAGCGATTTCCGAGCCCGTCAATATCCCCGCCCCTGACAGCAAATGGGAAATTGCTGATCAGTTCTTCAAGCGAGGTCTTGACGATATGCGTCCGCACATGAGCCTTCTCCGCAGCCGAGTGATTAGATGTTCTTATTATGTTCCGGAACAGGATCCGGTCAACAAAGCGTCAATTGTACGCTGCTGGGACACGCTTCCTGTCCGGGACCGATGTGGCAGATCGGTTGCGAAGCGGGCGAAATTGTCGGAAAACACTCCCGGCAACTGAAGCTATGAGCGAACGGGAGCAGCCATGCCAGAACTGCGCATCGACCCTTTTCCCTCGCCCGCCGAACTCACCAGCCTCTGGTCCGCAGCGTGGAACACGCCGGAAGCACCTGACTTCTCCCGCATCCTGCCTCGCAGCCTCGCACACATTGGCGCCTATCACGCCAACAGGCTCGTAGGCTTCGTCAATGTCGCCTGGGATGGCGGCATTCATGCCTTCATTCTCGATACCTGCGTTCACCCCGACATGCGCCGGCAAGGGATTGCGACGCGGTTGGTCAGGGAGGCGACGACGATTGCCCGCGAGCGAGGCGCCGAATGGCTGCACGCCGATTTCGAACCGCACCTCGCCTCCTTCTATCGCAGCTGCGGATTCAGGCCGACAGAGGCAGGCCTCATCAAGCTGGCATAACATGACCGCCGTCCTTCGGTCTGCAGGGCCGACGGTCACGCCAAGCCCTCCGAAAATGCGGCTCCACCTCAATGCTCGTTTCGGCTATGATTCTCTGCTCATCGGAGGAGAGCCTACATGCGTCTGCCCACCGTCGTCCTCGCCCTCGCCTTCTCGGCGTTCGTGGCCCTGCCCGCCTTGGCGGAGACCTACAAGACGCCGAAGGCGCTGCTCAAGGCGCTTTACAGCTACGACACCGACAGGAGCGACGCCGAGGCGCCCTCGCCCTATTCGATCTTCTATTCCGACCATCTGAACAAGCTTCTCCAGGCCGATCTCGACAACACGCCCGAGGGCGATGTCGGCGCGGTCGATTTCGATCCCGTCATTGCAGGCCAGGACGGCGAGGCAAGCAATGTCAGGATCGGCCAGCCGATCGTGTTGGATGACAGGGCCGAAGTGGAGGTGGAGTTCGAAAACGGCAAAGAGGTGACACTCTTCTACACCCTGGTCCGCGAGCATGGCGGCTGGAAGGTCGACGACATCGCCGATCAGCAGGGCGATAATCCCTGGAGCCTGAGTGCGCTGCTGGGGGATGCGCAGTAAAACCGCAGGCGCCAAAAGAGAGCCCTCCCGGTGAGGAGGCCCAAGGGGCCGTCTCGAACCACGAGGGCGGGCGCGCAACTCCCTTACCTGCATTCCACAAAGCCCCTATGCAGAATCAAGGCAATGGCGCCGGTGGCCGCCCCCGTCCTTCGAGACTTCGCCCCGCGGGCTCCGCACCTTAGGGAGAGTGTGAAGCAAAGACGGTACCAGGAACACCAGAGGCAGGCTCTGCGATTCTCTTCACGATGAGGGCTGATCGATGTGGCCTGCCGCTCCGATCGCCGCTTCGCAAATCCATGCCCGGCCACCGAAGCGCCCCTCATCCCGTTTCGGCACGGAATCCCGATCTGGCACATTGGCGCAAGGATGCGCTAACTTTTTGTCAAGTATCTGAATCTTCGGGATTTCCTGTCATTATGAAGGTCATGCCACAATAATGCCGCTTGCTTTTTGCCCGAAATGCTGGCACGAATTCACTCACTCGGGCATTAGCATGCCGGTGACTGGACTGATGTGGTAATCCCTTCCCTTCCGGAAGGGGGCGCGGGAATCCCCGCCTGCGTAGACGTTCTTTCCCCGTACGTGACTTCTCCGACTGACCCTTCGTCCCCAACCCCAATCGGGACGAAAGCTAAAGCCGTCCGCTTCCTCTCGGGGGCGCGGATAAACACAGACTAAGGGAAAAGGACTATCCCAATGGCCACCAAAGGCACCGTAAAATTCTTCAACCAGGACAAGGGTTTTGGTTTCATCACGCCGGACGGCGGCGCAAAGGACGTTTTCGTCCACATCTCCGCGCTGCAGGCTTCTGGCATCCAGTCACTGCGCGAAGGCCAGCAGGTCACCTTCGACACCGAGCCGGACCGCATGGGCAAGGGCCCGAAGGCTGTCAACATCTCGGCTTCGTAAGCTAGATTATCGCTTCGGCGGCAGGAACGGCGCTCTGAAGGGAGCGCCGTTTTTGTTTGCCACGCTTGGATTTGTCGATCGCAATGCCAGGTGTTATATGCGCCCTTAAAGATGCCCTCGCCCGAGCGGCGTTGCAGGGCGCCCACATTGAGGCGCCGCGGCTACAAGGAACAATGGACCGTCGATGACTGACAAGAGGCCGATATTTGCGGTCGCCCCGATGATCGACTGGACGGATCGGCATTGCCGCTACTTCCACCGCCAGATCAGCCGGGAGGCGCTGCTCTATACCGAGATGGTGGTGGCCGACGCGATCATCCATGGCCCGCGCGAGCGGTTGCTCGGCCACGACGCCGCGGAACATCCGCTGGCGCTGCAGCTTGGCGGATCGGATCCGGCCAAACTCGCCGAGGCGGTGAAAATCGCCGAACCCTATGACTATGACGAGATCAACCTCAATGTCGGCTGTCCGTCCGACCGCGTGCAATCGGGCACCTTCGGCGCCTGCCTGATGCTGACGCCGGAGACGGTGGCCGAATGCGTTGCGGCAATGAAGGCGGTCGCGACCGCGCCCGTGACGGTGAAATGCCGGATCGGCGTCGACGAGCAGGAGCCGGAAGAGGCGCTGCCGGAACTCATCACCCGCGTTCTCGATGCAGGCGCCGACGCGATCTGGATCCATGCGCGCAAGGCCTGGCTCAAGGGCCTGAGCCCGAAGGAGAACCGCGAGATCCCGCCGCTCGACTACGAAATCGTCTACCGGATGAAACAGCGCTGGCCCGATGTGTTCATCGGCATCAACGGCGGCATCCGCACGCTCGACGAAGCCGCCGAGCACCTTGCCCATGTCGACGGCGTCATGCTCGGCCGGGCGGCCTACCAGAACGCGGCGATCCTCGCCGACGTCGACCAGCGCTTCTTCGGCGCGCCGGCAGCCGAACCCGACTGGCAGACCCTGTGCGACCGGATGATGGCCTATGCCGAACGCCATATCGCCGGCGGCGGCCGGCTGCAGCACGTGGCCCGCCACATGGTCGGCCTGTTCACCGGCCTGCCCGGGGCGCGGCGCTACCGTCAGATGCTCTCCACCGACGCGGCAAAAAACGGTGCCGGGCCGGAGGTACTGGCGGCGGCCTTCGCGGCAGTGGATTTTTCCGGGACGGAGCCGGAGGCGGTCAGCGCCTGACGCAGCGTTATACCTTTGTCGCAGCGGCCTGCTTGGGTGGTTGCGCGATCCGTAGGCGCTCGCATCAGCGCCATCTCCATAGGCAGCCCCGACAGGCTGGTCTGCGGGCGTGGAGATAGCTGCAATGCCGATCCGTGCGCTCACCGTGCTATGAAACCAGCCAATGGTTATGACCGCGCCATCGGCAGCAACATCTTCTTCTCGATCCGGCCGGACACCGAAAACACCAGGATTTCCGTCTCCTTGCCGATCCTGCTGCCATCCATCAGTCTGACGATATCGTCGACGCCGCCGACCGGGTTACCGTCGATGGCGAGAATGTAATCGCCCTCCTGCAGCCCGCCTTTTGCAGCCGGCCCCTCCGGTTCGACCCTGCGGACGCGGACGGATGTCGTTTGAACCGTACCCGCCGCGAGCGCAACCCGGCGCGGCAACACGATCGTGTCGCCTGCTATGCCTATGAAGGCGCGCCTGACTTGGCCATAGCGGAGAAGCTCCGACACCACAAAGTTGGCGGTGTTCGATGCCACGGCAAAGGCGATGCTCTGTGCGCCCTGGATGACGGCGGTATTAACGCCGATAACCTCGCCACCGGAAGACACCAGCGGCCCGCCGGAATTGCCGGGATTGAGCGCGGCATCGGTCTGGATGACATCCTCCATCAGCCGGCCGCTGGCCGCCCGCATCGATCGGCCGAGCGCGGAGACGATTCCGGCAGTGACGGTCCATTCGAAGCCCAGCGGATTGCCGATCGCGATCGCGATATGGCCCCTGCGCAGCCGCTGGGAATTGCCGAGCCTCGCCCAGGCCCCTGTGCTGGCATTGGCGCGAATGAGAGCGATATCGGTGTCGATATCGCGGCCGAGCACCCGGCCTTCGGTGACGAATCCGTCAGGCGTCGTGATGCGAACCACCTTGGCGTCGTCGACGACATGGCTGTTGGTAATGATCAGGCCGTCGGGCGAGACGGCAAAGCCCGACCCGTGCCCCTGCCGGCCACCCACCCGCTCGATCCGGCTGACCGCCGGGCCGACCGTGTCGACTGCCGCTGCGATCGATTGCGAATAGGCATCGATCAGCGCCCCGTCATTCTGGGGCACTATATCCTTATCCATGTAACCCATGTTCTGATCCTCAGGCGGCAGACGGCCGTCCCGCCGCCGGCAAAACAATCGCAGTTGCGATCGTCGCTATGGCGTTGTTGTGAGGATTAGATGGTTGGGAGTCGATCCCCGTTCAAGTGAGCGCCAGCGCGCTGCATCCGGAACAACATGATCGAAGGCGAAACACACCTAGCCGAACGTATAGATTGCACGAACCGGAATAAAGTGGCTCATTGCGGACATTGCCTATTAGCTCGGCCGCCTTCACTGCGCTGCCGAGCTACCGTAATCAAGGAATGTCGCAGCGCGAAGCAGTCGGGCAAAGACCGCCCAATTGCGTCGCCGTCGCCGGTTAACAGGGCACTGAGCGTCCTGGCAACTGATCATGCAAACTTCTGTCATATCAATAAAGTAGAACGAGGCATTCAATAAGCACATCATCATACTGTCGATTCCCATACCCAGGCGCGACTTTGCTACCCCGTCATCGGCGTCACGGCGCTCTTGGCGCCGCCAATCCCGCCTGCAGCAGCCTGTTTAGTCAATCCGACCCACAAGGAGCCATGAGATGAACACAGTCACAACGAAGGACGGCGTCGAGATTTTCTACAAGGATTGGGGGCCGAAGAGCGCCCAGCCGATCATGTTCCATCACGGCTGGCCGCTGTGCTCCGACGACTGGGACGCCCAGATGCTCTTCTTCCTCGACAAGGGTTACCGCGTCGTCGCCCATGATCGGCGTGGCCACGGCCGCTCCACCCAAGTGGCCGACGGCCACGACATGGACCATTACGCTGCCGATGCCGCAGCCGTCGTCGAGCATCTCGATCTCAGGAATACCGTCCATGTCGGCCATTCCACCGGCGGCGGCGAAGCGACCCACTATGTGGCCCGCCACGGCCAGCCTCAGGGCCGGGTCGCCAAGCTCGTCATTATCGGCGCCGTACCGCCGATCATGGTGAAAACTGAAGCCAATCCGGGCGGTCTGCCGATCGAAGTCTTCGACGACCTGCGCAGGCAGCTCGCGGCCAACCGCGCTCAATTCTATCATGACCTTCCCGCCGGCCCGTTCTACAGCTTCAACCGACCGGGTGCGAAAGTGTCGGAACCGGTCATCAACAATTGGTGGCGCCAGGGCATGATCGGCGGCGCCAAGGCGCATTACGACGGTATCAAGGCCTTCTCGGAAACCGACTTTACCGAAGACCTGAAGATCATCACCGTGCCGAGCCTCGTCATGCATGGCGACGACGACCAGATCGTGCCAATCGCCGACTCCGCGCTGCTTTCATCCAAGCTCTTGCAGAATGCGACGCTCAAGGTCTATGAGAAATTTCCGCACGGCATGTGCACGACCCATGCCGATATCATAAATCCCGACATCCTCGCCTTTATCAAAGGCTGATCCGACGTGTCGCCGGGTGCTGATGATGCGCCCGGCGGCCGCGCCGCTTTTTGGCAAAACGGTTTTATCATGAAACCGTTTTCGTCGATTTGCGTTTAGCGGCCATGAAAAGAGAACGTGAACCCTCATCAAAGGCTTACCGGCAGGACCGTTTCGAAAATACCGAGCGTGCCGCAAAGGAAACCATCGAGGCGGAGCAGCGGGCTCGCCGGGAAAAGACCAAACGCCTGAAAGAGCTGCGCCTGTCGCAGCAGGGCGGTAAGGATCCCGCGGCCAAAGAGAGATCTTCTGCCCCGCCTATTCCGTCCGGCCGAGGCGCCGATTGATCTTAGCTCCACCCCGGCGCCGCGTCTTGCCGCGGCTCCAATATTGTGCAGATTTCGGACGTTCGCCCATCTTGCGAAGCAAGGGCTGCGAAATTATCTTTTTGCACAATAGCGATTCACGGCATCCCAAAAGGGCTGATTGCGATGTCAGACAAGCTTTTCAGCACGCGTGACGAACCACTCGCCTCCGCAGATCTCGATATTTGCAGGCGCGTGCATGAAGCCCTGTGTAGCGGGCTCGATATCGACAGAGCAGGCGGAGAAGCCGATCGTCTCGGAGCCCTGATTATCGAGCTTTATCGGCAAGGTGTGCATGATGAAGACCAGCTTCGACTGCTTGCCGGCGGGAAGCGAGTCTGACGGCACGCGTCAGTTTCCTCACGACACCCTGCCCGTGATCCTCGTTTCAGACGCACAAAAGCGCGCTAACAATTTGGTCCATGTATCGGCCCGGAAATCTATTCCGATTTCGAACCGATACGCTAGCCATTTCCGGTGATTTAGAGGCCAGTCGCCTCGGTACTCGTTGCTGTGGCCGAGGTTTCGGTTGAATCTACAGCCGGCGCCGATTCGGTCGTTCCCGATACTTCTTCCGTGCTGCCCATCTCGGCTTCCGGCGTTTCCGCGGTTGCGCTAGGATGTGTCGTCTCGCTGCCCTCGGCGGTTTCGCCAGTCGGAGTCTCGGTTGCCGGAGTCTCCGTCGTCGGGGTCTCCTCCATTGGTTCTTCCGCGACCGGCGCCGCAGCCGCCAACGCGTCTCTCATCTGGTCGATCGTGCCGATAGCCGTGCCGATGCCGAGCGTGTCCTTAGCCCAGGCCAAAGCTTCGGGGCTGAGCGTGCCCGTCTTGGTCGCCGAAGCCAGTGCTGTCGTCAGAGCGGCGTCGCCGAGAACAGGATCGTCCGCCGGCGGGGCAACCCCGTTGGCCAGCTCATACTGAGCGTAAGCGGTAGCGTACGCCGCGATCGCTGCCATCTTTGGGTCCGCGGTATTCATCAGCGCGTGGTAATTGCGCCTCAGCGAATTCAGTCCCGCGAGTTCCGCCGCGGGCTTCTTCGCGGGCCTAGTCGCAGGCGCTGCGGCGATAGTCGTCTTCTTGGCCGCGCCTTTCGTGCTGACGGTCTGCTTGGTCGATTTCGTCTTCCCGGCCTCGACCGACTTCCCCGAGCTCTTCGCGCTGCGGCTGCCGGTCGTCTTGCCGCTGGAGCTGGCGCTATCCTTTCCGCCGCTGCTCTTGCTGCCGGCGCCGCCATGGCTGCCGCTGCTTCCACTGCCGCCGCCATGGCTGCCACCGCCGCCGCTTCCACCACCGCCACCGCCGCCGCCGTTACCACCACCGCCACCGCCGCCGTTGCCGCCCTTGGCGAAAGCTGGCGAGAGATCTGGAAAGATGGTGTTGAGGGGCGCGAGCGCCAAATTGGTGGAGAGACAGAGAACGCCAAAAATTCTGGAGAGCTGCATAATGATCCTTCCTACCCCGGCGCCGCAACGCCGCTACGTCGAGATCATCGAGCTTCCCCGTAAAGATCTAATTGGACATCTTCTTTCAATTTGAACTTTTCCCTGAATATTCAGCCACGGAAGGTGAATCCATCCCAAAATGAAACCAAATCCCTCCCGCAACGTTATCCCTGATACATCGGTTTACCTAAGGTGAGTAACATGAAAAGATTCGCCATCATTGCCCTGTCGATTGCGACGGCATTCTCAGGAATGCCCGCATCTGCAGGCCCAGTCTTTGTGCCGAGCTCGGTACAACAGGCGGTGCTGCCGGAGACCGGGGGCGGCGATGCTCGGATCATCGCGGTCGGCTGCAATAACTTCACGAACTGCCCTGGCCAGTTCAGCAATGGCCGCAGGTGGTATCCGCGACGCCATTACCACCGAGATCGCGACTATTATCGAGACGACCGCTACGGCTGGGATCGCCGTTATGACCACCGCTGGCACCACCACCACGACAACACCGGCGCTATCATTGGCGGCTTGGCGGCTGGCGCCCTGATCGGCGGCATCATCGCGTCGCAGCCGGGCGCCTACAGTTCACGTGGCTACAGCTCGCATGCTGAATATTGCTACGCCCGCTACCGGTCCTACCGAGCCTACGACAACACCTACCAGCCGAACTACGGCCCGCGCCGTCAGTGCCGGTAAGTTCAGTCGTCAGTACTGCAAAGGCCCCGCATCTACGTGCGGGGCTTTTTGTTGGTACGTAAATGCTTCCCAGCGGCTCTCCGTCGTGCTGTCTAGCCGGGATCGAACCTTCCGAGCGGCCGCATTTGCAAGGTGACCTATGACATCAGGAGACACCGCACTGTTGAATTTCCCAGCAAGGCCGTAAGCATCGCCCACCTCGGAAACGCGCGGGGAAACAAATCGATGGAAGCTGGAGACCGGTGAGCGAATTTATCGAGGGGATCGACTGTCCAGACGGCCGAGCCGGAGAATTCGAACTTGTATCAAGCGATAAGGAAGGACAGGTTCGATCACCGGTGAAATCGACGGCCAGGCGTTGCAAGTCAATCTGAAAGAGCGGATTGGGAGCGACTATAACAGGCAGGAATGCCGATGGGGATTGAAATGGACTTACGAAAACGTAAGCAATAACAGGAAAATCCTATTGGAAGGTTGAAAACGATCCTAACCCCAGCCCCACGAGTCAATGATCAAAGCGACAAGATTAGTTAGTCGCAACGCACACCTTCCACCACCACCCTTCGCCTAAATCACGCCACCTCAGCCGCCATCTTCTCCCGCACCTCCAGAAATGCCGCCGTCAGCTTCGCCAGCACCGGCGAAGTCACCGTCCCGTTTGCCCCGCCGATCGGATCGACGATGTGGATCCGCCGAAGATCCTCCATGAATTCGTCCCAGAGCGGCTGTCCGCCCTCTTCCAGCAACTCGGCGCGAATGCTGAGGTCCTCGCTCACCGGCAGGTGACGCCTGCCCCAAGCGCCGATCATGGCGAACAGGGGAACGAGCTGGATTGCCGGTTCCGTCAGGCTGTAGATTGCTTTCTGGCTGTGGCTCGGATCGTCCCGCTTGCTGATGAAGCCGAGCGAGAGCAGCCGCTTCAGCCGGGCAGCCAGGATATTGGAGGCGATCCCCTCCTCCGAATGATTGAGCAGATCGCGGAAATGCCGGCGGTTGCCGAACATGATGTCGCGGATAATAATCAGACTCCATCGGTCGCCGAGCACCTCCATCGTCAGGTTGATCGGACAGCCGGACCGCGATTCTATATCCACGAAGCATCTCCTGCAGAAACCAGTTGCATTATAGGATCACTCGTGCGAGATAACAACTAGTTTCAAATCGCAATCAGATGGAGGAAAGCATGTCTAAGGTGCGCGTCGCGGGGTTTTCCGTTTCCGTGGATGGTTTCGGCGCCGGGCCGGAGCAAAGCCTGAATGATCCGCTCGGAAAGCGCGGGCCGGAAATGTTTCAATGGTTCTTCCACACGCGCACGTTCCGCGCGATGATGGGTAAGGACGACGGTTCATCCGGCATCGACGAGGATTACGCATCCCGCGCCATGGCCAATTTTGGCGCCTTCATTCTCGGGCGCAACATGTTCGGCCCGATCCGCGGCGAATGGCCCGACGATGCATGGAAAGGCTGGTGGGGTCCGAACCCGCCTTACCACGCGCCGACCTATATCCTCACCCATTATCCACGCGAACCGCTTGTCATGGAGGGAGGCACCACCTTCCATTTCGTCACCGGCGGCATTCATGAGGCACTCGACCAGGCGAAGGCGTCGGCCGGCGATAAGGATGTGAAGATCGGCGGCGGGGTGGCGACCGTCCGCCAATATCTGCAGGCTGGTCTGATCGACGAGCTGCATTTCGCCGTCTCGCCCGTCGTGCTCGGCAAGGGCGAAGCGATGTTTGCAGGCATCGACCTTCCTGCTCTGGGCTTCCGCGTCGTCGAGCATGCCGCCAGCGAAAAAGCCACGCATGTCGTACTGGCGAAATAACCGAACCGCCGGTTCAGTCCGGCGATCTCCAGCGTGAGCATCGCCGGAAGAATATTTCTTCCGGCGTCAGAACCAGGCGTCTGCCATCGCCGTCTCGCCTCGCGCCGATCCCGTCACATTTTGCCCGTGCTTTTTTATGGGCATCTCCACATGCACCTCGCGGTCGTCCATCTTCATGACGACTTTTATAAATCAACGGACCTGGGATTAGGCCGGCATCACCCGGTAGACGCATGCCATCCCTTCGACGCCCCGAAGCGGAGCCTCGAAGGCGACCACCCTGTGTCCGGAGAGCAGCCGGCTGACGTCAGGCGCCGAAAACAGGGCTTCGGATAGACAGATCTCGCCGGCCTCGGCCAATGATTGCACCCGTGCCGCGACATTGACGGTCTGCCCGAAATAATCGAGGTTGTCGTTCAAGGTCACGGCGATCGACGGACCGCAATGGGCGCCGATCTTCAGGATGATGCTGGGATCGCCATGCTCGCCGTTGAAGCGCTCAATTTCTTCAAGCATATGCAGAGCAGCCGAGATGGCGTCGCTCGGGCGGGAGAAGGCCGCCATCACCGCGTCGCCGATCGTCTTGACGATCGCGCCCGAATGCTCCTGCACCGTGGCGCCGAGCAGGGCGAAATGCTCGCGCACCAGTGCATAGGCATTGAGATCGCCGAGCCGCTCGTACATCGCGGTCGAACCCTTGAGATCGGTGAAGAGAAGCGTCACCTGACGGATGCCGAGGCCCTCCCTTTCATCAACGCATTCGGAGCGAAACAGCCTCCGAAAAGTCTGGCGCGCAAGCAGCATCCCGCCTGACATGTAAGGATCGAAATCGAGAACAGGCTTGGTGGTCTGCGCCAGGATCTCGGGCGGCCAGTTGATGAGAAGCAGTGAGCCGCGCGCGGCAGCCGAGTTCTCGACTTCGACGATGGCCGGGCCGGGCCGAACCGCTGAGGACGAAGGGCAAAAATGCCGACCGTCGTACCCGATTCTGAGGAGTGCCGGCGCCGTAACGGGCTGGCCTGCCACCGGCAGCGCAAAGCTCGCCTGGGTCTCCACATTGATGCCAGCGAGCGCACCTGGGCCGAGTTCAGCCCTGATCGTCGTAACTGAACCCGGCGTCAGGAAGGAAAGGCCGCGCACCAGCCCTTTCAGGACGTCGAGGAAGCGGACCTGCTGACCGGGCAGCCGCGCATCGCTGAGAAACCGTGCCTTCCAGTGAAAATCCTCGACCGAGAGCGAGCCGGGATCGTGAAAAGACAGCCGGCGCAGCTGCGGCGACACTGTGAAGGTGACCTCGATGAAATCGTCGAGGTCGGTTTCGCCGGAGACGTCGCACAGGCCGCAGACATAGTGAGTCTTCAGCGTTCTCAAGGCGCCGAAACTATCGAGCACCATTCCAGATTGGGGACATACGACGTCCCAGCTCATCTCGAACAAACCGCTGCGCGTCGCATAGAGAAAGAGATCGATGCTTTCCGCCTCCGAAATGGCGACGTCGTGCGCGAAAGCCAGCGGGTTGACGCGGTAGAGGGACAGATCGTCACCGCTGCGGATCAGGTTTTCGAATTTGGCGAGGCCTCGCGGGCTCCAGGACCGGGCCTGCTGGATCTCGGTCATCTTGCTCTCAAGGAGCCGTTCCTGAACGCCAGTCATCTGACGCCTCACAAAGTTCGGCCGGGCCATGCGACCGGGAATCGCCGCGATTATAGCAGACGCTCGTCCGTGCGGGTCAAACGGAGCCTGGCCGAGCAGAAGTCTTGCGGATTAGCCCGGAAAGGCGGCGCCAGGGTTTTCAGAAGCTTTCCCGCTCGATCCCCTATCCCGGCATTTACTATCTGCGACATCCGGACTGCCTCAGCGGACCATAACGCTCAGCAGTGCTGTTCTCGAGCGGTCGTCAACTAAGCGTCTCCAAATAGCTGTGGCATTGCTGCAGAATGAGCGTAGAGTACGTGTCATCGGCCCATCGGATCATCGGCACGACCGCTTGAGAGACCGTCGTGCTCTTGCCGCTTTATACAGGGTACGAAGATGCTCTTGTCGCTTATTTCACTCGACGACAGCCAAATAACCATCGTCACCGATGCCGTTCGGCAATGGTGCTGCGAGAAAAAGCTCGACATCGACAGCCTCGAAGGACGCCGCGCCATCACCGTTGCCGTCGATCTCGTGCAGATGAACACGGCTCGCGACCGGCTTTTTGCCGAACTGTCGAAGCAGTTGGATCACCAATAGGAACCCGAAATCGGTCCATCAGGGCTGCCCCTGCGCCGTGACAGGGGCTGCGATAATCCGTGACCGGCTCGCAGAAAGCCTCTCATTTGCCGTGTTGCGGTCGTTTGTTAGAGCGGCTCATTGCTTATCGGAATCGGTTCTGGATTCCCAAATCAGCAGATTTGTGATTCATGATGGATGCTGGAATGGAGGCCAGCATCCATGACGCGACCCTATTCGAATGATCTTCGCGAGCGAGTCGTTGCAGCGGTTGTGGACGGTCAGAGCTGCCGGGTGGTGGCGGAGCGGTTCGACATAGCTGTCTCATCCGTGGTGAAGTGGTCACAGCGTTATCGGGCCACCGGCAGTGTGTCACCGGGCAAGATGGGCGGCCATCGCCGACGTGTGCTGGAGCCGCACCGCGCCTTCATCGTCGAGCAGATCGAGCAGACATCGCATCTGACGCTACATCGGCTGAAGGATGAGTTGGCCGCCCGTGGCGTGAGCGTCTCCCACAATGCCATCTGGCAGTTCATGCGCCGCGAGGGCTTGAGCTTTAAAAAAAACGCTGTTCGCCCTTGAGCAGGGCCGCGCCGACATTGCCCGGCGCAGAGCCCGCTGGAAAGCCTGGCAAGACCGCTTCGATCCGAAGCGGCTCGTCTTTATCGACGAGACCTGGATCCGCACCAACATGGCGCCGTTACGCGGGTGGGGGCCGAGGGGCAAAAGATTGCGCGGCTTTGCCCCGCATGGCCGCTGGCGCACCCTGACCTTCCTCGGCGCCCTACGCTGCGACAAGCTCACTGCGCCCTGCGTCTTTGACGGTCCCATCAATGGCGAATGCTTTCACGCCTATGTCCGCCAGCAGTTGATCCCGACCCTCAAACCTGGCGACATCGTCATCCTCGATAATCTCGGCTCTCACAAAGCCAAAGCCATCCGCGACGCCATCAGGGCCGTCGGCGCCAGGCTCTGGTTCCTGCCAAAATATTCCCCCGACCTTAATCCGATCGAACAAGCCTTCGCCAAGATCAAGCACTGGATGCGCCAGGCCCAAAAGCGAACCATCGAGGAAACCTGGCGCCATCTGGGCTTACTCGCCGACACCATCAAGCCAGAGGAATGCGCCAACTACTTCTCAAATGCGGGCTATGCTTCCGTCAAAACATGAAAGGCTCTAGGAATTCACCGCGTCCCGGCCGGATTCGAGCTCTTCAAGATACGCTGCGAACATGTCGGCCATGGCTTCGGCGTAGGTTTCGATCTCGCTCAAGCTTCGGGGAGCCTCCGAGAATTGCTTGCCCACCGTGGCGAGCGTCGTGACGATCAGGTCACCGGCCAGTTCCCGGCTTGCCTCCGGGACCGATGGCAGCACCTCCTGCATGAACAGCCCGATGATGCGGTCTCCCGACGCCCTCACCGCCTGCGCCTCCGGCGCATCGCGATAAAGCGGCGCTGCGTCGTGAAGCGCCACTCGCATCGCCGCCTCCTCACACTCGGAGCGAAGAAAGGCGTGAACAAGGCTGCGCAGCCGTTCGAACGGCGGTCGTTGTGCATCGGCAAGAATATCGGCGAGCATGCCGTTCGTCTGCCGCCATTCGTCGCTCTGCAGCCGGAAGAGGATTGCCGCCTTGTTGGGGAAATATTGGTAGAGCGAACCGATACTGACGCCCGCCCTCTCCGCTACCCTCGCCGTGGTGAAGCGATGGGCTCCCTCACGCGCCAAAACCTGAGCAGCAGCATCGAGGATCGCCGCCACGAGCTCCGTCGAGCGGGCCTGCTTAGGCTGCTTTCGTGAAGAAATCCGGGTACTTGGCCGGTCGCTCATGGCGGCTCTCCGCAATGCGATTAGAAAATGCGAGGGATTATTCGTATTTTTCACCCAGCGCAAGACCCTCATCATTCCAAGGAGCCCTCCGATGACGACACTGACCACCGCGCCACTCGCGCCTCTCCTCGACCGCCTGTTCGAAGAAGCCGCCGCGGCGACGAGCCCCGCCATATCCGAGCTTTCCAGCGAGGAGCGGATGCGCCTGATCAGCAGCAAGACGGAATATCTCGACCTTTACGGGCGACTGAAGGATCTCTGGCTTCCTGTCTCGCGCGAGGCCGGCACGCTGCTCTACATGCTGGCGCGCAGCTGCCGTGCTCAAACGATCATCGAGTTCGGCACATCCTTCGGCATCTCGACCCTCCATCTTGCTGCAGCACTGCGCGACAATGGCGGCGGCCGGCTGATCACCAGCGAGTTCGAACCCTCGAAGCTGAGGCGGGCGCGCGAAAACTTGACGGCCGGCGGCCTCATCGACCTTGTCGAAATCCGTGAGGGAGATGCCCTCCACACCCTCGGCACAGATCTTCCTGATACCATCGACCTCCTGTTTCTCGACGGCGCCAAGGGCCTCTATCGTGACATCCTGGAGCTGGTGGAAGACCGCCTGAGACCCGCGGCGCCCTCATCGTCGCCGACAATGCCGACCTCAGCCCCGAATATCTCGCCCGCGTTCGCTCCGCCGCAGCTGGCTATCTGTCGGTCCCGTTCGAAGAGGACATCGAGCTGTCGATGCGCGCCTGAGGATATTCGCAACCGGCTCCGCGCCCTCACCCTTGGATGTTCGCAATGGCACCAACGGTGAGGCCGCGCACAAGCATCGCACAGCACCATCGCAGCCACTTCCGGACAAAGCCGGTCGCGCTCAAAGACGCTTTTCGAAGAACGTATCCGGATATGGATCGTCATTGAACCGCTCGATCTCGGTCCAGCCGATGCCGCGATAGAGCTGCTGCGCCTCGGGAAGCGCGCTGTTGGTATCCAGACGCAGGAGCCGGATGGACAACTCGCGGGCGATCGTCTCGGCAGCCGACATAAGCCGTTTTGCCATCCCGAGGCCGCGCGCGGCCGGGGCGACCCAGAGCCTCTTGATCTCCGCCACCTCGCCGCCGCTACCCTTCAACCCGACACAGCCGATCGGCAATCCGTCGGACATCGCGACCAGGAACGCGCCGCGCGGGCGGATCATGTCCTTGGCGTCAGGATCGCGGGAAAGCGACACGTCGAAACCGTTGTCGAAACGGCGTGCGAGTTCGCCAAAATATTCGTTCAGGCAATAGCGGGCGTCGTCGTGCCGAGGATCTTTCTCCTCCAGCACGATCCGGTCGCGTCCAAGGGAGCAGGCGACGATATCCATGGCGCGCAGGAGTTCGTCCGGGCGGCGATGACGCGCCAGAAACGCTTCGGCCTGGGCATTGGAAAGTGCTTCATAAGCCTGAAACTCGCACTCGCCGGTGCTGGTCAACCTGGTGATGCGGCGACGCGCATCCCGATCGTTCGGGATGGTCTCGATCAGCCCCTCCTCCTCCAGAGCGCGCAGCAGACGACTCATCAGACCCGAGTCAAGACCGAGATAATCGCGGATCGCCGCAACATCCGATTGGCCACGACCGATCGAATTGAGGACACGAGCAGCACCGAGCGGACGACCGCGCCCAAGGAAAGACGTATCCAGAGCGCCGACTTCGGAGGTGACGGCGCGGTTGAAGCGGAGGACGCGGGCGACAGGATCGGCAACCATATTATCTGACTTAGGTCAGATAAACTCCGCAGTCAATTCCGACCGCCAAAACTCGAAGTGTCAGGCGGGTGCGCCGACCGTCTTGCGCATTCCCACTCCCTCACCTATGGCAATGCAACTCCCCTCCACAAGGCTGCCCCGTGCTCCGCTTTATCCTCCACGCTCTGATCGTCATCATTCTGACGCTGCTCACCCAAATCGGCGGCCTCACCTATTTGACAACGCTTGCCGTCGCACGCGCCTTGCGCCTGCGCCGACTTGCCGCCAACCTCGCGCTCTTTCTGCTTCTCTACGCCGGCGGCACCTTCGTCGCGCACCTCACCGCGCCCGCGTTTGGCCGGGTTCCGCTTTCCTGCTTCGTCGGCACCGCCGATCCGCTGGTCATCCGCTCGCCGATCTACTGCGCGCTCAACCGCAACTACGTGACGCCTGAACTGCGCGATCTGGCAGGGGCACTCGCCGCCCACATGGATAAGCAGTTTCCCGGTACCGTTACCGTCGCGCTGGATGCGAACTTTCCCTTCGTCGACGGTTTTCCGCTGCTGCCGCATCTCTCTCATGCCGACGGCAAAAAACTCGATTTCGCCTATTATTACAAAGATGCCGACGGCGCCTTCCTGAACGGCGCCACACGCTCCCCGATCGGCTATTTTGCCTTCGAGGAGCCCGCCCCGGGCGACGAACTGCCCTGCGCGGGTCGCCACGACTGGCTCACCACGCGTTGGGATTTCGACGCCCTGCAGCCACTCTTCCCGGCCTACCAGATCGAGGAGCAGCGCACCGCGGAAGCGATCGCCTGGCTGACGACGGAAGGCGTCGCGCGCTTTGGCTTGCAGAAGATCTTCATCGAGCCGCATCTGAAGAATACGCTTGGCATCACCGACACCCATGTCCGCTTCCAGGGCTGCCGGGCCGCGCGTCATGATGACCACATTCATGTCCAGATTGAATGAGCGGCTCGCTTGCACACGGCAGGAAATCCCACCTACGCCACGGACCCGTCCCGGCCGGGTGATCACCTGACCTTTCGGTCAGGCACGGCCAAGCATCCGTAGAGGCGCCCTTTCCGGCTGCCGCCCGATTGGATATTCTCGCCGTCATTGTCCCTGAATGAGAGGTTTACTTGTGAGTGTCGGCCTGATTGCCCTCCTTGATGATGTCGCAGCGCTTGCAAAGGCGGCCGCCGCTTCTCTGGACGACGTGGTTGCCCAGGCGGGCAGAGCCGGCGCCAAAGCCGCCGGGGTCGTGATCGACGACGCAGCCGTCACGCCGCGTTATGTAACCGGCCTCTCGGCTGCGCGCGAATTGCCGATCATCGCGAGGATCGCCATCGGTTCCCTCAAGAACAAGCTGGTCTTCCTCCTGCCGGCCGCACTCGTCCTTAGCCTGCTCGTGCCGCAGGCCGTGATGCCGCTGCTCATGCTCGGTGGGCTCTACCTCTGCTACGAAGGCGCCGAAAAGGTCTACGAACTCGTCGTGCCGCACGCGGCCCATGCCCATGAGCACGCTCTCGAGACGGTCAGCATCGACCCTAAGACCTTCGAGGACGAAAAGGTCGCGAGCGCCATCAGAACCGATTTCATCCTCTCGGCCGAGATCATGGCGATCACCCTCGGCTCCCTGTCCGATTCGGGTCTGGCGACGCAGGCGCTGATTCTCGCCCTGGTCGGTACTCTGATCACGGCGGCCGTTTACGGGGTCGTCGCCTTGATCGTAAAGGCGGACGACTTCGGCCTCTGGCTTGTCCAGCGCTCTTCCCGCTCCCGGACAGGCGCGTTCCCGCGCATGCTCGGGCGCGGCCTTGTGCAGGGCATGCCCTATCTTCTCAAGGTGCTGGGTCTGATCGGGACGGCGGCGATGATCTGGGTCGGCGGCGGCATCATTGTGCATGGCGCCGAAAGCTTTGGCTTTGCCTGGCTGAGCCATCTGCTCCACGATGCCGGGGAAGGCGCCGCGCACGCAATGCCTGCCGTTAGCGGCGTGGTTTCCTGGCTGGTCCAAGCTGCCGGCTCAGGTCTCGTCGGCATCCTCCTCGGGCTTGCGACCATCCCGGCCGTCGGCTACGTCGTTGCGCCCGCATGGCGGTGGTGCGCAGCACGCCTGCGCAGGATGAGGACTGCGTAATCGCGGAACAGCAGATCTTGCTTACGTCGAAGCGCCGGCACCATCAACCGGCATCCCTTTCATCATACGCACGCTGCGCCGCAAAGATTGCGTCCATGTTCTGCTCCGCCCAGTGAGCGAGTGCCGAAACCGTATCCGTCAGGGTGCGCCCGAGCGGCGTCAGCGCATATTCGACGGTTACCGGCACGGTCGGAAAGATCGCGCGTGAGATCAAGCCGTTGCGCTCTAGCCTTTTCAGAGTCTGCGACAGAACCTTCTGCGAAATGCCCTTGATATCGCGCCGGATGTGATTGAAACGCACCGGCCCGCCTTGCAGCCGGTCGAGGATCAGCAGCGCCCATTTGTCCGCCAGGCAGTCCAGCACCAGCCGCGTCGGGCAGCGATCCTCATAAACATCGTAGCTCTGCTCTGTCGTCGTCATTCGATCCTCCCCTTCCCGCTCCGGGTTTCCCGCAGGAAACCAGGTGAGAAAAAAGTGCTCTCTTTTCCAATCCCGTTTTCTCTGTATGTATCCCATGGAAAGATAGTTTCCAACAGAAACCATGGAGAGTGACATGAGCAGCAAAATTCTGGTTCTCGGCGCGACGGGCACCGTCGGCCGACATGTGGTAGATGGGCTTTTGGCGAAGGGCGAAGCCGTTAAGGCCGCCTCTCGCGACGGCAAGCCGGTAGCCGCCGCCGAGGGCGTCACCTTCGACTATGCCAGGCCCGAAACTTTCGGCCCGGCCTTCGAGGGCGTCGACCGTGCCTATGTGTTGCTCGCCTCCGGCTATGTCGATTCCAAGGGCCTGCTGCTGCCTGTGATCGAAGCAGCCGCAGCCCGGAAGGTTAAGGTCGTGCTCCAAAGTGTCATCGGCGTCGATGCCGACGACTCCATTCCCTATCGCCAGGTCGAGATCACGCTGGAAAAATCCGGCACGCCCTATGTCATCCTGCGCCCGAACTGGTTTTCCGACAACTTCCACACCTTCTGGAAACCAGGCATTGACCACGGCCAGATCGCCCTACCCGCCGCCGAAGGCAAGTCGAGCTTCATCGACGCCCGAGACATCGCGGCAAGCGGCGTGGCAGCGCTCACCTCCTCGTCCTTCGACGGCAAGGCCTTCAACCTGACGGGCCCGGAAGCGCTCTCCTATGCCGAAGCCGCCGCCATCCTCTCCGAAGCGATCGGCAAGCCCGTCACCTATAACGCCGTCTCCGACGAGGCCTTCATCGAAATGCTGACGGGGGCCGGCGTGCCGGCTGGCTATGCGAGCTTTCTCGCTTCGATCTTCTATCCCGTCCGCCAGAACTGGACGGCCGTCTTGACCGGCGACGTCGAGACGCTGACCGGCAAGGCCCCGCGCTCGCTGAAAACCTACGCGGCCGACTATGCCGCCGCGCTGAAAGCATAGTTACCGAATGAAGCGCAGGCGGCGGATCGCCGCCTGCGCTGTCCCGTCCGCCCGACCCAGAGATTCTATTCCGCCTCTGCGCAATTGCCCATCTCGGCCAATATCCAATCCCGAAATGCCCTGACCTTGCGCTGGCGGATGGCGCGCGGGGGATAAACCAGGAAATAACGCGACGAAGATGTAAGGGCCTGCTCGAAGGGTCTCACCAACCGGCCCGCGGAAAGATCGGCAGCGACAAGCATCGTGCGCCCCAGCACCACGCCCTCGCCCTGCACCGCGGATTCGACGGCGAAGCTTGCCGAATCGAAAGTCAGGCCGCTCTTCGCATCGACGTCGGTAACGCCCGCGCTCTTCAGCCAAGCCGCCCAATCGATCGGAAATCCGTCGTGAATGAGCGTGTGATGTTTCAGATCGCCGGGCTCGCGGAGCGGATGCGCCCCTTGTAGAAGCCGCGGACTGCAGACGGGAAAGACATCCTCCCCGGTCAGAAACTCCGATGTCAGTCCGGAATACTCGCCGCCGCCATAGCGGATGGCGATGTCGATGCCGTCGCCGAGGAAACTCGTCAGCCGGCCGGTCGTCGATATGCGCACGTCGATGTCGCGGTTCGCCTGGTGGAAACGATAAAGCCGCGGCACCAGCCAGCGGCCGGCAAAACCGTCCGACGTGCTGACATTGAGGGTCCTCTCCGAATGGCGGGCCGAGAGCGATTTCGTCGCCGCCGCCAAAAGATCAAGCGCTTCGCGCACCGACTCCGCATAAGGCTCGCCGATGGGGGTGAGGCGCACTGACCGCGTCGCCCTTTCGAACAGCTGAACATCCAGCTGATCTTCGAGGTGCTTGATCGCCCTGCTGATGGCGCCATGCGTCACGTTCAGCTCGGTGGCGGCCCGGGAAAAGCTGAGATGGCGCGCGGCCGCCTCGAAGCTCGGCAAAGCATTCAGCGGTGGCAATCGCCTTGGCATTATCCGATCCACGTGTGAGTTTTGATCACAAATCATGGCCGAAAACTCGTTTGTCGTCCAGCCATTCGCTCCATATCTTCTAGATAAGCGCCATGCCTCTCCTGCCTCGGCGCGACAAGGCAATCTGTGACTTCCAATCAACTGTGCAAGATGAAAATGTTCGGAGCAAACGGCGATGGCAACGATTTTCCCTTTCCTCTGGTTCAATACCCAGGCCGAACAGGCTCGGGAGTTTTATCTCTCCGTCTTCAGCAACGCGAAAAAGCTCGGCTCGACGGAGGTTCCGGACTGGGTCTCAGGAACGAACCGCACCGTTCCGATCGGAATCTATGACTTCGCGCTTGAAGGGACGCGGTTCAGGGCATTCAACGCCGGCCCTGCTGACAGCTTCAACGACGCGGTCTCGTTCTTCATCGAGACCAAGGACCAGGCCGAAACCGATTATTATTGGCAGGCACTGACCTCGGGCGGCGGTGCGGAGCGGGCCTGCGGGTGGCTGCGCGATAAGTTCGGCGTCAATTGGCAGATCGTCCCCGAGATCACACTGCGCCTCATCGGCGATCCCGACCGCGAGAAGGCCGAGCGCGCGCTCCAGGCCATGTACAAGATGCGCAAGATCATCGTCGCCGATCTTGAAGCGGCCTACGCCGGCTAACCCATCAGGAACAGAGAGCACCCATGACCTCGCTCAAAGGACAAACCATCATCATCTTCGGCGGCAGTTCCGGCATCGGCTTCGGCGTTGCTGCAGCTACGCTCGAACGCGGCGCCAACGTCGTCATCGCGGGACGCTCGCCGGAGAAACTGCAGGCTGCGGAAGAAAGGCTCGGCCGGCCTCGCGGTCTGCGAAGCTTTGCCGCCGACCTCGAAAGGGAATCGGATCTCTCCCGCCTGTTCGAGGAGTTCGGTGAATTCGACCATCTCGTCACGACCGCCGGCACGCCGCCGCCGGGCGCGCCGATTGGCGCCGTCGATATCGACGTCATCGGGCGCTTCGTTGCCAACAAGCTGATCGGCACCGTGGCACTTGCCAAACACGCTGCGCCATATCTGAAACCCGGCGGCTCAATGACAATCACTTCGGGCATCAATAAGGACCGGCCGCCGGTGCCTGGAGGCGCGATCGTAGCGGCGGTCGCCGGATCGTTCGGCCACCTCGCCCATGCCCTCGCTCTCGAACTTGCGCCCTCGAGAGTCAATGTCGTCTCTCCGGGTTGGGTGGACACGCCAATGTGGGATATCCTCGTCGGAAACGACAAGTCCGCTTACATGAGAGAAATGGCCGCTCGCCTGCCGGCAGGCCGCATCGCCACCCCCGCCGACGTCGCCGGCGCCTATATCTATCTCATGGAGAGCGATTTCATGACGGGCGAGACGATTCACGTGGATGGCGGACAGAGATTGATCTAAAGCATGTCGCGCAACAATCTGCATTGGTTTTGCGCTAGCGATCTGCGTAAGGCCCGACCCCTCCCAAGCCGCAAGGGAGCCACGTCATGCATTCAGCCTTCCTGATCCTATTTCTTATCGAGACCTGCCTCTATGCCCTTGCCTCGCTTGCCCATGCCGGCTTCATTCTCGAAGACTACCAACATCGACAGGCAATGATCGCCGAAGCAGTAACCGCGGCCGCCCTGCTGCTCGGCCTGATTTCGCTCGTCCTCTACCGGCCATGGAGCCGGGCAGCCGCGATCTCCGCCCAATCCTTCGCCCTCCTCGGCACCTTCGTCGGCACCTTCACCATTGCGGTCGGAATCGGCCCACAGACGACGCTTGATTATATCACCCATGCCGCAATGATCCTGCTCCTCGTAACAGGCCTGACCTGGCTGGCGCGAGACCGACACCCTCCTCCGGGCAGACGCTAAGTCAGCCGTCATCTGCTGCCTTTTCTTCAGTCGAACCTCCGATGGCTCTCCTCGAAGGACGGGCTGGCCACCTCGGCGGCTTTATGGCTCGGAAGGCGGAATGCATAAACGGCGCTAGCGCAACGGCAGCTCGAAGCTCCGCTTCAGTGTTTCCATCGGCACATCGGTCTTGACATTGAGGACGCTCGGAATGCGCGTCAGATGGTCGGCCTGAAAACGCCAGTAGCTGTGCAGATCGGCAGTGACGATCCGAAGCACGGCATCGCACTCCCCCGCCGTCAGGTAGCATTCCATCACCTCCGGAAACCGCCTGACCGCTTCGGCAAACCGCAGCGTGACCTCGGCATCCTGGGTCTTGAACCACACGCGGGCAAAAACCGTCAGCCCCGCCCCCACCTTTGCCGGATCCAGCACAGCGACGTAGCGATCGATGATCCCGGCCTCTTCCAGCAACCGAACGCGGCGCAGGCAGGGCGAGGGCGAAAGCCCCACCTCCCGAGCCAGCTCGACATTCGAAATGCGCCCGTCGCGCTGAAGGACGCGGAGAATATGGCGGTCGATCGCATCCAGAAGATCTGGCATTTATATCCCATTTGACGCGCGATTGTGGCGTAAGATGCCAATCTCTCGCAATTTCCGGAACATTTCGCAAGCTCATTGCGCACGACTTAGCCTATCGTTCCACGCAGTTGATGTGGAGATGGCTGATGGCAACAAAGATAGAGAAAATCGTACTCGCTTATTCGGGCGGGCTGGATACCTCAATCATCCTCAAATGGTTGCAGGAGACTTACGGATGCGAGGTCGTGACCTTCACCGCCGATCTCGGGCAGGACGAAGAGCTCGAGCCGGCGCGGGCGAAGGCGGCGATGTCCGGGGTCAAGGATGTCCGCATCGTCGACCTGCGTGAGGAATTCGTCCGCGACTTTGTCTTTCCGATGCTGCGGGCCAACACACTCTACGAGGGTCAGTATCTGCTCGGCAGTTCGATTGCCCGGCCGCTAATTGCCAAACATCTTGTCGCCATAGCCCGGCAGGTCGGCGCTGATGCCGTTGCCCATGGCGCGACAGGCAAGGGCAACGACCAAATCCGATTCGAGCTGGCCGTCAATGCGCTCGATCCGTCGATCGAGGTCATCGCTCCCTGGCGCCAATGGAACATTCGCTCCCGCACCCAGCTTCTGGAATATGCCGAAAAGCATCGAATCCCGGTGCCGAGCGACAAGCGCGGCGAGGCGCCGTTCTCGACCGATGCCAACCTGCTGCACACCTCGACCGAAGGCAAGATCCTCGAAGATCCAGCAGCGATCGCGCCCGCTTATGTCTACCAGCGCACGATCGATCCGCTCGACGCCCCCGATACCACGGAGACCATCACCATCGGCTTCGAAAGCGGCGACCCGGTTTCCCTGAACGGCCAAGCGATGACGCCGGCAACATTGCTCGCCGAACTCAATGGCCTCGGCGGCCGGCATGGCGTGGGGCGGCTCGATCTGGTCGAAAACCGCTTCGTCGGCATGAAGTCGAGGGGCGTGTATGAGACGCCGGGAGGAACGATCCTGCTTGCGGCGCATCGCGGGATTGAATCGATCACGCTCGATCGCGCCGCTGCACATTTGAAGGATGAGATCATGCCCCGCTACGCCGAGCTGATCTATAACGGCTTCTGGTTCGCGCCCGAGCGGGAGATGCTGCAGGCGCTGATCGACCGAAGCCAGGCCTTCGTCAGCGGCGAAGTGACAGTCAGGCTCTACAAGGGAAGCGCCTCGGTCATCTCCCGCACCTCGCCCTGGTCGCTCTATTGCGCCGACCTCGTCACCTTCGAGGAAAGTTCCATCGCCTATGATCATCATGATGCCGAAGGCTTCATCAGGCTCAATGGACTGCGGCTCAGGAATCGGGCGGCCCGCAACGGAAGAGAGGCGCCTGCCGCCAGCGCGCCTACTTGATGCTCACAACCCGCCGATCGCCTTCCAGCAGTTGCGGTGTCCCACCAATTCCGCTGCTTCCAGGGTTTCGGCTCCGCTTCCGGTGGGCTGAACTCCGGATTTTTCGCTCACGCCTAAGCCAATCAAGATTCCCATGGAAAAGACAACGCGATTTCAAACGATTTTAAAACTACCCGCCTCAGAGCTAATCGATTTTAATTTTATTATTAAAATTTTCTTGTTGCGACGCAAAATAATTTAAACATTACTTCTGCAGATGCTCGGTCTGTTCGTTGGAGAACTCGCATGACGATGACATTTCCGCTAACCGAAACGCGCGACGCCGAGGCGTTGCTGAAACATTTGACGTTGCACAAGCTCAGTTGTCCCGGAAACTGCGTCGTCTCGCTCAAGACGTACGTCGCCTACGTCACGTCCTCTCACACGACAGCACTCGGCACCGCCCGCACCGCTTGGTAGAGACCGAGTGTCTCGGACTTTCGGGATGTCTGGGCCTTTCGCTTATGCTCAAGGCGCCCGTCACGAATACTCTTCACTCTTATCTGTGGATGCCGATCGCGGCAGACAGTCGTTGCCGTGCTTGCAAAAATTCCTATTCTGGGCGCCGACGACGCGATGAAACGCTGAGGCATCCCAAAGTTTGCGATAGGAATTTCAGGTCACATCATGACGAGTCTCAGCCGCCCTCATCTCAGCGACATCCACCATGGCGACTGGGTGGATCGCGAGTTGCCGACCGTTTGGCGGCCATACACGCGGCTGGCGCGGCTGGATCGCCTGGTCGGAATATGGCTGACGCTTTTCCCATGCTGGGCCGCCCTCATCCAGGCATCGCACGGTCTGCCGAACTTTGGGCAGCTGGTAATCTTCTCTGTCGGCGCTTTGCTGATGAGAAGCGCCGGCTCCACGGTCAACGACATGGCGGATCGGAAGTTTGACGGTCACGTGGAGCGGACTCGTTTCCGGGCGCTCGCAAGCGGAGAACTCGGCACGCTGCACGCCTTTGTCTTTCTGGCCGTGGAACTCATGGCCGCCGCCTCGCTTCTGCTCTTCCTGACACCCTACACAGGTTTGATCGCGATATCGGTTCTGCCGCTCGTCTTCCTCTACCCCTTCTGCAAGCGCTTCATCCACTGGCCCCAGGCCGTGCTCGGCGCGGCGTTCAATTGGGGGATGCTGATGGCGTGGGCCGAGGTTGGAGGTCATATCCCCACCGGCGCCGTGCTGATGTGGGCCGGGGCCATCGCCTGGCAGATCGGCTATGATACGGTCTATGCCTATGTCGATCTGAGGGATGACGCCCGCCTCGGCCTGAAGTCGACGGCAATTCTGTTCGGCGGGCGCGGCAGGATGTGGATCGGCCTGTTTTATGCTCTGGCGGTCGGGGCGTGGTCGCTCGGGGGCTGGCTGTTGGAGATGTCGCCGCCATATGCGTTCGGAATGCTGGTGATCGCCGTTCATCTTGCCTGGCAGACCCGGCGGATCGACCTTGCCCGCCCGGATCTGAATTACCGCCTGTTCCATGCCAATATCCTGACCGGCGTGCTACTCGCCGGCGCGGCTTTGTCAGGCACGTGGTGAGCAGTTAAAGGACGTGATAGCAGTGATCTGTTTCAAGCAGGGTGTGCTCCTCGCGGCCATGATGGTGGCAGGAATGATATCCGCGCATCAAGCACACGCCGAGCCGTGCCAACCGGACACTTTCGAAGAGGCAAAATACGTCGTCTGCACGCTGGACGCGGGAAAAGCCGACCTGCGTCTGTTCTGGAAGGGCGCCGATGGCCAGCCATACCGCGCTTTTTCAAGCCTTGCCGAGGCCGTTCGCGCCGAGGGGAAAACGCTGACCTTGGCCGTCAACGCCGGAATGTACCGAGCCGATTTTTCGCCGATGGGACTTTATATCGAAAACGCAAGGGAATTGAAACCCGCCAACACCACAGAGGCCGGAGGCGCCCCTGGTCAGGTCCCGAATTTCTACAAGAAACCGAACGGCGTGTTCTTTCTCGGTGAAGCAGGCGCCGGCATACTTCCGACCGATGAATTTCTGAAGCGTGGCCCAAATGTGCGGTTCGCCACGCAGTCCGGCCCGATGCTCGTCATCGCCGACAAGCTGAATCCGATCTTCATCCCCGGCTCGACGGACCGAACCCGCCGAAGCGGGGTCGGCGTTTGCGCGGACGGTGTGGTGCGCTTCGCAATCAGCGAAGGCGGGGTCAATTTCCACGATTTCGCACGGCTCTTCCGCGACCGCCTGCAATGCGCCGACGCTTTGTTTCTCGATGGCGGAAGAGGTGTCGGGCTTTACTACCCGGCATTGGGCCGCAACGACTGGTCCTGGCATGGCGGCTATGGGCCGATCTTCGGGCTTGTTGAATAGGCACGAGGCGATTGGCCTTCATCGAGGCCCATAGTGCCGTCAGCCGGCCTTTGCGTTTGGCCGGACGTCGATATCGACCATAACCCCATAGTGATCGCTCGGCCATATTCCAGCCACCGGCCGATCGAGGATGCGTTCGCAGCACTGAATTTCCGCCCGCCCCTCAGGATGCGCATCCCGCTATCCCACAAGCACATAGTCAAATCGCCGGTGATAGTTTTTTGCCCGATGATCCGTTCGGCGCCAGCCATGGCGTTCGGGTTCGCATCGGGTTCCAGGTTTCGCCAGCCACGGCGCCGGCGGTTTCCCAAGCATCATAATAACAGACGCTCCGCCCTTGGAGTGACTGCCGCCCGGGCAGGAAGCATATCGATGCTGCATCCGGCCCGAGGTCGAGCTCGAGTCTCCGCAAGTGGAGAGCGAGATCGTCAGGTCGGTCAGGGCGCCGACGACTGGCGGGAGCAAAGCATGGCTCGCGCCCGCTATCGATCATTTCGACGGGCTGGACACATTCAAAGACCTTGCCTCCCGCGGGCGCTGCGTACGCAATCTCTGGTTCTGACAGGCTGGCATCTGTCGGCCTCGCGCGGGCGGCGGCGCCTCAACCGCGCCGAGCCGCCTCGATTGCCGCGACATCGATCTTTCTCATCGTCATCATCGCGTCAAAAGCACGCTTTGCCTGATCACCACCCGCAGAGAGTGCTTCCGAGAGGACGCGCGGGGTGATCTGCCAGGACAAACCCCATTTGTCCTTGCACCAGCCACACTCGCTTTCCTGGCCGCCATTACCGACGATGGCGTTCCAGTAGCGATCGGTTTCTTCCTGATCCTCCGTTGCGATCTGAAACGAGAAGGCTTCACTGTGTTTGATTGCAGGGCCGCCGTTCAGACCGATGCAAGGGATACCTGCGACGGTGAATTCAACAACCAGAACGTCTCCCTCCTTACCGGCAGGATATTCCCCCGGCGCACGAGTGACAGCACCAACCGTGCTGTCGGGAAAAGTCGCAGCATAAAAGCGGGCAGCATCCTCAGCGTCTTTGTTGTACCATAGGCATATCGTGTTTTTCGCCATTGCGCGGTCCTTCCCTCTTGGTTTGCGATTTCTACTGAAATAAGAAGAAAATCGCCTTTCTCCAGCCCATGCATGTTATTTCGGCGAAGGCCTTGTGCCTTCGCCGCAAAAGCGTGTCACAGTGCAAACTGCATCTGCGCGCGATTGAAAGGTCCGAAGCCATGCACAAGTTCACCGTTACCCTCACCCGCCAGATCGAGGCCGATACCGCCGAGGAGGCCGCCTTGCTTCTGTACCAGGAACTTTCGAAGGGGCCTGTCCCTGACCGGTACTCGGTCACCGACGAGACGAAGGTGACCACGGAGGTAAATCTCGACCGGAACAAGGCTGATGAATTCGCCAGCATCGATCACACCGCCGATCCCGGCAACTGGTAAGGCCAGTCGTTCACAGGGACGGTGGCAACAAATCCCCGGCTTTACGTCGGCAGCGCAATTGCGGTAGTCCAGAATGCCGTTCCGGCGCGAACCCCGGATGCAAGCGGCCGCTCCATTGTAAATATTCCAGCCAAGGAAAACACGTGACCTCCCCTGTCAAAATAGCCGTCGCCGGCGCGAACGGCCGCATGGGTCGCACCATACTGCCGCTGCTCGCGGCCGATCCGGCTTTTGTCGTCATCGGCGGCATCGGCCGCCCCGGCTCTGCCGGTGAAGGGTTGATCGACCGTGCGGCCGCAATTGCAGCCGCCGACGTGATCCTGGATTTCACGACGGGAAATGCCGCCGCCGAACTCGCCGGCCTCTGTGCCTCGGCAGGCGGGCCGGCCCTGGTGATTGGAGCGACAGGTTTCGAGCCCGATGATATCCAAAGGATCGCGGCCGCCGCCCAAACGATTCCGATCCTGCGCTCCGGCAACTTCTCCATCGGCGTCAACATGCTGGTCGGCCTCGTCGCCCAGGCGGCGCGCGCTCTTCCCGAGCATGACTGGGATATCGAAATCCTCGAAGCCCACCACAACAGGAAGATCGATGCGCCGTCCGGTACGGCGCTGATGCTCGGTGAAGCGGCCGCCGAGGGCCGCGGCGTTTCCCTCGCATCCGTCGAGCGGCGTGGGCGCGACGGCGTCGCCGGCGAGCGACCGCCCGGCGAGATCGGCTTTGCCGTCCTGCGCGCCGGCGGGATCGTCGGAGAACACAGTGTCCTGTTCGCCGCCGCCGAGGAAGTCGTGAGGCTGTCGCATTCGGCTTTCGATCGCAGTATGTTCGCCCGCGGCGCGCTTGCCGCCGCCCGCTGGATCGCAGGGCGCGCGCCCGGCGAATATGGCATGCGGGATGTGCTGGGCCTGACGGCAGAAGGCGCGAATAGATAGTATGAACAGAGGCGTCTTTGACTCAAAGTCTACACCGACACCCCATTCTATCGAGCACCGCCGCGGCGACGACGACTTCAGTTCCGGCAAGGCCTACGGAGCAGAACAGCGTTATCTCTTCGGGCGATCTCCGCCCTGCCGCTTTCCCCGCAATGATGTCGGCGAGATCGACCAGGCGGCTGTCGCTGCCGGAGCCTGTCAGGAAAAAGGGCGATTGGTATGCGCGCGCCTGTTCGGGAGAATCCGTCGCGATCACGGCCGCCGCGTCTGCGACATCCAAGCCGAGTTCGTATCCGTGAAGCGTTTTCGGGCCGACAGTGTTGACGTGCGCGCCGGCCTTTAAATCGCCCGCATGGAGGACGGGGGTTTGGCTTGTCGTCGCGCAGATGACGATATCGGCCTCATCAACGGCTTTCGAGACGCTGTCGACAGGCTCCACCTTAAGACCCAGGGCGAGCTGCATCTCGCTTGCAAAGGCAGCACGATTTTTCTCATCGCGGCTGTAAACGCGGGCGTGATCGAGGTTGCGAACGGCGGCAGCCGCTGCAAGCTGGGTTCGCGCCTGCGCTCCGCTGCCGATGATGCCGACGATTTTGGCGTCAGGCGCGCCGAGATGCCGGATCGCCAAACCTCCGATCGCGCCAGTCCTGAGGCTTCCCAAGAGCGATCCGAGAACGATCCCTTTGAGCCTGGCGTCGTCGGCCGACCATACGGCGACGATCTGCGCATGCTCAGCCCCATCGAATGTGTCGTAGACGCGAAAACCCGCGAGCGGCTTCTCGCCCATGATACCGCCAACGGTAAATACGAGATCGCCTCGATCAGGAAACGACACATGATGCCTCGGCGGCGAGATCAACCGGTTGGCGGCCCTGGCATGGAAGGCGGTCTCCAGCGCGTTGATCGCGACCGCCATCAACCCGCTATCGTCAATATCCTTGTCCATCAGGATTTTCATCACGGCAACCTCCGATTCAGCGGCATCCTGAAACCCCAACCCCGCTTGAGGTCAAGAGGCCGATGGCCCGCCGCGCCGCGACGGCCTAACCCATCAGCCGCCGCGCCATCATCACATCGTCGATCTCCCGGCCATCCTCCAGCACGCCGCCGGGGACACGGCCGATTTCGGCAAAACCTTGCCGCTGGTAGAACCGTATCGCCGCCGAATTTTCGGCGCTGACGAACAGTTCCAATTGACGGATGCCGATATTGCGCGCGTGATCGGAAATCGCCTCCAGCAGTTTGACGGCAAGGCCCGTTCCGCGCAGCTTGGCGCGGACATAGACCATGACGATCGTGGCGCGATGGGCCATCTTGCTCGACCGCTGCCGAAACAAGCCCATGATGCCGACGGGCTCGCCTTCCTGAAAGGCAATGAAAACCGGCTCGCTGAGCCGATCGCGCCACTCCTGCAGAGACAGAACTTCCCAGTCTTCGTAACGGCTGGCAAAGGAGGACGGCTCGGCGCGAAGCGCTTCCAGGCGGATACGCCGAAAAGCCTCCACCTCATCTGCACCTATGAGCCTGATCGCCACGCCGCCTGCATCCATCGCCACCTCCCGGAATATCGGAGATATGTCATCGCAGCCGGCTGCAGTGGATGCAACCCGGAAGCGCGAGCACAAGAGAGCCTCATCCTGAGAGCCTGTGAATCTATCAGTTTTACAATTTTTCGATGCGAGTTAAAGGCCGCGCCCGAATGGCAGCGCCAACTCTACCTACTGCGCCGGCGTTCCCACCCGGCCGCCTTTGCGCACGCCTGATTGATCGGGCTGCGCCTCCGGCTGATTGCCAAGCCGCAGATCCCATTGGTTGGGAGGCCGCATGGCGGGCTGGTCTGTCGTTGGTTCGCGGGTCGACCGCACGACCAGATCATCCGGTTCGAAGGCCGTTTGATCGCCAGGTCTCTCCATCTGAACCGGTGCAATCTGATGGAAGACGACGAGAAGAATTATCCCGACTGCCGAGCACACGAGCGCATAGAGAATGAAATATTTCAGTGCATATCCCTCGCTGATCGACAGAGCGGCCTTGACAGCAGCGCGAATGATATTTCGCACATCATTGATGGATACTTCGAAAGAAGGCAATAGATTTCAGCAGATCCTTAGAAAATTTTGAAAACAGCCGGCATAAAATCAATATTTATTGGAGAAAATTGTCGTTCTCTTCACGTAATGCTTGATTTGTTCAAGATCGCAGCAAAGACCGCGATCCATACTGCAACAGCTCAACCTCGCTTATATCGCGTCCGGAATTCACGGGGGCTGCAGCCCTCGCGCTCACGAAAGACGCGAGAGAGATAGAACGGGTCTTCGATACCGACCATGGCTGCGATGGTTTCGATCTTCTCGTCTGACATGGCGAGCAGTTGCTTGGCCTGGTCCATACGCGCTCGAAGCTGGAAGTCCTTTGGCGGCATGCCCGTTTCGGCTATGAATTTACGCCGCAGCGTGGCCGGCGACATGCCGTGCTCGGAGGCAAACGAGGCAAGGTCGAGCGGCTGCAGCGCCCTGCCCCGCAGCGTCTCGACGAGATCGGCGGACGCACCCTCGCCTTCGCGACCTGCGGCAGCGCTCGCCTGCCGCGCGGCGGTGATAACGATGCGATGGAGCGCCAATGCCGCCGAGGCCTGTCCTAGATGGCTGTCGTCGACGAGATCGGCATGCAGCCGCGCGAAGAGCCGCACCACCTCCTCGAGATGGCGCAGCGTCACGAGGGGATGACGCTCGCCAATCAGCCGCATCCGCACGAAATCCCGCGTGAACGAACCTTCAAACAGGGCCCAGCGCTCGTCCCATCCAGCTTCGTCAGGCCCATAGGAATGCGGGCGGTTCGGAAACAACCAGAAGAGCGCCGGCCCCTCCACGGGTTGGCGCCCGCCCGCCGCGGTTTCGAGAAACCCCCGCCCGCGCTCCACCAGCACGGCCGCAAAGTTCGGCAGCCTCCTGTCCTTCACGGCATGGCGCGCATGCTGCCTGCCGCTGCCCGTCACAGCAAGCCCGCCGGCCGCGGCAAGGGGAGATCGATAGATGGCCTCGGCTTCTCTCATGAGCGAAAAATCCAGCTGCAGCTTTCCTCCATGGCGATCAACCCACTCAACCAGCAAGCTAAAGGCAGATAAGTCAAAGCGAGGGTGAATGAAATGTCAATTGTCGCGAACGCCGCCGGGGTGGAAGTGATGCAATCGCCCCTCGCCGCCCATGGCAAGACGATCCCTGCAGAAAGACTCGGCCTGCTGACGCAGACCGATCCTGCCATAGGAATCCGGGCCATCCGCCGCCGCTATGAGGAGGATGGTTATGTCTGGCTGAAGGGCCTGCTGCCGCGCGCCGAAGTGATCGATTTCCGCCGCTGGGTCTTCGCCCGCCTCGCCGATACCGGCCTGCTGGCCCCGGGCTACGATCTTGCGCTCGGCATCGCTGCCGTTGGGAGCGTCGACTGGAACCTTGCCAACCGCATGATGATGTCGCTCGTCCGCTCCGCAGCCTATGAAGGTTTCTGCGCCCAACCGAAACTCGTTCGCTTCATGGACGCCTTTCTCCAGGGCATCTCCTATCTCCATAAACGCAAGCTGATGCGCTATGTCCAACCCGGCACGGCGATGGCGACCCCCGCCCATTACGACCTCGTCTATCTCCGCGGCGGCACCAGCCGGCTCGTCACCGCCTGGATCCCAATCGGCGACATCCCCGCCGAAATGGGCGGCCTCGTCTATCTCGAAGGCTCGCATGCGCTCGGCCGCAGGATGGAGGCGGATTTCCAGGCGAACAGCGGCACTCTCTCGCCGGAAGAGCGGATCAGCGCCTATAACAGTCAAATGGCCGAAGGCGGCTGGATCTCCAAGGACCTGCCTGATATAGCCGAGCGCTTCAACGCCCGCTGGCTCGCCGCCGATTACGAGGCTGGCGACGTCGTGCTGCACTCCCCCTACATAATCCACGCCGCCACCAACAACGAAGACCGCACCCGGCGGCTGCGCCTCTCCACCGACATCCGCTACCAGAACGTCGACGACGAAATCGACGCCCGCTGGAGCAACCACTGGAGCCTTGGGGATATGCTGTAAGCCTTTGGCTCCGCGCCGCAACGCTTCAGCCGAAGCCAAACCCGCCTGGATCAATTCTTCGCGAACCAAGACAGCGACGGCGATATCGGATAGACTTGCCGGCGCCGGCAGCTTGCCTGGAGGCGGCCCCCAGTGACGGGCGGGCGTCCGGCGCAGGGGGAACGCATGTCGGCAATCGCATCTCTGTTTCAGGAAGCCGCCCGGCTTGCAGCCGGGTTTCGTGAGCGCGCGCCGGCCCGCCATGTGCCCCGGCACGATTATGCCGCTTCGCTCGCCACCTTCGACGAGCCGCTGCCGGCGGCCGGCGCCGATATGGCCGATGTCATCAGGCAGCTCGCCGCGAACGCCGAGCCCGGCCTGCATTTCACCACGGGCCCAAGCTTCTTTGGCTGGGTCATCGGCGGCTCTCATCCGGTCGGCGTCGCGGCCGATTTCCTGACCAGCGCCTGGGGACAGAATGCCGGAAACCACGTCGCCGCCCCGGCCGCGGCGGCCGTCGAAACCGTTTCGGCCAAATGGCTTGTCGACATATTGAAGCTGCCGCCCGAAAGCTCCGTCGGCTTCGTCACGGGAGCCACGGTCGCCAATTTCACCTGCCTTGCCGCCGCCCGCGGCGAGGTGCTGCGCAAGGCTGGCTGGGATGCGGACGCAAAAGGCCTGTTCGGCGCGCCCGAGATCACCGTGCTGATCGGTGACGACGCCCACACGACGGTCTTCTCGGCGCTTCAATTCCTCGGCCTCGGCCATGACCGCGTGCTGCGCCTGCCGACCGATTCAATGGGCCGGATCGATCCGGCCGCGCTCGGCGACGCGCTTACGTCGGTCATCGGCCCTTGCATCGCCATCCTCCAGGCCGGGCAGATCAATACCGGCTGCTTTGACGATTTTCGTCGGATCATCCCGGCCCTGAAGGAAAAAGGCGCCTGGGTGCATATCGACGGCGCCTTCGGCCTCTGGGCGCAGGCTTCGGAGAAATTCTGCCATCTCAGCCGCGGGGTCGAGGCGGCCGACAGCTGGGCGACGGATGGTCATAAATGGCTGCAGACGCCCTATGACTGCGGCTATGCAATTGTGCGCAACGAGCTTGCCCACCGCCGCGCCATGACGATCGCCGCAAGCTACCTGCCGCTCGCAGCCGAGGGCGAGCGTGATCCCTCCCATTACGTGCCGGAGCTTTCCAGGCGCGCTCGGGGCTTCGCCACCTGGACGATGCTGAAACATCTCGGCCGCGACGGCATCGCCGCCCTCATCGACCAATGTTGCGCGTCGGCCCGCCTGCTGGCCGAGCATCTCCAGCGCGAACCAGGCATCACCACCTTGAACGAGATCACGCTGAACCAGCTCATCCTCCGGTTCGCCGCCGACCGCCCGGACGATGAAAGCGACGCGATCACCCGTAAGACCATCGCGAAGATCCGCGACGACGCCACCCTCTTCGCCGGCGGCGCCAAATGGCGCGGCCGCGATGTGCTGCGCCTCTCCGTCACCAACTTCCAGACGACCGCGGACGAAGCCCGAATGGCCGCCGACAGCATCATCGCTGCCTTCCGGAGTGTCAGCCGCGACTGACCTTGTTCCACTTGCAACCTCAGCCATTGACGCCTTCCCGAGCAGGATTACGGTCCTCGCTTAAGCACTGCGAATTCAACCAGCCGATTCCTCGCCGCATGTTCTCAACGGTTTGCCATGTCTCGATATCTCCCCGCGATTGCCGCTCTTCTCACGCTGATTCCAGCCACCGGCGATGCCAGTGAGGCGCGTGGAAAATCGACGCCTCCTCCTGCGAAGGGCTGCGTGGAGATCGGCGGAACGGTACTACCAGGAATGGTCGGAGGCCCAGCCTATGCGGCAGCCGAGCTAAAATGCGGCGCAAAGCATTTGCTGGTGCTTCGACGCCAGACCGGCATGAATGGAAGTCTCCCCGTCTGGACCGTGATCGACCAGGTAACGATCTCAAAGCCGAGCCCCCGCCACGAACTTCTGCAGCCGGCCTTTTGCTCGTCGAGGCGGTTTCCTGATGCCGCCATCTTTGCACTCGGCAGGATGGCGGAACAGCCAGATGGCTCTTATCGATCCGAGAATCTGGTCAAAGGCTGGCGATTCGACATCACGCGCGAAAGGCTACCCTCCATCCCCATCGATGGCGTGCTATGTGCGTTGGACGGGTTTGATTGACGATCGGTGCGCAGATTCCAACGATTAGCCGCCCCTCCTTCGAGGCGCAGCCTCCGAACCTCAGCACGAGAGCCGACCGTTGAACCAGGTGCCAATCAACAGAACGGCTTCATCGTCGAACGGCAACGACCGAGCTGGCGCGGTAGCGTGACAGCTGGACGCGGTTGGATTGGTTGCCGCCGAAGAGATAGACGTATTGGCGCCGCTGATCGAAGTGATCGAACAGGCTGACATGGAACCGCCTGCCGCTTCGGATCACAACGACATCTCCCCGCCTTGCCGAACGAAAGAAGACAGGTTTGCCGAAGCTTTTCCAGGAAACTGCCATATTGGGATTGGGCGGCGGCTGGCGTGACGATCGTTTGGCGACAAAGGCGAGGAATGCTCCGCACCACGACGTTCTGCGGGGATTGATGCTGAGAAATGAAATAGAACGTTCATGCATGCGATTATATTTCGAAGCCGTGACGAGCATGTCGGCCTCACACGGCACGGCAAAAACCGTGAGGGCTATGACGAGAATAATTTTCATTGTTTCTCACCATTGTTTGGACAATTTGAAACATCCGAAATGTGGCGAAGAAAAAATCGCGGCCGGAACGTATATTTGAATCATGGCGGCAATTAGAAGCAATTTGACCGCGTATTTTTCCCGGATTTAAAGAAATAAAACTTAGGCGACCGGCGACGTTACCGGAAAAACGGACGAATATTGGCAATCTCCAGACGCTCAGCTGGCGAAGTCGAAAAATAGAGAATTCGATGTTGGGGGGTGACGAAAGCCCGATGCCATATGGGAGCCGAAGCGGAACAATCCGCCGGCACTCGCAACGATCCGGTGGGACGGCATTAGTTACGAAGGGATTTATATTTCCAGGATCGCATCGAATACTTCGAATGCAGTGGGGTATTTTTCCCGGCCGTCTTTGATCTGGCTCGATCGCAAACTCAGGCTTTAGCTGAAATCGCGCTCAATTCCTCCAGATCGAGATCCCGTTCCAGCTCCTCCAGCGTCTCGTCGTCGATATCACCGGCGCGGTGGAGCCGAATGAGTTCCCGACGGCCGGTCGCAACCGCCTCGAGAACGACATCAAAATGGGCGTGGAGCATCGGGATATAATGTTCCGTTCTCGCGGCGTAATCGACGATAGCAGTGGCTCGGCGTTGGTATCGCTCCAGCAATTGCGGGTGGATGAGATTTCCCTCAGGGTCGTATGCCAGGTTTTGGACGGTTCCAAGCTGCGCCTGCGCCATGGCGGCTTCGGCCTGACTCATTGTGAGACGCGCCCTTTCCGTCTCCGGCTCCACCAGCCGTGCCCAGGCAATAATCCGCCCCAAACTCGTTCCCTGGACGAGCACGGTTCCGACAATGACGGCAAATGATGTTGCGAGGATGAAGTCGCGGCCGGGGAATTCTTCTGGCAGGCTGAGCGCCAGGGCAAGCGTCACCACGCCCCGCACGCCGGCCCAGCTGAGGACGGTGGCGCCGCCGGCGCCCAGCGGCTTGGCGCGTTTGAACCGCAGCGGAGCACAAAGCCGGATGACGATATCTGAGGCGAAGACCCATGCAAAGCGGGCGATCACGAGCGTCACGAGGATCGCCAGCATCGGCAGTCCCATGGTCGCGATAACTGTGGTAAAACCACCGCCGCGCTCAACGACGTCGCGCAACGACAGCCCGATCAATGTAAAAACTGAAGCCTCCATCAGGAAGATCATCACAGTCCAGAACGACGTGCCTCGCATGCGCGTTGCGGCCGAGAATACGGTGTGCTGGTGCCAGGAAGCGATCAGACCCGTGGTAACCGTGGCAATGACGCCGGAAACGTGCAGCAGTTCGCCGAGCAGATAGGATATCCAGGCGAGCAGCACAGTGGCGGCGATGATGAGATATTCGTCGCCCAGGCGCCGGACGAATTTCACCCACACCGTTCCGACAACGACGCCGACGACCGCGCCGCCGAGCGCCAGCACAAGGAAGCTGGCAGCCGCCTCCATCGCGCTGAAACTTCCCGTTGCGGCGGCGGCGACGGCAAAGCGGAAGAGAACCAGACCGCTCGCATCGTTCAGCAAACTCTCGCCTTCCAGCAGAATCTGCAGCCGCCGCGGCAACCTGACGCGCTCCAGCACGGCACGGGCCGACACCGCATCAGGCGGTGCAACGATCGCGCCAAGTGCTGCACAGGCGGCCCAGGGAAGTGACGGAAAGAGAAGATGAGTCACGACGGCCACGACGGCACAGGTGAAGAATACTGCTCCGACGGCGAGCGAGGCAATGCCGATCATATGGCGCCGCAGCCTCACGAGAGCAATGGCCCAGGCGCCGTCCATCAAGAGCGGTGGCAGGAAGATGACAAGCACCAGCCCGGGATCGACGGTGATCGCCGGCAGCCCCGGCACGAAGGCCAGCAGAGCGCCGCCGGCCAGCAGCGCCACGGACGGCGGCAGTCCCAGCCTGTGGGCAGCGTAATGCAGCGCGATGATCGCGAGAAACATCGCAATGACCAGCTCGAACAATTGAGTGGGTTCCATCTCGCTTGGCCCCGCCTAAATACTGATTTCGGATGCCTACTACATAATTTTCAGGACCGAAATCGATTCATTCCGAACTCCTCGCGGCAGGCATGTCGGGGCCGACAGTCATGCTTCGCTTCGCCACGAAAAGATTGCACCGACACGAATTTACTTGCCCTTCTCCAATGCGGCATATGTTTCTGTCTGTAAGCAAGCGGCGTGAGCGGGGAAACATGACTTCAACACATGCGGACAAGAGCAGTGACCTCGGCAGTCGGAGCGGCTTTGTCGGATTGGTCGTCGGTGCGGTCGGCGTCGTATATGGCGATATCGGCACCAGCCCGCTCTACGCCTTTCGCGAGGCGCTCAGGCCTTTTGCTGCCGATGGCATACACGAGCCGGAAGTGATCGGCCTGATCTCTCTGATGGTCTGGACGCTAACCGTTATCGTGACTTTCAAATATGTGCTGTTCCTTCTCAGGGCGGACAATGACGGCGAAGGTGGCACCCTCTCGCTTCTTGCCCTCCTGATGAAGAAGATGGGGCGAAACGTGCCGGTCCTGTTCTTCGCCGGGCTGATCGGGGCAGCCCTCTTCATCGGCGATGCAATGATCACGCCTGCCCTCTCGGTCATGTCAGCGCTCGAAGGTTTGAAGCTGGTCACGCCGACCTTTGCCGATTATGTCCCGCTCGCCTCGGCTGCGATCATGATCGTTCTCTTTGCCGCGCAGTCGAGGGGGACTGCAGCTGTCTCCATGTTTTTCGGGCCGATAACGGTCTTATGGTTTCTGGCCATGGCTGCCGGCGGCTTGATCCATATCGGCGACGACTGGAGGATTCTGGCCGCCCTCAATCCGATCAATGCGCTTTCGTTCCTCGCTCATGCCGGCACGGTCGGCCTTATCGTGCTCGGCGCCGTCTTTCTGACGGTGACGGGTGCCGAAGCGCTCTATGCCGATCTCGGACATTTCGGCCGCCGTCCCATCCAGACGGCATGGTTCGTGCTCGTCTTTCCCGCATTGCTCTTGAACTATCTCGGCCAGGGCGCGCTCGTTCTCGCCCATCCCGAAACGGCCACCAACCCATTCTTTCTGATGTATCCCGATTGGATCCTGTTGCCAGTTGTCATACTCGCGACGATGGCAACGATCATCGCCAGCCAGGCCGTCATCACCGGCGCGTTTTCTCTCGCCCGCTCGGCGGTTCATCTCGGCTTCCTGCCGAGGCTGCGGATCAAATTCACGTCCGAGACCAACACGGGCCAAATCTACGTACCGAGCGTCAATCTCCTCCTGCTGGTCGGCGTGCTGATGCTGATCTTCTCCTTTGGCGACTCCGAGTCGCTGGCGACTGCCTACGGTATATCGGTGACTGGAACCATGGTCATCTCGACCATGCTGTCCTTCCAATTCCTGCGGGCTGTCTGGGGCTACTCGCTCATGCTAGCCGCCATGCTGCTGCTGCCCCTCTTCATTATCGAAGTCTTGTTCCTGGCAGCCAATCTGCTGAAGATCCACGATGGCGGCTGGGTTCCGGTCGCCCTGGCGCTGGCGATCATGATTTTGATGTGGACTTGGACCCGTGGGCAGGCCTACCTCAAGAGACTGCGGGCCAACAACGAAATTCCGCTCGATTCCTTCATCCGGTCGATCGAGCGGAAGTCGGATCATTCACCGGTTACCGTTCCGGGAACGGCGGTTTTTCTTACCAGCGTGCCAGACCGGACGCCGAACGTTCTGCTCCACAATCTCAAGCACAATCATGTGCTCCACGAACAGAACGTCATCTTGACTGTCTGGACCGAGGACGAACCCTATGTTCCCGACAACAGGCGCATCAAGATAAGCCAGCTCTCGCCGCGTTTCGTGCGTCTCGATATCACCTTCGGCTTCATGGACGATCCTGATGTCACCAGGGCGCTGGCGCTCTGCAGAGAAGGAGGTTTCAAGTTCGAGATCATGAAAACGTCCTTCTATCTCGGCCGCCGCAACCTCGTCAGGACGCCGAACACCGGCCTGCCCGGCTGGCAGGAACGCATATTCATGGCGCTGGAAGGCTTTGCCATCGATCCCTCCGACTATTTCAACCTGCCGTCAAACCGCGTTGTCGAGCTTGGCGAACAGGTTGCCATCTAAGGTCTGATGGCATCGCCCTGCTTCGCGCCGACAGCCTCGTCACCGTGATCATTGCCGGGATTTAACTGGAAGTGCCGGCCTATCCCCCTTACACGCCAGGTCTTGAGACAAAGGAGGACATATGAAGAGGCGCACTCTTGTACTTGGCGGCGCCGCGATTGCCGCATCCTCGGTTGTTGCGACGGCAATCTGGCCGCGGCGGCATGTCGTGGCGGCAGCCAGGACATTCGACTGGAAGGGCACTGATTTCCTGAGCGGCGGCACCAAGTCTGTCGCCCTGGAAAAGCTGCCCGCGCCGCTCTTCCGCACTCGCCCGAATTGCGTCGTGACCCTGGCCCAGACCCTTGGCCCCTGCCATGTCAACGACGTCCCGGCCCGCCAGGACATCTCTGAAGGACAAGCCGGACTGCCGTTGCGGCTGGCCCTCCGTATCGTCCATGCCGCCGACTGCCGGCCGGTCGAAAACGCCGACATCGAAATCTGGCATACCGATCACCGTGGCATCTATTCCGGCCGAGAGGCTGCGAAGATGTGTACGCTTGGTGACGCCGAGGCAATCAGCGGGCTCGCCTTTCGCGGTCGCCAACTGACCGACGAGGCCGGGCAGGCAAGTTTTTTGACCGCCTATCCGGGATGGTATAGTGGCCGCACGCCGCATGTTCATTGCCGCATCCTCGCGGACGGCAAGGAGCTTCTCGTCAGCCAAGTCTATTTCGACGATGCTCTGAGCGACATCATCTATGGTGAGCATCCCGACTATCGTGGACGCCCCCGCCGCGATACGCGCAACGACGACGACGGCCTCATTCCGCAGGACGCCACCGATCACATCTTTGATTTTGAAAAGCTTGGTGGCGGCGTGCTTTCCGCCACGATTACGATCGGCCTCTCTTCCTGAGCCGATGGCGGCGAGCGACAAGAGAGCCTTTTTACCGAACGCTGCTCGGCGACCTCTGATGCCGCCACGGCTTCTCGCCGTAGCGGCGATGCTCCCGGCTATCCTCAGTGCAGCATGCCGTGTTGAATGATAGAGACGATCAGCGGATCCGCTTCTGAATGATGCAACGGCTGAGGCGTGATCTCATCGTGTGAAATTTCGCTGCCGTTTTCCGGGCCAGCAAGATCGGCGGCTTCGATGGTGACGCCGTGATCGCCGTTGCCAAATGTCGACCCGTGCTTTTCGACAGCAGCCTTGCCGAAGTGACGAAGCAGCAGGGTTTCATCCGATATGCCGTTTTCCCAGATTGGATTGTCATGATGAGCGCCGACTTTATCCGCTGCAATCTTGTCGGCAGCAAGTTTCAGGTCGTTGTGAGATGTGAGCCCGGTGTCCGATACGAGGCTGACGCTCGCATCGGCGGCGGAGAGACCGTCGGCGCTTGCAAGCGTGGTAGGACCTTCTTCGATGGTCGTGTTATCGCTGACGGGAAAAGTGCCTGCAGCGATGATCGAGGGGGAGATGCTGTACGGCGTAACATCGCTCGCAATGAAATTGTCATGGAAGGATCCGGATGCCGGCCGGTCGACCTTCAATGCCGCTTGGGTAAGATCATCGAAGAGGTTGCCTGATATATCGATGCCCTCGCGAACATAGGTCGTCGTGCCGGCGGAGCTGACCGCTACGCCCCAGACGCCGTCATGGATATAGTTGCCTGTTATATCGTAGTTGCGCGTATCGCCCGAGTCGCCGAGACCGATGGCGTAAGACCAGCTGTAGCCGCCATAGCCGGAGATATCATTGTCCTGGATCGCGATATTCGTGCCGGCTTGCGCGCTGATCCCGAAGCCGCCGCCAATGATGGTGTTCCCCTCGATCACAGCGTCCACAGGTCGGATGAGCGTCAGCACGCCCTTTGGCGTCACCGCACCCGTCTGATCGAGATAATTGCCGCTGATGACGATGTTGCTGCTGTCGTTTATCTGGACGGCATCCGCCGTGGTGCCGTGGGCGTTAGTGACGGTGTTGTTGAGGAGAGTGACGCCGTTGATCTTCTCAATCCACATGCCGTCGCCGTTGACATCATTGATCGTGCTGTTTTCGATAGTGATGTTCGAGCCGGTCCTGATGCTGATGGAACCGGCCTTGCCCGCCAAACCGGTGTGGTCGACCTCGACATTGTTGATCGTCCAGTTCGAAACATAACCGCCATAGATAGCCGCGCCACCGGTGTCGGTGATCTTGATGTTCTCGATGACGATGTTCGAGGTGTAAAGGCTGTGAATGCCGTCGCCCGGGCTATGAATGACCGGAGCGTCGCCGATCCCGTAGCTGCCGATGGTGATCGGGGCGTCGACAGTGCCGGAATATTTGAGATCGAGCTGGTCGTTAAACACGCTTCCGGCGGCAAGAAGCACGCTGTCGCCCGGCTGGAGTTTCAGGTTTTCCACCGCCCAGAACGATGCGAAGGGGGAATCCTCGCTTGTTCCGGTGTTCGAGTTGGAACCGGTCGCTGAATTCACATAATAGACTGTCATATCGCCTTGTTCTCACATTGTCGCGCAGTCGACTGGCTCGACTGCAACGAGTGGATCGGATGTGCGATCGGGACTAAGGCCGAAAACGCCCCCAATGCTGCGGTTACAGCGATCGAAGGCCCATGGGCCTGCCTTGGTCCCGAGAAGCGCCTGGCGGTGGCGGCACCCTCAAGGCTACAACCTTACCGAAAATAATCCATCGAACAACGACCAAAAGGTGAATGAACGGTATCGGACTGCCTGCGGGCAAGGGCTGTTGAAATGATGTTGACCGCGGTCTTGCCGGTTCCCGGTGCACTTTGAATGCGATTGTGGCTCATCGTGAGACACCGCAATGTTCCGAAGGCAAAGGCGGGGTAAGAACGCCAGACCCGTGTACCCGCTCGATGCACGATCAGGGCGCAATTCTGGTGAATGTTGCGTTCATTCGGCCGCGGCTGGTCGTCAATCCAGTCCCGCAGCAGCAAAGCGGCCGGCTGGCGCTCATGAAACCCCGGAAATTATCCGGGATTTCTCTTTGGTTCAGTTTCAGCTGCGCGCCCTCAGCTCAGCAAGCTATCCATATGGAGGTAGACGGTCAGCGTATCGCCGTCGCTGTGGTACGAGTTTCCATCGTCGATCCCGTAGCTGAAGGTCTCGCTCACATGTCCGTCATGGTCATGGTCGGGGAGCTTCGTTTCATCGAGCGTGTAGGCATAGTTGCCCTCCCGGTCCACGTGGATGACGCCGTAGTCGCCGGTCAGCGTCAGGCCGTCCTTGCCCACGCTTTCGTTACCGAAGCGGCGCAGCACCAGAGTCCCGTTATCGGAGCTGTCGTTTTCGAGGAGATTGCCGCGGTGGGCGTCGCCCGTATCCGTGAGAATCTTCAAATTGTCGTGGACGGCGACAACCGCCGGATCCGCCGACGCCTCTGTGACTGCGGCAGTCGTGACAACCGGGCTTGCCAGCGCCGTCTCGACATTGGCGACCGTATGGTTGTTGCTGACAGTGAAGGTGTGCGCGTCGACGATCGAAGGCGATATGCTGGTGGCGTTGGTGCCGCTCTCGATTGTATTGTTGGAGAAGGAGCCGGAGGCCGGTCTGTCGACCTTCAGCGCCGACTGCGAGAGGTCGTCGAAGACATTGTCGTGGACCTTGATATTCGTGCGGGTATAGCTCGGAGCGTCGGCGGGGGCGGTAATGACGACGCCCCAGGCGCCATCGTGGATGTGGTTGCCCGCAATATCGTAGTCTCTCGCATTCCCGTCATCACCGAGACCGACGGCGAAGGACCAGTTGTAACCGTGAAATCCCGATATATCGTTGTCGCGGATGGCGACGTTCTTGCCCGCTTGTGCGCTGATGCCGAAGCCGCCGCCGCTCAGCGTATTATCCTCGACCACCGCGTTCACCGGCCTGATGAGCACGAGGACGCCCTTTGGGCTATCGGCTTGCGTCTGATCGAGATGATTGCCTTGGATCAGGATGCTGCTGCTGTCGTTCACCTGGACGGCATCGGCCTTGGCGCCGTGGCTGTTCGTCACCGTATTGTTGAGAAGTTTGAGGCCCTCGACCTTGTCGATCCAGATGCCGTCGCCTTTAGCGTCCGAAATCTTGCTGCTTTCGATCTTGATGTTCTTGCTGTTGCGGAAATTCATGGCGCCTGTTTCACCCGACAATCCCGCCTTGTCGACTTCCACATGGCGAACCGCCCAGTTCGAAACACTGCCGCCAGAGATGGCCGAACCACCGCTGTTTGTTATTTTAAGGTTCTCGATAACAATGTTCGATGCATAAAGGCTATGAATGCCATCCCCGCCACTATGGATGACGGGTGCCGCACCCGTCCCGTAACTGCCGATCTTGATCGGCGCGCTCTCGCTACCGGAATATTTGATATCGAATTGTTCGTTGAACACGCTCCCCTTGGCGAGCAGCACGGTGTCGCCTGGTTTCAGCGCTAAGGATTCCACTTTGGATAAAGTCGCAAAAGCCGAGTTCTGGTTCGTCCCACTGTTGCGGTCGGAGCCAGTTGCTGAGTTCACATAGTAGATTGTCATATCGCCAATGTTGCCCTGTTCGTCGGATCGCTATGTCGCCACTGAGACCGGCCGGGATCGGCAAATCGCCTGCGGCGGGGGCAACCGTCCACGGCAAGAAGGCGAGAAGATGTTATCAATGCGGCAGCGGACGGTTTACGGGCTTTACTCCACAGGCAACGGCGCCGGGTCCGATAAGGCGCTGAAAAGCTGCAACTAGAATCGAAAAACCAGCGACTTAAAGGCGAATAAATCGGAGAGCAGCGTGGCGGCAGATATCTCTCCTTCAGGCTACACCGCAGTGATTCTGCTCTCGCTTCCGCTGAAGCCACAGCACCACGCATGCCGATCAGCCCATTGGTAAGAGGGCTCGAGGGGCCGTCTCGAATCATGGGGCGGAGTGATCATCTCAGCGCCATTTCCCCCTCGCCTGCAAAGCAGAAGTCAGCGGCAGCCGCGTGGCGGCAATCGCCGGCAAGGCGCCGCCGAGTATGCCGATCGCAAGGCCGAGCAGGCCGGCGGTGAAGACCACGTCCGGAGCGACGTCGAGCTGAAAGGCCATCCTGGTATTGTTGGCGCCCATAGTGCTTGCCTGCCAACCGTCGAAAGTGAGCTTGGAGGCGAAGACACCGAGGCCGGCCCCCACCGCCGACAGCAGCACCGCCTCCACCCAGGTAGCGGCGAAGGCAGGCAGGCGGGCAAAGCCGAGGAGGCGCAGCGTAGCGATCTCAACGCTGCGGTCGGAAACCGAACTCATCATCGTATTCAAGGCACCCGCCGACGCACCGATCGCCATCAGCAGCGCGATAGGCCAGCCGAACAGGCGGATCAGGCTCTCGGTGCGCTCGGCCTGGCCGGCGTAGAGCCCAATCTCGGAAACGGCCACGAGCGGCGTGCCGGGCAAGGCCGACAACCGATCACGCAATGCCGCCAGTGCTCTTGCGGGATCGCCTTCCCCGTCGAGCCGCACACGCAGGCTCTGCACCTGCCTCTGCCGGTCGAAAGCCGATTGCACCGTCTCCAGATCCGCCCAGATCTCGGATTCAAAGGCGCTGCCGTCTGAAGTGAAATGCCCGACGATCCTCCAGTCGAGCGCGCCGAGGCGGATCGTGTCGCCAACCGCGAAACCCGGAAAAGTATCGGCGATGCGGGCACCGACGACGATCTCACGCGCGCCTTGCGAAAACAGCCGCCCCCGCGAAAGCCGCGCGCGTTCACGCAAGCCGGGGCCTGCCGGATCCATGCCTCTGAGCGACAGCGTCTGCTCGACGCCTTCGCCTTGTCTGACATCGACGGGAACGACGGTCTCGCGCGACAATGCAGGCCCGCTCGCGCCGTCGCGCGCGATCCCGGTCTCGCCGATCATGGCCGCAAGGCTGCGGATTGCCTCGGCCGGCACCTCCGAACCAGTCTCCTGGTTGGTGCCGCCGCCGAGAATAACGGCGATAGCAGGCGAGCCGGCGCCGGCGAGCGCGACCTCGAAGCCGCGCGCCATTGCCAGGAAACCTGCGAGCACCGCCACGACGAGAGCGACCGACAGCACCATCGATAACGAGATCCACAGCCGTCGCGGCAAGCTGCCAAGGTTGACTCTGATCATAAGAAAGGTCTGCTTGAGCGTTGATGACATTGGATTATCTCGTTCTGAAGGCGTTGACGATGGGCAGGCGCACGGCGGTCACCGCAGGCAGCAGCCCGGTCAGCAGGCCAAGCCCCGCTATGATGGCGAGAGATTTCGCAAGCACGGCCGTGCCGAAGACGAGGCCGAACTCCGGTCCGATGGACAGCGCCGCAAGCTTGGCGAGAACAAGTCCGCCCGCGCCGCCGACAAAAAAGATAAACAATGACTCGCCAAGAATGAGCGCGAGAATCCGAGAACTGGAAAAGCCGAGTACCTTCAAGACGCCGATCTCGAAACGCCGCTCTCTCACCGCAAAGAGCATGGTGTTGACCGCGATCATCAGGATGGTGACGAAGGCCGCCCCCACGACGAGGCTCACGATCAGGCCGATATCAGCGAATTGCCGGAGAAACGCTTCAAGGAACTGCTTTTCCGACTGCGTCCTCGTCTGCGCCGCCGAATTGGCGAATAGAGCATCGATCCGCGCTGCCACGACACTTGGTGGCACGCCCGGGCGCGGACGTACCACAAAGGCGTCAACCGTATCCTTGTCGCGCGCACGAGCGGCATTGAGGGCGTCGTAGCGGGCGAGCATGAAATAGGTATCGGTGCTGGCGTCCGCGCCCTCAAAAATACCCGCGATCGTGAAGCTCCAATTGCGGCTGCCGTCAGCCCGGGCAAGCTGACCGGTAAAGCCGATGCGCTGGCCGATCGACCAGCCCTCGGCTTCCGCCAGTGCCCTGCCGACCAGCACCCGATCACCGGCCTCTTCCAATGCCGCGATCAACTTCGGCGTCAGTTTGAGCTCGTCGCCGTTGGCCGCGGCAATGGCCTGTGGATCGACGGCGCTGACGGCAACCACATTCTTTTCGACCTCGACGAAGCCCCGCATGCGCGCGGTATAGGCGACTGCGGCGACATCCCGGTCGGCCGCGATCCGGTTGAGATAAGCAAGCGGCAATGGCAGCCCGCGGTTCGCTTTGTTGAAGACGCCGAGCAGATTGTCGCTGGCGCCGGCCGCTCCTTGGCTGCCGCTGACGAAGCTCGCCGTAAGTCCGTAGATCAGGAAGGCGACGCCGACTGAAAACATTAGCAAAATGGCGCGCAGCCGCTTGCGCCAGACATTGCGCCGCATGAGCTGAAAGAAGGTCATCGGCCCGTCCTTTCCTCGCTGACGAATTCGCCCTTGTTGAGATGCAGCGTGCGACGAGCAAAGGAAGCGGCCTCGGGATCATGCGTGACCATGATGATGGTCTTCTGAAGCTCGCGATTGAGAAAACTCAGCATCTCCAAGATGTCATCGGCCGATCTGCGATCGAGATCGCCGGTCGGCTCGTCGCAGAGAATAAGATCTGGATCGGTCACGATGGCGCGGGCAATGCCGACGCGCTGCTGCTGCCCGCCCGACATGCTCGATGGAAACTGCCGCTGGCGGCCCGCAAGTCCGACGAGATCCATGACCGTATCGACGCGAGCCCGTCGCTCCTTGCAGCCGAGCGGCTTCAACAACAGCGGCAGCTCGATGTTCTCCGCCGCGTTCAGCATCGGCAGCAGATTGTAAAACTGGAAGACGATGCCCATGGCGTGTGCCCGCCAGACCGCCCTTGCTCCTTCGCCCATCTGCTCGAGATGGCTGCGGCCGACCCTGATTTCACCGGCATCCGGGCTGTCGATACCACCGAGCATGTTGAGCAATGTCGATTTCCCGGAACCGGAGGGTCCCATGACAGCAACGAAATCGCCGCGCGGAACGAAGAGATCGAGCCCGGAAAAGATCGGAATCGTCTCCGCTCCGATTCTGAAGGACTTGCTGACGCCGACAAGGGCGATATAGGGTTCTGTGGTGTCTGTCATGGTTCTGCTCCTTGGTGGTCTGCTGGTTGTGGGCTCGAAGGTTCGCGACGTGGAAACCGATCAGCCCTCATCTTGAGATACGCAGGCCAGCGGCCGGAGCCTCGAAGGACGAGGCGGCGTGCTGAGCCTCCTCGCCGACCACCAGCCGGATGCGCGCCGCCATTGCAGGCCGCATGCCCGGCGGCGGCGAAGAGGGCGACAAGCGCAACGTCACCGTGCCCTTCTCCTTGGAAAGGACCGGTGCAATTTTCGCCACTTCGACCGCGAAGGGCTTATCGGGGAAGCCTTCGAGCACGGCCTCGCCGTTGAGACCCGGACGCAGCAGCGCCATATTGGCCTCGGCCACATCGGCATCGATGGCCAGGCTTGCGGAATCGGTGATGGCAAGCAGGCTTTCGTTCTCCCGCACGCTATCCTCGCGCGACAGTACGGTGTCGCCGACATGCGCATTGAGCCGCGTCACTGTGCCGGAAATCGGCGCCCGCACGGTCAGTGCCTCCATCTGCTCGCGCGCCCTGTCGATATCGAGCTTCGCCTTTTCGAGATCCTGCCTTGCCAGTGCCGCGGCATTGCCGGCCGTATCGAAGGCCGTGCGCGCTGCCTCCAGCGCCTCGGCCGATATGGCGTCACGCCCAGCCAACCGCTCCGCACGATCCAGCGAAGACCGCGCCTGGACGAGCGTAATATTCCGAGCCTCCAGCGCCAGTTCCGCCGCCCGCCCTGCTATATAAGCGCCCCGGAGCACGAAGCGTGCGCCGGCATCATCAAGCCGAACGAGCACCTGGCCGGCCACGACCGGATCGCCCGCCTCGACCTCGATGGCGACGATCCGCCCCGCATATTTGGAAAAAACGGTGGCGATGTCGGGTGCCACGACATAACCGGAGCCTGTGATCTCGCGGCTTGGCGTACCCCGGGTCGGTGCGACGATGCCCGGAGTTGGCGTGGCGTCGTCAACCGCCGCATCCTCAGGCAAACTCGTGACTGGCAACGCCGCTCCACCAGCCGGTAACGCTGCGTCATCGCCCACAAGCCTTGCAAGCGCCACCCCGATCCGCTCGAGCGCATCCGGCCGGTAATGAAGAACCGCCGCCAGCGACACCGCCCCCGCAAGGGCCAGCATCGTTGGCGTTCTCAGCCGCCGGGCTCGGCGCTCCTGCGGCTTTGTCTCCAAGGCCGCGGGCTCGATCGAAAGCGATCTGAGCCTGGCGGCAAGGTGTCGTTCATGTTCCGATGTCGTGTTCATGCCTACAGAATGACCGCGGGCGAAAAAACCGCGACCTGGAACATGTTTCAGGCATGCCTCGATCGCGATTGTGTACGTGGTGGCTGCACTATCGGCGGCCGTGACTGCGCATGCGCCTCACCCAACAACTGTATTGCCGTGTGGCACCCCCCTCTGCCCTGCCGGGCATCTCCCCCACAAGGGTGGAGATCGGCAAGAGGCTTGACCATTGGTCCCTCTCCAACGGCATCGACAATTACAATGCTTTCGTTATTTGGGGCTTTAGTTGTTTGAGGAAGCCATCTCGCCCAGCCAATCTCCCCCCTTTGTGGGGGAGATGCCCGGCAGAGCAGAGGGGGGTGTCCCACGGCACGCCCGCCACAACAATCGATGGCGAGTCCTACAGAAGAGCAAGGCCGGGTGGCCCCGCACCTCACCCCCTCCGCTGCCGCCAAGCTACGGGCGTCATATCGGTCACCCGCCTGAACTCCCGATTGAAGTTCGACTTCGTCTGGAAGCCGACCTCGAACATCACCTCGGTCACCGATTTTTCGGTGGCGGAGAGCAGGCGGCAGGCCTCGCCGATTCTGTAGTCGTTGACATACTGCGAGACGTTTTTGTCCATCGCCCGATTGATCGCTGCCGAGATCTGACGGGCGGGGATTCCGGCCTTGCGGGCCAGCCGGTCGAGGTTGAGATTGGCGTCGCGATAAAGCTTCTTTGCCTCCATCAGCGCATCGACCGCCGCGATCGTCTCCTTGTCCTCGCTGGTATCAGACCTCGGCGCTACCTCTGTTATTTCCGGCGGCACCCGGCTGCGGCTGGCAGCTGCCGCAGCAATGCCGAGGATAACGAGGGCGGCGAGATTTCCCACGCTGATCAGTGCCAGCGCCCGCTCGCTATGCGCTGAGATGAAATCGAGGAAGACAAGAATATCGACAGCGGCCGATAGACAAAGCGCGGCTGCCGCGAAGATGATCGCCCGATAGGCCGGCACGGCGCCTTCGAAGGGCGCGAGCCGCAGCGCGTCCGCCCCCGGGCGCATCAAAAGCAGGATTGCCACGGCGTAACCGACGAAGATGAGCACTAGCGCCACGTCGATCGCATCCCGCCAGAAGGTCACCAGCAGCAGGATGAAGATAGCGGGCACGGCATGCAGCCCGATCCGCCCAGCAAGCGACCGCCGGCTCGTCCTCACCAGCCTGGAAACCCCGCCATAGGCAAGCGGCGGCACCACTGCTGCAATCACGGGCACAACCAGCCCCACGCCCTGCACACCATAGCCCCAACGCAGGCCGCCCGGCGCGACCTCCATCATGTTTTAGGACATATTTTATATGGGAATTTTAGATTTGCGGTCGCGGGGTTCGAGCGGGCCATCAACGCCGGATCAGACGCGCCCCAGAAACGCAAGCACACGTGCAGTGAGCAGCGCGGTTGCATCCGCGTCATATGTCGGAAGCGAGCTGTCGGCGAAGTAGTGCTGGTCGCCGGGATAGAGGAAAAGCTCCGCGTCCGTGACCTTCGCCACGATTTCGCGGGCGGCATCGATGTCACCCTCGCCGACGAAGATCGGATCGTTGTCCATGCCGTGGATCTGGACCGGAACGCTCTCCGGCCAGGGTCCGAAGGCCCACTCGCCGCTGATCGGCAGGCAGGAATAAAAAAGCAGAGCCCCGCGGGCTCCAGGCCGTGTTTGCGCCAGCTTCTGCGCTGGGAGCACGCCAAACGAGAAGCCGACATAGACTAGTTCGGGAGGCAGTTCGTCGGCGAGCCGGACACCGTGTTCTCTGATGGTGTCGAATCCGATCTCGCCGATATAGGCGAGCCCCTCCTCGATGCTATGGAACGTGCGTCCATCGAATAGATCAGGCGTGTGGACGATGTGGCCCGCCGCCCTGATCTCGTCTGCGAAGGCATGCACTCCAGGGGTCAACCCTTGTGCGTGGTGGAACAGCAAGATCTCAGCCATAAGGCGTCTCCCATCGAGGTGTTGGCCCGATAAGAAAGTTCAGAGGAGTTCAGACCGGGCCTGCGGCAGTCATCTCGGACGTCGCACTCAGCCCCCGACGACAATATTTAAGGGGCCGCGCCGAAAAAGGCGAGCCGCGTAAAGATCGTGTATTGCGATTCCGATACCATCAGTGCCACGAAGACCAGCACCAGCACCGGCGGCAGCAGGATGGCGTAGACGAGCGCCAGCCGCTCCCAGGCCATATGCATGAAGACGGCGACGATCAGCCCCGCCTTCAGCATCATGAACAGAAGGATCAGCGTCCATCTGAGATAGCCCTGAATGCCGAAATAATCGACAAGGTAGGAAAAGGCGCTGAGCACGAAGAGCAGGCCCCAGACGAAGAGATAGAGCCGGATCGGATGTTGCTGTCCCGTCTGTGCTTGTGCATGCGCCGTTTGGGTTTGGGCATGCGCCGTTGTCTCGCTCATGACGACCTCACCATAGATAAAAAAACGCGAAGATGAAGACCCAGACCAGGTCGACGAAGTGCCAGTAGAGGCCCATGATCTCGACGGCCTCGTAGCGACCTTTCCGGCTGGTGAAGAAGCCCCGCCGTTCCACGTCGAAATCGCCCCGCCAGACCTTGCGGGCGATGATGAGCAGGAAGATAACGCCGATCGTCACATGGGTGCCGTGGAAGCCGGTGATCATGAAGAAGGACGATCCGAACTGGGCTGCCCCCCAGGGGTTCTCCCAGGGGCGCACGCCTTCGGTGATCAGTTTCGTCCATTCGAAAGCCTGCATGCTGACGAAGGTTACGCCAAGAACTGCCGTCAGCAGCATGAGTATCGCAGTCACGCGGCGGTCGCGGCGATAGCCGAAATTGACCGCCATCGCCATGGTGCCACTGCTGGAGATCAGCACGAAGGTCATGATCGCGATCAGGATCAGCGGCACATCCTGGCCGCCGATGTGGAGCGCGAAGACCTCACTTGGATTGGGCCACGCGACGGGCGTCGACATGCGGGCGGTCATATAGGCGATCAGGAAACAGCCGAAGACGAAGGTGTCGCTGAGCAGAAAAATCCACATCATCGCCTTGCCCCAGGAGGCGGTCTTGAAGGCGCGCTGATCCGAGCTGAAATCGGCCGCGACTCCGCGAAGGCCCGCGGGCCTGAGGTCTGCCTCACCGTGTGTCTGGACAGAATGTGCCATCTGCAAATCCCCTAGCTTATCAACGTGCGGCAGAGATCGACGAAATCATTCGCCCAGCCGGCAAAGAGCGCGAAAAGCAAAAGCCAGACGGCGAGCATGAAATGCGAATAGATGGCCGATAGGTCGACGCTGAGCCGCAGTCTCTCCGGCGCGACATCGGCTGCGAACGCCTTGACCGTCGTATGCGCGAGGACGGCAAGCCCGCCCAAAATATGCAGCCCGTGCAGGCCGGTGAGCATATAGAAGAAGCTGTTGGCGGGATTGTCGGCCAGTATGTATCCGGCCGCCGTCAGTTCCCGCCATGCCTGGATCTGCCCGGCGAGAAAGAAGACGGCAAGCGCAAATCCTGTCGCAAGCGCCGGCCGTAGACTTTCCATGCGACCATGCTGTGCTTGATGTTTGGCCCATTGCAGTGCCGCGCTGCTCAAGGCAAGGGCCGCGGTGTTCACCCAGAGCAGCCGCGGAACCGGCATCCCCCACCAGTCCGCTGAGGCCGCGCGCATGAAATAGGCGCTGACGGCAAGGCTGAACACCGCGCCGACGACTGCTAGAAACACGAAGAGGCCTATTTTCACCGCAGGCACAGGCGGCCGGTCTGCACCATGATGATCCGGCTGCTGCAGCGAGCCGGTTTCGAGCCAGGGCTTCGAGGTCAGCCGCTGTCCGGCCAGCCACCAGATCATGATGGCGGCTATGGCAGCGAGGAAGATCAGCACGACGTTCATGCTGGGACCTCCCGCGTTGCGCCGCCGCTTGCCGGCACATTCTGCGGAATGAAATCCTCGTCCGCCCCCGGCACGCTGTAATCATAGGCCCAGCGGTAGACGACGGGCAGATCGCTGCCCCAGTTGCCGTGTGCGGGCGGCGTCTCAGGCGTCTGCCATTCGAGCGTCGTCGCCCGCCAAGGATTGCCGCCAGCCTCCCTGCCCCGGAAAAGGCTCCAGACGAGGTTGAACAGAAAGACGATCTGCCCGGCCCCGACAACGAGCGCCATGACGGTGATGAAGATGTTCAGCGTATGAGCAGACGGTGGCACGAAGGCCGTCTCTCCCATCTCGAAATAACGGCGCGGCACACCAAGCAGGCCGAGATAATGCATCGGAAAGAAGATCGCATAGGTGCCGAGGAAGGTGATCCAGAAGTGGATATGGCCGAGCGTCTCGTCCAGCATGCGTCCCGTCACCTTCGGATACCAGTGATAGATCGCCCCGAAGATGACGAGGATCGGCGCCACGCCCATGACCATATGGAAATGCGCAACGACGAACATCGTATCAGATAGCGGCACGTCGACGACGACATTACCGAGGAAGAGGCCGGTCAGACCGCCATTGACGAAGGTGACGATGAAGGCGAGCGCAAAGAGCATCGGCAGCGTCAGATGGATATCGCCGCGCCAGAGCGTCAGCACCCAGTTGTAGACCTTGATCGCCGTCGGGATGGCGATGATCAGCGTCGTGGTGGCGAAGAAGAAGCCGAAGGCCGGGTGCATGCCGCTGACATACATGTGGTGCGCCCAGACGACGAAGCTCAAGCCCCCGATGATAACGATCGCCCAGACCATCATCCGGTAGCCAAAGATGTTCTTGCGCGCATGCGTACTGATGAGATCCGAAACAATGCCGAAAGCCGGCAGCGCGACGATATAGACCTCCGGATGCCCGAAGAACCAGAACAGGTGCTGGAACAGGATCGGGCTGCCGCCGCCATGCTTGAGCTGCTCGCCCATCTCGACGATGGCGGGCATGAAGAAGCTGGTGCCGAGCAGGCGGTCGAACATCATCATGACGCAGGCGACGAACAGGGCCGGAAAGGCCAAGAGCGCCATAACGGTCGCTGTGAAGATGCCCCAGACGGTGAGCGGCATCCGCATCAGCGTCATGCCGCGCGCGCGTCCCTGCAGCACCGTCACCACATAATTCAGGCCGCCCATGGTGAAGCCGATGATGAAGACGATCAGCGAGATGAGCATGAGCAGGATGCCCCAGTCCTTGCCGCCGGGTGTGCCCGACAAAACGGATTGCGGCGGATAGAGCGTCCAGCCTGCCCCCGTCGGGCCGCCGGGGGCGAAAAACCCCGCCGCCAGGATCAGCACCGCCAGCAGATAGATCCAGTAGCTCAGCATGTTCGCATAAGGAAACACCATGTCGCGCGCACCGACCATCAGCGGGATGAGGTAGTTGCCGAAGCCGCCGAGGAAGAGCGCAGTGAGCAGATAGATCACCATGATCATACCGTGCATGGTGATGAACTGGTAATAGTGATCGGCATCGATGAAGGCGAAAGTGCCGGGAAAGGCGAGCTGAATGCGCATCAGCCAGGAGAGCACCAGCGCCACCAGGCCGATCGAGATGGCGGTCAGCGAATATTGGACGGCAATGATCTTGGCATCCTGGCAGAACACATATTTCGTCCACCAGCTGTGCGGATGATAAAGCTCGACATCCTCGACTTCGGCGGTCGGGATGACACCTGCGCTGCCGGACGGAATCTCGACCATGATATCTCCTCCTATGTCAGCCGGTTGGTTAGAGCGGCCTGCGGCCTCCGGCCGTCTTCCCGCCAGTTCAGTTTGCCGGCGGCGGCTCTCCCGATGACGCCGTCAGCTGGGTGAATGTCTGCTGCTGCCCGAGCCAGGTCTGATAGTCCGCATCGCTGTCGACAATGACGGTGCCGCGCATCTGCGGATGACCGACGCCGCAAAGTTCGGCACAGAGGATCTCGAACGTGCCCGTGCGTGTCGGTGTCAGCCAAAAATAGGTGACCATGCCGGGGATCATGTCCATCTTGGCGCGGAATTCCGGCACGTAGAAATCATGGAGCACATCGACGGAGCGCAGCAATATGTGCACGGGCTTTCCGATCGGCAGATGAAGCTCGCCGCCTTCGACGATGATGTCGTCGAGGCCGTTTGCATCGTTCTTGTCGAGGCCCAGCGGATTGTCGGAAGTGACGTCACGCGTCTCGGCGCGGCCGAGCTTTCCGTCCGCGCCCGGCAGGCGGAAGCTCCACAGCCACTGCTGGCTGACGACTTCGACCGATGCGGCATCGGCGGGCACTGTGATGAACTGGTTCCAGACGATCAGGCCAGGCGCCAGCATTGCCGCGACGCCAACTGCCGTTCCCGAGGCCAGAAGCAATTCCAGTCTGCGATTTTCAGGCTCATAATGCGCCCGATTGCCCGGTCTGTGGCGGAAGCGGAAGACGCAATAGGCCATGAACGAAACCACCGCCACGAAGACGATGCCGGTGATCCAGAAGGTGATTACGAGCGTGTTGTCGATATAGCTCCAGTTGGACGCGATCGGCGTCCACCACCACGGGCTCAGCACGTGGAACAGCACGGAGCCAACGACAACCAAGACGAGAATCAGCACAACAGCCATTTCCGCCCCTCCTGGGCCGACCGACCGTGAAACCGCACTCCACAAAAATGTCGAGTTTATTATCGCACAAATAGAAAATGTCGGCAATTACGGCGATTTAGGCATGCGCCGCCGCCGGCAAATCGTCATTGGGAGTATTGCCCGTCATTGAGAATATTGTTTGAGATAGGCAATGAGATTGGTGATTTCCTGGTCATCCTTCACTCCTGCGAAGGCCATCTTGGTGCCCTTCACTTTGGCTTTCGGATTATGCAGATAGTCACGCAACGTCGCCTCGTCCCAAACGAGACCACCCTCGCCGGCCGCCTTCATCGCCGCAGAATAAGTAAAATCAGGATGCGTCCCGGCCTTTCGGCCGAACAGCTTGTTCAGTGACGGACCCACCTTGTTCGTATCGGACTCGACGACATGACAGGTGGCACATTTCTTGAAAACGGTGGCGCCAGCCGTCGCATCCCCCTCCTGCGCTCCAGCGTTGAGAGGGAAAAGGGCAATGACGGATGCAGTAATCAGCAGAACAGCACGGTAATCCACGGCAAACCTCATCCTCCTCAAGGTCGCCAGCCACTCTCACCCTCGGCCATCATTCGCGCGGGGGTGGTGGTTGCTAGGGCTTAAAGTTAGTCCTTCGCGGATGCAAGTCAATCGCTTCCACGATTGCCGGCACTTGGGCGCAATCCGATAACTTGTGCCCCGACGCAAATACCGGGCCCGAAACCCGGTCAGCACGCGGTGATCTGCCCGAGAATGGCGCCGCGCCACCCGACTTATACTCCGACCGAAAGCGCCTCATGCACGGCCAATTCGGCCATGGCAAGCGCCGCCTCGCGGGTTTTGGCGGCAGCGATAAAGCGGCCGTTGTGGCAGAAGCTAGCGCCCTCGACGCCGCAGACCGCCTCCAGCTCGCCATTGGTAAGGCCGGCCCAGGTTGCCGGCAGATCGGCCCGGAGCTCGAACCCGTCGTCGCCACGGCGAATGCCGGTCACGCACCAATCCTTTTCGCGCGGGTGGACGACGAACAGCAGGTGATCGGCGCCGGCCTTGACGATGGCGGGACGGAAGGGCATCCCTCTCGGCAATTCCAGAATACGCCCCTGCCCAGCAACCTCGATCGCCCGATACACGATCGCCTCGGCTCGCAGTTTTGCGGCCCTCTGGGCGATCCCGGCATCGATGAAACTGCGGGCAATGGCCAGCGCCGCGCGGAAGGCACGATCGTCAGCCTCGGGTTCCTGCTCATCGAACACCGGTTTCAGGGTCTCGAGCAGCGCCGGCAGCGTCAGGCTGGCCAAAGGACCCGAAGGGCTGAGCGCGCCATTGTCGGTCAGGTCGATCGGCAGCACGAAACCGGTGTCGAAAGTGGAGTGCAGGGCTTCGACATGATGATCGGGAAGACCGGAGGCTACGAGATATTCGCGGCCGTAGTGCTTCCAGATCAAGCCGAACGAACTGTATGGCTGGCCGTCGTCTCGCAGTGGCGCGCCGCGCTGATGATGATCGAATATGCCGGCGGCAGGATCATAGGCTCCGCCGACATCATAGATGATCCGGTCCGGGGCTGGCGTGATCCATTCCGGCGCCCGGCTGCGGATCAGACGCGCCTGCGGGAAAAGCCGCGTCAGGATGACGCTCGACAGCAGCTCATCGGCATGGAAACCACCGGAATGGGTAACGAGGAAATCGGGGCTCATCGAAGTTATGCGCCTTGTGGTTTGGCGGAGGATCCGCTTGCGGGTCTGAACGAGATAGCCGTTGCCGGCCGCTATCTCAACCCGGCTTCGCGCATTCTGCATAGTGTCGGAAGGCGACAGGGCAGCTTTGAACCGATATGTGTAGAGGCAATGGCCTAAGGCAGCGCCGGTCCCGGCTGTGCTGCAACGAGCGCGCGCCCGGCTGCGCCGATATACAGGCAGATGAGCCCGATTACAGCCAGAGAATTGATCAAAAGAACCTCGGCGACGACCGCTGCCGAAAACGCGCCATCGCCGGACGGAAGCGCTACCGTCGCTGCAAAGAGCACTGCCTCATACGCGACGAACCCGGCGATAAAGGCGGCGGCCATGGTGGCGGCAAGGCCGGCCTTGAGGCGAAGCACGCCGAGCGATGCCACGAGCGATGCAAATGCGGCGACACCGATCGTCAGCCCCCAGGCAAAGCTGTCGAAGGTCTGGGGATAGCCGAGCATGAGATATCCGACCGTCTGGTTGGCAAGCCAGGCGAACAGCACCGCCATTATCGCCATCTTCCGGGGAAGAACGACCGCCGAGACTGCCGCCAGGGCAACGAAAGGCGTGACGCAGGCAAAAAGCAGGCTGAGAGCGACGCTGGCGCCGGCAATGACCGTGACCCAGGCGACCGCGAAACCGGGAGCTGCCGGGCGCAAAGGAAGCTGATTTCGTTCGAGCATTTCGAAACTCCGTTCGAGCGGGCGCCCACGCCCTCCGGCGCCGCGCGTCCTATCAGATGCGCAAACACGGGGCGGTAGGAAATCATAGGGCAATCCGGGAAAAAGGCCAGCGAGCTCATGGCGGCCGTCGCCGCCTCGCCGTCGCCGTCATAAAGCATCCAGCGGGATCTTCAGATACCGGCGGCCGTTCTCCTCTGGTTCCGGCAGCCGACCGCCGCGGATGTTGACCTGCAGCGCATGCAGCATCAGCTTCGGCTTGGGCAGCGTACGGTCGCGCGCCTCACGCAGCGCCACGAAGCCGGCCTCGTCCATGCCTGCAATATGCGGATTGGCGCGCTTTTGGGCTGCGACCGTGCTTTCCCAGCGCGGGTGACGACCCCCGGGCTGATAATCGTGGCCGGAAAAGAGGCGGGTCTCCTCGGGCAGCGATAGGATCGCCTGGATCGAGTGCCAGAGGGCGGTCGCGCTGCCGCCGGGAAAATCGGTGCGCGCCGTTCCCGAATCCGGCGTGAACATCGTATCGTGCACGAAGGCGGCGTCGCCGACCACATAGGTCACCGATGCCAGCGTATGGCCGGGCGAAAACATCACTCGGGCCGTAAGACCGCCGATTTCAAACGTGTCGCCATCGGCAAAGAGCCGGTCCCATTGCGAGCCGTCGGTCGCGAGCGCCGGCCAGTTATAGATCTCCTCCCAAAGCCTCTGCACATCGGTGACATGGACGCCGATCGCTGTCGGCGCGCCAGTCTTTTCGTTGAGATAATGGGCGGCGGAGAAGTGATCGGCATGCGGATGCGTGTCGAGGATCCACTCGACCGTCATCCGTTCGCTCTCGATGTAAGCAAGGATGGCATCGGCGTTCACCGTTCCCGTCGCGCCCGACATCTCGTCGAAGTCGAGCACCGGATCGATGATGGCACAGCGTTTTGTCGCCGGATCGGAGACGACATACTGCACGCTGCAGGTCCGGGGTTCGAAGAAGGCCTTCACCTGGGGCCATCGGCTTGCCGCCTTTTCGAGCCAGCGGCGTGCGGCGGCAAGATCGAAGCCAAGGCCTTCGCCGAAGGTCTGGACATCCGCCGGCTTCATCCGCCCGTCGAGCACCTCGCCCAACGCGTAGAGCGTCAATGCTCGCGTGCCGCTCTTGCAATGGGCGACGACCGGTCCCTTCGCCTCAACCATCGCCGCCTGAAAGGCGCGTATATCGGCCTCGGTAATCTCGTTGCCTTTCACCGGCACGAAACTGTAGGAAAGCCCGGCGGCGGCAGCGGAAATCTTTTCTGCCGCATTGCCTGGCTGGCCAGGCTCCTCGCCGTCGGGCCTGGCGTTGATGACGGCGGCGAAGCCCTCCTTGGCGAAATCGGCAAAAGCGGCTGGATCGGGCTGCCCCGCCACCGATAGCCGCTCATTGACCCTCACCGGCATCATCGAAGCCTCCGCGCCGCCCTGATCACGCAGTATCGCACGTATAGCAGTACAATCTCACAAGTATATTGCCGAGCGCAAGAATAGAGGCGCCTGTTCTCGCGCTCGCCCGGCTGGTCAAAACGACAGCGTCGGCGTCCCTTGCCGCCGATCGACATCGAATGTGACGTCCGTTGAAGTCAATCCTGGCCCTGCAGGCGATCCATCACCTGAAGCAACAGATCGGCGCATACCTTTGTCGGTTCGTCCTCAGCGCATTTCAGGTCGATCCGGGTATTTCCATCCTCGATCTGGAAACGGGCCGCCTTGGAGGGCGGCGGCAGGCGATGACCGCGATAATCACGGAAGCCCATGTCGCCTCTCGAACCATGCCAGCGGTAGTCGGGGCGATCTCGGGACTGCTCATCCGCCCCGTGACGCATCACCCTCTCATCATCAGGCGCAGGCGGGGGTGGCGATGCGGGCTCATTCGCTGCGGGTGGCTCGCCGGCGGGTGGTGGAGCGGGCGGCTGTTGGGCGAAGGCGGTGGCGGCCGATGCTGCAAGGGCAAGACCGGAGAGCAAGAGTCTTTGCATGGGGATGTTCCTTTCAGAGAAGAGGCATGCCTGTAAACACCGCGGCGCGGCTTTAGTTCACGCCCCGCCGGCGCTTGTGATCGAAATCAGCAGCACAGCTAGGATGTCTCGCCTGCGTCCACTGCGAGAGGACACGCACTTGCCCGCCGCTTCGGATTTGCCGACGCAGAGCTGACGAGAACTTCGCGTCGCTCAAGGCGCACCGCTTCTTTCGCCTCGCCTCTGCCTTGTTGGGCGACTATGCTCAACGCCGATTCGCTGTCCGCGATGAGGGCGTGCGGAAACGAGATATCGAAGGAGAAGACGATGACGGACGCCAAGAGCGGCATTACCGGGCTGCGGCCGCAAATCACCGTGGTTGGCGTCGGCGGCGGCGGCGGCAATGCGATTAACAATATGATCGCGGAGAAGCTGGCAGGCGTCGAATTCGTCGCCGCAAACACCGATGCCCAGGTTCTTGCCACCTCAAAGGCATCGCGCCGCATCCAGCTCGGCGCGAATGTGACGGAGGGCCTCGGCGCCGGTTCCCTGCCGGAAATCGGACATGCGGCGGCAGAAGAATCGCTCGACGAGATCATGGATCACCTGGCAGGATCGCACATGTGTTTCGTCACCGCCGGCATGGGCGGAGGAACGGGCACGGGCGCAGCCCCGGTCATCGCGCGCGCCGCACGCGCGGCCGGCATCCTGACCGTTGGCGTCGTCACCAAGCCGTTTACCTTCGAGGGTAATCGCCGCATGCGGACGGCGGAAGCTGGCATCGAGGCCCTTCGTCAGGCGGCCGATACCGTTATTGTCATTCCCAATCAAAACCTTTTCCGCATCGCCGATGCGAAAACCACCTTCGCCGATGCCTTTATGACGGCCGACCGCGTGCTCTTTGCCGGTGTCGGCTGCATCACCGACCTCATCGTCAAGGAAGGTCTGATCAACCTCGATTTCGCCGACGTGAAGTCGGTCATGCAGGGCATGGGCCGCGCGATGATGGGCACCGGCGAAGCCGCCGGCGAAAGCCGGGCGATGAAGGCGGCGGAAGCGGCAATCGCCAACCCGCTTCTGGATGATATTTCGATGAAAGGCGCCAAGGGTGTGCTGATCTCGATCTCCGGCGGCTCGGATATGACCTTGTTCGAAGTGGACGAGGCGGCAAGCCGCATTCGTGACGAAGTGCAGGACGACGCCGACATCGTCGTCGGCGCGATTTTCGACCGCAGCCTCGACGGCAAATTCCGCGTCTCGGTGGTGGCGACCGGCCTGGAAGGCAGCTCTCTCTCCGCGTCCCCTTCTCACTCGCCCGCTGAGCCGATTCAGACGCGCACGCTGCAGTAAGCGGCGGCAGTCAACCGGCCGGTTCGTCAGAGATCGGCCGGATAAGTATCGCACTCAAAACGCAGGAAGTATGCGGCGCTCATGCTTCGAGGCATGGCCCCTAAGGCTATGCGCCTCATCATGAGCGTGGTCGGAAGATACCGCGCCAGAGCTCAAGAGAGACACCGCGGAACTCAAGATAGAAAATTGAAGTACCTGTTCCTATTCGCTGCATTATCACTGACCACGGCTCTCCTTTCGAGCTCTGAAGACTTCCAGTAGCAGTCCCTATCAATCACGGCAGCAGCGTCACTGTCTCACCTGACTAATTCTCTGATCTTCGCCGCATCCTCCTCCGTCGCCGGATTATACACCACCATGCTGAGGTCCGGCCGACCGTCCACCTGGAAGGCGGAATATTCGAAGGAGAGCAGGCCGAGGACCGGGTGTTTGATGTGTTTGGCGCCCTCGCCATGGGTGCGCACATCGTTGTCGCGCCACATGGCCAGGAATTCCGGGCTCTTGCGGCAGAGTTCGTCGACCAGCGGCTCCACCTCGGCGGCAGCACCGGCGCGTGCCGCATCCACCCGGAAGGCGGCGACGACGAAGCGGGCGACACTTTCCCAGTCATATTGAGCAGCGCGCACGCGCGGGTCGAGGAAGATGAAGCGCAGCACGTTGCGCTCTTCCGGCGGCAGCGCGCCGTAGTCGGTCAGTAGCACGGTCGCCGCCCGGTTCCAGCCGACCACGTCCCAAATCGCGGTGCGGATCAGCGCCGGGCACGGATCAAGCGCGTCGAGCACGCCCTGCAACCGCGGCGTGATGCCATGGTCGCTGCGGTAGCGCACTTCGGGCGGGCGGCCGAGCCCAATCAGGAAGAGGTGCTCGCGCTCGATATCCGTCAGCATCAGGGCACGGGCGATTCGGTCGAGCACGTCGGCCGAAGGCGCACCGCCGCGGCCCTGCTCCAGCCATGTGTACCAGGTGGGGCTGATATTGGCGCGGCTCGCCACCTCCTCGCGGCGAAGCCCCGGCGTACGGCGCCGCTCGCCGGCAAAACCAAGGGCGGCGGGATCGAGCTTGCCGCGGCGGTCCTTGAGGTAGCTGCCCAGCCGATTATCGGAGGCGACGAATTCGCTCATCCTGTTAGCCTTTATACCATGATAATATCACTACTTTACCATGATATCAGCCTGCTCGATATCTGTCTGCGTCCAATCAGGAGATATCGACATGCGCGTATTCGTTACCGGAGCCACAGGGTGGGTGGGCTCGGCCGTCGTCAAGGAGTTGATCGGCGCCGGCCATCAGGTTCTCGGCCTGGCCCGCTCGGACAAGGGAGCGGCCGAACTGGCGGCATCAGGAGCCGAGGTCCAGCGCGGCACGCTTGACGACCTGCAGGGTTTGAAGCGCGGCGCGGCCGAGGCCGACGGCGTCATCCACACGGCCTTCAACCATGACTTCTCGAAATTCGCGGAGAATTGCGCCGCCGACCGGCGCGCCATCGAGGCGCTCGGTGAAGCCTTCCGGGGCTCCAACCGTCCGCTACTGGTCACAGCGGGCCTTGGCCATGCGCCTGGCCGCATCGGCACGGAGAAGGACCCGCCGATGCCAACGACCGAAACCTATCCCCGCGCCTCCGAAATCACTGCGGTATCACTTGTCGCCCGCGGCGTGCGCGCCTCGACCGTCCGGCTCCCGCCATCAGTGCACGGCCATGGCGATCACGGCTTCATCCCGATCCTGATCGATATCGCCCGGCGGAAAGGTATTTCCGCCTATATCGGCGACGGGGGCAATCGCTGGCCAGCCGTGCACAGGCGCGATGCCGCCCGGGTCTACCGCCTGGCGCTGGAGCATGGCGCCAGCGGTGGCCCCTTCCTCGCGGTCGCCGAAGAGGGTGTGCCCTTCCGGGAGATTGCGGAGCTCATCGGACGCCGCCTCGGCGTGCCTGCCGTCTCGCTGTCGCGGCAAGACGCGGCTGAGCATTTTGGCTGGTTTGGAATGTTCGCCGGCTTCGACGTGCCCACCTCGAGTGCACACACCCGCACTCTCCTTGGCTGGCAGCCCATGGAACCTGGCTTGCTCGCCAATATCGACCACCCGGCCTATTTTACCGGGGCAGCGCAAGCCTGAATGTCGGGCCATCGCTCACGAGCCTCATCCTGAGTTGCCCCGCAAGGGGCCGCGTCGGATGAGGCGGGTGCGCTACCGGCTCAGCGCATCCGTCCCTCGTTCATATCGGCGGGATCGTAATTGATGTCCCAGTCCTTCTCGGGCTTCTTCTTGCCCGGCGGGTTCTTGTTCACCGTGGCGTCCTCCGAGCCGGTGATCACGGTCGGCTTGGCGCTGGCAACGCCGCTGGCCTTCCGGTCGGCCCGGGATTTGGCAAACTGACCGGCGGCGTCCTTTTTCGTATTGCCCATGTCATTCGCCTTTCTGCTTCATAGCGTCGGAAATGTCGTTCATTTCAGGATCGCGGTTGTTCTCACCATTGGCGTCGCGATTCCTGTCCGGATCGTCCTTGGGTTTGAGATATCCGCGCGGGGTGTTTCCCTTCGGTCCTTCCCACCGAGGCGATTGATCGGTGGTGCCGGGGGCGCCGTCCTTGGGGGTGATCATGCCCATCGTCGTTTCTCCTTGGTTGAATAGGAAAAACCGCGAAAGCGAGGAAGGGTTCCGGCAGAAAATTTGGAACAGTCCCGGTCCCCATCGGTTGGTGAAAGGTCGAGAACCTCGAAAAAGGAGCCGAACATGAGCAAGACCAACGTTCGAGAACTTCAGAAACGCGCCGAACAGCAGGTCAGAAACACCAGCGCCGGCGGCCATCTCGGCGGCACCTATTTCGGCCAGCAACCGGACGGAAAAACCGCGTCGGACACCACCAATGACAGCGCAAAGGCAAGACCAAACGATGGGACCAATTGAGGCCGGCAGGCTCCCGCGACGCGTGAAATGACGCTATCTGCCACCCGACGAATTCTGTGCGCCCAGTACGCTGGGCGCACAGAATTTCAGACCCCCCGCAGGCCTGTGCGCGGGAATGAGGTTCAGTCCGGCTGCTGTCGGAAAACTACCTCGTTACGCAATCACAAACCGCCTCAGCCAAACAAGAAGTCGCCCGAGTTAAAATTCGCAAGCCCGCCGAGGGTCGTGATGTTGTCGAATTCAGCCACCAGCACCGCGCCGCCGGCTGAACCTGGGTTCTGATCGTAGTAGACCGCCGCATGGCCGAGATCCGTATTGTGGAACACGAACAATGCCCCTGTGGTTATGTTGCCGTAACCATCGATGGTGCTCTGGACGGTTGCGTTCGTGACGCTCACGTCCGTTTTGACGGCAACCTCCGTTCCGGCGACATTGATCGTGGCGTTGTTCCCCACCTTCACATTGTCCACAATTGTATTGTTGTTGCCGACGGCGAACTCGAATGTGCCGCCTCCAACGTCCAACTGGAACCTGTCCACGGTTGTGCTATTCGTCCCAGCATTGAAATCAGTCATATGGTTCGTTGTGGTGGCAAACTTTTGGAAAAAGAAGGTGTCATTTCCCACGCCACCGGTAAGGATGTTGTTGCCAGCACCACCGTTTAGCGTGTCGTTGCCGTCTTGACCGAAAAGAGTGTCGTCACCTCCCAGCCCGAACATCATATCGTTACCGCCGCCACCGTAGAGCACATCGTCGCCGGTTCCGCCGGTCGGATTGTCCACTGAATTGCCATTGCCACCGGTAATTACAGTGAACGTCTCCGTCTTTTCGAAGGTCGGCCCTATAGGATCACCGGTCTGCGTTGCCGTTACCGTCACTGAAAATGTACCGTTCGTCGATAGCGCACTCGAATGAAGCGTATTGCCGGTTATCGAGAACAAGCCCGGATTCGACTGCGAAGCAATGTTGAAGCTGAATCCACCCGCGTCGGGATCAGTCGCCGACAGCAGACCACTGAACTCAAAATTATTGAAGTTGACGCTGTCCGCCGGAACGACAGGCGTCAGCTTAATGTCGGTCGGTGCCTGCCTGGCTGGTCCATCATCCGCGCCGGTGATGGCGACGACGATATTGTGGCTGGCGGTGCCGTCGAGCGAGCTGACGCTCAGCGTGTCGCTGACCGCGTCGCCCTGGTTGAGCGCCTGCGTTGCCGCCCGGCTGTTGTCGAGCGTATAGGTCCAGCTGCCGGTGGCGGCATTGAAGCTGAAGCTGCCATAGATGCCGTTCAGCGATGCCGGGGCGGCAAACACCGCCTCGCCGTCGTCGACGTCGCTGACCGTCAGCTTGCCGGAGGCGCTCGGATCGCCGCTGCCGGCCGCACCCGCCTCGACCGTTGCCCGGTCATCGGTCACCGTCGCATCGACGACGATCGCCGCCGCATCGTTGGCGCCGGTGATGGCGACGACGATGTTGTGGCTGGCGGTGCCGTCGAGCGAGCTGACGCTCAGCGTGTCGCTGACCGCGTCGCCCTGGTTGAGCGCCTGCGTTGCCGCCCGGCTGTTGTCGAGCGTATAGGTCCAGCTGCCGGTGGCGGCATTGAAGCTGAAGCTGCCATAGATGCCGTTCAGCGATGCCGGGGCGGCAAACACCGCCTCGCCGTCGTCGACGTCGCTGACCGTCAGCTTGCCGGAGGCGCTCGGATCGCCGCTGCCGGCCGCCCCCGCCTCGACCGTCGCCCGGTCGTCGCTGACCGTCGCATCGACGACGATCGCAGCCGCATCGTTGGCGCCGGTGATGGCGACGACGATGTTGTGGCTGGCGGTGCCGTCGAGCGAGCTGACGCTCAGCGTGTCGCTGACCGCGTCGCCCTGGTTGAGCGCCTGCGTTGCCGCCCGGCTGTTGTCGAGCGTATAGGTCCAGCTGCCGGTGGCGGCATTGAAGCTGAAGCTGCCATAGATGCCGTTCAGCGATGCCGGGGCGGCAAACACCGCCTCGCCGTCGTCGACGTCGCTGACCGTCAGCTTGCCGGAGGCGCTCGGATCGCCGCTGCCGGCCGCCCCCGCCTCGACCGTCGCCCGGTCGTCGGTCACCGTCGCATCGACGACGATCGCAGCCGCATCGTTGGCGCCGGTGATGGCGACGACGATGTTGTGGCTGGCGGTGCCGTCGAGCGAGCTGACGCTCAGCGTGTCGCTGACCGCGTCGCCCTGGTTGAGCGCCTGCGTTGCCGCCCGGCTGTTGTCGAGCGTATAGGTCCAGCTGCCGGTGGCGGCATTGAAGCTGAAGCTGCCATAGATGCCGTTCAGCGATGCCGGGGCGGCAAACACCGCCTCGCCGTCGTCGACGTCGCTGACCGTCAGCTTGCCGGAGGCGCTCGGATCGCCGCTGCCGGCCGCACCCGCCTCGACCGTCGCCCGGTCGTCGGTCACCGTCGCATCGACGACGATCGCAGCCGCATCGTTGGCGCCGGTGATGGCGACGACGATGTTGTGGCTGGCGGTGCCGTCGAGCGAGCTGACGCTCAGCGTGTCGCTGACCGCGTCGCCCTGGTTGAGCGCCTGCGTTGCCGCCCGGCTGTTGTCGAGCGTATAGGTCCAGCTGCCGGTGGCGGCATTGAAGCTGAAGCTGCCATAGATGCCGTTCAGCGATGCCGGGGCGGCAAACACCGCCTCGCCGTCGTCGACGTCGCTGACCGTCAGCTTGCCGGAGGCGCTCGGATCGCCGCTGCCGGCCGCACCCGCCTCGACCGTCGCCCGGTCGTCGGTCACCGTCGCATCGACGACGATCGCAGCCGCATCGTTGGCGCCGGTGATGGCGACGACGATGTTGTGGCTGGCGGTGCCGTCGAGCGAGCTGACGCTCAGCGTGTCGCTGACCGCGTCGCCCTGGTTGAGCGCCTGCGTTGCCGCCCGGCTGTTGTCGAGCGTATAGGTCCAGCTGCCGGTGGCGGCATTGAAGCTGAAGCTGCCATAGATGCCGTTCAGCGATGCCGGGGCGGCAAACACCGCCTCGCCGTCGTCGACGTCGCTGACCGTCAGCTTGCCGGAGGCGCTCGGATCGCCGCTGCCGGCCGCACCCGCCTCGACCGTCGCCCGGTCGTCGGTCACCGTCGCATCGACGACGATCGCAGCCGCATCGTTGGCGCCGGTGATGGCGACGACGATGTTGTGGCTGGCGGTGCCGTCGAGCGAGCTGACGCTCAGCGTGTCGCTGACCGCGTCGCCCTGGTTGAGCGCCTGCGTTGCCGCCCGGCTGTTGTCGAGCGTATAGGTCCAGCTGCCGGTGGCGGCATTGAAGCTGAAGCTGCCATAGATGCCGTTCAGCGATGCCGGGGCGGCAAACACCGCCTCGCCGTCGTCGACGTCGCTGACCGTCAGCTTGCCGGAGGCGCTCGGATCGCCGCTGCCGGCCGCACCCGCCTCGACCGTCGCCCGGTCGTCGGTCACCGTCGCATCGACGACGATCGCAGCCGCATCGTTGGCGCCGGTGATGGCGACGACGATGTTGTGGCTGGCGGTGCCGTCGAGCGAGCTGACGCTCAGCGTGTCGCTGACCGCGTCGCCCTGGTTGAGCGCCTGCGTTGCCGCCCGGCTGTTGTCGAGCGTATAGGTCCAGCTGCCGGTGGCGGCATTGAAGCTGAAGCTGCCATAGATGCCGTTCAGCGATGCCGGGGCGGCAAACACCGCCTCGCCGTCGTCGACGTCGCTGACCGTCAGCTTGCCGGAGGCGCTCGGATCGCCGCTGCCGGCCGCCCCCGCCTCGACCGTCGCCCGGTCGTCGGTCACCGTCGCATCGACGACGATCGCGGCCGCATCGTTGGCGCCGGTGATGGCGACGACGATGTTGTGGCTGGCGGTGCCGTCGAGCGAGCTGACGCTCAGCGTGTCGCTGACCGCGTCACCCTGGTTGAGCGCCTGCGTCGCCGCCCGGCTGTTGTCGAGCGTATAGGTCCAGCTGCCGGTGGCGGCATTGAAGCTGAAGCTGCCATAGATGCCGTTGAGCGAGGCCGGGGCGGCAAACACCGCCTCGCCGTCGTCGACATCGCTGACCGTCAGCTTGCCGGAGGCGCTCGGATCGCCGCTGCCGGCCGCACCCGCCTCGACCGTCGCCCGGTCGTCGGTCACCGTCGCATCGACGACGATCGCGGCCGCATCGTTGGCGCCGGTGAGCGAAATCGTCACATTTGCCTCGCTCAGCGTGCCGTTGCCGAGCCGTATCGCATACACAAAACTATCTTTAAGGATTTCACCGGCAGACAGCGTGTTGATATCCGCGCCCGAGCCCGCGATGCCGCTTCCATCGCTCAGACGGTATTCGATCTTTCCATTGTTGATCCTGACCCAATTGCCGAGCAGGGTCGTCTCCCAGGCAGATGCCCCGTTCGCTCCGACGTCTTTTGCAATAAGCTCATAGTCAGTGGTAATTGGATTGCCATCTCCGTCGTCGACCGAGAAGAGGGATTTGGCATTCCCGCCAAGATCATTCGACATCACATCAAGGGTTATGGTTTTGGTGGCCGCATTGTAGAGCTGAAGACTGAGCAGCTGATCTTCCGTCCAGATGTAAGAGTCATCCTTCGCCTGTGGCGCATTGGTGAAAGAAGTCGTACTGCCACCGCCGGTGCTTTGCGTAGCCATTAAAATACCCCCATGAATCAAAACAAGTAATCTGAAACCGATTTAAGAATATTAAGGCTAAGACGACACGCAGGAACACGTCGCCGCCCCGGTATTGTCGAGGCAAACACCATTTTTCTTAATTCAGAACCGGAATACTCCCCACTCCCAATAAAGTGTTAACATATATACTATGAAATAAAAGACGATTTTCTTGCGACGGTTAATTTCTCCTCGAATTCGCTACGAGAGAAGGCCTCTTGTCAGCGCGGCACGCGCGCGACGGCGATCGCCGAGGCTTAAATCGCAGACGTCGATCGTAATGAGTAACGGGGTGTGACGCCGGTGCGAGGCGTTGGTGAAGCGCAGGCTCAAGCTTCAGAGCGTTTCCACTCTTCCTCGATCGATCAGGTCAGCACGGCTGAGTCCACGCCGATCATTTCATCGACATGTCATGAAACTTCTAGCTGGGGATCGGCTTTCTACAACGAAGCCAAACAAGGAGCTCCAAATGTCCGGCGAAGCCGAAAATAATGGAAAAACCGCCATCGTTCCAGTTCAGAACCCGTCAGCAGCCGAACAAGCCGCCACTGCGTCCGTGCTCGAAGACATGCAGAAAGCAAGCACGGAGACCCGTCAGCCGGAGCCGGCCGCCGCGTTGTTCTCCTGGGAGATCGATCCCCCGGAACTGGCCAAACTGATCTCCGAAGTGATGACACTGCCGATGATCCTGTGGTCGACGGGTATATCCCTGACCTATTCCCTCTGGCTGTCTTCGCTGCTTCCCGCACGCGAGACGATCGGCTCGCTCAAGCCAAGCGCGGATCACGCTTAGCAACTTCGGCCGACTGCGGCCGAACCACGCCCCCGGCCCCTGCAAGCTCCGCCTCTCCGCCCCCGTTCCACAGAATATCTGCGGAATGATGGGCGGAGAAGCGGCAAGCGGCTGCGCGGCGCCGCTCTTCAAGTCGCGCAATTGCATCATTCGTTGATGTCAGGCTCGACGACCCGGGCAAGGTTGCGTAGCGACTCCTGCCAGCCGAGGTAGCAGGCTTCGGGCGGGATGACGTCGGGCACGCCGGCCTGGGTGATGTCCACCTCGGTGCCGACCGAGACTTTCTTCAGCGTCACCATGACTTCCATTTCGCCCGGCAGGTTCGGGTCGTCGAACTTGTCCGTATAACGCACGCGTTCGCCCGGGACGAGCTCACGAAATTCGCCGCCGAAGGCGTGGCTATTCCCAGTGGTGAAGTTACGGAAAGACATTCTGAAGGTGCCGCCGACAGTCGGCTCCAGGTGATGCACTGTGCAGAGGAAGCCGTTCGGCGGAAGCCATTTTGCGAGCGCATCTGCTTCGATGAAGGCGCGATAGACCTTCTCCGGGCTCGTGGCGAAAACGCGGTGCAGGCGTATGGTGCTTGGCATAGTGGTGATCCTTGTCTGGACGGAATGAACGAGCTAAGGACGGACAAGTCTTCGCCGATCCGACAGTGAGCCGAAATTTTCTTTAAGAAAAAATCACTCGCGTCCGAACTGCACCGCACCGCTAATACGCTTCCCCGTTGGCGTCATGCAGCCGCCTGCTCCCCCACTGCGTTGAGCAGCAGCCGTGCGGCCTGCTTCGACGATGCCGGGTTCTGTCCGGTGATCAGCAGCCCGTCCTGGACGACATGCACGGCCCAGTCCTCAGTCGCGGAAAACTTCGCCCCCTGCCCCCTCAACACGTCTTCGAGCAGATAGGGCACGACCTCGACGAGCTGCACGGCGGCCTCCTCGGAATTGGTAAAGCCGGTCACCGTCCGCCCTTTCGCGATCGGCCCGCCGTCTGGCGCCTTGACATTGGTCAGGATTCCCGGTGCGTGGCAGACGAGCGCCAGCGGCTTTCCCGCCGCAAGCGTCTCCTCGATCAGCGCGTGCGCATTGCGGTCGTTCGTCAGGTCCCAAAGCGGGCCATGGCCACCAGGGAAGAACACCGTGTCATAATCGGCCTGGTCGATGTCGGACAGCCTCAACGTATTGGCAAGCGCAGCCGTCGCGGCCGGGTCCTTTTCAAATCGCCTCGTGTCGTCCGTCTGAAACGCCGGCTCATTGCTTTTCGGATCGAGCGGAGGCTGGCCTCCTTTCGGCGACGCAAGCACGACCTCGGCCCCAGCGTCACGGAAGACGAAGTAAGGGGCCGCGAGCTCCTCAAGCCAAAAGCCGGTTTTCTTGCCGGTATTTCCCAGTTGATCATGCGATGTGAGAACCATGAGAATTTTCATTGCTAAGCTCCTTCGACCCGGCCGGCGGACAAAATCTCCCGCGTCCGGTTTAACGGTGAATGACTGCCTGCAATCTCATGCTGAACCAGCAGAACCATAGATCGGCTGCACCCGCGTTACAAGCTCTGTGAGTCTTGGGGCTCAGGTGTATGAAGAACGACAGATTGCCCATAGGATCAACCACATCGCGTTAGCATCCGAAGGACTTGGAAGTGAGCAAGCCGAATTATCGGGATATCGCCCGCCACGCCGGCGTTGGAACGGCCACGGTCGAGCGGGTCCTGAACGGACGCGGGGGCGTTCGGCCGGAACTGGTCGAGAAGGTAATATCCGCGGCGCGTCACCTGGACTACCCGCGCAAGCTTCCCGACACCCATCGCGGCCTGCTCCGGATAGAAGTGCTGATGGTTCGTCCGGAAACGAGCTTCTATCGTCGTCTTTCCCACGCCTTCGAAAGGATTGCGGCAACCCTTGATCCCTTGGTCGTCGTGCATCGCAGTTTCACCGACGAAATGAATCCGGAGGCGATTGCGCGCCGCATTCTCTCCACCGACCTTTCCCGTGCCGGCTTGATCCTTGCCGTGCCGAGCAGCCCCTTGATCAGCGCCGCGGTGGAAAAGGTGAATTCGCAAGGCCTGCCGGTGGTCCATGTCGTCACCCGCGCTTCCGAACGCGTCGGGGAGTTCGTCGGCATCGACAACAATGCCGCCGGCCGGACGGCTGCGCTCTATATCAGCCGAATGGCCCTTCGAAGCGGCCCTATCGTTGCGATCTGCCATCCGATCTATCAGGTGCATCGCGATCGGATCCGCGGTTTTTCGGACTATTTTCGCGATCATCCCGGCGCCTCCGATTTCGGATGGCTGGGATTCGGTGGCGATGAAGAGCGCGCCAGCGCCGATCTCTTATGGTCGGCCCTGGAGATGTATCCCGGGCTTGCCGGCCTCTACAATGCCGGCGGCGCCAATTCCGCCCTGATCGAAGTGCTTCGCCGCCATCCGCGCGGCGGCAACGTCTTCTTCGTTGGACATGAATTGACGGACTATACCCGCGCGGCCCTGAAGGACGGCATCATGGATGTGGTACTTGACCAGGCGCCGGAAGCTCAGGCGCGACGCGCGCTCGACCACATCCTGCGCCGCATCGGCTTGACCGAGATCGAGCCGGACCGGAGCCCGATCCACTTCATCACCATCACCAAGGAAGGGCTTTGATCTAATTAGATCAAGGAAGCCTTCGCCGTTCGAAATGCCCCCTGCTACTTTCGCGTCAGGAGAAGTTCCGGTGCGCAAGGAGCCGCATCGGATCAAGGCGCGCGGGGCGCTCTCCTTTACCAAGAATATGTGCGGGTGCGGAGACATCAGGCGCCCGGAGGAGAAGCCAATGGATGATCTGAACTTCGGCAAGCGTAACAAGCGCGGCGATTGGGCGCCGAACCAGCCGGTCGAAACCGCGCCGCTTTTCGTCTTCCCCCCGCAACTGACGGCTATCCTGAAATGGCTACCGCACTACTTCCTTCCTTGGAACCTGATTTTTGCGGTGTCTGCGCTCGCCTATTGGGCTTGGATCATCCCCCCGGTCGCCACGATGCAGACGCTGAGCCTCGGCTGGATCGCCTGGCTATACGCCGTGAATGCGATCTGCGTATTCCTGTTCTATGGCGCCTTCGAACTGCATCTCTATGTTCTGAAGCGCCAGGAAAACCGCTTCAAGTACAATGGCAAGTTCCCCGCCGAACAGAAAAACAGCGCCTTTTGGTTCCAAAGCCAGAACCTCGACAATATTCTGCGCACCTTCCTGTCTGGCGTCGTGATCTGGACCGCCATCGAGGCTGGTATGCTCTGGGCCTATGCCAACGGCTATGCACCCTGGCTCGGCTTCGCGGAAAATCCATGGACGCTCGCGCTCGTCGCGCTCGTGGTTCCGATCATTCACGAGTTCCACTTCTTCTGCATTCACAGGCTCATCCACACACCCTTTCTCTATAAATGGGTGCATTCGGTCCACCACAATTCGGTCAACCCTTCGCCCTGGTCATCGCTGTCGATGCATCCGGTCGAGCATCTGCTCTATCTGGGAACGGCGTTTTACCACCTGATCCTGCCCTCCAACCCGGTCATCATGCTCTATCAGTTGCACTATGCCGGCTTCGGGGCAATTCCCGGCCATGTCGGCTTCGACAAGGTCGAGGTCGGCAAGGAGAGGCTGGTCGATAGTCACGCCTATGCGCATTACCTCCACCACAAATATTTCGAGGTGAATTACGGCGATGCCCTGATCCCGCTCGATAAGTGGTTCGGCACCTGGCACGACGGCTCCCCCGAAGGCGAAGCGCAGATGCAGGAACGCTACCGCAGGCGAAAGGAAAAGCTCGCAGCCCGCAAGACCCGCCTGGAAGCCGAAGGAGCCGCCGAATGACCTGGGTTTCAGCTGGCAGACTTGACGACATCGAACAGGAAGGCGCCATCCGTTTCGATCATGGCGGACGCACCTACGCGATTTACCGGGGCCCGGATGACAGCGTCTACTGCACGGCCGGGCTCTGCACACACGAGGCGATCCACCTCGCCGACGGACTGGTCATGGATTTCGAGGTGGAATGTCCGAAGCATTCCGGCGCTTTCGATTACCGCACCGGTGAAGCGCTGAGGCTGCCGGCCTGCGAGAACCTGAAGACCTATCCGGCGGAGGTCGTCGACGGAGAGGTGCGCGTGGCCCTCGGTTAGACCCGCCAATCGAACAGGCCCGTCGGGCCTCCGGGAGGAAAGCGGGTGGTCCGGCACCAATAGGGAGGATGACATGAAATCAATCTGTATGGCGGCCGTTTTGGCCGCCTTGATGGCGGGCACCGCCACCGCCGAGACGATCGGTGTGTCGATGCAGAGCTTCGACAACAATTTTCAGACACTGCTGCGCGAGGGATTGCAGGCAAGAGCGTCAAAGCTGAACGGCGTTAAGCTTCAGATCGAGGATGCGCAGACCGACGTTTCCAAACAGCGTAGTCAGGTGGACAACTTCATCGCATCGGGAGTGGATGCGATCATCGTGACGCTGGCCGATACCTCAGCCGCAACCGGCATCAGCGAGGCTGCCCGAAAGGCCGGAATCCCGCTCGTCTATCTCAATCTCGAACCTGAGAATATCGACAAGCTGCCGGAAAAACAGGCCTATGTCGGTTCGAAGGAAACCGACTCCGGCAGGCTGGGGGCCGAAGCCGCCTGTGAACTGCTGAAGAAGAAAGGCAAGGCAAATGACGCCCAGGCTTACATCTTGATGGGCGATCTGGCGCATCAAGCATCGCGCGATCGTACCTCATCGGTCAAAGCGACGCTGGCTGCTGGCGACTGCAAGGGCGTCACCATTGCCGACGAGCAATCCGCGGCCTGGACTCGCACGAACGCCATGGATCTAACCACCAACTGGCTCACGGCGGGCCGTCCGATCGACGCGATCTTCGCCAACAATGACGAGATGGCGCTTGGCGCCATTCAGGCGCTCAAGGCATCCGGCGTATCGATGGATGACGTCATTGTCGTCGGCATCGATGCGACACAGGATGCTTTGGCCGCAATGGCCGCCGGCGATCTTGACGTGACGGTCTTCCAGAACGCCAACCAGCAGGCGGCAAGCGCCGTCGACGCAGCCGTCGCCTTGGCCCACGGCAACAATGTGGACAAGGAGGTCTGGGTGCCGTTCGAACTGGTCACACCCAAGAACATGACGGAATACGCCAAGAAGAACTGATCCTCCCCGGCCGGCGTCTCATCCTCACGAACGCCGGCTGCTCATTCTACTGGAGAATGCAATGGACGGTATCGTCATCATCGGTGCAGGCGAGTCCGGAACCCGGGCGGCCTTCACCCTGCGCGAGGCGGGTTATTCCGGAGCCGTCACGCTGGTCGGAGCCGAGCCTCATCTGCCTTATGAACGGCCACCTCTGTCGAAAACTCCCGATGGCATGGTGCGGATGAAACTGATCTGCCCGAAAGAAGCGCTGGAGGCGGCCGGCATCACCTATCTCAAGGGCTGCTCGGTCTCCAAGCTGGATCCCGCCGCCGCGACCGTAAGCTTGAGCGACGGTCAGCTATTGGGTTACGAAAAGCTGCTGCTGACCACCGGCGCACGGCCGAGGCGGCTTGCATGCGCGGGCGCGGAACGTGCGCTCGATTTTCGCACCCACGCCGACGCCGAAGCGATTTTCTCCAATGTCGCGCCCGGCCGACGCATCGCGATCATCGGCGCGGGTCTGATCGGGATGGAACTCGCATCCGTCCTTCGCGCAAAGGACGTTACGGTCGATGTGATCGAGGCCGCGCCGAAACCTTTGGGCCGCGCCGTCCCTGCCCGCTTTGCCGACAAGCTGCATGCCCGACATGCCGCCGAAGGTGTGCGCTTCCACTTTGATCGGAGCGTTGCGGAGATCGGCAAGGACAGTGTCGTCTTGAGCGATGGCACCATCCTGCCTGCTGACCTCGTCGTCAGCGCCATCGGGGTCCAGCCTGAAACCACTTTGGCGGAAGCATCGGGGCTGGCCACGGGAAACGGAATTCTGACGGACGCATGTCTTCGCACCAGCGCGCCGAACATATTTGCCGCAGGCGATTGCGCCGCGGTGGCCCAACCCGGCGGAGGACACATCCGCTATGAAAGCTGGCGCAATGCCAGAACGCAGGCCGAGACCGCAGCACGGAACATGGCCGGCGCCGCCGAGACTTTCGCCGCCATTCCCTGGTTCTGGTCCGACCAATACGATCTCGGCCTCCAGGTGGCGGGGCAGCCGCTGCCCGCGCATCAGAGCGTCCGGCGATCGGCGCCGGAGGGAGAGCTCGAATTCTATCTCGATGACGGGCGTTTGGTGGCCGCCGCGGGTCTTGGCATCGGCAACGGCCTGGCCAAGCATATCAAGCTGGCCGAAATGCTGATCGCCGCTTGTATCAGTCCCGAGCCTGCGGCATTGGCAGATCCGGGCGTGAACCTCAAGACCCTTCTGAAAAGCGCGCGGGCCGCATGATGCAGAAGCTCCTGATCTTCCAGTCACTCTGGGCCATGGAGCGCCGGCACACCGATGGGTTCGAGCCGAGCCTCGACGACAATATCGCTGCGATCTGCGAAGCGGGCTTCGATGGCATCAGTGCGCACTATACCAACCGCGACGATGTCATCCGCCTCAACAAGGCCATTCGGGGCACCGGCTTGAAGATCGAGGCGGTCTGCTTTCCCCGCAGCATCGAGGATTTGCGTCTGCCGCTGGAACTTGCCGCGGCCTTTCCGGTCAGCCACATCAACCTGCAGCCCGATATCCGCCCCCGCCGGATCGAGGATTGCCTGCCGATTCTCGATGGCTGGATGCGGCTCGCCGAAAATGCCGGTATTCCGGTATTCATCGAAACCCATCGCGACAGGATGACGACGGACCTGTTCTTCACGCTCGATCTGCTCGATCGACGTCCCGATCTGCCGTTGCTGGCCGATCTGTCGCATTTCCTGGTCGGGCGCGAATTCGCCTTTCCGGTCGATGAGGAAAATCACGCGCATATCAGGCGCATCCTGCAGAATGCCCATGCATTTCACGGCCGCGTCGCTTCACGCGAACAGGTGCAGATCGAAATCTCCTTTGCGCATCACCGGCCCTGGGTCGATCTCTTCCTGCAGTGGTGGGACTACGGCTTTCGCCATTGGCGATCACGCGCAGCCGATGACGCCGAACTGGTCTTTACCTGCGAATTGGGCCCCAAACCCTATGCGATCACCGCCAGGGACGGCAACGACTCGACGGACAGATGGGCCGAGGCGCTGGCGCTGCGCCAGATGGTGCGCGAACTATGGGCTGCCATTGCCTGAGCCGCAGCGCACGAACAATCGTGCGGCAATTCGTTCTCTCGTCACCCCCGCCGCCACTCTGAGGTGGCGGCCAATGACTCCGTCAGATCAGTGCAGGCGCGTCCGCAGCGGTGAGTGCGTTGGCAAAGGTTGGGGATTGTTAATCAGAAATGCCTAATGTATTTCTTAACGTGCAAAAGTTGTGCGGCAGTTAAGTTGCTATAATATCTGGTAGGACATTCAATCAGGGAGAGCCTCCGACATGCGGAAAATTCCTGCTGCCAGCTTGGCCCTCGAAAAAACGGAGACAATCGATTCGGGGGGCCCGGTCGACCGGCTTATGTTCTTTGATCGCGATTTCAATCCCGTTGAAAATTTGCTTGGCAATGCGCTGCCCACCTCCTTAAAACCAGCCGCCTCCTTCTGGGAGCATTTTCCGGAGCTGGACAAATCAGCAGTCATGCTGGCTTTCCGTTCACTGGGTGACAGCGCCCAGCCGTTGCGAATAACAGACGCGCTCGGCGGATCACATGACCTGACGATCTATCGGATCGGTGATCTGTTTGCCGTGCTCCAATCCGAGGAACAGGTTGACGACGAGCGCGCAACACTTTTGCATCTCGCCACACATGATCCGCTGACTGGACTGCCGAACCGGCGCCAGTTCAGCGAGGACCTGAGCGCGCTGTTGCAGGAGACTGCAAGCTCGAACGAAACTCTTTCATTGATGCAACTCGACCTCGACGATTTCAAGCCCGTAAACGACACGCTCGGGCATGCGGCGGGCGACCAGCTTCTTCAATCGGCTGCAAGGCGTATCCAAGCCTGCCTCTCCAGCGATGACAGGGCCTATCGATTGGCTGGCGACGAATTCACGGTGATCTCCCTTGGCGGAGGACATCCGGCCAAAGCGCACCTCCTGGCCGAAGATCTGGTTGCCGCGTTCAAAAAACCCTTCACGATAGACGGCATTGCACTCTTTGTCGGCACCAGCATCGGCATATCCACCGCTCCGTCGGACGGCACGAGTCCGGAACAGCTGATGAAGGCTTCCGACCTCGCACTCTACGCCGCCAAGAAAGAGGGGCGTGGTCGGGCAAAAGCCTATGACCCAACAATGCTAGAATTGCTGGAGCAGCGGGAACTGCTTCGCCGCAGTCTGCGCATGGCACTCGACCAACAGCAATTCTATGTCGAATACCAGCCGATTGCCGAGGGCGGCTGCATTGTCGGCTTCGAGGCGTTGCTGAGATGGCACCACCCCCTGCTTGGAAAAATTCCACCGTCGGTATTCATTCCAATGGCCGAGGCGGACGGAATGATGCCGGATATTGGGGCGTGGGTGTTGGAACAGTCATGTCGCGAGGCGATGAAATGGCCGGACAACTACCTCGTCGCCGTCAATGTGTCCGCGGCTGAATTCTTGACAAGCGGCCTGACCGACCGGATTTCCCAGACGCTGGACCTAGTCGGACTGCCGCCCGAGCGTCTGGAGCTCGAAATAACCGAGAGCGTACTGCTCGAGCGGACAGTCAACAACATTGATACGCTCAACACGCTCAATGTGCTGGGCATACGAATTTCGCTTGACGACTTCGGCACGGAATATTCGTCCCTGAGCTATCTCAAGACATTTCCGTTCGACACGATCAAGATCGACAAATACTTTATCACTGATCTCGAAACCGATCTGAAAAGTCAGGCAATCGTCCGCTGCATCGTGAACCTTGCACATGACCTCGACATGCAGGTGACAGCCGAGGGAGTTGAAATGCCGGGTCAGGCGGAATGGCTGCACAGCGTGGGCTGCGACCGGCTTCAGGGCTACCTGCTGAGCAGACCGCTTCCCGTCGAGGCAATTGACGAATTCATCAAAGGGGCAGAAGCATTCAAAAACCGCGCCCGACGATAGTGCTCGAAACTTTTCGCCGTGCTTCTACATTGCATGCAGATCCAACGCTCCTGACAGACGAACGGAGGATATATTGGAAGAGGAAGCATCCCGCTTCGACGACCACGCATTTGTGCCGATGGTATCACTGGAAATGAACGTTGCGATGTTCAAATCTCAATGGCAGTTTTGCGACGAGATTACCGAATATCTCTCCGATATCCTCGGCCAGGGTCATAGCGATCCGGCTCGCTATTCCAACTTTCTTTCGGTCGCTGCAAACGAGCTCATAGAGCTCGCCTTCCGCGCGACAAACGAACGGGGAAAGATACGTTTCAGCCTCTCACGCAACGCGACGTTCAACCGGCTGAGAATTGCCTTTCCTTGTGATGAGGAATTCCGCCGCAAACACACCAAGGTAGGATCAAGCGAAACAGAGCCTGGCCTCGACAACGGCTCCGGTCACCTGGTTACCAAACCCAATGAGGCCTTGCTCAGTAACCTGGCGACGATATTAGGCGCCGGTATCCGCATCGAGAGAGACGGCGAGGACGGGATCGAAATCATTGCCGATTTCCCCTCGGCCGAGGATTTCCAATGAGCCTGCCTCCCCTGCCCTACACCGTGCGGTTTGATCCGACAAACCAGGAGCTCGTGTTGTCCGGCAAGATGCGGCCCGAAAGCACCGCCGAGATTGCCGATGCCCTCGAACTGTTGCGGCAAAGTTTGGAAAGATACAGCGGCATCGTTTACCTCAATGTGAAACGCCTGACGCACATCAATATGACGGCCTTCGCCGCCCTCTCCGATGTCGTAGCGGCAGCCTGCCGAACCAGGCCGGAACGGCAGATTAAGATCATTACGTCGAGCGTAATGGCGTGGTCTGCCTCGCTGTTCGAAACGTTGACGACATCGCAACCAAACCTGTCGGTTGAAGTCTATGATTCGGCCTTTTATCCCGGGCAAAGCTTTGTCGAGGACGAGAGCTTCATTCCCATTCTGCGCACGCAGACGAAAATGACATGGAGGCACGAACGCGAACTCTTACCACGCCACGGTCTGCGCAACGGTCAGGTAATGGCCGATATCTGTTGCGGCATTGGTGATTTTGCGGCTCTGGTTCAACGGGAATTCAACCCGACGCGCCTTGTCGCACTGGACCACTCCGTGCGCAGTCTCGACTATGCCCGCAAGGTCGCCGCCGAGTTCGGCATGGACGGCATCGAGTACACCTATGGCGATGCATCACAGATGCTGCTTCGAGACAATCAATTCGATTTTGTAACCTGCCGGCATTCGCTACAGATTTTCGACCGCCCCGAGATGCTCCTGCGGGAGCTTTATCGCATCTGCAAGCCCGGCGGTCGTGTCTACATCACAAATGAAAAGAATTCGCATTGTTTGGGGGAGCCGCATGCCGACTCGATAAAATGGACCTACGAGGAAGTGGCAAAATTGTTCAGGCACTTCGACATGGATGTCGAGATGGGCCCGAAAAGCCGCCATCTCCTCCTCAACGCCGGCTTCGAGGACATCAAGGTCGACTGCTTCATGGTGACGAACCTTGACGGCGACCCCCAGGATTTCGCAGATATCATCGAAGCGTGGGAAAATGTCTATGCAGGCGAGATGGCGGTGCGCCGCGGCGACCCGCCGGATTTCATTCGCAGATTCCGGCAAGGATTCAAGGATCACGTCTTTGCCGCTCTTCACCCTAAAGGTTACGCAGGCTGGCCGATCTGGGCAGCCTCTGGTCGAAAGCCGCTATGATGGATATGGGATCATCGAAAAGACCGGTTGGACTGAGCTCGTTTCGGGCGAAATTCATCCTGGTCGTCGGTGGAGCCGTTCTCTTCGACTTATTGGTCAGCGGCGGCCTGGCGCTTTGGAATGTTCAGAGGCTGTCGCGTGACGCAACGCTGGAAGTCGGCCAGGGCCTCGAAGCCGCAAGCCAGGAATATATCCGCACCTATGCCGATTCGACCGCAGCCCAGGTGAACCTGCTCCTGCGGCAGGTTCACAACGACGTCGACACCTTGGCAGGCGTGCTGCAGGCGCAGATCGACAATCCCGTGCGCAATTCCGATGTCGGCGCGGCAATCGCCCGCACATCGCCGGACAGTGTCAGTCTGTCTTACGATGAGAAGGGGAAATGGTCGCAAAACGCCCCCGGCTCCGCTTCCGTCGTCAGCGTCTGGGGTTACTTGCTCGGTGAGGACCATCAGCCGAAGCCCGAAATCAGGCGCGATATAGAGACAAGCGCGGTTCTCGATCTCGTTGCGCCGAGCCTGCTACAGCACGGCGCTTCAAAGCTGCAGATGTATTACATCGGACCGAGGGAACGACCGATCTTCAGGACGGCGCCCTATACCGATCAGGCTCAGACCTTCGACCGCCTTTATCCCGGGCATAACGAAGCTGATTTCTGGAACTTCTTTTTTCCCGGCCTGTATGAGTCCTGGCAGGGATGGGCCAAGGACATGAAAACGCGACCCGTCGCGGACGATATCACGCAGACGGCTCCCTATACGGATGCAATTACCGGCAAGCTGATCGTCAGTTTCTTTCATCCGCTCTGGACCGCCGACCGCAAGGACGTCGCCGGGACAGCCGGCGCCGATATCACGCTCGACCAACTCGCCCAGACGGTTGAAAATGTGAAAGTGGCCCAGTCCGGCTTCGGCTTCTTGGCCATGTCCGACGGAAACGTGGTTGCGATCAACGGAACAGGCGAACAGACGCTCGGGCTGCGTTCTGCGAGCGGTGCGAGCGGAACCGGCGTGACCGGGCTGGAGCGTTCCTTGAAAGGAAGCGCCCAGCCTGCGATAGCGAAACTGGCCCTCGACCGGGAACAGGGCATTCAACATCTGCTGCTACAGCGGGACGGTAACGAGGTCCCCTATATTGTAATCGTCAAGAAACTGCCTGCGACGAATCTCTGGTCCAGCGGCCCGGTTCGGCAGGAGGCGATGTTGCTGGGAGTGGTTGTGCCGGAACGGGAAATCGATGCCTCGCTCTATGCCGCCCAGGCGAAAATTTCCGAGGCCACCAACCGGATCGTGATCTATCAGATCCTGGCGATCTTGATGTCGCTGCTGATTGTGACGATCGCTGTGTTTGCGGCTTCGAAACGCATAACGAGCGGGATCAGCGCACTTGCGGGGGCCGCCAAGCGGATTCAGGCGCAGGACTATTCGGTCAGAGTGGCGATAACAAGCAAGGATGAGGTCGGTGCTGCCGGTGAAGCATTCAATCGGATGGCCGAACAGATCAGCTATCACACCGAAAATCTCGAGCAACTCGTCGAAGAACGAACGGCCCAGATCGCAGATCAGAAGGAAGAGATCTCGGCGTTGAATGCACAGCTCCAGCGAGAAAATCGCCGTCTCGGAACAGAGGTGGCCGTCGCTGAAAGAATCCAGCTCATGGTTCTTCCGTTGCAACAGGAGCTGGAGGAATTTCAGGACATCGAGATCGCAGCCTATATGAGACCTGCGGAAGAAGTCGGCGGCGACTATTACGACGTCTTGAAGAACGGAAAGCGGTTGAAGATCGGGATCGGCGACGTCACCGGTCACGGGCTCGAAAGCGGCGTGTTGATGCTGATGGTCCAGTCTGTCGCCCGCGCCCTTCAGGAGGCGGGGAACACCGACGCCGTCAAATTTCTGGCGGATCTAAACAGCGCCCTGTTCAAGAACATAGTAAGGACGAGAATAGACAAGCATCTTACCCTGGCCTTTCTCGACTATGACGGCAAGGAGATGATCTTGTCCGGGCAGCACGAGGAAGTTGTCATCGTGCGGGCGAACGGCGAGATCCAACGCGTCGACACCATGGATCTCGGCATACCGATTGGCTTGGACGCCGATATTTCTGCATTCATTAAAACTCGTGAAATAACGTTCGAGAAAGGCGACCTCATCCTCCTGCATACCGACGGCGTAACGGAAGCAGCGAACGGCGCGGGGGAAATGTTTGGCATCGAACGTCTCTGCAGCGAAGCGCTTCGCTTGAAGGGTCAGAGCGCCGAGAAGGTCGTTTCCGGAATTGTCACGACACTGATGCACTTCATCGGATCGCAGAAGATCTACGACGACATCACGCTTCTCGCAGTACGGCATAGGTGAGACATGGCGCCTAAAATATACGGCATCGAATCTTTGGCGGAGATCAGCCTGGATTCTGGCGCTCGCCTGACATTGAGTGATGGGCCGCTTCAGCTTGGATGGAAGCATTCAGGAATGACTTCGGACTTCATAGCGGAGATCATGGCGCTGCCCTATTCCCGGTCGAGGAAAGATTACCTGCAGGCGCATCATGATATCGGATACCTCAGCAACGAGCTGATCGAAAATGCCGTCAAATTTCGACAGCCTGGCGAGATCCTTATCGAAGCCGACATAATCGATGGAAGCTTTCTGTTCAGGGTCAAGAATGCAATCGACGGCGCGACATCGTCTCGCTTCCAGCAGCTCCTGCAGCGCCTTCAATCGAAGGAACCCGGCGCACTTCTTCTTGAGCAAATCGAAACCAATGCCATATCGCCGGAAAGTGGTTCCGGTTTGGGCCTACTAACCCTTTTGAGCGATTACGATGCGAGAATGGCATGGACATTCGAAGAGAATAATGACGAGCATATCATACTGACGACGACTGCAGCTGTGGCGATGCCACCCTCCTCCAATCGGTGAGCGAAGAATGGAAATCAGTGACGAAAGCTTCCGCGTATGGGCGGAAAAAAACGAGGTGTATTTCGATGGCGTCTTCCGTCTGGCAGGACCGGACGCCTATGCGCCGATCTATTCATTGATAACAGGCCTTCTCCGTGAGGGGCACAAACAGGTAACGTTCAACCTGACGGGCCTCGAATTCCTGAACTCCTCGGGCATCAACCTCCTGGCGAAGCTGACCATCGAAGCCAGAAAGATGGACGACCTGCTGCTCATCGTCAAAGGCACCAATCAACATCCGTGGCAGGCAAAATCCCTGCCGAATCTTAAGAAGCTGCACCCGCTGCTCGATTTGCGCCTGGCGTGATTTGCGGCAAACAACTCTCCTTCTTCATTCCTGTCGCGGGTTAACCCGCGGGAGATGCAGTCGCGCGCAATATTGCCAACGACCGCGGTGATGCCCCCACCAGATCGACCTTCCAGCGCCGACCCCACCGGTTCGCCGCGACGAATAGCCGGTGCTCTGCTCCCGCGTTGTCCTCGTTGCACAATCTGTGATCGTCTTTCAGTGGACGAGCAACGGGAATTTTCTCCATGAAGCTGATGCTGCGGAGCACGATTTCTCACCCATCCGGATGATTGTAATCACTGGTGCGATCTATAGTTTAGAGCAGGTTTTTGGCGACGCCACGCGACTAGTCGACGATCGGGCTCGGATTTCGCGAAGAACTCTTTTTGCAAAGAGCATGCCCGAGCAAGCAGATGTGGCAGGTGTAAAGGAACTTTCGTGGCTGGACTAGCTTCGAATAGTCCGAATGATGTTTTAAAGGTAACAACATGCGTAAAACAGTAGCAGTCGGCCTGGCAGCCCTGATTGCCATGTACCTTCTCGGCGGCACGAGCGCGAGACATGAGATCTTTCCTTGGCCGCAACTTTCCGCGGCGAAGAAAATGGTAACCGGAGAGCAGGCGGCAGCTCCAAGCCGTTATACTTTCGACGATAAGGAACGACTCATTGCCGATGAATCAAAAACCGCTGTGACCTGCCCGACTCAAACTGATCGAACTGCTGTCCTACTCATTCTTGGCCAATCGAACGCGGCCAACTACGGTGGACAACGGCACCGATCGGATTATGGCGCTCGCGTTGTAAACGCCTTTGACAAACGGTGCTTCATCGCGGCGTCGCCGCTTCTTGGCTCGACCAATACCAAGGGAGAGTACTGGACGCTTCTTGGGAACAAATTGATCGCATCGGGACAAAACGACAATGTCATCCTCGCACCTCTCGCATATGGCGGATCAGAGGTCGCACGATGGGCGACAGGCGGCGACCTCAATCCTATGCTTGTCGACACAATGAAACAGCTTCAGGATTCCGGTTATCGGATAACGAGCGTCCTCTGGGTGCAAGGAGAGGCAGACCTCGTTATGGGCACCACTGCGGAGACGTATGAGAAACATTTCATGTCGATGGTCGACACATTGCGTCAGCACGGCGTCGAAGCACCCGTTTACATTTCGATCGCATCGAAATGCCTGGAACCGAGCAACGGCGGCTTCAAGGAGCACATTCCCGACAATGCGATCGTACGGGCGCAACTGGCCCTATCAAGAAGTGGCCACGGTATCCGAGAAGGCGTCAATTCTGACGCGTTACTCGATGGAGATGACCGCTACGACGATTGCCATATCGGGGAGTCAGGCGCTGAGAAAGTGTCGCAGGCCTGGCTGAACCTTCTGCGTGGCGAGAGCCACCTGGAAAGCTCGCGATAGTCTTCCCTGAACCGGTTCTCGCGCCTTCGTGAGCTTCGACCATGGCCGCCCGCAGGCCGAGTCTCGTATGCTTCTTCTGGGACCATAGCCGGGCCCTTCGCCAGACCTCCGTCCGATGTGCAGAGCGCGATAGCAATCTATCTTCCAAGTCAGATCTCGTCGTGCAGTTGCACGGCATCTGGTCTCATTGGAGGAAACGATGCGGATAACAACTTTAGCGTCCCTGGCCGTGCTTTCGCTGACGCTTGCAGCAAGCCCGGCAACGATTGCGGGGCTCGACATGAGCGCATTGGCAAAGGACGGCGGGAACGGCGGCGGCAATGGTGGTGGCAACGGCGGCGGTAACGGCGGCGGTAACGGCGGTGGCCACGGAAACGGTGGCGGCCACAACAGCGGTTCAAACCACGGCAATTCCAACTCATCAGCCGTGAGAGGCAAATCGTCCGAGGCATCGGGCAAGTCCAAATCGGGCAAGTCAGACACCGCAGCCACCAGCACCAAGGAGAAGAACCTGTCGGCGCAGCTTGCGGGCCTGAATTCCTTGAAGCGGAACTATCGGGCGCTGATGAATACATCGGATCCACGCATGACTGCCATCTCGGCTTACGCCGTGGCTTATGCCCAGTATGAAATCGACAACGGTATCGAGCCTGCGGCCGACGATCCCCTGCTGGGCGATCAGGCGCTGGAGGACGCGTTGGCTTCCGCAACGAAAACCGGTGAGGTCAGCCCGGCGGTCCTGGATGAAGCCAAGACCATTCTCGGGGTTGGCGATGCCGACGGCAAGATTGATCAGATCCGCACCTCGCTGGAAAACGCCGCGTCGGCGGCGCCAGACGAATAGCCACCTGGCGAGATGTGAGAGGTGCGAAGCCGACACTGGTATTAATTCGCACCGAACTAGGAGAGCATTTCCGTTTCTGTTTGCGTCCGGAAATGCTCTATTTTTTTGTCAATTTTCCCGGCGGCCCGAGTCTTCCATTTTGGCCTTTATGCCTTGGCCAGCTCAGCTTTCAGATCGGCAAAGACCTGTTTGACATAATCGGCGAGCGGCCTGCCGCCCTGCTCTTCCGCCCAGGCGTTGACGCCGCAGAGAGCCTCGCTCTGAGGAGCCCCGCAAGGGCCTCGAAGGGCGATGCGGGCGGGCCGGCAATCGCCTGCCTTGCGTGCAGCGGCTCACTCCTGCGCAAGCAATATTGTTCCAGGCGCAAATTGGAGTTCGTAGAAAATCCGCACGGACAAAACGACGCCGGCGATCAGGACGACAATCCCGGCACCTTCGATCGGGGTCGGCCAACGAGCATGCACGACAAGTCCACCGATCACACCGAAGGCCGTTTCAGAGACGATCAATTGCGCAGCCAAGGCAACCGGCAGGCTCCGCGACGCAATGTTCCAGGCCCAGACGCCGCCTACGGTTGCCAGCAGCGCGAAAGAAGCGCCCCAAATATACAAGCTGCCGGCGGCACTCCAACCGTATCCCAGCGTTGGAAGCCGGAAGAGGTCCAGCGCGGCACCGAAGGGGTAGAAGGCCAGCATCAGGATACCACCTCCGACCAATATCAGCGCAGCCCACACACCGGAGGGCATTTCCGGTCGGGCCGCCAGTGCAGCCTGATTTGCAAGCGCGAACCAGACCCAAAGTCCCACCGCTGCGAGCGACAGCGGCACGCCGATCCACAACGAGCGCACAGAATCCAATCCTTCCGCCGTGAATGCCGTGCCATTGACGAGAGCAAGGCCGGCCAGCACCAGCGCCAGCGGGATCATGAGGGAGCGCCACGGCAATGACCCCTGACGCTGGTTACCAACGACCATCAATACGATCGGCACCAGACCGAGAAAGGCGGGAGCGATGACCGGGCCGGCAAAGACGGCCGCTCCCGTCACGGTCAGGAAGTAGCCGACATATCCGATGAAAGCGAGCCAGATGGCATTCAGGCAGTTGCCAAGCGTGAGGTGGCGCAGGACACCCTTTTCGGAAAACAGGATGTAAAGGCCGACGAGCGCCGAGACAACATGACGGATGAGGGCGAAATCAAAGGTGGAATAGCCGCCGATGATGAAGGGCACGATAAAGTTGAGCGAAAAGGCAAAGGCAGCAAACAGAGCGGCTGACACGCCAACATAGAAGAACCTGTCCATGACGATTACCCCTTTTTGAAGTTGCGTCACCGAGCCGTTGATCTCCGTGGCACCGACGGTGTCCATTGGCAGTCAACGAAATCCTTGATCGGATGGGGAAATGTACTGGCCAGAGGCCCGGGCCGGCAGCCGCTGAATATGAGAACCACCCTCTCGATGCGCATCCACCGGATCGTGAAGCGGTTCCGCATCGTCGAGACGTTTGAACGACAAGGGGCTGCCCGGGTGATGATGAGGTGGCGCTCGCGGCATTGCTGTTCATCAGAACCGATTTCTCATATCCTTAATATCGAGGCTTTCAGTCGTCGGGGTGTCATGGATCGGCTTGATGCGATGCGGGTTCTGCTTGCGGTGGTTGACGCCGGCAGCTTGTCGGCAGGCAGCCGGAAGCTGAACGCGCCGCTGCCGAGCGTCAGCCGCAAGGTTGCCGATCTGGAGCGATATCTCGGCGCAAACCTCATCATCCGGACAAGCCGCAACCTGCAGCTCACCGATGCTGGCCGCGATTATGTCGATGCGGCTCGCAGGATCATTGCCGATCTCGAGGAGGTCGAACGCAGGGCGTCAGGCGAATATCAGACGCCGCGGGGACTGCTGACCATCACGATGCCGATCGAGTTTGGCCACCGCTACGTTCTGCCGATCGCGCTCGATTTCATGAACAAGCATCCTGAAGTGACCTTGAACCTCTTGTCCCTCGACCGCTCTGTTCATCTGATCAACGAACAGGTCGACGTCGCCATCCGACTTGGCGAGTTGGCCGACAGTTCGCTCTATGCGGTCAAGGCCGGCGAGTTCCGCCTGTTGACCTGCGCAAGCCCGGCCTATCTGGAGCGGCATGGCACTCCCCAGCATCCGACCGAGCTCACCGATCACGACGGCATCATGTTCAACGACAGGTCCTTCTTCTGGAGCTTCGAGATCGACGGGACGCCGGTCGAGGCGATGCCACGGAGCCGGATCGAGGTGAACACCGCGGCCAACTGCGTCGCCGCCGCGTGCAGTGGAGCCGGGATCGCCCGCCTCTTCGACTATCAAGTTCCGGAGGAGCTGTCTTCGGGCATGCTCGTGCCGATCTTGAAGGATTATGACGGCGGGCCCAAGCCGATCCACATCGTCTATTCCCGCCAGGGCCTGCTTGCCCTCAAAGTGCGCGCCTTCATCGATTGGATTCTGCCGCGGCTTCGCACGGCCTGCGGCAATTATGGTGATGCGCCGTCACCGGAATGAAACGCGTCCTTCCCTGACCGTCCGCGCCCAATCCTGGCCAAGCCGATAATTGCCAAGCATGGTCATTGTCATCGGCCACCGAGATTCAGTTCGTCAGCGGACGATGCGGTCGACCTGCGCCTGAAGGTGTGGGCCGATCAGCAGGATGGCGGGAATGACGATGAGATAGGCGATGCCCCACGAGCGAAGCCACGTCAGCACGAATCCCTCGGAAAAACCCAGGTTGAGCGCGAGCAGCGTGAAAGAAATGAGCCCTGTCGTTACGATGCCCATCGACAGGGCGAAGGCGATCTTGCGTTTGAAAAGCGTGTTCATGTCTGTCTCCTGACTGGATGAGAGATCAAGACCGCCTCGGCAGGTCTCGACCCCGGTTAGCGCTTCGAAGATCGCGCAATGCCGGCACCGGCGGTAGCGGGAAAACCTGAGAGGCAGCCTCTTGAGTTCGGCAAGTTCCGAACGGCGGGCAATCCTCCGCGGATGGGAGCGACATGCCCCCGCAACGCGCTGCTTTTCCACATCGTCCACAGCGCTCCGGCTTCTCGCAACCTGATGCAAGACTGAGCGAAAACGAGAGGCTTGCTCTCACTCCTGCTCGCTACCGGATGGATTTCCCCGAGCTCATATTCCCGTCATTGCCGCCCGGAACCCTGCTGGGCCGTGGCGGCGCCCAACAAAACAGCATTGCGCTGTCTCACCAGCTGAAATTGAACAAGGAGCATCCAATGTCGAAAGTCATCTATACCGGCACCACCAACACCACCGGCGGACGCGACGGCGCGTCCCGCACGTCAGACGGTCGCCTCGATGTGAAACTCTCCCCGCCCGGCTCTTCGGCTCCGGGCACCAATCCCGAACAGCTCTTCGCCGCCGCCTGGTCCGCCTGTTTCCTCGGTGCGATCGGACGAGCGGCTGCCGAACGCCAGCTTCGCGTGCCCGCCGATGCTGCCGTCAATGCCGAGATCGACCTCGTCTCGAACGATGACGGTGGCTATGTCCTGCAGGCGCGGCTGAATGCGAAGCTGCCGGGCATCGAGACTGACCTCGCCAAGTCCCTGGTGGAGCGCGCTCACCAGCTCTGCCCCTACTCCAAAGCCACGCGCGGCAACATCGCCGTCGAACTCAACGCCGCCTGATCGGCTCAACTCAACGTCGCGCCGGTGTCCCGGCAATGCCGGCACGACAGGCGCGACTACAAAGGATTATGTCATGACCATGGTCGCAAGAGCCCTCGCAACGGCAGCTCTCCTGTTCGCCGGCACATCCCTCCACGCGCAGACGCCGCATGAGGTGGCCACGCAGTTCCTTCCGATCAAGAACGAACCCGCGCCCGAGCTCTTCGTGGATCAGCCCCTTGAAGAACCACTGGCCACCAGAGGCGTGGCCATCATTCCCTATCGAACCGAGAACTTTCGCATCCTGCCCGTTTTCGGCGCCAGCGCGACCGATGTCTCGCCCCGCGCCGGGCACCTTCATGTCAGCATCGACGACCTGCCATGGCGGTGGGCCGATGCAGGCGGCACCGGCGCTATCGTCCTCACCGGCCTGCCGCCGGGCGAACACAAGGTACTCATCGAACTCGCCACACCAGTGCACGAAGTGCTGGGCGGAAAGCTTGTGAAATTCACCGTACCGTCGGTTGGCGGTGCGCAACATTAGAGGTCTGTTTTCCGATCTCCCCAATTTCACCCAAGCACCATTGTAGTGAACTTGGATGAGGGAATCTGGGATGTCGATCTTGCTAAGAAGTTTGTCGCTACTGGTTGGAATAACATTGGCGGTACCAGCCTTTGGCGATTGCTTAACCGCTAAAGAAGCCGAACAGGGAGTGCTGTTGACCAGAGAAGCGCCTTTTTATTCCGTATTCTACAAGCCGGACGGCCCGGGTCTCACCGAACAACGGCTGATGGAGCGCGACGGTTCACTGCAGCCGGTGTCGGCTGTATATTTGCACCCCTTGCTCGTCGAAAAGAGAGTGAGTGCCAGCGGAACGCATGAGCTGAAATACGCGAATGCGATTGCGTTGGACGATCTGCCACAGAAGAAGAACTGGCAATCCGACACCACGCTTTTCATCAATGGCAAAAAATCCGTTTCGGGCACGACTTTTATCAGGTTCGACGGCTTGGGGGAGGAAACGATTGCATCTTGTTCCTACAAAGTCTGGGCCATCAACAGCCGTCTGAAACTGACGGAATTGCCGCCGATTATCTTCGAACAATACTATTCCCCCGACCTTCATCTCGTTCTTCGTTCGGTAAGACTGAGCGCCTCCGACCGGCCGTTGAGCGAGGTTCGATTTGATCGGTTCCAAATCGGCTGGGGCAACTAGGGGGACATTGTGTCGCCTCTATCATGCCAGAAAGCCCGCTGGGCGCTCCCTCACTGCCTGCCACTTTGTCATCGCGAGGCGATGGCGACCATCCGGTTGAGCTTGGCCATGTCAGCTTCGTTCACAGTGGAGTGCTCGCAGAGTCCGATTGCACCACTCAATCAGCTGGATCAACTGATTTATGTCAAAAACGGTGGGGAGTCTGGAGGAATGTGCGAGGGAAGAAAATGTCTGCAAGACTGGGAAATTGGGCTGCTTGTGCGCGGGGGAGATGGGTTTATTGGATTAACGTATATGGGGAATGTGTTGGTATCGTAGTCTTGTGCGGTGTCATAAGTGACGTTGGAACACCTACTACCAGTGGATAAACATGTGGAATACATCTCGCATCATTGCACTCAAACCTTCACCGGTACTTAACTGATCGAAGCAAACCAGAGAGATTGGCTGTTCGATCGATGTATATCCCACGAACCCTCATTGTAGCAAAAGGAACGAAGGACGAACGCATCGTCGAGGAAGGCGATATTGGCACTATGGGGCGTGTGGTGGTGCTTCTCGGAGAACCAGGGATTGGCAAAACCGAGCTGACAAAGCAGCTTGAAAAGACATTCGGAGCACAGCGAGTTGCCGCGGGAACATTTTGTCGGTCAGCTGACCCTTCAGCCTATCAGGGTCGGGCTGGTGCTCCGCTGATTATTGATGGACTGGATGAAGTTCCAACGTCCAACGCCGAACCGTCGATCGACAGCGTTCTCACGTCACTCGGCAAACTAAAGAATCCAAACGTTATCATCTCCTGCCGCGCAGCGGACTGGACTGGCACATTGAATCGGCAGAAGTTTTCGCAAGATTACGGCGTCATGCCGGTTTCCGTGCATATTCAACCCTTCAATCGTGAACAGGCAACCGCATTTCTTGTCAGTTATGATGCTGGAATTGCAGCCGACCAATTGCTGTCGGCCATCCGATTGCAAGGACTGGACGACCTCGGTGGAAACCCCCTCACATTGCGGCTCTTAGCCGAAGTCTGGCTAAAAGATGATGGTCTTCCACGTACAAAGACTGAGCTATTGAAGCGCGCAACAGAACTTCTTACCGACGAAGAGAATCCGGCACACGATCTATCGCGTCAAGCACAGTTGTCGACGGAAAAGCTTCTACAGGTCGCAGGCTGTACATTCGCACATCTGCTTTTGACTGGAGCGGTTGGAATAGCAATTGGCAACCGCAGAAAGGCTCCGGAAGGCTTCGTGCCCTTGGCGGAGCTTAATGATGTAAGCCCATACGCTGACATTGAGACAGTTACCAAAACCCGCTTGTTTCGACCGGAAGCGGAAGATCAGCTAGTTCCAATTCACCGCGTTATCGCTGAACATCTTGCCGCGCGCTGGCTCAGCCAGAAACTTGATTCTAAGCTGTCTGAGCGACGACTTTTCCGCCTGATCGAAGTGAACGGAGGTGTACCGTCCGCATTAAGAGGCCTTCATGCTTGGCTCGGACATTTTTCACCAAAGGTTCGCGAGCGATGCATTGATGCTGACCCCTATGGCTTCCTTCGATACGGAGACACATCCAGCCTTAGCGCCCAAAGTGCGCGACATCTGTTACAAGCGCTGACAAAACTGGCGGACGATGATCCATATTTTCGGAGCGAGGATTGGAGTGTTCGATCCGTGGCAGGGCTTGCAAGGGCCGAGCTAAAGTCTGAAATCATCGCGCTGATCACCGGCCCTCAGCGGCATGTGCAACTCTCAGCACTCATTTTGGCATCACTTATCGGGTCGACATTAACAAACGACGTCGTTCCGGAACTGCTTGAATTGATACGAAACTCCAAGGCTCCCTATGCAGAGCGTAGCGCGGCAGCGGAGGCCTTGGCAAAGGCCGACGTTATCATTGACTGGCAAAGTATTGTAGAAAACTTACTGTCTAATGGGAAATATGAGAACAGTCGCTTAGTCGCAGATATCATAATAATTGCTGGAACAGCTAGGTTCTCTGCCAACATTATTGCAAATACCATAGTCGCTTTGTGTGGCATTAACGAGTCAGAGCGTCGCGAGGCGCGAGTTGCTGGCATGGACTATTTGCTTATCAAGCGGATTACCCCAGAGTTAGCACAAGATATTCTCGACGTGATTGCGGCAAAAATCGCGGCGAAGAGAAGAGATCAATATTGGCATCCCGGACGAAGCCTCACATCTGCTTTACTTCGGCTGTTGGCGTCTGCGCTCAATGGGCCTGCAATCGATCCGCCCCGGCTTTGGTCATGGGTTTCTCATATTGAAAGCCAACGCGGGTCGTCTGACGAAGGCATTGAGCGCATCAAAGGTCATCTTCAGGAAAACGATTTGTTTCGGCGCGAGGTCCAGCGAATAGCTCTTTACGACACTGCCATTGACGGCGGTCCATGGATGGCAATTGTGCACGAACTGCCGCGTGCGCTTCCGGGTCTCAGTATAACGATTGAGGACGCTACATATTTTCTCAGCGAGATCGCACAAACCGCAACTCTTGACGCTCATCAGGTAACGCTTTGGACAGACTTGGTTCGCGCCGTGAGTCGATTGGGTCGAGACAATGAGGCCTTGAAGAGCGCAATAACTGCTGGCGTTGAGAAACATCCAGAACTCGCCTCCGCGTATGAGGAGTTCACGAGACCACCAATTCGGGATTATGAAGCTGAGGAAAGAAAACGCCGCGAACAATACGAGAAAAAGCGGCAGGCAAATTTTAGAAGGCAGCGTGCTGAATTTGTCAAAGATATAAACCAAATAGCGATTGGCCAAAGCGGGGCGTTGGTTTCGTTAGCGAATGCTTATCTCAACCGATACTCTGATCTTGATAGCAGCGCAGATCCTATTACCAGGCTGAAGGAATGGGTCGGCGAGGAAGTGACCAACAGCGCGATACTGGGGTTTGTTCCCGCGTTACAACGCGATGATCTCCCCAACTTGGAACAAATCTGGTCAATTCGCCACGAAAATAAGAATTGGACCATCGAGCCGGTTATGCTGGCGGGTGTCGCTGAAGTAATAAGAACTTGCGGAACGCTTGCTGATATCCCGGAAAGGGTTGTGGACGCCGTTTTAGGCATCTGGTGGGATATGCCGGAATTTCACGGCGCGAAGCTCGGCGAAGACATCGAAATCGCCCTAGAGAAAGTTGTATTTGAAGACGACCAACGCTCAGAGAAGTTCGTTATAACAGTAGTGGAGAGCCAGTTTAGGTCAGGGACACAACATGTCTCTGGACTATACCGACTCTTAAGAGATCAGCGGTTTCTATTGTTCTCGCCCAGGCTTGCAATTAAGTGGTTGAAAGACTATCCGCACGCATCGTATAGCACACAGCTGGAATTGATTCAGTTCTTGCTTCATCGAAGTGATCAATCCGAGTTGGTGGCTCTCGCTTGTCAGCGTATTCATCAGTTGCATTTGCTGGATGAAGAATGCCAACGGCTTTGGAAGGCCACGGCATTTTGTATTGCCTCCTTTGCCCTTGCGCATAAGGGCGAAAGCGGCTGCCCCTCAAACGAAATGATCTGGTCGGTCCGAAGTATCATGCTACCCGACAGGACTGATGTCGGAAACTTGACACTCACCGCCGATCGTTACGAAGCCATTGTTGAAAGGTTCGCCCCGCTTTGGCCGTTAGTAAGCCATCCAAGCGGCAGCTGGAGTGGAGACCAAAATCCTTGGGACGCTAGCGAGTTTATCTCGTATTGTATCAATGCGCTCGGTGCAGATCGCACGGCGGCAGGTACCGAAGCGCTGGAGCGTCTTTCCTCGTCGATTGGTGACACCAGCTATTTACCGCAAGTAAGACACGTCATTTTTAACCAGCGGCGAAACCGGAGAGATCAAGAGTACACGCCACCAACGCTCGAAGCAGTTGCCAAGATCCTCGCGAATGCCGAACCTTCAAGCGTGAAAGACTTGCAAGCCTTGATCTTGGATCATCTTGATGATCTCCAGCGGTACGTTGCGAACGCTGACACTGAAGGTTGGGAAGCGTTCTGGGAGATTAATCGGCCTAAAATCGAGAACACATGTCGCGATAGATTGTTGGATTTATTGAGACCACGTCTTCCAGGAACTGTCGAGCTGTTCCCGGAACTTCCGATGCCTGATCACAATCGCGTCGATATTTATGCAACCATACTTGGACAAGGATTACCGATCGAAATCAAGGGGCAATGGCATTCGGAAGTTTGGAGCGCGTCAAGAACTCAGCTAAATGAAAAATATGCTCGAGACTGGCGCACAGGTGGACGCGGCATCTATCTCGTCCTCTGGTTTGGTCGGGTAAGCGGTAAGAATTTGCCAAAGAGACCAGACGGAAAATCTCCCCCCGTCAATCCGTCTGAGCTCCAAACAATGCTCGTTGAGAGTTTGGGTGAAGGAGAGCAATCGAGGATCGACGTAGTCGTTTTCGATGTATCAAAACCTGCTTCAACGCCGTTACACAGTGCGTCAGGCACTCCTTGAGAGTGAATGGCAAATGCATGCGGCAAATACAGCGAGGCCGGGCCTACGATTTGGCAGGTGCCGTTGACTGGTATTATAGGCCGTGTTGCCCGGCGTCCCCGCACCCTGTCATAGGACGCGCGGACTTCCTTCATCTCCCTTCATCTCCCTTCATCTCCCTTCATCTCCCTTCATCTCCTCCTCAGCCATCCAACTCCACAATCGCACACCCATACCCCTCAAGCTCCAGCCTCCCCGCCACCAGCTTCTCCCCATCCAGCAGGTCCCGCCCGGCCGGCACGCCCCCCACCGTCACCGCCTGATCCATATAATTCTGCACAAACAGCAGCCGCCTCACCTCATTCATCCGCATCGTCACCTCCACGCCCTCCGGCAACCCGCCCACCAACGGCTCAATGCCGGCCGGCGCAAACAGCCGTTCCGTCAGCGCTTCCGTCAGCTCCGGGGTGAGATACGTCCCGAGATAGACCACCTGCCCCTTGCCGACCTTGCGGGAGGTCGCCATCGGCTGGCCTTCGGCGTAGCGGTTGGACCAGGCGGCGATCACTTCGACGTCGGGGGCGATGGTGAGGTTTTCGTAGAAATGGCCGGCGGCCATTTCGCGGTTGCCGATCTTGAAGCGGCGGACGCGGCGGTGGCTTTCGGCCGGTTTGTTCGGCGGGATGACGAGGCCGCCGGAGCGCTCCATCACGTCGAAGAGACCGTTGGCGCCGGGGGCGGCCAAGCGGCCGAAATCTTCGACGCGCACGCCCGTCAGCTTGGAAAGCGCGGTGCCGGGCGCGGTTTCGCGGATGACGTGGTTGTCCTCATTGCGGGTGCCGGTGCGCGCGCCGATGACGACGGTGCCGCCGGATGCGGCGAAGGCTTCGAGCCTCGCCGTCCATTCGTCCTTCCACATCACCCAATGGGGCACATAGAAGAGCTTCAGCCTGGAAAGATCGTCCTCGGGGTGGATGAAGCCGCAGGCGATGCCCCTGTCATAACAATGCTGATGCAGCAGGATCGCATCGTCCTGCGGGCTCGGCAGGCCGATCGGATAGGTCTTGTGGGCTTCCTGATTGTCGAAATCGGAGCCGGCGATGCCGACATCCATGCGCACATAGGTGCCGAGGATCTTGTCTTTGAGCGCCGTCATCTCGGTCGCGAAGCGCGTCGCCTCCTCATAGCGGTGGCGGCCGATATCGTCATGGTCGATGATGCCCATCCAATAGATCTCGGCGCCGAAATGAGCGGGCCGCCAGCGGAAGAACATCAGGCCGTCGGCGCCGTGCGCGACCGAGGAGAGCGCCATGCGGCGCAGTTCGCCCGGCTCCGGCGTCAGCGTGCAGAAGCCCGGCTGGCTGCCGAAGCCCGATTGCTGCTCGGGCACGATGTAATTGCCGGAAAAGCCGCGGCAGATATCGAGATGCAGCGCCTGCACCTTGGCGTGGTTGCCGAGCCGCATGAACTCGTCATAGAGCATCGGATAGATGTCGTAGCCGACGAAATCGAGATCCTTGCTGAACTGGCCGCGGAAATCGATATCCCGGAGGCCGCCGAGGTTGTGGAAGACGAACCAGGAGGATTTCACCTCCCTGAGGATCTCGACCTGATCGTGCTGGAAGCGCGCCGTGGAGAAGGCGAGGAAGCGGTGATAATCCTGCAGATGGCCGGGGCTCGGGAAGGTCGGGCCGAATTCGATCGGCAGCACCACCTGATCGAAACTGTCATAGGCCGTCGCCCAGAAATCGCCGCCCCAGGCGGCGTTGAGCTTTGATATCTCGCGGTATTTATCGGCGAGGAAGACCTGGAATTCGCTGAGCGTCGCTTGGGAAAAGCTCTCCGGCATGCTGGTGTTCAGCTCATTGTCGGTCTGCCAGCCGACGACGAAGGGATTGTCGCGATAGTGCTCGGCCATCGCCCGAGTGATGCGCTTGCTGTGCTCGCGAAAGACCGGGCTTGCCGTATCGCAGTGCTGGCGCGAGCCGTGGCTCATCGGCCGGCCCTTGCCGTCCACCCTTAAAATTTCAGGGTGTTCAGCCGTCAGCCAGCGCGGCGGTGTCGCCGTCGGCGTGCACATGATCGTATCGATGCCGTGGCGCCCGAGGATTGCTATGGCGCGGTCGAAGAGATCGAAATCATAGGTGCCGAGCTTCGGCTCAAGAATGTGCCAGGCGAATTCGGCCATGCGCACGACATTGAAGCCGGCTTTCGCCATGCGCTCGGCATCCCGCTCCCAATAGCTTTCGTCGACATGTTCGGGATAATGCGGCACACCGACGAGAAAGCGGTCGGTCTGGACGGTGTTCCATGCGGAGAGGGTCTTGTCGGACACGGGCGGTTCTTTCCTGATTACTTGTCGAGGATGGTCTTGCGGGCGCTGATCGTGCGGCCGCCATCGGGGGAGAAGAGATAGAGTTCGTTCGCATCGAGCTTCAGCGCCACCTTCTGCCCGACGGCAAAGGGCGCGACATAGGAGAGCTGCGCGGTGATGTTGCCGGTGCCGCTTTCCGACGCGATCGTGCGGAGATTGCCGGCATCGACATAGAGGATGGTCTCGCGGCCGAGATGCTCGACGAGGCGGACTTCGCCATGGATGGCCCCGCCCTCGCTGCCCTCGGCGACCACGGAGATCGCCTCCGGCCGCACGCCGAGCGTCAAGCCCGCGCCTTTCGCAAGCGACGTGGGCTGGGCAAGCTCCACCGTCAGCGGCGCAAGGCCGGGTGCGGAAACGGTCACGCTGCGGCCGGAGACAGCGTCGAGGGTGACGCCGAGGAAATTCATTCTCGGCGCGCCGAGGAAGCCGGCGACGAAAAGATTGTCGGGGTTGCGGTAAAGCTCCAGCGGCGAGCCGACCTGCTCGATGATGCCCTTGTTCAGCACGACGATGCGGCTTGCCATGGTCATCGCCTCCACCTGGTCGTGGGTGACATAGACCATGGTGGCGCCGAGCTCGGCATGCAGGCTGCTCAGTTCGACGCGCATCTGGGTGCGGAGCGCCGCATCGAGGTTCGACAGCGGTTCGTCGAACAGAAAAACCTCGGGCGAGCGGGTGATCGCCCGGCCGATCGCCACGCGCTGGCGCTGGCCGCCGGAAAGCTGCTTCGGCCGCTTGTCGAGCTGGTCGTCGATGCGCAGTATCCTGGCGGCGCGGGCGACCGCCGCGTCGATCTCGGCCTTCGGGCGCTTGGCCATGCGCAGGCCAAAGCCCATATTCTCCGCCACCGTCATATGCGGATAGAGCGCATAGGACTGGAACACCATGGCGATGCCGCGATCGCCCGGTTCCTGCCGGCTGACATCGCGGCCGTTGATGAGGATCTGGCCCGAGGAGATCGCCTCCAGCCCGGCGATGCTCTTCAAAAGCGTGGACTTGCCGCAGCCGGACGGACCGACCATGACGATGAACTCGCCCTGCGCCACGGAAAGATCGATGCCGCGCAGCGCATGATAGGAACCGTAGTTCTTGTTGATCGCACGGAGTTCGAGACTGGTCATATCCTGGCCCTCTCTTGTTGAAACGGAAGACGCCGGCTCATCCCTTCACCGCGCCCATGGTGAGGCCGGCGATGAAATGCCGCTGCATCAGGAAGAACATCACGACGGGCGGCACTGCGACGACGATGGTGCCCGCCGAAACCAGGTTCCAGGCCGAAACCCATTCGCCGCGCAGATTGGCAAGGCCCGCCGTCACCGGCTTGACGCTGTCGCTGACGGTCAGCACCACGGCCCAGAAATAATCGTTCCAGACGAAGGTGAAGATCAGGATGGCGAGCGCGGCAAGTGCGGGCCGCACCAGCGGGATCACCACATGGATGAGCGTCTGGAAGGGCGAGGCCCCTTCGGCGCGGGCCGCCTGGAACAGCTCGTCCGGAAGCGCGGCGATGAAATTGCGCATGAAGAGCGTGGCGAACCCGGTCTGGAAGGCGACGTGGAAGATGATCAGCGCCACCGTCGTATCGATCAGGTCGAGGCGCACCATCAGGTCGCGCACCGGGATCATTATGATCTGGTGCGGCAGGAAATTGCCGCCGACGAAGAGCGCGAAGATCAGCATGTTGCCGCGAAAGCGGTAGCGCGACAGCACGAAGCCGGCGAGCGTCGACATGACGAGCACACCGATGACCGAGGGAATGGTGATGATCAGGCTGTTGAGGAAATAGCGCGCCATCGGCGTGTCGGTGAAGACCGCCCGGTAATTGTCGATGACGCCGATCTCGGTCGGCCAGCCCCAGAGATTGCCGCCCATCACATCAGCCGTCGAGCGGAAGGAGGTCAGCACGATCGCAAAGAGCGGGCAGAGCCAGAGGATGAGCACGACGACGACGGCGAACACATAGAAGCGGCGCTGCCAGATCGCGGTTTCGGGTATCGGACGAGGATACATCAGCCTCCCCTCTCTTCGCTGCGGATGATGTGGGTGAGATACCAGGCGATGAACACGGCCATGATCACGAAGAGCACCGAGGCGATCGCCGCGCCGTAGCCGAAGCGGTAGGAGAAGATCGACTGCTCGTACATCTGGTAGGCGAGCACCGAGGAGGAGCCGAACGGCCCGCCCGCGGTCATCACCGAGATCATGTCGAAGGAGCGCAGCGCGCCGACGACGGTCACCGCAATGGCGATGAAGGTGACCTGGGTCAGCTGCGGCAGCACGATGTGGCGCAGCATGTTCCAGCCCCTCGCCCCATCGACGCGCCCCGCCCCGATCAGCTCTTCGCTCAGATTGTTGAGGCCGGCGAGATAAAGCACCATGCAGAAGGTGATCTGCGGCCAGAGTGCGGCGATGACGATCGCGAAAGTGACGAAATGCTCATCGGAAAGCACCGCCGGCGCCACCGCCCCGAAGGCCCGGAAGATCAGCGCCAGCAGCCCGAACTCCGGCGTATAGACCCAGGTGAAGACGACGCCCACCGTGACCGATGCCAGCACCAGCGGAATGAAGAACAGCGACTTCAGGAAACGCATGCCCGCGATTTTCTGGTTGACCAGGAGTGCGATGGCGAGCCCGATCGGGGGTGCTGCCATGAACATGACGAGCCAGATCAGATTGTTCTTCAGCGACACGTAGAACTGCGGATCGTTATAGAGCTCGACGTAATTGCCGAGCCCGATCCACACCATCGGCCCGAAGCCGTCCCATTCGTGAAAGCTGATCCAGACGCTGCGCACCGCCGAGAGCAGGATGACGGTGGAGAATAGCGCGATCGCCGGCGCGATGAGCAGAGTCGGAGTCAGCCACCACCGCTGGCGGCGCCATAATGTCTGCATGTTGAGAACCTCGTTTGTGACTGGACCGCCGCTCGCCCTCATCGACCGCTGCGGGCTGCCCCTCATCCGGCTGCCGCCACCTTCTCCCCACTCGCGGGGAGAAGGGACTGAGTCGCGACCTGGGGGAGAGGGTTAGGGTGAGGGGCAGCTTCAGAGTACGCGAGCCGCCCTTCAGATCTTATAAATCCGCTTCCGCGTCCCCTCGAGCCGCGTCAGGATCGCCTTGCGCCGGTCGGGCTTGGCCATGAATTCCTGGAAGCCGACGAGGCCGGCCTGGGCCATGTCCGGATCGCTGTCGCGGTCGTAATATTGCGAGGCGCCCTGCACCGTCTTCATGGTCTCCACGGCGACATTGACGAGCGGGTCCTTGCTCGCCGGCAGGTCGTTGCGCGGCGGCACGTTGCCGCCCGGCTCCAGATAAGCCGCCAGGTTCTCCGGCTTGTAGAAATAGGCGAGGAACTCGCGCGCGCCCTGCTTGTTCTTCGCCTTGGCGGGAATATGGACTGAGTTGACCGAGAATTCCTCGAAATGGCCGATCTTGGGATCGAGCACCGGGAAGGTCGCGTAGGCAAGCTGCGGCAGATCAGCCTCGGTGAAGGCCGAGCGCAGGAAGGCGCCGAGGTTCATCATGCCGGCCTTCTTCTGCGCCAGCAGCGCTGCGGCCTCCTGCCAGCCGAAGGAGGTGTGGTTCGGCGTGAAGAAGCCCTTTGATATCATCGCTTCCCATTGATCGAAGACCGGCGTCAGCGCCGGATCGAGATAGCTCATCTCACCGTTCATCAGTGCCATGTGCCTGTCGAGCCCGTTGATGCGAAGGTTCATCTGATCGAACCAGCCGGCCGCCGGCCACAATTCCTTGGTGCCGATCGCAACCGGGGTGATGCCTGCCGCCTTGCACTTGTCGCCATAGGCCAGGAACTCTTCCGCCGTCTTCGGCGCGGTCAGCCCATATTGATCGAACACGTCCTTGCGGTAGAACATGCCCCAGAGCGTGCCGCCGGTCGGAAGGCCGTATTGCTTGCCGTCTTCGGTGACGGCGCCGGCCGTCGCACCCAGCACGTCCTTGTATTTTTCCTTCTCGAAAAGGTCGGAAATATCGTCGAACAACCCGCGCTTGACGAAGGCGCGCATGCGGTTGCCCGAGAACCAGAAGCAGACATCGGGCGCGCCGGCGACGAGATAGTTGCGGATCGCCGTCTTGTGCGCCTCGTGGTCCATATTGTTGATGACGACGTTGACGCCGGCTTCCTTGCCGAAGCCCGTCGCGATCGATTTCAGCGCATCGAGTGCCGCGCCATTATTCTCAGATGAGATGATGGTGACTTCCTGCGCCTTCGCGACCGCGGGGATCGGGAAACTGCCCGTGACCGCCGCCGCCGAAACCACGCCCGCCCCTTTCAGAAAGCTTCTGCGGGTAGTTGAGGGAAAATGCTGTGAAGATGCCATTGAATTCCTCCCGGTTGCTCGATCAACACCGCCTGGCCCGAGCCGCCTCCTCCTTGAAGCGCGTTCGCGCAGACATTCAACGTGCCGATCCGGTGCTGGCCTCCAGCCTGCAAATCCTGCCGGCTTCAGTTGATCGGCGGCCGAACTTATGCATAGATTGTGCGAGCCCGCAATAATTAATTTACAAAATTAAGGAAATGCATCGTGAAGCTTAAAGGCGACCAGACCACGGCGAGAGCCATGAACCGACGCCTCATCCTCAACCTTCTTCGCCGCGAAGGGCCGAGGAGCCGCGCCGATATCGCGACCGTCATCGGCTTGAGCCCCGCCGCCGTCACCTTCGTCGTGGCAGATCTCCTGGAAGAAGGCATCGTCGCCGAGGGCAAGGCAGTGCCAGGCCCCGCCGGCCGCCGGCCGATCCCCGTCGAGATCAATTACGAGCACTCGCTCGCGCTCGGCTTCAAGCTAATGGTGGATTCAGTGGAATGCGTGGCAACCGATCTCGCCACCAATCCCGTCGCCGCCATGCGCATCACCCTTGATGGTCACGATCCTGATTATGTCGCCGATCTCCTGGCGAGCACGGTTCCCGAGCTGGTGAAGCTCGCCGGCCGGCCGAAGGCCAAGCTCGCCGGCATCGGCATCTCCATGCCCGGCGTCATCAACCACGAACAAACAGCCTGCGTGCGCAGCCACCGCTTCAAATGGGACAACGTTCCGCTGGCCGCGCTGGTCGCAAGCCGCGTCCATGTGCCCGTCTGGCTGGAGGACGACACCAACGCCTACGCCATCGCCCAGCAGCTCTTCGGCCTCGGCCGTCAGCACCGCAACATGGCGGTACTCGCCGTCGGCGTCGGCATCAGCTGCGCGCTTGTTATCGACGGCAAGCTCTACCGCGGCGCCAATGGCGCGGCCGGCAAATTCGGCCACACCCTGTTCGAGGAGAACGGCCGCCTCTGCGAATGCGGCAAGCGCGGCTGCCTGATGGCCTATCATTCCGAACTCTCGATGCTGCGCCGCTGGCGTGAAGCGACCGGCGGCGGCGGCGAGCTCGGCCTCCCCGAACTCCGCGAAGCCCTCGCCTCAGGCGACGCCACCGCCACCGTCCTCGTCGCCGATTCCGGCCGCGGCATCGGCACCGCACTCGCCAACCTCGTCAACATCACCGACCCCGAAGTCATCGTCGCCGGCGGCGAAGCCATCTCGCTCGGAGACCCCTTCCTCACGCCCCTGCGCGAAGCGCTTGCCGCCCGCACCTTCCGCACCGCACCGCCGCTCCTGCCAGACTGGGAGGACAATTCCTGGGCAAGAGGAGCGGCGGCGCTGGTGACGCAGAAGATCTTCGATTTCGAGTCGTCGGGGGGTGTGACGGATATTGCGACGCTCGACGTGAGAGGTTCGACTTCGGCGGCTTGAAATACGAGGGAGCTGCGGGATCGCCCTTGCCGGGCAAGCCGTGCCGCGCACCCCCCTCTGCCCTGCCGGGCATCTCCCCCACAAGGAGGCAGATCGGCAAGAGGTTGGATCATCGCTCGCACCGTGGTGCAGCAGCTATACGTTCGTAGTTTGGGGCAGCCATCACGCCCAGCCGATCTCCACCCTTGTGGGGGAGATGGCCGGCAGGCCAGAGGGGGGTACGGCACGGCACAACGAAACAGGCTATTCCATCGGCATCGATAAGATCAGGAGACAATCACTCTCGCAATCAAGAAATTATGCCAGCACTTCTCGCGCGACCGCATCCACGCCCTCGGCGCGATCATCGTCATTCGGATTGATTGATAGCTGATAGAGCACCTCGTACAGCCTGCCAATACAATCAGCAGGAAGATGGCGAATAATCAGATCCAGACAAAAATACTTCCAGGTGGAGTCGTTTCCTGCAAGTACACGCATGACAGGCTCGACGATGGGGTCGCCAAGCGATGCCAGAAACCGCGCAAGCGGTCCAGCGACCGGCCAATTGCCGTCAGCGGTCCATCCCAGCAGATCATCGAGAATTGACGCCACCGCAGGATAGCCCGCCTTCTCGACGGCCGAGACTGCCGCAAGATCATGTTTGTCACGAGGTACGAGGCTTTTGATATCCATTACCTCTTTCTAACATCAAGCGGCCGCGCCGCAGAGACATACGCTTGCAAAAAAATACAGGTTTCCCAAGGCATCGCTAGCTCCAATCATCGGCTTCCGCTCGCTGATCCCCTGAACGCGTTCAGGGCGCAGCTTCCCCCTGGGGCAGTTGCATTTCGCGCTCACGCGACTACCTTTCACACAAGGCCGCTCCCCTAGTGGCAAAGATAAATCACGTGAGCAAGCCATGTGCCGAAACATAAAACCTCTGTTCAACTTCGATCCGCCGGCGACGGACGAAGAGATTCACGATGCCGCGCTGCAGTTCGTGCGCAAGCTCAGCGGAACGACCAAACCGTCGAAGCCCAATGAGGCCGCGTTCGAGCGCGCGGTCAGTTCGATCGCTGCCTGCGCCCGCGAACTGCTCGATTCAATGGAGACGTCGCAACCGCCTCGCGATCGCGAGGAAGTGGCCGCGAAGGCGCGCGCGAGGTCCGCGATGCGGTTCGCGTAACTCGCAGATACACAAGCTTACAAAAAGGTATGTTTCCCGACACATGCCTGGTTCAATCATCGACTGAAATGGCGTCGCGGCCAACGAGCCGGGACCGACCAATTCAGGAAGGATGACACAATGAAAACGATCCAGGCCATGGTACTCGCCCTTGCTCTCGGCGGCGCGGCGGCAGCGCATGCGGAGCAGCCGATAGAGCGCACCGACCTCATCAAGAACGATATCGACGTGCCGGGCCACGAAGTCGTCCAGGTGCGCGTCGATATCGCTCCGGGCGTGCTCGCACCGAACCACTCGCATCCCGGCGAAGAGGTCGCCTTCGTGCTCGAGGGCACGCTGGAATACAAGCTCGAAGGCAGGGAGCCGGTGACACTCAGGGCCGGTCAGTCGCTGTTCATACCCTCCGGCGTGGTGCACTCGGCAAGGAACGTCGGCAGCGGCAGGGCTTCGGAACTGGCGACCTATATCGTTCGCAAGGATGAGGCGCTCGTCGTTCCCGCCAAATGACGTCCGATTGAGACAGGCACTTGAAATCCGCCCGCCCCTCGTGTCGTTCTAAGGATAGTGCCGGAGTTCCGCCAACCGCAGCAGCTCGTCATTCTCCTTCGCCACCCCTTCCGCCAGGCGAGCGGCGGCGATCGCAGGAAGCCACGCCAGGATGGCACGGACCTCTGCACCGGTGGCGGAGGCATAGGCCTCGACATAGGCCATTGCTCGATCGGCATGGCATTTCGCAGCAGCACGTAGCTTCGGCAGACATCAGCCAGAGGATTGCCGGAGCAGGCGTCGAGCCAATCGACAACCATCGCGCCCCGCCCTGATCCGTGAATATTCCACGGGTGGAAATCGCCATGGCAGACCCTATCGCCGTCGGGAAGGGAATCGAGCGCCGACAGCAGCCGCTTTCTCGACGCGGCATCCAGTCCCTCCGCCCACCGGATCCTGGCCGAGAGACGCGCCAAGAGGGAGGGCAGCCCTTCACCCGGCTGGCTGTGGATGCTGCAATGCAGCTGCGCCATTTCGCCGAACGCAGCGTCTCCTGCCGTCGAGACGAGCCGGTCGGCAAAACACGAGGCCGGCGCCCGCTCCATCACCACGCCCCAGCGCCCTTCGAACTCGCCGACCGCATGAACCTTCGGCGCCGGCAGCGAAAGCCTCTCGACCATCGCAAGGTTCGCCCCTTCGCGGAACGCCGACGCCTTCGAGGCGGGGTGCCGATAGAGTTTGAGCGCCAGCGCCCCGTATTCGAAGACTTCGGCCTCCTTGCCGGAGCCAAGCAGCCGGCCGATTTCCATCATTGGTGCTCCGCTCTCAATTCGATGCAACTTGCAGAAAATACCGCGTCCGGAGATTGCCACGAGTGAACAGGATGAGGTAGCGTCCGCGAGCCTCAGCTCGCTTTTTGTTTCAGCAGAATCGACGATGAAGACCGCCATCATATTCGATTGTGAATTTCTTTGCGTCGAAGGCTCGCAGCGCAGGTTCTGGTGCGCGGCGCATGATCCCGATCCCGTCATCGCCCAGATCGGCGCCGTGAAGCTCGGTCTCGAAGGCGAATATCCGATCCTCGATACGCACAAGTCCTACATCAAGGCCGTTGACCGCTTCGGCAGAAGATATCCGCTCGATCCTTACTTTACCAATCTCACGGACATTACCGAGCAGGATATCGACGCTCATGGCGTCGCCTTGCAGGAAGCGCTTGCGGCCGTCGACAGCTTCTCGGGTGGCGCCCGGTTCTGGTCCTGGGGCAAGGATGAGATGAACTTGGTGGCTATCAGCTGCTATGTAGCCGGCATTCAGCCGCCCATTCCGGCCGGCCGCTTCGACAACGCCGTCAAGCTTCTCCTTGCAGCGGGAATGCCGATCGAAGATCTGGCAAGGACGCCGAGCAACAGGCTCGCCGACTATTACGGCGTCGACCATCCTCCGTTGCGGGCGCATGACGGGCTCGACGACGCTCTTTCCGTGACATACGTGCTGCAGCATCTGATGAGGATCGGCAAATTGCAGCCCGAGGTTTTCGACCGGCTCTGACGGAAGAAATCACGCTTCGAAGCAGCGCCCGGCCAAATTGGCGGGCACTGCGGCCCTAAAGCAATTCCAGGGAAAGTGTAGAGCGGTTTTCCGTCCGGAATTGCGTAAACGCCAAAACTTAGAGTGGTTCTGCTCCTCCATGAAAAGCTGAACCGCTCCAGGCAAAAGCCTATTGCTGCGGCTGCGCCGGCGGCGGAGTGCCGATCTTGTCCAGAACCTTCTTGGCGAGAGCCGGGTCGCTTTGCGCGGCGGTCAGGATCGAGGAATATTCCTCGACGGAGATGTCGGGAGAGGCCTGGACGGTTTCGACCATCTGCTTCTTGGCTTCATCCTGCAGCTTCTGCTTCGAAGCCTGATCCTTCGTCGCGTCGATCTTGGCGGAATATTCCTGCCTGACTTTATCGACCTGCACGTAGGCAACGGCAAAGGCCTCGAGTTTCTGATCACTAACAGGGGAAGCCGCACCGGTAGCACCCTGTCCTTGCATGGGCGCCTGGCCCTGTGCCGGCGGCTGCTGTTGTGCCTGGGCAAGCTCGGTCGCGGATGCCGGGCTGAGAGCAAGCAGGCTGACCACCGCGGCCGTCATCGTTGCGAGGGATGTATAACGAGTGATCATTTTCATTCCTTTTCCGGTGATTTTGGACGGCAGCAAGACCGCCTCGGTCGATCGCTCAGCCGCTCAAAAGGCTGGCGAGGTCGCAACGATGAAGGCTGAAAAGGGCTCGGTGCGGCGATAACAGGGCCATTTGCTGACGATTGAGCGGCAGCTTTGTGGCCTGAGGCAGCCACTACCTCGCGAACTTCCGCGCGCCCATCACGCAGAGAATGACCGCAACCGTCACGCCGAGCATGGCCCACGTCACCGGCTCGTGCAGCAGGGTGGCGGCGAGCGCCAGACCGAAGAAGGGCTGGAGCAGCTGCAACTGGCCGACGGCGGCGATGCCGCCCTGCGAGAGGCCGCGATACCAGAAGATGAAGCCGATCAGCATCGAGAACAGCGAGACATAGGCAAGGCCGACAAGCGCCGGCGTTTCTATTCCGGCGAAACTTGCCGGCCGGTAGATGAACGCGACGGCGATCATGATCGGCAGCGACAAGACCAGCGCCCAGGAAATCACCTGCCAGCCGCCGAGCGTGCGCGACAGCCTGCCGCCCTCGGCATAACCGAGACCGCAGGCAAGGATTGCCGCAAGCATCAGCAGATCGCCGACCGGCGAGGCCGTCAGGCCTTGCGTCAGGGCAAAGCTCGCCACGAGCGTACTGCCGAGAACCGAGAACAACCAGAAGGCCGGCTTCGGCCGCTCACCGCCGCGGATGACCCCGAAGGTGGCCGTTGCAAGAGGCAGCAGACCGACGAAGACGATCGAATGGGCTGACGTGACATGCTGCAGCGCCAGCGCGGTCAGCAGCGGAAAGCCCACCACGACGCCGAGCGCGACAACGGCGAGCGAGAGGATATCGCGCCCGGCCGGCCGCTTCTCACGAAAGACGATCAGCAGGCAGAGCGCCAGCAGCCCGGCGATCGCCGCGCGCGCAACGGTCAGGAAGACGGGATCGAATTGCGCCACCGCCACGCGCGTCGCCGGCAGCGAACCGCTGAAGATCACCACACCGATCAAACCATTGACCCACCCTGCCGTCATTCGCTCCATCATGCATTCCTTCCGAGATGCATGCCGTCGAAACCCTGCGGCCTTGAGAGAACGGCATGCATAAACAATAAGCTGAGGCGCGTTGGTTGAATCGAATTCGCAAGAACGGGCCGTCCAGTCTTATCCGCCAACACCGATAGCCACGACAGTGACGGTCTGATACGATTTTGCAAAACTGTTATGGTTCAAAAGGCAGTACGGATGAACGAAGAGATAACGGGCCGCACGCGCGTCGAGATGGTGATGACGACGATCCGGCAGCGCATTGCCGGTCGCAGCCTGACGCCGGGGGCAAGGCTGCCCTCGGTGCGCGGCCTCGCAGCCAGCATGAAGCTCTCGACTTCGACCGTCGTCGACGCCTATGAGCGTCTGGTCGCCGAGGGCGCGATCATGTCCCGGCCGGGCTCCGGCTTCTATGTCGCCAATCAGGCTGCCCCCTTCGCACTGACCGAGGCCGGACCGAAGCTCGACCGCGCCGTCGACCCCTTCTGGATTTCGCGGCAATCGCTGGAGGCGGATGAAGCCGATCTGAAGCCCGGCTGCGGCTGGCTGCCGCCCTCCTGGCTGCCCGGCGAGGGCGTGCGCCGGGCGCTCAGAACGCTTGCGCGCGCCGAGGGGAAGGCCCTTGCCGATTACGGCTCGCCGCTCGGTCTGCCGCCGCTGCGCCAGCTGATTTCGCGGCGCATGGGCGAGCGTGGCATCGAGGCCTCGCCGGATCAGATCCTGCTCGCCGAGTCCGGCACGCAGGCGATCGACCTTCTCTGCCGTTTCCTGCTCGAACCCGGCGACACGGTGCTGGTCGACGACCCCTGCTACTTCAACTTTCACGCACTGCTGCGCGCCCACCGGGCGAAGATCGCCAGCGTGCCCTATACACCGTCAGGCCCCGATCTCGAACTCTTCGCACAGACGCTCGCCGAACATCGGCCCCGGCTCTACATCACCAATTCGGCCATCCACAATCCCACAGGCGCGACACTCTCTCCCGTCACGGCCCACCGGCTCCTGAAATTCGCCGACCAGTTCGATCTCACCATCGTCGAGGACGATATCTTCGCCGATTTCGAATATGTGGCCGCGCCCCGCCTCGCCGCTTTCGACGGGCTCGAGCGGGTCATCCATATCGGCAGCTTTTCCAAAACGCTTTCGGCCTCCGCCCGCTGCGGCTTCATCGCCACCAGGCCCGAATGGATCGAGGGCCTCACCGACCTCAAGATCGCCACTTCCTTCGGCGGCGGCCGGATGGCGGCCGAGCTGGTGCTCAACGTCTTGAGCGACGGCGGCTACCGCAAACACATGGAAATGCTCAGGCAGCGGCTGGCGCGCGCCATGAGCGAAGTCTCCGCGCGCCTAAAGAGTTTGGGGATAAAACCCTGGCTTGAGCCCCAGGCCGGCATGTTCCTCTGGTGCCGACTGCCGGACGGCATCGACGCAGCTGATGTCGCGCGGGCGGCGTTGGAAAAGCGGATCGTGCTGGCGCCGGGCAATGCGTTCAGCCTGTCGCAATCGGCGACGAATTTCATGCGGTTCAATGTGTCGCAGACGCTGGATGAGAGAGTGTTTGCGGTGTTGGGGGACGTGTTGGGAAAGGCCGCACGATAAAGCTTACAGCACATCCCTCGGAAAAACGGCGAAGACATCAGAGCGTCCGACGGTCATGCAGTGGGACACTCCCCTCTGACTTGCCGGCCATCTCTCCCACAATGAGGGAGATCGGCTGGAAGCGCCGGTTTCCCCAAACAATAAGCGCCGCAAACTGCGCAACGTTAGTGATGCGCGAAGGTCAGGCCTCCTGCCGGTCTCCCCCTCGTGGGGGAGATGGCCGGCAGGCCAGAGGGGCCACACAGCACGCCGGCAGAATCAGCCAACGATTTCGGACGCGCTGGTCTCACCCGCCCCATCAAAACGACCGATTGAGCGCCTTATCGTTCTCCAGCCGCGTCACGCAGCCCTCCAGCTTGGCAAGCAGCAGGTCGAAGTCGAGCGGCTTCGTCAGATAATCCGCCGCCCCGGCCCGCAGGCCGGCGAGCGTGTTTTCCCGGTCTGTCAGCGCCGTCAGCATGATGAAGGGAATGTTGGAGAGCTCCGGATGATTGATCTGGATTTCCGCCAGAAGCTGATGCCCATCCATAACAGGCATGGAAATGTCGCTGATGACGATATCCGGCCATTTCGACAGGATCATTTCCAAGCCTTCGGCGCCGTTCGAGGCCTCGAGCGTCCTGTAGCCGGCTTCGTTCAACTCTTCGACGAGGAGATTCCGGATCTCGACTTCGTCTTCTATGCACAGGACTGTAACCATAAGCTCTTCCTTAAGCTGCGACTTGTTGATCCGACAATAGACATTCTATTGGCAGAGAAATGATAAATGTTGTGCCCTTGCCAAGCTCGCTCGTCACCTCGACGGTGCCGCCGTGCAGTTCGATGACCTGCTTGACGACGTTCAGGCCGAGGCCGGTTCCGGCAATACCCGTCGCGCTTCGGGCGCGATAATAAGGTTGAAACAGTTTCGGCAGATCATCCGCATCCATGCCGATGCCGCTATCGGCAATGGCGATTTCCACCACCTTATCGTCAACCCGCGCGCGCACGTAAATGTCAGGCTGATCGGGCGAATATTTGACGGCGTTCGAAAACAGATTGGTAAAGACCTGCTCCATCGCGCTTCGGTCGAAGGTCAATATGCCAGGTATGAGCTCGAGATCGAGATGGAAGACATGCGAAGGGCTAAGCTCGCGCTGTCGATCGCAACAGGTGATGAGCAAGACTTTCAGATCACCCTCGCTCCGCTTCAGTATGATCTTTCCGGTTTCGAGCCGGCCGCTGGCAAGGATGCTCTCCATGAGATCGACCATGCGCACCACTGCGCTGCGGATCACTCCGGCTTTTTCGTGAACATACTCACCGCTGACGTTGGTCGTCGAGCGGCAGAGCCGCTGGGCGGCCGCGTCGATGATGGCAAGCGGCGTTCGAAATTCGTGCGAAGCCATGGCGACGAACTGGCGCTGCAGCGCATTCACCTGTCGTTCGTGCACCAGCAGGCGGTCCAGTTCCTGCCTTTGTCTCTCGATTTCGGCCGTTCGGTCCGCCACCATTTCTTCCAGATGGTTGCGGTGGTGGGTGAGCTCGGCCTGACTGTCCAGCAGGGTCAGCGAAGTGCGATGCAATCCCCGTCCGAGCCAGAACACGGCAGCGATCAGCAGGGCCAGACAGCCGAGTCCCGCCGGCGCGACCTGCTGAAGCAGCATGAAGCCCGGGCGGATCGGCTGCCACACGAGATAGCCGACCACCCCGCCGTCATGGGACAAGACGGGCACTTGCGCCCGCTCATCTTCACCCTTCGAAGGAGAAAAATGCAATCCTTCCAGCCGCGCATAATGGGCGACGCTTTCAGCAGCTTTTCCGTCGATGAACTTGACAGAGACGGCGATGAATTCCTTACCCGGCTCGATTTGCATCCTTGTCGAACTCGGCAGAATGGGGCGCGCGCTTGTTATCGCCGGTCTGTTGCCGATCATGATCGTGCGTACCCTGGCCAGCTGGCCAAGCGGTTCGTCACCGGTCCTTTTGCGCTCGACGAGAGCCGCCCGCATCTCGCCGGCCAGCGCCGTCATTTCCTCGCCGTCGTCGCTGCCGAGGTGCGGCGGCATGGTGTCCGTCCCGTCGCGGAACGCAAACAGCAGGCGATTGCTATCGTCGAAGATATAGGTTCTGTCGTGTCCGAAATATCGGCTCGTCCAGCGGCCGACATTGTCAAGCAACCATTCATGGTTCCGCTGCTTGGAATAAAGGAAGGCGTCGTCCCATTTGGTGACGCTTTCCTGTTCTCTGGGAAGCGCCTTTATCTGCTCATCCAGTCCTTGTCGCACAAAGTCGGCCTGGCGGCGCAAGTAGAGATCATCGACCTTCACGGCGGCGAGCCATGCAAATCCGCACAGCATCACGGCCGCCGCGCAGGTTAGCGCCACCAGGACGAGCATGATGTGCGATGTGAGCCTGACCTTCAATACTCGCAACCTTTTGATGGCGCCCGTTCCTTCGAAGTTGACACGCAAAAGTTGACGGACGGTGAATTATGCGCTTCGGTGCGGGTCTGCGACATGTCTGTCTTGGATATCTCGCTGTCTGCGAAGGAGAGCTTGTGGCCGCAACGACACCCAAAACGTCAGGCATCAGCGTCGAATCGATCACTGCTGCGCATATCGACAGTTTTCATCGCGCCCTGGACCTCGTCGCGCGGGAGAAAAAATATCTGTCCATGCTGGAAGCGACGCCCCTGCCTCAGACGCGTGAGTTCGTAATGGGCATGATCGCAAAGGGCGATCCGCAATTCGTTGCCGTGATTGGCGAAGAGGTCGTCGGCTGGTGCGACATCAGCCGGCATTTCTTCCCGTCCCACACTCATCGCGGAAAGCTCGGCATGGGGATTCTTCCCGACTATCGCGGCCAGGGTCTTGGACGGAAGCTCATCGAAACGACACTGAGAGCCGCGCGGGAAGCTGGTTTTGTCAGGATCGAACTCGATGTGTACGAGGACAATAGCCGTGCGATCGCACTCTATGAAAAACTGGGCTTCGTGCGCGAAGGCATAATCCGGCGCGCCGCGCACATCGATGGTCGGTTCATCGATGCGATCGGGATGGCGCTTTTATTCGAAGATGATGGGTCTGCATAAATCGGTGTATTCTCAGCGATTTTGTTTCCGCGTAATCAACTGGTTGGTGCCGGCACTCAAGAGAGCCTCATCCCCCTGGGCCGCAACGGCGAAGGTGGACGTGCCGGCGATGGAGGCGGCAAGGAGCAGCGTTGGGGCGGTGCTTCGAGGCTCCGCCCTACCGGCTGCGCACCTCAGCATGAGGGGCTCGGGGGAATGCCGCGCCTTAACAGCTAAAGCAGACGGATATCGCGCCAAAGCTCCTTCTTGCAAGGAGCAGCACCCGCACCCGGCGGCGCAGCGCTCATGGCCGGCGCACGGCGCGGATCTTGCCGCTATTGCCTCCGCCACAGAAGAAGCAGCCTGCGCCGTCGGATTCGAGCCCGGAGACGCCGGCGCCTTCGGGCATGTCGAGCCGCTCCAGCACCTCGCCCGTCTGCGGGTCGATGCGCCTGACGTCGCTGTCGTCGCCCTCCCAGGTGCCATGCCAGAGCTGGCCGTCGACCCAGGTGACGCCTGTGACGACGCGGTTGGATTCGATAGTGCGCAGGATCTTGCCGGTTTCGGGATCGATCTGATAGATCCTGCGGCCGCGATGCTGGCCGACCCAGAGCGTGCCCTCGGCCCAGGCAAGGCCGGAATCGCCGCCATTGCCGGGCGCCGGGATGGTGGAAAGAATCTGGCCGGTCTTGGGGTTGATCTTGTGAATGACGTCCTCGGCGATCTGATAGAGGAACTCGCCGTCGAAAGCCGTGCCGGCATGGGAGGCGACCTCGATCGACCGCACCACCTCACCGCTTTCGGGATCGAGCGCGTTCAGCCTGTCGCCTGAGGCGAACCAGACATGCCGGCCGTCAAAGGTGACGCCGTGAACGCGCTCAGCACCCGGAAAGGGTCCATATTCACGCAGAATGGTCGCAGCCGATGTCTTCATGTCTTCCTCCATGTCGGTTGACTGATACTAGTCGCTCGGCAGTGGTCCCGGGAGTAACAAGATCGTCGGGAAAGAGGAGAGCGGCGGGCTCATCCAGCGGCGTGCCCGCCCGCGTCCGATCGCTTGCACCTTCTCCTCGCCAGCGAGCGCATCCAGCGCCCGCTGCACGGTGCGCGGACTGGTGCCGAGCGCGATTGCCAGCGCCGAACTCGACCACGCTTCGCCATCGGCGAGGAAAGCGAGCACCGCCGCATGCGGCCCTTCGACGAGCGGCGCAAGCACGGCAACCTCAGAAGCGCCGGCAGCAGAAAGGGCAAAACCGCGCTTGGTAGCCGAGACTTCCGCCAGGCCGGCTAATTCCGCGCGCAGCCGGCCGATCTCGACGCGCAGCCGGGCGCGATGCGATTCATCGGCATGCTTGCCGCGGAAGGCGCGTGTGATCAGCACCCCTCGCGACACATCCGCCGGCCAGGCTTCGGCAAGCGCACGAGCGAGCGCGAAAAGCACTGGCCGGCTCGCCAGCGGCACTACCGCGCCACCCGCGCGCACGACATGTCGGCAGGCATCGACGACGAGCGCGCCATTTGAAAAGAGCGCCTCCACCTCGGCAAGCAGCAGCGGCCGGTCATACCCAGGCGAAACCAGCCGCGCCGCCGGCAGATCGAGCACATGTCCAGCGGCTTCGACCTCCGCCGTCAGCACGGGCATATTCGCCCGCTCGGCTGCAAGCTGTGCCCGTTCGAGTGCTGCGCGTGCCGCATGCGTGCGCAGGCGCCGAACGGCGATGCCGGCCGCAACAAGCTCATGTGCGGCCCGCAAGGCCGGCGGCAGCGGCGTCGGATCGAGCGCAGCCAGCGCCTGCTCGGCTTCGTCGAGGCGGCCGATCAGCATCAGCCGGCGAATGGCGATATTGCCGGCGTGGGCGGCGTTGATCCGGTCGCCATGCGCTTCCAGAAGCTTGCGCGCCGCCTCCAGCGCCTTCGGCGGCCAGGTGAGATCGCGCGAGACGAGCGCGATCTCTGCCTCGGCGACGACACAGCGGGCGCGGGCCACCGCCTCCCGCGGCCCGAAAGCGCGCGCGGCACTCTTCAACAGCGCCTTGGCGCGGATGAGATCTCCGAGCTGCGCCATGGCGATGCCGCGCAGCGCCAAGGCCGGCGCGTCGTCGCGCAGCGCCACCCGTTTCAGCGCTCCAAGCGTATCGCCAGATGCCAGCGCCTGTGCAGCGGCCGTAATCAGCGAGTCCATTCAAATCCCGTCACACTTGTCACTCCCGGCATTTGTCCTCCCGCCGTAATCTTCTTTCAACGGCAGGCAACCGCGCCGGATGCTACGACGAGAGACAGGCAAAGGAGAAGACCATGACGGCAATGCTGAATGCAACCCGCGATCAATGGCTGGCGGGGAGACTTGATTTGCTCGAGGAGGAAAAGGAACTGACGCGGCAAAGCGATGCGCTGGCGGCCAAACGCCAGCAATTGCCCCGTGTGAGGATCGAAAAGGACTACCGCTTCGATACCGAACGCGGCGAAGCTTCGCTGAAGGATCTGTTCGGCGGGCGTTCGCAGCTCCTGATCTATCACTTCATGTTCGGACCGGATTACAGCGCCGGATGCCCCTCCTGCTCCTCGATCGCCGACGGTTTCAACGGCTTCTTCGTCCACCTGGAAAACCACGATGTCGCCTTCTGGGCTGTCTCGCGCGCGCCGCTCGCAAAGCTTGAGGCCTTCAAGCGGCGCATGGACTGGAGCTTCCCCTGGGCCTCCTCGGCCGGCAGCGATTTCAACGCCGATTTCAGCGTCTGGTTCAGCCCGGAGCAGCAGCGTCTCGGCGAGATCGAATACAACTACCGTCGCGAACCGCCCGCCCCCGAACCGCCGGCGGGCAAGACCGTGCCGGAATGGCAGGCGCGCGGCAGCGACGAACCCATCGTCCAGATCGCTTCGATGACCGGCACCGACGTTCCCACCTACACCCGCGACCGGCCAGGCGTCAGCACCTTCGAACTCATCGACGGCGGCGTCTACCACAGCTATTCGAGCTATGCGCGCGGGCTGGACGGGCTCTGGGGCATGTACCAATGGCTCGACCGTGCGCCGAAGGGCCGCAACGAAACCGGCATCTGGTGGCGCCATCACGACCGCTACGGCAAGGAGTGACTGTCAATGGCACTTTCCGTTCACGCCTCAAAACGGGCTGACGACGTCAGCCCCTCCCTTGGCACCGCCAGTTGGCTGTCGCTCGCCGCCGCTGACGGCCCCCCCGACGAGCCGGTTAAACCCGCTCTCGCCGCAGCCGACTTTCTGTCTCTCGCCGCCGCTCCGACATTTGCGCTCATGGCGCTGCTGACGGCCGTAACCGGCAGCGCCGACATGATCTGCACGACCACACCGGATGCCTTCCCGATCGGCGGGATGGTGCCGATGTACCTGCTGATGAGCGCCTTTCACCTGGCTCCCTGGATGGGGCTTGCCGGCAGGTTAGGGCTGCGGTGTAGATGATGGTCCTCCCAAGTCCGCTTATGCCGTGTCGCACCCCCCTTGGCCTGCCGGTAGATGGGTAGGAAAGTTAGGCCGCGTCCGATCTCCCCCACGTGTGGGGAGATGCCCGGCAGGGCAGAGGGGGTGCTCCACGGCACGCCGTACAGGGGTACAGCACCGCTCTGCGAGCATCCAGCCCGCCTACCAAAACCGATGCCGGCTGCCCAAAGCCAGCCGCCGGCGCGGGTACGTCCTCGGCCCAGCAGCCGCAAGCGCCAGCACGGCAACCGCGACGAAACCAAGCAGGAGCGGCGCCGAAGATCGGCGCGACGATCGGAGGCCGCCATCGATTCGGGGGGCATCGGTGGAGGGCCGGTAGAGATTGCCGTCGCTTTCGACGGCGCGCGGCGCCCGCTTGAAATAGGCGGCCATCAGCCGGCCGAGCGCTCTGGCGGCGAGATTGGGTGCCAGCAGATGGGCGAGCCGCGTCGCAGTTGTGACCACGCCGACGGTGGTGGTTGCGCGTGGCGATCTGGCGACGCCGACGATCGCCTCGGCGACCCGGCGCGCATCGAGAACCGGCGGCGGCGCGGAAACCTGGCGGCCGACATAATTGGCGCCGTGCCTGAGGCCAGGCGTATCGACGAAGGCGGGATAGACGTCGCAGACATGAATGTGCGGCTTGTCGGCGACCTCCGCCCGCAGCGCCTCGGAGAAGCCGCGCAGGCCGAATTTGCTGGCGCTATAGGCGGCCGCGAACGGTGCCGCCGCAAAGCCGCCGAGCGAAATCATGTTGATAAAGACGCCCCTGTCCTGCTTCAAGAAGATCGGCAGCACCGCATGGGCATCGTTCATGTGGCCGATCAGATTGGTGCGGATGATCTGCTCATGCGCCTCGATCGGCGTTTCCTCGAACCGACCGACCGCGCCGACGCCGACATTGCTCACCCAGACGTCGATATCGCCGAGAGCCTTTGCCCTGTCGGCCAGCGACCGCACGGCAGCAGGCTCGGTGACGTCGGTAACAACGGAAATCGCCTCCGCACCCAGACCCCGGCACGTCTCGGCAACCTTTTCCAAGGCCTCGCCGTTGCGGGCCGCCAGCACCAGCCTGCTTCCGCGCCGAGCGAAGGCCTCGGCAGTGGCCTGACCGATGCCGCTCGATGCTCCCGTAATGACGACCACTGCATTTTCGAGATTGATAGACATCGTTCCGCCTCTCTGTCCTGGGGAAAGCGCCGGCGCCACAGCGCGCATCCATCAAACACCTCCGTGAAAGCGGAGTTCCCGAATGACGACCGCTGCCAGCATACTCGGCCCGGGAAAAGCGACTCATTTCCCGATATTTGCGGGCATTGTCTCGCATCCCGCTTCTGCAAGAGTCGCCGGCCAAGCGCAGCGTTCCATCCGGTTACGATTGTCTTGCGCACCGAAACTATGCGATGACCAATCTACCAAGAGATGCAACGGATAAAAGGCGCGCCATGAAGAAGATCGGTTTTCTCTCGTTCGGGCACTGGACGCCCTCGCCCCAATCGCAGACGCGCTCGGCAGGTGATGCGCTGCTGCAGTCGATCGACCTTGCCGTTGCGGCCGAGGAGCTCGGCGCCGATGGCGCTTATTTCCGCGTGCACCATTTCGCCCGGCAGCTCGCCGCGCCCTTTCCGCTGCTTGCCGCCGTCGGCGCCAAGACCAGCCGGATCGAGATCGGCACGGCGGTTATCGACATGCGCTATGAGAACCCGCTTTACATGGCCGAGGATGCCGGTGCTGCCGATCTTATCGCCGGCGGGCGGCTGCAACTCGGCATCAGCCGTGGCTCGCCCGAACAGGTGATCGACGGCTGGCGCCATTTCGGCTATGCGCCGGCGGAAGGTCAGAGCGAGGCCGACATGGCCAGGCATCATGCCGAAGTCTTCCTCGAAGTGCTGCGCGGCGAAGGCTTCGCCAAACCGAACCCGCGGCCGATGTTTCCAAACCCGCCGGGCCTGCTGCGCCTCGAGCCGCATTCGGAAGGCCTGCGTGAGCGGATCTGGTGGGGCGCAAGCTCCAACGCCACCGCCGTCTGGGCGGCCAAGCTCGGCATGAACCTGCAGAGTTCGACGCTGAAGGACGACGAGACCGGTGAGCCGTTCCACGTCCAGCAGGCCAGCCAGATCCGCGCCTATCGTCAAGCCTGGAAGGAAGCCGGCCACACGCGCAAGCCGCGCGTTTCGGTCAGCCGCAGCATTTTCGCGCTGGTCGACGACCGAGACCGCGCCTATTTCGGCTACGGCAACGACGAAGGCGACAAGATCGGCTTCATTGACGAGAAGACGCGGGCGATCTTCGGCCGCAGCTACGCTGCCGAACCTGACGTGCTCGTCAAGCAGCTTGCGGAAGACGAGGCGATTGCTGAGGCCGACACACTGCTGCTCACCGTGCCCAACCAGCTCGGCGTCGACTACAACGCCCACGTCATCGAGGCGATCCTCGCTCACGTCGCTCCGGCGCTCGGCTGGCGCTGACGGCGAGGCTTGGCGCGAGCCTTCTATATGCGCTGTGGTAATGCGAAACGGCAGCTGTCGTCGGGCCGGCATCATTTCGATGCGCCCGGGACCTAACTGGCGCGGTCGGCGTTGATGATGCGAGCCTTGAATCGGTCACGTCGCGACCGACTTAAAGCTGCAGTCGAATCTCTCGAGTTGCCTCATGCCGCGCACGAACCTGAACGACATCCTGATCTTCATGGCCGTCGTCGATGCCGGAAGCTTTATCGCCGGGGGGCAGGCCATGGGCCTCTCCCGTTCGGCGGCGGGAAAGGCCGTCACCCGCCTCGAGGAGCGGCTCGGCGCGCGCCTACTCAACCGTACGACGAGGACACTCAGCCTGACTGATGAAGGACGAGTGTTCTATGACCAGGGGCTGCAGATCCTGGCATCGGTCGACGAGGCGGAGGCGAGCATTGCGGGGCGAAGTGGTTTGCCGCGAGGCGTTCTCAGACTTGCCGTTCCCGATGTCTTCGGGCCGCTGGTCATGCTCCCTTTACTCGAAAAATATCTTCGCACGTGGCCCGACGTGCAGGTCGAAGTGAGCTTCACCGATCACGCGGCCGACATCGTCGAGGATGGCTTCGATCTGGCGATCGGAATTGGCGCGAAGTCGTCGGCCGCCGACAGCCGATTGATCACGCGCGTGATCGCCAGTGACAAGGTGCTGCTCTGCGCCTCGCCCTCCTATCTCACCGAACGCGGCGTCCCCAATGATATGGCGGATCTGGCCGCCCATGACTGCCTGTTCGTCACCAGCCGCGGCCAAAGGCAGGGCTGGCGCTTTCGCAGCGGTGGCGGCTGGATCAAGGCGCAGGGGCGCAGCCGCCTGAGGCTCGACAGCGGTGAAGCCCTCCACGACGCTGCCCTGGCCGGCTTCGGGATCGCTCTCCTGCCGAACTTCCTCATTGCCGCCGATTTGACCGCCGGCCGTCTCCGGCAAGTCCTCCCTGATCTAGAAACCGACGACACGAAAATCTTGGCGCATTATTCCGACAAAGGCGTGTTGGAGCCGCGCGTCCGCTGCTTCATCGATCTGTTGATCGAGGAATTCGGAGGTCAAGGCTAGGCCCGCGCGGCGCTGATGCCACCGCCTTGTCAAAACCGCGAAAGCTCTTGAGGGCCAGCGGAGATAGGGTGGCGGCGAGGTAAGCGAGGCCGCAGAGAAGCAGCGCCGCGCCAAGCCCGATTGTGCTGATCAGCGAGCCACCGACGAGGCCGCCGAAGGGAATGAGGGCGAAGCACAGGGCGGTGTTCATCGCGGTGACGCGCCCGGTCAGCGGTTTGGGGATGCGCTCGAACATCACCGCCGACAGGATCGGGTTGAGGAAACCGGAGGCAAAGCCTGCGATTGCGAGTGTTGCAAAGACGGAGCCGAGCGGCGCATCCACCGCGAGCACCAGGAAGCGCGGAAATCCGGTCAGGAGGAAGGCCACGGTATAGACGATCAGACGCGGCATGCGCTCGCCGATAACAGCGGCAATCGCCGCGCCCGCGATGGAAGCGCCGGAGAAGGCGGCGAACATCGCTCCGAGCAGCTCCGGCCCATGCCCGGCATTCTTCGTCCAGACGGGCAGCAGCACGGCGTGATAGGCCTGATCGAGCAGATTGGTGATCGCCACCATGGTGACAATGCTGACGAGCACGGCGTCGCCGCGCAGAAAGCGCCAGCCTTCCCGGAGATCGTCGAGATAGGATGACGTTCTGCCAGGCCGCGAGTCGGGCGCGGTTGGGATCTTGGGAACGCGGGCGGTGCCGGGTATGCCTGATGCAACGACCAAGGCAGCCGCAGCGAAGGTGGCGGCGTTGACGAGGAGCGCCTGACCCGGGCCGATCAGTCCGATCAGCGCACCCGCGCCGGCCGCACCCACCGTCGAGGCCAGCCGCTCGATGGCGCTGGAGACGCCGGTCACCCGTTCGAGCGGCACTTCGGCGAGGGTCGCGATATCGGGAACCATCGCCTGCTTGGCGGCATCGGAAGGCCCGCGCAGCACACCCATGGCAAAGACGAGGGGCAGCAGCACCGGCACGGTCAGCACAGCGAAGAGATCGAGAAGCGGCACCAGCCCGACCGCGATCACGGAGGCCGTGTCGCAGATGATCGCGATGCGTTTGGCGCCAATGCGGTCGATCAGCGGCCCGCCGAGCGCCTTGGCGAGCACATAAGGCAGCATCTCCATCATCGCCGTCAGCCCGGTCAGCACCGGGCTGCCTGTGGCGCTCAGCACGAGCCAGGGGATGGCGATGGTCGATAGCCGGGTGCCAGAAAGTGAAAGTGTCTCTGCGGCGGCAAGCGCCAGGAATGGCCTGCCTTCTCTCACCGCTCGTCCTCCCGCTCGCGGTGCGGCGGCCGGCCCGGATAGGGGAAGGCGTGCAGCATGACATAGAAAGGAACCATGCCAGGATTCCGGGACGCCGCCTCCCCCAGCGGCGGGGCGGCCCGCATCGCTTCAAGGATGATGCCTGTCAGCCGCTTCGTCAGGGCCTCGGCCTGTTCCGCCGTCATTGGGATGATGATGTCGTCGGCCGTTGTCGCCCTGCGCCATTCCGCCGGCAGCTCGGCATATTCCTCCAGCGCCTGCTGCATCTGGCCGACCTGCAGCGAGAGAGCCGCCTGGTTGAAGGCCATGTCGAGATCGAGCGCCTCGCCTTCGGATTCGCTCGGGGGAACCGAGGTCAGTTCGTGGCGGGCACGCCACCAGCGGTCGCGCCGCGAGACATGCGGCGCTTCCTCGATGAAACCGTATTGGGCGAGCTGGCGCAGGTGATAGCTGGTCGCGCCGCTGTTCAGGCCTAGCCGAACGGCGAGCTGCGTCGCCGTGGCGGGACCGTCGATCCTCAGCATGCCGAGCATGCGCAGCCGAACCGGATGCGCCAGCGCCTTCAGCGCGGTCGGTTCGGGCACGACACGGCTGACGGTGCGCGAGGCAACAGCATCGGCGGCGGGTTCGGACTTCTGCTCTTTCATGACCCCATCATATATTCGCAAACACAGTTTTGCAAAGATTTCTTTGCAAATCTCTCCTAAGGTGTTTGATCTCCGGCAGTGGCCAGAATGATCACGCGCCAATGCGAGCGATTAATAATCATGATTCTTGTGAGCGCCGAACATGGCATGGCACTGCATTCGGGCAGGCCATCTCAGGGCTCAATCCTCAGCTAAAGTGAAGACGGCGCACGGCTCGGCGATGCCGCGCAGGGCGTGCTCGCCGAGCGGCGTCAGCGCAGCCTGGGTATTCGCCGCCACGGCGCCTGAGATCAGCACGCTGTGGCCGAGCGGCTTGCAGAGCCCTTCCAGCCGGCTGACCAGATTGACCGCCGGGCCGATGGCGGTGAAGTCAAGCCTGTCGGCGGCGCCGATATTGCCCCAGAGGATTTCGCCGAAATGCAGCGCGGCGCCGAAGGGCAGCGGCGCCAGCCCCTCAGCCTCACGCATCCGATCGAGATGAACCATGCCGGCGCGGCAGGCGGCGACAGCCCGAAGCGCCGCCTCACAGGCCTCTCGATCGGCTCCGGCCCCGTTCCCGGAAGCAGCAGTGACGGGAAAGATCGCCAGCACGCCGTCGCCGATGAATTTCAGCACCTCGCCGCCGAAGGCATGCACGGCGCCGGCGACGCGGTCGAAATAAGCGTCGAGCGCGGATATCATCGCCTGCGGCTCCGTCACTTGGGAAAGCGCGGTGAAATCCCGCAAGTCGGCGCAGAGAAGAGCGGCGCGAATGGTTTCGCCGGTGCCCCGGGCAAGCGCACCCGACTGAACGCGAGCCGCACTGCGCCGGCCGAGGTAGGCTTCCAGCAGCGCCGCCCGCGCTTCCCGCGCCGCAAGGGCTGCGAGCGGCGCCGCCGCAAAACGCGCGACGTCCTGCAGCCGCGCGGCTTCATCGGGAGAAAATTCGTCCGCCCCTGCCCCCTTGCCGATGCCCGCCCAGCCGAGCATGGCGCCGTCCCGCGAAGCTCCAATCCTCTCCTCCCAAACCGGCCCGAGCCCGGCCAGCCATTCGCGCCCGGCATCGCTTTGCGGCGCGGCGGCAAACCCCAGCGCCTCGATGACGGCTCCGGTTTCGGCCCGCCACAGCCAGCTACGCCGCGCTATGATCGGATGCGGCACCGAAAGTGTCAGCGCGCCGCCGGAAAGCCCCAGGCCGTCGGCCAGCAGCCGGCGCCCGAGCTCGGCCAGAAACCGTTCGGGGCCGGGCGAAGCCGCAGCCTCGTCAATCAGCCAGGCAATGGAGGAAGGCAAATCCATGGGTTAACATTGGCATTGCAACAGGACGCGGGCAACCCCGGGACATCAGCCCGACGGACACTCCTGCGGCCTCTCAGGAGGTCTCCGGTATTCGCCTGTTGCCAACCAAAAATGCGCAACGACATCGTAGGACTTGTGCAGAGGATCTGCGGCGATCCAATTAAGAAAATGTAAATAAAGGTTTTCTGTTAATGATTGCCCTGGCCAAATGCAGAGCATGACTGACTTCATCGGCCCACTCAGGACACCTGTGGTGGATTTCCTATCGGCACTTGCCCCGCCGAGTCCCTCCGCAACCCTGTCAACCCCACCTCCCAACAAGTCTGTGGAAAACCATTCATCACGGTGCAAAACAACCCAATAAACACTTTTAAATTGCGCGACATTCGTTCGTTTATGTGCGAACTTGTCACTAGCGATTGAGGGGTTGCTATGGGCACGACATACTGGCCGAAAGACCCGCTGGACGGGAATGACATGACCCTGCTGACGTCGATCCTTCGGCGCTGGTGCGCGCGTTACGGGATCGAGTTTACAGCCGAAGAAAGCAAACGGAAGGCGAAGGAACTCGTCGAATGGTTCGAGTTCGGTGTCAAGGATCCGGCCGAGCTCGAAGAGCTGATTGACGGAAAGCACTGGCTCGTCAGCCGCATCTGAGCGCAGCGTTATTTCAGCTGATAAAGGCCGGGCGAAACATCGCACCGGCCCTCGTTCGTCTCCCTCTGTCAAAAGTTTTAGTAGTCATCGCGCCAGCGGCGTTCGCGGTCCCAGCGCCCCTCATAGCGCCAGCGCGGGCCATCCCAATCGCGATGACGCCGCTCCCAGCCCCAGCGGGGCGGACCGCCATAGAAAGCTACAGGCGGCGGGCGGCGCCAGTTGCGCCGGCATTCGCCCCAGCGGGTCAGATGCCAGCCGCGACCACAGGCGTAGTCGACCTTTGTGACAGTGCTCTCAACCTTGATTGCCCCGATCGGCATCGCCTGAGCTGTGCCAATCGAGAGGCTGCCAGCGAGCAAGGCAGCCGCGATAGAAAGTGCCTTCATCGAAAACTCCATTTCATCCAGCCGCAATCACCTTAGGACCGCCAAATTGAACTGGAGATGAACTGCGCGTTCATGTTTGCGGACGATAAAGCAGCACTTTTTTTGACCGCAGCGGACCGTTCTTCCCGTAGCGTCAAGCGCTTGGGGAGCATCCCGTCGCCTGCCGAAAACCGTTCATGTCCTTCCGTAAAAAGGATCTGGACCCGGGTCCCGCCCGGCCGCGACTTCCGTGAGCCGGCTGAGATAATGCGCCCAGCCCTCCTCATGACCGGCGCATTGCTCCGCACTCGGCAGACCGCTATGGGTGAGCCGCAAAAGCGTTCCGCCTCCTTGCTCGATCAGATCGATCTCGACCAGGCTCGATCCCGGCGGCACCACCTCGCTGCCATCCCAGCCGAAGCTGTAGGCAAGCCGATGCACCGGCACCACCTCGCGGAAGGAGCCGCGCGCAAAACGGGCGCCGGTAACGTTGACGAGATAGAGCCCACCCGGCTCCGGCTCGACCTCGGCCTCCGTCCCCATCCAGCGCAGGATCTTCTCGGGATCGGTCATCAGTGCAAACACCGCCGCCGGCGGCGCCGCAAGATGCGCCTCGCGGCGCACGACGAAAGATTCTGGCATCGCTCTCTCCCATGATTGCTGCTCTACCCCTCAATGAGGCGGAGCAGCATGCTTTTTTCGACATGGATGTCCTCAGCGGAAGCATGTAGGTGGATGCGCGCGCTGCGCAAGGGCGATGGGGCACGTGCCCTTGACTTACACTCAGCTCCTGTCGTCGCTCACCCCCTCATCTGCCTGCCGGCACTTTTCCCGGCCGGGGAGAAGGGGGATCCGGTAGCGTCTTGCTCCTTTCAGAAACCTCGCTTGTGGAAGCGCGGGCAGGCAACTTGCTCGGCCTTCGCCCCAGCGGGGAGAGATGCCCGTCAGGGCAGATGAGGGAGGTGAGGAGCATCAGCAACGAACGCCTTGAGCGAAAGCGAAGGGCAAATGACCACCACCGACGAAAACGTCTTCCCTATTGCCAGCCCGCCGCCTTGGCCCTATTGTCCGCGCCGTTCTCAGGGCGGGGTGAAAGTCCCTACCGGCGGTATGCAGTTTCGATTGCGAGCCCGCGAGCGCCTTCCTCGGAAGGGTCAGCAGATCAGGTGAGATGCCTGAGCCGACGGTCATAGTCCGGATGAAAGAGAACGTGCGCTGCTGCTGCCCTCCGGGCTGGCTGCGGATGCTCGTGATCGCCTTGGGTGATGTGTCTGTACGCCAAAGGAGATTACCATGACACCCACCCGTTATGCCTTCGTCAAAGCCGGCTGGCACGCCGATATCGTCGACCGTGCGCTCGAAGGTTTCCAACAGCTTGTTCCCGCCGAACAGATCGACGTATTCGACGTCCCCGGCGCCTTCGAAATGCCGCTGCTGTCGCGCGATCTTGCCGCGAGCGGGCGCTATGCCGCCGTCATTGCCGCCGCCTTCGTCGTCGATGGCGGGATCTACCGCCACGAATTCGTCGCCCAGGCCGTGGTCGATGGCCTGATGCGCGCCGGCATGGATACCGGCGTGCCGGTGCTGTCGGTCTCGCTGACGCCGCATCACTATCAGGAAACCGAGCATCACACGCAGATCTACCGCGCTCATTTCGTCGAGAAGGGCCGCGAGGCTGCGCGCGCCGCTCTGATGATCGGCAAAACGCGCGCCGCCCTTGCTGCTTAAAAGCTAGCGCAACAGACGGCGGGATGGCCCGCCGTCTTCTGTCGACTGAAGAATTGATTCGACGCTCCACCCGCGCTGTGGTCCACTCGATCCTGACATGTATCGCCATTCTTAATGCGTCCAAACCTCAAGGGAGCTGAAGATGAGCAATGCAATGCGCAGTGAACCCCCAACCGAATCCATGAAAACACGACCGGTCGACACCAAGCTCGAAGTGGTCGTCATTCCCGTTTCCGACGTCGACCGCGCCAAACGTTTTTACGAGAGCCTTGGCTGGAGGCTCGACGCCGATTTCGCCAATGATGCCGATTTCCGCGTGATCCAGTTCACCCCACCGGGCTCCGGTTGCGCGATCATCTTCGGCAAGAATGTCACCGCCGCCGCCCCCGGCTCCGCCCAAGGCCTCTATCTCATCGTCTCCGACGTCGAGGCCGCAAGGCGCGATCTCATCGCCCGCGGCGTCGAGGTGAGCGAGGTCTTCCACGATGCTTCAGGCGTCTACGCCGGCAAGGACGAGCCCTATCTCTTCGGGCGCCTGCGCATCGCCGGCCGCGACCCCGACCACCGCAGCTATCGTTCCTTCGCCTCGTTCAAGGATCCCGATGGCAACGGCTGGCTGTTCCAGGAAGTCACCACACGCCTGCCGGGACGCATCGACGCCGATGAGACCGCCTTCTCGACATCGAGCGACCTCGCCGCCGCCCTCCGCCGCGCCGCCGAGGCTCACGGCGAACACGAGAAGCGCAATGGCGGCAAACACGACGAGAACTGGCCGGACTGGTACGCCGAATACATGGTCAGCGAACAGGCCGGCAGGCAGCTGCCGTTATAGGTGGCGGCACGGAGCAGCCGCCTTGCCCGTCGGCACCTCAAGGTGAGGCAATTCGAGCGGCAGATGCTTTCTTCTTTGCTTTTATCGGTATGCCATGTGACAACCACACGGCATACCCTCTCCAGGCTCATCAGGTCGCGACTCACCGATCGAATATATCCCGCCACTGCTTCTCGCCGATCAGACAGTCCGACGTCGGCGCGTCGGCGGCTATCCTCTCCACCGTCGGCGAGGGTGAAATGCCGCTGATCTCGAGCACCAGCTTGCGGCGCACGGCGATGGCGAAATCCTCAATCCTGTGGACCGGCAGCACGAAGCTGCCGGGGCCGCCGATCACGCAATCGGCGTAATATTTGTCGAGCCCTCCGGGAGCATCGGAAGGACGCAGCATGATCGCCAGCCCGTTGATGATCATGCCCGACGCCACCGCCTTGTCCCTGGTGGCCGTCACCGGGCTGCCGGAATTGTTCGGACCGTCGCCGGAGACGTCGATCACCTCACGCCTGCCGCGAAAGGGTCCGGTGGTGATCATGCTGGCGCCCTGATCGATGGCTGTTGAGATCGAGGTGCGCCGTTGCGTGGCTATCGGCCCGGCGTCAAGCTTATCGGCGAAGGCGATCGCATCCGCTTCCGTCTCAATCACCTGCCAGTCGATCATCGAATCCTGGACGACATAGCCCGCCCATTCGAAATAGCTGATGGCGATGCGGCCGGTGAGCCCGCCCTTGACCGCATCGATGAATTCCTTGTGCTTGAGCGCCTCGACATAACCGTCGCGCTGAATGCCGATCTCTTCGAAATCCATTGACCGCGAGGTGTCGACGGCAAGCACCAGCGTCACATCAACCTCGTTTGCGCCCGCCCCAGCTGTCGGCACGACTCCGGTAAGACCCATGAGCACCGCAAGTGTGGTCAGCATCGGCAAATCCCCGCGCATCGAGCAGGGAAATGTAACACAGCTTGGCCGGCGAAGGACGCCCGGCCTCGTGCGGGGTTTCAATTTTCGGTGATCAGGAGCGCCTGCCTTGCCCCTCAAGGCCGCTGCGGGGAACTCACAGAGAGACTCTCCTGCCATGCAGCTTTCCAGGACCTCAACGCAAAGGCGACCATAAAGGGTTCTTCCACGCCTTCAGCGCTTCCAGAAAAACTTGCAGGCGCAGCGGCAGGAAGCGGCGGGTGGGATAGACGGCGTGCACGAAGATTTCCGGCGAGGACCAGTCCGGCAGCAGGCGAATGAGCTCGCCTCGGTTGATCTCTTCGTCGCAATAGGTCGAAGGCAGCAGCCCGATACCGTGGCCGCGATAGGTAAAGGCGCTGACCGCCTCGAAGTCCCGACTGGAGACCGGCCCGGACACACGCACGTGGGCCGACTTGCGGCCGCTGACAAGATGCCAATCCGCCTCGCCGTTGCGGCCGTTCAGGAGTACGCATCGATGATCCTTCAGGTCCTCGGGCTTTGATGGAAGCGCCCTGCCCTCGAGATAGTCGGGCGTCGCAACCAGATAGCGCACACTCCGGCCGAGGCGCTGCGCGACGATGGAAGAATCCTTGAGTTCGCCGAAACGAATGGCGACATCGACATTCTCGGCGACCAGATCGAGGAAAAGGTTGGTGACGAAGAGATCGATCTGGATATCGGGATATGTCCTCAGGAAGGACGAGATGAATTCGTAGAAGACGTCCTGCCCGAAGATGACGGGCACGGAGATCTTCAGCAGGCCTTCCGGCTTCCTCTGCGTCTCCGTCAGCGCCTGCTCGGCGTCCATAAGATGGGCGAGCGGCTCGCTGCACCTGTCGTAATAGGCTCGACCCTGCGCGGTAAGGCTGAGCTTGCGGGTCGTGCGCTGCAGCAGCGTCACGCCGAGCTGCTCTTCAAGCGACGTCACCTTCCGGCTGACGGTTGAAACCGGCATGCCGAGGGAATAGGCCGCACGGCTGAAGCTGCCATACTGCGCCACCTTCACGAAAACGGCGATGTCGTTGAGATCGGCCATGCGCCCATTTTTGCATTGATGCAAAAGAGAATCCAGATATTTCCATCTAATCGGGGAATGGAGTTTTCGCCATATTCACTTTGCGAAAACAACCACAACCCAGATGGCGGCGCGATCGCGGCGGCCCCATCTCGAGCGACCCGGCCGATCAGGTGCGACGTTGCCCGAACCAGATCACGGAGTTCAACATGACTACGAATAAGACTGTCATCGTTACGGGCGCCTCCCAGGGTATCGGCGCAGGCCTCGTCAACGGCTTTATCGCGCGCGGCTACAATGTCGTCGCCACCTCGCGTCAGGTCAGCGCCTCGGACGCCTTCGAGGCCTCCGACCGGCTGGCTCTCGTCGATGGCGACATTGGCGATGCCGAAACCGCGGCGCGGGTTGCAAAGACCGCGATCGACCGCTTCGGCTCGATCGACGCGCTCGTCAACAATGCCGGCATCTTCTTGGCCAAGCCGTTTGTTGATTTCACGATGACGGATTTCCGGACGTTGTCTTCGACCAATCTCGAAGGGTTCATCCATCTGACCCAGCTGGCAGTCAGACAGATGCGCGCGCAGAAGTCAGGCGGCAGCGTCGTCAGCATCACGACGCCATTGACCGATCATCCGATCGCCGGCTTCTCCGCTTCGGTGTCGATGATGACGAAAGGCGGCATCAACGCCATCTCCAAAAACTTGGCGATGGAATATGCGAACGAGAAAATTCGCTTCAATATCGTCGCTCCCGGTGTCGTGGACACGCCACTGCACAAGGACAATCCGAAGGATTTCCTGAGCACGCTCTCTCCGATAGCAGGCATTTCCAATGTCAATGAGATCGTCGAAGCGGTCCTCTTCCTGACGGAAGCCCCGCGCATCACCGGGGAGGTGCTGCACGTCGACGGCGGCGCACATCTGGGCAAATGGTAAACCATCAAAAAGCGCAGGCAGCCGGCGCGGAACAGCGGCTGCGGGACCTCGGCATCACGCTTCCCCCGCCGCCGACGCCCTTCGGGGCCTATGTCGAGGCGATCCGGACAGGCAATCTCATCTTCTTCAGCGGCATGCTGCCGGTCGTCGACCGCAAGCCGCGGTATATCGGCCGCGTCGGCGGCGCGTTGACATCAGAGGACGGCAGGAAGGCCGCCGAAACAGCGACGCTCAGCGCCCTCGCCGCCGCCAGAGAGTACCTCGGCTCGCTGGACAGGGTCGTCAGTGTCGTCAAGCTCGGCGTCTATATCGCGACCGAAGGCGATTTCCGCGACCACCCGAAGGTCGCTGATGGAGCATCCGAAATGCTGCTCCAGGTCTTCGGCGAGGAAAGACTCTCCGGCCGCGTCGTCCTCGGCGTCGCAAGCCTGCCCTTAGGTGTGCCGATCGAGATCGAGCTCGTCCTCGAAGTCGAGGATTGAATGGTCAGGGCGTGCCTCGGCGCGCCCTGCCTCCCTGAGGTCGCCGCCTCACTCTCACCCCGCCGCCAAGAGCAGCACATAGGCGATCACGCTCACCATCAGCCCGCGAAAGGCAAAGGTGACGCAGCGATACTTGTTGCAGGCGATGGCGGAGAGGATGTTGGCGTTTTCGAAATACTGGTCGAAGAGGTAGCGCTCGTCACGGCGGACAGCCGCCTCGAAGAACATGTCGCGATGCTTGGGCCAGGCGCCCCAGAACAGCGACGTGGACGTGCCGAGACGCCGCGGCAGCACGACGAGAATCGCCGACAGCAGGCCAGAGAACAGTATGCTGCCCGGCGTACCGCCGGTGTAGCGCCCCAGGCTGAAGACGGCCCTCACCTCGCTGGAGCTTACCAGAAAGGCGAGCATGAAAGTAAAGATATAAGCTGCCTTCTGATCGGATATCTTGATCTGATCATAAAATATGTCATTGATTTTCTTGATATGATCGAAATACTCGGTACTGACGTCCCCGCTCGAGGGATTGCTCAGCATTACCTCAGTGACATTTTCAAATTCGCTCACCTGAATACTCCATACCTCAAAGTGTTTCCCTGATATTACACTTGTTGGCGAAAGCAAGAACACGTGTGCAACATGCTTGACTTTTCCACTCTACGCGGACAAAGGGGAAGCGGGGTATGGGGTCGAGGACATGCGGGGTTATTCCAGTAACATCTGTCGCATCGGGGTGGCGCTTGCATTTGCCGTGCCTGGTTTCGGACTGCCGGCAATGGCCGATCCCGTGCCGCGCGCCACGCCGGTCGCCGGCTCGGTCATTGCCCGCAAGACCGGTGAGGAAGTGCGATTCATCGACGTGTCGGACTGGCGCGTCGTTGACATCAATCAGGATCTCCTGACCGGCGACGTGCTGCGCACCAATGCCAACGGCCAGCTCGCCATTGTCTTTTCCGATCACACGCAGGTCCGCCTCGGTCGCAATTCGTCGCTGCAGGTTAAAAAGATGGCGGCGAGCGGCGATACGGTGCTCAATCTCCAATCCGGCACCATCTGGGCACGCGCCGAGCGCGGCGGCCAGGGCCTGACTGTGGAAACACCGGCTGCCGCAGCAGCTATCCGCGGCACCGACTGGACGATGACCGTCGAAGGCGCCAAGACCTCGATGATCGTGCTCGAAGGCCGCGTGGCGCTCAGCAACCCGCAGGGCAGCGTCGATGTCAGTGCGGGCGAAGGCGCCGTGGCGTCCATTGGCCAGGCGCCGCACAAGATCCTCAGCGTCAATCCTGACGACCGTGAACAGATGCTCTTTTATTTGGACCTTCGCGGTGGCTTCGACTTGCTGCCGACGTCGCCGCTGCGAGCCGATCGCATGGCGACCGAGCGTCGCCGCCTGCTGGCGCTGCCTCCCGAGCGCCGCACCACCGAGGACTGGTTGGAACTGGCCGAAGCGCAGAGCGCCTACGACGGACGCCAGGCAGCCTCAGCAACACTGCAGAATATCCGCGGCCGCAAGCTGACAGTGGCCCAACAGGCGCGCGTCGACCTTCTCGATGCCACCATTGCCGGCTCCGAAAAGCGCTATAGCGATGCCGCAAAGCTCTTCCAGAAGGCCCTGCCGCATCTCGACCCGACACGTCGCAACATGGCGCAATATGGTGGCTATTTCGCCCGCTCGCTCGCCGACCCCGCCCATGCCGAACCGCCGCCGGCCAATAGCGCCGGCCCTTATGGCGCAATCATGCAGGCCTATACGGCAGGCTTCCTGGAAAACCCGCGCGCAGCGCTCGAGATTATAAAGAAAGCGGAACGGCGCTATCCCGATGACCCGACCCTGCCGGCGGTCCGCGCCGAGCTGGCGCAGCTCGTTGACGACCGTAAGCAGATGAAGGAAGCGATCGAACGCTCGCTGGCGCTCGACCCTGACCATCCGATGGCGCTCTCCGCCCGCGCCGAATACAAGGCAGCCTATGAAAGCGATATAGACGGCGCTCTTGCGGACCTGAACCGCGCAATCGAGCTTGCCCCCGGCTCGTCGGGCACGTTGAACTCGCTCGGCCTGCTGCAGAGTTCGCGTGACGCCAATGGCGAAGCGGAAGAGGCCTTCCTCAAGGCGATCGCGCTCGATCCGCAAGATCCAGTGGCGCATGCCAATCTCGCGATCCTTTATCTCGATCAGGGCCGCATGAAGGAAGCCAAGCGCGAGATCGACACGGCGCTCGCCGCCGAGCCGGGCTTCGACATCGCCATTCTCGCCCGCGGCCGCTACTACCTGCAGATAGGCGAGCGCGACAAGGCGCTGGAAGACCTGCTCGCCGCCAGCACCGCCAACCCCACCCACTCGCAATCGCAGCTGATGCTCGCCGCCGCCCATTACGAAAAGGGCGACCGCATCCCCTCCGAGCAGGCGCTCGACAATGCCGACCGACTGGACAACAACGATCCGGCGATTCCAGCCTTCCGCACGGCCGTCGACATCGACGACTATGACGCTGATGGTGCGATCCGCAATGCCCAGGAATTCCTGCGTCGCTCGCGTGCCCGCGGCGGCGATTACAGCGGTCTTGGGGCCAACGCAAGCGCCGGCTCGACGCTGAACAACGCCTTCCGACTGCAGGGCCTGGATGCCTGGGGCCGCTACTATGGCGATGCCGTTTTCGATCCTTTCGAAGGCAGCGGCTATATCGACCAGTCGATCAAGGGCAGCATCTTTCCTTTCGTAAACGCCGCCAACTTCAGCGACGACAATATCATCCAGAACCGCGGCAATGCGTCGAGCTACTCATCCTTCATCCAGGGCTTGCTGATTTCTCCACACATGCTCTCTGGCCGATCGCGCTCCGCGTCGCTCTTCGATGTCCCCTTCATCGAAGGCTCGCTCGGCGGCGGCATCAACAGCGTCGACGGGCATACCAGACGGATCGGCGAAGCCGATATCCAGGGCTATTCGAACGAGACGATCCCGATCAGCTTTTACGGCAACCTGAGCTGGGAAGAGCTGGCGCTCGACCGCGACTACCGGAACTTCGGCGATGTCCAGACGGACAACAAGCTACTAGGGGCCAACGGTTATCTGACGGCAACGGTCACGCCTGATGATCGCGTGGTAGCCTTCGTCAACCATGGCAAGAATGACGGAACGCTGGACGCGTTATCGTCAAACACCGGATTCATGGAACTCCTGTTCCGTGTCCCTATCCCACTGCCTCTCTACACAACAGAGGATACTGTACGAGAAACCACATATGCCGGCATCGGCTGGAGCCACACGTTTTCCTATGAAAACGTGTTGAATGGAGCATTGCTTTATTCAGGAAGCAAATCGACCACGAACAGCGCGCTTGATGTCGACGTCGACCCGGTGTTTATCGGCGCAGGGGTTCCCTTCATCATTCCCTTTGCCAACGTCACTCAGGAGGCCGAATCTCACACCTATATCGGCGCTTTGAGCCATTCCATCGGTGCCGGACCTTTGACATGGCGTTACGGTATCGAAGGCGGCTGGATGGATGTCAGCAGCACGGTCGATACGACACTCCTGGGCTTGACAGCTCCTCTCGATCACACCGAGAGCACCATCGATATCGGCCGCGCTTATGTCGATGTGCTTCACGAGATCACGCCCGATCTCAAGGGCGAATACGCCTTGTTCGCCACGCACCTCGAGGGTGATGGCATCGATATCAGCCGGCTGGAACCGCGCTTCGGCCTCGCCTGGGCGCCGTTTCAAAACCACTGGCTTCGTGCAGCCTTCATGCGTCAAAGCTTCGATACCACCGTGCCGACCCTTGCCCCGATCGGCATACTTGGGCTGCAGGCCAATCAGTTTTCCACCAATCCACAAGGCTATACGGATACGCTCGCCCTGCAATGGGATGCCGAATGGACTGACCGCTTCTTCACTTCGGTGGAGTACGAGCATCAGGAACTCCACGATTTCTCGATCGATTTTCCGCTGATCTCGCTTCCCTCGGATACCAGCTTGCCGATTTCGCGCGGCAGCATCGATCGCGCTGCCGTCACTGCCAACGTCGCGCTCGGCCACGGTTTCGGTCTTTCGGCGACCTATGCCTATATGGATTCGGAGAATAGGGATCCGCTCGAGCCGATCTACGGTGGCCCCCTTCCCTTCATACCGCAGAATTCCGGACAGATTGCCCTAACCTGGGTCAACGAAGCCAAGGTCAAGGCGACGGTTGCCGCCAACTATATCGGCGAGCGCGACGGCGATCGGTTTGGCACCAAGCTCGACGATTACTGGACCCTCGACGCCCACCTGGTCTGGGAACCGCTCGACAAGCGCGTCGAGTTGGAGGCAGCCGCCTATAACCTCCTCGACGAAGACTTCGAGATCACGCCCGGCGTGCCCGGCTGGGGCCGCGCCTTCAAGGGCACGCTCAAAGTCCGCTTCTGATGCGGGTGCGGGACCAGCACCGACAGACCAGGCAGATCAGGAGCCGTCACCTGAGGCTGCTGGTGCTGTCGCTGACCACGCTGATCGCCATCTCGCTCCTGTCGCGCCTCCCCGCCTGGTCACTGCTGGAGCTCAGAAGCTTCGACTATCTGTCGACCGTCGACGATCCCCGTCCGCCCCCCGGCGGACCGGTCATCGTCGCCATCGACGAACCCTCGCTTGCCGATATCAACGCGCAATGGCCCTGGCCGCGCAGCCTGCATGCCGAGCTCATCAGCCAGTTGCGCGCCGCCGGCGCCCGCGTCATCGGCCTCGATATCATCATGGCCGAACCCTCAGCACCGGATAATGACGCGGCGATCACCAGGGCCGTCGGCCCCGATGTCGTGCTGGCCGGCGACGAGACGCTGATCGAGACGCCGCAGGCATCGCAACTGATCCGGGCGACACCCCTGCCGCAATTGACCGAAGCGGGCGCCGTCACCGGCATCGCCTCGATCGATCTGAGCGGTGACGGCATCTTCCGGCGCATCCCGGGCTATGAGGATGGCTTCGCGGCGATGCTGGCAAAGGCCTCGGGCGTGGCGCCCGAAGCGCTGCCAGCCGGCCGGCTTATCCAATCCTTCGGCCCGGCCCGCAGCTATCCCACGGTCTCCTATTACCAGGCGCTTGATCCGCAGAACCTGCTGCCGCCGGGCTACTTCAAGGACCGCGTCGTGCTCGTCGGTTTAAGCCTGCAGAACGCACCTGCGATCGACAAGGGCGGCGTCGATGCCTTCGCTACACCCTATACGGTTCACACCGGCAAGCTCGTCTCCGGCGTCGAGATCCAGGCGACGATCTACGACAATATCCGCAAAAGCCTGTCGATCGCAGAAGCCCGGCTGCCGACGGTCGCTGCCTGCATCCTGATATCGGTGCTGCTTGCTGCCGCCACCGTCTGGCGGTCGACCGGATGGCTGACGGTCGTGAACAGTGTGGCGGCCCTCCTCGCCTTCGCGGCAGTCAGTGCCGCCGGCATCCGGCTCACCCATGTTTTCGTTTCACCGCTCGGCCCGACTGTCGCCTATATCTCTGTCGTCTTCGGCCAGGCCGCCTTCGATTTCGCTGAGGAGCGTCGCAACAAGCGCCAGATCACCCGCGCCTTCGCCCAATATATCTCGCCCGATCTCGTCAAGCGTCTGTCGAGTGACCCCTCGCAGCTGAAGCTCGGAGGCGAGCGACGCACGCTTTCGGTTCTGTTCTCAGATGTGCGCGGCTTCACCACGATCGCCGAGACGCTGAAAGATGATCCGGAGCAGCTGACCGGCCTGATCAACCGGTTGCTGACGCCGCTTTCAGACGTGGTAATGGATCACGGCGGCACGATCGACAAATATATGGGCGACTGCATCATGGCCTTCTGGAATGCGCCGCTCGACGACCCCGACCATGCGCTTCACGCCGTGCGCGCCTCGCTCGCCATGCAGGCGGCGATTTCGCGTCTGAACGGTCAGCTGGAGCGGGAGGCGGCCGCACTCGGCCGCAAGCCGCATGTCTTGAAGATGGGCGTCGGCATCAACACCGGCGAGTGTATCGTCGGCAACATGGGCTCGACCCGCCGCTTCGATTATTCCTGCCTTGGCGACAGCGTCAACCTCGCCTCCCGCCTCGAAGGCGCCTCGAAGAATTACGGCGTGGCGCTGCTGCTCGGCGAGGAAACCGCAAGGCTGGTCGCTGACACCTATATCGTCGTCGAACTCGACCGCATCATCGTCAAGGGCCGCACCGCCCCCTCACCCGTCTTCACCGTCGTGCACAAGGCCGACGCCAAAGCGCTGGCCGCCCACCAGGCATTCATCGACGCCAAATATGCCGCCACGCTCGCCCCGTCGGACCCGGTCTTCGACAAGCTGGCTGCCGATATTCCCGAGCTTGCCGGCTATTACGCAATCGTGCGGGATGGGCTGGCCGCCGATGGCAAAGAATGACCTGAGGGACTAGATTTCACCAGCAGGCGGTTTCGGACTAGGGGTTAATCCTAGCGATCCGCTGACCGCAGTCTCGCAAACTCAGGGGCAACGACTGCGATGAACACCCCGGCATTGCCGAAAGCCCTCGCCGACAGCATCGCCCCATGGACCGATGCCATCAGCATTTGCGCCTGCTCCTCCGGCCGCTTGTCCAGCTGAAACAGGCCTTGCTCGACCCCAGCCTCCAGCACCGAGGTTAGCCAGCCCGCGAGATTCTGGAAATGCGCGCGGACGCGGGATGCGACCTCGTCCGGCAGCATTTGCATTTCACTCGCCAGCATTGCGCAGACGCAGAACGGCTGCGAGGCAGCCCGAATGCATGTGTGCCAATAGTCGATATAGAACTGCAGCTGATCGGCCGGGCTTGCGGCCTGCTCGCGCAGAGACTGCAGACCCGCCTGCGCCTGCTTGATGTAGCGATCCACCAGCGCCGAGACGAGATCGGCCTTCGTGGGAAAATGATGGTGGATGCTCGCTTTCCTGATGCCGATGGCAGCCGAGATATCGGCATAGCTGAAGCCGTTATAGCCTCCCGCAACAATGAGAGACTGTGCGATGTCGAGGATTTTATCGGAAGTCGAAGCCATTGATTTCATAGCGTCGCCTACCTTTTGGTAGGCATATTGTCAAGCCTATTGCTATCCTCATCCCCTCACAAGAAGGTGTCCGGCCATGGCGTTGACTCGATATAATAGACTTCCTACTAGTAGGTAGGCAAACACAAGGAACCCGCCGATGCAAAGCTTTTCCTCAAGCCAGTCCAACTGGCTGCCATCCTATTATTTCACACGTGCCGCATTCTCCGTCAGCTGGATTGCCACCGCCATTCTGTTGGGGCGTCAGTCTGGCCCCGCCGCCTTTCTGCTGGTGACCTACCCTCTATGGGATGCGCTGGCCAATCTGGTCGACGCCCGTGTTAACGGCGGCCTGAAGGCCAACCCGTCCCAGGCGCTGAATGTCGTGGTCAGCACGATCATGACACTCACCGTCATCATCGCCGTCAGCAGCAGCACCTATGCGGTTCTTGCCGCGTTCGGCGTTTGGGCGATCTTCTCCGGCCTGTTGCAACTCTATACCGGCGTCAGGCGCTGGCGCCTCTACGGCGCCCAATGGGTGATGATCCTGAGCGGCGCCCAATCGGCCCTTGCCGGCGGCTTCATGATCAGCCAGTCCCTCGGCACCACGGCGCCGACGATCCTGGATATCGTCCCCTATGCGGCATTCGGAGCATTCTACTTCCTGCTTTCGGCAATCTGGCTCGTCGTCGCATCCTATCGCAAGGCGCAAGCATAGACGCTGTCGCGGCGGCAAGCACGAAGCCGCTTGCCGCCGTTGAAAGGCCGACCGCCAGTGTGGCCTGCGATTTGCGGAAGACGACCACCTTCTTTCGCGCTATGAAGAGTGACCGCATATCCCGCCCACAGACCCTGAGGTCACCCCATGGCTTTGAAAGTCCTCTTCATTGGCGGCACCGGCCAGATCTCCCATCCATGCGTCGAACGCTCCGTTGCCGAAGGCCATCATGTCAGCGTCTTCAATCGCGGCCTGAGAAGCGCCGCCTTGCCTGAGGGGGTAACCTCGATCGTCGGCGAACTTGGATCGGCCGCCTATGTCGATCTCGCCAGGGCGAATTACGACGTCGTCTGCCAGTTCATCGCCTTCACGCCGGATCAAGTGTCGCGTGACATCGGGGTCTTTTCGGGCAATTGCGGCCAATACATCTTCATCTCATCGGCCTCGGTCTACGAAAAGCCGCCGCGTCATTACGTGATCTCCGAGGAGACCCCGGCGATCAATCCTTACTGGCCCTACAGCCAGGCCAAGATCGCCTGCGAGGAACTGCTCAGGAAATCCGGCGATCTTGCATGGACGATCGTCCGCCCCAGCCACACCGTCCGCACCGGCCTGCCGATCATGATGGGCGACAGCGATATCATGGCAAGGCGAATGCTCGACGGCGACCCCATCATCGTGGCCGGGGACGGCCACACGCCCTGGACGCTCACCCGCTCAGTCGACTTCGCCGTGCCCTTCGTCGGGCTTTTCGGTAAAAAGGCCGCGCTGAATGAGATTTTCCACATCACCTCGGACAGAGCCCACATCTGGGACGATATTCAAAAGACGATCGCAAGATTGCTCGGCGTGGAGGCGAAGATCGTCCATGTGCCAACGGACACGTTGATCAAGTACAATCCGGAATGGATCGGCTCCCTCCTCGGCGACAAGGCATGGACGGCAATTTTCGACAATTCGAAGGTCAAGCGTGTGGCGGGCGACTTCACCTGTGCCGAGAGCCTCGATGAAATCCTCGCCGAACCGATCATGCACCTCAAGCAGCGGCTGGCCAAAAGCCGCCCGCCGAGAGGTGAACTCGATGCACTGATCGACAGGATTTGCGCGGAGCAAGGGGCTCTTGGTTAGTTTGGTCCTTTGCGGGGGCGCGGTGTCCGCGGCTGGTACAAAATTGCCGTGACGCGTTGACCACTATCGGCCCTTTGCGCCGGTCGAGGTCGGTCCGAGCAAGGTGCGGTATGTGCTAGAATGCTGCCCTTAGGCGGAATGCGACAGACGCACTGCGAGGAGCGATGTGACCGAGGGAATTCGCGCAATGGAGAGCCGACGTTGTGCTCTTGGAAGGGGAGACGAGGACGATGCCGACACCACAGCAACCCAGTCTGATAGTTCGACAGAAGTCCCCACCAAACATCGAGTTTCCGTTTGCGTCGCTCTCCGATGGGCTAATCCCAACCGAGCTGTTCTTCGTGCGAAACCATTTTCCGTCACCGGAGCTCGATGCGCGAGACTGGAGATTGCGTATTGACGGGGCGGTGGAGCGGCCGATCGAACTTGACCTCGACAGCATCAAGGCGATGCGGAGCACGAAATTCACCGCAGTCGTCGAATGCGCGGGGAACGGGCGCGTCTACTATGTGCCGCCGAGGGAGGGGCTGCAGTGGCAGAACGGCGCCGTCGGCAATGCCGCGTGGACAGGTGTTCTTCTGCGCGAGATTCTGGAACTGGCCGGTATTAAGCGAACCGCACGTGAGGTTCTGCTCATTGGCGCCGACAGCGGCGTCGTCGACACGAACAAGAAAACGGCTTCTCCCGGCCCCATCGCTTTTGCACGCAGTTTACCGCTTGAGAAGGCCATCGCTGACAGCACGATCCTTGCCTATTCGATGAACGAGGAGCCGTTGACGCGCGATCACGGCCACCCGCTACGCGCGGTCGTTGGTGGCTGGTTCGGCATGGCTTGGGTCAAGTGGATCACGCATATCACGGTCGTGGAGCAACCGTTCCTTGGCTATTGGCAAGCGCGCGACTATTTCCGTTGGGAGCGCAGCCTCGGGGAACCTACGCTGGTCCCCCTTGCGGAGATGGAGGTCAAAGCGCAGATCGCGCGCCCCGTACAGGGGGCGCATCTCATCGTCGGCCAACCGTACCGGATTTTCGGAGCCGCCTGGAGCGGAGAGGCTGCTGTCCGGCAGGTTCAGGTCTGCACCGGAGATGGCAGGGGCTGGCGCGAGGCAAGGCTCCTCGAAACAGAACGCCCCTTTGCATGGCGCTTGTGGGAGTACATGTGGACCCCTGAGGAAGTGGGGCGATATACGCTACGATGTCGCGCAGTCGATGCGGCGGGGTGCGTGCAGCCCGACCTCCAGCGTTCCGACTGCGAGAGCTACGTGGCCAATTGGATCATTCCGGTGGAGGTTACGGTCGTCCCTGAGCCACAGGCGTACCAAGAGGAATTCGTGATCTAATCACCCGCATGAGGCGGAACGGCGGCTTATGGCGCGAAGCGGCCGAGGCTCGTCGGCGATCGGTCCCAAGCGCCCAGTGATCGGGAAATGCTGCGTTTTCATCGTAGCCGGCCCGCCGACGCTGAACGTCGTCCTCGCGCAACAGGCGAAGTGCCGTTGCCTTCATCGTGCAGCCCTCGGGAATTTTGGCATAACTGGGCCATGGCGATACATGTCTTGGCGGTCCATCGCGACACGGTCGAGACGGAACAGGCGGCGAGCGGTTCGCTTGCAGGCACCTATTCCGTGGGGGGGTCTGCTGGCTGCTGTCGGCCGGCGTCTATATCGCCGCGAATTGGGTTTCTTCGGAGATGCCGCCCTGAGCGCTTTGCTTCTGGCGGGTGCTGATCGCCTGGGCGATCCTGATGCCGATCTTGCACCGGCATTTCGGCGCCATGGTGGCACTCGTGCGGGCCCGCGGCCTCGAACTGCTCGTCATCGGCGAAATGGGGCTCGCCATTTGCCAGGGGCTGATCTTTGTCGGCCTCGAATATGCCCATGCCACCACCGCCGGCATTATCATCGCCCTGATCCCGATCATCACCATGATTCTTGCACGGTTCATTCTGGCTGAGCCGATGGGACGCTGGCAGGTGATCGGATCGATCCTCGCCTTTTCCTGCTGAAGCCAACGACCAGAGTCGAGGCGACCAAGGGCTGAGGACGAGCGAAATGGCTTTCATAGCGACCGCTTCTGGTGCCAAGCAGAGATCGTCCTGGGCCTGCGCACTGTTACTGTGGGCGTCTGGACGACCTCGCGAACATGTACATGTTGGTGGGCGCGCCGTGCAGGATCACCTCGCGCTCGAAACAGAAGCCGCATTTCTCAAGAATGCGTCTCGAAGCGGCATTGGCGGTTCGAACCAATCCGATCACCTTCTCCGCCTGCAGATCGTCGAAGGCAAAGGTCAGCGTTTCCCTGACCAATTCCGTGGCATATCCGCGTCCCCAGCTATCAGGTTGCAGATGATAGGAAAGATTGACGCCCTCGAATTCCTTGGAAACGGTTACGCCGCCAAATCCTATTAGGGCATTGTCTGACTCGACCGCCCAACGCCCGAATCCATGATCTTTCCAATGGCCGATGTCACGCGCAAGCCGTGCTGCACTTTCCTCCGGCGTATCGGGCCGGGGCACGGGTCGATGCGCGACCACTTCCGGCCGCGAAAAAAGTCGAGTGAGGAAATCGAGATCCCGTTGCATGGGAATTCTGAGCAGCAATCTGGCGGTACGCCTCACTCGCGGCTGAGAGGCATTCTTGAATTCGGTCGCAAACATCTTCCATCCAATCTCAAACACTCGCCAATGTTACAGATATTCTTCCGACCGCCGCGCCGCCACCGGAGCCTCCTGCTTGAAGCCATTGAAACAGCGCCCGCCGTGTAAGTCGAGCTCCCTGTCGGCCAAGGCGAGGAAGCGGGCGCTGTTACCCTGCACCGCAAGCCTGAACGCCATATCGAATTCGGCCGCCAATTGCGGCTCGAGCTTCCTGATGAGGCGCGGCGCCCACTTGCCGCGGCCGGTCCATGCGCCGCGCCCGAGCAGGATGAGGTCGGCTAGCTTCTGGTAGAGAAGTGCTGAGATAGCGGCGATCTCTTCGGGCGGGCGGGCGCCGCGCAGATCGTCGGCGAGATCCGTGACCTGATAGCGCAGCATATCGTAGCTTGGGCCGTCGAGAGGTTTCGGCCCTGCCGCCAGCACTTTCGCCGCCTTTGCCTGGATAGCGCGGGCGCGCTCGATATTCGGCCCTACGATGCTGCCCGTCGCAACCATATTGACCATGATCGGACAGCCGCTCTCCGCATCTGCATGGAGATAATGCGCCAGTCTGCGGATCGTGGACGAAGGCCTCGACCGGAAAACCGTCTTCGGTGAACGATTCCCGCCAGGCTGTCTGGAGCGACGGAAACACCACGACGAGATCGATGTCCGAAAACGTGGTCCCCTCACCGCGCATGATGGAGCCGGTGACATATGCAAAGGCAGCCCCCGCATAGCGGCTGGCGAGACAACAGCCGGCAGCGGCAAGCGCCCGCTCGGCAAGATTCTGTTTCTGGAGTTCGTCCACGATCTCGTCCTCGAATGCGGGAGACGAGCGGCAACAAAAAAACCCGCTCGTTTCCGGCAGGTTGGTGTCTTCTGCAATGAACGGATCAGTTCACGCGTCTGCCACCCACCGCCAAACGGTGGTCGTAGACGTCGTGGAGACTGCGAAAATCCGGCTCATGGCAGAAACGATATCGCCCTGCGGCGGCAGCGTCAATCTGCCGGGAACGCTTCCCCGCCGTGCGGTTTTCCGTCTAAGATGAGCTAAAGACTCGATAAGTACTGGAAAGGCCCGCTATGCCCCATCCCGCCACCGTCATCCCGCGTCCCGCACCGGTTCTGCTGCCGGTTGAAGGCAGCGACGAGCGCTTTCCGGTGCGCCGCGTCTATTGCGTCGGGCGCAATTATGCCGACCATGCGATCGAGATGGGTCACGATCCCTCTCGCGAGCCGCCCTTCTTCTTCCAAAAGAACCCCGACAACCTGCTGCCGGCTGGCAATGCTTTCCCTTACCCGCCGCTGTCGAACGACGTGCATTACGAGGTCGAATGTGTGCTGGCGCTGAAATTGGGCGGGGCGAACATTCAGGCCGCCGATGCGCTCGGCTGCATCTATGGCTATGCCGTCGGCATTGATTTCACCCGCCGCGACCTGCAGGGCGAGGCCAAGAAGCTCGGCCGTCCCTGGGAGCTTGCCAAGGCCTTCGAGCAATCCGCCCCGGTCTCCGCAATCGTCCCGGCAAGCCGCCTCGGCCATCCCACTGAAGGCCGGATCTGGCTGGAGCAGAACGGCCGACGTGTCCAGGACGGCAACCTCAACCAGATGATCTGGAAGGTGCCGGAAATCATCGCCGAACTCTCGAAGCTCTTCGTGCTGGCGCCCGGCGACGTGATCATGACCGGCACGCCGGCCGGCGTCGGCGCGGTTGCGAGGGGCGACCGGATCACCTGCGGCATCGACGGTGTTGCGACGCTCTCGGTCGACATTATCTAAGGAGAGACCGATGCCCGTCTATGCGCTTGGCGGATCGACCCCCAAACTGCCGCCCGCCGGCCTCCACTGGATCGCGCCGGATGCGCATGTGATCGGCGATATCGAACTCGGCGAAAATGTCGGCATCTGGTTCGGCTCGGTGCTGCGCGGCGACAATGAGAGGATCACCATCGGCGCCGGCACCAACATCCAGGAAGGCGTCATGGCCCATACCGACATGGGCTTTCCGCTGACGACGGGAAAGGGCTGTACCATCGGCCACCACGCCATTCTCCATGGCTGCACGCTCGGCGACAACGTGCTGATCGGCATGGGAGCGACCATTCTCAACGGCGCAAAGATCGGCAACAACTGCCTCGTCGGCGCCAATGCGCTGGTGACCGAGGGCAAGGAATTCCCTGACAACTCGTTAATCGTCGGCGCACCCGCCCGTGTGGTGCGGGTGCTTGACGAAGCGGCTGTCGAGGGTATTCGCCGCTCGGCGGAAAATTATGTGGCGAATTGGCAGCGGTTTGCGCGGGATCTCAGGGTGATTGGGTGATTGAGAGGACGCCTCTTCCAGGAAAATATGCCTCATTTGCCTTTCGCTTACGCTCAAGGCGTGCGTCGCTTCCGCTCCTCACCCCCTCATCTGCCTGACGTGCATCCCCAGCGGGGAGAAGATGCCGGCAGGCAGATGAGGGGGTGAGCGACGACAGGAGCGATTGCACGGAGCGCAAGTGAAGGGCAAGTAATCGGATATTACGGTCCCCTCACCAGACACCCGGGATCCAGCGCCAGCGTACCCGTTCCACATACTCCGCATATCCTTCAAGCCCCTTGCGCAACTCCGCCTCCTCTCCGAGTGTCCGGCCAAAGAGCACCACGACGAGCAGCCCCACGGGAATCAACGCATAGAGCGACCCGAGTGACAGCGCCGCTCCGACGGCGAGCAAAATGGCGGTTGCATAGCCGGGGTGGCGGATCACGGCGTAGGGCCCGCTGTCGATCACCTTGTGGTCGCGATCGGTTTGGATGCGCACCGTCGGCTCGAAATGCCGGTTGACCGATTGCGCCCAGGTGAGGCCGAGATAGCCCGCGCTCATCAGGAGATAGCCGAGGACAACGACCCACCAGGGTTGCGGCGACCAGTGGAAACGGCCGTCGTCGAACGCGCCGACCGGAAGAATGGCAGCAAAGAGAATGATCGTCAGCGTCGCGACCACGGCGTCCCAGCGCTTGGTTCCCTTCTGATATCGGCTACGCGCCGCAAACAATTCCGGATTCGTCCGCCAGATCCAGACGAGCGCGATTGCAGTCAGCGCCAGGAAAAGGCCGAGAAAGATCCAGCCGCGTGGCCAGGCGAACGTGCCGGCGGGCCAGAACAGTGCGACAACCATCACTGCGACGGTTATCGCGAGCGATCTGACCGATGGCGCCGCCGCAAACGAGCGACGCGGCTGGCTGTGGTCCTGCGTCATGACGGTTTTTCCGTTCCACCGGGGCGAGCGCCTTCTGCTGTCGGCAGCGGCCGCAAAAGTCTGACAGTCTTATGCCTGACTTAGGAGGTGATACGCCCGCAACAACCCGTGGCAAGACGCAAACGGACCCGCCCCCCTGATAACAGACGTCATTGTTTCCGAAGTTGCGTGGCCGCAGACTGTCGTTGCGGCAATATTGGATATTGTTGAAAAACGCCTATTCGGCCGCTTCCAGAAACTGGTTCTCTCCCGACGAAGCGGCAAGCGCCCGAACTCTGGCTTCCGTCTTGGCGATCAGTTGATAGAATTCGTCCTGCGCTTCGACATCCAGCTGAATGACGGCATTGACGTCATCGGGGGTATCGCAAACACAGGCGACCGCCGAAATGGGACAGATACCGCCGGGATAACGCTTACCGCTCCCGGTATAGGCACGACGACCCCAGCGCTCGGAATACACCGTTTCCTCCCGATCGAGGTGGAGGATCGTGCCTTTACAGGCGGTGACGATGGCCGCCTTGCCGTAAGCGAACCAATGATAATTCAGCTTCCGGAGAATATATTTGCCAGTGATGTCTTCGCCAGCCAGTTCGGCAGGGTCTTCTATCATTCGGATCATGAGAGCGTCCTCAACATGTGAGCAATATCCGCCATCTCTACTTGCCCCGCAAGTCGAAAAGCGCAGCTTTTGTAGTAGCTTAGTCACAAAGTGTTTCTGATTCTTACATCTTGCACGCACCAGGCAGCTTGCCAGCCATGCAATCCATCGTCGAATTTCCCGCCTTTGCACCTGATTCCGCCTTTTCCGGGAGTAGCCATGCCGTCTTGCGTTTTCCCGCTGAGGCCCACTATTTGAATCCCGGATCGGCCAATCAGCGGTCGGATGACGGCTCAACTGGTCCGCCGGTTCACACCCGCAGGAGTGCCCCCATGGTCGAAGCCGTCAACCGCATCTCCTCCACCGCCGAGACCGAGCCCACCAAGGCCGGCATCAGCACCTCGATCGGCTCGGAACCCGACAATGCCTGGGTTGCCGCCCGCCAGTCGCAGATCACGGCCGATCAGCAGGCATCGAAGGGAGCCGCGCAGACGAATAGGATGGGTACGCGGAACAGGCGCTCCTATCAGGTGAAAGCGAGCGGATCGGCACCCGGAATTTCGACAAGGATACGCCCTTCGGCAAGCGCGTCGCTATCATCTGACGAAGTCCCGCTCCGGTCGGTTAACGCCCATCCGCAAGTTGAGCCTCGATCGCCGCCTTGTCGATGACCGACCAGACCTCGACGATTTTTCCGCCGCGAAATTCGTAGATCACGTTCTCGGAGAAGGAGAGGCACTTGCCGTTCACATCCAGCCCGAGAAACTTTCCTTTGGGCGAACAATCGAAGCCCAGCCGGCAGGCAACGTAAGGCGGATCGATAACAAGCATCCGCACATTGAAGAAGAGATCGGGAATATCGTCGAAATCCCGCTCCAGCATGGCGACATAGCCCGCAAGCCCAAGCCGCCGGCCATTATGGACCGCATCCTCGTCGACGAACTTGCCGAGATCGGGCCAGTCCTGCCGGTTCAGGCAGGCGATGTAGCCTCGGTAGAGATCGGCAAGTTCGGTTTTGGTCACGGACGAATCCCTTGCTCGGCTGAAGCATTCGGCAGCGGCAGCGAGCGCGCCGCCTTGTGGCTTTCAGCTCAGGAGAACTCGCCGGCACGGGGACCGGCAAGCGTCACGCGCCAGCCGGTGCGCGATTGGAAATCCTGGGTGGCCAGAAACGTGTAACCCGTCGTGCGCCAGGGCTTCACGGCGCTGGTCAGATTGTCGAGCACATAATCGCCGCTAGCCGTGCGGGCAATCAGAACGACGTGGTTCTGATCATGCGGTCCGATCACCACGGAAAGTGCCAGCCTGTTCGATGGAAAACCCGCCTCGATCAAGTCTTTCATCTTCTGCAGCGCATAGTCCTCGCAGTCGCCACGGCCGGCAACTGGCAGTGACCAGACATCCCCATTTCCGGATGACGAGCGATCTTCCGCCGAAACGATACGGCCGTTTACGGCACGATTGACCTTTTGAAGAAGCGCTATTCCCGCCTGATCGCTCAGCTCCTGCGCCACCGTCCTGCCGCACAGCCACTTGTACTTGGCGCAGGCAGCAGCGAATCCCACCGGTGCGCCAATGCTTCGCGTCACGGGCAGCGACGATCCTGCAACTGCCTGAAAATTCGGCATAACCACCAAAAATACAGCAAGAGAAAGGAGACGCTTCATGGCCGATTCGCTCTGTTCGTAACGGGAGAATAACACAGCGGGTATAAAAATTTATTAAAATTTTATACTTGGAAATTTAACTGTATTTGGTGATCGGAACAAGTTAACCATTGTTTATTCTTCATGTTAATCCCTTGTTAGTATAAATCTTCTCCCCATTAACGGTTTTTTAATCTTGGGAGACGAGTGAAATGATCAGCAGAGCAGCAAAATTCAGCCTCGCTGTGGCGTCCCTTCTGGCAAGCAGCAGCTTGGCAACGGCAGCCCCCACAGTCGTTAATTGCAAAGCCGCAGTCCGCGGCACCCTCGAATACAGGCTGTGCATGCCCACGCGGGCAATACAGACCGACAGCAAGTTCGGTCCGAACGATAAGGATCGCAGCAGCCGTGACGTCGGTGGCAAGAAGACATCCAACACCAACTCGCACGTCAGCAATGGCAACGGTGGCGATGACGGTGACAGCAAAGACGTCGGCCAAAGTGGCGGCAGCGGCGACCAAGGCGGTAGCGGTGATCAGGGCGGCAGTGGTGACCAGGGCGGCAGCGGCGACCAGGGCGGCAGTGGCGACCAGGGCGGCAGTGGCGACCAGGGCGGCAGTGGCGACCAGGGCGGCAGTGGCGACCAGGGCGGCAGTGGCGACCAGGGCGGCAGTGGCGACCAGGGCGGCAGTGGCGACCAGGGCGGCAGTGGCGACCAGGGCGGCAGTGGCGACCAGGCGCAGTAGGCGACACAGGGGCGGCAGTTGGCGACCAGGGGACGCAGTGGCATGACCAGGGCGGCAGAGGGCGACCAGGCCGGCAGTGCGCGAACCAGGGCGCAGCGGTGACCAGGGCGAACAAGGCCGATAAGAGGCATAGTGCGACAAATGAGGGCGCAAGGGCGACCAAGGGCGACACAAGAACAGGTGGCAAAAGGGCGGACAAGGGCTGACAAGAGGCGACAAGGGGCGGCATGGGCTGGCCAAGGGACGGCCAATGAGCGAACAGGGCGGCAAGGGCGGCAAGGGCGACAAGGGCGACAAGGGCGACAAGGGCGACAAGGGCGACAAGGGCGGCAAGGGCGACAAGGGCGGCAAGGGCGACAAGGGCGGCAAGGGCGACAAGGGCGACAAGGGCGACAAGGGCGGCAAGGGCGGCAAGGGCGGCAAGGGCGACAAGGGCGGCAAGGGCGGCAAGGGCGGCAAGGGCGACAAGGGCGGCAAGGGCGGCAAGGGCGGCAAGGGCGACAAGGGCGGCAAGGGCGACAAGGGCGACAAGGGCGACAAGGGCGACAAGGGCGGCAAGGACCACGATCATCACGGCCGCGACAAAGGCGGAAAGGATCACGACCACGCCAAGGATGAACCCGGTAAGGGTGGAAAAGACCATCACAGCGGCAGCAAGGACGGGGAAGATCACGGCCATGGCAAGGGCGGCAACGGCGGTTCCGACAAAGGCGGCAACGACGGCGCGGGCAGCGGAGGCAACGGTGATGCCGGCAAGGGCGGCAATGACGGTGCAGGCAGCGGCGGTAACGGCGGTGCCGGCAAGGGCGGCAATGACGGCGCGGGCAGCGGCGGCAATGGCGATGCCGGCAAGGGCGGCAACGACGGTGCGGGCAGCAGCGGCAATGGCGATGCCGGCAAGGGCGGTAACGACGGCGCGGGCAGCAGCGGCAATGACGATGCCGGCAAGGGCGGCAACGACGGTGCGGGCAGCAGCGGCAATGGCGATGCCGGCAAGGGCGGCAACAACGGCGCGGGCAACGCAGGCAGCGATGGGGCCGGAAAGGGCGGCAATGACGGTGCCGGCAAGGGTGATTCCGGCAAAAACTGATCGGAACGGTTAAGGCGGCTTGGCCCCGCCACTCAGCTGGCGGGCAGAGCGGGCGCCCCCCCTTTCCTGATGCTCGCGATTGTCGCGAGCATCTCCGTAGGGTCGACACGAAGCAGATCCTCCAAGCCAGCGCGAGAATGACCCGGACGGAAAAAGGTTGTTAATAAACGGAGGGCCGGTTTGCGGCCCTGTGTTATTGAATGCCGTGTCCTTTGTAGCGGGACGGAGCTCCCCGCCTCACGCAGCGCACGCCTCGCACAATCCGCGGATCTCGATCGTGGTCTTCTCGGGCTTGAACTTCTGCCCGCGCACCCAGCCCATCAGCCGGTGGTCGACCTCGTGGTCATGGAATTCCATCACCTGGCCGCAGCTTTCGCAGATGGCGAAGGCGACGATGCCGTGGCTGTGGCAGTTGTCGCCGGGATGGGCGCAGGCGACGAAGGAATTGATGCTTTCGAGTCGGTGCACGACGCCGTATTCGAGCAGCTTCTCCAGCGCCCGGTAGACCTGCAGCGGCGCACGAAAACCGTGGTCGCGCAGCTTGTCGAGAATAGTATAGGCGCTGAGCGGCCCCTCGGCCTTCTCAAGCACCTCGAAAACCAGCGACTGGTTCTTGGTGAGCTGCGGTGTTGTCATGAGCCTTGTCCTTGCGCGAGCGCGCGGCGCCTGACGGGAAGCAGGCTGAGAATGAAGAGGATCAGCGCCGCGACCACGATCGAGGGGCCGGACGGCGTGTCGTAGGTCAGTGAGCCGAACAGCCCGCCGACGACGGCGGCCGCCCCGATCAGCGCGGCGAGCACTGCCATGATCTCCGGCGTGACCGAGAAGCGGCGCGCTGCAGCCGCCGGAATGATCAGCAGTGAGGTGATCAGCATGATGCCGACGATTTTCATGGCTATTGCGATGACGACGGCCATCAGCAGCATGAAGAAGAGCCGCGCCCGCTCGGGCCGCAGCCCCTCGGCCTCGGCAAGCTCGGCATTGACGGTGGCCGCGAGCAGCGGCCGCCAGAGCCAGGCGATCGCCGCCAGCACGAAGAGCCCGCCACCCCAGATCAGCGCGATGTCCGATGTGGACACGGCAAGGATATCGCCGAACAGGAAGGCGATGAGATCAATCCGGACCCAGCTCATGAAGGCGACCATGACGAGGCCGATCGCCAGCGTGGCATGAGAGAGGATGCCGAGCAGCGCATCGGCCGAGAGCGCCTGGCGCTTCTGCAGGAAGAGCAGCAACACCGATACGAGCGCGGCGACGGCGAAGACGGCCAGCGTCAGGTTGAGTTCGAACAACAGCGACAGCGCGACGCCGAGAAGCGCCGAATGGGCGATCGTATCGCCGAAATAGGCCATGCGCCGCCAGATGATGAAGCAGCCGAGCGGCCCCGTCGTCAGCGCCAGCCCGACGCCGGCAAGGATGGCGCGCACGAAGAAATCGTCAAGCATGGCGGCCCTCCTCGCTGCGGGAATGGGCGTGTTCATGCGCATGATCGTGCCCGTGACGATCGTCGTGAGCGTGGTCATGCCCGTGCTCATGGGAGCCATGTGCGTGCTCATGCCCGTGGTCATGCGCGTGTTCATGGCGCGCATGAGCATGATGCCCATCCTCGGGATAGCAATGATCCGTCACAGTGCCGTCGGCATGACGCACTCGGCCGTCCGGCAGGTGGGTATGATCGTGGTGATGGCTGTAGACCGCAAGCGTCTGGGCTGCCCGGCTGCCGAACAGGCGCACATATTCCGGGCTGCGGCTGACGGTCTCGGGCGTTCCGCGGCAGCAGACATGGCCGTTGAGGCAGATCACCGTATCGGTCTCGGCCATCACCACGTGGAGATCGTGGGAAATCAGCAGGATGCCGCAGCCGCTGGCGTTGCGGATCGACTTGATTAGGTCGTAAAGCGCTATCTCACCGGAGAAATCCACCCCCTGCACCGGCTCGTCGAGCACCAGCAGGTCGGGCTTGCGGGCAATCGCCCGGGCCATCAGCGCCCGCTGGAACTCGCCGCCGGAGAGATGCTGAACCTCGGCGCCTATCATATGGGCGACGCCGGCGGCTTCGAGCGCTGCCTGGATGTCGCGCTCCGGCAGCGGCCCCGTCAGCGTCATCAGCCGGCGCACCGTCAGCGGCAGCGTCCAGTCGATCGAAAGCTTCTGCGGAACATAGCCCACTTTGAGGCCCGGGCGTCGCTCCACCCTGCCCTCATCCGGCTTCAGAACACCGATCGCGGCCTTGGCGCTCGTCGACTTGCCCGAGCCGTTCGGGCCGATCAGCGTGACGATCTCGCCGCGCGAAACGGAAAATTCGACGCCGCGCACCAGCCAGCGGCCGCCGCGCAGAACGCCGACATTTTCAAGCGAAACCAGCCGTTCGCCCTTGGTATTTGCGGGAGAGAGCATCAAATTTTCCGACAGCGCTGTTGCATCCTGCTATTGCACACGTTATAGCATAACGCAATTGATGTAATAACATAACATTTGCAATTCAAGCGGAGCATACGATGAAACGCGCCTTGGGGCCTGCCCTGGACAGCCTGGCCCTCAGAATACCGGCTGCCCTCGCCATCCCGGCCCTTGCGATCCCCGCCCTGCTCGTTGCCGGCACGATGCGGGCCGCCGATGCGCCCGTCGTCGTCACCTCGATCAAGCCGATCCATTCGCTGGTTGCGGCGATCATGGAGGGCGTGGGTGAGCCGGCGCTGATCGTCGATGGCGCCTCCTCCCCGCACACCTACAGCATGAAGCCTTCGAACGCGCGCTCGCTACAGGAGGCCAAGGTCATCTTCTGGGTCGGCCCGAACCTGGAGGCTTTTCTCGAAAAGCCGCTCGAAGCTTTGGGCTCGAACGCCAGCGTCGTCGAACTCGACAATGCGCCAGGCCTGACCAAGCTGCCCTTCCGCGAAGGCGGCGCCTTCGAGCCGCATGACGACGGGGACCATGAAAATGCCTCCGGAGATGATCATGGTCACGATCATGCGGCTGAGCCCGGACGTGACGATGGCCACGCGCATCACGATGATCATGAAGAGCATGAGCACGGACACGGCGCCTTCGATACGCATCTCTGGCTCGATCCGATGAATGCGAAGGCGATGGCCACTGTCATCACCACGACGCTGGTCGCCGCCGATCCCGCCAATGCGCTGACCTATCAGGCCAATGCCAAGGCGCTTGATGACAAGCTGACGGCGCTAGACAAGGAGATCGCCGCCACCGTCGCCCCCTTCAAGGATAAGCCCTTCGTCGTCTTCCACGACGCCTACCAATATTTCGAGCACCGCTACGGCATCCGCGTCGCTGGCTCGATCACAGTCAGCCCGGAAACCATTCCCGGCGCCGAGCGCGTATCGGAAATCCACCGTAAGGTCGGCGAACTCGGCGCAACCTGCGTTTTTGCCGAGCCGCAGTTCGAGCCGCGCCTCGTCAAGGTCGTCATCGAAGGCACGAGCGCCAAGTCGGGCATACTCGACCCCGAAGCCGCGACCCTCAAGGCCGGCCCCGATCTCTACTTCACCCTCATGCGCGGCATCGCCGACAGCATGAAGGCTTGCCTCTCCAGCGCATGACTCTTATGCGACGCTCTGGAGAATGCTGAGGCGGAAAGAGGCGGATGACCCCGTTCCGCCTTTTTTCGTCGCCATCGATGTAATGATATAACATTAATAACGTAAATGAGGTTCCCATGGACAACAGACTTCCGGTCACGGTGCTCTCCGGCTTTCTCGGAGCCGGCAAGACCACGCTGCTCAACCATGTGCTCACCAATCGTGAGGGCCTGCGCGTCGCCGTGATTGTCAACGATATGAGCGAGGTGAACATCGACGCCAGACTCGTGCGCGATGGTGGCGCCAATCTCTCGCGCACCGAGGAACAGCTGGTCGAGATGACCAATGGCTGCATCTGCTGCACGCTGCGTGACGACCTGTTGAAGGAGGTGCGCGCTCTCGCCGATCAGGGCCGCTTTGATTACCTGCTGATCGAATCCACAGGCATCGCCGAGCCCCTGCCCGTCGCCACCACCTTCGAATTTCGCGACGAGAATGGCGAAAGCCTGTCCGACGTTGCAAGGTTGGACACGATGGTGACCGTCGTCGATGCCGCCAATCTGCTCGCCGATTACGCCTCGGCCGATTTTCTCGCCGACCGCGGCGAAACCGCAGGCGACGGGGACAACAGGACGATCGTCGACCTGCTGGTCGAGCAGATCGAATTTGCCGATGTGGTGGTGCTGAACAAGATCGGCACGGCAAGCGAGGAACAGCGCGACGCCGCGCGCAAGATCGTCGTCGGCCTCAATCCGGATATCAAACTGATCGAGGCGGATTTCGGCAAGGTTGCGCTGATGGAGGTGCTCGGCACCGGCCGTTTCGACATCGGGAGGGCCGAGACCCATCCGCTTTGGTACAAGGAACTGCACGGCTTCAGGGATCACGTGCCGGAGACCGAGGAATACGGCATTCGCTCCTTCGTTTATCGCGAGAAGCGGCCCTTCCATCCGGCAAAATTGCAGGCCTTTCTCGACAGGACATGGCCGGGCGTGGTACGCGCCAAGGGCTTCTTCTGGCTGGCGACGCGGCCGCACCATGTCGGCGAGGTCAGCCAGGCGGGCGCGATCGTCCGCACCTCCAAGATGGGCCTGTGGTGGGCTTCTGTGCCGCGCGAACAATGGCCCGAGGAACCCGGCTTCATCAGCGCCATCGGCCCCTATCTCGACCCCGTCTGGGGCGACCGCCGCCAGGAAATCGTCTTCATCGGCACTGACCCGATGGACGAGGCGTGGATCAGGAGCGAACTCGACGCCTGTCTGGTGAAAAGCGATGCCTTCACACCTGAACTCTGGCGCAACCTGCCCGACCCCTTCGCCAGCTGGAGCCGGCAGGCGGCATGAAGGCGACAGCGATCAAACCCTATCGCTGCGTCTGCGAGGAATGCGATCCATTGCCGCCGATCGAGGGGCTGCATCCGTTGACGCATGAGGCTGCCGATGAGCCGGGGCGTAAAGCAAGGGGATTGCTCGGCATTATCGCGGAGCGGGTGGTGCCATGCAGGCGGGGGTGATGAGGAGATGCTGGAGGATTGGAAAGGCGTATCACCGCTAAACACCATGCCTTTCCTTCCGGCAGCCTCGGCGTGCTTGGCACCCCCTCTGGCCTGCCGGGGGAGATCGGCAGGAGGCTTGACCATCGCTCCCTCTCCAACGGCATCGACAATCACCACTTGAGTTGCTTGGGGAAGCCGTCGCGCCCAGCCGATCTCCCACCTGTGGGGGAGATGGCCGGCAGGCCAGAGGGGGCCACGGCACGTCCTCTCCTCTCTCCCCAAAACCGGAAAGGACGGCCTCCGCCGCCCTCATCCATTCCCAATCAGCGTCCGACGATAATGCTGGAGATCACCCCGCTGGTAACGCCGATCAGCAGGAAATCGTTGTCGGTGCCACCCAGCGATAGCCGCGGGGCGGAGGCGCCAAGCGGTAGCGGCGATAGTCGTTGACGTCGCGAAACTGGCGACGTTCGCGGGCATTGACGCGATATCCCTTCTTCCAATGCGGTCGCACGACGGTCTTTTTGACGATCACCTTCTTCTGGACGACGACAGGCGGGCGGCGAAAATCATCCGCGCTGGCTTGGGAGGCGATGATCGGCGAGAGAAGGAAGGAAGCGGAAAGAAGAGCTTTTTCATGTGGGGTTCCTCATGTTGGGCGCAGGATCAGATGCATGCGTGGTTGGCCTCATATCTTAGTTCAATCTTATGCATTCCAGCGAACAGCCCTTTTCCCAACACGACGTAATCCACGCATTAGCCCCGAAGATCGGATTCGATTTTCTGCGGAATTGGGCGCAGATTCAAATGACGGAGCGTTGCTCCGCGCCTTCGCTCGAGCGCGGGCGCCGCGCATTTTCGCAACGACATAGTCCAGGGCATCGGCGGCAAGCAGATCCTGCTGGAAGACCCGGCCGGAAACCCTGTCGAGCTCTTCGAAGCGCCGAAGCGATAAGCGCCGCGGCATCGCAAGAATGGCGGCCGCGCCTTGCCAGCTCTGTGCGAGCGTGTAGTTTCGGACTCGCATCAATTCAGGGGTAAGCAAAATATGTCCGAATCCGCGGGCGGGCTCTTCGACTTTGTCGGGATACTAGCCGTGTTCTTTCTCGTCGCTGCCAATGGCTTCTTCGTCGCCGCCGAATTCGCACTGGTTTCGATGAGGCGCAGCCGTGTTGCCGAGCTCGTCGCGGCCGGTCGCATGAATGCCTCCGCTCTCCAGCGCGCGATCGACAATCTCGACGCCAATCTCGCGGCCACCCAGCTCGGCATCACCATCTCGTCGCTGGCTCTGGGCTGGGTCGGCGAGCCGGCACTCGCCCACCTGATCGAACCGCTGCTCTCCTGGCTGCCTGAGCCATGGGTAACGACCGGCGCCCATACCGTCGCCATCGTCATCGCTTTCGTCATCATCACGGCGCTGCATATCGTGCTCGGCGAGCTCGCGCCCAAAAGTCTGGCGCTGCAGCGCAGCGAGGCCACCTCGCTTGCGGTCGTGCGGCCCCTCGGCCTCTTCCTGCTATTGTTCAAGCCGGCGATCTTCACCTTGAACGGCATGGGCAACCTTGTGCTGCGAGCCGTCGGCCTTCGCGCCGGAACCGGAGAATCCTCGTTCCACTCACCGCAGGAGTTGAAGCTGTTGGTCGCCGAGAGCCAGGAGGCGGGTCTTCTGAACCAGGTGCAGCAGCAACTCGTCGAGCGGGTATTCAACATCGGCGACCGGCCGATCTCCGACATCATGACACCGCGTCTCGACATCGAATGGTTCGATGCCGACGACAGCGAGGCGGAGATTCTGAAGACGATCCGAGAGTGCAGCCATGAGCAGTTGCTGGTCGCCCGCGGCTCGATCGACGAACCGATCGGCATGGTATTGAAGAAGGATCTTCTCGATCAGGTCCTCGACGGCGGCAAGGTCAGGCCGCTGGAGGTGATCAAGCAGCCACTGGTGCTGCATGAGGGTACCAAGGTCGTACGCGTCATCGACAGCTTCAAGGCATCGCCCGTACGCCTCGCCATCGTCGTCGACGAATATGGCAGTCTCGAGGGTATCGTCACCCAGACCGACCTGCTCGAGGCCATCGCCGGCGATCTGCCGGGCGCCGACGAGGAGCCCGACATCGTCGTGCGGGAAGACGGTTCGCTGCTGATCGACGCAATGATGCCGGCCTTCGATGCCTTCGAACGGCTCGGCCTCAAGGATCGCCCCGACGCCGATTTCCATACGCTGGCGGGCTTCGCGCTGCATCAGCTTCAACATATCCCGGAAGCCGGCGAAACCTTCCTCTTCGAAGACTGGCGCTTCGAGGTGCTCGACATGGACGGCATGCGCATCGACAAGATGCTCGCGACCCGCATTCCCGTCGAGGGAGCAGAGGCCTGATCAATTCATAGCCAGTGTCCAGAGCATGCCGGCGATCGCACAGCCGAAGAGCGTCGTGATAACCGAGGTCTTGAAGCGGAAGAGCGCGATGGCGGCGGCGGCGGAAAGCGCGATTGCCGCCGGTACGGCAGATTGCAGCTCTGGAATATCGAGCCGCAGGTTGCCGAAACTGACCTGCGTGACTTCGGCAAAGAGTGTGTGCAGGCCGAACCAGATGGCGAGGTTCAGGATGACGCCCACCACCGCCGCCGTGATCGCCGACATTGCCCCGGCAAGCGCCACATTGCCGCGCAGCTTTTCGATGAAGGGCGCGCCGAGGAATATCCAGAGGAAACAGGGCACGAAGGTCACCCATGTCGTCAGGATCGCGGCAAGGGTGGCGGCAAGCATCGGATCGAGCGAGCCGGGATTGCGAAAGGCGGCCATGAAGCCGACGAACTGGAGCACCATGATCAGCGGCCCCGGCGTGGTCTCGGCCATTCCGAGACCGTCCAGCATCTCGCCGGGTTTCAGCCAGCCGAAATGCTGCACGGCCTGCTGCGCGACATAGGCGAGCGCGGCATAGGCGCCGCCGAAGGAGACGACCGCCATCTTGCTGAAGAACAGGCCGATCTGGCTGAAGACGTCACCTTGTCCGAAGAACGCGTAAAGGGCGGCGACCGGCACCAGCCAGAGGGCGAGCAGTATAGCCGATATGCGCAGCGACCAGGCGAGGTTGGCGCGCGCATGCGCGGGAATACCCTCGCCCAGCGCCGATTCGGCATCCGACAGCACCGCGTCGCTTGCGGCCTTGTGGCCGCCGCCCGGACTAAAGGCAGCAAGCCCGAACTGGCCGCCGAGGAACCCCCCGATGCCGGCGGCCAGCACGATCAGCGGGAACGGCACGTGGAAGAAGAAGATGGCGACGAAGGCCACGGCCGCGATGGCAAGCATGACGCGGTTCCTCAGCGCGCGGCTGCCGATGCGGATGACTGCCTGCACGACGACGGCAAGGACGGCCGCCTTCAGGCCGAAGAACAGGCCGGCGACGATGCCGATGCTGCCGTAAGCCGCGTAGATATAGCTGAGGCCAAGGATCGACAGGAAGCCCGGCAGCACGAAGAGCGCGCCGGCGACGAGCCCCCCCAATGTGCGGTGCATCAGCCAGCCGATATAGACGGCGAGCTGCTGGGCCTCCGGCCCAGGAAGCAGCATGCAATAATTCAGGGCATGCAGGAAGCGGTGCTCGCCGATCCATCGCTTTTCGTCGACGATGATCCGGTGCATGACGGCGATCTGGCCGGCCGGGCCGCCGAAGCTCAAGGCGGCGACGCGCAGCCACACCCGGAAGGCCTCCCCGAACGAAACGCCGTGGTGATGCCCCTCGCCCGCATCCTTCTTGCCCGCCTGTCCGGCGGGCGCGTTCTCCGTCATATCGACCATCTCATGCCCTCTTTTTCGGCGCGGGCCAGTTGTGGGTCTCGTCGGTCGCATCACGGCACCAGCGGAAGAAGGCATCGTAGAGAAGCATTCCGGCCTCGAGTTGCTCCAGATCGTCGGAATACATTCTGGAGAGGCCGAGCGAGGCGGCAAGCAGACCGGACGCCTCGGGTGCCAGATCGAGCCTGGCCGTATCCGCCGCCCTGACGATCCGTGCCAGGCGCAAGAGCGGTTCGGACGCCAACCCGAATTCCTCGACCATCACGTCGAATGTGCAGAGCTCGCCGCGATGGCTCCAGAACACGTCCTCGATATCGAAGGGCGCAGCTCCGAAGCGCTCGCCGACGGCGACAACCTCAGGGGCCGGCACGAACAGGAAGACAGCGCTCGGATCGACGAAGCGCCGGATCAGCCAAGGACAGGCGATGCGGTCGATTTTCGGCCGCGCCCTGGTCACCCACACGGTGCGCCCCAGCCCGTCGCGGCGCGGCAGCTTCGCCTCGGGTACCGCTGGTCCGGCCGCGGCCCAGGCTTCGAAACCGCCTTCGAGGCTTTCCGCCTCAATCCCCGCATGCCTGAGATAGGCGGCGACGCCATGGCTGAGTTTGGCTCCCCTGTGGCAGACCACGACGACGGCATCGGCATCGATGCCATCAGCCCACGACGCAACCTCGGCGTGGTCGCGCCGGATCGAGCCCGGCACCAGGCGCGGATCGAGCGCGAAATCCTCGTCCGTGCGGACGTCGATGATGCAGGGCGCACCGGGTGTTCCGATGAGGCGGCTGAGCTTGTCGGGAGATATTTCGAGAAATGACGGCATCACGCGTCCCTCCGTTGATCGGTTGTACCGGACGCGATTCTTCAGCATGTCGCCTCGTGGGGTGATCGCAACCCCAGAACCAAAGCATTGGCAAAGACACCCCGTCCTGTCAAGGACGACGCTTCCGCTGCGGTTAGGTCCGTCTATACGGCGGCTGTGCCGTACATATGACAGCCAGCGATCTCCTCAGGTGTCATCCCCCGCAATTGCCTTTCGCTGCCGCTCGAGAAGCCGCTCCAACCCCAAAAACCCCGGCAATACAAACGCTTCGCCCCCAGAATGGAACAAAAGTCCCGCTCGTCCATTTCTCACACACCGAAAGAGGAGAAAGTACCATGACGTACGACCCCAATAATGCCAACGATCCGAACCGCCCGCTGAACCCGAACCTGGACCTGCGCACGACGCCGCCGGCGCGCAGCAGCAATACGTGGGTTGTTTGGGTTGCTGCATTGGCCGTGATCGCTGTTGCTGCATTCGCCTATTCGCAGTGGAGCAGCACATCTCCCGGCACTTCGCCGGATACGACAGCCTCCACGACCCAGTCCGAGCCGGCCCCGGCTAAGCCGATCGCTCCGACCGATAACAGCGCAACGCCTGCTCCGGCACCTGCACCGGCCACCCCGCCGGCCGCTCCTGCCCAGCAGTAATCGCTGCCCGGTCGTAAGGAGCCGCGCTAGATGCCTCCTTGGCGTCTCCGGCAGGACACGCCAAGGAGGATCTATGCAATGATCCCGGGGAACTGGTGACGCGCCGGCACGGCTTCTTTTCTACGGCCGGCCCTTGAATAACCGCAATCGGCACTTATTTAGAGATTATTAAATTTGTCTCTGACGGCTGACCACGGATGTACTGGCAGCCGTCATTGAGACAGATCGAGGAAGGTCGGTGCGAGTTTCGCCCGGCCTTTTTTCTTGGCCTGTCGGGGAAGACCGGGCGATTTCACGCTCGCCGCGTGAAGCGCCCCTGCAGCCCGATGTTAGTTGGGAATCCTGTTGTAGAAGGATTGCGGATCGTACACGCACTCGTAGTCGAGAACGCACATCTTCCCGTCTCTATCCCTCACCGTTGCAGTGTCGTACTTGTCACCCAGATTGCATCGGGCCGGCGGATAACGGAAGCTGCGACCGCCGATGCCCATACGCACGAAAACGGCTTTGTCCTTACGGATGATTTGCGCAAGCTCCTTGCAGCTGTGATCCCTGGCATTGACCTCTACCGCCTCGACGGCAAGGGCTGCGGACGGATACAACAGGGCGAAGGCCAAAAAGGCGCTTTTCATGGGAACTCCTGGATGCGAGAGCGTGATGAACGGCAAACAAACGTAACCGGTTTTGGTTGATATCCCACGCAACTGAGAACGAATTCTTATTTCAGGGAAAATTATAGGGCGACGCCGGGTCGAACACGCAGGCATAGTCCAGAACGCAAGTCCTCCCTTCGGCATCGCCAACGCTTGTCGTGCTGCGCTTGTCGCCCATGTCGCACTGCGCCGGCGGGTAGCGGAAGCTGCGGCCGCCGAGGTCGACACGGACAAAGACCTTCTTGTTCTGCCGGATGATCTGCGCAAGCTCGCTGCAGCTGTGGTCCCCCGCTTTGACCTCCACTGCGCTCGCGGCAAAGGCCGGCAGCGGCAAGGATAAAGCCACCATGAATATGACGGTTCTCACGACCCCTCCCGTTAATAGGGGAGAGATAGGGTGCGCAGGTCGATACGGCCAGTCATGCCGAAACATGCGGTCGGCCTCGAAACGAGATCATGCGCTGACGCTATTCAATCAATCTTATCAAAAGATTTGGTGGGTGATGTAGGGCTCGAACCTACGACCCGCTGATTAAGAGTCAGCTGCTCTACCAACTGAGCTAATCACCCGTTCGCGCTTGGCTGCGCGGTGTGACGGGGCGTATAAACAGGATCGGCAGGCTTGTCCAGCGCATCAGCGAAAATTCTTTGGTTAATCTCAAAGATTTTTCCGCAGCGCCGAAATGCGGCACACACTCCTAGAACTCGGAATCGATCTTCGAGAGGGATGATGCGCCAATTCAAGGTGATAGAGCGTCCCGGCTGACGGAGCGCGGCGCTCTCGCAAACTCAAAGCTCAAGTGTGCCGCTCGCCAGCCGCACCGCCTGGCCGCCGATCCGCGCGTTGGAAATCGTCCCGCCTTCGACATCGATATGCAGGTGGATGAAGGACGGACGACCCATCTCGACGCCCTGCTCAATCATGATCGGGTGGTGCCCGTCCGTAAGCCGGTCAAAATGGCGGATTGCTCCGGAGAGCGCCGCCGCCGCCGCGCCGGTGGCCGGATCTTCGACGATGCCCATGCCGCTGGCGAACATGCGCGCATGGAACTTCGCAACGTGGTTGACGCCGCCGCGGCAATAGACATAGGCCGAGGCAAGCGCGCCATCGGCGAAGGGCACGATCTTTTCCCAAAGCTGCGGATCGAATTCCACCCGCTGAGCCGTGCCGACATCGTGCACCGGAATGAGCAGAAACGGAACGCCGGCGCTCCAGACCGAGGGGACGTGATTTTCAAAGCCGATTTCGGTGACCTTCAGCGACAGCGCATCGGCGATGCCGAGCTTGTCGAGCGGCATGACGGCCTGCTGCGATTTGCGCGGCAGGTCAAATTCGGCAAAGCTCGCCTCACCCTGCCTCAGCCGCACGGCGCAACGCACCGGCCCGACGTTTTCCTCGAGCACCATGACGAGATCGAGCGCCGCTGCGCCATGAGCCCGCTCGGCCAGCGCCACCGCAGTGCCGACCGTGGGATGGCCGGCAAAGGGCAGCTCCCGGCCCGGCGTGAAGATTCTGAGCTTCGCCGCGTAGGCGGGATTGGTCGAAGGCTGCACGAAAACCGTTTCGGAGAGATTGATCTCCCGGGTGATCGCCTGCATCGCCTCGTCGCTGAGATTGTCGCCGTCGAAAACCACTGCGAGTGGGTTGCCCGCAAGCTTTCGATCGGTGAACACGTCATAGACGCTGTAGCTTCGCGCCACATCGGCCTCCTTGAATCGATCGTCGGGCCGTCAACCTGCCCGACCGTGCGACCGAGTGCAAGGCGCTAACTCGGGTAAGAACAACCCGTCGCCGGCCGGAGACGTCTGCACTCGGCAATTTGCGCGGGATCGTTAATGAAAATCGATCTTTCTCGGAAGCGCTTGGCGAGCGTGGTACCCCCCAAGGGGTCTCGAAGGACGAGGTCGGCCTCTGATTGCCGCGCGCTATGCGCCCCTCTTCCCGAAATACCAGTCAATCACCGGCAGCATCGCGATGTTATACGGATAAGCGTTCCGATCAGCCGAACGGATCGCCACCGCACCCGCGATCTCCTTGTCTTCGGCGACCAGCATGTGGGCCTCGATCCGCTCGACCATCTCGTCGGCCGTCAGGTCGAAACGGAAGAGCCTCAGCAACGTCACCGTACGCCTGGCGTGGCTGGCAAAGAGCCCCTGCCCCGCCACCGAATCGGAAAGATTGAGGCCGGTTTCCTCGAGCACCTCGCGGCGCATGTTGGCCTCGATGTCGCAGCGCCCGTCGAAGATATCCTCGGGTTCCAGCGAGCCGGCGGCGAAATAGACCTGGCCGGGATTGGCGGTGTGCGCACCCATGCGGATCGCAACCAGCGCGCCGTCGGAGCTTTCGAGCACGGGATAGGCGAAGATGTGCAGCCCGCCTTGGCGCTGCGGCTGGCGGCGCCAGTACATGAAGGCGGAAAAAGGCGTGACGTAGCCCTCACCCGAAATTCCCTCCTCGCCGAGCGACAGCCGCTGCTGGAAGATCAGGCGCCCGTCGAAGAGCGCCGGGTTGGCGGCGATCTCCCTCAGCCAATTCTCGCGGATCGCCGTTTCCTCGGCGGCGACGAAAGGATGAGTGCCGGGCAGGACGCGGAGATCGACGCCGGCGATGGGGAAGACCGTAGCTTCCGGCGGCCAGCCGGCGAAATCATCGGGAAAATCAGTGTTCGGAAAATTTATCTTCAAATTCGTTTTCATGGGAGATCCAGTGTGATGACGACGGGGCAATGGTCGGAGGCCTTCGGCCGGTCCCAGCCGGTACGAGGATAACGCTCCACCTCCTGCCCCGGCGGGAAGATGGTGCGGTAGGGTTGGCCGCTGCGGATGATCTCGGGCAGGCGTTCGGCATTAAGGGCGGCAAGTGCGGGCGAAAGCCAGATATAATCGAGCTGGCAGAGGTGCTGCTCCTGCGGCCCGCGCGCATGATAAAGCGTCCAGCGGTCGAGGGGCTGACGACGGCGGACGACATTTTCAGCAAAGCTGTCATGGCTGAAGACGTCGAGCGCGCTTTCGGTCTCCACCTGATGCTCGAAACGATAGCCGGCGCCACGCCGCCCAATGACGTCGACGCGCTCCTGATAGTCATTCATGTCGCCGCAGATGGCAAAGTTCTTCGAGGCTGTGTGGCCGGCGCCGAAGCGGTCCTCGATGATGCGGCGCACGGCGCGCGCCTCGGCGCGACGGAGCGGCAGTGTCGATTGCCGCCCGTCCAGGCCGTCGCGCGCACTGCCCATCGACTTGAAATGCACGACATAGAGCGAGAAAGGCCTGCCGCCGATCAGGAGGTCGAGTTCCAGGCAGTCGCGCTTGAATATCTTGTCGTCGATACGATTGGTAAGCGCCAGTTCCTCGTCGAAGAGATCGAAATCGCGATAGGTCGTCATCGCATGGCTTCTGATATCTCTAAGCTCGATCTTCTGGCCATCGCGTGTTTCCTCGCGTATCAGCACGGCGACATCGATGCCGCGGCTGTCATTGCCCTCGACCAGGAATTTCTGCCGATACCCGTTTCCGACCATGCGGAAGAGATAACCGTATTCGAACGCCTGAAGGGCGGCCATATTGTCGATTTCCTGCAGGCAGAGAATATCGGCGTCGGCATCCGCGATCGCCAGCGCCGTCATCTGCCTCGTATCATCGGTGGCGGCGATCACGCGCGCTTGCTCGAGCTGCTGGTAGACGCCCTCGCTGTTCACCTCGAAAAGCTTGATGACGCGATCCTGGCGCAGCTGGTTGCGAAAACCCGTGAAATCGAAACGGGTCAGCAGGTTTTCGACGTTGAAGGTGGCGAGGCGGAGCGACATGAGAAAGGTCCGGTTGCGCGCAGTACCTTATCCGCCAATCGCCGCAGGAAAAGATGGCAGGGCCAAGAAAATTGCGGATAAGCTTGGCTTCCAGGACCGAAACAAGCCGCGTCGGCATCCGGTTCCGCACGGCTGCGGGTCTGGTAGGCTACAAGCCCCGATAGTCCGCAAATATCCGAACTAGAATAATGCATGCCCGGCGAACCGATCGCCTCAACGCGTTTTTCCACGGCGCTTAGAAATATTCAACTTCTTCGCGATTCGGAACGAGGCACCGGGGACTTTCAACATTATCGTCAAGCTTCAACGACCGTAAGGGTCACCCGCCTCCGTCAAAGTCGCCATCCGGCACGGATGACGACGCGTATCGTCTCGCCGGCCCCGACAACGGCGCGGCTGAAGGCGCGCAACGTCTGGCCGTTTCCGAGTGTCAGTTTGACGGCGTAACGCTCGCCTTCGAAAAGTGCCGAGTCGACGGTCGCGGGAGCCCCCTCTCCGCCGATGATCACATCCTCCGGCCGCACCAGAATATCGGCGCCATCGGTATTGGCCGCCTGCAGCGCATCCTTCAGCTCGTCCCATTCCAGATGGCGTTCGCCGCCCATGACAGACAGGGTCAGGATAGCGCCGCGCCCGATCAGCCCGCCGACGATTCGTCCTTCCGGGCGGGCATAGATCTCGGCTGGCGGCGCCACCTGCAGCAGGCGCCCTTCGGACATGACGGCGACGTCGGTCGCCAGCGCCATCGCCTCGCTCTGGTCGTGGGTAACGTAGATCATCGTCGCGCCTGAGCGCTCATGGAATTCGCGAAAAGTCTCTTCCATCTCCTGCTTCAGGTGCCGGTCGAGATTGGCGAGCGGCTCGTCGAGCAGCACGACGTTGGGCGACGTCACCAGGCAGCGGGCGAGCGCCACACGCTGGCGCTGGCCGCCGGAGAGATCGGCCGGCCGCCGCCTGGCATGATCGGCAAGCCGCACGGTGGAAAGCGCCTCGCCGACCTTCGTCCGGTATGCCTCGCCCGAGACACCGCGCACCTTCAGGGGATAGCCGACATTGTCGGCGACGCTCATATGCGGCCAGAGCGCATAGGACTGGAAGACCATCGCCATGTTGCGCTTCTCGGGCGGCAGCGACTGGGCGGCATCTGCCAGCAGCCGCTCACCGAGATGAATCGAGCCGTCGGAGGGCGTCTCGAAACCAGCGATCATTCGCAGCACCGTCGTCTTGCCGCAGCCGGAAGGCCCGAGCAGCGCCAGAAAGCCGCCGTCGCGCACATCGAGCGAAAAGCCGCTGACGGCCGCCCGCCCGGTGCCGAAATCCTTGGCCACCTGGTTGAGGATCAGTTGCGCCACGGGACCACCCCTTTCGGCAGGCGTGTGGCCAGGAGTTCCAAGAGCAGCATCAGGACAACGACCATCAGCACGACGAGTACTGACAGTGCCGAGGCAAGGTCGGAACTGCCGCTGTCGTCGAGATTGTAGATCGCGACGCCGAGCGTCTGGGTGCCGGCCGACCAGAGCAGCGCCGAGATCGTCAGCTCGTTGCAGGCGATGAGAAAGACGAGAATGACGGAAGCGCCGGCGGCCGGCGCGATCAGCGGCACGATGATATCGGAAAGCCTGCGGAAGAAGCCGGCGCCGGAAAGCCGTGCGGCCTCCTCCAGCGCCGGATCGAGCTGATGGAAGGCGCTGACGACGGGCTTTAGGCTGACAGCGAAGAAGGAGGAAAAATAGGCAATCAGGATGATCCAGATCGTGCCGTAGAGCGAGACATGCAGGACGGGGATCGGTGCCGCGAAGACGAGAATGAAGGAGACCGCCATGACGATGCCCGGCAGAGAATAGGGTATCTCGATCAGGCTGGAAACGATGCGCGACGCCATGTCTCTGCGCCGCGTCAGAGCATAGGCCGCAAGCACCGTCACGACAAGGAGACCAAAGGCCGTGGCGCCGGCAAGCGACAGGGAATTGATAAAGGCCGTGCGTGTCACCGCCTGCCGGAATAGGATCTCCTGAAAGGCATGCAGCGACATGGTCTTGAAGGTGAGTGGTACGCCATAAGCCGGCACCAGCGCACCGGCAACAAGCGCGAAGAAGGGGGCGGCCAGCATGAAGAACAGGATCGCCCAGAGGAGCGGCGTGAAGGCGAAGCGCCAGGGGCCGAACTCGAAGATGGCACTTGCCCCCGACAGGCCGATGACGCGATAGTCGCGGCCTCTGAGCGCCCGGTCCTGGAACATCAAGCCTGCGACGGAGATCATGGCGATGATGCCGGAGAGCACGGCGACATCGCCGAAGGTACGGCTGGTGAAGGCAGAGAATTTGGTGAAGATGAGCGTCGGCAGCGTGTAGATCGAGGCCGGGATGCCGAGAATGGCGGGAATGCCGAAATTGCCGGTGCAGGAGACGAAGGAGATCGCCGCGCCGGCGATGATGCCGGGCAGAGACAGCGGCAGGATGATGTCGCGGAACACCCTGAGGCTCGAGGCGCCGGAAAGCCGCGCGGCCTCGACGCCGTCGCGCGGCAGCGTCATCAGCCCGGCGCGCAGCGCCAGATAGACCAGCGGCGCATGCTGCACGCCATAGAGCAGCGCAATGCCGCCCACCGAATAGAGCGGCTGCGGCGAACCCAGCGGCGGCGCAAGCGAGAGCGCCTTCAACAGCGGGCTCGACGGCCCCGACATCTGCACCCAGGCAAGTGCCGTCACCTGCGGCGGGATCATCATCGGCAGCACGAAGAAGAAGCTGAGCAACCCCTTGCCGTTGATATCGGTCAGCGTCAGCACGAAGGCGAAGAGGCAGCCGATGGCAAGGGAAATGATCGTGCCCAAGACCGCGGTGACGATGGTGTAATAGGTGGCCTGCCAGAGTGACGGTTCGCTCAGCACATCGATGAAGCCGCCGCTGGCGAAGGCCACGATCCCGACCATGGCGAGGCGGGCGAGCGGCAGCACGCTGAAGATCAGGACTGATATGACGATAAAAGGAAACAGCCAGGCGGGCTGGCTGTTTCCCGGTCTCACATATCCTTGCATGGCTGGATCAGTTCGAGCCGTAAATACCGGAGAAGGTCTTCAGATCCTGATCGGTATTTTTCAACGCTTCCGCTGCCTTGATCGGCAGGACCTTAATGGTATCGCGCGCCGGGAAACCTTCCGGCTGCTTCATGCCGTTGCGGGCCGGGATATAGCCGAGCTTCAGGAAGCCTTCCTGGCCCTTTTCCGAGAGCACGTAATCGACGAACTTCTTGGCAGCCTGTGCATTCTTGGTGCTGGCAAGGATGCCGACCGGCTCGGTGACGGCCGAAACGCCTTCGCTCGGGAAGACAAATTCGACGGGTGCGCCCTTGGCCTTCTCGCGGATCGGCAGATAGTCGACGACCATGCCGTAGGCCTTCTCGCCGGAGGCGACCGACTTCAGGACGGCGCCGTTGCCGCCGGCAGCGATCGCGCCGTTTTCGGCGAGCGCCTTGTAATAATCCCAGCCGAGGCCGGGAACTGCGGCCAGCGTCTGGGCGTGGATCAGCGCAGCACCCGAAGCGAGCGGGCTCGGCATGGTGACGAAGCCATTGGCCTCAGGCTTCGTCAGGTCCTTCCAGCTCGTCGGCTTTATCGCGGCCGAGGTGTTGTACATGATGCCTGTCGTGATCAGCTTGGTCGAGTAATAATAGCCGTCGGCGTCATAGAGGCTGGCGTCGTATCCTGCGGCTTCCGGCGACTTGTAAGCGAGCAGCTTGCCGTCTTCCTTGAGGCGCTCCAGCGTCACCATGTCGGCGATGAGGAGGACGTCGGCGACCGGATTGCCGGCCTGGATCTCGGCCTGAAGCTTGGCGATGATCTTCGGCGTGCCGTCGCGCACCCAGTCGACCTTGATATCGGGATTGGCGGCCATGAAGCCGTCGACCGTCGCCTGCGCGTCTTCGTTAGGCTGGCTGGTGTAGAGAACGAGGCTTGCGGCCGAAGCCGGAACGGCAAAAAGGCACGCGGCAAGAAGTGCTGCGGCGGAAACGATCGTTTTCATGGGAGGGGTCCTCGGAATTGCGGTACCCCTCCCATATTAGGGGTCGTTGACAGAGATGTGACAGGGCGCAGCGGCTGCGCCGCACTCTGCACCACTGCGCTGGCGTTACTTCGCGGCCTCTTCGATAAGTTCCGCCACCTTCTGCGGCTGCGAAACCATCACGACGTGGGAAGCGCCCTCGACCACGACGGTCCGCTTGGAGCCTGCCCGCTCGGCCATGAAGCCAAGGGCTGCCGCCGGGATGTTCTTGTCGCCGGTGCCGTAGACGAACCACGACGGCAGCTTCTTCCAAGCGGGCTCGCCGGATTTTTCGGTCAGTGCCGCTTCGGTGATCGGCCGTTGAGCCGCCGCCATCAGGGCCGCCTGTTCAGCCGGCACGTCACTTGCGAACTGGTCATGGAACTTGGCCTGGTCGATGTAGAGATCGACGCCGCCTGCGCTGAGCTTCACCGGAGCTGCAAGCGCTGCGCCCAGGGTGCCGCCGGGAAATTTACCAGCGAGGTCGGCAACCGATTCCCCGGCCTCCGGCGCGAAGGCCGCGACATAGACCAGGGACTTGACGTTGTCATGGCCGTTCGCCGCGGTCGAGATCACCTGCCCGCCGTAGGAATGGCCGACCAGGACCACAGGGCCGGCAATGCTGCCGACGACGTCGGACACATAGGCGGCGTCGCTCGAGACGCTGCGCAGCGGATTGGCGGCAGCCACGACCGAAAAGCCGTCCTTGCGGAGAATTTCAACGACGCCGTTCCAGCTGGATGAATCGGCAAAGGCGCCGTGGACGAGGACGACGGTCGGCTTGGCCGGCTGAGCGAAGGCAGCACCGGACAGAAGAGCGCCCGCCAGGGCGACAACAGCAGCAAACTTGAACATGGGTCAATTCCTTTGGTCGGTTGAGTTTCTTGGGAGCAGAAGCGCGAACCGCACGCGGCGTTCACGTGCTTTCAAGTCCCGTCTTCGTGTAATTTGTAGACGATTTATTTGTACGCAATCTAAATAGCCAGCCTCATGCGCGACGTCAATAGCTTGCAAACAGATCGCGCACAAATTATATTGATTGCAGAGGAGAGCGTGATGAAAGACACCCTAATGAATGGCCTCGCCGACGTGCCGAAGATCGATGAGATGCTTTGCTTTTCAATCTATTCCGCAAGCCACGCCTTCAATCAGCTTTACCGCCCCCTGCTCGACGAGCTGGATCTGACCTATCCGCAATTCCTGGTCATGACCGCCTTGTGGGCGCGTGACGACCGCACGGTGAAGGATCTCGGCGAGACGCTTTTCCTGGATTCCAGCACCCTCACCCCGCTGCTGAAGCGGCTGGAAAATGTCGGCCTCGTCACCCGCAACCGGAATCCCGCCGACGAGCGCCAAGTGCTCTTGCGCCTGACGAAGAAGGGACACGCCCTCAAGAGCGGTGCCGCCCACGTGTTCGATTGCATCGGCAAGGCCGTCGGCCTCGATGCCGACACCGTCGGCAAGATTCGGGACACGATCGCTTCCCTCCGCGACAACATTCACAAGAAGGACAGGAACGAGACCTGACGCGAGGCGGCGCCCGTCGCGTCGTCGCCACGTCAGGACGATTTCCGTCGACAAGCCGATCGCATATTGTACGATCTGCTCGGGGCCGAGCGCCCCGCGATCAATCGCAGCCTCGGGCGGCCGCAAACTCGCCTACCCCTCACGCAGGCGTGAACACGCCGCCATTGTCATTCTATCGCGTTGAGGTACGTCAATCGCGTTCCGATGAAGGAGGAGTTTCAATGGAATATCGTCTGCTCGGCCGTTCCGGCCTGAAGGTTTCGACTTTGACCATGGGTACGATGACGTTCGGCGGCGTCGGCTGGGCGAAGATGATCGGCGATCTCGGCGTCTCCGAGGCGAAAAAGATGATCGATATGTGCATCGATGCCGGCATCAACCTGATCGACACCGCCAATGTCTATTCCAATGGCGAATGCGAAAACATCATCGGCGATGCGCTCGCCGGCAAGCGGCCGCAGGGCGTACTGCTCGCTACCAAGGCGCGCTTCGGCATGGGCGACGGTCCGAACGACCGCGGCCTGTCGCGCTACCACCTGATCCGCGAATGCGAGGCGAGCCTCAAGCGCCTGAAGACCGACGTCATCGACCTCTACCAGGTGCATGAATGGGACGGCCAGACGCCGCTCGAAGAGACGATGGAAGCGCTCGACACGCTGATCAAGCAGGGAAAGGTGCGCTATGTCGGCTGCTCGAACTACTCCGGCTGGCACATCATGAAGGCGCTCGGCATCGCCAATGAGCATCGCTATCAGCGCTTCGTCAGCCAGCAGATCCATTACACGCTCGAAGCGCGCGATGCCGAATACGAGCTGCTGCCGATTTCGATCGACCAGGGCCTGGGCGTGCTGGTCTGGAGCCCGCTTGCCGGCGGCCTGCTTTCGGGTAAGCACCGCCGCAACCAGGCAGCCCCCGAAGGCACGCGCCAGTTCGCCGGCTGGACCGAGCCGCCGATCCGCGACGAGAACCGCCTGTGGAATATCGTCGAGACGCTGGTCGCGATCGGGCAGGAGCGCGGCGTCTCGGCCGCTCAAGTTGCGCTCGCCTGGCTGATCGGCCGCAAGGCGGTCACCTCGGTCATCATCGGCGGGCGCACCGAAGCCCAGTTCCGCGACAATATCGCGGCCGCCGAGCTGAAGCTCACGGACGAGGAGCGCAAGCGCCTCGACGCCGTCAGCCTGCCGCCGGTGATCTATCCCTATTGGCACCAGCTGAACACGGCGAGCGACCGGCTCGGCGAAGCCGACCTCGAGCTTTTCGGCCCGCATCTCCAGCAATAGCGCCGGACGGCAAGCCCACCATTGCACGGCGCAAGACAAGCATTTTGCGGTGACGAACTACGTGACATCAAGAAGCTAAATCGTGGCAGCCTTATCTGAGGGATCGCGCTGCGATTTAGCCGTCACAAAAGATGCACTTTGTCAGTGTTATCGTGAGACCCCGCCACTCTCGCGAGGTTCTCATGCTGAAGAATTACAAGGTCTTGAAAGGCACCGCGAGCGCGCTCGCCCTCGATGACGACAACGATCCTCATATCGAAATCCGCATCGAGGCGAACGGCGTCAGCTACCGCATCGCGCTGAACGTCCGCTCCAAGGAGTCGCCGCACGACCTGCTCTATGCCAACATCGTCGACTTCAAGCACGGGACGCTGACAGAGGCGCTCGAAGCACTGCCGATGGGTCTGACCGACATCCGCAAAGACCGCCCCGAACTGGCGATCGATTATGTCCGTGGCGGGCTGATCGAGCGGGAGGATATGGACGTCGCGCCCTTCCAGCTGTCCGGCCCGAAGAACGATCTGCGCGAGTTCATCGAGCCGATCGTCCAGGAAGGCATTGCCGATCCCGACATCCATTTCTATGCTTTCGGTGAGGCCTGGGGGCCTGAGCACAACAAGCCGGACCAATATTTTGATTTCGAGCCCGGCAACGGCATCCACGACATCCACATGAACCAGGGCGACAATGGCGGCTTCAAGGCCACCAACGGGCCAAACCAGGATGGCGCGCTGCTCGTCCACTTCACCAACACCGGCGAATGGGCGGCGATCTTCCTCTGCTTCCAGTCGCAGAACTGGAACACCGATGCGGCGACCGGCTATCCGGTGGCCGAGGATCGCGGCGGCCAGGGCCGGGGCGAAGGCACGCGCCGGCCGCAGCCGGTCGTCGCCTCGTCGCTGCGCATCATCGCCGCGCTGATCAACCCGGTGAACCGCGCAGGCGGCATCGAGAATGAGACGGTGACGATCATCAATCGCTCCGACATATCGGTATCGCTCGACGGCTGGAAACTGGAGGACGAAAATGGCCGGACGCAGACGCTGTCGGGAACGCTTGCCGCAGGCGAGATCCGCACCATCGCCCTCGACGCCACCGCCGGTGGCCCGCAGCTCGCCAACCGCGGCGGCGACATCATCCTGCGCAACACCGACGGAGCGGTCGCCGATCGCGTCGGCTACGGCAAGAGCGAGACGGCGAATGAGGGTTGGACGACGATCTTTTGATGGGGATTCTGCCTGGCTTGCAGCTGGGTTTATTGTGAAAGCAAAGGCATGCAGCTTGCTCCCTCTTCTCCCCAGCGGGGCGAAGGTGGCCCGCATGGTCGGATGAGGGGGCCATTCGGCACACCCGTCATTGTTGCCCTCCGCTTACGCTCCATGCACTCGCGGCTTCGCCGCTCGCCCCCTCATCTGCCTGCCGGCATCTTCTCCCCGCCGGGGAGAAGGGGAATCGTGGCAACGTCTCGCTCCCTAAAACGTCTGCGGAAGTCAGATGAGGGGTACATGGCACACGCCTCCCCTAGCCTCTCCCTTTCACCCACCAATCTCCGCTGAAATCAGCTTCCCCAGCCGGCTGATCCCATCCTCGATCATCTGCTCATTCGCGCAGGAGAAGCTGACGCGGAAGGTGTTGGCGCCGGAGCCGTCGGCGAAGAAGGCTTTGCCGGGCACGAAGGCGACCTTGGCGGTCTCGAGCGATTTCGCCAGCAGCTTGGCGCCGTCCATGCCTTCCGGCAGCGTGATCCAGATGAACATGCCGCCTTCCGGCTTCGTCCAACTCGCGCCTTTGGGCATGTACTTCTCGAGCGCCGCCAGCATGCAGTCGCGGCGATGGCTGTAGGCCGCTTTAATCTTGGCGACCTGCTTGTCGAAACCGCGCACGGCGACATCGGATATCGCTATCTGATTGATCGTTGAGGAATGCAGATCGGCCGCCTGCTTCATCAGCACCAGCTTGCGGATGACAGGCGCATTGGCGACGATGAAGCCGACGCGAAGGCCGGGCGCCAGCGTCTTGGAAAAGCTGCCGCAATAGATCGTTCGCGTGTCGTTGATATGGCCCTTCTCGGCGATCTCCAGCGCCAGGATCGGCGGGATCGGCTCGCCGTCGTAACGCAGCGACTGGTAGGCGGCATCCTCGATGACGGCAATGTCGAGCTCTTCGGCGAGCGCCAGCACCCGCTTGCGGCCGGCGAGATCGACGGTTTCGCCGGTCGGATTGGAGAAATCTGCGGAGAGATAGGCGAATTTCACCTTGCCGCCGGCAGCCGCAGCCGCCACGCGGTAGGACTCGGGCGTCCGGTTGCCGCTCGGCGTCAGTTGGTCATAGGCCGGCTCATAGGCATTGAAGGCCTGCAGCGCGCCAAGATAGGTCGGCCAGGTCACGAGCGCGGTATCATTGGGCGAAAGAAAGAGCTTTCCGAGATAATCGAGCCCCTGCTGTGAGCCGGAGACAATGAAGACATTGTCGAGCTCGCAGGGAATGCCGAGGGCGGCCATCTGCTTGACCAGCCATTCGCGCAGCGGCTTGTAGCCTTCGCTGACCGAATATTGCAGCGCCGAATTGACGGCGGCACCTACGAAGATATCGGCATAGGCCCGCTGGAATTCCTCGGCCGGAAACAGCGCCGGATCCGGAATGCCGCCGGCAAAGGAAATAATGTCGGGCTGGTCGAGAAGCTTCAGGAGCTCGCGGATTTCGGATGCGCGCATGCGCGATGAGCGCGACGCAAACATGGTGTCCCAGTTCAGCATGGAGGTTTCCTCGTATTTTCTGTACCGCCGACAAATCATGCGGCGGAAATTATGTCAATAATGCTGACCTATTTTCTTGTAATAGCGATAAGTTGGAGATCACATATTCCAAAGCCTGGGTATGAAATTCGCGAACGTCAGTCCCGATAAGAATGAAGTTCCCGAATCGACCGATGGTGACGCCATCCTCGATCGCAGGCGCTCGATTCCGAATTTGTTGCTCGACGTCAGCCACTTCAAGCGATTATTCCTCTGATCAAGCCGAAACCGGCTGCTTCAGACCTTTCCAAAACCGGCTCGGCGGCGGTAGTGTCGCCGCCACTATTCAATTTACTATCAAGGTGCCAGCAATGACCGTGATGTCGGCCTCTCCTGAAATCAAAATCGAACTCCACAAGACCCCCGTCTCGGACGCCGACCGCATCCAGGCACTGGAGACGCCCGGCTTCGGCAAGATCTTCACGGATCACATGGTGCTGGCGCGATGGACGGCCGACAAGGGCTGGCATGATACGAAGGTTACGCCCAGGCGACCCCTGGAGCTCGATCCTGCGAGCGCCGTGCTGCATTACGCTCAGGAAATCTTCGAAGGCATGAAAGCCTACAAGGCAGACGATGGCCGGATTCTGCTCTTTCGGCCTGAAGAGAACGCACGCCGCTTCGCGCAATCGGCAACCCGGATGGCGATGCCTCCCGTGCCCGAAGAACTCTTTTTGAAGGCGGTCGAAGCACTGGTCCGCGTCGACAAGGCCTGGATTCCGGCTGGCGACGCCAGCCTCTACCTTCGCCCCTTCATGTTCGCCAACGAGGCGTTTCTCGGCGTTCGTCCGGCTCAGGAATATATCTTCTGCATCATCGCCTCACCGGTCGGCGCCTACTTCAAGGGCGGCGCGAAGGCCGTCTCTCTTTGGGTCGAAACCGAATACACCCGTGCAGCCAGCGGCGGCACCGGCGCTGCAAAATGCGGCGGAAACTACGCAGCCAGCCTCGTGGCGCAAGCGGAAGCCGCGAAGAGGGGTTGCGATCAGGTCGTCTTCCTGGATGCCGCGGAGCATCGCTGGGTCGAAGAACTCGGCGGCATGAACGTCTTCTTCGTGATGAATGATGGATCGATGGTGACCCCGCCCCTTGGCGGCACGATCCTGCCGGGCATCACCCGGGCTTCCGTCATCGTGCTCGCGGAGGAAAGGGGCTTGCGCGTGGAGCAGCGTCCCTACTCCTTCGCGGAATGGCAGGAGGATGCCGCCAGCGGCAGGCTTGTCGAAGCGTTCGCTTGCGGCACTGCCGCGGTCCTGGCGGGCATTGGCCTGGTTCGACATGCGGGCGGCGAGTTTCTGGTCGGAGACGGACAGACCGGCAAGCTGACCAGCGAACTGCGACAGCAGCTCGTCAGTCTGCAGAAGGGCGTAACGAACGATGAGCACGGCTGGACGCGCCTCATCCCGGCCTGACCTTCAGACCTTTCACGCGAACGGCGGCGCCAGCACTGACATGGTGGGCGCCGCTCTCGGCCTCGCCTTCAAAGCAGCCGGGCTGACGACAGTTCTCGAACTTGCCGACGCCGATGCAATCATTAAAGAAGACTGACCCTCATGTGACCCAAGCGCTCGACGGCGGGCGGCAACGCTTCTATCACGGGGTGGGGAATCGTAACAGGCATCAGGGACAGCTGAACCGGCACGCACGGACGGCAGGAAATTCAATGGCGAAAATGACGATCTCGCTTCCGGATAATCTGGCGGATTACATCTCGCGCCGTGTCGCAAGCGGCAGATACGACAGCGCCGACGCATTCCTGGCGGAGCTGATCGCGAAGGACCAGGACCATCGTAAGCTCGAGGACGACGAACTGCGCGAGATCCTGAGGCAGGCCGAGGAGAGCGGTATCAGCGACCGGCGCATTCCCGACATTTTGTTGGAAACGAAGGTGAAGCTGCGTGACATCAACCTATAGGCTGACCCGAACGGCCGACGCCGTACTGTCAGGCATCGACGAATATGCCAATCTACATTTCGGCGAGGCGCAGGCGGATGCCTATCTTCTTGACTGGGATCGGATTTTAATACTTCTCTCGCGGGTGCCCTCCATGGGCGATGAGTGCGACGCACTTGGCGCCGGCCTGCGCCGCCTCCTCCACATGCGTCATGTCGCCTTCTACCGGCAAATACCCGACGGCATCCTCGTCATCGACATCATCGGCGCCGACCGGCTTGCCGAAAGGCATCTCCAATCCAACCGACGATCCGGACCGGCCGCTCCCCATGCCCCATGACAGCACCTCCGCCTTCTACGACAATAACGCAGCGATATACGCCAATCGCGCGCGCAGCCTGCCGAAACAGAAGCTCGACACTTTTCTTGCCCGACTTGCGCCGGGGGCCGCGATCCTCGAACTTGGCTGCGGCGGCGGACAGGACAGTGCCTACATGCTCTCTCAAGGCTTCGATGTGACGCCAACCGACGGTTCACCCGAACTCGCGGCACAAGCCGAGGCGCGAATCGGCAGGGAGGTCAGGGTCATGCTCTTTGAGGATCTCAACGCCGAGGCCGCGTTCGACGGCATCTGGGCCGAAGCGAGCCTCCTTCATGTCCCGAGAACGACCCTGGCCGACGTCTTCGCCCGCATTCACCGCTCGCTCAGAACCGGCGGCATCCTCCACGCAAGCTTCAAGTCGGGAGAAGCCGAAGGGCATGATGGCTTCGGGCGCTATTACAACTATCCATCCGCCAATTGGCTGTCGGCGCTTCTGACGGCAGGCGGCTGGCGCAACCTCGCCGTCGAGGAAAGCGATGGCGGCGGATATGACGGCATGCCGACCCGCTGGCTCATCGTGAGTGCGCAACGATAAAGGTCGGAGCTTCGCCCCGTGTTTGGCGGCAGTCTTGGCGCCCGCCGCGCGTTCAGGCGACAACATCGTACTCCTCCCGCGCATGTCACGGGAATGACGGACGGAATTTAACTGCCTCCCTACATTGTCACTCCGGCGGTACGCGCGAAAGGCAGCAGCCGCTATTGGTCGAGGAGGCGGTTCGTAAGCCAGTGCCGCTGCAACGGAACCATCCGCTGCCTCCACGGTTGAATCGTATATCTGCGCACTTGCCTCTCGGAGCATGCCATGGCTGTACTTTCACCCGACGATAGAGACGCGGCCGCCTATCCGATACAGTCACTCTTCGTCCCGTTCCCTTTCGTCTGCTTCACGCTTGCGCTCGCGACCGATATCGCCTTCTGGCAGAGCAACAACCTCATGTGGCAAAACTTCTCCGCCTGGCTGTTGTGCGCCGGCCTCGTCTTCGGTGTGATTGCGATCCTGGCTGGTTTGATTGACCTCGCGCGGCCCCGCACCCGTCCGTTGCGGTCGGCTTTCCCGTCTGTGCTTCTCTACCTGATCATCCTCGCCCTTGCCTTCCTGAACAGCCTTGTCCATGCCGGCGACGGATGGACTGCCGTCGTGCCTTATGGACTGGCGCTCTCGGCCGTTACTTCAGCGCTTTGCCTGGTGGCAGCCGCTGTTTCCGCCCGCAAATATGCCAGATTGGCCTGGAGGGTATGATGATGAGATCCCTCATTCTCGCCACCTCGGTTCTGTCGCTTTTCCTCGGATTCGGTACGTCGGCGCGGGAGGCCGAATTCGATCTGTCGCAGCAGATCGGCCCGGATCCGGTTCTGCCTGAGCCATCTTCCTCCCTGATATCTGATCTCAAAGTCGCGGAAGTGGTCGGCTGGAAGGAAGGAGAGACTCCTGCCGTTCCCGACGGCTTGAAGATCAGTGCCTATGCGAAGGGCCTTGCCAATCCACGCACGGTCCATACCCTGCCAAACGGCGACGTGCTCGTCGTCCAGTCCCGCGGCCCGACCGGCGAACCGACCTCGCGGCCGAAGGATCTCATCCGCGGCTGGATCATGTCGATCGCCCACGGTGGCAGCGGTGAACAGAAAGAGAGCAATATCATTACCCTGCTGCGTGACACCAATCGCGACGGCACCGTCGATGAACGCCATGACCTGCTGAAGAAGCTCGATTCTCCCTTCGGCCTTGCCTGGATAGACAATACGCTTTACGTCGCCACGACGAGCGCCATCCTGGCCTACCCTTACGAACTCGGACGGAACGAGGTCGCCGCGCAGCCGAAAATCCTGACGCCGCTTCCCGGCGGCCCGATTAATCATCATTGGACAAAGGATCTGGCCCTCAGCCCCGACGGCCGGACGCTCTATGTCTCGGTCGGATCGAATTCCAATATCGTTGAGAACGGGCTCGAAGCAGAAAAAGGTCGTGCAGCGGTCTGGCAGGTCGACCGGCAGACCGGCGCGGCCCGCGTTTTCGCCTCCGGTCTGCGCAACCCCAACGGCCTTGCCTTCAACCCCGAAACGGGTGCGCTCTGGGTTGTCGTCAATGAGCGTGACGAGCTCGGCCCAAACCTCGTTCCCGACTATATGACCTCTGTGGAGGACGGCGGCTTCTACGGCTGGCCTTGGAGCTACTACGGCAACCACGTCGACGCTCGCGTTCATCCGCCACGAACCGACATGGTCGAAAAGGCAATCCGACCGGACTACGCCCTGTCCAGCCATGTTGCCGCGCTCGGATTGACCTTCTCGATGAATTCCGCGCTTCCAGCCGCATACGCCAACGGCGCCTTCATCGGCGAGCACGGCAGCTGGAACCGGAATAGCTTCAATGGTTACAAAGTTGTCTTCGTACCGTTCCAGAATGGCAAGCCATCTGGCAAGGCGCAGGACGTCGTCACAGGCTTTATCCAGGGCGATCAGGCAAAAGGGCGACCGGTCGGAGTGGGGATCGATGGGACGGGAGCGTTGCTTGTTGCCGATGATGCCGGCAATACCGTTTGGCGCGTCGCTTCATCCGACGGCAAAGTTACGCCGCAGCCAATTGGCACTGACCAGCTTTCCGGGAATCCGCAAAGCTCGACGAATTCGAACACGGCGCGGACTTTCGATTCGAACCCCGGCATCGGAACGGAAACGACGAATTCCACCACCCAAACCCAGGGACATCGAGCCTCGTCCGACGAGCGCTTGACGGGCCAGAAACCACTTTCCGGACCGCCGGACAAGTTTCAGCCTGTGCAGATGCAGATTGCCCCTGCGGCCGGCCCCTAAGGACTTGGTGAAGGCCCAATTCGGAAGAAGGACTGAAACGACATCCGGATAAACGCCAACGGAGGTTTGGCATGCCGACCACATCCCGGAAGTTCAAACGACTCCTAAGCGCGCTATCGCTCGCCTTGGCGATCCTCCCCCTATCGCTCCAGGCGAACGCACAGGCGCCGCCTGACAAATGCGTCGCCCCGTCACAGTCAAACCAGGATCGCGATTCAGCGGATGACCATCAAGATCTCTCCAAGAAACTGGATGATTGCAACGGCGAACTCAGGCCTCCTCCCATCGGCGACACCGAAATGGTGGAACCGGCGCCCGACACCGGTAATTCGCGCATCATCCGTCCGGGAGATATGCCGCCCAACACCAATCCGTCGCACAATTCTGATGACTAAATTCACCGTCCAGAGATCTGTGTGTAGGCCGAGAAGGACCATCTCGCACACAATTGGCGGGTTTTTCTTCTTCAGCGGGAACCGAAAACCATCAAGAGGGTTCGACCACATCTGACGAAGCCGGCCCAAGCTGAACATGCCGCAGGTATCTCAAAAGCGGACGAAGACTGGAGGGGGAGATACCGAAGATCCCTTATTGACCACCTGTCTCCCTGGATGGATCGCCCGTTCGCTCGCCAGAAGCGGAATTCACCGAATGAGCCAATTGGCAGATTTGAAGAATGCCGAACTCCTCAAGCTCGCGGGGATCGGCCCCCGGTCCGTCGAGCAGATACGGTCGGCGATCAGAAAATTCAAACGTAACCGGACACACGTCTCGGCGGCGCGGTCGAAGCAATGATTGACGCTGCGGATCGGAGTACGGAATGAACGAGAAGGCTCGACTGGAAAGGGACATCGCAGCCCTGAGACCATGGTTTCACAACCTGCGAATTAGCGGCGTACAGACCGCGCCTGATCATTTTCTTGGTGACTACCCGTCCTTCAAATGGGCCCACTTTCAGCAGGTTGTGCCTGAAGATCTCCGGGGGTGCAGCGTTCTCGACATCGGCTGCAACGCCGGATTCTATTCACTTGAAATGAAAAGAAGAAATGCCGGACGGGTCGTCGGAATCGACTCCGACCCGCATTATCTCAGGCAAGCCGAGTTCGTAGCCAGACAGACAGGTGAGGATATCGAGTTCAAGCTGATGTCGGTGTACGAGGTGGAAAAACTGAAGGAGAGATTTGACCTGGTCCTTTTCATGGGTGTCCTTTATCACCTGCGGCATCCGCTGCTGGCACTCGACCTTCTGCATGAGCATGTCGTTGGCGGCCAGATGCTGTTTCAATGCATGCAGCGGGGGGAAGAGGAAGTCGCGGCACTCAGCGAAAATTACGACTTCTTCAACACGACAGTATTTGAGCAGCGCGGCTTTCCCAAAGTGTATTTCTTGGAAGAACGTTACGCTGGCGACCCCACAAATTGGTTCATTCCGAACAAGGCGGCGGTCGAAGCGATGCTGAGAAGCGCCGGGTTTGTCATTCGTGCCAATCCGGAACGGGAAGTTTATCTGGTGGAACATGGAAGCCGCCACCCGATGGCGGAACCGCCTCCGTCACTTTGCTGAAAAACTTCGGATCCAGACCGCTTCCGCAGTCAGGCTCCGATCAACTGCGGCAGGCGGTCCAGGTAGCGTTTGATAGTGCTTTCAATCCGCTCCCTCTCGGCGTCATCGACGCTCGCCCTCGCCTGCGACCACAAACCTATCTGGAAACCGAGATAACATGCCTCGAAAAGCTTGAGCACATCATCGCGCAAATCGCAGTCCGCTTCCTGAGCGACGAGATCGGCAAGACGATAACGCTCCTTACTCGAGAGTTCGAATTCCACGCAGGCGCCCACGACGTCCCAGGCAATGTCCTGGCACCCGATCAGATCGTGGGCCGCGTTGTGATCGAGCGCATCCGTCTTCACGATGCGCCCGCTGGTGGTCGTCAGCCATTCCCATGGGTGAAGCCGGTTGTCCGTATCGACCCGTCGCAATCGTCCGGCTAGCCGCTCGGGCGTGCTTATCAGGCACCCCAATTTTTCTGCCGTATCCGATCCTGCCGCTTCCGCAATATTGAAAATCGCCATCTCACACAGTTTCTGGATCGACGCGCCGCCGTTTTGCGCCGGGAGGTGACGGGCACGAAAACCGAGATAACGTCCGAGGTGATCCGCGATGTCGCGCCTGCTTGCACCACTATGGTCGAGGGGCGTTCCATCCAGCCATTCGTCGATGACAAATCCGTAACAGGTCCCAGCAATCTTCGGAATAAAACCGGCTTCGCTCAGCAAGGAGCCTCTTCTGGCCTTGTCCGAGTCGCTCCCGCCAAGCCCGGCAAACTTGACAAGCCACGCCCCTCCTTCGGCTTCCATCAGGAATTTGCGTTTTTCCATCTGCATATAGCTCGGCGGCCAATGTGAAGGATCGCGATACCGAACCGCGCGCCATGCGCCACCGGAGAGGTCCCGCCAGGACGAACGCGCAACGCCGACAATATCGGCCGCCCATGTCTGCAGACGATGTTTTGGATCTTGGGTCTTGAGGGTCAGCTCGTCGAAGCTGACGACATGGCGTGGCCGATCCCGCCAACGGGTCCGATGCGGCTCGCTTGCATGCGGGCCTAGTTCACCCGTGTGGCTCGGGAAAAAATGAAGCCGATCAGACGCCACGCCGTTCTCCTGCAACCAGTCAGCGACGCAGCCGAACGAGCTCCCCGATAGCCCCGGCCCCTCATCGACGATGGCAAAATCGGTGCCATGGTCGGCGAGAATCCGCTTGGAAAGAGCCGGTGTGACGCGCACGTACCGCTCGAAGGGGTGGCCAGTCGGGCGCAGCGAATAGGCCGGCTCGGCATCCAAGGCTGCAGAAACAAGAGCCGCGAGTCCGGTCCCGATGCTTCGGATCCCGATGACGACTGTTTTAGACGTCAAGTTTGAGATCGAAGCCGCCTCGATATAGCTCTCGGGATACAAAGCATAAAAGGCGTAGCCCTCTGCGCGCTTCATTCGCACCGGATCGGCGCTGGCGAGAGATTCGAGTTTAGTTGTCCAATCCTCTGGAAAGGACAAACTGCCGGAAAATCCGTTTCGCCACGATCGCATGATCTCCCGTGCCTGCATGCGCAGAAATTTCGCGCCTGCATCCTGAAGCTCGGAGATATCGTCCGCGCTTTTTCTCCCGAATTCCTGATCGGCCAGTCCCTGAACCAGTTCTCCAGTCAGGATGAATGCTCGAACCAGGGTTTCGTGGCGCTGCCGGCTCGGCTGCATTTCGATGCTCGCCATCATCATTCTTGAAATCGATGCGCGTACTGCCGCTGCGTTCTCGATGTGCTCGACATCGCCATAGACCAGCATCCGGTCCTCCTTCCTTGCAGCAATGCCTGCCCGAGCTGGTTAGATCATCGTCAGACGCGATCGAAAAAAACGGGAAGGTCGGGAACCGGCGCAGTTCCCGCTTGTTAGCTTTGTAGATGCCTCAGCAAGCAGCCCTTGGAGGGAACCATGCGTTCGAAATCCATTCGCGTTGGATTGGTGGGAGTTGGCAATTGCGCCTCGTCATTGGTTCAAGGACTTACCTACTATGATAACGCCCGGGAAAACGAGCCGGTTCCAGGTCTCATGCACATTGATCTCGGCGGATATCATGTGCACGATATTGAGATATCTGCGGCCTTCGACGTCGCCGCTTCAAAAGTAGGGCGCGATGTCGCGGAGGCGATATACGCCGAACCAAACAACACGCAACGTTTCGCAGACGTCGCTCCGCTTGGCGTCGAGGTGAAACGCGGCAGGACGATGGATGGGATAGGGAAGTATCTCCAGGATCGGATCGAGGAATCGGCGGAGCCGCCGGCGGACGTGGCGGAAATCCTCAGGCAAACCGGGACGGAGGTGCTAGTTTCCTATCTTCCCGTTGGCTCGGAAGAAGCAACCAAGTGGTATGCCGAACAGGCGCTGGCGGCAGGTTGCGCTTTTATCAATTGCATTCCGGTCTTCATAGCCTCCAAACCGGAATGGCAGCAGAAGTTCGCAGCCCGGAAGCTGCCAATCATCGGCGACGATATCAAGAGCCAGGTGGGGGCAACGATCGTCCACAGAATGCTCGTCAATCTCTTCCGCGAACGGGGCGTCCGTGTGGATCGGACCTACCAGCTCAATTTCGGCGGAAACACCGATTTTCTCAATATGCTGGAGCGCGAGCGGCTGGAATCGAAGAAAATCTCCAAGACCCAGTCGGTCACCAGCCAATTGGATATTCCGCTTCCTGCCGACGATGTACATGTCGGACCAAGTGACCACGTCCCTTGGCTCACCGATCGTAAATGGGCTTATATCAGGCTCGAGGGCACCACTTTCGGGGGCGTGCCGCTCAATGCGGAGCTCAAGCTTGAAGTGTGGGACTCGCCCAATTCAGCCGGCGTTGTCATCGATGCAATACGCTGCGCGAAACTCGCCCTCGACCGAGGCCTGGGCGGAGCTCTGACAGGGCCGTCGAGCTATTTCATGAAATCGCCGCCGCAGCAGTTCACCGATTACGAGGCCCGCCGCCGAACGCAGAATTTCATCGATGACCAGGAGGATGTTCTGCGCGGAGCTGCGGAATGACGGCAACCTTCTTCCTGGTGCGTCACGCCGCGCATGACAATGTCGGGAATTTTCTGGCGGGCCGTGCAGCCGGTATTTCGCTTGGCGAATCCGGACGCTCGCAAGTTCAGCGTCTCGGGGAGAGGCTACGCCGAGAGGACATCAATGAGATCTACACCAGCCCGCGCGAACGAACACGGGAGACTGCAGTAGGTATCGCATCAGCCTGTGGCCTGTCTCTGCCGCAAACAGACGATGCTTTGGACGAAGTGAATTTCGGCAACTGGTCCGGAAAAACCTTCGAAGTTCTCAATGATGATCCCCTTTGGCGCCGATGGAATACCACACGCAGCCTCGTCCGCACGCCAGGAGGCGAGACGATGCTGGACGTCCAAACTCGGATTTTCGGGCTCATAGAGACATTGGCCCGTCGCGGCAACGATAGGCGCTTAGCGCTGGTGTCTCATGCCGATGTCATCAAGGCGGCTGTCAGTCATGTCCTGGGACTGCCAATCGATGCTTGGCCGAGATTTGATATTGCGCCCGCCTCCGTCACGACGGTTGCGATCGGCGACTGGGGTGCAAAAGTGATGACGCTCAACGAAGTGACCTTATAACCCGTTCGTTAAATCCTGCCCGGGGAAGTCAAATGATCGAAGCTGCAATGATCTGGAACGAGCCGAACAACAAATCGCACTGGGATCCTGAGATCGATCCTGAATGGAGCCTGTTTGCGCAAATGGCAATCCTGGCGGCCGATGCCATCGCAGCCAAGAATCCAGAACTGACGAAGGTGCTCGGCGGAATATCTCCAATCGACCCCTTCTTCATCAGCCGCATGAAGAATTACGGCGTGCTCGATCACCTCGATGCCGTCGCGCTGCATGGTTTCCCGCTCGACTGGAATCTCTGGCAAATTCATGAGTGGCCGGAGAAAATCAACGAAATACGCGCTGTCACCGATCTGCCGATCTGGGTCAGCGAAGTGGGCGTCTCGACCTTCGGCGCGGAGGAAGTGCAATTGTGGGGCCTGCAACGAACTGCCGAGTTGCTCAAGGGCAAAGTCGAGCGCTGCCAATGGTACAGCCTCTACGACCTCCCTCGATCATGGGAGGCAACAACGCGTCATCGCGAAGCCGAAGGCTCCTCCTACTATCGGCACTACTATATGGGCATTCTGCGCGAAGACGGAACGCCCAAACCGGCGCTTGAGGAGTTTGCCAAACACACGCCTGATTTAGGGCTGGTGCAATGGTTCCACTTCGAAGACCCGCGGCTGGATCAGGCTGCTGCCTGGATGAGACGGTTAGGCGTGAAATCTGTGCGCACCGGACTTTCCTGGGCGGACCGATTCCGGCCCAACGCCCTCGATTGGTTCGACCGGCAGATGCAGGCCCTCGAAGATTTCGACGTAACGGTGACGTTCTGCTTCACGCCGGAGCATAGAGGTATCGCGCCGCACCATACCAGTGCGCCCCTGGTGCCCGAAGAATTCGCCGGCTTCTGCGAAGAAATGGTCGAACGTTACGCACCACGCAGAGATAGCGGATATGTGTCGCGCGTTGCCAAGTCAGGAGCCCGACTGCTGGGGCTTGAATCACGTGCGTCCCTCGGAGCCGGCTAAACCCAGGCTCCGGGCTATCCTGCCGATCGGTCCTCGGGAATAGGCTACCCCCTGATAGCATGCCAAGGCAGCACGAGCCCACAGAATGTAAAGTCTGGGCCTTTGCAAAAAAACGGCGATCGAAAAGACGCGATGACTCCAGAAGCTGATCCAACAGCGCATGATGTAAACCGCCATGCGCTGTCGGGACAAGCCATGTCTGCCGGGACGGACGCGTTTTCGCGGGCGCATGCTCAAACGAGGCCAGGTCAGCCGGAATGCGAGACCCTCGCGACGCTGGCGGAATCCGGCGGCCTGGGTGGCTACGACAAAGTCGGAATCGACGTAAGACAGTGTGATCCTCTTCTCAGCAATCCCCGCATGGATCACATCTAGAAGTGCTGTTGAGCGGACGATCACCACGTTGGTTCCTCTTCCATCAGAGGAGTAGGGCTCCTTCCAGGCATCCCCGAAAGCGATGTCGGCCGTTTCTGCCACGACGTCGTCGCAGAAATTGCAGGCGGAGTTCTGAAAGAAACCCGCACCCCAGTCCCCATCGACCAGATGCCACCAGTCCTGGGCGCACGTCTCGCCGTTTTCGAGTGTCAGCTCAGCCCGATACCAATTCGCAGGCCGATCCTGGGTTTTCTTCCTGTAGTCGAGCCGTTTAACCTTCCCGATGTCCTGCCCCATCTGCCATGCGAAGCTCTCGGCCATTCGCGCGCTTTTCATGTGGCCGCAAAACAGCCCAAGCGTGAAGGCAATTCGCTCCTTCAATACTGGGTCATCGGCACAGGCCAGTCGCACCGCCTTGATGAAACAAGGAATCCCAACCACGGCATACCGGCCCGGCGCCTCGCGAATGGACTGAAGTACTCCGGAAAGCTCGACTGGATAATATCGAGATTTAGCGCCCGCCTGAAGTTCCTGCAGATCACGTGACAGCGAATAATGAAACAGGCGCCGTTCCGATTGCGGATCATCGCTCTCCTTGACGTGAGCAACACCGTCGACAAGCCCCAGGCGCAGCAATTCCGCTGCCACCCAGGTGACCATTCCGCCGGAGCTGCCGTTCGAACGGTATTCCCCTTCCTCGACATGGCCGACAAAGGCAGCCTCGTAACGACCCAGCAGAGGGTCTCGGTTTTTCGCACCGGCAAAACATTCGGCCGCCAATTCATCCTCGTCCCGGGCCACCGGTGAAAACGGGCAAATTCGCGCAAAATCTTCATCACGGGCCTGCAACCACGTCTTCGGGCCTGCCGGCTTCATCTGCCCGTACCGGTCGAGTTCCATGTGAACATCAGGTCGCGCTGACCTTGCGACACAGGAGCCGCAGCCGATGCAGCAGCCGGAGCCTGCAATATCCTTGGGAGCCATGCCTGGCGCGAGCCGATTCTTTTGACCGGAGCTATTGCAAGGCATGGCTGAGATAGGCGTTGGATGTGTCGCGCAGCGAAGATATCCGCTGCGAAATGCCCATAGGAAGGGGATTGCCGAGGATGCCATCCAGATGCGTGGAAGTCGTATCTTCGGTCAGAACATGATCTTCAGCTCGGACGAGCCGCGTTAGATCGCGAATCTTGTTGGAACGGTAATCGGAGAGGACGCATGCAAACGGCTTCTCGTTGACAAGCGAGAACACGCATCCATGAAAGAAGTTCGTCACGACAGCCTTTGCTTCGGAAATAAAGCTGGCGAAGTCCTCCGGGCCGGCGTCAATCCATTGCTCATCGGCCCAATCGTTCCGATAGCCGATGCTGACGAGCGGATAGTCCCGGTCTCCTGCCCACCGGCGCACTGCATCCTGAAACCATGTGGGAAAACTGTGGCCGTAGACGGCTATATAGGGTGCCGCCTCCCCGTCATCCCGGCTCGCCTTCATCGTCTGCGGAAATTGCAGGCAGGGGTCGAGAACGAGTTCGGGCTCTATTCCCAATGTATCGCGGATGATCCGCTCCGAATGGAGGTCCCGGACAGAAATATGAGAGAACTTTCGCAGCTTTTCCGCCCACCCCTCCAGTCGCTCCGACGATGTCAGACTTCCAAACGTCGCGGCATAGGAGACAAGACGCCCGCATCGCAGGCCTTCTCCATAAAACACCGGATACCCGCCATACCAGGGATGGCGAAGGTTCCACACCTCGTCGCTGCCGACGACGATGAGCGAATAGTCGTCCATCGCGGCTGGGTTCTCCAAGGGAAAAGGCGATGAAAGAGGCAAGCTGGCAAACGATTGAAAGAATTTCCGGATCTTCGCTTTGTAGAGCGGGTAGTCTTCCTTCGGCGTTGCGGCAGGAAGCAGCGGTTGCAGCGCGCATTGCCATTCCGCGCGGTTCACGCGATCAGACATGTGTTCCAGAAGAACGGCTTCTACTCCCATGGACGCGAGGCCCTCGGCCAGACAGCGTGCCTGCCAATAGGAGCCATAATTTATGCAGCGATGAAAGGTAAGAATTCCGGCCTTAGTCATCTGGTCCCTGAAGCAGATCGAATAGATTCCACTAACCGACCAACTCCAGTTCCGTTCCCAACAAACCGCAGCTCGCCGCTTGGTTCGGGAGCAGCTTTCTTCAGTATGTCGCAATGGATCAGATAACCCCCAGCTCAGGCGGGGGTTATCTGCAGTCTGGAGGCTGGAGCTTTTACTCCGGCCTTTCCGTTTTGCTTCGCTGAAACAGCTTAGTTGACCGATTTGTCGACCAGCTTGTTCTTGCCGATCCAGGGCATCATGCCGCGCAGCTTGGCGCCGACTTCCTCGATCTGATGGCTGTCGTTGTTGCGGCGGATACCCTTGAAGCGGGCCGCACCCGACCGGTATTCCTGCATCCATTCTGAGGTGAACTTGCCGGTCTGGATGTCCTTGAGCACGCGCTTCATCTCAGCCTTGGTTTCTTCGGTGATGATGCGCGGGCCGGTGACGTATTCGCCCCACTCGGCCGTGTTGGAGATCGAGTAGTTCATGTTGGCGATGCCGCCTTCATAGATCAAGTCGACGATCAGCTTCACTTCGTGCAGGCACTCGAAATAGGCCATTTCAGGCGCATAGCCAGCCTCAACCAGCGTTTCGAAACCGGCGCGGATGAGCTCGACGAGACCGCCGCAGAGAACGACCTGTTCGCCGAAAAGGTCGGTTTCGCATTCTTCGCGGAAATTGGTTTCGATGATGCCGGAACGGCCGCCGCCAACGCCGCAGGCGTAGGAGAGAGCGAGTTCAAGGGCGTTGCCGGAGGCGTTCTGATGAACGGCAACGAGGCAGGGAACGCCGCCGCCCTTTTGGTATTCGCCGCGAACCGTGTGGCCCGGGCCCTTCGGGGCGATCATGACGACGTCGACGGAAGCCTTCGGCTCGATCAGGCCGAAGTGAACGTTGAGACCGTGGGCGAAAGCGATGGCAGCGCCGTCGCGGATGTTCGGAGCGATGTCCGACTTGTAGATGTCGGCCTGGAGTTCGTCCGGCGTCGCCATCATCATCAGGTCGGCCCATCCGGCGGCTTCGGCGACGGTCATGACCTTGAAGCCATCGGCCTCGGCCTTCTTGACGGTGGGCGAACCGGCTTTGAGCGCGATGGCGACGTTCTGGGCGCCGCTGTCCTTCAGGTTCAGCGCATGGGCGCGGCCCTGCGAGCCGTAGCCGATGACGGCGACCTTCTTGGCCTTGATGAGGTTGAGATCGGCATCACGATCGTAATAGACGCGCATTTGAAGTTCCTTCCCTTGTGCTTGTCCTGTTGACTGTCATTAAGGCGAAATCAGCCGAGAGCCGGCATCTCCGCCAGAACCTTCTCCGTGCCGTAAAGCCGGAGGAAGGCGGTCACCGCCCTCTCCGCCTGGCGTGCGGTATCCTTGAGGCCCGGTTCGCCGAGCAGCATGCGCACATGCAGGTCGGAAACAACAAGGCCGTAAAGCGTGTGATAGGCTTCGTCGGCATCGGCAAAACGCAGGAGCCCTGCCCTCTTGCCGGCATCGATCAGCGCCATGGCGCGCCGGTCAATCTGGCGGCGGCCGCGTTCGAGCAGGAGCTTGCCGAGCTTCGAGCCGTCGCGGTGGGATTGGCCGATCGCCAGCCGGTTCAGCGCCAGCGAGACGTCGCCGGCAAGCACTTCCAGCAGGTCGCGGGCGAAGATGACGACATGGTCGTGCAGGCTCGTCGCCGTAAGCCGTTCGCCATTGCGCTCGAAGGTGCGCACCTTGCTCGCCTGATAGGCGATCATCGCCGACAATAAGCCGTCGCGATCGCCGAACCACTTGTAGAGGCTTTCCTTCGAGCAATTGGCGGCGCGCGCAACACCGGAGGTCGTCAGCGCCTTCTCGCCGCCATCAACGAGCAGCCGCAGCGCCTGCTCCAGAACGGCGTTCTGGCGCGACGAAAATTCGCTCGGCTCAGCAATATCGACGGACACGGTCACGGCTCCCATATACGTACCGTACGGTACGGTTCGCAACCTTTATGCGGCAATCCGATCAGGCCGTCAAGCAGGCCCGGCAGATTTTTATACGGGAAAGGCTGGTGGCGCACCAGAATTGGATAGGCGGACACCGGATTGAGATTCCATAATGCTGCATAATGTCATTTGCCTGGAGCCTTCTATGTCGCGTCTACCTGCTGCCCTTCTCCTAGCCGGGGCGATGCTCCTGGCGACGACGCCCCTCACCGGTCGCGCCGCCGCCCAGTCGGATAGTGAAGTCTATAACCGCATCGAGGAATTGCACGGCGATGCCGCCGACTTCGACCGGCCGCTGCGCCAGCTCGTCCAGGCGATGCGCACCGGCGATGCCGAGACCATCGCAGGCCTTGCCGAATATCCCCTCAGCGTAAAGGCAGATGGCGAAACCTATGATGTCGAAAACGCCGAGGATTTCATCGAGAATTTCGACGATCTGGTGATGCCGGAGACCCGTCGCGCTGTCGGGCGCCAGCAATATGAGGATCTCTTCGTCAGCAGCGAAGGAGTCATGCTTGCAAATGGCGCGGTCTGGATGGGTGCAGTCTGCGACGACAACGCCTGCGAGGAAAGCCATTGGGCGATCATCGCCATCAATAACTAGTCCGCGGCATATGTCGCGCAGCGCTGTCAGCCATCGCTGCGAAGCTTGCGCGCCAAAGTCTGAAGCTCCTTGAACGCTTCGTAACGCTTGCGGTGAAGATCTGAAATCTTGCCCTCTGACGGCTGAAAACGCTTTTCCACCTTGGTGAGTTCGCTCATTGCCTCGCCAACATCGGCAAATTGCCGGCCGGCGACAGCGCCGAGAATGGCCGCTCCCAGCAATACCGGCTCCTCGGCCTTCGTCGCAACCACTGGCTTGCCACTCGCATCGGCGAGCACTTGGCGGACGAAATCGTGCTGGCCGGCGCCGCCGCTGATGACGATGTTGTCGACGGTGACGCCCGCCTCGGCCTGTGTTTCGATTATCTGCCTGAGGCCGTAGCCGATGCCGCAAAGCCCCGCGACGTAGAGCGAGACCAGGCCTTCGAGATCCCGCTCCATGCCGAGACCGGCGATAACAGCCCGGGCATGCGGATCGGCAAAGGGCGCGCGGTTGCCGAGAAATTCGGGAACGACATGCAGCCCGGCCGCCAGCCTGACGGCGTCGGAAGAACGGCCCGCCTTGTGGGTGGCCATGTCGGCAAGCAGGACCGGCAGCGCAACGCCGGCGCTCCTCGAAAGCTCCCTCGCCTCGCTGGCCGCGGGATGGAAGGAGAGGAGATGGTCGATCGCCGCACCGGCGGCGCTCTGGCCTCCCTCGTTCAGCCAGAGGCCAGGCACCATCGCCGAATAATAGGGCCCCCAGACACCGGGCACGAAAGACGGTTCTGTCGTCGATGTCATCGTGCAGGAAGAGGTCCCGAAGACATAGGCAAGGTTGGCTCGCGGATCGGCGCCGACGGTTCCGACACCGCCCGCATGAGCATCGATCAGCCCGGCTGCCACGGCAGTTCCGGGCGTCAGCCCGAGTTCCTCCGCCGCAGCCGCACTCAGCCCCTGGCCGAGCGCCGAACCGGGCTCGACAATGACTTTGCCGATGCGGGCAAACCCTTCCTCCGCCAGCACGCCTAGACCGATCTGATGGAAATAACCGCTGTCCCACCGCTTCTCATGAGCGAGATAGGTCCATTTGCAGGTGATCGTGCAGGTCGAGCGCGAGAGGTCGCCGGTCGCTCGCCAGGTGAGGAAATCCGCAAGATCGAAGAATTGCCAGGCGGCATCGAATACCTGGGGGCGGTTTTCCCTGAGCCAGAGAAGCTTGGGCGTCTCCATCTCGGGCGAGATGCGGCCGCCGACATAACGCAGCACGTCATGCCCGAAGGCGTTGATGCGCTCCGCCTGCGGGACGGCGCGATGGTCCATCCAGACGATAATATCGCGTTCCGGATCTTCCGAAGGCCCGACGGGAAGCGGCTTGCCGCCTTCGCCGAGGACGACGAGCGAGCAGGTGGCGTCGAAACCGAGCCCGACCACTGAAGCCGGATCGACGCCGGCTGCGGCGACGGCCTCTCGCACAGCCGCGCAAACGGCGCTCCAGATTTCGCTGCTCGATTGTTCGACGATGGAACCGGCTTCATGAAACAGGCTGATATTCCGCTTGGCGGAGGCAAGCATGCTGCCGGCCATATCGAACAGGCCGGCCCGGGCGCTGCCGGTGCCGACATCGACGCCGATGACATATTTGGCGCCGGCTTCTGCGGTATGAGATGTGTCGCTCATGATCTCTCGTTTCGGATCGGCAAGGATCGGGTTGATTAGCAGCTGCAGTCGATTTTCAATGTCTGTTGTCTGGAAAAATCCCCGCCTCCAAGGACATTACGCGGTCACGGCGACATGGCAAGGAGGCTGGCGCTGAGCGCGCCCTCCGCCCGGGCGCCATCACAGCCTCCCTCCGACTTTTTCCAGAATGGCGGGGAGCTCCCCCGCCCCAGTCGCAACGGCGGCGGCTCCGGCGGCATCAAGCACAGCGAGGCGGCCCGGCCTCGGATCGGCCGGATCGACGAATCCGATGGCCGTCATGCCTGCGGCGATTGCTGCTGCCACACCATGAACGCTGTCGTCGATCATGATGCATCTGGCCGGCCGGGCCCGGAAACGCTCGGCACAATGCAGCAGCAGATCGGGCGCCGGCTTCGGCCGGGAGACGAATTCGGCGCTGAAGACGCCTTCCCCGAAGGCGCTCCAGAGATCGAGTTTGCCCAAGCTGTTGCGCAGCCGCCGCATCGTGCTGTTCGATGCGACGCATTTAGGGCGGTCGAGACTGTTGACGACCTCGGCAATGCCGGCAATGGGCGTCAGCGAGCGCGCGAATTCCTCGAATAGATGAAGATGCCACTTTTCGAACAACGTAGCGATATCGATGATCCCGTATTCGTGCCGGCACATCTCGGCGATGATGCTTTCCGAATTGCCGGTGAACTTGACATGAGCCTGCGCTGCGGTGATCGCAATGCCTGCGCCTTGGAGCGTTTCCGCCAGGGTACGGCTGGCAATCGGTTCGCTGTCGATCAGCACGCCGTCGCAATCGAAGATCACGAGATCGACGCTGTCCATGGTGCCTGACATGCCGGGATAATCGATGCGGCTATTGAGCATGCCTCACCCCCGCGCCTGCAAGGCGAGGTCCGGACGGTCCGTGGTTATCTGTCTGATCGGTTTGGCAAGCCAATATTCGAGATCGCTCATTTCGTTCGGAACCCAGGCCCCGAGCCGGTCGAGCGGCACGAGCCTGGTGATCTCCTCCCACTTCGCCTGAAGCAGCGACTTTTCGACGGCGATGATATCCGAATATTGCATCATCAGGCTGAGGCCGCTCGCAAGGCCGAGACGCTCGGCAGACTTGGCGTCGAAGGACGACAAGGTGCGAATACCAGGGGCGACCTTGCGAATATCTGCGAGCACGTCGGGATGAAAACTCGTCAGGATCGAGCGCTCCATAAGACCAAGCCGCTCGACGGCGGCGAATGCCTTGGCGGCGAGCCCCTCGTAAGGCGTCCCATCGGCGTGGGTCTTCAGTTCGATGTGAAGCTCGAGGGGCGCATTCTTGAAGACGGCGAGGACCTCTTCCAGGGTGGGGATCGCTTCCCCGTCACTGTCCTTGAGGCTGATTTCACGATGTTTTCCCGAGCCGAGATCGGCGACCGGCCCGCGCGCATCCGTTGTGCGCTCCAGCGTCGGGTCGTGAATGACGAGCATTTCGCCCGAACGCGTCAGGTGGATGTCGAACTCCACGCCGTCGACAGGCATCTGCGCGAGTTTGCGGAAGCCCGAGAGACTGTTCTCGGGCCAGAGATTGCGGCCGCCACGGTGGCCGATGATATGCACCATCGTCTGAATATCCTTGAGATGTCGCGTGTTACTTTCCGGAGTCCACCAGTCCCTTTGTGAACCAGCGTTGCATGAAGAGAATGACAGCCGCCGGCGGCAGCATGACGAGCAGCGCAGCGCTCATCGCAATGTTCCAGGCGGGCGCGGAGTCGGAGACCGGGACGAGCTGCTTCAGCCCGAGGACGGCCGTTCCCATCTCCTTGTCGGTGGTGAAGAGCAGCGGCCACAAATACTGGTTCCAGCCATAGAGAAACAGGATGATCGATAGCGCAGCGATATTGGCGCTCGACAGCGGCAGCAGGATATCCTTGAAGAACTTCAGAGGGCCGGCGCCGTCGAGCTTGGCCGCCTCGCAAAGTTCGTCGGGAACGGTCAGGAAAAACTGCCGGAACAGGAAGGTCGCCGAGGCGGAGGCGATCAGCGGCAGGATCAGGCCAGCATAGCTGTTGACCATGTTCCATTTCAACGAGGCTTCGATGCTGTATCCGGTCAGGTTTTCGACGATACCGGACAGGCCGATCGTGCCAGCCAGCCAGCGGATCGGCCCGGCCGCATCTGCGACCGCTTCATAGGTCGGAATGATGCGGACCTCGACCGGAAGCATCAGCGACACGAAGATCAGCCAGAACGCCGTCATGCGGAACGGGAAGCGGAAATAGGTGACGCCGAACGCGGCGATCAGCGAGATCGCCAGCTTGCCGACGACGATGCCGGCGGTGACGATGATCGAATTCAGGAACAGTTGGGAGAACTCGCCCTGTTGCCAGGCGGCGGCCAGGTTTTCGAAGAAATGCGAGCCCGGCACCACCGGGAACGGCGCCTGCTGAACCTCCTGCAAGGTCAGCGAGCCGGCGACGAAGGCGAAGTAGAGCGGCAGGCAGACAAAAACCGCGCCGATCAGCAATATGGCGTGGCAGAAGATCGAAAGACCGAGATGGCGTTCGGGCATGGCTACACCTGGTAATTGACCTTGCGCTCGAGCGCGCGGAATTGAACGATGGTGAAGAGGATGGCGATCAGCATCAAAAGCACGGATTGCGCGGCCGACGAGCCGAGGTCTAGCTGCACGAAACCATCCTGATACACCTTGTAGACCAGGCTGTTCGTCGCCCCGGCCGGGCCGCCGCGGGTGACCGCGTCGATAATGCCGAAGGTTTCAAACAGGCCGTAGACGAAGTTCATCACCACGAGGAAGAAGATCGTCGGCGAGATCAGCGGAAGTGAAATCGTGAAGAAGCGCCGGACGGGTCTTGCGCCGTCGAGCTTTGCCGCTTCCAGAAGCGAGACAGGCACGGCAAGCAATGCGGCGACGAGAAAGATGTAGTCGTAGCAGACATTCTTCCAGACAGAAGCGATGGTCACCAGCAGCTGCGCATCGAAAGGCCGCCGGTTCGGATCCCATTCGAAGCCGAACCCGTGCAGAAGCTGCGCGATCGGCCCAACCGCCGGATTGAACAGGAAGGCCCAGATCACGCCCGATATGACAGGCGCGATCGCATAGGGAAGCAGGATGATGCTCTTGTAGATCCCCCTGCCTCTGATCACGAAATCGGTCGCGAAAGCAAAGAGACCGGCAAGCAGAAGCGTCGCGCAGTTCTGTGCAACGGTGAACCAGAGCGTGAACAGCGCGCTGCCGCGATATTCCGGGCTGGCGAAGAGATTGTAGAAATTTGTCAGTCCGACGAAAATCTCGGTGCCGCCGAAGGGATCGACCTGAACGAAGGCCAGCGACAGCGCCTTGTAAGAGGGAATGAAAAAGAAGAACAGCAGGATCAGCAGCTGCGGCGCAACCAGGCCGAAGGCAAGCCACGGCTTGTTGAAGTGGGCGGACTTCAATCCGCCTTCCGACGGCTGCGCGACCGAGCGGCCCGTCGACAGAAGATCGGGGATGCGAAGGCGCCGGGCGGCGCCTTCCATCTTTCCCAAGGTTCTACTTTGCTGCATGAAGCTGCTCATACTGGCGAAGGATCTGGTTTCCGCGCGCCGCCGCCGCATCCAGCGCCTGTTGCGGGGTCTTCTGGCCGGTCCAGACACCCTGGATCTCTTCCACCAGAAGCGCCATCGACTGGTTATGATTGCCGAAGCGGAAGCCGCGCGAATTGTCTGTCGGGGTACCGCGCGTGAGCTGGAGAATGGCGATCTCGCGGGTCGGGTGGTCCTTGAAGTAGCCCTCGGACTTGGCCTGCTCATAGGCTGTGTTCGTCACCGGGACATAGCCTGTCTGCTTGCTCCACCAGACCTGCGTCTTCGGTGAGGCGACGAAGTTCAGGAAGGCCGCCGCGCCGGCATATTCTTCTTCCGACTTGCCTTTGAGAACCCAGAGGGCCCCGCCGCCAATGGTGCTGTTTTTCGGCTCGATGCCTTCCTCATGCGGCAGGAACGTTGCGCTCCAGTTGAATTTCGCGCCGCTCTCGACGGCGGCATGGGCCGCGGTGGAGGCCACATAGGTTGAGCAGGTCCCGGAGGTGAACAGCTGGTCTGGCGAGAGCCCCTGCCCGGCGATCTGCAGGATGCCGGCGTCCATCCACGTCTTGAGGCGTGTCACCTGACCGACCACCAATGGGCTCTTGTTGAAGATGAATTCGGTGTCGAGGCCGCCGAAGCCATTCGCCTTGGTGCCGTAAGGCTGGTCCTGGATCGCCGCATAGTTCTCGATCAGGCTCCAGTAGAAGTCGTTCGCAAGCGCCATCTGGCACTTCGAGACACCTTTCTCCTTGATAGCGCGCAGTTGCTTGTCGAGCTCCTGCCAGGTCTCGCCCGGCTTGTCGAAGCCGGCTGCCTTGAAGTGATCGGCATTGTACCAGAAGATCGGCGTTGAGCTGTTGAAGGGCATCGCCGCCGGCTTGCCGTCGACCAGATAGAAGCCCGCGACTGGCGCGACGAAATCATTCCAGTCGACCTTGTAGCCTTCCTTCTCCATCAGCTGCGGCACCGGAATGATGGCGCCGGAATTGTACATGGTGAGGAACCCGCGCTCGGCGGCCTGGATCAGCACCGGCTGCTGATGGACGCGGTAGGCGGCCACCATCGCCGCCATGGTCTCCTCGTAATTGCCTTTGCCGATGCCGACAACCTCGTATTTGTCCTGCGAGGCGTTGAAGTCCTTAATCAGCTGGGTGGTGATTTCGGCCAAGCGGCCGCCTGCCGCATTCCACCATTCGATCTTGACGCGATCGGCGGCGCTGGCGTGGCCTGCATTCGTCAGCCCGAGCCCCACCAGTGCAGCGCCCGCCGCGAATGACCGGATTGTCCGTCCGAAACGGGATCCTATCAAAGACATTGCCGTCATTTCGTTTTCCTCTCCATTGCCTTTGTTCGCCGACCGGTGCGTGGAGCGCCGGTCAACCCCTCCCAGAGCGGCGATAAAACAAGGTTGGGGTCACTTGTTACAAATGTCAATAGCGTGTTACAAATGTATGACGACCTCGGAGGAAGGCTACCATGGCGGCTATCGAACTGATCGACCTGAAGAAGAACTACGGACCGGTTCCCGCAGTGAAAGGCATCAATCTGACTGTCGCGGACGGCGAAATGATTGTGCTGGTCGGCCCATCAGGATGCGGAAAATCGACCTTGCTGCGGATGATTGCGGGCCTCGAAGCCATAAGCTCCGGGCACCTCAGGATATCAGGCAACGACGTTGGCCAGGTCGATCCGGCCGACCGCAACATCGCGATGGTCTTCCAGAACTACGCGCTCTATCCTCACATGACCGTTCGGCAGAATCTCGAATACGGACTCAAGAACCGCCGCGTTCCTCGCCACGAGATCGACCGGCGGATCGCTGACGCCGCCGACATTCTGGAAATCGGCGAATTTCTCGAGCGACGCCCCCGTCAGCTCTCAGGCGGACAGCGCCAACGCGTCGCCATGGGCCGCGCTATCGTCCGCGATCCTGCCGCCTTCCTCTTCGACGAACCCTTGTCCAATCTGGATGCGAAGCTTCGCGTGCAAATGCGCGTCGAAATTCGGAGGTTGCAGCGGCAGCTCAAGACGACCAGTCTCTATGTGACGCACGACCAGCTCGAGGCGATGACGCTCGCCGACAGGCTTGTCGTCATGAACGGCGGCCGAATCGAGCAGATCGGGACACCGATCGAGGTGTATCGCCGGCCCGAAACCGTCTTCGTTGCCGGCTTCATCGGTTCTCCGCCGATGAACCTGATCGAACTGGATGAACTCGGCCCCAGCGACCTCGCGCTTCCGAGAGACACGGATCTCGTCGGCATCAGACCCGGTTCGATCCACCTCGGCGCCGGATCGGCGCATGATCTCCGGTTCGATGCCCATGTCGAATTGATCGAAACCGTCGGCGATGAGAACAACGTGCATCTGCGCATCGACGAAAGCCGGAAGCGCATCGTCGCGAGCGTGCCTACTGATCGACATCTGCGGGAAAACGACCGCATTTCGTGTCATGTAGGCATGGAAGCTTTGCATCCCTTCAACAAGTCGACCGGCCGGAGAACCGACTGACAGGTGAAGCGGCTGACGACGGGCCCCTGCGATTGACAAGCTCCGGGGATTTGAGATCCATGGCGTCGAAGCGGAGGCGCAGATTATCGCATGTCACAGAACAGAAGTGCTTCTTCCGCGCCCGTAGCGCTCTCGGACGAGCAGATGCAGGTGCGCGTGGTCTGGCTCTATTACATGGAGGCACGCACGCAGGGCGAAATCGCAGAAGCGCTTTCGACCAACAGGCTTCGCGTCAACAAGATCATCGCCGAGGCGCGCCGGTCCGGCCTCGTGACGATCACTCTCAATTCCCGGCTGACCTCCTGCGTCGCCCTGGAACAGCAGTTGGCGGCGGAATTCTCGCTCAATCGCGCGATCATCGTACCGACACCGGAGGACGAGGAGCTCATTCCCGTCCTGCTCGGCCAGGCGGCCGCCGATTATCTCGTCCAGTTGCTGAACGCCGGCAATATCCGCGGCGTTGGCGTCGGGTGGGGAGCGACCCTCCGCGAAATGGTGCGACATATGCCCTCGCTCAGACGGCCTGACATCTGCGTCAATTCGGTCATGGGCGGGCTGACGCACGGCATCGAAATCAATACCTTTGACATTGCAAGCGACCTTGCCCGCCAGCTCAATGCGGAATGCTCCTATCTTGCTGCACCGATCTATGCCGGCAGCCCGGAATCGCGGACGGCGATCATCCGGCAGGATGTTTTTGAATCGGCCTTTCGACAGATCGAGACCAATGACGTCATCGTGCTCAGCATCGGCGACATGACCGAGCGTTCGCTGCTGATGCGCTACGGCTTGCCACGCAACATCAACATCGAGGAGTTGCTCGCAGCCGGTGCCTGTGGTGACGTGCTCGGCCAGTTCGTCGATAAGAAGGGGCAGCCGATCGACCATGCGATAAACAGGTGCGCGATCGCTCCAGAGCTGGAAGCGCTGCGCGCCATTCCCAATGTCGTCTTCGCGTCAGGCGGGCTGAACAAGGCGCAGGCAATCGCGGCCGTGCTGCTGTCCGGTCTCGGCAACGTGTTGATTTGCGATGAAGACACGGCACGGCAAGCACAACAGCTTGCTGGCGAGCTTAGGACGAGCGGAAGTTCGTAGAGCCGAACATGCACGGCATCGGTAGCCTAGTCTAAGACGCTCTGGCGCAACCCGCCGGGATCGAGAGAGGTTCCGCCGGCATTATCTTATCGACCGCATAAAGCTTGGCGAAACCGGCATCCTCGACAAGCGTCAGTCCCGCCGGCATCGAGCTGCCGACGTAGCGGTCAGGGATATCGGCATTGGCGACGAGGATGAAATCGAAACGCCTGCGCCAATCCGAAAGATAGGGCGTAAAGCCCTCATACTGCCGCATCATTGCCGGGCATGAAAGTACGCCGATCGACACCAGATTGCCCTCGGGAACCGCGATTTCCGACCACGGCGCCAGGACGGAAAGCGGCTGTTTGCCCTTTGCCGTGAAGAGCGTCGGCACGAAAGCATGCGACAAGGGCACGGCGAGCGTCGGCAGATGCCGGAAGGTATCCAATCCCCAGGCAAAGTGCCGATTGGGATGGGCAAGGCTGCTGACAGCCTCCGGTTCATGCCCCAGAGGCAGCACGGCAGCGTCGGCAGGCAGCTTTTTCAGCACAGCCTCGACAGCCGCGACATCTTTCTGCGCCAGCCACCAATTCCAGCCGATCCAGCCGGCTCGGCCGAACACCGCGAGATTGATGATCAGCGCCAGCGACAGCGCCTGCCGGCGTGTCAAATTGGCAAACGGGCACACCATCGCCATGGCGACGAGCGCCGTCATGATCGGAAAGCGCCAGCTGATCCAGCCGGTGCCGAGAGCGTGTCGCGGCGAAATACAGGAAAGAAGCAACAATCCGCAGGCGGTAACGACGAGCCCCGCATGCACCTGCATGTCCCCCGCACGTGCGGCCCGCGTGCAGATAAAGATCAGCGGCAGAATCAGCACGACGTCCACCAAGGGAACATAGGTCGTGATGGCGGAGACAAGGTTTATCAGGATCAGTATGAGGCCATCGTTCCAGGCAAGTCCAAGGCCGCTCCCGCCGCCATCCGGCAAGGCAGCAGTGCGGAGGTACAAAGCGAGTGGCGGCAGGGCGCAGGCACTGATCGCCAGCGTCAGACGGCCGGTGAGCCTCGCCAACCCCGCCTTCGATCGCAGTATGTCGATGCGCCAGGAAAATTCGAGGCCGCAGACGATCGCGATATAGAAGCCGAGCGAGAAGATGTGCATCACCGTCAGCAGCAGTGCGGCGGCGAGCCGCCAGGCAAAAATCCAGACTGGATTTCCACCCTGCAGCCGCAAGTCGATGCACGCGAAGAATAAGGCCATGCCAAGGCCGATCTGGAAATTGATGAAGCCGCCAACCATCGTGGCGCACCAGGCAAGCGACAGCATGGCGATCTGCCAATAGTGCCGGCCGCCGAACAGCGCGCGGTGCAACCCGATCGCACCGAGCGGCGGCAACACGATCGCCAGGAAAAGCAGAACCCGCGCCAACCTGTCTGCCCCGACGAGCGGCCCCAACCAGAGGGCCAGCAGGTCTATCCCGACATTGGTGAAGGTGCGGTTCCAGTCAACCGCATAGATCTCGGGAAAAGGCTGCTCGCCGATGCCGCCGGAAAGCAGCCAAATGCGGGCGTAATGATTGGCGTAATCGAGGATCGGCGGAAAAGGAAACAGCATGACCAGAGCCGCCGCAAATGCGACGAATAGGGCGATCGCAATGGTGGAATCCTGCCTGACCGTCGCTGCATCGGACCTGGCTGCGACCGCGTCGGACGTGGCGATCCGGTCCATTATCCGATCCGGCCGTTCTTTTGCGGGCGCGGCGGCTCGCCAGATGCCAGGAGCGCATCCAGCGCGGCGCGCTTATCGCCGGCGCTCATCTCCGAAAAAGCGGCCGGCAGCTCGGCATGCTCGCTTCCGCGCAGGATGGACTCGATCATGAATATCGGCCGCCTCTTGCTTTCCTGGACGAGACGGCCGAGATATTCGCCGATGATACCGATGCAGATCAGCTGGATGGCGCTGAACGCGCTAACGGCGGCCATGATGGACGACCAGCCGGTGACCGTCTCGCCCTGTAGCCAGCGAACGAAGGTATAGACGAGCAGCGCCATCGCGATGCTGGCGCTGATCATGCCGAGCCAGGTGGCGATGCGCAGCGGCGTCGTCGAAAAGCTGGTGATCGCATCCAGCGCGAAATTGATCATCTTGCGCAGCGGATATTTCGTGGTGCCGGCAAAACGCGCGTCCCGCTCGTAAGGCAGAGCCACCTGCCGCCCGCCGATCCAGCTCACCATGCCGCGGATGAAGCGGTCGCGCTCCGGCATCGCCAGCAGGATATCGACGACGCGCCGGCGCATCAGCCGGAAATCACCAGTGTCGCGCGGAATGGTCACGGAAGCGAGCCTGGAAAGCGCGCGATAGAACAGCGAAGCGGTGGCGAGCTTGAACCAGGTTTCACCTTCGCGGCGCGTTCGCTGGCCGTAGACGACGTCGGCGCCGCGCTCCATGATCGGCATCATCATCAACAGCAGCTCGGGCGGATCCTGAAGATCGGCGTCGATCAGAAGAACGCGCTCGCCTCGCGAAGCCGAAAGGCCCGCCGTCGACGCCAGCTGGTGGCCGTGGTTGCGCAGGAGACGCACACCGAGCACCTGCGGCACTTTTGCCGCGAGATCCGAAATGATCTCCCAGGTGCCGTCGGACGAGCCGTCATCGACGAGGATAATCTCGAATGCATCGCCGGCAACGCTCTGGGCAGCGGCGGCCGCGCGGCGGCAGAATTCACGCAGACCCTCTTCCTCGTTGTGACAAGGCGCGACGATGGAGAGAAACGGTGCTTGCGTCATGCGGACGGCGGTGCCTGCTTGATGGATGGCGCCAGCCTAGCCGGGAAACGTCAAGCATCCTTTAATACGCGCTTTGGTCGCAGCCGCCGGCGTCTATTCCGCTGCCACCATCTCGCGCACGCCGTCGATATCGCGGGCCGGCGAAGCGCCGTAGAGGCGGCTGTATTCGCGGCTGAATTGCGAGGGACTTTGATAGCCGACGCGATGGCCGGCCGTGCCAGCGTCGAGCCGCTCGATGAGCATCAGCCGGCGTGCCTCATGCAGGCGAAGCTGCTTCTGATACTGCACCGGCGTCATCGCCGTCACCGACTTGAAGTGATGATGGAAGGACGACACGCTCATATTGACGCGCTCGGCGAGGTCTTCGATGCGCAGCGGCCGCGCGAAATTCTCCTTCAGCCATGCGACGGCGCGGGCGATCCTGTTGCTGTGACTGTCTGCCGTGGCGATGTTGATCAGCCGGGCTCCATGCGGCCCGGTCAGCACCCGGTAAAGGATTTCCTGCTCGATCAGCGGCGCCATGGCGGGAATGTCGCCTGGACGATCAAGCAAACGCAGCAGGCGGACGGCGGCATCCATGAGTTCCGGCGGCGCGACGCTCACCACCATTCCGCGCTGCCCGTCGGTATGGGCGGCCGGGCGCGGAACATCGATGCGACTGAGCAGCTCCAGCAGCTGTTCGGAATCAATCGCCATCCCGAGACAGAGATGTGGCACCTCGGGACTTGCCTCCGTAACCCGCCAAGCGACCGGCAGATCGAGCGAGGTCAAGAGATAATCGCCGGTGCCGTAGCTGATCATTTCCGTGCCGAGCTGCAGGCTTTTGGCCCCCTGCAGCACGAAGGCGAAGCAGGGTCGGTAGCTGCTGTGCAAGGGATCGCTGGGCTTCGACCTGCGGCTGATATGAAGATTGCCGATAGCGGTCGAGAACTCGCCGTCTCTGGGCGCAAAGCGCATCGCGAGTTCGACGATCTCCTGATAGGGGCTGAAAGGCAAGGTCATCGGCAACTCTTTCTGTCAACTATTCGACGCCAGCGGCACTGCCCTTATCTAGAGTGCCTGGACCATTTCTCAAACAGGCAGGTGCCCCACTTTTGCAGGATCGTGCAAAAAGCTGAGAGGATCGCTCTAACCCTCTCCCACCATTCCAGGCAATAGTTCGCCATCCCGCTCAACCCCCTCCCGAAAATGAAAAGGAAGGTTCCCATGCCTATCGCAAGAGGCTATGCCGCAACTGACGCTTCCAAGCCGCTGACCCCTTTCACCTTCGAACGCCGCGACCCCAGGCCCGACGATGTCGTCATCGACATCAAGTTTGCAGGCATCTGCCATTCGGATATTCACACCGTCCGCAACGAATGGAAGAACGCCGTCTATCCGATCGTGCCCGGCCATGAGATCGCCGGTATCGTTTCCGCCGTCGGCTCCGCCGTCACCAAGTTCAAGGTCGGCGACCGCGTCGGCGTCGGCTGCTTCGTCGATTCCTGCATCGGCTGCGCCGAGCGCGACCTCGACCGCGAACAGTACATGCCGGGTCTCAGCGGCACCTACAATGATTTCGAAGCCGACGGCAAGACGCGCACCCAGGGCGGCTACTCCGACTCGATCGTTGTCAAGGAAGGCTACGTCATGTCCATCCCGGACAACCTTCCGCTCGACGCCTCCGCACCGCTGCTCTGCGCCGGCATCACCCTCTACTCACCGCTGCGCCACTGGAACGCCGGCCCCGGCAAGAAGGTCGCGATCGTCGGCATGGGCGGCCTTGGGCACATGGGCGTCAAGCTGGGTTCGGCGATGGGCGCCGACATCACCGTTCTCTCCCAGACCCTTTCCAAGAAGGAAGACGGTCTGAAGCTCGGCGCCAAGGAATATTACGCCACCAACGACCCGGAAACCTTCACCAAGCTCGCCGGTACCTTCGACCTGATCATCTGCACTGTCAGCGCCGAGATCGACTGGAACGCCTATCTCGGCCTTCTGAAAGTGGACGGCTCCTTCGTCGTCGTCGGCGCGCCCGAAAACCCGATCCCTGTGCACGCCTTCTCGATCATTCCCGGCCGCAAGAGCATTTCCGGTTCGATGATCGGCTCGATCAAGGAAACCCAGGAAATGCTCGATTTCTGCGGCAAGCACAACATCGTCTCCGAGATCGAGAAGATCAACATCGACCAGGTCAACGAAGCCTATGAACGCGTCCTGAAAAGCGACGTCCGCTACCGCTTCGTCATCGACATCGCCTCGCTGGCGGCCTGAGGATAATGGAAGGCGGCTCGAAAGGGCCGCCTTTTTTTTGCGGCAAACTCCACCGCCCTCATGCTGAGGTGCGCAGCCCGTAGGGCGGAGCCTCGAAGCATCGCCCGCAAGTGCTGCTCCGCCCGCCGCCTAGGAGCACCCGCCCCGTAGCTGGATTCGGGCCGGCATGCCGTGTGGCACCCCCTCTGCCCTGACGGGCATCTCCCCCACAGGTGGGGAGATCGGCTGGACGCGATGGCTTCCCCAACAATTGACCGTCATGAATCGCCAAATTAGGGCGAAGCATGGCTACTTGCCGATCTCGCCCTTGTCGGGAAGATGCCCGGCAGGGCAGAGGGGGGCCACACGGCATGCCCCATCCATGACCAAAATGCGCCTCTCACACACTCCCCCGCAACCGCAGCAGATACTCCACCCCGTTGAACGGATCAGGCCCCGAACGCCGGCGCAGGCGCGGCGGCCCGGCCATCGGGGCGTAGTGATCGAAAGCGGTTTCCAGGGTCCCCGCCCCGCTGGTCAGCCACGGCAATTGCTGCTGGACGCTCCGCACCATCTGAGATGCGATAGTGCCTTCCAGCCGAGCCACGCCATCGGCGATCACGGAATCGGCCGTTGTCGCGGCCGATTTCGCAAGCAAGCTGAGCACGCCGCTCAAACTTTCCGCCGGTGCTTCGAGATGAAAGCGGTCGACTGGCTCGCAGAGCACGGTCTGCGCAGCCGATAGCGCCGTGGCCAGCACCCAGGGCGTCAGTTGCCGGAAATCGGCGGCGGTGCTTGCCGGCGAACTATGCCGGGCGGCCGTCATCGCCACATGGCAATCGATGACCTGCCAGCCGAAAGCTCCCTGCTTCAGCGTCTCGAACACGGTTTCCTCGACTGCCCGATAGAAGGCTGCTGGCATCTGGCCGACATCCACTTCCAGTGCAAAGCTGTTGCCCGCCCCGGCAGGCCGCGGCTCGATCCGCAACCCGACGGTCGCCAGGAACGGATTGGGCTCCTTGAAGAGGATCTGCAGGCCGGTTCCGATCCCCACAGGCCTCTCGGCGAGGATGACCGTGCTTTCCTCGAAGCTGGCATCGAGACTGAAATCCGTCAGCAGCGTCGATTGGATCACCTCCTTCTGCACCTCGCCATAAAGTGAGACGAACACCTCGTCCGTCTCTTCGTTGCGGCGCAGATTGATCAACGGGTCCTGTTCGGCCATCCGGTTCAGCGCCAGCCAGAGCGCCGCCTTGTCGGACGGGCGGCGGGCAAGCACGCGGGTTTCGAGTGTCGGCGGCGCAAAGTGAGCCTGCCCGCCGGAAAACCGATCGCCGCCCACTGCGTCGCCGATCCGCGCTCCGGCCAGGCCGCTGACTCGTGCGATCTGCCCGGCGCGGAGGCTCTCGGCGCCATGGATCCGGCCGTCCTCGAACAGCTGGATCGCCGTCACCCGCCCCGGGCCTTTCGGCAGATCCAGATATTGCCGGAGCCATATCGTGCCTGAGGTCAGGGAGAGATAGCACAGCTTTTCCCCGCCCCAGCCGCGCTCGATCTTGAAGATCTTGCCGGCGACCGGGCCATCCGGATCGGGGCGCCGCTCGGGCAGGATCGTCCCAATGGCCGATGCCAGAGCTGATATGCCGACACCGCTCATCGCCGCGCCCGCAAAGACGGGATGTACCAGGCCGCGCTCCACCTGCTCGGTGAGAGAGCGCCCGAGCCTTTCCTCGGTCAGCCGATCGGGAGCGAGCACATAGTCATCGAGTAGCGCCTCGTCATTTTCCCCAAGCGCCTCGCAGAGCGTCGAGAAAAGCGGCTCATCTCTCGGAGCGAGCGCCTCCACCCGGGCAAGCTTGCTGCCGGCATCGATAATCGTGGACATGGCGATCGGCCGGACCGAGAGCTGCGCGGCAAGCGCCTCCATCACCTCCTGATACCGGGCGCCGAGCCGATCGACCTTGTTGACGAAGAAGACGATGGGCACGCCGAGCCGCCGCAGCGCCCGCACCAGCACGCGCGTCTGCGCTTGCACACCTTCGACCGCGGAAACAACGACGACCGCGGCATCCAGCAATCCCAGCACCCGTTCGACCTCGGCGATGAAATCCGGGTGGCCGGGCGTGTCGATCAGATTGACAATCCTGTCGCCAATCTTAAACGACACCACCGCGGCCCGGATCGTGATACCGCGCTGCCGCTCGAGTTCGAGATTGTCCGTCTGCGTATCGCCGGTATCGACGCTGCCGAGCTTGTCGATGACGCCGGCGTTGAAAAGCAGTCTTTCGGTAAGGCTAGTCTTGCCTGCATCCACATGGGCGAGGATGCCCAGATTCAAAGTTCGCATGAACCACCAACTTCTCAGAAATTCGGATGTGATTTTCGTGAGAATTGACTCGGCGCATTGGAACCTCTGTCCGTTGTTACGGCTGGATGTGGCCCGGTGGTGGGGAGACGCGGGTCGGATGCTAAGGCTGGGTGCAGAGATATGTCAAGCTTGGGTGTATTGCATTTACGCTGCGGGTGCGCCGGGTGGTTTGCTGTGTCGGCTTGCCGTGAGGCACCCCCCTCTGCCCTGCCGGGCATCTCCCCCACAAGGGTGGAGATCGACAAGCGGTTGGATCATCGGTCCCTCTCTGCTGTATCGAATAACGATGCGGCAGTTGTTTGGGGAACAATCGCGCCCAGCCGATCTCCCCACCTGTGGGGGAGATGTCCGGCAGGGCAGAGGGGGGTGCCACACGGCGCGCCCTCTCCCGCCGTCCTTCAGCTGACGAAAAGAAGAAAACCTACGCCTCCTCTCGCATCGTCTCCCGCTGCGTGATCAGCCGGGCGCTGTGCTGGCCGCTGAGATAGATCCACAGCCAGCTCCAGGCGACAGCGAAGCGCGAGCGGGTGCCGATCAGGAAGTAGATATGGGCGAGGCCCCAAATCCACCAAGCAATCCAGCCTTTCAGCTTGATCCGGCCGAAATCGATGATCGCCGCACTCTGGCCGATCGTCGCGAGACTCCCCTGGTGCCGGTAACGGAAGGGCGCCGGCGCCGGCTTGCCCGAAAGACGCGCGCGGATGACCTTGGCGACATAAGCGCCCTGCTGCTTTGCTGCGGGTGCGATACCCGGCACCGGCTTGCCGTCCTCGCGCATCACCAAGGCGGTGTCGCCGATGACGAAGACATCGGGCAGGCCGGGCGCGCTCAGATCCTCTTCGACGACCACACGCCCTGCCCGGTCGGCCGGCACGCCGAGCCAGCGAGCTGCCGGCGAAGCGGTGACGCCGGCCGCCCAGACGATCGTCCGGCTCGGGATGAAGGTCTCGCCGATCTGCACGCCGTCGGCGCCGCACTCCGTCACCGGCTTGCCGAGGAGGACCTCGACCCCCAGTTTCTCCAGCGCCTGTTGAGCATAGGCCGAAAGCTCCTCGGCGAAGGTCGGCAGCACCCGCGGGCCGGCCTCGACCAGCACGACGCGGGTCTTGCGCGTATCGATGTTGCGGAATTCCTTGGGCAGGGTGATATGCGCGAGTTCGGCGATGATGCCGGCAAGCTCGACGCCGGTCGGCCCCGCGCCGACGATGGTGAAGGTCAGAAGCGCGTCGCGCACGAGCGGATCGGCCTGTAACTCCGCCTTCTCGAACGCAAGCAGCACACGCCGGCGGATCGTCGTCGCATCCTCCAGGGTCTTCAGGCCGGGCGCTACCGGCTCCCATTCGTCATGACCGAAATAGGCATGTGTCGCGCCGGTCGCCAGCACCAGCGTGTCGTATCCGAGAGTCATGCCGTTGCGTAACGAAACCGTCTTCGCGCCGCTGTCGACATCGGCGACTTCGCCGAGCAGCACGGTCACGTCGGGCCGGTCGGCATAGAGGCGGCGGATCGGCCAGGCGATTTCCGAGGTGGAGAGAATGGTCGTCGCCACCTGATAGAGCAGCGGCTGGAAGAGATGATGGTTGCGCCGGTCGACGAGCGTGATCCTCACCCCTGCGCCCTTCAACCCGTTGACGAGCTGCAGTCCGCCGAAACCGCCGCCGACAACAACCACATGATGATCGCCCATGACCTGCCCTTCTGCGTCATTTCGCTGAGAGCCAATGTGGCCTTCGCCGCGAAGGTTGCAACCGCCGTTTCGGCATGTCTCCCCTGCGCCGATCGCAGTCGAAGAAGGCCGCCCAACGGATCGGAAGAAGTTGGGCGGCCTGAAAACAGCTCATAATGCAGACGGCGTCAGTGCCAATCAATAGGGACCGACGCACTGACGACGGGGGCCATAATAGGGCTGGTAGGTATTGTCATACGCCCGGTACGAACGATACCGGGCGTAGCACCAGCTCACGTGACTGCTGCCCCCTCCATATGCATAGGCCCGATAGGGCCGGCCATAATAGCCGCCATAGCGGTACGGCGAGCCATAATAACGGTAAGGCGAGCCGTAATAGCCGTAGGGCGAGCCGTAATAGCGGTAGGGCGAGCCGTAATAGCCGTAGGGTGAACCGTAGTACGAGCCGTAATAGGGCTGCGCCAAGGCGCCGCCGATGATGGTGCCGACGGCCAGACCGCCTAAGGCCCAGCCCCAATCCGATCCATGGTGATGATGGCCGTGATAGCCGCCTCCGTGATAGCCGCCACCCCAGTGGCCGCCGTGGCCGCGCCATCGCACATGCTCGATTTGCTGCTGCGCTTCGATCCTGGGTGGATTGATAGCCGGAAACGCCTGTGCCGGCGTGATGCCGGGGGCACCCATGATCAAGCATAACGTAACGACAGTCAGCTTTCTCATGATTGTTCTCCTCCTCCTTCAAGAAGAGGAAATATCCTCCCCTCCTCCTGAACCAAAGGTGAACATAATACATCGAAAAATGTTCCGTATCGAGAAAAATCAATTCCTATCGATGGCAGTCAGGGTAACGGCTCCTCGGGCGACCCAACCCTGCTTTTCAGCATACCGCTGTTCACCGAGCGTAACCTACGGGTATCGCCATCCCATGCTTCAACTTTTCCATCGAAATCGAAGCCGACACGTCGAAAAGTTCCAGCTTACGGACGATCTGCTTATAGATGACATCGTAATGCTCGACGCGCGGCAGCACGATCTTGAGGATGTAATCGTGATTGCCGGTCAACCGGTGCGCCTCGACGATCTCGGGAATATCTCTGATGATTCTGCGAAAACTCTCCGTCCATTCGTCCGAATGATGGGCCGTCTTGACCAGCGCGAAGACCGTGGTCGGCACGCCCATCCTTTCGCGGTCGAGCACGACGATGCGCCTGGCGATATAGCCGGTCTCCTCCAGCCGCTGAATGCGCCGCGAACAAGCTGAGACGGAAAGCGCCACGCGCTCCGCGAGGTCGGTGACGGATATGCCTGAATCCGTCTGCAGCATGTCGAGAATACGTCTGTCGCGATCATCCAGCATGTGTGTGAAGTCAACCTTGCGCCTTCGTTTTGCGCGATTTTTCAAAATCGCGCAATTTTATAGCACACATTAAGCGTGAAGGGCAAATAACGCAAACACGCCGCGCCGAGATTGCGGCATGATTTTGGAAGTTGAAGCATGGGAGCGTAAAGTGATGGAAACGATCGGCCTGATCGGCGGCATGAGTTTCGAAAGCTCGGCGGTCTATTATCGTCTCGTCAACGAGATGGTGCGCGCCCGCAAAGGCGGCCTCGCTTCGGCGGAGCTCATCCTGCATTCGGTCAATTTCGAGGAAATCGTCGCGCTTCAGAAGGCCGGCGACTGGGACATGGCCGCCCGCCGCCTCGCCGATGTGGCTCTGCGCCTGCAGGTAGGCGGCGCCGGCTGCGTCCTCATCTGCACCAACACCATGCATTTGATCGCTGACGAGGTTGCGAAGAAAATCTCCGTGCCGCTGATCCATATTATCGACGAGACGGCGAAATCGCTGCATGCCGCCGGCCGCAAACGCCCGCTGCTGCTCGCCACCCGCTACACGATGGAGCACGGTTTTTACGCCGACCGCATGAAGAGCCTCGGTCTCGACATTATGGTGCCGGATGCTGCCGACCGCACCACCGTGCACGACATCATCTTCAACGAGCTCTGCGCCGGCAGGGTGCGCAATAGTTCACGCGAAAAGCTGATCGCGATCATCGACCGCGCCATGGAAAGAGGTGCCGACAGCATCATCCTCGGCTGCACCGAGATCTGCCTGATCCTCGATCCTGACCGCCTGCCGCTGCCGGGCTTCGACACGACGACGATCCATGCGCGCGCGGCGGTCGAGTTCGCTTTTGGGGCTGAGGAAAAAACGGAAGAAGAAGCCGCCTGAATCGCAGCGATAATTTAGTTGACTCAGTCCACTAAATGCATGACAAAAGTCTTCATACGGAGACTTTTGTCAGTTGTTGACGCGCCTCATCTCACCCGGCGTCATCCTCGGCCTTGTGCCGAGGATCTGCTGCCTATCGACTGACGGCAGATGCTCGGGGATGCCAGAGCATGACGAAAGAGAAGTCGCGGGTTTTGTCGGCAACCTCGGTGTCTCCACCTAGAGACCTTCGCCATGTCCGATATCCCGCTCATCGAAACCGCCCGCGATTTCAACCGCTTCTACACGAACTTCCTCGGCCTCTTGAACAAGGCCTATCTCGACTCGCCGTTTACGCTGACCGATGCCCGCATCCTGTTTGAGATCGGCTCGCATGGCGGCGTCAGCGCCGCCGGCCTCGTGCGCGACCTGCATCTCGACCCGGCCTATCTTAGCCGCATCCTCAAGCGTTTCCGCGCCGAGGGGCTGATCGAAAACAGCCCCGACCCGGCCGATCTGCGCAGCCAGGTCATCACTGTCACCGATCAGGGACGAGAGCAGTTCGAGGAACTCGGCCGGCGCGCCAATGCGCAGATTGCAGCCCGTTTCGACACGCTGGCCGAGGGTGAGCCGCAGGCTGTCGTCTCGGCTATGGGCACGATCCGCGCTCTGCTCGATCCGGCCGTCAAACCGGCGCCGGCCATCCTCCGCCCCCATCGCGCCGGCGATATCGGCTGGATCGTCCAGAGCCAGGGCCGCTTCTACGCCGAGGAATATGGCTGGGACCTGCGCTTCGAGGCGCTGGTCGCCGACGTCGCCGGAAAATTCCTCGCCAATTTCGATCCGGCGCTCGAATATTGCTGGATTGCCGAGCGCGGAGGCATCAATCTCGGCTCGGTCCTCGTCACCAATGGCGGCGACGGCGTCGCCAAGCTACGCCTGCTCTATGTCGACAAATCGGCCCGCGGTCTCGGGCTCGGCAAGCTGCTGGCCGACGAGTGCATCCGCTTTTGCAGGCAGAAGGGCTACCGCGAGCTTTCCCTCTGGACCAACGACATGCTGGAAGCCGCCCGCGCCATTTACGTCAAAGCAGGCTTCCGACTTGTCTCCGAGGAGAGACATCGCATGTTCGGCCCCGAGGCGAACGGCCAGAACTGGGTTCTTACCCTCTGATGTCGCCCCCGATTGTTGCGTCGCAAAAATTTCGCTTGATTTGGAAACAATCATTCCCTAATTAGGGATCATGACCGTTGACAACCTCACCTCAGATGGAAAAGCTCGCAGTCGTGGCCGTCCGCGCGAGTTCGATATGGACGCCGCTCTGGATGCGGCCCTGCGGGTCTTTTCCGAACGCGGCTACCACGCCACCTCGATCAGCGATCTGACCGAGGCGATGGATCTCGCTTCGGGCAGCATCTACAAGGCGTTCAAGGATAAGCGCGGCGTCTTTCTTGCCGCCTTTGCGCGCTACCGCCAGCTCGGCCGCCGGCGTCTGGAAGCGATGATCGCGTCTGTGCAGACGGGCCGCGAAAAAGTCTTCCAGATGGTGATGTATTATACCGAGCTCTCCTATGGCGATGCCGGCCGCAAAGGCTGCCTCGTCGTCGGCGGTGCCAACGATTTCTCCCTGCTCGACGAGGAAGCCGCCGCCAACGTCGCGACGGCCTTTGCCGCCGACGAGAAGCTGATGGCCGATCTCATCCGCATCGGCCAGGCCGACCACACCATCCCGAAGACGGTGGACCCTGATGCCGCCGCCCTCGCCTTTCTCTGCTTTACCAAGGGCTTGCGCGTCATCGGCAAAACAGGACGCAGCAGGCAGGAGATGGTCGCCGCAGCCGAAGCGGCGATGAAGCTCGTGACCTGAACGGGTACGCCCAGACGATCGTAATAGCGGCATCAGGTCAAGCATCGGGTGGCTGCAGCCAGCATTTTGCATTCAATCCTCGCAAATCCTTGGATACCGGAGTTTCCGATGAGCATTTCAGCCACGACGCCTGAGAAGGCCATTCCACGAACGCTGTCACCCTGGCTCACCTTCCTTTTCGCCGCCGCCTGCGGGCTGGTGGCCGCCAATCTCTATTACGGCCAGCCGCTTGCCGGCCCCATCAGCGCCGATCTCGGTTTCACGCCCGCCGCCACCGGCCTGATCGTCACGCTGACGCAGATCGGCTACGGACTCGGCCTGCTGCTGATCGTGCCGCTTGGCGATCTCACGGAAAACCGCCGCCTGGTGCTGCTGCTGATATCAGTCTCTGCCGCGGCACTGATTGGCGCCGCACTGTCGACGACGCCTGCGATGTTCCTCACCGCTTCGCTCTCCATTGGCCTCGCCTCGGTCGCCGTCCAGGTACTCGTACCCTTTGCCGCGAACATGGCGCCGGATGCCACACGCGGCCAGGTCGTCGGCAATGTCATGAGCGGCCTGCTCGCCGGCATCATGCTGGCGCGGCCCTTCGCAAGTTTCGTCGCCCAAGCTTCCTCCTGGCACGTCGTCTATTATCTCACCGCCGGGCTGATGATCGCGCTCGCCATCGTCCTGCGCGCCAACCTGCCAGTGCGCCTTCCGAAGACGAAGCTGCGTTATGGCGAACTGCTCGCCTCCATGGCCCATCTGGCGATGACCTCGCGCGTGCTGCAGCGCCGCGCCCTCTATCAGGCCGGCATGTTCGGCGCCTTCAGCCTGTTCTGGACGACGACGCCCCTGCTGCTCGCAAGCCCGGCCTTCGGCCTGACGCAGAATGGCATTGCCCTCTTCGCGCTGGCAGGTGCGGCCGGCGCCGTCGCCTCGCCGATCGCCGGCCGGCTTGCCGACCGCGGCATGACCAGGATCGCCACGACGATCGCCATGCTGCTCGGCATGGTTTCCTTCGTGATCAGTCATTTCGCAGGCGACGGCTCGCTCACCGCCCTGATCCTTCTGACGGTGGCGGCGATCATGCTCGATTTCGGGGTAACGACCAATCTCGTCTGCGGCCAGCGCGCCATCTACGGACTGAACCCGGAACATCGCAGCCGGCTGAACGGCCTCTTCATGGCCACCTTCTTTGCCGGCGGCGCGCTCGGCTCGGCGCTCGGCGGCTGGGCCTATGCGACCGGCGGTTGGACGATGACGGCCTGGATCGGTTTCGCCTTCCCGGCACTGGCCTTCCTGCTGTTCCTGACGGAAGGCCGCCGCGGCAAAGCTTAGCTCTCTGCGGAATCGAAACGCGAACGGGCGGCGCGAACGGCATCGTGATTCGCTTCCGCCCAGTTCAGAAGCTGCGACAGCGGCTGATAGAGCGAGCGGCCGAGATCGGTCATAGAATATTCGACGCTCGGCGGCTTGGTCGGGAAGACCTCGCGATTGACATAACCGTCCCTCTGCAGGTCACGCAGCGTCTGCGTCAGCATGCGCTGCGAGATATCGGGGAGCATCCGCCGCAACTCGCCGAACCGGCAAGGACGAGTCGCCAGTATCTCGAGCAATAGCGTCGACCATTTGCCGCCGATATGCTGCATCATGTCCCTGACCGGGCAGTTGGAAAAATCGAGACCGGCGAGATCGATCTCGCGCCGCATCCCCGGCATCCTGTTCTTCAAACTGAGGACCTCGCCGCTCATCTGCCGGTTCCCTTTTGGTAACGTACAGCCGAAAAACTGCCTCCTTTACACCGCCAAGTCAATTCCTATTCTAGTGTTAGTCTCGTTTTGAGACCGCTATCAAATGCAGAAGGAAATGACGTATGAGCGAAACCATCCTGGTCACCGGCGCCGCCGGACAGCTCGGCCAGCGTGTCATCCATCACCTCATCGACACCTACAAGGTCGCCCCGGGCAGGATCGTCGCGGCAACGCGCAGCCCGGAAAAGCTCTCCGAGCTTGCAAGCAAGGGCGTCGTCACCCGCAAGGCCGATTTCGATGATGCGGCCAGCCTGGAGAAGGCCTTCGCCGGCGTCGATCGGCTGCTGATCATCAGCACCGACGCGCTTGATACCCCCGGCAAGCGCCTTACCCAGCACAAAGCCGCCGTCGCTGCCGCCGCCAAGGCAGGCGTCAAATACATCGCCTACACCTCGATGCCGGCCCCGGACAATTCGCTCGTCATCTTCGCCCCCGACCACCTCGGCACCGAAAACGCCATCAAGGCGAGCGGCATCGCCTATACGATCTTCCGAAACGCCTGGTATCACGACAATTACCTGCACGGCATGCCGCACAACCTGCAAGGCGCCAAATGGTACAGCGCCACGGGCGACGGCAAGATCTCGACCATTGCACGCGACGACTGCGCCCTGGCGATCGCCGCAGCGCTTGCCTCCGGCACCTCCGAAAGCGCCACCTACACGCTGACCGGCACTGAACTGCTGACCAACCGGCAGGTCGCCGCCACCGTCTCCGAAGCCGCCGGCAAGCCGCTCGATGTGGTCGACGTCACGGACGAACAGCTCGGCCAAGGCATCCGCGGCGCCGGCCTCCCCGGCTTCATCGCCGACATGCTGGTCTCCGCCGACGCCAACATCCGCGCCGGCAAATTCGAGATCGTGACCGGAGACTTCACCAAACTAACGGGTAGACAGCCGCTGCCGCTGAAGGATTTCTTCGTGGCGCATAAGGCTGCACTGACGGCGGCTGGCAGCGCCGGGGTGCATTGAGCCGATATGCATCCCTGCGCAACGTCGCAGGGATGCAGCGCGAGTGAGAAAGCTCCACGTCGAATAAATTACGCACGGCGCGGACGCGCCGTGCGTGAATTCCTGTAACATCGCGTGGTAAAGCCCTGAGGACACGAATGACGGAGGAGGAGGGAGTGCCGTGTGACACCCCCTCTGCCCTTCGGCATCTCCCCCACAAGTGGGGAGAGTGGCAGGAGGTTAGACCATCGCTCCCTCGCTACCGTAGCGCGGCAGCTATAGGGTAGTTGTTTGGAGAAGCCATCTCGCCCAGCCGATCTCCCCACTTGTGGGGGAGATGTCCGGCAGGACAGAGGGGTTAACCCCAGGCGCTACCGATGCGACGACAAAACCAGTTGATACCGCCGTACCGTCGCTGGACGCCATCATCAAACCTTCTGCCCACAAGCCCTGCAAAACCGCCGCACCGTTTCCGCCATGCCATATTCCAGCGCATCGGCGGTCAGCCCATGGCCGATGGAAACTTCGGCAAGATCAGGAATGCGCTTCACCAGATCAGGCAGGTTTGCGACCGTCAGATCATGCCCGGCATTGACGGCAAGGCCGATCGCCAGCGCCGCGTCTGCAGTCTTTCCCAGCGCTTCGAGGATGGGAGCGGCCCGTTCGGGCGCATCGTAGCAGCCGCCATACGGTCCGGTATAGAGTTCGATTCGGTCGGCGCCGACCGCCTTGGCGATCTTGACCGCTTCCGCATCGCCATCGCCGTCGGCAAAGAGCGAGACCCGGCATCCCATCTTCTTCAGCCGCGCCACGACATCGGTGAGGAACGCCTGGTGTTTGCGGAAGTCCCAGCCGTGATCGGAGGTCGCCTGCGACGGGTCGTCGGGCACCAGCGTCACCTGCTCGGGTGCAGCGCCGGCGCAGAGTTCGAGGAATTCCTCTGTGGGATAACCCTCGATGTTGAACTCGGCCTTCGGGAATTCGTCGTCGATCAGGTTGCGGATGACGGGTAAGTCGGAAGATCTTATATGGCGCTGGTCGGGGCGCGGATGCACCGTCAGACCGCTGGCGCCTGATGCAAGGGCTATGCGCCCGAGGGCTTCGACGCTCGGCCAGGGCAGATCGCGCCGGTTGCGCAGCATGGCGATGGCGTTGAGGTTCACGGAGAGCTTGGCTGGCATGGCGGATTATCCATCGGTCTCGGAAACGGGAGGCCACGCTTTTTAAGCCAAGTGCCCGGCGATGGGCAACGAGAATCGCAGATGAATGCGACGCCGATATTGATGGATCGGCATTACAACAGTGAGGGGCGTACCAGGAATAGCGGTTCCCGCCGGCTGCGAAGATGCGGCGGGCGCAGCGCGTGTTTTGCTGGAACCTTCGCGCAAAACCTGTAGAGCGCCCCGTCGCGTTGCTATCCCATTTAAAAGAGATTATTTTTAGCACTTATAAAAAAAATCGTTCACGCATAACGTGGACATTGTGTCGCGTAAACGTAGGCCGCGTACTGCTTCTTTCCCATAGAAGACGCTCAGAGGAAACCCCACTCGCCGCGACCGGGAAGCAACTGGCAAAACCGCATGAGGTGCAACAAGATGCCCTAGGAGGGTTCATGCCAGACGGTTCCAAACGCCTGTTTGCTGCCGCCGGTGTCGCTTCGGAGGCCCGGTCGAAATACCGGTTCCTGCCTTTGGCCGCGCTGCCGCCGGATCTGCCGGAAGGTCCGGTGCCTATCGCCGATATGGCCAACGCATTCGGCGTTACGCACAGGACACTGCATTTCTACGAAGAAAAGGGATTGATCTCGGCCAATCGCATCGGCCTGATGCGCGTTTATGGCCAGGACGACGTGATGCGCATGGCCGTCATCACCGTCTGTCGCGAGACAGGCATGCCGATTGCAGTCATCCAGGAACTGATGGACGAGCTTCGCAACGCCGATTCGCAGGAATCGGCCGAGGCGATGTTCCGCGAGGTCTTGCAGGTGCGCAAGCGCGAGTTGACGGCCGAAATGTCGACGCTGCACCGCCAGCTCCAGCAGGTCGGCGATCTCCTGGATTTCGACGACGGCATGGAGACGCAGCCGCTCAACGACAATCAGGACAGTTCCAGCCTGACCGCGCAGGAACTGCGTTGCCTGGAACTGATGGCAGAGGGCTATTCCACCCAGCGCATCGCCCGGGCACTCGATCTGAAGCATGATGAGACCAGGGATCTCGAGGCCGGAATCATCCTGAAATTCCGCGCCAACAACCGCTTCCAGGCGATCGCCAAGGCCGTGCTGCTGGGCATCGTGCAGGCTTAATTCCCCTGACGAGCGCCACGGTCTCCTTCCACTTTAAACCATAACTGTCCGGTTCGCAGCGATGAACGCAGATGAGGGGCGGCCCCCATCGGGATCAGCGAACGATCGTCAGCGTCTCCGCCGCGCGTGTGATCGCGGTGTAGAGCCAGCGTTCCCGCGTGTCGCGAAAGGCCCAGCTCTCGTCGAAGAGCACGACGTCGTTCCATTGCGAGCCCTGCGCCTTGTGGACGGTCAGGGCATAACCATAGTCGAACTCGTCGTAGCGCTTGCGGGTGTTCCAGGGGATCTCGCCTTCGACATCCTCGAAGGCCTGCTTGAGCAGCTTGATCTTGGCCGCCCCGCGATCCATGTCGTCGTCCTCGGGACGGACGAGGAGATTGATGCCGGGCTTCGTCGTTTCCTTGGACGAAGTCATCACCTGCCACAGCGAGCCGTTGAGCAGGCCCTTGGCCGGATCGTTCCGAAGACAGACCAGCTTGTCGCCGGTCTGCGGATAATCGGCGCTGAAACCCTTCAGTTCGCGCAGGCGTTGATTGTAGCGCCGCCGCGTCCTGTTGGTGCCGACGAGCACCTGATCGGCATCGAGCACGAGCTGCTGCGTCACCTCGTTCTTCGAGATCACCTTGGCCGTGCCGTAGTCGCCATACATGATCTCGTTGCCTTCGCGCACCTGCATGGCGAGCTTGATGATCGGATTGTCGCGCGCCTGCCGGTGGATATCGGTGAGGAGATAATCCGGCTCCTGGTTGGTGAAGTAGCCGCCGCCCGAAACCGGCGGCAGCTGGCCGGGATCGCCGAGCACCAGGATCGGCGTGCCGAAGCTCATCAGGTCCTTGCCGAGCGCCTCGTCCACCATCGAGCATTCGTCGACGATGATCAGCGCCGCTTTCGCCACCGGGCTTTGCCGGTTGATCGCAAACATTGGCGCAATCGAGGTCTTGCCGGTTTCCTCGTCCTCCACCGCTTCCTCGCCGCGCGGGCGGTAGATCAACGAATGAATGGTCTTGGCGTTGGAGGCGCCGCGCGAACGCAGCACCTGCGCGGCTTTGCCGGTAAAAGCGGCAAACAGGACGTCGCCATCGACATTCTCGGCAAAATGCCGGGCAAGCGTCGTCTTGCCCGTTCCGGCGTAGCCGAACAGGCGAAAGAGCGGCGAGCGCCCTTCGTTCAGCCATTTCGAAACAGCCTTCAGGGCTTCGTCTTGTTGCGGCGCAAATTGCATGATCAGACGACTTGGCAGGATTCGCCTGACTTAGGCAAGGCGGAAACTGACGCGGCGTGGCCGATGACCGCAGATCCCTGCACTCACCCGTCCCAGCCCCGGTCTACGCCGCTTGAACACATCGACGGGTCCTGCGCCATCGCCTCCATCAGAAAATCCAGAACGGTCTTGACGCGCAGCGGCATGTTGCGTCGCGAGGGATAGACGACGGTGACCGGCAGCCGGCTCGGCTGGAAATCCTTCATCACCGGGATCAATCGGCCGGCGGCGATATCGGGTTTGGCGATGATGTGGGAGAGCACGGCAAGGCCCGCGCCGGCGAGGGCTGCCCTGTGGATGGCGACGGCGTTACAGGCCGTCAGCCGCGGCGAGATCCTGACCGATATATCTTCCGAGCCGTTCGAAAAGGACCATGTATTGGCCTCGCCTGCCCTCGCGTAGCACAGGCATTCATGATCCTTGATGTCCTTCGGGGCGTGTGGAGCCGCCCTGCGCGAGAGATAGGCGGGAGACGCGACGAGGAAGGCCGTCGTCCAGCCGATCCGTCGGCAGACGAGGCTGCTGTCGGCGACCGGGCCGAGACGCACTTCGAGATCGAGGCGCTCCTCGATCATATCGGAGCTCTGCTCCCTGAAAAGAAGTTCGACCGAGAGTTTGGGATGAGCGGCGAGAAGATCGCACAACCGCTCGCTGAGATAGAGGCCGAGCGGCGCGGGGACACTGAGCCTGACCTTCCCCGAAGCGATCGCTCCATCCGATCCCGCCGCATCGCCGAGCTCTTCCACCGCATCGAGAATCCTCAGTGCCATCGGCAGCATTCTCTCCCCCTCCGCCGTCAGCGACAGGCCGCTCGTCGTGCGATGCAGCAGGCGCGTGTTGAAATGGCCTTCGAGTGCCGCGACCTGCCGGGAGACCGCGGGCTGGGTCACATTGAGATCATGCGCCGCGGCTGAAAACGAGCCCGTCTCCACGACGCGCTGAAAGGTCCGTAATGCCGAAACGATATCCATCCCCTCCTCCTCATACTTTTGCGCATAGGCTTTATGCCGCCAGACTAAGCGAGAATGGCTTTACAGTCCAGCAATTAAGGATATCATTTATCCATAAGGACATTAAATATCCTTAATTAGAGGAGAAAGACATGACCCAGCGATTGAACTACGCCCAGCAGTCACCCGAGCTCTTCAAGAAGTTCATGGAATTCAGCATGGCGCTCCGCAGCAGCGTGATCGACGAGAAGCTGCAGGCCCTGGTCGAGATCCGCGCTTCGCAGATCAACGGATGCGGCTTCTGCCTCGACATGCATGTGAAGCAGGCCAAAATCCTCGGCGAGAGTGAGCTCAGGATCTATCACGTCGCTATCTGGCGGGAATCGAACCTGTTCATTCCCCGCGAGCGCGCCGCGCTGGCCTGGACCGAAGCCCTGACGAAACTGCCGGAGGGCGGCGTTCCCGACGAGATCTATGAGCGGGTTCGCGGCCAGCTTTCCGAAAAGGAAATCTCCGACCTGACCTTCGTGGTCATGGCAATCAATGCCTGGAACCGCGTCAATGTCGGCTTCAAGACTGTACCCGGCACGGCCGACAAGGCCTACGGTCTCGATAAGGCCGGCCTGAACTAACCCTCGCATTCATTGAGAAGATTCAACTTTGACGCTGCCGCGCACCGGGAGCGATGGGGAGACCTGTTATGAAAATCGTTGTCATTGGCGGAACCGGTCTCATCGGTTCGAAAACCGTCGAACGCCTGCGCAAGCGCGGCCATGAGGTGATTGCCGCCTCGCCGAACTCAGGCGTCAACACGATCACCGGAGAAGGACTGGCGGAAGCGCTTGCGGGCGCAGAGGTCGTGCTCGACCTTGCCAATTCACCTTCCTTCGAGGACAAGGCCGTGCTCGAATTCTTCGAGACCTCGGGGCGCAATCTTCTCGGCGCCGAAAAGGCCGCTGGCGTCAAGCATCATGTCGCGCTTTCGGTCGTCGGCACTGAGCGCCTGCAGGAAAGCGGCTATTTCCGCGGCAAGCTCGCTCAGGAAAAGCTGATCAGGGCCTCGGGTATTCCCTATACCATCGTGCATTCGACGCAGTTCATGGAATTCCTGAACGGCATCGCCCAGTCCGGCACCGTCGGCCAGACGGTCCGCCTGTCGCCGGCCTATGTGCAGCCGATCGCCTCCGATGACGTTGCCGACGCCATGGCCGACGTGGCGCTCTCCGCCCCCGCCAACAAGACAATCGAGATATCGGGTCCCGAACGCGCTCGCCTCAGCGATCTCGTCGCCAGCTATCTAAAGGCGATGAAGGATCCGAGGACTGTCGAAGCCGATGCAGAGGCAAGATATTTCGGCGCCAGGCTGAACGATCAGTCGCTCGTCTCCGACGACAATCCGCGGCTCGGTACGATCACCTTCGAAGAGTGGTTCGCAAAATCAGCCAGTCGAAGTGATTGACTTGCCTCAGGACGCGGTCGCTTGGGCGCGTCCTCTCCATCCCAGCAACACAGGAGATTCCCATGATCAGGACATCAATCCTCGCCGCCGCACTCGCCTTTCTCACAGCGACCGGTGGCGCCGCCCACGACAGCAGCAAATCCGCGAAGGTGACGCTCGTCTATGAGCACGAACTGCCGAACGTGCCTGGCAAGAGCATCAAGGGCGTGCTGGTCGAATACAGCCCGGGCGGCTTCTCCGAAGGCCATACCCATCCGGACTCGGCCTTCATCTACGCCACCGTGCTCGAAGGATCGATCCGCAGCCAGGTCAATGACGGCCCGGTCAAGGTCTATCAGGCCGGAGAGAGCTTTTCCGAAATGCCGGGCGACCGCCATGGCGTGAGCGCCAATGGCAGCGAGACCGAGCCCGCCCGCCTACTCGCCGTCTTCGTCGTCGACACCAATCAGAAAGAACTGACTTCCCCGCTGAAAAAGTGAGTATTCGCTGACGGCCACCCGCGGAGAGCCCGCCGCTTTCGCGGGTGGCCGACACGCTGAATCATGTGCCGCCGCCCCTTCCGGAGACAGACAGAGATGATCTACGACGCGCTCTTCGGTAGGCCGCTGATATCCCTGATCGTGGTCGGCTTTGCCGGCATCATTGTCTGGTATTTCCTCTCCAGTCAGCGGTCGACGACGCGGCTGGTGGTGCAGATCCTCTTCTTTGCGGTGATGACGCTGATCCTCGTCGGCAGCGGCATCGAACCGCATCGTTTCGCGGGGTATCAATCCGAGGACCCGCGAGCCCTACCCGTCATCCTGGCGAAATCGCTCTGGTGGGTCCATCTGGCATGGGCAGTCATCGGCTTCATCAGGCTCTATCTGGTGCTGGAGGGCAGCCCGCGTGAGGCCCGCCTGCTCCAGGATCTCGTCGTCGGCATCGTCTATATCGGCATCGCGCTCTCGATCCTCGCCTACGTCTTCGGCGTGCCGATCGGCACCCTCGTCGCGACATCAGGCGTGGTCGCCATCATTCTCGGCCTGGCGCTTCAGAACACGCTTGCCGACGTCTTTTCCGGCATCGCGCTGACGCTCGGCCGGCCCTATGTCATCGGCGACTGGGTCCTCTTGAGCGACGGCACGGAAGGACGCGTCGTCGAAAGCAACTGGCGCGCGACGCACATCCTGACCGGCGCCAACAATATCGTCGTCCTGCCCAACAGCTTCCTGGCGAAACTCGGCCTGACCAATGTCAGCCGGCCGGACGAGACCCATCTGCTGATCCTCACCGTCCGCATCGCCCCGACCCGGATGCCGGCATCGATCCGGCAGATCATGATCGCCGCGCTCACGAGCTGCAATTCGATCGTGCGGGAGCCTGCGCCGGTCGTCGCTTTGAAAGGGCTGGATGCCACCGCACTCGAGGTCGAGCTGCTGTTTCGGGTGACGAGCCCAAGCCAGCGCGTGACGGCGCGAAATGAAGTCCTAGATCTCGTCTATCGTCATTGCAAATCCGCCGGCCTCCTTCTGGCGGTCCCGCCCGCCGCCCATGTGCTGACCGCCGATCTGCCGACGGAAGAAAACGCCAGGCCGCCGACAGTCACGCCGCTTGCACTGATCGAAGCCATTCCGGTCTTTGCGACACTGACATCTGATGAAAAGCAGAAACTTGCTGAAACCACGACTGTCCGGCAGTTCCGCAAGGGCGATGCGATCGTGCGGGAGCGCGAAATGCTGCCCTCGCTGATGATGGTGCGCGCCGGCATCATCGTGGCGCGGCGCGAAGGCGAAGAGCGCGGGCGCTTCGCACCGGGCGATTTTTTCGGCGAGACAGGATTGCTCGCCGGCATGCAGGAAGTCTGCACCTTGGAGGCCTTGACCCCGGCGACGGTCTATGAAATCGACCAGGAAGCCTTCGCGCCGCTGCTCACCCGACGACCCGGTTTGGCCGAAGAAATCGCCGAAGCCCTCGCCGGCCGCGCCGAACGCTTCCGCGACAGCGCTGGCCTGCCTCCGGAACAGGTCCGCAACGCGCATGCCATCCTGAACACCATCAGAACCATCTTCAGGGCATGATCAGCCGGCGCGCTGGAGCACCCATTGGAACGTGTCTTGCCAGATGTCCGCCGGCACCTCCTCGGATAAGGTGCCGACAAGATCGGAGAGCCGGACGGCTCTCAACGTATTTCGCCAAGCCTCGTCGGCTTCCCACATGACGCGCGCAACCGGGCAAGGCTCGCTGTCGCAATAGCCTGCCGGCCGGCACGGATTGTTCTCGCGGATATTCGTGCAGGTGAAGCTGCGCGCCTTTCCCTCCACCGCCTCGACAATATCAAGGAAGTTGATCTCGGATGGGGATCTCGCAAGCCTGTAGCCCCCGCTCGGACCGAGCGTGGTATCGACCAGGGAGGCCTGCGAAAGGCTTTGCAGCGCCTTGGAGAGATATTCCTTCGGCAGACCGTGAAGCTCGGCGAGCGCCTTGGTGGAGAGATACCTGCCCTCGGGCAGGCCCGCGAGAATGGCGCAGCAATGCAGCGCCCACTCGACCTGGCTTTTCAGGATCATTCAGCAACTCATAATGGCTGGTTCTGCGAACCAAATTAAGGATACAGGATATCCGCAAAGCGGCATGATGTAAATGACCGGCAGCGACAGCGAAGATGTCCACCTTCGCCGAGCAGATCGCATCCCTCGCTTGAATCGTGCTCTCCGCGGTCTCTCTCCAGCCTCATGCTGAGCCTGCGAAAAACTTTCGCTCAGCCGGGAATAAAACCGCCTCGCCCCGTGTCTCATCCCAGGTATCGCAGCATTGCGTGCCCAACCTGAGGAGAGACATCATGACATCCGTGAAATTCCTGTCCGTCGCGGCGGCAGCCGCGCTTGCCGCGACAGCTGCTTTCGCAGCCCCTCCCGTCAAGGAAGTCGAAACCGCCAAGGGCAAGGTGCTTGCCGGCGAAAATGGCATGACCCTCTACACCTTCAAGAAAGACGCCAAGGGCGTTTCCAACTGCAACGGCGATTGCGCCAAGAACTGGCCGCCGCTGATGGCCGCTTCCGATGCCAAGGCCGATGGTGCATATTCGATCATCGACCGCAAGGATGGTAAGAAGCAATGGGCGAAGGACGGCATGCCGCTCTATTACTGGGTCAAGGACAAGAAAGCCGGCGACATCACCGGCGACGGCGTCGGCGGCAACTGGGAACTCGCCAAACCTTGATGGCAGAGGCTCTGATCGCAAGAGAGTCAGCGTGAAGACACCTGCACCCGAAACCTTCGAGGGCCAGATACTGGCCCTCCTCCCCTCGCTCAGGCGCTATTCGCGCAGCCTGACGCGCTCGGATGCCGACGGCGAGGACCTGCTGCAAGACTGTGTCGAGAAGGTCCTGACGCGCCGCGGCCAATGGCGCGGCCTCAATCTGCGCGGCTGGGTCCTGACTATCATGACGAACCTTTACCGCAACGGCCGGCGCGGCAAAGCGCGCGACGGTCTGGTCGAGCTCGACGCCGCGGACGATATGGCAGCGCCCGAACCGCCGACCGATCCGCTGGAGCGCGCCCGACTCAACGATGCGCTGAACAGCCTTTCGGAGGAGCACCGCGCCGTGCTGATGCTCGTCGTCATCGAGGGCTATAGCTACGGCGAGGTCGCCGCCGCGCTCGATATCCCGATCGGCACCGTCATGTCGCGCCTGTCGCGCGCCCGCCGGCGCGTCGCCGAGCATCTGAAGGCCGATAACGTCATTACGCTTCGGAGACCGAAATGAACGAGACCAACCCGATCGTCACCGAAGCCGATCTCCACGCCTATGCCGACGGCCAGTTGCCGCAAAGCTCGCGGGCCCGCATCGAGACCTACCTCGCGGACAACCCGGACGAAGCGGCGATGATCGCCGAATGGCAGGCGCAGAACGCAAACATCCGTTCCCTCTTTGCCGGGTACGAGAAGGCCAGGGACAGTGATCCTCTGCTCGTTGCGCCCTCACGCGCGGTCGCGCCCACGCGGAAGCGCTGGGCACTCGCCGCCGCGGCCCTCCTCGTCTTTGCGCTCGGCGCCGTCAGCGGGTATTATGGCCCGGCTCTTCTAGAAAAGCCGGAGCTGCAGCTTACCGGCTCAGAAACCTTCCCGAAACAGGCCGAGACCGCCTTTACCGTCTATGCCGCCGAGGTCCGTCATCCCGTCGAGGTCTTCGCCGACGAGGAAGCCCATCTCGCCACCTGGCTCGGCAAGCGCCTGGCGATCGAGAACCTCAAGATCCCGAACCTGCAGCCGCTCGGCTTCAAGCTGGTCGGCGGCCGCCTGCTGCCGGTCGACGGCCGGCCGGGCGCGATGTTCATGTACGAGAACCAGGCCGGCGAGCGCCTGACCGTCATGGTCGGCCGCAACAGGGAAAACCGCACGACGAGCTTCCGCTTCGCCTCATCGGGCAATCTCGAAACCTTCTACTGGATCGACGGCGAACTCGGTTATGCCGTCACCGGCGAAATCTCGCGCGAAGCGCTGCGCGCGGTGGCCGAGGAGTGCTATCGGCAGTTCCCGTCATGACGTTTAGCGCAGCGGATCGTTGGCAAGCTCGATCGGCTTGCCATGCGGCGTCGCTTCGGCCGCCCGCTGCCAGCTCTTCTGCAGGTCGAGGAGTAGGGATGCATCCGCCACGCCGCGACTGACCAGCAGGTCCGAGAGCGCCGCCACCCAGCAGTCGAAATAATCGCTGCCGTCCTCGGCTCGGCCTGGCTGATGCAATTCCCGCGAAAGGGTTTCGGCCCACTCGCTCCAGGAAAACAGCCCCTTCTCATGCAGATGCACGGTTATGGCGAAGGCTTCAGCCGCCCAAGGTTCAGGGAAAACAGGATCACCCTTCGGCGACTTCGGTAAACCCGGCGATTGCGAGAGCTGAGAGGGTATTTCACACACGCTCAAGATAGCTCTCCCATGCATCGATCGAGACCGTCAGCGACGGGTCGGCACCCTCACCCCAGAGCTCCGTGCCATCAAAGATGACGGTATAGAGCCATTGCGGGTTCTCGCCCTTGCTATGCGCATTGTCGTCGGGAAAGACGAAGGAACCCTGCACCGCTTCGACGATGCCGGTCTTGGCCCTGGCATAACGCGGCAAGCGCGTATGGGTGGCCGGATTGAAATTCCTCGTCCGCACCGTCTCGCCGACCGCAAATATCGGCGCGGCCTCGACAGGACGATTGCATGGCCCGCCTTTCGCGAGAACCGCCGGCACCATCTCGGCCTTCAGCACCCGTTTCGGCGTCGCGCCCTCCTGCAGCTTGCGCCCAGACAGCAACTCCTCGCGCGTCGCAAAACCGTGCCGTTCGAGCAGCGTTTCGACGCCGCGGATCCAGATCTCGTAATAGCTGGCGGCAAGATAATCGGCCGGCGGAATATTTTCGCGGGCATGCCGGCTCTCATCGATCGTCCAGGCGCCGAAAGCGCCGCAGGAAAGCGTGATGCCGAGAGCCCGCTTCTCCCAGTCGGCATGGAAAGAGGGCTCATCCTTTTCAGGGGCGATAGGCCCGAAACCCATCTGCCCGCCGAGATCGTGGGGTCCGTTCATGGCAGAGCCTCCGGACTGCCGGCAGCTGAAATTTTCGAGCTGCCCGCGATCGCCGTCCCGATCATCGCATCGCGGCTGACGAGATCGGCCAATGAGGTCTCATCCAACCCTTCCGTGCCCGCCGGCCGCTCGGGAATTACGAGATAACGCAGCTCCGCCGTCGAATCCCAGACGCGGACCTTTTTCTGCGCAGGCAGCACCAGCCCAAATTCGGCCAGTACGCCGCGCGGATCGATGACGGCGCGCGAGCGATAGGCCGGAGCCTTGTACCAGACCGGCGGCAGGCCGAGCACCGACCAGGGATAACAGGAGCAGAGCGTGCAGACGATCAGGTTATGGGTGTCGGGCGTATTGAAGACGGCGCGCATATGCTCGCCCTGCCGGCCGGTAAACCCAAGGCTCGCAATCGCCGCCGTCGCATCGCGTTTCAGCCAGTCCGCGAATTCGGGATTGCTCCATGCTTTCGCGACGACACGCGCACCGTTGCGCGGCCCCACCTTCCTCTCATAAGTCTCGACGATCGCATCGATTGCCCCCGGATCGATCAACCCCTTCTCCGTCAGCAGCGTCTCCAGCGCTTTGACGCGCGCCTGCATGTCGGAGTAGCGGTTGTCGTGGTGATGGTCGTAGTTGTGATGGTCGTCGTGATCATGGTCGTGCAATGGATGTTCTCCCATACGACAGATAGGTAGTGTCCGCTTCTTCTCTCGGCGGCGGCCCGGGCACCCCTTCTACCCCATGGGGAGAAGGTGGTCCGAAGGGTCGGATGAGGGGGCCATACGGCGACCCGTCATTGCGCTTCGCTTACGCTTCGCGCACCCGCGGCTTCGCCGCTCGCCCCCTCATCTGCCTGCCGGCATTTTCTCCCCGCTGGGGAGAAGGGGAATCGTTGCAAGGCCCCGCCCTTCTCAAAGTATCGCCCGTGGAAAGCAGCGCAAACATCCCCTTTTCTATCACACCCCACGCACCCGCCAACCCCTCCTATCCCCCTCAAACTTTTCCGCTAATCTCCAGCCATGAACATCCTGATTCTCGGCGCAACCGGTTTCATAGGCTCCGTCGTCGCGGCCCGGCTCGCGGCCGATGGGCATGCCGTGACCGGGCTCGGCCGCAATCCTGAGCGTGCGCGTTTGAAGCAGCCTGCGATAAACTGGCGGCGGGCCGATCTGTCCCGCATGACGAAGGCCGAGGACTGGGAGGATCTCCTGAAGGACCAGCATGCCGTCGTCAATTGCGCCGGCGCGCTGCAGGACGGCCTGTCGGATGATTTGGCAGCCACACAGGGAGATGCGATGCTGGCGCTCTATTCCGCTGCGAAACGCTCTCAGCCTTTGATCATCCAGATATCGGCAAGGACGGCGGGCGCGGCCGGCGATCTGCCTTTCCTCGCCACCAAGCGGCGGGCCGATGAGGCGCTGGCGGCAAGCGGCCTGCCCCACCTCATCCTGCGCCCTGCCCTCGTTCTCGGCCGCAATGCCCATGGCGGCTCGTCGCTCATCCGGGCGCTTGCCGCCTTCCCCTTGGCGCTGCCGCTCATCCACGCCGAAAGCGGGGTCGAAACCCTGTCGGTGGACGACGTGGTGGAAGCCGCGTCGCGGGCGGTTTCAGGCGATCTGCGCGGGGATATCGTTCTTGCCGCCAACGAGGTGCTGACGCTTGCCGATCTCGTCCACCTCCACCGGCAATGGCTGGGCCTGCCGCCGGTCCGCGTCTTTTCCCTTGCGCCTTGGCTTGCACGACCCGTGACCTGGCTCGCCGATGTCGCGGGCCTGCTCGGCTGGCGGTCGCCGCTGCGCTCGACGGCAATGACCGTCATGTCGGAAGGCATTAAAAGCGCGAAGGCGGAGAGCGGCCTTGCCGCGACATCAGCCGCGGCAACGCTTTCAGCCAATCCCTCCGGTGTGCAGGATCTCTGGTTCGCCCGGCTCTATCTGTTGAAACCGATCGTCATATCAGGCCTGTCGGCCTTCTGGCTGCTCTCAGGCCTGATCCCGCTGCTGGCGGTGCAGAAGGCCTCCGCCCACTTCCTGCCCTTCGTGCCGGACGCGGCCGCAACGGCGCTGACGCTTCTCACCTGCCTGATCGACATCGCGCTCGGCGCCGCCGTCCTTATCCGCCCGCTCGCCAAACGCGCCCTCCTCGGCATGCTGGCCGTCTCATTGGCCTATCTCACCGGCGGCACACTTCTCGAACCCGCCTTCTGGCTCGATCCGCTCGGCCCCCTCGTCAAGGTGCTGCCATCGATCCTGCTGACGCTCACGGCGCTTGCCACCTGGATGAACGCTGATGCTCGAGCAATGGCTGCTGCTTGCCCATGTGATCGGCGCAACCGTGCTCTTCGGCACCGGCGCCGGCATCGCCTTTTTCATGGTGATGGCGCACCGCACACGCGAGCCCGCGCTGATCGCCCATGTCGCCGCGACCGTCGTCATTGCCGACACCGTCTTCACGGCGACCGCCGCTCTTCTCCAACCGCTGAGTGGCTATCTCCTGGCGCGGTCGATCGGTTGGGACCTGTCGGAGGGCTGGATTGCGCTGTCACTGCTGCTTTATGTCGTCACCGGTCTGTTCTGGCTGCCGGTCGTCTGGATGCAGATCCGACTGCGCGACCTCGCCCGCGCCGCGGCAAGCTCGGGAAGCGCCCTGCCGCCCCACTATTACAGCCTCTACCGCATCTGGTTCGTTTTCGGCTTTCCGGCTTTCTCGGCCGTCCTCGGCATTTTCTGGCTGATGCTGACGAAACCGTCGATCGCTCTATTTTAGCATCGGCCAGAGGCTCGCCACCAGAAGCACGGCCATGGTGATATTGAACCACTTCAGCCGCACCGGATCGGAAAGCCATTCCCTGAGCGCCGAGCCGAAGCCTGCCCAGCTCGAGACGCTCGGCACGTTCACCACCGCGAAAGCCAGACCGACGGTCAACACGCTGACGAGATAAAGCTCCGGATTCGTATAGGTCGCCATTGCGGTGACCGCCATCACCCAGGCTTTCGGATTAATCCACTGGAAAGCCGCCGCCGAGACAAAGGACATCGGTGCCGCACCGCTCTTGCCTTCGCTGAGCGAACGCGACGAAGCGATTTTCCAGGCGATCCAGAAGAGATAGGCGCCGCCGGCGAATTTCAGCACGGTATAGAGCATGGGCATCGTGTGCAGCAGCGCGCCGAGCCCGAGACCAACGGCAATGAGTAGCGAGAAGAAGCCGGCGCCGATGCCGAACATATGCGGGACAGTCCTGCGGAAGCCGAAATTCACGCCCGAAGCGAAAAGCATCATATTGTTCGGCCCCGGCGTGATCGACGTCGTAAAGGCGAAGAGAACGAGAGCGAGAAACGTATCCAGCGGCATGAAACCTCCTGAAGCCGGCTTTTCCAGCAGCCCGCTCTATTTAGGTCAGCGTAACCGTCCTAAATCGCCGACACCAATACATCATTGTCATGGTGACAGGATTACTTGAAAGATAGCGGCGCAGCCCAATCTCCTGACCAGGATCAAGACCATGCAGGACGACCCTATCCCATCGATCACAATCCCGAACGGCGCGGAAGTGCCGGTGCTCGGCCAGGGAACCTGGGCCATGGGCGAGGATGCCGGCCATGCCAAGGCCGAGATCGAAAGCCTCAGAGCCGGTATCGATCTCGGCATGACGCTGATCGATACCGCCGAAATGTATGGCGACGGTGGCGCCGAGGAAATCGTCGGCCAGGCGGTCAGGGGACTGCGCGACGAGGTCTTCATCGTCAGCAAGGTCTATCCTTGGAATGCCAGCCTGAAAGGCACGATCGAGGCTTGCGAACACAGCCTCGAACGCCTCGGCACGGACCGCATCGATCTCTATCTCCTGCATTGGCGCGGCAACTATCCACTCGCCGAGACCGTCGCCGCCTTCGAAATGTTAAAGGCGTCGGGCAAGATCGGCGCCTGGGGCGTCTCCAACTTCGACACTGATGACATGGAGGAACTGCTTGGCGTGCCGGATGGCGTCAATGTCGCCGCCAACCAGGTGCTCTACAATCTCTCTCGCCGTGGCATTGAATTCGACCTCCTGCCCTGGTGCCAAAGCCGCGGCATTCCCGTCATGGCCTATTCGCCGATCGAGCAGGGCCATATCCTCCATCATCCGGAACTGATCCACATCGCCAAGGCCTACCAGGCGACACCCGCCCAACTGGCGCTCGCCTTCCTGCTGAAACGCGACGGCGTCATCGCCATCCCGAAGACCTCGAATGCCGAACGTGTTCGCGAAAACCGCGACTGTGTCTCGCTCGATATCACCGACGACGATTGGGAAGCGCTCGACGCTGCCTTCCCGCCGCCAGCCGGGAAAAAGCCGCTGGAGATGCTGTGATCTACAGCGGCTGCCAGTCGGCTTCATCCACCTCGACGTTGCGTTTCGCACGTCCCCTCGCCGCGTTTACGGGAGAAGTAGGGTGAGGGGCAGCTAATCGGCACGGACTAACAGCGGTAGCAGGCTCACATCCCCTGCGCGCCACGGTTCATGGCAGCAATGCCGGTACGGCAGACTTCGATCAGGCCGAGCGGCTTCATGATCGCGATGAACTGGTCGATCTTGGAGGATTTGCCCGTTATCTCCAGAATGAAGTGATCGATCGTCGCGTCCACCACCTTGGCGTGGAAGGCATCAGCAAGCCGTAGCGTCTCGGCGCGTGTTTCGCCCTCGCCGATCACCTTGACCAACGCAACTTCCCGCTCGATCGGCCGGTCCTGGCCGAGTTCGCGGGCCCGCACCGTCAGATCGACGACGCGGTGAACAGGGACGATGCGTTCGAGCTGCGCCTTGATCTGCTCCAGCACATGAGGCGTGCCGCGCGTTACGATGGTGATGCGGGACAGATGCGCCTGGTGCTCGGTCTCGGAGACCGTTAAGCTCTCGATATTGTAGCCACGGCCGGAGAACAGGCCGATGACGCGGGCAAGGACGCCGGGCTCGTTGTCGACGAGAACCGAAAGTGTATGGCTCTCGACTGCGGTCGTTTCCGGAGAGATGAAATAGGCAGAGCCCGTGGGCTGAAGATGTGCGTTCATGGTCCTGGGTTCCTACCTTATCGTTATACGAGCTGACGGCCCTTGGCGTCGATCGCGTTGGCGACGGCTTCGTCGGTGGCTTCGTCGGGCAGCAGCATTTCATTATGCGCCTTGCCGGAGGGGATCATCGGGAAGCAGTTGGCGAGATTGGCGACGCGGCAATCGAAGATGACCGGCTTCTTGACTTCGATCATCTCGATAATGGCGTCGTCGAGCTCGTCCGGCTTTTCGCAGCGCAGTCCGACCGCACCATAGGCTTCCGCAAGCTTGACGAAATCGGGCATCGCTTCCGTATAGGAGTGCGACAGGCGGTTGCCGTGCAGCAGTTGCTGCCACTGTCGCACCATGCCCATATACTGGTTGTTCATGATGAAGATCTTGATCGGCGCGTCGTACTGGATCGCCGTCGACATTTCCTGAATGCACATCTGGATCGAGGCATCGCCGGCGATATCGATGACGAGGCTTTCGGGATGGGCGATCTGCACGCCGAGGGCCGCCGGCAGGCCGTAGCCCATCGTGCCGAGGCCTCCTGAGGTCATCCAGCGGTTCGGCTGTTCGAAGCCGAAGAACTGCGCCGCCCACATCTGGTGCTGGCCGACTTCGGTCGTGATGTAGGTGTCGCGGTCCTTGGTATGCGCATAGAGCCGCTCCAGCGCATATTGCGGCATGATCACATCATTGCTCTTGGTATAAGCAAAGGAATTGCGCGCCCGCCAGCGGGCGATATCGCTCCACCAATCCTCGAGGCGGCCCTTCTCCGGCCTCTTCGGCAGCGCCCGCCACAGGCGGACCATGTCTTCGAGGACATGGCCGACATCTCCGCGGATGCCGATGTCGACGCGGACGTTCTTGTTGATCGAGGACGGATCGATATCGATATGGATCTTCTTCGAATTAGGCGAGAAGGCGTTGAGACGGCCGGTGATGCGGTCGTCGAAGCGGGCGCCGATGCAGACCATGACATCGCAATCATGCATCGCCATGTTTGCTTCGTAGGAGCCGTGCATGCCGAGCATCTTCAGCCAGTTCTTGCCCGAAGCCGGATAGGCGCCGAGGCCCATCAGCGTCGAAGTGATCGGGAAATCGGTGAGTTCGACCAGCTCGCGCAGCAGCTTGGAGGCCTCGGGACCGGAATTGACGACGCCGCCGCCCGAATAGATGATCGGACGGCGCGCATTCGCCATCATCTCGATCGCCGCATGGATCTGGTTGAGGTCGCCCTGGATCTTCGGCTGGTAGCTCTTCTGGATCGCGTAATCGGCGGGCGGCGTGTAGGTGCCGGTCGCAAACTGCACGTCCTTCGGAATGTCGACGACGACGGGGCCTGGACGGCCGGACTGGGCGATGCGGAAGGCCTCATGAATGATGGCGGCGAGTTGGTTGACATCCTTGACCAGCCAGTTGTGCTTGGTGCAGGGCCGGGTGATGCCGACCGTGTCGCATTCCTGGAAGGCGTCGGAGCCGATCAGTGGGGTCGGAACCTGGCCGGTCAGGCAGACGAGCGGGATCGAATCCATCAGCGCATCCTGCAGCGGCGTGACCGCATTGGTGGCGCCAGGACCAGAGGTCACCAGCATGACGCCGACCTTGCCTGTGGAGCGGGCGTAGCCTTCGGCCGCATGGCCGGCCCCCTGCTCGTGGCGAACGAGAATGTGCTTGATCTCGTCCTGCTGGAAGATCTCGTCATAGATCGGCAGAACCGCGCCGCCGGGATAGCCGAAGATATGTTCGACGCCGTTATCCTTCAGCGCCTTGAGAACGATCTCCGCTCCCGTCATCCGATTGCCTGCCGCCTGATTGTCCGTGCTCATCTGTGTCTGTTCCGTTTGATGCTGGATTTGCGATTGTGGCCGGGAGCCCGATTTCGGGCACAAAAAAAGGCCCCGGAGGAGCCTGTCATCTAGCGCATGGGTGGCTGTCGCCGGATGGTTACACCATCCTGCCCATGCGCCTTCCCACCACGATAAGAGCCGTTGCGATTTTCATGGCCGGCAGTGATAGACAGAAAATTTCGCAGCGTCAACGCATGCCGCAACAAAAAACTGCCCTGGGCCCCCGCCTCCCAAAATCGATAGGATGAAGGATTTGTTAAAGGATCGACTTTATCCTTTAACGCTACCGCAGGGAGTAGCCTTTGCTCAACAACGACTTGCGCATGTCTGGCAAGGCAGGCGAGCACGATCGACGCGACGGCCATACGCCGGGAAATCGCTTTCTCGGCCGCGTCGTTGCATGCAGCGGCTCCAGGGCCACGATTGCCGCTGTCGCCGTTGAGGGCGGCACCGATCTTACAGAACTCTGGTCCGTCGGCCGGCTGATTTCGATCAGCGTCGGCCGCAACCGTGTCGTCGCCCTGGTCTATCAAATGAACACCGGCAGTCATGCCTGGGGCGAAGGCGAGGACAATAAGTTCAGGATCGAGACCGAGCTTCTCGGCGAAGTCCGAGTCGATGAGGACGGGCGCGAGGAATTTTCGACCGGCATCTCACGTTATCCCTATCTCGGCGCCATCGCCCATCGCATCCGCGCCGCCGACCTGATGCGCATCTACGATGCCGGAACGGGGACGACCGCCGTCATCGGCAAGCTGACGCAGGATGAAAGCATCGATGCGGCGATCCACATCCCGTCAATGCTCTCCAAGCATTTCGCCGTCGTCGGCTCGACCGGCGTCGGCAAGTCGACCGCCGTATCGCTACTTTTGCACAAGGCGATCGCGGCCGATCCGAAGCTGCGCGTGCTGATCCTCGATCCGCACAATGAATTCGCCGCCGCCTTTCCCAAGCACGCCGTCACCATCGATACGGATACGCTCGACCTGCCCTTCTGGCTGATGCGGCTGGAGGAATTTGCCGAAGTCGTCTTTCGCGGCCGCCCGCCCGTACCCGAAGAGCTCGACATGCTGCGCGACATCATGCCGGAGGCCAAACGCGCCTTCCGCGGCAGCGACAACTCGCTGGTGCGCCGCACGACGGAAAAGAGCTCGATCACCGCCGATACGCCGGTTCCCTACCGCATGGCCGATCTGCTGGCGCTGATCGACGAGCGCATCGGCCGCCTGGAAGGCCGGGCGGAAAAGCCCTCCCTGCGGTCGCTCAAGATGCGCCTCATCGCCGCGATCAACGATCCGCGCTATCACTTCATGTTCTCCAACAACACGATCAGCGACACGATCACCGATACCATCGCGCAGATCTTCCGCATCCCCGGAGATAACAGACCAATCTGCACTTTCCAGCTTGCCGGCATTCCCTCCGAAGTCGTTAATTCGGTCGCCTCCGTGCTTTGCCGCATGGCTTTCGAAGTGGCGTTGTGGAGTGACGGCGCCATCCACATGCTCGTCGTCTGCGAGGAAGCCCACCGCTACATCCCGTCCGATCCGAACCTCGGCTTCATCCCTACGCGCCAGGCGATCGCCCGCATCGCCAAGGAGGGCCGTAAATACGGTGTCTCGCTGGGCATCATCACTCAGCGGCCCGGCGAGCTCGACCAGACGATCCTGTCACAGTGCTCGACGCTCTTTGCCATGCGCCTTGCCAATGACCGTGACCAGGAAATCATTCGTTCAGCCATCCCGAATTCATCGATCTCGACGACGAGCTTCATCTCCTCGATCGGCAACGGTGAGGCGATCGCCTTCGGCGAGGCGATTAGCGTGCCGATGCGGATGCGCTTCTCCCGTGTTGAAGAGAACCTCCTGCCGAAGGCCGCCAGCGCCAACAGCAAGCATAGCGAGGAAGATCCCGATACGGTCGATTTGCGCAAGATCGTCACCCGCATGCGGGCGGTGACCGTCGGGCCTGACATTTCGAATTTTCAGCAGAGCGTTGCGGCATCCATGCCAGATTTCGACGAGGCGCAGGAAACCGACGACGCTTTCGATGCCAAACCCGTTACCCCGTCGGCACCGGCTTCGGCGCCACTCCAATCCTACCGGCGCGAATTGCTGCCGCAGGCGCCGCGGCTGGACCCGGCCGAACCGGCCCCGATCGATCCGCGGCTGGACGCGCTGCGCCGCGAACTGCGTCGCGAGGAGCCGGTGTTTCCTCGGCCAGCGCCGCCGACCGACCAGCCGCAGATCACCCGCCGGGAACCCGGCCCGTCTCTGCGTGAAAGCATCCTAAAAAAGCCGCTGAGCAGCCTTTACAACAAGGATTGATGCTCCAGCGCGATCAACAGCCGGGCAGCATCGAGCACACGCTGGCGATCCGCCGGCCCAAGCGGCAGCAGCGGCCGGGGAAGTTCCGACCGAACGCCAAGGAGATGCTCGGCCAGCATATAGACCACGCGAATGCTTCCATACGCCTTGAACACGTCCCAGAGCGGCTGCAGAAGATCATCGAGCCGGCGCGCCTCTCCGCCGTTGCCGGCGATCGCGGCCTTGGTCAGAGCGAGCGCTACGCGGGGAAGAAGCCCGCCGATAACGCTGTACCAAGCGTCTGCGCCTGCAAGCAGTGCCTCCGCCGCACCCCAATCGCCGCTGTAGCCGATCGCGAGATCGGTCTTTTCCCGTAACGTCGCAAGCTCCCCAAGCAAATCGCCGTCTGCCGGCAGCGGCATTTTCACCGCCTTGATCGTCTCGATATCGGAGAGGCGCTGCAGAAGCTCGCGGCTGAAGATGAAGTGCGTCGTGCCGGGATTGTTGTAGATGCAGAGCGGCAGTCTGGTTGCCTTGGCCACAGCGAGGAAGTGCTGGTAGGCCTCTTCCTGGGTCAGCGGCGTGTAGGAAACAGGCGCAAGCAGAAGCGCATCCGCGCCGGCAGCCTCGGCGTCCCTGGCGAGATCCACGGCATGATCCGTCCTCAGGGCGCCTGCCCCGACGAGGAGTGGAACACGGCCGTTGACGCATTCGACCGCCGCTTTGACGGCCCGCAGCCGCTCCTCGCGCGTGAGATAGGCGTAAATCCCGGTGCTGCCGAGAAGGCCGATGGAGGCCACACCTGACTCGCACAGGGGGGCCAGCAAGCGGCAGAGCCCCTCAACGTCGACCCGGCCATCGGGATCGGCAGGCGTCGGCGGAAAGGCCGAGAGGCCATGGAACGTAGAAATGGCAGGCATGATGCGATCCTGAAAGGCAGTTGATTGGCAACGAGCCAGACGATATCGCCTCATGCTAAAGCGTCAATCGCTCCCAGCTTTCGTCCATCTGATTGCGGAACCAGGTCATTTGCCGCTTGGCATATTGCCGTGTCGCCGCAGCCCCCTTCTCCAGCACCTCATCGCGCGTCATCTCGCCCTTCAGCATCGCCGCGATCTGCGACACACCGATGGCCTTCATGACGGGCGCCTCGGCCGGCAGGTCGAGCGCAAGCAGCGCCTTCACCTCGTCTTCCGCACCCTGTTGCAGCATCTTCTCGAAACGGCCATTGATGCGAGCATGCAGCACCGCCCGGTCCGGCAGAACAACTATCTTGCGGGCCTCGTCGGCATCGATCACCACAGGCCCGGACCGGACCTGGAAATCGGCGATCGAGCGTCCCGTTGCTTTGATTACCTCCAGCGCCCGGACGATGCGCTGGCCGTCCTGGCGGTTGAGGCTGGCCGCCATGGCGGGATCGGCGTCGCAAAGCTCAAGGTAGAGCGCACCCGGCCCCTCCTCCACGAGTCGCGTGCGCAAGTCTTCCCGCAGTACCTCCGGTATATCAGGCATCTCGGAGAGACCGCCGGTCAGCGCCTTGAAGTAAAGCCCGGTGCCGCCGACGAAAACCGGTAGCTGCCCGGCGGCCCTGAGCGCCGGCAAAAGCGCCGAGACATCGCGCAGCCAGGCGCCTGTGGAATAGCCGGCCCCCGCCGGCACGTGACCGTAGAGATGATGCGGCACGCCTTGCATCTCCTCTTCCGACGGACGCGCGGTCAGCACCCGCAGCGTATCGTAGACCTGCATGCTGTCGGCATTGACGACCGCGCCGTCATGGCGCTTGGCCAATTCCACCGCAAGGGCGGACTTGCCGCTGGCGGTCGGCCCGGTTATCAGGATCGCGTTCTCTACGCTCAGAAGGTTTTCCATCATGGCCCTCGTTGCCACGCTTGTTGCCAATCCGTCAAATCCTGTGCTTACTCCCGGCATTGCCGAACAAGCGGCCGAGGCAGTAACCGCTTCCGGCCTCTACTGGCTGGCCGACGGCGTTGCCTGCGACATCGCACTGCGCGACGGCGCGGATGCGCAAGCAGCCGAGGCCAATCTTCTCGCCGTCATATCGAGCGCCCCCATCGACCTCGTCATCCAGGAGCAGGACAGCCGCCGCAAGAAGCTGCTGATCGCCGACATGGATTCGACGATGATCGGCCAGGAATGCATCGACGAACTCGCCGCCGAAGTGGGCCTGAAGGAGAAGGTCGCCGACATCACCGCCCGCGCCATGAATGGCGAGATCGCCTTTGAGCCCGCCCTGCGTGAGCGCGTCGCCCTCTTGAAAGGACTGCCGATCTCGGTTGTCGACGAGGTCATCGCCAAGCGCATCACGCTGACGCCGGGAGGGCCGGAGCTGATCGCCACGATGAAATCGAAAGGTCATTACACCGCCCTCGTCTCCGGCGGCTTCACCGTCTTTACCAGCCGCATCGCCGCCACTCTTGGCTTCGACGAAAACCGCGCCAATACGCTGCTGGACGAGGATGGCATTCTGTCCGGCTTCGTCGCCGAACCTATCCTCGGCAAGCAGGCAAAGGTGGATGCGCTGAACGAGATTTCAGCAAGCCTCGGCATTTCGCCACAGGAGGCAATCGCCGTCGGCGACGGCGCCAATGATCTCGGCATGCTGCAGCTCGCCGGCTCCGGCGTCGCCCTCCACGCCAAGCCCACTGTCGCCGCTCAGGCGCAGATGCGCATCAATCACGCCGACCTGACGGCACTTCTTTATATCCAGGGTTATCGGAAGACCGATTTCGTGATGGGTTAAGAAGGCCGAAACGCGCCCCTCCTCCCGCATTCCTGCGCTCGTCACAGGAATGCGGGAGGAGTTGAGCGAGAACAGGAAGGCGGCACCTGGTCGCCACCGCCGCAGTACTCCTATTCCATCGGCACCGCAACGAACCGCAGATCGCCGTTTGCCGATGCGATCATCAGCTGGGCGTTGCGGCGCCCTTCCTGTTTCAGCGATTTCACCTTGGCCGCGACCGCATCCGGGGATTTCATGAACTCCTGTGCCACCTCGACGATAACATCCCCTGGCTTCAACCCCTTTTCGGCCGAGGCGGAGCCGGCCTCCACCTCCGTCACGACGACGCCGTCGACGCTTTCGGCGATGCCGAAAGCCTTGCGTGTTTCGGGACTGAGGAGCGACAGCGACAATCCGAGCACGTTCTTCGGCATGGCCGCATCCGGCGATACCTGGCCCTGTTGGTGCTGGTCCGGCGCCGGTGTGCCCGGTGCGGGCGCTGCCTGATCGCCAGTATCCGGCTGATCCATATCGTCGTTTTCGTCGGGATCAGGGGTGATCACGCCATCCGGCGCTGCATCGCCGGATGCCGCCTGATCGCTGTCTTCGAGCCGGCCGAGCTTCACCTTGACGGTCTGCTCCTTGCCGTCGCGCAGCACCACGACGTCGACTTCTTTTCCGACCGTGCTTTCCGCCACGACGCGCGGCAGGTCGCGCATTTCATTGACCGCCTTGCCGTCGAATTTCAGAATGACGTCGCCCGCCTTGATCGAGCCGTCGTCGACGGGACCGCCCTTGATGACGCCGGCGACCAGCGCGCCCTTGGCGGTGTCGAGCCCGAGACTGTCGGCGATGTCGTCGGTCACCGGCTGGATGCGCACGCCGAGCCAGCCGCGCCGCGTCTCGCCATACTGGCGCAACTGCTCGACGACGCCGGAAGCAAGTTCGGACGGTACCGAGAAGCCGATGCCGATCGAGCCGCCGCTCGGCGAGATGATCGCCGTGTTGATGCCGATCACTTCACCCTTCATGTTGAAGAGCGGGCCGCCGGAATTGCCCTTGTTGATCGCCGCATCCGTCTGGATGAAGTTGTCGTAGGGGCCGGCATTGATGTTGCGGCCGCGCCCGGAAATGATGCCGACCGTCACCGAACCGCCGAAGCCGAACGGATTGCCGATCGCCATGACCCAGTCGCCGATGCGCATCTCGCTGGAGTCGCCGAATTTCACCGATTTCAGCGGTGTCTTCGGCTCGACCTTCAACACGGAAAGATCGGTCTTCGTATCCGTGCCGATCAGCTTCGCCTTGAGCTTCGAGCCGTTGGCGAAATTGACCTCGATGTCGTCGGCGCCCTCGATCACATGGTTGTTGGTCACGATATAGCCGGCCGGATCGATGACGAAACCGGACCCAAGCGAGCTGACATTATGGTTGGGGCCCTTGTTGCCCTGCTGTTTGTTGAAGAAGTCGTTGAAGAACTCCTGGAATGGTGACCCGTCAGGGGCGCGCGGCGCCGGACCGACCCCTTCGTCATCCTTCACATTCTGCGAGGTCGAGATATTGACCACAGCATCGAGCAACCCTTCCGCCAGGTCGGCAACGGAAGCCGGACCGTTGGTCGGCACGACGGTCTGAACCGGTGGCGTCTGCTGCGGCGTGGTAGATGCAGGTGGCGTGGGAGCAGCCGGAACAGGCGCGGCAACCCCGGGCGCTGCTGTTTCAGGCGTGGTTTGCGCAAAAGCAACCCCGCTCACGCCGGCTTGCGCCAGGATGGTGGCGCTGGCCAGAAGCGCGAGCGTTCGTCTGAAGGGCAAGCGAATCGTCGGGGCCATCAAGCTTCCTCATAAGGCGTAAATGCGCATATTCAGCACCAGCATAAGGCGGAATGATGGAGGGTGAAATCACCTTTTCGCGAAATCCCCGTGCAATCTGACGGACCATCACAAAAGCCCGGCCTTACCTCTTGAAATCGAAAGGGCCGGCGCTGGGCCGACCCTTTCTCGATCTTGGAGGGAAACAGATCCCGGTGCTTTCAGTTCGCCGGCTGGGCTGGCGCCGGAGCGGTTGTTCCGGGCGTTGCGGGAGCCGACGCAGCCGAGCTCGCCGGCGCGGCGCCGGCAGCCTTGTTGAAGTAGCGGAAGAATTCCGAATCCGGCGACAGAACAAGCGTTGTGTCCTGCGACGAAAGCGTCGCCGCATAGGCCGCCATCGAGCGGTAAAACTCGAAGAAACCCGGGTCCCTTGAGAATGCCTCGGCGAAGACGCGGTTGCGTTCGGCATCGCCCTGGCCACGCAGGATCTCGGAGTCGCGTTGTGCGCCGGCAGTCAGCTCAACGACCTGGCGGTCGGCGATGGCGCGGCGGCGCTGGCCTTCCTCAGTGCCCTGCGCCCTCAGCAGTTCGGCCTCCGCCAGTCGCTCGGCCCGCATGCGGTTGTACGTGCGCTCGGAAACATCCTGAGTGAGGTCCGTCCGGCTGATGCGCACGTCGTCGAGCGTGATTCCGAGCGTCTCCGCATCGGCTTGGAGTTCGTTGCGAACCTCGAGCATCATCGCCACCCGTTCCCGGGAGAGCGCGGCTTCGATGCTGCGCACGCCGTAGACCCTGCGCAAGGCGGAATCGAGGCGCGTGCGAAGCCGCGCTTCTGCCGCCTCCCTGTCGCCCGAAACGGTTTCGCGGAAGCGGCGTGCGTCGTTGATACGGTAGATGAGGAAGGCATTTACCTCATAAAATGCGCCGCCGGAAACCTGGACACGGATATTGTCAAGATCGAAGCGCAGTTCCTGCTTCGGCACGTATTGCACCCTGTCCGCATCGGCAAAAGCGAAAGGCAGCTTGAAATAGATGCCAGGGTCAGTCTTGACCGACTGGATTTCACCGAAGCGAACGACGATGGCCTGTTCGCGGGCACTCACCACGAAGACCGAGGAATAGACCCCGACCAGCACGACCGCCAGGAGGATCAGAATTACCGGAAGTCTGTTCGACATGGGTCTCAGCCTCCCTGCTGCTGTTGTTGCTGCGTCGGCCTGCCGACCTCATTGAGAGGCAGATAAGGCACGGCGCCCGCCTTTTGGTCTATGATCACTTTCTTGGAACCCTTCAGCACCTGTTCCATCGTTTCCAGGAACAGCCGCTCCCGCGTCACGTCAGGAGCCTTGGAATATTCGTCGTAGATCGAAACGAAGCGTTGCGCTTCACCTTCAGCCTCCTTGACGATCCGGTCCTTATAGGCCGCTGCTGCTTCGCGGATGCGGGCCGCGTCACCGCGGGCCTGGCCAAGCTTCTGGTTGGCGTACTGGTTCGCCTCCTCCACGAGGCGCTGCTTGTCCTGATCGGCACGCTGCACTTCCTCGAAGGCATCGGCCACGTCGCGCGGCGGTGCGACGTCCTCGATCGTCACGCGGTTGATCGCAATGCCGGCGCCATAGCGATCCATCGTATCCTGGATGATGTTGCGCACTTCGGTTTCGATCGGTCCGCGATTGTCACGGAAGGCATCTTGTGCCGGGCGCCGGCCGACGATTTCGCGCATGGCGCTTTCGGAAACCTGCTGCAGCGTTTCAGCCGGATTTTCGAGACGGAAAAGATAGGATTTCGGGTCATTGATCGTGTAGAGCACGGAGAACTGCACGTTGACGATGTTCTGGTCGCCGGAAAGCATCAGTCCAGCCGTCGAATTGCTGTTGTTGCGTCCGCCGATATTCTGCTGCTGCTCGGTCACCTTCACGATCTCGACCGCGTCCATCGGCCAGATGCGGAAATGCAGGCCGGGCATGGAAATTTCTTCTCTCGGCTTGCCGAAGCGCAGCTCGACGCCGCGTTCGTCCGGCTGGACGGTGTAGACGCACTGGATCAGCCAGAAAACAGCGACGATCGCCACGACGATCGCCGCCACGCCACCATTGAAACCGCCGGGAACGATATTGCGCAGCTGATCCTGACCGCGCCGGATGATGTCTTCCAGATCAGGCGGTCCGCCCTTGCCGCCACGTGGGCGGTTCGGCCCTTGGCCCCATGGTCCCTGATTGTTACCGCCGCCGCCCCAAGGGCCGCCGCCGCCATTCTGATTGCTCCAGGGCATCAAAACCTCGTTGTTCGTTAAGTCTTCCCCGCATTCGGGACCGTGGGGGCTGACCGGCCGATGCGTTGGTGACCGTTATAGGTATCGCCGCACCGGCTTTCAACGCAGCGTGAGAAACTTGGTCAATTTAATTGGAAAATAGTTCGTTTTCAGGCGCGACGGCGTTCATAGACGACGTAGCGCGTGGGGTAGCTGTCCTTCTCGCCAGCGGGCACGGCGACTACCTCCCCCGCCTGCCAGACGCCCGGATCGATCGCCGGAAAAAACGCGTCGCCGTCAAGATCGGCCTCGACATGCGTAATGCACAGCCGATCGGCAAGATCGATGGCCTGAGCATAGATCTGCCCGCCGCCGATGATGCAGATTTCGCCGGCCCCGGTTTGCAGCGCCAATCTGTCGGCAGCGTCCATCGCCTCGGTCAGCGAATGGGCCATGCCGACATCGGGGTGTTCGATCGCTGCTCGTCGCGAAATGACCACGTTCGGCCGCCCCGGCAGCGGCTTGCCGATCGAGTCATAGGTCTTGCGGCCCATCACGACAGGCTTGCCGAGCGTCAGCGCCTTAAAGCGCTTGAGATCGCTCGATAGCCGCCACGGCATGTCGCCTTCCCGGCCGATGGTCCCGTTGCGTGCGACGGCGGCGATGATGGTCCTGCGGATTTCGCCCATGAAAAGTCCCGGCTCAGACGGCGATCGGCGCCTTGATATTGGCATCGGCCTCATAGCCGATCAGCTCGAAATCCTCGAACCTGAACCCGAAGATATCCTTCACTTCAGGATTGATCCGCATGAAGGGCAGCGGCTTTGGCCGACGCGTCAGCTGCAGCTTCGCCTGGTCGAAATGATTGTGATAGAGATGCGCGTCGCCGAGGGTGTGGACGAAATCGCCCCCTTTGAGCCCCGTCACCTGGGCCACCATCATCGTCAAAAGCGCATAGGAGGCGATGTTGAAGGGCACGCCAAGGAAAATATCGGCGGAGCGCTGGTACAACTGGCAGGAGAGTTTGCCGTCGGCCACGTAGAACTGAAACAGGCAATGGCAGGGCGGCAGCGCCATCTGGTCGACCTCGGCCGGATTCCAGGCTGAGACGATGTGGCGGCGTGAGTTCGGATTGTTGACGATACCTTTGACGAGATTGGCGATCTGATCGATATGGCCACCGTCCGGTGCCGGCCAGGAGCGCCACTGGGCGCCGTAGACCGGCCCGAGATCGCCGTTCTCGTCGGCCCACTCATCCCAGATCGAGACGCCGTTCTCCTTGAGATAGCGGATATTCGTCTCGCCCTTCAGGAACCATAAAAGCTCGTGGATGATCGAGCGCAGATGCAGCTTCTTCGTCGTCAGGACGGGAAAGCCTTCCTCGAGATCGAAGCGCATCTGGTAGCCGAAGACCGAGCGCGTGCCGGTGCCGGTGCGGTCGCCCCGGTCGGAGCCCTTTTCCATCACATGGGTGAGGAGATTGAGATATTGCTGCATGTCGCGCTGATTCCGTTTTCTCCAATTTAAGCCTTCGCCTTGAAGAAACCAATCGCAGGCGGATATTTTCCCGTTCTTTCTGCCGCCCGACATAAAGCTTTTATGACGTTTGCCCTTTCCTTGGACGAAGGAAATCACTATATCAGCCCTGCCGGCTCTCGGGCCGGCTATGGCAATAAATGAGCGGTGTAATAAACCTATTGGACCCGGGGGCGGTACCCGGCGCCTCCACCAAAAACCGGCGGTATCAAGGCCGGCTTTTGATGGGGGCGAAATAGGATCGACAAGGGTGTAAAGATCGACTTTTTGCTCGGCATTGTACCGCCGTTATCGGGCTAAAATTGTAGTTGCAAACGACAACTATGCGGAAGCTCGTCTCGCTGCTTAATCGCGGTGTGACACTTCAATCAAAGTCCTAGTGGTTCGCACCTCTAGGCGGGGTCCGAAGGCACCTGGCAACAGAAGCCTTCACCTTCTCCCTCAGACTGAAATCATGTATGCTGATCTATGCGTGACTCGGCTCCGGACTTTCCCAAGGCGCCTGAACGTGCCATAAACCTTGTGAAAAGACTTCAGAACCGACGAAAGACAGGAAAAGCATGGGGCAGGATCATATCCGCTACGACATTCTGGCGCAGGATGCACTTCGCGGCGTCATCCGCAAGGTTTTGGCGGAGGTAGCAACAACGGGTCGTCTGCCCGGCGACCACCACTTCTTCATCACCTTCCTCACGGGTGCCGCCGGCGTGCGCATCTCCCAGCACCTGAAGTCCAAATATCCCGAGCAGATGACTATTGTCATCCAGCATCAGTTCTGGGATCTCAAGATCACCGAAACGCATTTCGAAATCGGCCTTTCCTTCTCCGACGTTCCGGAGAAGCTGGTCATACCGTTCAATGCGATCCGCGGCTTCTATGATCCCTCGGTCAATTTCGAGCTTGAATTCGACGTGCCGCTCGCCGACGGCGAGGAACTGCCTTCCGGTGAGATCACCGCCTATCCCGTCGACGCGGCAGGAAAGCCCGATGAAGCCGCCGGCGCAAAACCGGCCGACGGCGAAGAGAAAAAACCGGGCTCCGTCGTCTCGCTCGACTCCTTCCGCAAGAAGCAGTGATTTCAAAGGGAGGCCGAGCCTCCCTTTTTCATAAGGATCAAGCCTCGCGCATGAGCGCCGAAATCATCAATCTGCGCCAGTTTCGCAAAAAGCAGGCCCGCTCCGAAAAGGAGAAGCAGGCCGAGCAGAACCGTATTTCCTTCGGCCGCACCAAGGCGGAAAAGCAGCTCACCCGCACTCTGAACGAGAAGGCCGACAAGGCTCACCGCGATGGCCGGATCGAGACGGATGACGACGGCGCATGAAGCTTCAAGCGAAGCTTAAAGAGCCGGAAATGAATCGGCGATCAGCCACTTGCGCGATTTCCTTGAATCGATCCTCCAAGCCGATTGCGATGTGAACCGGCTGATGATCCGCAAGCACTCGGCGACACTGCATGGCCATCGCACCAGCTTTTCGCTGGAAGATGAATTCTGGGCCGAGCTGAAGACGATTGCGGCAAGCCGTTCCATGTCGCTTGCCGCCCTGATTTCCGAGATCGACGACCACCGCCCGCCGGACAGCAACCTATCCTCAGCGCTGCGGCTCCATGTGCTTTCGTGGGCGAAGGCCGGCTGTGGCCGCCGGCCGTGACGCCGGGAATTCAAATAAAAATCTGAAATATCAGGCGACGCAAACCCCAAGCGTCTTCATTGCGCCTGAATGCCCGGCAGATGGTCGAAATCGAGCTGACCGGGCTGCATCTGCCCGGAGCGCCGGGCCGCCTCCGCCTCGGCGGCCGCCCTCGCCTGCGCATCAGCCTTGGCTTTTGCCTCCGCACGTGCGGCCTCCGCCTCGGCAGCAGCCTTCTGCGCAGCCGCCTCCTGCGCCAGTCTTCGCAGCCGCTCTTCCTCCGCCTGCCGTTGCCGTTCGATTTCCGCCGCTCTGACGCGCTCGGCGTCATTGAAACGATAGAGCGCCACCTCGCGGCGCAGGCGCTGCTTTTCGAGCACGATCGCCTGCAGCCGCTCGACTCGCCGCCGCTCGCGCTCAAAAGCACGCAGCGACAGGTAGCTGGTGATATCGGTCACGTCCATCGTCTTGCCGGGTGACGGCAACATGCCGGAAAAGTTCAGCCGCAGCGCCGGTTCGACACCAGGAAGCGCCTCCGCGCCTGGATTGAGGCCGATACCGACCGTCGCGCTGATCCGCTGCTCCGGCAAGGCGATCTGCGCGTCGGCGGTAACCCGGGCTAGATCGTTGGCCACGGTCACATTCTGCACCCTGAGCGTCCCGTCGGTGACGTTGAAGGGTATTCCGAGCGGCGGCAGCTTCGCCTCGCCGTTGTTGAGCAACGTCTCGACGATCGGATGCACCTTGCCGGCGTTGATCTGTTCCTGCATTGGGTCGGTGGCGGCAAGCAGCGGCGGAAGAATGGCAAGGTTCAGTCCGCGTACGCTCATATCGCCGAGTCTCAGCTCCCCCGAACCATTGAGCGAGCTGGCGATCTCACTGATCGTCTTGCCCGAGGCTTCCATCGACAGCGACAATCCGAACTTGCCGTTGGCGACCGGCGCGCCGTCCCGCAGCCAGATGACCCCGGCGAGATCGGAATCGGCAAGCGCCAGCTTCGTCTGCAGGAAACCGGTGCCGTCGGCATTGGTGAAGAGAAGATTGCCGGAGAGCTTGCCGCCTTCCCAGTTGCCGGCCATATCGTTGAGCTGCAGCTCGTCGCCCTTATAGGCGACGTTGCTGGTGAAATCGGACACCGCCGTTTCCGGCAGGCCGGGCCAGAACTCCTTGGCCGACAGCTTCACCTTGACGTCGAGATCCTTGAAGGTGGGTAAGCCCAGCGGCGCCTTCGACAGTGTGCCGCTGGCGGGATCGACGATCTGGCCGAACACCGCCTCGCCGAGCCAGCCGGCATCTGCCTTGGCAAGCGTCAGCTCGCCGGTCGCCGTTGTCTTCGCAGCCTTGCGATCGAAGGTCAGCGCACCGGAAAACGCGTTGTCGGCCGCATGTCCCTTGAGATCGGACAAAACGATCTTGTCGCTATCGACGGCGGCATTGATCTGCAGGCCGAGCGGCAGCCCTGTTCCGGTCTGCGGCAGGGCAATACCGTTCATGATGAGATAGGGGTCGATATCGGCGCTGTCGAGCGAAAGCGCGATCTGGCCATTCATGAAGCTCTCCGGCCGCACGTCAACCTTGCCCTTTGCGGTAAACGAGGTCCGGTCGGTCGCAAAGGTCAGCGCCGCATCGGCAGGATCGTTGCCCGACGCCTTCACCTTGAGGGTCAGGCGGCCATTCGCGCCGACATCGACCGGCAGCGGGTCGAGCCCGGCCTGACCGAACAGGATTGACGGCACGGCGTTTTCGAGCGTCGCCTCAAGGCTCGTCGTGCCGCTGCCGGTCAGCGCCAGGAGATCGGACATGCGATAGTCAAGGTTCACCCGGCTGCCGTTCGAGACGCCGGCCAGCGTCACTGTCATCGCATCGCCCTCGTCGCCGCCGAGCGTCAGCGCACCGCGCAACGCCGTATTGCCGTACCAGCCCGCATTGCGCACCAGCCGGTCGAGCACGGGATGGTGCGGAAGATGCTCGCGCAGCATGGTGAAGAAACCGCCGGGATCGGCCGATTTGAAGGTGATCTCACCCGCACCTTTATAGTCGAGCAGCGAGCCTTCGGCCCGGCCGGTCGCCGTCAGCTCGGCGCCCGCGAGATTCTTGACTGACAGCCGGTCGACCGCAAGCGCCCCGTCGGCAATCGTGAAGGTGGTCTCGACATTCTCGGCATCAACCCCGAAGGCGGTGAACCTGTCGGCCCTGAGCTGCGCGGCGATCTTATGGTCGAGGACATTGTCGCCGCTCTCCTGCCCGGTCGCGAGACCGGCCAGCGCCTGCAGCGCGTCAAGATCGAGCGTGTCGCCATTCAGCGCCACCGACAGGGTCGGCGTCTGGCCGGAGATCGCCTGCCGTTCCAGCCGTCCCTTCAGCGTCGCCGATCCGATGGCGATTTCGAGATTTTCGAAACGCTGCAATTCATGAGTCAGGCTGACATTGGCGGAAAAACCCGCCTGCCGCAATTGGCGGATGGCCGGGTCGACCGAGCCGGCCAGCCAGGAGGCTAGCCCCGTTGGCTGGTTCGAGGCAACCACGATCTGGCCGTTGAACGAGGGTTCTCCCTGAAGCAGGAGCTTGCCCTTGCCTTCCACCTGCGTGCGCCCTGGCAGCGTGCCGACGGCGCTGTCGATCATCCAGCCGGTACCGGCCGGCTCCAGCTCCAGTTGCACATCGCGTAGCGTTGTGTCGCCGGCAACGATGGCCGGCAGTTTGACGCTTGCCTTGCCGGGCACCTGCGGGATCGGCACCTGCGCGACGATATCGATCAGAGAATTCAACCGTTGGCGCGCCGAAACCGCGGCATCCCGCGTCGTCTTGCCGGCCGCGCCCTGATTGCCGATGCGGTTCACGTCTATCTGCTGCCCGTCGGCGGTCAACAAGAACTCAGGCGCGTTGCCGGTATCGAGTGTCGCCTCCCCGGTTATCACATAGGGATCGTCCGTCGGGCCGATCTCCATCCGGTATTCGGGAATGCGGATACGTTCGTTGGTAAGCTCGAAGCGGCCCTTGAGCCTCGGCGGCTGCTCGTTCTTGTTGGCCGACCTGGCGCTGTTGCGGTTTTCGATCGCCGCCGAAAGCTGGCCCTGATAGTTCGGCTTGCGGTCGACCAGCTTCAGTTCGCCGTCGAGATCGATACTGACCGGGTGTTTGTCCGGCGACAGCTTCGTGCGCATGCGCAGCACGCCCTTCTCGTCCGGCTGGCTGCTCGAAATCGAGAAATTGCCGTGTTCGCCGTCAAGGGCCGCATCGCCCTCGATGCGCCAGGGGCCCGCGAGCGATTTGGCCGACATCTCCGCATTCAAGCCGGTGATACGGCGCGCCCGGCCCGACTGGTCGTCAAGGAAATCGACTTCGCCGCCGCTGACATGCACATTTTCGAGAACGACTGTTTTGGCCGGTATTTCGGCGCGGCTGCCGCGCATCCAGTCGAGTGTGCCGTCCTCGAGCAATCTGAGGCGCACCTTCGGATTGACGACGCGCATATCAAAGATCAGCGCCTCGCCCGACAGGAAAGGCGCAAGCTCGGCATCCATGGAAAATTGTTCGACCTTGACGATCGGCGTGCCGTCAGCCTCCTGCCCGACACGTACGTCATGCAGCGTCACCGACGGAAACGGCAACAGACGGGCATCCACCGTGCCGTGGACGGTGACTTTCTTACCGATGATGCGGCTTGCCTGATCCTCGAAGTTCTTCCGGAAATCCGTCCAGTCGATGAACAACGGCGCAAGCAGCGCCACAAACAGCACTACGACGATCACTCCCCCCAGAAAGACGAGGAACCGGCCTACCAATGCAAGGATTCTCCATTCGGGATTGTGTTGCCGACACTGTTCAGGATTCTGTTGTCGACACTAGCGCTATTCATGCGATGGGCAAGGCCCAAGTTCATGAGAATATTCCGTTTTCAGCCTTGGTGGAAAATCTTGCCGGGATTGAAGATGCCGTCCGGATCGAGCGCCTGCTTCACCTGTCGCATCAGATCCACCGAGCCTCCGAGCTCCTGCTCCAGAAAGGCCATCTTGCCTTGCCCGATGCCGTGCTCCCCGGTGCATGTTCCGTCCATATCGAGTGCCCGGCGGTTAAGCCGCTCAACGAAGCTCTCGGCCCTGGCTATGTCTCCGGCGCTTTTGTCATCGAACAACAGCAGCACATGGAAATTCCCGTCGCCGGCGTGGCCGACGATAGGGCCGAGCAGCCCATGTTCCTCGATATCCGCCTGCGTTTCGGAAACGCAATCGGCAAGCCTCGATATCGGAACACAAACATCGGTCGAAAGTGCGGCAAGCCCCGGCGCCAGCGCCCTCGCGGAAAAGTATGCGTTATGACGCGCCTTCCAGAGCTTCGTCCGCTCCTCGGCATTGGCGGTCCAAAGAAACTCGCCCCCGCCGCATTCAGCCGCGATCTCGGCGAAGGCTGCCGATTGCTGCGGCACGGTCTCGTCTGTGCCGTGGAATTCGAGGAAAAGCGTCGGGCTTTCGGCATAAGACAGCCCGGAATAGGCGTTGCACGCCCGCATCTGGACAGCATCGAGCAGCTCGATGCGCGCCACCGGAATGCCCATCTGGATCGTCATGATGACGGCATCGCAGGCCGCCTTGATGCTCGGAAAGGCGCAGACGCCGCCGGCAATCTTCTGCGGGATCGCCTGCAGGCGCAGCGTCACCGAGGTCAATATGCCGAGCGTGCCCTCGGCGCCGACAAAGAGCCGCGTCAGGTCATAGCCGGCCGAAGACTTGCGGGCGCGCCGCGCCGTGCGGATCTCCTCACCATTGGCGGTGACTGCCGTGACGGCAAGCACATTGTCCTTCATCGTGCCGTAGCGCACCGCATTGGTGCCGGAGGCCCGCGTCGACGCCATGCCGCCGATCGAGGCATTGGCGCCGGGATCGATCGGAAAGAACAGGCCGGTATCGCGCAGATGGACGTTCAGCGCCTCGCGGGTGATACCGGGCTCGACCGTGCAGTCGAGATCCTCCGCATTGACCTCGAGCACCCGGCTCATGCGGCTGAAATCGATCGAAATACCGCCGTTGACGGCATTGACCTGACCTTCCAGCGAGGAGCCAGTGCCGAAACCGATCACCGGCACCCTGTGCGCTGCACAGGCCCTGACTGCCATCTTCACATCGTCGGCGCTTTCGGCAAAGAGAACGCCGTCGGGCAGTTGCGGCGGGATATAGGTGGTCGTATGGGCGTGCTGTTCACGGAAGGACTGGCTGGTTTGGAAACGCTCGCCGAAGCTCTGCTTGAGAATACCGAGCACAGCCGATATCCCCGCCTCGTTGCGTGTTCCAGTCTTTGCGTCCTTCAGCGCCATCCCATTGATCTCCCTGCCATTCCGCGTGGACGAGACCGCGTCCCGCAGAGTACTGCGCAGCACGTCCGTTCAGACGTACATCGACGCTGTAGAACTTTAAAATTGCTGCATAATTTCGTCTTACATCGATTCCGATTTAAGGAGATATGCGGCAGGCTCGGTATGGGGCAAGTCAAAGCGGCTGTCCAGTTAAGATTGGGAAAAGATTTCACTCCCCTTTTGTTGTAGACCAGGAGCCATGGACAGGCCGGGCCGACCGCCTCAGACGATCGGTGGATTGAGGAGCGCAAAGCCCTTCTGCCGTCGATAGGGGAAATAAGGATAAGGCGCCGTCACCGCGCTGACCGCGTCGAGCCTTTCGATCTGATCCTTCGACAGGCTCCAGTCGGCCGCGCCAAGGTTCTGCCTGAGTTGATCTTCGTTGCGGGCGCCGATGATGACGCTCGATACCGTCGGCCGGCCGAGCAGCCAGTTTATCGCGATCTGCGGCACCGTCTTGCCGGTCTCCGCTGCGATCGAATCCAGCACCTCGATGATGTCGAACAGCCTCTCGTCGTCGACAGGTGGGCCATACTGGGCCGTCTCGTGCAAGCGGCTGGCGACCGGCAGCGGCTCACCGCGGCGGATCTTGCCGGTAAGCCGCCCCCAGCCGAGCGGGCTCCATACGAGGGCACCGACGCCCTGATCGGCGCCGAGCGGCATCAGCTCCCATTCATAGTCGCGACCCGCCAGCGAATAATAGACCTGATGGGCAACATAACGCGGATGGCCCCAGCGCTCGGCCGCCGCGAGCGACTTCATCAGCTCCCAGCCGGAAAAATTCGAGACGCCGACATAGCGGATCTTGCCTGCGGCGACGAGGCTGTCGAGCGTCGACAGCACCTCCTCGACCGGGGTCGAGGCATCAAAGGCGTGAAGCTGCAAAAGGTCGATATAATCGGTCTCGAGCCGACGCAACGCATCCTCCGTCGCCCGGATCAGCCGCGCCCGCGACGTGCCCCAGTCCTGCGGCCCCTCGCCCATCGGCAGCGCGGTCTTGGTCGAGATCAGCACTGCGTTGCGCCGGCCGCGGATCGCCTGGCCGAGCACCTCTTCGGAAGCGCCGGCCGAATAAACATCGGCCGTATCGAAGAGATTGACGCCGGCTTCGAGGCAGATGTCGACGAACCGCCGAGCCTCTTCGGCATCGGTATTGCCCCAGGCGCCGAACAGCGGACCGCTGCCGCCGAACGTGCCCGCGCCGAAGCTTAGGACCGGCACTCTGAGGCCCGATGCGCCGAGATTTCTGTACTCCATCGATCTGTCTCCTGTGTTTCCTCCGAGATAGACCCGGTATTTCCGTTGATATAGATTGCGAAACAGAACATCATCTGTGACTTGAATTCATCATGGGCCGTCAGGACGTCAACCGCTCGGGGGAAATGGAAGTCTTCGTCAGTGTCGTCGAGCGCGGCGGCTTTTCCGCAGCCGCCACGGCGCGGCGCATGACGCCGTCGGCGGTCAGCAAACTCATCGCCCGGCTGGAGGCGCGCCTCGGCGTCCGCCTCGTCAACCGCTCGACCCGCAAGCTGCAACTGACGCCGGAGGGCTGTGCCTTCTATGAGCGCAGCATCGCCATCCTTGCCGATATCGCCGAGGCCGAGCGCCAGGCGTCGTCACGCGAACAGGCCTCGGGCCGCATCCGTATCAATACCAGCGGCTCCTTCGGCAATCATGTGCTGGCGCCACTCGTGCCCGCCTTCATGGCGCTTCATCCCGCCGTTACGCTCGATATCGCCCACACCGACAGGGTGGTCGATCTGATGGAAGAACGCGCCGACGTTGCGATCCGCACCGGCCCCCTGAAGAACTCCAGCCTGATCGCCCGCAAGCTCGGCACCACCGGCAAGCTCATCGTCGCCTCGCCCGATTATCTCAGGCGTCATGGCGAACCGTGTGGCGTTGCCGATCTCAGCCGCCATTGCCGCATCGGCTTTTCCTATGCCCGCGCCGTCGAGGGCTGGCCGCTGCGCGAGAACGGCGAAACGGTGTCCGTGCCGATCACGCCGGGCGTGCAGGTTGGAGACGGGGAAGCCATGCGCCATCTCGCGCTCTCTGGCGCCGGTCTTGCGCAGCTGGCCGCCTTCACCGTGCGCGCCGATATTGCTGCCGGCCGGCTGGTGCCGGTGTTGGAAGCGGCCAATCCCGGCGATATCGAAGAATTCTATGCCGTCTATATGGGACAGGGCGGACCGCTGCCGGCGCGTGTGCGCGCCCTGCTCGATTTCCTCGTCCAGCATGTTCGACTCAGATGAGATAACAAGGACTTGATGCGGCGGCTTGAATCAAATTCGCATGCTGTATCGCCTCGAAGTCAGATTTCGCAATTGACCGCGCTCGCGGCGCCCGCCTATACCGAAGCAGCGCCGACCGGCCCTTGAGCCGGCCTCTCTTCGTCATGCCGGACCTCCTCTCACCTTCAGCCTCAGGACTTGGCACCGGCCGAGAAACATACGGGGATTCATGCCACTCAGCCACGCGCACCGCCTGCTGCGGGATGCCGGCCTGCCGAAATGGGCGTTGCTGCTCGCGCTTTCCACAGCCTTCACCATTTTCCTCGAACTCTTGGCCCTGCCCGCCTCGCTGCTGATCGGGCCGATGGTCGCCGCCATCGTGCTGGCGCTGACCGTCGGCAAGGGAAAGCTTCGCGTGCCGCTTCAGCCGCTGCAGTTCGGCCAAGTCCTCGTCGGCCTGATGATGGCGCGCACCATCACCCCTGATATTCTCGGCACGATGGCGAAGGACGCGCCGATCTTCCTGCTGTTCATCTTCTCGGTCATCGCCATCGCCACCGGCCTCGGCTGGCTCTTGACGCGCTGGCAGGTGCTGCCGGGAACGACTGCCGTCTGGGGCTCCTCGCCGGGCGGGGCGTCGGCGATGGTCATCATGTCGGAAGCCTATGGCGCCGATGCCCGCCTCGTCGCCTTCATGCAATATCTACGCGTCGTCTTCGTCGCCGTCGGCGCATCGGTGGTATCGCGGCTGTGGGTGGCGGCCGATGACGGCGAGCCACCGCCGCTCGTCCTCTTTCCCCCGGTAGACTGGGCAGCCTTTGCCGCGACGATCGCCTTTACCGGCTTTTGCGCCTATGGCGTGCGGCGCCTGCGCATACAGGGAGGCATGATCATCGTGCCGCTCTTTCTCGGTGCCTTCCTGCAAGGCATCGGCATCCTGAAAATCGAGCTGCCGATGTGGCTGCTTGCCACCGCCTATGCGCTGGTCGGCTGGAGCATCGGCCTGCGCTTCACCCGCTCGATCATCAGCCATGTGGCGCGCGCCCTGCCGCGGGTCGCGGCCTGCATTGTGCTGCTGATGGCGCTCTGCGGCTGCATGGCAGCGGCACTGCACGTCTTTGCCGGCATCGATCCGCTGACGGCCTATCTCGCCACTAGCCCCGGCGGCGCCGATTCCGTCGCCATCATCGCCGCATCAAGCGATGTCGACGTGCCCTTCGTGATGGCGATGCAGACCGGCCGTTTCCTGGTCATTCTGCTGATCGGGCCGGCGCTCGCCCGCTTCATCGCGCGCCGTTCCGGCCTTGCGGAAAACCCCGTCTGAGACTGACCCACTGGCCGGGAGTGACGCCGTAGGCCTTCTTGAAATGGCGATTGAAATGCGCCTGGTCGGCAAAACCCGTCGCGGCCGCCACATCGGCAAAACCCTCGCCGGCCCCTATCAGCGCCCTCGCCTGCTGCAGGCGCCGCATCAGCAAGTAGCGGTGCGGGCTGGTGGCAAAGGCCGTGCGGAAATGCCGTGACAGCGTGAAGCGGTCAAGGCCGGTAATCTTCTCCAGTTCGCCCGAGCTCACGGGCCTCAGCGCATGCGCCTCCAGATAATCACGTGCTGCCCGCACCTGCCGCCAGGCGACCGTGCCCAGTGGCCGGCGGCGCATCTGCGAATGCCGTGACAGGCCGCCGGCGACGCGGCTAACGAAATCGTCGACGAAAAGCTCTTCCAGCTCCCGATCGAGTGCGCCGAGCGCTCCCAAAAGCACCTTCGCCAGCGCACTATCGGCAATCACGGGCTGCTCGACGAAGGGAAGCCCGATCTTCTCCGCCTCAAGGCATTCCATCAGCAGCGAAGGCTCCATGTATAGCATGCGGTAATGCAGCCCGGCCTCGGTCGCCGCCCCGCCGTCATGTTCCTCGTCGGGATGCAGCACGATCACCTGCCCCGGCAGGCTGAAGCGCCGCTCGCCGCGATATGTGAAAGTCTGAACGCCGTGCAGCGTGACACCAAGCGCATAGGTATCGTGCCGATGCGGCTCGAAGACATTGCCGGAAAACTGCGCCTCGATACGCTCGATGCCGGGAAAGGCGGGCGCAGTCAGGATGCCGCTGCCGGCGGGCGCGGCCAGCATGCCGCTGCCCACCTGCGGCTCGCACAAACGTTCAAGACCCTCGAAGACCTGCGGCGTTAGATCCTGGCTCAACGCGTTTCGATACCCTGATGAGAGAGACTGGAATGTTTGATACCAAAATTGCGATCGTCCTGCGAAACAATCTTGCCGGCTGGCAGAAGCTGAACGTCACGGCTTTCCTGTCGACAGGCATCGCCGGACAATATCCCGAGATCATCGGAGAGCCGTACAAGGACCGCGCCGGCAATCTCTACAACCCGCTATCGATCCAGCCAATCATCGTGCTTTCCGCCGACGAAGCGACGATATCGACCATCCACCGCCGCGCGCTGGAACGTGAGGTAACCGCCTCCATATTCATCGAGGAGATGTTTGCCACCGGCCATGACGCCGCCAACCGCGCCGTCTTTGCCGAGTATGCCCCTGACGACGCCAATATCGTCGGCATCGCGATCAGAGCCGACAAGAAGATCGTCGACAAGATCACCAAAGGCGCGACGATGCAGCATTGATGCGATCAGCAGAAACGAAAGAGGCCGAGCGAGAGCCTGGCCTTCTGTTGTCTGAAAGAGCGCCTGCTCAGCCCTGCGTGATGGGCGCGATCTGGATCTCGACGCGGCGGTTCTGGGCGCGGCCGGCCTCGGTCGCGTTGGAGGCGACGGGCTGGGACGGGCCGAAGCCGACGGCGGAGACGCGGCGCTGGTCGATGCCCTGGCCGCCGAGATAATCGGCAACCGAAAGCGCGCGGCGCTGCGACAGGTCCTGGTTATGCTGCAGGCTGCCGGTCGAATCCGTATGGCCGTTGACGTCGATCAGGGTGCGGTTGAACTTGCGCAGCACGATCGCCACCGAATTCAGCGTCGGATAGAAGCCCGGCTTCACCGCGTCCTGGTCGACATCGAAAGTGATGTTCGAGGGCATGTTGAGAATGATGTTGTCGCCCTGGCGGGTGACGGAGATGCCGGTACCTTCGAGCTGGGCGCGAAGCTCGGCTTCCTGCTGGTCCATGTAGTTGCCGATCGCGCCGCCGGCAAGCGCGCCGATACCGGCGCCGATCAGCGCTGCGTTGCGCTTGCCATGCCCGCCGCCGCCAACGGCCACACCGACAAGAGCGCCACCGAGCGCGCCGAGCGCAGCACCGCCCGCGGTATTGGAAACCTTCTGCTCACCAGTATAGGGATCGGTCGTCGTGCAGGCGCTGAGATAGCTTGCTGCGACAGCCAGAAGTATGAATTTCTTGATCATGGACAGGACGGTCTCCGTTCAAAACTGATGCGAGCAAATGGCAAGGATTACGGCAAGAAAATGAAGATGTTCCCTTGATAGGGGAATTTCAGGCGCCGAAACAGCAGCCATGTTGCAGCAAGGCACGGATATCACCAGTTTTTACCGGGTCGGCGGGCGCGCTTCGTTCTCCTCCTCATTCCTGTGACGAGCACAGGAATGAGGAGGAGAAGTGGGCGCGCCAAATCTTCCTCCGAGATACTCGGACCTCAAACAACAAACATCGCAGTGCCGCTCCAAGCGCCTAATCTCACCCTTAGAAATTCTGGAACAACTGCCTGACCGTGTCGTAGGTCGCATTGGCAATGTTCAGCGATTGGAGGCCGAGCTGCTGCTGCGTCTGGAGCGCCCTCAATCTGCTCGACTCCTCCTCCATGTCGGCATCAACGAGCCGGCCGATGCCGGCGGTGATGTTGTCGTGCAGCTGAGTGGCGAAGTCGTTCTGCAGCTCGATGCGTTTTTCCAGCGCGCCGAAGGCCGATCCGACCGTGGTCAGCTGCGTCAGGGCGGCATCGACCACGCTGATCATTTCGCTGAGCTGACCTTTCGTCGTGCTTGAAGAGACGGAAATCACCACCTGGCCGGTGGTGGTGCCGTTCTTGCTGGTCATCAGCACGTAGTCCTGCGAAGCGCCGAGTTCCGTAGCGAAATAGGCCGAGGTCAACACGCCGTATTCGCCGGAACCGGTGGCCCGGTCGTCGATCAGGTAGCGTGCATCCTTGGAGGTCGTCGCCCCCACAGGCGTGTTGTCGATATGGTAGCTCAGCATGCCCACGGAGACCGTACCGTCGGCATTGCGGATGAAGGAAGCCGGGATCTGGCGCGGCTGCGTCGGCGTCGCGTCATTGGTGAGGATCACCCAGTTGTCGCTGTTGAAGGTCGCCGATTCCGAAACGCTGCGCAGTTGCTCCTGCAATTGCTTGAGTTCTTCGTTGATCTTGTTCTTGTCGACCCCGTCCTCGGTGGCGGCGACGAGCTTGGCCTTGATCTCGGAGACGACGTCGATGACGTTCTGCACGCCGGTATAGGCCGTGCCCATTGTCGCAGCCGCCATGCCGAGCGCGTCCTGGACCGCCGAAATGGCCTTGTTGTCGGTGCGCGCGGTGGTTGCGATCGACCAATAGACGGCATTGTCGGCCGCTTTGGCAACACGCATGCCTGTCGTGATGTGGTTCTGCGTGACCGTCATATTGCGATTGATATCACGCAGCACATGGAGCGCCGCATCAACGGAGACGCGCTGATAAATACTCACGGAACTAGACTCCAAAAACACAACAGAACGCAACTGAACAGGGATGAACCTTCCGCACAGACACTCATGTCCGGGGTCGCTGGGTCTCCAGCGCATTGCCTTCAAGAAACGAAGAAGGCCAGTCGGTTCCTGGCCACGATCATTGCGGCTTATGCTTAAAAAACGGCTAATCTTCAGAGGAAATTTATCTTATTCCGCAAGGCTTCATACACCATAAGAAACGCCGCCGAATGGCAATCCGGCGGCGTGTTCAATGCGCATGGAAGGCTTACTCGGCGGCCTGCAGCTGCTCCTCGTTGGGGGCCGGGGGCAGCCTCGTCGCGACCGACATCTCCTCGTGCAGGCGCGCCTCCTCGTGGGCATGCGGCTTGGCGAAGCGGGCAAGCAGGAGATAGGCGACCGGCGTGATGAACAGCGTCACCAGCGTCGCGAAGCCCAGGCCGCCGACGATCACCCAGCCGAGCGCCACGCGCGCTTCCGCACCCGCGCCGTGGGCAAAGACCAGCGGCACGCCGCCGAGGATGGTGGCGATCATCGTCATCATCACGGGGCGAAGGCGCAGCGCGCAGGCCTTCTCGATCGAAGAGCGCACGTTCTCGCCCCTGTCACGCAACTGATTGGCGAATTCGACGATCAGGATGCCGTTCTTCGCCATCACGCCGACGAGCAGCACGAGGCCGATCTGGCTGTAGATGTTCAGGCTGGAACCGGTGATGATCAAAGCGAAGACGGCGCAGGCAAGGCCGAGCGGCACCGTCGACATGATGATTACCGAGGAGAGCACGCTTTCGAACTGGGCGGCGAGTACCAGGAAGATGATGACGATGGCAAAGCCGAAGGTCAGCGCCATGCCGTTCGAATTCTCTTCCAGCGTCGCGGCTTCCGCAAGCGGCAGGAGGCGCGAACCCGGCGGCAGCAGCGGCTCGGCGAGCGCAGTCACCTGTCTCACGGCATCGCCGAGCGACATGCCGTTCTTGAGGCCGGCGGTGATCGCGACGGAGGCGAGCTGCTGCTCGCGGTTCAGCTGCGGCGCGACCGATCCTTCCTTCATCGTGGCGATGACGGACATCGGCACGATCTTGCCGTCACCGGTTTTCAGGAACACGTTTTCGAGATCCGTGGGATCATCGATAGGCCGCGTCGTCGAAGTCAAAAGCACGGGATAGGATTCGCCGTCGACGAAGACATCGACCACCGAGCGCCCTTCGAGCAGCGACTGGATCGCCGTCGACAGCCCCGTGATGTCGATGCCGAGATCGGAAGCACGCTCGCGGTCGATCGCCACCGACACCTGCGCTTGACTGGGCTCGTTGGTGAGCCGCGGCGTATCGTATTGGCCGGTGGCGTCGAGCGCCTGCACCAGCTTGGCGGCCGCCGCCGTCAGCGCCTCGTGATCGTTACCAACAAGCGCCATCTGCACACCGCTGCCGGCGCCGCGGATGCGCAGGCTGTTGGAAGATATGGCGTTGCCGCGCAGCGCCGGCACCTTCGCCGCCGCCTGATTGATGTCGCCGACGATCTCGGCCTGCGTCCGGTGACGCTCTCCCCAGGGAGCAAGCGTCAGCACCATGAAGCCGCTGTTCAGCGAGCCGCCCTGCCCGGAGATCGAGAAGACGTTGCGGATGTCGCCGCTATCGACCAGCGGCTGCAGATATTCCTCGACGAGCTGCATCTTGTCGCGGGTATATTCGAGGCTCGATCCCTGCGGCGACGTCAGCCGCATCATCACCAGTGACCGGTCTTCTTCCGGCGTGAGCTCGCTCTTGACCGTCGAGAAGGCGATGAGCGCCGCGCCGGCAAACATCAACGAGACCAGGATAACCACGAAGGGCGCGTTGAGGCATCCGTGCAGTGCCCATTTGTAGCAACGGGCGAGCGCGCCGCCGAAGCGACCGAGCGCTCCGTGATCCTCAATCATCGGCTTCGTCAGCATGCGCGAGGCGAGCATCGGGCAGAGCGTCAGCGCCACGATCGACGATAGTCCTACCGAGAAGGCGAGTACAAAGCCGAATTCGCGGAAGAGACCGCCGACCTGCCCCGGCAGGAACGAAAGCGGGATGAAGACGGCCGCCAGCGTCGCTGTCGTGGCGATAACTGCGAAGAACACTTCGCGCGTGCCGAGCACGGCGGCCGCGCGCGGTCCCATGCCCTCGGCGCGCCGGCGCACGATGTTTTCGAGCACCACAATCGCGTCGTCGACGACGAGGCCGGTGGCGAGCACGATCGCAAGCAGTGTCAGGATGTTGATCGAAAAGCCGACCATGTAGATCGCGGCCAGCGTGCCGATTAGCGCCACAGGCATGCTGACGGCCGGGATCAGCGTTGCCCGCCAGTCGCGCAGGAAGAGATAGATAACCGCGGTGACGATGACGGCGGCAAGCACCAGCGCCAGCACCACCTCATGGATCGCGCCCTGGATGAAGACCGCATCGTCGCTGGTGATGGCGATCGTCGTTCCCTCGGGCAGCGTCTTCGATAGTTGCTCGACGGCCGCCTTGATGCCGGTCGAAATATTGAGCGTATTCGACTGCGCCTGACGGATGATGCCAAGGCCGATGCCGGGCTTGCCGTTCGAGCGCAGCGCCGTATCGCCGTCGCGCGGCCCGAGCGTTACCGTCGCGACATCGCCCAGCCGGACGCGGTCTTGCAGCATGACATCGGAAAAATCCGCCGGCGTCTGCAGATTGGCGGTGGCACGCACGACGATATCCTGCGTCGCGCTCTTCAGCGAGCCGGCCGGCACGTCAAGCGCGGCATTGTCGAGCGCCTTGGTAAGGTCGCCAATGGTGAGCCCGCGGCTGGCGAGCGCCCCCTGATCGACATCGACGCGGAAGACCTTCTCCTGGTCGCCATATTCCTCGACATCCGCGACGCCATCGACGGAGGCGAGGCGATCGATCACCTCGTTCTCGACGAGCTGCGTCAGGTCGTCCATGTTGAGCTTGGTGGAGGTGACGGCAAGCCGCATGATCGGCGAAGAATCCGAATCCGCCTTGACGATCTGCGGCGCATCTGCCTCGTCTGGCAGGTTCTGCGTGATGCGGCCGATTGCATCGCGCACGTCGTTGGCGGCGACCGCGAGATCGATCGCATCGGAGAATTCGAGCGTCACCCGGCTCTGGCCGAAGGAAGAGGTCGAGGAGATCGACTTCAGGCCGCTGACGCGGGCGACTGCACCCTCGATCACCTTGGTCAGTTCCTGGTCGATCGTCTGCGGTGAAGCGCCGTCGAAAGTGGTGCGCACGGTGACGACGGGACGGTCGACATCAGGCAGCTCCCGCACCTCGACGCCGACATAGGCTGCAAGGCCGGCGACGACCATCAGCGTATTGAACACCAGCGCCAGGATCGGCCGGCGAACGAAAAGCGCGGTGAAACTCTGCTTGCCCGACGCTCGGTCCTGAGGCATCTCGGTCACGCTCATTGGGTGGCGACCTCCCCACTCGCGGCAACATCGGCGGAAACACGCACCGCGCCACCCTCACGCACGCGCTGCAGGCCCTGCGTCACGATCTTGTCGCCGTCCTTGAGGTCGGCCTTGACGAGAATGAAGTCGGGATTGCGCTGCACGACGCTCACGCGCACCTTGTGCGACTTGTCGTCGGTCACGCGCCAGACGAAGGACCCTTGCGAATCCCACTGCACCGACTGCGGATCGACCGCCGGATATTTGTCGCCGGGGAATTTCATGCTGACGCTGAAGGACATGCCAGCGCGCAGCTCGTCGGAGGCGTTGTCGATGCGGGCGCGCAGGCGCAGCGTGCGGCTTGCCGCGTCAATGCGGTTGTCGACAGCCTCGATCACGCCGGAAAACATCTGCCCCGGTCTTGCCACCGACATCGCCTCCACCGGCTGGCCGACCGCAACCGTATTGGCAAAGCGCTCCGGCACCCAGAAATCGACGAGGATTTCCGACCGATCGTCCAGTGTGACGATCGGCGTGGTTGTGGTGACATTGTCGCCGATATTGACGGGCACGATGCCGACGATGCCGTCGATCGGGGCCGTGATGTTGCGTCGGGCGAGATTGAGCTCGGCGGCCTGCAACTGTAGTCGCGCGCCCTGCTCGGCGATCTCGGAATCGAAGACGTCCATGCGCGACACGCTGGACTTGATGTTGTGATAGAGATTGGACTTCTCGACCGCGGCCTTCACCGCCACGTCCGCCTGGCCGCGGGCGATCACCTGCTCCTCGCTGTCGAGCTTGGCGAGCACCTGCCCGGCCTTCACCCTGTCGCCCGACTTGATGAGGATTTCGCGGATCGTGCCCGATGCCTGCGGCGTCACCGCGACGGAACGGATCGCATCGCCTGTACCGATGGCATTCAGCCGGTCGTTGACGACGCCCTGGACGACGGCTTCCGTCGCGACGAGAATGGCGCTGTTGCGCCCGCCGCCGCGGCGGTTTTGACCCTGTCCTTGCCCTTCGCCCCGTTGTCCCTGGGCCCCAGCGGAAGCACCGGCATCGGCTGTTTCAGGAGCCTGAGGCGCGATCATGGAAATGAGGCTATCCGGAATGCCTGCATCGCGCATCTTATCGCCGGCGCCGGGCGCAAAGAAAACCCACGCGGCAAAACCGGCAATGATGACGATGAGCGAAAGTATAAACTGCTTCCAAAAGGCCATTCACGTCTCCGGAGGGACTCGAGGTTGGACCAGGGTCGGTCGAAAGAGGCGCTGCGGGATCAAGCTTCCCATCTGATGCGACAATATCGCGCGTTTACAGCTTACCGACAAGCATAAGCGGCCGGCATTACCGATTTGTAATATCAGCGAAGATTGGAAATAACCCGGCCGCTCACTTTTGCTTGAACGAAACTCGAAAACCTCTTGTCGCCGTCGTTACTGAAGCGAGATAACCATCAAAACCAGTGAAGAACTAGCTATCGACGCAGCGACCACCGCAGGCCGATGGTCGCTGCGATCCCCAGTATCGGCCAAACCGCCCAGAAGGTCCCGCTCCAGGTGAGGACGTTGATGCCGATGATGCCGAGCGCCACAATCGCGAGCGTGGCCATCCTGCGGTCGAAACGCGTCTGTTCACGATTCCAGGCGAGCGCTGCAACAACGGCTATCGCAAGCAGTGGAAAGCGCGCCCAGAAAACACCCTGCCACGACAGGAGATTGATGAAGATCAGCACGACGGCGATGACGCCAAGCACGGCAAACAGCCTCCGTCCGCCGGACACCGGCCTTGCCTCGGCCGTGACGGCGGCGGCTGGCTGTTGCCGGGCGGCGGGTCGTTCGGCAGGCGGCGTTTCCTCGCCTCCCTCGCCGATTCTCACCGCGTAGCTCGGCACGCCCTCTTCGACGTTCTTCACTGTCAGCGGCCCGAGAAACTCGAAACCAACAGCCACCTTGTTGCGCACCTGATCGTAGACGGTGCTTGATATTACGATGCCTCCGGGCGAAGCCGACGTCTGCAGCCGCGCGGCGATATTGACGCCGTCGCCATAAATGTCATCGCCTTCGACGATCACGTCGCCGAGATTGATGCCGATGCGGAAGAGCATGCGCCCGTCGCTCGGGCGGCCGGCATTGAAGCCGGCAAGTTCGTTCTGGATATCGACGGCCGCGCGCACGGCTTCGACGACGCTCGGAAACTCGGCGATCAGTCCGTCGCCCCAGGTGTTGACGACGCGGCCGCCATGGCTCTCGATCAAATGTGCCATCGCGTCGCGGCAGCGCTTCAGCGTCGCAAGCGTCCCCTCCTCGTCGGCCCCCATCAGCCGTGTGTAGTCTTGCACGTCAGCACAGAAGATCGTCGTCAGCTTCCGCCGCGTTTCACTCATTGTCGCTCGCCTTTGCGCTATCCCGAAAGGTCGCCGCAAGGTGGAATTGGGTTGAGTGGAGACCAATATGAACGATTGCAGCGGCGTTAAATTACGCAGCCTTTGTGTTTGTTGCCATCGATAATTGCCGATCGCCGCCGGATGCGGACAAAGGATGGAGGCGTACGATGCGCTTTAGCCCGACACGTTGCAAAACAACGGATCATTGAACGATCTTGCGCGGGCTTGCCGTGTGTTCCTTCGCCACGCTGCTCGAACCGTCGATTTCCTGAAGCAGCACATCGTAGCCCCAAAGATCGGCAAGATGTTGCAGGACGAGCTTCGTGTCACCTTCCTGCAGATAGCAGCCGTTCATGACGATATGCTGCAGCAACAGGCGACGGTCGCCGGCGAGATCGACATCGACGATATCGATTGCCGGATCGGTCCAGCCGATATCGTATTCGCGGGAGAGCTGGCGACGAATGCGCAGATAGCCGCGTTCATTGTGAATTGCCGAAACCAGCACACCTTCGGTCTGTTCCGGATCGTCGTAGAGATGGAACAGCCGAAACCGCCGGATCAGGTTCGGACTGAGGAACTGGCTGATGAAACTTTCGTCGCGGTAATTCGCCCAGATGTCGCGCAGGACCCCCATCGCGTCGCCTCTTCCCGCGATATCGGAAAACCATGCCCGGTCCTCTTCCGTCGGCTTCGTGACGATCCTCTCGATGTCCTGCATCATCGCAAAACCAAGCGCATAGGGATTGAAACCCGAGAACCGCCGATCGTCGTAGTTTGGCTGGAAGACGACATTGGCGTGCGACTTCAGGAATTCGAGGAAGTTGCCGTCGCTGATCTGCCCCCGCTCGTGAAGTCGGTTCATGATCTGATAGTGGACGAAGGTGGCGGTTCCCTCGTTCATGACCTTGGTCTGCCGCTGGGGATGGAAATATTGCGCGACGTGGCGCACGATGCGAAGGATCTCGCGCTGCCACGGCTGCAGCCGGGGCGCAGATTTCTCGAGAAAATAGAGGATATTATCCTGCGGGAGACCGAGCGCGGCGCGCCGCTTTTCCAAGCCTATGTCACCCGTCTTCTTCGCCTTCCCGACGGGAACCGTGCGCCACAGATCGTTGAACATCTGCTCCTCGTGGGCGCGACGCTCCTGTTCCCGCTTCTCCTCCTGGCGAAGGTCGATGGTGGTCTTGCCGGCATATCGATGCACCCCATGCGACATGAGCGCATGCGCCGCATCGAGCGTTCTTTCGACCGCCGTCTCGCCGTAGCGCTCTTCGCAGCGGGTGATATAGCCTTTGGCGAAATCGAGATAATCAAGAATTCCCTCGGCATCGGTCCAGAGCTTGAAGAGATAGTTGTTCTTGAAGAAGTGATTGTGGCCGAAGGCCGCATGGGCGGTGACGAGCGTCTGCATCGTCGCCGTGTTTTCCTCCATCAGATAGGAGATGCAGGGAGAGCTGTTGATGACGATCTCGTAGGCAAGATCACGCATCCCGCGGCGGTAGAAGGTCTCGTGATGCGCGAAGTGCTTTCCGAAAGACCAATGACGGTAAAAGAGCGGCATGCCGGTCGAGGAATAGGCATCCAGCATCTGCTCCGAGGTAATGACTTCGATCTGGTTCGGATAGACATCGAGGCCGAGTTCACCGAGCGCGATCTCTTCGCACGCATCGTGGATGCGCTGCAGCGTTGCAAAGTCCCAGTCGGCCCCCTCGAATAGGAGCCGCTCTCTTGGCCTCACCGTCATGGTCATGGCGTCACCTTCGACTGTGCCTCACGTTTCTGGAAGAGATCGTGGAAAACAGGGAATATTTCGCTTCGCCGGCAGACCTTGCGCATTGAAAGCGGCAGCGGTTCGGAACGGATCCCATCATAGAGCATCCACAGCGGCGATCGCGATATTGAAGAATCGCCGCCCTCCTCGCCGACTTCGATATAGGCGAAATACTGGCATAGCGGCAAAATCTCGCGCAGCAGCTGCCCGGTCAGATTTCCGTCCGAATGGGCGTTGTCGCCATCCGAGGCCTGGGCACCATAAATATTCCACTCCGCCGGGTCGAAACGCGCTGCGATAATTGCCCGCATTGCGGCAAGCGCACTCGAAACCAGCGTGCCACCCGTCGCCGGGCCGTAGAAGAAGGTTTCCTCATCGACCTCCTCAGCCCTGTCGGTATGACGGATGAAGACGATTTCCACCTTCTTGTAGCGTTTCGACAGGAAAAGGTAGAGCAGCAGATAGAATCGCTTCGCGAGGTCCTTCATGTGCTCCGACATGGAGCCTGACACGTCCATCAGGCAGAACATCACCGCTTTCGCGACGGGCTTCGGCTCGTTTTCGAAGCGGCGATAGCGGACATCAAGCGGATCGATATAGGGAATGCGCCGGCTTTTTTCCGTCAGGGCTTTGAGTTTTGTCTCAAGCGCCAGACGGGTCTCCTCGTCCTCGCATTCCTCGATCTGCCGCTGCAGGGCTTCGATTTCTTCGCGGCGTGGGCGGCCAAGCGCAACGCGGCGCATCATTGCCAGCTTCGTCGTGCGGCCGACGGCAATGTTGGAAGGCGACCCTGATACGGAATAGCCGGCCCGGAACGGAGTTTCCTCCTCGGTTTCGGCTAGACGCCGCTTGGCGAGGTCTGGCAATTCGAGGTCGTCAAGGAACACATCGAGGAATTCCTCCCGCGTCAGTACGAAACGGAAGCCATCCTCACCGTCGCCCTCGCCTGCATCTTTTGGTTTTCCGCCCTTCCCGCCCGGCGGCCGCGGAATGATGTCCCCCTCGACGAAAGCCCGGTTCCCGGGCAGGATGTGGTCGGCGATGCCGCCTTCACCCCTTCGAAAGCTTGGTTCTGCCATCCCATCGATCGGCAGGCTGATCTCCCCGCCGTCGAGCACGTCTCGAATGTTTCGATTTTGCAGCGAACGTTTCACCGCCTGCTGCACGGCTCCCTTCATGCGTCGAAGGAACCGCTGACGATTTTCCAGACTTTTACCGCGCGGATTTAGCCGCCGGTCGACAATGTGCATAATGGCTCCGCATTAACTTGCCTGTTTGACGCGCATGTACCATTCGACGAGGCGCCGAACCTGCCGTTCCGTGTAACCTCGCGCGGCCATGCGCGAGACGAATTCGCTATGCTTCTTTTCTGTTTCCGAATCCTTCTTCGATCCGAAGGAAATCACCGGCAAGAGATCTTCGACCTGCGAGAACATACGCTTCTCGATGACTTCCCGGATTTTCTCGTAGCTCGTCCATGACGGATTTTTTCCGCCATTGGCTGCCCGCGATCTCAGCGAGAACTTGACGATTTCGTTGCGGAAATCCTTCGGATTGGCGATTCCCGCCGGCTTTTCGATCTTCGTCAGCTCCTGATTGAGGAGCTCGCGGTCGAGAAGCTGACCAGTATCGGGATCCTTGAAGTCCACATCTTCGATCCAGGCGTCGGCATAATCTACATAACGGTCGAACAGATTCTGTCCGTAGTCCGAATAGGATTCAAGATAGGCTTTCTGAATCTCGTTGCCAATGAACTCTGCGTAGCGTGGCGCAAGATCGGCCTTGATGAATTCCAGATAGCGCTTCTCGACATCATCAGGGAATTGCTCGCGACGGATCGCCTGTTCCAGCACATACATCAGATGGACGGGATCGGCGCCGATATCGGTGGTGTCGTGATTGAAGGTGGAGGCGAGCACTTTGAAGGCGAAGCGAGTTGATATCCCGTCCATGCCTTCATCGATGCCGGCAGCATCCCGGTATTCCTGGACACTGCGGGCGCGCGGATCGCTTTCTTTCAGGCTCTCCCCGTCATAGGTGCGCATCTTCGAGAAGAAGGTCGAATTTTCGTGCTTGCGCAGCCGTGAAAGGACGGAGAAACGCGCTAGCATTTCGAGCGTTGCCGGGGCGCATGGAGCATCCACCAGTTCCGATCCCTCGATCAGTTTTTCGTAGATCTTCTGTTCCTCTGTCACCCTCAGGCAATAGGGCACTTTGATCACACAGATACGGTCGATAAAGGCCTCATTGTTCTTGTTGGCCTTAAAGGTCTGCCACTCCGCCTCGTTCGAATGAGCAAGGACGATGCCGGAGAAAGGTATGGCACCGATATTCTCGGAGCCGATATAATTGCCCTCCTGCGTTGCCGTCAGCAGCGGGTGCAGCATCTTGATCGGCGCCTTGAACATCTCGACGAATTCGAGCACGCCCTGATTGGCCCGGTTCAGCCCGCCCGAATAGCTGTAGGCATCCGGATCATTCTGAGAGTAGGTTTCCAGCTTGCGGATATCTACCTTGCCGACCAACGAGGAGATGTCCTGGTTGTTCTCATCGCCTGGCTCGGTCTTCGCGATTGCTATCTGGCGCAATCGCGAAGGTTGTATCCTGACGACGCGGAATCGAGAAATATCGCCTCCGAAATCGTCGAGCCGCTTCAGGCACCACGGGCTCATCAATCCGTTCAGCCGCCGCTGCGGGATTCCATACTGCTCCTGCAGGAGCGGGCCCATCGTCTCCGGATCGAAGAGGTTGAGCGGGCTTTCGAACACGGGACTGATCTCGTCACCGGCCTTCAGCACATAGATCGGATGCACTTCCATCAACTGCTTCAGCCGCTCAGCCAGCGAGGACTTGCCGCCCCCGACCGGACCGAGCAGATAAAGAATCTGCTTGCGCTCCTCGAGCCCCTGCGCTGCATGCCGAAAGAAGGAGACGATGCGTTCGATTGTCTCTTCCATACCGTGAAAACCGGCAAAGGCCGGATAAACCCGGATGGTCCTGTTCATGAAGATTCTGCCGAGGCGCGCATCCTTGGCAGTGTCAACCATCTGCGGCTCACCTATTGCCGCGAGCAGACGCTCGGTCGCATTGGCATAGGCGATCGGATCGGTTTTGCAGAGATCGAGATATTCCGAAACCGACAGGTCGCTTTCGCGGCGCGCTTCATAACTGCGGGTAAACGCATCGAATACGGATTCACTCAGCATGGGACCTCCATTAAGGTTATGCCGCAGGCTCTAAGCCGTATAACCATCGAGATGGCCACGGCGTTCCTTAGAATCAATAGTTTCGTAGGTATATTCGACGCTGACGTTCCGTTTGTAGCAATGCACAAAATTGTGCATGCACCGGTATTTTTTTACTCCACGAAACTGTTTCTCATTCTAGTTGAGAAAGGGGTCGTTGGCATATCAGCACATTTAGCGACGTGACATGAATGTCAAAAAGGTGTGCAATGGCGCCCGTGATTCGAGCCGTGGAAATTCGACGTTAGCCGCCGGTGAGAGCAAGCTGGCGCTGACGTCAGGGGTGCCAGAGCGCGCTCGCCGTGGGATGAAACCGGGCGAATCGTCACGATGCGCCGTCTCGATCATGCGTCTCCAGCGCTCTTAGCCATTGAATGCCTTCTCCAGCGCAGCCACATCGATCTTGACCATGCCAAGCATGACTTCGGTGACGCGCCTTGCCCGCTCGCGATCTTCGTCGGCGATCATCTCGGAGAGAGCGCGCGGGACGATCTGCCAGGAAAGACCCCAGCGGTCCTTCAGCCAGCCGCAGGCCTCCGGCATGCCGCCATTGGCGAGGAAAGCATCCCATATCCGATCGATCTCCGCCTGGCTTTCCAGAAGGATGGCGATCGAAAAGGAATGGTTGAAGCTGTCGAGTGGACCGGCCTTCATCGCCAGGAAGGCCTGGTCGCCAAGCGTGAACTCGATCAGCTCGACACTGCCAGGAGGGCCGCTCGGCGTTTCCGCCGGAAGTATGGTGGTGCGGCCGATCGTGGAATCCGGAATGATCGACACGTAGAATTCAACGGCTTCGCGTGCCTGCTCGGCGAACCAGAGATTTGAAATGACCTTTGGCATAGACAGCCTCCTTGTTGGCGAGTATCCCGGACTTCTGTCCGTGCTTCGAGGACGTCTGGTCGGCGCCGGTTCCGACAGGCCGCGATCGGAATTTTTCGCCCGCTCACCCGCGGCAGCCTCGCCACCCGCACCCAGGCAATAGTGGTCGTTCGGGAATGAAAGCAGAACATCTTTTCTGGTCTTTCCTTCCCGAATCACTACATTACGCGCCATGAGCAATAGTTTCGACGATATTCCCTTCTTCGACGAAGAGCCCGGCGAAGTGGCGCGCAAGCCGCAGCCGTCCGTCGCTGCAGCCGGAAGGCCCGCCGCTGGCGGCGGCATCGCCGCCCGCGCCATGGCGGCGCGCAACGGCGGCAAGCGGCCGGATTATCTCGCTGGACTGAACCCGGAACAGACTGAAGCCGTCGAAACGCTGGAAGGTCCTGTCCTCGTGCTCGCCGGCGCCGGCACCGGAAAGACACGCGTGCTGACGACCCGCATCGCCCATATCCTCAACACCGGCCGCGCCTTCCCGTCGCAGATCCTCGCCGTCACCTTTACCAACAAGGCCGCGCGCGAGATGAAGGAGCGCATCGCCCTGCTCGTCGGCGGCGCCGTCGAAGGCATGCCCTGGCTCGGCACCTTCCATTCGATCGGCGTCAAGCTTCTGCGCCGCCACGCCGAGCTGGTTGGCCTCAGTTCCGATTTCACCATCCTCGACACCGATGACGTCGTCCGCCTGATCAAGCAGTTGATCCAGGCCGAAGGTCTCGACGACAAGCGCTGGCCGGCAAAGCAGTTCGCCGGCATGATCGACACCTGGAAGAACAAGGGCCTCGGCCCGGCCGATATTCCCGAAGGCGATGCCCGCGCCTTCGCCAATGGCCGCGGCCGCGATCTCTATTTCGCCTATCAGGCGCGCTTGTCGACGCTGAACGCCTGCGATTTCGGCGACCTGCTAATGCATCCGATCGCGATCTTCCGCAAGAATCCGGATCTCCTAAAGGAATATCACGGCCGCTTCCGCTATATCCTCGTCGACGAATATCAGGATACCAACACCGCCCAATATATGTGGCTGAGGCTGCTGGCCCAGCGCAGCAAGGGCGAGCCGCAGAATGTCTGCTGCGTCGGTGACGACGACCAGTCGATCTATGGCTGGCGCGGTGCGGAGGTCGACAATATTCTTCGCTTCGAGAAGGATTTCCCCGGCGCCAAGGTGATCAAGCTCGAGCGCAACTACCGATCGACCGAACATATCCTCGGTGCCGCCGCCCATCTGATCGCCCATAATGAAGGGCGTCTGGGCAAGACGTTGTTCACCGATCGCACCGATCCCGATGACGTCAAGGTGCAGGTTCACGCCTCCTGGGACTCCGAGGAGGAAGCTCGCGCCATTGGCGAGGAGATCGAGCAACTCCAGCGCAGCAAGCATCTGCTGAACGACATGGCGATCCTGGTGCGCGCCTCCTTCCAGATGCGCGAATTCGAAGATCGCTTCGTCACCCTTGGCCTCAACTACCGAGTCATTGGCGGCCCGCGCTTCTATGAGCGCCTCGAAATCCGCGATGCCATGGCCTATTTCCGGCTCGTCGCACAACCGGCCGACGACCTCGCCTTCGAGCGCATCATCAACACGCCGAAGCGTGGCCTCGGCGATACAACGGTGCGTGCGCTGCATGATTATGCCCGCGCCCGCGACATCCCGATGCTGGCGGCAGCGGCCGACATCATCGAAACGGACGAGCTGAAGCCAAAGGCGCGCAAAGCCCTCTTCGACGTGATTCAATCCTTCCGCCGATGGCAGGAGCTGCTTGAAAACACACCGCATACCGAACTTGCCGAGCAGATCCTCGAAGAGTCCGGCTATACCGACATGTGGAAGAACGACAAGAGCGCCGAAGCCCCGGGTCGACTGGAAAACCTGAAGGAACTGATCCGCTCGATGGAAAGCTTCGAGTCGATGCGCGGCTTCCTTGAGCACGTATCGCTCGTCATGGACGCCGAGACCAACGAGAACCTCGACGCCGTCTCGATCATGACGCTGCACTCGGCCAAAGGCCTGGAATTCGACACGGTCTTCCTGCCCGGCTGGGAGGAAGGCCTTTTTCCGCACCAGCGCTCGCTCGATGAAAGCGGCCGCGCCGGCCTGGAGGAGGAACGCCGTCTCGCCTATGTCGGCATTACCCGCGCCAAACGCCGCTGCCACATCTGGTTCGTCTCCAACCGCCGCATTCACGGTCTCTGGCAATCGACCCTGCCCTCGCGTTTCCTGGACGAACTGCCGGAGAGCCATGTCGAGATCGCCGAGATGGAACAGAGCTATGGCGGTTACGGCCGCGGCGGCTACGGCCAGTCCCGCTTCGACAAGGCCGAACCTTTCGCCAACTCCTATTCGACCCCCGGCTGGAAACGTGCGCAGGCCAACAGGACCGACGCCACCCGCGATAATTGGGGCACCCGCTCCGGCCACGCCGTCGAACGCATCGGTTACGGCGAAAGCGGCCCGAAGGGGCGCATGATCGACGGCGAACTGGTGGCGAAGTCCACGTCCTCGGAGCCGTCGCGCTTCACCCTCGGCGACCGCGTCTTCCACTTGAAGTTCGGCAACGGCAACATCACCGGCATCGAAGGCAACAAGCTGACGATCGATTTCGATCGCGCCGGCCAGAAACGGGTGCTGGACGGGTTCGTCGAGCGCGTCTGATTTTGCGGCTATACTGCGTGGGGAACCCTTACCCGAACATCCGCATACTGCTGAGCCCGAGAATATCGTTCAGCAGGGCGATGCCCATTCCGACGGCGACGATCGACAGCCCGATCAGGAACAGTCGCCGAGCCCGGTCATATTTTGCGGCGAGCAGGGAGTCGCGCGCGAGCAGATCGGCAAACACCTTCACCTGAATGGCGATACCGACGGTCAGGAACGACATCGGCAGCAGATCGACGCGGCTCCAGTCATTGGGATTGGACACCCAGAGACTGATGAAATTGAGGGAGAAACCAAGAATGATCCCGGTCGCAGTCAGCGAGCCATTTCGGAAGGTGGCATCGATCTTTTCATCTGCTTGAGGCTCGGACATGGCTTCAATCTCGATTTGCTGATGAGCCAAGAAGGCAGAAATCGCGGCGGCGGGCAAGCTCGAGCGGACGTCGCCGTCGAAGACGGTGCTGCAGCACCTCAGCCGGTAAACCGATGAAGGCTGACACCGGGAAAATGAGGCTCTGCCGGGGAGATCCCGCAGCGTAAAAACTTCTGCTCCCGCCATTTCGAGAGGAGAGTCAGCGCGACCAATATCCACGGTTGCATTAGCGTGTGCTTTTTCGACCAGCCACTACCGGAGGTACTAGAATTAACACTTGCGCACCCGCGCTGGGAAATCCACTAGTGGTGTGTTCGGTGCATTTGGCATTTGCATTGCAATAACGCGAAGGGATTGGCCTTGATGAAAGCGCTGCTGCTCGTCGATATCCAAAACGGCTTCTGTCCCGGCGGCAATCTGCCGGTGCCGGACGGCGACAAGGTGGTTCCCGTCGCAAACCGGCTGATCGACAGCGGCAAATATGATTTGATCGTCGCCTCGCAGGACTGGCATCCGCCCGGCCACGGCAGTTTCGCCTCCGCCCATCCGGGCGCCGCTCCCTTCGAGATGGGCGAATTGTCCGACAAGCCACAGATGATGTGGCCCGACCACTGTATCCAGGGTACGCTCGACGCCGAACTGCATCCGGACCTGAGATCCGAAGAGATCGACCTGATCCAGCAGAAGGGCGAGGATCCCAGGATCGACAGCTATTCGGCATTCCGCGACAATGACCGGGATGCTTCGACCGGTCTTTCCAATTTTCTCCAGGAACAGGGTGTCACCGATCTCGACGTCTGCGGGCTGGCAACTGATTACTGTGTCAAGTTCTCGGCGCTCGACGCGCTCGAGATGATGCCTGGTGTGCGCGTGCGCTTCATCGAGGATGCAAGTCGCGGCATTACCCCCGAAGGTGTTGCCGCCGCTATCGACGAGATGCGGGCGCATGGCATCGCTGTGATTAAAAGCGCAGATGCCTTGCGCCAATGAGCTTGCGATCGCCGACTATTTCAACAAATAGGCGTCGAATGTCTCATCGCTGCCGGCAGTGGGGCCGAAGCGCTTGACGAGGATCGTCTCGCTCCGGAATGCGGAAATGTCCTCTGGCGTCAGGGACAGCAGCCAATTGTAACTTTCGCGCAATGAGACCGGCGCGGCAATTCGCTCAAGCCGCTGTGAGAGAAGGATGACGACGGGGGCATGCTCGCTCTGCTGCAACTGCCGCGCCGTCTGCAGAATGTCGGCAAGGCTGAGAGAAAGCCGCGCATTGCGGGTATAATGCACAATGGCACCGAACCGTTCCTCTCTTAGAAGATAGGTGCGATTGGAAACGTAATAGGGCAAGGCTTCCACGAGATAGTCGGGATCCGCCATGATGATCGCATCCTTGAGATCAGCACGAGATTGAATGAACGAGCCGAGATCCTGGGCTCGGCTGAGCGGCATATCGGTGAAAAGGAATTGATGGACCCTCTCGATGCCGGAAGCGACCTGCAGCGCGAGCAATATCATGAAGCACAGACGCCCGATCTTCACGACGACGCCGGCAGCTTCGGTACCGGCAACATCGGCGAGGCCGACCCGAGGCGGCTGGGTCAAAGCGGTGATTGCGATCATGAAGACCAGCCACAGCGCCTGATGCCTGTAGCTACCTGGGTAAACGAGCGTAAAAAGCAGGGAAAGCCCGAGGAGAACCAGTGCTGCTGCGAACATCGCCGGTCGCCGGTTGGCCAGCCCCAACAGACTGCCATAGATGAGCACAGCCATGAGCGACGCGAAAATCCGGGCGAGCGATGGATCAGCCACGACCAGTTCAAGGACCCGGTCGGGGTAGAATGCCATGAAATAGGAACTGGCCGCGGTAAAGGCAGAAAGGACAAGCAAAGCGAAATTCTTGTCCGCGAGATCGTTCTGCCCGGCATCGTTGAAGGTCGGATAGACCGTCATGACGCATAGAACAACGCCGACCGCGGCAATGGCAGCAGCTGTCACAAAGGCCCGATATGCGCTCAAACGGGGTCTTGGCCGCGCCAGAACCAGATCGAAAAACCAATAGGCGAGAAAGCCGCCGACGAGGACGACCGAGTGGACATTGGTATTTGCCAGCAAGGCAAACAAAAAGCCGAGCAATATCCCGTTGCGTACTCCCCTCTCCCAGCTCAGGACGATAAGGAAGACCACCAGCATGCTGATGCCGTAATTTCGCGACATTGCCGCATAATCGAAAATCGAGAAGCTGCTGAACAGCGACAGCAGCATGATGGGAAGGGGCAGTTTCAACCGGAAAACAAGAAGGTAGGCGGCGGCCGCCGCAATCGTCAGTGCGACGATTTTCAAGACGACGGGTGAGCCGACTATGACATAGGCGGCGCGCAGCAGGATATACCATAGTGTAGGATGCCCCTCACCCTGCAGTTGGCGAAGCATAGCGGCGAAATTGTCTCCCTGAAGGGCCAGTGACAATGCGCGAACTTCGTCACGCCATACCGTTTCGGACCAGCAAAGCGCAGACGCCAGCGCAAGCCAGGCGAGGAAGAGCATCGCGTTGGCGAGCCTGGCGGATCGTGGTTCATCAATAACAGAGACAATCAGGGCCAAATGACACCAACCTGGTGACGGAAAGCGCCGACCGTATCGCCGCAGCCATAATTTGGCGTTAAGCAGGCCTGCCGTCTGATTTTCAGGCGCTGGACTTCTGCTCTCTCTCGAGAAGATGGATATCTTCGGCCACGTCTTCCATTCTCTTCAATAAGGCAGCCTGGGCATCTCTCAGCCCTCGATTGTAGAAGTAAGGCCCGATCTCCTCGGTAAAAAAATCGAGCAGGAATTCGGCCGGCAGGGTGCCGATGGGATCCAGTTCGCGGTCGAAATAAACGCGGATGCGTGAAACGATCTCAGCCTTTTCTTCCCTGGAAAATTCGATCTTCTGCATGCCTGCCTCTCCGACAAATGCAATCACGACGTTGATGCTTCAGCGAAATCGATTGGTCAATCAACGAAATTCAATTGCCGCGGAAGACCGTAGCCCATAAGGAAAACCTGAATTTCCAACAGGACACTCACATGAAGCGCGCCGACTTTGTTGAAGGTTTGCGGGGCGGCTCGGCCGTTGCGCTGGCATCGGCGCCCTTTGGCGCGCTGTTCGGAGCACTGGCGGTTGAAAACGGCATGTCGCTTTCCGAGGCCGCCTTCATGAGCGCCACCGTCTATGCCGGTGCCAGCCAGATGGTCGGAATCGAACTCTTCGGCCACCAGGTTCATGCCTGGCTGATCGTGCTTTCGATCCTGGCCGTCAATTTTCGCCATGTGCTCTATTCGGCGGCCTTAGCACGCTACATCGGCCATTTCACCCCGGTGCAGAAGTTCTTCACCTTTTTCCTGCTCGTCGATCCGCAATTTGCCGAGGCGGTCAAGCGGGGCGAAGCCGGCAAATCGCTTACCTTCGCCTGGTATCTCGGCTTCGGCGTCATCATCTACATTCCCTGGGTGCTGATCAGCGTCGCCGGCGGCCTGCTCGGCGGCTTCATCGGCGATCCCAAGGCAATTGGACTCGATATCTTGCTGCCGGCCTATTTCCTCGGCATCGTCCTCGGCTTCCGCAAGCGCGACAACTTCCTGCCGGTGGCGCTCGTCAGCGCGGTAGCATCAGTGCTCGCCTACCGCTATGTCGGCTCGCCCTGGCATGTCAGCCTGGGTGCGGCCGCCGGCATCGTGCTGGCTGCCCTGCTGCCGCTGCCGCGCGAGGTGCCGGATCTCGAAGCCGACGCCTTTCAATCCGAAGTGCACGAGGTCTGAGCCATGGAATTCGATCTCCATATGGCGCTCGTCATACTCGCCGCAGCAGTCGCCACCTTCGCCACCCGCATCGGCGGTTATATCCTCATCACCCGAATGAAGAGCATTCCCCCGCGCATGGAAGCGGCGCTGAACGCCGTGCCGGCCGCCGTGCTGACCACTCTTGTCGCACCTGCCTTCTTCATTGGCGGCTGGGAATCGAAACTGGCGCTGATCGTTGCCCTCTTCGTCGGCCTGCGCATTTCCCATACATGGATGCTGATTGCCGCTTGGGTTGTCGTGATGGCATGGCGCTACACGATCGGCGCCTGAACCCTGGCCTTGCGCCTGAAAGCGCGCGGCCTTGCAGCCCGAAAGCAGTGTTCCGCCGTCTGTTGCCTAATATTCGAGCGGCAGCGTCGCGTTTTCGAGCCACGCCCTGACGTCGGGATCGTGGATCAGCGGCATCAGCGCCTCGCATGTGCGGCGGTGATAGTCGTTGAACCAATGCAGCTCATCATGGGTCAGAAGCTCGGGAATGACGAGGTTGCGGTCGATCGGGCAGAAGGTCAGCGTCTCGAAGCCGAGCATCGGCATGTCGCCGCCTTCGATTTCCTCGGCGCCGCGCACATAGATCAGGTTCTCGATCCGGATGCCGAAGCTGCCAGGCCGGTAATAACCGGGCTCGTTCGAAAGGATCATCCCGGGCAGCAGCTCCTGCGTCGAAAGCCGGGAGATGCGCTGCGGCCCCTCATGCACAGAGAGATAGGAGCCGACCCCATGCCCTGTGCCATGGGCAAAATCGGCGCCCGCCCGCCACAGCGCGATCCGCGCCAGCGGATCGAGGTCGCAGCCCCGTGTACCCTTCGGGAAACGTGCCGTGCTGATCTGGATCATTCCCTTGAGCACCATCGTGAAGAAACGGCGATGCTCCTCTGACACCGTGCCGATCCCGACCGTGCGGGTAATATCGGTCGTGCCGTTGATATATTGCGCACCGGAATCGATCAGGAAGAGTTCGCCTGCCGCGATCATCCGGTTGGTCTCGGTGGTAACGCGATAATGCATGATCGCCGCATGTTCGCCGGCGCCCGAGATCGTATCGAAGGAAATATCCTTCAGCGGGTTCTGCATGCTCTGGCCGACCCGAGCGCGCACCGCCTCCAGATGTTCGGCAGCAGCAATTTCGCTTACGCTGCCCGGCTTCTCCTGCGAAAGCCAATAAAGGAATTCCACCATCGCTGCTCCATCCTGCAGATGTGCAGCGGCCGAGCCGTTGATTTCGACGTCGTTTTTCACCGCGCGCGGCAGCTTAGCGGGGTCGGCGCCCTCCACCACTTCGCCGCCCGACTCGCGGATAATCTCCGCCAGCGCATGGGAGGCGATATCAGCATCGATCAGCACGCGGCGATCCCTGGAAACGGCAGCAAGCCTCTCTTCGAGTGCCGATGGCGGAAGTTGCGTGCATATCTGCCCGAGATAAGCCTCAGTCTCGATTCCAGTCTTGCGCTTGTCCAGGAAGAGTTCGGACCGCCCGTCGGCGTGGATAATGGCGCGCGCCAGCGGATGCGGCGTGTGCGGCACGTCGGCACCGCGGATATTGAAGATCCAGGCAACCGAGGAGGGATCCGCAATCAGCACCGCGGCGAGGTTCTTCTTCGAAAGATCCGCGGCAATCGTCGCAATCTTATCGCTTGCCAGCACGCCGGCTTGGGCGACATTCTGGATGGTGACGGCGCCGAGCGGCTCGGCAGGCCGATCGCTCCACAACCTGTCGAGCGGATTGTACGGCAGGAAGACCAACCTCCCGCCGATCTCCGCCAGTGCTCTTTCCAGACGCCGTACTTCCGCGCCGGCGTGAAGCCAGGGATCGATGCCGAGCCTCAGCCCCTTAGTTCCGTTTGCCGGAAGCCAGACATGCGGCGGCTCGTTCACCAGATCGCCGCCCGAAAACACCGAGCCGTCGACTTGTTCGGCGAGCTGCGTCACATAGCGTCCGTCGACGAAGACGATCGCCTGCGTCCGCAGGATCAGCGCGATGCCCGTCGAGCCGGTGAAACCCGTCAGCCATGCCAGCCGCTCGGAGCAGGCCGGAACATATTCGCCGTTGAACTCATCGGCGCGCGGCACGAGGAAAGCATCGATGCCTAGCGAATCGAAAGTAGCGCGCAGCGCCGAAACTCGTTCCTTGCCGAACTGCGGCGTGGAGGTGACTTCGAAAGACTGGAACATGCTGGAAATCCGAATAGTTGAAACGAATCTGGTTAACGGGATGCCGGCCATGTTAGCGAAATTTAAATCGATGGGGAGAAAAAGCGACGAAACGAGGCGAAACCGTTGGGCCTGCTCGGCATTTTGACGGAACTGTGACACCAAAAGTTAATTTGGCACGCTTTATGCATTGGCCGCATGGCTCCCATGATGAAAACCCTCTGCCTCCGCATTTCAGAATAGCTATATAGCCACCATAGAACGGTTCGGATGAGCCAGCAAACAAAGGAATTTTTGAAATGACCGCCTCTCTCTCGCGCTTCGCATACAGCAGCCCGGTGCAGGCTGGCGAACGCCAGACTGTGCGTCACGTGATCGGCGCCCGCCGCCCGCAGAACGAGGACAGCCTCAAGCTTCTCGGCGCCGGCCAGCGCGTCACGCGCCACCAGGGCGCCCCCAGCTACGCGTTCTAAGCTTAAAGCCTGTCCGTCTCCTCCCTCCCGGACCGGCCTATTGGAATGCAGTAGAGCCCGCTCGAGCGCTCCTCCTCCTTCGAGCTCGCGGTCATTGACCGGAAGACCGGTCCAAGGCGGTGCCATCGGCGCCGCCTTTTTCTTTTGTGAACGGCACGGGAAGCGCGCTATCCTGTGGAACAACTGAGGTCACGGCTTGTTCCCTCTTCTCTCCAGCGGGGAAGAAGGTGGCCCGTAGGGTCGGATGAGGGTGCCGCACGGCACACCCTTCATTGTCCTTCGCTTGCGCTCAGCGCATTCGCGGCTTCGCCGCTCACCCCTCATCTGCCCTTCGGGCATCTTCTCCCCGCCGGGGAGAAGAGGGAGTAAGTCGCACCCGTCGCCCCGATCCTCTCCCTCCTCAAGGCCGATCGAAATGAATCGTCACCCAGCCGTTCCGCCAGATCGTCCTGACATGCCGGAGCCGCGCGCCGCTATAGGCGGCGATCACCTTCCACCGTTGTGACGCGAGAATGCCTGAAAGGATCACCGATCCGCCGGGCGCAAGATGCGTGGCGAGCTTTGGCGCCATCCGGATCAACGGCCGGGCGAGAATATTGGCGATGATGAGGTCGAAGGGGCCATTCTCCGAGAAGGCCGTCGAATGGAACCCCGGTGCGGTCTTCGTGACGATGCCAGACGCGATGCCATTGCGTCGTACGTTCTCAGCCGCGACCAGCGTTGCGATCGGATCGATATCGGTCGCAAGCACCGGGATGTTTTTGAGCTTACGCACCGCGATCGCCAGGACGCCACTGCCTGTGCCGAGATCAAGCGCATTGCGAACCCGGCGCGAACACATCACTGCATCGATCATCTCCAGGCAACCGGCCGTCGTTCCGTGATGGCCGGTACCGAAGGCTTGGCCGGCATCGATCTCGATGGCGATGTCACCGGAGCGGACCTTGTCTCGGTCATGCGAGCCATGCACCAGGAAGCGCCCCGCCCTGACCGGCTTCAGGCCCTCCAGCGATTTCGCCACCCAATCAACATCCGGGATGACTTCTCGCGACAGCTGAGCATCGGGAAAAGCGACCTTCAGCGCTGCCTCGATGCGGGAGCGCACATCCGCCTCGTCCTCGGCCATCATATAGACCGAGGCCTCCCATATATCCTTCTTCTCATCGATTTCGGTGGTGCCGATGGCAAAGTCTTCTTCGCCGAAGACTTGGGTCAGGAGATCGAGGATCGCTTCGGCCTGGCTTTCGGTAGTCGGCACGTAAAGGCGGATTTCACTCACGATAGGCGGTCTTTCCCGTTTCCCTTGCCCGCCATCGGTCGAGCCAACGTCCCATCACGCTGAAGCCATCACCCCTTATGGACGAGATTCTCCAACTTCTTTACCGCCGTGTCCGGATTTTCGCCATAGGCGATCGTTCCGGAAAACCGCCCGGCGGAATCGAGCAGGAAGACCGACGCAGTATGATCCATCGTATAGTCGCCGTTTGGATCCTTCTCGTCGACCGGCACCTTCTTGGCATAGACGCGGAACCCCTTGATGACCTCGGTGATCTTGTCCGGTGGGCCCGAAATGCCGGTAATTCGCTTGGAAACGTTGGACACGTACTCGTTCATGATCTCGGGCGTATCGCGCTCCGGATCGACGGTCACAAAATAGGCCTGCAGCTTGTCACCATTGGGATCGACCTTCTCCATCCAGCCGTTCAGTTCGAACAGCGTCGTCGGGCAAACTTCCGGGCAATGGGTAAAGCCGAAGAACAGCGCCGTCGGCTTGCCGCGGAGCGCCTGCTCGGTGATCGGTTGGCCGCTCTGGGAAACCAGTGTGAAGGGCACGCCGAACGGCGGTTCCGCCACGACATCCTGAGACGTCATGGGATACCACCTGACCGCACCGAGAACTCCGGCAAGTATCAGAACACCGATCCAGACGGCGATGCGAAATGTCTTCATTGGCGTGGCCCTCAGTCTGAGGCGGTCATGGCCCCGCCGGCGTGATTATAGCCTCAGGCGGAGGCGCGCAATTCAAGAATATGTTTTCTGACCCGTGATTAATTGCCTCAGGGGCAGAAGCTGTCCAGGGCGGAAAAATCGTCGAACCGCGATAGCGCACATCAAAAAGCGGCATCATTTGAACCACTTGCTCTTAAGGTGAACAGATAAGTTCAAGAGAAACATCATTAGGAAAGGCTTAAATCGTCATCTTTATATTTAGCAGTGCGTGCGGCTCGATCGAGCCGTTCTGACATGAAGTCTGCCGAGTGGCGAAAACCCCGGACGCCGCGTGAGGGTAGCAAAAACATAAACCCGAGCGGTTTGTGGAGGGGTCTTTTCATGACGAATTCATCGGTGCGCAAGAGCCTGTCGGTCAGCCAGCGGCTCTGGACACTGGGCGGTGCGGCCTTCATCGGTTTCGGAACGATGCTCGGCGTCGGCTGGTACGAGAACATGCGGGTCGACACGGCGTTGCGCCGCGCCGGCGAGATCCAGGCCAGCGTCAACCATATCGGCGACATGCGGCTTGCGAATCTGACGATGGTCTTGGCCGCGATGGACATTATCGTCGACAAGGACAGCAAGGCCGTCGAACCCGAGCGCATCAAACTAATCGGTGATTCGCTGACTGCTCTTTCGGGTGGTTCGAAAGAGATGCACCTTCTTGCGCATGAAATGCAAGTCGACAGCCTGTTGAAGAGCTATGACGCCGATGTCGCCGCAATCGGCAAGGCAATACAGGTCGATCTCGTCGCGCTGGTTCAGCAGGGCGCGGCTGATGCGGAATTCGACAAAATCGACGACGCGATCGACGGCGCCGGCGAAGAGCTGACCGCGACCCTCGACAAGCTCGCCGCTGAAGGCACGGTTTTCGCCCAGCAGCATGTCGAGCTCGCCAATGCCGTGTCGCGAGAGGCCCTCATCCTGCAGATCGGCCTCGGCGTCCTGGCCATCCTCATCATGGGTGTCCTGCAATATGTCCATGGCGGTTCGATCCGGCGTGGCATCGGCGCCGTGCGCGAAAGCATGCAGCGCATCATGAATGGCGATCTTGCCAGCAACGTCGCTGAAAAGACCCGCGGCGACGAAATCGGCGAGATGGCTCGCGCCGCCGACGGCTTCCGCCTCGCCGCGATCGAGAAGCGCGACCTTGAAGCCCAGGCCCAGACAGACAGACAGCGCAGCGATGCTGAGCACCGTGCCCGCGAAGCCGCCAAGCTCGCCGACGCCGAGGCGCTCAGCGCCGCCGTCGCCGCTCTTGGCGCCGGCCTTACCCGCCTTTCGGGCGGCGACGTGACCGTGACCATCGACCAGCCTTTCCGCGAAGAGCTGGAGCGCTTGCGCCTGGACTTCAACCAGACGACCGCGACGCTGCGCAAGGCGATGAGCGACATCGCCATCAACAGCAGCTCGATCGAGGCGAACAGCCGCCAGATGCGCGCCGCCGCCGACGATCTCGCCAAGCGCACCGAACAGCAGGCCGCCTCGCTGGAAGAGACGTCCGCCGCCCTCGATCAGATCACCGCCACCGTCCGCAACGCCACCAGCCGCGCCGAGGAAGTGGGCCACATGGTCTCCCACACCCGCGAAAATACCGCGAAATCGGATATCGTTGTCGGTGATGCGATGGCCGCGATGGAGCGAATCGAGGGCGCCTCCCGCGAGATCGGCAAGATCATCAACGTCATCGACGAGATCGCCTTCCAGACGAACCTGCTCGCGCTCAACGCCGGCGTCGAGGCCGCACGCGCCGGCGAGGCCGGCAAGGGCTTCGCCGTCGTCGCCCAGGAAGTGCGCGAACTCGCCGGCCGTGCTGCGGGTGCTGCCAAGGATATCAAGGCCTTGATCGGAAAATCCGGCGAGGAAGTGAAGATCGGCGGCGAACTGGTGACAGCCGCCGGTGAAGCGCTTCGCCAGATCGGCGAGGATGTTCTGCGCATCGACGAACATGTTAAATCAATCGTAACCTCTGCGCGCGAACAATCAGTCGGATTGAACGAAATCAACACTTCGATCAGCCAGATGGATCAGGTCACGCAGAAGAACGCGGCCATGGTGGAAGAGACGAATGCCGCAAGCCATACGCTCGCCGTCGACGCCGAAAATCTGACGCAACTGATCAAGCAGTTCAAAACCGGCGAGGGCATGAGCGCCCGGCAAACGCCGCGAGAGGCAACCGCCACCTCGCATTCGAGACCTTCTCCCGCACGCAGCCTGATCGGCAAAGTCGCGGGCGCATTCGACGGCGGTTCTGCCGCCAAAGCCATCGCCGCTCCCGCCGGGGACAATTGGGAAGAATTCTGATCATGAACAATAGTGCCATCAAGCAGTCGGGCGCCTATCTGGAAATCGTTTCGTTCCACTTGGGCGATCAGGAATTCTGCATCGACATCATGGCTATCCGCGAAATCCGCGGTTGGGCGCCGGTGACGCCGATGCCGCATACCCCGCCCTACGTGTTGGGCCTCATCAACCTGCGCGGCGCGGTGATCCCGGTCATCGACATGGCCTGCCGCCTCGGCATGAAGATGACCGAGCCTTCCGAGCGCTCGGCGATCATCGTCACCGATATCGCGGGCAAGCTGGTCGGTCTGCTGGTCGAGCAGGTTTCCGACATGATGACCATCAAGAGCGAAGACCTGCAGCCGCCGCCGGAAATCATCCCGGAAGCCCAGCGCGCCTTCTGCCGCGGCATCGTCGCACTCGAGAAGACCATGGTCTGCTTCCTCAACCTCGATACGGTCATCGCCGACGAGTTGAACCAGGCGGCTTGATATTCTTTAGATACGGAATTCAAAGGCTCGGCTCGTCCGGGCCTTTCTTGTTTTTCGTCAGAAAGTACGCATGCTTTGCGTGTGCGGCCCCTCACCCCGAAGGACAGAGGCGACGTAGCACACCAAGCCAAGTATGCGGAGACGATGCGGCTTACCCCTTCTCCCCCGCGGAGAGAAGGTGGCGCGAAGGGTCGGATGAGGAGGCGGACGGCACATCAGAAGAAAGGATCTCCAGCCCCTATGGCTTCCCATTCTTCCAAGTCACGCTCTGCCCATAAAGCGGAACGGTCGAGATCGACATCTTCGCCGAACCATCGGTCAATTGGCGCGAATGGGCGAGATAGATCAGCGTGTCGTTGGCCTTGTCGTAGATGCGGTTGACAACCAGCGTCTTCCAGATCAGCGACATGCCCTGGCGGAACACCTCGCTGCCGTCCTTGGAGAGGTCGATGTTGCCGATCTCGATCGGTCCGGTCTGGCGGCAAGCGATCGAATTGTTGGACGGATCTTCGAACCAGTTGCCGTTCTTGAACCGATCGATCAGGCTGCGATCGAAATAGGTGACGTGGCAAGTGATGCCCTTGACCTCCGGGTCGGAGAGTGCCTCGACGATGATGTCGTTGCCGATCCAGTCGACCCCGACCTTGCCGACGACTTCGGCCGAGGCAGCGCCCGCGGAAATAGCGGCGAAGGAAAATGCGGCGAGAAGAAACGTGCGAAGCTTGGTCATGGCGGCTCCCTGGATGATCCGCATTCTAGATAAGCATGCACCTGGGCTTTGCAAGAAATCGCCGTTGTTACGGGGCGTTCAGGCTTTCCGGCAGGTGCAGGGCGCATAGCCACGCGCCGTCAGCCGCCCCGGCGTCATACCGATCACCGCCGGGATCGCTTCCACGGCCTTCGCCTTGACCGCCCTCGCCATCTCGATCGCCGCGGCCGCGCAAACCGCCGCATCCTCGGCGGCATTATGGTGCATGAAGCGCAGCCCGAGATGCTCGGCGATCAGGTTCAGCCGATGCGAGAGGAAATGCGGCCAGATGCGCTGCGCCATCTTCAGGCTGCAGAGATAGGTCAGCTCAGGATAGGATTGCCGGTAGAGATCGAGGCTCGCCCGCCAGACGCTGAAGTCGAATGCCGCATTGTGCGCGATCATCGTCGCGCCGCTGATATCGTCGTAGAACTCGTCCATCACCTCGGGAAATTCAGGCGCATCCTCGACGTGCTCCGGCCGAATTCCGTGGATTGCGATGTTCATGCCGGAAAAGCGCATGTCTCTGGGTCGGATCAGCCGCTCCTCGACGCGCGTCACCCTACCCTCTTCGATCCAGGCAAGCCCCACAGAACAGGCGCTGCCGCGCTGCTCGTTGGCTGTCTCGAAATCGATGGCAATGGTCTTCAAGGGTAAAATCCGAATCGTCTGCCCTACCGGCATAATGTCAGCCGGAGGCGAAGGCAAATCCCGGCCTATTGACATCTGCACGCGGATGGGGAAACTTTCGCGCATGATCAACTCTGTGACGCATACCATGCATCATATCGCCACGACCCCTCCAGGGTACGCGGGAGCGATGGTGCGTCACTAGCCGTCCGATCATCCCGAGAACCCTGCCGAGGCGAGCAGGGTTTTCCAAAAAATCCCGGCTCTCCTCGCTGTAACCCAAGGAGAGATGCCATGCCTGAAAACGAAGAGAATGAACCCCGCGGCCGGGCGCCCCTGCCCGACGGTGTCGTCGTGCGAGCCGTGCGTCTTTCCGACGCCGAAGAGATCACTGATCTTATAAATTTACCGGGCTATCGGGCCGGCACGCTGAGGCCGCCTTACCAGCGGATTGAGGAGGTCCGCAAGAACATGGAAAACCCGTCGGCGGGCGCGCTCAACCTTGTCGTGACTCTAAATGGCAAGATCGTCGGCAATTGCGGCCTCAACCGCCTTAGCGGCCGTCGCCAGCACGTCGCCAGCCTCGGCATGGGCGTGCATGACGACTTCACCGGTCGCGGATTCGGCCGCATCCTGCTTGGCGCGATGGTCGATGCAGCCGACGACTGGCTCGACATCAAGCGGCTCGAACTGACCGTATATACCGACAACGCGGCTGCGATCGCTCTCTACGAGAAGTTCGGCTTCGAAAAGGAAGGGCATCTGCGTGCTTTCGGATATCGCGCCGGACACTATGCCGATGCCTATACGATGGCGCGGCTGAGGACCTGAGTCGGACGGGTCTATCCGCATCCCTCGTCGTGCTTGGTCTTGCCCGGCTTATCCGGAGCATTGGCAACGGGCGCAGCAGATCCTCGCACAAGGCCGAGGCAACGCCGAACAGGATGCGGGCATTCTGACGCCGGCTTCCTCACCCGCCAATCAGCGCCAGCCACTCATCCTCATCCATCGTCTGGACGCCGAGTTCGCGCGCCTTGTCGAGCTTCGAGCCGGCGCCGGGACCGGCAACGACGATGTCGGTCTTCTTCGATACCGATCCCGCGACCTTGGCGCCGAGGCTTTCGGCCCTTGCCTTCGCCTCGTCGCGGGTGAATTTTTCGAGCGAGCCGGTGAAGACCACGGTCTTGCCAGCCACAGGACTGCCCGTCGTCACCGGTTGCTCGGCCGCTGCGGGCGTCACTTCTTCAAGCAGACGGCCGATCACTTCGATGTTGCGCGGCTCCTTGTAGAACTCGACAATCGCGCGCGCCACGACCTCACCGATACCCTCGATGGCGTTGAGATCGTTCCAGGCGTCGCCGGAAAGCGGTGCGGCCTCCTTCATCGCGGTCGCAAAGGCTTCATAGGTGCCGTAGGAGCGCGCCAAGAGTTTTGCCGTGGTTTCACCGACATGGCGAATGCCGAGCGCATAGATGAAACGGTGGAGCGCAATGCTGCGCCGCTCGTTGATCGCCGCATAGAGCTTGCCGACGCTGACCTTGCCGAAGCCGTCGATATTCTCCAGCTTGGTCAGCGACTGCGCCTGGCGCTTCTCCAAGGTGAAGATATCGGGCGCCGTGCGGATCTGCAGGGACGCATCTTCATTTTCGAAGAAGAAGTCGATCTGCTTCGAACCGAGCCCCTCGATATCGAAGGCGTTGCGCGAAACGAAATGCTTCAGATGCTCCGTCGCCTGCGCCCGGCAGATGAAGCCGCCCGTGCAGCGGCGCACCGAATCCATCTTGCCGGTCTTCTCATTGACCTCGCGCACCGCATGCGAGCCGCAGACCGGGCAGGTCTTGGGAAAATCATATGGCTTCGCCTCGGCGAGACGCTTTTCCATCACCACGTCGAGGATCTGCGGAATGACATCGCCGGCGCGCTGGACGATGACGGTATCGCCCTCGCGAATATCGTGCTCCTTCGGCCGGATGCGCTCGCCGCTATTGCCGATGCCCTTGATGTAGTCCTCATTGTGCAGTGTCGCGTTGGTGACGACGACGCCGCCGACCGTGATCGGCTTCAGCCGGGCCACAGGCGTCAGCGCACCGGTCCGGCCGACCTGGATCTCGATCTTCTCGACCTCGGTGAAGGCCTGCTCGGCCGGGAATTTATGCGCCGTCGCCCACCGCGGGCTTCGCGAGCGGAAGCCGAGGCGCTGCTGCAGTTCCAGGCTGTCGACCTTGTAGACGACGCCGTCGATATCGTAATCGAGATCCGGGCGCTTGAGGCCGATCTCGTCGTAATGCGCCAGGATGTCGGCGACCGAATTCAGCCGCTTCATCAACGGATTGACCGGGAAGCCCCAGTCCTTGAAGGTCTGCACCATGCCGAATTGCGTGTCGGCCGGCAGGTCCGACATCTCGCCCCAGGCATAGGCGAAGAATTTCAGCTTGCGGCTCGCCGTCACCTTGGCGTCGAGTTGGCGCAGCGATCCCGCCGCCGTGTTGCGCGGATTGACATAGGTCTGCTTGCCCTCCGCTTCCATCTGGCGGTTGAGCGCCAGGAAATCGCTCTTGGCCATATAAACCTCGCCGCGGATTTCCACGACTGCGGGGACATCCTTCGGCAGCTGGTTGGGAATTTCGGATATGGTGCGGATGTTGGCGGTGACGTTTTCCCCCGCGGTGCCGTCACCGCGCGTCGCAGCCGTCGTCAGTCTCCCGTTCTCGTAGCGGATCGACATCGATAGCCCATCGATCTTCGGTTCGGCGGTAAAAGCGATCGACTGGTCCGGCAGTCGGCCGAGGAAGCGATAGACCCCGGCGACGAAATCCTGCACGTCCTCCTGTGAGAACGTGTTGTCGAGCGACAGCATCGGCCGCGCGTGGACGACGGGCGAGAAGGTGACCGAGGGCGCAGCACCGACCCGTCGCGACGGGCTGTCCTCACGGATCAGCTCGGGAAACTGCGCTTCCAGCGCATCGTTGCGGCGCTTCAGCGCATCGTAATCGGCATCTGAAATCTCCGGCTGGTCCTTGCCGTGATAGAGCGCGTCGTGGTGCGCGATCTCCCTTGCCAGCCGCTCGAGCTCGGCGGCAGCCTCTTCGATCGTTAACGTGTCGATGGCGGAACCTTCGGTGGACATGGAACATCACTCCAGAGAATCTGGCCAGAAATCTGCATTGTTTTTAGAGCAAAATCGCCGGATGAAAAGAGAGGCTGCTTACCCTGACCAGTGAGGACTGCCTACCAGCCTATTCCCAATCCAAGGCGTTGCGCAGCCGGATGCCGCTGACATGCAGTCCGCTGTTCCACAGGCCTTTCAGCGGCTGAAAACTGTCGACCACCCGCAGTTCCACTCCGCGCGGCATGAATTCCCGGTCGAGCCGCGAAATGGCGGTACATTCGATCGGAACTATACGCCGGCGAGCCACCCACATGCCCGCATCGCCGAGCTCCTCGAAACCTTCGGCCGGCAGCGCGTAACGATAAACTGTCACCGCCGAGAGCCGTTCCAGCCAACGACGCTCGACATAGGCTGCTGCCCGGCAACCTGCAAGCCAATGCCGCCTCTCGGCTTCCGGCGTCTCGGACGTGGCCCAGATCAGGATCCGCGGGCAATCTCGCGGAAAGAGATACATGAAGTCATGATCGGCATCGATCGCCCAGACGAGCGGACCGTTCAGCCATTCCTGGCCGGCCGGGCGGATTGAGGGGATGCGAACGGCACGCGGCTCGAACGCTGCGATGCCGGAGTTATCGCTGAAATGGAACAGGCGCATGGCAACGGATCGCCGCTAATCGGAGCAATCGGCATAGCGCGAAGCGGGGTATTTGTCAGCGTGCCGGCTGCGGCAATCAGCCGTTACCGGCCAGCAGCCGCTTCGCCGCCGCCCTCGCCTCTTCCGTCACCGAGGCGCCGGCGAGCATGCGGGCGATCTCCTCGGTGCGATCCTTGTGCGCCATCGTCGCGACGCGCGTGGCGATTTTTTCGGAACCCTCGGCCGCCGGCCCCTTGGAGATCAGCAGATGCGTCGCCGCCCGCGCCGCGACCTGCGGCGCATGTGTGACCGACAGCACCTGGACCCGCTCGGACAGCCGCTTCAGCCGCTGGCCGATCGCATCGGCCACAGCACCGCCGACACCGGTATCGATTTCGTCGAAAACGAGCGTTGGGGCTGAGCCGCGATCGGCGAGCGCCACCTTCAGCGCCAGCAGGAAACGCGACAGCTCACCGCCGGAGGCCACCTTCATGATCGAGCCGGGGCGCGTGCCGGGATTGGTCTGGACATGGAACTCGACGACGTCGATGCCTTCGGGAAGCGCCTCCTGCGCATCCGTGGTGATCTCGACCATGAAACGAGCGCGTTCGAGCTTCAGCGCCGGCAGTTCGGCCATCACGGCGGCAGCCAGCGCAGTGCCTGCCTGATGGCGCTTGTCGGAAAGCGAGCGCGCCGCCGAATCGTAATTCTCTCGCGCCAGACCGACCTCCGCTTCCAGATGCGCCAGCCGCTCCTCGCCTGCGTCAAGATCGGCAAGATCAGCGATCATGCGCATCGCAAGCGCCGGCAGCTCGGTGACGGGCACGGAATATTTGCGCGACGCGGCTCTGAGCGCGAAAAGCCGCTCCTCCACCCGCTCCAGTTCTCTCGGATCGTATTCGGTCTTGCGCAGCGCTGCCTCGACTTCCATCTGCGCATTGGAAAGCTGGTCGAGCGCAGCATCGAGTAGCGTCACGGTGTCTTCGAGCAGCCCGGGCGCTTCATGGCTCTTGCGCTCCAGTCTGCGCACCAGCGAGGCGATATGCGGCACCGGCGAGGCATTGCCGTTCAGGAATTCGGAGGCTTCGGCGATGTCGCCGGCGATTCGCTCCGCCTTCATCATCCTCTGCCTGCTTTCGGCGAGTTCGTCCTCCTCGCCGTCCTGTGGCGAGAGTTTCTCCAGCTCTGCCACAGAGGAACGCAGATAGTCAGCCTCGCGCGCCGCACTTTCCACCTTCTCGCGATGCTTTTTCAGCGTCCGTTCGCTGTCGCGCCAAATACGATACAGGCGGGAGACCTCAGCAACCTCATCGGTGAGGCCGGCAAAGGCATCGAGCAGGTTGCGATGGGCATTCGTGTCGACAAGAGCGCGATCATCGTGCTGGCCGTGGATCTCGACCAGCATCTGGCCGGCCTGGCGCATCAGTTGCACACTCACCGGTTGATCGTTGACATAGGCCTTGGTGCGACCATCGGCCGATTGCTGACGGCGGAAGATCAGGTCGCCCTCGTCGTCGATGCCGTTTTCACGCAGGAGCACCCGCGCCCCGTGGTCGATGCCGACGTCGAACACCGCCGTCACCTGACCCCTGTCTTCGCCATGGCGCACCAGACCGCCATCGCCGCGCCCGCCGAGCGCCAGCGAAAGACTGTCGAGCAGGATGGATTTGCCCGCGCCGGTCTCGCCCGTCAGCACGGACAGACCGGTCTCGAAGGCAAGATCCAGCCGCTCGATCAGGACGATATCGCGGATCGAAAGCTGGATCAGCATGGGACTTAGGAACCGAGCAGGAGTTTCTTGCCTGCCGCAGCGATCCAGGAGCCCTTGTTCTCACGCGGCTCGGCGCCACCTGTCTGCAGCAGCTTGTAGGAATCGGCGTACCACTGGCTGTCCGGATAGTTGTGACCAAGAACGGCTGCCGCGGTCTGCGCCTCGTCGACGATACCCATGGCGTAATAAGCCTCGACGAGACGGGCCAAGGCCTCCTCGATCTGGTTCGTATTCGGATATTTCTCGACGACGATGCGGAAACGCGAGATTGCGGCGAGATATTCCTTCCGCTCCATATAGTAGCGGCCGATCTGCATTTCCTTGCCGGCGAGCTGATCACGGGCGTAGCGGATCTTCGCCTGCGCGTCATCGACATATTCGGAGTTCGGGTAGTTGTCGATCACAGCCTGCATCGCCTCGATCGTCTTGGCCGAGGCGCGCTGGTCCTGGGTCACGTCGACGATCTGTTTGGAATAGGTGAGACCGATGAGATACTGCACATAGGCAGCGTCCTGGGACTTCGGATATTGCGACATGTAGCGATTACCCGAGGCAAGCGCATCATCGAGCTTGCCCTGGCGGTATTTGACAAAGGTGCTCATGACCAGCGCCTTGCGCGCCCATTCGGAGAATGGGTTCTCGCGATCGATTGCATCGAACTTGCGCGCTGCTTCCGCCATGTTGCCCGCCTTCATATTGGCAAGGCCCTGGGTGTAGAGCACGTCAGGCGGATCGGTTTCGAGGCCAAGCTTGGTGATGTCGATATCGGGATCCGACTGGCAGCCGGAGATCGAGGCGCCTGCGCTCAGCACCAGAAGCGATGCGAACAAAGCGCGCGCTGTCTTCATCATACCTTCAGATCCTGCATAAGCCATTCAAAAGAACCCCAATGCCGCCGCTCGCTCCACGACAGCCACGCCTCGCCGGCGTTTCTAGCCACAAATGTGCATCAAGAGCAACGCAATGATAAGGCATTAACGCATTTTTGTGGCAGCCGCCGCCGGATTGGCCGGCTTTTCACCTTCTTGCCGACCTGTGGCAGCTAAGCAACTGCGAGAAAATGCCTATCACCACAGACTCGGGCCGACATAAAAAAACCGCCTCCGGGAAGAGGCGGCCTGGTCTTGAGAATATGCTGGAGGTCATGCCGACCAGGGAGCGAATTCCGAAGCGTTGACGGCGATCAGTTCACGAGCGGCGACGCGCTGGCGCGGCGTCGAGGTCTCGACCACCTCGTAGGCGGAGGGATCGGCGAGCAGCGCCTTCAAAGCATTGGCATTCATCTTATGGCCGCCACGATAGGATCGGTAGCAACCGATGAACTGGACGCCAGCGAGAGACAGGTCGCCAACGGCATCAAGCGTCTTGTGGCGAACAAACTCGTCCTTGGCATATCGCAGGCCTTCGACATTGATGACGGTATTGTCGTCCGAGATGACGACGGAATTTTCAAGCGAAGAACCGAGCGCATGGCCCGATGCCCAGAGACGTTCAACATCACGCATGAAGCCGAAGGTGCGGGCGCGGGAAAGTTCGGATTTAAAGACGGCGGCGTTTAGGTCGCCGGCCCACTTTTGCCGGCCGATCAGCGGGCATTCGAAATCGATCTCGACTTCGAAGCGCGTGCCGTCATAGGGACGGAATTCGCTCCAGGAGCCGCCGTGCTCGATCCGCACCGGCTTGGTGATGCGGATATAGCGACGCTTGACGCCGAGCGAGATGAGACCGGCCTGCTCGATCGCTTCGACGAAAGGCAGCGAACTGCCGTCCATGATGGGCATTTCTGCGCCCTGCACCTCAATGAGGACATTGTCGAGGCCGAGCGCATAGACGGCGGCCATGACATGTTCGATCGTCGCGATTGAATGCGTGGGTGAGAAGCCGAGCACCGTGCAGAGGTCTGTATTGCCGACCTGCGAGGAGACGGCCTTCAGTTCGGTGATGTCGCCATTATCATGCAGGCGCTGGAAAACGACGCCAGTGTCCGCTTCGGCCGGGTTCAGCGTGATCGAGACATTCGCGCCCGAATGAACGCCGATGCCCGAGAGCGTCACCGGACGCGATACCGTCGTTTGAAAACCCAGCAAGCCAATAGCCATAAAATCTGCCTTTATTTTTCCGCTCCAGCGGTTGGTGCCACGGCGCGGTTATCATTCTTTCTGCAGAAAGAGCCTCGTCTAGACGACTCCCAGCGCAGTTTTCTTGCGCCATATTTACGTGCGCCGGCGCTCCAATCCAAATCACTGTTTCTTTCGTTTTGTTACGAAGTCACACGATTGATATCGCTCAGGAATTCTCGGCCGAAAACAGCAATGCCCGGGACCTGGATCCCGGGCATGAACGGTGCCGAAGCCCGCGATATTTCAGTTCGACTGGCGGCGCAGGAATGCCGGAATTTCCAGCTGATCGTCTTCCTGCATCATGCGAGCCTGCGGAACTGCACGACCCTGATCGTCGAGATTGCCGCGGCGTGGCGCATAGAGGCTTGCCTCCGGCGACAACGGACGGCGCTGCTGTGATGCGGCTGGCGGCGCGGCGGTCATGTCGGCGGCAACCGCGTCATCGTCGCGGCGGCCAAGCGAATTGGTGATTCGCTTGAGCAAGCCCATCGGGCCGCGCTCTTCCTGCTGATGCGCCGAAGCCGGCTGCGTGCGGTGGTCAAGTTCAGCCTGGACGACCGGCGGGAAATCCTCGACCTTCGGCATGCGCACCGCTTCAGCCGCCTGCCGGATAATCGGCTCCTGTCGGATCGGCTGCTGCTGGATGGGCTGCTGCTGGACGGGCTGGCTCATCACCGGCTGGCTTATTACCGGCTGGCTCATTACCGGCGCCGGAGCCTGCTGCTGCACCTGAGGACGCATGGCCGGAGCTTCCGGTGCAGGCGCGAAGATCTTGCTCTGCGGACGGAAGACTTCCTGCTGCGCAGCAGGCTGCTGGACGGGGGCGCTGGCACGCGGGGCCGGAATTTCGAGCTCACGTTCCATCTCGGATTGGCGGATGGTTTGCGCGATCGGATCGATGGCCTTCGGTGCCTGCATCACCGGCGCAGGCTGAACTGCGGCCGCTGCCGGAGCAACAGCCGCGGAGGGACGGATAGCGGGCCTGGCGGCCGGCTGGAAGTTGCGCTCGGCGGCTTCGCTGATCGCCCGGTCGATACCGGTCGCGACGACCGAGACGCGGATGATGCCTTCGAGCGATTCGTCGAAGGTGGCGCCCAGGATGATGTTGGCGTCCGGATCGACTTCTTCGCGGATGCGGGTCGCAGCTTCGTCGACTTCGAAGAGGGTGAGGTCGCGGCCGCCGGTGATGGAGATCAGCAGGCCCTGGGCACCCTTCATCGAGGTTTCGTCGAGCAACGGGTTGGCGATTGCCGCTTCGGCTGCCTGCAACGCGCGGCCGGCGCCGGAGGCCTCGCCGGTGCCCATCATCGCACGGCCCATTTCACGCATCACCGAGCGGACGTCGGCGAAGTCGAGGTTGATGAGGCCTTCCTTCACCATCAGGTCGGTGATGCAGGCAACGCCGGAATAGAGAACCTGGTCGGCCATGGCGAAAGCGTCGGCGAAGGTCGTCTTGTCGTTGGCAATGCGGAAGAGGTTCTGGTTCGGAATGACGATCAGCGTGTCGACAGACTTCTGCAGTTCCTGGATGCCCATCTCGGCCAGGCGCATGCGGCGGCCGCCTTCGAAATGGAACGGCTTGGTGACGACGCCGACCGTCAGGATGCCCTTGTTGCGGGCGGCCTGCGCGACGACGGGAGCAGCACCGGTGCCGGTGCCGCCGCCCATGCCGGCGGTGACGAAGCACATATGCGTGCCGTTCAGGTGATCGATGATCTCGTCGATGCACTCTTCGGCGGCCGCGCGGCCGACTTCCGGCTGCGAGCCGGCGCCGAGGCCTTCGGTGACGTTGGCGCCGAGCTGGATGATGCGCTCGGCCTTCGTCATCGTCAGCGCCTGCGCATCCGTGTTGGCAACGACGAAGTCGACGCCCTGGAGGCCTGCGGTGATCATGTTGTTGACGGCGTTGCCGCCGCCGCCGCCGACGCCGAACACGGTGATGCGCGGCTTCAGCTCTGTGATGTCAGGCTTTTGCAGCTTGATGGTCATGGTACCTGTTCCTTCTCTCTCTGGCCGCATCGCCACGCCGGCCAATTACGCAAATTTCAGAAGCTTTCCTTCAGCCACTGGCCCATGCGGGCTATGCGGCTGTTATTTCCCCCAAGCGACATGAGCAGACCGCTCTGTGACGCATGTGTCTCCATGTCCGCGACCTGCGGATAGATCATCAGGCCGACGGCCGTCGAAAAGGCCGGGCCTTTGGCCGCCGTCGGCAGTCCCGAGACGCCCATCGGACGGCCGATGCGGACGTTGCGGGCCAGAATGCGCCGCGCCACCTCGGCAAGGCCGGTCAGCTGGCTCGCGCCTCCCGTCAGCACGACGCGTTTTCCGACGATCGGGCTGAAGCCGGAACGCTGGATACGGTCGCGGATCAGTTCCATCGTCTCTTCGATTCGGGCCGATACGATCCGCGAAACGAGCGCCCGCGGCACCTGCGACGGCTGGTCGCGATCGTCCTCGCCGATCGGCGGTATCGAGATCAGCTCGCGTTCATCGGAGGAATTCAAGAGCGCGGAGGCATGCACGACCTTCAGCCGCTCGGCATCCTCGATGCGGGTCGAAAGGCCGCGGGCGAGGTCGGTGGTGACATGATGGCCGCCGAGCCCGACGGCATCGGTATGAACGAGCTTGCCTTCGGCAAAGACCGAGATCGTCGTCGTGCCGCCGCCCATGTCGATCGCCGCACAGCCGAGCTCGACCTCGTCGTCGACGAGAGCGGCAAGGCCCGATGCATAAGGCGTCGCGACGATGCCTTCGACAGAAAGATGCGCGCGATTGACGCTAAGCTCGAGGTTCTTCAGTGCCGAGCGCTCCGCGGTCACGACATGCATGTCGACGCCGAGCGCATCGCCGTACATTGCCAGCGGGTCACGAATGCCGCGCTCGCCGTCGAGCGAGAAGCCGGTCGCCAGCGAATGCAGCACCGAGCGGTCCTGGCGCAGCGATTGCTGGCAGGCAGCCGAGAGCACTTTCTTGAGGTCGTTAAGCTCGACTTCCTGACCGCCGAGATCAATCGTCGCGGTGTAGATGTCGCTGCCAAGGCGGCCGGCCGTCAGGTTGACGATCAGGCTCTCGACGGTCAGCCCGGCCATGCGTTCAGCCGCGTCGACCGCCAGCCGAATGACGCCTTCCAGCGCATCGAGATCGGCGATGACGCCGGTCTTGATGCCGCGGGAGCGCTGATGGCCGATGCCGATGATCTCGATATTGTGCGTGCGGCCCGGCAGGATCTGGCTTTCCTCGCGCGGCGTCAGCCGGCCGATCATGCAGACGACCTTGGTCGAGCCGATGTCGAGCACCGAAACGACATGCGACCGCTTCGACGAAAGCGGCTTCAGGCGCGGCAATCCGAAATGGGATGAACCGAACAAGCTCATATATTCTGCCCCGCCTTCTTCAATTCCTTGGTACGCTCCGTTACCGCCGCCTGCCGGCGGACCGCCGCTTCCGGCGTCAGCTGGATCGCGGTCCTGTCGGGCAATCTCAGATCGACGGCGGCGATGTCCCGCTCCAGGAGCTGATGCTCCTTGTCGAACTTCGAAAGCGTCGCCAGCGCCTGATCGATGCCGTCTTCCGGCAGCTTGACGATGACGCCGTTATCCATGTGCAGATCCCAACGACGGCCCGATATCCAGACATAGGCCTTCACGCGGGCCTTCACGTCGGGCCACTTCGCGAAGGCGTCGCCGAGCGAAGCTGCCGCAGTCTCGGCGTCGCGGCCGACGACGAGCGGCAGCGACGAAAACTTGTTGTCGCGAAGCGGCGCAATGACGCTGCCGTTCTTCTCGATCAGCGAAAGCTCCTGCCCGTGCTGCCAGATCGCATAGGCCTCACGCTCCTTGAGCTTCACTTCGATTGTCCTCGGATAGACCTTTCGAACCTCGACATTCTCGACCCAGGGAAGGTGAGCGATCTTGCGCCGGGCCGCATCGACGTCGAGTGCGACCAGTGAGGTCGTGCCGTCGAGGCCGATCAGCTGCAGGATCTCGATTTCGGAGGTTTCCGCATTGCCGGAGACTTTCACGTCCTCGATCGCAAAACCTGCGGCCGTCGTCGTGGCCTGCGCGACGGCTTCGGTGTGACCGCCGAGCGACATACCGTAGAGGCCGGTCGCAGCCAAAAAGGCAAGCGCCGACACCGTCCCGGTATGGGCCGGAATGTAAATGCGGCCGCTACCGAGGCTGATCAAGAAACGAGTGACGCGGCGCAGCGGACGCGGCAGCACGAATCGCTCTTCGGCTTCCACGATCGGAAGCACAGCATGATGGCTGGGGCGCCCTATCCTCTTGACCGTCAACGCAAACAAGACGCGTCCTCCACCATCCACCGGAGAAACTCACCAAAGGAATAACCGGCATGACCGGCCATTTCGGGCACGAGCGAGGTAGGAGTCATGCCTGGCTGGGTATTGACCTCCAGCCAGATGATTTCGCCGTCTTCGGAGAAACGATCGTCGTAACGAAAGTCGGACCGACTGACGCCGCGACAACCGATTGCCTGATGCGCCCTTAGCGCCAATGTTTGTATTTTTTGGTAAATATTCGGTGAAATTTTAGCCGGGATGACGTGTTTTGAACCGCCCGCAGCATACTTGGAATCGTAATCATAAAAATTGTGTCCCTGCGGCACCACCTCCGTGACACCGAGCACATTCTCGCCCATGACACCGCAGGTGAGCTCACGGCCATAGACATAGCGCTCGACCAGCACCTCTTCGCCATAGCGCCATTCGGGCGAACTGACGACCTGCGGCGGATGCGTCTGATCTTCGGTGACGATCACGACGCCGAAGCTCGACCCTTCACGCACCGGCTTCACCACATAGGGCGGCTTCATCGGATGCACCGAAGGAAAAGCGAAACGATTGATGACCTGCGATTCGGCGACCGGAATGCCGGCGGCAGCGGCAACAAGCTTCGCCTTTTCCTTGTCCATCGCCAGAGCCGAGGCAAGCACGCCCGAATGCGTATAGGGGATCTCGAGATATTCGAGGATACCCTGGATGGTGCCATCCTCCCCGAAGGGCCCATGCAGCGCATTGAAGATGACATCGGGCTTCAGCGCCGCGAGCCTCTCGGAGACGTCGCGCGCCACGTCGATGCACGTCACCTTGAAGCCTTCGGCTTCGAGGGCCTCTGCGCAAGCCTTTCCCGAGGAAAGGCTGACAGGCCTTTCCGAGGAAAATCCGCCCATCAGGACAGCGACATGCTTGCGACTCATCAACACCCCCAAAAATAACTTCCACTTTTGAAATCGACGCTTGCGCGAAGCTGTCTGCGTCGTTCGCGCCTTTGCCGGGCCTCACATGCATTAGAGCATCATTATGGTTAATGAAGTGTTTACTTTCGTTAACTGTTAGCCCGGAGTTTTGCGGCCTTTTAACTTTTGCTCATTGTGCAACCATTCCCTTCGCGCCCGGGAAATGAACCCGAGCGGAATCGAAAAAGTTCATTTATTCAACGACATATCCAATCGCGCTCAGTCGCGATGGAATCAGTCAACAGAATCGGGTGTCATCTCTCAGCCGGATACCGGCAACAGTGAGGCGGCGGCCAGCGTCTCGATTTGATTAATGCAAAGGGTCTCGGCGCGGGCGTCACCGCTTTTCTATTGATGCCGATATCACTTCCGGCTAGCGAAGACGCATGGGTGAGCAGGGAGAAAATCATGCGATGCCTCGTCACCGGCGCAGCCGGCTTCGTCGGTAGTCCGCTTGTCAAACGACTGCACATAGACAAAACTTGCGAGCTCGTGGCGACCACGAGATCCCAGGCCTCTCCCTTTCCGCCTGAGGTAGCGCATTTTCCGATTGAAATTACCGACGGAACCGATTGGACAGCCGCGCTTGAAGGCGTCGACGTCATCGTCCATCTCGCCGCCCGCGTTCACATCATGAACGACCGCGCAGCCGATCCGCTAGCGGAGTTCCGCCGGGTCAACACCGCCGCCGCGCTCAATCTCGCCGAACAAGCCGCCCACGCCGGCGTGCAGAGGTTCGTCTTCATCAGCACCATCAAGGTCAACGGAGAAGAGACCGACCGGCCGTTCCGGCACGACGACAGGCCGAACCCAATCGATCCCTACGGCATTTCGAAACTGGAATGCGAGATCGGCCTGCGCGAAATCGCAGCGCGCACCGGCATGGAAGTCGTCATCATCCGCCCGCCGCTGGTTTATGGTCCCGGCGCACGCGGCAACTTCGCGCTGCTCGTCCATCTTGTCCGCAGGAAATTGCCGCTCCCCTTCGCTTCGCTAAAGAACCGCCGCACATTGGTCGCAGTGCAAAATCTCGTCGATCTGATCATCGCCTGCATGGACCATCCCGCCGCTGCGGGCGAGACTTTCCTTGCTGGAGATGGCGAGGACCTCTCGACGCCTGATCTCATCAGGGGAATTGCCGCGGGGCTGGGCGTCAAGCCGATGCTGGTCCCCTTCCCGCCTGCACTGCTGCACATGGCGGCAAAGGCACTCGGGAAGGAAGCCGTCTATCAGCGCCTCTGTGGTTCGCTGCAGGTCGACATATCCCGAGCGCGCGACGTTCTCGGCTGGTCACCCGTCGTCACCCCGCGCGAAGGCCTCAAACAGGCAGTGGAATAGCTTATTCGCTCGTCACGCCCTGGAACGGGCGCACTTCCCGGCCGGGCATGAAGACGCCGAGGCGCTTGATCTCCCATTCGAGCTTGATGCCGTCTTTCTCGAAGACCTCACGGCGCACCTGCTCTCCGAGATATTCGAGATCGTAGCCCGTCGCCTGGCCCATGTTGATCATGAAGTTGCAGTGAAGCGACGACATCTGTGCGCCGCCGATCACGAGGCCGCGGCAGCCTGCCTCATCGATCAGCTTCCAGGCCGAATGGCCCGGCGGGTTCTTGAAGGTCGAGCCGCCGGTTTTCTCACGCACCGGCTGCACCGTCTCGCGGTGATTGCGCACAGCGTCCATTTCGGCGCGAATCTGGGCGCGATCTTCCGGATAGCCCTCGAACAGCACCGAAGTGAAGATCAGATCGGCGGGTGCCTTTGAATGCCGGTAGGAATAGCCCATCTCTGCATTGGAAAGCACATGCTTGTTGCCCTTGCGGTCGACGGCGTTCACCTCGATTAGCCGCTCACGCGTCTCGACGCCGTTCGCCCCGGCATTCATGCGCGCCGCGCCGCCGATGCCGCCCGGTATGCCATAGAAGAAATGAAAGCCGCCGATGCCATTGTCCATCGCCATCGCCGCGACATGCTTGTCCGGGCAGATGGCGCCGGCAAGGATGCGGTTTTCACCGGCCAGTTCGACGAAGCCGAAGCCCTTGGCCGACAGGCGCAGCACCACGCCGGGAATGCCGCCGTCGCGCACCAGGATATTGGAGCCAACGCCGACCACCGTCAGCGGCACCTCTTCCGGCAATATCTTCAGGAAGGCAATGAGATCGTCGACGTCATGCGGCTGGAACATCAGTTCGGCCAGACCCCCGGCCCTGAACCAGGTGACGCGATCCATGGGGGCATCCGGCGTGATACGGCCGCGGATATCCTTTACACCGTCTCCGAGAGACGCGAGAAGCTTTTCCCCATTCACCTGTTTCATGCGGACTTTCCCGATAGGCCTTCCAGTTGCTTGGGCAGTGCTGCTGCCCATGATGTGATGCTCCCAGCCCCCAACAGAACCACGAAATCGCCAGGCTTTGCAACCTCCGCAACCATTTGCGGCAGAAGCTCCGCCGAAGCGAGGAAGCGGGCGTCGCGATGGCCGCCGGATTTGATGCGCGAGACGAGCGATATCGAGTCGATACCTTCGATCGCATCCTCGCCCGCCGCATAAACGGGCGCAAGGAAGATGCTGTCGGCGTCGTTGAAGCAGGCGGCGAATTCCTCGAACAGACTCGCGAGACGCGTGTAACGGTGCGGCTGATGGACGGCGACGATGCGCCCCTTGCAGGCCTCGCGGGCCGCCTTCAGCACCGCCTTGATCTCGACTGGATGGTGGCCGTAATCGTCGAAGATCTGCACGCCGTTCCATTCGCCGGTCAGCGTGAAGCGGCGCTTGACGCCGCCGAAGGAGGCAAGCCCCTTGGCGATAGCCTCGCTCGATATGCCGAGCCGGTTGGCGACCGCGATCGCCGCCGTGGCGTTCGATATATTGTGGCGGCCGGGCATGGGCATGACCAGCCCCTTGAGCTCGGTCCTCTGGCCGGTGCGGCGGCGGCGGATCTCGACGTCGAAAATCGAGCGCGTGCCGTCGATGCGCACATTCTTGAAACGCACGTCGGCCTGCGGGTTCTCGCCATAGGTGATGATTTTGCGGTCCTCGATCCGGCCGACCAGCGACTGCACCTCGGGATGATCAAGGCACATGACGCCGAAGCCGTAGAACGGCACGTTTTCGACGAACTGCCGGAAGGCGGCGCGCACGGCGTCGAAACTGCCGTAATGGTCGAGATGTTCGGGATCGATATTGGTGATGACGGCGACATCGGCCGGCAGCTTCAGGAAGGTGCCGTCGGATTCGTCGGCCTCGACCACCATCCACTCGCCCTCGCCCATGCGGGCATTGGTGCCGTAGGCGTTGATGATGCCGCCATTGATGACTGTCGGATCGAGCCCGCCAGCCTCGAGCAGGGTGGCGACCAGCGAGGTGGTCGTCGTCTTGCCGTGCGTGCCGCCGATGGCGATCGCATTGCGGAAGCGCATCAGCTCGGCAAGCATTTCGGCGCGGCGCACCACCGGCAGCAGCTTTTCACGCGCGGCGATGAGTTCCGGATTGCTCTTCTTGATCGCCGTCGAAACGACGACGACTTCGGCATCGCCCAGATTTTCGGCGCGATGGCCGACGAAGACCTCAATGCCTTTGTCGCGCAGGCGCTGCACATTGGCGCTGTCTGATTGATCCGATCCCTGCACCTTGTGGCCGAGATTGTGCAGCACTTCGGCAATGCCGCTCATGCCGATGCCGCCAATGCCGATGAAATGGACGAGACCGATCGCCTTCGGCAGTTTCATGCGCGTGTCCTCTTGAATTCCGAGACTGTCTTGCCGGCGGCAATAGCCTCAACCATGTCGGCAAGCAAGTTCGCCGCATCCGGTTTTCCGGCGAGCTTGGCCGCCGCCGCCATGTGCGAAAGCTTGTCCGGATCGTTCATCACATGGCTCAGTATAGAGGCGATGCGTTCAGGCGAAAGCTCCGACTGAGGGATCACCTTCGCTCCGCCAGTCGCAGCCAGCGCGGCGGCGTTTGCCGCCTGATCATGGTCGAGCGCATGCGGATAAGGCACCAGAATGGCCGGGCGTCCGATGACGGAGATTTCCGAGACCGTGGAGGCGCCGGAGCGGCAGATCACCAGATGTGCCCGGGCAAGGCGTTCCGCCATATCGTTGAAAAATGGCGCGATTTCGGCTCCCATCTCCAGCTTGGCGACGCAGCCGCTGACCATCTCCATATCCTCAGGGCGCACTTGCTGAGTCACCCTGAGCCGTGCGCGCAGGCCGTCGTCGAGCAGGCTGATCGCCGTCGGCATGGCCTTGGAAAAATACTGCGCGCCCTGGCTGCCGCCGAAGACCACAAGGTTGAACGGCTCGCCGGGATGCGAGGGCAGGTAGGGCTGCTCGGCTGCGGCAAGGATCGCCGGGCGCACGGGATTGCCTGTTGCAACCGTCTTCTCGGAAAAAGCATCGCCGCTTTCCGGCAGAAAGCCGCCGGCAATCGCCTTGACGCGCGGAGCCAGCGCCTTGTTTGCCCGGCCCATGACCGCATTCTGCTCATGCAGCATCGAGGCAACGCCGAGCCGCGTGGCGGCCAGCAGCGGAGGCACGGTTGGGTAACCGCCGAAGCCGACGACAATCACCGGCTTCAGTCGCTGGATCAGCCTTTTGGCCGCTCGCATGCCGCCCCACAGCGTCCACAGCGAGCGGGCGACGGCGACCGGGTTCCTCGAGCCGATCGTCGCCGACGGCACGACATGGATCTGCTCGGCCGGGAACTTGCCGGCATAACGTTCCGCTCGGCTGTCGGTGACGAGATGCACCGAATAACCACGCTCCTTCAGCTTAAAGGCCAGCGCCTCCGCCGGGAACACGTGGCCGCCGGTCCCCCCGGCGGCAAGCAGCACGATGCCTTTGCTCATGACCTCTACTCCGCGGGCATTCCGTGCGGGACGCGGAAGAGGCTCCGGTCCTGCGCACGTTTTTCCGGGCGATGGCGCGTCAGCGCCAGAATAAAGCCAGCGGTGACGCAGATCGCCACCATGGACGAGCCGCCGTAGGAGATAAGCGGCAGCGTCATGCCCTTTGCCGGCAGCAGCTCGAGGTTGACGCCGATGTTGATGATCGACTGGATGCCCATCTGCAGCACGAGACCGGCGACGGCGAAGCGGTTGAAATCGTTGCGCTCGCGATAGGCATGCGACAGGCCGCGCAGCACCAGCACGGAAAACAGCGCGACGAGCGCCATGCAGAAGACGATGCCGAATTCCTCGGCAGCGACGGAGAAGATAAAGTCGGTATGCGCGTCCGGGATGATGCGCTTCACGATGCCCTCGCCCGGTCCCTGACCAAACCAGCTGCCGCGGATGATCGCCTCACGGGCCGTGTCGATCTGGAACGTGTCGCCCTCGCCGGTCATGAACTTGTCTATGCGCAGCGCAACGTGCGGAAAGACGTAGTAGGCGCCGAGCAGACCGCCGGCGCCGCCGATACCGAGCAACATGATCCAGATCCACGGCATGCCGGCCATGAAGAACATGCCACCCCAGACGGCGGTCGTCAGGATGGTCTGGCCGAGGTCGGGCTGCGCAACGAGCAGCGCGGCGACAATGCCGAACAAGATAATGGCAAAGAGATTGCCGGGGATTTCAGGCTGACGCGCATGCTCGGCAAACAGCCAGGCGCAGACGACGACGAAAGCGGGCTTCATGAATTCCGACGGCTGGATCGAAAGGCCGGCGATCCAGATCCAGCGCCTGCCGCCCTTGACCTCCTGCCCGACGAACAGCACCAGTACCATCATCGCAAGCGAGATGATCAAAAGCAGGATTGCGGTTCGCCGCACCTGGCGCGGCGTCAGGAAGGACAGCCCAAGCATGACGGCGATCGAGGGGATCATGAAGGCCGCATGACGCTTGACGAAGTGGAAGGGTTCGAGCCCGATGCGCTCGGCAACAGCTGGAGATGCCGCAAACGACAGCATGAAGCCGATGCCCATCAGGAAGATGAACATCGCCAGGAAGAAGCGGTCGATGGTCCAGAACCAATCGGCCAGAGGCCCACGTTCCGCGCGGCTTACCATGTCATTTCTCTCCTATTGCCGGATCGATCAGCATCGTCATTCCGTCAAGGGCGGCCACATGGCTGACGAAGGCATCGCCCCTGACTTCGAAATTCTTATACTGGTCGAAGCTTGCGCAAGCCGGGGATAGCATCACGGCGGAAGCAGCAGCTTCGTCGCGCTCCGCATCGGCCGCCGCATGTACGACTGCGCGCTCCAGCGTGCCGGAGATTTCGTAGGGCACGGCCTCGCCGAGGGTGGCAGCGAACTCCGCCGCCGCCTCGCCGATCAGATAGGCCTTGGCGATGCGCGGGAAATAGGGCGCCAGCGTCGTGATGCCGCCTGCCTTCGGCAAGCCGCCGGCAATCCAGTAGATGCGATCGTAGCTTGAAAGCGCCGGTGCGGCCGCATCGGCATTCGTCGCCTTCGAATCGTTGACGAAGACGACGCGGCCTCGTTTGCCCACAGGCTGCATGCGATGCTTAAGGCCGGGGAAGGAGGCAAGGCCGGCGCGGATGGCGTCGTGGGAAACCCCGATGGCAAGGCAGGCGGCAACCGCCGCGGCGGCATTCTGCGCATTGTGGCTGCCACGCAGCGTCTGGATGCCGTCGAGATCGGTGAAAGGCAGCATGGCGCCGCCAGCGGCCTGAACGAGCTTGGTGCCCTCGGCATAAATACCGTCAGCCACCACACTCCGGCGCGAGATGCGGACCACTTTGACATTAGCCCGCTCGATGCGGTCCGCGATCAATGCCGAATGGCTGTCGTCGATGCCAACAATCGCGACATCGCTGCCCGCAACCAGGCGTTCCTTGACGTCGGCGTAGTGCTGCATCGTGCCGTGACGGTCGAGATGATCGGGCGTCAGATTGAGCAGGATGCCCGCGGAAGGGTTCAGCGTCGGCGCCAGATCGATCTGGTAGGAAGAGCATTCGACGACGTAATAACGTCCCGCCTTCGGCGGATCGAGCGTCAGCACCGCCGTGCCGATATTGCCGCCGAGCTGGGTGTCGTAGCCGGCGGATTTCAGTATGTGGGCGATCAGCGCCGTCGTCGTCGATTTGCCGTTGGTGCCTGTTATGGCGATGAAGGGGCAATCCGGCGCATGGGCGCGGCGCTCGCGCACGAAGAGCTCGACGTCGCCGACGATGTCGACGCCGGCCGCCCGCGCAAGGTCCACTGTCCAGTGCGGCTTCGGATGGGTGAGCGGCACGCCGGGCGACAGCACGAACAGCGCCTGCTGACCCCAGTCGATATTGTGCAGATCCTCCGTCCGGATGCCTTCCGCCGAGGCCTTGGCGACGCTGTCGGGATTGTCGTCCCAGGCCGTCACCTCGGCGCCGCCGGCGACCAGCGCGCGGGCAGTGGCAAAACCGGAGCCGCCGAGCCCGAAGAGCGCGACCTTCTTGTCCTTGAGCGTCGTGACCGGGATCATCGCCGCCTCACCGGAGTTTCAGCGTCGAGAGGCCGAGCAGAGCGAGGCCGACGGCAATGATCCAGAAGCGGATCACCACCTGGCTCTCGGTCCAGCCCTTCTTCTCGAAGTGATGATGGATCGGCGCCATTAGGAAGACGCGCCGGCCGGTCATCTTGAAAAAGCCCACCTGGATGATGACCGACAGCGTCTCCATGACGAAAAGACCGCCGATGATTGCCATGACGATCTCATGTTTGGTGGCGACGGCAACGGTGCCGATGGTGCCGCCGAGCGCAAGCGAGCCCGTATCGCCCATGAAGATGGCGGCGGGAGGCGCGTTGAACCAAAGGAAGCCGAGGCCGGCGCCGATGACGGCGCCGAGCACGACGGCAAGCTCGCCGGTGCCAGGCACGAAATTGATCTGCAGGTAGTTCGCAAACACGACGTTGCCGGCGAGATAGGCGATGACGCCGAAAGAGGCGGCGGCGATCATCACAGGCACGATGGCGAGACCATCGAGGCCGTCAGTCAGGTTCACTGCATTGCCGGCACCGACGATAACGAATCCGCCGAAGACGACGAACATGATGCCGAGATTGATCAGGAAGTCCTTGAAGAATGGAAAGGCGATTGAAGAGCCAAAGGTCGAGCCCGCCGCCCCGGAGGCAAGGGCCGTGCGCATCATGAAATAGACCGCGATACCGGCAATGACGAACTCGATGCCGAGGCGCGCCTTGCCGGAGAAGCCCTTGTGACTCTGCTTGGTCACCTTGAGATAATCGTCATAGAAGCCGATTGCGCCGAAGCCCAGCGTCACCAGCAATGTCGCGACGACGTAGACGTTGGAAAGATCGGCCCAGAGCAGCGACGCGCCGACGATGCCGGCCAGGATCATCAGCCCGCCCATGGTCGGCGTTCCGGCCTTCTTGAAATGCGTCTGCGGCCCGTCGGCGCGGATCGGTTGGCCCTTGCCCTGGCGGATGCGCAGCGAATTGATGATCGTCGGCCCAAACAGGAAGACGATCAATGCGGAGGTGAAGAGAGCGGCCCCTGTGCGGAAAGTGATATATCTGAACAGATTCAGAAATTTGAAATATTCCGACAGTTCGACAAGCCAGATCAGCATTCAGGGCCCCTTGTTTACCCGATCAAAGTTCGCGTTGCGTGTCGGCAAATGCCGGGAACTTGTCAAGGAGCGCGGCGACGATCTTGCCGAAACCAATGCCCAGAGACGATTTCACCATCAACACGTCGCCCGGTGCGACCGAATTCAAGACATAGTCCGTCATTTCGTCCGTCTTTTCGCAATACTGGACGTGGACGCTTTCCGGCAGTGATTCCTTCAGCGCAGCCATTTCGGCGCCTGCGAGCCAGACATGTTCGATGCCGGCCGCAAGCAGCGGTCCGGCAAGATCGCTGTGGACCTTTTCGGCATACTCGCCCATCTCGAGCATGTCTCCAAGCACGGCGATACGACGTCCGCGCCCAGTCGGCTCGGCAGCTGCGAGCAACGCGATCGCCGCGCGCATAGAGGCGGGATTGGCATTGTAGCTCTCGTCGATCAGGGTGAAGCTGCCGTTACCGCCGCCGATCGACAGCCGGTGGCGTTTGCCCCTGCCCTTTTCCGGCTTCAGCGTCGCAAGTGCCGCAATCGCCTTGTCCAGATCGGCGCCGACCATCGTGACGACACCGAGGGCAGCGAGCGCATTTTCGGCGATATGGCGGCCCGGCGCACCGATCGCCACCTCCAGCGTCTCCCCGCCGATCGTCAGCCATAGTGTCGAATTCTCGTCCGCACCGTTGAATTCCGCGAGCCGGAATTCCGCCTTGGCATGCTGGCCGAAGGAATGAATATGCTCGATGCCGAGCGACTGCGCCGTTCGATCGAGGAAATTGAACTGGTCATTGTCCCGGTTGAGCACAACATGGCCGCCGGGCTCGAGCCCCTCGAAGATCTCTGCTTTCGCGGCAGCGATCTCCTTTATGCTCTTGAAATTGCCGAGATGCGCCGGTGCGATCGTCGTGATGACGGCGACATCGGGACGGATCATGGCCACCAGCGGTCGGATCTCGCCGGGATGATTCATTCCGACTTCGAAGACGCCGTAATCCGTGTCATCAGGCATCCGCGCCAGTGTCAGCGGCACGCCCCAGTGATTGTTGAAGGAAGCGACGGAGGCGTGCACCTTGCCCGATGGCGACAGCACGTGCCGCAGCATCTCCTTGGTGGTCGTCTTGCCGACGGAACCGGTGACGGCGATGATCTTTGCCCGCGAGCGCTCGCGAGAAGCCTGCCCCAGACGCCCGAGTGCCGCCAGCACGTCGTCGACGACGATCATCGGTACCGTCAGGCGGCCGAGGGCAGGAAGCCTCGCCTCGCTGACGACGAGAAGGGAAGCGCCGTTCGCCATCGCCATCGATGCATAGTCGTGACCGTCGACACGGTCACCCTTGATGGCGAAGAACGCTTCGCCTGATGTAATGGAGCGGCTGTCGATGGAAATGCCGGTGATGCCTTCGGGCAAAGTGCCGAAAGGGCGCCCCGCCATTGCTGCAATCATGTCCTCGGTCGTCCAGAGCCAGCTCAAGATTTCAGTTCCTCCAAGGCCTTGCGCACCTCCGCATGATCGGAGAACGGCAGTGTGACGCTCCCGATCGTCTGCCCTTCCTCGTGCCCCTTGCCGGCGACGATCAGCGTATCGCCGGATTTCAGCATGCCAACCGCCTCACGGATAGCCGTGGCGCGATCGCCGATCTCGGAGGCGCAACCTGCTGCCGCCATGATCTCGGCCCGGATCGCAGCCGGCTCCTCCGAACGCGGATTATCGTCGGTGACGATCACGACATCGGCAAGGCGGCAGGCGATTTCACCCATGATCGGCCGCTTGCCGCGGTCGCGGTCGCCGCCGCAGCCGAAGACGACGATGACGCGGCCGGTGGTGAAGGGCCTCACCGAATTCAGCACATTTTCCAACGCATCCGGCTTGTGGGCATAATCGACATAAGCGAGTGCGCCATCTTTGGTATGGCCGACCAGTTCGAGGCGGCCGGACGCGCCGACCAGTTTTTCAAGCGCCGCCATCGCGACCTTCGGCTCGACCCCAGTGGACATGGCAAGGCCCGCCGCGACCAGCGCATTGGCGACCTGGAAATCGCCGGCCAGTGGAATATCCACCTCGAAGATCTCGTCACCGATATGGATCTCGGCCGTCTGCTTGTGGCGGAAATGCTCGACGCGTTTCAGTGACAGATATTGACCCTTGCGCCCGACGGTGCGGACGTCATGACCGGCATCGGCAGCCACCTTGACGGCCTGCGCCGACCACGCATCGTCCGCGAAGACGACCGCCGGCGCACCCTTGGGCAGCAGCGTATCGAACAGCCGCATCTTGGCGGCCATGTAGGCCTCGATCGTGGGATGATAATCCATGTGATCGCGGCCGAGATTGGTGAAGGCTGCGGCGGCGAGCCTGGCACCGTCGAGACGGCACTGGTCGAGGCCGTGACTGGAAGCCTCCATCGAGGCATGCGTAACACCCTCGTCGGCGAGCTCGGCCAGTAGTTTGTGCAACGACACCGGATCCGGCGTCGTCAGCGCGCCATATTCATTGCGCGTCGGCGAAACGACACCTGTTGTGCCGATCATCGCGGCTGCATGACCGGCATGTGCCCAGATCTGGCGGGTAAAAGAGGCTACCGAAGTCTTGCCTGCCGTGCCGGTGACGGCGACCATGGTTTCAGGCTGCCTGCCGTAAAAGCGGGCGGCGGCGATGGAAAGAAAGCGGCGCGGTTCTTTGACCGCAAGCACCGGGATGGGAGCATCGACAGCCTGGGAGGTGATCGCGACGGCGGCCCCGCGGCCGGCGGCATCCGCGATGAAGCCCGCGCCATCCGCCTTGGTGCCGGCGACGGCGACAAAAGCAATGCCCGGTTCCACCTTGCGGCTATCCGAAGACAGGCCTGAGATATCAAGCAAGCCTGCCGGGCCTTCGAGCTGTGCTTCAAGTTCCGGAAACTGATCTCCGGCCAGGTCTCGCAATTTCATCGAACGCACTTTTCTCTCTTGAAGCCGGTTCACCCCTCGCGAATCGGCGTCGGTATTCATTCACACTCAATAAGACACCAGCAAGGCCGAACCGCCCTCCCCAAATTTCGGCTCGATGCCGAGAATGGGAGCCGCGCGGCGGATGATCTCACGAGCGATCGGGCCGGCAGTACCGGCGGAGATCGTTCCACCATATTGCTTTTCGCCTGTTTTCGGCTCGTCGCAGAAGGTGATGACGACATATTGGGGATTATCGATCGGGAAGGCGGAGATGAAGGAGTTGAAGTTGAGCGTCGAGGAATAACGCCCGTTCACCACCTTGTCCGCCGTACCGGTCTTGCTGCCGACGGCAAAGCCCGGCACGCGGGCGACGCGCCCCGACCCCTTGTAGCCATTGAAATCCAGAAGGTAGCGCACTTCGTCGCTGGTCGACTTCTTGAGCACCTGCTTGGCGATCTGATCGGCCTCTTCGCGGGTGCGCGGCAGGAATGTCGGCTCGATCAGTTTGCCGCCGTTCACCAGAGCAGCCGCCGCCACGCCCGTCTGCAGCGCGGTCGTCGAAACACCGTGACCGAAGGAAATCGTGATCGAATTGATTTTCTTCCAGACACGCGGCTGGCTCGGCATCTTCACTTCCGGCAACTCGGTCTGCATCTTCGTCAACAGGCCGAGTTTGGTCAGATAATCCTTCTGCGAGTCGATGCCGACGAGATCGATCACGCGCGCCGTGCCGATGTTCGAGGAATACTGGAAGATTTCGGGAACAGTCAGCCAGCGGCGCTGCCCGTGAAAGTCATGGATGGTGAAACCGCCGATATAGATCGGCTTGCTGGCGTCGAATGTGTCCGACATCTTCACCTTGCCGCTGTCGAGCGCCATCGCCAGCGAGAAGGTCTTGAACGTCGACCCCATTTCGAAGGTGCCGTTCGTCATCCGGTTGAGCCAGCCTTCCTTGGCGCCCTCCTGCGGATTGTTCGGATCGAAGTCGGGGGCCGATGCCATGCCGAGCACTTCCCCGGTGTGCACGTCGATAACAGCCGCGCCGGCCCCCTTGGACTGGAAATTGTTGACGGCGTTGACAACCGCATCGCGAACGATGTTCTGCACGCGCAGGTCGATCGACAGCCGCACCGGCTCCAGCGGCTGGTCGCTCGTCATCCCGACCGAGGCGAGATCGGCGAGCCCTTGGTCGTCGATAAACTTCTCCATGCCGGCCACTCCGCGGTTGTCGATGTTGACATAGCCGAGGATGTGCGCCGCGGTCGAGCCGCCGGGATAGAAGCGGCGCTTCTCCGGCCGGAAGCCGATGCCGGGAATGCCGAGCGCCAGGATCTGGCTCTGCTGCTTCGGCGTCAGCTGCCGGCGCAGCCAGGCGAAATGCGAGCTCTTGACGGAAAGCTTCTTGTAGGTGTCCTGGACGTCGAGCTCCGGCAGAACAGTTGCAAGCTTCTCCACCGCCTCGTCGACGTCAACGATCTTGTTCGGCTCGGCAAACAGCGAGACCGTTCGGATGTCGGTCGCCAGCACCTCGCCGTTGCGATCGAGAATGTCGGGCCGCGAGGCCATCAGCCGGTCGGGCGGCAGGATGCTGGAGACGACCTCCTGATCCTTCATGGCATATTCGACCAGACGGCCACCGATGACGACATAGACACCCATGAAGCCAAGGATCAGCAGCCCTACGCGGCTTTTTGCCTGCCCCGTCTTCTTCTTGCGCGACCCCTCGATGGCCACGCCGGCAGAAGGGCCGCCGAAGCGGTTATAGACGCCGGCGGAGAAATGCGCCTGGCTCTTCAGGACCATGATGCGGGAAAGAAACGACATTATTCCACCGACCCCGTTTCGATCTCGTCTGCTTCATCCGCCACCACACCACGCTGCTCGACAGCGTCGCGCTGCTGTGCCGCGCCGCGTGGCACGGGCATCGGCGGGGGCTGCGATTTGCCGGTCGCGCCTTTGGCGCTGGCCACGGTCGCACCCTTGGCACCGGCTTTGGCCTCCGTTACGTCGGGTACCGGAACCTCGGATTTCAGCATCGGCAGCTCCTTCGCATGCACGAGCGCCGTCGAATCCGTCGGCTGCAGCTGCAATTCCGCATTGTAGGCGTTGACCAGCCGCTCCAGCCGGTTCGGCTGCGATTGCAGCGCCCAATCGGCCTTGAGAAGATCGATCGTGTCCTTCTCGAGTTTGATCTCGGCTTCGAGGCGATGAACCTCCTCGAGCTTCAATTCGGCGCGATGCTTGATCGTGTAGGTGACGGCGGCAGTCGCCGTCATGACGCCGATGAGCACGAGATCGAACGTTTTCAGCATATCAACCTCCGAGCTTTCCGAGAGAGGCAAGATTGGGAAACCCGAAGAGCGACATATCCGCCGCCTCGGCGGCCGCCTCCGTCCGCAGGCCTGCGCGCAGCTTGGCGGAGCGGGCGCGCGGATTGGCTTCGGCCTCCGCCTCGCTCGCCGAAACCATGGGCTTGCCGATCGCCGTGAAGGTCGCCGCCCGCTCATGTGCGGCCGGCAGGTGCCGCGAGCCCGTCGCCTTGCCGGCGCGGTCGGAGAAGAATTTCTTGACGATGCGGTCTTCAAGCGAATGAAAGGTCACGACGACGAGCCGGCCGCCGGGCTTCAGAGCTCGTTCCGCCGCAAACAATGCCTGCGCCAGCTCCCCGAGCTCGTCATTGACGAAAATGCGCAAGGCCTGGAAGACGCGCGTCGCGGGATGGATCTTGTCCTTCATCTTGCGCGGGGTGACCAGCTCGATGAGGCCGGCAAGATCGCGGGTCGTTTCGAAGGGCTTTTCCTCGCGCCGCTTCTCAATCGCATGTGCGATTCGCGGCGCCTGGTTTTCCTCACCGAGAAAATGGAAGATGCGGATCAGATCCGCGACCTTGGCGCGATTGACGACATCGGCGGCCGAAACACCTGTTGCCGACATGCGCATGTCGAGCGGCCCGCTCTTCTGGAAGGAGAAGCCGCGCTCGGGCTCATCGATCTGCATGGAAGAGACCCCGATATCGAGCACGACGCCGTCGAGCCCGCCCCGCGGCGCATGATCGGCGAGATTCGAGAACTGCGAGTGAATGAGCGTGAGACGACCGGCATGGGCGGCAACCATGGCCTGGCCTGCGGCAATTGCACTGGGATCGCGATCGAGCGCGATCACCTCGGCGCCGGCCGCAAGAATGGCCGCGCTATAACCACCCGCGCCGAATGTACCGTCGAGAATCAGCTTGCCGGGTGCGGGCGAGAGCGCCGCGAGGACTTCATTGAGAAGAACAGGAATGTGACGAACCGGTCCGCCACCGGCATCAGCTGAACCTCCGCCAGGATTCGTCACCATTCCGTTCCCTCGTTCCTTCAGGAACGCTTGCCCGCCAGCTTGCGCTCCCCTCGTGCCTGCGCCTGCGCAGCCAAGAATACCTGCGGCTGCCAGAGCTGAAAATGATCCGCCCGACCGACGAAGGTCACTTCGTCCGAGACGCCGGTGAAGTCGCGGATGAAATCCGTGACCATTAGCCGCCCCTCGGCATCGAGCTTCATGAAGACCCCGCCTCCGTGGATCAGAAGCGACATCGCGTTCGCGTCCGGCGAAAACGGATCTTCCGCAGCAATCTGCCGCTCGAATCTTTCGAGAAGATCCGGGCCGCCGACGCTGATCGCCGGAAACACAAAGTCCTGGAAACAGTAGAGCTCCTGGACGTTGCGCCGCGCCAGCACGGAACGGAATGCCGAAGGCACGGAAACCCTGCCCTTGGCGTCGATCCTGTTGGTCGCGTTCGAAAGGAAGCGGCTCATGACTCGAAACATCCGTTTCCGCAGGGAGCCGGACAAAAAGACGCCCGAAAGTCCCAATATCAGGCACAGCTTCGCAAGCCGGATGAGCCAAATCCCACCCGACGCATCCGGAAAGGAAGACGCCTTTGCTTTGCGATGAATGGGCAAATGATTGCCCTGATGCAGTGCGCATTTGGGATAGCATGGGACCATATGGGCGTCAATGGGATACGCCCGTTTTGCAACGGACGCATGATCAAACATTTATAAGCTGTTAAGTTTAACAAAGGGTTAGCGGCGTCATTTTCAGCATGGCCCGCAATGGTAGCGTGACACAAGCAAACAGCCATAACGTGCATTAATATTGGTTTGAAAACAGCTGGTTTCAGCAGCTTAGGGTGAAATCCCGGCCCTGCCGTAGCACGGATGTTAATCGCCAGTTGGCCTGTAAGCCGGGTTCTGTATGGCTCCGGCGTGAACCGGAACGTGGCAGCCATTCCTCTGGGGCAGCGCTCGCACGCTGCCTCACGCAACCCACCCGGATGACTGGCCTGGAAACCGGCCGGAGAGCCTTTCGGCCCGCCGCGTCATCCCTATTCGGTCTTGCTCCCGGTGGGGTTTACCGTGCCATATCCGTTGCCGGAGATGCGGTGGGCTCTTACCCCACCCTTTCACCCTTACCTGTCATGACAGGCGGTTTGCTTTCTGTGGCACTTTCCCTGAGGTCGCCCTCGCCGGACGTTATCCGGCACCGTGTTTCCGTGGAGCCCGGACTTTCCTCACCTTACCGCCTTTCGGCATTGGTAAAGCGCGGCTGCCCGGCCAACTGGCAGGGCTCCCATAAACGAGAGAGCCCGTAATTGCTACTGAAATATAGGGGACAGGCTTAACGGAAATTAGGTGTGAAATCCGTGGAGTAGCCCTGTTCGTTGATTCTGCCTGACAAAAGCAGCTCCGCGCCGAGCCTGCCGATTTCGTCCGAACTCTTGGCCGAGGTGCCGGCGCAGCCCGTCAGCACCGCAATCCTGGGCGAAGAGGTATAGCCGATCATCGGATAGCTGCTTTCCGTAAACGAGACGACGCAGGCGGCCGTCGAAATCGACAGCGGCGTCATATCAGGCACGAGGTCGGCGACGATGCGCTGCAGATGCGAGCGCACGCCCTCGCGCCCTTCGGTCCTGAACCAGGCCCGCATCTCGATGTCGTTGTGTAAGATCAGATCGTCGGGATCGCCGCCGATCTTCAGGTAGAGCTTACCATCGGGATAACGGATCGGCGGCAGCAGATAGATATGGATGCCGGGCACGTCGAGAATGAGCGACGGCATCGCCGCAAGGCTGAGCGCATCAGCCTCGCCGACCTCGAACAGCGTTATGGTTCGGCCATAAACCGTCATGGCAACAGACCGCGGCAACAGATTCTCGGCAATGGAAAATCCGCCCGCCGCCAGCAGCACCTTTTCACCGCGATAGGTGAGGCCTCCGGCAGTCTTGACGGTCGCCAGCCCGCCCTCCTCGCGGATCGAGACCACATGATCCCGGATGACACTCGCGCCTGCCCTTTCTGCCAGCAGTGATTGCGCATTCACCAGTTTGCGCGGACTGATATGTCCGGCGCCCCTCGCCTCGAACACACCTGCACTGCCGGCGGGAAAGGCAAAGAAGGGAAATGAAGTCTTCAATCCGCCCACGTCCAGAAGCCTGGTCTCGACGCCGAGCGAAACGGCGGCCTGCCGAGTCCTTTCAAGATAATCGCTTCCATCAGGCGCGACGACGACGCAGCCGGCCTCCCGATAGAAGTCGATGCCGCTCTCGTTCGCGATCTCCCGGTAGCGACCGATCGAGCGATTCGCGAGCAGCGCCCAGTTGCGGTCGGGATCGATGGTGCGGGTAATGCGCCCCTCGTCGTAATGGCTGGCGAAAACGCCTTGATGCACCTTGCGATCACCAGGCTCGTCCGGGCCGATCACCGCGACACCATCCGTCTGCCGCGCCAGATGCCGCGCGGCAGCCGCTCCCATCAGCCCGCGGCCGACGACGATATATTTGAAATCGACTGCCATGATATTCCTCTCAAGTGAAGACTGGCGTCAGCTCGCGGCCGAAATCCTCATCCCCGAGCCGCCCTTCCCTGAGAAGAACGGCGCCGAGACGCCCGAGTTCATCGGAGGATTTGGCCGCGACGAAATTGCCGCCGGTCAGCACTGCGACCCGCGGCGACGGCGTGAAGCCGACGTAGGGATAACCGGTCGGCGTGAAATTCGCCACGCACGGAGCCGACGTGGCCGGACAGCCGGCAAGCTCCGGCATCAGTTGCAGGGCGATGCGCGAGAGATGATCGCGCTCGGCCACACTGCCGTCGGAACGGAACCACGTGCCGGCCTCTTCCAGCCGGCTGAAGGAAAGCGCTTCGGTATCGCCGCCAAGCTTCAGATAGGTCTTGCCGTCGGGATAACGCACCGGCGGCAGGATATAGATGTGGTCCTCCTCCCGGTCGCCAAGCACGATGGTCGACGGCATGTCGCCGAAAACCGCCATCTCGCGCTCGCCGATTTCGTAGAAGACAACGGTGCGCGCCATCACTCTCAAATCGACGGGACGCGGCAGCAGGGCATGGAAATTGCTGAAAGCCCCGGCCGCGACCAACACGCGCTCGGCGCTGTAGCTTCTGTCGCCGGCCGTCACCTCGACATGGAAGCCTGTATCGCGCACCGATGTCACGGTCGCGTCGATCAGCGAGACGCCGCCCTCCTCGGCAAGCTTGGCTTGCGCGCACACTAGGGCCCGCGGATTGATGTGCCCGGCGCGCTTGCGCTCGAAATACCCACTGAAATCAGGATCGACGGTAAGATAGGGAAAACGCTGCCCGAGCTCCGCCGGCGCGACGATCTCGATATCGCTGCCGAGCGTCCCGCTGACGGTCAGCGCCCTCGGAAGAAAGTCCTGCTCGTCCTTGGGTGGAGGACCGGCAAAAAGGCAGCCGACTTCTGAAAAGAAGGAAATGCCGCTTTTCGCCTCGATGTCGCGGTAGCGCCCGAGCGCCCGCGCGGCGAAGGTTCCCCAGGCAAGATTGCCGTCGAAGGTGCGGGTAATGCGTGCTTCGTCATAATGGCTGGCAAAGACGCCGTGATGGACCTTGCGCTCCTCGGGCTCCGGCGGGCCGATCAGCGCGATGCCGTCGGCCATGGAGGAGAGGTGCCGTGCCGCCGCCGCCCCCATCATGCCGCGCCCGATGACGACGAACCTGAAATCGACTGCCATATCTCACCTCATCTCGAGGTGGCCCACCTCGTTTCGAGCTGAGATATCATGGCGCGCGTGCCGATTCATATCGCAAACAGCGGCGGAGGATTTTCCTCCGGTCCGCTCGGCGGCTCAGTCGAGCATTGCCAGGACCTTACCGCAATAGGTCTTCGAGACCGGGTTCATGCGCGTTGCGCCGTGGCCGGCATTATACTTGAGGATGGTGTTGCAGGTCTCTCCACCACCGAGATCATGAGCAGCAGCCAGATATTTCATGCCGTACTTGATGTTGGTTTCCGGATCGAACAGGCCCTTGGCGCTGCCGGAATAACCCATCATGCGGGCCGTTGCAGGCTTTATCTGCATCAGGCCGATTTCACCGTGGCTGCCGCGTGCATTCGGATTGAAATTGCTTTCGACGCGGATGACCGCGGTCGCAAGCGCAACCGGTACAGCATATTGGTTCGCATATTTGCTGATCAGCGCGGAATAGGAATTGCCGGAAACATTGGCGACGGGATAACCGCTCTGGCGCTCGACCGTCTTCAGCGGGCGTTCCGCCGTCGTGAGCGGACGCTTCGCCGGCTTGACCGAACGTTCCGCTTTCTTCAACGGACGCTCTGCCTTCTTCGAAGGACGCTCGACTTTCTTCACCGGCGCATCGGCTCGCACACCCCAATCATTCGCAAACGCAAAGCTATTTCCCGCCAGCACCATGCCAACGCATGTTGCAGCAACAACAATCAGTTTTCTCATGTAGTCTTGAACACTCCGACCCAAAGAATTTCCGGACGCGCGCCTCGCTGTCATAATGAATACCAGATCAAGGACCGATCGGGATTCACGGTAATTCTTATCGTTTCACATATCGCCCGTGGTTTAACTCGAAAAACAACCCCGAGCACCGCTTGGCGGACGTTCTTAGACCATCGCAATGAGGAGATAATAGGGAAATGATGTGGCAGGCCGAATTTCGCGCTGCAATGCGAAATTTCGCGTTTCAGCAATTGCCGAGAATCAGGAGTAACGCGGTAGCGCCGACAGCAGCCGGTGCAGCGTGTCGATTGTCGAGAAATCGGCGATCCCGTCCACCCGTTCGGGCCGGAAATGTCGCTGGAAGGCTTCGACGTCGCCGGCCGTCTTTTGGCAGAATTCGCCCGTGATTTCAGTGCCGTAACCATAGAGCGACAGCATCGACTGCAGCGCCTCCACCGGCTGACCGGCGTCGCCGCGCTGAAAGAAACGCCCACCGGTGATCGGCGCTGGCTCGACCCAATGGCCCACACCCGCCCGATGAAGCTCGGCCCAGGGGAATTTTTCGCCCGGATCGACCTTGCGAATCGGTGCGACATCGGAATGCCCGAGCACTCTTTCCGGCGCAATCGACCAACGTTTGACACAGTCGCGACACAATTCGATGACTGCTGCGATCTGCTCCTTTGGATAGTCGGGAAGGCCGCCGGGATGACCCGCATTGGCGATTTCGATCCCGATCGACAGCGAATTAATATCACTCTCGCCGTGCCAGCTGCTCTTGCCCGCGTGCCAGGCGCGCCGCGCCTCCGGCACGAGCTGAATCACCTCGCCATTCTCGTGCACGAAATAATGGCTGGAAACCTGGCTCTCGTCCCGACAGAGCCAGTCGAGCGCACCATCGGCCGTCGGCATACCCGTATAGTGCAGTAGGATCATATCGGGACGCCGCCCGTCCGCCCGCTCGCCGTGGTTAGGAGACGGCCGCACGTAAGCGCCTCGGTAATCGGCCTCGAAAGAGGTCATGCGGCGCGGCGTTCCTTCTCGATCGCCGCATAGGCTGCGTTCAGCGCCGCCATGCGCTCATTGGCGATCAAATGAAACTCCTTCGGCACCCCCCGCGAGATCAGTCGATCTGGGTGGTGCTCGCTGACGAGGCCGCGGTAACGGCGGCGGATCGTCGGAAAATCGTCGGAAGGCGACACGCCGAGCACCTTGTAGGGATCGCCGCCGGACGAGACGTGGCGAGCGGCGATCTGCTCGAAACGAGTCTCGCTCATCTGGAAGATCTCGGCGATATGGCTGAGGAAATTCAGCTCCTTCTCGTGAATCAGCCCATCGGCCTTGGCAATGTGGAACAGGCCGTCAAGCACGTCTTCCAGCACCGGGCAATTGGCCGCGCAGGTAACGCAGAGCGTCGAAAGCCGCTCGGCATAAGCTTCGTAGCCGGCGACATCCTGGCGTGCGAGATTATAGAGCCTGGCAACATTCTTGGCCTGATCTTCGGGAAATTCGAAGATCTCGCGGAAGGCCTCGACCTCTTTCTCGCTGACGACGCCGTCGGCCTTGGCCATCTTGGCCGAAAGCGCAATGATCGCAACGGAAAACGCCACTTTGCGCCGAGTTTCGGGATCACCTTCGAAAACCGTTCGGATCGCCTCGACGACCGCGGAAAGCGCATTGCCCGCGGTATTGCCAATGGCATTCAACAGTTTTTCCCAGAAGGACATCGAAATCTCTCGCACGCTTGTCAAGTATGAGCAATCAGCTTGACCAAAGAATCTGAGCCTTTGCAAGGCGACGATTGGTCGTAGGTTCGAAAACAGTTTTCACAATTCGGTAATTATTGCATCGCAGCAAGCCGGTCGCTTTCGCCGGATCTGCCGTAAGAGAGTGCCCGCACAATCCCATTCGATACTTAGCCGCCGATTTTCACAAACAGTTCCCGACAAGCAAAGCGGGCTTGAAACGATTATATCGATACTTAGCGCCACCTTCGCCGTTCAACCCCGCAAAAAGCCGCTTTTTTCGTAAATTCTTTACTTTACAGAGCCCTTTCCCTGCCGCATCCATGCGCTAGCTAACGCTGCCGCACTGAACACCATAGGAGGGATCATGGCCAAACAGAAAGTCGCAATGCTGACCGCCGGAGGCCTGGCGCCCTGTCTTTCCTCCGCAGTTGGCGGCCTCATCGAACGCTACAGCGACGTCGCGCCCGAAATCGACATCGTCGCCTATAAGTCCGGTTATCAGGGCGTGTTGCTCGGTGACCGCATCGAGATCACCAGTCAAATGCGGGAAACGGCGCCGCTGCTGCACCGCTATGGCGGCTCACCGATCGGCAATAGCCGCGTCAAGCTCACCAATGCCGCCGACTGCGTCAAGCGAGGCCTTGTCAAGGAAGGCGAGAACCCGCTGAGGGTCGCCGCCGAGCGTCTTGCCGATGACGGCATTACCATTCTCCACACGATCGGGGGCGACGACACCAATACCACCGCCGCCGACCTTGCCGCCTACCTCGCCGCCAACGGCTACGACCTGACGGTCGTCGGCCTGCCGAAGACGGTCGACAACGATGTCGTCCCCATCCGCCAGTCGCTCGGCGCCTGGACGGCCGCCGAAGTCGGCGCGCATTTCTTCGACAATGTCAGCAACGAGCAGACGGCCGCGCCGCGCACGCTCGTCATCCATGAGGTGATGGGGCGCCATTGCGGCTGGCTGACGGCAGCCACCGCCCATGCCTATCTTCAGCGCACCAGCCGCAACCAATATGTCGACGGCCTGATGATGGACGCGCATCTGAAGAGCATCGACGCCGTTTATCTGCCCGAAATGGCCTTCGACCTCGACGCCGAGGCCGACCGCCTGAAGAACATCATGGACCGCACCGGCCATGCCACCGTCTTCGTCTCGGAAGGCGCCTGCCTCGACGCCATCGTCGCCGAGCGCGAAGCTGCGGGTGAGACCGTCAAGCGTGACGCTTTCGGCCACGTGAAGATCGACACGATCAATGTCGGCGCCTGGTTCCAGAAACAATTCGCCAACTTGCTGAACGCAGAGCGTTCGCTGGTGCAGAAATCGGGCTATTTCGCTCGATCGGCCCCGGCCAATGCCGACGACCTCAGGCTGATCCAGAGCATGGTCGATCTCGCTGTCGAAAGCGCGCTCAATAAGGTCTCCGGCGTCACCGGCCATGACGAAGCGCAGAACGGTAAGTTGCGCACTATAGAATTTCCCCGCATCAAAGGTGGCAAAGCTTTTGACCTGTCGACGGCATGGTTTGCCGAAGTCATGGACAATATAGGCCAGAAATACAAAGAAGCATGATTGACGGACGGTTAATATGGTGTCTTTGCTTGTTCCCGACGGAATAGGAGGAGATTCCATGTCGCTTGAAGCCTGGCTCGCTTTTGCTGCCGCATCCGCCATCATGCTGGCCATACCGGGACCGACGATACTGCTCGTCGTCTCCTATGCGCTCGGTCATGGCCGCCGGACGGCCTTTGCGACGGTGAGCGGCGTGGCGCTTGGCGACTTCACCGCAATGACCGCGTCCCTCTTCGGTCTCGGCGCGGTGCTCGCCACCTCCGCCGCCCTCTTCACCCTCTTGAAGTGGATCGGCGGCGCTTACCTGATATGGCTGGGAATCAAGCTCTGGCGGGCTCCGGTGATTGGCGAGCCGGTCGCCGACAACGACAATCTGCCGGAGGAAAAGTCGCTTAAGATCTTCCTCCACGCCTATATCGTCACCGCCCTCAATCCGAAGAGTATCGTCTTCTTCGTCGCCTTCGTGCCGCAGTTCCTCAACCCGGCCCTGCCCTTCTTCGGGCAGATGACGATCATGGAAGCGACCTTCCTGGTGCTGGCGATCCTCAACGCCGCCACCTACGCTTTTCTGGCCCATTCCGCTCGCGGACTGATTCGCAAGGCGAGCGTTCAGCGCGCCGTGAACCGCACCGGCGGCACCCTGCTGATCGCTGCAGGCGCCGTCACGGCTGGGTATCGCCGTATTGCGGCTTAAAATCCAGGTATCGCGCTATTGCAGCTTAGAAATATTCCGTGGTTGCCGGAATGCAACGAATAGGTTAATGGGGTCATCGGGTTTAAGCTTTTTAGTAACTTTTATAACGCTGCCGGGGCGGCGCGATTTCACGAAAGTGACGGAATGGTAGCGATCGGATTGTCCGGCCTGAAACGCAGTCTTGTCGTTTCTACGGTGCTCTGCTGCGGCGTGATCACCGGCTGCACGAGCGTCGAATATACCTCTCAGGCCGAACTGACAGCCGCTCAGACCGTGGTGCCGACGCCGAAGCCCGGCGACGATGCGATGCTCGCCGCAGTCCCGACAGCTGAAGGTGCCGCCGGCCAGGCGATCGCCGGCAGCGTTCTTCCCCAGGCAGCTCCGTCGCTCACAGCAACGGCGATGCCGACCGCGCCGGGCTCCCAGCCTGCCGATCTGACCATGCAGGCCGGCATACAGCCGGCGGCCTATGCGCAGATCCCGTTGACGCCTGAGATGACGGCGATCCAGTCTGTCGTGCCGACACCGCGCCCGGGAACGTCGTCGCAGCCGGCGACGCAGCTTGCCTTTGCCGCCACCCCGCAGAACAGCGCGCTTGCAGCACTTGCCGCAGTCGATACCACGCCGCGTTCCATGGATTACGGCTTCGACGAGTCAGGACCGATCGATCCGCCGACGGCTCCCCCGATGTTCAGCGACGACGCCAGGGACGATGCGCCGACGGTCGAGAAGAGCTTCGTCACCAAGCTCATCCAGAAATATTCGAAGATCTACGAAATTCCCGAGACGCTGCTCCACCGCATCGTCCATCGCGAGAGCCGCTACAATCCGAAGGCTTACAACAAGCGCGGCTATTTCGGCCTCATGCAAATCAAATACAACACCGCCAAATCTATGGGCTATGACGGTGCGCCGGGCGGCCTCTTCGACGCCGAGACCAACATCAAATATGCCGCAAAATATCTGCGCGGCGCCTGGCTCGTCTCCGACAACAAAGAAGACGACGCTGTCCGCCTCTATGCGCGGGGCTATTACTACGACGCCAAGCGCAAGGGCATGAATGATGTCGCCCAGGGTAATTACTGAAACCTGGCAGCTACCAAAACGAACCAATAGAAACAGCGGTCGTAGCCTACGGCTGCGGCTGAGCCTGCCGGTGTGATTCGGCTTGCTGTTGCGGCGCTCGCGCTTGCGGCAGCGCCGCCAGGACTGCCTTCAGAAGCGTCTGCGGTTGATAGCCGAGCCAGCCCGGCGTCAGGCCGAGCCGGACGACGATCAGATTGGCGGAAGGCACGATCGCCATGCTCTGCCCGTCATGCCCCGTGAGCCAGAACGTATCCTCGGGCAGCCCGAACGCGGCGCTCGATCCACCGGGCGCAAGCCAAGCCTGACCTTGCGTATACCGGCCGTTCGACGCCACCGTCGGCGTGCGCATGGCGCCGACGAAGCCCTCCGGCAACAGCCGCTGGCCGTTCCACACGCCATCCTGCAACAGGAACTGCCCGAAGCGGGCCCAATCATACGCCGTCGCGTAGAGATAGGAGCTTCCGACAAAGGTGCCGCGCGCGTCGAGTTCGAAGACGGCACTCGTCATGCCGAGAGGGGAGAAGAGCGCGTCGTGCGGATAGGAAAAGGCTGCCGGCGCATTGCCGATTCTGTCCATCCAGATACGCGACAAGAGCATCGCAGTGCCGCTCGAATAGCGGAAGCGCTGACCCGGCGGCGCCTCTATCGGGGAATTGGCCGGCAACGACACCATGTCGGGGTCGAGATAGAGCATGCGCGTCACGTCAGCGACGTTGCCATAGTCCTCGTTGAACGCCAGGCCGCTCTCCATGCCGAGCAAGTCGGATACCTTGATCCTGGCGCGCTGATCGTACTTCCACTGCGCCAGCAGATGATCATCGTCGAAGGAAATCTTGCCATCGAGCATCAGCCGGCCGAGGATCGCCGCATTCACCGTCTTCGTCATCGACCAGCCGATCAGCGGCGTCTTCGCCGAGAATCCGGGGCCGTAGGCTTCGGCCACGATGCGGCCGTCACGCACCACCACGATCGCCCGCATCGCCGGGCCGGAAAGTCCGGCATCGCCGAGCAGCGCGGCGATCTTCTCGTCGGGATCACCTACGCCCTCGCCCTGCGGCCATAAGGCATCATTCGTCTCCGCTTTGACCGTCGCATCGAAGGGCACGGCATTCGCCGCCGCCTCGAAGTCGCCGTCCGGCACGCTCGTACAACCGAGACCGCTGCGATAGAAGGCGTAACTCGGCGCGAACAGCCCCATGAAGCGTGCCGTCACACGGCTGTTTTCGCGGTCGACGCTTACACGCATCAGCCGAAGCAACGGATTTCCGGGCGCCTGGACATCGTCATGAAGCACATCATCCGCCTCCCGGCCGGCAATGAAGACATTGGAGCAGACGATCTTGGCGGCATAGCCGCCGCCGACGCGCAGAAGCTCTGGCGGCCGGACGAACAGCCAGGCGGCGCCGGCAACGACGATGAGAACGACAAGGAGAGCAAGCGCCTTCAGGACACGCAGGACAAATCGCATGGCATTCCTCCGAATGCTTGGAGAGAAGCAGGAATTCCGCCTGCCGGAAAGGGCGCGGCGCGAAGAATATTCCGTCACCCAATCACTTTCCGAGGAGGGCGACGTTCTCGAACGGCTCAGGCCCACAGCCCACGTCATCAAACTGTAGCAGTGGCGCGCTACACGCCCTGAACGCTAAAAAGGTGACAGACTCATGTCAGAATTTGCACCGGATGCCGGCTTCCGCAAGAACCGGAAACTCAAGGACGCCCTTCTCCGCCACAAGGCTTTTTCGAAGGAGGGCTTCTCCGAGCGGCTCTTCGGTCTTCTCTTCTCCGGCCTCGTCTATCCGCAGATCTGGGAGGATCCGGATCTCGACATGCAGGCGATGGAGTTGAAGCCCAATCACCGCATCGTCACCATCGGTTCGGGCGGCTGCAACATGCTCGCCTATCTCTCCAAGGCGCCGGCTTCGATCGACGTCGTCGACCTCAACCCGCACCATATCGCGCTGAACCGCCTGAAGCTTGCCGCCTTCAAGCACCTTCCCTGTCACGCCGATCTCGTCCGCTTCCTGGCGATGCCGAACGAGAAATCGAACAGCCGCGCTTATGATCAGCATCTCGCTGCCAAACTCGACGAGGCGACGCGCAGTTACTGGAACGGCCGCAAGTTCGGCCGCCGCCGCGTCACTGTCTTCGACCGCAACATCTATGAAACCGGCCTGCTCGGCCGCTTCATCGGTGCTGCCCACCTCCTTGCCCGTCTGCACGGCGTCAAGCTGGGCGAAATGACCAAAACCCGTTCGATCCGCGAGCAGCGCCAGTTCTTCGACGAGCAGATCGCACCCCTGTTCGAAAAGCCGGTCGTACGCTGGATCACCGGTCGCAAAAGCTCACTCTTCGGCCTCGGCATTCCGCCGCAGCAATATGATGAGCTCGCAAGTCTTGCCGACGATCATTCGATCGCGCCGGTGCTGAAGCATCGCCTGGAAAAGCTCGCCTGTCATTTCCCGATGCGCGACAACTATTTCGCCTGGCAGGCCTTCGGCCGCCGCTACGGCACCGAAGAAGAAGGCCCGCTGCCGACCTATCTGAAGCCGGAGCACTACGAGGTGATCCGCGCTAATGTCGACCGCGTCAACGTTCACCACGCAAGCTTCACCGAACTTCTGGCCCGCGAGCCGGCGGCTTCCCGCGACCGTTATATCCTGCTCGACGCGCAGGACTGGATGACCGACGGACAGCTGAACGACGTCTGGCGGGAGATCACCCGCACGGCGCGCGAAGGCGCTCGCGTAATCTTCCGTACCGCCGCCGAAAGAAGCATCATCGAAGGCCGTCTGTCACCTTCGATCCGCGACCAATGGGATTATTTCGAAGTCAAGTCGCGAGAGCTGACCGCGCTCGATCGCTCGGCGATATACGGCGGCTTCCACATTTACGGGAAGAAGGCGTGAGCAAGATCGGAGCCGAGACGGCAGGAAAGAGCGATCAACATGCCAGCCTGATGGATGGCATGTACCGCTACCAGCGCCATATCTACGACCTGACCCGCAAATATTACCTCCTCGGCCGCGACAGCACGATTCGCAATCTCGACGTGCCAGACAGCGGCACCCTGCTCGAAGTCGGCTGCGGTACCGGCCGCAACATGGCTTTGGCTCACAGGCATTTCCCGAGCGCTAAGCTGTTCGGCCTCGACATTTCCCAAGAAATGCTGATCTCGGCTCGCAAGACCTTCGCCACCAAGGCCACGATTCCGGAATTCCGCGTCGCCGATGCCACGGCGTTTACCCCGCGCGAATTCGGCGTCAGCGGCTTCGACCGCATCCTGATCTCCTATGCCCTGTCGATGATCCCGGACTGGGAACGCGCCGTCGATGCGTCGATCGCCGCACTCAATCCAGGCGGCCAGCTGCATATCGTCGATTTCGGCCAGCAGGAAGGCCTGCCGCCTTGGTTCCGCCGCATGCTGCAGGCCTGGCTTGCGAAATTCCATGTCACTCCGCGCGCCGATTTGCAGGAGGTCTTGGAAGCGCAGGCCGAGGAACACAATGCGCGATTGTCCTTTGAAATAGTCGGCGGCGGTTACGCCTGGCGGGCGGCCATTATCAGCAGGCGCTCATAATTCGCTTGAAACTAACCGATTTTTTACGTTGATATGATGAAAAGAGGGTTATTCCTCTGCTGGGCTCGTCATTTTCGAAGGTCAGGCTGTGGGGCAAAGAGATCATTCGGTTCACGACGGGATACCCATGCGCCGGCTTTTGTTTTGCGTTCTGCCTCTGGCCATCCTGCCGGCGGGCTGCTCCTCCTCCGGTCATGACTATCTCGAAACCGCATCGATAAAGCCGAAGACGCGCTTCCAGGACACCGATCCGCAGGATTTCGGCCCGAAGCATCCGCAGCAGAACGCGATCCACGGCATCGACATCTCCAAATGGCAGGGTGACATCGACTGGGCGACGGTGAGGAATTCCGGCGTCGGCTTCGCCTTCATCAAGGCGACGGAAGGCAAGGACAGGGTCGATCCGCGCTTCGACGAATATTGGCGCGAGGCGCGCGCCGCCGGCATCCCGCACGCCCCCTACCATTTCTATTATTTCTGCTCCTCGGCCGATGAGCAGGCCGACTGGTTCATCCGCAACGTGCCTAAGGAGGCCATGCGCCTGCCGCCGGTGCTCGATGTCGAATGGAACGCCGAATCGAAGACCTGCCGCTATCGTCCCGACCCGGTAACGGTGCGCTCCGAAATGCAGCGTTTCATGGACCGGCTGGAGGCTTACTACGGCAAGCGCCCGATCATCTATACTTCGGTGGATTTCCACCGCGACAATCTCGCCGGCTATTTCCAGGATTATCATTTCTGGGTCCGCTCGGTGGCGAAACATCCCGAAGTGACCTATTCCGACCGCCGCTGGGCCTTCTGGCAATATACCTCGACCGGCGTTATTCCCGGCATCAAGGGGCCGACCGACATCAACGTCTTTGCCGGCAGCGCAAAGAACTGGAACAATTGGGTCGCGGCCGTTTCCAAGGATAGAAATTCTTAGTAACGTCTTTCAATCTTTCTTGCTTCCGTCACATTCCTCTGTGAAAGCGACGGATATCCATTTGCTATAAGGACCACCTTCATGCACCGCTCGCTCGCAAGCCGCTCTGCACTCGCCCTCCTGTTTGGCCTTGCTTTTGCAGGCGGCGCGGCCGCCCAGCAGGCGCCCACGGCCTCGGCTCCGGCAGCTCCCTGCGGCGGCGATCTGTCGGCCTTCCTCCAGGGCGTCAAGGCCGATGCGGTCGCCGCAGGCGCCAGCGCCGCGGCCGCCGACGAGGCGCTGGCCGGCGCCGAAATCGATCCCAAGGTCCTGAGCCGGGACCGCGCCCAGGGCGTCTTCAAGCAGACCTTCCTCGAATTCTCGCAGCGCACTGTTAGCCAGGCCCGCCTCGACATCGGCCGCCAGAAGATGAAGCAATATGCCGACGTCTTTGCCCGGGCCGAGCAGGAATTCGGCGTTCCTCCAGGCGTGATCACTGCATTCTGGGCGATGGAAACCGATTTCGGTGCCGTCCAGGGCGATTTCAACACCCGCAATGCCCTGGTGACGCTGTCGCACGACTGCCGCCGCCCGGAGCTCTTCCGCCCGCAGCTGATCGCCTTGATCGAGATGGTCGAGCACGGCGACCTCGACCCCGCCACCAACACCGGCGCCTGGGCCGGCGAGATAGGCCAGGTTCAGATGCTGCCGCGCGACATCATCGCCTATGGCATGGATGGCGACGGCGACGGCCATGTCCGCCTGAAGCAGAGCGGCCCGGACGCCATTCTGACGGCAGCGAAATTCATCCAGCATCTCGGCTTCGAGCGCGGTCAGCCCTGGCTGCAGGAAGTCACCCTCCCCGACAACCTGCCTTGGGAGAAATCCGGCCTTGGCGGCGCAATGAAGGCGAGCGAGTGGTTCGCGCTCGGCGTCAAGCCGCGCGACGGAAACACGGCCTTCGGTGAGTTGGAGGGTGATCTGGTCCTGCCGCAGGGCCGCATGGGGCCGGCCTTCATCGCCTATCCCAATTTCAAGATCTATCTCGAATGGAACAAATCGTTCATCTACACGACGTCGGCCGCCTATTTCGCCACCCGCCTTTCCGGCGCCCCGACCTATCTCAAGGGCACACCGGAACAGGGTCTTGCCAACGACCAGATGAAGACGCTGCAGACCAAGCTGCAGTCACTCGGCCACGATGTCGGCGAGATCGACGGTATTCTCGGTTCCGGCACGCGTATCGCAATCCAGAAGGAACAGCAGCGCTTGGGCATACCGGCCGACGGCTGGGCGACGCCTGCCCTTCTCAACGCTCTCTGATCGCCTCTGGCACTCCCGCCGCTCGTTTCGCAAGAAACGGGTGGCGCCGCTCACCGTCCGCGTTAAAGCATAATGCCGAGGAGCGACGCCGGGTCTAGAGATGCGGCTTTTTGGAGGAAGATGGCATGGACAGCAAAATGAGTGCCTGGATCTGGAGCCTGCTGCTCCTGCTTGGTCTTATCTGGGGCGGCTCCTTTTTCTTCGCGCGCATCGCCGTCCAGCATATTCCGCCGCTGACGCTCGTCTTCCTCCGTCTGCTGCTGGCCGGGCTGGCGCTGCACGTCTATATCGCCGGCCGTTTCGATATCTTTTCGACCCTGAAAGCCCGCTGGCGCGAATTCCTGATCCTAGGGCTGATCAACAATGCCCTGCCGCATGCGCTGATCTTCTTCGGCCAGACCCGCATCGGCGCCGGCCTTGCGGCGATCCTGAACGCAACGACGCCGATCTGGACCGTGCTGATCGCCAATTATCTCACCTCCGACGAAAAGCTGTCCTCGGCCAAGATCGCCGGCTGCCTCGTCGGCCTCGCCGGAACGATCGTACTGGTCGGCCCTGGCCTGTCGGCCAGCGGCCAAGCCCCCCTCTGGGCGCTGCTGCTCCCTGTGCTTGCCGCCATCTCCTACGGGTTCGCCGCCACCTACGGCAAGAGATTCAAGGACGTTCCGGCACCAGTCACCGCAGCCGGCCAGTTGACCGCGTCCTCGCTGATCACTTTGCCGATGTCGCTAATGGCCGATCGCCCCTGGACGCTCTCCTTGCCGCCGCTCGATATCCTGCTCGCCGTCCTGGCGTTGGCGCTGGTGTCGACCGCCTTCGCCTACATTCTCTATTTCCGGATCATGGCGGCGGCGGGCGCCACCAACGCCTCGCTTGTCACCCTGCTGGTGCCTCCAAGCGCCATCTTGCTCGGCGTGCTTTTCCTCGGAGAACGGCTGGCGGTTGGCGAATTTGCGGGCATGGCGCTGATCGGTTTCGGCCTGGTCATCCTCGATGGCCGCGCCTACCGCCTGCTGGTGAAAGCTGCCTGAAAGCTGATTACATATTCCCTATGTTTTCAACCGATTGCCGTGCCGCCATGTTTCGGGCGCATAGGTAAATCCTCAATCGCCCGATTTAACGCCGCGTTAAAATCTGTGAACAAGAATAATCACGAAATTATCTTTTGATATCAATAATTTGTGAAAACGCTATTCGCCTTATCCGCCGGCCGCTTCGGCAGCGCAGCATAAAATCCGCTTTTCAACAGACATATTTCAGACATAATATCGGCCGGTTAACGCGAGGAGACAGACATGGGACTCACGCAATCCTTGAATGTTCTGTTGGTCAGTGCAGCGTTTGCTTTCGTCCTGTCCATGCTCTTTATTTGAGCTGACGGGTTGGTAGCGCTGATAGTGCCTAAACTCCCCTGATCAATCCGCCAACGAAAAAGCGCATGTCCCGCCCGACATGCGCTTTTTCACTTTTGAACGTCTGAAAGGATCAGGCGGCTGCGCCCGCGCTCTTTGCCGTCCGGCGGGAGTAGCCGAGGTTGTCGAGCACCGCGGAAACCAGTGGCGCGCGGTTCATCGTATAGAGATGGAAATCACCGATGCCGCGCCGGACGAGATCCTCGATCTGCTCGGCAGCAACTTCGGCCGCGACCTTTGCCCGATCCTCGGGCTTGTCGTCGAAGCCCGCGAAACGCTCATCGAGGAAGGTCGGGATGACCGCGCCACAGGCACCGGCGAAACGCTTCAGTTGCGTCAGGTTCTGGATCGGCATGATGCCGGGCACGATCGGGATCGAAATGCCGGCGGCGCGCACCTGCTCCAAGTAGCGCTCGAAATTGTCGTTGTCGAAGAAGAACTGCGTCAACGCCCGGTCAGCGCCGTTATCGGCCTTGCGCTTCAGCATCTCGATATCGGCGGCCGTATCACGGCTTTCCGGGTGTTTTTCCGGATAGGCGGAAACCGAAATCTCGAAATCACCGACCGACTTGAGACCGGCCACCAGTTCCGCGGCATTGGCGTAACCGCCGGGATGCGGCTGATAGGGCGCACCGACGCCGCCAGGCGCATCGCCGCGCAACGCCACGAAATGCTTTACGCCGACCTTGCGAAACGTATCGATCATTTGATGCGTTTCCTCCTTCGTCGCACCGACGCAGGTCAGGTGCGAAGCGGTGGCAAGCGGCGTCTGCGACAGGAAGCGCGTCACCGCCGACAGCGTCGGCGCCTTGGTGGTGCCGCCGGCGCCATAGGTCACCGACACGAAATCCGGATCCCAGTCCTGCAGCTTAGCGACGGCATCCCAGAGCTGCGCCTCCATTTCTTCCGATTTCGGTGGAAAGAACTCGAAGGAGATCCCGAAGTTGCGCCCGCGTCCTTCGCTTTTCAAAGCCATATTCATACTCTCCCGGCAAATGTAGCTTCGGCGCCTTCGCTGGTCTGCGAAGCCATGAGGCGCCTCGGATCGCGCGCGAGCCAGACGGTGACCGTCAACCCCTGCCCGCCCTGCTGACCCGGATGAAGATCGACGACCTGCTCGACGTCGAGCCCGGCCTTGCGCAGCCAGTCGGACATCGCCTGGTGCGAAAAGCCGAGACGGACATGGGCATGTTCGTCGCGGAGATATTCGAGCGTGTGCGGTGCGAGATCGATGACCACAAGCCGCCCGCCCGGCCGCAGCATGCGCGCCGCTTCCGCGATCGCAATCTCCGGCTGGTCGAAGAAATGCAGCACCTGATGGATCGTCACCAGGTCGAAATCCTGCCCCTCAAACGGAAGGTTGAGGATATCGGCGTGGCGCACCGTCGCCTTAGTGATACGCGACTTGTCGAGATTGGCGCGCGCCACGCTCAGCATGTCGCGGCTGGCGTCGACACCGACAGCGCGGCGGTAGAGCCCGGACAGGAGTTCGAGGATGCGGCCGGTGCCGGTGCCGAGATCCAGCAGCGAATCGATCGGCTGGTTGCCGAGCAGCCGAATGACGGCGGCGTCGACCTCCTCATCGGCCGCGTGCAGGCGACGAAGCTCGTCCCATTCGGCGGCATTGCGGCTGAAATAGGCCTGCGCCCGCTCGGCCCGCTGGCGCTTGACTTGCGAAAGCCGCTCGCCGTCGCGAAGGATGGTCGGATCATTCTCGGAGACGTGTCTCAGCAATGCCCGCACCAGCATGGCCGCCTTGCCGTCCTGTTTGAGGCGGAAATAGGCCCAGGCCCCTTCCTGATAACGTTCGATCAGTTCAGCCTCGCCGAGCAGCTTCAGGTGGCGGGAGATTCGCGGCTGCGATTGGCCGAGGATTTCGGTAAGATCGGTCACCGTCAGGTCGCCGCCGTCGAGAAGCGCCAGAAGACGCAGACGCGTGGGTTCGCCGGCCGCCTTCAAGACGTCCACCAACCCATCCAGTCCCAGCTTCAAAGGTTCGCTCATCATTAGCCCAATCAACATATAAAGATATCTTTATGTGATTTGAAAAGCGGTGGCAAGCGGCAATTCGCACTGTGAAATTGCCTGCGCAAATTGCGACAGGGCCCGATATGAAAAAGCCCCGGTCGAACCGGGGCCCTTGCAAGCGGAAATAAAGCAGGATCAGCGCGTCAGGCGCTTGTGAGCCTGACTGCCAGGATTGAGGGCGTCGGGGCCGAGGCGGCGGATCTTGTCCTGCTCGTAATCCTCGAAATTGCCTTCGAACCATTCGACATGGCCCTCGCCTTCGAAAGCCAGGATGTGCGTCGCCAGACGGTCGAGGAACATGCGGTCGTGGCTGATGATGATGGCGCAGCCGGCGAAATTCTCGAGCGCGTTTTCGAGAGCGCCGAGCGTTTCCGTATCGAGGTCGTTGGTGGGTTCGTCGAGCAGCAGAACATTGCCCCCGGCCTTCAGCATCTTGGCGAGGTGCACGCGGTTGCGCTGACCGCCCGAGAGATTGCCGACCTTCTGCTGCTGATCACCACCCTTGAAGTTGAAGGCGCCGCAGTAGGCACGCGAGTTCATGTCGAACTTGCCGAGCTTGATGATTTCGGCGCCACCGGAGATTTCCTCCCAGACCGTCTTGTCGGCGGCCAGCGCGTCGCGGCTCTGGTCGACATAACCGAGATGCACAGTCTCGCCGATGCGGATCGAGCCGCTATCCGGCTTTTCCTGGCCGGTGATCATCTTGAACAGGGTCGTCTTGCCGGCGCCGTTCGGGCCGATGATGCCGACAATGCCGCCCGGCGGCAGCTTGATCGACAGGTCGTTGATCAGCGTGCGACCCTCGAAGCCCTTGGTGATGCCTTCCAACTCGATGACCACCTGGCCGAGCCGTTCGCTGACCGGGATGATGATCTGCGCGTCGCCGGGACGCTGCTTCTCGGCCGCCTCCACCAACTGCTCGTAGGATTTGATACGCGCCTTCGACTTGGCCTGGCGAGCCTTCGGGCTGGAAGCAATCCATTCCTGCTCGCGGCTGATCGCCTTCTGGCGCGATGCCTCTTCGCGGTTTTCCTGCAGCATGCGCTTGGCCTTGGCCTGCAAATAGGCGGAGTAGTTGCCTTCGTAAGGGATGCCGCGGCCGCGATCGAGTTCGAGGATCCAGCCGGTGACGTTATCCAGGAAGTAGCGGTCGTGGGTGATCATCATCACGGCGCCGGGATAGTCGCGCAGATGCTTTTCGAGCCAGGCGATGGTTTCGGCGTCCAGATGGTTAGTCGGCTCGTCGAGCAGCAACAGATCCGGCTGCGAGAGCAGCAGGCGGCAGAGTGCGATGCGGCGGCGCTCACCACCGGACAGGCTGGTGACCTCGGCATCGCGCGGCGGGCAGCGCAGGGCTTCCATCGCCATCTCGACTTGGCTTTCCAGATCCCAGAGGTTCTGGCTGTCGATGATGTCCTGGAGCTTCGCACCCTCTTCCGCGGTCTCGTCCGAGTAATTCATCATCAATTCGTTGTAACGATCGACGATTGCCGTCTTCGCGGCAACACCTTCCATGACGTTCTCGAAAACAGTCTTGGTAGGGTCGAGTTTCGGCTCCTGCTCGAGATAGCCGACTGTGGCACCCTCGGCGAGCCAGGCTTCGCCGGTATACTCCTTGTCCTGGCCGGCGATGATGCGCAGCACAGTGGATTTACCGGCGCCGTTCGGTCCGAGGATGCCGATCTTGGCATCCGGGTAGAAGGAAAGGTGGATGTTCTCCAGGATCTTCTTGTTGCCATAGGCCTTGTTGAGGCCGGACATATGATAGATGAATTGACGTGCCATGCTGCGCTGCTCCGGGCGGGAAACTTCGTTTCGTGCCGCTATGTAGGCGAAACAGCGCCTATGAGCAACGCCGAAACCCGTTTACGCCGGATTCCGGTCAGAAGCCCGCCGCATCGACAACGCCCTCGTCACAGCCGAACGAGGTTTTTCCCGCCCCCTGGATCAGATCGGCAAGGCTTGCGCTTTTGGCCGATGCCGCTCCCGCATCCGCAGACAGTCCGATCGTCAACTCGCTGATCACCCTGACACTGCCGGCTCGCCGGCAGCTCATCTTGACGCGCTCGCCCGCACCCGGCCCGAAGCTTTTGTCGAAAGCAGCCTTGATCGCCTCCGCCTTGACCGTCTTGCCGATATTGGCGGCAAATAGATCGCGCACGGCCGATGTATTGAGCGCATCCACCAGATGGACGCCGACGCCGAAATAATCCTCCACGCTCATTTTCGTGCAGGTGCCATGCTTTATCCATTCGTGCCGTTCGAGGCCGGACTGCGTGCCGGGCATCGCCTTTGCAAGCGACGCCTTCGTCTCGGCCGAAAGCGTGACATCAGGCAATGTCTCCCATTTGCCGTCCTTGTCGGCAGCCTTCTGGTCGTCGCTGACGCCGCAATAATCCTGCCGCATCGGCCACAGGCCATGCAGGGAGAAATTCGTCGCATCATGGCGCTCGCCGGTCTGGCTGGCGCATTCGGGCTTCTTCTGGTTCGTCTGGCAGAAGGCGGGCTGCCAGCTCGCAGCAAGAATGAAACGGGTACGGCCCTCGGCCTCCTGCGCCACGGCAGCGCCGGCAAGGATCATCGACACGGCGAATGTAAAGGTACGCAACTGCATGCTGCTCATTTCAACCCCCAAAGAAGAACAATGCAGGAACAGATAAGCACAAAGAGTAAACGGCAGCAACCCTGAATCGCAACTATCCTGGAATTTGTTCTCGACTGCGTCGTCGGAAACAGTCGGCTGTTCCGGGAAGCTCCCTGTTCTTGAGTTACGCACGGACGCTGTCGCACTTATGGTTGCAGAATATTCTGCGCAAATCGATTCCGCTTTAAGGAATTATGCAGTAGCGATCTGCTCTGCTGCGGCAGGGAGGATCCGGATGTTTTCTGATACGCAAAGGCTCGCCATAGGGGAAGCGTCTCTGGCCTATCACCATGCCGAAGCCGCCGCTCCGGCACGCGGCATACTGTTGATATCGCACGGCCTGGCGGAGCACTCGAAGCGCTATGGCCGCTTTGCCGAGGCGATGGCGGGGCGCGGCTATCACGTCTATGCCCATGATCACCGTGGCCACGGCGAGACGACCGCGCCCGACGCGCCGATTGGCCGCTTCGCCCGCTGGAATGGCGTCGATCGGGTGATCGGCGACGTCATTGCCATGCGCGCCCATGCGGCCTCGCGCAATCCCGGCCTGAAGGTGATCCTATTTGGCCATTCGATGGGCGGCCTCATCGCGCTCAATGCCGCTGTCACCGCTCCCTCCGACTTCGATGCTGTCGCCGTCTGGAATTCGAATTTCGCCGTCGGCCTTGCCGGCCGAGCCGCCCAGGCGATCCTGCTTGCCGAGCGGATGCTGAAGGGCTCCGACGTCCCGAGCGGCCTCTTGCCGAAGCTCACCTTCGGCGCTTGGGGAAAATCGATCCCGGACCGCCGCACCGAGTTCGACTGGCTGTCGCGCCATGCCGATGAAGTCGACAAATATATCGCCGATCCGCTCTGCGGCTTTGACGCATCAGTCTCGCTCTGGCTCGATCTCTTCGAGCTGACTTTTCGCGCGCCGCAGAAGCTCCATCTCGACCGCCTACCGCGCGATATGCCGATCCATCTGGTCGGCGGCGGCGAGGATCCGGCGACGGAGCGTGGAAAAGCCATCCTCTGGCTGGCAAACCATTTGAAAGCCCAAGGCTTCTCTCATATCAGCGTCCAGATATATCAGGATATGCGACACGAAACGCTGAACGAGATCGGCGCCGACGCGGCGACCGCCGCCTTCGCGCACTGGTGCGACGAGGCACTCGCAAGATCCTGAGCCAGAGAGATTCCATCATGAGCAGCACTTCCGCCCGCCCCGCTTCGTCCACCTCGGAGGTGACGACGGGGCTTGCGCTGATGTTTCTTTCGGTGATGTTCTCGCCGCTCATCGATATCTTCGCCAAGCTTGCCGTCGTCACCATCCCCTCCGCCGAGATCACCGCCGGCCGCTTCCTCGTGCAGGCGCTCTGCATGCTGCCGATCGTGCTATGGCGACGCAGCTTTACCGATTTCTCCTGGCGCCAGAGCCTGTTCCACGCCATCCGCGGCTTCGTCATCACCGTGTCGATGATCTCTTTCGTCACCACGCTGAAATATATGGCGGTCGCCGACGCGATCGCAATCTTCTTTATCGAGCCGATCATCGTGACGATCCTCGGCGGCATTTTCCTCAAGGAGACGATCGGCTGGCGGCGCTATACCGCCTGTGGCGTCGGCTTTTTCGGGGCGATGCTGATCATTCAGCCGAGTTTCGAGGAGGTCGGCTACATCGCGCTCCTGCCTGTCGTCAGCGCGCTCTGCATTGCGGCCTTCGTGTTGATGACCCGCGTCCTCTCGCACAGGGAAGATCCCTGGTCGATGCAGTTCCAGATGGGCATCTGGGGCTTGCTCTTCTGCGCCCTCCTGCTTTTCGTCGGCGAAGGAAGCGGCTCCGATCTCTTCGATCCTGTCATGCCTGCAGGCAGCGCTTGGTTCTACGTCGCCGGCGTCGGCGCCATGGCCGCGATCGCCGGCATCCTCGGCGTCTATGCCTTTCGTGCGGCACCGGCGTCGACGCTGGCGCCGCTGCAATATTTCGAGATCGTCTCGGCAACGATCTTCGCCTGGCTTGTTTTCGGCGATTTTCCGGATGCGATCAAATGGCTCGGCATCACGATCATCATGGCCTCGGGCTTCTACATCCTCTGGCGAGAGCGCCGCTTTGCTTCAAAGCCCGTATCCGATACATCTGAGGTGACGCTGGCGCCGTAGACACTGGACGGGAGGACCATGACCGAGACCGCGACGAAAAAGCCGCCGCTTACCGGCATCCGGGTGATCGAGCTTGCCCGCGTGCTGGCCGGCCCTTGGGCGGGCCAGATGCTCGCCGATCTCGGCGCCGACGTCATCAAAGTTGAAAATCCCGATGGCGGCGACGATACTCGCCAATGGGGGCCGCCCTTCGTCGAAGGTGCGGACGGCGAAAATCTCTCGGCCGCCTATTACCACGCCACCAATCGCGGCAAACGCTCCATCACCGCCGACCTCAAGAGCCCTGAAGGCCAGGATCTCGTCCGTCGTCTCATAGCCACTGCCGACGTGGTAATCGAGAATTTCAAGGTCGACGGCCTCGTCAAATACGGGCTCGATTACGACAGCGTTCGCGAGGTGAACCCGAGGCTCGTTTATTGCTCGATCACAGGCTTCGGCCAGACCGGCCCCTATGCCGGCTTCGCCGGCTACGATTACATCGTTCAGGGCATGTCCGGCTTCATGTCGATAACCGGCGAGCCGGACGGCCAGCCGATGAAGGCGGGCGTGGCGATCGCCGACATCTTCACCGGCATCTATGCCGTCTCGGCGATCGAGGCCGCCTTGATCCATGCGCTGAAGTCAGGCGAAGGCCAGTTGATCGACATGGCGCTGCTCGATGTGCAATCGGCCGTGCTCGCCAATCAGAACATGAATTACCTGATCTCCGGCGCCGCACCGCCCCGCCTCGGCAACGCCCATCCGAACATCTCGCCCTATGAGGTGGTGCCGACGGCCGACGGTTATCTCATCCTTGCCGTCGGCAACGACGGTCAGTTCCGCCGCCTCTCAACCATCCTCGGCCTGGAGACGATCGCGGATGACGAGCGTTTCTCCACCAACAAGGCCCGCGTCGCTAACCGCGGCGAGGTGCGCCGCTTGATCTCCACCGAGACGCTGAAATGGCAGAAGGCGGATCTCCTGAAGGCCTGCGAGCAGAACGCCGTTCCATCAGGCGCAATCAACACGATCGAGGAAATGTTCGCCGACCCGCAGGTCAAGGCCCGCGGTCTGCGCATCGACCTTGCCGATGCCGCCGGCACCGTCATCCCCGGGGTCAGGACGCCGGTGGTACTGTCGGAAACACCGTTGCACTACACGAGGCCGAGCCCGCGCCTCGGCGAACACAGGGAAGAAATTCTGGCGGAACTCACCGAGCTTGAGAGGAAGGCATCGTCATGAAGAAGGTATCATTATGAAAAAGACCGGCGGGGAATTGATCGTTGAGGCGCTGAAGGCAAATGGCGTCAAACGCCTCTCCTGTGTGCCCGGCGAGAGTTTCCTCGCCGTTCTCGACGCATTGCGCGACAGCGATATCGACGTCCTCGTCTGCCGGCAGGAAGGCGGGGCGGCGATGATGGCCGATTGCTGGGGCCGGCTCACCGGCGAGCCGGGCATCTGCATGGTGACCCGCGGCCCCGGCGCCACCAACGCCTCCGCCGGCCTGCACATCGCCAAACAGGATTCGATCCCGATGATCCTCTTCATCGGCCAGGTGCAGCGAGAGGCGCGTGAACGCGAAGCCTTTCAGGAGGTCGAATTCCGCCGCGCCTTCACCGAATTCGCCAAATGGGTGGGCGAGATCGACGACGCCGCCCGCATTCCCGAATTCGTCACCCGCGCCTTTGCGGTCGCAACCTCCGGCCGCCCCGGCCCCGTGGTGCTCATCCTGCCGGAAGACATGCTGCGCGACGAGGTTGAGGCACCCCGCGCCAGGCGTTATGCCAGCGTCGAGGCCCATCCCGGCCGCAGCCAAATCGACGATCTTTATGTAAGGCTCTTGAAGGCCGAACGGCCGATGGTAATCCTCGGCGGCACGCGATGGGATGCCGATGCCGTCGCCGATTTCGCAACCTTCGCAGAACGTTTTCAGCTGCCGGTAGGCTGTTCATTCCGCCGACAGATGCTGTTCGATCATCTTCACCCCTGTTATGCCGGCGATGTCGGCATCGGCATCAATCCGGGGCTCGCCAAGGAGATCAAGGAGAGCAACCTCTTGATCCTGCTCGGCGGCCGCATGTCTGAAATGCCGTCCTCCGGCTATACGCTGCTCGACATCCCCTACCCGGCCCAGTCGCTCGTTCATATTTATCCGGACCCGTCGGAGCTCGGCCGCGTCTATCGTCCCGATCTTGCCATCTGCGCCAGCCCCGCCGATTTTGTCGAAGCACTCGCCGATCTCGAAGCCCCAGCCGAGCCGCGCTGGGCGGAGCGGACCGCGCATATGCATCAGGTCTATCTCGCCTGGTCGAAGCCGCCGGCGACCGGTCCGGGCGCCGTCCATATGGGACCGATCATGGAGTGGCTGGAAGGCAATATCGGGCCGGAGACGATCTTCACCAATGGCGCAGGCAACTACGCCACCTGGCTGCACCGCTTCCATCGTTTCCGCCGATTCAATACGCAGGCCGCCCCCACCTCCGGCTCGATGGGTTACGGCCTGCCGGCTGCGGTGGCCGCCAAGCGGCTCTTTCCCGAGCGCGAGGTCATCTGTTTTGCCGGCGACGGCTGCTTCCTGATGCACGGTCAGGAATTCGCAACCGCCATCCGCTACGATCTGCCGATCATCGCAATCGTTATCAACAACGGCATGTACGGCACGATCCGCATGCACCAGGAGCGTGAATATCCCGGTCGCGTCAGCAGCACCGATCTGACCAACCCCGACTTCGCAGCCCTTGCCCGCGCCTATGGCGGCCACGGCGAGACGGTGGAAAGCACAGAGGAATTCGCGCCGGCTTTCGGGCGCGCGCGCGCAAGCGGCAAACCTGCGATCATCGAAGTGAAGCTCGATCCGGAAGCGATCACACCGACCAGAACGCTTTCGGAAATCGCGCAAACAAAAAGCCGGTAAGGTTGCCCCACCGGCTTTGAGAGACGGAACTGCGGCGACCTTAGTCGAGCGCAGCCGTGACGATGAACTCGACCTTGTATTTCGGCGCGGCGAGCTTGGCTTCGCTGGTGGCGCGTGCCGGCGGATTGGCCGGATCGATCCAGGCTTCCCAGGCTGCGTTCATCTCGCCGAAATAAGCAATGTCGGAAAGATAGACGAGGGTCTGCAGGATCTTCGACTTGCTGCTGCCGGCGGCCGCCAGCAGACGGTCGACTTCGGCGAGCGCCGACTTGCATTGATCGGTGACGCTTTCGCCGTCGCCCACTTGGCCTGCGAGGTAGACCGTGTTGCCGTGAATGACGGCGCCGCTCATACGTGCGCCGACGTCGATACGCTTAATGCTCATTATCGTCTCCTGGGTGATTGGAAGTGGCGGCGCTGCGGAGCAGCGCCTGAAAATCAGCGTCCCGCACGATGCTCAACTGCGGATATGGTGGGTTTTCTGGTAGATCGCCGTCGAGCGCGCGCCCGAGCGGCAGTAGCCGAGCATTGGCCGTGGGAATTCATCGAGCGCGTCGACCATGCCCTGCACCGCCTCTTCGGTCACGCCCATCGGTCCAACCGGCACGTGGGCGATATCGAGTCCGAGCTCTTTGGCACGCGCCTCGATGACGGAGAATGATGTCTGGTCGGGGCTTTCATGGTCGGGGCGATGGCAGACGATCGATTTGAAGCCGAGCGCCTTGATCTCGTCGAGGTCCTCAAGCGTGATCTGCCCCGAAACCGAATATTCATCGTCGATCTGGCGAATATCCATCGTCTTGTCTCCTCAAAGATCGTGGGCTGATGGTCTACGACGGGAGGCCCGCAAGCGTCAACAACACTTCACTCACAGGAACGCAAAGGTCAGCGCATAGCTGCGGCTTTCGCCTGGGGCGAGCATGTTGAATTCACCGGCCGCCTGAAGCTCGTCGCGCGATACCCAGCGATGCGACACCGGCTCGATGCCGATAATATGAGCGGGCGCCTTCTGGTTTCGCCAGACCTGCAGATAAGGCAGCGTATCGGCGCGGAAGCGCACGCTGAGCGTCCTGCCGCCGATTGCGGCGATCGGCCCGAGCCGGACTTCCGCCAAGCCCTCCGCCGTCGCCGTCGCCGGCACACAGAAGATGCCGCCCGGCTCCTCGCCGAATGTCCAGGGGAAGCCGCCATTCTCCAGCATCCAGCCTTCGAGCCGCGTGCCGTCGTCCAGCCATTTGCCGCCGACATTCATATGGTACATCAGGAAGGTCGGCACCACCTGATCGCTGGTATTGATAACCCGGTCTTCGAGCCGCACCTCGCCGTTCACGCCGTCGATCCGCCACAGCCGCTCGATGCGCTGCGGCAATCCCTCGACGGTGATGATGTCGATATCGGCGCGGCATTCGGCATTGCCATTCTCGTATTTCGTCCACAGGATCTTGGCGGCGTGGCCGGAGGCCGATCCGTGCAGCGGATAGACCTTGCCGTCGGCACTGCCGGCGATCGGCTGGCGATGGCGGATATGATCCGGCCCGCAGGTGAAGAGAAAACCTTCGAGCGAGTGGTCGATTCGCGGATCGCCATCGTCAGGAATCGCCCGTTTCGGCGCAATATCGACGCCTTCGACGATACATCCGCCGACATCCAGCACCGATGTTTCATCGAGCATCAGGCGCGGCCCGCTTGCAGCGGCAAATTCGATCATCTCGGGTCTCCAATTTATCGGCCGCCGTAGCGTTAGGTTTCGCACTGGCCTTCGTCAATCGGCGCCGTTCTCCTCTTGCGCTTTTGCCGCAACCGTGGATTTTGCGGAACGGACACAAGGATGCAAACGTTTATGCGTAAAAGGAAATCTTAGGGATTTTCATATTTTGTTCAGCACGCTTTCATAAATTCCACACTAGCGTCAAAATTCGCGGGTGTGTGTCGGCCCAGTCACTGTTCGAGGTGTGAGACGTGAATCGCTTTTTGAAGTCAGCATTTTCGTTTGCGGCACTGCTGGCAGCCGTTGCGGCTGCTGCACCGCAGGCTGGCGCGCAGCAGTTTCGTGACCGCCGCCAGAGCGATGTCGTACTGGTCACTCCGAACGGCGAAATCCTCGATTATGTCCCCCGCGGCTTTGCCTATGCCCGCGACCGCAGCGGCAACCGCGTGCTGATCGACGCCTACGGCAACGTCGTCGCCACCGAAATGCGCGCCCGCGGTTACTATCCGCCCCGGTCCCGTCCAGGCGAGGTCTATGCCGACCAAGGCGGCAACGATCCTTACTATGCCGACGACAACCCCTATGGCGACACGCGTTATTCTGAGCGTGGCGCCGTCACCGGCGGCATTCCGCGCGACGCAGCGATCGAGCGCCTGCCGCTCGGCGAGGAGCCCTACCCGGACGATAACAGCATCGGCAATCCGCAGTCGGGCGACGATTACGCCTCGATCGATCCCGATCAGCAGATCCCGCCCGCCGATGCGCCGAAGGCAGCACCCGACGAGCCCGTGATCACGCTGAAGAACAAATCGAAGCCCGAGATCGTCGCGCTGCAGGTCTTCCTCGACCGCGCCGGCATCTCTCCTGGCGTCATCGACGGGCACATGGGTTCGAACGTCACCAAGGGCATTTATGCCTATAATCAGATGACGGGGTCAAATCTCGATCCCAATGACACCGATGCCATTCTGGAAGAGCTGCGCATGAACGGCGGCCTGCCCGTCGTCAGCTATACGATCACGCCGGCCGATGCCGCCGGCCCCTTCGTCGCGGAGATCCCGGAAGATTATTCGCATAAGGCGCTGCTACCGTCGCTCGCCTATACCTCGACCACTGAAATGCTGGCCGAGCGTTTCCATATGGACGAGGCCTTCCTTAAGGAGATGAACCCCGGCGCCGATTTCAGCGTTCCCGGCACGGTGATCAAGGTCGTCAATCCAGGCGAGATGAAGACCGGCGAGGTCGCCCGCATCATCGCCGACAAGGGGCGCAAACAGGTTTTCGCCTATGACGGCGCCGGCAATCTCATCGCCGCCTACCCCGCTTCGATCGGCTCCACCGACACCCCCTCCCCGTCCGGCACGGTGACGGTCGAGCGCGTCGCGTTCAATCCCGGTTATACCTACAACCCGAAGATCAACTTTCAGCAGGGCGCCAACGACAAGATCCTCAACATCCCCCCAGGGCCGAACGGCCCGGTCGGCACCGTCTGGATGGCGCTTTCCAAGCCGACCTACGGCATCCACGGCACGCCGGAGCCCTCCAAGATCGGGCGCACCCAGAGCCACGGCTGCATTCGCCTGACCAACTGGGATGCAACCGAGCTTGCAAAAATGGTCAAGCCTGGTGTGACGGTCGAGTTCGTCGACTGAGCCAAAGCCAAACTGGTCACAAACGATAAGGCCGCCGGATTGCTCCGACGGCCTTCTGTTTCATGCCCGGATATTCAGGCTGCCGTCGCCATGCGGGCGGAGGTCGTCAGCCTGACCGGCAGCTTGCGCATCATCTCCTCAGCAAAACAGGTGGCGTTCTCACGCGCCTTGTCGAGATTGCTGACGCGCGTGGGGTCCATGGTCTGCAGCGTGCCGCCACAGTCGAAGATGTCGCGGAAGGCCGAACGTTCGATGATCGCCGTGTCCAGCACCGGCACGTGCCGCTCGCTGAGCAGCGACTTGACGAGCTGCAGCGCCCGCGTCGTCACCATCGAGTTGACCCGGGTCAGCACCACCGAATGGCCGATCTTGATGCCTGCTTTTTCATCGAGATATTGCAGCAATTCCAGCACCTGCGCGCCGCCGCGCGCATCCATGGCGCAGCCCTGGATCGGGATCAGCACGTGATCGGAAAGGCCGACGGCGGTGGCAAGCAGCGGATTGCGGGCGCCCGGCAGGTCGACGATGAAATAGTCGGTATTATGTTTGTTCTCGCTGATATGCTGCGGCAACGACGCGGTCGTCACGAAATCGATCACCGAAATATTGGGTACGTGCCCTGATATCTCGTGCCAGCGTGAAATCCAATGCTGCGGATCGGCATCCAGAATGGTCACGCGATAGCCCTGACGGGCAAGCTCGGTCGCGAGCAGCAGAACAGCGGTCGTCTTGCCGGCGCCGCCTTTGGTGTTTGCGAATGTAATGACTGGCATGTTCGGTCCTCGGAGGAAATGGCGCGAGTCGGCATCGCTCTTGTGCGCACTGTCGGAGCATCGTGCGGTTAACCCATCCTTTACAATCATGGTTAACAAATTGCGAACGCGCGCGGCGAAATTGCAGCCGATATTTTTCACATCCCTAAAATTCAGGATGTTTCCGAGACGAAAAGGCCCGGAAAGCAAGAGCTTTCCGGGCCGGTCTGCAGGTCCGCCGCGATCTTGTCAGAAGCAATCCTTGAAAAGCGCCTTGGTATTTTCGAGCGTCATCGCGACAGGATTGCCGCCGGCACTCGGATCCTCGATCGCCATCGCCGACAATTCGTCGATACGGTCGGGCGCGATTCCCATCGCCGTCAGCGTATCTGGCACGCCGAGATCGGAGCGGAGCTTCAGCACATAGTCATAGAAGCCGTCGAAACCGCCTGAAATCCCGAGATAGGCGGCCGCCCGGCCGATCTTTTCCTCGATCACGGCGCGGTTGAAGCGCAGTACCGCCGGCATCACGACGGCATTGGTCATGCCGTGATGGGTGTTGTAGACCGCCCCGATCGGATGCGACAGCGCATGGATCGCGCCAAGCCCCTTCTGGAAGGCGACGGCGCCCATGGCAGCGGCGGCCATCATGTTGGCGCGGGCTTCGAGGTCCGTGCCTTCCCGATAGGCGCGTGGCAGGAACTCCTTGACCAGCCGCATGCCTTCGAGCGCGATGCCGGCCGACATCGGGTGATAGAACGGCGAGGAATAGGCCTCCAGGCAATGGGCGAACGCATCCATCCCAGTTCCGGCGGTGATGATCTTCGGCATGCCGACCGTCAGTTCCGGATCGGAGATGACGACGCCGGGCAGGAACTTAGGATGGAAGATGATCTTCTTCACATGCGTGACGGAATTGGTGATGACGCTGGCGCGCCCGACTTCCGAACCGGTGCCCGCCGTCGTCGGCACCGCGACGATCGGGGCGATGCCTTCGAGACTCGCACGCGTCCACCAGTCGCCGATATCCTCGAAATCCCAGACCGGCCGCGTCTGGCCGGCCATGAACGCAACGCACTTGCCGAGATCGAGGCCTGAGCCGCCGCCGAAGGCGACGACGCCGTCATGGCCGCCGTCCTTGAAGGCCTTGACGCCGGCATCGAGGTTCTTCTCGTTCGGATTCGGGTCGACGTCGGCGAAGATCGCCCGGCCGAGGCCGGCATCTTCGAGGATATCAAGCGCGGTTTTGGTGATCGCCATCGAGGCCAGGCCGCGGTCAGTGACGAGCAGCGGCTTTTTGATGCCGAGGCTCTTGCAGGCGTCGGCCAGTTCCTTGATGCGGCCCCGGCCGAGCTTGACCGATGTCGGATAGCTCCAGTTTGCGGTGATGTTGCTGCTGCTCATGCTGTGACTTTCTTCAGGTGGAAGGATTTCGGACGCGTCAGATTCTGGAAGCCGATGATCGACAGCGAGCCGCCGCGGCCGGTCTCCTTGACGCCGGTCCAGCAGAGCGCCGGATCAAGGTAATCCGCGCGGTTCATGAAGACGGTGCCGGTTTCGATCTCGCGGCCGAGACGTGCTGCCCGCTCGGCATCCTTGGTCCAGAGCGAGGCCGTCAGCCCATACTGGCTGTCGTTCATCAAAGCGAGCGCTTCCTCGTCGCTCTTCACCTTCATGATGCCGACTGCCGGACCGAAAGTCTCCTCGCGCATGAAGGCCATGGAATGATCGACATCGACGAGGACCTGCGGAGCGAGATAGGCGCCGCCGTCATCCTGCGGGAAAAGCTTGGGATCGACCAGCGCCTTGGCGCCCTTGGAAACCGCGTCGGCAATCTGCTCGCGCACCACCTTTGCGAAACGCTTGTTGGCCATCGGCCCGAGCGACGTCTCGCGATCGAGCGGATTGCCGAGCTTGTAGTTCGAAACCCAGGCCACCGATTTCTCGACGAAGGCATCGTAGAGAGACTCATGCACATAGATGCGCTCGATGCCGCAGCAGCACTGGCCGGAATTATAGGTGGCGCCATCCATCAGCGTGTCGACGGCCGCATCGAGATCGGCGTCTTCCATGACGTAACCAGGATCCTTGCCGCCGAGTTCGAGACCAAGGCCGGTAAAGGTGCCGGCGGCGGCCCGCTCCATCGAGCGACCGCCCTCGACCGATCCGGTAAAGTTGACGAAATTGAAGCTGCCGGCTGCGATCAGCGCCGACGTCGTTTCATGATCGAGAAAGACGTTCTGGAACACGTCCTCGGGAACGCCGGCTTCGATAAAGGCTTGCACCAGCCGCTCGCCGACGAGCAGAGTCTGCGAGGCGTGTTTCAGCACCACAGTGTTGCCGGCCATCAGCGCCGGAGCGATCGTGTTGATCGCCGTCATATAGGGATAGTTCCAAGGTGCGACGACAAAGACGACGCCGTGCGGCTCGCGCTCGATGCGGCGCTCGAAACGGTCGCTCTCCTCAACGACGAGCGGCGCCAGCGCATCAGCCGCGATCGAGGCGACATAGTTGGAGCGCTCGTTAAAGCCCTTATATTCGCCGCCATACTTGATCGGCCGGCCCATCTGCCAGGCAAGCTCCGGCACGACGATGTCGGACATTTCATTGAGGCGCGCCACACCCTTCAGTATGAGCTGAACGCGTTCTTCAAGCGGCCGTTTCGCCCAGGCCTTCTGCGCCTTGCGGGCGCGCGCCACCACGTCCTTGGCGGCGTCGAGCGAAAGTGCTGCGCGCTCCGCGTAAACCGATCCGTCGACCGGTGAAATGCATTGGATCATTGCCATGATCGATTTCCTGTCCTCGTATCATTCAAAATGTGGGTGGGCGACCGCCCCTCATCCGCCTGCCGGCACCTTCTCCCCGCTGGCGGGGAGAAGGGACTGCGCAGCAACGCTTTCGTCAACCGCAAATCCCGCGCAGGGCACGTCCCCTCTCCCCGTTTTAACGGGGAGAGGGTTAGGGTGAGGGGCAAGCAAACCCACAAAACGCTATTAAGCTCTTTCAAAACCCCGCGCCACTTCCCAATCGGTGATGCGGCGGTCGTATTCTTCCTGCTCCCATTCGGCAGCACGAGTATAATGGTCGATGACGTCGTCGCCGAAGGCTTTGCGCAGCATCGCCGATTCCGTCATCGCAATCGCCGCCGAACGTAGTGTGCGCGGGATCTCCCGAATGTCCTTGCCGCCATAGGCGTCGCCGACGAAGGGAGCCTCGAGTTCCATCTTGTTCTCGATCCCGTCGATGCCGGCGGCGAGCAGCGCTGCGAAGGCGAGATAGGGATTGAGATCGGAGCCGCCGACGCGGCATTCGATGCGGATACCCTTTGTCTCCTCGCCGCAGAGGCGGTAACCGGCAGTTCGGTTGTCCTTGCTCCAGATCGCCTTGGTCGGAGCGAAGGTGCCGGCCATGAAGCGCTTGTAGGAATTGATGTAGGGAGCCAGGAAATAGGTGATCTCGCTCGCATGGGCGAGAAGCCCGGCAACGTAATTGTGCATCAGCGGCGACATGCCGTATTTCCCGGCATGGTCGAAGAACAGCGGCTTTTCCTCGAGGCTCCAGAGCGACTGGTGGATGTGCGAAGAGCTGCCGGCCGCATTGTAGTTCCACTTTGCCAGGAAGGTGATGGCCTTGCCTTTCGACCAGGCAATCTCCTTGCAGCCGTTCTTGATGATCGCGTGCCTGTCGGCCATGGCGAGCGCATCGGCATACCGCACGTTGATCTCCTCCTGGCCGGCGGAAGCCTCGCCCTTGGAGTTCTCGACCGGAATGCCGGCGCCCTGCAGGCCGGTGCGGATCGCCCGCATCACCTCTTCCTCCTTGGTGGTCTGGAAGATGTGGTAGTCCTCGTTATAGGCACTGGCGAGCTTGAGGTTGCGGTAGCCCGAGGCATGCGCGGCCTCATAGCTCTGGTCGAACAGGAAGAATTCGAGCTCCGAGGCCATATAGGCCTTCATGCCCATATCTTCGAGGCGCTTTACCTGCTTCTTCAGGATCGCGCGTGGCGAATGGGCCACCTCTTCATGGGTGTGATGGTCGAGCACGTCGCAGAGCACCAGGGCGGTACCCTCGAGCCAGGGAATGCGGCGCAGCGTCGAAAGATCCGGCTTCATCGTATAGTCGCCGTATCCCTTCTCCCAGCTCGTCGCCTTGTAGCCGGAGACGGTTTCCATCTCCATGTCGGTCGCCTGCAGGTAGTTGCAGCTGTGCGTTTCTTTCCAGGCGCTCTCGACGAAATATTCCCCCTGGAAACGCTTTCCCATCAGCCGGCCCTGCATATCCACCTGGCAGGCGAGAACCGTATCGATGCGCCCTTCGGCAACATCCTTCCTAAGATCGTCGATTGTGTAGCTGCTGCTCATGATTGATCCGCCTGAACTGGAATTGAAGAAATCGGGGCAACGAAATCGCATGCGCTCGGCCTGGTATCACGGCCCGATGCCTTTTCGTTAATCCGGTGGCGGGGCCGCAGGATGCGGCCCCGCCACTTGAGAGGGAAGCCTCGATGCTTAACGTTCGCCGCTTTCGCCGACGGCCGCCTCGGCCGCCGCGATCTCGGCCTGGCGCTTCGCGACGTCGGCGCCGATCGGCGGCCCCTTGAAGCGACGGCTCTCGAAGCCGAACCAGACGATGCCGGTGACCACGAGGAAGCCGACGGTGATGTAGAGCGCCCATTCGTTCGGTGGCTGGATGCCTAGAATGAAGATCAGCATCATCGCTATGATCGACAGCACCGCGAACAGCTTGAAGACGCCCTCTCCGAGGTTCCACGGGCCCATTTTGTCCCACTTCGACGTGCCCCAGGCGAAGAGGCCGAGCGTGATCGGGATCGCGAAGGAGAAGAATAGGAAGATGACCGTGCACGAGACGACGATCGTGTAAACCGGGGTATCCCCGATCGTAACGAGCGACGAGCCCCAGACGAACAGCACCGACAGGATCGAGCCCGTCCAGATCGCGGCTACCGGGGTACGATACTGCGGGCTGACCTTCGACAGCGCCTTGGAGGCCGGCAGACCGCCGTCACGCGAGAAGGCGAAGATCATGCGGGAGACCGAGGTGACGGTCGCAAGGCCGCACAGCCATTGGCTGACGAAGATCGCAAGATAAAGGAGGTCCTTGACGACCGGGTTTACCTGGCTGTCCATCGCCCAGAAGAACACGTTCCAGCCCTGTTTTGCCGCCTCGTCCATGTTCGGCAGCATCAGCACGAAGGCGCACAGCATGATATAGCCGAACAGCGCCGACCATAGAACCGAGGCCACCATGCCGCGCGGGACCGAATGGGCGGCCTTGACCGTCTCCTCAGATGTATGCGCCGAGGCGTCATAGCCGGTGATGGTGTAGATCGGCAGCAGCAGACCGAGAAGGAAGACCCAGGCGCCCGAGGTGGACGGCCAGACGTTGCCACCGACTTCGCCGGAATAATTGGCGAAGGTAAAGAGCCGGCCGAATTCATAGGAGGGCGCCGCGAGAAGGCATACGACCGCCAGCGCGATCGAAGTCGCGAAGATCAGGTAGCCCGAAAAGTCGGTCAGCTTCGCGGTCAATCCGATGCCCATGTGGTTCACCAGCGCCTGCGCACCGGTGATGATCACCAGGAAGATGATGCGCACCGTCGTTGTGTCAGTCAGCCCGAGATAGGTCGTGCCGAAGGAGCCCATGAAGAAGTAATAGGTGCCGACATTGATCGCGCCGAGCACGGTGACGAGACCGAGCAGGTTGAACCAGGCGGTCAGCCAGCCGGTGAAGCGGTTGCCGAGGATCGAGCCCCAGTGATAGAGGCCGCCGGCCGTCGGATAGGCGGAGCTGATCTGCGCCATGGCGACGGCGAAGACGAGCGAGATGAAGCATCCCACGGGCCAGCCGATGCCGATCGCCGCTCCGCCGGCGCCCGAGGTCGCCTGGGCCAGCGAATTGATGCCGCCGGAAAGGATGCAGATGATGGAGAATGATACGGCGAAATTCGAGAACGAACTCATCCGTCGTTCGAGTTCCTGGGCATAGCCCATCGAATGCAGGATGTGCACATCCTGCTTCTTATCAAGTTCGGTATAGTCCGACATGACTTCCCCCTGTTCACGATCGGCCGCGGGATTGCGGCCATTCAGTGCCAATTGCCCGCGACATTTGCGCCGTGCGGACGTCCGCAGATAGACTGCTCCCTCGGGTCTTCTTTTTATGTCAGGCTTCCAGGCTTTGCTGGAGAAGTCCTGTCAGATAGTCGGCCATGACCCCTTGGCCGCCATCGTCTGCGATGAGGTCGTTGCGGACCTCGATCATTACATTGCGCAAGCCGTTCGAAAGCCCGTGCAGGATCAGCGTGTGGGTCACACCATCCTCGGGTCCATAAGGCTGGTTGCGTTCAGTCCTGTAAAGCGGTGCATCGGCCGCAACATCAAGCATACGGTCGGCGAGCCGGCTGTCCTCGTCGTGCAATATGCCGATTTCGACGGCGCGTTGCCGGCCGTGATAGACCGGCGTGAAGCTGTGCATCGTCACAATGACGGTATCCTGCCCCCTCGCTCTCCGATCGCGTATTAGCCCGCGAATGGCATCATGGAAGGGTACGTAAAGCGCATCGGTGCGCGCCAGACGTTCCGCGGCAGTCAGGTTCTTATTGCCGGGAATGGCGTAGATTTCGCTGCTCTCCGGCATGGCGCCGGCCGAGCTGGGCGGCCGGTTGCAGTCGTAGATGAGACGGGAGAAACGCTGGTAGACGAGTGTTGCGTCGAGTGCTTGCGATATACCGCGGGCAACGGCGAGCGCCCCCGGATCCCAGGCAATATGGCTCGACAACGCGTCGCTGGGCAGGCCGAGATCGCCGAAGCGGGCAGGAAGCGTTTTCGAGGCGTGCTCGCAGACGAGCAATACCGGACTCCGGCCGTCGATGCGCTCGATCCCGACGCAATCGCCGTCCGCTTCGCTGAGGATGTTCGGCTGGGCCAGCACCAAAGGCGCCACTCCTATCCCTTAATAAAAGCTTTAAAGAAAAGAATTCTTCAGCTTTTGGCGACTGTCAAGCATCCTCTGAAAATTTCTTTTCATGACAGTGGTTGACATGGATTGTGACAGCGTTGTTAACTTTGGTTGGGAGAGTGGCGCCAGACCACTCCCGGGGAGCAAGATCAAGTGACCACTGCGTCGAAGACGGTTTCGGACGTCATACATTCGCATCTCGGCGTGTTGACGCGTGCCGAGAAACAATTGGCGGAAAGCCTCCTCGACAACTATCCAGTGTCCGGCCTCGGCAGCATCACCACGATTGCAGAGAACGCAGGTGTTTCCACGCCGACCGTCGTGCGCATGGTGCAGAAGCTGGGCTTCAAGGGCTATCCCGATTTTCAGGCGCACCTGCATCAGGAGGTCGAGGCGACGATCTCCAACCCCATCACCAAGCATGACCGCTGGGCGCAGAACGCTCCGGGCACCCATATCCTCAACCGTTTTGCCGATGCCATCATGGGCAATCTGCGCCAGACGCTGACCGATCTCGACACCGCGACCTTCGACAGCGTCGCCTCGCTACTTTCCGACCGCAAGCGCGGCCTTTACTTCGTTGGCGGCCGCATCACCGGCGCGCTTGCAGAATATTTCTTCACGCACATGCAGGTGATCCGCTCGGCAACGACCCTGCTGTCGTCGCATTCCAGCAGCTGGCCGCAATATGTCCTTAACATGAATGCCGGCGACATCCTGATCATATTCGATATCCGCCGCTACGAACAGGAGATGGCGAGCCTGGCAACCGCCGCCCGAAAGCGCGGCGCCGAAATCGTCGTCTTCACCGACCAGTGGGGCTCGCCCGCCGCCAAGCTGGCCAGGCATACCTTCCGTGTGCGGATCGAGGCGCCCTCAGCCTGGGATTCGTCCGTCGTCACTCTTTTCATCGTCGAGGCGCTGATCGAAGCCGTTCAGAACTCGACCTGGGACGAGACGAAGGAACGCATGAAGACCCTGGAGGGTCTGTTCGAACAGACGAAGCTTTTTCGCAAACCCGGTTAGGAGGACAAGAATAAAAGAGAGGGAAAACAAATGACGGATTTGGCGGAAGAGAGCGATGCAGTCGCAAATGAAACATCTGTCACAAGCGCCTGCTATTCCGGCAAGATGAACGTCATCCAACCGTCACACAAGCTTCATGTAAGCTGATTAACAGCATCGCCAGACACTGAAAACCCGAAGGAGAACAACAGTGATCTCTAATCTTTCTCGACTGCTCTCGCTTTCTACTGCGATGATCGTGGCCTCGACCGCGATTGCCGCCGCAGAACCGAGCGCTGAACTGATTGCCGCCGCAAAGAAGGAAGGCACGCTGACGACGATCGCTCTTCCGCACGACTGGTGCGGCTACGGTGACGTCATTGCCGGCTTCAAAGCCAAGTATGGTCTCGAAGTCAACGAGCTGAACCCGGACGCCGGCTCGGGTGACGAAATCGAAGCCATCAAGGCCAACAAGGGCAACACCGGCCCGCAGGCTCCCGATGTCATCGACGTCGGCCTCTCCTTCGGCCCGTCCGCCAAGAAGGACGGACTGATCCAGCCTTACAAGGTATCCACCTGGGATTCGATCCCGGACACCGCCAAAGATCCGGAAGGCTACTGGTACGGCGACTACTATGGCGTTCTCTCGTTCCTGGTGAACAAGGATCTCGTCAAGGAATCGCCGGCTGACTGGGCCGACCTGAAGAAGGGCGACTACGCAAACAGCGTCGCACTCGCAGGCGATCCGCGCACGGCCAACCAGGCTGTCCAAGGCGTCTATGCCGCTGGTCTTTCCGCATCTGGCGGTGACGCCGCCAAGGCGGGCGAAGAAGGCCTGAAGTTCTTTGCCGAGCTCAATAAGAACGGCAACTTCGTGCCTGTCGTCGGCAAGGCTGCTCCCTTCGCGCAGGGCTCGACGCCGATCATCGTTGCATGGGACTATAATGCGCTTTCCTGGGGCCAGAGCCTGAAGGGCAATCCTCCGTTCGAAGTCGTCGTTCCGAAGACGGGTGTCGTCGCCGGCGTGTACGTGCAGGCGATTTCGGCCTTCGCTCCGCACCCCAACGCCGCCAAGCTCTGGATGGAGTATCTCTACTCCGACGAAGGTCAGCTCGGCTGGCTGAAGGGCTATTGCCACCCCATCCGCTTCAACGATCTTGCCAAGAACAACAAGATCCCGAAGGACCTGCTCGACAAGCTGCCGCCGGCAGCAGCCTATGAAAAGGCTGTCTTCCCGACGCTCGAAGAGCAGGCTGCCGGCAAGGAAGCCATCACCAAGAACTGGGATAGCGTCGTCGGCGCCAACGTTAAGTAAACTCCGATCCGGCCTCCCCGCCCCAGGGGCGGGGAGGTTTTCTCACTCCGATGCCCAGGATGAGCTTTTTCATGAGTACCGTTTCAACGCCGATGGTGAGCAGCGCCCCCTTGATCAACAAAGACCGCGTGATCGACTGGCTAGGCATTGCGCCCTTCATCATTTTTTCTCTGCTGTTCCTGATCATCCCCACGCTCTATCTCGTGGCGGGCGCATTCCTGACGCCCGAGGGCGATTTCACGCTGAAGAATATCGGTGATCTTTTTACTCCATCGATCATGAGCGCCTACTGGATCAGTATCAAGGTCTCGGTGGCATCCGCCCTTGGCGGCGCGCTGATCGGATTTTTTCTCGCCTGGGCCGTCGTGCTCGGTGGCCTGCCCGCCTCGGTGCGCTCGACGCTTTTGACCTTTTCCGGCGTAGCCTCGAATTTCGCCGGCGTGCCGCTTGCCTTCGCATTCCTGGCGACGCTCGGCCGCACCGGCCTCGTGACGGTCTTCCTGCGGGAATGGTTCGGCTTCAATCTCTACGGCACCGGCTTCAACCTTCTGTCCTTCTTCGGCCTCACCATCACCTATATGTATTTTCAGATCCCGCTGATGGTGCTGATCCTGACGCCGGCGCTCGACGGCATGAAGAAGGAATGGCGCGAGGCCTCCGAGATTCTCGGCGCCACCAACCGCCAATATTGGATGATGGTCGCCCTGCCGATCCTGTGGCCGAGCCTGCTCGGCACCACGCTGCTTCTCTTCGCCAACGCCTTCGGCGCCATTGCCACCGCCTTCGCGTTGACCGGCAGCTCGCTCAACATCGTGCCGATCCTGCTCTACGCGCAGATCCGCGGCGACGTTCTGCACAATGCCAATCTTGGCTACGCCATTGCACTCGGCATGATCGTCATCACAGGCGTCTCCAACGTCCTTTACCTCATGCTGCGCATGCGCGCCGAGCGGTGGCAGAAATGAAAACACAACGTCTTGGAGCCTGGATCGCCATCATTCTCGGCGCATCCTATTTCATCATCCCGCTGATCGGCACCATCGAATTTTCGCTGCGCATGCGCCGCGGCGAATACAGCCTCGACGCCTATCAGTCGGTTTTCTCGGACATACAATTCCGCGAGACCTTCGGCTACTCCATGCTGATGGCGTTGCTCACCATCGTCTTCGGCATGCTGCTCGTGGTGCCGACGGCCTACTGGGTGCGCCTGCGCCTGCCGCAGATGCGTCCCGTCGTCGAGTTCATCACGCTGCTGCCTCTCGTCATTCCGGCGATCGTCATCGTCTTCGGCTATCTGAGAATGTACAATTCGTCATCCTACTTGCCGCTGACGGGTTCGACGACCGGGACCAACGCCCTGCTGGTCTTCTCCTATATCACGCTGTCCCTGCCCTACATGTACCGCGCCGTCGATACTGCCATGCGCGCCATCGATGTCCGTACGTTGACGGAAGCGGCCGAAAGCCTCGGCGCCCGCTGGACGACCATCATGTTCCGCTGCATCTTCCCGAACGTCATGAGCGGCGTGCTCTCCGGCGCCTTCATCACACTGGCGATCGTCATGGGCGAGTTCACCTTCGCCGCATTGCTCAACCGTCCGGCCTTCGGCCCCTATTTGCAGCTCGTCGGCGCCAACAAGGCCTATGAACCTTCGGCGCTCGCCGTCATCGCTTTCTCGATCACCTGGCTCAGCATGGGCCTGCTCAATCTCGTTTCCCGCTTCGGCAAAGCCCGCCCGGCAAAGGCTTAAGGTAACCGGCTCATGTCTTTTCTCACTCTGAACAACATCCAGAAATCCTTCGGCCCGGTTCAGGTCGTCAAGAATTTCAACATGAACATCGAGAAGGGCGAATTCATCTCCTTTCTCGGACCGTCGGGCTGCGGCAAGACCACTGTCCTGCGCATGATCGCCGGCTTCGAAACCCCGACCGGCGGCACGCTGACCATTAACGGCAAGGATCAGAGCGCGCTGAAGCCGAACCAGCGCAATATCGGCATGGTTTTCCAGGCCTATGCCCTGTTCCCCAACATGTCGGTGCACGACAACGTCGCCTTCGGCCTCAAGGTCGCCGGCGCGCCGAAGCCGGAAATCGACGCCCGCGTCAAGGAAATGCTCGGCCTGATCAAGCTCGATCATCTTGCCGACCGCTACCCCTATCAACTGTCGGGCGGCCAGCAGCAGCGTGTCGCGCTTGCCCGTGCCCTCGCCGTCAAACCGCAAGTGCTCTTGCTCGACGAGCCGCTGTCGGCGCTCGACGCCAAGATCCGCGTGTCGTTGCGCGAGGAAATCCGCCAGATCCAGCAGCAGCTCGGCATCACCACCGTTTTCGTCACCCACGACCAGGAAGAGGCGCTGTCGATTTCCGATCGCATCGTCGTCATGAATGCCGGCAAGGCCGACCAGATCGGCTCGCCCTTCGAGATCTACAACAAGCCGGCCACACGTTTCGTCGCCTCCTTTGTCGGCACGCTGAACCTGATCGAAGCCGAGGTCGTGGACCCCGACGCCAATGTCATTCGGATCGGCGATCAGAAGATCACGCTGAAGCAGTCGGTCGCAGCTCACAAGGCCGGCGAAATCATCTCGCTGGCGCTGCGCCCGGAAGCAGGCTCGCTCTCCGACACCGCCAAAAGCGATACGGCGCTGACCGGTCAGGTCGTCTCGGCTCACTTCCTCGGTTCGGTCATTCGCACCCGCATGAATGTCGGCGGCAACGTCATTTCCTTCGACATGTTCAACAGCCCCGGCGTCACTCCACCGCAGGCCGGCGAAACCGTGACGCTGCGCTTCATGGCTGCCGATTTGCTGATCATCCGCGACTGAGTTCACCAATATAGCTCACCCAAGAGGCGCCGCGAAACGGCGCCTTTTCATTGTTTGGAATATCGAGGAGAGGTCGTGACCGACACCCGGCGCGGTGTGCCTCCACGCCAGGGGCAGGTTTGGCTTGAGCGCCAACCCCACTCTCCGTCATCCCAGGCCTTGAGCAGCCTTGAGCCTGGGATCCATGCCCGTAGCTGCTGACGGATGCGGTTTGGATGCTCGGCTCAAGGCCGAGCATGCCGGAGTGTGGGGTTGGCTGGTGGAACAATCGCGCGCAGACCCTCATGTCAGGCATGCCACCTGTCAGTGAACCCACAATGCCGGCTATCGCCAAACAATTGACAATGCCGCTCTCACCGAATCGCCCGGTCGTCCGCGTCAAAGCGATGCACCCGCGCTTGATCCGGCGTCGCATAGACGATCTCATCGGGCTCATACCGGTGCTCGCCGAAAAGGCGCGCAGTCAGCAGGCCGCACTGCTCGGATTCCAGATAGATGATCGTGTCGGCGCCGAGATGCTCGACATGCACCACCTTCGCACGCCACGTCCCCTGCTCGCGCGACAGCGTCATGTGTTCGGGACGCACACCGATCGTCTTAGCGCTATGATCGCCCACCTTTTCGCCGGGGACGAAATTCATCTGCGGCGAGCCGATGAAGCCGGCGACGAAGACGTTGGCCGGGCGGTTGTAAAGCTCCATCGGCGAGCCGATCTGCTCGATCGAGCCGGCATTCAGCACGACGATCTTGTCTGCAAGCGTCATCGCCTCCACCTGGTCGTGGGTGACGTAGATCATCGTCGCCTTCAGGCCGCGGTGCAGCCGGGCGATTTCGAGCCGGGTCTGAACGCGCAGCGCCGCGTCAAGGTTGGACAGCGGCTCATCGAACAGGAAGAGTTCCGGTTCGCGCACGATGGCGCGGCCGATGGCGACGCGCTGCCGCTGGCCGCCGGAGAGCTCAGCTGGCCGCCGCCCTAGATAAGGCGCAAGCGAGAGCATGCCGGACGCCTTGCCGACCCGCTTGTCGATCTCGTCCTTGGCCGTTCCCGCCTGTTTGAGGCCGAGTCCCATATTGTCCTTGACCGTCAGGTGCGGATAGAGCGCATAGGACTGGAACACCATGGCGATGCCGCGCTTGGCCGGCGGCGTCAGCGTCTCGTCGCGGCCGTTGATGACGACGGCGCCCGAGGTCACGTCCTCGAGGCCGGCGATGCTGCGCAACAGCGTTGATTTTCCGCAGCCCGACGGCCCGACGAAGATGACGAATTCGCCGTCCTTTACTTCGAGATCAATGCCTTTCAGCACCTCATGCGTGCCATAGGTCTTGCGGATGGATTTGAGTTGAAGCGATCCCACTATCTTTCCCTTACAATCTGACCGGCTGGCCGGTACGCACGCTCTCGTCGGCGGCAAGGCAGATGCGCAGCGACGCCACCGCATCCGCCATATGGCGATCGAGGTTCAGATCCTCGCGGATCGCCCTCAGCATGAAGGCCTGTTCCAGGTCGCAGAGCGCCTGATGACCAGGCTCGCCTGTCATCCTCATATCCTGGTCGGGCCTGATGAATTTGCCGTCCGGGCCGGTTTCAGCCGTGTGCAGACGGATCACCGAGGTCTTGGTGTGCGTGTCTATATCGTCGGACTTGGCATCCGGATCCATGACGATCGACACCGCGCCCTTCGGCGACATTACATCCTTCACGAAAAAGGCTGTCTCGGAGATCATCGGTCCCCAGCCGGCCTCATACCAGCCGACCGAACCGTCCTCGAAAAGCACCTGTAGGTGGCCGTAATTATACATGTCGGCGGCGATTTCATCGGAGAGACGCAGCCCCATGCCGCGCACCTCGACGGCTCTCGCATCGGTGATCTGGCACATGACGTCGACATAATGCACGCCGCAATCGACGATCGGCGGGGTCGTGCGCATCAGGGACTTGTGCGTCGCCCAGGTCGGACCGCTGGACTGCTGGTTGAGGTTCATGCGGAAGACGTAAGGCGGGCCGAGCTTGCGCGCCTCTGTTATCAGCTTCATCCAGGACGGATGATGGCGGAGGATATAGCCGATCACCAGCTTTCGCCCCGCCTTCTCCGCTGCCGCAACGACCCGCTCGGCATCGGCGACGGTGGTCGCCAGCGGCTTTTCCACGAAGACATGACAACCGGCCTCGAAGGCGGCGACGGCATAATCGGCATGGCTGTCGGAATAGGTGTTGATCGAGCAGAGATCCGGCTTCAGCTCCGCAAGCGCCGTCGCGAAGTCGGGATGAACAGTATAGCCCTGCAGCGCGGGCTCCAACTCCGGTGTCGAGCGATTGACGAGACCGACGATTTCGAAGCCGGGATTGTTGTGATAGGCGAGCGCGTGGCTGCGGCCCATATTGCCGAGGCCCGCAACGACGACGCGGATCGGTTTCTCCTGGCTCATTTGACGGCTCCCGACGTGATGCCGCGGATCAGCTGCCGCGAGAAGATGACGTAAAGGATCAGGATCGGCAGGATGGCTAGCGACAGGGCCGCCAGCACCGCATTCCAGTTGGTGACGAACTGGCCGATGAAGATCTGCGAACCGAGCGTCACCGTCTTGGTGCTTTCGGCAGGCGCCAGGATCAGCGGGAACCAGAGGTCGTTCCAGATCGGAATCATGGTGAAGACGGCGACTGTCGCCATGGCCGGGCGCACCAGCGGCAGCACCAGGCGGCAGAAGATCGCATATTCGGAAAGCCCGTCGATGCGCCCGGCATTCTTCAGATCGTCCGAAACCGTGCGCATGAATTCCGACAGGATGAAGATCGCCAGCGGTATGCCCTGCGCGGTATAGACGAGGACGAGCGCCGTCAGCGTATTGACGAGACCGGCCGCCACCATGCCCTGCAGGATCGCCACCGTGCCGAGGCGGATCGGGATCATAATGCCAATCGCCATGTAGAGCCCGAGCAGCAGATTGCCGCGGAAGCGGTATTCAGACAGAGCGAAGGCGGCCATGGCGCCGAACAGCAGCACCAGCAGGATCGAAACAACAGTCACAACGAAGCTGTTCTGGAAATAGGTGGCGAAATCGCCTTGCCCCAGCACCGTCTGGTAGCCGACGAGACTGAAGGTCGACGGCGTCGGGATCATCAGCGGTTCGCGGAAGATCGAGTTGCGATCCTTGAACGAGTTGACGATGGTCAGGAACACCGGAAACAGCGCGACCAGCGTATAGGCGCCGAGCGCCAAGTGCACGAGGCCGGTGCGGATCGGAGATGTGCGTGCCTTGGACATGCGCGCTCCTCAGAACTGGTAGCGACGCATGCGCCGCTGGATGACGAAGAGATAAAGCGAGACGCCGGCGAGAATGATGAGGAACATCACGGTCGCGATCGTCGCACCCATCGAGCGGTCACCGAGCTGCAGCTGGAAACCGAAGAAGGTGCGGTAAAGCAGTGTGCCGAGAATGTCGGTCGACATGTCGGGTCCGGCAAGCGCGCCCTGCACCGTGTAGATCAGGTCAAATGCGTTGAAATTGCCGACGAAGGTCAGGATCGAGATGATGCCGATCGCCGGCAGGATGAGCGGCAGCTTGATCTTCCAGAACTGGGCCCAGCCGGTGACGCCGTCACATTCGGCCGCCTCGATCACCTCTTCGGGAATGCTAAGCAGCGCTGCATAGATCAGCATCATCGGAATGCCGATGTACTGCCAATTGGAGATCAGCGACACGGCGATCAGCGCCGAACCCGGCTTGCCGAGCCACGGCGCGAACAGGAATTTCAAGCCGATGAGGTCGAGCATCCAGGGCGCCACACCCCAGATCGGCGACAGGATCAGCTTCCAGATGAAGCCGACGATGACGAAGGAGAGCAGCGTCGGCAGGAATATCGCCGTGCGGTAGAAGGCGACGCCTCGCAGCTTCGGTACCGAAAGAAGGGCTGCGAGCGCAATGCCGATCGGGTTCTGCACGCACATGTGGATGGCGAAGAAGATCACGTTGTTGACGAGGGCGTTCCAAAAATCATGCGCCCAGCGGGGATCGCCGAACAGCACCTTGAAATTCGCAAGCCCGACGAAGGCCGGCTGCCCGTCGACAGTGTTATAGAGCGAGAGCCTCAGCGTTTCGATGAGCGGCAGCACCATGACAGCGGAGTAGACGATCACCGCAGGCAGCATGAAAATGAAGATGTGCCAGCGCACCGGGCGCTTGATCGGGACGATATCGGCCGCGTTGTCGGTTTCGCTCATGGCTTTTGCCTGTTCTTGTCGCCTCGCCGCAATCTTGCTGGCGCAGATGGAAAATGTTGCGCCTCACCCGAACTCTCTGCGCTTGGCAAGAGAGGAAACGCCCTGCTGGGGATGCGATAACGGGCTGGGAGGTCGCTGCGAGTCTCCTTCTCCCCGCAAGCGGGGAGAAGGTGGCCGGCAGGCCGGATGAGGGGCCGCAAACGCCACCCCTGATCACATTCACTTGGCCGGCTTGTACCAGCTATCGAGGCCCTTCTGCAGCTTCTCGGCGGCGACCTGCGGCGTATCCGTGCCGTTGATCACATTGGCCGATTCGACCCAGGTCTCGTTCTCGAGGTTCGGCGTGCCGCGCGACAGGATCTGGTAGGTCGAGCGGACGGTCGACTTGTAGGGGCCGCGCCAGGAAACGAACTCCTGAGCGAGCGGATCGGACATCTTCACCGGGCTGGAGTTCAGGCTGAAGAAGCCCGGCAGCGCGTTCGCATAGATATCGGCGAATTCGGGCGAAGCGACCCAGCTGAGGAACTTCTTGGCTTCCTCAGGATGCGTGCTCTTCGCGTTCAGGGCGACGCCGATATCAGGATGATCGGAAATATAGCCCTGGTCGCCTGCCTTCGGAACCGGCGGCGGGAAAGCGCCCATCTTGAACTGCGCCTGCGTGTTGAAGAGCGCGATCTCCCACGAACCGGCCGGGTAGATGGCGGCGCGGCCCAGCGTGAAGAGGTTCTGGCTGTCCGAATAGGTCTGGGCCTCGAAACCATCGCCGAGATAAGGCTTCCACTTGGCAAGCTCTTCAAAGGGCTTGACCCATGCGGGATCGGTCAGTTTCTGCTTGCCTGCGATCAGGGCTAGGCGGCCCTCTTCACCCTTCCAGTAGTTCGGGCCGATGTTCTGGTAGCCCATGGTAGCGGCTTCCCAGAGATCCTTCGTGCCCATGGCGAGCGGAATATAGGTGCCATCGGCCTTGATCTTGTCGAGGGCTGCGTAGAATTCGTCCTGCGTCTTCGGCACGGAGATGCCGAGCTTGTCGAAGGCATCCTTGTTGTAGATGAAGCCGTGGATGACCGAAGCCATCGGCACGCAGAAGGTGGACTTGCCGTCGTCGGTCGTCCAAGCAGCCTTGGCGACCGGCGAGAAGTTCTCCATACCCGACAGGCTGGTGATGTCGACGAGCTGCTTCTTGTTGAAGAGTTCGAGCGAGGCGTCGAACGGACGGCAGGTAATAATATCGCCTGCGGAGCCGGCATCGAGCTTGGCGTTCAGCGAAGCGTTGTATTCGGTCGGCGCTGTCGGCGAGAAGACGATCTTGATGCCCGGGTTTTTCGCTTCGAACGCCGGAATGATCTTCTCCTGCCAGATCTGCAGGTCGTCGTTACGCCAGCTTTCGACGGTCAGCGTGACATCGGCGGCATGGACGAGACCTGCCGAGGTCAGCAGGCTTGAGGCAAGCAGCAGGCTTTTCAGAGCAGTGTTTTTCATTTCCCTCTCCTGTTTTTAGCGCCGAGGCGCCGTTTTCGATCTGAAACAAGCAATTGGCGCGCCTGAGGAAACGCCCAATGCCCCTTGGAGGGCCGCCAGCAACTGCCGGCCCCGAAAGCTCGATAGGCCGAAGGCGATCGCCTGCGGTCCGGCTGCGCACCCTGCAGATAATCTGCACCGCGCGATGACTGAGGGGAAAGCTATGGATCCTAAATTATCCGCCAGCCGACCAAGCCGGCGGATCATTCTCCGATCATCTTCGAAGCGGGTCCGGCTTGGCTTTGCTGCCGGGTTTCGTGGGCTTCGAAATGCTGTTCCCTTTTTCCGAATTAAGGCCAAAAAAATACCAATTGTCCAGATGAAATTTAACTTTTCGACCTTCAAAAGTTCATTGAAAAATTTTGCTGAACAAAATCAACGCGATAAAAAGATAAATTTTTGCCGCCGCCCCCACTTGGTAAATGGTATTTTTTTGGTATTGTAAGAAAAACCAGGGAGAACGGCATATCGGAGGCCCGATGACGGAGCTTGCAATCGGCATAGACGGCGGCGGGACGAGCTGCCGGGCAGCGGTCGCGGATAGAAACGGCAACGTCCTTGGCCGCGGTAAGGCAGGCCCTGCCAATATCCTGTCCGACCTGGAAAACTCCCTGCTCAACATCGTCGAATCCGCCCGGCAGGCGCTCAGCGACGCTGGTCTCAACGCTGAAGCCCTATCCTCCGTTGTATCGGTCGTCGGCGTCGCGGGCGCCAACGTCTTAGACTATGGCAAACGAATCGAAAGAGCCCTGCCCTTTGCCCAAGCCTGTGTCGTCACCGATGCCTTGATCTCCCTACAGGGCGCGCTCGGCGATGCCGACGGCATCGTCGGCGCCTTCGGCACCGGTTCGGTCTATAATGCGCGAAGGGATGGCCGGCTGAAGGGCATCGGCGGCTGGGGCTTCGTTGTCGGCGACCAGGCAAGCGGCGCCCGCCTCGGCCGTGACCTCATGGAACGGTCGCTACTCGCCTGTGACGGGGTGCGCCCGGCATCGCCGATCACCGAAGCGGTCATGACCGAATACGGCAACGACCCGGAGCAGATCGTCAATTTCGCCCATACGGCACGGCCAACGGATTTTGCCCGTTACGCGCCCATGGTCTTCAAACATGCGGCAGAAGGCGACGTCGTCGCGGTCGGTATCGTCAGGGACGCCGCAACGGCGATCGGCGAAAGCCTCGACGCGCTGCTCTGGCCGGAATGCCCGTCGATCTGCCTGCTCGGCGGTCTTGCGGAAGCCTACGAGCCCTGGCTTTCCGAACGCTACAAGCCGCTGCTCGCCAGGCCGAAGAACGATGCCCTGCAGGGCGCGGTGGAACTCGCGGTCAAGCTCCTCAACGATCAGCGGAGAGGTGCGGCATGACCGACGATCTCGCCACCCTCCTGTCTTTGCAGCGCCTGCAGGCGGCGGGTACCGGCCCGCTTTATGTCAAGCTGCGCCGCACGCTCGAAGAAGCCGTGCGCACCGGCACGCTCGGCCACGGCGATGCGCTGCCGCCGGAACGCGACATCGCCGAATTTGCCGCCGTCAGCCGCGTCACCGTCCGCAAGGCGATCGACGAGCTCGTCGCCGATGGCCTGCTGGTGCGCCGCCACGGCTCGGGCACCTTCGTCGCCAAACCAGTCTCCAAGGTCGAGCAGCGCCTGTCGCAGCTCACCTCTTTCACCGAGGACATGGCGCGCCGCGGCATGTCCTCCCGCTCCGAATGGCTGCACAAGGGCGTGCATACCCCCTCGCCCGACGAAATGATGATCCTTGGCCTACCCGCCGGCATGAAGGTGTCGCGACTCTCGCGACTGCGCATCGCCGACGACCAGCCATTGGCAATCGAAAACGCCAGCGTCTCCGGCGAATTCCTGCCGGACCCGTCCGCCGTCACCAATTCGCTCTACGCCGAGCTCGAACGCCTGAACGTCCGTCCGGTGCGTGCCGTGCAGCGTATTTCGGCGACTAATATGAAGGAAGCCGACGCCCAGCTTCTCGGCGTCCCGGTGGGTGCAGCCGGCCTGTCGATCGAGCGCATCTCCTATCTCGGCTCCGGCCGCGCGGTGGAATTCACCCGCTCGCTCTATCGCGGCGACGCTTACGACTTCGTGGCCGAGCTGACGATCGGGGTGAGTTGACCTCTTGAGTTTAAGCATGAAGTCGGAAAGTGATCACTTTCCGGCTTCATCGTCTCTTGATTCATCGCATTAAGAACGGCGACGGGCGGTCTTTATGCCGCGTCCTCGATCTCGTCATCCGTCTTGCGCGGCACGTAGTTCAGTACCGGCCCGAGCCAGCGCTCGACTTCGGCAATCTCCATGCCCTTGCGCTTGGCATAGTCTTCCACCTGGTCCCGCTCCACCTTGGCGACGCCGAAATAATAGGAGTCGGGATGGCCGATATAGAGGCCGGATACGGACGAGCCGGGCCACATCGCGTAGCTCTCCGTCAGCTTCACGCCAGCCGCCTTTTCCGCATCGAGCAGCTTGAAGAGCGTTGCCTTTTCCGTGTGGTCGGGCTGAGCGGGGTAACCCGGCGCCGGGCGGATACCGGCATAGGCTTCGCCGATGAGATCCTCGTTACTGAGCTGCTCATCCCTCGCATAGCCCCAATATTCGCGCCGCACCTGCTCATGCATGCGCTCGGCGAAAGCTTCGGCGAAGCGGTCGGCCAACGCCTTGACGAGGATCGAGGAATAGTCGTCGTTCGACCGTTCGAAGCGTTCGGCGATAGCGATTTCCTCGATTCCGGCTGTCACCACGAAACCGCCGACATAATCCTGGACCCCGCTCGTGACAGGCGCGACGAAGTCCGAAAGCGCGACATTCGCCCGCCCGTCCCGCTTCGAAAGCTGCTGACGAAGCGTGTAAAAAGTCGCAAGCTTCTTGCTGCGGCTTTCGTCGGTGAAGAGGCGGATATCGTCGCCGACGGCGCCGGCCGGCCAGAAGCCGATGACGGCGCGCGGCCGGAACCACTTTTCGTCGATGATCTTTCTCAGCATGGCCTGGGCATCGGCCCAGAGCGCACGCGCCGCCTCGCCCTGCTTCTCGTCTTCGAGAATGGCGGGGAAACGGCCGCGCAATTCCCAAGTCTGGAAGAACGGCGTCCAGTCGATGTATCTGGCAAGCTCCGCCAGATCGTAATCCTCGAACACCCGCGTGCCGAAGAATTGCGGCTTCGTCGGCTGATAGGCCGACCAGTCGGTCTTGTGCGCATTCTCGCGGGCCCGTGCCAACGGCAGGCGCACCTTCTCCGCTTCGCTGCGGGCATGCGCGGCCGCCACCTTGGCATATTCGGCTCTTACATCGTCGACATAGCCCTGCCGGGTTTCCGGCGAGAGCAGCGCCGAGACGACGCCGACCGCGCGGCTCGCATCGGTGACATAGACCGCCTGGCCCTTGTTATAGCCCGGATGGATCTTCACGGCCGTATGCACGCGGCTGGTCGTGGCGCCGCCGATCAGCAGCGGGATCTCGAAGCCCTGCCGTTCCATCTCGGACGCAACATGCACCATCTCGTCGAGCGACGGCGTGATCAGCCCGGAAAGACCGATGACGTCGACCTTTTCGGCGATCGCCGTTTCGAGGATCTTCGTTGCCGGCACCATGACGCCGAGATCGACGATCTCATAGTTGTTGCAGGCGAGCACGACGCCGACGATGTTCTTGCCGATATCGTGCACGTCGCCCTTGACGGTCGCCATCAGGATCTTGCCGGCCGACTGTCGGTCGTCGCCGCCGTTGAGGCGCTTTTCCTCTTCCATGTAGGGAAGCAAGACGGCGACGGCCTGCTTCATGACCCGCGCCGACTTGACCACCTGCGGCAGGAACATCTTGCCCGAGCCGAACAGGTCGCCGACGACATTCATGCCGGCCATCAGCGGCCCTTCGATGACGTGCAGCGGACGGGCCGCCTGCCGGCGCGCTTCTTCGGTATCGGTCTCGATGTATTCGGTGATGCCGTTGACAAGCGCATGTTCAAGACGCTTCTCCACGCTCCATTCGCGCCAGGAGAGATCCTGGACACGACCCTCCTTTGCCCCGGCGCCACGGAAACGCTCGGCCACTTCGAGTAGCCGCTCGGTGCTATCGGGACGGCGGTTCAGCACAACGTCCTCGCAGGCTTCGCGCAGTTCGGGGTCGATGTTGTCATAGACGGCGAGCTGGCCGGCATTGACGATGCCCATGTCCATGCCCGCCTGGATGGCGTGGTAGAGGAACACGGCATGCATCGCCTCGCGCACCGGCTCGTTGCCACGGAAGGAGAAGGACAGGTTGGAGACGCCGCCCGAGATATGCACGAGCGGCATGCGCTCACGGATCGTCCGCGTCGCCTCGATGAAGTCGACGCCGTAGTTATTGTGCTCTTCGATGCCGGTCGCGACCGCGAAGATGTTCGGGTCGAAGATAATGTCCTCGGGCGGGAACCCGATCTTCTCGGTCAGCAGCTTATAGGCGCGCTCGCAGATTTCCACCTTGCGCTCATAACTGTCGGCTTGTCCCGTTTCGTCGAAGGCCATGACGACGACGGCGGCGCCGTAATTGCGCAAAAGCCGTGCCTGTGCGAGGAAATTTTCCTCGCCTTCCTTCAGCGAGATCGAGTTGACGATCGGCTTGCCCTGCACCCGCTTCAGGCCGGATTCGATGATCGAGAATTTCGACGAGTCGATCATCACGGGCACGCGGGCGATGTCGGGCTCGGCAGCGATCAGGTTGAGGAACTCGACCATCGCCCTTTCGGAATCGATCAGGCCTTCGTCCATGTTGATGTCGATCACCTGCGCGCCGTTTTCTACCTGGTCGCGGGCGACATCTAGGGCTGCCGTGTAATCGGCATTGGTGATCAGCTTGCGGAACTTCGCCGAGCCGGTGACGTTGGTGCGCTCGCCGACATTGACGAAGGGAATGTCCTTGGTCAGTTCGAAGGGCTCGAGGCCCGACAACGACATGAAAGGACGATGCTCCGGGATCGGCCGCGGCTTGTATTTGGCGACAGTCTCGGCGATCGCCCGGATATGCTCCGGCGTCGAGCCGCAGCAGCCGCCGACAATATTGACCAGGCCTTCACGCGCGAAACTGTCGATCTGCGCCGCCATCAACTCCGGCGTTTCGTCATACTGGCCGAACTCGTTCGGCAGGCCGGCATTCGGATAGGCGCAGATGAAAGTATCGGCAACGCCCGAAAGCTCCTGCAGATGCGGACGCATCGCGTTCGCCCCGAGGGCGCAGTTCAACCCGATCGTAAAAGGATTGGCGTGGCGCACCGAGTTCCAGAAGGCTGACGGCGTCTGGCCGGAGAGCGTGCGGCCGGAAAGGTCGGTGATCGTGCCGGAGATCATCACCGGCAGTCGCACGCCCTTGGCCTCGAAGCGTTCCTCGCAGGCGAAGATCGCCGCCTTGGCGTTCAGTGTGTCGAAGATCGTCTCGATCAGGATGATGTCGGCGCCGCCGTCGACCAGCCCGTCGATCTGCTCGCCATAGGCGTCGCGCAGATCGTCGAAGGTGACGGCACGGAAACCGGGATTGTTGACGTCGGGCGAGATCGATGCGGTACGGTTGGTTGGACCGATGGCGCCGGCGACGAAGCGGCGGCGGCCGTCCTCGCGCTCGGCGCGGATTGCTGCCCGGCGCACGATTTCGGCACCTTCCTTGTTGAGGTCGTAGACGGCGCCTTCCATCTGGTAATCGGCCTGGGCGATGCGGGTCGAGGAGAAGGTGTTGGTCTCCAGAATATCGGCGCCGGCCTTGGCATATTTGTAATGGATCTCTTCGATCGCATCCGGCTGGGTCAGGATCAGAAGATCGTTATTGCCCTTCTGATGGCAGGCGCAGCCGATGAAGCGGGTGCCGCGGAACTGATCTTCGTCATAACCGAGCCCCTGGATCTGCGTGCCCATGGCGCCGTCGAGAACAAGGATGCGCTCGCTCGCGGCTTTCTTCAAAGCGGCGAAAACTTCACTGCCGTCACGCTTGCCCGTTTCCGGACCAAAGAGAGTATCAAACACGGGAGGGCTCCTTGACGTCGTAAGACCAGACTTCCAGATCACATAAAGATATCTTTATGTCAATATATGGCTATCGATTTCGTGCTTTGCAAAGCTTCGCCGATGACAGGCTCGCACGAGCTCTATATAGGCCTTTGCTAGGCTTGTGCACGAAATCGGAGGAGTATCATGGCACCCGCAACCGGCAACGCCGCGCTTGGAAACTGGACAAGCCGCGCCTATCACCGCAGCTGGCTGCTGGCGCAGGCAAATGGCCTCTTCGATTTCTTTCAGCACGATTCGATCAATCCCAAGGGTGGCTTCTACGATCTCGACAGCACCGGTAGGCCGCTCGATGCCGAGGGCCAGGTGCGCGGCATCCATATTGCGGCGCGCGCGGTCCATTGTTTCTCGATCGGCGCCCTGCTCGGGCGTCCCGGCGCCTCCGACGTCGTCGATCACGGCATGGACTATCTCTGGAACCACCATCGTGACCGCAAGAACGGCGGCTACTTCTGGTCGCTCGACAATGACGGTCCGGTCGATTCCAACAAGCAGGGCTACGGCCACGCTTTCGTCCTGCTCGCCGCCTCCTCGGCAAAGACAATCGGGCATCCGCTGGCCGACGGTATGCTGGCCGATATCACCGAGATCCTGAACAAGAAGTTCTGGGAACCGCGCCACGGCGCGATCGCCGAGGAATTCACCGCCGACTGGCAGCCGCTCGACGGCGGCGCCTATCGCGGCCAGAATTCCAACATGCACCTGACCGAGGCTCTGATGGCGGCCTTCGAAGTCACCGGCGACAGGGATTACCTCGCCAAGGCCGAAAGCATCGCCGATCTCGTCATCCGCCGTGCGGCCGGTTCGGTCGACTGGCGCGTCGCCGAACATTTCGACGCCGAATGGAACCTCGACAAGGATTACTATCATCCAAACGAAATGTTCCGCCCGGCCGGCACGACGCCAGGCCACTGGTTAGAATGGGCGCGCCTCATCCTGCAGCTCTGGGCCCTCGGAGGCAAACGCATCGAATGGATGCCGGATGCGGCGAAAGCCCTTTTCGAACAATCCATGGCCCTCGGCTGGGACAATGACAAGGGCGGCTTCTTCTACACGCTCGACTGGGACGACAAACCGGCCAAGCGCAACAAGCTCTGGTGGCCGGCCTGCGAGGGTGCGGCTGCCGCGCATTTCCTCAATGAGCACCTGCCGAGCGACTATCACGAGGAATGCTACCGCAAGATCTGGAACGTGATCGAACGCGCCTTCATCGACCACAGGAACGGCGGCTGGCACGAGGAACTGACGGAGGATCTCGTTCCCTCGCACGCGCTCTTCCCCGGCAAGGGCGACATTTATCACGCCCTGCAGGCCTGCCTCATCCCGCTTTTCCCGGCAACGGGCAGCCTGACGAAGGGCATCGCCGAGGCCGGCGGCAGGCTCTGACGGCTGTTTCAGCGGCCGGCGCCGACCCTCCGGCGGTCGGATTGTTCCGGCAGATGCGGCCGGGTCACAGCGGTGAGAGCCGCAACGTATCGAGATCCTTCGCCAGCATCAGCGCCAGGGCCTCGACCACAAGATTGTGGTCGTCGCGCTGCGGCAGACCGGAGACGGTGACCGCGCCGATGCAACCCGTGCCTTTGACATTGATCGGAAAACTGCCGCCATGCGGCGCATAATCGGCGCCATCAAGCCCGTTGTCCTCGACCGTCTTGCCATCCTTGCTGAGCTTCAGGCCGGAGGCATAGCTGCTGCGAAAATAACGCAGCACCATGTTGCGCTTGCGCCTGACCCAATTGACGTTGTCCGGCGTCACGCCCGGGAGCGCGGCATAGAAGACCGGCATCGAATGCAGCGTCACATCGATTGCGATGCCGAGGCCGCGCTCGCTGGCGAGCTCCTGCAGAAGCTTGCCGAGCTGCCAGGCAGTGTTGAGATCGAAGGCATCGAAGCTCAGCGCCTTTTCCTGCTCGGCGATCCGACTGAGATCGTTGTCGATTGTCATGATAGGCGCTCCTCTCCTGCAATGATCCGCTGCAGACCATTCTCATCAGGAGAGAAAAAGTAAAGCAAAACTTGGCCTAAGGAGAAGTCAGAGCTTCGGCGTCAGCATTTCGAAACGGTCGCGGATGGTGGCGCAGGTATCGCCGCCCAATCGAGCAATGGCATCGACCGCGGCCGGATCGACATGCAGCCGTTCCGGATCGACGACGCCGTCGCGGTAATGCGCATAGACGATGTCACCGAGGATAATCTGCCGTGAGCGGCCGAGCTCCAGCGTCACATGCCGCCGGCATTCGAAGGCGGCCGGCGCCTCGGCGATAAAGGGCGACGCCACCTTCGCGCCAGGTATCGCCGTCAACCCCGCCTGCTTCAACTCGTCGACACCACGCGGATATTTCGCGCCGCAGACATGCATGGCCTCGGCGATGGCGAAGGAGACGATGTTGACCGTGAAGACCTCGGTCAGGCGAATATTGTGGCCGGTGTCTTTGAACGACATGTCGGCATTGTTCTCGACGCCGATCGCCAGGATCGGCGGATCGGCCGACAGGCAGTTGAAGAAGCTGAAGGGCGCGGCGTTGATCCGGCCATGTTCGTCGACCGTCGTCACCAGCGCGATCGGCCGCGGGATGATCGTGCCGATCATCAGCTTGTAACGCTCGCGCTCGCTGAGCTCTTTGAAATCGAAGGAGACCGCCATGGTTCAGCCGATTTTCGGGGCCGGCGAGAAACCGCTCATTGCGCCCATAAAGGGTTTCGGCAGCGGCGAGGCGTAGGAGCCGCGCTTGCTGGTGGAAAGCCCGAGCGACACCAGCGCCTCGGCTTGCTTGACGGCGGCCGCGACACCGTCGACGACGGGCACGCCGTAAATCTCCTGCAATTCCCTGGCCAGATCGGTCATGCCGGCGCAGCCGAGCACGATCGCTTCGGCCCCGTCTTCGACAAGCGCCCGCTCAATCTCAGCCCTCAGCTTGCCGATCGCGCCCGAGGCCGCGTTTTCCAACTCCAGCACCGGAATATCAGAGGCGCGCACCTTCGCCCGGTCGCCCATGCCGTAGCGGCGTACCAGATTGTCGATCAGCACCCTTGACCGCTCCAGCGTCGTCACCACGGTGAAACGCTGCGCCAGGAAGCCCGCCGTGACCACGGCGGATTCGCAGAGACCGAGAATCGGTACATCGGCAAAACTCCGCGCCGCTTCGAGCCCGGTATCGTCGAAGCAGGCAATCACCGCCGCGTCGTAACCCGCCGCCTGCCGCTCCTTAAGTTCCAAGAGCAGGCCAGGAATCGCGAGCGCCCCGTCATAATGTCCCTCGATGGAGACCGGCCCCATGCTGGATGTCGCGGCGACGATCTCCGTGCCGGACGCCGCCACCGCACGCGCGGCGGCCGCAGCCTTCTCGGTCATGGAGGCCGTGGTATTCGGATTGACGATGAGGATGCGCATATCAGTCTATCTTTGCCTGCCGCCGCCCCAGCATGGTCATGATGCCGAGCGCGATGAGAATGATGGTGAAAGAAAACAGCGTCGTCACCGTGCCGAGAGCGTAGAGCACCGGCGTCGTGACGTTGGTGGTCATGCCGTAGATTTCGAGCGGCAGCGTATTGTAGCTGCCCGACGTCATCAGTGTGCGCGCGAATTCGTCATAGGACAGCGTGAAGCCGAACAGCCCGACGCCGATCAGGCTCGGTGCGATCATCGGCAGCACGACGTGGCGGAAGGTCTGCCAGGAGGTGGCGCCGAGGTCGCGGGCCGCCTCCTCGTAAGCGGGCGAGAAACGGTTGAAGACGGCAAACATGATCAATACGCCGAAGGGCAGCGTCCAGGTCAGATGTGCGCCGAAGGCCGAGGAATACCATGCGGGCTTGAGACCGCCCTCCTGAAAAACCACGCCGATGCCGAGCGAAATGATGATCGACGGCACGACCAGGCTGGCGACCGTGGCGTAGAACAGCACAGTCGAACCGCGGAAACGGCGGCGGAAGGCAAGGCCGGCCAGCAGCGACACGACGACGGTCACAACCATCACCATCAGCCCGAGGGTGAAGGAGCGACGGAACGAGGCACCGAAATCGCCGACCGCCTGCTTTTCGAACAAGTTGAAGAACCAGTGCGTGGAAACGCCGTTCATCGGGAAGGTCAGGCCACCATCCGGTCCCTGGAAGGAGAGGATCAGGATCGCCGAGAGCGGACCGTAGAGGAACAGCACGAAGACGACGAAGAAGATCGCCAGCATATAGAATTCGAGGCCGCGTTTTTCGTGATTCATCTCAAAGCTCCTTGCGGATATCAACGACCCGCAGGATGGCGGCGACCATCAGCAGCACGACCGCAAGCAGGACCACCGCATTGGCGGCGGCCGCCGGATATTGCAGCAGCGACATCTGGTTCTTCATCATCAGCGCTACCGAGGCGCTCTGGCCGCCGGACATCACCTGCACCGTCGAAAAGTCCGCCATCACGAGCGTGACGACGAAGATCGTGCCGATCGCCATGCCGGGTTTGGCAAGCGGAATGACGACGTTCCACAGCACCTGCCAGCCCGATGCGCCGGCATCGCGCGCCGCCTCGAACAGCGACCGGTCGATGCGCATCAGCGTGTTGAAGATCGGCGTCACCATGAACAAGGTATAGAGATGCACCATGGCAAGCACGACGGCGAAATCGGAATAGAGCAGCCATTCGATCGGCTGCGGAATGATGCCCATCTTGATCAGCGCCGAATTGACCAGGCCGTTGCGTCCGAGCACCGGGATCCAGGAGATCATGCGAATGATGTTCGAGGTCATGAACGGGACGGTGCAGACGAGGAAGAGGATCATCTGCGTCGAAGTCTTGCGGATGTGGAATGCCAGGAAATAGGCGACCCAGAAGCCGATGACGAGCGTCAGCGCCCAGACGATGGCAGTGAATTTCAGCGTGTTGAGATAGGTCTTCCACGTCACCCATGAGCCGAGCGTGTCGGTGTAGTTCATGGTGAGGAAATCAGGATAGAGGCCGGCGAAGTCATAATCCCAGAAGCTGACGACAGCGATCATGGCGATCGGCAGCAGGAAGAAGAAGCCGAGGATGGCGATCAGCGGCGTCGCCTGGAGGTAGGAGATGGCTGAGGGGGAGAGGCGGAAAGAACGTCTGCCGCCTGCGCCGCGGCTGCCTTCCTCCGTTTCCACTGCAATGGTCGCCATATCCGGTTCTCCGTTCTGATTACATCAAGCGGAACAAAGGTGGGTGCGGCCCCCTCATCCGCCTGCCGGCACCTTCTCCCCGCTGGGGAGAAGAGAATCGTGGCAGCGTCTCCGCTACCACAACTCCACCTGTCGTCATGCGGCCCGCCCGCAAAACTCCCGCTTCTCCCCAGCGGGGGAGAAGATGCCCGAAGGGCAGTTGAGGGGGCGGAGCGAACCGACGTTTTGAGCGTCAGCGAAAGACAGCAGCTCCCCGCCCTCCAGGAGGGATCAAGCTGCGATGAACTCGTTCCAGCGGCGGACCATGTAGCGGTCCTCGTCCATGACCGAGTTCCAGCAGGCGACCGCACCCATGCGGGCTTCGAAGGAACCGCCGTCGCGCACCGCACCGGCCTTTTCCATGACCTTGCCTTCGGGAGAGAGGATATCGCCCTGCGCCGGCTTGCCCTCGATCCAGTAACCCCATTCGTCTGCCGTCATGAAGTTCTTGGCCGTCTCCATGCAGGCGGAGTAGTAGCCCTGGCGGTTGAGATAACCGCCGACCCAGCCCGACGTATACCAGTTGATGTATTCGTACGCCGCATCGAGCTGTGCGCCCTTCAGATGCGAGGCAAGGCCGAGGCCGCCGCCCCAGGCGCGATAACCTTCCTTGAGCGGCTGGTATTTGCACGCGATGCCCTTGGAGCGGACGGCGGCGACGGCCGGCGACCACATCGACTGGATGACGACCTCGCCCGAAGCCATCAGGTTGACCGACTCGTCGAAGCTCTTCCAGAAGGCACGGAACTGGCCGTCGCTCTTGGCCTTGATGAGGAATTCGATCGTCTTGTCGATCTCTTCCTTGGTCATGTTGCCCTTGTCGGCATATTTGATGTTGCCCATGGCTTCCATGATCATCGCCGCATCCATGATGCCGATCGACGGGATGTTGAGGATGGATGTCTTGCCCTTGAACTTGGGATCCATGATATCGGCCCAGGTGGTAATGTCGCGGCCGACGAGATCGGGACGAATGCCGAGCGTATCGGCATTGTAGATGGTGGGAACCATCGTCATCCACTGCGTCGGCTCCTTGGCGAACTTCTTTGCGCCCTGCGCCTCGACGAAGCCGACAGTGTGTGGTGCAGTGCCCTGGGCGATGACGCTGTCCGGCTTCATCTTGCCGTTGATGAAGAGCGGCACGATCTTGTCGTAATATTTGAGCTTCTTGACGTCCATCGGCTGCAGCACGCCTGTTGGAAATACCTTCTTGGCGATCCAGTATTCGATGTCGGCGATGTCGTAGCTGTCGGGCTGGGTGACGGCACGCTGGGCGGCAGCGTCGGAATCAGTCGCGGTCATCTCCAGCGTGATGCCGAGATCGGCTTTGCACTTCTCGGCGATGGCGTTGATGTTCGAAACGCCAGTGCCGAACTGGCGAAGCGTGATGTTCGTCTTCGCCCAGATCGTGGGAAAGCCGGTGATGGCTCCGGAGCCGGCGATGGCGCCGACGGCGGCAGCACCCGTCTTCAAGAGCGTGCGGCGGGAAAGACCCTTTTCCGCCTTAGTCGATGTCGTTTCAGTCGTCATGTCAGTTCCCCTTTTCTTGATGTGGAAGTTGATGTTTTTGATTGTTCATGCAGAGGCTCGGCCGAGAAGCACCGCATCCTCACGTTCCCAGCTGAGCGAGACCGCGTCGCCTACGGCGACCGGACGGGCGAAATAGTCGCTATCGTCAGCAATGACGGTGAAATCGTCGCTGCCGGCGCCGAAAACGGTGATCTTCACCGAGGAGCCCCGATATTCGACGTTGGAGACTATGCCGTTGAAGCCAAGCGTCCACTCTGTCGCCACCTGCAGACGCACGCGATCAGTGCGGATGCCGATATCGACAGGTTCGCCGACTTCCCTGCCCTCGCCCCGCACGGAAAAGCTCTGCCCCTCCGGCACGGTCATGACGAGCATGCCGTCCGCGCTCGACGTCACCCGGCCGGACAAGACGTTGTGATCACCCATGAACCGCGCGACGAAGGCGGTTGCCGGCTTCTCGAAAACCTCGCGGGGTGCCGCCGCCTGCTCGATCCGGCCGTCATTCATGATGACGATGACGTCGGCGAGCGCCATCGCCTCTTCCTGGCTGTGGGTGACATGGACGAAGGTGATGCCGAGCGACTTCTGCAGCTTCTTGAGCTCTGCGCGCATACGGATCTTCAGGAAGGGATCGAGCGCCGACAGTGGCTCGTCGAGCAGCAGCGCCTCCGGATCGGTAATCAAGGCGCGGGCCAGCGCCACACGCTGCTGCTGGCCGCCCGAAAGCTGAGCCGGACGCCTGTTGGCATAGGGCTCCATCTGCATCAGCTTCAGGATCTCAAGCGCCTTGGCCCGCCGCTCCGCCTTGTCGACGCCCTTCATCTTCAGGCTGAAGGCGACATTGTCGACCAGGTCGAGATGCGGGAAGAGCGCATAGGACTGGAACATCATAGCCGTGCCGCGCCTGGCCGGCGGAAGATCGGTGACGACCGTTTTGCCGAGCCTGATGTCGCCGGAAGAAATGCTCTCATGGCCGGCGATCATGCGCAGCGTCGAGGTCTTGCCGCAGCCCGACGGGCCGAGGAAGCAGCAATAGGAACCGGCCGGAATCTTCAGGCTGATCCCGTGCACGGCCGTCGTCGCTCCGTAGACCTTCGAAACGGATACTATATCGATCTCTGCCGCTTTCGACATCATGCCTTCCCCTGTTCGGGAAAGATGATGCATCTGCCGTGCCAATCGCTTCCAACGCCAACTAAGCCCTTAGCGGGAAAGGATTTTAACACTCAAAGCCGCGCAGGCCCATTTTATAAGCACCGCATCGTCTGCACATGATTTAGGCTATCGTCTGCAATTTACTCAAAAAATCGTATACAATTTAGCCGCCATTTCGATGACAAATTCCGTTTAACTTTTGCCGCGAAGCCGGGTATGGTTTGCCCGCCATCAGGGAATAGTTTTCATGAAATCCGCCGCCAAGGCCATGCAGGCCGAAGAAGTCGCCGAAACCGGCGCGCATCAGATCCGCGATGCCATTCGCGAGGCAATCGTCGAGCGCAGGCTTTCCCCCGGCACCAAGCTTTCCGAAAGCGATGTCGGCAATCTTTTCAATGTCAGCCGCACACTTGCCCGCGCGGCGCTGCAGGCGCTTTCCTATGAGGGCCTCGTCAGCGTCGAGAAGAACCGCGGCGCCTTCGTCGCCTATCCCTCCCCTGATGAGGCCCGCCAGATCTTTTCCGCCCGGCGCCTCGTCGAGCCCGGCATATTGCGCGAGGCGGCGGCGCGGATCACCGCTGATGACATCGGGAATCTGCGAGAGCTTTTGCAGGAAGAAGGCCGCCTGATGAGCGAGCGCGGCCAGACGGCCCGGCGCGCCGAGATCAAGGCATCCGGCGATTTCCACCTGATGCTGGCGGAAATTTCGGGCAACGCCATCATGCAGCGCTTCATGGAGGAGCTCGTCGCCCGCTCATCCCTCGTCATCGCGCTCTACGGCCAGTCGACCGCTTCCAGCTGCGGCCATTCCGAACATGGCGATATCATCTCGGCGATCGAAGGCAAGGAACTCGACCGCGCCTGCCAGCTGATGCTGCATCATATCGCCCATATCGAGTCCGATCTCGACCTGCGCGAACGCAAGAGCCTCGGCCTCAAGGAAGCCTTCGAACTCTGAGCGGTTGGGCGCACGTCGCCAGCAGCTATCACGACGCCTTCTTCGGCAGCTTGTCCAGCGCGGCGAAAATCTCTTCCGCCGTCCGCGGCTCGCTTGAACGCAGCTTCACCGCGCCGTCACGCCCGATCAGGATCAGCCCGAACTCGCTGTAAGATGGCCCTTGCAGCCGCTCGCGAATATCGTCCGCATCAAGTTCCCAGCCATCGTCGAACAGCGAGAAAGCGCCGCCGCCGGCGATGATGAACACTTCGACGTCTTCCTCGATGAGGCGCATCTGCGCGTTCCGCAACCATTCGTCCTGGGTTGCCGCGCGGTCGTCCTGCGCATCGGCGAAGATGATCAGCACCCGTTTGCTGTCTCGAAACTGCTCGAGCGATTGCGGAAGTTCCGGCTCACGTCGCGGCGTGCCGATGATTTCATGAACGATGGATCTCAGCATGGTGCTATTCCTCGCCCGTCATCTACGGGCTGTGACTGCGCCATTCCAGCGCCGGCGCATTCAAGACGCGCGAGAACGCTGTAAAGCGCTGAATAACTGAATAATTCCCAAATTCGGTACGAACTGGGATCATGCAGTAAACGGCTGGAAATGGGGGAGGTTCCGACGAAGCGGAAAAGGATCGCAGCTCAACATCCGTTAGCCGCGATCCCTTTCCCGTCAGTCGCGGCTCTGGTCCTCGGCGGCATGCGCCGAGACGGCGACGAGGTCCGCAGTGCCGTTGGCAAGCAGGCGTTTGCGCACCAGCACGCGCATGACGCGTGCGGCCGTCGAGAAGGTCATCTGGTCAAGCGGACCTTCGCCCTCCCAGGGCTTGGTCAGCCGCTCGGTGACGGCGCCGACGATATTCATCGGCACGATGTCGGTGCATTCGCGCATGGCTTCGAAAACGAAGCTGATCGGGATGACCCTTCCTTCATGGGTCACGATCGGTTCGGTCAATTCGCTGTCCCATTCCTCGAAGGCGTAAAGTGCTTCGCGAAACAGCTGCTGGAGGGTAAACGGCGCGTGGCCGTTATGAAGTGGCGGCAGGGCATTCATCATGTCTGTCTCCTCTTGATGGATTAAGCCAAAATCCTCCTGGCTCGGTCAGCATGAACGCGGGGAACACAGCGTTTTTTGCCCCTGCGGACCGAATAACACGATTGATTCTATAGAGTAATCTTTCGTGAATAAAGCCCATTTCTCGGCCGAGGCGGCACCCGTTTTCCTAAACGCATGAAATTCCTGCATGTTTTAGGCGAAAATTTCTCAATGAGTCGGATTCGTGAAAATCCATGCCTGCCGCGTGTGATTGTGCGGGAGGCGGGAAAAACCCTGAAAAATCACGGAACTTTTGCGGCTGTAATCTGTTTTGTTCGCGCACTTCGTAAAAGCAGATGGGGTTACCACCAATGACGCAGATCCGTGAACCGGAGCGGCGGGCCAAAGTCCTGCGCGGCCGTCCTTACAGCCTTGATGAATTCGCCTCCAAATATGGCCTGCGCAGCGACCAGGCCGAGAGTCTGTTTACCCGTTTCGGGCCTTCCTCGATCGAACTCGATTTGCTGATGGCAGCCAAGCGCCGCGCGCCTGTTCTGCCGGACAGAATTGCCGAATAACGCCTTTCACGAACGGAATCGATAGATGAGCGACAGACGCCATGAGTGGATCAGCAAACGGGCCTATGCGATCTGGGAAGAACAGGGCCGCCCTGACGGCCGGGACAGCGAACATTGGCGCCAGGCAGTCGCCGAGCGGGACGCGCTGGAACGCACGCAGGCCTCCGTCGACGGACGTGAAGTGCTGGTGAAGTTCCGCCCGAAGCCGCAACGGCCGGAACTGCCGCGCGACGGCTGGCTCACTCCGCCCGCCAAGGCCGGTTAATCCAGGACGCCGGTGGCCGGCCTCGTCCTTCGAGGCCCCTGCGGGGCGCCTCCGGATGAGGGCGGAGAGAAGGTGCGGCTTGCCTTACCGGAGGGCGGAGGGAGGGCGCAGCCTGCCTCCCTGGCGGCGGGAGCACCCTGCCGCGCAATTGCCCCCCGCTCGCTCCCCGTGCTAGCCTGCCGCCATGGAAGTCACCGTCTATATCCTCCGCTGCAGCGACGGCTCCTATTATACCGGGCTGACCAAGCAAGAGATCGAGGCACGTGTGTGGGAGCACAATGCCGGGACCTATGACGGCTACACTGCCAAACGCCTTCCGGTCGAACTTGTCTTTACCGAAACCTACGACCGCATCATCGACGCCATCGCCCGCGAGCGGCAGATCAAAGGCTGGTCGCGCCGAAAAAAGGAGGCGCTGATCGCCTTGGACTACGAGGCGCTGCCAGATTTGTCCAAACGGGGGTCGGTCAAGGCCAGGTAAGCCCCGGTGGCCGACCTCGTCCTTCGAGGTCCCTGCGGGGCACCTCAGGATGAGGGCGGAGAGAGGGCGCGGGTTCTGGCACCGGACGGTCTTGGGCGTGTCAACGCCAGATACCGCGAGGGACCGCCCAGCCGCCTCAACACCAGGCATACAGATCAGCCACTCGATACGCTACAAGGCGCACCCCGATCAGCTCGCCAGCCACGGCGCAGTGATCAGCCCATAGCCGCTCGTCACGCAGCACACCGTCAGATCACCAGCCACCCGGCTCGCCGATCAACCATCAGCTACACGGCACCCCGATCAGCCCTCATCCTGAGCGCGTAGGCCAAAGGCCGGAGCCTCGAAGGACGGGGGCGGGTGATGAGCAGCACCCTCGCCTGCGGAGGAGGTGCCAGTGGCCGACCCTCGTCCTTCGAGGCCCCTGCGGGGGGCCCTCAGGATAAGGGCGGAGAGAAGGTGTGGCTGGTCTCGCGATGGCGGAGAGAGGGATGCGGCTTGCTTCGCCGGAGGGCGGAGAGAGGGTGCGGCTTGGTTCGACGGAAGACGGAGCGGCGCGCTGAAGACGGCGGGCGCGTCGATAATGGCACAGTCCACCCCCTTCCCCGAACGCCGCTGTTTCCACTTGAAACACTTCGTCAAGCATATTGGCATAAATCCATGGAGTACGGGTTATTCTTTCACCCACCCGCGACATTGCCGCTCGACACTCTCCTCGCAAAATCGGAAACGGGACAGGGATGAAAAAGTGCGCATGCGCGAAGCGTGATTCCATCCGGCCGCGGCGCTGATTGCTGCCCGGCCGGGCCTCTCATGTCGGGGAAAGCCTCACACCGCCCGCCGGGGCGGACCATGTCAGAAAGCGTTGTTTTCCTGGCACAGCGCCCGGTGGACCTCGGTCCAGAACAGCGCCAAAGGGGTGTCGCCGTTGCGTTCGGCAACAAGGGCGCGGATCAACGCTTCGGAACCTGCCATGTCCTGCCAGCTGGATTTCAGGCCTTTGGCGGCCTGTCGGCATTCGGCAATCTCGAACGGTCTCTTGCTGTCCATATGAGGTCTCCTCATGAAAGGCGCTAGCAGGCGGCGGCCGGATTGTCATTCCCCGCATATGTGGGGATGCCTTGTATTTATGACGGTCCTCGCGGTAAGATTGAGAGAACTGGGACAATGGAAATGGCCGAGAATACCTACAGCGACAAGTTCGAACCCGCTTTCGAACAGATCAGGGCTGCAACCAATGTGGATGCCGCCATCCGTATTCTCCAGGCGGAATATGGTCTCGATTTCGTGACCTACCATCTCGCCCAGACGATCGCGAGCAAGATCGATTCCCCCTTCGTGCGCACCACCTATCCGGATGCCTGGGTCTCCCGCTACCTCTTGAACAGCTATGTGAAAGTCGATCCGATCGTCAAGCAGGGCTTCGAGCGCCAACTGCCCTTCGACTGGAGCGAGGTCGAGCCGACTCCGGAAGCCTATGCCATGCTGGTCGACGCCCAGAAACACGGCATCGGCGGCAACGGCTATTCCATTCCCGTCGCCGACAAGGCGCAACGCCGCGCGCTCTTGTCGCTGAACGCCCGCATCCCGGTCGAGGAATGGGCCGAGCTTGTGCGCCGCTGCCGCAACGAATGGATCGAGATCGCCCATCTGATCCACCGCAAGGCCGTCTATGAACTGCATGGCGAGCATGATCCGGTGCCGACATTGTCGCCGCGCGAGATCGAGTGTCTGCACTGGACGGCGCTCGGCAAGGATTACAAGGATATCTCAGTGATATTGGGCATATCGGAGCACACCACGCGCGATTACCTGAAGACCGCCCGTTTCAAGCTCGGCTGCGCCACGATTTCGGCCGCCGCCTCGCGGGCGGTGCAACTGCGCATCATCAATCCCTGAGAATCGAAATCGATTTTCCGAAGATACGACGTGTCGCTTCAAATGCCGGAGGATCGCGATCTTTCCGGCCGCGCCTCGTCTTCGCCGGTCGTGACTCAAGCCTCATACTTTTGGGCTAATCCCCCCATCTGAGGGGGCCCATCTGAGGGAATTTCCGATCCGGCACGCCTGAACCATTCTGCTCTCCACGAACTGCAAACGCTGGAGGGCAAAATGTTCGTTATCATTCAGGCACATGAGTATCAGAAATACGCCGCCGTACTCGAGCAGATGTTCCGCCTGCGCAAGAAGGTCTTCGCCGACCAGCTCGGCTGGGACGTTCCCGTCATTGGCCCCTACGAACGCGACAGCTACGATTCACTTTCTCCGGCCTACCTCGTCTGGTGCAACGACAGCCGCACGCGCCTTTATGGCGGCATGCGCCTGATGCCGACGACCGGTCCGACGCTTCTCTACGACGTCTTCCGTGAGACCTTTCCGGCCGCCGCCGATCTCGTCGCTCCGGGTATCTGGGAAGGCACGCGCATGTGCATCGACGAAGAGGCGATCGCCAGGGATTTCCCCAACATCGATGCCGGCCGCGCCTTCTCGATGATGCTGCTGGCGCTCTGCGAATGCGCACTCGACCACGGCATCCACACGATGATTTCCAACTACGAACCCTATCTCAAGCGTGTCTACAAACGCGCAGGCGCCGAAGTGGAAGAACTCGGCCGGGCAGACGGCTACGGCAAGTATCCCGTCTGCTGCGGCGCCTTCGAAGTATCTGACCGCGTGCTGCGCAAGATGCGCGCCGCCCTCGGCCTGACCCTACCCCTTTATGTCAGACATGTTCCGGCCCGCTCGGTCGTGACGCAATTCCTGGAGATGGCAGCATGAAACGCCTCGTTGAAACCGCAACACCGAAAGACATCTCCGCCCTGGAGCGCCATGTCCTCGCATCCCGCGACATTGCCACGCAGATAGGGGATCCCTTCCTCTCCTATCTGCTTTCGATGGCGCTGTTCACAATCTACGAAAAGAAGGCTCAGCATGAGAATGAGGCGCTGAAGAGCAGCTTCGGCTGAGGGCGCGGGTCCCCTCCGCCGCGCCTGAAGAGGGGCACGCCTCCCAGCGCCTCGCGCGCAGCCGCAAAACCTGTCCCCGTTTTGCGGCTGCGCGCCCCCGGTCACCTCGGGTCGTCAACGTCTCAAGGACGTCAAGCCATCAGGGAATCGATCGTCGAAATCAGCGTATCGTGCAGATAGGGCTTGGGCAGGAAGGCGGTATTGGCAGGCAGGGCCATCGGATCGAGCCGCACCATGCCCGAGGTGATGATGATGCCGATATTCGGCCGCATCGCCCTCACCCGTTTGGCAAGCTGGATGCCATCCATCGATCCGGCCATGTTGACGTCGGTGAACAGGATATCGACATCCTGCCGACCCTTCAGCACCACCAGCGCCTCATCCGCATTCGCCGCCTCCAGCGCCACATGGCCGACATCCTCAAGCACATCGAGGATATTGAACCGGATCAGCGGCTCATCCTCCACGATGAGCACCACGGCACTGCTCGAACCCACCATCTGCAATCGCCCTTTTCAGCGGAATATGATTCGAATAAGTGTTTCCGCCGTGCGAAGGTTCCAGTGCCTCTGCCCACGAAATATGCATCATCCACAGATGTTGCCCTGCCCGCTTGTGGCTCCCTGCAATTTGGGCTAGAGCGAACCGATGCCGTGGGAACCATTGCCCCGGCATCCAGGTGCCGGCCTCCGGCACCACGGCGTCGGACACCCGACGCTGAGGGCCTGTAGCTCAATGGTTAGAGCCGGCGGCTCATAACCGCTTGGTTGGGGGTTCGAGTCCCTCCGGGCCCACCATTTATTCTAAGTTATCGAAATAAACATGGATGTAGCCGGACGCGAAAAAACCGGGTTTTTGACACTAGATTTCGGAATTTTCATTGATCGACCACCCCGCTTTCAAAAGGCATTCAAAAACCCTTCGAAGTCTCACGTTTGGCGCCGGCTGTCCGCCTATCCTTCACACCCCTCGCTGATCACCTTATCGAAACGCCCCGAGGCCACGCGCAAAGTGGGCGCGTCTAATCATAAATGAAGACGCGTCGCTCAAGCGCGGATGCAGCAAGGACTGGCACCCGTAAAAGGGCATGGTCAACTAGCTCATTGATCAAGACTGCTCCTTTTGAATTCCTTCGAAGCTCCTTAATCCAGATATGAGGAAAATATCGCGTGACCATTCCTGCGACATAGAGAGCCGAATAATAGTACCCGAATTCATTCAAGTACTCTCCGGAACCCACAAAAAATAAGCGATCGAGGGAGTGAGCGAAAATTTCTGGCATCGAAAAATTGGCGACGTCAACAAAATCAGGGTGTGCTTTCCAAGTGACCGCTATGCCACTGCCAATCTGCTCAAACTCGAACTCCGGTACGACATTCGGAGCGAGACGGAACCTTTCTAAAATATCCTGGTATACCTCGTCCGTCTGCCCATACAAAAGAAACTGGCGCTGCACGTTCGAAATGCCACCGTCCGGCCAGCTTGTCCGACTTTGAGTAATCACACCTCTGCATAAGCTTGATTGATCGCCATATGCATCCAGCGCCGGCCTCATCGCAGGGATGTGCTTTAGGCATTCCATCAGAGTTATTGGCCTGTCTGGCATGGGGAGTGAACTGAGGTTGCTCACCTTTGACGTGATTGCCGCAGACCACTCAGAGTTCTTCGGGGGATAAAAGGTGGTGTGCTTGCCGTAGTGGGGTAGGTGCGTCGAAAGTTGCCTCCAGAGCCCAAATAGGCCTGATATCCCTCGGTGGTCGTTCACAGGTCTAACCGAGAAGTCGGAGATCTCTGATCCTTGGACAAGCTCAAGTCCATGAGCTTTAAAGCGATCATCTCGTTTATCGAAACTTACCTCTCCGTCGCCAAGCCACAAAACCTCGGCATTCGCGAGAGCGATCAACCCGTAATAGGCCATCAAGGCCCTGGTGGTGGGGCCACTGATCTCGGCCGATCGGAAATATTCGCGTGCCTGATCGAGGGAGAATGCAATTTGTTGGCAGTGCTTCTCGACATTCTTCCTTTGCTCCTTGGGCACGTGTCGCTCTCGGAGAAAGAGGTCGGCCATTCGACCAGTATCCTGGAATATCGACAGCCGTCGCCATGCAGTGTCGGCCGCTCGCGTTTCATTGATTTCGCGTATCTCAAACTCTCGCAAGTGACGTTCCCTCGGTTCAAACGAGAGAAGCTAATAACGTCTGCGACCGGCTAGTGTAAGAGCCCGGAGGAGCCAACAAAAGCTTATTAGTTAGTACAGTTCCCGTGCCGCCACGCCTTCGACGCCGGCGAGACGCTCGTGCACGTCCTCCGGCAGCGGTGCCAACCGCGTCAAGTCGAACCTCGCACCGCCGTCCGTCACTACCCCGAAGTTTTGCCCTGCAACCTTTCCACCGAAGGCTTTCTGAAGGTAGATAAAGCGCGCTGCGCGCTCCAGATCAGTCAGGGTGGCGGGATCGCATGCCTTTAGGCGTTCAAACTCTCGCCGGCTGGTCACCTGAAACTTCAGCGTGTGGATTGACCTTGCCCCGATGAAAAAATCCATTTCTAAGTGAGCTCCGGCCATTCGCAGGCTCCGGGTGCTGACGGTCGTCGTCGATTGCACTAGGGAATGCCTGGCACTCGTCGCCGATACATCACTTTCCGGTGCGGGTTGCCCGCGAGCTTGACCGGATCATCGAATGGGCGTGGCAAGCCGAAGATGATCGTCAGCGACAATGGCAGCGAGTTCACCAGCAACGGGATCCTGCAATGGACGGATCGTACCAAGGTGAAATGGCACTACATCGCGCCTGGCAAGCCGATCCAGAACGCCTTCATCGTGAGCTTCAATGGGCGGCTGCGAGACGAGTTCTTGAATAAAACTCTCCTCTCGTCACTGACCCATGCTCGATCAGCACTCTCAAACTGGCGCAGCGATTACAACGATCATCGACCGCACTCTGGACTGGGCTGGATGACTCCTGCCGAGTTCGCTCAGACAATCAACCCGCGACGTGATGCGGTGCTGCGCAGCCGAAATGGCTCCGCACCGCAACCCGCCGCTACCGACCCCGAATAACAGCAACCCAAAACCGCTGGAGCGAACTCAAAACTGGATAAACTTGGTGGCAAGGTCAGCGATGACACCGCGCGCCGGCGCCCTTCCACGATCGCTGTCAGCGCAAACGCACAGAAGCAGCAATGCCGCCCGTAAACTTCTCCTGTGCGCCGTCGTTATATCATTTTGGTGGAGGAATGGCGCGTTCGTCACTTCTCAAAGAAGTTTTCCAAGCCTTTGAACATGTCGCGAACTTGCGGATGAACGTCTCCGACTTTGAGCTCGTCGATTACGCGGCTAGCAGTGACTGTCACTGCAAACCTGTCCTGTATCTCTTTGGCAATCAGGGAGAACGCCTCTTTTCCAGGAACCTTCTGGAGACGAAATGCGGCCTCCTTCCAGTTAATTAGGAACTCGTCGAGAGCCGTCGAGAAGAGCGTCGGCACATCGCGCTTAGGATTTTTCGAAAGCTCGAATTCGACCAGTTTACCCGCCGTCTTGTTCGAGATTTTTTCCTTAAAGCCGTCGATTACTGTTCTAAAAATCGTGTCGACGCTCGTCTCCCAATCCTTCGGAAGGTCCGCGCGGCCATACCTGACGACTACCTTTCTTATCGCTTCGGGCACGAGAAGCACGTTTTCAATTTCCTTGAACGGAAGAACGAAGCACAAGACGTCGCTCCCCTTTAACTCGTCAATGAAGACTTGGACGTCCGCATCGCACCTGTAGTCGCGGTCGAACACGGACGCGACTTTGACGTTGAACTCGAAGAACTGGTTGAACACCCAAGCGGAAGTCGCGACGCGTGACCAATTCGAGAAACCATCTGTCTTCATCAGAGTGACTGATGAATCAGAAAGAAAATCGGATCCGCCGATCACTTTGCCCAGTTTTGCCAAGAGGCGCGTGTCATGACCCTCCACATAGAGAACCTTCTTCGTTCGCGCCAACCGCGCGAACTGCGCGTTTTCCGAGCTTCCTATCGCGTCATAGACCGACGAGAAATCGTCTTCTGAGCGGATCCGCTTCGCCGATCTTGCGCCGGGGCGAAGGATCAAAACGTCGGCGGGGTCCACGTCGTTGATGATTTCGGTCGAGTGAGTCGCGATAAAATACTGCCCTACACGTTGCGTGACGATTTTGAGAAGACGGTGTTGAAGGTCCGGATGAAGATAGACGTCGGGCTCGTCCAAAACGAGGACTGAATCTTTTGATGCATTGCGCAAATGCATCATTGTCTGCATCCACACTTGGAAGCCAAAGCCGGACCACTGAACTTCTCGGACGTTTGGACCGTCGCGGAAATACATCCGTGCAATGAGCCTGCCGTCCGCCCGCTCAATTTCCGGCTTCCGAATGCGCAAGCCCGGCCATCCCATCTCAACCAAGTCGGCAAATTTCTCAAACTCGTCGTCCGGCTGACGGTACCAGAATGAGCGGAAATTCCTGCTGGCCAGACGGCCGAACCGATTTCGTTCAACAGTGTCTTCCTGAACAAACTCCTCGTTCTGCTCCAGCGGACTGAGCGTTGGAACGATCACAATGTCGAGTGGGAAAGCCCGCCGAAGGAAGCCCGACGTCTTCTGCACTCGCGCGTCAGAAACCAGGTAACATTCGAGATCGCCATCCGACGGAATGTTCATCTTCAGCGTCGATCCGTCATCGATCTTGATCTGGATTCGGGCGGGACCGTCGTCGAAGTTATGAACGCAATAACGGAGGTCGGTCTGGACGACGGTCGGTGGCACCATGTAGGTGGCGCATACCCCGTCCGGCCCTTGCGACCTCAGCTCTGGCTTTCTACGGTTGGCGAAACGGAGCACGTCGAAGGCAATTCGGAGTGCGTCGAGCGCCGTCGACTTTCCGATGTTGTTCGGTCCGACAAGGACGTTTCTAGCCTTCGCAGAAACAATGAAATGCGGGTAGGTCTTATAGTCTGAAAATTCCAGCGACTTGATGAGCATGGGTTGTACAGGAGTCCATATGCAAGTATCAAAACGTTATACGCGATTTAGACAATTCAACTACAACCTCACGCTTGAGCAGCTTCCAGCAGCGCTCGCTTTCCCGATGAACGGGCGCCGGGTGTCCAATCATCCTGCAAAACGCCCCGAGGCGTCATCGCCGTAAGGACCTCAGATACTCTAGCGTGATCTTTGCCCTCCATCCAATTTAAGCTGCAGGGCCATTCGGGAGTTTGGCCAAGACATCTTCGACCGCCGCCAATCCCATCATCCGGTCATCTGCGAAGATCGCATTGACCTCGCTCTCGAACCGCGTGTCGGTCGCGCTGTTTTCCCATTCTATGTACTTCTCAGCGAAGCGCAGGAGATCGCACATCACGATGGTGTTTTTCCCCTTTTTCGACTTTGGGAGATAGATGTGGCCGGCCCTGTGGATGTGATCCGCGAAATCGTCAAAGTGCGGATGAACAATCCGGAAGTCACTGCTGCCAGCGGGATACGTTTTCCGTCCCGGCGTCGTGAGAGTCTCTTTAGAACCTTTAGCAGTGTTACAATCGGGACATGACGCGGCAAGGTTTCTCGCTGTGAACATGAACCAAGGATATTTGTTGCGATCAGCAACATGTTCGACGTCCCATGCGCGATGGTTCTCCGTCCCTTGATGACGGTCACAATAGCAGCAGCGCGAGTTTTGGATTGCAATATAGTAGTCTTTCACGCGCGACTTAAGCGCCCCAAGCGCCTGGTCCGACCAATAGCCCGGATCTTTTGCCGCGCGTTCGAGTGAATCAAAGGCGTCGACCAATGCCTTTTCGGCTTCGCCGTAGGTAACCGCTTCAGCTATCATCGGATACCCTCGACCTTCGCAACATCCTCAAGCTCGCCAATCAATCTCGCAACTGGGGTTTGCGGGTCTAGTTTGGGCAGGTTGTCCGTTAGAATTCTGAGCGTCTTTACGAACTCGGCTGACCGAACCTTTCCATCCGCTGCGAGGCGGAGCGCCCTGATGATTTCCTCTTTCAGATACATGTTGTTTTTGCCTGGCTCATCAAACGCAGTTGCCAGGAGAAAGTCGTATGACTTGCCGGCGAAATCGCGGGCACTTTCGACCTTGCGACGATCTGGATCCAGCGAAACGACGTTCGATGCATCGGGATCGATATCGGAGAGGATCAATGGCGAGTGCGTCGCCATCACGAAATGACAGCCTCGGTAGTGTGCGAAGGTCTTCGTCAGCAATTCAACATATTTCGTCTGCCACTCGGGGTGGAGACTTATCTCAGGTTCGTCAACGAAGATTAGGCTGTTGCTCCGAATTACCGAAGCCAAGCCGAGAAATCCGGACACGATGCCCAATTCACCTGAACTCGCCATCCGCAAATCGAGTACTGCACCGTCCGCACTTCTTTGCACCAGAACGGATTTCATGCTGATCAGGCCAAAACGTCGCAGTATCTGGATGCGCTGAAAGAAACCGTCATCACTGGAGTAGGAACGGAAATCCGCGTGGAGCTCGATGCTTCTGCGGTCTGGCAGCAATCGCTCTAGGACCTCCCGTCCAACCTCACGCACCCAGTCCAACGCTTCGCGATCGTAGATCAGCCGATCAATAGGGCGCGGAGACCTCGGTTGGTCATACGGCCGAATGATGTGATCGATCGGCATTCCATCTGCGATTTGTTCGAGGTGGCGCCGCGCTTCTCCAACAGAGAGTTGATATCTGACATCTACACGAGGCGTATAGCCAAGAAATTCGAAGACGTCGGCAATGCTGACACGTCGCTCCTCACTCGACGCAGAGGCCTCGAATAATCCCTCGAGCGCACGGAAGATTGCTGCCGTTGTGGACGCGCGGCCGGTGCGATCTCGAAGTCCAAGATACGAATACCGATCTTCTCTATCTGGATCGTTTCCATCGGGACCACGTTGGACGAAGCGAGAGATTCGGAATTTGTCGAATGGCGTCGTTGTCAAAGCGATAATTTTCTCGGGCAGCGGTAGATGGTGCAGCGATCGGTTTATGCCGTTGACCGTTGCACGTACGACCCGGTAGCGGTCGATTTCGACGACGCAATGTTGATCACCCAACATGTATTCGATCCGCGATACCGCGAAACCATCGCGTCGCAAAGGCCGCTCGCCAAGGGATTCGAGCACGTCTGCGATACCCGCCAGAATGCGACTTTTCCCAACGCCATTGCGGCCAATAACAACCGATACCCATGAGCCGGTCGAGCCGGGGGAAGCCGGCGCGAACTCTATATCTATCAACTCAGATGGACTGCCCTTGGAGTGAAAAGCCGACTGTCGATCGCGTAGTTCGAACGCGCCCTCCGCTCGAAGCAACCTAAACCCTTCCATTTCCTCTCCCGTTCTTCGCAAGCCTTGGGCTGCAAAAGAGCAGCCATCGACTCGCGCGCCGCCCCGCGTGGCAAGAAATGGAAACACGAACTGCGATTGGGAATCCAGAGGAATATCAAGTAAAACGAGTAAAAATTCTGGGCCGTGACCAACCTAAGCTCTGCAACCTTCGATAACTTTCAGCGTCCCGTCATTCGGTCCACGTTGCGCTAGAGCCTAGATCGAACAACGCAATGTTGAGCGTGGCAAGCCACGACGGTCGGGTGCGACGGGCCGGGGGCCGACGCATCTGAACGATCGGAGGATTTTGCCGGCATTGTCATGAAACGCAAAAGCCCGCATTTTTGGCGGGGCTTTCTCACAGCTGATCCAACGGACAGCTTTTAGAACTTCACGCCGATACCGAACTTGAGCTCGTGCTGGTTGAGGTCGACATCGACACCGAGAATGTCTTTCTCGCCGAAGTCATTATACCGATACTCGCCCCGGGCGAAGATGTTGTTGGTGATGGCAAAGTCGACGCCGGCGCCGACAGTGTAGCCGTTGAAGGTCTCGGTTTCCTTGTCTAGCCCCGGCAGGTCAACGTATCCACGCGTAGCGGTCCAGCCAGCCGCGCCATAAAGCAGCGCTCTGTCAAAGGCGTAGCCGACACGACCACGAACAGCGCCGGCCCAATCGGTGCCGACATCCGCGCCAAGCGCTTCCTCTTCGTTCCAATTGTATTCGAGGTTGCCCTCGATGCCGACAACGATGTTGTTGTCGAACTGGAAATTGTAACCTGCAAATGCACCGAAGACGCCGCCGTTGAAATCCTGGGAATCGCTGGCGCCGCCGGCGCTGAAGTCACCGTTTAGCCAACTAGCGCCGCCATCGATGCCGAGATACGGGCCTGACCAGGTGAAAACTGGCGCAGCCGCAACAGGCGCGGCTGGGACGTCCTGCACTGCATCCGCTGCAAAGGCGCTCGTTGCGACGAGTGCTAGAAAAGTGGTGGCGATCGTGAGCTTCATGTTCGTGACCCCATGTCTTGCAACACAACTGGAGGATACAGCCTCGTTCAACAAATAGCTGTAACGCCAAAGACACACTCGCATAACTGCACGGTAGAGAACATATCCGCCGAAGCGATCATGGCAAGTATCGCACCCTCTAATAACTGCACGAACGCCCATCGCTTGGCCTGAACCCACCACCGCAGGCCGGGTTGAGCGGCTGACTCTCGTAGTAGTAACCGCCATCGATCGACGAAGTCTGGTCGATGTATCCTGACGATGTGCAGGCCGAAATGAGCGTGGCAAGGCTGATCAGCGTTCCGGTCGCGATCAATGCGAAAAATCGGTTCATCTGAGCTTCTCCTCGGGGCATGGCTTCCACCCAAACCGTACAATTTACACGCCGCGGTGCAGAGAGCATTGATCTGCGGCAATCGACTGCCTCCGGCGGGTTCTTGTCACGCTAAAGTGATCGCTTTTCTACCCGCTTTTTCATGACCATCCGCTGTCACATAACTGTCATGCAAAATTGCCCGTTGTTAAGGCAGCCTGCGCAAAATATATGCCGCCAGCTAACAAAAAAAAGAATGAGTGAACTGCCATGAGCCTACAGAAACTTTTCAATCGCAATCTCCTGACCCGTTTTGTTGCCGGTCTCGGTGCGGTTCCCCAGCGCATTCGCGAAGCCCGCGAAGAGCGTAAGCCCGCGATCCATCCCTCCTTCATGGATGATTTCGGCGCCTGAGGCGCGGCGGGTCCTTCGATCCGCTCCCGGGCTTCGGCCGCTGGTCTTGCAGGATTTTATCCCAAGACCGTTTCACAGATCTGCGCGACAGCGTCAGCCGCCCAATGCCCCGGCCGCCGGGTGAGGTACAAGACCTCGCCTGGGCTGCCGCGCATTCTCAGTTTATCGCAGGTGCAGACGGTTCGCCCCAGCTGGAAATGGGTTGACCGGCCTTGGTCGCCACCCTGGCGTCGTAGAGTGCCAGCGAAGCCTGGAGCTGGCGCATATCATTGCAGCGGTTGATGATACCGCCGATATATCGCACGCAGTCGCTGGCGCTGCCCTGCACCGAGCCCGTGGCCCAATCCTTGACGATCCCGTCGGCGCCGACCAGGAAATAGGAAAGCCGGTTATTCTCGGAAATCGTGGAGCTGCCGACCAGGCCGACGAAGTTCGTGCCGGTCTCGGTCCTGGCGGCGGGCGCCATATGTCGGTAGATCGTCATGCCGTTCTTCAACGGTGTTGCGCCGATCACCGGCCCGAAGGTTGCTTCGGAGCCGGAGAGCCGCGCCATCGGCGATTGACCGAGATTGGCGACCTCCACATAGGGTTTGCCCAGCGCATAGCTGGTGTATGAGCGGTTGGCGGCGTTTTCGGCCTTTTCTGCCACCTGGCTGCAGCTCGTCAAACAGATGGCGAGGCCGATCGAAAGAATTGTCATAAAGCGCATGCTGCCCCCTTGCCGGACATGGCGTGTCTGGAAGACCCTGTTGCTTAACCCGCCGTCATTGCTAGCAGCTTTGCGGGATTTGGGAAGGTGAGCGTTGGAAGATGCAGGAATGCAGGCCTTCCGTGCCACGCCCCTTTGCCCTGCCGGGCATCCCCCCACAGGTGGGGAGATCACTAGTGGCGAAATCTTCGCGTCTCTCCAGCGTTTCGCCGGGCTGAACGCTGATCGTTTGGCGGGCGATCGCACCCAGCCAATCCCCCGCTTGTGGGGTAGATGGCCGGCCAGAGCGGGCGGCCACGGAACGCCTACTCCTCCCACCCTCACATTTTTCTCCCGATCCGTCACCGCCCCCTTCCCTTCCGCCGCAATAGCTTCACAATCAACCGACAGAAAGCTCATCGGGATACGACAACTAGGGAATGAAACATGGCGCCGATTCTGTCCAAGACACTTGTGATGACTGCCCTTCTGGCCCTGCCGCTCGGCAGTGCCGCGCCTGTATTGGCGCAGGAAGCAAAGCCGCGTGAGGCGGTGATTTCGGTGACGGGCGATGGCGAATCGTCCTTGGCGCCCGATATGGCCGTCGTCAATCTCGCCGTCGTCAAGCAGGCGAAGACCGCCCGTGAAGCGCTCGACGAGAACAACAAGGCGATGAATGACGTGCTGAAGGCGCTGAAGGACGGCGGCATCGCCGAGCGCGACCTGCAGACCTCGGGCTTCTCCATCCAGCCGCAGTTTAATTATCCGCAGCCGGTCGATGGCCAGCAGCAGCAGCCGCAGCTGATCGGCTACCAGACTATCAATTCGGTCACTGTGCGCCTGCGCGATCTTTCCAAGCTCGGCCAGGTGATCGACCAATCGGTGACACTCGGCATCAATCAGGGCGGCGACATCCAGTTTACCAACGACAAGCCGGATGCGGCGCTCGAAGAGGCGCGCAAGAACGCCGTCGCCGAAGCCGTCAAGAAGGCGAAAACGCTGAGCGAAGCCGCCGGCGTCAAGCTCGGCCGCATCATCGAAATCAACGAGAATGAGCCGCGCCCGCTGCCGCAGCCCGTTTATCGCGCCACGATGATGAAGGAAGCCGACGCTGCCGTCCCCGTCCAGGGCGGCGAGAACAATTACACTGTCAGCGTCACCGTAACCTTCGCCATCGAGCAGTAAACGGAAGCGCGGCGCGTCTTTTGACGCCGTGTGCTGACTGCTGGCGGCCGCCTGCTAGCGCCGATGCCCCTCACCCTAACCCTCTCCCCGTTCTGACGGGGAGAGGGGACGTGCCCTACGAGAGCTCAGCGGGGAACAGAGAGCTAGCGAGATATCCCCTTCGCCCCGCCGGAGCGGGGAGAGGTGCCGGCAGGCGGATGAGGGCTGATCTCGTTATTTTCATCGACAGGACAGCCGCGGCACAAGGCCTAGGAAACGGAGCTCCTGCCTTTAAACTGAACGCCGCGCGCCCTTCCAGGCGCACGGCTTTGGAATCTCACAAAAAAACCGCCCGTGCCGGTTCAGCGAGACGGGCGCAGGACAATCAGCGGCGCAAAGCGGGGCAGCCACGGACGTTGGCGAAGCTCATTTCATCGGGGCCGCGGCGGGTCCAGCCCTGAACGATGACGCGGCGCGGGGTGATGTCGACGACGCGCGGGCGGCGGAAGCCCCAATCGCGGGCGAGATCTTCCGCCAGCCGCGGATCGCAGCCGCGCGGGCGCCGGCCGAAGCCCGGCGGCGGAGGCGGACGGCGATAATCGCGCGGCGGATCACGATCCTGATCGCCGATAATGATACTAAATTGAGCGGCCGCCGGGACCACCGTGCCGGCAAGAGTGCCTGCGGCAAGCATGGCGGCAAGACCCGCCTTTGCCAGAAACTGCATCATCGAAAAACCTTTCGTTCCATAGTCGGTGCGGTCGAGCCGCCCTCCCCACTCTCCGCATCACGCCGAGGCGTCAGTGGAATCACTTATACAAATCGGAGAAGAGACGGCTGAAAGTGTCGCCGTCAAGGCGAAAGGGCAAGCGCACATAGGCGCTTGCCGTGCAATTTTCAACGCCGGATCAGCGGGCAGCCGCGGACATTGGCGAAGACCATCCTGTCCCAGCCGCGACGATCGCGCCCGGCGACGACGACGACACGCGGCGACATGCGGGTGATGTGGGCTCTGCGCAGGCCGAAATCGCGCGCCTTGTTCACGGCGTGCATCGGCGAGCAGCCGCGGATTGGACGATAATATTGCGCCTCGACGATGAAGTTTGTCTGCGGCCCTGCGGCTGCCGCCGTGGAAACAGTGGCCGGAATGGATGAGAGGGCGAGCACTGCGGCAAGGCAAGCCTTGGTGAGGAAATGCGTCATGGAGTGTCTCCGTCGATTGGTCTTTTAAGCTCTCCCATAAGGGATTGCCTCGACACTAAATGCGGCAAGCTGAATGCTGTTCGAACCGACCATTCAGTTTGCATTCACAAGAAGATGAGCGGTTTTTGACGGCTCTTCTTTCGATCGGGATTCGCGTGATCTCTCGTCTGAAGGAGATCGCTCATCACCCGCCCCCTCCTTCGAGGCTCCGGCCTATGGCCTACGCGCCTGAGGATGAGGGCTGATCGTGGTGCCATGGGGCTGGTGGGCTGATCGGTGTGCCGCGTAGCCGATGGCTGATCGCCGTGCCATAGCCTCGGCAAGGACGCACGGCGCTCTCAGGCCCCGAGATGCAGCACGATTTCGCGCTGGTGCGGCCGGTCGCGGTGTTCGAAGAGATAGAGGCCCTGCCAGGTGCCGAGCGTCAAGCGTCCCCTGGCGACCGGAATGCCGATCGACACCTGCGTCAGCGCGGCTTTGATATGCGCCGGCATGTCGTCCGGCCCCTCGGCCCTGTGCACGATCCAGCCCATCGATGGGTCGGAGGCCGGCGGCACGAGCCGACGGAAGAAGGCGAGAAGATCGGTGCGCACGTCGGGATCGGCATTTTCCTGGATCAGCAGTGAACAGGATGTGTGGCGCACGAAGACGGTGAGAAGCCCCTCCTCCCATCCCGCGGCGCGGACGAAGGCCTCCGCCTGATCGGTGAATTCGTAAAGTCCCTGGCCGCGTGTGGACAGGGTGAGGATTGTCTGGGGCACGGGCGGTCTCCGTCTCGCAATGACATTGCCCGCGAGTTGGCGCGCCGTGACGGCCAAGTCAATGGCCCACGAATGGGCAGATCGATGCCCGCCATCGGCTAAGGCCCATTCACCAGCTTGAGGATGAGCTGCTGGATATTGCCGCCGTCGCCCATTTCGACCTTGTCGAAGTCGCGGCCGCGCTGGCGCTGCTTTGCGGAAATCTCGCCGAGGCGCCGGGTCAGCTCGACCCTGATCTTCTTGCAGTCGGGGTCGTCGGCAACGGTGAAGCCGACGCTCATCGCCTCGATTTCCCTAACCATGTCCTTGATGGTTTCGCCGTGCACCCGCTCATGCGCGGCAACGCCTGAAATGAAGCCATCCCAGCTGCTCTTGACGGCTGGCGGCAGCCCGGCCGAGGGCTGCGGCAGTGTGTAGGTGATGATGAGCTTCGGCCGATTGGTGACGATGGCGCAGGCATTGCCCTGCGGCTCGTACTCGCGGGTCCAGGTGAGCTTGAACGTCGTATGCGCGATGACCCGGCCGGTGACGCCGGCCTTGGGGCCCTGTGCCCCGATCGATTGATAAAGTTCGGCGCCGGTCTTGCCTGAAATCGAATAGGGCCGCACCTCCTCGATCGCCTGCCATTCGCTCTGCGCCGCGGCCGGTAATGCGGCGAAAACTGCCGCCAGTAGGTAGGGTAGAAAAGTCTTCGTCACGCATCGTCCCGTCAAGTGATTCCCGCCACCCTAACGGCGCCGTTCCTCCCTTTCAACGCGCATGCGATGCGGCAGAACTCAGCGCGGCTCTCTGGAGATGCTGAGATAAGCGGGGTCGAATTCGGCGATCTCCTGCAGGCGTTCCCAATCGACGATGGTGATCGTTCGGTTCTCCCAGGTGAAGACGCCCTCGCGCCTGAGAGCCTGCAGCGTCTTGTTGAGGTGGACCACCGATATGCCGAGCACGTCCGCCATCTCGATCTGCGTCAGCGGAAACTGAAAGCTTTCGCCCCGGGTGCGCCTGACGACCTTCAGCCGCATGAAGAGTTCGCAGACGAGATGGGCGATCTGGGCGCGTTTGGAGCGCCGCCCCATGGCGACGATCCATTCCCGGTGAATGGCGCCGTCGACCAGCGTGTCGAGCCAAAGCAGCCGCGTCAAATGCGGCATGCGCTCGGTGATCGCCCTCAAGTCGGCATGATCGGCCAAAGCGACGTGGCAGGGTGAGAGCGCAACAATGCCATGATCCATTACCTTGACGGGAAAAGCATGGAGGTCGACAAAGTCGCCGGCAACATGAAGTGCGGTGATCTGCCGGCTGCCGTCCGCCATCACCTTGTAGCGCGCCGCGAACCCATCGAGCAGCAGCGTGCTGAAGGGCGGCCGGCTGCCTTGGGAAACGAGATCTTCTCCGACGGCGAATTGCCTGTCCTTGACGAGGATCGACCGAAGAAGGTTTTCCTCCTCGTTCGACAGCACATCACGGCTTCCAAGGTTCAGCAACAAGGGTTCAATCACGGTCCTGTCTCCCGCGATCGCAAGGGCTCGGGGCCGTCTCGGTGCAACCTGTATTTTCTATAGGAATCAAGGCCTAGCCTCGGGAACAATTGTCTTCATTGGTTATTTCCTCTCTGACGCGCAGGAAAGAACATGGCTCGCTACTATTTCGATCTACACAACGGGGAAGGTCCGACCCGCGACGAGCACGGCACCGAGCTCAAATCTCGTGATGACATCCCCAAAGAGGTGACCCGCATCCTGCTGGACGTGGCGCGAGACGAATTGCCGGCAGGTGACCGCATGACGATTGCCGTTACCGTCCGCGACGAGCGCGGCGATCCTGTCACAGTCGCCAGTCTCGTCTTCAGCAATGAATGGGTCGACGTCATTCGATGACGGCCTCTGGGATGCCGGCGGGTCATCAATCCAACTGGTCGATGGATGCGTTCTAGCTCCTTGCTTTCATGCATGTCGTCATCCGCACACTTCCGGGAGCGACATGCATTAAGACCCACCCCGGCGGGCGGCAATTAAATTTGACATAGTTCCGCGAGTGGCCCGAAAGCGTCGACAGGCATTTCTCCGGTTGAGGTCGGATCGCTTCTATTTCGCGATCTCTTCCAGAATCAGCCGAATTTCCGCAAGCGGTTTGCGGCTTTCGTCGAAAAGTTCGACCGAAAGCATGTTCAAAGGCGCAGTCGGCAGGCCTTCGGCTGCCATTTCCGCGAGGACCCTTCGCGCCTCTGCCTTGGCAGCCTCGACGGATTCGAATTCGTATCCGGTCTCGGTGCCGACACCATCGCGATCGAAGAGCTGGAAGTGGAATTTCGGCACGGCATGCTCCTTCGATGATGCCCCTAACGATGCTGAAGGCGACAGGTTCCGGCCGAACGATTTTCAGCGCCCGCCATCCGGCGATCCTCAGAAAGCGCCGGCCTCGGGCGAAGCCAATTCCTCGATTGCGTCGACACGGTCGGGATAGAAGGCGAGATGGTCCTTGATGTTGCTGACGGCGGCATGCGGGGCTTCGTAGGTCCAAACCGCGTTCTCGGAGCGTTTGCCGCCCAAAGCAATACTGTAATAAGAGGCATCGCCCTTGTAAGGGCAATGCGTGCCGTGATCGGTGCGCTGAAGCAGCGACATGTCGACATCCCTGCGAGGGATATACTGGACCGGTGGATAGGAAGCCTCGCGCAGCGTCAGCGCGTTGCGGCTGTCGGCAATCGTCCGGCCGGCGACGGTGACGACGACGCGGCAGGGATTGTGCTCGACGGTGATCGGATGGTCCGGCCCCGGAATCTTGATCGACTTGTCCAACATGGGTTCGTCTCCAGAAGATAGGATGCCCCTGAGATAGGGCGCGCATGCCGCCGGCCCAAGCCCGGAGCGCTTTCTTCCCTTACACCTGGAATGCGAAACGCGGCGATGCCTGACTGAGGGCGGCGGTCGCCGCTGTAACCGACCAGTGACGCGCGAGCGCATCCGCGAGCGTCGCAACCAAGCTGGCGGTATCCTCGCCGGCCCCGGCATGCAGCGCCTCGGCGACGATCAGCACCGAGCGCGTCGTCTCCCGCACCGCCGACAGGCCGCCCTGCCGGTTCGTCCAGCGGCGGGCATGTGCTCTGCCTTCGTCATCCGCGAAGATCACCTCGTCCGGCTCCGGATGTTCGCTTTGACCGCTGAAGGTGAGATATGTCTCATGCCCCGTTGCATGCCGCACCTGGAGATTGCCGGCAATGTTTTCCGTGTCGAAGACGGCAACAGGAATGGCAAAGGCGAGCGAAATCGCATTGCAGAGATCGATGAGCGGATGAAGGCGCGGCAGGGCGTGCTCCTGGCGGAAGCGACGCAGAAGCGCCTCGGATGCCGCGCGATACTGCGTCGGCTTCAAGCCCATGCGGGAAAAGCCGCGCCGCCACGCCTGGATCTCCGGGAATTCGCTTTCCTGGGCTTCCGCGAGGCGGGCCGCGGCGATCGCGCTGAAACTTGCGATCGCCTCTTCGACGTCAGCTAGCGCATGAATGCCTTCGGCAAAAAGCGCGCCGGCGGCAAGCTGCGGAAAAGCCTGCCATATCGCGTTGGAATGGCTGAACTGCATGATCATTTTCCTTCGATGAATTTCCTGTGGCTTCCTGCAATGGCGAGCCCGAACACGGCCGCCAGCACGCAGGCAATGCCGGCAATCTGGTTGAAGCCGATCGGCTCGCCGAGAATGACGAAAGCGAGCATGACGGCCGAAACCGGCGCAAGCGCGGTGAAGAGCGCGGCTTCGGTGCCGCTCACCCTCTCTGCCCCCGCATACCACAGCAGAAAGCCGCCGACGGTCGGCACCAGAGCATAATAGACGACGGCAGCGGCAGCACTGGCTGAAAACCCATGCGTGAGGGGCGCCTCGAAAATGGCCGGAACGATCGAGACAGCGAAGCCGATGCCGGTCATCAGCGTCGACTGGGCAAGCGGCGGAATGTCGACGGTCAGCCGCTTGTTCAACAGAATGAACAAGCCCTCGCAGATGACCGCGAGAAAAATCAGCAGATTGCCGGCTAGCGAACCGCCGGTCGCCTCCGGTGTGAAGGCGATCGAAAACACGCCGACGCTCGCCAGCGCCACGGCCAGAAGCAGGGCGCGCCCCGGCCGTTCGCGCAGCAGCAGGATCGAAACCGCCGCCGAGACCACCGGCAGCGTGCCGATGATGACGCCCGCATCGGCGGCCGAGGTCAGGCTGAGGCCCGATATCAGCAGCGTCGTATAGCCGACACTGCCGGCGCCGGCCTGAATGACGAGGATGAGACGGTCATACCTGGAGAGCTTCGGCAACCGGGTTCCGCTTGCCCGCATCAGCAGGAAGAAGACGGGAAGAGCGAAGGCGAAGCGCAAGGCGGCGGCGGTAAACGGCGGCAGTCCCGAAGCAATGATCTTGCTCGCGATGACAGTGCTGCCGACCGTCAGCATGGCGAGCGCCAGATAGAAATAGCCTTGAACCTGTCTCGACATTCCGCGCCTCCGATTGGATGCGCCGAAGAAACAGCAGCGGCCGGTCGGGGTCTTGAACGAAATTGCAGGGCGTATGAATCGAAGCAAGGCGGCCAGCGCCGTCCTTCGAGGCCGGAGAGAGGTGGGAGCCTGCGAAGCCGCGGGCATCCACGATCAGCCCTGATCCTGAGGCGCGTAGACCAAGGGCCGAAGCCTCGAAGGACGAGGCGGGTGGCTGCGTCTCGGACCTCAGAGAAAAGCGCCGGCGTAAAGCCGGGGCGACAGGCCGTATTTGCGCACGAAGACACGCGTCATATGGCTCTGGTCGGCAAAGCCGCTGGCAAAGGCGGCTTCGGCAAGCGGCGTGCCCTGAGCGATCAGCCGCCGGGCGATATGGATGCGGGCCTGGATGAGATAGGCATGCGGCGTCAATCCGGTCGCCCTGGCGAAGCCGCGCAGCAGCTGGAAGCGGCTGAGGCCGCTCTCCCTGGAAAGGTCGGCAAGTGAGACGGCGGCAAGAGGATCGTCGTCGATCAGATCCCGCGCCGCACGGATGGATGACGGCACCGGCGGCCTCTCTTCGCTGCCGCCGCCTTCGCGCATGACGTCGGCGACGAGTTGCAGCAGCAGTTCCTCGCAAAGCAGCCCGTCGGCAGCACTCGCGGTCGCCGCGTAAAACAGCGTTTCGAAGCGGCCGGCCATAGCCGCATCGCGAATGACAGGATGCGGGATTTCCGAGCGCCCTGGACCGATCTCCTGCGAGAGGCCGATGACGATCTCGGGATCGAAATAGAGGATGCGCCACGACCGGCGCTCGCCGATCGGCGCGCCATCATGCACCTCATTCGGATTGACGGTGATGATATCGCCGGCCTCCGCCTCCACCATGCCGCGCCCGCTGAGCGATTTCTGCGCCCCCGACGACACGAGGCCGATGCCGAACTGCTCATGCGTGTGCCTGGCGAAACTGTGAGGCGTTTCGGCTTCCACCGCTTCGACGCCTGGAAGCGCCGAGCGCAGCATCCTGAACTGGTTTTTCGGCATTTGACATCCGCAGGTTCGATGCCGGCAACTCTGCCAGCCAAGCCCTGATGACGCAACCGTCTAGAGCACGCTTCGATTTTTCAGAATCGCAGATTCGCAAATCAGCTGAAATATGATTCTCTGTCCTACCGGAAAAGGACGGCCGGCAAGGATGACGCACCCATATTCTGAGGATCTTCGCGAACGGGCGATGGCGCGCCTGAACACCGGAGAAACGATACGATCGATCGCAGCAGCACTTGCGATTGCTCCCTCCTGTGTTTCGAAGTGGAAGAAGCGCCTTGCGGAGACCGGCGCTCTGACGCCCGGCCGCGTCGGCGGTCGCAAGCAGCGGACTTTGTCCGGCGAACGGGCCGACTGGCTGCGCCAGCGCTGTCGATCCGGCCCGTTCACGACGCGAGGCCTTGTGGCGGAACTGGCCGAACGCGGCATCAAGACCGAGCGACGCGCCGTTTGGGTGTTCGTCCGGGCCGAGGGCCTGAGTTTCAAAAAAAACGGTTCTGCCGGCCGAGCAGACGCGGATGGATATCGCCAGGAAACGGTTGCGTTGGAAGACCCATCAACGGCGGATCGAAGCGCAGCGGCTGGTCTTTCTCGATGAGACCTGGATCAAGACCAACATGGCGCCCCTCAGGGGGTGGGCACCGCGTGGTCAACGCCTATGTGCCGCGGTTCCGCATGGGCACTGGAAAACCCTGACATTCATTGCCGCCTTGCGCTGCGACCGCATCGACGCCCCTTGGGTCATCGATGGGCCGATCAACGGCGAACTCTTTACCCTCTATATCCAGAGGATCCTCGTGCCCACGCTCGCCAAGGGCGACATCGTCATCCTCGACAATCTCGGCAGCCATAAGGGCCAAGCTGTCCGTCGTGCCATCCGGGCCGCAGGCGCGCACCTCTTCTTCCTGCCGCCTTACAGCCCGGACCTCAATCCCATCGAGCAAGTCTTTGCCAAGCTCAAGCACCTAATTAGGAGAGAACAGCCTCGCACAGTCGAAGCGACATGGCGCAAGGCTGGTGAAATGCTCGACTGCTTCTCGCCAGCAGAATGCGCAAACTACCTCACAAACTCAGGATATGCTTCCGTATGAAAGCAGCAGGCTCTAGAAGAACTCGTCGAGCAACTGATAGTAACCGAGCCTTGCCGGATCAGGCGCCGGAAGGCCGTAACAATCGAGAAATGGCTGCACCAGCGCCTTTCCGAAATTATCGGCGATGCTGCGGCAGGCGAGCGCGATATCCTGATAGCGGTCGGCGACGCCGAGGCGGCTGCAATCGATATAGCCTGAGAATTGGCCGTGTAGAGCGACGAAGTTCGGGAGGCAGGCGTCGCCATGGGTGACGACGAGATCCTCGCTGCCCGGCCTCATGCTCTCGAGCTCAGCAAAAAGCTCGGCGGCGCTCTTTCCCAGCCGGGCCGGATCGAAATCCTCCTCATCGACGATTCCAGCTTCCATACGGGCCTTGGCCGCCGGCAGGCGTTTTTCCAGGCGGTGATCGAACGGACAGGAAGTGATTGGCAGGCGATGAAGATCGAGCAGTGCCTCCGCCAGCAATTCGATGCGCGCCAGGGGCGCCAGCGCCGAAGCACTGGCGAGATCGGTTCCCGGCAGCGCGCTGAGCAGCAGCCCGTTACGTTCGCCGTCGCTTTCACGGGCGATCACCTCCGGGCAAGGCAGGCCGGAGGCCTTGAGCCAGGCGAGCCGGGCCGCCTCATCGGCAAGCTCGCCGAACGGCCCTACCGCCTCGACCTTCAGATAGAGCGCCGGCAGGCCCTCGCCTTCCAGGCGAAAGACGCTCGCGGCCGAACGGCCGAGCGCATCCCGCTCCATCCGGTAGCCAGACAGACGGGCAGCAAGCGGGCCAGGCAATCTCTCGAAAGATGTCAATGCAGCGTTTCGGCGGGCGCAGCTTCGACCAGGATCTCAAGAGCCTCTTCGAGGGCCGCAACCAGAATATCGGTCAGTTCGTCGCCATTGTTTTCCAGGAACAGCGCGCTGACGGCTTCATCCTGGCGCTCAAGAAAACGCTCGATCTCGTTCGACATATCATTGTCCCTTCTTCACCGGAAACATCACGGCCAATGAGGAAAGGTTAGGTAGAGTTCCTTGCGCGTGGCTGGCTGCGAGACGACGAAGATCGCGGCGCGCTTTAGTCATCGATATCATATTTCGAATACTCGTTGCGGGGGATTCGTCCGCCGACCTGGTGAGCAAAGGACACCACTTTGGTAGCTCCCTCGTCCACCTCGCAACGGAAACGAACCTGGAACCAGCCCTTGGCTGTGCCAAAGGCTGCATCCTTCACGTCCAGAATCGTACCAGCCCGCAGGCCGAAACTCGGCAATGCGGAAGGGAAATAGGGCGGCGAGCCGTGAACAAGTTGACCCTGCAGCTCCGTGGTGCAAAGCGTCGCCACTCGCTGTTTTCGTGAAAGGCCATCCATCGCCGTTTGCGCAAATAGACTGCCATCGGCCGCCCGAGAAAATAGCGTTTTCGCCTCGGGCAGATCCTTGGTTTCAGAAACGGTTTTCGGCTTATCGGAGATGTTCTGCTCAGGCGGTTTGGTCGGCTCAATCGTCGTATTGGCTTCGCCGGAGGCTTCCGTCGACGGCCCTTTGCTTTCCGGAGAAACGTCCATCGCAGCCACCTCCGGCAGCTTCACATCATCTGGCACGGGTTTTGATGGAGGCTCCTCAGCTTTGGGTTTTGCGTCAACAGTTCTTGTTGGCTCCTGCGTCGAGGCATCGTCGTGCTGGGGTGGAGTTGTTGCGGCTTTCTTTTCACCTTGAGAAGCATTTCCCGCCAGGGCCTTGTCAGGACCGCTAGTCCTATCTCCAAATTCAGTAACGGGTTTGAGGGTCTGCATGGGCTTCGGCTTGGCTTGCTCGACAGCTTTCCTTGCCGGTGGAGGCGGCGGTGGTGGTGGCGGAGGTTCCTTCTTAGCCTCTTGCAGCGGCTTCGGCTCCGGCGGCTTTTCCTCGGCCTTTTTCTCCTCCGGCTTCTTCTCCTCCGGCGGCGGGACGAGCTCGACCTTCACGCTCTCGTCCTCCGGGGGCTTCGGTTCGATCTTCGGCAAGCCGAAAATCAGAAGCGCAACGACCGGCACGTGCAGAAGCACGGACACACCGATACCCCAGCGGATTTCGGGCCGCCGTTTTGCCGTTTCGTGATTCGTCTCCGCCAAGTCCACTTCGTCTGTCACAGCAGCGATGTGGCCTTTAAAGCCGGCAGCATCAAGCCGCAAAAGCAAAAAACCTCGTGATCGCGCCGAAGCCATCCGCTGGCCGGTGCGCCATCCGTTCCCTCCTCAGACCTGGGCAACGGGCCACCCACGAGCGGGGCCGAGGCCGCGCCCTTGATGGGGAGAGGCGCTGAAATTCTGCATGCGTTAGCTGAGCGAGCCGATGATCTCTCGATAGGCAGCCTCCGGGAATGCCTTCAGTGTCTGGGTGCGGACATTGCCGGCCATCGCCAGCGAAAGGCCAAATCGCGCCATGACGGCATCGTCAGGCGCTTCGCAGACAGCCACCATGTCGTGGCCGCCCATCGTCAGAAAGAACTGGTTGAAGGAGCCGCCCATGTCGCCTAGCAGTTTCTTCGCCGCATCCAGCCGTTTTGACGAGTCGCGAACAGTGCGCACGCCTTGGTCCGTCCAGTTGATCAACACAATGTAAGTGGTCATCTTGCACCTCCGAACGGAGGATTCGCCCGACACGGGTATGCGTCGGTCCTCGCTCGCGTCACCGCGATCGATTTCTTCCCCCGTGGCCGGACTATAATCTTGTCACCACTGAGCGACAAGAAAGCCGCCGGGATCATTGGTATTAATCACAAAAGCGAAAGCCGGGCACGACGCCCGGCTTTCCAATCATGACGGCAATTGTCGAAACCTCAGCTGTCGAGGATCGAGCGCAGCTTGAAGTTTCTTAGCTGTCCAGAAAGCTTCTCAGCTTTCTCGAGCGGCTCGGATGCTTCAGCTTGCGCAGCGCCTTCGCTTCGATCTGGCGGATACGTTCGCGGGTGACCGAGAACTGCTGGCCGACTTCTTCGAGCGTGTGGTCGGTGTTCATGCCGATGCCGAAGCGCATGCGCAGGACGCGCTCTTCGCGCGGCGTCAGCGAGGCGAGAACGCGGGTCGTCGTCTCGCGCAGGTTCGCCTGGATGGCGGCATCGATCGGCAGCAGCGCGTTCTTGTCCTCGATGAAGTCGCCGAGATGCGAATCTTCTTCATCGCCCACCGGGGTTTCAAGCGAGATCGGCTCCTTGGCGATCTTCAGGACCTTGCGGACCTTTTCGAGCGGCATGGCGAGCTTTTCGGCCAGTTCTTCCGGCGTCGGCTCGCGGCCGATCTCGTGGAGCATCTGGCGCGAGGTCCGGACGATCTTGTTGATCGTCTCGATCATATGCACCGGAATGCGGATCGTGCGGGCCTGGTCGGCGATCGAGCGGGTGATCGCCTGACGGATCCACCATGTCGCATAGGTCGAGAACTTGTAACCGCGGCGGTATTCGAACTTATCGACCGCCTTCATCAGGCCGATATTGCCTTCCTGAATGAGGTCGAGGAACTGCAGGCCGCGGTTCGTGTACTTCTTGGCGATTGAAATGACGAGGCGAAGATTCGCTTCGACCATTTCCTTCTTGGCGATGCGGGCTTCGCGCTCGCCCTTCTGCACCATGTGCACGATGCGGCGGAATTCCGAGATCGAGATGCCGGTTTCCGTCGCGAGATTCTGGATCTCCTGGCGAATGTCGCGGATCGTCGTATTCTCGGCCTTGGCGAATTCCTTCCAGCCGCGAGCGGCCAGATTGCCGATCGACTTCATCCAGTTCGGATCGAGCTCGGCGCCCTGATACTGCTCCAGGAAAGAGTCGCGCTTGACGCCGTAGGATTCGGCCAGACGCAGCAGGCGGCCTTCGTTCTGCACGAGGCGCTTGTTGATGTCGTAGAGCTGCTCGACCAGTGCATCGATGCGGTTCTGGTTGAGCGACAGCGACTTGACCGCCTTGATCAGTTCATCCTTGAGCTCCTTGTAGCGGCGCTCCTGGGCGGACGACAGCGTGCCGGTGGCGGCAAGGCGCTGCTCGACCTGCTGGTCCTGCAGCTTGCGCAGCTTCTTGTAGGTCTCGGCAATGATGTCGAGCGTTTCCATGACCTGCGGACGCAGCTCGGCTTCCATCGCGGCGAGAGAGAGGTTGGATTCGTCCTCGTCCTCTTCCTCCTCTTCCGGAGGCAGACCTTCGCCGCCGACATCGGTGATGTCGTCGTCGCCGGAGCGGGCGCGCCGGGTCTTTTCCTTCTCTTCCGCCGCCTTGCGATCGGCCTCGATCTTCTCAGGGCTCTGGAACTGCGGCGCGGCCTTGGCTTCCGGACCGGAATATGTCGTCTCGAGATCGATGATCTCGCGCAGCAGCGTCGTGCCCTCGTTGAGTTCGTCGCGCCAGATGATCAGGGCCTGGAAGGTCAGCGGGCTCTCACAGAGGCCCGCGATCATCGTCTCGCGGCCGGCTTCGATGCGCTTGGCGATTGCGATTTCGCCTTCGCGCGACAGAAGCTCCACCGAGCCCATCTCGCGCAGATACATGCGCACCGGGTCGTCGGTACGGTCGGTCGGCTCTTTCTTCTTGGCGGTCGCAAGCGCGGTGCCGGCCGAAGGCGCGAGTTCGCCGCCTTCGCTGTCCTCATCGCCGCCGGCGTCGTCGTCATCGCCACCGCCGGAAGCACCGGCCTCTTCGGCTTCCTCGTCCTCGATGACGTTGATGCCCATGTCCGACAGCATCGACATCGTGTCTTCGATCTGCTCGGAGGTCACTTCTTCGGACGGCAGGACGGCGTTCAGCTCGTCCATCGTCACGTAGCCGCGCTTCTTGGCGGCCTTGATCATCTTCTTGACCGCGTCGTCGGAAAGATCGAGAAGAGGGCCGTCGCTTGCGCCGTCGCGTTCGACTTCCGCGTCTTCGTTCTCTTTGACCTTGGTTGCCATTTATATCGTCGCCTTCCTGACGCTATCCAATCTCGCTACGGTGAATGGGCCGTCTCAGGGCCTGACGCGCCGCTCGCGTCGCCCTTGAATCACCTGAGCCCACCTAACGGGATGACATTTAAAGTCTGATTAACCACGATCGCCGGTACCGGACAGCAAAGCTTTCTTGCCTTTGGATTTCCGGCCATGGTTGCGCGATCCGCCTTGACCCTGTTCACCGTTTCAACAAGTCGAACGGTGATTCCCACATTTTTTGTTCTCGTCAAGCTTTTCCAGCAAAAAAGCCCGCGAAAAATCGGAAAAAGCCTTATCCACAGGCTTTGAACCGCGGCTGCGATTGCGAACCTTATTTAAGAAGCAGCAAACAAAAGACAAGGGCGGCCGGAATTTTGCCCGCCGCCCCAGTTGTTCCGGCCATTTCCTGCAATTGTGCCGACGGTATATTCGCCCGATCCGGGCAAATATTGGCTAACGAGCCTGGCCGTCGTAAGGCGTCACCTTCAGCGCGCCGAGATCGATCGCGGGAATGCAGCGCAGATTGATCGAAGCCATCGCCGCACCGTTCGGCGCCACGCCCTCGCCGAAGGGGGCGATGCCGCAATTGGCGCAGAAATGATGCTTGATGACGTGCCGATTGAAAGTATAGGTCGAAAGATCGTCTTCCGGTGTCCTCAGCACCAGTTTCTCGCGCGGCACGAAAGCGAGAAGTCCTCCCCGCCTGCGACAGAGCGAACAGTTGCAGTCGAGCGCCTCGGTGAATTCGCCTTCGACCTCGAAAGCAACGTTGCCGCAATGGCAGCTTCCCTCGTAGAGCATGTCGTCCTCCTCACATCCAGTCCATCACGACCTTGCCTGAATTGCCCGACCGCATCGCCTTGAAACCATCGCGGAAATCGTCGATCTTGATGCGATGCGTGATGATGGGCGAAAGGTCGAGGCCGCCTTGCACGAAGGCGATCATCTTGTACCAGGTCTCGAACATCTCGCGGCCATAGATGCCCTTGAGATTGAGCATCTTGAAGATCACCTTGTTCCAGTCGATCTCGAAACCAGCCGGCGCAATGCCGAGAATGGCGATCTTGCCGCCATTGTTCATCTTGTCGATCATGTCGCGGAAGGCGGGTGCTGCGCCCGACATTTCGAGCCCGACGTCAAACCCTTCCGTCATGCCGATCGCCTTCATGACGTCGGCGAGGTTTTCCGTCGATGCATCGACGACATGGTCGATGCCGAGCTTGCGCGCCAGATCCAGGCGGTGCGGATTGATGTCGGTGATAACAACCTTGCGGGCGCCGGAACGCTTGGCGACCAGTGCTCCCATGATGCCGATCGGCCCGGCACCGGTGACGAGCACGTCCTCGCCGACAAGATCGAAGGAAAGTGCGGTATGCACGGCATTGCCAAAGGGATCGAAGATCGCGGCGATCTCGTCTGAAATATCGTCCGGGATCGGCACGACATTGCTTTCGGGAATGCAGACGAACTCTCCGAACGAGCCCGGCCGGTTGACGCCGACGCCGAGCGTGTTGCGGCAGAGATGCCCCCTGCCCGCCCGGCAGTTGCGGCACTTGCCGCAGACGATATGCCCCTCGCCGGAAACGCGCTCGCCGACATGATAGCGGGTGACCGCCGAACCGATCTCGGCGATCTCGCCGGAAAATTCATGGCCAACCACCATCGGCACCGGAATGGTCTTCTGCGCCCACTGGTCCCAGTTCCAGATATGGACGTCGGTGCCGCAGATCGCCGATTTCTTCACCCGGATGAGCACATCGTTCGGCCCGACTTCCGGCACCGGCACATTCTCCATCCAGAGCCCGACTTCCGGCTTCGACTTCACCAGCGCCTTCATCATGTTCGACATATCTGTATTCCTTGGCTCCGTATCTGTCGCAGCCCCTCATCCGCCTGCCGGCACCTTCTCCCCACGCGCGTGGCGAAGGAGGTATGCCGCACCGGCTTCCTTACCCTCGACGCTGCGTTAGGCAGGTCCCCTCTCCCCGCCAGCGGGGAGCGGGTTAGGGTGAGGGGCAACAACGATCATTCTCAAATCACACCCAATTCCCGCCCGGCCTCGGCAAAAGCCGCAATCGCCCGCTCCACATCCGCCTTCGAATGCGCCGCCGACATCTGTGTGCGGATGCGGGCCTGGCCCTTCGGTACGACAGGGAAGGAAAAACCGATCACATAGATCCCCTTCTTCAGCATCAGGCTTGCCATGTCCTGCGCGAGCTTGGCATCGCCCAGCATGACGGGAATGATCGGATGGCCTTCGCCGGCGAGCTTGAAGCCGAGCCTAGTCATCTCGCTGCGGAAGAGATCGGCATTGTAGGAAAGGCGCTGGCGCAGGGCATCGCCGTTTTCGATGAGGTCGAACACCTTGAGCGAGGCGGCGGCGATCACCGGCGCCAGCGTATTCGAAAACAGATAGGGCCGCGAGCGCTGCCGCAGCCATTCGACGACCTCCGCCCTGGCTGAGGTATAACCGCCTGAAGCGCCGCCGAGCGCCTTGCCGAGCGTGCCGGTGATAATGTCGATGCGGCCCTCGACGCCGCAATGTTCCGGCGAGCCGCGGCCGTTCTTGCCGACGAAGCCGACGGCGTGGCTGTCGTCGACCATGACCATCGCGCCATATTTTTCGGCGAGGTCGCACACACCTTGCAGATTGGCGATGATGCCGTCCATCGAGAAGACGCCGTCGGTGGCGATCAGCTTGAAACGGCTGCCCTCGGCTTTTTTCAGCTCTTCTTCCAGCGCCGCCATGTCATTATTGGCGTAACGGAAACGCTTGGCCTTGGAGAGACGCACGCCGTCGATGATCGACGCGTGGTTCAAGGCGTCCGAAATGATCGCATCCTCTTCGCCAAGCAGCGTCTCGAACAGGCCGCCATTGGCGTCGAAGCAGGAAGAATAGAGGATCGTGTCTTCCATGCCGAGGAAGGCGGAGATGCGCGCTTCGAGCTGCTTGTGCTCCTCCTGCGTGCCGCAGATGAAGCGCACCGAGGCCATGCCGTAGCCATAGCGGTCGAGCGCCCTCTTGCCGGCCTCGGCCATCTCCTCGTTGTCGGCGAGGCCGAGATAGTTGTTGGCGCTGAAATTCAGCACCCGCTCGCCGGAAACAACGGCGATTTCGCCTGATTGCTTTGAGGTAATGACGCGTTCGGACTTGTAGAGGCCGGCATCCCTAAGAGAGGCAAGCTCAGCTTGCAGGTGGGAGAGAAATGCTTTTGTCATTGTAAACGCCCTTTTCCCCAAACGTCGTCCGATGGGCGCTGCAATTAACACAAAGCAAGTGCAGATGTCGCCGATCCGGTACGAAATATTTTCACAACGAAAGGTCCGCGGCGAGAGAAATTGAAATGAATATTCAAAAGTGATATCTGTATATGCAGAAGGAATATCAACATGGCGCTTTACATTCGAGACCCTGAGGTAGACGAGCTTGCGAGTGAGCTGCAGCGCCTGACCAAGGCTGCGACAAAAACCGACGCCGTGCGAACGGCCCTCCATCATGAGCTTACGCGCGCGCGGCAAAGCCGGCCGCTGCATGAACGCCTCATGCGCGCAAAATCGCTGGCGGATGCGATGGGAGCAAACGACCCGTCATTCGACATGAAGAAATTCAGCGACGAGATGTGGGGTCGCTGATGTTTATCGACGCATCGGCGATCGTCGCCATTCTCGCGCGAGAGCCCGGTCATGAAGAACTCGAGAAAGCCTTGGCGGCATCGGACGATTCCATCATGCACATCTCGCCCCTTGTCCGCTTCGAAGCCATCCAGGCGCTCGCACGGCAGAAGACGCCGACAGGCCGGAAGACAACACCCGAACTCCTGCGGGCATCAGCCGAAGCGGTTGATGCATTCGCCGAAGATCTGCTTCTCGAAGAGATTTCGATCTCGCCTGAGGTCGGCGAAGATGCACTGTCTGCAAGCATGCGCTATGGAAAAGTCATCGGTCATCGGGCAGACCTGAATTTCGGCTATTGCTTTGCCTATGCTTGCGCCAAGGCGCTGAAAACGCGCCTTCTCTACAAAGGCAACGATTTTCTCTACACAGACCTTGCCTGAACCAATTTCTCAAAGATCGGAACCATCGCCGATCTCCACGAGACCATACTGCTCCGGACAACCGGGCTATTCATCGTGCGAGAGAATGATCTCCAGGAACGCGTCGCCATAGCGCTCAAGCTTCGATTGCCCGACGCCTGATACGCCGAGCAATTCCTTGCGGCTGCGCGGCCGTTCCGTCGCAAAAGCGATCAGCGTCGTATCGGGGAAGACGACGTAAGGCGGCACGCCGAGCGATTTGGCGATCGCCATGCGCTCGGCTCTCAACGCCTCGAAAAGCGTGCCGTCGGCGCCCGACAGGCCCGACTTGCGCTCGCTGCGCTCGGCCTTCTTCGTACGCCGTTCCGATGCCGGCCGGTCCTTGCGGAAGAAGACCTGCCGTTCATGCTTGAAGACGGCGCGCGCCTCCGGCTCCAGCTTCAGCGCCCCATAGGCCTCATGATCGATACGGATCAGCCCCATGGCGAGCAGCTGGCGATAGACGGATTGCCAAGTCCGCGCCGGAATGTCCTTGCCGGCGCCGAAGACCGGCATATCGACATGACCGAAACGCTCGGTCTTTTCGTTGATGTTACCGACCAGCACATCGATGACATGACCGGCGCCGAACCGCTCGCCGGTGCGGTAGACCGCGGCCAGCGCCTTGATCGCCGCTTCCGTGCCATCCCAGGTCTCGACCGGCTTCAGGCAGGTGTCGCAATTACCGCATTGGCCGGCATGCGCCTCGCCGAAATGGGCAAGGATCGCCTGCCGACGGCAGGAGGCGGTTTCGCAGATCGCCAGCAAGGAGTTGAGCTTGGCGCGCTCAACCCGCTTGATTTCGTCTGCGGCGTTGCCCTCGTCGATCATGCGGCGGCGCTGGATGACGTCGGCCATGCCATAGGCCATCCAGACCTCGGACGGCAACCCGTCTCGGCCGGCGCGCCCGGTTTCCTGATAATAGGCCTCCACCGAACCCGGCAGGTCGAGATGGGCGACATAGCGCACATTCGGCTTGTCGATGCCCATGCCGAAGGCGACGGTCGCGACCAGGCAGAGGTTTTCCTCCTTGAGGAAAGCGTCCTGATTGGCGTCGCGAACCGCCCGGTCCATGCCGGCGTGATAGGGCAGCGCGCGGATGCCCTGCCCGTTCAGCCACTCGGCCGTATCCTCGACCTTGGCGCGCGACAGACAATAGACGATGCCGCTGTTGCCCTTATGGCCGGAGAGGAAGCGCAGCAGCTGCTGGCGCGGCTGGTCGCGCTCGACGATTTCATAGGCAATATTCGGCCGGTCGAAGCTGGTGGTGAAGATTTCGGCATTGCCCAGCCCCAGCCGCTCGATGATATCGTCACGCGTGTGCGGGTCGGCCGTTGCCGTCAATGCCACGCGGGGCACGCCGGGATACTGTTCGCCGAGCCGGCCGAGCTCGCGATATTCCGGGCGGAAATCATGGCCCCATTGCGAGACGCAATGGGCCTCGTCGATCGCAAACAGCGCAATCTTCTCACTGGCGATCAGCTCGCGAAAACCGTCCGTCAGGATGCGCTCGGGCGTGACGTAGAGAAGGTCGAGCTTTCCATCCGAAAGCGCACGGCGAACCTCGACGAACTCCTCGCGCGACAGCGACGAATTGAGTGCCGCAGCCCTGATGCCGAGCTGCTTCATCGCCTCCACCTGATCGCGCATCAGCGCAATCAGCGGCGAAACGACGATGCCGACGCCGTCACGGCAAAGCGCCGGGATCTGGAAGCAGAGCGATTTGCCTGCACCTGTCGGAAAGAGCACCACGGCATCGCCGCCTGAAACCACGTGCTCGACCACCTCCTGCTGCTTGCCGCGGAAGGAGGAATAACCATAGACCTGTTTCAGGATGTCGAGCGGCGAGCGGCCGGCGGAAAACAGCGTATCGGAAGCGGAAAAACCGGGCTCATTGCGTTTGCTGAGCGGCATCAGTGGTTCGCCGCCCCTTTGACACGGCCGGAAAGCACGCCGAAGCCGTCGATAATCGCCTCCTGGTTCTCGAGGCGTACGCCTTCGAGATGCACTTCCTGCTGCGCCCGTATCAGCTGAATGATTGCCTCGCCGTCGCCGGCTTCGGTCGCCAGCGCAATCTCGCGTTCGAGTTCCATCTTCTGCCGGCGCAGCGCCTTCGCCCGTTTGTGGAAGGCGAGCGCCTGACGATAGCCTTCACGAGCATCCTCCATCGCCGCCTCCTCGGTTGCCGTCCAGAGCCTCGCATTGCGCACCTGCTGGTCGAGACTCTTGATGAGCGGACCGAAACCTTCGAATTCCAGCCGCTCAGTCAGATATTCGCGCGTCAGATGCGGACCGGCGACGGCAGCGGCTGCGCCAAGCATCGCCGACCAGAGCCGCTGCAGCTCGCGGCTGTCATATTCGATCGCGGCGATTTCATCATAATCATCGATCATCAGGGCCGGATGATTGACGATGGTGAGCGCAAGCACGCTTTCGCGCAACGCCGTATTGTCCCGGTGTCCGCGCACGGGGCCCGAGCGGGCGAGCCGATCGGAAATCAGGCTGGGGCTTTTCGGTCCTGCCTTGGCCTCATTGTCGCGGGCGTTCCGGGGGCTGCTGCTGAAACCGCGCCGCCCGCCGCTGTTGCGGTTCTGGAACTGCGGCTGGAAGAAGGCATTCAGCCGGCCGCGAATATCCTGCTGGTAATGACGGCGCACATTCTCGTCGGCGATGACGGCGACGAGCTGCTTCAGCCGCGCTTCGAGCTCGGCGCGCGCCTCGGGCGTATCGAACTTGCCGGTGTTGATCTCCCGGCTCCACAGCATCTCCGAAAGCGGCTTTGCCTGACTCATCACCTTGTCGAAAGGCGCGCGGCCCTCGTCGCGCACGAGGTCGTCCGGATCCTTGCCATCAGGCAGAAGCGCGAAGCGGACGGAACGGCCGGGCTTCAGATGCGGCAGCGCCAGCTCGGCGGCGCGATTGGCGGCGCGAATGCCGGCGCCGTCGCCATCGAAGCAAAGCACCGGCTGCGGCACCATCTTCCAGAGCAGCTCGAGCTGGTTTTCGGTGAGCGCTGTGCCGAGCGGCGCGACGGCGTTTTCGATACCCGCCTGATAAAGCGCGATCACGTCCATATAGCCTTCGACGGCGATGATGGTGCCGCTCGCATTGTCATCCTGATCGCCGCGGCCAGACCCCTGTATGGCGCGGCGCGCGCGGGCAAAATTGTAAAGGACATTGCCCTTGTGGAAGAGCTCAGTCTCGTTGGAGTTCAGATATTTCGCCGGCGCATCTGATGACATGGCGCGGCCGCCGAAGGCGATCACCTTTTCCCGGGACGAAAGAATCGGGAACATGATGCGATCGCGGAAACGGTCGTAGGAGACCGGCACGTTTTCATGAACGACAAGGCCGCAGGCCTCGATCTGCTCCTTGGAGACGCCCTTGCCCGCGAGGAATTCCTTCAGCGCATTGCGGCTGTCAGGCGCATAACCGAGTCGGAAGGTCTCGATGGTACGCCCCGTCAGCCCGCGATCGCGCAAATAGGCGCGCGCCTTTGCGCCATTGGCCGTCTGCAGCTGGTCCTGGAAGAAGCTGGTCGCCATTTCCATGACGTCGATCAGCGAGCCGCGCTCCTTCTCGCGCTTCTCCATCGCGGCATCGGCAAGCGGCATCGGCACGCCGGCCATGTCGGCGATCTGCTGCACCGCCTCAGGAAAACTCAAGCCCTCCAGCTCCGTCAGAAAGCGGAAGTGATCGCCGGTGACGCCGCAGCCGAAGCAGTGATACCGACCCTTTCGGTCCTCGCAGTGGAAGCTCGGCGATTTCTCGCCATGGAAAGGGCAGCAGGCCCAGTAGTCGCCCCGCGAGACATTGGTCTTACGCTTGTCCCAGCTGACGCGGCGCGCAATCACGTTCGAAATCGGAACGCGGTCGCGGATCTCATCGAGAAAGGTGTTCGAAAAGCGCATTTATCCCTCTTGGCCAAGCTCCATATAAGCTGCTTTGCCGCACCATGCCACGAAACTCGTCAGGAAAACCCGCTATTCACAGGCAAGTGCACCCGACGTCCGCGGCGCCAGTTATCCAATCAACAACTCGTGACCGACCCCTGCGACAGGGTGCGACATTATTGTCGCCGAACGTCTGTGAAGCCGGGCACTGGAGGTGCTTCGGCATGAGCGAGATCGTTCGACCGAGTTGAATTAAATCTTTCCAAAACAGTCACTTATCGCAGCCGCCGCTTGGGCGCCCTCATCCTCGCGGCGCTTGTCGAACCTTCGCTTCGAAGTCCTCTCGAAGCGCCTTTTTCGGCAATCATTATTTTTTTGTAATTTGAACAGACGGCCGCACCGCAATAGGTTTGATCTCAACAAAGCGATCCCCGAGCGAAGCACCATCCCTACCCCCGGCGCCGCTTCGCAAGGGTGCCTTTGCAAATACCCTCCGGCTTGGGCCTCAGCCCTGCGTTGCCGGCGGAAGCAAAGAGCAAGAAGGCAGGAGCGCCCCCAGCTCCTGCCTTCTTAAATTTTAGGCTCAGTTGCCAACTCTCCCTTTGAAATTAACCGCTTATCGACGGAACCGTTGACAGACGGCGCGTGAATGAAAGATGTTGCGCCGAACTCCTGGACCCTTCCCAATGGCTTTCACCGCGGAAAATCTTGCAGCAGACGATCGCTTTCTCGCTGCGATCCTCCATTGCGCCAATCAACTGCTTGCGATCTATCGCGAGAGCCCGCGCATCGCATCGATTTTCGCCGCGCAGCAGCGCTGGTTGATGGCCCATGCCGGCTTCGCACTTCATTACGGTCATCCTGACGACGGCCAGAGCGGTAGCCTCTATTCCGGCCGCTTTGTCGATTTCGCAGTCAAGAATGACATCGCCAGCCGCAACACGGCCGCGGCCTTCATGCAGGAAATGCTGGCCTATCGTTTCCTGCGTGTGGTGCCTGGACCTGACAAGCGCACACGCTATCTGGAACCGACCGAAATCGCCGAACAGCATTTCATCCGATGGCTCGTCACCCATATGATGATCCTCGACAGCCTCGACGGCGGCGAACGCGCCGACCAGATCACCGCCGACCCCTGCGCGACAATGGCTGCGATTCAGCCGCGGATCGCAAGGGCGATCATCGGCAGTGAGTACGTGCGCAATCCGGGCCCCACCTTCAACCTCTTCAACTGGGCGAATTCCGGCGGACTGGTGATGGATTACCTGATCTCCCGCCTTCCGCAATTTCCTCGGGCGGCCGAGTGCGTCGTTATCGGCCCACTGTCGCTCCGGGAGCTCCGCGAACAATTCATGATTTCCAATACCCACCTGAAGCGGCTTCTGACCCAGGCCACGACCATGGAAAGCGTCGGCTGGACAGAACCTTCGCGCAAGGGCGACTTCTGGCTGTCCCGCCGCTTTATCCTCGAATATTGGAACTACCAGGCGGCGAAGTTTGCGATCGTCGATGCCGCAGCCGAGGCCGTGCTCGGACCTGCGGTCCGTGAAGAGCCGCAGGCGAGACGGGCCATCTGAGGCTTATCCGTTCAAAAGCTCCTTGACGGTTGCCGATGCCTTGGCGAAATCCATCTGGCCGGCATAACGCTCCTTGAGCGCCGCCATCACCTTGCCCATGTCCTTGACGCCGGCAGCACCCGTCTCGGTGATGATCGCCGAGATATTGGCGCGCACTTCGCCGTCGGAAAGCTGCTTCGGCATGAAGTCCTGAATGACGGCGATTTCCGCACGCTCCTTGGCAGCGAGCTCCGGTCGGGAATTCTCCTCATAGATCTTTGCCGATTCGTCGCGCTGCTTCACCATCTTGGCGAGGATCTGCAGGATCTCGTCGTCGCTCGCCTGCTCCTTGCCGGTACCGCGATTGGCAATGTCGCGGTCCTTGATCGCCGCCTGAATCAGCCGAACGGTCGACAGCCGCTCCGAATCCTTGGCCTTCATCGCCTCTTTCAGCTGGGTGGCGAGTTGATCGCGCAGCATGTCTTCACTCCTTTTTTGATGCCGCTTCATAAACCACGCCGATGCGACGGATCAAATAAATTGCGCGATCGGCACGATAAAGCGCAAGAAAACGGCCGCAATCCCGGCTACAAAGATTGACGCTCAGCGATTGCGTGGCTATTTACCGCCACCTGCACCAAAATTCGTGATCAGGCCTGAAGCGCGCGGCATTGCCGTGCCCACACGTCTGCGAGATCAAATGGCGACGAGCGCGGCTAAGCGCATCGGCCGCCGGAAACGGGATGAAGATGACCGCAACAGCACCCTGGACAACCGAAAAGCCGACCGCCCTGCTCGTTCTTGCCGACGGCACAGTGATCGAAGGCAAGGGCATCGGCGCCACCGGCAAGGTCCAGGCTGAAGTCGTCTTCAACACGGCGCTGACCGGCTACGAAGAGATCATGACCGACCCCTCCTATCTCGGCCAGATCGTCACCTTCACCTTTCCCCACATCGGCAATATCGGCACCAACGACGAAGATATCGAGGACCTGACCCCTGCCGCCCGCCACGGCGCCGTCGGCGTCATCTTCAAGGCCGACATCACTGACCCCTCGAACTACCGCGCCGCCAAGCATCTCGACCAGTGGCTCAAGGCCCGCGGCATCATCGGCCTTTGCGGCATCGACACGCGTGCGCTCACCGCCTGGATCCGCGAGAACGGCGCCCCGAACGCGGTGATCGCCCACGACGCCAACGGCGTCTTCGACATCGAGGCGCTGAAGGCCGAAGCCAAGGCCTGGAGCGGCCTGGAAGGTCTCGATCTTGCCAAGATCGCCTCGTCCGGCCAGTCCTCACAATGGGCGCAGACGCCGTGGGTCTGGAACGAGGGTTACGGCGAACTCGGTGCGGCGGATGCGAAATATCACGTCGTCTGCCTCGATTACGGCGTCAAGCGCAACATCCTGCGCCTGTTTGCCGGCCTCGACTGCAAGGTGACCGTCGTGCCGGCAACAACGAGCGCCGAAGACGTGCTCGCCTTGCAGCCGGACGGTATCTTCCTGTCGAACGGTCCCGGCGATCCAGCGGCAACCGGCGAATATGCCGTGCCTGTCATCAAGACGCTTGTTAAGACCGATATCCCGGTCTTCGGCATCTGCCTCGGCCATCAGATGCTCGGCCTCGCCTTGGGCGCCAAGACCGAAAAGATGCACCAGGGCCATCACGGCGCCAATCATCCGGTCAAGGATCACACGACGGGCAAGGTCGAGATCGTCTCGATGAACCACGGCTTCGCGGTCGACTCGAAGTCGCTGCCCGACGGCGTTGAAGAGACTCATATTTCGCTTTTCGACGGCACCAATTGCGGCCTGCGCGTGCTCGGCAAGCAGGTCTTCTCCGTCCAGCACCATCCGGAAGCCTCTCCCGGCCCGCAGGACAGCCATTATCTCTTCCGCCGCTTCGTCAACATGGTGCGCGAGAAGAAGGGCGAACCGGCGCTTGCAGAGCGCTAGTTTCAAGAAGTGCCGGTTTCGCAAACTCTGTTAAACCGGCAGCCACCAACGTAATGTGGCATCTCTTGAATCTTGAAAGACAGCTATCAGAGAAAGGACCGCTATCTGCCCATAGCGTCTTTTTTCTTTGTTGAAGGATAGGGCTGCTTTGCGCCGCAAGTAGAGGGCGACTTCGCAGCTTCCTGAAAGCAGACCTTGATGGCAGATTGCGCTGGAGGTGGTGGTTACGCTGGCACCGGCTGTTGTTGATCTTCCGCCGAAATGGCCAACAGGTTCAAGATCGGGCATTGATCACTCATCATTGTACGACACTGGCCTTGCGTAGCCCCTCCATGGCGAGGTCGAAATCGGCGGGGTTCTTGAAGGGCAAGACTTTGCGACGGTATTCCAAGGAGAAGTCGGGATTAACGCGCAGCACCTCTTGCCACGTCGCCCGAGCCTCTTCGAACCGGCCGAGGTGTCCGTAACAGGCGGCCAGAAGCGCGCGCGAGACGTCGGTGACGGGATTGCGGCTCACGCGCTGCACCAACAATTCAACGGCCTCTTCGTACCTTCGCAGTTGAAACCAAGCCCAGGCCTGAAAGTGGAGAACGACATCCGGAAAATACGGGTTCAAGATTCTCGCCCGATCGAAACAGGCGAGTGCCTCGTGAGATCTGCCTGAATAGAGAAGTGCCTCGCCGAGGCTGACCTGCCCTTCGGCGAAGTTCGGGTTGAGGCCTATCGCACGCTCGGCCTCGCCGATGGCTCTATCGTGCTGCCGTGAGTAAAGCCTGACGACACTCAATGCCCAGTGAGCCACGGGGTCGCTCTCATCCCGCGCCACCGCCAGCATCGCAGCCTCTTCGGCCTGCTGGAGCGAGCGTTGCGGCGACGCGCTCCACCGGTTCAGGTAGTCGAGCCCATGGGTAAGGGCGAGAAAGGCATGTGCCGAGGCGAAGTTGGGGTCCAGTTCGACGGCATGTTGCAAAAGATCGCGGGCGTCGCTGTTCGTTTGCTTCGTCAGCCGGTGCCACAGCTCCCGGCCACGCAGGAAGCAGTCATAGGCCTCGGGCTGACCGGTCTGGCCCGGCACCAGCCTTTTCCGATCACCTTCTGTCAGGTTGACCGCCAGTGCGTCGACGATCTGCTGCGTGACATCGTCCTGAACCGCGAAAATGTCGGTCAGGTCTCGATCGAACCGCTCCGCCCATAGATGCCCGCCGGTGGTCGCGTCGATGAGCTGCGCGGTGATGCGTACCCTGTTGCCTGATTTGCGCACACTGCCCTCAAGAACATGCCGCACGCCGAGCTTCGTGCCCACCTCCTGCACGTGGACGTTCCTGCCTTTGAAGGTAAATGACGAATTGCGGGCGATGACGAAGAGCTGCGACAACTTCGATAGCGCCGTGATGATATCTTCCGAGATGCCGTCGGCGAAGTAGTCCTGTTCGGCGTCACCGCTCATGTTGGCGAAGGGCAGGACGGCGATCGACAGCTTCGGCGACGTTGCCCTCGCAGGTGGACTCGTTGCGGTTTCCGAGGTGGCGGCTGCATTGGTCCCGGCGCTGCCGACTTGCAGCGAATAGACGCGGATCGGTTCGGCGATGTTCTTGAGTTGCGTGTTGCCGAGATCGCTGACCGAGAGGTCGAGCCTCGCCTTGACTTGGCGATAGGCATCCTCGGACAGGCAGATCGCGCCTGCCGCGGCGACGCCCTCCAATCGCGAGGCGATGTTGACGCCGTCGCCCATCAGATCGCCATCGCTTTCCTCCACGACGTCGCCCAGATGGATACCGATTCGAAACTCGATGCGACGGTCCTGCGGCACGCCGTCATTGCGCTCCAGCATACCGTTCTGCACCTCAATGGCACAGCGCACGGCGTCCACCACGCTGCGGAACTCGACCAGCGCACCATCGCCGGTGCGCTTCACCACCCGGCCATGGTGCACGGCGATCGTCGGATCGATGAGATCGCTGCGCAGTGCCCGTAACCTCGCCAGGGTGCGGTCCTCGTCGGCGCCGGCAAGCCGGCTGTACCCGACCACGTCTGCGGCCAGGATTGCAGCCAGCTTTCGGTTCTCGCTCATGGCGCGGTCTCCTCACTTCCAGGATAGCAGGGAGACAGAAGGCAAGAAAGAACTTCTAGCCGCGGCTTGGAGCGATCTTGGCTGAGATCGACTTGTCTAATGGCTCATCGACGCACCCAACGTTGAAGCTGCACGCAATGACTGCTCTGTCGTTCCTTGACGCCGAGCCAGCAACTGCTTCTGGCGCACCGTTGCATCAAGCTTCGACAATGTCCCCGAAACAGGAAAGCAATGGACATTCGCCCGGCCCCTGCCCTTTCACTATTGACCTCAACCATGCTTGAGGAACTACAGAACTACCCGCAGATCCGATGCAGGAGATATAGATGAGCGGAGCTTTCTATCGTGTCGACAAGTTCATCGTGCCGGCGGCGGCGCGTGAGGAATTTCTTGTCAAAGTGATGATGACCCACAAGCTGCTGGAGGCACAGGAGGGCTTCATCGATCACCGGGTGCTGGAGCAGGTCTCAGGTCCCGGCGAATTCAATTTCGTTACCATCGCCGAATGGAAAAATACCGAAGTCGTCGAGCGGGCGCGGGCAGCCGTGACGGCCGCCCACAAGGCCGCAAATTTCGATCCGCAGGAAATGTTCTCGCGTCTCGGCATTCGAGCCGATATCGGCAGTTACAAGCCTGTCGCGGCCTGAGGGCAAGGACGCCGGCTCAGACGCCGGCGATCGCGCCCTCCCGGCGAACGAGAAGATAGAAGCGTCCGCAGAGCATGGCGGCGGCCGCCGCCAGGCCAACGAGGAAGCCGAACCAGATGCCGATGCCGCCCAGACCCAACGGAAAGGCGAAGGCCCAGGCCAGGAAGAAGCCAATCGGCCAGTAAGCTATCAGCGCCATGATCATCGGCACGCGCGCGTCCTTCAGGCCGCGCAGCAGTCCATTAGCGATCACCTGCAGCCCGTCGACCAGTTGGAAAAGCCCGGCAACGACGATCAGCGGCCCGGCATAGGAGAGCACCTCGGGCGCCTCGGGCGAACTGACGTCGAGGAACCAGCTGCCGAGGAATTGGGGCATTGTGGCAAAGAGCACCGAGCCCACCGCCGAAATGGCGCAGCCGAGGATGAACACCATGATCGAAGCCCGCACCAGCCCGTCATAATCGCCCTGCCCGTGGGCGACGCCCACGCGCACCGTCGCCGCCTGGCTGAGGCCTAGCGGGATCATGAAGGCGATCGAAGCCCATTGCAGGGCGATGCCGTGGGCGGCGAGTTCGATCGTGCCGATATAGCCCATCAGCAGCGAGGCCACCGTGAACAGGCTAACCTCGGCAAGGATGGTGACGCTGATCGGGAAACCGAGCCGGATGACTTCCAGCAGCGCATGCCAGTCGGGCTTCCAGAACCGCACGAAGATCTCGTAGCGGCGCGTCTCCTCCCGCCTCTGCACGAAGGCAAGGATGAAGAGGAAACCAGCCGTCTGCACCACGACCGATACGATCGCCGCACCCTCGAGCCCCATCGCCGGAAAGCCGAAATGGCCGAGCACGAGGGCATAGGCGAAGAACGCGTTCATCACCAGCGTCACGATGGTGACGTTGAGGATGATGCCTGCTTTGCCGATGGCGCTGACGAGCGCGCGCATCACGTTGAAGAGCAGTGCCGCCAGCACGCCGAACTGACCGATCATGATATAGCCATGCGCGAGCTTGGCTACCTCTGGCTTCTGCTGCGCGAAGAGCAGGATTTGCTCGGAATAGAAGAAGGCGGGCTGCATGACGGCCCAATATCCAATCACCACCCACAGACCCATGCGCAGCGATCGGCGCACAGAGACGACGTCGCCGCGACCATAGGCCTGCGCCACCATCGGAATGACGGCGATGGCAAAACCCGAACCGAAGATCAGGATGGTGAAGAGGAATTGAGCCGACAGCACCATCGCCGCCAGATGCTCGGCGCCGAGGCGCCCGACGATCATCACGTCGGTGGTATTGATGCCGAGCTGAGCGAGCTGTGCGCCGATCAGCGGAATGCCGAGCGCCAGTGTTGCACGAAAATGCGCACCCCAACGATTATCGTTTGTCGGCGCAAGGCTGCGCGCGTCGATCGGCGTGTCCATGACACCAGTCCTGTGATTGAGATCTGCAACGCCGCGTAGTGGCGCAAAAATATCACTCGGGCTTAAATCAAAGCCCCGCAAAGAACTACCCCAAAACAGGCAGATGATGAAAAATTCATCATACCATCACCATTTCTGATCGGTTCAGCCCACACCTTCCAGCGCCTCGGCCGGCTCCCCGGCTCGAACCCTCGTGAGGAATATCCCGGCGGCCACAACAATGAGCACGGCAGCCGTGAGATAAGGCGCACCGGCAAAGGTGACGGGCGCCTCAGGCCGCGTGAAATAGCCGAACATTTGCGTGAAGATCAATGGCCCGACAATGGTGGTGATGCTGCTGAGGCTGGTCAGCGCGCCCTGCAACTCGCCCTGCGCCGAAGGCGGCACCTTCCCGGCGGCAATGCTGCGCAGCGCCGGATCGGCGACGTTTTCGATGACGGTCGCCACGATGACAACATAGACCACCCAGCCCTCCCAGGCGAAGGCATAGCCGGTCAAGCCTGCAGCCGAGAAACAGAGGCCGAGAAGCGCGGTCTTCCACTCGCCAAGCACAGGAACGATCCGCGGCAGGACAAGGCCCATGACGATCGCAGCACCGATGCCGTAAATGCCGAGCGACAGGCCGATCTGGCCCTCGCTCCAACCGTAGCGGTAGGTGGAGACGAAGGACCAGACCGAGGGATAAACGGCATGCGCCAGGAAAAACAGGAACATGACGAGGCTGACCCCGCCGATGCCAGGGTAATGGCGCATCTGGCGCAGCGCGCCGAGGGGGTTGGCGCGTTTCCACTCGAAGCGGCGGCGGTTCTTCGCCTCCAGCGTTTCCGGCAGCAGAAAGCAGGCGGCGATGAAATTGAGAAGCGACAAAGCGGCAGCGCCGAGGAAGGGTACGCGTGGGCCGAATTCCCCGAGGAATCCGCCAATGACAGGGCCGATGGTAAAGCCGACGCCGAAGGCGATGCCGATCAGTCCGAAGTTCTTCGCGCGGTTCTCCTCCGTGCTGATATCGGCGATATAGGCCGAGCAGGTGGCGAAGCTGCCGCCGCTGATGCCGGCAAGCACGCGGCCGACGAACAGCATCCAGAAGCTGGTGGCGATGCCGCAGATGAAGTTGTCGATGGCGAAGGTCAGCACCGAAAGCAGAAGGATCGGCCGGCGGCCGAAGCGGTCGGACAGGTTTCCGAGCAACGGCGCGAACAGGAACTGCATGCCGGCATAGACGAGCATCAGCCAGCCGCCGTCGATCGCCGCATCGCTGACGCTGCCGCCGGTCAGCTGCTCCAGATAGGCGGGCAGCACCGGCATGATGATGGCGATGCCGATAATGTCGAGGAAGAGGATGACGAAGACCAGGAAAAGGCCGCGGCGAACGAATCTCGGATCAAGCATGAGGCATCTCTACAGCAGCTGTTTCTGAAAAGACGATCTCCGTCGCCGGAAAGTGACATAGCTCAGAAAAGAAACTGAAACAATCGGTGAACATCCGGAAGCATCTCAGGAGTTCTACGGGAAAATCGTCAGGGCCTCAACCGCTAGACGCGCGCCGTCGTTCCGGCGAATCGTAGCGATAAAACTCCCTTGCAATCGCCGCGACGGCATCCAGATCAATCCAAGCAGAACACTCATTGTGCATTTCCCCGCACAGCCTGTTCCACTCCGTCCGATTATCGCCCGGATGCGAAGACGGTAGAACAGCCTCGACGGCGTCGCGCCGGCGCGGCTGCCCGATCACGCCGCCACGGCGCAATAAGGGAGAAGACAATGCAGACCTATCGTTTAGGACAGACCGGACCCGATGTCTCGGCCATCGGCCTCGGCTGCATGGGCATGTCGGGCATGTATGGTCCCGCCGACCGCGCGGAGAGCATTGCGACGATCCATGCCGCGCTCGATGCCGGCATCAACCTGCTCGACACCGGCGATTTCTACGGCATGGGCCATAACGAAAAGCTGATCGGTGAGGCATTGAAGGGCCGCAGGCGCGAAGACGCCGTCCTCAGCGTCAAGTTCGGCGCACTTCGCGATCCCGCGGGGGGATGGAGCGGCATTGATGCCCGCCCGGCCGCCGTGAAGAACTTCCTCGCCTACACGCTGCAGCGCCTCGGCGTCGACTATATCGATATCTACCGCCCTGCCCGCCTGGATCCGGATGTGCCGATCGAGGACACAGTCGGCGCCATCGCCGATTTGATCAAGGCCGGTTACGTCAGACATATCGGTCTGTCGGAAGTCGGCGCCGACACGATCCGCCGCGCCGCAGCCACCGCCCCGATCGTCGATCTGCAGATCGAATATTCACTGATCTCGCGCGGGATCGAGGATCGCATCCTGCCGACGACGCGTGAACTCGGTATTTCGGTCACCGCTTACGGTGTGCTTTCGCGCGGCCTGATCAGCGGCCACTGGCAGAAGGGCCAGGCCGCCGCTGGGGACTTCCGTACCCATAGCCCGCGCTTCCAGGAAGGCAATATCGATCAGAATCTCGCGCTGGTGGACAAGCTGCGCGAGATCGCCCAGGCAAAGAGTGTCTCGGTCGCCCAGATCGCCATCGCCTGGGTCACCGCCAAGGGGAAGGATATCGTTCCCCTCATCGGCGCCCGCCGCCGCGACCGGTTGACTGAGGCGCTCGGTTCACTTGCGGTGGATCTCTCGGCAGAAGATTTCGCCGCCATTGAACGCGCCGTGCCGAAGGATGCTGCGGCCGGCGGGCGCTATCCCGAGCATATGCTGCAGCACATGGATAGTGAGAAGTGAGGTTAGGTGTTAGGTCAGCTCAAACGATCCGGCCGTGTAGCCCCCTCATCCGACCTACGGGCACCTTCTCCCGAGGGGAGAAGAGGGAATCGAGACGTCGCGGAAAGTCCCCTTCTCCCCTCGGGTAGATGGGGACCCCAAGGGTCGGATGAGGGGCCACACGCAGGGACTCTGGAAACCTCAAACTGGCCCCGAAAACGTATCACACGCCGTCAGCTGTCCGCTGTCGAAACCGCGCTTGAACCATCTGACGCGCTGCGCCGAGGTGCCGTGGTTGAAACTCTCGGGCACGACGTAACCTTGCGAGCGCTTCTGCAGCGTATCGTCGCCGATCTGCTGTGCGGCATTCAGCGCCTCCTCGAGATCGCCCGCCTCCAGGATACCCTTCTGCTGGGTATACTTGCCCCAGATGCCGGCGAAGCAATCGGCCTGCAGCTCGACGCGGACCGACATCTTGTTGGCCTCCTCCTCGCTCATGCGCTGACGGGCCTGGTTGAACTTCGGCAGGATGCCGAGCAGGTTCTGCACGTGATGGCCGACCTCATGCGCAACGACATAGGCTTCGGCAAAATCGCCAGATGCGCCGAAGCGATCGGACAGCTCCTGGAAGAAGGCCGTATCGAGATAGACCTTATGATCTCCAGGGCAATAGAACGGACCGGTCGCGGCAGAGGCGAAGCCGCAGGCCGACTGCGTCTGGTCGGAGAAGAGTACGAGCCGAGGCTCCTCGTAATCCCGGCCCTGTGCCTGGAAAATGCCGTTCCAGGTATCCTCGGTCTCGGCAAGGACGGTCCGCACGAAAGCGGTCATTTCGTCATTGGCGGGGGTGCGGGCGCCGGATTCGCTCTGCTCGTAGCCGGGGCCGCTGGATATTCCCCCGGTGTCCAGCACCTGCATCAGGTCGATGCCCATCGCCTTGAAGATCAGATAGATGACGACGAGGAAGATGATCGTGCCGATGCTCAAGCCACCGCCGGCGCGGCGAACACCGCCACCTGAGGGAAAGCTGAAACCACCGCCGCGGCCAAAACCGCCGCCGGTGGGCTCGCCGCGACGATCCTCGACATTGTCGGACTGACGCCGGCCTCTCCATTCCATCTTCGTTCTCCCCGCCAATCCCGATGCTTGTCATCAATGAATTTATATAACCGTCAGCAGGAGGAATTCCAGCGGCTTCAACCGCATGCAATAATAGGCGGTTGCACGGCTCCTCGGCTGCAAACTTGACGGACGGGATATTGTTCCCTCAGCCCATCGGCCCCAGCCATGCGTCTCCCATCACGTAAAGAAGATGCGTCAACCGCTTGACGCGACTCCTGCTTTCGCTCTTCCTGATAGAAGTGGAGAATGCGGGAGGAGATGGCGATGAAGGCGGTGCGCCTGCAAGCGACAGGACAGTTGCAGCTTTGTGAAGTCGAAAAACCGACACCGCGCCCGGGTGAATTGCTCGTCCGAATCGAGGCCTGTGGGATCTGCGGCACCGACCGCCATATCTTCCACGGCGAATTTCCGTCGAAGCCGCCGGTGACGCTCGGCCATGAATTCGCCGGCATCGTCGAGACCGTCGGACCTGATGTGACCGATTTCCGCCCCGGCATGCGTGTCACCGGCGATCCGAACATTTCCTGCGGCGGCTGCGAGGAATGCCGACGCGGCCGAGTCAATCTCTGCCGGAACCTGCAGGCGATCGGCATTCACCGCGACGGCGGCTTTGCCGATTATGTCTGCATGCCGCAAAGCCAGGCCTTCGCGCTGCCGACCGATCTTGATCCGCTCCACGGCGCCTTCTGCGAACCACTCGCGTGCTGCATCCACGGCGTCGATCTCGCCGGGCTGCATACCGGCGCTTCAGTCATCGTACTCGGCGGCGGCGTGATCGGCCTGCTCACGGTTCAACTAGCAAGGCTCGCCGGCGCCACCCGCGTCATTCTGGTGACGCGCAGCGCCGAAAAACGACGCTTGGCCGAAATCCTCGGCGCCACGGCAACGGCCGATCCAGGCGACGGCGATATCGTTGCCCGCATCACCGCCGCAGACGGATTGCTGCCCCGCGGCGCCGACGTCGTCTTCGAATGCGCCGGCGTCGCTGAAACCATGGAACAGGCGCCGCGGCTTGCCCGCCGCGGCGGCACTGCCGTCATTCTCGGCGTGATGCCGCAGGGGGCAAAAATCGAGATCGAGCCCTTTGACCTGCTGTTTCGCGAAGTCAGGCTGATAAGCTCCTTCGTCAACCCCTTCACCCATGGCCGCGCCGCCGATCTGATCGCCTCCGGCAGGATCAAGGTCGAGCCGTTGATCTCGCGCAGGATTGGGCTTGCAGAAGCCCCAGACGCGATCGTCAATCCGGCGCGCAGTGGCGAAATCCGGGCACTCGTCATCCCCGGCCGGGAATAGGCGTCCGCGCCGGTTCGAATTCCTGTCGATTCCGCGATTTATGGGGTTCCGTTTGCAAATACATTTGCCTATAAGCCGCTTCTAGCCTGAAAAGACCCAGCATGCGCAACCGACCCGGTGATCTCCCACCCTGGCCGGTTTTCTGCGCAGCCAGAAAATGGATATCGCCATGCCGAAGCGCCAAGACATCAAATCGATCCTCATCATCGGCGCGGGACCGATCGTCATTGGCCAGGCTTGCGAATTCGACTATTCCGGCACCCAGGCCTGCAAGGCTTTGAGAGAGGAAGGCTACCGCGTCATCCTCGTCAACTCCAACCCGGCGACGATCATGACCGACCCCGGGCTGGCAGACGCAACTTACGTCGAGCCGATCACCCCGGAAGTCGTCGCGAAGATCATCGCCAAGGAGCGCCCGGACGCGCTGCTGCCGACCATGGGCGGCCAGACGGCACTGAATACAGCCCTATCCCTGAAGCGCATGGGCGTGCTCGACCGCTACAATGTCGAGATGATCGGCGCCAAGCCAGCGGCCATCGACATGGCCGAAGACCGCGCGCTGTTCCGTGAGGCTATGGCACGCATCGGCCTTGAAACGCCGCGCTCGATGCTGGCGAACGCCACCGACATCAAGGATTTGGACCGCAAGACGCACGAAGCCGAGCGCACCAAACTGCGCGAAAGCCTCTCCGGTCCCGACCTCGACAAGGCGCTGGACGAGCTGGAAAACCAGTGGAATCTTGGCGAGAGCGACCGCAAGCAGCGCTATCTGAACCATGCCATGGCGATCGCCGCCCAGGCACTCGACCATGTCGGCCTGCCCGCCATCATCCGCCCATCCTTCACCCTCGGCGGCACCGGCGGCGGCATTGCCTACAACCGCTCGGAATTCTTCGAGATCGTCGGCGGCGGTCTCGATGCTTCGCCGACCACCGAAGTGCTGATCGAAGAATCGGTGCTCGGCTGGAAGGAGTATGAAATGGAAGTGGTCCGCGACAAGGCGGACAACTGCATCATCATCTGCTCGATCGAGAACATCGATCCGATGGGCGTTCATACCGGCGACTCCATCACTGTCGCTCCGGCGCTGACGCTGACCGACAAGGAATACCAGATCATGCGCAACGCCTCCATCGCGGTGCTGCGCGAGATCGGCGTCGAGACCGGCGGCTCGAACGTCCAGTTCGCCGTCAATCCGAAGGACGGCCGCCTCGTCGTCATCGAAATGAACCCGCGCGTCTCGCGCTCCTCGGCACTCGCTTCCAAGGCCACCGGCTTCCCGATCGCCAAGGTCGCCGCGAAGCTCGCCATCGGCTACACGCTCGACGAGTTGGAAAACGATATCACCGGCGGCGCAACGCCGGCTTCCTTCGAGCCGTCCATCGACTATGTCGTCACCAAGATCCCGCGTTTCGCCTTCGAGAAATTCCCCGGCGCTTCGCCGGTCCTGACGACGGCGATGAAATCGGTCGGCGAAGTCATGGCGATCGGCCGCACTTTCGCAGAATCGCTGCAGAAGGCGCTGCGCGGCCTCGAAACCGGCCTGACCGGCCTCGACGAGATCGAGATCCCCGATTTCGAGGAAGGCGAATCCAGCCAGAACGCCATCCGCGCAGCCATCGGCACGCCGACGCCGGACCGTCTGCGTATGGTTGCCCAGGCGCTGCGCCAGGGCCTCAGCATCGAAGAGGTGCATGAAGGCTGCAAGATCGACCCCTGGTTCATCGCCCAGCTCAAGAACATCGTCGACATGGAAGCCCGCATTCGCGAGCACGGCCTGCCGAGTGATGCCGCCAACCTGCGCATGCTGAAGGCGATGGGCTTCTCCGACGCGCGCCTCGCGACGCTGACCGGCAAGCGCCCGAAGGAAGTCGCAGAACTCCGCAACGGCCTGAACGTCCGCCCGGTCTTCAAGCGCATCGACACCTGCGCGGCCGAATTCGCTTCGCCGACCGCCTATATGTATTCGACCTACGAGACGCCTTTCGTCGGCGCCGCGCGTTCGGAAGCCCAGGTCTCCGACCGCAAGAAGGTCGTCATCCTCGGCGGCGGCCCGAACCGCATCGGCCAGGGCATCGAGTTCGATTATTGCTGCTGCCATGCCGCCTTCGCGCTGAAGGATGCAGGCTATGAAGCGATCATGATCAACTGCAACCCGGAAACCGTCTCGACCGACTACGACACGTCTGATCGTCTCTATTTCGAGCCGCTGACGGCCGAGGATGTAATCGAAATCCTGCGCGCCGAGCAGGAAAAGGGCGAAGTCGTCGGCGTCATCGTCCAGTTCGGCGGCCAGACGCCGCTGAAGCTTGCCGAGGCGCTTGAAAAGAACGGCATCCCGATCCTCGGCACCGCGCCTGATATGATCGACCTCGCCGAAGACCGTGACCGCTTCCAGAAGCTTCTGATGAAGCTCGACCTCAACCAGCCGAACAACGGCATTGCCTATTCGGTCGAGCAGGCCCGTCTGGTCGCCGCCGAAATCGGCTTCCCGCTGGTCGTGCGCCCCTCCTACGTGCTCGGCGGCCGCGCCATGCAGATCCTGCATTCGGAAGGCCAGCTGCAGACCTACCTTCTCGATACGGTTCCGGAACTGGTGCCTGAGGATATCAAGCAGCGTTATCCCAACGACAAGACCGGCCAGATCAACACGCTGCTCGGCAAGAATCCGCTGCTCTTCGACAGCTACCTCACTCACGCGATCGAAGTCGACGTCGACTGCCTCTCCGATGGCACCGACGTCTATGTCGCCGGCATCATGGAGCATATCGAGGAAGCCGGCATCCACTCCGGCGATAGCGCTTGTTCGCTGCCGCCGCGTTCGCTGCCGGTCGAACTGCTCGACGAGTTGGAGCGCCAGGCCAAAGCCATGGCCAAGGCGCTCAATGTCGGCGGCCTGATGAACGTCCAGTTCGCCATTAAGGACGGCACTGTCTACGTGCTCGAAGTCAATCCGCGCGCCTCGCGCACCGTGCCCTTTGTCGCCAAGACCATTGGTGCGCCAATCGCCAAGATCGCCGCCCGCGTCATGGCCGGCGAGACGCTCGACGCGACCTTCGCCGCTTATGGACAAAAGCCCGATCCGCGTAAGCTCACCCACATTGCCGTCAAGGAAGCCGTCTTCCCCTTCGCCCGCTTCCCCGGCGTCGACACGCTGCTCGGCCCGGAAATGCGCTCGACCGGCGAAGTGATCGGCCTCGACACTGATTTTGCCCTGGCCTTCGCCAAGTCGCAGCTCGGCGCCGGCGTCGAGTTGCCGCGTGATGGAACAGTCTTCGTCTCCGTGCGTGATGAGGACAAGGCGCGCGTGCTGCCGGCGATCCGCATCCTCGTCGAAGAAGGCTTCAAGGTGCTGGCAACCGGCGGCACCGCCCGCTTCCTTGGCGAAAACGGCATCACCGCCACCAAGATCAACAAGGTCCTGGAAGGCCGTCCGCACATCGAGGACGCGATCCGCAACCGCCAGGTCCAGCTCGTCATCAACACCACGGACGGCAACAAGGCGATCTCGGATTCCAAGTCACTGCGCCGCGCGACGTTGATGCAGAAGGTGCCCTATTACACGACGATGGCCGGCGCCGAAGCCGCCGCTCAGGCGATCAAGGCGCTGAGGGCGGGCAATCTCGAAGTCCGGCCGCTGCAGAGCTATTTCGCCTGACATGAGAGCAATTCCAGCAGAACTGTGCCGCAGTCTTGCTGGATTGCGTAAAAACAAAGAGATAGCGCCATCGCTTAATGGGCGTTGGCGCTACCTCGCCGGAATCAATTTAACCGGCTAAGATCATAAGCCCCTGAATTTCCATCATATCCTCGCGAAACCGCGCCAGTTCCTCTGCCTTCAGCCGCTCGTCAGGAATGCGCAGCAGATAGGATGGATGCACGGTGACGAACAGCGTGCGCCCTCCTTCGATCGCCATCGCCTTCCCCCTGACATCCTGCAGGCGCTCTTTCACATCGGTCAGCGCCGCAATCGCCGTCGCGCCCATTGCGACGATCAGTTTCGGCTTGATCAGCGCCAGCTCCCGATCGAGCCACCAGCGGCAATGCTTCACCTCGCCCATATTGGGCTTCTGGTGGATGCGCCGCTTGCCACGCGGCTCATACTTGAAATGTTTGACCGCATTGGTGACGTAGAGCCTCGATCGGTCGATGCCGGCCTCTGCTATCACCTGATCGAGAAGCCTGCCGGCAGGTCCGACGAAGGGGCGGCCGGCAATATCCTCCTGGTCGCCCGGCTGCTCGCCGACAAACATCACCTGCGCATCGCGCGGCCCCTCCCCGAACACGGTCTGGGTGGCATTAGCATGCAGCGGACAGCGCGTGCAGACGGCGGCTTCCGCGCGCAGTGCTTCCAGCGTGCCCGCTGGAGCCTCAGGTTCTGCGGGGAGATTGCGTGCCGCCTGCTGCAAGCGGTCGTGGAACGGCAGCGATTGCGTCGCCTCCCGCGCCGCCATCTCCTGCACCTTGCTTTCGGCCGATGCAATCAAGCCAGGAATGAGATCCGCCTCCGGCAGGTTCTTCCAGTACTTCTTCGGCATCTCCGCCTGCATCGCCTTCACCTTCAGTCGCGCCGGGTTGAAGATATTGGCGTAGTAGGTACGCCAGAGCTCGTCGGTGGCATCGCTGAGATTGGGCTTTTCACACGGCTCGTCGGCAATCGTCAGCCGCTCGCCGTCCCAGGCCGCCGATCCCTTCGGCGTTGCAATCAGCCAGTCCATGTCGTTGAAGCGCCGCTGAAAAAAGGGAGCGGTGCGCCTGACGACGTGATGGTCCGGCTCGAACCAGGCAAGGAATTTTCGACGGCCTGCCGACGCGGCATCGATTTCCTTGAAACGGACGAAGGCCGTCATCTTGTGCGCGTCGCGCCGAACGCTCTTCGCCATCAGCTTGGCCCGCACGACATCCTCATCGGACGTCACCTCCAACAGCTGCCGGTCCATCTGCAGCCGCCAGAGCAGACGGTACAGCAGAGAAAATCGCGCCGGATCGGAATGGCAGAGAACCGTCTCAACAAGCCCTATGAAGGCGGGCGGCACCGTCATCGGCTTGCGTGTCGTCGCGGGCGCCGGCGGCATGGCGTCCCGCTGAAAGGACAGATCGGCCTCGGCGCTCCTTTCGCGCCAGTCGATCTCCTCCGGCAATATGCCGGCCGCCGCCAGGGCGCGTGCCGCGTCACGCCATTCGGCAAGATCTCCGCGTCCTGCGAGAACCACCCGGCGCATCATAGCAACGACAATTGTTCGGGCTGCGGCTCGAACATGGCCCGCAGGTCCGGGCGGTCGATCAGCCGCCTTGGCGACCAGCCTTCCGCGGCGATGAAGGGCTGGACCTTCTTGATCGAAACGCCGAGCCGGGAGAGATCATCGAGCCGCAGGCGACGAAAACGGCGCGCCGAAACGATCGCCTTCACAGTTTTGGTGCCGAGGCCCGGCACACGCAGCAGTCGCTCACGCTCAGACTTGTTGATGTCGACCGGAAACTCGCCCCGGTTGGCAAGGGCCCAGGCAAGCTTTGGATCGAGATTGAGATCAAGCATGCCGTCCGCCTGGCTTGCGGTGATTTCCTCGATGCCGAAACCGTAGAACCGATACAGCCAGTCTGCTTGGTAGAGCCGGTGTTCTCGCATCAGCGGCGGTTTGATCAGCGGCAGGTTTTTCGAAGCGTCGGGGATGGGGCTGAAGGCGGAGTAATAGACGCGCTTCAGGCCATAGCTGCTGTAGAGCCGGCCGCTGCTCGCCAGGATCGTCGCATCATTGGCCCCGTCCGCGCCGACGATCATCTGCGTGCTCTGGCCGGCCGGGACGAAACGCTGTCGTTTCCTCGTCTTTAATGTCGGCTCACTGGCCGCCTCGATCTTGAGCCGGAGGTCCCCCATCGATCGCCTGATACTGGCAGGCTTCTTCTCCGGTGCGAAACGGGTAATCCCGCTATCGGTCGGCAGCTCGATATTGAGCGACAGCCTGTCGGCATGAAGCCCCGCCTCCTCGATCAGATGCGGCGACGCCTCGGGGATCGCCTTGAGATGGATGTAGCCCCGGAAACTATGCGTCACCCGCAGTTCGCGGACGATGCGAACCAGCTCCTCCATCGTGTAATCGGAAGAGCGAATGATACCGGAGGACAGGAAGAGGCCTTCGATATAGTTGCGGCGGTAGAATTCCAGCGTCAGCCAGACGACCTCCTCCGCCGTGAAGCGTGCCCGCTCGACATTGCTCGAGGAGCGATTGACGCAATAGGCGCAGTCGTAGATGCAGAAATTGGTGAGCAGTATCTTCAGAAGCGAAATGCACCGCCCGTCCGGAGCATAGGCATGGCAGATGCCGGATCCCTCGGTCGAACCGAGCCCGCCGCTCGCGCTCGAATCGCGTTTCTCCGTACCGCTGGAAGCACAGGAGGCGTCATATTTAGCGGCGTCGGAAAGAATGGCTAAGCGTTCGGCAAGCGACTTCTTCATCCTTTTGTTCACTATATGTTCTTGACGGTCAAGTCAATATGGCCGGCCCGGCCCCTGCCCATTTTTGGGGCGCATCGCCCGGTGTCGCAGTGGGTTGCGTTTCATTTATGCGAATTTTCTGGAAATCAGCCGTGGCGATCTGCTATAAGCATGCAACTATGATTGTGGCACGGTTCCGAAGCTCCCCTTCGGGACCTGTTTTCTTTTGTGTGTGCCTGACTGTGCTGACGCAAGACGGGCGGCCGCAAGGAGTGAAGGACAGAAAAATGGTTGATAAGGTACCGATGACACAGGGTGGTTTCGTCAAGCTGCAGGAAGAACTGCGCTGGCGTCAGCAGGAAGAGCGTCCCCGAATCATCGAGGCGATCGCCGAAGCCCGTGCCCATGGCGACCTTTCCGAAAATGCCGAATACCACGCCGCCAAGGAAGCCCAGAGCCACAACGAGGGCCGCATCACCGAGCTGGAAGACCTGACGGCGCGCGCCGAGGTTATCGATCTCACCAAGATGTCGGGCGACAAGATCAAGTTCGGCGCCAGGGTGAAGCTCGTCGACGAGGACACCGAGGAAGAAAAGACCTATCAGATCGTCGGCGACCAGGAAGCCGACGTCAAGGCCGGCCGCATCTCCATCTCCTCCCCGATCGCCCGTGCGCTGATCGGCAAGGAAGTCGGCGATTCCATCGAGGTCAACGCGCCCGGTGGCTCCAAGGCCTACGAAATCCTCCAGGTTTCCTGGGGCTGATCGCCCGCCAGACATGAGATCCATCCTTGCCGGACATTCGTGACGTCGAGATCATCGCGCCCAATTTCAAGCGCCGGCTCTCCGGCGTCACCTCGACCATCGTCCAGCTCATCCCGTGCCAGATCCGGCTTGGCATGCGCATAGCAACGCTCGGGCCGGGCCTGCCGGAGGGCCTGCCAAAACTGAGTTGGGCGCAGCTTTTCGGGCTCTGGCGCCCGCCGGCCCGACGCCGTCACCGCGTCTGGCACGCCCGCCGCAACAATGAGATGGCCGTCGGCATCCTGCTTTGCCATGTCCTGCGCATGCCGCTGAAGCTGCTCTTCACCTCGGCCGCGCAACGCCGTCACACCGCCTATACGAAATGGCTGATCCGCCGCATGGATGCGGTAATCGCGACCAGCGACCGTTCCGGCTCCTTTCTCGAGGTGTCTCACACGGTCATCCAGCACGGCGTCGACCTTTCCTTGTTCCACCCGCCGGAAACGGCCGACGATGGCATTGGCGCCACCGGGCTGCGCGGACGCTATCTCGTCGGTTGCTTCGGCCGCGTGCGCCATCAGAAAGGCACCGATCTCTTCGTCCAAGCGATGATCGAACTCTTACCGCAGCACCCCGAATGGACGGCCGTCGTCTCCGGCCGCGTGACGGCGGAGCACACCGACTTCGGCGAAAAGCTCAAGGCCGATGTCGCCGCCGCGGGCCTCGCCGACCGTATCCTTTTCCTCGGTGAAGTGCCCGATATCAAAATCTGGTATCGCCGTTTGACGCTTTACGTAGCCCCTTCCCGCAATGAGGGCTTCGGTCTGACGCCGCTCGAAGCCATGGCCTCGCGGACCGCGGTGGTGGCATCGGACGCCGGCGCCTATGCCGAACTCATCGCCGAAGGCGAGACCGGCGCGGTGGTGGCTGCGGGCGATGGCGAGGCGCTGACGCGGGCCATCGCCCCTTACATCGCAAATCCAACTCTCGCGATTGCCCATGGCGAGAATGCGTTGCGCCACGTCAGGTTGAATTTCGCTCTGGAGAAGGAAGCACGCGCGATCGGCGCCGTCTACGATCGCCTACTCGGCGATAATCGCGGCTGAGCGGAACGAGATTTAGCAAAAAGCGAACGGCCCATCACATGACGGGCCGCTGCAAATATCCAAGAAGGGCGAACAAAGCCGCCTTTTATTCCGCCGGCTGAAGCGTCACAGCCGGGACGCCCTCTTCCGTCTGGCCGCCGAGAGCTGCGGCGAGTTGCGCGGTATCCAGTTCCTTTTCCCAGCGTGCCACGACGATCGTCGCGACCGCATTGCCGACGAGGTTGGTCAGCGCCCGGCATTCCGACATGAAGCGGTCGATGCCGAGGATGAGCGCCATGCCGGCGACCGGCACGGAGGGCACGACGGAGAGCGTCGCGGCAAGCGTGATGAAGCCGGCGCCGGTGATTCCAGCGGCCCCCTTCGAGCTCAGCATCGCCACGAGCAGCAGCAGGATCTGATCACCCCAGGAGAGCTGGATGCCGGTTGCCTGGGCAATGAAGAGGGCGGCCAGCGTCATGTAGATATTGGTGCCGTCGAGATTGAAGGAATAGCCTGTCGGGATGACAAGGCCGACGACCGAGCGCTTGCAGCCGGCCTTTTCCATCTTGTTCATCAGCCCTGGCAGTGCGGCCTCGGACGACGAGGTGCCGAGAACCAGCAGCAGCTCTTCCTTGATGTAGCGCAGCAGCGCCAGGATCGAGAAGCCGTTATAGCGGGCGACGGCGCCGAGAACGACGAGTACGAAGAGCAGCGAGGTGATGTAGAAGGTGCCGATCAGCATGGCGAGGTTGGCGATCGAGCCGATGCCGTACTTGCCGATGGTGAAGGCCATGGCGCCGAAGGCACCGATCGGGGCGGCCTTCATCAGGATGGCGACAAGTTTGAAGACAGGAGCCGTCAGCGCATTGAGGAAGGTCACGACCTGCTCACCCTTTTCGCCGACCATGGCGAGCGCAATGCCGAACAGCACCGAGAAGAACAATACCTGCAGAATATCGCCATCGGCAAAGGCGCCGACAATCGTCGTGGGGATGATGTTCGTGAGGAAGCCGACGATGCTCTGCTCATGCGCCTTCTCGGCAAAGGTGGCGACGGCCTTCGGGTCGAGCGAAGCCGGATCGATATTCATGCCGGCGCCGGGCTGAACAACATTGGCGACGACCATGCCGATGACGAGCGCCAAGGTCGAGAAGGTCAGGAAGTAGAGCATTGCCTTGCCGGCGACGCGGCCGACCTTCTTCAAGTCGCTCATGCCGGCAATACCGGTCGCAACCGTCAGGAAGATGACCGGCGCGATGATCATCTTGACGAGTTTGATGAAGGCATCGCCGAGCGGCTTCAGCTGGGTGCCGAGGTCGGGATAGAAGTGACCGAGAATGATACCCGCGGCAATGGCGGCGAGAACCTGAACGTAAAGATGAGTATAAAAAGGCTTCTTGCCCTTGCTGTCTGCGACTGCATCGAATGGTGCTGCGATCATGATATCCTCCTAAAGGCTCGCCCGGAACGAACTCCGGCCTCCCGAGCCGTTCGCTTCACTCCAACAGCTCAGCCGTTGTTGCCCTCTCTTTCGCAATCGCCGTGCCAGTTTCGCGTAGCCTTTTTAGAGTGTTGTATTTACTGCATAAAAACTTTCCATAGGCCCTTGGGTCTTTCAGGAGATGCGAAAAACCACACAAATCTATTTGCGTCTCGTGCGGAAAGATGCACAAATCCCCCATGTCCTTGTCAGTCTCGCAAAGGCCTTGGCCCTCCTTGCCCTTGCAGCACCGCATCCGCCGGATGTGGTGGGCCTATGCAGTGCTCGCCCTCTCGGCCGTCCTCGCAAGCCTCTGGGTCAGCGGCGAGATCGGCCGGCGCCGGGCAGAGGCGGCCCTGGAGGAACAAGCACGCACCGATGCGAGGATGAATGTAGCGCTGCTGCGCACGGTCCTCGAAAAATACCGGGCGCTGCCCTTCGTGCTGTCGCAGGATACCGCGCTCGCCGCCGCCTTGGCGGGACGCGACGCCGCCACGTTCAATGAGCTCAGCCGGAAGCTGGAGACGCTGGCCGCCGGCACGAAGGCTGCCGTCATCTACGTCATAGACAAGAACGGCATCGCAGTTTCGGCCAGCAATTGGCTCGAACCGACGAGCTTCGTCGGCAATGACTATCGTTTTCGCGAATACTTCCAGGGCGCGGTCACGGAAGGACAGGCCGAGCATTTCGCGCTCGGGACGGTCAGCAAGAAGCCGGGCCTTTATATTTCCCAGCGGATATCAGGCAGCAGCGGTCTTCTGGGCGTCGTCGTCGTCAAGGTGGAATTCGACGATGTCGAGGCGGATTGGAATGCCTCGGGCGCACCGTCCTACGTCATCGACGATCGCGGCATCGTCCTCATAACAAGCGTTCCCTCATGGCGGTTCATGACGATCGGCCGGATCGCCGAGGATCGGTTGACGGCGATCCGCGAGAGCCTGCAATTTGGTGATGCGCCGCTTCAGCCATTGCCGCTCGATATCGTCCGACATCTGGGCGACCGGCTTGACGTCGTCGAGATCGTCATGCCCGGCGGCGCCGGAAAAACCAGCTTCCTTGGGGTCGCGATGCCAGTCCCCGCAACCAGGTGGCATCTGCAGCATCTTGTAGCGCTGGGGCCGTCCGTCGATGCGGCGGTCCGCGAAACGCGCATGCTGGCGCTGCTCTTGCTTTTGCCGCTTCTGGCCGGCGCCGCCTTCCTCCTGCGCCGCCGCCAGACGATCACGCTCAGGATCTTCAGCGAACAGCAGGCGCGCGAAGAACTGGAACGGCGCGTAGCCGAGCGGACGCTCGATCTCAGCCAGGCGCGGGATCGCCTGCAGGCCGAGATCACCGGTCACCGCAGCACGGAGCAGAAGCTCCAGGCGGTACAGCAGGATCTGGTGCAGGCCAACCGGATGGCAATCCTGGGCCAGGTGGCCGCCGGCGTCGCCCACGAGATCAACCAGCCGGTGGCGACCATCCGCGCCTATGCCGACAATGCCCGTACCTTCCTCGAGCGCGGCCAAACCGCGCCTGCCGGCGAAAATCTTCAGAACATAGCGGCGCTGACGGAGCGCATCGGCACGATCACCGAGGAGCTGAAGACCTTCGCCCGCAAGGGCCGCAGCAGTGCCGAGCCGACTGGCCTGAGGGAAGTCATCGAGGGTGCGGTGATGCTGTTGCGCAGCCGCTTTGCCGGCCGCATGGATACGCTGGACATCGAGCTGCCGCCGGCCGCGCTGCAGGTCATGGGAACCCGGATCCGCCTCGAGCAGGTGCTCATCAATTTGCTTCAGAACGCCCTGGAGGCAGTGGCGCCGAAGGCTGAGGCGGGGCGCGTCGAGGTCAGAACATCAACCGATGCGGACATGGTGACCCTGACGGTCGTCGACAACGGCCCCGGCATTTCGCCTGAAATCCGCAAGGGCCTGTTCACGCCGTTCAACACATCAAAGGAGAGTGGCCTCGGCCTCGGGCTCGTCATCTCCAAGGATATTGTCGGCGATTACGGTGGCCGGATGGAGGTTGAGAGCAATGGCGAAGGAAGCCGGTTCATCGTTCATCTGAGGAAGGCTTAGGTCATGGACACACGGAGCCCGGTTGCGCTGATCGACGACGACAGGGACCTGCGCCGCGCCACAGCCCAGACGCTGGAGCTCGCCGGCTTCTCCGTTTTCGCCTATGACGGCGCCAAGGCGGCGCTGGCGGACCTGCCGGCGGACTTCGCCGGCCCCGTCGTCACCGATATTCGCATGCCCGAGATCGACGGGCTGCAACTCTTCGCCATGCTGCAAGGCATGGATGCCGACCTGCCGGTGATATTGATGACCGGCCACGGCGATATTCCGATGGCCGTACAGGCCATTCAGGATGGCGCCTATGATTTCATCGCCAAGCCCTTCCCTGCCGACAGGCTCGTCCAGAGCGTGCGCCGCGCCAGCGAAAAACGTCGGCTCGTTCTGGAAAACCGCGTGTTGCGCAAAGCAGCCGAAGATGCGCAAGAGACTTTGCCGCTGATCGGCCAGACGCCCGTCATGGAGAATCTCAGAAAGATTCTTCGCCACATCGCCGATACCGACGTCGACGTGCTCGTTGCCGGCGAGACCGGCAGCGGCAAGGAAGTGGTCGCGCAGATCCTGCATCAGTGGAGCCACCGCCGGAAAGGCAATTTCGTGGCGCTGAACTGTGGGGCGCTACCCGAAACCGTCATCGAAAGCGAGCTGTTCGGCCACGAGGCCGGCGCCTTTACGGGCGCGCAGAAGCGCCGCACCGGCCGAATCGAACATGCAAGCGGCGGCACGCTTTTCCTCGACGAGATCGAGAGCATGCCTCTGGCCACGCAGGTCAAGATGCTGAGAGTGCTGGAGATGCGCGAAATCACCCCGCTCGGCACCAACGAGGTGCGCCCGGTGGATCTGCGCGTCGTCGCAGCCGCCAAGATCGACCTCGGCGATCCCGAGGTGCGCGGCGATTTTCGCGAGGATCTCTATTACCGGCTGAATGTCGTGACGATTTCCATTCCGCCGCTGAGGGAGCGCCGCGACGATATTCCTCTGCTGTTTTCCCATTTCGCCGCCCGCGCGGCCGAGCGCTTCCGCCGCGATGTCCCGCAGCTTTCAGAGAATGTTCGGCGGCATCTTGTCACCCACGCATGGCCGGGCAACGTCCGCGAACTCTCCCACTATGCCGAACGGGTGGTGCTGGGCGTTGAGGGCGGCGGAGCGACGCTCGTTCCCCCGCAGCCGACCAGCGGCACGTTGCCCGAACGGCTGGAACGCTACGAGGCGGAGATCATCCGCGACGCGCTTTCGGCGAATGACGGCGACGTGCGCCGCACCATCGAAGCGCTCGGCATTCCGAGAAAGACCTTTTACGACAAGCTGCAGCGCCACGGCATCAACCGGGGCGGCTACGCCTCGCGCAAATAGACTGTGTTAGACTTCGACCAGTCCCAGCTTCTTCACCTGCCGGATCGTCAGCATGGTGCGTACGGTGTCGACATGTTCGTTCGCCGTCAGAATCTCGATGACGAAATCCTGGAAATGGGTGAGATTTTCCGCCACGCAATGCAGCAGAAAATCGCTGTCGCCCGAGACCATCCAGGCCTGGCGCACCAGCGGCCATTCGGTGGTGGCGGCCGCAAACGCCTTGAGGTTGCCTTCCGACTGATGTTTGAGGCCGACCATGCAGAAAGCCACCAGGTCGAAGCCGAGCTTCGGGCTGTTCAGCATGGCGTGATAGCCCTCGATGATGCCGGCTTCTTCGAGCTTGCGCACCCGGCGCAGGCAGGGCGGCGCCGATATGCCGACACGGTCGGCGAGTTCGACATTGGTCATGCGGCCGTCGGCCTGCAGCTCCCGGAGGATCTTTATGTCGATGACGTCGAGTTCCGTGCGACCCACATCATGGCCTTTCTTTAATTCTTCGCGGCGAGCTTCTATATAAAGCGGCGGAATACGCAAGAAAGTTTCAAGCCGATGACGGATTCTTGCACAGCAAGGCGATTTGCCTTGTTGGTAATGCAAGGCTGCCCTTGAATAAAAGCATTGGACGTTCATAAATGGCGCATGGACCGCGAAACGGCCGTAATCGCACTTTAGCCGCCGCCCTCCTGCCAGTCGAAAGGAAATGACATGCCCGCCCGCCACACAAAGGTGCTCATCATCGGTTCCGGACCTGCGGGCTATACTGCCGCGGTCTATGCCGCGCGCGCCATGCTGAAGCCGGTTCTGATCGCCGGCCTCGAACAGGGCGGCCAGTTGATGATCACCACCGATGTCGAGAACTATCCCGGCTTTGCCGATCCGATCCAGGGTCCGTGGCTGATGGACCAGATGCTGCAGCAGGCAAAACATGTCGGCGCCGAGATCGTCAACGATCTAGTGACCGAAGTCGACACCAACCAGCGCCCCTTCGTCGCCCGCACCGACAGCGGCCAGGTCTGGACCGCCGATACGCTGATCATCGCCACCGGCGCCAAGGCCAAGTGGCTCGGCATCGAGAGCGAACAGCATTTCCAGGGCTTCGGCGTTTCGGCCTGCGCCACCTGCGACGGCTTCTTCTATCGCAACAAGGATGTCATCGTGGTCGGCGGCGGCAACAGCGCCGTCGAAGAGGCGCTCTACCTCTCCAACATCGCCAAGTCGGTAACGGTCGTTCACCGCCGCGATTCTTTCCGCGCCGAAAAGATCCTGCAGGAGCGCCTGTTCGCGAAGGAAAACGTCAAGGTGTTGTGGAACACCGAAGTGGCCGAGATCACCGGCACGCCGGCCAAGCCACCGATGCCGCAATCCGTATCCGGCGCTCGCCTGCGCGACGTCAGGACCGGCGCGATCACCGAAATGCCGGTCGACGGCGTCTTCGTCGCCATAGGTCATGCCCCGGCAACCGAGCTGTTCAAGGGCAAGCTGAAGCTCAAGGACAATGGCTATCTCTGGACGGCGCCTGATTCGACCGCGACCAGCCTGGAAGGGGTCTATGCCGCCGGCGACGTGACCGACGATACGTTCCGCCAGGCGATTACCGCCGCCGGCATGGGATGCATGGCAGCACTCGAAGCCGAGCGCTACCTGACGGGCCACATGCCCGTCGCCGTGGCCGCGGAGTAAAACCGGCATGAGGGGTGGGGGAATGCCATTGGATTGGGACAAGCTGCGTATCTTCCACGCAGCTGCCGAGGCGGGTTCGTTCACGCATGCGGCTGATAAGCTGCATCTGTCCCAATCCGCCATCAGCCGCCAGGTGAGCGCGCTGGAGCAGGATGTCGGCACCAAGCTGTTTCACCGCCATGCGCGCGGCCTGATCCTGACGGAACAGGGCGAACTGCTCTACCGCACCGCCCATGACGTGCTGCTGAAGCTCGAAACCGTCAAGATGCAGTTGACCGAGACGACCGAGACGCCGTCCGGCAAGCTGCGCGTCACCACGACTGTCGGCCTCGGCCAGGGCTGGCTGACCGACAAGATCCAGGAATTCCTGCAGCTTTATCCCGATGTGCAGATCCAGCTTATCCTCGACAATGAGGAAGTGGATGTGAACATGCGCCACGCCGACTGCGCAATCCGCCTTCGTCAGCCGCAGCAGTCCGACCTCATCCAGCGCAAGCTCTTCACCGTGCACATGCACGTCTATGCGGCACCTTCCTACATCAACCGCCATGGCGAACCTCAGAAGATCGAGGACCTCGACAATCACCGCATTATCACCTTCGGCGAACCGGCGCCGAGTTACCTGCTCGATGTCAACTGGCTCGAAGTGGCTGGCCGTTCGTCCGACAACAAACGGATCCCGCATCTCCAAATCAACAGCCAGACTTCGATCAAGCGCGCCTGCTTGCTCGGAATCGGCGTTGCCTGCCTGCCGGACTATATCGTTGGCCGCGATCCTGGCCTTATTCAGCTGCCGATCAATGCCGACGTACCGTCGTTCGACACGTATTTTTGCTATCCTGACGAAATCAAGAATGCCGCCAAGCTGAAAGCTTTCCGCGATTTCATTGTCAGCAAAGCCAGAAACTGGAATTTTTAAGCCAGATTTATGGAATGATTTCCATACTATGCGGTGAGCGCATGACTGACATGCACAAATGAGGGTTGCCGTTTGCCCATTAAACCACCATATCGCACATAGCTGATGCACATGGTGGCTTTTCCTCCCAGTTCCACCGCATTAGCTGTTCCCCTCTGGAGGTTTTTGAACCTTCACACTTATAAGGGCCCTGGTTTTCCAGCGGCCCTCTTTTTTTGCCTTGCCGCCTCGACAAATGCCGCGCCGCAAAAAATTTGTGCGGCGCATAGCAGGCATGCACAAAAAAGCATTGAAACCTGCCTAAGGAAGCACCATATCCAACTCAGCTGATGCATTTCGTGGTTTCTCTCCCAGTTCCACCGCATTAGCTGTTCCCCTCTGGAGGTTATTGACCTTCACAATTCAAAGGGCCCTGGTTTTCCGGTGGCCCTCTTTTTTTGCCCAAAATTTGCTCAGTCGACAAAAGCCGCCGCCTCACGTGTCCGTGATTTGCATATCGGCATTCAACGATCAATATATCGTTCAGACACGATTTATAGTTCGGCAAACAACGATGGACAAAGACGAGATTATCAAGGCCCTCGCCCACCCCACCCGGATGGACATTCTGAGCTGGCTGAAGAATCCCGAGGAACATTTCCCCACGCAGGAGCATCCCTTTGAAATGGGCGTCTGCGCCAGCCAGTTCGAGCGCTGCGGCCTATCTCAATCCACCGTCTCGGCTCATCTCGGAACCCTGCAGCGCGCCGGCCTCGTCACCACCAGACGCGTCGGCCAGTGGATCTTCTACAAGCGCAACGAAGAAGCGATCGCCGCTTTCCTCAAGCAGCTGACACAGGATCTCTAGAATGCCCTTCTCGTCACCCGCGTTCCACTCGCCGCAGCCCTGAAGGCCTCATCGGCCGGGTGCGACGGCGTTCACCTATCTCTCCGCTAAGGGCCGGGCCGCCCTCGCCCGGCAGAGTGATCCTCCCGCAAAAGAAAGGACCATCATGGCCAAGCTTTTTGAACCCACCAAGGTTGGCGACATCTCAGTCAACAACCGCATCGTCATGGCGCCGCTCACCCGCAACCGCTCGCCGGGTGCTATCCCCAATGACCTCAATGTCGAATATTACCGCCAGCGCGCCACCGCGGGTCTGATCATCACCGAAGCGACCGCGATCACCCATCAGGGCCAGGGTTACGCCGACGTGCCTGGCCTTTACAGCAAGGAAGCGCTCGACGGCTGGAAGCGGGTGACCGACGCCGTCCACGCAGCCGGCGGCAGGATCGTCGTCCAGATGTGGCATGTCGGCCGCATCTCGCACACGACGCTGCAGCCGGACGGCGGCAAGCCGGTCTCCTCAACCAATCGTATCGCCAAGGCCAAGACCTATCTGGTCAATGCTGACGGCAGCGGCAGCTTTGCCGATACCTCTGAGCCGCGTGCGCTCGAAACTTCCGAAATCCCCGGCATCATCGAGGATTACCGCAAGGCAGCCCGCGCCGCCATCGATGCAGGCTTCGACGGTGTCGAGATCCATGGCGCCAATGGTTATCTGCTCGATCAGTTCATCCGCGATGGCGTCAACGACCGCACCGACCAATATGGCGGCTCGATCGAAAACCGCACCCGCCTCACCTTCGAGGTCGTCGATGCGATCGTGACGGAAATCGGCGCAGGCCGCACCGCAATCCGCATTTCGCCGGTAACGCCCTCTGGCGAAAGCTACGATTCCAATCCGCAGGCGACCTTCACCCATGTCGTCGAGGGGCTGGCCAGATACGGCCTCGCCTATATCCACGTCATCGAAGGCCAGACCGGCGGCGACCGTGATTACCGGCAGGGCGACAGCCCCTCCTTCGATTACAAGGCGCTGCGCCAGGCTTATGAGAAGGCCGGCGGCAAGGCCAGCTGGATGGTCAATAACGGCTATGACCGCGATCTCGCAATCGACGCCGCCGAAAGCGGCCGCGCCGATCTGATCGCCTTCGGCAAACCCTTCATCGCCAATCCCGATCTCGTCGAAAGGCTGGCAAAGAACCTGCCGCTCAACATGCCCGACCAATCGACCTTCTACGGCGGCACCGCCAATGGCTACCTCGACTATCCCGCCCTCGAAAGGGTCGCCTGAGGCTGCCTGAGTACGAATCGAGAAATTCCGCCGAGAGGCGGGATTTCTCAGGATGGTGAAACAAACTGCTCCAACCCCGGCACGTCACCTCGGCCTTGTGCCGAGGATCTCAGCCGATCCAATTAAGCGACTGAAAATAAATGTTTTCCTCCCAGGCAATTGCCGTGGTCAGATGCTCGGCACAAGGCCTGGCATGGCGGAGGAGACTTTGTCGAAAAACGCAGAAATCTTGCCGAGAGGTGGAATTTCTGCGTTCAATATCCCTATATGGACGCATGTTTGCTCCCTATCTCGATCGCTGGTCGCTCATATCGGACGGCGAGCCCATCATCACCCATTCGAGCCGTCTGCTGCCGGTCCTCTGGCAGGACAGACCCGCCATGCTGAAAGTGGCGACGGATATCGACGAACGATACGGCGCACTGTTGATGCAGTGGTGGGACGGCGACGGCGCGGCCCGTGTCTACGCACACGAAGGCGACGCTGTGTTGCTGGAAAGGGCAACCGGGAAACGCTCCCTGCTTGTGATGGCGATGGACGGAGAAGACGACGAAGCGAGCCGCATTCTCTGCCGCACCGCCGCGCGGCTGCATGCGCCGCGCGAAAGACCGCTCCCCGATCCCATTCCCCTCACCCGCTGGTTCCGTGATCTCGAGCCGGCCGCCGGCAAACATGGCGGCACGCTTGCCGATTGCTCTGCGATCGCCAACGCCCTCCTTGCCGATCCGCGCGATCTCGCCGTCCTCCACGGCGATATCCACCACGGCAACATTCTCGATTTCGAGGAGCGCGGTTGGCTGGCGATCGATCCGAAACGGCTCCATGGCGAGCGCGGTTTCGATTTCGCCAATATCTTCGCCAACGAGGAATTGCCGTCGATCACCGACCCCGCCCGCTTTCGCCGCCAGCTCGCCATCGTCTCTGCGGAGGCGGGGCTGGAGCCTAAGCGGCTGCTGCAATGGATCGCCGCCTATTCCGGCCTTTCCGCCGCCTGGTTTCTTGGCGACCCCAATATCGAACAGGCGGAGACTGCCTTGACGGTCGCGCGCATCGCGCTGGCCGAGCTGGCGGCCTAAGGCGCCTTCTGCAGTGCATGCCCGATAAAGGCGGCCGCGGTGTCACGACGCGCTTCGGGCAGGCAGCCGAGCGCCACGAGTGAGGCTCTTACCGCCTCGTCGATCGGTGTGCGCGGCTCCTCGCCAAGTTCGGCCACAAGCTTCGCGTTGTTCATCCTGAGCGGCACTTTCCAGAGATAGCGCATCTCGTTGATCTCCCGCATCAACGGAATGAAAGGCGCGGCGAGCGGCACGATCCACCAGGGAAACCGCCTGATCTTCGCCTTGCCGCCGGCGACACGCTTGATCGCTTCTGCCATCTGCATGCCATCCGCATCCCAGAAGCCATCCATGTGATAGATGGCGAAGGGCGGCAGCCGATCGGCCCGCTCGATGAGTTGGGCGATGGTTTCCGCCATATCCGGCAGATAGGTCCACTGATGGCCGATGCCACGTCGCCCCGGATTCTTGATGGTGCCGACCGGCTTGCCCGGCGTCACCAGCCCCGATGAGAACCAGCTATTGGCCGTTGCGCCCGGACCGAAGAAATCGCCGGCACGGACGATGATGGCACCGGTGCCCGATTGCGCAGCCGCCTTCAGTCTCTTTTCCATCTCGACCCGGATCGCTCCCTTCTTTGTAAAGGGACGCTGCGGGCTTTCCTCCGTCGGCGACTGCAGGGCATCGGGACCGAAATTATAGACGTTGCCCGGCAGCACGATGCGGGCACCGGCGATGCGAGCGGCAGCGATCGTATTGTCGAGCATCGGCAGCACCAGCCTTTCCCAATCGCGATAGCCGGGCGGATTGACCGCGTGGACAATCAGGCCAACACCTTCAGCCGCCTCCAGCACGTCGCCGGCATTCAACGCGTCGCCCTGCACCCATTCGAATGCCGGTTCGTTCTTCGACGCCTTGGCGGCGTCACGGTTGAGCGCCCTGATGCGCCAGCCACGGGCCAGAAGCTTGCGCGCGATCGCGCCGCCGATGCCGCCGGTCGCGCCGAGAACCAGCGCCGTGATCTTCGTCTCTCCATTCATCGCAATTCATCTCCTTCAATTGCACGAGATGACTATGCTCCTGCTTTCAGATAAACAAAATTGACGAAATAAGTGGCTCAGCTATACAAAAACGTATGACGCTCGAACCAAGCTGGGATTTCTACCGCAGTTTCCTGACCGTGCTCCAGCAGGGGTCGCTTTCGGCGGCTGCGCGCGAACTGGGGCTGACCCAGCCGACCATAGGCCGTCATGTCGATGCTCTGGAACAGGCGATCGGCGCCGAGCTCTTCATCCGGTCGCCGAACGGCCTCCTGCCGACCGACGCCGCACAGGCGCTGAAACCCTATGCCGAAACGCTGTCGGCAACCGTCGCTGCCCTTTTGCGCACGGCATCCGGTGAGCGAGAGAAGGTAGCCGGAACGGTCAGAGTCAGCGCCAGCGAGGTCGTCGCCGTCGAAGTCTTGCCTCGGATTCTCGGGCCGCTGCAGGAAGCCTATCCCGAACTCGACATCGAGCTCTCGGCATCCGATACGATTGAAGATCTGGTAAATCGCGAGGCCGATATCGCCGTGCGCATGGCCGAGCCACAGCAGCGTACTCTCATCGTGCGCCGCATCGGCGACATCCCGATCGGCTTCCACGCCCACCGCCGGTATCTCGAACGGCACGGCATTCCGCAAACCATGGCGGAGCTCGCCACCCACCGGCTCATCGGCTTCGACCGGCAGACGGCCTATGTCCGCATGGTGATGAAACGCTATCCGGCGCCCGAAGGCATCAAATTCGCCTACAGGACCGACAGCAATCTTGCCCAGCTCTCTGCAATCCGCGCCGGCGTCGGCATCGGTCTCTGCCAGAGCGGACTGGCACGGGAAAACCCCGACCTCGTGCATGTCCTTCCCGATGCGTTCGAGATTCCGCTCGGCACATGGGTGGTCATGCACGAAAGCTTGAAGACCTCACCGCGCTGCCGCGCCACGTTCGACGCGCTGGTTAAGGGCCTCCGGGCCTACCATCATCGCTCGACCGGCGCGTAAGTAGAAAAACGAGATCGATTTTTGGTGAGAATCATGGGCAATCTCGCAGCTCCTATGGAGATGACGATGCACAAGCCGGTTGAACTCGTGAGCTATGACAGGGAATGGCCGGAAGCTTTCCAGCGCACCCGAGCCAGGCTGCTGGCCTTGCTGCCGCAGGCGCTCGCCATTGATCACGTCGGCAGCACCGCCATACCTGATATGACCGCCAAGCCGCTCATCGATATCGACATCGTTCTTCCCGGTCTGGAGCATATCGAGCCTGCGACGCAGGTGCTTCTCTCGGAAAACTACGAACCGCGCGGCAATCGCTACGACGACGAGGTTTGGGCATTTTTGTCGAGAGATTCGGCGCCGGCGGAGCGGGTCTACCTTTGCCCGGCCGGCAACGGCACGCATCGAAACAGGCTGGCTTTCAGGAATTATCTCATCGCACATCCGGAGGCGGCGGCCGATTATGCCGCGCTCAAACGCAGGCTGGCAGCCGAATTCAGAATGGACGGCGATCGCTATACCGCTGAGAAGCGCGAATTTGTCGACACGATCGTCACGCGGGCATTGAAGGGATAGATCATGTCGCGCAAAAGTGTGCGCGATTTTGCGATAACGGCATGCGCGAAACAAAGGCTCAAAGCGCAGCAAGCGAATTTGAAAGATCGCGACGCGCTTTAGGGTTGACGTCCCGCGCTCTGCGAGGCTCCGGCCATACGCTCCTGCCATAAGCCGTCGACCACCTCGGTTTCCGGTCGGTCGCCGCCCTCGGCATATTCCTCATGCCATTTGCCGTTTTCGTCCTGCCAGCTGATCTCGGCGGAATCGCCCCCGACCTGCTGTTCGGCCGCGACGATGCGCGCAGCTTCGAGCGCCTCGGCATGGGTCGGGAATGCCTCGGAATAGACGCCTCCCAGCCTGTAGGCCCAACCGCCGTCATGCGGCACGACTTCATAGACCACCTTGATCATGCATCCGTCTCCTCATCATCTTGTTGCGCATTCGCATGCTTCCGGACAGGGTCCGGATAATCGCGGCCGCGTGACGAGAATTCGAGGACGCCGCGATCTGCTTTCCGGCCCCGAGGGCGTCAGTATTCCATTAAACGCCCAAGACTGCAAATAGCAGAGTGCCGCCGCTTGCTTCCCATCCGAAATCAGTGACTTACTTAAAAGCGTGAATCGCAACGGGAGCTGAGATTTGGGCATCGCGTCACGCCTTAAAGAGGAGAAGTTCCTGGTCACCGCACTCGTCGTCGCGCTGACCGCCCACTTTCTGGAGCACGCGATTATGGAGATGGGGCGCGGCTTGGCGCTCGTCGCCGCCGCAGCACTCGTCGCCACCATCGTACTCGCCTCGATCCGCGTCGCCCATCATGCCGAACTGCTCGCCGTCAAGGTCGGTGATCCCTACGGCACGATGATCCTGACACTTTCGGCCCTCGCCGTCGAAGTCATCATTCTCGCTATCATGATGAGGGGCGAGAGCTCGCCAACCCTCGTGCGCGACACGATCTACTCGGCCCTGATGTTGGATATCAACGGCATCCTCGGTCTCGCAGCTCTCCTCGGCGGCCTCAAGCATGGGGAGCAGCCCTACAACGACAATTCGGGCAAGACCTACGGCGTGATGATCCTCACCGCCATGGGCATTTCGATGATCGTGCCGGAATTCGTGCCGAGCGATAAGTGGCACTATTATTCCGCCTTCACCATCATCGCGATGATCGCTCTCTACGGCCTCTTCCTGCGCATGCAGGTCGGCCAGCACAGCTATTTCTTCAGCTACAGCTACCCGCGCTCCGAGCGGAAGAAGGAAAGTCACCACGGACACGGCGCCGACGGACCGGCGGCCGCCTCGATCGCCACCATCCTCGTCGGCGTCGTCATTATCGGCATGCTGGCGGAATTTATGTCGGCCTTCATGACCGAAGGCCTGCGCGACAGCGGCACGCCGATCGCGGTCACGGCCGTCGTCGTCGCGGCGATTTCGGCCGCCCCCGAAATCCTGACCGCCTTGCGGGCGGCGCTCAAGAATCGAATGCAGGCGACCGTCAACATCGCCATGGGCGCCTCGCTATCGACGGTGATCCTGACTGTGCCCGTGATGGAGGCGATCGCACTCTATACCGGCCAGCCCTTCATCATGGCGATGACCCCGGTGCAGACGGTGATGGTGACGATCACCTTGATTGCCGCCGCGATCAACCTCAACGACGGCGAGACAAACGCCATCGAGGGCATGACACATTTCATCCTCTTCGCCACCTTCGTCATGCTGACGGCGCTGGGGCTCTGAGGCCTCCCTCCCCGCGGAGGAAGGGACGGAACAGGCTGTTTAGGCGGGCTGTTGGGCGAAGAGCAGGCGTTCACGGGCTGCGAACCATTCCTCGGCGTAATCGTCGTTCTTGTATTCCTCGAAATATGGCCCGCCATCGGTAAAATGGACGTTCTTGGCATCTTCGCGGTAGTCGTATTCATTGACGAGGTAATTCCACGTCACCGGTAATTCGCCGATGAGGTCTTCATTCTCCAGCCATTTGAACTGATGCAGTTGCAGCCCGGTCGCGGTATTGACGTATTCCGGCGTCAGCGCGCGGCATTCGTGATTGTTGAAGAGGATGAGGCTCGACCAGTTCTTCTTTTCGTACTTGGTCTGCGTCTGACCGAGGAACTTGGTGTCGATCTTCGGCCGGTAATCGTGTTTGACGCACATGACGGCGTAACGCTCGTCGCGCAATGCCCAAAGCTCGGCGATATCGGCACGCATCAGCATGTCGCAATCCATGAAGATGCTCCAGCCCTCGTAACCACTGAGATAGGGCGTCAGGAAACGCGAGAAGGAGAACTCAGTGGATTGCAGCGCGTTGCGTTGGCGAGTGAAAATCCTGCCAAGATTGGAGAGCGCAATGGGCGAGAACTCGACCGGGATCGACGACTTCTCGATGATGCTCTGCACGAGAACGTGGTAGGCGACCACTTCCTTGGGATCGAATCCCACAAATATTCGGACGTTCTGTTGTTCCATTGTCCACCTTGATCGCCAGCATCGGCAACAGCTTTCTTCGCCACCCACGCCTGTTAGCTAAGGCCTGCGATAGTCATCCCTTCGACTTTTCGAGAAAACGCTGCTTGCGGGTTTTCGGTTTGAACCGCCGAAAGAAATTATCGACGGCGCGGATGAATTTAGTGACGGACATCAGCCTGTCGATCTGGCTGTTCGTATTGTCGAGCCGCTCCGACAGGACCTCAGCCGCAGTCATCGCGATCTCGATCGGCGGCACCTCGGGAAACCGTTTGGCAAGCGCCGAATAGGGGCTGGCATCGACGCCGCCCATCATCGAGATCGAACCCATGCGCGCAAAGAGACGCAGGAAGATCTGCTCGAACGTCCAATCGTGAACGTCGAACACCTTCCACTTCTCGCTCCGCTTCGCCGAAAAGCCGGCAAGCAGGATCTTGCCCGGCAACTGCAGATCGGCGAGCCACAACGCGACCGCAAAGCCGCTCGTCGCGATCTTGCCGATCGGATAGAGATCGGCGAGCATTTGCGTCAGATCGAGGTGACGGGCTTTAGCGCCTTCGAAGCGGCTCTCCTCGCTGAAATTTTCCTCGACGGAGACCCGGATATTGACGACGCCGAGGAAATCGTCGCCGCCAAAGAAGCGCAAGACATCCCCTGTTTCGCGCCGGTGGACGATATGGGCGCCCATCACGTCGCTGCGGGCAACCAGCATGGAATGGCCGACGAAGGGTGCGTCGAGCACCTTATAGACCTTGTTGAAGAAGACGTAGAGCGCCGTCTCCGGCAATTCGCTCCGCAGCCGTTCGAGATCGACCGCCTCGCTATTTGCTACCAGCACGATATGGGAGTAGCCCGACAACAGCGCCTTCCAAGCGTCCGGCGTCAGGAAATCGAAGCCGCCATCCGGAGCGGTCGTAGCCTTGTTATCGCTGGGGATTGATTCCATATCGGCTCACATGCACTTTCCAAAGACGATGCGCTCGGCCCGCCCGACTAGCTGTTGCTGAAATAGGCGCGCATCCGGGCAAGCCGCGTCAGGCCGCCGATCTGCTTTCCCACATGCGAGAGGAAGCCCGCCACTCGGTCCGTCGTCGACGGTTGCCTGCAGAAGGACGTCCAGGCTGTGTTGCGAAGATCTTCGGCATAACGATTGGCCATCCGCCGGTGCACCCAGGGAACGTTCGCCTGCCACGGCTTCTTGCGGCCGGTAAAATGAAAGATGGCCGGCCGATCAACGAAAGGCAGCAGGCCCGTCTGCGTATTCCAGCGCGGATGGAGCACCAGCCAGTCGCCGTCGAAAGTGACGTTCAGCGCATCCTGGTCATTGTTCTCGAACAGGTGCGACCGCTGCTCGAAGATTTCCCGGGTTCTGGGGAAGAGCCCCCTCGCTCGGCAAGCCGACCAGTCGAACAGCAATACGCCGGCATTGAAGTAGCGGCCGCCCTCGCCCATGCCGATCTTGCGCTGGCGCGCGCCTGATTTCTCGGGAAAGGCCATGACATAGTCGTCAACGGCGGCAAGCGCCTTGCCTTGAAAATCAAGGGTGAAGAGTTCATCGACCGGCGCAACCGCCAGCACGTCGGCATCGAGATAAAGCAGGCGCTCGACATGGCCTGGTATATCCCGATCCATATAGAGCCGCGCCAGCGTGGCGGCGGACCAGCGGCCTCGCGCCTGGAGGCCGGCATCTGGCGTCTTATAGGGCAACACCCTGATCGCCATATCGTGAAGCCGCCCAAAATTATCGACCTCGGCGACCTCGTGCGGCTTGAGGTCGATGCCGAGAAGCAGGAACTCTACACCGGCATTCGTAAGATTGCGCTTGACGGAAAGCAGAGTGCAGCAGGCGGCCGGGAGCATGTTAACGTCAGAACAGACGATGACGGCACTCTGCTGCAAAATCCGGCCCCCCCGAAGCGGCAAATTGAACTTGATGCCGGATATCTAGTTGGTTTGGCGTCCGCCCGCAACCGCAGACAGCCCGTGCGACCGGCGCTCGCCCTCACGTTTTGAATCGAAATTCAAAGACTTGCGAGGCAAGGCTGAATCGATGCGGCAACGCGTTGAATCGGGATGTGAGCTATAACCGCAGCCAACGCATCAGCCCGAAACTCGTTTCCAATATCCGCCAATGCTGCAGGCAAAAAAAGGCCCGCCGTCACCGGCAGGCCTTCGATCGATGTTACCGCCGTCCGTGTTACTTGCAGGCCGCGCAGAAGCGCTGAATGCGGCGGCAGGCTTCTTCGAGAAGCATTTCCGATGTCGCATAGGAGATGCGGAAGTTCGGGCCGAGGCCAAAGGCCGAGCCATGAACGACGGCAACGCCTTCGGATTCCAGAAGCTCGGACACGAAATTCTCGTCCGTCTCGATGACCTTGCCCGACGGTGCCGTTTTGCCGATCAGGCCGGCGCAGGACGGATAGACGTAGAAGGCGCCCTCCGGCACTGGGCAGACGATACCCTTGGCTTGGTTCAGCATGGAGACGACGAGGTCGCGGCGACCTTCGAAGATCTTCTTGTTCGCCGGGATGAAGTCCTGGGTGCCGTTCAGCGCTTCGACAGCCGCCCACTGGGCGATCGACGTGGCACCCGAGGTCTGCTGACCCTGGATCATGTCCATGGCCTTGATGAGCTGGAGCGGGCCTGCGGCATAGCCGATACGCCAGCCGGTCATCGCATAGGCCTTGGAGACGCCGTTCATTGTCAGCGTGCGGTCATACAGGCTGGGCTCGACCTCCACGGGCGTGACGAATTTGAAGTCGCCATAGGTCAGGTGCTCGTACATGTCGTCGGTCAGCACCCAGACATGCGGATGCTTCATCAGCACATCGGTCAGCGCCTTCAGCTCGGCATGCGTATAGGCCGCGCCCGTCGGGTTGGACGGCGAGTTGAAAATGAACCACTTCGTCTTCGGCGTGATCGCCTTTTCGAGATCGGCAGGCTGGAGTTTGAAGTTATGCTCCTGGGTAGCCGAAACGAACACCGGCGTGCCGCCGCAGAGCGCCACCATCTCCGGATAGGACACCCAGTAGGGCGCTGGGATGACGACTTCATCGCCCGGGTTCAGCGTCGCCATGAAGGCGTTGAACAGGATCTGCTTGCCGCCGGTGCCGACGATCGTCTGTTCCCAGGAATATTCAAGGCCGTTCTCGCGCTTGAACTTGGCGGCGATCGCCTTGCGCAGCTCAGGGATGCCGGAAACCGGCGTATACTTCGTCTCGCCACGGTTGATCGCGTCGATGGCAGCTGTCTTGATATTGTCTGGCGTATCGAAATCCGGCTCGCCTGCGCCGAGGCCAATGACGTCGCGTCCTTTCGCTTTCAGCTCACGCGCTTTCTGGGAGACGGCGATGGTGGCTGAAGGCTTCACACGGGAAAGAGCATCGGCAAGGAAGGCCATGATATCGGTCCTATTGGTTGAAACGGGCAGAAAGCCGGGACCGGAGTTCTGCGGTTAGCTCTATGTCCAATGTATGACGGCATTTCAAGCGCAAAGGCGTGATGCCGGCAATGATTCTTATTGATCGTTTTGCCGCACTGGCAAACCGACCCGCTCTCCATTTCGGCGCGGCTTGCGGCGCACGGTCGAAGCGCTCCGCAGCCAAGCGCGCTTGCTGCGGGATTTAGCTCAGCCTAATCTTCCTCCCGATCCGATGCCGGCGCGTATCGGGCGTCAGGGAGGGCACGGTTAGAAATGACGGACGTCCGGGAATTGAACCACGCCGAAGCTCGGCAATATCAGTAGCAGACGACAGGCCAGGACATCGCTCGCCGCAACTACCTGAGCCTCGGTACGGCGATCCTGCCGCCACGAATAAGCCGTAACAAATGCAGCCCGCCGCCGCAATTCGGTCGCGAGGGCGCCGAGATCGAAGCTGCATCATTCGCTCATCCAAAATTGGTTATTGAGGGTAGGCCAATGTTTCTGGAAGATGAGTTCGCCATCGGGCGCATGCGCATGCGCCGGATCTCCATTTCATGTCTTGTCGCCATCACCGCCTTTGTCGCCTGCATCGCCGCGATGCTGGGACTTGCCTCCGCCGCTCGCGCCGAGACGCGGCAGGCATCCGGTCAGCTCGCCGCCTTTGTGCGGCCGAACGACGTCAATAGCGGTTCGCTGCTCTTTCCTTCGAAGGAGCCAGGCTTTTATGTCGAAGCGCCGCGGCTGAGGACCGACGTCGCAATCAATATCTCCGGCCCGATCGCCAGGGTGAAGGTGACCCAGCGCTTCCAGAACCCGAGCCAGGGCTGGGTCGAGGGCACCTACGTATTCCCGCTGCCCGACAATTCGGCCGTTGACGCGCTGAAGATGCAGATCGGCGAACGCTTCATCGAAGGCCAGATCAAGCCACGCCAGGAAGCCCGCGAGATCTATGAGCAGGCCAAGGCCGAGGGCAAGAAGACGGCGCTGCTCGAACAGCAGCGGCCGAACATCTTCACCAACCAGGTCGCCAATATCGGCCCCGGCGAAGAGATCGTCGTACAGATCGAATATCAGCAGACGGTCCATCAGTCCGGCGGTGAATTCTCGCTGCGTTTCCCGATGGTCGTCGCGCCGCGCTATAATCCGGCGCCGATCGTCCAAACCGTCGAGTTCAACAACGGCGCCGGCTTCGCAACGCCGAGCGACCCGGTGGAAAATCGGGAGAAGATCGAAGCCCCGGTGCTCGACCCTCGCGAGAATGCCAGGATCAACCCCGTCTCGCTGACCATCAACCTTGAGGCCGGCTTCCCGCTCGGTGAAGTCAAATCCTCATTCCACCACGTCGATATCGGACAGGACGGCGACCAGGCGAGAACGATCAGCCTGAAAGGAGACGCGGTTCCTGCCGACAAGGATTTCGAGCTCACCTGGAAAGCCGCTCCCGGCAAGACGCCAAGCGCCGGCCTGTTCCGCGAAGCGATTGACGGCAAGACCTACCTACTTGCCTTCATCACTCCGCCCACCGCGCCGGATGCTCCAGTACCGTCAAAACGCGAGGTGGTCTTCGTCATCGACAATTCCGGCTCGATGTCCGGCCAGTCGATCGAACAGGCAAGACAGAGCTTGGCGCTTGCCATCTCCAGGCTCAACCCCGAGGACCGCTTCAACGTCATCCGTTTCGACGATACGATGACCGATTATTTCAACGGCCTCGTCGCCGCCACCCCCGATAACCGCGAAAAGGCCATCGCTTATATCAGGAGCCTGAACGCCGATGGCGGCACGGAAATGCTGCCGGCGCTCGAGGACGCGCTGCGCAACCAAGGCCCGATCGCAAGCGGAGCGCTGCGCCAGGTCGTATTCCTGACGGATGGCGCGATCGGCAACGAACAGCAGCTCTTCCAGGAAATCACCGCGAGCCGCGGCGATGCCCGCGTCTTCACCGTCGGCATCGGCTCGGCGCCGAACACTTATTTCATGACCAAAGCCGCCGAGGTCGGCCGCGGCACCTTCACCCAGATCGGCTCGACCGATCAGGTGGCAAGCCGCATGAGCGAACTCTTCGCCAAGCTGCAGAACCCCGCCATGACCGATATCGCCGCGACCTTCGAAGGCATCGAAGCCGAGGATATCACGCCGAACCCGATGCCCGACCTCTATAGCGGCGAGCCTTTGGTTCTGACAGCGGAACTGCCGCAGGACAAGGCTGCCGGAAAGCTGCAGATCGTCGGCAAGACAGCCAACCAGCCCTGGCGCGTCGAGATGGATATCGCCAATGCCGCAGACGGCAACGGCATTTCCAAGCTCTGGGCGCGACGCAAGATCGACGATTTCGAGGCCCGCGCCTATGAGCGCCAGGATGCCGCCGCGCTCGACAAGGACATCGAGACGGTGGCGCTTGCCCACCACCTCGTCTCGCGCGTCACCAGCCTGGTCGCCGTCGACGTCACGCCGTCGCGACCGGCAAACGAGCCGATCGGCTCGGCGAAGCTGCCGCTCAACCTGCCCGAGGGCTGGGACTTCGGGAAGGTCTTCGGCGAAAATTCTGTCCCACCCGGCGGCGCAGAGCGCCACGGCGCAGCTGCGCCTGATGGAAGCGCCGAACCGCAACAGGCCGCAGCCGCAACACAGGCTTTCGCCGCGTCGCCCGAGATCGCCAACCTGATGGCCGCTGCACCAACGGCGAAAGCCGCCACGCTGATCGCACAGAAGAGTTCGACCGTGAACCTGCCGCAGACGGCGACGCGCGCCGACGAGCAGATCATGCGCGGGCTGACCATGCTGCTGCTAGCGCTGGCGGCGGCGAGCGGGCTCGCCATCTGGCGCCGCCGCCTCAAGGGTCTCATCATGGCCGGAGCCAAGCGCAATGGTTTCTAGCAACAATCAGGAAGCGGCCGAATTCGAGCCGCTTCCGACCTATCTGGAACTCGCCATGGCCGCCGCCACGGCGCACGACATGCCGAAGCCACGGAGGAGAAAGGGTTTCTTCCTCTGGCGTCTTTCGCCGATCGAAAAGACGATCGCCTTCGCCATCGCCGGTCTTGCCTTATATGGTCTGGCGCTGATCGGCGACGGTTTCCTGCTGAAGGCGAAGGCAGAAATCTCTCAGGTCCTGCTGAAGCGTGCTTTTGCCGCCGAACTGAGCGGCAAGGAGACGAAACCCTGGCCCTGGGCCGATTTCACCACGATGGCCAGGGTGCGTGCGCCGCGCCTCGGCAAGGAGGCGATCGTGCTTTCCGGCGCATCCGGCGAGGCGCTCGCCTTCGGCCCGGCCTGGCTCGCCAATACACCGCAGCCGGGCGACGAGGGCACCTCCGTCATCGCCGCCCATCGCGACACCCATTTTCGCTGGCTGCAGTATATAAGGCCGGGCGATACGATCGAAGTTACCCGCCGCGACGGTAAGCTATTGACCTTCAAGGCCGGCCAAGGCCGCATTGCCCCCTGGGACGCGAGCGGCATCGACCCCGCCTCCGATGGCCGACGCCTCGTACTAGCCACCTGCTGGCCCTTCGATGCGACCGAACGCGGGCCGCTGCGCTACATCCTCGAAGCCGAACTGGTCGATGGTAACGCGACCGGCTCCGTTCAACCGGCAAACACAAAGCCGTTATTACAGACAGACTGAGGCTTGAAGCTCTGCCCTGCCCACTCCACGTTCCGGGTGGAGAGACGAGGGGGAAGCAAATGACGAGAATATCCGCCTTCCATTTCGCCGCGACGCTGATTCTGTTTGGCGCCACATCGGCCAATGCGGCCGATAGCGTCAACACGCAGGGTCCTACGGTTCGCGTCGAAAAACTGGCCGGTGGTCTCGAACACCCCTGGGCGGTCGAAGTGTTGCCCGACGGCGCCTATCTCGTCACCGAGCGGCCGGGCCGCATACGTATCATCCGCAATGGCAAGCTTTCCGAGCCGATCGGCAACGTGCCCAAGGTCAATGCCCGCGGCCAGGGCGGTCTTATGGACCTGGCGCTTGCCCCGGACTTTGCCACGAGCAGAAAACTCTATTTCACCGCCGCCATCGCTGACAAACAGGGCTCCGGCACCGAGGCCTTCAGCGCGACGCTGTCTCCCGACGAAAAGAGGCTTCAGGCGGTCACGCCCATCTTTACCATGCGGCGCTTCACGTCAGGCAACATCCAATATGGCGCGCGCATCGCGATCGCCCGCGATGGCACGCTGTTCATCAGCGTCGGCGACCGCGGCGACCGCGACCGCTCGCAGGATTGGCAGGACGATGCCGGCTCGATCGTCCACATCAATGCCGACGGCAGCATCCCCGCCGACAATCCGTTCAAGGACGGCGGCAAGGCGCTGCCGGAGATCTGGTCGAAGGGCCACCGCAACCCGCAAGGCATCACCTTCGATGCGAAGGACGGCAAGCTCTACACCGTCGAACATGGCGCACGCGGCGGCGACGAGATCAATCAGATCGAAGCGGGCAAGAATTATGGTTGGCCGATCATCACCTACGGCCGTGACTATTCAGGCGCCGAGATCGGCGAAGGCACCGCCAAAAAAGGGCTGGAGCAGCCGCTGCACTATTGGGATCCTTCGATCGCGCCCGGCGCGCTCGCTGTCTATCGCGGCGCCATGTTCCCGGAATGGGACGGCGACTTCCTCGTCGCGGCGCTGAAATTCCAGCTGCTCTCGCGCATGCAGCGCGACGAGAGCGGCGCCTTCATCGCCGAGGAGCGCTTGTTCGAGGGCGACTACGGCCGCATCCGCGACGTCATTGTAGCGCCCGACGGCGCGCTGCTGATGCTGACGGACGAGGACGACGGCGCGCTGCTCAGGGTCTCGCGCGCTCAGGCCAACAACGGTTGAGCGGTCACAGCGCGCCGCGCAATTCCTTGCGAATGACGAATTTCAGCCCGGACCAGATCTCGTCGACTGCGCAGACCTTGACATCGACCAGGCCCGTTGGCAGCAGGATCTCCCGCAGCACATCCTCGGTGATATCGGTGGGCACGCGTGAGCTCTTCTTCGGCCAGGAGATCCAGATCATGCCGTTGGGCTTCAGGACCCGGAACAGCGTCGGTGCCGCCGCATCCAACACTACGCGGTCAGTCACAAATAGATGGACATAATCGAGCGCCCGCAAAAGAGTCTCGGGAAGCAGGCGGATAACCGACGCAAAACCGCCGAAACCATTGATGTCATCGATCGTTTCGGGAACACCGAGAAGAGCGGCAGCCTGCCCATGCGCAAGCCCGAGCTTCCTGGCCAGCGGCGTACCGGAATAGCCTGCCATTCCGGATACCGCCATACCGCTCGCCGGCGTCTGTTTTTCGCGTTGCATCCCTCCACCTCCGCCATCAGCGCCAAGTCTTCGCCCTTGCCTAGAGGAAAGGCAACTGCTAACCGCTCGAACAGATCTCCCTTCCTCATCGAGGACGACATGACGCGCATTCAGGCGAACCTCCTCCTGTTGCTTGCAGCCGCCATCTGGGGCGGCGGCTTCGTCGCGCAGTCGACGGCGATGAAGGCGATCGGCCCCTTCTGGTTCATCGCCTTACGTTTTGCCGTCGCCACATTGGCCGTCTTGCCTTTTGTTCTTCTGGAAGTGCGCAAGGCAGAGGTGAAAACCAGCGCGCGCCATGCCAAGCTCTATATCCTCACCGGCCTTGCCCTTTTCAGCGGCGCCGCCACCCAGCAGGTCGGCCTGCAGACGACGACGGTGACGAATTCCAGCTTTATCACCGGCCTCTATGTCGTCTTCGTGCCGCTCATTGCCGTGTTCTTCCTGCGCCGTGCCCCGCATTGGATCATCTGGCCGGGCGCGCTGATGGCGCTCGCCGGCATCTATCTCCTGTCCGGCGGTCATCTCTCGGCGCTCACCTCAGGCGATCTCCTGACCGTGGCCTGCGCCGCCTTCTGGGCGATCCAGATCACCCTTGCCGGCATGACCGTCTCCGAGAGCGGAAGGCCGCTCGCGCTGGCCGCCACGCAATTTGCCGTCACCACGGCCTGCGCGTTGGCCGTTGCCGCAGCGGTCGAACCGATCAGCCTTTCGGCGATTTTGGCCGCAGGACCTGAGATCCTTTATGTCGGCATCTTCTCGTCCGGCTTGGCCTTCGTGCTGCAGGTGATTGCCCAGCGCTACACGACTCCGTCGCAGGCGGCGATCTTCCTTTCGTCCGAAGCGCTCTTCGGCGCATCGCTCGCAGCCCTGATTCTCGGTGAGTCGATGCCGGCCACCGGATATACAGGTTGCGCGCTAATGTTTATCGCTATGCTTGTAGTCGAGATCGTGCCCGGCTTTGCTCGCCGCCGCCTGTCAGCCGCCTGAACATGCGTCCAAATATGGGTGGACGCCGAATTCAAAAAAATTTTTAGGGAACTCGCTAGCCCGTTTACGTTGTATTTTTGGCAAAATCTGCCCGAAAATTACATTGCGGGCGATATAAATCGTTAATCATCTCCCATTCACGACGGAAATTTTGCGTTTTGCGCAAACCAGACGCGGGCAGCAGTGTGCCCGGAAGGACACGTTAAAAAACTTTTGCTTGCCAAAATCCCTTAAACGCAGCACTCTCAGCGCGTTCGGGCATTTTGCGAGCATGGGAAGTCCTTAAGTATTTGCGCGCCGGGAACGCTAATATTCCGGTCAGCCGGTTCCAAACAAAGCAGGCGAAAGTCCTGCTTGGAGCAGGCCGAGGTAGAGGGGACCTTTTTCTCAAATTTCAAGACTTGCCTGCCAACGCCTCCCGCAAGGAGGCAATGCTATGATGCTGCCCGTGTGGATGGCGGGCAGAGAGAAAAGGACCTGACGCATGGCCGAGACTGGCACTGTAAAATTCTTTAATACCGACAAGGGCTTCGGCTTCATCAAGCCGGACCGGGGCGGCGCCGATATCTTCGTTCACATTTCTGCCGTACAGGCCTCTGGGCTGGCCGGTTTGACGGAAAACCAGAAGGTAAGCTTCGACACGGAGCCGGATCGCCGCGGCAAGGGCCCCAAGGCCGTCAATCTGCAGATTGCCGGCTGAGCCCTTAACAAGGCTGTCGAATTCGAGTTGAAGCCCGGCAGCAATGCCGGGTTTTGTCGTTCAGCCTTCGTTCAGCCAGGAATCTTTAGGACTGACACCATCGAGAAGGAACCGGCGTTCGGTTTCCGAGATTAGGACTTGATGCTTATGAACAGGCTCGCCAAAACTCTTCTGCTGACGGCAACGGCTGCCGCGCTTTCTTTCTCCGTCATCGGCGAGGCCTCGGCCGGTGACCACCACTGGCGCCATCATCACAACAACGATGCCCTCGTCGGTGGCGCTGTCGGTCTCGCCACCGGTTTGATTGTCGGCTCGGCTATCGCCAACGCCAATAATGGCCCTGTTTATGACGAACCCCGCTACATCGACCCGCCGTACGAGCCAGAATATTACGAGCCGGCTCCGGTCTATCGCGCTCCGCGCCGCCTCTATGTCGAGCAGCCGCAATATGTTGAACAGCCTAGATATTATGCGCCTGCGCGCGCGTCGGTGGAGCCCTGGTCACCGCAATGGGAGCGTTATTGCTCCTACCGCTACCGCTCCTTCGATCCCCGCAGCGGCACCTATATCGGCAATGATGGCCGCAGTCACTTCTGCACCGCCGGCTGATCTGCCAACACGTCATCGCGAAGCGCCGCTCTCCAGCGGCGCTTTTGTTTTTGCCTCGTTCAGCCCGCCTTCTTCTCCCAGGGCATCGCCCGCAACTCGGCATCCGGCTCGAAATCGGTCGAGACGCTGACCGCGCGCCATGCCCGATCGGCCTCGATGCGTGCCGCATCCGCCTTCTCGACATTGCGCACAGCATCGCTGCCGAGGAGCAACCGGAGCGGCGGTTGGTCGAGACCGGCAATGTGAATGACGACGGCGGCCGCTTTGGCAGGATCGCCAGGTTGACGGCCGTCATATTCACGCTGGAAGCGCACCGTGGCGCCGACCGTTTCCGCATAGTCCGCGCGCCCTTCGGCCAGCACCGTCGAAGCACCGGCGAAATCAGTTCTGAAACCGCCGGGTTCGACCACTGTCACCTTGATGCCGAATGGCGCGACTTCCTTAGACAACACCTCCGAAAAGCCCTCGACTGCAAATTTGGCTGCCGAATAGGCGCCACGTCCGGCCGGTCCGATACGGCCGCCGACGGATGAGAACTGGATGATATGGCCCGCACCCTGTTCGCGCATCAGGGCGATCACCGCCTTGGTCATGATAACAGTACCGAAGAGGTTGGTCTCGACCTGGGCTCGGAAATCGGCGAGGCTGGTATCCTCGATCGGACTGACATTGCCGTAGCCGGCATTGTTGACAAGCACGTCGATACGGCCGAACCGCTTCACGCCAGCTTCCACCGCGGCAGTTGCCGCTTCCTCGTCGGTCACGTCGAGCGCCAGCGTCAGCACCTGATTGCCATATTGTTCGGAAAGATCCGCAAGCCGGGCAGGATCGCGCGCCGTCGCCACCAGATTGTCGCCGGCGGCCAGAACCGCCTCCGCCAGCGCCCGGCCGAGACCACGCGAACTGCCTGTAATCAACCACACCTTCGACATCGGAAACCTCTCCTTGATTGGTTCCCCGAGCATGTAGGTCCTATTGTTCCCGATCGAAAGAAGGTACCAGAATGATCTATACACACCTCGAGGTAACTGAAGTGGCCGGCGACATATTCGATTTCTGCTGCAACATGACTGACGAGCAGGATGCACGGGCGCGCGCCTTGATAGAACGGGCGGCGGCGAAATGGCCACTGCGCATCCTGCACGCACTATCGGATGCCGGCGCACCCTTACGCTTCTCGCGCCTCATGGAGCGGATCGAGGGCATCAGCCAGAAAGTGCTGACGCAGACGCTGCGCACCCTCGAAAGCGACGGCCTCATTATTCGCACCCTCTATCCCGAGATTCCACCGCGCGTTGAATATGAATTGACGCCGCTTGGCCGCGACCTCCTCATGCAGGTCGTCACTCTCTGGCGTTGGATCGTGGAGCGCCTGGATGAGTTCGATTCGCGCAAGGCCGTGAAGCTGACGGCAACGGACAATTAGGCCGGAATACGGATCGTTGCCCGTAAGCCCCCGAGCGGGCTGTCGCCCAGCGTGACGTTGCCGCCATGGCTGCGGGCAATATCGCGGGCAATCGCAAGACCGAGGCCGGTGCCGGATGCATCCAGGTTGCGCGCTGCGTCCAGCCGGAAGAACGGCTTGAACACGTCCTCGCGATTCTTTTCCGGAATGCCCGGCCCGTCATCGTCGAAGATAACAGTCAGCCATTTGGCATTGTGCTTGGCCTCGATGTCGAGCCTATTGGCATAACGGCGCGCGTTCGAGGCAAGGTTGGTGACGAGACGCGTGAACGCATTCGGCCTGACGGAAATGTCGTCGTCGCCTTCGATCGTATAGCTGAACTGCTTACGATGCAGGACGAAATCGGATTCCAGCTTGGCGAAGATCTCGCTGAGCTTCAGCTCGCCGACATCCTCTTCGACCTCGCCGCGGGCGAAGGCCATGTAGGCCTCCAGCATCGTCTGCATATCATTGACGTCGTCGTTCAGGCCATGCAGGTCGGGATTGTCGCCGGCGAGCGCCAGTTGCAGCTTGAAGCGGGTGAGAATGGTGCGCAAATCATGGCTGACGCCGGAAAGCATCGCCGTACGCTGCTCGATCTGCCGCTCGATGCGTTCACGCATCAGAATGAAGGCAAGGCCGGCGCGCCTGACCTCGTCGGCGCCTCGCGGATAGAAATTGTCGGGCTTCTGCCCTTTGCCGAAGCTTTCGGCAGCCCGCGCCAGCATCAGGATCGGCCGGATCTGCCCGCGCAGGAAGAGAATCGAAATGCCGATCAGCACCAGCGACGTGCCGACCATCCAGACGATGAAGATGTGGGTGTTGGAGGCATAGGTCTGACTGCGTTTGGCCAGCACCCGCAGGATCTTGTTCTCGAGCTTGATCCGGATTTCGACGAGGTTCGAGTTGCCAACCGTGTCGATCCAGAAAGGCCGGTGAATCTCGTCGGTGATCTCATCGCTGAGGATGCCGTCAAGGATCGAGAAGAAGGGCTTGACGCGCGGCGGCGGCAGATCGCCGTCCGGCTCAATTGAAATCTGCAGGTTAAGCTGATCGCGCGCGATGCGGATGATCTCGCTATAGTCGGAATTCTGCGGATAGGTCTCGACGATCTCGATGATGGCGGCGATGTCGCGGGTGACGGCGAGCGACAGGCGCTCGGTCACCATTTGCCAGTGACGCTCCATGAAGACGGCGGCGACGACGGATTGCAGCAGCACCATCGGGATGATGATGATCAGCAGCGAGCGCGCGTAGAGCCCGGTGGGCAATCGGCGCCGCAGCCAGCGGACGATCCAGCGCCAACCCGCCGCCGGAGCGCGGTCTTCCCGCCGCAAACTGTCCATTGTCACCATCGTCGGTCCCGGCCGTTCAGAGCGCGATACGGGAAAGTGTGAACCGTCCTCCGCATCATGCTCCACTTCTCAAATCTAGTCGATGCTCAGCCTGTATCCGATGCCGCGCACCGTCTGCAGCCAGACGGGATTGGCCGGATCCTCCTCGATCTTGCGCCTGAGCCGGTTGATCTGCACGTCGATCGTCCGCTCGCCGACCTCTGTGTCATTGCCGATCAGTTCGTGACGGGGGATGGTGTCACCGGCGCGGCGCGCAAAGAGCAGCATGATTTCCTGTTCGCGATCGGTAAGCCGGATCACCTCGCTGGCTTTCTTCAGCTCTTTGCGGGTCAGGGAGAAAGTGTAGGGCCCAAACATGACCTGTTCGATCTTCAGCCCCTCACCGTTGGCGTTGCGGCGCAGGATATTGTTGATGCGCAGAACCAGCTCGCGCGGATCGAAGGGTTTGGAGAGATAATCGTCGGCGCCGGCCTCAAGGCCTTCGATGCGATTGCCCGATTCCGCCAGCGCCGTCAGCATGATAATCGGCACGTTCTTGATGGCGCGAAGCCCGCGGGTGACGTCGATGCCGGATTCGCCCGGCATCATCACATCCATGATGATGAGATCGAAATCGAGACCGGCAAGTTTGCGCTGCGCCTCGGCGCCGTCGGCCGCGACAGTGACGCGAAAGCCGTTCTCTGCGAGATAGCGATTGAGCAGCGCGCGGATACGGGAGTCATCGTCGACCACCAGCAGATGCGCCGCATCGTCGGAAATACCTGTCTTGACCGCCATTCACTCCGCCTTCTTTCTATCCCGCATGCCTCCAAGGAAGGCCTTCACGCCCTCCCTCACCTGTGCAGAGGCTCCTTCGAATGCCCGCTCAATGCGGCGCGATTGCGGCTCTGCAAGGGCAAGCGCCAGCTCGCGCCCCGATTTCGTCGGATAAAGCTTGCGCTGCCGCCGATCCTCAGGACCGGCCACCTGGCGAATATAGCCCGAATCGATCAGCTGTTTCAGCACCCTTGCAAGACTCTGCTTGGTGATCTTCAGTGTGTCGAGAAGATCAGCAACCGTCATGCCGGGATTGCGGTTGACGAAATGCACGACGCGGTGGTGCGCCCGTCCGAAGCCGCTCTTTTCGAGGATGGCGTCGGGATCGGAAACGAAGTCGCGATAGGCGAAGAAGAATAGTTCGATGATCTCGAAATCGATACCACCTGTATCCTCCATCGGCGTGGCCAACGGCTCCGGCTTGCCTGCTTTGGGACCGGTCTGTCGTGACACTCCACATTTCCTTTCTCGTTGCGCGCGTTGCGGGAAACTTCCGCATACATAGGTCAGCATTATTGACGTAAATTTACGCGGCTGCCAGCTTCACCGAACTTCGTGGGAGCCCGAGCTTATTTCGCAATTTCCCTGATATTTCTTTGGTAACCAAGGTCCGCCCGGAACTTCCGACGCAATAAGCAATTCCCCCGACGTCTTGGATAAAACGTAATGGGGACAACAATCAACAGGCATGGCGAGTGAAGCCCCGGCGGAGGTTTCGAATGGCTTCAAAGGCGGGACGAGGATTGCGCGAACGAGGCGGCCTGCCGACCGCCTCCTTTCATAGTTGCCGATGATCTTATTGATAGACGTAGACAATCCGGCGCGTACCTGGATCGACGAGGACGGGCCGGTCGTTGATCCTTGTGTAGCGATATTCGTAATCCGGAATGGTCTGGAAAGTCACGTCGGCAGGCACTTCCGCGCCGACGACCACATCGCCGCCAAGCCGCACCGTCTCGGTCGGATTGGTCTCGATATAGGTCCGCACCGTCTCCGGCGGAGTGATCGTTTCGACGGCTCCAACCGGCCCGATCAATTCATCGCCCGGCGCCGGTTGCGGGTCGGCCGGGACAACGCTGGCAGTCGACTCGTAGGTCACCACGGGAACGCCGATCTCGGCGCGATGCTGCTCGACGATAACCTGGTTGCCGCCGTAGTCCATCTGCAGATAATCCGCATAAACCCAGCCGCGCATGCCGTTGACGTCGACACGGCACCAGCGGCTGCCTTCGATGCAGCCGTCGAGCACCGCGGTCGAACCGCGGGTGGCAAGGCCGACTGCCGGATATTGCGGGCCTGGACCTGCGCGGACGTTGAGATCGTTGACCGTGGTCGCCACCATCTCCGCCTGCGCCAGACCGCCGCTCGCCAGGAGCACGGCTCCAGCCAACAGGATGTTTCTCTTCAAGGTCATGTGAGCGTCTCCTTGGTTTCGATGGCCGGACAACGCGCTGCGTTCCACGATGTTCCGACGCGCCCCGCCGGGGCAAAACGCCCCCTACAGATACGCCCTCCCAAGCGATTGAAAGTTAGAATAAAATTTGATTTCGTCGACGCGTCGAACGGCGGAAGAGACCTATAAACTTGTGTTGCAGTCGGTCTTGCTGCCGTGAAACACGCGTCAAAGCAGAAGATTTGGGCTGTCCTCGCCGCCGTTTCGGACTATACCCTGAGCACCCGAGACACCCAAGCGAGGCACTTATGGGCATGCTCCAGGCCGGCATCATTCCGGTGACACCCTTTCAGCAGAACTGCACGGTCTTCTTCGATCCCGATACCCAGGAAGGCGTCGTCGTCGATCCGGGCGGCGACGTGCCGCTTATCCTTCAGGCGATTGAGAAAAGCGGCCTGACCATCAAGGAAATCTGGCTGACGCACGGTCATCTCGACCATGCCGGCGGCGCCGGGGAGTTGAAGGAAGCCCTCGGCGTCGACATAGTCGGCCCGCATCAGGATGACCTGCCGCTGCTGCAGCGCATCGAGACCCAGGCCGCGACGTACGGCATATCAGGATTGCGCAATGTGCTGCCGGATCGCTGGCTGAAGAACGGCGACCAGGTCTCCTTCGGCGCCCACGAATTCGAGGTCTATCACACGCCCGGCCATGCCCCTGGCCACGTGATCTATTTCAACCGCGCACAGAATTTCGCCCATCTCGGCGACGTGCTCTTCAACGGCTCGATCGGCCGCACCGACCTGCCGGGCGGCAATCATCAGCAGCTGTTGGATTCGATCCGCGACAAGGTCCTGCCGCTTGGCGACGACGTCGGCTTTATCTGCGGCCATGGGCCCGGCAGCCGCATCGGTGACGAACGGCGAAGGAATCCGTATCTGCAGGAAATCAAGCCTCGTTGAGCATCCGATGCAGACACCTGAGGCACCCGGCAAAATGATGTGAGCCCATGCTCACATCATCTTCCTGCCGTTCGGCACCGGCTGTTCGACCGCCGCAAGCACGATCGCGCCATTCTCGTCCTCGAATCCCAGCGTCAGCACTTCCGAACGGAACGGACCGATCTGCCGGGGCGGGAAATTGACGACGCCGAACACCTGCCGGCCGATCAGAGTTTCCGGCGTATAATGCACGGTGATCTGTGCCGAGGATTTCTTGATACCGATCTGAGGGCCAAAATCGATGATCAGCTTGAAAGCCGGCTTGCGCGCCTCCGGAAAAGGGCTGGCTTCGATGATCGTACCAACACGGATGTCGACACGCTCGAAATCGGCGTAGCTGATCTCTTCCGCCATGTGCATCTCCGTCAGCCGGCCAGTTCCTCGGCCCGCTTGCGCGCTGCCGCAAGCGCCTTATCGAATAGGGGCTGCATGCCGTTCTCCGCCATCAGCACGGCGAGCGCCGCCGCCGTCGTGCCGCCGGGAGACGTCACATTCTGCCGCAGCCGCGAAGCATCGTCGGGGGACTGGTGCAAGAGTTCACCAGCCCCCGCGACCGTTTCCCGCGCAAGACGCATGGCGAGGTCCGCCTGCAGGCCGAGCTTTCGGCCTGCCTCCGCCATACATTCGACGAGATAGAATACATAAGCCGGGCCGCTGCCGGAAAGCGCCGTCACGGCATCGATATCGGCCTCCGCAGGCACCCATTCGACCGGGCCGGAGACGCTGAGAAGGGCATGGACGCGTTTGCGTTGCGGATCGCTGACTCCTGAATTGGCAAAGGCCCCGGTCACACCGCGGCCGACCATAGCCGGCGTGTTCGGCATGGCTCGCACCATGGCAGCTTTGCCGAGATGTTTTTCAAGAAAACCGAGCGTCTTGCCGGCTGCCACCGAGACGACGACCGTCGCCGGCCCGACGGCGCTCTTCACATCAGGCAACACCGTCTCCATCACCTGCGGCTTGACTGCGAGAAACAAAACGCTCGCCTTCAATTCCGTAGGGATCGCGGTCAGATGCGTCGCGCCGGCTTCCTTGATCGTCGCCAGCATCGCCGATGAAGGGCCTGGATCCACAACAATGACGGCGGAGCCCGGAACGCCGCTCTTCAGCCAGCCGGAGAGCATGGCTCCGCCCATGTTTCCGGCGCCGATCAGTACGACGGGACTTGCCGGGGAGAACGCCTTCGCCGGCATCTTATGCCTCGCCTACCGTTTCGAACAGCACGGCTTCCATCGCCTTCGCCGCGTCCATGCCGGACCAGACAACGAACTGGAATGCCTGGAAATAGGCTTCGCATGTGTCGAGCGCACTGGAAAGCAGCACCTCTACCTGGCGATTGGTCGGCTCCGCGCCCCCTGCAAGCAGCAGCGACTGCCTGAAGATGACGACATCTTCCTGACGCCAGAGATCGAAATGACCCATCAGGACCTGCCCGTTGATCGCCGAGAGCAGTTTGACCACCTCGTTGACCCTGATGTCGGGGACTTTGATATCGAAAGCGCAGCCAAGATGCAGCGCCTCGAATTCCTCCATCCAGGAAAAGGAAACATGATAGTCCGCCCAGCGTCCCTCGACCGTCATCGCGATCTCGTCCTCGCCGGACCGCTCGAACGACCAGTCGTTGTTGGAGGCCACGTACTCGATCATATCGACCGGGTTCGACTGACGCTCGACTTCCAATTCCATCAGGTTCATGCAGCACCTTCTTGACCGGAACGAATGCGGCTTAGCTTGGGATACGAACACAAGAAAGACACACGCAATACCGGAAACCACCATCGGATGATCGTTGAACCGCTGCCAGACTTAACGCAGATAACCTGCCCGGAGCTTACCAAGTCGCTTCGAATCATCATTTAAAATCAGTGTATAATGACCCTTGCCACCTGCCAGCCCCCAGAAGGGAAAATAGGGCAGGCCTGCTGTGGAAAGCACTTCGAAACTCAATTCAGAAGGGAGAATAAGCGACTCTGCGTATTGGCTTTTTTGGCAGTGTCCACAGGTGGAAAACTCACCTGGAATTTTTTGTGACAGATGCGGCGTGTGGCATGAAGGCAACGCCGCATCTGCACCTAGCTGGATTTAGTGGCCCTCGCCGGCGAGCTTCGCCTCCAACGCCGCGATACGGGCGGCAAGCGCCTCGTTTTCATCGCGCGCCTTGATCGCCATCTCTCGCACGGCCTCGAATTCCTCGCGCTTGACGACGTCCATGCTGTTCAGCCAACGCTCGGCCTGGGCGTTGAAAGCCGTCTCGATCTCCTTGCGGACGCCCTGCGCGGCCCCTGCCGCATCGGTCATCAGCTTGGCGAACTCGTCCATGATGCGGTTCGTTCCGGTCGTCATGGCGTTTTTCTCCCTTCGCATAAGGTGAATTCAGCCCTTCGGGGCCTCGAAGATTGAGGTAGGGCTTCGCCACCCGCGATGCAAGCGCTTTGCGCGGGATAGCCTTATCCTGAAGCGGGCAGCCGAGGCGCGATCACGAACAATGCACTTGACCGTCCGGGATCGCGGCGGCATGTTCCGCCGACCTCAACGGATGGGAAAACCTTGCCGACAGCAGCCAATCTCCTTGCGATCATGCCTTTCCCGGACATCGATCCGATCGCTTTTTCGATCGGTCCGTTGGCGATTCACTGGTACGGCCTGGCATACGTCGCCGGCATCCTGCTTGGCTGGGCCTATGCGCGCCGCCTCGCCGCCAACGACAGCCTCTGGCCCGGCAATAGATCGCCGATGACGAAGACGCAGCTCGACGATTTCATCGTCTGGGCCGCCCTCGGCGTCGTGCTCGGTGGCCGTCTCGGCTATATCTTCTTCTATGACCTCTCCGCTGTCCTGCGCGATCCCATCCGCGCAGTCGAAATCTGGAACGGCGGCATGTCCTTCCACGGCGGCCTGACTGGCACGACGATTGCCATGATCATCTTTGCTCGCCGCAATGCCATTCCGATCTGGAGCCTGTTCGATATCGTCGCCGCCGTCGTTCCCTTCGGCCTGTTCTTTGGCCGCATCGCCAATTTCATCAACGGTGAGCTCTGGGGCCGGCTCACCGACGTCCCCTGGGCCGTTGTTTTCCCGACCGGCGGCCCCTTCGCCCGCCATCCGAGCCAGCTCTACGAGGCCGGCCTTGAGGGCATTGTTCTGCTCCTGGTGCTTGCCGCCCTCGTCTACGGCATGCGTGTGCTGAAAAGCCCTGGCTTCATCACGGGCGTCTTCGTCTGCGGTTATGCACTGTCGCGCATCTTCGTCGAGTTCTTCCGAGAGCCGGACGCCCAGCTCGGTTACCTCCTCGGCACGAACTGGCTGACCATGGGTATGGTCCTCTCCTCCCCGATGATCCTGCTCGGCCTCTGGGCGATCCTGCGGGCCCGCCGCCAGGCCGCGCCGCAGCTCTAAACCGGCAGGACGCGCGACATGACCACCGCTCTAGGCGAAAAGATCAAGGCGATCATCCAGGCCAACGGCCCGATCAGCGTCACCGACTATTTCTCGCTCTGCCTCGCCGATCCCGAGCACGGCTATTACCGCACCCGAGAACCCTTCGGCCGGTCCGGCGATTTTGTCACCGCGCCCGAAGTCAGCCAGATCTTCGGCGAGATGATCGGCGTCTTCGTCGTCCATGCCTGGCAGCGCCACGGCACGCCGGCAGATGTGCGCCTTGTCGAGATCGGGCCTGGCCGCGGCACGATGATGGCGGATATGCTGCGTGTCATCGCCCGCATCGCCCCGCCGCTCTTTGACACGATGAGCGTGCATCTCGTCGAAACCAGCGAGCGCCTGCGCGACGTCCAGAGCCAGACACTCGAAGCTTATGGCGAAAGGATCGCGTGGCACGGTGGCTTCGATGAGGTCCCGCCCGGCTTCACGCTGATTGCCGCCAACGAATTGTTCGACGCGATCCCGATCCGGCAGTTCGTCCGCACGCAAACGGGTTTCCGCGAGCGCATGATCGGGCTTGACGCCGATGGCGAACTGACCTTTGCCGCAGGTGTCGCGGGCCTCGATCCTGCCCTACTGCCGGAACCGGTGCAGAACCTGCCGCTCGGCACGCTATTTGAGATCTCACCCGCCCGCCAGGCCGTGATGATGGCGATTTGCGAGCGGCTGCGCGCCTTCGGCGGCACGGCGCTGGTCGTCGACTACGGCCATCTCGTCACCGGCTTCGGCGATACGCTGCAGGCGGTTCGCATGCATGAATTCGACCCGCCGCTCGCCCATCCCGGCGAAGCTGACCTGACGAGCCATGTCGATTTCCAGCAGCTCGCCGAGACGGCACTGACGGCCGGCCTCCACCTGAACGGCGCCCTGCACCAGGGTGACTTTCTGACCGGCCTCGGCATTCTCGAACGCGCCGCAGCCCTCGGGCGTGACCGCGAGCCGCAGACCCAGCAGGTCATTCAATCGGCGGTCGACAGGCTTGCCGGCGCCGGTGAGGGCCGGATGGGTGAACTCTTCAAGGTGATGGCGGTCTCCCATCCTGCCGTCGATCTCATGCCCTTTCGCCCGGTGGATTGACAGGGCGCACGCGGCTGAGCCAACATCCGCGAAACAGGAACTTGAAGCGCGCCGCAGACGCGATGCGCTCGGGACAAAACAAACCCCTCGAAAACCCGGAATTACAGATGCAGGACGCGGCCTCTCCCGCACCGATCCAAAGCCCGCTGCTGAACGAAGCGACGGGCGGCACCATCCGCCACGGTTATTTCACCCGGGCCGGCGGTGTTTCCGAAGGGATCTATCGCGGTCTCAATGTCGGCCTCGGCTCCGACGACGAGCGCGGGAACGTCATGGAAAACCGCCGCCGCGTCGCCGCCTGGTTCGACCTGCCGCTCGAGCGGCTGGCAACTGTTCATCAGGTGCATTCGCCCGACGTCGTGACGATTGGCGCCGATTACGACGGCGCCCGCCCCGACGCGGACGCGATGGTGACGGCAGTTCCCGGCATTGCCCTTGGCGTGCTGGCCGCCGATTGCGGTCCGGTCCTCTTTGCCGACCCCGAAAATCGCGTCATCGGCGCCGCCCATGCCGGCTGGAAGGGCGCGCTGACCGGTGTTCTCGAAAACACCATTGCGGCCATGGAAGCCCTGGGGGCCGATCGCGCCAGCATACTGGCCTGCCTCGGCCCCTCGATCAGTCAGGCGAGTTACGAGGTCGGGCCGGAATTCGTCGATCGCTTCGTCGCCGAAAATCCGGACTACGAACGCTTTTTCAAGCCGTCCGCAACGCCGGGCCGCGCCATGTTCGATCTACCGGCGCTGACGATCGACAGGCTGACGCGGGCTGGTGTCCAGGCCGAAAACCTCGGGCTCTGCACCTATCCGGATAGCGAGCGCTTCTTTTCCTATCGCAGGACGACACATCGCAACGAGCCGGACTACGGCCGCCAGATTTCAGCGATATCAATCAGGGAGACTTGAGCAGAATGGCACTGCATTTCGAAAAGGCCGAGTTCGCAAGCCGGCTGGCACGCCTCACCGAGAAGATGAAGGAAGAAAAGCTCGATGCCCTGCTGCTCTTCGCCCAGGAAAGCATGTATTGGCTGACCGGCTATGACACCTTCGGCTACTGCTTTTTCCAGACGCTGGTCGTCAAGAGCGACGGCACGATGGCGCTGATCACCCGCTCGGCCGATCTCCGCCAGGCCAAACACACCTCGATCCTCGAAGACATCCACATCTGGGTCGACAGGGTCAATGCCGATCCGACGCTCGACCTGAAGAACCTCCTGGTCGAGATGGATCTGCTCGGCGCCCGCATCGGGGTGGAATATGATACGCACGGCATGACCGGCCGCATCGCCCGCCTGCTCGACGCGCAGTTGACCACTTTCGGCCAGATCGTCGACGCCTCCTATCTCGTCAGCCGTCTTCGTCTCGTCAAGAGCCCGACGGAGGTCGCCTATGTCGAGCGCGCTGCCGCTCTCGCGGACGACGCGCTCGACGCCGCAATTCGGCTAACGAAACCGGGCGCCGACGAGGCCGATATCCTCGCCGCCATGCAGGGTGCGGTCTTTTCCGGCGGCGGCGATTATCCCGCCAACGAGTTCATCATCGGCTCCGCTGCCGACGCCCTGCTCTGCCGCTACAAGGCCGGCCGCCGCAAGCTCGACGCCAACGACCAGCTGACGCTGGAATGGGCCGGCACCTATGCGCATTATCATGCCGCCATGATGCGCACGCTCGTCATCGGCGAGCCGATGCAACGCCATCGAGAGCTCTACAATGCCTGCCGCGAAACCATTGAGGCGATCGAGACCGTGCTGAAGCCCGGCCACACCTTCGGCGACGTCTTCGACATCCATGCCAGGATCATGGACGAGCGTGGCCTTGCCCGACACCGGCTGAATGCTTGCGGTTATTCGCTCGGCGCCCGCTTCTCGCCCTCCTGGATGGAGCACCAGATGTTCCATGTCGGCAATCCGCAGCCGATCGAGCCGAACATGTCGCTCTTCGTGCACATGATCATTGCCGATTCCGATACCGGCACGGCAATGACGCTCGGACAGACCTACCTGACGACGGCGGATGCGCCGCGCACACTTTCCCGTCATTCGCTCGATTTCATCGGCCTTTGAAGACCGGGACTGACCGGTGAGAATCCGGAATTGACAGAGGACCATCCCCGCCCGCATAAATCCGGGCGGGCTGATACGATTGTGGGAAGGACGGATCACGGGATGACGCGAGCTGCGACTGTGCCCACGCTCCTGTTCGTCATGGCTCTGCTGACCGCCTGCAACACCACCGACGCGCTGACGCCGCAAGTCGGAATTGGCGAATCCTCCGGAACTCCGCCGTCAAGTCCGGTGACGCAGGGCGAGGCAGAACGTCTGGCCGGCACCCGCCAGCCGGTTTTTGCCGGGAGCACACAGCCGAGTGGCTATCATCCGGTCTATGATCAATCGCAAAGAACCTATCGACCCGGCAGCGGCGCGCCCCCGACGACGATGCAGGAGCAGGCAGACGCGCTGTCGAGGAACGGCTCCTCGCCCGCCGCCTCCGCTCCAATCAAGGGACAGGCGCTGCCGCCGGCTATCGCCGGCGCCGGATCGCCAACACAGCCCGGCCAGCGGCTTGACGCGCAGCAACCGCAGCAGACCGCTGCCCTCACCCCCGGGACATCATCCGCGCGCGGCAATACCGTGCGCTTCCTGCCGATCATCGGGGCGCCGGTGCAAGCCGTGACTCCGCTCTCGCGCCAGCTCGGCGCCGAGGCGCGCGCCCACGGCCTTTCAATCAAGAGCTCGAACGACACGAGCAGCGATTACATCCTCAAAGGTTATCTCTCTGCCTTCAGTGACGACGGCAAGGTCACCGTCGTCTACGTCTGGGACATTCTCGACGGTGGCGGCGCCCGCCTGCACCGCATCCAGGGGCAGGAAAGCGTACCGACGGCCGCCGCCGACCCTTGGACGGGTGTCCCGGCTTCGGTGATGCAGCAGATCGGCTCGAAAACCATCGCGGAATTCACCTCCTGGCGGCAAACTCAGGGCGGTTAGTCACAAACTTTTTGCAAATATGAAAGTCTGTGGCGCCTTTGCCCTTGCATTCACTGGGAAGCTGACTAAAAAGCGCGGCTATCAGCGCATAACAGGCGGACCAAAATGAAGGTTTTCGCAGGCAATTCGAACCGGCAACTCGCCGAAGCGATCTGCAACTATCTCAATGTTCCTTTGGGAAGAGCCAGTGTCCGAAGGTTTGCCGACCAGGAAATCTTCGTGGAAATCCAGGAAAACGTGCGCGGCGAGGACGTTTTCCTCGTGCAGCCCACCGCCTTTCCCGCCAACGACCACCTGATGGAGCTGCTGATCATGATCGACGCGATGCGTCGTTCGTCGGCACGCCGCATCACCGCCGTTCTTCCCTATTTCGGCTATGCCCGTCAGGACCGCCGCGCATCCGGCCGCACGCCGATCTCCGCCAAGCTGGTTGCCAACCTGATTACCGAAGCCGGCGCCGATCGCGTCATGACGCTCGATCTCCATGCCGGTCAGATCCAAGGCTTCTTCGATATACCCACAGACAACCTCTTCGCCCTGCCCGTGCTGACGCGCGACATCAAGAGCCATTATGACCTCAGCAATGTCATGGTCGTCTCGCCCGACGTCGGCGGCGTGGTGCGCGCCCGCGCGCTCGCCAAACGGCTGGACTGTCTTCTGGCCATCGTCGACAAGCGTCGCGATCGGCCAGGTGAATCCGAAGTCATGAACATCATCGGCGACGTCACCGGCAAGGACTGCCTGCTGATCGACGACATCGTCGATTCCGGCGGCACCCTCTGCAATGCGGCCGACGCACTGCTCGCCCAGGGTGCCTCCAGCGTCACCGCCTATATCACCCACGGCGTTCTCTCGGGCGGCGCGGTCACCCGCGTCACCTCCTCGAAGCTGCGTGAGCTCGTCATCACCGATTCGATCCAGCCGACAACGGCGGTGCTTTCAGCCCACAATATCCGCGTCGTGACGACGGCCCCGCTGATCGGCGAAGCCATCAGCCGCACGAGCCAGGAAGAGTCCGTCTCCAGCCTCTTCGATTAAAAAGCCTCCTCCGTCATGCCTAGAGCACGCTTCGATTTTTCAGAATCGCAGATTCGCAAATCAGCTGAAATATGATTCTCTGTCCTACCGGAAAAGGACGGCCGGCAAGGATGACGCACCCATATTCTGAGGATCTTCGCGAACGGGCGATGGCGCGCCTGAACACCGGAGAAACGATACGATCGATCGCAGCAGCACTTGCGATTGCTCCCTCCTGTGTTTCGAAGTGGAAGAAGCGCCTTGCGGAGACCGGCGCTCTGACGCCCGGCCGCGTCGGCGGTCGCAAGTAGCGGACTTTGTCCGGCGAACGGGCCGACTGGCTGCGCCAGCGCTGTCGATCCGGCCCGTTCACGACGCGAGGCCTTGTGGCGGAACTGGCCGAACGCGGCATCAAGACCGAGCGACGCGCCGTTTGGGTGTTCGTCCGGGCCGAGGGCCTGAGTTTCAAAAAAAACGGTTCTGCCGGCCGAGCAGACGCGGATGGATATCGCCAGGAAACGGTTGCGTTGGAAGACCCATCAACGGCGGATCGAAGCGCAGCGGCTGGTCTTTCTCGATGAGACCTGGATCAAGACCAACATGGCGCCCCTCAGGGGGTGGGCACCGCGTGGTCAACGCCTATGTGCCGCGGTTCCGCATGGGCACTGGAAAACCCTGACATTCATTGCCGCCTTGCGCTGCGACCGCATCGACGCCCCTTGGGTCATCGATGGGCCGATCAACGGCGAACTCTTTACCCTCTATATCCAGAGGATCCTCGTGCCCACGCTCGCCAAGGGCGACATCGTCATCCTCGACAATCTCGGCAGCCATAAGGGCCAAGCTGTCCGTCGTGCCATCCGGGCCGCAGGCGCGCACCTCTTCTTCCTGCCGCCTTACAGCCCGGACCTCAATCCCATCGAGCAAGTCTTTGCCAAGCTCAAGCACCTAATTAGGAGAGAACAGCCTCGCACAGTCGAAGCGACATGGCGCAAGGCTGGTGAAATGCTCGACTGCTTCTCGCCAGCAGAATGCGCAAACTACCTCACAAACTCAGGATATGCTTCCGTATGAAAGCAGCAGGCTCTAGCCTTGTGCCGAGCATCTGACTTCTGCAATTCCTTGGCAGGAAAGCATTATTTTCAGATATTTAATCGGCCGGCGCAGATCCTCGGTACAAGGCCGAGGATGGCGTCACGGCTTTTGCAGTGGTGTGTCAGCAGCCTGAAGGCCGGCACAAGCCGGCCTCTTTCTTGTTCAATTCAAATCGAGAACGTTCAAGGCTGCTGCGGCCGCGTAGGGACTACGTCCTGACCTTGATCCGGTTCCTGCTGCTCGTCCGACTCCAGCCCGTGATCCTGGTCCTGATCCGGACCATCCGGTCCCTTGATCTGCTGGCCATTGACCGCCACGGAACCGTCGCGGCTGATGCTCACGTCCCAGCGCGAACGGCCATCCGGATCGGTCTTAGCAAAGCCCTTCACCATCATGATGCCGAAGGAGACCTGGTTGAGGTCGGGGTCCGTCTTGGCAAGCTCCTGAACCGCCGCGATCGTCTTGTCGAGATCGCGGGCAAGGATCGTCGCCTCCATCGAATAGTCCTTCTCGCTATCGACGCGACCTTCGATCCTGCCGGTTATATCGACGTCATAGACCTGCGATTTGGCACTGATCTTCGGAAACTCGACGGCAAGCCGGCCATCGCGGAAGAGCTTCTTCGCCATCTCCTCGCCGGTCTTCTCGGACGCCGAATCTTTGAAATCCATCGCCATGAGGGCGCCGCCGAAGCTTGCGAAATCCAGATTCGGAAGCGCGAGCTGGAAATCGAAGTTGCTCGGCATGAAGGCCGAATAGTTTGCCGGCATCAGCGGCGTGTCGAGGCTGATCTCCTGCGCATTCATGCCGAAGCCGAAACGCATGGCGTCACTCGGCCCGTCGATGGCGAGGTTGTAGCCGAATGCCTTGGCGCCGCCCTTGCCCATCTCGCTGCTGACGGTCAGGTCGTTGACCCCGATCGTCTCGCTGAACAAGGTCAGAAGCGGGAAGGCTTCCTTCACTATTCCCTTTATCTTGTCGCTGTTTTCCGGGCTCAATTCCTTCTCATCGAGATGGTCGAGCACGAAGAAGACCATCTCACGAATCTGCTTGGCCGGCAGGCCGTTCACCTTGGCCTCGACATTGATCGAGCCGGCACGAAGTTCGATGGGCGGCATTTGCAGGCCGGAAACCTGCTCGACGAAATCGGACATCGAGCCGCTGCCGGCGAAATCGATCCGTCCGTGGCCGCCTGCGCTGTCGGTCGAACTCAGCTTCTGATCCATGCTGGCGATGCTGGCATGGACCTCCTCCGTTTCGGTCTTGCTGGCCACCTTGATGTCTTTGGCCGCGAAGGTGCCGGAGCGCAGATAGCTGATCGCCGGGTCGAAGACGCCGGAATAAACAAGTGACGCGATAGAATAGGTGAAATCCGTCGGCTTCTGGTCTGGACCCTTGAAATGGCCCGAGACGTTGAGCCTGTTGTCGCCTTCGATGTTCCAGAGGCCACTGTCGAGCGGCGTGGCGAACATCGAAAACGGTGTCAACCCTGTGATCGTAAACGTCGCCGGATCCGCCTTGGTAAGCAGCTTCGCCAGATCGTAGATGACCTCATAGCGTGCGCCGGCCGGATTGACGGTGATGAAGCCGCTTTTTGCCAAATCCTGCGGAAGCAGCTTCGTCAGGGTCTCCTTGACCGCGTTGGCGCCCTCCTGGTTGATCTCCGCGCCCTCGGCCCCGGTGAAAAGGCAAAGGGCAAGCATACTCGTTGCCGTGACAAGTTTGAGACGCATGGTCTGGTTTTCTCCTCAGCCACTTTTTGATTGCGGCCATCCAAAGATGCGAAGCGCGGTAATGTCAAGCCAAGTGGCGATAAGCACTGGCAATTTTGCCTTTGACCAGGTGCAGATCGCGAGTGATTTCAACAGGGTTCTCGCATTGGGATGGGTGCGGATGCAATCTGGGCGAGTTCGCTCTCTCCGATGATGAAGTGCCCCGGCGAAAGCCCCTCCATCGCCAAAAAACCGGCGCAATCGGCAACTTGCGTTTCCGGGCGACTTATACTATAGGCCACCGGTCCGCGTAGACACCCTTGGAGGCAACGCGGATGAGGATGGGAAAACCCGCCTCCGGTTCGACGGAACTGGGCTTTTGCCTGCCGCCGAACTCTCCAAATAACCTCGAAAGGAATAGCCATGAGCCAGGAAACTTACGAGCTCAAGGCCGAGGCGCGCGAACGGGTTGGTAAGGGGTCCGCCCGTGAACTTCGCCGCAACGGTTTGATTCCCGCTGTCATCTATGGTGACAAGCAGGCCCCCATTGCCATCGCTCTCAACACCAATGAGGTGACGAAGCGCATTCACGCCGGTGGCTTCATGACCACCGTGGCGACCATCGAAGTCGACGGCAAGAAGTACAAGGTTCTGCCGAAGGACTACCAGCTCGATCCGGTCCGCGACTTCACGCTGCATGTCGATTTTCTGCGCGTCTCCGGCAACACACAGGTGACCGTCGAAATCCCGGTTCACTTCATCAATGAAGCGAAGTCTCCGGGCCTCAAGGTCGGCGGCGTTCTGAACATCGTCCGCCACGCAGTTGAAGTTCACTGCCCGGCCGATGCGATCCCGGAATTCTTCAACATCGACCTCAGCGGCAAGAAGATCGGCGACAGCATCCATATTTCGGAAGTCACCCTGCCGAAGGGCGTCAGCCCGGTCATCGACCGCGACTTCACGGTCGCGACCATCGTCGCTCCGGCTGCCGGCGTCGACGAGAGCGCCGCGGAAGCTGAAGGCGAAGCCGAAGCCTGATCGCTTCGACCAATTGCAAAGCATATGGCCCGCCTTCCCCGGTGAAGTGGCTCCCGAAAGTCGCCATCCAACTTTCGAGAACCAGTTAACGGGGAAGGCGGGCTTTTCATTGCCTGCCAAGCCTCCGTTTCAGCAACATTTAACATATTCATGAAAGCATGGGCCGTCAGCTGCGAAGAAGCCGGCCTGAACGCGCGACAGCAAATATGCCGGCCTGGGGGAGTAGACGGAACCATGAACAATTCCGTTGAGAACAGGTTTTTTGGGATTGTTTGCGGAGCGCTGCTTGTTTTTGTCGCTCCGCTTTTTGTTCTTTTCCTTTTTCTTTCCTCGGAACGCGCCGATAAAGAAATACGCGACCATATCTCTGTTCTTCTTGTCGCCAATGCTCAAGCCCTGGCAAAACCGCTCTGGGACCTCGATGAGGAAAGCGTCACCCAGATCAGCGCGACGGTCGTTTCCCAGGGCGCCATCGTCAAGGTCGAGGTGCGGGATCAGTCGGGTCAGCTCGACGTCAGCCAATCCACCATTCCGCGTTCCTTTGACGGCAAGCTCGTGCAGGTGTCGCGCGCCATCATCTACAACACCGTCGACGGTCCGAAGAACCTCGGCAGCATCAGCGTCTATTATCCCGCCCTCGGGCTGTTTTCCGGTCTGAAGCAGGAAGAGGTCGTCTTCATTTCGATCTTCATCTTCGCGGTTCTGACCGTTTTCGGCACAGCGTTGATCGGCAACCGGTTCTTCGTCATCCAGCCGCTGATGCGTCTGACGGCGGCAATCGAGGCCACCCGGCAGCTCGGCTCGCGCCATCATGTCGACTGGCAGTCGAACGACGAGATGGGACGGCTTGCCCACAGCTTCAACGAGATGCAAACCAAGCTGGAAAGCGAGGAGAAGGAGCTGAAGCTCGCCCATCGCCGCGCCACCGACATCTACAATCTGACGCCCGCCATGCTCTTCTCGCTCGATGAGGAAGACCGCATCACTGCCGTCAGCGACTATTGGCTGCTCGCCACCGGTTATAGTCGCGCCGACGTCATTGGCCGCAATTTTGCAGATCTGGTCACGCCGAACAGCCGCAATAAATTCGTCAAGCGCCGCTACGCTGAAAACGGCATGACGGTCACCGTCAAATTCGTCTGCCGCGACGGCCGCACCATGGACGTCCTTATCATGGAATCGGAAGCGGCCGCCGGCGCTCACGATCGCCTCTCGCTGTCCGTCATGACGGATGTGACCGAGCTCAAGGCTTCGGAGGACCGCAACCATCGCCAGGCAATCACCGACCATCTGACCGGGCTTCTCAACCGCCAGGGCTTCGAGGCGGTGCTTGATAACAAGATCGCTGCCGCAGACGCCGCCGGCCAGGAACTCGCCTGCCTCTTCGTCGATCTCGACCGCTTCAAGTGGATCAACGACAATATGGGCCATGCCGCCGGCGACACCGCGCTGATCGAGCTCGTCGAGCGCCTGAAGACCCATCTTGACCCCTCCGACGAGGCGGCCCGTCTCGGCGGCGACGAGTTCGCCATCCTCCTGCCTGCGAAGGACGCCGAAGCGCGCGCAAAGGCGATGTGCGAGCAGATCGCCTCAATCTTCGAAACGCCATTTGCCCCGGACATGCATCTGAGCGCGTCCATCGGCATCGCCATCTACCCACATCACGCCGCGACCGCGGCCGAGCTGCTGCAGAAATCCGACATGGCGATGTATGCCAAGAAACGGGACGGCAAGAACGGCGCACAGCTCTTCGACAAAGCCATGCTCGACCGCGCCCGCAGCCGCGCCGAAATCGAGGCCAATATCGAAGCCGGCCTCGTCGACAATTGGTTTGAAGCCTTCCTGCAGCCGATCGTCAATCTCAACGGCCGCGGCATTGCCGGTTTCGAGGCACTGATGCGCCTTAATCATCCGCAGAAAGGTCTGATGCCGCCGGCCGAAATTATCAGCGTCGCCGAAGAGACGGGCAAGATCGTCCGCGTCGGCAACGTCATCATGGAAAAGGCGATTTCCAATCTCGCGAAAATCTCTCGCATATCGGGGATGCAGGATACCTACCTAGCCATCAACTTCTCGCCGCTGCAGTTCGAGCCGGCACTGCCGGCCCGTCTAGCCGCGATCGTCGGTCGCCACGGCATCTGCCCCGAGCGCATCGTGGTCGAGATCACGGAAGCCGTGCTGATGCACGACAACCCGCAGATTCGCATGATCGTCACCGAGCTTCGCCGCTTCGGCTGCCGCATCGCGCTCGACGATTTCGGCACCGGCTACTCGTCGCTCAGCTACCTCAACCGTTTCCCTGTCGATATCATCAAGATCGACCAGTCCTTCACCCGCGCGATAAACGACAGCGATGACGACGTGCGACAGAAGAGCCGCATGCTGATCGAAGGCATCACCACCTTGTCCCACAAGATGAACTGCACCGTCATCGCCGAGGGCATCGAGACGGAAGAGGAATGCCGCACGCTTCACCAGATGGGTCTGGACTATGGCCAGGGCTATCTCTTCCATCGTCCACAGCACGCAGCCGCACTCATTGAGGAACTGATGGCCCCGCAATCAGCCGTCGCACGCGCCTCGTAAACGAAGAACGAAGGAGACGACACGATGAAAAAGCTCCTGCTTCTCGCATGGCTGGCGCTGCCTTGCGCCGCCCACGGACAGACGGTTGCTTTCACGACCGAGGATTACGCCCCCTTTAACTATCGCGAAGGCAAAGAGATCAAAGGCGCGACGGTCGAGCAGGTCGAAAAGGTGATGGCCGCGATCGGCGTCGACTATACGATCGAAGTCATGCCTTGGGCGCGTGCTTTCGGCCTTGCCCGCACTGCGCCGATGACATGTGTTTTCGCCACCGCCCACAATAGCGCGCGCGATCCGCTGTTCAAATGGGTCGAGCCGCTGCTCATCGACCGAAACATCCTGATCACCCGCAAGGGTTCGGGCGTCACCGCCAGCAATCTCGACGAAGCAAAGAAATATACGATCGGCACCCAGCGCGAGGACTACACCGAGACAATCCTGAAGGAGAAGGGTTTCACCAAGCTGGACGTCGCCAGTGACTTCAACGCCACGCTGCGCAAGCTGCTCAGCGGTCGCATCGACATGATGCCGATCTCCGAACTCTATTTCGAAAAGCTGAAGGCCGATCAGCCGGTGGAGATCGTAACCGTGCTCTCCTCCCAGCCCATGGGTATCGCCTGCGAGAAGAGCTTTCCCGACGATCTGCTCGCCAAGATGCAGGCTGCTCTCAACAAGCTGATTGCCGATGGCGACCAGAAGCAGATCTTCCAGAAATACGGTATGAACCTGTCGGACTGATACCGCCCGGTTCGCCACTGCCCTTTCCGCTTGACTTTGCTCCCGTTTCCGGGTGGTGAACGTCGGAAAAGCTTAAGCGAGGACGACAGGCCATGCTGATCATCGCGGGTCTCGGCAATCCCGGCGGCAAATACGCCGGCAACCGCCACAATATCGGCTTCATGGCCGTCGACGCCATCCATCGGCGCCACAGCTTCTCGCCCTGGTCGAAGAAGTTCAAGGCCGAAATTGCGGAGGGAGAACTTGGCGGCGACAAGGTCCTGCTGATCAAGCCGCAGACCTACATGAACCTCTCCGGCGAGGCCGTCGGCGAGGCGATGCGCTTCTACAAGCTCCAGCCCGCCGAGCTCGTCGCGATCTATGACGAACTCGACCTGCCCCCTGGCAAGGCGCGACTGAAGACCGGCGGCGGCCATGGCGGTCACAACGGCATCAAATCGTTGGACGCCCATTGCGGCAAGGAATACCGGCGGCTGCGCCTCGGCATCGGCCATCCCGGCGTCAAGGAGATGGTGCAGAACCACGTGCTCGGCGATTTCGCCAAGGCCGACAGGGCGTGGCTGGAGCCGCTTCTCGAAACGCTGGCCGACAATGCCGACATGCTGGTGCGAAACGAGGATTCACAGCTGATGAACAAGATCGCCCTGGCGGTGGGTGGCATGGCCGAGGAAGAGAAGCCGCGAAAGGAAAGCAAGGATAGCGACAAGAAGCCGGCAGGCCAGTCGCATATCCGCCAGGCCCGCAACAGCAATCAGCCGAAGCTGCCGACCAGCGGCCCGATGGCAGAGATGCTGAAAAAGATGTTCGGCAACAAGGGGGAATGAGGCCGCTGCCAGACCGGGATTTTACCATCCGCAGTGCCGCTCCCGACGATCTCAATGGGTTGACCGTCCTCTACCGGCATCTGAATCCGACCGATCCCATTCTCGACGGGACCATGGCCGAGGAGCGCTTTTCCGCCATTCTCGCTCAGCCCGGCATGACTGTATTCATCGGCTTTGCCGGCCCTCACGCCGCCGCCACCGTCACGCTGATCATCGTGCCGAACTTGACGCGCGGCGGCGCCTCTTATGCGCTGATCGAAAACGTCGTCACCCACGCCGAGCACCGCCGGCGCGGCTATGCAGGCGCCGTCGTCGGCCATGCGGTGAATGAGGCCTGGAAGGCCGGCTGCTATAAGGTGATGTTGCTCACCGGCTCGAAGAACCCGGCGACGCTGCGGTTCTACGAAAATTGTGGCTTCCTGCAGGACAAGACCGGCTATCAGATCCGCCGGCCGTGAGCTGAAAGGCTATTCCTCGGGCTCTGTGGTGAACATCAGCGGGAAACCCATCTCTTTGGCAAGGTCGATACCCTCCTTGGCCTTGGTCTCGGCAATGTCCTTGGCGCAGACCACGACCACGCAGGAGCCGAGCTTGTGCGCCGTCATCATCACTCGGTAACCCGTCTCCTCGCTCATACGGAAGACGACCTTCAGGATCACAATGACGAATTCGCGCGGCGTGTAATCGTCGTTGACGAGAATGACCTTGTAGAGCTTCGGCTTGTCCAGCTTCGGCTTCACCTTGGTCTTCGGTTTCAGGGCAACGTCATTGTCAGTCATCGGAAAATCCACCCGTTGATGACATGAAAAGGCGGAAGAAACATCCGCCGGACTATATTGCATCGTCAGCACGGCAGTTCAATGACGGAATATCACTCCGACGAGAGCAGCAGGCAGGCTCGCCCGGCGCTTTCGACGATGGCAGCAGCCTTCCTGTCGAAGGTCGCGAATACTTCCCCGCCAAGCCTGCGGCCTTCGAAGACAATGACGCCATCGGCGAAATCACCGCCGGCATCGAGGAAGGACAATCCAGCCTCGACAGCTGCTCTGTCGTAGACGATCTTCCTGTCGGCTATCAGCAGCCGGATGGTCGCAGCGATCTCGGAGGCGCTTTTACGATAAATCCGGCCGACGACCCAGACGAACTCGCAGAACGTCAGGTTGGAGACGAACAGCCGCTCAGCTTCGCGCATCAATATCCTTGCTTGTTCCGTTTGCTTCGGATCGTCATCCACGGCCGCCCGCACGAGCACATTCGTATCAACGATCATCAGCGATGCCGACCTCGCCAGCCCAGCCCTCCTTTATGGCCTCATCGATCTCCTTGAGCGTCGCATGAATATTGCCCTTGTTCTCGAGACTTCCGAAGAAATTCTCGATGGAACCGCTGGCCGGCTGCGTTTTGACCGCAACGACCTCAAGCTTGCCACCAGGCAGGAGATCAACGTCGATTTTATCGCCGGGCCTGATCCCGAGGTGCCGAAGCACTTCTTTTCTCAAGGTGACCTGTCCTTTTGCCGTCACTGTCAGGGTTGCCATGTCAGCCGTATCCTTTTCGCCAAAAGGTAAGGCTAAACCGCCTTACCTTCAAGCCGGCCGGCCTTGCTTTTTCAATTCATGCCGCGAACTCTTGACCCGAGCCGACCATTCCCGCATAGGCAGGGCAAAGTTACCAATAGATATGGATCAAGCCATGGGCTTCAAATGCGGCATCGTCGGTCTGCCGAACGTCGGCAAATCGACCCTCTTCAATGCGCTCACCAAGACGGCGGCTGCACAGGCGGCCAACTACCCCTTCTGCACCATCGAGCCGAACACCGGCGAAGTCGCCGTGCCCGATCCGCGCATGCGCAAGCTCGCCGACGTCGCCAAATCCAAGGAACTGATCCCCACCCGCATTTCTTTCGTCGATATCGCCGGCCTGGTGCGCGGTGCGTCGAAGGGTGAAGGCCTCGGCAACCAGTTCCTCGCCAATATCCGCGAAGTCGATGCGATCGTGCATGTGCTGCGCTGCTTCGAAGACAGCGACATCACCCATGTCGAGGGCCGCATCAATCCCGTCGCCGATGCCGAGACGATCGAGACCGAGCTGATGCTCGCCGATCTCGAGAGCCTGGAGCGTCGCACTGAGCAGACGCGCAAGCGCGCCACCGGCAAGGACAAGGAGTCGATGGCGATGCTGCCGATTATGGAAGCCTCGCTGAAGCTGCTCAACGAAGGCAAGCCGGTGCGCACGCTGCTGTCGAAGCTCGATGCCGAGGAGATCGCTATCCTCAAGGGCCTCAACCTCCTCACCTCGCATCCGGTGCTCTACGTCTGCAACGTCGCCGAAAGCGATGCCTCGACCGGCAACGAATTCACCGCCGCCGTCGCCGCCATGGCGAAGGAGCAGGGCGCCGAAACCGTCATTATCTCGGCGGCGATCGAAGCTGAGGTCGCCCAGCTTGCCGAAGAGGAAGCCAAGGAATTCCTCTCTGCCCTCGGCCTTGACGAGGCGGGCCTCGACCGGCTGATCCGCGCCGGCTACAAGCTGCTCGACCTCATCACCTATTTCACCGTCGGCCCGAAGGAAACGCGCGCTTGGACGATCGAGCGCGGCACCAAGGCGCCGCAGGCCGCCGGCGTCATCCACTCGGATTTCGAACGCGGCTTCATCCGTGCCAACACCATCGCCTACGACGATTACATCAAGTACAACGGCGAAGTTGGCGCCAAGGATGCCGGCAAGGCGCGCGACGAAGGCAAGGAATACGTCGTCCAGGACGGCGACGTCATCCACTTCCGTTTCAATACCTGATAAAATCGCTGCCGCCTCAACCCGGCGGCAGCCTGTTTGCGATTGCCGGCGGCAGTGCCCTGAGCACCAGCCGCCGAAGCGGCATCCAACCCGTTCCGATAACGAGCACGATCGCGCCGACAACGATCAGCGTCGTGAAGATGTAGGTATCGACGGTCGCATTTCCCCTGCGGACGACGCTGAAGATCGCAACGCCGAGAGACAGCAGCCCCGACGTGACGAAGGCGCGACGATCGATGACCAGGCCGATCAGCATCAGCGCCGCCACGGTCGCGACGACCACGGGAGTCCGGGCCGACATGTTCGCCAGGTCGAAGATACGGCCGGCTTCCCCGAACGACAGTAGGGAGACGGCACTGTAGAGCAGCGCCGGCGCCGCACCGAGATGCAGCCAGAAGGCGATATCCGAACGGGTCGTCCGGCGCAGCCGGTCGCCGAGATCAAAATATAGCGCCGTCGCGAACAGGCCGAGCGCACAGACGAAAGCGATCGCGGCCAACACGCCAAGATGATCGACGAAAAACGCGGGATTGCCGCTTAGCCATTGCACCAGACGCAAAAGCAGCGTGAGCACCAAGGCAAGCGTCGACATGATAGTGAGCGCCAGCGACAGGGGCACGCGATAGCGGGCATAATAGACGCCGAGCAGGATCGGAAAGCCGCCGACGAACTGCGTCAGATCCGCCCCGATTTCGGAGGTCCATGGCGTGAAGACGCGGGACATCAGCAAAAATGTCCAGCAGAACAGCGCGATTGTCAGGCTGACAGCCGGCAAGGCGAGCCGCTGGCGGCGCACCAGGATTTCCGAAAGCACGATGATGGCGACCGGCACGGCGTAAAGCGGCGCCAAGCCCCAGAGGCCGACGAGCGCGACGATAACGCCGATGGTGATCAGCACGTCGTGAAAGCCGCGCACGAAGCGCGGCGTCTCGGTGTCCGACCAGGCCCGCTCCTCGGCTGCGACTGCCTTCTGCGTCTCAACAACAGACACGCCACGCTCGGTCAGAAATGGCAGAAGCCGCCCGCCCGCTTCCGACGAAATCAGCCCCTGGCGCGCCGCCTCGTCTAGTATCGACCTCAGTTCCGTCATACCGGTTTATCTCCCGGGAATCATTGAGCCCGCGCAGATGCTATTGTAAGCACTAGAGCATGATGCCGAAAAGTGTAAGCGGTTTTCGGACGACATCATGCTCTAACTCTTTAATGTAGAACAGAATTCAGATTTAGGCCGACCGGCCTAAAAACATCCTGTTCTAGGCGCTTGATATGGCGGAGGAGAGAATGCCGGCAGAAAAGCTGTCTTTCGAGGATTTTGAACCCGGCCGCCGTTTCGCCCTCGGCCCGAAACTGGTGCTCACCGAGGAAATCATCGAGTTCGCCAGCGAATTCGACCCGCAGCCGATGCATCTCGACGAAGCCGCCGGTCGCGCCAGCATCCTCGGCGGGCTTGCCGCCTCCGGCTGGCATACCTCCGCAATGCTCATGCGCATGATGGCAGACAGCTACGTGCTGGACGCGCTTTGCGAGGGTGCGCCGGGCATCGATCTGATGGAATGGCGAAAGCCGGTGCTTGCAGGCGATACGCTGCAGGGCCATTCGACCGTTCTCGAAGCCCGGCCGATGCGCTCGCGCCCCGGCATGGGCATCGTCAAATTCCGCCACGCGGTGGAAAACCAGCGCGGCGAACTCGTCTGCCTCTCGGAGAATTCCGTGATGATCCGCATGCGCCCCACTCCGGAGGATGCCAACGTGAGCTCGGAGCCGTCAGCATGAGAATGTCCGAGCTTTACGCCGTCGGTCAGAAAGCCGAGATCGGCACCTACACCTTCACCGAGGAAAACATCATCCGCTTCGCAACCCGCCACGATCCGCAGCGTTTTCACGTCGACAAGGAAGCCGCGAAAGACACGCTCTTCGGCGGGCTTTGCGCCTCGGGCTGGCACACCACGGCCGCCTGGATGCGAACCTTCCTCGCCTTCTGGGAAAGGCAGCGCGTCGCACTCGCCGAGCAGGGCCTGACGGCGCCGAACCTCGGCCCCTCACCCGGCTTTCAGAAGCTGCAATGGCTGCGGCCGGTCTTTGCGGGTGACGCCGTGACCTATTCCGTCGCCCTGCTCTCCAGCCGACTGCTGGCATCACGGCCGGGCTGGCATCTCAACACCATCCTCTGCGAGGGCGTCAATCAGAACGGCGATCCCGTCATGCGCTTTGAAAGCGGTGTGCTGGAATTCGACTGACGCCGCCGCAATACGGGCTCAATGCCCGGAGAATTCGACCAGCGTGTGTACGACGACGCCGAGTTCTTCCAGCTTCCTGCGGCCGCCAAGGTCGGGCAGGTCGATGACGAAGCAGGCGCCGACCACCTCCGCGCCGATCTGGCGCAGAAGCTGCGTCGCGCCCACGGCCGTGCCGCCGGTGGCGATGAGATCGTCGACCAGGATCACCTTCTCGCCGGGCTGGACCGCATCACGATGCATCTCCATTTCATCGACGCCATATTCCAGGCTGTAGGCGATGCGCACGGTGTCGTGCGGCAACTTGCCCTTCTTGCGGATCGGCACGAAGCCCGAGGAAAGCTGATGCGCCACCGCACCGCCGAGGATGAAGCCGCGCGCCTCCATGCCGGCGATCTTGTCGACCTTCGTGCCGGCGTAGGGTTGCACCAACTCGTCGACCGCCCGGCGGAAAGCACGGGGGTTGCCGAGCAGCGTGGTGATGTCGCGGAAGATGATGCCGGGATTAGGATAGTCGGGGATGGAGCGAATGCTGGCTGCGAGCTCCGAAATTGTATTGCCCATGGAACGTCCGTATCTGCGAGCGCATAAAATCGGCCGCACCCTATCAATTGCCGAGGGTGGAACCAACAAAAAAGGCGGCTCGCAAGCCGCCTTTTCGAATTCAGGCACGGAACGCTTAATGTTCCTTGTTGGCGTAAACCGAGCGCTTCGTCAGGTAGATCAGCACGGTAAAGATCGCCAGGAACACCATCACCATGAAGCCGGTGCGCTTGCGCTCCTCGAGATGCGGTTCGGCGGCCCACATCAGGAAGGCGGAAACGTCCTTGGCGTATTGGTCGACGGTCGCCGGCGCGCCGTCGTCATACGTTACCTGGCCGTCGGAAAGCGGCTTCGGCATAGCGAGAACGGCGGCAGCATGGAAATACGGGTTATAATGCGCGCCCTGCGCCACCTGGAAGCCGGCTGGCGGCTCTTCATAGCCGGTCAGCAGCGAGTAGATGTAGTCCGGGCCGCTTTCCTGATACTGCGTAAAGATGTCGAAGACGAATTGCGGGAAGCCGCGCTCGACTTCACGAGCCTTGGCGATCAACGAAAAATCGGGCGGAGCCGCACCGTTATTGGACGCAGCCGCGGCTTCAGCATTGGCGAAGGGCGATGGGAAATGATCCGAAGGGACTGCCTTACGGGTGAACATTTCGCCGGCCGAGTCCGGCCCGTCCTGAACTTCGTAATTGGCAGCGAATGCCTTCACCTGTGCCTCGGAATAACCGAGTTCGTCGAGCGTGCGGAAAGGCACGAGGCTCATCGAATGGCAGGCAGAACAGACTTCCGTGTAGACCTTGAGGCCGCGCTGGAGCTGAGCCTTGTCGTAGTGGCCGAAGGGGCCGGCAAAGCTCCATTCCTGCTCCTTTGGCTCCTTTAGCGGATAGTGCGGCGTCGCGCCTTCCTCGTGATGCGCGGGAGCTGCACCATTCGCGGGCGTCGCTTCCTCGGCGAAAGCGGCGCTGCCAAGGAGAGCGGCGACGGCAAGCGGCAGAATGCTTGCAACAAGCGTTTTCATAGTTCTATTCCCTTCCGTCGCTCGCTTACGCATTGGCCGCCGCGGCGGCGCCAGTGGTCTTGTTGCGCTTTTCAAGCACCGCTTCAGTGATTGAGTTTGGGATGCGGCGCGGCGTTTCCACCAGACCCAGAACTGGCATCGCGACCAGGAAGAAGGCGAAGTAGAGAAGCGTGCAGATCTGCGACACGATGACGTAGCTGCCTTCCGCCGGCTGAGAACCGAGCCAGCCTAGGATGATCGCGTTGAGCACGAACAGCCAGAAGAACAGCTTGTACCAGGGACGGTAGACCGCCGAGCGGACCTTCGAGGTGTCAAGCCACGGCAGGAAGAAGAGCACGATGATCGCGCCGAACATCACGAGCACGCCGCCGAGTTTGGAGTCGATCGGGCCGATGTTGAAGGTGATCGAACGCAGCATCGCGTAGAACGGCAGGAAGTACCATTCAGGAACGATGTGGGCGGGCGTCTTCAACGGATCGGCCGGGATATAGTTATCGGCGTGACCGAGGAAGTTCGGCAGGTAGAAGACGAAATAGGCGTAAACGAGCAGGAAGACGGAGACGCCGAGGGCATCCTTCATCGTTGCATAGGGCGTGAAACGCACGGTGTCGGTCTTCGTCTTGACCTCGACGCCAGTCGGGTTGGTCTGGCCGGTCACATGCAGCGCCCAGATATGCAGGACGACGACGCCTGCAATCATGAAAGGCAGCAGGTAGTGCAGCGAGAAGAAGCGGTTCAGCGTCGGCTGATCGACGGCAAAGCCGCCGAGCAGGAACTGCTGCACCCATTCGCCGACCAGCGGAAAGGCCGAGAAGAAGCCGGTGATGACGGTCGCGCCCCAGAAGGACATCTGCCCCCAGGGCAGCACGTAGCCCATGAAGCCCGTCGCCATCATCAGCAGGTAGATGACCACGCCGAGGATCCAGAGGATTTCGCGAGGTGCCTTGTAGGAGCCATAGTAGAGGCCCCGGGCAATGTGCAGATAGACGGCGACGAAGAAGAAGGAGGCGCCGTTGGCATGCAGGTAACGCAGCAGCCAGCCGTGGTTGACGTCGCGCATGATCTTTTCAACAGAGTTGAAAGCGATCGTCGTGTCGGCGGCGTAGTGCATGGCGAGCACGACACCCGTCAGGATCTGCACGATCAGCATGACGGAAAGCATCGCGCCGAAGGTATAGGCATAGTTCAGGTTTCTGGGAACCGGATATGCCACGAAGCTGTCATAGACCATGCGCGGCAGCGGCAGGCGCGCATCGACCCATTTTTCGAAGCCGGTTGATGGTTCGTAGCTGGAATGGCCACTCATAAATCAGTCTCCCCTCAACCGATCTTGATTTTGGTATCGGACACAAATGAAAAGGTCGGAATCGCCAGGTTCTGCGGCGCAGGGCCTTTGCGAATGCGGCCGGCCGTGTCGTAGACCGAGCCATGGCAGGGACAGAACCAACCATTGTACTCACCGGCCTGACCGAGCGGAACGCAACCGAGATGGGTGCACGTGCCGATCATGACGATCCAGTTTTCCTTGTCCTTGCCACCCGAACGGTCAACACCGGTTGCCTGCGCTTCAGGCGGAAGGTTCGCGTTGCGCGCGATCGGATCCTTGAGGTCCGCCAGCGGTACATCGGCTGCCGCCTTCACTTCCTCCGGCGTGCGGTTGCGGATGAAGATCGGCTTGCCGCGCCACTTGACCGTCAGTGACATGCCGGGCTCGAGGCTCGCGACATCGACTTCGATGGAGGCAAGCGCCAGCGTCGACGCATCCGGACGCATCTGGTCGATGAACGGCCATGCGACAGCAACGGCGCCGACAGCGCCCGCCATACCAGTGGTGAGATAAAGGAAATCACGGCGAGTGGGCTCTGCTGAAGCCTCGCTTGTCGTTACGTGTTCGCTCACGGCTTAACCATCCTCTGCGCAGTTATCGCGGAATTCCGCCCCGCCCCCTCTGCTGGCGAATCGATCTGGACACATTTCGGCCATAGATTCCCCGGCAATCCGGCGCGTTCTAAGCTTGATCGCAAATTATGTCCAGCCTTGACAGGCGGATGAGGGCACAATGTCGCGGGAAATTTCAGATGAATTTTTTACGGCAAACAACCGCTTGCCCGCATGTTGCATTGCAACAAAAAAGCCATCGTGTTAGGCGCAACCGCAACGATGCCAGCCAGCCGGACCCGAGCGGATGAGAGACACGATCTTTTGCGTAATGAGCGTTCTCACAACGCTCGTCCTCGCCATTATCTCGCTGCGCTATGTCAAAGATTTCTATCTGCTTTCTCTTTTTTACAGCTTCCAGATCCATCTGGCGGCGGCCGCAGCAGTGGCCTCCGGCATAGCCCTCCTCTTTAAGCGGCATTGGTACGCGTTGCTGACACTCGGCGCATCGATGGTTCTCGTCGTCCATGGCATCGTCATGACGCGTGAATTCGTCGAGCCTGCGGTAGACGAGAGCCGCCCTGCTCTCTTCAAGCTAATGTCCTTCAATATAGAGAACGACAATTTCGCAAACGGCGCCGATATTGCCGACATGGCGATCGGCTCGGGCGCCGATGTCGTCAACATCCTCGAGGCCGAACCGGTATTGTCCGAATTGCCGCGACTGCTGAAAACCTACCCCTATTACGTCGGCTGCGGCGTCGGCATGGAGCAATGCGATACGCTCGTCCTGTCGAAGCGCCCGCTGATCGAGCCTCGCATCCGCAGCCTCGGCCTGCTGTGGCGCAACCGGCTGACGATCTCGACGATCGATTTCGCCGGCCAGAAGATCAACTTCCTCGCCGCGCACCTGACCAAACCCTATTATGACGAATTCCACGGCCTGGAAATCGAAGATCTCGCCGAGATTATCCCTTCGCTGCCGGGACCGCTCGTGCTTGCCGGTGATTTCAATACGTCGATTCTGGCGCCGGATGTGCAGTATCTCATGCGCAGCCAGGGCTTGGGCACAGCATCGCTGGAGCCTGCGACATGGCCGATCGCCGCCGGCCCCTTCGGCATTTCGATCGATCACGTCTTCAGCAAAGCGCCCCTGCGGCTGAAATCGGTCCGCCGCATCGAGAACAATTTCGGATCAAACCATTTTGGCCTCATGGCGGAATTCGTCCTCGATCCGTGAGCCTGCATCCTCGTCGGGCGCGAGGAAGCCGCCGGATTGACGAGCCCAAAGCTCGGCATAGAGCCCGCCGCGGCGAAGCAGCTCGTCGTGGCTGCCCTCCTCGATGATCCGGCCGAGGTCGACGACAATCAGCCGATCGAGCGCGGCGATCGTCGACAGCCGATGGGCGATGGCGAGCACCGTCTTGCCCTCCATGATCCGATGGAGGTTGGACTGGATCGCTTCCTCCACTTCGGAATCGAGCGCCGACGTCGCTTCATCGAGAACCAGGATCGGCGCGTCCTTCAGCATGACCCGTGCAATAGCAATGCGCTGCCGCTGCCCGCCCGACAGTTTGACGCCGCGTTCGCCGACATGCGCATCGAAACTTCTACGGCCCTGCTGATCCTGCAGGCGGGCGATGAAGTCGAAGGCTTCGGCGCGCCGGGCCGCCTCAATCAGCCGCCCCTCGCCAGCATCCGGTCGTCCGAAGAGTATATTGTCGCGCACGGAACGATGCAGCAGCGACGTATCCTGGCTGACGACGCCGATCTGCATCCTGAGTGATTCCTGTGTCACCGCCGATATATCCTGACCATCGACCAGGATACGGCCATCCTGGATGTCATAGAGACGCAGCAGCAGGTTCATCAGTGTTGATTTGCCGGCGCCCGAACGCCCGACGATCCCGACCTTCTCGCCCGGGCGGATGGTCAGGGAGAAATTCTCGACGACGGGCTGCTGACCCTTGCCGTAGCGAAAGGAGACATTATCGAAGCAAATGCCGGGATGGCGGATCACCAGGCTCTTCGCATCGGGCCGATCGACGAGCCCGAGCGGTTGTGAAATCAGTTCCGCGGAGTTCTGGATGGTGCCGAGATTGCGCATGATGCCGTTGAACTGCGTCATCAACCTGCCGAGCAGGAAATTCAGCCGGAGCACCAGCGCCAGCGAAAATGCCACCGCGCCGGAAGTGATCAAGCCGCGCAGCCAGAGATCGACGCTCAAGCCCGCCATCGTCACGATCATCAGGCCGGAGAGCAGGGCCATGGAGGCCCGCACGCCAGTGATGAACCGCGTGAAGCGCAGCACCGTGTCCTGATAGATATCGAAACCTTGGCGCATGTAGCGATCGCTCTCTTCATCGCGTGCGAACAGCTTCAGCGTCTGCATATTGCTGTAGGAGTCGACCATCCGGCCGTTCAGCATCGACCCGGCCTCCGCCGTTTCGCGGGAGTGATGGCGGATCCGCGGGACGAAGTGGCGGGCAAGCAGGCTGAAGGCGCCAAGCCAGAACAGCACGACGGCGGCGAGTGTAAAGTCCAGCCTGGCGACGAGCACGAGCGTCGTTACCGCATAAATGCCGACAAACCAGACGCTTTCCATCAGAGACGTGACGAGATCGCCGGTTGCCTGGCCGGCAGACCAGACCTTGGTGACGATACGCCCGGAGAAATCGCTCTGAAAGAACGACAATGATTGCCTTGAGACGTGGAGATAAGATTGCCAACGTGCTAGATTGTAGAAGCCCGGCGTGATCACCTGCTGATCGACGAGGGCAATCAGGAAGGCGACGACGAAGCGCACGAGCCCGATGAGAGCGAGCATGCCGAACAGCTCGCCGCCATGGGCCGCGATAAGACCGCTCCAGCCGGCGCCCGGCGTAATACTAGCGAGAATATCGACGAGGCGCCCGACGAACCAGAAGAGCGCAGCCTCGATTGCCGCCGACGTGCCGCCGAGAATGAGCATGGCGATGAACGGCATCTTCGCCTGGCCGATGTAGAACCAGATGAAACCGATCGGCGCGCGTGGCGGCTGCAAGTCGTCGCGCGGACGGAACGGATCGATCCAGGTTTCGAACAGGCGGAAGACGGGTCGCAGAAACATGGAAGCGATATAGGCGGATTGAGGGGAGCGGCAAAGGGAATGGAAAGCGGACGCAACCTAATATTTTGGTAATAAACGATAACATCGGCGGCATCGCCATTGATTGCCCCCGAACCCGTCGCAATCAGACGCTAGAATCGCGCTTCACCGGAGAGAAGGTCATGGAAACGAAAATGCTCAATGCGCATATTCCGCTTCCGCTTGCAGAAAGGTTGGATGCCCTGGCTCTCGACCTGGCGCTGCCGCGCGACGAGATCGTCATCGAGGCTATCGCCGCCTGGCTCGACAGCGAGGAACGCCGCCGCATCGTGGCACTGCGCACGATCGCAGCCGCCAACACCATCGTTGTCGTCGAACAGGACCGCGTGATCGACTGGGCCGACAGTCTTTGAAAGCACGCCCGACCGCAGCCGGTCTTCGACAATCGCCTTGCGATGTCAAATCATCGCAATCACGAAAATGCCCTCCCGCTCACGCCGGGAGGGTCGATTTTTATTCCGCGGCCTCTTCCGCCTCCTCGGCGTGATCGGAGAGGAAGCCGCCGGACTGACGGTTCCAGAGGTCGGCATAGATGCCGCCGCTTTCGATCAGTTCGCCGTGCGAACCGGCCTCGACGATCCGGCCCTTGTCGAGCACGATCAACCGGTCCATCTCCGTCAGCGTCGAAAGCCGGTGGGCGATCGCGATCACGGTCTTGCCTTCCATCAGGGCGAAGAGGTTTTCCTGGATCGCCGCTTCGACTTCCGAATCGAGCGCCGAGGTCGCCTCGTCGAGCACCAGGATCGGCGCATCCTTCAGGAAGACGCGAGCGATCGCAATGCGCTGGCGCTGGCCGCCGGAGAGCTTGACGCCGCGTTCGCCGACCTGCGCGTCAAGCCCCTGGCGCCCCTGCATGTCGACGAGCCCTTCGATGAACTCCCAGGCATTGGCCCGCTTGGCCGCTTCGATCACCTCGGCGTCAGTCGCCTCCGGCCGGCCGTAGGCGATGTTGTCGCGGATCGAGCGATGCAGCAGCGACGTATCCTGTGTCACGACGCCGATCAGCGAACGCAGGCTCTCCTGCGAGACGCCTGATATATCCTGCCCGTCGATGGTGATGCGGCCGGCTTCCAGATCGTAGAAGCGTAAGAGCAGGTTCATCAGCGTCGTCTTGCCGGCGCCGGAACGACCGACCAGACCGACTTTCTCACCTGCCTTGATGTCGAGCGACAGATTGTCGATGACACCCTTGCCCTGGCCATAGTGGAAGCGGATGCGATCGTAATGGATCGCCCCCTTCTTCGCCGTCATGTCAGGCGCATTCGGCTTGTCGATGATGTCGTGCTGCTTGCTCATCATCTCCATGCCGTCATAGACGGTGCCGATATTCTCGAATAGCGCCGAGACTTCCCACATGATCCATTGCGACATGCCGTTGACGCGCATGGCAAGACCGATGGCGATAGCGATCGCGCCGACCGAGATCGCCCCATTCAGCCAAAACCAGATCGACAGGCCCGAGACGACGAAGAGCGCGACGCAGTTGTTCAGGTAGACGCTGATATGGAACAGCGTCACCTTGCGCATCTGCTTGTGCACGGTCTGCAGGAACTCGTCCATGCCCTGTTTGGCATAGATCTCCTCACGTCCCGCATGCGAGAACAGCTTGACGGTGGCGATGTTCGTATAGCTGTCGACTACGCGGCCCGTCATCATCGAACGCGCATCCGCCTGCTGGGCCGCGATCTTGCGAAGCCGCGGCACGAAGTACGACACGATGCTGATATAGATGGCGAGCCAGATGAGGATCGGGATCATCAGCCGCCAGTCGGCAGCGGCAATCACGATGATCATCGTCAGGAAATAGCTGACGACATAGACGAAGACGTCGAGGATCTTCATGACAGTTTCGCGCACGGCAAGGGATGTCTGCATCACCTTGGTCGCGACGCGCCCGGCAAACTCATTGGCGAAGAATGTCATGCTGTGGCGCAGCAGGAAGCGGTGCATCTGCCAGCGCGCCATCATCGGATAGTTGCCGAGCAGCATCTGGTGCATGATGAGGGAATCGAGCCCGGCGGCCAGCGGCAAGCCGACCAGCACCAGCGCCGCCATCCAGAACAGCTTGTGGCCTTCCGTCTGCAGGAAGGTGGCGCGGTCGGCATTGGTCAGCCAGTCGACGATATCGCCGAGGAACTGGAAGAGCGCCACTTCGCCAACGGCAATCGACGCCGTCAGTAGGGCCATCAGGCCGAGCCACGGCGCTGCCGGTTTGCTGTAATGCCAGCAGAAGGCAAAGAGACCTTTCGGGGGCGCGACGGGCTCCTCGCTCGGAAAGGGATTGAGTCGCTGTTCGAACCAGCCAAACATGAAATTGCTCCGAAACATCAGCATTCCGGCTCCCGGCTTCGCGCCATTCCGGCGCTATGCAAGCACATATGGGAACCGGACGTTCAAGGGGCGAGGCTGAAACAGCCGCACGATCGATCAAAAGGGAAGTTTTAGAAGGAAGCCCGCTCTAGCGGCGCCATGTAGCCTTGGTCGGCATCACGGCGGGAAAGCGCATAATGAGCAAAATATTCATGAGGCCCTCCCTGCTGGCGTTCGAAGATGTGCATGCATAACGCGAAAACTGCGAAATTTCCAGCCCGAACTGGCGCGAATAGAATGTTTCTGGGCCAAACTGCGCCCTGTTGCGCTGAAATCACAGTTGTATTAGGCCTCCCGCGTCGAAACGAACGGGCGGCGCCTGAATGACGAACCTCAGACTCGCACTCTACCAGCCGGACATTCCCGGCAATACAGGCACGATCCTGCGCCTTGCCGCCTGCCTCGGCTTCACCGTGGATCTGATCGAGCCCGCCGGCTTCGACGTCTCCCATCGTAACCTAAAACGATCGGGCATGGATTATGTCGCCGCCGCCGCGCTGACCCGCCACGTCAACTGGGACCGCTTCGAGGCCTGGCGCGCCACGACCGACCGGCGCCTGATCCTCGCCTCCACCAAGGCTGCCGATCACTATACCGACTTCGCCTTCCGGCCGGACGATGTGCTGCTTTTCGGCCGCGAAAGCGCCGGTGTGCCGGATCACGTGCACGAAAGAGCTGACGCCCGTATCCTCATCCCGATGGTCGAGGGTCAGCGCTCGATCAATGTCGCAATTTCGGCAGCCATGATCGTCGGCGAGGCGATGCGGCAGACCGGCTGGACTTGATCAGCCCCGGCTTGGAAAAGATTGTCTGATACATTGCTGAAGTGTCGGAAATCGAACATTGTGAATCCTTCAAACCGGAGTATATCTATTAGCCGGGCAATCAAAAATATCGGAGGATTGGCACAATTTCAATAGCTTGAGAAGATGAGTCCTCAGGCCAATACCCCTCCAAACCAATGAAAGCAGACTAAAATAAGAAGATGGATTCTACGATCATCATGATCAACCTGTTCGGAGCCGTGGCGCTGCTGCTGTTCGGCCTCGCGCAGGTTAAGGACGGCGTATCCAGGGCCTTCGGCGCCCGGCTGAGAACCGGGCTGGCGACTGGCACGCGGGGCGGCCTTCGCTCATTCCTGTCAGGGCTGGTGGCGACTGTGGCGCTGCAGAGCTCGACGGCAACGGCGCTGATGACCGCCTCCTTCGTCGAACGTGACCTGATCAAGCCGCGCATGGCCCAGATCGTGTTGCTCGGCGCCAATGTCGGTACCGCGATCACCGCATGGATCGTCGCGACTGGCATCGAATGGCTCTCTCCACTCCTGATCCTCTGCGGCATCGTGCTTTACCGCGGTCGCTCCAGCACCCGGCAAGGCGGCGGCGCAGCGCTGATCGGAATCGGCCTGATGCTGTTGTCGTTAAATCTCCTGAGCCTTGCGACGGAGCCGATGCGCGCCTCACCCGCTCTCGCCGCTTTCATCAGCCTGCTGGACGGCGCTCTGCCCGTGGCGCTCCTCTTCTCGGCAGCGCTCGCCTTCGTCTCATCGTCCAGCCTGGCGGTGGTGGTGCTCATCCTGTCGCTCGCCTCGGCCGGACTGATCTCGGCCGAGCTGGTCATCGTGCTCGTGCTCGGCGCCAATCTAGGCGGCGCAATACCCCCTGTCGTCGCGACGCTGTCCGGCCCGGCCTCCGCGCGGCGCGTCACTCTCGGCAATCTCGCCGTCCGCACGCTCGGCTGCGTCATCGCCCTGCCGCTTGCGGGCTACGGTGCGGAGCTCATTCAGATGTTGCCCTTCGGCCCGTCCAAACTGCCCGTCGACGCGCATCTGCTCTTCAATCTTCTGCTCGCCGCACTCGCCTGGCCCTTCTCCCGACCGCTCGCCACCCTGATGACCCGGCTGGTCCCGGACCAGGCCGAGCCGGACACCGCGCCGAAATATCTGGACGCGCATGAGCTTTCGACGCCCGTCATTGCTTTAACCAGCGCCACCCGCGAAGTGCTGGGCATCGGCGACCTCATCGAGCGCATGCTGATCCGGGTCTCCGAGGCCTTGGAAGGCAATGACTCTTCCAAGCTTTCCGAAATCGCGACCCTCGAAGAGCGCGTCGACAAGCTGCAGCAGGCGGTGAAGGTCTATCTGTCGAAGCTCGGCCGCGAGGGGCTCAGCGACGAAAATGCCCGCCGCTCGATCGTCGTCATTGACTATGCCATCAACCTCGAACACATGGGCGACATCATCGAAAAGGGCCTGCTGGAACAGGTGAGGAAGAAGATCTCCCTCGGGCTCAGATTTTCCGACGATGGTCATCAGGAACTACGCAAGCTGTTCGACCTGACGATCGACAATCTTCGTGTCGCCCAGACGATCTTCGTCACTCGCGATTTCAATCTTGCGCGTCAGATGATGGAGACAAAGGTGGAGGTCCGGCGCATGGAGAAACAGTCGGCCGAACACCATCTGGAACGCCTGCGCGACGGACGCGCCGACAGTCTGCAGACAAGCTCGCTGCATCTCGATATGCTGCGCGACCTGAAGAGGATCAACGCCCACATCGTCTCGGTGGCGCATCCGATCCTGGACGAAAGCGGCCTTCTGATCGAAAGCCGAGTGCGCGCCGTCGCGGAGTGACGGTCAGTCCGCCGAAGGCAGGCGGCGCATGGTGAATTCGATCCGGTCACCGTCAAGCTGGCGCCAGCTTTCCACTTCCGTCCAATAGGCGGCTTTCGGATATTCGTCGAACCATTCACGCGCCTTGGCGCGAGCATCAATCAGGCCGAGGCAATATGTCTCCCGCACGAAATGGTCTTTCTTACGGGAGGGATTTTCCGCCCGGTGTCTCGCCATTCTGCGTTTCAGGCCGTCGAAGGACGGAGGTCCTGGAATTTTTGCCATCAAACCTACCTCTCCGGAAAAGGTAGTATCGAAATAGTTGATTTGCGAGTCGAATCTTGAATGCGGCGACCGGAACCCGCGTCGGCATGGCGGCGGGCGCCGCCGCCTGCTAGATGGGAGGGCAACGAGGAATCGAGCGAGTCGTGCCCACACAGGATGCCGACCGCGGAGGCGCGACATGGAAAGACCCGAACTGCCGATCGGCTTGCCTGACGATATAGTGGAAAAGAAGGAGACCGCGCGCAGGTGGTTTGAATCGCTGCGCGATACGATCTGCGCCTCCTTCGAAGCTCTCGAAGACGAATTGCAAGGCCCCCTGTCCGATCAGGAACCAGGCCGCTTCGTCGCCAAAGACTGGTCGCGTGAAAACGGCGCCGGCGGCGGTGGCCGCATGTCGATGATGGAAGGCCGCGTCTTTGAAAAGGTCGGTGTCCATACATCAACGGTCCATGGCGAATTCTCTCCGGAGTTCCGGGCCCAGATTCCGGGCGCCAAGGACGATCCGCGTTTCTGGGCCTCGGGCATCTCTCTGATCGCCCATCCCGTCAACCCCAACGTTCCGGCTGTCCATATGAACACCCGCATGGTGGTCACGACAAGCCGATGGTTCGGCGGAGGGGCCGACCTGACGCCGGTGCTGTCGCGCCGCCGCACCCAGGAGGACGAGGACAGCCAGCTCTTCCATAAGGCCATGGAGATCGCCTGCCGCAATCACGCCGTCGCCGATTACGACGCCTACAAGGCTTGGTGCGACGACTACTTCTTCCTCAAGCACCGCAATGAGCCCCGCGGCATCGGCGGCATCTTCTATGACTGGCTGCATTCGAGCGAGGCAGCCGGCGGCTGGGACGCCGATTTCGCCTTCACGCGGGATGTCGGCAGGGCTTTCGCCATGGTCTATCCGAAAATCGTTCGCTCCAACTTCAACAAGCTATGGACGGAAGCCGATCGTGACGAACAGTTGATCCGCCGAGGCCGTTACGTCGAATTCAATCTGTTGTATGATCGCGGCACCATCTTCGGCCTGAAGACCGGCGGCAACGTCGAATCCATTCTCTCGTCGCTGCCGCCTGTCGTGCGATGGCCGTGAGACTGTAAAATCTCATCGATTATTCGAGCTGAGGGACCTTCATAAAAATTCAGTGAGTCCTAACTTTATATGTACGTGCGTAACAATCGGAGGAGGATTGTCATGACGACAGAAAGCGGCTCGCCTGCGTCCACGGATGCCCAGGAAACATTCCGTGCCATCGACACACCCGAGTTCCTTGTCCGCATTGCCGAGAAACTGCGGGCTAAGAGTGGCTCCGATCTGCCGCTGTGCTGCTTCATCGAGCAGGTCAAGTTGCAACTGGCCGGCGGAAAGTCGCCGGAGGATCTGCAGAAGGACGCAGCCAACAGCAACACGCCCGGCCATCTCTCGGAGACCTACAAAGCCTGGGCGATGCCCGACTGAACCACCTTGTCCGGTCGCCACCTCCTGCCGGCCGGAACCTTCTCTTCGCACGTACATTTCATCAATCGCGTGAAAGCGCGATGGCCGTTGCGTTCCAGACAGAGGAGAAAACCATGCGACTGTTCGAATGCGGCACGCTCGTTCCCGGCTGCGCCTGGCACACCCGGGCGGATAATGACGCAGAAGTGGTTCGCCGCGCCGTTGAGCACTTGAAGACTGCTCACGGCGAAACGATCATACGCGAAAACATGGTTGATAACATCAAGGCACGCATCCGTGACGAAGCCAGCGCCGCCTGACGGCCGGTGAGCTAGTCCTGGCAACAACCATTGAAGCTGCGCCGCATCCATCCGATGCGGCGCGATGTCGGCTATTGCGCGCTTTCCTTCAGCCGGGCGAGCAGGGCCGTTCGGTCGGACGCAAAATTTTCTTCCACCCACTGGTTTTCCAGCACCGCAAGCAGTTCGCCGACGCGAGGGCCGGAGGCGACGCCCGCCGCGAGCACGTCGCCGCCATTCAGAGGAAACTGCGGCTTCTTCCAGTTCGCGGCCTGATCCATGAGCTTGCCGAGCCGCGCTGAACGCGCCATCTCGGCTAGATCGCCCTCAGCCTTGCCACGCGCAACAGCAAGGGCAAGCTTCAACCGGGTCACGATGCCGTCGAGGTCGTTACGGTAAAGCAGCCTTTCGAAAGCAGCCGGCGAAATTTCATCGTTGACCGGCGCCGCCATCGCCCAGGCCTTGAGAGTGGCCGCTTCCGCATTGGAGAGTTTCAGCCGGGCCGCAAGCGCCTCCAGCCGCGCCGCATCGGGCGGTACGATCGCCATCAGGCGCAGCAGCGGATCAGGCGCCCAGCCGAGCGCCCTCTCGGTGGCGACAAGCGAAGGGATGGCATCGATCCCCCAACGTTCCGATTCCGGCAGAATTTCCGTCAACACCGCCACCTGCCGCATCCAGAGAAGTGCCCGGCCGGGATCGGCAGCACCGAGCAGTTTTCTGAGCTCCGACCAGACGCGTTCGGCCGACAGCGTCCTCAGTTTCGAACGCGCGGCCGCACAGGCCCTCAGACCCTCCGCATCGGGCCGCCCGGAGCCGTAATAGGCAAAAAAACGGAAGAAGCGCAGAATACGCAGATGGTCCTCGGCAATACGCCTTGCCGCATCGCCGATAAAGCGGATGTTGCGCGTTTCAATATCGGCCAGTCCGCCGACGAGATCGACCACTTCGCCCTCGGCATCTGCATAGAGCGCGTTGATTGTCAGGTCCCGGCGTTCGGCATCGGCCTTCCAGTCGGTGCTGAAGGCAACTTTGGCGTGGCGCCCGTCGGTCTCCACATCGGTACGCAGCGTCGTCACCTCGAAAGGCTTGCCATCGACGACGAGCGTCACCGTGCCGTGTTGCAGTCCTGTCGGCACCGCCTTGATGCCGGCCGCCGCCGCCCGCTCCATGACGACCTCAGGCGTCAACGTCGTGGCGATGTCGATATCGCTGACCGGCAGGCCCATCAGGCTGTTGCGCACCGCACCGCCGACCACTCGACCTTCCCCCTTATCGGCATTGAGAAGCGCAAGGACCCGGGCGAGAGCCGGATCGCGGAACCATGCCTGGTCGGCAACGCCGGTCATGCATAAAGCCTTTCATAGAGTGTACGGACGATGCCGGCGGTGATGCCCCAAATCATCCGGGTTTCATAGGGCATGCGGTAGAAATGCCGGTCGATGCCGTCGATCACGCGCCTATCGCGGCGGTGATTGGCCGGGTTCATCAGGAAGGAAAGCGGAACCTCGAACACGTCGTCCACCTCGGCCGGGTTGAGCCTCAGCGCGAAACCCCGCTCGACGACGCCGAGCACGGGAGTAATGCGGAAACCGGTCGAGGCGAGATAGTTCGGCAACCTACCGACCGTTTCGACGAAAGAACCGGCCAAGCCGATCTCCTCCTCCGTCTCGCGGATCGCCGCCATTTCGGGCGAGATATCGGCCGGATCGATCGAGCCGCCGGGAAAGGCGATCTGGCCGGAATGTTTGCGCAGCGTCGCCGTGCGCTTGGTGAAGATCACACGCGCTTCCTCGCCGTCGTCGATAACAGGCACGAGCACGGCGGCGTCGCGCAGCTTGAAGGTCGCCACCTCCTCCACGATATCCGGATTGAGAACATGGTCGCCATGATCGCGCCAGGCATGGTCCACCGGCCCGCCATTCTGATTGAACGCACGGCGGCGGAATTCGGCTGCTGAAAACAGCGGATAACGTTGGGTGATCGCATCGTTCATCGGCTAAGCGCATCCAATTCATCGGCCAGCATGACGGGGAAGACCTCGCCGGCGGAGCAGATTGCAAACATCGTCTGCCCTTCCACTTCGACCGTCTCGCCGAGCGCGACCAGTTCATACATCACCGCGCGTGACACCAGCGCCTCCAGCCGCCCGCGCACATGCAGGTAGGGTTTCAGTTCGGCATTCTCGCCCGCAATGGAAAAGCGCAGCCGATGCTCTCCACCCGCCTCGACGACATCACCGACATTGGTGCGGAATGTGAGCACCTGGCGACCCTCGCGCACAGTCACGCTCATCTCCACAGCGATGAACGGCGCGTCGATGACCCTGATCCCGACCTTTTCCACAGGAGTTACGAGGTAAGTCTTTTCGTCCTCCTCTTTGCGCAGGACCGTCGAAAACAGCCGCACCAGCGCCGGCCGGCCGATCGGCGTACCCATGTAGAACCAGGTGCCGTCGGCCCTGATCTCCATGTCGATATCACCGCAGAAAGGCGGATTCCACCGCTCGACCGGTGGTAACCCGCGTTTTTTACCGCTGTTTTCAGCAGAGGCGCGCGAGATCAGCGCGGCAAGCCCCGCCGCATCCGCCTGTCCGCTGATTTCTTCGGCTGCCATTCTTCCGTCCCGGTTTGTCCTTAACGAAGTGAAGTCACGAGATAGTCATTCGTAACGAACTTGTCAGCCCGTCGCATCTCCATAACTCTATCGAGTATGAGGCAGATGTATAAGTCCGCCGATTCGCTGCCGAATGATTTCAGCCGTTGGAGATGCCCGTGGGTATGATGAAGACCGAAGCCAGCCTCGATGAAAAGGCGATCGTCGCCGCCGCTGAAAGGGCGCTCTCCGATATCGCCGCCATCCGCGGGGAAGTCTCGAAAGTGATCTTCGGTCAGGAGAGCGTCGTCGAGAACACCGTCCTCGCTGTGCTGTCAGGCGGCCATGCCCTGCTCGTCGGCGTTCCCGGCCTTGCCAAGACCAGGCTGGTGACGACGCTCGGCGAGGTGCTGGGCCTTGCTGCCAACCGCATCCAGTTCACACCCGACCTGATGCCTTCGGATATTCTCGGCTCCGAGGTGATGGATCAGGACGACAGCGGCCGCCGTTCCTTCCGTTTCATCAAAGGCCCGGTCTTCGCCCAGCTGCTGATGGCCGACGAAATCAACCGCGCCTCGCCGCGCACCCAGTCGGCGCTTCTGCAGGCGATGCAGGAATATCACATCACCATCGCCGGCCAGCGCCATGATCTGCCGGCTCCCTTCCACGTGCTCGCCACCCAGAATCCGCTGGAGCAGGAAGGCACCTATCCCCTGCCCGAGGCCCAGCTCGACCGCTTCCTGCTGCAGGTCGACGTCAACTATCCCGAGCTCGCCGCCGAGCGACAGATCCTGCTCGAGACCACAGGCCTCGGCGAAACCCGGCCGGAAGCCGTCATCGATGCGCAGCGGCTGATCGAAATCCAGACCCTGGTGCGTCAGATGCCGGTGAGCGAAACGGTCGTCGACGCCATCCTTTCGCTGGTGCGATCCGCCCGCCCAGGCCAGGGGAATGCCTCGACCGACAAGAACGTCGCCTGGGGTCCGGGCCCGCGCGCCGGCCAGGCGATGATGCTCTGCGCGCGCGCCCGCGCGCTCTACGAGGGCCGCCTCGCCCCGTCCCTCGATGATATCTTCGCGCTTGCCGAACCCATTCTCCAGCACCGCATGGCGCTGACCTTCGCCGCCCGCGCCGAAGGCATGTCGGTGCGCGACGTCATCGCCGGACTGGTCAGGCAGGCAAAGGGATAAGGAAGCCGGACGCGTGGCATCTATCGGACAGACCGTTAACCCGACGTCAGGCAGCGATGCCCTTTCCCGCGCCAGGCAGCGGGCCGCCCTGATGCCGGACTGCCTGGTGGAAGCCAAGCGCATCGCCAATACGGTGATTGCCGGCTGGCACGGCCGCCGCAAGCGCGGCATCGGCGAGAATTTCTGGCAGTTTCGTCCCTATGCCGAAGGTGAAAGCCTGTCGCGCATCGATTGGCGCCGCTCCGCCCGCGACGATCATACCTATGTGCGCGAGCGCGAATGGGAGGCAGCGCACACGATCTGGCTCTGGTGCGACATGTCGCCCTCGATGATGTACAAGTCGAGCTACGGCAGCGTCTCCAAGGAAAGCCGAGCGCTCGTTGTCATGCTGGCGCTTGCCGAAATCCTCGCCCGCTCCGGCGAACGCATCGGCTGCCCCGGCATCATGGAACCCGCCTCCACCCGCAATGCCGCCGAACGCCTCGCAGCCGCGCTCATGCACGCGCCGCTGACCGGCGGGCTGCCGGAAACCGGAATGATCCGCGGCTGGAGCGACCTCGTGCTCATCGGCGATTTCCTCGACGACGCTCCTGTTATCATGGAGCGGCTCGGCCCGCTTGCCCGCCGCGGCCTGCACGGCCATGTGGTCGAGATAGCAGATCCCGCTGAAGAGATCTTTCCCTATAGCGGCCGCACCGAATTCATCGACCCGGAGACCGGCGCAAAGCTCATCTCCGGCCGCGCCGAACACATCCGCGAGACCTATCGCAACGCCTACCTCGCCCGCAGGGAGAGCCTCGGTCAGTCGCTGCGGCATCTCGGCTGGTCCTTTACGACCCACCGCACCGATCATCTTGCCTCGGAGGCGCTGGTTGCGGTCCACATGTACCTGTCCGGCATGCCGGCCAAGGCAACGCATGGAGGGCTGCTATGAACGCCCTTCCCTTCGCTTTCGCCTATCCCGCCATTCTCGGTGCCCTGATCGCCCTGCCGGTCATCTGGTGGCTGTTGCGGCTGACACCACCACGTCCGAAAACGGAAGTCTTTCCACCGCTGAAAATCCTTGCGTCGGTGCTGAAACGCGAGGAAACGCCGGCGCAAAGCCCCTGGTGGCTGACGCTGCTGCGCATGCTGCTCGCCGCCATCATTATCCTTGCGATTGCTGACCCGGTCTTCAACCCGCGCACCAATTCTCTGGCCTCGGGCGGCCCGCTCGTCCTCTTCGTCGACAACAGCTGGGCGGCATCGCCCGATTGGGAGCGGCGCGTCCAGACCGCCGACGCGCTGGTGGACGATGCCGAATCCGCGGGCACGCCGGTAGCGATCGCCTTCACCGCCGATCCGACCAATGATGCGGTGCCCGGCACGGCAGCGAGTGCCCGCGACAAGCTGCGGGCTGCCGAGCCGCGGCCGCTGGTCCCCGATCGCGAGCGCACGTTCCAGGCGCTGCGCGCGGCGCTCAACGGCGTCAAGCCCGGCACCCTCGCCTTCCTGACCGACGGTGCCGCCGCCAAAGCCGATGATCCGACGGTGCGCAGGCTCGCCGAGCTCCAGCCCGCTGATCTGCGCCTGATCGAGGGCGATGCCACGAAGACGGTTGCCGTCACCGCGGCCAGCAATGCGGCCGATGCCATGACCGTCAAAGTCACGCGGCTCGACAGTTCGCGCCCCGCATCCGTGGCGCTGAACGCCGTCGATGCCCAGGGCCGCTCGATTGCCAACGGCAGGGTGGATTTCCGTCCCGGCCAGAGCGTCGCCACGAGTTCGATCACCGCTCCCTTCGAGATGCGCAACGATTTCGCCCGCATCAGCGTCGACGACGGCGCGACGGCAGGCGCGGTCCACCTTCTTGACGATGCGTTCAAGCGCCGCCGGGTCGTCCTGCTGTCCGGTACCGGAGCCGATGAATTCCAGCCGCTGCTCTCGCCGCTCTACTACATCCAGCGGGCGCTGCAGCCCTATGCGGATATCATCCAGCCCACCGACTCCGATCTGGCCGTCGCCATACCGAAGCTTCTCGCCAGCAATCCTTCGATCATCATCATGGCCGATATCGGCCGCCTGCCGGAGGAGACCTACGAACCTCTGACACGCTGGATATCGAACGGTGGCATGCTCCTGCGTTTCGCCGGCCCGCGCATGGCGGCGGCACCTGCCGACGATCCGCTCATTCCCGTCATCCTGCGCCAGGGAGAACGGGCGCTGGGCGGCACCTTGTCCTGGAGCGAACCGCAGTCGCTGGCCGAATTTCCGAGCATCGGGCCTTTCGCGGGCATACCGCGTCCCGCCGATGTGGTCGTCAAACGGCAGGTGCTTGCCGAGCCGACACCCGACCTTGCCGAACGCACCTGGGCAAGCCTCGCCGACGGCACGCCGCTGGTGACGATGAAGCAGCTGGCATCCGGCCAGATCGTCCTCTTCCACGTCACTGCGGAAGCGACCTGGTCCGATCTGCCGATCTCTGGCACTTTCGTCGACATGCTGCGTCACCTCCTGCAGATATCGCGCTCAGGCGGTGTGACGTCTGAGGCGCGCAGCAGCGCGCGTGTCTCCGAGACCCTTCCGCCCTACCGCATGCTGACGGCCAAGGGTGTGCTCGTCTCCGAGACTGGCTCGGCGCGACCTCTGATCCCCAGGGCCGGAGCCGAACCGACGGCGGATTTCGACAATCCGCCTGGCCTCTACGGTTCGGAAGATGGTTTCACCTCATTGAACGTGCTGCCCGAGAACGCCGAACTGAAGCCGCTCGATACCGCTGGAACCAATGCCGTGCGCGAAGGCTTGATCGGCGGCGAAAGCTGGTCGGCAAAGCCGGCTCTTTTCCTGGTCGCCTTTCTGCTGCTGCTCGCCGACGGGCTGGTCGTTCTCTTCATGAACGGCGCTTTTTCGCGATTGCGCCCGGCCGCCCGCACCCTGGGCGTGATCGCAGTCGCGGTCGGCGCCGGCTTCCTGCTGCAGCCCGGCACACTTCACGCCAACGACTCCCGGCCCGGCGACGACCTCATTCTGGAGCGGCTTGACAACACGCATCTCGCCTACGTCGTCACCGGCGAGCAGGAAGTCGACAATATATCCGAGCGCGGCCTTGAGGGCTTGACCCAGTTCCTGACCTTCCGCACGACGCTGGAGCCGGCGCCGCCCGTCGGGCTCGACCTCACCAAGGACGAGCTCACATTCTATCCGATCATCTATTGGCCGGTTTCGGCAACGGCGCCGATGCCGTCATCGGCCGCCATCAGCCGCATCGACGCCTATATGCGCAACGGCGGCACCGTGCTCTTCGATACGCGCGACCAGATAAGCGCCTTGGACAATGGCGGCAATGTCGGCGCCAACGGTCAGCGGCTGCAGGAAATCCTCGCCAACCTCGATATCCCGCCGCTCGAACCGGTACCCTCGGATCACGTGCTGACCAAATCCTTCTATCTCTTGTCGAGCTTTCCCGGCCGCTATGCCGGCAGCCCGCTTTGGATCGAGGCCCGGCAAGGTGGCCGCGAAGCGACCGAAAAATCGGCGGCGACGGCCGACGGGGTTTCGCCGATCCTGATCACCGGCAATGATTTCGCCGGCGCCTGGGCAGTTGACGAAAACGGCACGCCGATGTTGCCGACCGTGCCCTCGGATGAAGCGCAGCGTGAATATGCCTACCGAGCCGGCGTCAATATCATGATGTACATGCTGACCGGCAACTACAAGACCGACCAGGTCCACGTTCCCGACCTCCTCGAACGGTTAGGGCAATGAGATGACCTTCGATTTTTCACCCTTCCTGCCCTGGCCTGTTCTGGCCGCACTGGCCGCCGTCAGCGCTCTCATCGCCGCCATTGCGATCTGGCGCGGCATTCGCGGCGCCTGGATCAGGACACTGGCCGCCCTCGCCCTGTTGACCGCCCTTGCCAATCCCGTACTGCTGCAGGAGGATCGGGATCAGCTGTCGACAATCGTCCCCGTCATCGTCGACCGGAGCCAGAGCCAGCAGACGCCCGAGCGCACGAAGATGACCGATGACGCGCTTGCGGCATTGAAAGGGCAGCTTGCCCGCTTCCCCCAGATAGAACCCCGCTTCGTCGACGTCGAAGGCGACATCAATTCCGACGTTCCGTCCACCCGCCTCTTCGAGGCGATGGCAGCCAACATCGCTGACGTCCCTTCCGCACGCATCGGCGGCGCCATCATACTGACAGACGGCGAAGTCCATGATGTCCCGGCCGCCAATCAGGCGCTTGGCTTCGATGCGCCGATCCATGGTCTCGTCACCGGCAAGCCCAAGGAATTCGACCGTCGCATCGAAGTCATCAAGGGACCGCGCTTCGGCATCGTCAACGAGGAGCAGCAGGTCGTCCTGCGCGTCTTTGACGATGGTCCGAGCCCCGGCGGCACGGCCGACGTCACGGTGAAGCTGAACGGCGACGAGATCGCTACCTTGCAGGCAACGCCCGGTCAGGATACGCCCTTCTCCTTCAAGGTTCCGGGTGGCGGCAGCAATGTGCTCGAATTTTCCGTCGCCGAGCTTCCCGGCGAAGTCACCGCCGCCAACAACCGTGCCGTTCATGTCATCGATGGCATCCGCCAGAATCTGCGCGTTCTGCTGGTCTCCGGCGAGCCGCATGCCGGCGAGCGCGCATGGCGCAACCTCCTGAAATCCGACGCCTCGGTCGATCTCGTTCACTTCACCATCCTGCGTCCGCCGGAAAAGCAGGACGGCACGCCGATCAACGAGCTGTCGCTGATCGCCTTCCCGACGCGTGAACTCTTCATCGACAAGATCAAGGATTTCGACCTGATCATCTTCGATCGCTATCAGGATCGCGCCAACGTGCTGCCGATGCTTTACTATGACAACATCGCCCAATACGTGGAGAACGGCGGCGCGCTGCTGATTGCCGCCGGCCCGGAACATGCGAGCCCGGAGTCGATCGCGATGACGCCGCTCGCCTCCGTGCTGCCGGCAGAGCCGACGGGCCGGATGATCGAGAAGGCCTTCTATCCTCGACTCTCCGAGGAAGGGCGTAAGCATCCGGTCACGCGCGGCTTGGACGGCTCCGGCGAGGACCCGCCGCATTGGGGCCGCTGGTTCCGCAGCGTCGATGTCGAACGGCCGCAGGGCGAAACGATCATGGTTGGCGCGGACAACCATCCGCTGCTGGTGCTGAACCGTGCCGGCCAGGGCCGTGTCGCCATGCTGCTTTCCGATCAGGGCTGGCTCTGGGCGCGCGGCTTCGAAGGCGGCGGTCCAAATGTCTCGCTGTATCGCCGCATCGCTCATTGGCTGATGAAGGAACCAGCGCTCGAGGAAGAAGCGTTGACGGCGCGCGCCTCCGGCCGAACCCTTGAAGTCACCCGCCAGACAATCGGCGACAATCCTGGTAACGCCACCGTGCGTTATCCCTCCGGCAAGACCGAAACCTTGCCGCTCACCCAGACAGAACCCGGGCTTTACAAGGCCGAGAAACGAATGAACGAGGTCGGCCTCTTCGAAATCCGTAACGGCAAGTTATCGACGCTTGTGCACATCGGCGCTGTCGATGCGCCGGAATTCAAGGCGATGATCTCGACGACCGATGTGCTGAAGCCTGTCGTCGACAGGAGCAAAGGTCTCGTGACCCGCGTCGCAAGCGAAAAGGGCGCAATCAGCGTTCCGCCGATCCTGCCGGTGCGCGGCCAGGTCCGCGTCTCCGATAACGAGCGAATGATGATCCGCATGACCAACGAAACGGTCCTGAAGGGAATCAACACGCTGCCGCTCTTTGCCGGTTTCGCCGGCGTCGGCATCCTGCTGCTCGCTTTCGGCGCCATGTGGTGGCGCGAAGGGCGATAGTCGCATGCCGGAGTTCGAGGTCACGGCATCGCCTTCGGCTGAGGAACTCGCGGCAATCACCGATGCGCTCTCGGCCTTCAATAACAGCGATGTCGGCCCTTCGGACCGCCAGCCGCTCGTCGTCCTCATCCGCGATACCGACGGCAAGGTGACCGGCGGCCTGTCGGGCTTTACCGCCTGGGGCTGGCTCGTTACCCAGATGCTTTATATCCCCGATACGCTGCGCGGAACGGGCATAGCCGGCAAGATTCTCGCAAAAGCGGAAGACGAGGCCAAGGCGCGAGGATGCCGTGGCGCCTGGATCGATACCTTCAACCCGCAGGCTCTCCGCGCCTATCTGCGCCAGGGTTATGAAGTCTTCGGCGAGCTTGAAAATTTCCCGGAAGGTCGCACCCGCAGCTTCCTCCGGAAAAAGCTCTGATCATCCGCGCCAGGCGATCATACCTTTCAGCCGCTCATGCACACCCTCGGCCATCGGAACGACCAGCACCCGGCCCGGATCGACGGGGCCTGGAAAGGCAAGCGCGTTATAGGCCACCTTCTCGAAGCCAAGCGGACCGTAATAGGGCGGATCGCCGACGAGGATGACGGCTTCCGAACCCTTGCGCCGCGCAGCTTCCACCGCGATCCGCACCAGTTCCCTGCCGATACCTATATTTTTGTGCGAGGGTCGAACGGCAAGCGGGCCAAGAAGATGCCCCTTCACCGTGCCGGCCAGCACCGGCGTCATGCGCACGGAGGCGATCGTCTCGCCGTCGTCAGCACAGATGAAGGAAAGCGACAGGTCATGCGGCCCCTGCTCGCGGATACGCGCGGCAGCCCGCGCGAAGCGGCCCGGACCGAAGGCTTCTTCATTGATGTGTTCGATGGCGGCGTCGTGGGACGCGTCTTCGGTGAGGTAGACGAGATCGTGCTTGTACATGATGACAGAAACCGGTTGGACAGATTGATGGGTCTCGAACACGCCCTTGGCGTTCGGAGCATCAGCGTCGTCGCAGGTTTCTGGAAATGAACATCAGGCAGGTGTTCCCCAAATCGTGAAAAGGCCGATAGCAGGAAAAATTTCCGCCGTCCAACGCAAAATGCACACCCGAGCCTGCTGGCGTCGGGGGCGTAACGCACTGTTCAATCTTTACTGCCTGCAAAGCCCCACTATCTCAGCTAACGTCAATTCCAACATGGCAACCAGGGAATGAATCATGGGAATGCTTGTGGACGGCGTCTGGCATGACGTCTGGTACGACACGAAGGAAAGCAAGGGCCACTTCAAACGTCAGCCCTCGCAATTTCGCAACTGGGTGACGGCAGACGGCGAGGCTGGACCTTCCGGAAGCGGCGGCTTCAAGGCCGAGGCCGGGCGGTATCATCTTTATGTCTCTCTCGCCTGCCCCTGGGCGCATCGCACCCTGATCTTCCGCAAGCTGAAGAAACTGGAGGACCTGATTTCGGTTTCTGTCGTGGATCCGCTGATGCTCGAGAATGGCTGGGAGTTCAAGGTCGGTGACGGCGCTACGGGCGACCATCTTTTTGGCGTCGGGACACTCTGGCAGATCTACGTCAAGGCCGATCCGCATTATTCCGGCCGTGTCACCGTTCCCGTCCTCTGGGACAAGCAGACCGGCACGATCGTCAGCAACGAATCGGCCGAGATCATCCGCATGTTCAACAGCGCCTTCGACGGGCTGACGGGTTCGAAGGCCGATTTCTATCCGGAGGATCTGCGCGCCGAGATCGACGCGCTGAACGCCACCGTCTACGACACGGTCAATAACGGCGTCTACAAGGCGGGCTTTGCCACAACTCAAGAAGCTTACGAGGAAAATGTCGTCAAATTGTTCGAAACACTCGACATTCTCGACGAACGCCTGGGCAGGGGCCGTTACCTTTTCGGCGACAGATTGACCGAGGCCGATTGGCGCCTCTTCACCACGCTGGTGCGTTTCGATCCGGTCTATGTCGGCCACTTCAAGTGCAACATCCGCCGCATCGCCGATTATCGCAATCTGCCCGGCTATCTCAGGGATCTCTATCAAACGGCAGGCGTTGCCGAGACGGTAAACCTGCAGCACATCAAGCAGCACTACTACCGCAGTCACAAGGCGATCAACCCGACCGGCATCGTCCCCGCAGGCCCGGCGCTCGATCTCGACAGCCCGCATGACCGCGCTACAGCGCCGCGCGTCTTTTTAGACGCGCAAAGGACGCTGTAGAACTTTAAATTGCTGCATAATTTACTCTTAAATCGATTCCGATTTAAGAAATTATCCAGCGGGCTGAATGCAGCCTGAAGCTTCTCACCAGCGATGGTCAGGCTCCTGCTCGCCCCGAAGCTCGGCGAGGCGGCGATACGTCGCCTCGGTCGTGCCCTCGGGCAGGCTGTCGAGCGAAAAGAACCCGCTGTCGGAAATCTCCCAATCCGGCGGCCGCGGCGCCGTCTGCTCGACGATTACGCGATAGAATACGACGTGGTCGCGCCGGGTGGTCGTGGTGTTGAAATAGACTTGGACCAGCTGCGGTTTTCCGATGATTCTGAGGTTGCCCTCCTCGCGCAGTTCCTTGACCAGCGCTTCTTCGGCCGTCTCATTGCGCTCCAGCCCGCCGCCGGGCATATGCCAACCACCGACATAGCTGTGGCGCACGAGGAAAATCCGCCCGTCCTTATCGAAACAGGCGGCCCTAACGCCCATCGTCATGCCGCGGGCGAAGGAGAAATAGACATGCAGGAGGCGCAAGGCCAGCCTGATGTGAGGAGGCCGCTTCTCTTTATCCACCATCGTCCCGTTTCGGCTCTTCATCGCGCCGGATGTGTTTGATTTGTCAATAAGCTGGTCTATGTCTCGTAGCATGTTCAAGCTCGCGCATATTTCCGACGTCCACCTCGGACCGCTGCCCCGTCTTTCCGTTCAAGAGCTGTTTTCAAAACGCATAACCGGCTTTGTGAACTGGCATCGAAATCGACGCAAGCACCTTTTCGCCAGCACGCTGGATCTGCTGCTCGATGACATCCGCGCCCATCAGGCCGATCATCTGGCCGTCACCGGCGACCTCGTCAACCTGGCGAGCGGCATCGAGATCCGCGCCGCCGCCGCCTGGCTGCGCGCGCTCGGCGACCCCGCCGACACCTCGGTCGTTCCAGGCAATCACGACGCCTATGTGCCGGGTGCCTATGAGAAATCGATGCGCGCCTGGTACGATTATGTCCGCGGCGACCTCGCCTCGCCGCAATGGCAGGAAGACCGCCGCATCTTTCCCTATCTACGTGTCCGCGACAAAGTTGCGATCGTCGGCTGCTCCACGGCAGTCGCCACGCCCCCTTTCGCCGCCTCCGGCTTTTTCAGCGCTCGCCAGGCCCGCGATACGGTGAACATGCTGCGCGCGGCCGGCGAAGCCGGTCTCTTCCGCGTCGTCATGATCCATCATCCGCCGATCCGCGGCGCCACCGCCTTTCACAAACGCATGATCGGCATCCGTCGCTTCGCGGCCGTGATTTCGACCGGCGGCGCCGAGCTCGTGTTGCACGGCCACACGCATCTGAACACGCTCCACTGGCTGCGCGGCCAGGTGCAGCCGGTGCCGGTCGTCGGCATCGCGTCGGCCTCGCAGGGACCGGGCAGCATTAAGCCGCCAGCCGCCTACAACCTCTTCTCCATCGACGGCTCTCCGGGCGCCTGGGAACTCACCGGCGAGCGCTTCAGCCTGAACAGGACAGGCGATGCGATGATGTCGGAAAGCGTCGATATTTTCGCCCCTTAGCGCCGACTTCCGACTCTCTTTATGCGGCACTTGAATCAATCTCGGAAAGCGCTTCGCCACAGTCGCAACATTTGTCATGGAGGCTGCCTACCCTCTTGGTATTTTTGCCGGCAAGCGTACAATCCGACCGACTGCATCGCCTCAGAACGGAGCCGCCAATGACTTCCCCCTTCCATCGCCTGTGCAGAACAACACTTGCCGCCGGCTTTGTACTCGGCATGGCGAGCGCCGCCTTCGCGGTCGGCGACAGCAACGACGACACCAATCCGCCGCCGAAGACCCAGACGACCAAGACCTGCACCGGCGGCAAGGTCTGGGATAAGCAGAAGAAGGAATGCGTCACCCCGAAGAAGAACAGCTTCAACGATGACGATCTCTACAAGTTCGCCCGCGAGTTTGCCTATGCCGGCCAGTATGAGAACGCCATCACCGTGCTCAATCTTGCCCGTAATCAGAACGACCCGCGCGTTCTGAATTATCTCGGCTATGCGAACCGCAAAGCCGGCCGCATGGAGCTTGGGATGTCCTATTACCGCAAGGCATTGCAGGCGGATGAGAATTATATTCTCGCCCGCTCCTATATGGGCATGGCACTGGTGGAACAGGGAGACATCCAAGGGGCTCGCGTCCAGCTCGTCGAGATTCGCGACCGCGGCGGCGAAAACACTTGGGCTTACCGCGCTCTGCTGCAAAGCTTGAACGGTTACAGGACATATTGACGCAAGCTTTGCGGGCTAGATTAGGAAAACCCCTCGGGAAAGGGGATAAGATGACCGGATGCTTGCGAACTGCAGTAGACTTGCTTCATAAAGAGCCTGCATCTCCGGTGCCGATAAAGCCGGTTTCGCGCTCGATGGCGAACCCTTCGTCTGCGAAACCATCGCGAATGCTTCTTGGATAGACAATGCGTCAGCCCGCAACGACCATCGACCTCCGGCGTGATCTCGTCGCCCTTCTGCCCCACCTTCGCCGCTTCGCGATCACGCTCGCGGGCGAAGCTGGCGTGGCCGACGAACTTGTCCAAGCCGTTTGTCTGCGTGCCATTGCCAAGGGCCATCAGTGGAATGGCGAGGGCCGACTGGAAAGCTGGATCTACACGCTTGCCCGCCAGCAGTGGACGGAGGACAGCCGCAAGCGGAAGCCGAAGGCGTCGGCACGCGGCAACGTCACCGACATCAGAGAGGCTGCCCGTGAACGCTCGGCCCCGGTCGATCCCGACGCCATCCATCGCATGATCGCCGAAATGCCGGACGGTGTTTCCTCGATCTTCCTGCTCGTCGATGTCGAAGGCCACAGCTATCAGCAGGCGGCCGAGATCATGGGCATTTCGACGGCAAGCGTCGTCTCCCAGCTTGCCACCGCAAGGCTGCATTTCGCCGGGCTTGCCGGCACCCACCCCATCCACAGGTACTGAATTGCTCGATCTTAGGAAATTGCCGCTCGAAGCCCAGCTCACCGCCCTTCTCGACGGCGAGGTCTCTCCCGAACAACGGCACGAACTGGAACAGCGCCTGGCAACCGACGAGAATGCGCGCCGTCTGCATGAAAAGCTGCGTCATGGCGCCGATTTCGGCCGCCGCCGCCTGGACGATGTCCTGAAGGAGCCGGTGCCGCTCGCCCTCGTCCGCTCGATCAAGAGCACGCAGCCGCCAAAGACGCCGATCGCCCAGCGCGCCATGCGCCCCCAGGTGAAACTGGCCCCGAGCGGCCCGCAGGCGCTGGCAGCCGCTCTTATCCTCTTCGTCGTCGGTTGCGGCATCGGCTATTTTGCCGGCACCACCCCGGATGCCGACGAGATCGCCACCACGACCGCCACGGCGCCCGCCAATACCAACAACTGGCTCGGCGACGTCACCGCCTATCAACGCCTGCTGATCCGCCAACCCCGTCACCTCGTCGAAGTGCCGGCATCGCAGGCCGAAGAAATCTCCAGCTGGCTGACGACCGCCATCGGCGTGCCTTTCCGCGTGCCGGATCTCAGCGCCGAATCCTGGACCTTCCAGGGTGCCCGCGTCATTCTCGGCGACAATCGCCCCGTCGGTCAGCTCGTCTATTCCAACAGCGACGGCGATATAATCTCCATCTGCTTCCGGAAGGACGCGCAGCCGCCTGAGACCGACGACTTCAAGGAAACGATCAAGGACGAGATTGGCCTGGTCACCTGGCACAATGCAGGCACATCCTACGTTCTCGCCGGCCCCTCCGCCGAAGCCACCCTCGGACAACTCGCCATGAAGATTGCCACGGCGATTTGATTGCCGCCTGTCGTATGAGGGTGAGTGATTACCGCCAGCGGAGCTGAGGCGGTAAATGGCAAAATCGACCATCAGCATCAGCCGCCCCCTCATCCGCCTGCCGGCACCTTCTCCGCTGGGGAGAAGGGATATGCCGCAACGTCTGGCTCCCTCTCATTCGTAAGAGGGCGCCGAAGGACGGTAGGCCGCCACTCGCTCTCTCTCTCTCCCCAGCGGGGAGAAGGTGCCCGGTAGGGGCGGATGAGGGGGCCACACGGCCATTCGCTGCTTTCGCTTAGCGAAGACGCAACGAAATCAACCTAATCATCAGGCCGCGCCGACGATCGCGGCCTGAACCCTTCGCAGATCAAGCCCTGCCAGCCTTCACTTCGAGCACTCGGTTGGCAGCCGAAACGATCGCCTCCAGCGATGCCGCGACGATGTTGGTATTGATGCCGGCGCCGAAGAGCTTGCCGCCGGGATAGGAGGTCTCGACATAGGAGATCGCTGCCGCGTTCGAGCCATGCTGCAGTGAATGTTCGGAATAGTCCTCGACCGACATCTCGATGCCGAGATAATGCGATAGTGCGTTGATGAAGCCGTCGATCGGACCGTTGCCGCGCCCTTCGATGCGCTTGATCTCGCCATTGTCGGTGATTTCAGCTGCAACGATCCGCTGGCCCTTGCGCTCGGTGTCGGGATAGGTGTGGTGGTCGACGAACTTGAGGCGCGCCTCGGGCTGCGTCACGTAGCGCTCGATGAAGCGGTCGTAGATGCGCTTCGAGGGAAGCTCCTTGCCCTCCACGTCGGTGATGCGCTGGATATCCTCACGAAATTCGACCTGCAGGTTGCGCGGCAGGTTGAGCCCGTAATCCTGCTGCAGGATATAGGCGATGCCGCCCTTGCCCGACTGCGAGTTGATGCGGATGATCGCCTCGTAGGAACGGCCGACGTCGCGCGGATCGATCGGCAGATACGGCACTTCCCAGACCGGATGGTTGGCGACCTGTGCCGCCTTCATGCCCTTGTTGATCGCATCCTGATGCGAGCCGGAGAACGCCGTATAGACCAGCTCGCCGACATAAGGGTGACGCTCGGCAATCGTCATCTGGTTCGAATATTCGAACACTTCCTTGATGCGCTCGATGTTCGAGCAGTCGATCCCGGGATCGACGCCCTGCGTGAACATGTTGAGCGCCATCGTCACGACGTCGACATTGCCGGTGCGTTCGCCATTGCCGAACAGCGTGCCTTCGACGCGGTCGGCGCCTGCCAGCAAGGCCAGCTCGGCGGCGGCAATGCCGGTGCCGCGGTCGTTGTGCGGATGCAGCGAGACGATCAGGTTCTCGCGATTGTCGAGGCTGCGGCACATCCATTCGATCTGGTCGGCATAGACGTTCGGCGTCGCCATCTCGACGGTGGACGGCAGGTTGATGATGAGCTTGTTGTCCGGCGTCGGCTTCACCACCTCGATGACGGCGTTGCAGATCTCCAGCGCCACTTCCAGCTCCGTACCGGTGAAGCTCTCGGGCGAATATTCGAAACGGTAGCCGCCGCCGGCCTTGGCCGCCATGTCGGTGATCATCTTGGCGGCATCGACGGCGATCTGTTTGATGCCCTGCACATCCTTGGCGAAAACGACACGACGCTGCAGCTCGCTGGTCGAGTTATAGAAATGCACGATCGGCCGGTTCGCGCCTTCCAACGCTTCGAAGGTGCGGGTGATGAGCTCCGGGCGGCACTGTACCAGCACCTGCAGCGACACGTCCGCGGGCACGTTGCCCTCTTCCACGCACCAGCGGGCGAAATCGAAATCCGTCTGCGAGGCGGAAGGGAAACCGATCTCGATTTCCTTGAAGCCCATCTCGAGCAGCAGATGGAACATGCGGGCCTTGCGGTCGTGGCCCATCGGGTCGACCAGTGCCTGATTGCCGTCGCGCAGGTCCACCGAGCACCAGACCGGCGCCTTAGTGATAGTCTTCGTCGGCCAGGTGCGGTCGGGAATGTTCACCTGCGGATAGGGCCGGTATTTCACCGCGGCATCAGGCATGCCTTTTGCGGAGGATCGGCTGGTGGTGTTGTCCATTATCTTGTCTCCTCGTCCCGGCATTTGCCCCGCCTCTTAGCCGATCGCATCGGCCTTGGCGATAAACAAATGCGGACCTTCGTCGGTCGTTAGGTCAATTTTGAAAGTCAATCGCGAGGAGCGATGCCGGGCGGGCTTTCGGCCGCCGGGCGCTCCTCAACGGACCCGGCAACCGCGCGTAAGGCCGAGGAGAAGAAGCGAGGTCACGGCGCTCGAGACGTCACGCAGGGCGATGCGGCCGCGTGCAATCGTATCGGAAATCTTGGCGCCAGAGGTCTTCATGGCCGCGCTTATAGCGTTGGGCGGTGAAACTGGCAAGCCCTCTCGGCGCGCCGGCTTTCCGTTACTTCTGCCGAGCGCGATCTTTCGACATCTTCACCAGCCGCGACAGCGCCAGCATCAGCCCGCCGGCGATCAGTCCCCAAAAGGCACCCGAGATGCCGGCGAAGGAAACGCCGGATGCAGTGACGAGGAAGGTGATCGCCGCCGCCTCGCGCGATTCCTGCGCCTGGAAAGCCGACATCGCCGAGGATGAGAAGGCCCCGACCAGCGCCAGCCCCGCCACCGCCTCGATCAGAATGGGCGGCGCCAAGGCGACGAAGGCCGTGACCGCGCCGGCGAGCAGCCCGAGGATCACGTAACCGACGCCGGCGATCAGCGATGCCCAATAGCGCCGCTTGGGATCGGCATGCGCGTCATGCCCGGCGCACATTGCCGCGGTGATCGCCGCCAAGTTGACGGCATGGCCGCCGAAAGGCGCCGACAGCAACGAAAAGAAGCCGGTGACGGCGAAGAGCGGACCTGGCTTCGGATCATAGTGATTGACTTTTAGGACGGCGATGCCGGGAATGTTCTGCGAGGCCATGGTGACGATGAAAAGCGGCAGCGCGATCGAGATGAAGGCCGCGAGGGTGAATACCGGCCGCACGAGTTCCGCCGTCGGCACCAGCGATCGTTCGAGCGAGGCGAAAGCGCCGTCGGGAATGTCGACGCCGAAGGCGAGCACCAGCACGAAGGCGGCGAGTGCGGCCGGCACCGCCCAGAGCCGCTTGAAGGCGCCGACGACGATCCAGGAAATGACGATCGGCAGACCGAGCAGCGGATTGAAGCCGATCGCCTTCACCGGCGCAAAGCAGAGGCCGATCAGCACACCTGATAGCATCGCATTCGCGAGCGGCGCGGGAATGGCGGCGACCGCCCGGCCGAGCGGCTTGAACAACCCGGCAATGATGATCAGCACGGCGCAGATCAGGAATGCGCCGACCGCTGCATTGAAGCCGCCCTCGATTGCGCCGGTGCTTGCGAGCAGCGCCGCCCCCGGCGTCGACCAGGCGATGCTGATCGGCAGTCGAGTCACGGCGCTGAGCACGATCGCGCAGACGCCCATGGAGATCGACAACGCCATCAGCCCCGAAGCGGCCTGCGCATCCGTCGCACCCACCGCCTGCAGCCCGTGCAGCACGACGGCGAAGGAACTGGCGGAGCCGACGAAAGCGGTAAGCAGACCCATGAACAGGGCCTGGACGGAAAAATCTTTGAGCATGGCGGACTCTGAGCTGCTGGAATGGCGCATGGAGCATGATGGTTGGCGCCCGCGCAAGTCCAGATTGAGGGCTTTCCGTCCAGCCCTACCGGTCAACGACCGCAAGCATAACCGAAATCAAGACGCCCTCACCTGCGGTCGGCAGGCAAGGGCGTTTCGAAGGTTTCGGTCGAGAAAACTCAGATGTCGGCTTGCGACGTCACGATGCGCGAGACAAGGCCATAGTCCTTCGCCTCTTCGGCCGAGAGCCAGTAGTCGCGATCCGTGTCCTTGGCAATCTTCTCGAGCGGCTGGCCGGTGGCCTCCGCCATAATCTTGTTCAGGCGCTCGTTCATCTTGATGATCTCGCGTGCCTGGATCTCGATGTCGGACGCCATGCCGCGCGTGCCGCCCGACGGTTGGTGCAGCAGGAAGCGCGTGTTCGGCAGGCACAGGCGTCTCTCCCTGGGAGCCGCGACATAGATCAGCGCGCCGGCCGAAGCGACCCAGCCGGTGCCGATCATCCAGACCTTCGGCTTGATGAACTTGACCATGTCATGGATGGAATCGCCGGATTCGACGTGACCGCCGGGCGAATTGACATAGATGCGAATGTCTTCGTCGCTGGCCGCAGCAAGTGCAACGAGTTGCGAGCAGACCTTCTGCGCCAGTTCCTGGTTGATCGGTCCATAGATGAAGATCGAACGCGACTTGAAAAGATTCGCCTCCGTTTCCTTGCCGAGCGGCAGTTCCTTCGTCTTGTCGTCCTGTTCTTCGTCGTTCATTCGAACCTCTCGGAGATGAATTCGGGTTCCTCGCACATAGTGCGACTCAATGCCTAAAACAATGCGGGAAAAACACAAGGCATCGAAGCGGTGGAGATATCCTTAAGAAGCCGCGCACTGTTCCGCAAGCCTTACTGAAATGTAACGGTGGAAGGCTTTGAAAAGCCGGAATCGGTTCCTACCTCACCTCTCACATGGCAATCGCCAAAAGAGATCAACAGGAGACCGGACATGTCACCGGAAGAACGCCAATTGCTGACCGCCCTTTTCGATCGCGTGCGCACCGCGCAAGCCCAGCCGCGCGACCGCGAGGCCGAAGCTCTGATCGACCAGGCGACGCGCGAGCAGCCGTCCGCCACTTATTATCTCGCCCAGGCCGTCATCGTGCAGGAAAAGGGGCTGGAAGCTGCCGCCAACCACATCAAGGAACTTGAAGAGCGCGTCCGGCAGTTTGAAGCCGGAGCCAGCGAGCACCGCCAGGCCGAACAGGGCGGCGGTTTCCTGAGCTCAATCTTCGGCAATACCCAGACGCAGCAGCCCGCGCCTGTCCCCTCCAACCCCGGCCCCTGGGGGCAACCGTCCCGCGCCTATGACGAGCCGCGCGGCTACGATCGCCAGACGCCGCAGCAGCCCACCGGCCCCTGGAGTCAGCAGGCCTACGCGCCGTCTGCCGGCGGCAGCTTTCTGCGAGGTGCGCTCGGCACGGCCGCGGGCGTTGCCGGCGGCATGCTGCTTGCCAACTCCCTGAGCGGCATTTTCGGCAACCACATGTCCTCGCTCGGCTGGGGCTCACCCTTCGGCGCCAACCCCTTCGGCAATGCAGCCGCCCCGACCGAGGAAACCATCATCAACAATTATTACGGCAACGACGACGTCCGTCAGGCCGCGGATATTGCCGGCAATGACAATGACGACAACCTGCAGCAGGCCGATTACGATGACGGCGATGATTATAGTGATGATTCGTCTGGCGACGACGTCACGGATGTTTGAGGTCTAACGAGCAGAAATGGGCGGCAGTTTGTAATCAATTGCCGCACTGTCTCCCGGCCCTTCGCTTTAAGCTCAGGGCGTTCGTCGCTGCAATCGATTCACTGGATCGATTGCTCGGGCTTTGCCCGACGCTCCTCACCCACGTCCACGATAGGTGGCGACACCCTGCTCCGGCAGCCACACACCTTCCGGTGGCTTGCCCGTCTGCCAGAAGACGTCGATCGGAATGCCACCGCGCGGATACCAGTAAGCGCCGATCCTCAGCCACTTGGGGTCGAGCAGTTCGACGATGCGCTTGGCGATGTAGATCGAGCAATCCTCGTGGAAGGCGCCGTGATTGCGGAAGGAAAACAGGAAAAGTTTCAGCGACTTCGATTCCACCAGCCATTCGCCGGGGATGTAGTCGATGACGATATGGGCGAAATCCGGCTGCCCCGTCATCGGGCAGAGAGAGGTGAACTCCGGCGCGGTGAAGCGCACGACATAGTCGGTGCCGGCATGATTGGCCGGCACTTTCTCCAGCACCGCCTCTTCCGGCGATTTCGCGGTTTCGGTTTGCTGACCCAGCATCGACAGGCTGGAAACATCGGTATTCGGCATCATGCCTCCTTGATGACTTTGACGCGGATGCCATGGGCCTTTTCGCCCTCCGGCTCCACATGAATGGCTATTTTGGCGCCCTCATGCACCGCTCTGATGGCATCCTCAAGGCGGTCGCATATATCATGCGCCTGCCGCACGGACATAGTGCCGGGCACCACCATGTGAAAATCGATGAAAGTGACGGTGCCAGCGCGCCTCGTCTTCAGGTCATGCACGCCGATCGAACCCGCCGCATGGGTGGCGATTGCCTGCTTGATCGCTTCCTCTTCCTGCGGCTCGACCGCCTGATCCATCAGACCGCTGATCGATTGCGAGATCACTTTCCAGCCTTGATAGAGAATGTTGATGGCAACCATAATGGCAAGAACCGGGTCGAAGATCGCATAACCCGTCGCCAGCGCCAGCAGCAGGCCGACTAGCACGCCGACGGATGTCACCACATCCGACATGATATGCTGCCCATCCGCCGCCAGCGCCGCCGAGCGATGTTTGCGTCCGGTCCGGATCAACAGCCGCGCCCAGACCGCATTGATGAGGCCGGCGGCAATATTGATCGCAAGGCCGAGCACCGGCGCATCGAGCATGCGCGGTTCCGCGAGATAACCGATCGCCTCCTTGACGATCAGCAGCGCAGCGACGACGATCAGCACGCCTTCGGTCACGGCGGAGAGATATTCCGCCTTGTGATGGCCGAAAGGATGGTCGTGATCGGCCGGCTTCTGCGCGTAGCGGATGACGAAGAAGGCGATGAAGGCGGCCACGACGTTGACCGTCGATTCGAGCCCGTCCGACAGCAACGCCACCGATCCGGTCACCCACCAGGCCACCATCTTCAGGCCCATGACGCCGAGGGACAGCGGAATACCCCACATCGCCAGCTTTTGAACAGTAAGATCGCCGTTGTCGCTCATATCGTCCTCCTGCGGTTGCGAATGAATTGCAGGGTCCAAGCCATTGAAATGCAAAACCGCCCACGCGAATGTCGCGCAGGCGGCCCAGTCGCGGCTGATATGGGCGATGATGGAGGATTTGTCAAAGAGAATGAGGGGTCCCTTCACAGCCAGTGGTCGCTTCCCGACGGGAAGCAGTGCCGGCACCCGATACGCGATCCTCTACAGCGCCGGGGGAGCGGAAATCTTACCCGAGAGATTGCGGCCACCGCAGAAGCGCGGCCTGGCCGGCCGTCGTCAGGGCATAGACGCCCTTTTCCCGGCGCTCGAACCATCCATAGACGTTGTCGCGCAGGATCGGACCGGCCTTTGGCGTCAGCGCCTTCATATCTCGCGGACGCACAATTCCGCGGTCGAGTGCGGCCGCGCAGAGCAGCGCCTGCTGGCGATAGGCCGTCATGACCGGCGCCCGCGAGCCGCCGCCGACGGCAGGATCGCCGCGACGGCGCTGATGCTCCTTGACGAGGCGCGAGCGCCGCTTGGGATTGGTGCGCGGCATCGGCGAGATCGAACTGACGATGACGCTGACCTCGCCGCCATCCGAGACGCCGAGCATGCCGATGCCGAGCCGCCGGCAGAGGTCGCGGTAGCGCTTGTCCGTCTCCCGCCCGCGCCCCTTGGCCGAAACGCGCGCCGCGATCCAGACTTCGTCGCTCACGGCAGCCCGATCGACCGCCTGAAGCAGCAGTTCCAGATTGAAGGAGAGCTTGAGTTCGCAGATCACCACGACCGGCGGCTCGCCATCGCTCAACCCGACGAGATCGCATCCGCCGACCTCACCCTTGACCACATGACCGGCCGCTTCCAGGAAGGCTTTGACCGGCAGGTAGAGCGATGTCTCCATCAGAAAATCGCGCATCAGCCAGCGTTGAGATCGGCAATCTCACCATATCGTGCGAGCAGTCGCGGCGAGGTCATGTCGCCGGTCTCCTCGTCGACCATCACGGCATAGGCCGCAACGCCGACGAAACGCTCGGCCATCGCCGAAGCGATCTTTTCCGCGCTGACGGCGTTCGAGGCCTGACGCATTTCGCCAGGCACGAGACTGCCGCGGTTCTTGCGGTAGGGAAGGACGATGAACTTCTCGGCACTGGCCACAGCGATAATTCCCGGTTGATCGTTCCGGAAATGTTCTGATTTGCCCAACGAAGTCAACCCTCGCCCCTATCCGAACATGGAAAGGGGCGGGATGGAGCTAGGCTCAGGCCGCCTTCGTCTTCACCTTGCGCGCCAGATGCGCCACGACATTCTCGATCATTCGCATGCCCGCATCGCCGCCGAGCGTCATGATCGATTCGGGATGGAACTGCACCGCAGCGATCGGCTCCTTGGCATGTTCAATACCCATGATCGTGCCATCCTCGCTTTCCGCCGTGATGATGAATTCCCGCGGCAGCGTCGAGGGATCGGCAAAGATCGAGTGGTAGCGGCCGACCGTCACTTCCCTCGAAAGGCCAGAGAAGACGATGCCGGGTTCCAGCACGCGGATGCGCGAAGGCTTGCCGTGCATCGGCAGCGCCAGATGGCGCAATTCCCCGCCATAGGCTTCCGCGAGCGCCTGCAGGCCGAGGCAGACGCCGAAGATCGGCAGGTTGCGGGCCCGCGCCTTCTTGATCGTCGCCTTGCAATCGAAATCCTTGGGATTGCCGGGACCTGGCGACAGCACGACTAGATCCGGGTTCAACCGGTCGAAGATTTCTTCCGGCACCGGCGTCCGCACGGTTGAAACCGTTGCCCCGGTCTGGCGGAAATAATTGGCCAGCGTGTGGACGAAGCTGTCCTCATGATCGATGAGCAGGATGTTGACGCCCTTGCCGACGCTGGCAACGTCGCGCTGGATTTTGCCGGAATTGCCGGTCTTGGCGTCTCGGATGGCGGAAAGCATGGCAGAGGCCTTCAATTCGGTTTCGGCTTCTTCTTCCTCAGGAATGGAATCGTTGAGCAGCGTCGCCCCGGCGCGCACTTCGGCGATGCCGTCCTTGATGCGCACGGTGCGCAGCGTCAGGCCGGTATTCATGTCGCCATTGAAGCCGACCATGCCGATCGCTCCACCATACCATGCACGCGGGCTCTTTTCATGGCTCTCGATGAAGCGCATCGCCCAGAGCTTCGGTGCACCGGTGACGGTCACGGCCCAGGCGTGGCTGAGGAACCCGTCAAAGGCGTCCATGTCGTCGCGCAGCCGCCCCTCGATGTGGTCGACCGTATGGATGAGGCGCGAATACATCTCGATCTGGCGGCGGCCGATCACCTTGACCGAGCCAGGCTCGCAGACGCGGCTCTTGTCGTTGCGGTCGACATCCGAGCACATCGTGAGTTCGGATTCGTCCTTTTTGGAGTTCAGGAGCTTCAGGATCTGTTCGCTGTCGGCGATCGGATCGTCGCCGCGCTTGATCGTGCCCGAGATCGGGCAGGTCTCGATGCGCCGGCCGGAGACGCGCACGAACATTTCGGGCGAGGCGCCGACCAGATATTCCTGATTGCCGAGATTGATAAAGAAGGAATAGGGCGATGGATTAATTGCCTTCAGCCGCTTGGAAATGTCGGAAGGCTTGCTTTCGCAGCGCTCCATGAATTTCTGCCCGGGCACGACTTCAAACAGATCGCCCTTGCGGAAGCTCTCCTTCGCCTTGACGACGAGTTCGGCATACTCGCCCGGTCGATGGTCGCTCTTCGGCGGAATGGCATCCGTCTGCTTGAAGGGTTCCGGCGCGATCTGCTCAGCCTTGCCCTCGGTCGTCACGCCGCCTTTCTCGAAATCGTAGCGGTCGATCCAGGCTTTCGCGGCATAGTTATCGACGACCAGGATCTCGTCCGGCAGGTAGAGCACCATGTCGCGCTGATCAGAGGGCCGCGTCAGCTTCAAATCGATCGCGTCGAACTGGAAGGCGATGTCGTAGCCGAAGGCGCCGTAGAGGCCGAGGCTCGCATCCGCCAGCGAATAGAAAAGGTCGGTCACGGCGCGCAGCACCGTGAAAACCGTCGGCATCTTCGAACGCTCTTCCTCGGTAAACACCCGATCCGGCGCCTTGACGGAAAGGTCGAGACGGCGGCCGGAGGAGGCGCCGAGCACAAGCTCGGGCACCGTCTTCAGCCGCTCGGTCACAAAGCCGAGAAGCACCTCCCCGCGCTCATTATAGGCCTCGATCCAGACGTCGCGGCCGAAGGAGGAGATGCCGAGCGGCGGATCGACGACGGCGGTATCCCAGCGCGTATAACGGCCCGGATATTCGTAGTTCGACGAGAAGACCGCGCCGCGGCGCTCGTCGAGCTTGTCGACATAGGAAGAGACCGCGTCGGCATAGGGGATCGCCCGCCGCTGCCGGGTGACGGTGATGCCGCCCTTGGTCTCGTAGATTTCCGCACCATCATCCCGCAGGATCGTTACCATAGTTCCACTCCGTTATCGGGGCCCGGACGACAGGCGGCGATAAAACAAAAAAGCCGCCTCGAAGTTTCGGGCGGCTCACTCGTCGTCGTCTTTGGACACGATTGGTCGAGGCCGCCTCAGCGAGCCCACCACCAAACAGCAATGTTCAAAGACTTGATCATGCGAAAATTGTTAGCCTGAGATCAGCCGCCACGCAAGAGGCGATCGCACGAATGAAAAGGGCGGCCCGAAAGCCGCCCCTCCCCAGCCTTGAAGGCATGACTGGCTCAGAAAGTCTTGGTGAGCGAGACCTTGAATGTGCGACCCGGCTCGGAATACCACTCCCGCGGCTGCGACGCTGTCGCCGAGCTGAGATTGACGTCGCGCACGGCGAGCGCGTTGTAGTGCTCCTGGTCGAAGATATTGTAGACACCAGCTTGGACGCGCAGGCCCGGCAACTGTTCCGGCGTCCACCAGCCGGTCAAGTCGACGATTGCGTAACCGGGCGCATCAAAGGTCGTGTCGTTGGTGTTCGTGACCGGTGTATTGAGATGGTCCGTGAGCATGCCGGCCGCAAGCGTCGAGGAAAGGTCGAAGCCGAAGGTCTCATTGCTCCAGCCGCCGCCGATGATCGCCTTGAACGGCGCCACCGAGCGCAGGCGCTGGGTGGTCTCTTCGTTCCTGCCATAGGCATAGGCAAGCGAAGCATGCAGATTGATGCCGTTATTGAAGGTCTTGACGGTGCTGGCTTCAATACCCGAGATCGTCGCCGCAGCCACGTTCGTGTAATTGAACTCAGTAAAGCCTGTCGCGTCGACGCTCGTCACCGTCTCAATGAAGTTCTGATAACGGGTATGGAAAGCCGCGACCCGGCCGGTAAAATCGCCCGTGTCGAAATTGGCGCCGACTTCGATGCCGCGGCCGATTTCGGGTTCCAGATCAGGATTGCCGAGCTGGGCGTAGCGGCCGGTGGGGTTATAGAAGCGGCTATAGAGTTCGTCGACGGTTGGCGCGCGGAAGCCGACCGCCAGCTGCATATAGAGCTCTACATCAGGCGTCAGGTCGAATGTGGCAAGGATCTTCGGCGACATGGCGGCTTCCGTTCGGTCGCGAAGATCGCCGAAACGGGTAAGGCCGGTATTGTTGGCAAAACCGCCGCCGGTCGAGGGATCGTAGTTGAACCAGTCAAAGCGGACGCCGGGCGTCAGCGTGAAACCGGTGTTGCCGATCTCGATCTTGTCTTCGACAGCAAGCCCAAGGTTCTGACTGTCCACATTCGGCACTTCCGCCTGGTTGTTCAGCGCCGGGCACGTCGTCAATGTCGGGCACAGGGCCCAGCTATATTGGCTCCAGCTGGAAACGCCGACGTCGAGCCCGACGCGAACGGAGTGGCTGAGGCCGGAATATTCGAAGTCCCTGGTCGCGGTGCCGCTGAAGCCCCAGGTTTCGTTTTCGACCTCGTTGTTGCGGCCATAGGCAACATTGGCGGTCGTACGGCCCCCGCTGCCGGCCTCCTTCTTCAAATCCTGCCAATAAAGCGTGGCGCGCGCACTGCTGAAGACCGCGTCGGAAGACTGCGCTTCATAATCGTAGTCGAGCGATACGCGATCGCGGTCACGCTGTTCGCGACCGTCATAATTGTCGATCATGAAGTTGCGAGGGCTGGTTCCTCCCTGAAGATGGCGCAGGTCGGTTTCCAGGTCGCGGCGGAAGCGTTCCGCCGTCAAGCCGATGCGATGACCGCCTTCCAGCTCCTGGCGCAGTTTGAAGAGCAGGTTGTGTTGGTCGAAATCAGCCGGGTTCGCCTCGGTGCGGAGAGCACCGTAAACGTCATTGTTGCCCATGTTCGCCCGCTCATGGCCTTTGCGGTAACCGCCCTGGAACAGAATCGAGGTGCCGCCGATCTTCTTGGCGGCGGCGGCCGAGCCGGAGAGGCTGCGGTCTTCGCTGTCATAGGTCGATTTCACGATCGCGCCCCAATCGCGGCCTTCGGGGATCAGATCCTCCGGCTCCAGCGTATTGAGAACGATAGCGCCGCCGAGCATGCCCGAACCGCCCTTGCTCGAATCCGCGCCGCGCACGATATCGAGCGAGGACAGCGAATCGAAATCGAACATATCGCCGCCGCCATTGGCGTTGGCAGGCGCAAAAGCACCCTGGCGCGAACTGTTCGAGATGTAAGGGATCGGAATGCCGTCGATCGTCGTCAAGATGCGAGCACCGGAAAGACCGCGCAGGTTGAAGCCCGCATCGGCACGCGAATAGTTCACGCCTGCATCGACGCTGCGGCCGATGTCGTCGTAATTAGTGACCTGCTTCTCTTCCAGCTGCTTCTGAGTGATCTCGGTCGCGAGCGGAGTATCGGCAACACTGCCCGGCGCCACGCGCTTGCCCTTGACGACGATCTTCTGCAACACGGTGCTGTCCTCCGACGCGGCTTCCGGCGTGCTGGCCGGGACGCTTTGTGCGAAAGACTGCGAAACAGGAAGAATAACTGCGGCTGCCGTGCAGACCGATAGAACAGAGCGCCAATACCGGATGATCATAACCTACCCTCAGATGGTGATTACCGGGCTGGCTGGTCGTGGCGCGTCGAACGCTCGAGGGGCTGGCTGGGCTTTTGCGGATGAAGACGAAGCAGAATTCCGCCCTCTTTTCGCCGCATAAAAAACATGAGCACCATTGTCAACATAGGTGAGTGCCTTATGTTGAATATTCCCATCAAGTATTAACGATCTCGTAGGACGTTGCACAATTGCAACGAAAAACGCCCACATGCGTTGTTACCCGCGAGGATACTAGGATCTCTGCCCATTGAGGAAACTTTCGACACTGGCGATCCTATTCGCCGCTAGCGTCTTTCTTGCCGGCGCCCGCCTGCCTGCGCAGGGCCCCTTGCCAGAACCTCGGCCCGATACCGGACAGACGACCAGCCCGTCTGCGCCGCCAGCGGAAAAGGCGGAACCGCCCGCACCGGAGGAAGTTCCCGCCCCTCAGGCGAAACCGGACGTGAAGGAGCCGGAGGCGCCGGCATCCAGCCAGACGCCCGCGCCGCAGGCCGCCCCGGCAAAACCGGAGCCGACGGAACCGATGCAAGGTCCGCCGCTGCCGCCGGGTACTGCCGGTCGCCCCCAGGCGTCGGAAAAAAACAAGCCGCAGGGCGAGCAGACGCTCGAAGAGCAGCAACTGACAATCGAGCCCGAGAGCGATGCTGAACATGCAGAATGCACCGCCGCCCTTCAGGCTCTGGGCGTTGTCTTCAAGGAAGCGCCGCGCATCGACGACGGCAATGGCTGCGGCATCGACAAGCCGATCATCGTCTCCGAAGCCCTGCCCGGCATTGCGCTCAAGCCGGAAGCGACAATGCGCTGCCCGGCCGCCCTCGCGCTTGCCCGCTGGATAAAGGAGAGCGTCATCCCCGCCGCCGCCGCTGCCCTGCCGGGACAGGGCCGCATCACATCAGTTAACCAGGCAACGTCCTATATGTGCCGCCTGCGCAACGGCGCCGGAACCGGCAAGATCTCCGAACATGCTCGCGGCAACGCTATCGACATTGCAAGCTTCCATTTCGAGAAAGGCGAGGACGTCGCCGTCCGCTCCCGCCGCGAGGACTCCACACTGACCGGCGCCTTTCAGCGAACCGTCAGCGCCGCCGGTTGTCTCTATTTCACCACTGTCCTCGACCCCGAAAGTGACGCCGCCCACGAGACCCATTTTCATCTCGACGTCATTGAAAGGAAGGGCGGCTATCGCTATTGTCACTGATGAACCAGTTTCCTGATCATCGCTGTCGACTTCATATTTACCGGTGAATTCCATTGGGCCTTTGCCATCGGACCGTTGTTCCTCGGCACGATGCAAAGCCTTATCCGGTTGTTTATCGATCCAGACTTTGAAAAGCGTCGGAAACACCGTCTGGTCAAGCGTTTCGGGAAGTCCGCCTCTGATCAGAACAAGCCTTCAATATAACCCTGCTCATTCAAAAAAATCCGCTCCGCCGACGGCGATTTCGGCAGGCCGGGCATCGTCATGATCTCGCCGGTGATGGCGACGACGAAGCCGGCTCCGGCTGAAAGCCGCACCTCCCGCACCGAGACGATATGGCCTTCCGGCGCGCCGCGCAGGTTCGGATCGGTAGAGAAGGAATACTGCGTCTTCGCCATGCAGACCGGCAGCTTGCCGTAGCCCTGCTCCTCCCATGTCTGCAGCTGATCGCGCACCGCCTTGTCGGCGGTCACCTCGCCCGCATGGTAGATCTTCGAGGCGACGATCTCGATCTTCTCGAACAGCGAAATGTCGTCGCCGTAGAGCGGCTGGAATTTCGCCTGGCCCGATTCGGCCAGCTCCACCACCTTATGCGCCAGTTCCTCGATGCCGGCCGAACCTTTGGCCCAGTGCTGGCAGAGGATCGCTTCGGCGCCGAGCCGCGAGACGAATTCCTTCACCGCCGCGATCTCCGCATCGGTATCCATGACAAAATGGTTGATCGCGACGACGACGGGCACGCCGAAGCGGCGCACATTGGCAACGTGCCGGCCGAGATTGGCGCAGCCCTTCTTCAGCGCCGCGACGTCCTCCGTGCCGAGATTCTCCTTCTTCACGCCGCCATTCATCTTCAGCGCCCGGATGGTCGCGACGATAACTGCCGCGTCCGGTTTCAGCCCGGCCTTGCGGCATTTGATGTCGAAGAATTTTTCAGCCCCGAGATCGGCCCCGAATCCCGCTTCCGTCACCACATAGTCGCCGAGCTTCAGCGCCGTCTTCGTCGCCGTCACCGAATTGCAGCCATGGGCGATATTGGCGAACGGGCCGCCATGCACGAAGGCCGGATTGTTCTCCAGCGTCTGTACGAGGTTCGGCTGCATCGCATCCTTGAGCAGCACCGCCATCGCGCCATCGGCTTTCAGGTCGCGCGCACGCACCGGCGTCCTATCAAAGCGGTAGCCGATGATGATGTCGCCGAGCCGCCGCTCCAGATCCTTGAGGTCGGTAGCAAGGCAGAGGATCGCCATCACTTCAGAGGCGACGGTGATGTCAAAGCCGCCCTGGCGCGGAAAACCGTTGGCAACGCCGCCGAGCGAGGAGACCATGCTTCTGAGCGCCCGGTCGTTCATGTCCATGACCCGCCGCCAGGTGATGCGGCGAATGTCGATATTCTCTTCGTTGCCCCAGTAGATGTGGTTGTCGATCATCGCCGCCAGCAGATTGTGCGCCGAGGTGATCGCATGGAAATCGCCGGTGAAATGCAGATTGATATCTTCCATCGGCACGACCTGCGCATAACCGCCGCCGGCCGCACCGCCCTTGACGCCGAAGCAGGGGCCGAGAGAAGCCTCGCGTATGCAGACGATCGCCTTCTTGCCGATCCGATTCAGACCGTCGCCGAGGCCGACAGTCGTCGTCGTCTTGCCTTCGCCGGCCGGGGTTGGATTGATCGCCGTGACAAGGATCAGCTTGCCGTCCTTCTTGCCCGCCTGCGCCGCGATGAACTCGGCGCTGACCTTTGCCTTGTCGTGACCATAGGGGACGAGCTGCTCGGCCCCGATGCCGAGCTTTGCCCCTATCTCAAAGATCGGCCTCTTGGCCGCGGCACGCGCAATCTCGATATCCGATTTGATTGCTGGCATGGATGCTCCCCATTGCGGCCTGCGCGGGCGCGAAGGCGTTTCCCTCGTCAGTGGGATATCGAAATATAGCCAAGCTGTGAATAGCGCTCGCCTTGCAGCCGCCACGCTGGACGGTTATGGGGCGCTCAACCGTCGCGGCTTTTGAAGGTGAAGACATGAAAGCATTGGAACTCCTCGTCGAGCGTATCATCCTATCGAGCCGCTGGCTCCTCGTCGCATTCTACATGGGCTTGGTGTTGGCGCTCGCCGCCTATGCCGTTTCCTTCGGCTATAAGCTCTTGAAGATCACCGCCAACGTCTTCATTCTCGACGAGGCGGGCATGATCCTTGCCATGCTCAGCCTGATCGATGCGGCCCTCGTCGCAAGCCTGATCGTCATGGTGATGATTTCAGGCTACGAGAATTTTGTCAGCCGCTTCGATGAAGCCGACGGCGCCGACAACGAGGTCTCTTTCCTCGGCAAGCTCGATTCAGGCAGCCTGAAGATCAAGGTCGCCTCCTCGATCGTCGCCATCTCCTCTATTCATCTGCTGCAGGTCTTCCTCAATGCCGACCAATACGAAGACGGCAAGATCATGTGGCTGACGCTCATGCACCTCACCTTCGTCGCCTCCGCCGTCATGCTCGGCTTCCTGGAGAAGCTCATGAGTGTGACGTCGAAGAACGATTTGAAGGACGAGGGATAGAGGGACGACGAACCGCTTGTCAGGTCGATGCGCGGGCAAGCCGGCAGTCAAGGCCTTCCTTTCCGCGTCAGTTCGAGGCCCCAGCAGCAGGAATGATCTCTGCCTCAGCTTTTTTGGGGCATCGAAGACTTTCCTTGGCATCGGGTCCACACAGGCGGTCGCCGGGCTCATCGCCATAAGGGATGATGCCATTGACGATCCCAAGCTCGAGCGCCTGAGCACGAGGAATTTCTTTTCGCTCAATCGAGGTCGCAATCATCATCGCCTCGAAAGACTCGGAATTGACACCCATCTCGTCGAAATAGGCGAAGAATTTCGCAGATTCAGCCGTGGTGGGTCTCACGAGGCCGATATCGGAGTATCCGACAATTCGCGGCGTTCCGCTCATCAAGACGAGAGCACAGGTCGAAAGGCAGTATGCCCCGCCGGCGGAGACCTCCCCCTCAGTTGGGCCGCTTTTGGCCATGCTCGCCTTGCAACGCGGATTTAGCGTCGGGCAGTTCGGCAACCGCGTTCTGCCAACCGAGGTCTCCAGGCCTGCAGCACGGATTATACGTCCCATCGCGAAAGCCGCATCCATGTCCCCGCCATTGGACTGAAGCACGACCGGCAGCTTTCTTTCGCCGAGCGTCTCCAAGATCGCCTTCAGCCGAACCGGGGTATCCGGCGTGATGTCTCCTTCCGCAGAAATCCACTGCGTGCACTCCTCCTGACAATTGCCATGATGCATCAGCAGAAAGTCCATCGGCTGGGTTGTCGGCAGTTTCTCGCTTGTGTCTGCGACTGCAGAATGGCCGTGGCAGACGGCATCAGTGGCGGCATCCGGCACGCAGAGCGGCATGCCCGGCCACTCATTGTAAGACAGCATGTCGGTGTTCAGCCCCATGCGAAGTGCATCTGCGGGCGGTATGATCGTGATACGATCAGGAGCCGTACTCATCATCAAGGCGATCAGATCGCCGCTAACGCCCATCTCCTTCAAATAGGTCGTCAGGGCAGCAGTCGCCTTCTTGCCGAGCTTGGTGGAGCTGCTCTGTCCCACCGCCTTGCGTCCAACCTCTTTGCGGGAAATTTCCGTCTTCTTGCCGTTCACGATCTTATATTCGATCCGATAGGAGATACGCACCCTGTTGTAGACGGTCGTGATCTGGTGGACGCCAATGAAGGCCCATTGCGACGAGACGCGTGAGATGCCGCCGGCAAAGGCCAGCGGACATGCGGAAAAGCAGTATGCACCATCCGAATAGGTGACGCCGACCGAGCTGCCATCCTTGGCGATAGCCGCGGCGCAACGCGCATCATCCTCCGGGCAATCCTTCAATCGCGTGCCGCCTATGGCTGTTTCCAGGCCTGCCTTGCGGATCATCCGGCCCATCGCATAGGCAGCATCCACCTCACCGCCTTCCGACTGGAAGACGACGGGCAGTTTCCGGTCCCCGATTTTCTTCAGAACTCTTCTAAGCTGGGCGGGAGTATCGGCGGTTATGCGGCCCTCCGCCGATATCCATTCAGGACAGTCTTCTATACAGAGGAGGCTGTGTACGATGATGAAACGCATCGGGGGCTGCCCTGCCGGCTTCTTCTGCCCAGCCGCCTGCGAAGGCGCGGCACCGATCGACAAGTTCAACAAAAGAAAAACAAGTACTGCCAGACAAAACAGATGCTTAAAATGCAGAGCAGGTGCAAAGCGCACGATTAAATCGCCTCAGTTGTACATGATAATACGCCTATCAATTGCATCGTGCCGCAGCAAGCCAGATTTCGACGCCTCTCGCTGCCCAAGCTCTTCCGGCGTGATTCTTTTGGCTCCCGGAGCAGGCGAGATCCGCAGCTATCCCGCCGCGGAAGAAGTCAAAGATACCACAACGCTATTTGCACAAGCCCCAACTCAACCGAGGCGCGCGCAGTCGTGACTATTTCTGCGCGTTTCGTACTAATCGGCTTGAGATAAGGCAATTGGGACTAGCATCCAGCAGTGTTTGTGTATTTGATAGCGTTAACATTGGGGCTGCCGGAGGCGTACAAATGTCTTATATGACCACCTCTGAAAGACAGTCGTTGCTTGCGGCGGAACTTGCTGTTGCAGGAACGCGCGGCCTGTTTGCACAAGGGCTCGGCAGGGTCTCTGCGGCTTTCGGACTGTCCTATGCGACGCTGATGCACGCTCCCTCGCCAGAAGACCTCCTCCTGAAACCGCTACTGATCGAAAGCTCGCTTCCCGCGGCCTATATCAGAGACTTCGATCGCGCCAACATGATGCGCGGTTGCCCTTTCGGCGTACGGCTGAGGGAGTCGGCCGTGCCGCAGGCCTGGCACCTCGACGATACCGTCAATGGACAGGCCTTTCCAGCCGAACTGCGCGCCTTGATGCTGCGCCATGCAATACCTGCGGGTGTTGCCATGCCAACGATTGCACTCGATGGGCAGCGCCTGGTCTTCTGGTTCTGCGGCGAGCGTGCGGCGCTCGGCCAGAGCGAGGTCAACGAGCTGGCGATCATCATCCTGCATGCCCTCGACGCATACAATGCCGTCAGGCGCAACGAGGAAAACGCGCACAATGCGCTGTCGGCGCGTGAACTTGAAGTCGTGCGCTGGACGGCACAGGGCAAGACTTCGATCGAAATCGGCCAGATCCTGGCGCTCTCCGATCACACGGTAAACGCCTACATGACCAACGCGATCAAGAAACTCGATTGCGTCAATCGCACCCAGTTGGTAGCAAAAGCAATTCGATTGAAGCTGATCAGCTGAAAAATCAGAAGAGGGTCAGCACGTCGTCCCGTGATTGGGGGAATCGTGTCTCTTCGTTTCGAACAGCCTGTCGTCGACAAGATAGCACAGTCCCGCGTCCATATGGCATCACCGATGCGGAAATCGTCCAGATGGTTGCGGCCTATCGCCTTTTCGGCTTCTGGCGCATCGACATCGAACCCGGACATTTCTTTGCAAGCGAGGATGTGCACACGATCTTCGATCTTCCCTATAGCGACGGGCCGGTCAATCTGGCCGAACTGATGTCTCGAATTCACGCCGAAGACCGCAGCCTGATCGCCCAGACCTTCGAGGAGGCAGGCCGTCACGGCGTCGGCTTCCATTTCGTCTATCGCGTCGACAACCGGCTCGGCGGTTACAAGTTGGTGCGCAGCATCGGCCGCTTCCGTGACGATGCCAGCGGCGGCCGCATCGTCGGCGTCACCTATGAATGCGTCGAGAGGCTGCGCGTCGTTGGCTTCGAGGATCATACGGGGCGCCGCTGACGCGCAACGCTCTAACGATCGAGCACCGACCGGATCTCGACGAGGTTTGAGCGCACCCTCAGAATATAGAAGCCCATCGTCGCGAGGTGGCTCGGCATGATCCAGCCATCTTCGCGGCCGTTCGAGATGATCGAGGGCTGGATGCGCAGTGCCGCCTGGAACTGCCGCGTGGTGCCGCTCCAAATCGCGCCGAGATTGCGTTCCTGCACCACCTGCGAGAAATCCGCCTGTGCAGCCGTCAGGATGGCGTAATAGGCATAAAGCTGGCCGTAGGCGAACCAGAACCGGTCGTCGGCACGCGTGTCGAACCAGCCGCGATTATGGTGTTCCGAGCGCTCGGCGAGCATATCGGAGGTGGCGCCGAGATCGTTGGCGATGCGGTCGATGAACTGCATCAGATTGTCGGCGCGGCCGTCGAAAATAACGTTGCAGGCGGACAGATCAGTATTGAACTTGCGCAGGCTGCCGATCGCCGAGCGGTAGTAGGAAGGCGTTGGCGTTTTAGGCCCGAACGGATTGAGCCCGAAATACCAGCTATATTCGTCGAACTGCAGATTGCCGCGCGCGCTCTGCAGATCGTTGTTGATGCCAGACGTGCCGCGCACGCGCCCGAGTGTATCGACAAGCTCCGCCGAGGTACGCCGGACTGCCTGGTTGATGCCACGCTGGAACGAGGCCTTGTTGTCGAGGAAGGGCGTGTGATCCCAGTCGATCCCGAAGAAGCCCATTTTGTAGAGCAGCATGGAAGAAATCCATGCGTTCTGGTTGACGTTGAAATCGGTAAGGTCAGCCGTGACATCGACAATGGCTGAGCGCTGACAGGTCTTGGTGGCCGCGCCGCTCGCGCCCTCGGCGGACGGCAGTTCCTGCCCGGCGGCAATCTTGCGTTCCGAAAAGCGGTATTGGTCGACGAAGGCAGTGTTGAAGTTCGACCAGACCTGCGTCTGCCAGAAGAAATAGCCGTAAAGTACGGCGAAGAGCGCCACGAATGCGATGATCGGCAGCCGGATCAACCAGCTCCGGCGCTGGTACCAGCCATGCGCGGCAAGAAAGGGCCAAAAGGCCCAGGCGGAAAACAGGCGGGCCCAGCGGCCGATCGTCTGGCCGATCCGCCTGAAAAAACCGGCAATCCGGTCAAGCATCGTCGTCTCCTGTCAGGCGAGGCGAACACTACAGCGCCGCGCGTTTTAGACGCGCTAAGGACGCTGTAGCACTTTGAGTCACTGCATAATTCCTTAAATGGTTCCTGCTTAGGGAATTATGCAGGAGGACATCGCCGCCCCGTTGCATCCACATATGCGCTCGCCAGCCCGAGCACAACAAGAGCCCTCGATTTTTACGAATGAAAGCAGCGCGAACCGCGCGCGTCACGGCTCAGGAACGCAGGAACGGCAACCTGAAGCGGAAGGATCTGCGCGCCGTATCGATGAGCGGCGCTCCCGACGTTTCCGGTGCCAGCTCGGCGTAAGCCGGAAATTTTCCGGCGACGTCGAGGTCGGCCCGGCTCTTGCGCCGCTCCAGATCCTGGGCGACCAGCATATCCTTCTCGAACAGCCTGATCGGGGCTGCAATATCGGGGAACAGTTCCGGCTTGATCCTGACCTTCATGCCCGGCCGGTCGGTATCGACCTGCGCCTGATAGATGATCAGCCGCTCCTCGACATCGATCATCAGCTTGCGCAGTAAGACGTTGCAGGCACCGATCCGGCCATTCAGCGAATCGACGAAAGCCTGGAACAGGCCGATGAAGCGCTCGCGCCGCTGGCTGTCGTCCCGCATCTCGTGCTCCTCGGCCGAAATTCGTTCGGCCTCTGCCTTCAACGCCCGCCGCTCTGCCTCCATCTGCTCCCAGTGCGCCCTGTTGCCATAGACGCCGATACGGCCCTGCGTCGTCAGTGCTTTGGCGTTGAGCTCCTTCATCTTCAGGCGGGCGATATCGATGGAATCGACCAGCCGGCGCCGTTGCTCGACAATGCCCACGAGTCCGTGTTCGGCTATCTTGTGGCGTTCGATGATCGAGGTGCGCTGGCTCATGATCAGCCTGGCGAGCGCGTCCGATTTCGTCAGGAGGTCGAGCAGCCGCTCGATGACTGGCGCCTCGCGCACGCGTTCGGTATACATGCGCCACATTCTCTGGCGCGACGTCCAGCCGGCCATTTTCTCGCGCAGCGTCAATCCGCGGAAACTATCGAGATCGGCCGAAACCTCCGCCGTCATTCGGTCCAATGTGAAGACCAGTTCGGCGAGCAACGCATCGAGCGCCGTGCCATCGGCAATATGGGCCTGGAAGCGCGCGTTCTGTTCGAGAAAAACCTCGTCGGCCGACCGCGTTTCGTCGCTGTCAAAGCCGCGGATGCAGGCTTCGCAATAGGCTCCCTCGGCCTCAATCTTTTCGGCAAGGCCGCCTGCGGCTTCGTACAGGCTATCGAATGGCGGGGCTCTGCGCACCTAATCTCTCCAGGGAATCTTCTGCCTCAAGCTAGAGCATAACGCCGAAAAGTGTGAGCGGTTAGGATCGAGGGAGCTTCTAACTAGACGCGCTCGGAACGCCGCTCGGCTTTCAGCTCCTCAAGGAACGCCACGGGGTCGACCTCCGTAGGTTCCCCGCTAGCTTGCCTTCGACGCATTCCCGTCTAACGAATTCGAGCTCCAGGGCGCTCTCTTCCTAGACGGTCTCAGACCGGCTCGGCGATCCAGGCCCCATTCATTTCGTCGTCCCAGTGCCTGCGGCAGAGCGAGACATATTTCTCATTGCCGCCGACATCGATCTGCGCGCCTTCGTGCAGCACCTTTCCCTGCGCGTCCAGCCGCACCACCATCGTCGCCTTACGCCCGCAATGGCAGATCGTCCGCACCTCGCGCATTTCGTCGGCAATCGCCAAAAGCTCCTGTGAGGCTGGAAACAGCTTGCCCTGAAAATCCGTCCTCAGCCCGTAGACCATGACAGGGATGCCGAGCCGGTCGACGATGCGGGCAAGCTGCCAGACATGGAGAGGCGTCATGAAATGCGCCTCGTCGACGAAGACGCAGGAGATCGGCGCCCCTTCACCGCTCAGCGTCATGACCAGTCGGAACAGATCCTCGTCCGGTTCGAAGGGAATGGCGCTCGCCTCCAGCCCGATCCGCGAGCCGATCACGCCCCGGCCGGCGCGCTCGTCGAAGGCGGCGATCAGCTGCACCGTGCGCATGCCGCGCTCCTGGTAATTGTAGGAGGCCTGCAGCAGCATCGTCGATTTGCCGGCATTCATCGTCGAATAGTTGAAATAGAGCTTTGCCATCAGAGTCTCCTTGATCGGTTATTGAAAGCTCGGAGTGGCAAAGAAAAGACCCGCAAGGGCAATAATCACAGGAATCGCCGTCTGGACTCCGTCGAAAGCCTCGAAAACTGGGCACATCGGAAAAACCGCAAACGTCGCAATCGCACCCTCCGATACGACGCAAACGCACTGAGGTCGCTTGTCAAACTGGGTTATTGGTGATTGGCTTGGGGACCTAAAGACTGGGAGTCTAAAATGAAAACAACAAGCACATTCAAACTCGTCACTGCAACTGCCGTCGCCGCCCTCTCCGTTGCGACCGCCGCCTTCGCCGCCGATCCCGACAGCTGCTCCACCGTCCGCTTCTCCGACGTCGGCTGGACTGATATTACCGCAACGACGGCGACCGCCTCCGTCGTCCTGAAAAGCATCGGCTACCAGACCGACATCAAGGTCCTCTCGGTGCCGGTCACATATACCTCGCTGAAGAACAAGGACATCGACATCTTCCTCGGCAACTGGATGCCGACGCAGGAAAAGGACGTTCGCCCCTACATCGATGACAAGTCGGTCGAATCCTTCGGCCCGAACCTCGTCGGCGCCAAGTACACGCTCGCCACCAACGCCAAGGGTGCCGAGCTCGGTATCAAGGATTTCAAGGATATCGCCGCCCACAAGGAGGATCTCGACGGCAAGATCTACGGCATCGAGCCCGGCAATGACGGCAACCGCCTCGTCATGGATCTGATCGAAAAGAACACCTTCGGAATGAAGGATATGGAAGTCGTCGAATCCTCCGAACAGGGGATGCTCGCCCAGGTCGCTCGGGCCGAGAAAGCAGGCAAGCCCGTCGTCTTCCTCGGCTGGGAACCCCATCCGATGAACACCAACTTCAAGCTGACCTACCTCACAGGCGGCGATGACGTCTTCGGTCCCGACTTCGGCGGTGCCAAGGTCTACACAAATGTCCGCGCCGGTTACCTCGGCGAATGCCCGAATGTCGGCTCCATGCTGAAGAACCTGACGTTCTCCCTCGACATGGAGAACCAGATCATGGGTAAGATCCTCGACGACGGCAAGGAGCCGGAAGCTGCGGCTACCGAATGGCTGAAGGCCAACCCGTCGGCGCTCGAGCCCTGGCTTGCCGGCGTCAAGACCCGCGACGGCAATGGCGACGCGTTGGCGGCCGCCAAGACCAGCCTGGGCCTTTGATCACATGAACGGGGCGGCTCGCCGCCCCGTTTCATTTTTGTCCGATTGTTAATTTTTTCGGGATAGGCGCGCTCTTGAATTGGATCACCGACTCTAAGATTCCCATCGGCCCATTGGCCAAATCCTTCGTGGACTGGCTGACCTCGAATGGCGAATGGTTCTTCAACCAGCTTGCCTTTCTGCTGTCGCACGTCATCGACGGCCTGCTCTTCGTGTTGCAAAAGCCTCATCCGCTGATCGTCATTGCGGTCATTTCCGCCCTCGCTTTTTGGCTGCGGCGGTCGATCGCGATTACGCTCTTCACCTGTGTTGGGCTGCTGCTCATCATGAATCAAGGATACTGGAAGGAGACTACGGAGACGCTCGCGCTTGTGCTCGCCTCCACCTTCGTCAGCATGGTGATCGGTATTCCACTGGGTATCGCGGCCGCCCGCCGCGCCTGGGTCTATGCAGCCATGCGCCCGGTACTCGATTTGATGCAGACCATTCCGACATTCGTCTACCTGATCCCGGCGCTGATCCTGTTCGGCCTCGGAATGGTTCCGGGCTTGATCGCGACTGTCATCTTCGCGATCCCCGCTCCCATCCGATTGACGCGTCTCGGTATCATCTCGACGCCACCCTCCCTCGTCGAAGCCGCGGTCGCCTTCGGCGCGCGGCCGATGCAGGTGCTGCGCAAGGTCGAGCTTCCCTTCGCCGCGCCGCAGATTATGGCGGGTCTCACCCAGACCATCATGCTGTCGCTGTCGATGGTGGTCATCGCCGCACTCGTCGGCGCCGATGGTCTCGGCGTCCCCGTCGTGCGTGCGCTGAACACTGTCAATGTCGCAAAAGGCTTCGAAGCCGGTCTCTGTATCGTCATCCTGGCGATCATTCTCGACCGCATGTTCCGCACAGCGGGTGAAGGAGACGGCGCATGACCGCGGTAAGCTTCAAGGATGTCAGCATTATCTTCGGCGATCGGCCGGAAGCCGCCCTTGCCATGGCCGACCAGGGCAAAACGCGCGACGAGATCGGCGCCGCGACCGGCCTGGTGCTGGGCGTCGCCAATGCCTCGCTGACGATCGAGGAAGGCGAAATCCTCGTGCTGATGGGCCTTTCCGGTTCGGGCAAGTCGACTTTGCTGCGCGCTGTCAACGGGCTCGCTCCCGTGGTGCGCGGCGACGTCGCGGTCTCCACGACCACCGGCCTCGTCAACCCTTACAAATGCAATGCCAAGGCGCTGCGCGAACTGCGCACCCACACCGTCTCCATGGTGTTCCAGCAGTTCGCCCTCCTGCCCTGGCGCACCGTCGCCGAAAATGTCGGCTTCGGTCTCGAACTCGCCGGCATGCCGGAGGCCGAACGCAAGGCCCGCGTCGGCGAGCAGCTCGAACTCGTCAACCTGACGAAATGGGCGAACCGTAAGGTCAACGAGCTGTCAGGCGGCATGCAGCAGCGTGTCGGCCTTGCCCGAGCCTTTGCCACCGGCGCCCCGATCCTGCTCATGGATGAGCCCTTCTCTGCCCTCGACCCGCTGATCCGCACCCGCCTCCAGGACGAACTCCTGGAGTTCCAGCGGCGGCTGAAGAAGACCATTCTCTTCGTCAGCCACGATCTCGACGAGGCCTTCCGCATCGGCAACCGCATCGCCATCATGGAGGGCGGTCGGATCATTCAGTGCGGAACGCCGCACGACATCGTCAAGAACCCCGCGGACCAGTATGTCGCCGACTTCGTGCAGAACCTCAACCCGATCAACATGCTGACGGCCGCCGACGTTATGCAGCCCGGCCTCGGCCAGACCGCTGCCGGTATGAGCGTCAGCGCCACGGCCCGCGCCGCGACCCCGCTCGTCGATGTCCTCGACGTACTCGCCCGTCAGCCGGGCAGCATCGGCATCGTGGAAAACGGCACCGTCATCGGCACCATCACCGCCCAGGATATCGTCGCCGGCCTCACGCGCCATCGCCGCAAGGAGGACGCTTGATGTTTTCGATCCGCTTTGCCACAAAGCGGACATGAAAGATCAGCCCTCGCCCTTACGCGAAACCGACGACGAGGCCCGTAGGCTCGCCCGCGTGCTGCTGCGCTCCGCACGGTACGCGGCAATTGCCGTTCTCGATCCCGACACTGGTTTTCCCTTTGCCAGCCGTGTCCTTCTCGCTACCGATGTCGACGGCGTGCCCGTTATCCTCGTTTCGAAGCTTTCAGCTCACACGAAAGCGCTAGTACGAGACCCGCGCGCCTCGTTGCTGACCGGTGAGCCGGGCAAAGGCGATCCGCTTGCCCATAGCCGGCTGACGACCCAATGCACGGCGGAGCCGATTGAGCATGGTCATCGGTTCCACGAGCGCATTCGCACGCGTTTTCTCGATCGCCATCCCAAGGCAAATCTCTATATCGATTTCCCCGATTTTCTCTTCTTCCGTCTCAAACCGGAGCAGGCGAGCCTCAACGCCGGCTTCGGCCGCGCCTACCATCTCGACGGCGGGGATCTCATCATCCAATCGCCGGCAATCGAAGAGATTGCCGCCAAAGCGGCCGAAACAGTGCGAGATTTAGTAGAGCGCCATCCCGATGTGGCGGAAACCCTTGCAGCGCGCTTAAAAGCCCCGAAATCGGCTTCTTGGCGCATCTGCGGCATCGATCCGGCGGGCTTTGAAATCATTTCCGGCGACTTTTTGCTGCGATACGAATTCGAAACGCCCGCTGTGGATTCCGATCACATTTGTTCAAACATATCTAAAATAGCATACTCGATACCTTAATTTTAGGTATATACAATCTTCGAGCCCAGTTGCTAATTTTGCCGCGGGCTCCGGCAGACAGCCCTTACCAGATAGATGATGTACGTTTCGCATTAGGAAGATAAGAATATGGAAACCCCTGATTTGGCTGACCACACGAATGTGGCGGCAGCACTATTGTCAGCCATGGCCAACCCCAAAAGATTGCTGATCCTGTGCAGCCTGGTGAAGGGCGAAGTCGCCGTCGGCGTACTTGCCACACAAGTCGGCCTCAGTCAGTCGGCGCTTTCACAGCACCTTTCGAAACTGCGCGCGCAGAAGCTTGTCAAGACCCGCCGCGACGCCCAGACCATCTACTATTCGAGCACATCCGAGCCTGTCATGAAGATCTTGGCGACGCTCGAAGACATCTACCTCGTTCCGAGCCGAAATAGATCCGCAGCCTGATGATAGCGCTGACATAACAGTCCGCCGGTGCCGCGCCGCATGGAAATACCCCTGGGAGCATCGGCAACGTATTTCAGCACCTAAACCTTAAAGACACGGCCGGCAAATCACGCGATTTGCCGGTCGTTTTTTCGGATTCTGCGTGACCTTCGTCTGATGCCTGACATCAGCCCGACCCGCGACTTCTTGCCGGCGACGCAACATCGGATGCTGATTAGAAGGGAAGCGTTGGGACTTTTCTCGTTGACGCGTTGGGAAGCGCTGATAATTTGACCGGGCAGTAAAAATTCGGACGACAAACCCCTCGGGAACGGGCCGCCAACGGCCAGGAGAACAGCATGTCCAACCGCCTCAATGCACCGAATGATCTTCGTGCCTTCTGGATGCCCTTTACGGCCAATCGCCAGTTCAAGAAGGAGCCGCGGTTATTCGTCGGCGCCAAGGACATGTATTATACCACCCATGACGGTCGTCAGGTGTTGGACGGCACGGCTGGCCTCTGGTGCGTCAACGCCGGCCACTGCCGCCCGAAGATCACCGAAGCGATCCGCCAGCAGGCGGGCGAACTCGATTACGCGCCGGCTTTCCAGCTCGGCCATCCCAAGGCGTTCGAACTGGCGAACCGCCTGGTCGATATCGCTCCGGAAGGCATGAACCACGTCCTCTACACCAATTCCGGTTCCGAATCCGTCGAGACTGCCCTCAAAGTCGCGCTTGCCTATCACCGCGTGAAGGGTAACGGTTCGCGTTTCCGCCTGATCGGCCGCGAGCGCGGCTATCACGGCGTCAATTTCGGCGGCATCTCCGTCGGCGGCATCGTCGCCAACCGAAAGATGTTCGGCACGCTCCTGACCGGTGTCGATCACATGCCGCACACCCACCAGCCCGGCAAGAACAACTTCACCCGCGGCGAACCTGAGCATGGCGGCGACATCGCCACCGAACTCGAGCGCATCGTCACGCTGCATGATGCCTCCACCATCGCCGCCGTCATTGTCGAGCCGGTGGCCGGCTCCACGGGCGTCCTGATTCCGCCGAAGGGCTACCTGCAGAAGCTGCGCGAAATCTGCACCAAACACGGCATCCTTCTGATCTTCGACGAAGTCATCACCGGCTTCGGCCGTCTCGGCGCCCCCTTCGCCGCGCAATATTACGACGTCAAGCCCGACATGATCACCACCGCCAAGGGGCTGACCAACGGCGTCATTCCGATGGGCGCCGTCTTCGTCACCTCCGAGATCCATGACGCCTTCATGAACGGCCCGGAGCACATGATTGAGTTCTTCCACGGCTATACCTATTCCGGGAACCCGATCGCTTCCGCCGCAGCCCTCGCCACGCTCGACACCTACAAGGAAGAAGGTCTGCTCACCCGCGCCGCTGAGCTTTCCGATTATTGGGCCGATGCGCTGCATTCGCTCAGGGACTGCCCCAACGTCATCGACATCAGGAACACCGGTCTGATCGGCGCAATCGAACTTGACCCGATCGCCGGCGAGCCGACGAAGCGCGCCTTCACCGCCTTCCTGAAGGCCTATGAGAGCGGGCTTCTGATCCGCACCACCGGTGACATCATCGCGCTCTCACCACCGCTGATCATCGAGAAGCAGCATATCGACGAGCTCTTCGGCAAGCTGAGGACCATCCTTCAGAACAACATCTGAAGAGGCTCTCGAAGCTCGGTGCCAGAGACCCGCGATGGACAATGTTCTCGCGGGTCTTTTCGTCTGAAAATGCAGACCTCAGCTCACAGAGGCGACGGAAAGGCAGAGGGCGAACTTTTTCAGGAGCTGGCGATCGAAATGCCCCTCGGCACCGAACATCCATTTCAGTGCCTGGCTGGCACTCCACGGCGCCTTGTATGGCCGCACAGAGGTAATGGCGTCATAAACATCGCAGATCGTGGCCATCCGCGCGTGGAGGCTCACCTCGCTGGCGGGCAGGCTGCGCGGATAGCCCTTTCCGTCGATGCGTTCGTGATGATTGAGGCAAACGTCGAGAACGATGTCCGACATGCCCTCCTGCCGCGACAGGATCGCGTGCCCCTTCTCCGGATGGCCCCGAAGCAAGCCGATCTCATCCTTTTCCAGAGGCCCTGCCTTGTTCAGCACCTCAATTGGAACTTCAAGCTTACCGACATCGTGCAGCAAACCCGCAGTGCCGAGCATCTGAATCGTATGCTCGTCGAGTGCGAGATGGCGGCCGAAAAGGATCATCAGCGCGCTCACCGAAATGGAATGCAGGAAGGTTACCTCGTCCTTTGATTTCAGGCGCGTGACGCTCAGGAACACCGCAGGGTTCTCATCCATCGACTTGGAGACGGACGAGATCACCGGCGCCACATGATCTATGCTGACTCCATCGCCGTTCCGCAGCTTTGCGAAAGCCCGTTCCAACAACGGCATGGATCTCTGGACGGTATCGCGCGCGGCCTGAATGTCGATCTCGACGTCACGGCCCGGCAGGCCGTTGGTATCGAGCCCCTTGCTGGTATTGATGACGACGCCGGCAGTGCCGCATTTACGAATTTTTGCAGCATCAACTTCGCGTCGCAGGGAAAATCTGCGCCTGGACAAAAACGGATCCTGCCACAGGCCCTCGACAACCTCCACAAACATTCCGATACACACCTGACCGGCGTCGATACGCTTGAGCATCAGATCTCTGTTTCCCGATATTGTACAGTACTCTTTTTCAATGCGGCGGTGTTCGGGGTCTCCTGGATACTACTGACCTTGGCCAAACTAACGGTTAATAGGAAAGTTAAAGACAACCTTATGGAGGTGATTTTGTCCGGAGGCAGGTGGTGACCATTCGCCGCCTCGCCTCTGAAAACAATGGAAAATCGAAGGAAATGATCGGTTCCGACTGAATTCTCGGCCGGATCGGCCGAATTTTCCTTCCATTTTGTTATGAACTTGCGCAATCTCATCAAAATTTCTAGAAATCTCGCCATGAGCCCTCACCGAGTCAAACATGGCCGGCGGGTTCGCTGATCGCACCGTTACCGATCGTCCTTGGCACAGCCTCTGGTGGCTGTTGACCGATCGGGAAAGCCGGCGCGGCACATCATCGCGGGTCGACGACCCCATCCAAGGAGACAGACAATGACCCTCAAGACATTGACGGCGACCCTCGTCGCGTCACTCGCCTTTGCGCCGCTTGCGCATGCCGATATCACCATCGGTCTGATCGCGCCATTGACCGGTCCTGTCGCCGCCTATGGCGATCAGGTGAAGAACGGCGCTCAGACTGCTGTCGATGAAATCAACAAGAAGGGCGGCATTCTCGGTGAGAAAGTCGTGTTGGAGCTGGCCGACGATGCCGGCGAACCGAAGCAGGGCGTTTCCGCGGCCAACAAGGTCGTCGGCGACGGCATCCGATTCGTCGTCGGTCCGGTGACGTCGGGCGTTGCAATCCCCGTGTCGGACGTTTTGGCTGAAAATGGCGTGCTAATGGTCACCCCGACGGCGACCGCCCCCGACCTCACCAAGCGCGGCCTCACCAACGTGCTGCGCACCTGCGGCCGCGACGATCAGCAGGCCGAAGTCGCCGCCAAATACGTGCTGAAGAATTTCAAGGACAAGCGCATCGCCATCGTCAACGACAAGGGTGCCTACGGCAAGGGTCTTGCCGACGCCTTCAAGGCGACGCTGAATGCCGGCGGCGTCACCGAAGTCGTCAATGACGCAATCACACCAGGCGACAAGGATTTCAGCGCCCTCACCACCCGCGTCAAGGCCGAAAAGGTCGACATCGTCTATTTTGGCGGCTACCACCCGGAAGGCGGCCTGCTCGCCCGCCAGCTGCACGATCTCTCCGCCAACGCGATGATCATCGGCGGCGACGGCCTCTCCAATACGGAATTCTGGGCGATCGGAACCGATGCGGCGGGAGGCACGCTGTTCACCAACGCTTCCGACGCCACCAAGAACCCGGACTCAAAGGCTGCCGCCGAAGCGCTTACCGCTAAGAACATTCCGGCCGAGGCGTTTACGCTCAATGCCTACGCCGCGGTCGAAGTCCTGAAAGCCGGTATCGAAAAGGCCGGCAGCGCTGAGGATGCGGAAGCCGTCGCGGCTGCACTGAAGGGCGGCATGGAGGTTCCGACCGCCATCGGCAAGCTCACCTACGGCGAGACCGGCGACCTGACCTCGCAGAGCTTCTCGCTCTATAAGTGGGAAGGCGGGAAGATCGTCGCTGCGGAATAATCCCAGATTTGCAGATTGCGACCGGGCGCTATAAAAGCGCCCGGTTTCGTTTGTGGCATCGCATGTCGCGGCAGATCGGTTATAAGTTCCGGAATCGGTTTGCAATGTGAGCGGTGCCATGACCAACAGACTCGAACGTCTCATCGACCAGGGTGTGGGCCGTATCCCCGCCGACATCGTGCTGAAGGGCGGCAGCTTCTTCGATCTCGTCACCGGCGAAATCGTCCGCTCCGACATCGCCATCGGCGCTGACCGCATTGTTGGCACTGCGGGCGATTACGTGGGCGAGACCGAGATCGACATCTCGGGCAGAATAGTCGTTCCGGGCTTCATCGACACGCATCTGCACATCGAATCCTCGCTGGTGACGCCGCATGAATTCGACCGCTGCGTCCTGCCCTATGGCGTCACGACCGCTATCTGCGATCCGCACGAGATCGCTAATGTGCTCGGCGCCGAGGGCATCGAATTCTTCCTTAAATCCGCGCTGGAGACGATCATGGACATCCGCGTCCAGCTCTCCTCCTGCGTGCCAGCCACGCATCTCGAAACTGCGGGCGCTGACCTGCCGATCGGAAGCCTGCTGCCTTTCCGCGACCATCCCAAGGTGATCGGCCTTGCCGAATTCATGAATTTCCCCGGCGTGATCCACAAGGATCCCGTCTGCATGGCTAAGCTCGACGCCTTCCAAGGCGGCCATATCGATGGCCACGCGCCGCTTCTCTCCGGCAACGACCTCAACGGCTATCTCGCGGCCGGCATCCGCACCGAGCATGAGTGCACGAGCGCCGCCGAGGCGCTGGAAAAGATTCGCAAGGGCATGCACATCCTGGTGCGCGAGGGCTCTGTCTCCAAAGACCTCGCCGCGCTGATCCCCATCATCACCGAGCGGCTTTCACCCTACCTCGCGCTCTGCACCGACGACCGCAATCCGCTCGATATCGCCGAACAGGGCCATCTCGATCATATGATCCGCACGGCGATCGCGAGCGGCGTCGAGCCGCTCGCCATCTACCGCGCCGCCTCGATCTCTGCCGCACAGGCCTTCGGCCTTAGAGACCGCGGCCTGGTGGCCCCGGGCTGGCGCGCCGATCTCGTGGTTCTCGACAGCCTGCAAAGCTGCCGTGCAGAGATGGTTTTTTCCGCCGGCCGCCGCGTCACCGACGCACTTTTTGCCACGCGCAAACCGGTCGCCCCGATCGGCCTCGACAGCGTCAAGGCCCGGCGGGTCAATGCCGCCCATTTTGGCGTACCGGTCACCGAGGGCGAAACGTCGGTCATCGGCGTCATGCCGGGCAAGATCATCACCGAGCATCGCCGCTACCGCCTACCGGCCAAGGGCAACGAAGCGACGGTCGATCTAACCAACGACATCATCAAGGTCGCCGTCATCGAGCGCCACGGCAAGAACGGAAATCATGCCAACGGCTTCGTCCAGGGCTTCGGCCTGAAGAAGGGTGCGATCGCCTCCACCGTCGGCCATGACAGCCACAATATCTGCGTCGTCGGGGTCGATGAGGACGACATGGCGCTCGCCGCAAACCGCCTCGGAGAGATCAAGGGCGGCTTCGTCGTTGTTGAGGATGGCAAGATCACCGGCGAAATCGCGCTGCCCGTCGCCGGCCTGATGAGCATCGAGCCTTACGAGACAGTGCGCGACACGCTGCACCATCTGCGCCAGGCCGCCTTGGCACTCGGCGCCACGCTGGAAGAGCCCTTCCTCCAGCTGGCCTTCCTGCCGCTGCCCGTCATCCCGCATCTGAAGATTTCCGACCGTGGCATGGTCGACGTGGACAAGTTCGCGCTGATCGGGTGAGTAGCGCCGGGTTGGGAGTGCTTACTGCCAAGCCTCCGGCAATTCACCCTCGACAGGTTTCGCAACGGGCACCTTCCCGAGCAGCTTCGAGAGGCCGCCAACCCGCGCACAAAATCCGTCCAGCGCCGCAAGCGCCACCGTCCCGGCACCGTCCACAGCCTCGTAGCCCGGCATGGCCAAGGGCTCTCCGAATACCATGCCGTCAGGCACGCGGAATTCCGCCGGCTTGCGCGTCAGGTTGAAAACGAACAGCAGTTTCTCTCCGTCCTTTTCGCGGGTGAAGGCGAGCAGGTCCTGATTGGTGCCGATGAAGGTCATCTCGCCGTCAACAAGCGCAGGATGGCTCTTCCGGAAGGCGAGCGTCCGGCGGTAGTGGTGCAGCACCGAGTTGTCGCTGTCCTCCTGTGTATCCACGGAAAGCGCAGCTTGCTCGTAAGGCACCGGCAGCCAGCTCTTTTCAGCCGAAGTGAAGCCCGCATGCGCCTTGCCGGCCTCCCAGGGCATCGGCGTGCGGCATCCGTCGCGGCCCTTGAAGGCCGGCCAGAAGCGGATGCCGTAGGGATCGCGCAGATCCTCGAAGGCAAGCTCCGCCTCCGGCAATCCGAGCTCCTCGCCTTGATAAAGGCAAATCGAACCGCGCAGCGCCGCAAGTACGGAGATCGCAAGCTTGGCGATAACAGGCCGCTCCTCTTCCGTCAGCGCGAACCGGCTGACATGGCGCATGACGTCATGATTGGAGAAAGCCCAGCAGACCCAACCGTCGGTCACCGATTTCTGGAAGGCTTCGACGCAGCCGCGGATATGCGCGGCGGTGAAATCAGGCCCCAGCAGATCGAAGGTGTAGCACATGTGCAGCTTGTCGTCGCCACTCGTATAGGCGGCCACCGTCTTCAGCGAGCGAGCGCCGTCGCCGACTTCGCCGACGGTCGTGCGATCTTCATAGCGGTCGAGCAGCGCCCGAAAGCGCTTGAGAAAGCTGATATTTTCCGGCTGCGTCTTGTCGTAGAGGTGGTTCTGCATGCCGTAAGGATTGGTGTCGGGCGCATCGAAGCCCCCGTCACTGGTATCGGGCTCATGCGGCGGATTGCTTCGGAGCTGCTTATCGCAGAAATAATAGTTGACCGTGTCCAGCCGGAAGCCGTCGACGCCGCGGTCGAGCCAGAACTTCACCGTCTGCAGCACCGCCTCCTGCACTTCTTCGCTGTGGAAATTGAGGTCAGGCTGCGAAGTCAGGAAATTGTGTTGGTAATATTGCCGGCGCACGCCGTCCCATTCCCAGCCCGGGCCGCCGAAGATCGACAGCCAGTTGTTCGGCGCCGTCCCATCGGGCTTCGGATCGGCCCAGACATACCAGTCCGCCTTCGGATTGCTCCGGCTCGCCCGGCTCTCGACGAACCAGGGATGTCGGTCGGAGGTGTGCGAGATCACCTGGTCGATGATCACTTTGATGCCGAGCCTGTGCGCCTCGGCCATCATCTCGTCGAAATCGGCGAGCGTGCCGAAGATCGGGTCGACGTCGCAATAATCGGAAACGTCGTAACCCATGTCGGCCATCGGAGACTTGAAGAAGGGCGAAAGCCAGATCGCATCGACACCGAGGCTGGCGATATGCGGCAGCCGGCGGGTGATCCCCTTGAGATCGCCGAGCCCATCGCTGTTGGTGTCCTGAAACGAGCGCGGGTAGACCTGATAGATCACCGCTCCGCGCCACCAGTCCGCATTCCCGCCTGCCTGCAATGCCATCGGCTACGTCTCCCGCCTTGTTCGCGCTCGCCACACTAAAGCGGACGAAACAAAAGACAACCATATGAAGCGGTTATGAATGGAGCCGAAACCGCCGCGACGCTTCGTCGCGATCCCGCAAGAGGGAGACGTATATAGGCTTGTCCACAACCGCAAACCAGCCTCCGGATTTGGGGTTGCAACGCAAAGCCTTTGCGATAAGGTGCGCACTGACCTGCACGTAAGAGGTCGAAAACCGGGAACAGATGTCTAATAAAGGCGCAAAGCCTAGAAAGGTGGACCCACGATGAACAAGTTCACGAAAAAATTTCTCGCCTCCGCAATGCTTGGCACATTGCTGGCGTTTTCGGCGCACGCGGCGACGCTCAACATCCACAATGGTGGCGATCCGCAGTCGCTCGATCCGCAGAAACTTTCCGGCGACTGGGAGAATCGTATCGCCGGCGACATTTTCGAAGGCCTCGTCACCGAAGACGCCAAGGACAATCCGGTCCCTGGCCAGGCCGAAAGCTGGACCATTTCGCCTGACGGCAAGGTCTACACCTTCAAGCTCCGCGACGGCATCAAGTGGTCCGATGGCCAGCCGGTAACGGCAGGAGACTTCGTCTTCGCCTTCCAGCGCCTCGTCGATCCGAAGAACGCCGCCGACTACGCCTATTTGCAGTTCACCATCAAGAACGCCGAAAAGATCAATAAGGGCGAGATCACCGATCTCAGCCAGCTTGGCGTCAAGGCGATCGACGACAAGACGCTCGAAATCACCCTGGAAAATCCGACGCCATACTTCATCAACGCGCTGATGCACTACACCGCCTATCCGCTTCCGAAACATGTCGTCGAGGCGAAGGGCCAGGATTGGGTTAAGATCGGCAACATCGTCACCAACGGCCCCTATAAGCCGGTCGAGTGGGTTCCCGGCTCGCACGTCACAACAGTCAAGAACGACCAGTGGTATGGCACCAAAGACCTGAAGATCGACGGCGCCAAGTTCTTCGTGCTCGAAGACCAGGAAGCGGCGCTGAAACGCTACCGCGCCGGCGAATTCGACATCCTCACCGACTTTCCCACAGACCAGTACGAATGGATGAAGAAGAACCTGCCGGGCCAGGCGCATGTCGCCCCCTTCTCCGGCCTCTATTATTACGTCGTCAACTCGCAGAAGCCTCCTTTCAGCGACAAGCGCGTCCGCCAGGCTCTCTCCATGGCGATCAACCGCGAAGTGATCGGCCCGCAGATCCTCGGCACGGGCGAGCTTCCGGCCTATTCCTGGGTTCCGCCAGGCACTGCCAATTACGGCGAGCCGGCCTATGTCAGCTGGAAGGACCTGCCTTACAAGGACAAGGTCGCCGAGGCCAAGAAGCTGCTTGCCGACGCCGGGTTCGGCCCAGATAAGCCGCTCCACGCGGTCCTCAGCTACAATACCAATGACAACCACAAGCGCATCGCCGTCGCGATCGCTTCGATGTGGAAGCCGCTCGGCGTCGATGTCGAGCTCGTCAACGCCGAAACCAAGGTGCATTACGACCAGATGCAGCGCGGCCAGGTGGAAATCGGCCGTGCGGGCTGGCTTGCCGATTACAACGACCCGGACAATTTCCTGAACCTCCTGGTGACGGGCGTGCAGATGAATTACGGCCGCTGGTCCAATCCTGAATATGACAAGCTGATCAAGGACGGCAACGCTCAGACGGACCTCACCAAGCGCGCCGAAATCTTCAAGAAGGCCGAGCAACTGGCGCTTGATGAATCCGCCGCCCTGCCGATCTACTATTACGTCTCGAAGAATGTCGTTTCGCCAAAGATCGAAGGCTTCGTCGACAACATCCAGGACATCCACCGCACGCGCTGGCTGTCGATGAAAGAGTAAGGGAAAACGGTCCTTCCCGCACACTGCGGGAAGGACCGGCCCACGACCATGATCAAATACGCTCTCCGTCGCCTGCTGTCGACGATCCCCGTCATGTGGATCGCCGTGACAGCCTCGTTTTTCGTCCTGCGCCTTGCTCCCGGCGGCCCCTTCGATGGCGAAAGGCCATTGCCGCCGGTCATCCTCAAGAATCTTGCGGCCCACTACAATCTCGACAAGCCGCTGATCCAGCAATACCTGCTCTACGTCGGAGATCTGCTCAAGGGCGATCTCGGCCCCTCCTTCTCCAGTGAGGATTTCAGCGTCGCTCAGCAGATCATGATCGGTCTGCCGTATACCTTCACGATCGGCACGGCTGCTTTCCTGCTCGCCATCATCGTCGGCGTGACCGTCGGCTGTCTCGGGGCGCTTTATCAGAACAAGACGCCGGACTACATTCTCGGTAGCCTGATCCTGATCGGCGTCGTGCTGCCGAACTTCCTGATCGCGCCGATTCTGCAATTGATCTTCGGCATCCATCTTGCCTGGTTTCCGGTCGGCGGCTGGGGTGACGGCTCGCTCAAATTCCTTGTCCTGCCGATCGTCGTTCTCGCCCTGCCCCATGCCGGGCGCATCTCGCGCATAACCCGCGGCTCGATGATCGAAGTGATGAACCAGAACTTCATCCGCACCGCCAAGGCCAAGGGCATCGGCCCGCGGCTGACGGTGATGCGCCACGCGCTGAAGCCCGCCATGATGCCGGTCGTCTCCTATCTCGGACCGGCGGCAAGCTACCTTCTCACCGGCTCGCTGGTTGTCGAGAGCATCTTCGGATTGCCCGGCATCGGCCGCTATTTCGTCAATGCGGCGTTGAACCGCGACTACGGCATGGTTCTCGGGACGGTCATCTTCTACATGGTGCTGATCGTGTTCCTGAACCTTCTCGTCGATATCGCCTATGCGTGGCTCGATCCGAAAGTGAGAAACCGATGATCCTCAATCCCGCAAAACGCGAACTGCTCGCAGAGGAGCTTCTGCAGGCCGAAGGCCTGGCGCCCGAAGGCCGTTCGCTCACCAGGGATGCGCTTCGCCGCCTCGGGCGCAACAAGGCGGCCGTTCTGTCGATCGCCGTCCTCGGGCTCCTGATCCTCGCCGCCTTCCTCGGTCCCTGGTTCATTCCCTTCAACTACGAGGACCCGGATTGGGCCGCGTTCCGCATCCCGCCCTCGATCGAGACCGGCCATTATTTCGGCACCGACCCGAACGGCCGCGACCTTCTCGCCCGCGTGCTCTACGGCACCCGCGTCTCACTGGCCGTGGCGCTGACGGCGACTGTCGTCTCGGTCGTCATCGGCGTACTCTATGGCGCGATATCGGGTTATATCGGCGGGAGGCTGGATGCAATCATGATGCGCTTCGTCGACATCATGTACGCGCTTCCCTACATCCTCTTCGTCATCCTGCTGATGGTGATCTTCGGCCGCAACGTCTATCTGCTCTTTGCCGCGATCGGCGCGCTGGAATGGCTGACAATGGCCCGCATCGTGCGCGGCCAGACGCTGTCGATCAAGCATCGCGAATTCATCGAAGCGGCCCGCGCTTCCGGGCAGCGGCCGTTCAAGATCATCGTCAAGCACATCATCCCGAACCTCGTCGGGCCGGTGGTCATTTTTGCGGCTCTGACAGTGCCTGAGATCATCGCCACGGAAAGCTTCCTTTCCTATCTCGGCTTCGGCGTGCAGGAACCGCTGACCTCGCTCGGCACGCTGATCGCGGAAGGGACCGATGCGATGGAAAGCATGCCCTGGCTGCTGATCTTCCCGGCAAGCTTCCTCGTCGCCCTGCTGCTCAGCCTGCTCTTCATCGGAGACGGCCTGCGCGACGCGTTCGACCCGAAGGATCGATAGAATGCTCCAAGAAAAAGACATCCTGCTCGAACTCAAGGATTACTCGATCACCTTCGCAACGCCCGACGGCGAGGTGAAGGCGGTCTCCAACATGAACCTCACGGTGCGGCGCGGCGAGCGCATCGCCATCGTCGGCGAGTCCGGCTCCGGCAAGAGCCAGACCTTCCTTGGCATCATGGGCCTGCTTGCCAAGAACGGCCGGACGGCGGGACAGGCGCTGCTTGAAGGCAAGGACGTGCTGTCGCTGAAACCGCGCGAGCTCGACCAGATCCGCGGCAAGGACATGGCCATGGTCTTTCAGGACCCGATGACAGCGCTGAACCCGTCGCTGAAGATTTCGCGGCAGCTGACGGAACAGTTGGAGGTTCACCGCGGCCTGACGTCACGCGCCGCTTCGGACGCTGCCCTCGACATGCTGAAACGCGTCGGCATCCCCGACCCGACGCGGCGCTTCCACCTCTATCCGCACGAACTGTCAGGCGGCATGCGTCAGCGCATCGTCATCGCCATGGCGCTGCTCACCAAGCCGAAGCTCCTGATCGCCGACGAGCCGACGACGGCGCTCGACGTGACCATCCAGGCGCAGATCCTCGACCTTTTCAACGATCTGACGGCGGAGATGAACACGGCGCTTATCATGATCACCCACGATCTTGGCGTCGTTGCCGGTCTCGCCGACCGCGTCGCCGTCATGTATGCCGGCCGCATCGTCGAGGAGGCGCCGGTCGACGAACTCTTCGATAGTCCCGCTCATCCTTATACGGCCGCGCTGCATGCCTCGATCCCGCGCCCGGACCAGGATGTCGATGATCTCGTCGTCATCCCCGGCCGCCCGCCGAATCTGCAGCACCTGCCGAAGGGCTGCAATTTTTCGCCGCGCTGTTCGCAGGTCCAGGATGATTGCATCGACCGTCCGCCTTCCCTCGAACCGTTGGCGCCGCGCCACTGTGCGGCCTGTTACCATCCGTTTCCGCGCCGTGAGGAGTTGCTGAACCATGGCTGATCGATCGCTGCTCAGGGTCGAAAACCTCACCACCCAGTTCGAACTGCCGGCGAAAGGCCTCTTCAAGCCGCCGGTCTTCCTCACCGCCGTCAACAATGTAAGCTTCGATCTCGCCGAAGGCCGCACGCTCGGTGTTGTCGGCGAATCCGGCTGCGGCAAATCCACACTCGGCCGGTCCATTCTGCGGCTCTTGAAATCGCAGAAGGGCCGCATCCTCTGGCAGGGACGCAATCTTCTCGACCTCACGGAGGAGGAAATGCGTGCCGCTCGCCGCGACATGCAGATCATCTTCCAGGATCCGATCGCCTCGCTCGACCCGCGCATGACGGTTGGAGACATCATCGCCGAACCGCTCACTGTCTTCGAACCGAAGCTTTCGAAGGCCGAGCGTACCCAGCGCGTGCGCGAAATCATGGGCGCCGTCGGCCTGGTGCCGGAGATGATCAACCGCTATCCGCACGAATTCTCCGGCGGCCAGGCGCAACGCATCGGCATTGCGCGTGCGATCATCACCAAACCGAAGCTCATTGTCTGTGACGAGCCCGTTTCGGCCCTCGACGTTTCAATCCAGGGCCAGGTCATCACGCTTCTGCGCAGGCTGCGTAGGGAGTTCGGCCTGACGCTGATCTTCATCAGCCACGACCTCTCGGTCGTGCGCCTGATCTCCGATGATGTGCTGGTACTCTATCTCGGCCGCGTGGTGGAATCAGGCGACTGCGCCACTGTCTTCGATCATCCCGCTCACCCCTATACACAAGCGCTGTTTTCCGCCGCACCGATCCCGGATCCGAAGCTTGCGCGCCTGCGCACCCGCATCCGCCTGCAGGGCGATCCGCCCTCGCCGCTCAACCCGCCGAAAGGCTGCGTCTTCTCTCCCCGCTGCTGGAAGGCGACCGACATCTGCCGCACGGAAATGCCGCCGACCGAAGAGGTTCGTCCCGGTCAGAAGGCGGCCTGCTATCATATGGACCGGCCGTGAGCCGAGGCCGCATGAAGCGGCCTTCGCTCGTAACACTTGTCACGTCCCCTTCGCGGTGAATCGGCCAAAACACACATGCGTCGGAATCTATAATCTCCGATAACAAAGATTTAGATGCGCGCATGCTATCCCTGCCTCCGCCCGATCATGGGCTTGGGGAACGCAATATGAAATCGAAACTATCAGGATTGATCGCGCTTGCCGCTGCGATCATCGCCACCTCCGCCGTATCGTCACATGCCGAAGATCTGAAATTCCAGCTCACCAACGGGACCAAGTCCGTCCTGACACGCTTCTACAGTTCGCCGACAGGCGTCAACAGCTGGGAAGAAGACGTGTTCGGCGAGGATGTCCTCAATCCAGGCGAGACCGTGAACATCACCATCGCCGACGGCCGCACTGTCTGCAAATACGACATGCGCTTCGAATTCGACGAAGACTCGGACCTCGACACCACCGAAGACACGCAGGATCTTTGCGCGCTCGGCAGCTACACCATCCACGAATAAACACCTTTCGCGCTCGCCGCCTTCGCTTGCCCGCGAAGGCGGCTTTCGGTTCCTTATCGCAACGGCGCTCGCAATATCGACGCTTGTCACTCCGCCCGGCTCCGCGTATCAGCGAATGAAGCGTTAATTCGAAGCGATAGAGCGGCCTGTTGCATCAGCGGCGCTCCGATGCCGGGAGGACAAGGTGAACGGAAGACGATTTCTGTCGATCGGTGAATGCATGGTGGAGCTCTCGCAGGCCGGCGACGGCCTGCTGCGCAAGGGTTTTGCCGGCGATACCTTCAATACCGCATGGTATGCCCGCGCTTGCCTCGGCCCCGATTGGTCGGTCGATTATTTCACCGCGCTCGGAGACGACGCCATGTCGGACGAGATGGCTGCCTTTATCGCCGGAGCGGGTATCGGCACGAACCTCATTCGCCGCATCAAGGGCAAGACGCCTGGCCTCTACATGATCAATCTGAAGAACGGCGAACGCTCCTTCAGCTATTGGCGCGACAGTTCGGCTGCCCGCAGCCTGGCTGCCGATCCGGATCATCTGCGCGAGGCGGTGGAAAGCGCTGACGTCGTTTACTTCTCCGGCATCACCCTTGCCATCCTGCCGCAGGAGGATGCCGCAACGCTGCTCGCCGAAATCCGCCGCGCCAAGGCAGCCGGCAAGCTCGTGGTTTTCGACCCCAACATCCGTCCACGCCTCTGGTCGAGCTACGACGTGATGCATGCGACGATTAGCGAAGGCGCCCGCTCCTCCGTGCTCGTCATGCCGAGCTTTGACGACGAGGCCGCCCATTTCGGCGACGATTCCATCGAGGCGACCATCCATCGCTACCGCGCGCTGGGCGCTATCGATGTCGTGGTCAAAAATGGCGCAGACGGCGTTACCTTGAATTTCGGCGGCGAGGAGACCTTCGTGCCGGCCGAAAAGGTCGAGACGGTCGTCGACACCACCAGCGCCGGCGACAGTTTCAATGGTGCCTTTCTCGCACGATATCTCGAGAGTCAAGACGCGCCGGCCGCTGCGCGCTTCGCCGCAGGCGTTGCGGCTCGCGTCGTCAGTGAGCATGGGGCGTTGATTGCAAGAGAGAAGCTCGGGTTGAGCGGCGCCTGAAGCCCGCGCAGACCGTACATATGCCATGCGCGGGCGCTCCCCGCCTTGTCGGCATGCCTCCCCCTTAAGGGATGAAAATCAGGACTTCGTCGGCCGATCTGTCTCGCGAACCGCCTCGTCATGATACCAGCAGCTATCGAGCGCGGCGTCGCAGACATCAGCCGCCTCGCGCTCCATCAGCCTGGCGCGTTCGAACCGGCTTGCGGCCCGCGTCGGCTTGACGGGAAACTGGTAGATCGTCGCGGATTCACGATGGAAACCGGTGGGCATGAGACTCGCCTCCATTCCGTTCGGCGCATCGACATCAGGACCGCGACCATAGCATGATGCACATCCTTTATGCAAATTGCACAAAATAAATGCATGATCTAACTAATGATTGATCCATATGCTCTCTATGGCTGAAGCTTCCGCCTATTTGTTCAACACTTCACCGTTTCAGACTAACGCCCAATTTTTCATCCGGTTCCGAGGCAGAAAACCTCTCTATCCTCCTGATGAATCAATCTTCGATCGTCCAAACGGGCTTCCTTCGAGAAAGGAAAAGCGCGGATTGACTGGCTGATTTACAATTTTTCTTTCGCCCGCGATCAAACTGGCACGCTACGTGCTTCAATAGGTGCATCCCCTGGCGGTCGGATGCGTTTGCGCGCCCAGATCGTCTCCGGGTTTGCTCACCTTCGTCGTATTGAGAGAGTCACGATGACAAAATATAAGCTCGAGTATATTTGGCTCGATGGGTACACCCCGGTACCGAACCTGCGTGGCAAGACGCAGATCAAGGAATTCGACGCCTTCCCGACGCTGGAACAGCTTCCGCTCTGGGGCTTCGACGGATCGTCGACGATGCAGGCCGAAGGCCGCAGCTCCGATTGCGTGCTGAAGCCCGTCGCCATCTATCCCGACCCGGCCCGCACCAACGGCGTTCTCGTCATGTGCGAAGTCATGATGCCCGATGGCGTCACGCCGCACCCGAGCAACGCCCGTGCCACCATCCTCGACGACGAAGATGCCTGGTTCGGCTTCGAGCAGGAATATTTCTTCTACCAGAACGGCCGCCCGCTCGGCTTCCCCGAGCAGGGCTATCCGGCTCCGCAGGGCCCCTACTACACCGGCGTCGGCTATTCGAATGTCGGCGACGTCGCCCGTGAAATCGTCGAAGAGCATCTCGATCTCTGCCTCGCTGCCGGCATCAACCACGAAGGCATCAACGCCGAAGTGGCCAAGGGCCAGTGGGAATTCCAGATTTTCGGCAAGGGCTCGAAGAAGGCTGCCGACCAGATCTGGATGGCACGCTACCTGCTGCAGCGTCTGACCGAAAAATACGGCATCGACATCGAATATCACTGCAAGCCGCTCGGCGACACCGACTGGAATGGCTCGGGCATGCATTGCAACTTCTCGACTAAGTACATGCGCGAAGTCGGCGGCAAGGCCTACTTCGAAGCGCTGATGGCGCAGTTCGAAAAGAACCTGATGGACCACATCAACGTTTACGGTCCTGACAACGACAAGCGCCTGACCGGCAAGCACGAGACGGCTCCGTGGAACAAGTTCTCCTACGGCGTTGCCGATCGTGGCGCTTCGATCCGCGTGCCGCACTCCTTCATCAAGAACGACTACAAGGGCTATCTGGAAGATCGCCGCCCGAACTCGCAGGGCTGCCCCTACCAGATCGCTTCCCAGGTTCTGAAGACGATCTCGGAAGTTCCGCTCGCCGGTTCGGCTTCCGCTGCCGCCTAACCTCCCAAGCGGCGCCGGTCCTCGACCGGCGCCGTCATTCTTTCTGCCTGAAATGATGATCGGCCGCTGACATATTCGCGCCGATCGGACCGCTAAACGCCTGAAAAGACTGGCAAGCGGCTGTAATATTTCCATCATGGTCATGCCTCAGAATAGGCAAGCGGGAATCGCCGTTCCGGAACCCCGCTTTGGGGTTGAGCGTTGACAGATCACTGCAACGCGGATGGAAATCGCGATATGCTGCAACGTCCGGCAAACACTTACAGCGGCGAGAGCTGGGCCAATGCCACCTCGGCCGGCAAACTGCCGGAACGGCTGGTGATCGTCACCGATGCCTGGCATCCGCAGGTCAACGGCGTGGTGCGCTCGATCGAGAACACCAATCGCGAACTGGCAAAGATGGGCGTCGAAGTTGGGATGGTGACGCCGGAGCGTTTCAACAGCATCCCCTGCCCCACCTATCCCGAGATCCGTCTGTCGATCGCCAGTTATCGCCGCATTGCCCGCGAGATCGCAAAGCACAATCCCTCCTACGTGCATATCGCCACCGAAGGGCCGCTCGGGCTCACTGCCCGCCGCTGGTGCCTGAAGAACCGCATGCCGTTTTCGACGAGCTACCACACCCGCTTCCCGGAATATGTCGCGGCCCGCCTGCCGATCCCGAAGAGCTGGCTCTATTCCTTCATCCGCTGGTTCCACAATGGCGGCGCCGGCTGCATGGTGGCGACACCGAGCCTTGCGCGTGAACTGTCGGAAAAAGGCATCCGCAATCTCATGCCCTGGAGCCGCGGCATCGACGCCGCGCAGTTCCGCCCTATGGCGCTCGAGGAAAAGCCGTTCGGCCTGGCGCGCCCGATCTTCATGACCGTCGGCCGCGTGGCATTAGAAAAGAATCTGCCGGCCTTCCTTGAGCTCGATCTGCCGGGCTCGAAGGTCGTCGTCGGCGATGGGCCGGCGCGCGCCGAGCTCGAAAAGCAATATCCCGATGTTTTCTTCGCCGGCGTGAAGTTCGGCGAGGAGCTGGCGCAAGCCTATGCCCAGGCCGACGTCTTCGTCTTCCCCTCGCTCACCGACACCTTCGGCAACACCATCCTCGAAGCGTTGGCCTCGGGCGTGCCGGTCGCCGCCTACCCGGTGACCGGCCCTCTCGACATCATCGGCGAAGACAGCGAAGTCGGCGCGCTCAACACGGACCTGCGCGCCGCCTGCCTTGCTGCCCTCTCGGCTTCGCGCGAGAAGGCGCATGCGCTCGCCATGCAATATTCCTGGGAAGCGGCGACGCAGCAGTTCATCAACAACATTCGCGCCGCCAACGGCGTGATCACGCCGAAATGGAAGAAGGCGTGGCAATTTGCCAAGTCGCTTCCAAGAAGCAGAAAGCCCGGCGAAAACGCCGGGCCTCTCCCTTCTGGAGATTGATCGTTCCCTTTTGCGCAGGTCAATAGAAGCGTATCGTTCGCGACCACAAACGTGCTGCGGACGGCCGGCGTCAGGGTCGCGCTGTGAGGCGAGGAAGGCCAGAGCGTCGGCAGCCTCTGCGAAAAGCTCCTCCTGAAATCGGACCCCCGGACCCCATTGCTCGAACGCCTGGAAAAGCGCCGGCTACATCAGACGCGAGGATGACCAACGCGTGGTCGTGCTTCGGCCGACGGGGGAAGGCAAGCACCTACAAGAAAAAACCATCATCCCCGACTGCATCGCCGCCGAGATCGGCCGTGATGCAGTCGATCTCAGCGGGCTGCTATCCGAGATCTTAGCGCTGAGCGAGGCGCTGAATAGAAGCGCGGCTTGGCACCTGCAGATGGCTGCCGCATGGCGCAGGCCTAATGGGCCACCAATCATTGCAAGCGCGCCCTACGTCCGTCTCTTCTTCGACTCGTACGGATTATCAGGCGAACGGAAATGGATGCGGATCGGCACGCTCGGCATGTCGAAATCGGCGCGTAACCCGTTGATCAGGTAGCGCGTATAGGATTCCGGCAGCGCGTCCGAGCGGGTGCAGGAAATCATGAAGGCCGGCGGACGCGCCTTGACCTGTGTCATGTATTTCAGCTTGATGCGGCGGCCGGAAACAGCCGGTGGCGGATGCTGGATCTGCTGCGTCTCCAGCCAGCGATTGAGCCGCGCCGTCGAAATACGCTTGTTCCAGACCCTGTCCGTATCAATGATCGACTGCATCAGCTTATCGAGTCCCCAGCCGGTCTGGCCGGAGATCGGCACGGCGCGAATGCCGCGCGCCTGCGGCAGCAACCGGTCGGTCTTTTCGCGGAGATCCGCAAGCACCGCCTGGCGGTCCTCGATCATGTCCCATTTGTTGAAGGCAAGCACGGCCGCGCGGCCCTCACGCAGCACCAGGTCGACAATCTGCAGGTCCTGCTTCTCGAACGGGATTGTCGCATCGAAAACGATGACGACGGTTTCGGCAAAACGGATGGCGCGCAGCGCATCGGCGACCGAAAGTTTTTCCAGCTTCTCCGTCACCCGTGCCTTGCGGCGCATGCCAGCCGTATCGAACATCTTGATGGTGCGGCCGCGCCAGTCCCATTCGACCGAGATGGAATCGCGGGTGATGCCTGCTTCCGGGCCGGTCAAAAGCCGATCCTCGCCGAGAAAGCGATTGATCAGCGTCGATTTGCCCGCATTTGGCCGGCCGACGATTGCCACTCGCAGTGGCTTGGTCTCGTCATAAGCTGGCTCTTCGTCCTCGTCCTCACCCTCATCAGCCGAGTGGGGGATATCGACGTCCGTGACGGCAACATCATCCTTGGCATAGGCCCTGTCCTTGCCAATCGCCTCGACGATCGCGTCGCGCAGATCGAGCATGCCTTGCCCGTGCTCGGCCGAAATCGGCGTCGGCTCGCCCAGCCCCAGCGTATAGGCGTCATAGAAGCCGCTATCGGAGCCGCGCGCTTCGGATTTGTTGGCGACGAGCACGACCGGCTTGCCGCGCCGGCGCAGCATTTCGGCAAGCGCCGTATCCACGGGCGTCAGCCCGTTCTTGGCGTCGACGACGAAAAGCGATAGATCGGCCTCGTCGATCGCCGCTTCGGTCTGAGCGCGCATTCGGCCCTGCAGGCTTTCCTCGTCGGCTTCTTCCAGACCGGCCGTGTCAATAATCGTGAAGGTCAGCCCCATCAGCCGCGCATCACCCGGCCGGCGGTCGCGCGTCACGCCGGGTGTATCATCGACGAGCGCAAGCTTCTTGCCCACCAGACGGTTGAAAAGCGTCGACTTGCCGACATTCGGACGACCGACGATGGCGACCGTGAAACTCATTCTTTTTCCTTAAAACTCAGCCCTGCGCGGCGGGCGCCTTGCCGGATGCGGTAATGAGATCAAGCATCATCTGAGCCCGATTGGCAACAGGGCGCGGGCTGCCGGTGTCGTCGACAATCGATTGGAACCATTGCCGCGCTTGCGCCATGTTGCCGGCCTTGTAGGCGGCCAGACCGAGTGCTTCGCGCGCCGAATGACGGAAGGCGTTACTCGGCACGGCCATTTCTTCGATCGCGGCTGAAACCTGCTCATAGGAATCGTTCTCGATCAGCAGCCAGCCCGCGCGCATTTTGGCGACATCGCGCACGGCAGCCGGCACGCCGTTGTCTTTGCCGATCTCGTTGAAGGCGGCGATTGCAGCAGCAGCATCGCCCTTCTGCGCCTGGACGGTCGCAGCCCGCATGCGCGCCAGCACCGGATAGGCGCCATGGCCTTCCTTTTCCAGCTTTTCAAGCGCGGCCAGCGCCTCATCGTTCTTGTTCTCGTCGGCAAGCTTCATCGCCGCCAAAAACTGGTCGCCGGCGCCGGAGGAGCGGGTATCATCCCAATATTCGTAGAGAACCTTGCCGGCGGTACCGGCGACGATCAGGATGGCGACGACAATAATATAGCGGCCGAACCGGCGCCAGGCGCCCTTCATCTGGTCGGACCGCAATTCCTCATTGACCTCACGGATGAAGCTGTCGTCGTTAAATGCCATTCTCGTCTCCGGCCGCGGAAATACCCATAACCTTGCGCAAAATGCGCATTGCCCGGCCTTCTACTCCATTTTGCCGCCGTTGTAAGGGGGATGTGAAAGATTCGTCACGTAGCGAGCGGTGAAACGCCGATCAGCCATTCGTGCAGCTTCCAGATGATCAGCGCCCAGACGAGGATACCGATGACGGCAGCATAGAGGTCGTACTTGGCCGAGACGAAGGGCCGAAGCGTGATTTCGCCCGCCCGCTCGCGGCGCTTGAGCGAAATGCGCACGATCACGCCCCAGGCAAGAAACGCCCCAAACAGCAGGACCGACGACGTCTCGCCATTGGCGAGCAGATGCGCCAGCGCCCAGATCTTCACCGACAGCACCATCGGATGTTTGGTCTTGGTAGCTATATGCCCCGCCGGCAGCAGCGAGGCGACGAGACAGATCATCGCGACCAGCATCAGCGTGATGGCGATATGCGCCGTCCACACTGGCGGATTGTAAAGCATGCCGGTCACCTGCCGCGCCTGGCCGAAACCGTAGATCAGGAGGATCAGCGTGAGAATGCTCGCGATCGAATACCCGGCCCGCCAACCCTTCTCGCCGAGGCTTGCGATCATCGAGCGGCGCAGGCCAGGAGCCACCACCCGCACCAGATGCACACCGAGAAAAAGTATGATGCCGATGATAAGCAGTACCATTGCGGTCCCTTCCGTGCAGTTTGACATTGCTTAGCGGCTGGCGGGAAAAAATGCCAGTTGTGACCGCAGCTTCGCCGCAATTCTATCGGAGGGAAACCGCGAACAAATTGTCGCGGTGCCCATGTCTCGTCCTCTCCTCGCCACCTGTCTGGTCGCCTCCCTCGTTCTTCCCGCGGCGGCAAAGGCGGCCGACCGGCCGAAGCAACTCGTCATCATCTCTTTCGACGGCACCCATGACAACGCGCTCTGGCTGAAGAGCCGCGAGATGGCGGCGAAGAACGGCGCCCACTTCACCTATTTCCTTTCCTGCACCTTCCTGATGAACGAGGCGGCGAAGAGAGCCTACCAGGCGCCGCACCAGAAACGCGGCAAATCCAATGTCGGTTTTGCCCAGAGTGACGACGAGATCCGCGAGCGCCTCGGCAATATCTGGCATGCACATCTTGAAGGGCACGACATAGCAAGCCATGCCTGCGGTCATTTTGACGGCCGCCTCTGGAGCGCAGCCGACTGGTCAGCCGAATACGCGACCTTCCATGCTACGTTGAAAAATGCCTGGAAGAGCGTCGGCCTCGAAGAACCCGCCGGCTGGCAGGATCTGGTCGACCATGGCATCAAAGGCTTTCGCGCCCCCTATCTCTCGGCGACGGCGGGCGCCGACATGATCGCCGCCGAAAAGAAGGCCGGCTTCACCTATGACGCAAGCCTCGTGACCAAAGGCCCGGCGATGCCTGTCGAGGAAGACGGCATCCTCCGCTTCGGCCTCCCCCTGATTCCCGAAGGCCCCAGCCAAAAGCCGATCATCGGCATGGACTACAACCTCTTCGTTCGCCATTCCAAGGGTGAGGAGGACAGCGCGGATTCGAAGGCATTCGAGGACCGCGCCTACGCCGCCTTCTCCCAAGCTTTCGACCGCCAATATAACGGCGACCGCATCCCCCTCCAGCTCGGCTTCCATTTCGTCGAAATGAACGGCGGCGCCTACTGGCGCGGGCTCGACCGACTGGTCAGCGACGTCTGCCACCGGGCGGACGTGGCCTGCGTCAGCTATTCAGAAGCGATCCCGATGATCGAAGCACGCGGGAAACTGCAGCAGACGTCAGGGCTCTGACGGGCGCCTTTTGAGAACGACCGGGGGCGCCGTGTAGCCCCCTCATCCGCCCTAACGGGCACCTTCTCGCCGCTGGGGAGAAGGGGGATCGAGATGTCGCCGGATATGTTCTCAAGCAATGGATAATCACGAGGGGCTGCCTCGAGTCCCTTCTCCCCGCCGGGGAGAAGGTGCCGGCAGGCGGATGAGGGGGCCGCACACGCCGACGTTTCGATCAGGGGCAGGCTCTACCCATCAACCATCCGCATGCACGACACCCGCCTCGCGTTCCAGATAGTGCCGATCGATGGCCGGCAACGGCTCGTCGTCGATGGCCGCCTCGAATGCCTTGAGGCGCTTGTGAATGGAGAGCAGCTCGATGATCGTCGTCCAAGAATTGACCAGATACTGGAACGAGTTGCTGACTTGGCCGAAGGCCGTCGAGATCTGCTGGAAGATACCGTAAGTGATCGTCCCGGCCACGATCGTCGGCACCAGCATGAAGATCACGAAGAGCGCGTCCGCCTGAATGTAGAAATAGCGGGCGACATTGAAATACATGTAGTGGAAATACATGCGGAAATAGTTGCGCCGTACGTTGTTGAAAAGCTCCCTCACCGTCAGCGGCTGCGCCCGGTCCGCATGATCCTCGCCGTAGACGAGTTCCTTGCGATAGGCGGCTTCGACGCGCTGATTGCGGAAGTTCAGGCCCGGCAGCTTGATACCGGCGACCGCCAGAAGCAACGTGCCGAATGCCGACCAGAAGAGCGCCAACCAGAAGAGCGAATTCGCCAGCGGTCCGATGACCGGTAGTTCGGTCACATAATGCGACAGCGCCAGAAGGATCGGAAGGAAGACCACAAGCGTCATCACCGAATTGATGAGGCTGATGCCGAGACCTTCGAGCGTACTCGAAAAACGCATAGTGTCTTCCTGCACGCGCTGTGAAGCGCCTTCGATGTGCCGCAGCTTTTCCCACTTCGACATATAGAAATCGTTCATCGCGGCGCGCCAGCGGAAGATGTAGTGGCTCGTGAAGAAGTCGGTCATGATCGACACGAACATGCTGAGGAACGCGATCTGACAGAAGACCCACATCAGGCTGTAGAAATTATCCACTGAAATGCCCGGCTGCTTCGACAAGGCGTTCTGCAGAAGATCGCCGAACGGCCGGCGCCAATTGTTGATCACGACCGTGATCTGCACGCCGAAATAGGTCACGAAAATGATGAGCGCCGAACCCCAGATCGACCACAGCTTCCAGGGATGATTGCGCGCTATCAGATGCCAGGCGCCGCAGAAGATTAGCGCTGAGAGAAAGAAATAGCTGTAGAACCAGACATTTTCGGGCAGCAAGAAGAAGGAAAGATCGATCGGCTGCTGCTCTTCGGGAACCGGCGCAAAGCCAAGCGACGCGCCGAGACCGGCCGCGAAGAAATACCAGCCCAATATTGAAATCAGCGTCCAGACGACAAGCGAAATGAAGAAGGGTTTCGGCTGGGGAAAGAAGGAATGAAACACGGGGGGCTTTGCTTTCCTGAACTGTGAGTCTCGGGAGTGTCGGAACACTGATTGTGCCGGAAACTACGGCAGTTCGAAGGAAGCAGCAATGGGTTTGGCCGATTGTTACGCAGATGTAACCGGTTAGGCGATTTTCCTGACGACGGGCATTACGAGCGCCGCGCAGACAAGAAGTGCTGCGGCAGCGATCACCGTCGGCAGGGTAAAGCTGCCCGAGCGTTCGGCAATCCAGCCGGCAACAATCGGCCCGACGATCTGGCCGACGCCGAAGGCAGCCGTCATCATCGCCAGGATCCGCCGCGGACTCTCCGGGGAAAGCTTGCGGCCGATCTGCAGCCCGTAGGCAGTGATCGCAAGGAACGTCGCCCCGAACAGCGCCCCGCCGATCAGCGGCGCGACCGAGGGCGGCAGCGCTACGGTGGCGAGCACACCGGCGGCCTCGATGAGAAGCGCCGCGACATAGACGCCGCCGAGCCCGATCGGCCTGACAAGCGGCTTCCAGGCAAACAGTGCCACCGCCGCTGTCACACCGGCAATGAACCAGCAGAGAAATTCGACGAAAGCTCCCGTCGCCGCCATGCGGGCGATGGTGACTAGGAAGGTCGCCGTGATGACGTAGCCGAAGCCGAACAGGCCGTAGGAGAGCGTGACAAGCAACATCGGCCGGCTCCAGTTGAGCGCCGGTTCCTTGCCCGTTCGCGCTGTTTGTGCCGGCGCCGTGGGCAAGAGCCACCAGACGACGGCGAGACTTGCCGCGCAATAGAGCGCTCCGCCGATCCAATCGGCGCGCCAGCCGCCCGGCTCATCGTGAAAGCCAAGACCAATCAGGAGCACCATGACTGACGAAAGCGCAATGCCCGCTCCAGGCCCGCCGAAATGCGCCGCCTGCACATGGTCATTGCCGGCAGCAGCACCGTGGCTCAGCACGATCGACGAAGTGAAGACCATCGCAAAAGCGCTGGCGAGACCGCCGAAGAACCGGATGACGGCAAAGACCGCAACGGAATCGGTGGCCGCCATTGCGGCGAGCAGGATTGCGTTGGCCAGCAATGCCGCAAGCGCTACCAGCCGTTCGCGCCCCGCCGCCCAGCCATAGGCCGCCAGCACGGCGCCGACGAGATAGCCGACGAAATTCGCCGACGCGATAAAACCGGCATCGGCCGCAGAAAGCGGCACACCGCTCATCATGCCGGGCAGGATCGGCGTGTAGGAGAAGCGCCCGAAGCCCATGGCCGCCGCCATGGCTACGGCGCCGGCGGCGGCCGTCGAAACTAAGTTTGGTAAAGAATGGGGTGGGCGAGAAAGCATGCAGCGCTTATCGCCCTGCAGCACCGGCATCGCAAACGACTATTTCTGATTGATTGATCAATTCTGCGAAAGTCGATGGATGAGGTGAGCGCTCCGAGTTCGATGAATGCAAGGAGCGGCGTTGCGGCGTGCTTCGAGGCTTCGCCCTATGGGCTGCGCACCTCAGCATGAGCGGCTTTGGAGGATGCCGCGCTTATGACCGCGGGCGCAGGAATATGGGCACAGCCTCCAAGAGAGCCTCATCCTGAGCGCCCGCAGGGGCCTCGAAGGGCCAGGCGGGCGCGCTGACGATGAAACCCTACACCCGCCCATCCGGCAGCGTCAAAATCACCGGCCCATTCCGCGTCGCAACCACCGTGTGCTCGAATTGCACAGTCGGCGCCTTCGGATCGGCATAAAGCGTCCACGCATCGTCGCCGCCTTCGGCCCAGGTCGCGCCGAGCGAAAGAAACGGCTCGACGGTGAAGACGAGGCCATCTGTCGTCACTCGCTTTTCCGACGGATCCGGCCAGGTCGAGAGCTCGGCCGGCTCCTCGTGCAGCGAGCGGCCGACGCCGTGGCTCGCCAGATTGGCGACCAGCGTATAGCGGTTCTTCTGCGCGAAAGCGCCGACGGCGGTGCCGATCTTTGCCAGAGGTTCGCCCGCTTTCACCTGATTGAGCCCCACCCAGAGCGCCCGCTTGCCGTCGCGGCAGAGGCGTTCGATCTTCGGCTTGACCGGCGGCATCGCAAAGGAAGCGCCGGTATCTGCGAAGAAGCCGTCCTTTTCCGCCGAGACGTCGATATTGATCAGGTCGCCGGCTTGGATGACACGCGCACCAGGAATGCCGTGGGCGATTTCTTCGTTGACGCTGATGCAGGTGGCACCGGGAAACTGGTAACAGAACTCCGGCGCCGAGCGCGCGCCGGAATCCTCGAGCACCTTGCGGCCGATCCGGTCGAGCTCCAGCGTCGTCATGCCCGGCTCCATCGCCGCCGCCATCACCTGGATGGCGTTGGCGCAGATCCGGCCGATCTCTTTGAGCTTTGTCAGTTCATCGTCGTTTGCGATTACCATTCGTCTCATCCGGCCTGCACGCGACGGCCGCGGCCGCCTTAGAGCACGCGTCCGGCAGGACGCGCTGAGGAATTGCGCTAATCAAGCCGTGGCTTTCGCCCCTTCGCCCCTTTCAGTCAATGCCTTTCTGACGATCGGCGCGACTTTTGTCCCGTAGAGCTCGATGCCGCGCATGATCTGATCATGCGGCATCAAGCCGATCGCCATCTGCAGCAGGAAGCGGTCGTTCTTGAATATCGCGTGATGGGCGATAATCTTTTCCGCAACCGCTTCGGGACCGCCGACGAAGAGCGCGCCGTTCGGCCCGCGCGACAGATCGAAATGCGCACGGCTCGTCGGTCCCCAGCCGCGCTCGCGGCCGATACGGTTCATTACCTCGGCCTGTGGGCCGTAGAACTGGTCAGCCGCTCTCTCGGTCGTGTCGGCGATGAAGCCATGGACATTGATGCTGGTCTTCAGTTTCGCCTGATCCTGCCCCGCCCGGCGCGCCGCCTCGCGGTAGAGATCGAACAGCGGCGCAAACCGGCGCGGCTCGCCGCCGATGATCGCGAGCGCCACCGGCAGTCCGAGCGCGCCGGCGCGCGCCACCGACTGCGGTGTGCCGCCAACCGCGATCCACAGCGGCAGCGGATCCTGCAGCGGCCTCGGATAGACACCGCGTCCGTTGATCGCCGCGCGAAGCTCCCCCTTCCACGTGACAGTCTCGTCGTCGCGCAACGCCAGCAGCAGATCGAGCTTCTCCTCAAACAGCTGGTCGTAATCCTCGAGATTGTAGCCGAACAGCGGGAAGGACTCGATGAAAGAGCCACGCCCTGCCATGATTTCGGCACGGCCGTTGGAAATGAGATCAAGTGTCGAAAACTGCTGGAACACCCGCACCGGATCGTCGGAGGAGAGCACCGTCACGGCGCTGGTCAGCCGGATGTTTTTGGTTTTGACGGCCGCAGCCGCCAACGCCACGGCGGGGGCCGATACCGCATAATCCGGCCGATGATGTTCGCCGAGTCCGAAGACGTCGAGCCCCACTTGATCGGCAAGCTCGATCTCCTCGATCAGATGCTTCAGCCGCTCGGCCCCCTCAGCTCCCTTGCTGCGGGAGGGATTAGGATTAACATCGGCGAATGTGTAAAGCCCCAGTTCCATCATCGGCATCCTGTTGAACTCGATCCGGAGATAAGGATGGAGGTGATGGAGCGCAAACACAAATTGTGGAACGGATCGTTCGAGAATCTTGATAGGCGTTAGTTTTCACGGGCTCGACGGGCACCAACTGCGCGGTATGATTGGGTGAAGACAGGACGATTTAAAGAGTCTTTGCGCCGTAGACACGGCGCTGCTGGATTCCTGTGCTTGTCACAGGAATCCAGCAGTCGTCGTCCGCGCGACAGGAGACTCATCCTCTCCAGGCCCAAGAGATGAAACGAAATGTCCTCCCATTCGGGATTCTCCCGCTCGATCAGATCGAGCTTCCACAGTCGCGGCCATTTCTTAATCGTCTTTTCACGGGTGATCGCTGTCGTCAGCAGATCATGTCCTTCGAACCACACCAGCGTCTTGACACCATACTTCGACGTAAAACCCGGCGTCAGCTCATTCTGATGCTCGAATAGCCGGCCGGCAAGATCACGCGTCACGCCGGTATAGAGCGTGCCGTTGCGTGCCGATGCGAGGATATAGACGTACCCTTTCATACCAGCAGATTGGCACAGGATAGATCCCACGTCGACAGAGACACCGACGCGCCCGAATCCCCAATTCGAATCTAAATTCAACGACTTCTAAGCCCCAGCGGAATCATCTTCCAAGCAACCTCACGCCGCACTTGAAGCGTCGGGAAGGCGAGGCCTACCCCTCGCCGTCCGCAGCAATCACATCGTCGCCAGCAGTTCCGCCAGCTGGTCCGAGGCCTTGCCCCATCCCTCATGGAAGCCCATCTTCTCGTGCGCTTCCTTGTCCTCGGCGCGCCAGTGCAGCGCCCTGGCCGTATATTTCGTCCTGCCGTTGCCGAGGTCTTCCAGCAGGATGACGCCGGTGAAGAAAGGCTTGTCAGCCGGCACCCAGGCGCTGCTATAGGCGTCGGTGAAGACGATCTTCTCGTTCTCGACCACCTCCAGATAGACGCCGCGGTTCGGATAGTGATTGCCCTCGGGATCCTGCATGACGACGACGCTGGAGCCGCCGGGCCGCACGTCGAGCGTTGCTTCCGCCACACCCCAGGGGCGCGGCACGAACCATTGCTTCAGCAGGTCCGGATCGGTCCAGGCTTTGTAAATCTTCTCGCGCGAAGCGTCGAATTCGCGAACAAGGACGAGTTCATGTTGCGTGCTGGCGGTCATTTCAACATCTCTCCGTTTGAGTGAAACCCGTTTCGTATCAGGTTGTTATAAGGACGTGTCAAACTTCGCCGTTCCGACAGCACGCCGAAATTAATTTGCAATCGGCTGCGCCGCCTCTTCCTGCATCTTGTCGATCTGCCGGCGGATATGGGCGGCTTCCGCCGCCGAATGGGCAAGCGCGATGGCATGGTCGAAGGCTTCGCGCGCTTGGCTGGTCAAGCCAAGCTGCTTCAGCAGCCCGCCCCGCAGACCGTGATAATAGAAATAGCCCCCGAGCTTCTCGCCGAGCGGATCGATGAGATCCAGCGCCGCCTGCGGCCCGTTCAGCTTGGAAACGACGACCGCGCGATTAAGCGTTACGACAGGCGACGGCTGAACACGCTCCAGCGCGCGGTAAAGCAGATCGATTTCCGTCCAGTCGGTGTCTTGGGCCCGTTTCGCGCGGGAATGGATGGCGGCGATGGCAGCCTGAAGCTGGTAGGGGCCAGGTTGGCGGTGGCGTAGCGCCTTGTCGAGCAGCGCCAGGGCCTCATTGATGAAAAGCTGGTTCCAGAGAGAGCGGTCCTGATCCTCGAGCAGCACGATCTCGCCTTCGGGACTGAAGCGCGCCGGGCGGCGCGATATCTGCAGAAGCATGAGCGCAAGCAGCCCCATCAACTCCGGTTCCGACGGAAAGATGTGCAGCATCAGGCGTCCCAGCCGGATCGCCTCGTCGCTGAAGGCGGCCGCCTCATGTTTGGGATCCGCCTGACTGTAGCCCTCGTTGAAGATGAGATAGATCATCGTGCTGACGATCGAAAGACGCTCGGCCCTCTCCTCGGGGCTCGGCGTTTCGAAAGGCACGCCGGCCTTCGCGACACGCGCCTTGGCCCGGGTGATGCGCTGCTCCATGGCGCTTTCGGAGACAAGGAATGCGCGCGCGATCTGCGTCACCGAAAGGCCGGAGACGATGCGCAGCGCCAGCGCGATCTGCTGGGTCGCCGGCAGATCGGGATGGCAGCAGATGAAGAGAAGCCGCAGGATATCGTCGCGATAATTGGAATCATCCAGCCGCTCGACAATGTCGCTTTCGGCATCCTCGGTATCGGAAATGAGGTCCTCGTCCGGCAGCGCCTGAAGCTTCGAGCGTTTGCGCACCGCGTCGATACCGCTGTTGCGACCGACGAAAATGAGCCATGCCGTCGGGTCGCGCGGCGGTCCCTTTTCCGGCCATGTCCGGATCGCCCTCAGGCATGCCTCCTGGAACGCTTCTTCCGCGGTGTCGAGATCGCGGAAATAGCGTAGCAGCGCGCCGAGCGCCTTCGGCCGGGCAGAGGCAAGCGCGAGGTCGATCCAGGCAATGTCGGTCATGATGCAGCATCTCCCGGCCGGAACACGTAGAAAGGCCGAATTTCGTAAGAGGTGGAGCCGGGATTGACCGAGGATAGCTGTTTCGAGAAGGCGACCGCCTCGTCGAGCGTATCGAAGTCAACCACGTAAAAGCCGAGAAGCGCCTCTTTCGTTTCCGCGAACGGCCCGTCAATCACCAGAGTTTCGTCCTTGCCCTTGCGCACGGTCGTCGCCGCCGTCGTCGGCATGAGCCGGCCGACGGGGCCCAGCTTGCCGGCTTTGGCAAGCGGCTCCTGCACAGCGTAAAGCTTCTCCATGACGGCAGCCTCTTCCTCCTTGCTCCAGGCGAAGACGGTTTCCTCATGGGCGTAACAAAGGATTGCATAAAGCATCGGTCACTCCTCTTTCCGAATGACGAAGGAGTAACCGCTTACCCGACAGGCCGCATCAAAAAATTATCCAGCTCAGCGGCGATTGCAGGAACCACGGCTCTTACCGAAGGCTAGCCTTCGCTCAATGTCCGCCTGACTGCATTCTTCCAGCCCTTGATCTTTGCCGTCCGCACCTTCTCGTCCATGTCGGGCTCGAACCGCCGGTCGCGTTTCCACGTTGCCGAAAACCCAATCCTATCCGGCCACACCCCCGCCCGGCTGCCGGCGAGCCAGGCCGCACCCAAGGCGGTGGTCTCCAGGATCACCGGGCGGTCGACAGGAGCGTCGAGCAGGTCGGCGAGGCGCTGCATCGTCCAATCGGAGGCGACCATGCCGCCGTCGACGCGGAGCACCGTATCCTCAGCACCATTCTTCCAGTCCTTCTGCATGGCATCGAGCAGGTCCCGGGTCTGGTAACAGACGGCTTCGAGCGCCGCCCGGGAAAGCTCCGCAGGGCCGCTGTTGCGCGTCAGCCCGAAAATCGCGCCGCGCGCCTGGGCATCCCAATATGGCGCGCCAAGCCCGGTGAAGGCCGGGACGAGATAGACCTCCTGCGTGGGATCGGCCTTTTCGGCAAGCGCATTGGTCTCGGCAGCACTATTGATGATGCGAAGCCCGTCCCGCAGCCATTGCACGGCAGCACCCGCGATGAAGATCGAACCTTCGAGCGCATAGGTCGTCTCGCCGTTCAGGCGGTAGGCAATGGTGGTCAGCAGCCGGTTTTTCGAACGCACCATATCGGCGCCGGTATTGAGCAGCGCGAAACAGCCGGTGCCGTAGGTCGATTTCAGCATGCCGGGCGCAAAGCAGGCCTGACCGATAGTCGCCGCCTGCTGATCACCGGCGACGCCGAGGATCGGGATAGCCGCGCCGAAAATCTCCGGATCGACCGTGCCGAAATCGGCAGCGCAGTCCTTGACCTCCGGCAGCATAGCGGCCGGCACTCTCAGAATGTCGAGCAGATCCTCGTCCCATGCATTTTCGGCAATGTTGTACATCAGTGTGCGTGAAGCGTTGGTGGCGTCGGTCACGAAGCTCTTGCCGCCGGTCAGCCGCCAGATCAGGAAGGTGTCGATCGTACCGAAGCAGAGATCGCCTCTGGCCGCGCGCGTCCGCGCCCCCTTCACATTGGCGAGCATCCAGGAGAGCTTGGTGCCCGAGAAATAGGGATCAAGGATGAGTCCGGTCCTTTTTGTGAAAACCCGCTCCAGATCCTGCCGTTTCAGGTTGTCGCAATAGCTTGCCGTGCGCCGGTCCTGCCAGACGATGGCATTCTGGATCGGCCGGCCGGTCTCGCGCTCCCAGACCACCACGGTCTCGCGCTGGTTCGTGATGCCAATCGCGGCGATGTCCTTCGCCGTCAGCTTGGCTTCGCTCAGCGCCATCGTGACGGTGGTGACGACCGAGTCCCAGATCTCCTCGGGATCATGCTCCACCCAACCGGAGCGCGGATAGATCTGAGTGAATTCCTTCTGGCCCTTGCCGACGACCTGCATGTCGCCATCAAAAACGATCGCCCGTGTCGACGTCGTTCCCTGATCAATCGCCAGAACATATCCGCTCATGAAATCCTTCTCCCTAGAGCAATTCCAGCAAAAGTGCGCAGCGGTTTTGCGCCCGGAATTGCGTGGAACAATGAAATAGAGCATTTCCGCGATTCGGAGAAAAACGGAAATGCTCCAGGCTGATTATCATGACAAGGAGACGGATGCGGGCGAGAAAAGCCAATAAAGCGGAATTGCCAGCCAGCCGGCTTTAGGAATAACCTCGCGGCTAACGCTGCGACGCAGCATCGGCATTCAGGGAGAAACAGCATGAGCAGATCAGTCGTCGTCACCGGTTCCACCAGCGGCATCGGCCTTGCGATCGCCACCGCCTTCGCCGAAACCGGCGACAACGTCGTCATCAACGGGTTTGGAAATGCCGATGAAATCAAGGCGATCGTCGAGCGACTTGAATCGGTATCGAAAGGACGGGCGATCTATCATCCGGCCGACATGACCAAGCCCGCCGAAATCGCCGACCTGATCGAAACCGCCGCGAAAACCTTCGGCACCGTCGATGTGCTCGTCAATAATGCCGGCATCCAGCATGTCGAGAAGATCGAGGATTTCCCGATCGAGAAGTGGGACCAGATCATCGCCATTAACCTGTCGAGCTCCTTTCACACCATGCGCGCCGCCATTCCGCTGATGAAGGCAAAGAAGTTTGGGCGCATCATCAACATCGCCTCGGCTCACGGCCTCGTCGCCTCGCCTTTCAAATCCGCCTATGTGGCGGCAAAACATGGTATATTAGGCCTGACGAAGACAGCGGCGCTGGAACTTGCCGCATTCGGAGTGACGGTCAACGCCATCTGCCCCGGCTACGTGCTGACGCCGCTCGTCGAAAAGCAGATACCCGATACCGCCAAGGCCCGCGGCATTACCGAGGAGCAGGTGAAAAGCGAAGTGATCCTCAAGGCGCAGCCGACGCGTGAATTCGTCAAGGCCGAGGAGATCGGCGCGCTGTCGCTCTACCTCGCCAGTGACGCCGCCCGCCAGGTGACGGGAACCCACATCTCGATTGACGGTGGCTGGACGGCGGCCTAACCATTTGGAAAAGACAACCGGGAATACCATGAACGACAGCATTCGCTTCATCCTGAATGGCGAGGACATCGAACTCACCGATGTCGGGCCGACCGAGACGCTTCTCGATTTTCTGCGGTTGAAGCGGCGCCTCACCGGCACCAAGGAGGGATGCGCGGAAGGCGACTGCGGCGCCTGCACCGTGCTCGTCGGCCGGCTCGTCGACGGCAAGCTTGCCTATGAATCCGTCAATGCCTGCATCCGTTTCACCGGCTCGCTGCACGCCACGCACGTGGTGACGGTCGAGCATCTGGCCGGTCGGGACGGCGCGCTGCATCCGGTGCAGCAGGCGCTGGTCGATTGCCACGGCTCGCAATGCGGCTTCTGCACCCCGGGCTTCGTCATGTCGCTCTACGGGTTATGGCTGACCAAGGAAAAACCAAGCCGCCGCGAGATCGAAAAGGCATTGCAAGGCAATCTCTGTCGCTGCACTGGCTATGAGCCGATCGTCAAGGCCGCCGAGCAGGTGAGCCTGATGCGTCCGAGCGCGCTGTTCGATCCGCTGGAGCGCGCGCGTTCGGAAATCATCGCGCGGCTCTGGGCCATGCAGGCGAGCGACACCATCCGGATTTCCAAGGGCGAAGACCGGTTGATCGTACCTGCTTCGGTCCAGGCGCTGGCTGAAGTTCTCTCGCAGGAACCGGATGCGATCGTGGTCGCCGGCTCGACCGATGTCGGCCTCTGGGTGACCAAGCAGATGCGCCGGCTGAGCCCCGTCGTTTTCATCAATCACTTGAGCGAATTGCAGTCGGTCACGGAAAACGAGGACGGTGTCACCATCGGCGCCGGCGTCAGCTATACCGGCGCCTTTGCGGCGATCGCGAAAAAGATCCCGGCGCTCGGACGGCTGATCGACCGCATCGGTGGCGAGCAGGTGCGCAACATGGGCACGATCGGCGGCAACATCGCCAACGGCTCGCCGATCGGCGACAGCCCGCCGCCGCTGATCGCGCTCGGCGCGACGCTGACGCTGCGCTCCCTGGAAGGCCAGCGCAAAATGCCGCTCGAGGATTTCTTTATCGCCTATGGCAAACAAGACCGCAGGCCAGGCGAGTTCGTCGAAAGCGTCTTCGTGCCCTATCCCAAGGCCAGCCGCTTTGCGGCTTACAAGATCACCAAGCGCCGCGACGAGGACATCACCGCCGTGCTCGGCGCCTTCCTGCTGACCCTTGACGATGCCGAGACGGTCACCGACATCCGTGTCGCCTTCGGTGGCATGGCTGCAACGCCGAAACGCGCTCGCACGGTGGAGGGAGAACTGATCGGCAAACCTTGGACGGAAGCAACGATCGAGGCGACCCGCCCCGCCTTCGACGCCGATTTCCAGCCGCTCACCGACTGGCGCGCCACGGCGGAATATCGCCAGCTGACGGCGAAGAATTTGTTGACGCGGTTCTATCTGGAAACGGTAGGGGCGCCGGCCGAACTGAAGCGGTTCGAGGAGGTGGCGTGATGGGTTGTTTCGCAAATTGGCCCCTCGCCCTAACCCTCTCCCCGCTTGCGGGGAGAGGGGACGTGCCTCGCGCAATGTTTGCGAGAGCAAGAGGCGGTGCGGCATATCCCTTCTCCCCGTCAGAACGGGGAGAAGGTGGCGGCAGCCGGATGAGGGGCCACCGCGCGAACAGGGCTGGTCACGGAGGACTGATCTAATGGACAAGTCCACCTTCGAGGACCCTAAAGTCGTCATCTCAGGCCCCATGCACGGCTCGCTGCGCCATGATTCCGCGCACAAACACGTCACCGGAACCGCCGACTACATCGACGATATTCCCGAGCCCGCCGGCCTGCTGCACGGCGCGCTCGGCCTCTCCGACCGGGCACATGCCGAAATCCTCAGCATCGATCTTTCCGCGGTCGCCGCCTATCCCGGCGTCGTCTGGGTCTTCACCGGCAAGGAAGTGCCCGGCGTCAACGACACCAGTTCCAACGGCAGCCATGATGAACCGCTGCTGGCCGAAACTTTGGTTCAGTTCCACGGCCAGCCGATCTTTGCCGTCATCGCCGAGACGCGCGAGGCCGCCCGCCGCGCCGCGCGGCTCGCCAAGATCGACTATCGTGACCTGCCGCACTGGCACGATATCGACGGCGCGCTTGCCAATGGCAGCCCGCTGGTCACAACGCCGATGACGCTGCAGCGCGGCGAGCCGGAAACGGAAATGTCGAACGCCGCGATGCGGCTAAAGGGCCAGATGCGCATCGGCGGCCAGGAGCATTTTTATCTCGAAGGCCATATCGCCGTGGCGATCCCCGGCGAAGATGACGAGGTCACCGTCTGGTCCTCGACACAGCATCCGAGCGAGATCCAGCACATCGTCGGCCATGTGCTGGATATCCCGTCTAACGCCGTTACCGTCAACGTGCGCCGCATGGGCGGCGGCTTCGGCGGCAAGGAAACCCAAGGCAACCAGTTCGCCGCACTCGCGGCGATCGCCGCCAAGAAGCTCGGCCGCGCCGTCAAATTCCGTCCGGATCGTGACGAAGATATGAGCGCCACCGGCAAGCGCCACGATTTCCTCGTTGATTACGAGGTGGGCTTCGACGCCGAAGGTCGTATCCACGCCGTCGATGCGACTTATGCGGCCCGCTGCGGCTTTTCCTCCGACCTTTCGGGCCCGGTGACCGACAGAGCGCTATTCCACGCCGATTCCAGCTATTTCTATCCGCATGTGCATCTGCAGTCGAAACCCTTGAAGACGCACACCGTCTCCAACACCGCCTTCCGCGGGTTCGGCGGGCCACAGGGCATGCTCGGCGCCGAACGCATCATCGAGGAGATCGCCTATGCCCTCGGCAACGATCCGCTCGATATCCGCAAGCTGAATTTCTACGGACAGCCGGGTTCCGGGCGCACACTGACCCCCTACCACCAGGAGGTCGAGGACAACATCATCGCCCGCGTCGTCGAGGAGCTGGAGGAAACGGCCGACTACCGGGCGCGGCGCAACGCCATCATCGCCTTCAACCGCGACAGCCGCTACATCAGAAAAGGCATCGCGCTGACGCCGGTCAAATTCGGCATCTCCTTTACGATGACCGCCTTCAACCAGGCCGGCGCCCTCGTCCACATCTATCAGGACGGCTCGATCCACCTGAACCACGGCGGCACCGAAATGGGCCAGGGCCTCTATACCAAGGTGGCGCAGGTGCTGGCCGACAGTTTCCAGGTCGACATCGACCGCGTGAAGATCACAGCGACGACAACGGCGAAAGTGCCGAACACCTCGGCCACCGCCGCCTCTTCCGGCTCGGATCTGAACGGCATGGCCGCCTTCGATGCCGCCCGCCAGATCAAGGAACGTCTGGTAGCCTTCGCTGCCGAGAAATGGGAAGTGGCGCCTTCCGAGATCGTCTTCCTGCCGAACCGCGTGCGCGTCGGCGAGAGCGAGATCCCCTTCCCAGATTTCATCAAGCAGGCCTATTTCGCCCGTGTCCAGCTTTCCGCCGCCGGCTTCTACAAGACGCCGAAGATCCACTGGGACCGCAAGGCCGGCCGCGGCACCCCCTTCTACTATTTCGCCTATGGCGCCGCCTGCACCGAGGTCTCGATCGATACGCTGACCGGCGAATATTTGATCGACCGCACCGACATTCTCCACGATGTCGGCCGTTCGCTGAACCCGGCGATCGACATGGGCCAAGTCGAGGGCGGATTCGTGCAGGGCCTGGGCTGGCTGACGACAGAAGAACTTTGGTGGGACGATAAGGGCCGGCTGCGCACCCATGCCCCGTCGACCTATAAGATCCCGCTCGCCTCCGACCGCCCGAAGATCTTCAACGTGCGGCTTGCCGAATGGTCGGAGAATGCCGAAGCGACGATCGGCCGCTCCAAGGCCGTCGGCGAACCGCCCTTCATGCTGGCGATCTCGGCGCTGGAAGCCCTGTCGATGGCGGTCGCTAGCGTCGCGGACTACAAGGTCTGCCCGAGACTGGACGCGCCGGCGACGCCGGAGCGGGTGCTGATGGCGGTGGAGCGGATGAAGCGGTTGTAGAGATGTGCCCGGCTGATATGGTGTTTGGGCAGAATCGACAGAGTGGGTGGCACCCCCCTCTGTCCTGCCGGACATCTCCCCCACAAGGGGGGAGATCGGATGGGGGGAATGGTTTCCCCAAACAACGAAGGCACTATGACTGCGACGCGGCAGCGGGGGAACGATGGTCTCACCTCTTGCCGATCTCCCCCCTTGTGGGGGAGATGTCCGGCAGGACAGAGGGGGGTGCCACGCCCACATACCGATCGGTCGACCTCTAATGACCACCCTCCCCGCCTTTCTCGCTGCCCACCCCGACGCAATCCTCGTCGACATCACCGGCACGCAAGGCTCCACCCCGCGCGAGGCCGGCGCTTTCATGCTCGTTTCGGCGAACGCCCTCTGGGGCACGATCGGCGGCGGGCAGTTCGAGTTCATGGCAATTGCAAATGCGCGTGAGATTCTGGCTGGAACCGGCGGAGCGATTACCATGGACATCTCGCTCGGCCCCGAAATCGGCCAATGTTGCGGCGGGCGCACGCAACTGCGGTTTCGGCGCTTGACGCAGGCGCTGAAGGATGAGCTCGAGGCAAGGCTTGCCGGCGAGATCGACAGGCTGCCGGAGGTCTTTCTCTTCGGCGCCGGCCATGTCGGCCGGGCGCTGGCGTCGGCCCTTGCGCCGCTGCCGCTGTGCGTGACGGTCGTCGAAACGAGGCAGGAAGAGCTTGCTAACCTTCCGGATGAAATCAACACCCGGCTCGTGCCAATGCCGGAAGCGTTGGTGAAGGATATTTCCGCCGGCGGAGCGGTCGTCATCCTCACCCACGACCACGCGCTGGATTTCCTCATCGCCCGCGAGGCGCTTGAGAGAACCGACCTCGCCTATATCGGCATGATCGGCTCGGCGACCAAACGCGCCACCTTCGCAAGCTGGCTTTCCCGTGAGGCCGGCGGCGACCGCGCCTGGATAGAGCGGCTGACGCTGCCGATCGGCGGTTCGGCCGTCAGGGATAAGCGCCCGGAAGTGATCGCCGCGATGACGGCCGCCGAAATCCTGACGGCACTCGCAGCCTACCGCATGCGCTCGTCTTCATAATAGGGATCGCGGCCGTCGAGGAAACCAAGGTCGCGCTTGACGCGGTCTGGCGTGGCGGAAAGGTCGAGCCGCGGCAAACGGCAGAAGCGATTGGCGCTTCCCGCCAGCCAACTGGCAAGACGCAGGAAAACACTGCTATTCCGTTGCGGCCGGCTCTCTTCGATAGCTTGGCAATCCATGACGTCACCTCATTAGATTGATGGTATGAGTTGCAGCTTGCCGCTAAAAATGCTGCTATTCCAATCGAACGATCGTCTGCCTGCATCAAGAGAACTTATCCATGAAACTGTCGAAGCAATTTCCGCTGAATGCGCTGCGCGTCTTCGAAGCCGCCGCCCGGCTCGGCAGCTTCACCAGGGCAGGTGATGAGCTCGGCATGACGCAGACGGCCGTCAGCTATCAGATCAAGCTCCTGGAGGAGAATGTCGGCGAGCCGCTCTTCCTGCGCCGCCCCCGCCAGATCGCGCTGACGGAGACCGGCGAGCGGCTGGCCCCGAAGGTGACCGAGGCCTTTGCCATGCTGCATGATGCGATGGCAACGGCGCGCGACAGCGTCGAAGGCACGCTCGCCATCAGCTCGACCCATACCTTCGCCTCGAAATGGCTGGCGCCCCGCCTCGGCTCCTTCCATTTGAGGCATCCGGCGATCGCGGTGCGGTTTCAGGCGACCTCCGACATCATCGACTTCGCCCGCGAACAGATCGACGTCGGCATCCGCTGGGGCGACGGCAACTGGCCGGGGCTCGCGCTGCACCGGTTGATGGGCCTGGAGTTCACGCCGATGCTGAGCCCGAAGCTGGCGGAATCGGCAGGCGGCATTAAGGAGCCGCGCGATCTCCTGAAATTCGACCTCTTCGACGCCGGCGACATCTGGTGGAAGCAATGGTTCGAAGCTGCCGGCGTTACCGATACGGATCTCGATCGGCGCCCGCGCAACCAGTTGGGCTCTCAGGCGATGGAAGCCGACGCGGCGATCGCCGGTCACGGCGTCGCCATCCTCCACCCCGCCTTCTATGAGGCGGAGATCGCGCTCGGCCGGCTCTATCAGCCTTTCGACCTGACCCGCAGCGACGGCAAGGCCTACTGGCTCGCCTATCCCGAAAATCGCCGCAACGTGCCGAAGATCAAGGCCTTCCGCAACTGGATCCTGGAAGAGATGAAAGCCGCCGGAAACTGATCCGGCAAACAGATCAGGTCCAATCAGGCTGAATAGGCCTTGCTAGGTTCGGCTTCAAAACCCCATTTCCGGCGCATAGAAGCAGCGCGGCGTGTTCTCGTTGGGAAACAGACAGAGGTGATAATCACCATCGCCGGACTGCATTGCCTTCGTCATCGGCAGCAGAAAGACGTGAGCATGCGTGACCAGCCGGTGGTCGCCCGGCATCAGCGTCACACGATATCCGTTTGGTGTCACCGCCACGCTTTTCGACGGAATCATCTGGCAATCGCCATTATGACTGTCGCCATTGCAACAATAGGGGTCATAACTCCACCCCGAAGGTGCGTCGTGAGCCGTCGCCAACGATGCGTATGCCATCATCACACACGTCAGAATGCTGCGCATGGGCATCTCTCCGTCGATGAATGCGCCGCCGATATCTAACGTTTCTTTTTATTTCATGCCGGCGGCCTGCAAACCTAACTGTATCTGCTCATCATAGTTTCAAGATCGGCAAATCTTTGCCAATCCAGTATGAGACAGTCATAATGCATGGCCTTCTCGGCAGCTTTTAGGCACGGGACGACAGATCGGCGATGCGTCAGCGGTCGCCGACATAGGCGAAACCAATGGCGACTGCCAGCGCCCCGCCCCGGCCCGCCGCCTTGCGAAGGGCCTGTGCGGTTCATCATTCTCCTCTTTCCTCCCCGCCAAAATTTCCGCAATGTCGCGAGTCGGAGGAAGATAGGGGAACTCGATGTATGAATATGCCATAGCATGGGAATGGCTCGCCTTCGCGGCTCGCTGGTTCCATGTCGTCACCGCGATCGCCTGGATTGGATCATCCTTCTATTTCATCGCACTCGATCTGGGACTGGTGAAACGCCCGCATCTGCCGCCCGGCGCCTATGGCGAGGAATGGCAGGTTCATGGCGGCGGCTTCTATCATATCCAGAAATATCTGGTGGCGCCCGCTCAGATGCCGGAGCACCTGACATGGTTCAAATATGAGAGCTATTTCACCTGGATCTCCGGCTTCCTCATGCTCTGCATCGTCTATTACGGCGGTGCCGACCTCTTCCTCATCGACCGGCATGTGCTCGACATCACGCCGCCCGTCGCCATCGCGATCTCGCTGGCCTCTCTGGCATTCGGATGGCTCGTCTACGACCTCTTGTGCAAATCGCCGCTTGGGCGCAACACCTGGGGCCTGATGGCGGTGCTCTATGTCGTCCTGGTCTTCATGGCCTGGGGCTATACGCAGCTTTTCACCGGCCGCGCCGCCTTCCTGCATCTCGGCGCCTTCACGGCGACGATCATGTCGGCCAACGTCTTCATGATCATCATCCCCAACCAAAAGATCGTCGTCGCCGATCTGATCGCCGGCCGCACGCCCGACCCGAAATACGGCCAGATCGCCAAGCAGCGTTCGCTGCACAACAACTATCTGACGCTGCCCGTCATCTTCTTCATGCTGTCGAACCATTATCCGCTGGCCTTCGGCACGGCGTTCAACTGGGTGATTGCGGCGCTGGTCTTCCTGATGGGCGTCACCATCCGCCACTGGTTCAACACCACCCATGCGAGGAAAGGCCGCCCGACCTGGACATGGATCGTTACCGTCATCCTCTTCATCCTGATCATGTGGCTGTCGACGGCGCCAAAGCTGCTGACCGGCGAGACAGATGCGCATGCGACGGCAGTGGCGCCGGCCTTCCAGCAATTCGCCGGAGATCCGCATTTTCCGGCCGTCAAGCAACTGGTCTCGACACGCTGTTCCATGTGCCATGCGGCCGAGCCCGCCTATGAAGGCGTCGTGCGGCCGCCGAAAGGCGTGATGCTCGAAAACGACGCGGAAATTGCCGCCCATGCCCGAGAAATCTATATACAGTCAGGCCGCAGCCATGCCATGCCGCCCGGCAACGTGACCGATATTACCCCGGACGAACGCAGACTGCTCGTCGCCTGGTTCGAAAGCGCAGTCGAAGGCAAGAAACAATGACGACGACACTTCTCCGCGGCCGCCTCCTCTCTTTCCATCGCGCGCCGCTGAGTCTCGCCGACAGCCAGAGTTATCTCTACGAGGAAGACGGTGGCCTGCTGGTCGAGGACGGGCTGATCGCCGCAGTCGGCTCCTATACCGACATCAAGGCAAAGGCAGCCGCTGATGTGGCCGAGATCGACCATCGTCCGCATCTGATCCTGCCCGGCTTCATCGACATGCATCTGCATTTTCCGCAGATGCAGGTGATCGCCTCCTATGCCGCCAACCTGCTCGAATGGCTGAATACCTACACTTTCCCCGAGGAATGCCGCTTCGTCGAAAGTGCGCATGCGCAAAGGATCGCCACACATTTCTACGACGAGCTGATCCGCCACGGCACGACGACGGCCGTCGCCTATTGCTCCGTGCACAAGACCTCGGCCGACGCCTTCTTCGCCGAGGCGATGAAGCGCAATATGCGCATGGTCGGCGGCAAGGTGATGATGGACCGCAACGCTCCCCAGGGCCTGCTCGACACGCCGGAGATGGGTTATGACGAGACCCGCCAGGTGATAGCGGACTGGCACAGCAAAGGCCGCAACCATGTCGCCATCACCCCGCGCTTCGCCATCACCTCGACGCCGGCGCAGATGGAGGCGACCTCGGCGCTCGCCCGCGAATTTCCCGACCTTCACATCCAGACGCATCTTTCGGAAAACCACGACGAGATTAAATTCACCTGCGAGCTCTATCCCGAGGCGATCGACTATACCGACATTTACGCCCGCTACGGTCTGCTCGGTCCGAAGAGCCTCTTCGGCCACGCCATCCACCTGTCCGAACGCGAGGCCGATGTCATGAGCGAGGCCGGCGCCGTCGCCGTCCATTGCCCGACCTCAAACCTCTTCCTCGGCTCCGGTCTCTTTCCGCTGAAGGCGCTGACGCGGCGCCAAAACCCGGTCCGCATCGGTGTCGCAACCGATATCGGCGGCGGCTCCAGCTATTCGATGCTGAAAACAATGGACGAGGCCTACAAGATCCAGCAGCTGCTCGGCGAGCGGCTGAACCCGCTGGAAAGCTATTACCTGATGACGCGCGGCAATGCCGAGGCGCTGTCGCTCGCCGACCGGATCGGCACGCTGGACCCCGGCACCGAAGCCGACCTTGTCGTCCTCGACGCGGCCGCGACCCCGGCCATGGCGCTGAAGATGGAAACGGTAAAGACCCTGCCCGAGGAACTCTTCCTGCTTCAGACGATGGGCGACGACAGAGCGATCGCCGAGACCTACGTTTCCGGCATTGCCTTGAAAACAGGGCTTTGACGATCTCGGTTCCCCCCAACGAGGTACAGTGAAGACCGTCTGAGGCGGATGTTTCCCGTAACCCTTCTTTTAGGATTCATGTTATGGGCGATGGTCGCATTTAAACCTGTAGAAGGTTCGATTCATGGCAACTCCGCTCACCATCGACGATCTGAAAAAACTCGCGCAGCGCCGCGTGCCGAAAATGTTTTTCGACTATGCGGATTCAGGCGCCTGGACGGAATCCACCTATCGGGCGAATGAAAGCGATTTCGGTCAGATCAAGCTGCGCCAGCGCGTGCTGGTCGACATGAGCGACCGCACGCTCGAAACGACGATGATCGGCCAGAAAGTATCGATGCCGGTAGCGCTCGCACCGACCGGCATGACCGGGATGCAGCATGCCGACGGCGAGATGCTGGCGGCGCGGGCGGCGGAAGAATTCGGCGTTCCCTTTACCCTGTCGACGATGAGCATCTGCTCGATCGAGGACGTCGCCTCGGTGACGACGCGTCCTTTCTGGTTCCAGCTTTATGTGATGAAAGATAAGGATTTCGTCCTCGACCTCATCCGTCGCGCCAAGGCGGCGAAATGCTCCGCGCTGGTGCTGACCGCCGACCTGCAGATCCTCGGCCAGCGCCATAAGGACCTGCGCAACGGTCTCTCCGCCCCACCGAAATTGACCGCGAAACATATCTGGCAGATGGCGACCCGGCCCCTCTGGTGCCTTGATATGCTGCAGACGAAGCGCCGGTACTTCGGCAATATCGTCGGCCATGCCAAGAACGTCGCCAATGTCGCCTCTGTGCCCAAGTTTGCGCACGAGCAGTTCGACCCACGGCTGTCCTGGGCCGATATCGCCTGGATCAAGGAGCAATGGGGCGGCCCGCTGATCATCAAAGGCATCCTCGATCCCGAAGACGCGAAGGCCGCCGCCGATACCGGCGCCGATGCGATCATCGTTTCCAATCATGGCGGCCGTCAGCTCGACGGCGCCCCCTCCTCGATCAGCATGCTGCCTTCGATCGTCGACGCCGTCGGCGACCGCATCGAAGTCCACCTCGACGGCGGCATCCGCTCCGGCCAGGATGTGCTGAAGGCCGTGGCGCTCGGTGCGAAGGGCACCTATATCGGCCGCCCCTTCCTCTACGGGCTTGGCGCGATGGGCAAGGAAGGCGTCACGCTGGCGCTCGACATCATCCGCAAGGAGATGGACATCACGATGGCCCTCTGCGGCAAGCGCGACATCAATGACGTGGATGCGTCGATCATATCGGGGCGCGGCTGAGAGAAGTAGTCGGCACTGGCTGAACGCGCGATGGGCCGGCAATATCTTCGACCTGCGCAACGGCATGCGATTCAGCACAGCGGCCGGCCGTCACCCGCGGTGAACAGCAGGATCGCAAAAATCACGAGACAGATGGCGAGCGCCAAACGCTGCCGCCACACGATGCGGCGCGATCCGGCAATCCGCCTCTCGAGGCCGGGCGGTGTCCCGTCAGGCTTGCGAAGCTGCATCCGGGAGAGCAGGTCGTCGACGGCGGCAAGACCGGCGGCCTCTGTCTCATGGCTCGACGCGAGGCGAAACAACAGCGCATCGAAAAGGAGGTGGATCGCCAGCGCAAGCACGATCCCGCAGAAGACGAGCGTCAACAGCCAGCCGAATGCTGGAGCGAAACCTCGATATCCCTGAGTGATCGGGCCGATAATCAGCGGCAACAGCGCTGTCAGCCCGCAGACGATCGAATTGCGGCCGAGATTTCGCGCAGCAGCCGAGGCCGTGGCATTCCATTGCGTCATTGCAAGCCCTCCGTCACGGCATGGATGCTTTCCTCGGGCAGATGAACACGCCGCCCCGCCCTTTCGATCAGCCGCAGCGCTTCTGCTGGAGTTTCGCAACGTCGGCTGATGAGCAGCCATCGCACGATGACGCCGGCGCTCCGCTGGAAACCGAGCGCACAGCAGACGAGGACCGGTCCCTGGTGGCGCGCAATCTCGATGAGGTTCGCCGCGGCTCGCGTCTGGATCTCGTCGAGGCCTGTCAGATCGAGGGTGGGAAAACTGCACCAGCGCCTGGATGTCCCGCTTGGGCGCTGAAACTCGCCGGTGATGTCGATCACAGTGGCGAAATGGTCGGCCTCGTGGCGGCGCGGAAAACGGCCGAGATGGACACCGTCAATGATCATCACGGATGCCGGTATTTTGCGTGTCCAAAGCCAAACATTGACGACAGCGCCGAGCCGGTAGGGCGCCAGTAGCCAGCGGCTGGCAAGCGCGGCCCGGCCATCGGCGCGTTTCAGGAATATCTGCGGGCCGGCGCCGAGATATCCGGCTGCGACGATCGCCAGGGCAACCGCCGGCCAGAGCAACAGAAGCGCTGCGGCCGACAGAGGAGTAAAGAGCGCTGCAAGGCCGAGAAATGCGAGAGCACCGCACAGATAATAGATGCCGAGACGGCGCGACTTCGGATCGTCGCTCAACGCAAAATTGGCAAGAGGCGAACCGGCATCGCGTGGGAAAAGCCAGGCGGCAAACAGACCGAGCAGTACGCCGGTCGGTATGTCCATGACGTGATGCTGCCACGTCGTCAGCACGGAGGCGCCGATGAGGAAGCACCAGCAGTGCCAGAGAAGCCGGGCCCTGCGCGGCAGCCGGCCGCGCAGATGGTCCCAGATCACCACCAGCAGCGCGATATGCAGCGACGGCGCCTGGTTGAACGGCTTGTCGAAGCCACCGAGGACAGCAAACATGAAACCGGGCAGGCCGCTCGTGGCCGGCCGCACGAAGATTGCTTCGAGCGGAAACGCGATAAAACAGGCGACTGCGATTAACTGGATCGTCAGATAACGCCTTGCCAGCATATCCACATCGCGCGGCGTCGTGTTGATGAACAGGCAGAGCCCGTAGAACAGATTGATCGACCAATATGGAATGATCGTCCATCCCAAGAACGGAATGGCGCTTTCCCATGCGAAGGCAATGTTCGGCACATCAGCGCGTTGCGACGCCAGCCAGTTGGCGCCGCCATAGGTCAGATAGAAGAACGGCGCCAGGAAGGCGAGCCAGAACGCCGCCCGCTTCATGACCGGCGCTGTTCGGGAAAGAGGAGAATGTGCCTGCCCCAACGGCGTTGCCCTCAAACTCTCTCCGCCAGCGAGACGGTGAAAATGCCCCACTGGTCAATGCGCTGTTCGATCTTGCGGAAACCGCCTGCGGCGACCAGCTGGTCCATTTCCTCTTGCGTGCGCCGCCGCATCACCCATGCCTGACCGCCGCGATGAGAGGTGAGCGCGCGGGCAATCATCTCCAGCTGTGGATGCCATGGCTGGTTGGTGTAGACGAGCAGACCGCCGGGCCGGATCGCGCGGGCGATCCCCTCGAGCGAAGCGGCGATCATCTGATTGTCGGAAAACAGCTCATACAGGCCGGAGACGATGGCGAGATCCGGAGCCGGCGTGATTGAAGCCAGGCCCTTGCCGTCAAAGGCATCCTGCTGGCGGAAGCTCACGAAATCACTCAATCCGCGCGCGGCGATGCTGTTGCGGCCGGCCTCGACGTTGATGAGGGAATAATCCTGCAGCCGCACGCTATCGGGACGCACTGCAGCGGCCTCGATAGCATCAAGGACATAACGCCCGTGCCCGGCCGCTATGTCGAGCATATGAGTGCTGCGGCCGGCGGCTTTCAGGCGCTGCAGCCCGTGGTCGATCAGTTCCTGCAAATGCAGCTTGCGCTGCCTGATGCCGCGCCAGCCGATCGCCTCAAGGAACACCTGGTCGATCAACCGCCCGCCGGGACCGAGCCCGCGCGGCTTGTTTTCGTAGACGTAATCGAGCGTCGAGCCGGAATCGAAACCGGTCTTTACCCCGGTCCTTATGCCTTCGGACACCAGCGCCGCGATCCTGATGTTGAGGCGGCTGAGCGCCCAGTAGATGCCGCGTGCGGATGTCGCATCCAACGGGCTCGCGAGCCGGTCGGCTTCGTCCTTGGTATAGCCCTGGACATGGGCGGTGCGAAGGTCGGCAGGCGCCCGCGGCTCAGCGAAACGCGCATTGATAAAGCGGCGGATTTCGGCGAGCGCAATCGCGCGATCCTTTTCGCCGAGCGTGTCGTGGTAGAAGCCGGCAAACACGTGCCGTTCCTTGATGCGGCTGCCGAGGTTTTCGTAAAACCGATGCTGCGGCGCGTGCCGCACCACCCAGTCGCTGCCGGAGATCAGCAGCTGGGTCGGCACGGTGATGGCGCGGGCGTCGTCGACGACGCGGGCCGCCGCCTCGTAGAGCTGCAGCAGAATGTTGGAGGCAATCGGCCGCGTGATCAACGGATCGGATTCAAAAGAGGCAATGCGCTCGGGATCATGCGTCAGAAACTTCGCCTTGACGTAAGAATTGACGAAAAATGTCCCCTTGAACTTTTCCCAGAGCGCAATGCCTTCCTTGGCGAAAGGCACATAGAGCTTGACGCTGAAGGCCGGTGAGGCCAGCACCAGCGCGCGGATCGGCGGCGCATAGTCGTGCACCCAGGTGGCGGCAAGGACGGCGCCGACGCTCTGCGCAATGACGGCGATGTCTTCGACCGCAGTACCGCTGGTCTCGCTGACATGGCGGACGAAGCAATCGAGATCACGCTCCGAGGCAGCGAAGGATGGCGAATAACCGCGCTCTCCCGGTGAACGCCCGTGACCGCGCGCGTCCCAGGCGTAGAAGGCAAAATCATCGAGGCCGAGCTCGGTGGCGAGATGGGCGACGCGGCCGCTATGCTCGTGGCCGCGATGGAGAAGAATGATGGCGCCCTTCGGTGAAGCACCGGTCGCAGGCCACGTCCGATAAAACAGTCGAGTCCCGTCATGCGATGCGAATTCGGATTCATGCATGGGTCTGGTCGTCGAGGACGGTTGCTCGCTGTCGGTAGTCTGCAGCACGGTCGTCTCCAATTCTGATCAGTGGATACGTTGCATCTATTGCCGGCAACAGTGAGTTGCTTTCATTGCAAAAGTCTAGCTGCAAATGATAAGTCCTTTGGGTGAGCCGATTTGAAGTGCGGGCTTTCCCACAGCTACGATGATCCGCACGGACCCAGCCGGGATAGACTGTTCAATTGCCGCGAAATTCCACTGAGGTACCATGTCTGTTTATCAATTGAAGTCCCGGTTTCAGAATATTCTTCGCCCCCTGGTGCGCTCGCTTGCGGTACGAGGTGTTACCGCCAATCAGGTGACTTCAGTTGCTGCCGCCGTCTCGGTTGCACTTGGGCTTTTCCTGAGCGTCGCCCCGCTTCCGCATTGGTTCCTGCTGGTGCCTGTATGGTTTCTACTGCGCATGGGCCTCAATGCCATTGACGGCATGCTCGCGCGCGAACATGGGCAAAAGAGCATTTTGGGCGCCTATCTCAACGAGATCGGTGACGTCGTGTCGGATGCCGCCCTTTATTTCCCGTTTGCGCTCATCGATCCGAACGATCTGATGCCGGTCATGGCTGTCATATTCCTCTCGGCACTGACGGAATTTGCCGGCGTCCTGGGTCAAACGGTTGGGGCAAGCCGGCGTTATGACGGGCCGCTGGGCAAGAGCGACCGTGCGGTGCTTTTCGGCGCGCTCGGCATCTTTGTCGCCGTTGGCGGCACGTTTGCCGCATGGACCTCATGGCTTTGGGCCGTGGTGGCCCTGCTTCTCGTATGGACCACCTTCAACCGTATCAGCGCCGGTATTCGGGAGTCGCAAACGGCCACCCGATAGAAAGCGCGGAGCCGATCGGCCGCCCGTTCTTTCACTGGCACTGTATTTCGAAACTAGTGTTGAACGCTGCTTCTTACGAGTTGCTTGGTTGGCGCTTCTTCCAAGCCACTCTCCTCCTAACGACCTGTTAAACACAGCCTCTATTTTTTCCGCTCTCGTTGAAAGCACAAAAGCGGTGCTTTATGTCTTAGTCATGGCAAACGTGAGCAAGACACAGCATCCATCGCAGTTGCGCTACGTGCTGGCACCGGATGATCATGCCCGCCAGGCGCTTGATGACACCATCGCCGCCTACCGCAGGATGATCGACATCCTCGCTGAAGTCATTGACGACAAGGCAGGCGCCAATCTCGTCGTCCTGCACGACCTTGCCTATGAAACCGTGCGCGAACAAACGGGCCTGCCGGCACGGCTGGTCACACTCGGCCTTCGCGATTTCGCTGCCAATCGCGGCATGATCGTCGACCCGCCGCAAATGCCCCTCGACGACAAGCTCTTCGCCATCAAAGGCCCTTCGGATCTGACCATCGCCACCGTGCATGGACGCGTTGCCGTGCCCTTCGATGTCGCCGGTTATTCACGGGGATGGGAGAGCATTTTTCCGGCCTACCTCGTTGCAGAGCCGGATCATTACGAGATCCACATCGGCGTCACGCCGAATTCCGCTCGGATGGAGGAAAACATGACGAATGAAGGCATTCTATCCCGCATGGGCCGCCTGATCGCGGGAATCGCGAATGCAGCGGTCGACAAGGCCGAAGGCGTCAACAAGATCGCCGTGATCGAACAGGCGATCCGCGAGATCGATGCGGCAGCGGACGAAGCCCGCACCGATCTCGGCAAGGCGCGCGCCGAGCAATATCGCATCCAGAGCCGCAGGGACGAGATCGTCGGGGATATGAACGCGCTCGACGGAAAGATCCGCCTCGCCGTCTCTTCCGGGCGCGATGATCTGGCAAAGGCCGGCGTCGCCCGCCAGATCGATCTCGAAGCCCAGATCGCCGCACTCGACAAGGCGCTGGCCGATGCCAGGCAGCAGCTGGACGAAGGCCAGAAAGCCCTACAGGCCGTGCTCGCCACGCGCCGCGAGGCCGACGCCCGCCTTGCCGATTTCAAGCGCAGCATCGCCAGACATCCCGAGGACGCCGCTACAGGCCATAGCCGGCCCGCGCCGGGCGCCGATGCTGCCCGGGCTGCGGCGGCGGTGTCGCGGCTGACCGGCGTTCCATCAGGCGACCATATCAACAGCTCCGAACTGGATGAACTCGACCGGCTGCATCGCGAACAAGCGATCGAAGCACGCCTCGCACGCTTCAAGGCGGATAACCGGTAACGCCGATGGCACTTCTTTTCGCCCCTGAATGTGCCCCCTTCGCCATCGCCGCCGCCGTGCTCGCAGGCCTGACCGCGATCGAGATGCTCGCGACCGTCATGGGTTTTTCGATCATGGAATTTCTGGGAAAACCGGATTTTCATGGCCATGACGGGTTTTCGGGCTATCTGTCCTGGCTCAACGTCGGCGGCGTTCCCCTCCTCATCCTCATCATGTTGGCGCTCGGCTTCTTCGCCATGACGGGCTTTGCCATACAGGCCGTCGCCAACGCCTTCTGGGCGCCGCTTCCCGCCGCCGTCGCCGCCATTCCCGCCATCTTGGTCGCCGTGCCCATGGTCAGGGCGTCGAGCAGAACCGTGGCGCGGCTCGTTCCACACGACGAGACCTATGCCGTCGATCTCGACACATTGATCGGCCGGACCGCCGAAGTATCGCTCGGCCCGCTTGATCAGGGACTGCCGGGGCGCGTCCGCGTCAAGGACCAGCATGGAAACTGGCACGTGCTGAGAGCCAAGGCCGCCAGAGATCAGGAGCCTCTCAAGGTTGGCACGGAGGTTCTCCTCGTCGATCGCACGGCAGATGTATTTATCGCCATTCCCGCACTGGCGGACCCCGCCGCAGCGGACAATCAATCTTTCAGGGAGCAGCCATGATGTATGACATTATTCTACCGGCCGGCATTGGCATCGTTCTGATCTTCGGCATCGGTTTTGTTCTCGCCTCTCTCTATACGCGCTCCAGCCGCGACGAGGCCTATGTGCGCACCGGCCTCGGCGGCCAGAAGGTCGTGCTCGACGGCGGCTCCGTCGTCCTGCCGATCTTCCACTCCATCGCCAGGGTCAATCTGAAGACACTGCGCCTCGAGGTTCGCCGCGGCGAAGGCGATGCGCTGATCACCAAGGACCGCATGCGCGTCGATATCGGCGCCGAATTCTACGTCCGCGTTAAACCCGACGCTTCGTCGATCGCGCTGGCCGCCCAGACGCTCGGCAGCCGCACCAACGACGCCGAGGCGCTTCGCATCTTGATCGAAGCGAAATTCGTCGACGGCCTTCGCTCGGTGGCGGCGACCATGAATCTCGACGCGCTGCAGGAACAGCGCATGGATTTCGTCAAGGCCGTGCAGGAAGCCGTCGGCGCCGACCTCCAGTCGAACGGCCTCGAGCTTGAATCCGTGTCGCTGACACGGCTCGACCAGACCGACATCAAGCATTTCAACGCCAACAATTTCTTCGACGCGCAGGGGCTGGCGGCGCTGACCCGCATCACCGAAGGCCGCAAGAAGGAGCGCAACGAAATCGTCCGCGACACCGAAGTCGCCATCGCCCAGAAGGACCTGGAGGCCCGCCAGCAATCGCTGGCCATCGAGCGGACCAAGCGCGAAGCCGAACTCAACCAGGAACGCGACATCGCCAACAAATCCGCGGCGACCCGCGCCGAAACCGCACAACAGGAACAGGCGGCCAAACGCGCCGAGGAGGAAGCCCGCATCGCCGCCGAACAGGCGATCGCCGAGCGCGAGGCAGCCGCCAAGCAGGCCCGCGAAAGCGCAAACATCGATGCCGCCCGCGCCGTCCAGCAGCGCGATACCGAAGCCAAGCGCGACCTTCAGATCGTGGCGCAGGAAAGCGCGATTGCCGTCGCCAACAAGAGCCGTGAAGAATCCGAAGCCAAGGCCACCGCCGAAATGGCCCGCGCCCGGGCGATCGCAGCGGAGGAAAAGGTCGGCACCGCCAAGGCGATCGAAATCGCCGAGCGAGAAAAACAGATCGCCGTGATCGATGCCCGCAAGACCGCCGAAACCGAAGCGACCGCCGTCACCGTCGGCGCCGAAGCCGAGAAGCAGGCGGCGATCGACCAGGCGGAAGCCATCAAGACGCTTGCGACCGCGGAAGCCGATGCGGCGATCATCAAGGCCAAGGGCATTCTCGAAACCGGCCGGGCTCAGGCCGAAAGCGAGGCGCTGCTCAACGAGGCCCGCAACAAGCTCAGCCAGACCATCATCGAGTTCGAAATCACCCGCGAGCGTATCCGCATCATTCCCGAGGCGCTCGCCGAAGCGGTCAAGCCGATCGAGAAGATCTCCGATATCCGCATCTTCGACACCGGTGGCATGCTCGGCCGCGGAAACGGCGCGAACGGTGAAAACGGCATTGGTCTCGGCGACGGGCTGGCCGGCCAGTTGCTCTCCTATCAGGCCAACAAGCCGATCCTCGACAAATTATTGAAGGAGGCCGGCTTCGACGGCGACAACGCCATCTCATCCCTGCTTGGAACTCTCGATGGCGCAAAACCGACAATCCCAGCCGCGGCTCCGGCAAAACAGGCAATCCCGCCCGCCACTCCGGTAAAGCCCGTAGCATCGGCCGCGGCTCCCGTACAAACGATCGCTCCTCACGCGCCCGAGAAGGATTGATCGCAGCGCAGGTAGGGCCGGGCTATCTCACCCAGCCCGTTGCAAGCGCACTGGCCCAGTCGGCACGGCCCCTTTCGGCGGCCAGTGCCGACTGGGCCATGTGGTCGTAGGCGACAGTTCGGAACTGCCACATCCATCCGGCCGCCGTCTTTTCCAGGATAGCATAGCTCGCCAGCGGATGGCCGGCTTCGACCTTGTGATAATAGGGCAGCACATCGTCATAGGCGGGGCAGCCCACACTGCCGGGATTGACGATCAGCCGGCCGTCCGAGAGTCGGACGGCACGGGGAATGTGGCTGTGGCCGCAGAGGATCAGCGGCAGGTCGATGCCTTCGGCGAGCGCCTCGATCGCTTCGAACGGCTTCAAGAAGACTTGCCCCTGCGGCGAAACGGACTCCAGCCAGTAGAGATTGTCGTCTTTCGGCGTCGCATGGCAGAGATAGGCCTCGCCGCGATAGACGGCATCGAACGGTAGACCCCGCAGCCACTCGAGGTGGGACGGCGTCAGTTGCCGGTAGGCGGCAGCATCCGAGGCATGCATAGAGGCGGGATCCTGCTCGATCAGATAGCGGTCGTGATTGCCCCGAACCGAGGTCAGCCCGAGAGGCGTCAGCAGGTCAGCCGTTCGGCCTGCCTCCAGCGGCCCGCTGAAGAAATCGCCGAGATTGACGACGTCCTCGATTCCATGAGCCCGGATATCGGCAAGCACCGCCTCGAGTGCAAGATGGTTGCCGTGAATATCGGCGATTGCAGCAAACCTCATTTAGCTGCCGCGATAGGTTGAATAGCCGTAAGGCGAAAGCAGGAGCGGCACATGGTAATGCGCCGTGACATCGGCGATGCCGAAGCGGATCGGCACGAGATCCAGGAAGGCCGGATGCGGCAGCGGCGTGCCGCAGGCCCTGAGATACTCGCCGGCGTGGAAGACCAGCTCGTAGATGCCTACGTGAAAATTTTCGCCCGCAAGGATCGGGCCGCCGTCGACTCGGCCGTCCGCATTGGTCTCCACCGTTTTCAGATGTCTGCGGATCTCGCCGTCGAGCTGGAAAAGATCGATCCTGAGCCCATTGGCGGGCTTGCCAAGGGCGGTGTCGAGCACATGTGTCGTCAGTCCGGTCATGGGGCTGGCTCTTTGATGACATAGGGGGGGTCGAAGAAGAATTCCTCCAGATTATTGCCAGGGCCGTCGCGGTCGACGACCAGGAAATCGGAGGTTTGGCCGAGCGCCATCAGCGGATGATGCCAGACATTGCGGCGGTAGTTTACACCCTGGTCTCCGCGCGCGAAAAACACCTGCGGCCTGCCCGGACGTCCGCCATCGTCCTCGGAGACGACGACGAGGAATGGGCGGCCGGAGATCGGCGAGAAACTCTGACTGCCGAAGGGATGGCGTTCCATCATGTCGACGTCATAAGGGAAGCTGCGCGGCTGGCCGCGAAAGAGATTGATGATGACGCGCGCGCCCTCGCCCGCCGCCTCCACCGTGGCCAGCGCATGGAAGCGTTCGGTCGTGCCGCCGTTGATGAGCCGCATCGAGGCTGCATCGGCTTCGATCACTTCGCCGAAAGGAGCAAAGGCCGATCTGGTAAGCGGGCGGATATCGAGAAAATCAGCCAATGGGTTCACTCACCTTCGGCGTGCCAGTGACGAATAGCGTCGATCTCGACGAGAAGTTCCGGCAGCGTGCGATAGGTTGCATCCCAGATGTCCGAAGGATCGAGGGCGAAGACGTCTTCCAGGATACGGTTGCCCGTTCCGCAGATTTTCGTCCACGGCAGAGTGGGATGCTCGGTTGCGAATTCCGGATGGGCTACGAGCAGTCGGGAAGCAGCCGCGCCGATAGTGAAGTGGCAGAAGGCGACCGCCTTGAAGGTGAGATTATCCTCGGCGAAGGCCGCCTCATCCATTCCGCCCACGAAGTATAGTGCTTCGGCTGCCGCCTTCTGCATTTCATTAAGATAGTCGATAGCACGAGGCTCGTTCATTTGCCCTCCGGCAACATCGATGTCAGGCGCAGCAGCGCGATCCGTTCGACCTGTGTCGTGGCGGTCGCGAATTCTTCATCCAGGTCATTGCCGATCCGCCTTTCGAAGGCCGAAAGGATATCGTCCTTGTCGAGCCCTCTGACGGCGATGATGAAGGGAAAGCCGAATTTTTCGACATAGGCTGCATTAAGTTCGGTGAAGCGGGCATGTTCGGCCGGGCTCAACCGATCGAGACCGGCGCCGGCCTGCTCCTTGCGGCTGTCCTCCGTGAGTTCGCCCGCTATCGCCAGACGCCCGGCAAGATCGGGATGGGCACGCAGCACGCCGAGACGCTCCTCCCGGCTTGCTGCACGGAAGACGGCGGCAAGAGCCGCATGCACGCCTGATGCCGTCAAAGGCTCCCTCAGACCCCCGGCGTCATAGGCGCGTTCGGCGATGAAAGGCGAATGCTCGAAGACGCCGCCGAAGCGGGAAACGAAATCCTCGCGCGACAACATCAGAGCGCATCCGGCTGATGATTCTTGTGCCAGTGCTCGGCGATCTCGATGCGGCGCGGAATCCAGACCTTGTCATGCTTCAACACATATTCGATGAAGCGCTTCAGAGAGGCTGCTCGGCCCGGACGCCCGACGAGGCGGCAATGCAGGCCGACCGACATCATCTTCGGGCTGCCGTCCTTGCCTTCCTCGTAAAGCGTGTCGAAAGCGTCCTTGAGATAGGTGAAGAACTGGTCGCCGGCATTGAAACCCTGCGGTGTGGCAAAACGCATGTCATTGGTTTCGAGCGTATAGGGGATGATCAGGAAGGGTTTCCCGTCGACGCCCTTCACCCAGTAAGGCAGGTCGTCGGCATAGGAATCGGAGGAATAGAGGAAACCGCCCTCTTCCTGCACCAGTCGCAGCGTGTTGTCGGAAGGCTTTCCCTGATACATCCCGAAAGGCCGCTCGCCGGTGAGTTCGGTGTGCAGGCGCACGGCTTCGAGGATATGCTTGCGCTCGAGATCCTCGGGGAAATCCTTGTATTCCAGCCAGCGATAACCGTGGCTGGCGATCTCCCAACCGGCCTCCTTCATGGCCGCGACGGCTTCGGGGTTGCGCGCCATCGCCAGCGTCACGCCATAGACGGTCGCCTGCACCTTGAGACCCGTGAACATCCGCCAGAGCCGCCAGAACCCGGCGCGCGAACCATACTCGTAGATCGATTCCATGTTGAGATTGCGCTGTCCCGGCCAGGCCGCCGCACCGACAATCTCCGACAGCAGGTGTTCGGAAGCCGGATCGCCTTCGAGGATGCAGCTTTCGCCGCCCTCCTCGTAATTGATGACGAACTGCACGGCGACGCGGGCGTCGCCTGGCCACTTCGGATCGGGCGTCTGACGCCCGTAGCCGACGAGATTGCGCGGGTAGGTCTCGGATACCATCAAATCACCTTCTGAAAAGACGAAGGAACGGTATCATCCGCAGCCGGAATGTCGAGACGGAAACTGCATAGGAGAATTTCTCTTTTCAACACAACGACTTAGATCGACATCTGCTCAGGCGATCCTGCGCGCGCTGACCTTGCCCATCGGGTGGAGCGAGTGAACGCGGAAGGGACCGCCAGTGCCCTCCTCGATCATCAAAGCCACATTCGAAACGATCACCGGCTCCCTCAAGACGGGCTCGAAGATCGTTCCCAGCACTGGCTCGATGCGGGGCATGTCGATCGTGTTGATGGGGCCTGTCACCGGCATATGGAAGCGGAACTCCTCCATCACATAGGGATTGCCCCAACGATGCAGATTGGCGAATTGCGCCGCCGACAACCCGTCGGGATCGCTGCGTTCGATATCGGCTTCACTCAGCGGCGCCCGGAAACGATCGAACTCCTGAACGATCGCCGAAGCCAGATACTGGATCCGCTCACAGGGGGCGCTCGGCACCAGGCTGTAGAAATTGCCGAGCCGGGCGATTTCGAGACCTGGGATCTGGAAGGGAGCATATGTTCCGGCAAAACGCATGAGGTCGCGCAGGAGTTGCGATTCGGACGTCTCGGCGGAGAGGTGAAAAGGCGCTTTCAGAACGCCGTGAAAACCATAGCGCCGCGGCACCGCAGTATAAAAGGCGATCTCATGAATGCCGAGGCCGCGGACGGCCGGAGGCTCCACCATATCGCCTGAAAACACGTTTCGGCCAAGCCAATTAGCGGCCACGAGCGACAAGGGGTCGCTCGCCGGAGGCGTAAAGCAAATGGCATAGCGCATGCAATTTCCTCCATGAAGGAAGTGAGCGCCGGGAAAATCCGGCGCTGCCGATGCGCAAGCAGATAGGTGATTTGCATGACAGAATAACGAAACGCAGCTGTATCTAATTCACGTTTAACGTGAAGCGACAGCGATATGGCTTGATATCGCGAAGCTTTCCGGCAGCGAAAATTCGCAATCTGTGTCGCCTGCCATACAAACCGCAGCCTCCGCCAGCCGATGGGCCAGCCCGAAGCTGACCTTGAAACCGCCGGTCAGTGCGATCAGTCGGGGATGGATTGGATGGCGGCCGATCATTGGATCGCGGTCGATGGCTTTCGGGCGAAGCCCCGCCCAACGTTCGATGACAGGGGCGCTGCGGAGCGCCGGCACGATCGCCCGCGCCGCCTCGATCAACGCGTCGAGCTGTGCATCGGTCGAGAGGGGGGCGTCGAAACGGTTCTCGCTCGTGCTGCCGACCGCCGCATGCCCCCCCTGATGCGCGACGACATAGAGCCCATCGAGGAAGATCGTCGGCAACGCCGGGTCGACATCTGCTTTCAACAGCGCCGCCTGCCCTTTCACCGGCTGGCCGAGCGGCTGCTTCAAGCCCGGCGTCAGCCGCTGCAGCACGGGAAAGGACTGATGGCCGGCGGCCAGGATGCAGCGGCCGAACGTGATGATTTCGCCGCCGATCTCGGCCGTCCCGCGATCGGGATTGAGATCGGCGACAACAGCATTTTCCATGATGCGCACATGTTTTGCCCGCCGCAGCAATGCGATGAGCGCTGAGATCAAGGAGCGGGGCGCAACACGGGCGGCGAGCGTATCGTGCACGAAGCCACTTTCGCCGGCAGATGCGTCAGGCCAACCATCGACCGGCGGCCTGTCGATGACATGCCAGTGGAAGCGGCGTTCGCCGGTCCGCCAATGGCGCTCGGAATCTTCGGAATGGCCGCGGGCGATGCGCTTGAGATGCGGTTTCGGCAACGGGATCAGCCGCCCCGACCTGGTGTAGCCGGCCGACAGCCCGGTTTCTGCTTCAAGCGCCGCAATTTCGGTTTCGAGTGAGACCAGCGCATCGAACTGGAATTGCTTTTTCTCCGACCACCGGTCCGGCATATGCGGCATCAGCGCGCCGAGCAGTCCGCCGCTCGCGCCTCCGCCCAGTCTGCCGGCGTCGGCGAGGACGGTGCTCATACCGCGGCGTTCGGCATGAATGGCCGCCCAGAGACCCATGATGCCGCCGCCGACGATCAGCAAGTCGCAAGAAGATTGACCGGACGTCGGCTGAGGACTATCGGCTTTTTCCATGAGAGACGTGAACCCCGATCAGATTGGCGCGGGCGCGCCGCAGCCGCTCGAATGGCGCGACGGCGATATGCCCTATTCAACCGTCTTTGGCGATCATTTTTATTGCCAGACCGATGGCCGGCTGGAATGCGGCCATGTCTTTCTCGCCGGCAACGGCCTGCCGGAGCGTTGGCACGGCCAGCGGGATTTTGTCATCGGCGAACTTGGCTTCGGCACCGGCCTGAACTTCGCCGAGACCTGGCGGCAGTGGAAGCTCCATCGCGCAGACGGCCGGCACCTGCATTTCACTTCCTTCGAACTCCATCCGATGCGCGGTGAAGAGATCGGCCGGGCGCTCTCGCATTGGCCGGAGATTGATGCGGAACGCGAGGCGCTGACCGCAGCCTGGCCTCAAACACCTGCTGGTACCGTCTCGCTCGATCTCGATGGCCAGACGCGGCTCAGCGTTGTCTGCGGCGCGGCACTTGACGGCGTCGCCGCGGCAAAACCCGGCTTCGACGCCTGGTATCTCGACGGTTTCGCGCCCTCGCGCAACGGCGACATGTGGTCGGAAAAGCTGATGCGTGAGGTCGCCGAAAAGACTGTGGCCGGCGGCACCTTCGCAACTTACGCCGCAGCCGGCTTCGTGCGCCGCAACCTCATCGCCGCCGGCTTTGCCGTCGAACGCCGCCAGGGCTTCGCCGGCAAGCGCGAAATGCTCTGCGGCATTAAGGCAACCGCTCGGTAAGCCCTACGACTTCCATTCGATGGAGATCAGTAACTCGTGCGCTCCGGCTGCAGCTCATCCCTGCCGAGCCATTGCCGGATCTTCTCCTCCAGAAGTTCCGGGCTGATCGGCTTCGACATGTAATCGTCCATGCCGGCGTCGAGGCAGGCTTCGCGGTCGCTTTCGAGGGCATGGGCGGTGACGCCGATGATCGGCACCCGGTGGCCCTGCCCCTTTTCCCTTTCGCGGATCGTCTGGGTCGCTTCATGGCCGTTCATGACGGGCATCGAGACGTCCATCATGATGATGCGTGGCGTGTGGCTTTCCCAGGCGGCGACGGCCTCCTGCCCGTTGTTGACGACCAGGAAGGAGAGGCCCGTCGACTGCAGTATCTGGGTGAAGACGATCTGGTTGACCTCATTGTCTTCGGCAACCAGCACGTCGACGAATTCGGCCGCCCGCTTTTGCGGCTCGGGCGCAGTTGCAAGTGCAGGCGCCGGCACGGCCGCTTCCGCCCGCAGCCGGGCGATATCGGCTTCCGACGCCTGTTTGACACGGCGGGCGCGGACGACCTCGACGACAGTATTGCGCAGCACGTTGGCGCGTGCCGGTTTCATCAGATGCGCATGGCCGTTCAGCGCGGCGAATTCCTTTTCCGTGCCCGAAATATCCATCGACGTGAGGAAGATGATCGGCAGCTCGACGAAGCGGGGATCGGCGCGCAGCCGGCGCGCGACGTCGGCGCCGTTCATGTCGGGCATGTGATAGTCGAGCACGACGGCGTCGACGGTGACCCCGAGATCGGCCGCTGCCTCGAGGATCGCCAGACCGGTGCCGCCACCTTCGGCAGCCACTCCGTCAAAGCCCCAGAGCGAGAGCTGCTCGGTCAGGATGCGCCGGTTCACTTCATTGTCGTCGACGACGAGGATGCGCGCGCCCTGCACATTGATCGGCAGCGGCTTCGGTTCGAGGCGGGCGGCCGCCACCGCAAAAGGCAGGTTGACGGTGAAGACCGAGCCCTTACCCCATTCGCTCTCGACATTGATATAGCCGCCGAAGAGATCGACGAGGCCGGCGGTGATCGCGAGGCCGAGCCCCGTTCCCTCATGCCGGCGGGTCGACGAGGTGTCGACCTGCGAAAACTTGTCGAAGACCGATTCGAGCTTTTCTCGGGGAATGCCAATACCGGTATCCTCGATGCGGATGATCGCCATGATCTCCCCGCCGGCGATCGTCTCGAAGCCGACATCGACGAAGACATGGCCGCGCTCGGTGAACTTGACGGCGTTGCCGACGAGATTGGTGACGATCTGGCGGAAACGCCCGGCGTCACCAATCACCGCGGCCGGCAGATCCGGTGCAGCCCGCACCAGCAGTTCGATGTTCTTCTCGGCGGCATGCGAGGAGAGGAGTGTCGCCACGTCCTCCACCGCTTCGGTGATATCGAAGGCGGCTTTGCGCAGTTTCATCTGTCCGGCATCGATCTTCGAAAAGTCGAGGATGTCGTTGATAATAGTCAGCAGCGCATTTCCCGACTTGACGATGATGTCGATGAAGGTTTTCTGGCGCGTGTCGAGATTGGTCTTGGCCAGCAGTTCCGCCATGCCGAGCACACCGTTCATCGGCGTGCGGATCTCGTGGCTCATATTGGCTAGGAATTCGGATTTGGCGCGGTCGGCGGCTTCGGCGCGCGACAGGAGCTGGCGCAGTTCCTCCTCGCGGCTCTTGAGCTCGGTGACGTCGGTGAACAGCGCCACCCAATGCTCTCCCCGGCTGACCGTCGCATCCATGTTCACCCAGCGCTCGCCGCCGACATGGAAGACGGTGGAAATTGGCTGCCTGGCTGCGATATTCGCCCGCCATTCCTGCAGGGTCTCATCCGCCGCATCGTGGAAATCGCCGCGTGCCGCGCAGAATTCGAACATGCCGAGCCAGCCCTGGCCGGCCTCGATATAGTGCGGCGGGATCTGCAGGATCTCGGCCATCGCCTCGTTGGACATTTTGATGATGCCGTCCTGGACGATGGCAAGGCCCTGCGACATGGCATGCGTCGCATCCCGCATCATTTCGCCGAGCCGCTCGAGGGCTGCGCGCGTCTCGTGGATTTCCTTTTCCCGTTCGCGCACCGCAGAAATATCGGCATAGGTGAGCAGAATGCGCTCGTTGGAGATGCGGCGGCTGTCGAAGATCACGGATTTGCCGCCCGCCCAGCCAAGCTCGATCGGCTCGGGCTCCTCGGCTTCGAACAGATGTTTGCGGAAGGCGTAGATCTCTTCCGGCGTCTGTGTCCCGTCGTAGCGGCCGAGCTCGTAATTGCGGCGGATGACGTCGATGAACGGGCGGCCGTCGAAGCGATCGTCGAGCGGCAGTTCCCAGATGCTGTAAAATTCGTCGTTGACGTAGAGAATCCGGTGGTCGTTATCGAGGATCAGCACGCCGATCGGCAGCGAACGCAGAATGCTCTCGATGTCCCGATGCAGTATTTCTTGCTGTTTGCGCGATTCAATCAGTGCCTTCTCGCGTTCCTTGAGCGGCGAGATGTCGGAAAAGGAGCCGACGACATAGGTTCGCCCATCCGCCGTTATGACACGGTTGACGCGCGAGATGACGGGATAGACATGGCCGCTATTGCTCGGCATCTCGCTTTCGAGCTCCACCGAAATGCCGTCCCTGAGCGCCAGCAGGTTTTCCTGGTAGATCGCCTCAGCACCTTCCGGCCCGAACATTTCGTGTTCGGTCATTCCCAGATATTCGGAGCGGGCGCGGCCGCTGAAGGTTTCATAATATTTGTTGGCATAGACCAGGCGGTGCTTGTCGTCGCGGACGAAGACCGCCACAGGCAGATCCTCCAGGACGGTGCGGAGAACGTCGAGTTCATTGACACTCTCTCCCCAGGCCGATTCCTCGGCGGCCACAGGCGTCGCGCCGTTGCGATAGGCTGCGTTGACGACCAGCGGGCGTCCGTCGGCTGCAAAGATGCCGATCGGGTGATCGAGGTTCTCTAGTGCCTCGCGCACTTGGGCGAGATCGGCGGCACTTCCGAAATCGTTTACAGTCTTAGAGCTACCGGCAATCCCGGGCTTGCCGGCAATCCTCCCAAGAGCAACGGCACTGCGTTCGCGCGCTTCGAAGATGCCGAGCACATAAATCCGCTCCGGCGACGGCGAGAAGCTTTCGATCTGAATGCGCTCGTGATCGAGGCCAGCGGCATCGAAACAGATGGCATTTTCCTCGGTGCCGAACACCAGCGCGCGGCGCTCCTTGTCCTCGCGGTCCTCTTCCTCGGGGCGGTTGAAGAGTTCGCGGCTGCGCCTGCCGATGAAATCGGAAATCTCTCGGCCCAGGAAATCGGCATAGGCCTCGTTGACGGCGACATAACGCAGCTCGCTGTTCTTGACATAGGCCGGGGTGTCCAGATCGGCGATCCGGCGGCAAGCCAATTCCAGAATGTCCCCGGCTGATTTCAAGAAATCGTCGCTCCCGCAATGAATGGAATATCAACGACAAAGACTATAACGCCAAGGCTTTTAACAAGGTTTTAACCATAAATTTCGAAGGCGGAATTTTACAATCGGCGTACGGACCGGAGTGGCGCCGTATGCTGCACGAAACCGAAAGGATGACTGCAGCAACTGCGGCCGGCCGCAATCCGCTCTTTACTCATGGCTGGCCGTTGAAATCATGACTAAAATTTAATGCGGGCCGCCCTTGTGCGGCCATCGCTCCGCCGCGATCCGGGCGGAGTCTGGCCATGGCTTTATAGAAGCCAGTCTAGATAAGGAAGTTACCATGTCCGTTCTTCATAAGACCATGGCGACGGGCCTGATCGCGCTGACCTTTGCCGGCGCCTCGCTCGCCACTGCCACCACCGCCGATGCCCGTCCGCGCGATGCCTTCTTTGGCGGCCTTGCGGCCGGCGTCGTCGGCGGCGCCCTTCTGTCGGAGGCCGCCCGCCCCGCCTACCCCGTCTATCCGGCTTACCCGGTCTACCGTCCGTACCCCGTCTATCGGACCTATTACCGGCCGCACTATTGCCACCTCGAATGGCGTTACGACCGCTGGGGCGAGCCCTACCGCGTGAAAGTCTGCCCGGAATAGCAAGACCGCATCCGGCGCCGCTTGACCTCCCGGCGGCGCTGGTCCAATCCTCCCGCAGGAGGATCAGCATGCCAGAACCGCTCAAGAAACTGCTGCATGAAGAGCTCGTCGGTGATATGGCCGATCACATTGCGGCCCATGCGCCCGCCTTCGACCGGGAACGTTTCGTAACTCTGGCGACCGATGGCCTCGCAGCCCTGGAACTGATGGAGCGCTCCGCATTAATCCGTGACGCGCTGCTTGCCACGCTTCCCGGAGATTTTCCTGAAGCAGCCTCTATCCTCAAGGCAAGCCTGCCGGCCGCCGACAGGCCGGGACTCTCCGGCTGGATGCTGCTGCCGGTCAATCAGTTCATCGCCGCCCGCGGCACCGATCATTTCGATCTCGGCCTCGACCTCCTCAAGGCGCTGACGCCGCATTTCACCGGCGAATTCGGCATCCGGCAATTCATCCATCGCGACCAGCAACGTGCGCTCGCCACCATTTCCACCTGGGTCGGCGATCCCGACCAGCATGTGCGCCGGCTGGCGAGCGAGGGCACGCGGCCGCGCCTGCCTTGGGCCATGCGCCTGCCGCAACTCGTGAAAGACCCCGCACCGATCCTGCCGATCCTGACCGCGCTGATGGATGATCCGGAGGATTATGTGCGCCGCTCCGTCGCCAACAGCTTGAACGACATCGCCAAGGATCATCCAGATCTGGTCGCCGCCTTTATCGCCGGCCATATCGACGGCGCGTCCGCCGAGCGCCGCCGGCTGCTGAAACACGCCTCTCGCACGATGCTCAAGAAAGGCCATGCGCAGGCGCTTGCCAATTTCGGTTTCGACGCGGCAACCGCGCTGACATGCGAGCTGCGCCTTCAGAACGGCGAAGTGGTGTTCGGCGAAGGGCTGGATTTTGAAATCCGCCTGACCAATTCAGGCGAAACCGCGCACTCACTAATGATCGACTACGCCATTCACCACATGAAGGCCGACGGCTCGCTCTCGCCCAAAGTATTCAAATGCAAGACGGTCACGCTCGCGCCGGGGCAGAGCCACGCAATCGAGCGCCGCCATGCCATGCGGCCGATCACGACGCGGCGCTATTATCCCGGCGAGCACCGCATCGCCGTGCTCGTCAATGGCGCCGAAAGCGCATCGGAAAGTTTCGTCCTCAGAATGCCGTCGCCTGACCCGGGCTAATGCCTTTTTGTGCGCTGCACTTGACTTTTCCCGTGAACTAGCCCAAATGCGGCTCAGCTTTCACCCTTCCGGCCGCCGCGTGAGCGTGCCCCTGCTCGAAAATACGAAACGCAGGAAGAAGGGACAAAAGCGCATTTCGACAGAGCGCTGCACTCCCAAGAGCGGCCAGAAGCGCTGGAAAGCTTTTTCCAACTTGCAAGTTCCCACTTCACGCGGGGTTCTTGACGCCAGAATGAAACCGGATCGCATGGTGCGTTCCGGCGCTAGTCGTTGTGGCGCCCCGAAAGGTTATGCCTTGACTAATTTTGAATCGCTTGGTGTCTCCAAGCCGATCGTCGCCACCTTGTTCCAGCTCGGCATCGAAACGCCGACGCCGATCCAGGAACAGGCCATTCCCCTCCTCATTTCAGGCCGCGATCTGATCGGCCTTGCCCAGACCGGCACCGGCAAAACCGCCGCCTTCGGCCTGCCGCTCATCGAAAAGCTGCTCGCTGACGAGCGCCGCCCCGACAACCGCACGACGCGGACGTTGATCCTGGCGCCGACCCGCGAGCTGGTGAACCAGATCGCCGAGAACCTGAAGAAGTTCATCCGCAAGTCGCCGCTGCGCATCAACGTCGTCGTCGGCGGTGTGTCGATCAACAAGCAACAGCTGCAGCTCGAAAAGGGAACCGACATCCTGGTCGCGACCCCCGGCCGCCTGCTCGATCTCGTCAACCGCCGCGCCATCACGCTGACGACGGTGCGCTATCTCGTGCTCGACGAGGCCGACCAGATGCTCGACCTCGGCTTCGTGCACGACCTGCGCAAGATCGCCAAACTGGTGCCGAAAAAGCGTCAGACCATGCTGTTTTCGGCCACCATGCCGAAGGCGATCGCCGATCTCGCCGGCGACTATCTCGTCGATCCCGTCAAGGTCGAAGTCACGCCTCCCGGCAAGGCGGCCGACAAGGTCGAGCAGTATGTCCATTTCGTCGGCGGCAAGAACGACAAGACGGAACTGCTACGCAAATCGCTGACCGAAAATCCGGACGGCCGCGCCATCGTCTTCCTGCGCACCAAGCATGGTGCGGAGAAGCTGATGAAGCACCTCGACAATATCGGCTATTCCGTCGCCTCGATCCACGGCAACAAGAGCCAGGGTCAGCGCGAGCGGGCGCTGAAGGCCTTCCGCGAGGGCAGCATCAAGACGCTGATCGCGACAGACGTCGCCGCCCGCGGCATCGATATCCCGGCCGTCAGCCACGTCTACAACTACGACCTGCCCGAAGTGCCCGACGCCTATGTCCATCGCATCGGCCGCACGGCGCGCGCCGGCCGCGACGGCATTGCCATCGCCTTCTGCGCCCCTGACGAAGCCAAGCTGCTGCGAGATATCGAGCGCCTGATGGGCATCGACATATCAGTTGCCAGCGGTGAACCGCCGGCACATATCAGCGCCGGCGGCCCGCGCCGAGGCAACGGCAATGGCAACAACCGCAATCGGGGCGGCAGCCAGGGTCGCGGCGAAGGCCGCGGCGATGCCAACCGCTCGGAGCATCGCGGCAGCCGCCAGGAACGCCGCCCGCGCCGCGAAGGCGAAGGCAGCGAAATCCGCGCCGGCGGCGAGGAGCGCCGCGAGCGCCGTCCTCGTCCCGAACGCTCAGGCCGTAACGAGGACTTCCGCGGTCAGCGCCGCGGCGAAGCAGCCCCGGATTTCGGCCCCGACAACGATCTGGCCTCGACCTCCGATTTCCGCCCGGCAAAGCCGCAGCGCCCTGCGCATAACGGCCCCAATGGCCATCATGCCAATGGCGAACCGAGCGGCCATCACCGCGGCAACGGCCGCCACGCTCACGGCCGCCCGGCCCGCAAGCACGGAGACGACCGCGGGCCACATCAGGCTCAGGGCGGCGAACAGCGCCGCGACGGCAACAGCGGCAACCGCCGCGGTGGCTCGGGCTCTCGCAATGGCGGCGGCCAGCGCCGCGAACGCGCCTGAGCGCCGACTGATTCAAGGGAGAAAAGGCCGGACCTTCGGCCTTGAATATTGGGAGGCCGGAGCATCTGGTGGGATGCCCGGCCTTACTCATTGTAGTGACGACAACACCGCGACGGCAGTACTCGGTCACGTTTTCCGGTTTCTGAACGCACCCATTTGACGAGATCGAAGCCCTTCGCAGCGCCGGCGGAAGCCTTGCGGTATCAATGCGCTGTGAACCCGCCGTCGACGGGCAGCGTGACGCCGTAAAGAACCGCGCGCGAAGCCGGACCGCTTGCGTCCCGGACGCTTGAGACCTAAATTGGCTCCATGCTTGACCATCCGTCCCGGCCGTTGTCGCCGTCCACTATCCCAATGGATGCCCTGAGCGAAGTCCTGCAAGACTTTCGCTTGAGTGGAGTCAACTATGGCCGCTGCGAGCTCAGGCATCCATGGAGCATCGCCTTTCCGCAACAACAGCTGCTTCGTTTTCACTTCGTCAGCCAGGGTCCATGCTGGATACATACCGAAACCCACGGATGGCAGGCGTTGAACGATGGCGATCTGGTGCTGCTGCCGCAAGGTAATGCACACCGGTTGGCGAGCGCGCCTGATGTTGAGGGCGACTCGCTTAAGAGTTGTCAGATTACAAGATTGGGCAGCAACGTCTGCGACGTCTTGCGAGAAGGAACGGGCGCCACCAGCACCCTTTTCTGCGGCTCCATGACTTTGGGCGCTCATGCGCTTAACCCCTTAATCGCCCTGATGCCGCCAATCATCAGGGGTTGCGATGTAGCCGGTAATGACCCGATCGTAGGCCCCCTGCTGGCCGCTATGTCGGCCGAGGCGACACAACCCCAGATGGGAAGTGCGACGGTCTTGTCGCGTATGGCGGACTTGCTCGCTGCGCGGCTTATCCGTTGCTGGGTCAACTGCAGCGGAGCCTCGACCACCGGCTGGCTCGCTGCCATCCGCGATCCCCAGATCGGTCGTGTGCTGGCTGCCATGCACCGAGATCCCGGCCATAACTGGACCCTTGAAAGCCTCGCTGGTGTGGCAGGCCAGTCGCGCTCGATCTTCGCCGAGCGCTTCAGCGCTATCTTGGGAGAAGGCGCGGCACATTATCTCGCCCGCCTGCGTATGCAGCTTGCCCGCGATTTGTTGGCGCAGAACGGCATGTCGGTCGCCGAGGTAGCCTCACGATTGGGCTATGAGTCCGAGGCGTCTTTCGCGCGTGCATTCAAGCGGGTCACCAACCTTTCACCGGGGATTGTGCGTCGCACAAATTCCGGACGAACGGACATGGATTTCGGATTTTAAGACACATATCATCCTGAAAACTTCGTCTATGAAATCTCCCAACACAGGAGATCCATCTATGACGGACACAACATCACAATTCGACGAGGCTGCAATTGGCCTGGAGACGGCTGAACCATCCGCGTGGAGCGCGGCGACTTGGTTTGCGGTTGTTTCGATGGCGGCCACCAGCTTTGCACTGGTATCTGCTGAGTTCCTGCCGGCGGGACTGTTGACGCCAATGGCGCGCGATCTCGGCATTTCCGAGGGAACGGCCGGACAGGTCGTCACCGCCACCGCTTCCGTCGGAGCTGTGACGGCCCTTTTGAGCAATGTTCTTATCGGCAGACTGAACCGCAAGGTGGTGCTGGTCGGTCTCAGTGCGTTGGCAGTCGGCTCCAATATACTCGCATCTTTAGCGACCGATTTTTGGCTGTTGTTGTTGGGCCGGGCTGGGCTGGGCATCGCGTTGAGCGGCTTTTGGGCGCTTTCCGTGGCGGTCGTGGCGAGGCTGGTCGGCGCCAACGCGACAGGTCGGGGCATGGCTATCGTCACCCTCGGCGTTTCGCTCGCCACGATAGCTGCACCATCAATGGGTGCTTTGATCAGCGATTGGCTGGGATGGCGCAGCGCCATGGCGATGACAGCCGGGCTTGCCGCGCTTGCCATGCTGCTGCAGGTGCTCAGCTTGCCGACGCTCCCGGCAAGCACAAGCAACAGTCTCGCTGATGTTTTCCGGCTGACACGACGGCGCGGTGTTCAACTGGGAATGCTTGCTATCCTTTTGCTGATGACCGGACATTTTGCCGGATCGGTTTATGTGCGTCCCTTCCTTGAACAAGTGACGCTCCTTGAAACCAGATCGATCGCCCTGGCACTGCTCGGGTTTGGCATCGCCTCGGTGATCGGCAATCTTGCCGGTGGCCGGATGGCCGACGCGAGCATCCGCATAGCACTCGCAGTCACGGCGGTGTTGATGGCTTTTGCCGCACTCGCTCTGTTGCTTTGGGGCGCTCATACCGCCGTCGCGTTTGCGCTCGTTGCGCTTTGGGGCTTTGCCTTCGGCATGGCGCCGGTAGTGCTGCCGACCAATCTTTCCCGCGCGGCCGCCGACGCTCTGGAGGCGGCGGGCAGCCTGATGGTCGTCTCCTTTCAAGTGGCCATCAGTAGCGGCGCGATTTTTGGCGGCTATATCGTCGACCACTACGGCGCTGCGGGACCATTGACGCTCACCGCTCTCCTGGCGGCGTCGACGGTTGCCTTGGCGCTGCTGCAGCCCCGCAGCTGATCGTCGCTTGCTGCTTGATGGGCCGAGTAGCGCTCTATGACGCTCTAGATATGAGGTCGTCGGCAATCGCCGGCGACCTCGCTCAGTTGAGGTTCAAGCCATCCGGTTGTTCGACCTTGGCCCAGCCATCAGCCTATGCGCTCGCCTGCGCTTGCTGAACGACCCTACGGTTTGTCATATATACGCCCGTCACTACGATCGCGGTGCCGATGATCAGCGGCAGCGTCAGCGGTTCCCCGAAGGCAACGAAGGCCTCCAACGCCACCGCCGGCGGCATCAGGTAGATGAGCGAGGCGGCGCGCGAGACCTGTCCGCGGCGGATGAGGTAAAGCAGCAGCCCGACACCGCCCATCGAGAGGCCGAAGACCGACCAGAGAAGCGCGCCACAGGCCTGCGCGGTGCCATCGAAATGCTGGTTTTCGAAGATCAGCGACAACGGCAGGGTGAGGATTAGCGCACCGACATACTGCAGCGTCGCGATGCTTCTGAGATCCCCCGACTGCAAGTGTTTCTTTTGGTAAAGCGTGCCGTAAGTGACGGAGCCCATGGCGATGAGGTTGATCGCCAGCGGCAGCGCCGCATGGCTGAGATCGGCCGTCGCCGGATCGAAGAGCTTCGGCGAAATCGCGATGGCGATACCGATGAAACCGAGCCCGAGGCCGAGCTTCTGTGTCTGTTGCAACCGCTCGCCGACGAGAAAGGGCGCCGCCATTGCGGTCAGCAGCGGCTGCAGCGCCGCGATGATCCCCGATATGCCGGCCGGCACGCCATTGGCAATCGCCCACCAGAGGCCGGCGAGATAGAAACCATGCAGGAAGAAGCCGGAATAGATGGCGCGCAGCCACGTCGCCCGGCTTGTCGGCCATTGCGCCCGCATCAACAGGCAGAGCACCAGGAATGCCAGGGCCGACAGCGCGTAGCGTATCGAAAGAAAGGTGAAGGGCTCGGAATGCAGCGCCGCATATTTCGCCACCACCCATCCCGTGGACCAGAGCAGAACGAAGAGAGCGGGGGCAAGGCGATCGAGGGACATGGGGGCTCGCAAGAAAGATTCGCCGTGCTGATAACGGCACCCGGGCACCGCAGTCAAAGGCGAAGCGTTGATGCTTACGTGAAATTTCGCTGATGTTGCGGGCGACAGGCGGGGCCATGCCACCACGGCGAAGAATCGCAGGCGCTTTCCCAATCTCCCTCATTCCTGTGCCTGTCACAGGAATCCAGTGCGCACAAGTCCTTGGGCGCGGGAGACTCTCATCATCGTCACAGAGTCATTCACCGCGCAAACGCGCGGTGGCTGGATTCCTGTGACAGGCACAGAAATGAGGGAGGAAGCGCATGCACCCTTTAAACCGCTTGACCGAAAAACCATCACCTGCCCACATTTTGCGCAGCCCCGGCAGACGGAACACCCTCTCCGCCGCGACACCTCACTCCGAATGCCCGGATTTTCACCCCTTTCCCGCACCGCAAAAACTTTTCCCCGAACTGCGCATGGTTCTTGCATTGCAATTTGCGTTGTATTCAAATGAACAAAAAAGGGGAGCCGCACCTTTGGCATTTGATGAAATGATTACCGGGGACGAAAGCCCCCGCCCGCCTTATGAAAAATATTTCGAGTGGTACAACAGCCAAGACCGGTCGCATCTGATTGCCAAGTCCCGCGACGCGGAAAACATCTTCCGGAAGACCGGTATCACCTTCGCCGTTTACGGCCATGCCGACAGTTCCGAAAAGCTCATCCCCTTCGATATTATCCCCCGCATCATCTCCGCCCGCGAATGGCGCAAGCTGGCCCAGGGCATCGAGCAGCGGGTGATCGCGCTCAACGCCTTCCTGGACGATATCTACCATAAGCAGGAGATCATCCGCGCAGGCCGCGTTCCGCGCGAGCTGATCGAGAACAACGTTGCCTTCCTGTCGGAGATGATCGGCTTCCGCCCGCCCGGCGGCGTCTACACCCATATCGTCGGCACCGACATCGTACGAACAGGCGAAGACCAGTTCTACGTGCTGGAAGATAATGCTCGCACGCCTTCCGGTGTTAGCTACATGCTGGAAAACCGGGAAACCATGATGCAGATGTTCCCGGAGCTCTTCCATGAGAACAAGGTGCAGCGCGTCGAGGATTACCCCTATCTCTTGCGCCAGAGCCTTGCGTCGCTTGCGCCTCCCGGCTGTACCGGCAAGCCGCGCGTCGCTGTGCTGACCCCCGGCATCTACAATTCTGCGTACTACGAACATTCGTTCCTGGCCGACATGATGGGCGTCGAACTGGTCGAGGGCTCGGACCTGCGCGTCATTGACGGCAAGGTGAAGATGCGCACGACCCGTGGCTACGAGGCGATCGACGTGCTCTATCGCCGCGTCGACGACGATTTCCTCGATCCGCTGACATTCCGGGCCGATTCCGCCCTCGGCATTCCCGGCATCATGGATGTCTACCGCTCTGGCAACATCACCATCGCCAATGCGCCGGGCACCGGCATATCGGACGACAAGGCCATCTATTCCTACATGCCGGAGATCGTCGAATTCTATACCGGCCGCAAGGCGCTTCTGGAAAACGTCCCGACCTGGCGCTGCTCGGAAGCATCAAGCCTGAAATACGTGCTGGAGCACTTGGAGGAGCTCGTCGTCAAGGAAGTGCACGGCTCCGGCGGCTACGGTATGCTTGTGGGACCGACGGCATCGAAGAAGGAACGCGCAGATTTCGCCGAAAAGCTGAAGGCCAAACCGAACAATTACATCGCCCAGCCGACCCTGTCGCTCTCCACCGTGCCGATCCTCGTCAACAAGGGGATCGCGCCGCGCCATGTCGACCTTCGTCCCTATGTACTCGTTTCCGACAAGGTCCAGATCATACCGGGCGGTCTCACCCGCGTGGCGTTGAAGCAGGGCTCGCTGGTGGTCAACTCCAGTCAGGGCGGCGGCACCAAAGACACCTGGGTACTGGAGGACTGATGCTCGGAAGAACTGCAAACGGCCTCTACTGGATGTTCCGTTACATCGAGCGCGCCGAAAATATCGCCCGCCTGATCGACGCCGGGCTGCGCATGTCGTTGACCCGCAGCAGCGCCGGCGACGACAACTGGGATGGCGTGCTGCAAAGTGCCGGCGTGCGCGAGGCCTATGACGAGGGCCACGCCAAGCTGACCAATGCCGATGCGATCGATTATCTCCTGCGCGATCGCTCAAACCCGTCAAGCGTCATGTCCTGCATCGACTCCGGCCGCAACAATGCCCGCATGGTGCGCACCGCGCTGACGCGGGAGACTTGGGAAGCAACCAACGAATGCTGGATCGATCTGAAATCTTTGCTCGAAAAGCGCGTGAAAGCCGCCGACATGCCGGAGGTGATCGACGTCATCAAGCGCCGCGCTGGCCTCATCCGCGGCGCCTTCCACGGCTCGACGCTACGCAACGAACTCTATAACTTTGCCCGCATCGGCACTTTCATCGAGCGGGCGGACAATACGAGCCGCATCCTCGACGTCAAATATTACGTGCTGCTGCCCTCGGTTTCGGCCGTCGGCTCATCACTCGACAACGTGCAGTGGGAATCGATCCTGCGCTCGGTCTCCGCGCACCGCGCCTATAGCTGGGCCTATGACGGCGAGTACCGGGCAATGAACATCGCCGACTTCCTCACCCTGAATGTGCAGATGCCCCGCTCGCTGGCCTATTGCTACGAGAAGATCGTCAGCAATCTCGGTTATCTCGCCCAGGATTACGAGGAACGGCTTCCCGCCCACGATACGGCGGACGCGATCCGCACCACCCTGCAGACGCGGGCGATCCGCGACATCATGGATCAAGGCCTGCATGAGTTCCTCGAGGATTTCGTCGCGCGCAACAACCAGCTCGGCATGGAAATTTCCGACGGCTACCGGTTCTACGTTTAAGCGGATCAGAATATGAGACTGAAGATCAGCCACCTCACCGAATACCGCTACGACGATCCGGCGAAATTCTCCCTGCAACGGCTGAGACTGACACCGCCGACAAACAATGGCCAGACTGTGCTCGGCTGGTCGCTGAAGGTCGAGGGTGCGACGCCCGAAGTCGAATATGACGACCAGTTCGGCAACCACGTCAACCTGGTCTCGCTGGAAGGCGAGCAGCAGGTGACGCGCATTCTCACCGAAGGCGAGGTCGAAACCATGGATCAGAACGGCGTCACCGGGCCGCATACCGGTTTCTGTCCACTCTGGCTCTTCCTGCGCGAAACGCCGCTCACCAGGAGCGGCAAGCTGGTGAAGGAACTGATCAGAACCGTCAACGGCGATAACGAGCTCGCCCGCATGCATGCGCTGATGGCAGCCATTCACGAGACCGTCATCTACAGGCCAGGAACCAGCGACGCTGCGACGACGGCCGAACAGGCGCTGGAGAAGAAGAGCGGTGTCTGTCAGGATCACGCGCATATCTTCGTTGCCGCCGCCCGCGCCCTGCAGGTGCCGGCGCGGTATGTCTCCGGCTATCTGATGATGGAAGAAAAGGTCGAACAGGCGGCGACCCATGCCTGGGCCGAAGCCCATATTCCCGGCCTCGGCTGGGTCGGCTTCGATCCGGCCAACGAGATCTGCCCGGATGAACGATATGTCCGCATCGCCTCGGGCCTCTGCTACCGCGACGCTGCCCCGATTTCAGGCATGCGCATCGGTACACCGGGCGAAACGCTGTCGGTCACCGTGAAGGTCGAGGACGGCGGACAGATGCAGAGCCAGAGCCAAAGCTGAGCGGCATCTCACAGCCCATAGCCAGCCATTCCGGAAACTTGGCTAGAAGCGGCGATCAGCAACGGTACGCGATGAAACCGGGCCGTAGCGGCAATGATGCGGTCGGCGGGGTGGGTATGAAACTCGCCAGGTTAGCCGGCCGCTGTCTATCGCGATGGAAGGCTCGATGGGCGCGAGCTGAAGCCAGGCAACGACAGCGCTCTGTCGATCCATCGCCTGACATCGTCGCCACCATATCCTTATCGAACAAGTGCGACGGGGAAGGCGGCTCTCACCCGCCTTCAGCTCTTCACTCGACGTCATCCTCGGCCTTGTGCCGAGGATCTGCTACCCTATCGACGGAGGCAGATGCTCGGGATAGGCCCGAGCATAACGAAAGAGGCGTTCGCGACTTGTCAGCAACAAAAAGGCGGGGGCTCTCACCCCGCCTTTTCAAAGATTCCAATCTCTGAATGCGTTTTCGCTCAGTGGCTGTCCTTGCCGACAGCATTTCCGCGACATCCCTTGAGGAAGTCGAGATCGGCGCCGGTATCGGCTCCTTCGACATGCTGCTGGTGCAGGAAGGCATAGCCGGATTTGGGCAGATCATGATTCGGCTGCCATTCGGCGAGACGGCGCGCCAGTTCCTCGTCTGAGATGTCGAGATGCAGACGACGGTTCGGAACGTCGAGCTCGATCATGTCGCCGTTCTTCACGACTGCGAGCGGCCCACCGACTGCCGCTTCCGGCGAGGTGTGCAGCACGACGGTTCCATAGGCCGTTCCGGACATGCGGGCGTCCGATATACGCACCATGTCGAGAATACCCTTCTTCAGCACCTTCGGCGGCAGCCCCATATTGCCGACCTCGGCCATACCGGGATAACCCTTGGGCCCGCAATTCTTCATTACCATGACGCAATTCTCGTCGATGTCGAGATTGTCGTCGTTGATCTTGGCCTTGTAGTCGTCGATGTCCTCAAACACGACCGCCCTGCCCCGGTGCACCAGAAGATGCGGCGAAGCCGCCGAGGGCTTCAGCACTGCGCCCTTGGGCGCGAGATTGCCGCGCAGCACGACGATGCCGCCGGAAGACGTCAGCGCCTTCTCGGCGGGCAGGATGACCTCCTCGTTCCAGTTGACGACGTCCTTGACCTCGTCCCAGACGGTTTCGCCGGAGACCGTCAGCGCGTCCTTGTGCAGAAGGCCGGCTTCGCCGAGGCGCTTCAGCACGACAGGCAGGCCGCCGGCATAGAAGAACTCTTCCATCAGGTATTTGCCCGACGGCATCAGGTTGACGATCGTCGGCACGTCGCGGCCACAGCGGTCCCAGTCGTCGAGCGTCAGATCGATGCCGACGCGGCCTGCAATGGCGAGCAGATGGATGACGGCATTGGTCGATCCACCGATCGCCGCATTGGTGCGGATAGCGTTCTCGAAGGCCTGCTTCGTCATGATCTCTGAGGGCTTCAGATCGTCCTTGACCATCTGCACGATACGGCGGCCGGTCAACTGCGCCATGACCTTGCGGCGGGAATCGACGCCCGGGATCGCGGCATTGCCTGACAGCGCCATGCCGAGCGCCTCGGCCATCGACGCCATCGTCGAGGCCGTGCCCATCGTATTGCAAGTGCCCGACGAACGGCTCATCGATGCTTCCGCTTCGAGGAATTCGGCCTGCGTCATCTCGCCGGCCTTCACCATCTCGGAGAACTTCCAGAGATGCGTGCCGGAGCCGACGCGTTCACCGCGGAAATAGCCGTTGAGCATCGGACCGCCGGTGACGACGATCGACGGCAGGTCGCAGGAGGCAGCACCCATCAGCAGCGACGGCGTGGTCTTGTCGCAGCCGACGAGCAGCACGCAGCCATCCATCGGCTGGCCGCGGATTGCCTCTTCTACCGCCAGCGCAGCAAGGTTGCGGTACATCATCGCGGTCGGGCGGAAGGTGTTTTCGGACGCGGAGAACACCGGCACCTCGAGCGGGAAGCCGCCCGCCTCCCAGACACCCGCCTTCACCTTCTCGGCGAGCTCTCTCAGATGACCGTTGCAGGGGGTCATATCCGACCAGGTGTTGAGGATGCCGATAACCGGCCGTCCGTCGAACAGGTCGTGCGGATAACCCTGGTTCTTAAGCCAGCCGCGATGATAAATCACGTCGCGGCTCGTGCCGCCGTACCATTCCTGCGACCTCAGCCTGCGCGGCCATTCCGCTTTCTTCTTCATAATCTCTGTCCTTCAGGTGATTGCCGGGCCGCCTCGTACGGCCCGGGTCATCGGATAAGTCTCAAGCCAGCGTGTAGGCCGTCTTGACCACAGTAAAGAATTCGCTTGCATACTTGCCCTGCTCACGCGGGCCATAGGACGAGCCCTTACGGCCGCCGAACGGAACGTGGAAATCGACGCCTGCCGTCGGCAGGTTGACCATCACCATGCCGGCTTCGGAATTGCGCTTGAAATGCGTCGCATGTTTCAGGCTGGTCGTGGCGATGCCGGCCGAAAGGCCGAACGGCGTGTCATTGGCGATGGCAAGCGCCTCGTCGTAATCCCTAGCCCGGATCACCGAGACCACGGGTCCGAAGATTTCCTCGCGCGAAATGCGCATCTGGTTGGTCGCTTCAGTAAACAGCGTCGGCTGAAGGTAGAAGCCGGGTGTTTCGCGCGAGATGACCTCGCCGCCAAAGGCGAGCTTGGCGCCTTCCTTCTTGCCGATCTCGATATAGTCGGTATCGGTCTTCAGCTGCCGTTCGTCGACGACGGGACCGATATGGGTACCGGCCTTGAGCGCATTGTCGACAACGAGCGTCTTCAGCTTGTCGGTCAGAGCCGCGACGAACTTGTCATGAATGCCTTCGGTGACGATCAGGCGCGAGGACGCCGTGCAGCGCTGGCCGGTCGAGAAGAAGCCTGAATTGGCGGCTGCCTCGACGGCGACGTTGAGGTCGGCATCGTCGAGCACGACCATCGGGTTCTTGCCGCCCATCTCGAGCTGGAACTTGCGGTTATGCTCGATGGAGGCGGCGGCGACGCGCCGGCCGGTGCCGGTGGAACCGGTAAAGGTGATGCCGTGAACGTCGGGGCTTTCGAGCATGGCCTGGCCGACGACCGAGCCCTTGCCCATGACGAGGTTCAGGACGCCCTTCGGCAGCCCTGCCCTATTGAGGATATCGACGATCGCCCAGGAGCAGGCCGGCACCAGTTCGGCCGGCTTGAAGACGATCGTGTTGCCGTAGCAAAGCGCCGGCGCGATCTTCCAGGCGGGAATGGCGATCGGGAAGTTCCACGGCGTAATGATGCCGATAACGCCGAGCGCCTCCCGGGTGATCTCCACACCGATGTTCGGGCGAACCGACGGGATGACCTCGCCGGCGAGCCGAAGGGCCTCGCCAGCGAAGAATTCGAAGATCTGCGAGGCGCGGATGACTTCGCCGGTCGCCTCAGGCAAGGTCTTGCCCTCTTCGCGGGCAAGCAGTGCGCCGAGCTCGTCCTTGCGCGCCATGATCTCGTCGCCCGTCTTCTTCAGGATGACGTGGCGTTCCCAGATGCCGGAGCGCGACCAGGCCGGAAAGGCGGCCTTGGCGGCGGCGATGGCGTTTCTCGTATCTTCCGCGCTGCCGTCGGCATAGAGGCCGACGACCTCGTTCGTATCGGACGGGTTGATGTTCTTCGTCGCGTTCGTGCCGACCCACTCGCCGGCGATCAGGTTTTGATAAATGGTCATGGGCTCAACAAGCCTCCTTTACCGTTTACAAACAACGGCCCGGCCACGGACGCAGCCTGGCCTCGAAAATCAGAGCTGCTTGACAGCGATCTCTTCTTCGGCCGCCACCTTCAGCGGATTCCTGAGCGGCAGGCCGAATTCGGGGACTTCGATTTCGAAGACGTCGCCCTCTTCCGTCTTGATGCCGTCGGCGAAGGACAGGGTCGCGGTGCCGAACATATGGACATGGACATCTCCCGGAACACGGAAGAGGCCATATTTGAAATGGTGATATTCGAGGTTCGCGAAGGTGTGCGACATGTTCGCCTCTCCCGACAGGAAGGGCTTTTCGAAGATCACCTTGTCGCCGCGCTTGATGCTCGAGGTGCCGCGGATATCGTCGGGTGCGGCGCCGATGCGGATTTCCGGGCCGAAGCTTGCCGGGCGCAGCTTCGAATGGGCGAGGAAGAGATAGTTGATCCGTTCGGTGACGTGATCGGAAAACTCGTTCGACAGCGCAAAGCCGATGCGGAACGGCGTGCCATCCTTGGCGATGACATAGATGCCCGCCATTTCAGGCTCCTCGCCGCCGTCGAGCGCGAAGGAGGGCGAGACGAGCGGCGCGCCGGGGGCTGCGGCTCCATGGCCGTTGCCCTTGTAGAACCATTCGGGCTGCACGCCCTTTTCGCCAGCCTTCGGCTTGCCGTTCTCCAGGCCCATCTTGAACATCTTCATCGAGTCGGTCAGCGTTTCCTCGGCCGCCTCGGTAGTCTTCTTGTGCATGCTATCGCGGGTGGCGGCCGAGCCGAGATGGGTGAGGCCGGTGCCGGTTAGATGCAGGTGAGCGGCGTCGGGATGGGTAATCGGCAGCAGGAAACGGCCTTCCGCATAGGCTTTCTCAAGGTCGACGGCCTCGCCGTAACCATGGGCCTCGATAACTGAGGCAAGCGACTTGCCGCCGTCTGCGGCTTCCATCGCCAGCGCATAGACGCTGCCGGCATTTTTCACCGACCTGGCCGCCCCGCCCTGTTCGCGCACGGCGACGACGATCTCTCCGTTGGCACCTTTGATCTGGGAAATAAGCACGACTTCAATCCTTCTCGTTCCGGCGAAGTCAGGAAAAGCTCCGCCTGTCCGGCTCCATCAGGAGCCGGAATCCATCATTCATATGACTTCGAATGCCTGGGCTGCGCTTGAGGTGCTCAGCCCTTGTTCTTGTTGTAGACGTCGAAGAACACGGCGGCGAGAAGCACCGCGCCCTTGACCATCTGCTGTGAGTCGGTGCCGAGACCGTGGATCGACATGCCGTTGTTCATGATACCCATGATAAGCGCGCCGATCACCGCACCCGTCACCTTGCCGACGCCGCCCTGGGCCGATGCGCCGCCGATGAAGCAGGCGGCGATCACGTCGAGTTCGAGACCGAAACCGCCCTTGGCCGTCGCCGAGTTGAGGCGCAACGCCACGATCAGGCCGGCGAGACCGGCAAGCAGGCCCATATTGGCAAAGGTCAGAAAGGTCAGCCGCTCGGTATTGATACCGGAAAGCTTGGTCGCCTTCTCGTTGCCGCCCATGGCATAGATGCGGCGGCCGATGGTCGTGCGGCGGGTAATGAAGGCATAGGCCGCGACGAGAACGAGCATGACGACAAGCACGTTCGGGAAGCCGCGATAGACCGACAGCTGAATGCCGAGTGCGAGGACGGCAGCAGCAACGATAAGGTTCTGGGCGAGGAAGAAGCCCATCGGCTCGACGTCATTACCGTGCCGCTCGTTCGACAGCCGCTTGCGCCATGCCATGTAGAAGAGGGTGACGGCGCCGATGACGGTCAGAATGATAGAGGTCGAGTTGATGCCGCCCATATCAACAAGGTTGGGCAGGAACCCAATGCTGATCAGCTGGAACTCCGGCGGGAACGGACCGATGCTGGTGCCGGTGCCTGATGCCGTCATCACGAACAAAGTCAGGCCGCGGAAAACCAGCATGCCGGCGAGCGTGACGATGAAGGACGGAATCTTGTGATAGGCGACGAAATAGCCCTGCAGGCCGCCGACCAGCGCGCCGAGCGCCAGGCAGACGACACCCGCCAGGACATAATTCATGTGCCATTGCACCGTCATCACGCCGGCGATGGCGCCGATGAAGCCGACGACCGAGCCAACCGAAAGATCGATATGGCCGGCGACGATCACCAGCAGCATGCCAAGCGCCATGATGACGATGAACGAGTTCTGCAGAATGATGTTCGTCAGGTTGAGCGGCCTGAAGAGAACGCCGCCGGTCGAAAACTGAAAGAACACCATGATCGCGATGAGTGCGATGAACATGCCGTATTCGCGGATGTTGCCGCGAATGTAGTCTCCGATCGAGACGACACGCCCCTGCTCGGCGATGGGTTGATTGATCGGCGTCATTGTTTCTTCTCCCCTGAGCGCATGATAGCGCGCATGATGGTTTCTTGGCTTGCTTCTCCCTTCGGCAGTTCAGCGACGATGCGTCCTTCGTTCATCACGTAGATGCGGTCACAAGTGCCAAGCAGTTCGGGCATTTCCGACGAGATCATCAGAACGCCTTTCCCATCGGCGGCAAGCTGGTTGATGATAGTATAGATTTCGTATTTCGCGCCGACATCGATGCCGCGCGTCGGCTCGTCCAGGATCAGGACATCGGGGCCGGAGAACAGCCACTTCGACAGCACCACCTTCTGCTGGTTGCCGCCGGAAAGATTGACCGTCTCCTGGAATATGCTGGAGGAGCGGATGCGCAGCTTCGACCGATAGTCGGCCGCAACGCGCGATTCCTTGACGCTGTCGATGACCGAGGCATTGGACACAGCCTTCAGATTGACGAGGGTCGTATTGTGCAGGATCGTGTCGTTGAGCACCAGGCCGAGTTGCTTGCGGTCTTCGGTGACATAGGCGAGACCGGCGTCGATCGCCTTGCGCACGGTGCTGACATCGACCGGCTTGCCGTGCATCAATGCTTCGCCCGAGATCTTGTGGCCATAGGACTTGCCGAACAGGCTCATGGCGAATTCGGTGCGCCCTGCCCCCATCAGCCCGGCGATACCGACGACCTCGCCCTTGCGGACGGTAATGTTGATATTGTGCAGGACCTGACGGTCGCGGTGCTGCTGGTGATAGGCGTTCCAGTTCTTCACTTCGAGAATGGTTTCGCCGATCGGCACCGAACGCGGGGGATAGCGGTCTTCGAGATCGCGGCCGACCATGTTGCGGATGATAATGTCTTCGCTGATCTCGTCGGCGTGACAGTCGAGCGTCTTGACGGTCATGCCGTCGCGCAGGACCGTGATCTGGTCGGCGACCTTGCGGATTTCGTTCAGCTTGTGAGAAATGATGATCGAGGTGATACCCTGCTTGCGGAACTCCATCAGCAGCATGAGCAGCGCATCGGAATCGCTTTCGTTGAGCGAGGCCGTCGGCTCGTCGAGGATGAGCAGCTTGACGCTCTTCGACAGCGCCTTGGCGATCTCGACGAGCTGCTGCTTGCCGACACCGATGTCGGTCACCAGCGTGTTCGGAGATTCGGACAGGCCGACCTTCTTGAGCAACTGCTTGGTGCGGTTGAAGGTTTCGTCCCAGCTGATGACGCCATTCTTGGCGTTCTCGTTGCCGAGGAAGATGTTTTCGCCGATCGACAGCAACGGCACGAGCGCCAGTTCCTGGTGGATGATGACGATGCCGATTTCTTCGGAGTCCCTCAGCGCCTTGAAGTGGCGCGTCTCGCCTTCATAGACGATATCGCCGTCATAACTTCCGGTGGGATAAACACCCGATAGCACTTTCATCAGGGTCGATTTGCCGGCCCCGTTTTCGCCTACCAATGCGTGAATTTCACCCTTGCGAACCTTGAGGTTCACGTTCTCCAGCGCCTTGACGCCCGGGAACGTCTTGGTGATGCTCCGCATTTCGAGGATGGTATTGTCCATAGTCAAATTTCCAGCGTCCCCAGCCCGTCAATGGGTGGGTAATCATAAAATCGAAGGCCGGAACCCGCAAGCGCAGGCTCCGGCCTCCAGCTTAACTTACTTCAGCTTGTCTTCGGTGTAGTAACCGCTGTCGATCAGGACCTGCTTGTAGTTGGTCTTGTCGACGGCAACCGGCTTCAGCAGATAGGACGGTACGACCTTGACGCCGTTGTCGTAGGTCTTGGTGTCGTTGACCTCGGGCTCCTTGCCGGACATGACGGCATCGACCATGGAAACCGTGACCTTGGCGAGTTCGCGGGTGTCCTTGAAGATCGTCGAGTACTGTTCGCCAGCGATGATCGACTTGACCGACGGGATTTCAGCGTCCTGGCCGGTGACGATCGGCAGCGGCTGGCTGGCAGTGCCGTAACCAACGCCCTTCAGCGAGGAGATGATGCCAATCGAGAGGCCGTCATAGGGAGACAGGACGGCGTCGACCTTGGCGTCGGTGTAGTTGGCCGAGAGCAGGTTGTCCATGCGGGCCTGGGCCGTTGCCGGATCCCAACGCAGCGTGCCGACCTTGTCCATGCCGGTCTGGCCGGACTTCACGACGAGCTTGCCCGAGTCGATGTAGGGCTGCAGGACGGACATGGCGCCATCATAGAAGAAGAAGGCGTTGTTATCATCCGGCGAACCGCCGAAGAGTTCGATGTTGAACGGGCCCTTGCCGTCCTTGAGGCCGAGACCGTCAACGATGGAGTTGGCCTGAAGAACGCCGACCTGGAAGTTGTCGAAGGTGGCGTAGTAGTCGACGTTGGCCGAATCGCGGATCAGGCGGTCATAAGCAATGACCTTGATGCCGGCATCATGGGCCTTCTGGAGAACGTCGGACAGCGTCGTGCCGTCGATCGAAGCGATGACGAGAACCTTGACGCCCTTGGTCACCATGTTTTCGATCTGCGACAGCTGGTTCGGAATGTCATCGTCGCCATACTGCAGGTCGGTGCCGTAACCGGCGGCCTGCAGCTGCTTGACAATGTTGTTGCCGTCGTCGATCCAGCGAGCCGAAGCCTTGGTCGGCATTGCAATGCCGACGGTGCCCTTGTCCGCGGCCATCGCCGGTGCAACGAATGAAGCGACGCCGAAGGCAGCCGCAGCCATCAATGAGATAATGGATTTCATTTCTCTCTCCCTTGTTAATAGAGCAGCGGACGAAAAATCGCCCGCCCCGAAACTGTGGCAGGTTCCGTATTGGATAGTTACTTCAGATGGTGAGAAACGAAGTAGGTCTCCTCCACGATCTCACACGTGTTGAGTGCCAACCAGCACACGGCGGCAAACTGGTATGGATTCCTATAACTGTCAAATAGAATAAGTGGTAATGTGCATAACAATTTTGGTATATCGTTAAAAAGTATTACTTTTGATGGAGCGCAGTGGGGAGGCTGCAACCATGACGATCGTTTCAGAGCCCGTTTTGATGGATCACGTCGATATCCACAGCGACAATTTTGGCGACGACAGCTTTCTCCGTTCGGGACTTAAGCTGAATCACCTGCGCGTTATCGTCGCAATCGAAGATAGTGGACAGATTTCCGCAGCCGCAGAAGTTCTCAACATCTCACAGCCCGCCGCATCGCGCATGCTGTCGGAAATGGAGGCGATTACCAAGACATCGCTCTATGAGCGCGTAGCCCGCGGCGTGGTGCTGACGACCTTCGGCGCGGCGCTTGCCAGACGCGCCCGCAAGATCCTTCTGGAGTTGCGCGAGGCGAGCCGCGAGATCGGCGAATTGAAGAGCGGCAAGGGCGGCTCGGTCTTCATCGGCGCGGTGACGGCGCCGGCCATGAGCCTCGTCGTGCCGGCGATCGACAGGGTGCGCAAGGCCTATCCTGGAATCGAGATCAACATCCAGGTGGAGACGAGCAACGTGCTCGCCCGCGAGTTGCTTGCCGCCCGCCACGACTTCATCATCGGCCGCATTCCCGACGACCTCAACCCGCGCCTGTTCGAGGTGAAAGAGATCGGCATCGAACGGGCCTGCCTGATCGTGCGCAACCGCCATCCGCTTTTGAAAAGGAAGAAGACGAGCAGCCTTATCGATGTCCGGGATTACGACTGGGTGTTCCAGCCGCCGGGCACTCTGCTGCGCCGCACGATCGAGGACATCTTCCTGTCACACGATGTGGCGCTGCCGGAGAACATCGTCAACACCTCGTCGCTCTTGCTCACCTGCGCCATCGTCTGCGAAACCGATGCGATCGCCCCCGTCGCCGTCGACGTCGCCCATTTCCTCGCAAGCCAAGGCGCGAGGGCGTCCGATGTGCGCATGCTGCCGATCGATTTCGACATCAACGTCAAGCCCTACAGCCTGATCACCGCGAGAGAACGGGCCCTGCCGCCGAGCGCCAAGCTGCTCTATAACATCATCATCGAGGAGAGCCGCAAGCAGGGCGGTTAGATCCCGGCGCCGGGCCGCAGTTCTCGGACGACAGATGCTCCACCGATTTAAACCCGGCAAGCCCTGCGCCATCTTGCCAGGATCTAATGTCTTCGAGAGGAAGGCGCATGCTGTTCGGACAATCGGTATTTCAATCAGTGCTCGAGCGGCTGAGGGCGGAAGAAGAACCGCCCGAAGAGACGCAAGCGCCGGCTGCCCACCGCGTATCCGGGCTTGCCACCGGCCTCGCATTCGATGTCATGCAAGGCATCTCGGTCGCCTCGCAGCGGATTGGCGAAGCCTATTTCGATAATCTGGCAAGCGAGCCTGCGGCCCAGCAGACTCCCCCGCCGCAGCCGGAGCCCGTCATGCCGAACCATCTCGCCCGCATTGCCCCCGAAGAGATCGCCATCGAACTGGCGATCGCTGCCGCCGATACCCAACAGACGCTGAACGAGAAGCGGCGCGCCTTTGCCAAGGCCAACCATCCTGATGGTTTCGCAGCGCCTTTCCGCGACAATGCCAACAGGCGCATGATGATCGCCAATCTGCTGATCGACGAGGCGATGCGCCGCCTGCCGCGTAGCTGAAAACTTTCTCCCATGCAGGCAAATTTTCCGGGCTTTGAGGAGCCGTCGATTTGCGACAGCTATATGGGCTGCTTTTCTGTTGCGTCAATGGATTCGACCTCGGCTACGGAAGTGATTAACAAGCTCAGCTTAGGCTTGGCGATCCTGCTTATCGTCGGATACGCGCTTGGGCTGCTGTTCACTCTCAAGACGCATCGGGAGTTTTTTGCTGCCGCCGAGCATGCCGCGACCAACGAAACCCCGTGGCCGATTGGGCTGGCGCTGACCACGCTGGCCGGTGTCACGATACTGGTCGCGCTGGTCAGCGAGATCTTCGTCGAGTCGGTGCAGGAGGCTGCCAAGGTTTTGGAATGACACCTGCGGCGCAGCCGAAATGGCTTCGGCATTTTCCGGTGCACGAAGGCTTAAATTTTGCGAAAGGCTTAGCAGACCAGCTGCTGACGAAGCTGATGAAAGCGGGAAATCTTGTCGTGCTCGGACCCGATCGGCCGGGTGCCCCCAACCGATCGTTCCACAGTTCAATCTGCAGGGACGCGTGGTTATCGAGGGATCGGCCTTTCCTGGAGTCTGACGAAGCCCATCAAGGATGTCTCCATAGCCTAGCGTTTCAGATCATATGTTTGATGGGATGCGCGAAGCTCAGCCAAGGTTTTGCCGACGCAGGTGCCTCCACCTTCGCCGCCGATCGCCTTGGCCTTGCCGTCAAGCGTGATCGTGCCGGCGATGCGTTCGGACGCCTGATAGGTTGCAACGCCATCCTGCGAGATGCGTGACAAGTAGAAGGTGTGGTAGGTTTCATTGTACTTGCACTGGATGACCAAAGGAAATTGCTCAAACAGATCGTCCTGCGCCTGTACGGCGAGTAGAAAGGTCACCAGCCACAGCAGACCCGCAACGCATGTAGTGACCGCGGCATTCGATCTCCGGCCGAATAAGTATCTCATTGTTCAACCCCTCTTTGAACGATCGAGCTTCAATCCATCGCGGCTTTTGCTTCCGTGCTTCTGCATTACCTTATTCCCGAAGCGCCCCCGACGTCCGGGCGAAATGCGTCAGGTGGTGAGCGCGATGAGCGCATTACGATCCAGAAGGCGAACGACACGCTGCAGCTTGCCTTTCAGGCAAAGGACGCCTTTTTCGCGGAGTTTCGTGAAGCAGCGGGCAACCGTCTCGACTGTCAGCCCGAGATAGTCGGCGACATCGCTGCGCGACATCATCATATCGAATTCCGGATCTTCCGGATGACGATCCGCCATTTCGCAAACGAAGGCCGCGACCCGCTTCAGCGCGCTTTGCTCGGTGATGACGAGCTGCTTGTGTTGCGCCTTTGCCAGGTTCGTCAACGCGATGTGAAGAAGGTCGACAGGGACGACCGCGTTCTGGTTGGTTCGAAAAGGTCTGATGGAGGCATCGCAGACGGCTTCCGCGAAGTCGGTGCGAACTTTCCCGCTTTCAAGGCCGAACCATTCGCCCTCGCCGCAGAATGACAGGATATATCGCTGTCCGCTGGACGTCAGGCGGTAAATCCGCACCGCGCCGGTTTCGACCTGATAGATTGCGAGTGCATATTCGCCTTCGCTGTAGATTGTCTCGTTGGCCTTCAGCCTGATCGACTGATCCTTGGTTGTTGCGACAGAAGTTCCAGGGTGACGGCCAGGAACTGCCGGTTGCCTCATGGCCGCGTGGTGTTGAAGCATATGCATCGCCCCCCAATCGTCTGGCAACATAACCAATCGCCGTTTGCCCCGATATTCGAGACACCCCTTAAGTATCGCTACTGAAGCCAGACCCCGAGAGTTGTGTGAGGCGGTGACGGGCCTAACGGGCATGCGTCCAAGCTCCATGATCGGACAGGGCCTTGGCGGTTTCGACCGGCTGTGCTGCCGTGTCCAGTGTGATGGCCATCCGCATGAGTTCCGCCAGATTACGTGCGCCCATTTTGGCCATCACGTTGGCGCGGTGGACTTCGACCGTACGTGCGCTGATACCAAGATGATAGGCGATCATCTTGTTCTGCAGGCCATCAAGCACACCGGTCAGAACCTGGTGTTCGCGCTCCGTGAGCTGGCGAAGACGCGCTGCAACGCTCTCGGAATCAGCGATGGCTCCGCCCGGGCGCCTCTGTCCCACCGCCGCGTTGATCGCCGCTATAAGCGCCTCGTCTCCGACGGGTTTTTCAAGGAATTCGGATGCGCCCGCCTTCATCGCCCGGACGGCGGCGGCGATGTCGCCCTGACCGGTAATGACAATGACCGGAACGTTCAGCCTGAAACGGCGCAGACGCTGGAGCAGTTCGATGCCATCGACATCGGGCATGCGCAGGTCCGTCACGAGGCAGCTTCGTCCCGAAAGCGGCAATAGTTCCAGAAAGGCTTGGGCAGAGCTATGCGTGCGAACCGCGAAACCTGCCGAGACCAACAGAAACGTCAAAGATCGCCTGAGCGACTCCTCGTCATCGACGAGATGGATCGTGAGGTCGTTTGCCATTGGTTGTTGTCTCCACCAGCGGAAGGGAAAACGAAAGGATTGAACCGCCATCCATTCGATTGCGCGCGCTTATGCGACCGCCATGCGCCTCGATGATGCGCTTGGACAATGCCAGGCCCATGCCGAGGCCACGCGGTTTGCTAGTCACGAAGGGACGAAACAGCGCCTCTTCGATGTCGATCGCAATTCCGCAGCCATTGTCGGTTACGTCGACAATGAGACGGGATAAATCGTCGGTTCTGGTTCGGATGGCAATATGCGGCTGCGCAATAGCGTCGGTAGCCTCCACGGCATTGCGAACAAGGTTGGTCAGCACCTGCGCGATCTGGACGCGGTTGGCAAGCACAGCGTCCCGCTCCGCTTCGAGCTGAAACTCGGCGCAAAGGCCCTTTCGCTGCGATCCGGCAAGCGCGAATGCCGTCGCCTCATGAATAAGCGCGTGCATCGCCTCGATCTTTCTCTCGTCGGCGCCACGCTTGGCGAACTCCCTGATGTTCTGCACGATCTTTCCCGCCCACAGGGCGTGCTGCGTAATCTCGGACAGGGCTTCACGGAGGTCTTCGCCATGGCCGCGACGATCCTTGGTCAGAAGCCGCCCGCAACCTTGCGCGTATGCGGCGATCGACGCCAGCGGCTGGGCAAGTTCATGAGCCAGGGTCGATGTCATTTCCCCGAGCGCAACTATTCTGGCGATGCGGGCAAGCTCCCGCTGAAGCTCCTGGACACGCTGCAAAGTCTCGCGTTCGGTGCGGAAGTCCTCGAAGATCACCGCAGAGAAGTGTCCTTTGCTGTCCTGCTCCCTGATGATCGTCAGCGCCGTCGGAAATTGAGCGCCGCTCCTGGTGATCGCCACGCCGGACCGCACCACGCCCCGGTCCGCCCAGCGTCCCTTCAACGAAACATCCGGTGTCGGATACCAGACGAAGTCGATGTCCTGACCGAGCAATTCGTCTTCCTCATAACCGAACAACGCCACGGCAGCCCTGTTGCAGGCCGAAATCCGGTGGTGGTCGGTAATGAAGAACACAGCGTCCGGGAGGTGTTCATAGAATTGCCGGATCCAGTCCACCGACGGTCCGCTGTCGTCCTCACGCAAATTTCCCGGCCGGTCGCGGCCTGTCATCCGAGCTTCCATGAATGAGGTTCGTCCCGCGACGTCCGGGTCAACGCGATCGCATTCGTCGACATGCGGCGCCTCCATCTTGATAGACATGATGGTTCCCTCCGCCCTTTGAGGACCAGTCGGCCCTTGATGGGCTTAGCCTCTCACAATGACTTGAGACATTAACACCTTTGGGAAATGGGACGGTGTAGTATCGCGTAGCCTCTATGGGTGTCCCGTGCCGATTGCTGGTCGAAAACCCTAGTCTTCCTTGTGTTTTGCCTCCGCTCCCTCCATTGATCCGGCTCAATGCCGCGGGTCTATTCTTCCGCTACTCTGGCAGCAAATGGGCTCACGGCCACTTGAGGAGCAGGAAGATGAAGAAGATTGCCCTTGCTATTGCCATTTCGACCGCCGCGCTGGTTGCGGCGCCTGTCGACGCCCAGCAGACCCGCAAGGAATACCGGCGCATGAACTGGGCCGAGAACCTGCCGGGGCACATCAAAACCTATCATGACAAGCGGTTTTCAATCGTCAGCTTTCGAACGGCGGTTGAAGTGGGCGCCATGCCTTCGCCTGGCAGCGAAGAACATGTGAAGGAAATCCGGGCGGCTATCCGTTCCAACCCTTGGCTCGTCCAGCAATTGAAGGCCAAGAAGCTGACGCCCAACCAAATAGAATGGGTGACGCGCGCCCGTAACGGTAACCTGACCTTCTATATTGAGTGAATGTTGCCGAAGCCACAGGGCCTCATCGTCTAACGGAAGGGCGGAACAATGATGTCGTTGCGCCGCCGCCTGCAAAGCGCCGGCTGGGGAACCAATGCTGGACGTGCGACCGGCCTGCCTAAGAACAGCCCCGTATCCGGTCGACGCTCGTGCACCATCGGGGAGGGTTCGGTGAAGTGGCGGTTGGTCGTCGAAGCTCCATTCGAAGAGGATATCGAACTCGCAGTCATCGACGGCGATGGTATCCACGCCCTGGTTTTTCCATGCCAGCGCCTGGCGCGCGGATGGGCCAATGCCTTGACGGGCGAGATCCTGGACGTTCATCCCACCCATTGGCGCGCATGGCAGATACGGCCAGACGATGGGTCCGATCTTCACTGAGCGACGGCATATTCCGGGTGCTGAGGGCCGGAGTCACGAATGCTGCACCGCACCTTGTCTGCAATCAATGACATGAGTGGACCGGCCAAAATAATCTAACGCTGTTCAAAGAGCCGGCGGCGCGGCCGCTATCCCCGTTGCTGGAAGGAGGACCACATGCGTGGTTTCGGTGTTCATTCTGAGGTCGGAAAACTGAGAACCGTCATGGTCTGCCGACCATCTTTGGCTCATCAGCGCCTGACGCCTGCAAACTGCCATGATCTGCTTTTTGACGATGTCCTCTGGGTCCATGAGGCCCAGAAGGACCATTATGATTTCGTCCTGAAGATGCAGGAAAGAGGAGTGGAGGTCCTCGAACTCCACGATCTGCTCGGTCAGGCCCTCGCCAACAAGCAGGCGCGCGATTTCATCCTGGACCGGCGCATCACCCCGAATGTGCTTGGCTTGCAGGTTGCCGAAGCAATGCGTCCGTGGCTCGATGAAATGCCGGCTACGCAACTTGCCGCTTTCATGATCGGTGGCATCGCGATCTCCGACCTACCTGACGTCAAGGCCAAGGCGTTGATGCTCAGCGCCCTGCCGGAAAGCGATTTCGTCATCCCGCCCATTCCCAACACACTATTCCAGCGCGATCCCTCCTGCTGGATCTATAACGGCGTGACCTGCAACCCGATGTTCTGGCCGGCGCGACGCGCCGAGACACTGATTCAGCGTGCCATCTACAAGTTTCATCCGATCTTCCAGGGCGGCGATTTCCAGATCTGGTGGGGTGACGCCGATCATCAATTCGCCAATGCCTCGATGGAAGGCGGCGACGTCATGCCGATCGGGAACGGCACGGTGTTGATCGGCATGGGCGAGCGCACCACCTATCAGGCGGTCGGCCAGGTGGCTCAGGCCCTTTTCAGAAGCAACGCGGCGAAGCGAGTGATCGGCTGCCTGATGCCGAAGAGCCGCGCGGCAATGCATCTCGACACGGTTTTCAGCTTCTGCGACCGCGACGTCGTCACACTGTTTGCCGAGGTCGTCGATCAGATCCGTTGCTACAGCATGCATCCCAAGGACGACGACGGCACATTCGAGATCCATCCAGAAAATGCGCCGATGCTCGATGTCGTCGCCGAAGCGCTTGATCTGCCGAAGCTGCGCACCGTCGAGACCGGAGGCAACTCCTACCAGGCCGAACGCGAACAATGGGACGACGGCAACAATGTCGTGGCGCTCGAGCCCGGCGTCGTCGTTGCCTACGACCGAAACACCTATACGAATACGCTGCTGCGCAAGGCGGGCGTCGAGGTCATCACCATCCGCGGCTCCGAACTCGGACGCGGTCGTGGTGGCGGGCACTGCATGACGTGCCCGATCTGGCGCGATCCCGCTTACTGACCGTTTCCATCCACGAACCAGACCGACGGAGCAAGACCATGAGTTTCAATCTGCGCAATCGATCGCTTCTGACCGTGCAGGACTATACGCCGCGAGAATTCCGCTATCTCCTCGATCTCGCCCGCGACCTGAAACGGGCCAAATATGCCCGCACCGAGCAGGAGCATCTGAAGGGCAAGGAAATCTGCCTGATCTTCGAAAAAACCTCGACAAGAACGAGGTGCGCCTTCGAAGTCGCCTGCTCTGACCAAGGCGCCAATGTAACCTATCTCGATCCATCGGGATCGCAGATCGGGCACAAGGAATCCTTCAAGGACACGGCGCGGGTGCTGGGGCGCATGTATGACGCGATCGAATATCGCGGCTCCGCACAGAAGGGCGTGGAGACGCTGGCAAAATATGCCGGCGTGCCCGTCTATAACGGTCTGACCGATGAATATCATCCGACGCAGATGATCGCCGACGTCATGACCATGCGCGAACATAGCGACAAGCCGATCGCGCAAATTAAATATGCATATGTCGGCGACACGCGCTCGAATATGGGGCATTCGCTGCTGATCGTCGGCTGCCTTCTCGGCATGGATGTGCGTATCTGCGGGCCGAGATCACTGTGGCCCTCGGAAGAATACATGAAGATCGCCAGGGATTTGCAGCAGGCTTCGGGTGCCCGGCTGCTGGTCACCGAAGATCCGCGAGAGGCCGTCAAGGACGTGGATTTCATCCATACGGATGTCTGGGTTTCGATGGGCGAGCCGAAGGACGTCTGGCGCGAACGCATCAAGCTGCTCACCCCCTACCAGGTCAATCAGGACCTGATGAAGGCGACCGGCAATCCGCAGACCAAGTTCATGCATTGCCTGCCGGCATTTCATGACACCGAGACGACGCTCGGCAAGCAGATCGCCGAAGATTACGGCATGGACAACGGGCTCGAAGTGACCAACGACGTCTTCGAATCCGAAGCCAATGTCGCCTTCGAACAGGCGGAAAACCGCCTGCACACGATCAAGGCCCTGCTCGTAGCAACCCTGGGAGACTAGCATGCGTGTGGTCATTGCGCTTGGCGGCAATGCGCTTCTCCGGCGCGGGGAAGCGATGACCGCCGATACACAGAGGCGGAACGCGCGCATCGCCGCCGAGGCGATTGCGCCCTTGGCGGCCGAACACGAGATCGTCGTAACCCACGGCAATGGCCCTCAGGTCGGGCTGCTTGCGCTCCAGGGGGCGGCCTACAAACCAGAGGAGGCCTATCCGCTCGATGTTCTCGGCGCCGAGACCGAGGGCATGATCGGCTATATGCTGGAACAGGAACTCGGCAATCTCCTGCCGTTCGAGCAACCTCTGGCAACGCTTCTTACCATGGTGGAAGTCGACGCCGATGATCCCGGTTTCCGGAACCCTACCAAGTTCGTCGGACCGGTCTACGACAAGGGCGAGGCGGATCGGATCCGCACGGAGAAGGGTTGGGTGTTCAAGCAGGACGGCGAAAAATGGCGTCGCGTTGTCGCCTCGCCGGCGCCGAAGCGCATCTTCGAGATCCGGCCCGTGCGCTGGCTTCTGGAGCAGCGCACCATCGTCATCTGTGCAGGCGGCGGCGGAATTCCAACGATGTACGAAAAGGGCGCTGATCGAAAACTGATCGGCGTCGAGGCCGTGATCGACAAGGATCTGTGCTCGGAACTGCTGGCGCGAGAACTCCAGGCCGATCTTTTGATCATGGCGACGGATGCCGAGGCTGTGTGCATCGATTGGGGCAAGCCGTCCCAGAAGGCGATCCACCGCGCTCGTCCTGACGATCTCGCCCAGTTCTCCTTCCCGGCCGGCTCTATGGGCCCGAAGGTCGATGCTGCCTGCCATTTTGCCCGGGCAAACGGCAAGACGGCCGCAATCGGCTCTCTTGCCGAAATCGCCGGGATGGTGCGCGGCGACCGCGGGACGATCATCAACGAGCGTTTCGACACCCTGAGCTGGCATGCCTGAGGGCCTGGTCGATCAGGCAAACTTATCCTGAGACGGCAGCGGTTGCGTTACGGCGCTCGCTGCCGTCTCCTTGTCTGTCGCGCCAGCCGCATTGCGTCTTTGCCAGACATAGACGGGGATGCCGAGCATCAGCAGCACGAGGCCGTAGAGCACCGGTTCGGCGCCGGAGCCGTAAAGGGTAAAGATCGCAAAGAGGAACGCGATGAGTTCGATCACGCTCACTCGCGGCATTCGCCCATCAGTCATGCCCGCGACAAGGCTTCCGGCAAGCGCGCAGAAAGCATAGGGAACGACGGCGGCCATGGTGCTCAGCCCGACCATCAGCCGATAGACGGCGGCAAAGCCTTCGGAACCGAGCGCCTGGACGAGCACGAGGAGCGTTGCGAACGAGGCCGAGATGATCATGCCCCACGCCGGCACGCCTCGTGGGGAGAGCCGGGCAAACAGCGGCGGAAACAGCCCGTCTCGGGCAGCAGCCATCGGAACCTGCCCCATCAGCAAGGTCCAGCCGTTGAGCGCGCCGATCGAGGAGACCAGAACCGCAAGCGAGATCGCCAGTTCGCCGGGCCGTCCCCACATGATCCCAGCCGCCTGCGAAAATGGCGCAACCGACTGAACAAGCTGTTCACGGGGCACGAGGCCCATCACCACGATTGTGCCAAGCACATAAAGGGCAGCGGCGATGGAAATGCCGAGGACGGTCGATCGCGGGATTGTCCGCTCCGCATTCTCCACGTCGCCGGCTGGAACGGTCGCTGATTCCAGCCCCAGATAGGCAAACATGGTGAGAGGCGCCAGTGTCGCAAAGGACTGCAGCAACGGCTGACCGCTCGGATTGAATTCGGCGAAATGCGAGGTATCGATGTAGAGAAGGCCGACGATAGCAACGGCGCCGAAGGGCAGCAGTTTAGCGTACGTCGTGACCTGCGCGAAGACACCGGCCGCGTGAACGCCGCGAAGATTGACGAGCACGATCGCCCAGATTACGCCGAGCGTCAGGACGGTCGCGGCGAAGCGATTGGCAAGGGTAGGGAAGAGATCCACCATCACGCCGGCGAAGGCAATAGCGATAACGGGCAGCGATGTCCATATCGAGATCCAATAGCCCCAGGCGATCAGAAAGCCGGCGAAATCGCCATAGGCGAGCCGTGTATAAGCGTAGGGGCCACCGACAGCGGGCACGAGGCTCGCCAGGCGCGCGAAGGTCAGGCCCAGGCAAATCGCGCCGGCGCCCATGATGATCCAGACGATAATCGCAAGGTTGCCGTAGGGCGCGACCGCGGCCGGTGAAAGATAAAAGCCCGAGCCCACCATATTGCCGACCACGATGGCGGTGCAGGCAGCAAGTCCGAGGCTCTTGCCATTTTGCGACGTTGTCATGAGCTTCCCCCCGCGAGCCGGCTGCCCGGAGCCGATGTCTCTGCGGACCGCCTTCAAGCCGTAATTGTCGTAGCAAAAACCGGCTGCCGCAATCCGGATCAATGCGTAGTCTGGCGGGCTGGTGTAGCCTTCGTCATCGAGATAAAGCTGCTAAAGCACGTCGGATGAGGGGCGGAGCGGAGGTGAAGTCGACGATGCTGAGCGAGCAGGGGTTTCTCAGGATATCGATTGCAGCGACCGTCGTGGTCGCAACGCTGGGCGTCGTCTTCGGCATTCTTTCCGGCTCTTTCTCGATAGCCTTCGATGGCGTTTACTCGCTGGCCGATGCCGCGATGACCGGGCTTGCGCTCTGGGTTTCGAACCTGATCATTCAATCCACGCAGAGCGATGCCCGATCCGGCAGAATTCGTAACCGCTTCACCATGGGATTCTGGCATCTGGAGCCGATCGTGCTGATGCTCAACGGCTGCCTGCTGATGACGGTCGGCGTCTATGCGCTGATCAGCGCCATCATCAGCATCCTGAATGGCGGCCACGAACTGCAATTCGGCATGGCGGTCGCCTATTCCGCAGCGACCTTGCTTGTCTGCGCGGTCATGGCCTTCCTCGGCATCAGGCTGAACGCCCGCATCAAATCGGATTTCATCTCGCTCGACGTCAAGGCGTGGATCATGTCGGGCGGCATTGCGCTTGCGCTGCTCGTCGCATTCCTGATCGGCATGGCGGTGCAGGCAACCCCGGCAGCGTGGCTTGCCAGCTATATGGACCCAGCAGTTCTGGCGCTTGTCTGCCTTGTCATGATTCCCCTTCCGGTGGGCACCGTCTGGAAGGCATTGAGCGAGATCCTGCTGGTCGCCCCCGTCGACCTGCAGGAACATGTCGACCGGGTCGCCCTGGAGACGGTTCGCCGTCTCGGCTTCCTCTCCCATCGCGCCTATGTTGCCCGGGTCGGCCGCGCAATGCAGATCGAACTTTATTTCATCGTCCCCGAAGGTCTTCCTGCCAAGACCGTGGAAGAATGGGACACGCTCCGCGACGAGATCGGCAACGCGATCGGTGACGAAAGCGCCAATCGCTGGCTTACCATCGCCTTCACCGCCGATGCGGAATGGGCTGAATAGGCAGTCAAAATCCAAGTTCGGCCTACGACGTCGAAATGCTTGGCGTCACCTTGATTGCAATCAAGGACGCTCCACGACCGCTCATGTACGATCCTTCGACCTGAGATGCAGCGGGCTGCATGGCGGCCGCAGCCTTTGACATCGGTTTCTGGAGGAACGCATGGAATTCCAGATGGCATTTCCGATAGCGGTCATCGACGAGGATTTCGATGGCAAGAGTGCTGCCGGACGCGGAATGCGCGATCTGGCCGCAGCCATTGAAAAGGAGGGGTTCCGGATCGTCTCCGGTATTTCCTATGAGGATGCCCGCCGTCTCGTGCATGTCTTCAACACCGAGTCATGCTGGCTGGTTTCGGTCGACGGCACCGAGGACAGGGTCACGCGCTGGCTGGTACTGGGGGAGGTTCTCGCCGCAAAACGGCAAAGAAACGACCGCCTGCCGATCTTCCTATTCGGCGACGATACCACGGCGGAAGACGTTCCGGCCACGGTTTTGCGCCACGCCAATGCCTTCTTCCGGCTGTTCGAGGATTCGGCGGAATTCATGGCGCGCGCCATCGCGCAGGCCGCCCGCAATTATCTTGAGCGGCTGCCACCGCCGATGTTCAAGGCGCTGATGGATTATACGCTGGAAGGCGCTTATTCATGGCATACGCCCGGCCATGGCGGTGGCGTCGCCTTTCGCAAGAGCCCGGTGGGCCAGCTCTTCTACACGTTCTTCGGCGAAAATACGCTGCGATCCGATATTTCCGTATCGGTCGGCAGCATCGGTTCGCTTCTCGATCACGTCGGGCCGATCGCCGAGGGCGAGCGCAATGCCGCGCGCATCTTCGGTACCGACGAAACTCTCTTCGTCGTCGGCGGCACGTCGACTGCCAACAAGATCATATGGCACGGCATGGTCGGGCGCGGCGATCTCGTGCTGTGCGACCGCAACTGCCACAAATCAATCCTGCATTCCCTCATCATGACGGGCGCCACCCCAATCTATCTGACGCCGTCGCGCAATGGACTCGGCATCATCGGTCCGATCTCGAAGGATCAGTTCACGCCTGAAGCGATCGCCAGCAAGATCGCCGCCAGCCCGTTCGCCGGACAGACCAGCGGCAAAGTCCGGCTGATGGTCATCACCAACTCGACCTATGATGGGCTCTGCTACAATGTCGATGCGATCAAGGCGTCGCTCGGCGACGCGGTCGAGGTGCTGCATTTCGACGAAGCCTGGTACGCCTATGGCAACTTCCACGAATTCTACGACGGTTTCCACGGGATATCGTCGAACCAGCCGGCACGGTCGAAGAACGCCATCACCTTTGCCACGCACTCGACGCACAAGCTGCTGGCCGCCCTTTCCCAGGCATCGATGATCCATATCCAGCATGCCGAGACCAAGCGTCTCGACATCACCCGCTTCAACGAAGCCTTCATGATGCATACCTCGACCTCGCCGCAATATGGCATCATCGCCTCCTGCGATGTCGCGGCCGCCATGATGGAACAGCCAGCCGGCCGCGCCCTGGTGCAGGAGACGATCGATGAGGCGATCAGCTTCCGCCGGGCGATGAACGCGGTGAGGAAACAGACGGAAGGCACCTGGTGGTTTGACGTCTGGGAGCCGACGGCTGCCGGGCAGACGCCGAACGATACCCGTGCCGATTGGGTCCTGAAGCCGGATGATGCCTGGCATGGTTTTGCCGGCCTTGCCGAAAACCATGTCATGGTCGACCCGATCAAGGTCACCATCCTGTCGCCGGGTCTCTCGGCGAGCGGAGTGATGGATGAGCACGGCATACCGGCTGCCGTTATCACCAAGTTCCTGTCGTCGCGGCGCATCGAGATCGAAAAAACCGGTCTCTATTCCTTCCTCGTGCTTTTCTCGATGGGTATTACCCGCGGCAAATGGAGCACGCTGATCACTGAGCTCCTCAATTTCAAGGATCTCTATGATGCCAACGCGCCGTTGACGCGAGCGCTGCCCGCGCTCGCCGCCGCGCATCAGGAAGCCTATGCCGGCATGGGGTTGAAAGATCTCTGCGCGCAGATCCATGCGATCTACCGCAAAGATGACGTCCCGAAGGCGCAGCGCGAGATGTACACTGTCCTGCCCGAAATGGCATTGCGTCCGGCGGACGCCTATGACCGGCTGGTCAAAGGCAGGATCGAGAGCGTCGAGATTAACAATCTCATGAACCGCATCCTCGCCGTGATGATCGTTCCCTATCCGCCGGGAATTCCGCTGATCATGCCCGGCGAGAGGATCACCCAATCGACGAAATCGATTCAGGATTACCTGCTCTACGCCCGCGATTTCGATCGCAAGTTCCCCGGTTTCGAAACCGATATCCATGGTCTTCGCTTCGCTCCCGGCGACGGCGGACGCCGCTATCTCGTCGATTGCATTGCAGAGGAGGCGCCAGAATGATCCCGCGCGATGTGAAGTCTCCAACGGTCGCCATACCGTTCCACAAGCTGCTGAAAATTGTCGCCGTCATCGACCGCGACAATCCCCAGGCACAGGAGCTGGTGGCGCAGATCACCGCCCAGGGCTTCGAGGTGGAAGTGCGGGGCGACTATTCAGCCGATGTATCCGAGGATGCCGACGTCGGCGCTTATATCGGCTCGGTCGAGGACGGGCGGCTGCTCTCGGCACGCAGCTTCCTTCGCTGCGTCAGGGAGATCGGCTTTCGCACGCCGATCTGGGCGATGGCCGATACGCTGACCATCGCGGATATGGATGTCGTGGAAATGGCTGGCGAAGTGGATGGGTTCGTCTATCTCGGTCAGCAGACACCGGTCTTCTATGCCAAGCAGATCGTGTCCAGCGCCGTCAACTACGGCAAATCGCTGCTCCCGCCATTCTTCGGCGGCTTGATGGCCTATGATGGCGAAGCCAATATCGCCTTTGATTGCCCAGGGCACCAGGGCGGCCAGTTCTATCGAAAGTCGCCGGCTGGCCAGCTCTTCTTCAAATATTTCGGCGAAAGCATTTTCCGCAACGACCTCTGCAATGCAGATGTCGATCTCGGCGATCTGCTCATCCATGAAGGGCCTGCCGTCGAAGCTCAGAAAGCGGCGGCGCGCATCTTCGGCGCCGACCGCACCTATTTCATCCTGAACGGTACGAGCACCTCCAACAAGGTGGTGGCGAACGCAGTGTTGCGTAGCGGCGATCTCGTGCTCTTCGATCGCAACAATCACAAGTCGCTGCACCAGGGTGCCCTCGTACAGGCCGGCGCAATCCCGATCTTTCTGCCGACCGCCCGCAATTCCTTCGGCATGATCGGCGCTGTCGACTGGGCGGCCTGGGACGAAGCCTGGCTGCGGCAAAAGATAGAGGAACATCCACTCGTCACCGACAAGAGCCGTGCGCAGGCGGAGAGGCCTTTCCGTCTGGCCTGCATCCAGCTCGCGACCTATGACGGCACGATCTACAATGTCGCCCAGGTGATGGAGAAGCTCGGCCATCTCTGCGACTACGTGCTGTGGGACGAGGCCTGGATCGGCTACAACGCCTTCCACCCCCTCTTTGAGGGTCACAGCCCGATGCGTCTCAAGGATCTCGGGGCTGACATGCCCGGGCTGTTCTCCACGCAATCGGTGCACAAGCAGGGCGCCGGCTTCTCGCAGGCATCGCAGATCCACAAACGCGACGAACATATCAGCGGCCAGCGCCGCTTCGTCGAACATAAGCGCTTCAATGAATCGCTGCTGATGCATGTGTCGACGTCTCCCTTCTACCCGCTGTTCGCCTCGCTCGATGTCAATGCCAAGGTGCATGAGGGCAAGGCCGGCGAGATGCTCTGGGACCGCTGCATCGAACTCGGGATCGAGGTTCGCAAGAAGTTGCGCGGTTTCGTGGAGCATTACGAAACCAAGGCCGCGCCCCCGGAAGAGCAGTGGTTCTTCGATCCTTTCGTGCCGGACAGGGTGACGGTTTCGCGCTCGAAGCACACCGGCGATCTTGCCGCCGCCAAGTGGGAAGATGTCCCGACGGAGGTGCTGAAACGCGAGCAGCAATGCTGGCGTTTCGATCCGGAGGCCAGCTGGCACGGTTATTCAGGCTACGCGCCCGGCTACACCATGGTCGATCCCAACAAGCTTGCGATACTGACGCCCGGCATCGACCGTAAGACCGGCGAATATCGCGACTTCGGCATTCCCGCCACCGTCGTCGCCAACTATCTGCGCGAGCAGCGGGTCGTGGCGGAAAAATGCGACTTGAACAGCCTGCTCTTTTTGCTGACGCCGGCTGAAGACGAGAGCAAACTCAACACGCTGGTTGCCAAGCTCGTTAAGTTCAAAAACCTGTGGGATCGTGACGCACCCTTGCCAGAAGTGCTGCCGACCGTCTTTGCGGCCAATCGCGAGCGTTATGCCGGCTATAGCGTCCGCCAGGTCTGCGGGGAAATGCATTCCTTCTATCGCGAGGCGGGTGTCAAAGAGCTGCAGCGCCTGTGCTTCCGCTCCGAAAGCTTCCCCGAACCGGCAATCGCACCCAAACAGGCCTATGAGGCGCTCGTTGCCAACAATGTCGATTATGTGCCGCTGACGGAAGCCGCCGGCCGCATCTCGGCCACCCTGGCGCTGATCTATCCGCCCGGTATCGGCGTGATCGTGCCCGGAGAGCGCTGGGACGAGCGGGCGCGGCCGATGCGGGACTATTTCCTCGCCTTCGAAGAATCCTTCAACCGCTTCCCCGGCTTCAATTACGAGGTCCAAGGCGTGTTCCAGGAGCGGATCGATGGGCGGATCAAGTTCCACACATATGTCGTGCGCGAGTAGGGCTGCAAAGCGGTTTCGCGATGACGACATGTGTGAAAACAGAGAGTTAAAGTGTGAGCCAAGCGAAGCTGCAGGATCGCGACGCGCTTTAGGGAGGATTACGTCATGACCGACAACACGATGCATCTTGCGGCCGAGGCCACGACCAAGAAAAAGATGAACCTGGTGCAGCTCACCTTTATCGTCGCCGTCAACATGATGGGGTCGGGGATCATCATGCTGCCTGCCAATATGGCGCAGGTCGGCGCGATCTCGCTGCTTTCCTGGCTCGTGACCGCGATCGGCTCGATGGCGATCGCCTATGGCTTCGCCCAGGCCGGACTGTTCAACCAGCGCCCCGGCGGCATGTCCGCCTACGCAGAGGATGCCTATGGGAAGGACGGCTACTTCATGGTGTTCTTCCTGTATTTCCTGTCGCTTGCCGTCGGCAACGTGGCGATCGGCATCTCGGCTGTCGGGTACCTGGCCGGTTTCTTTCCGGTGCTGACCTCGACCCCGATCATGACCTGTCTGGCGCTGATCGTGCTCTTATGGCTGACCACGGCGGCCAATTTCGGTGGACCGCGCATTACCGGCCGCATCGGCTCGGTCACCGTCTGGGGCGTCATCCTTCCCGTCGGCCTGCTGTCGATCCTCGGCTGGCTGTGGTTCAGCTCCAGCACCTTCGCTGCCGCCTGGAATCCGCAAGGCCTGACGCTTGCGCAAGGCATGGGATCGAGTATCTCGCTTACGCTCTGGGCCTTTCTCGGCATGGAGTCTGCGGCGCAGAATTCCGATGCCGTCGAAAATCCCAAGCGTGACGTACCGCTCGCCTGCATGTTCGGCACGCTGGGCGCCGCCGTCATCTACATCCTGTCGACGACGGTCATTCAAGGCATCGTGCCTAATGCGGATCTCGCTACCTCCACGGGACCCTTCGCACTCGCCTATGCCACCATGTTCAATTCCACCATTGGTTCCATCGTCATGGCGCTTGCCGTGCTGGCCTGCCTTGGCTCGCTACTCGGATGGCAGTTTACGATCGCGCAGACGGCGAAAACCGCCGCCGACGAGCGGATGTTCCCATCTATATTCTCGCGGGTGAACGAGATGGGGGCGCCAGTGGCCGGCATGATCATCCTTGGCATCGTGCAGACATGCCTTGCTTTGATGACCATATCGCCGACTTTGAGCGAACAGTTCTCAGCGCTCGTCAACCTCGCCGTCGTCACCAACGTACTGCCCTATATCATCGCGCTTTCGTCGCTGTTCGTCATGATGAAGGCTGCCCGCGTGCCACAGCCGAAATACCGGCTGAATGCGACCATCGCCCTGGTTGGGATGGCCTACAGCGTCTTCGCCATCTATGCCTCCGGAAAGGATGCGGTGCTCGGCGGCATGATCGTCACAGGCATCGGCTTCATCATCTACGGCTTGATCGCCCCGCGTTTCGCCAGCGGCACGAACCGGCTTCCGGCCGAGTAACAGAGGAGGATCAGAAATGTCACGAAAAAGTGCTCGGTGGGCGGGTATCACCGCCTCTGTCCTCGCCGCAACGGCTTTGTTTGCCCTCAGCACGCCCACGCAGGCTCAGACGCTCGATCGCGTCAGAACAAGCAGCGCGCTGAAGCTCGGCTACGATCCGGATGCGAGGCCCTTTTCCTTCAATGGCGAACAGGGACGGCCGGATGGCTATGCCGTCGCGCTCTGCAACAAGATTGCCGATAGCCTGAGGGCACAGCTGAACCTGCCGAAGCTCGATGTCGAATGGGTTTCGCTTTCAGGCGACGTCAAGACACGAGCGATAGAGAGCGGTACGGCTGATATTGTCTGCGGTGCGGAGCCGGTGACATTGACGCGCCGGCAGCAGGTGTCGTTTTCCATCCCGATCTTCCCGAGCGGCACCGGCGCGCTCCTGAGCGCCAGCTCGCCGCTGGCCTTGCGGGAAGTGCTGCAATATGGCGAACCTTCGACCCGTCCCGTCTGGCGCGGTTCACCGGCGCGCACGATCCTCGAGCACAAGACCTTCTCCTCGATTGCCGGCACGACGAGCGAAGGCTGGCTAAGCGACAGGATCAAGACTTTTCAACTCGCTGCGACGGCTGCGCCGGTCGACAATTACCAGCAGGGGATCGAGCGCGTCGTAGATGGCAGTTCGGCGGTGCTCTTCGGCGACATGCCGATCCTGATGGATGCCGCCGCCCGCAGTGACAATTCCGGCAATCTGATCGTCCTGCAGCGCCATTTCACCTACGAACCGCTCGGCCTTGAGCTCGCGCGCGGCGATGAGGACTTCCGCCTTGCCGTCGATCGCGCGCTCAGCCAGGCCTATGCCGGGCCGGATTTCCGGACATTCTTCACAACCTGGTTCGGGCCGCCGGACGAAGCGACCGTGACCTTCTTCCGGCAAACAGCCTTGCCGGAGTAGCACTGCGACGGATCGAGCCGCCAAACAAATGGCCCCCGCTCTGGAGCTGGGCGTATTGATCTGCAACCCGCTGAACGGCTGAAGCAACTGAACGGGAGCGATGGGGTGAATCTTCTTTGGAAAGAAATCCGTCACAACCGCATGCTGTGGCTGCTCGCTGCGGTGCCGGTGGTCTTCGTCGCTGCGGGCGTTGCCCCCGAGGCTCATACGGTGCTCTTCATACTGTCGGTGCTTGCCGTGATACCGCTGGCCGGGCTCCTCAGTCACGCGACTGAGTCCGTTGCGGCGAAGACGGGCGACGCCGCTGGCGGACTGCTCAATGCGACGCTGGGGAATCTGACGGAGCTCGTCATCGCGCTGACGGCCTTAAGTGCAGGACAATATACGCTGGTAAAATCATCGGTTGCCGGTGCGATCGTTGCCAACACTTTGTTCATGCTTGGGGCATCGTTTTTGCTCGGCGGCCTCAAACATCACAGTCAGGATTTCAACCGAGCCAATGCGCGGCTTCAGGCCGGTCTGCTCTTCCTCGCCACGATCGGCCTGCTGATGCCATCGGCGGTTGCGTCAATGGATTCGACCTCGGCTACGGAAGTGATCAACAAGCTCAGCTTAGGCTTGGCGATCCTGCTTATCGTCGGATACGCGCTGGGACTGCTGTTCACCCTCAAGACGCATCGGGAGTTTTTTGCTGCCGCCGAGCACGCCGAGAGCGACGAAACCCCGTGGCCGATCGGGGTGGCGCTGACCACACTCGCCGGTGTGACGATACTGGTCGCCCTGGTCAGCGAAATCTTCGTCGAGTCGGTGCAGGAGGCTGCCAAGGTTTTTGGAATGACGCCCGCCTTTGTCGGTTTCATCGTCGTCGCACTGGTGGGCGGCGCAGCCGAAATGGCTTCGGCATTTTCCGGTGCACGCAAGAACCGCCTCGACCTGAGCGTGGGCATAGCGCTTGGAAGCGCCTCGCAGATAGCCCTTTTCGTGGCGCCCGTGCTGGTGCTGTTGAGCTACGTCATCGGGCCGACACCGATGGATCTGCAGTTTTCCCCGGGCGTGGTCGTCATGGTTTTGCTGGCGACCATGACGGCGATGTTCGTCACCAACAGCGGGCGTTCGGCGTGGTTCGTCGGCATATTGGTGCTGATGGTTTACATGATCTTCGCCACGACTTTGTATGTTTTGCCCGATCGGGGGTCTTGAGGCCGCATAATGGATTGGCAAACAAACTGCGCGAGATCGACGTGAGGCTCGGTTGCCGGCGATAATGCTGCGTAAGTCTGACGAATGCCCTGATCCAACTGCAGGAAGGCCGGAAGGTGTCGGTAAGAGCTGGCCGAAAGTCGAGCCATAGACGGATGCGGCGCCTGTTTTTCATCGCGCTCGCAACGCAGCTTCGTGTGATCTGGCCAATCGTGTCAGGGATCGTCTCGCTGATGGTCGGATCCGGGCTTGCAATCTGGCGTATCGAAAACTGGCGCATTGACGAAGCCATGTATTTCACTTTCGTCACCGGCCTGACGATCGGCTACGGCGATTTTACCCCCGAACATGTCACGTCGCGGATATTGGCGCTGGTGATCGGCTTTGCGGGCATCGTGCTGACCGGCGTCGTCGCGGCCGTTACGGTGAAAGCTCTGAATGCGGACGACCAGGAGCCTTGATTCCTGCTCTGCTGCGCTATTGCAACGGCGTCGCCGGCGGCCGACTTAGTTCTCAATCAGCGCGCAAGACGCGCCCGGGAGTGCCGCTCAGTTACGTATTGCTACTGAAGTCCAGAGCCATCAGCGGGTGTATAAGGCAACAGGTAGCGTCGCGGGAGGGCTCGATGGTATCGGATGAGGGAAGAACCAGCGCCGCACCTCACGATCCCGCAGCCGTTCGCGAGCAGCTCGATCGCATCCTCGCCAGTCCCGAATTTCATCCTCCCGAGCGTGGGAGGCGTTTCCTGCAATATATCGTCGAAGAGATGCTGGAAGGACGCGGCGAACAGCTCAAGGCCTATACGATTGCGCAGGCGGTTTTCGGGCGCGACGCCTCTTTCGATGCGCAGAATGACCCGGTCGTGCGCATCGAGGCGGGGCGGATCCGCCGCGCGCTCGAGCGATATTACCTCGTCAGCGGAAGAAGCGATCCGATCGGGATAACCATCCCCAAAGGAGGCTATTCGCCGCATTTTTCAAGCACCAATGGCACCTCGAATTCCGGCGTTGGAACGAATTCGCAAAACCCCGGAAACAAGCAGGGCGGTCTTGATCGGCCGATCGCCTATCGCGATCTTCTGCTGCCGATTGGCCTACCGGCGCTGTTGGGCGTGATCGCGATTCTGGCTATCATCCGCCCGTTGGAAGAATATTTTTCAAGGCCAAAGGCGCCGCAGGCGCCCGCCGCATCGACGCTTGCAAGCAAGGCCAGCATCGTCGTCGAGCCCTTCGCGGCTCTCGGCGGCAGCTCCGAAGGCTTAAATTTTGCGAAAGGCTTAGCAGACCAGCTGCTGACGAAGCTGATGAAAGCGGAAAATCTTGTCGTGCTCGGGCCCGATCGGCCGGGTGCCCAACCGATCGTTCCACAGTTCAATCTGCAGGGAAGCGTGGTTATCGAGGGATCGGCCCTTCATCTGCATGTCCGCCTGATCAATGGCGCCGACGGCACAGTCATATGGGCAAATCGATATGATCGCGAGCTCCAAGGCCGGACCATTCTCGATATCGAGGACGAGATCGCCATGCAAATCGCTCTGGAAATTTCGGAAAGCCGCAAGCAGAGCACCACACCGCCCGATCGATAAGCGCGTTATCTTGCCGCGGTGGCGTCGATATCAAGCCCCGAGGCACGCAATCCGTTCAGCAAGCGCTCCTGATCTTCAGGCCGTTGCAAGCGCAGCGAAACTTCCTCGCGGATATTGACCATTAATGCCGGCGCATGGGTATAAAGCCAGCGCTTTTCCGCTTCGGCTTCCTCGGTCTTGCCGGCGGCCCCGAGAATGGATAGCAGGACGAGACGATGGACAGGGTTCGAGCCGAGATCGGATTTTCGCGACCAGCGCTCCGCCTGTTCGAGATCGCCTTTGATGAATGCACAGAGCGCCATGCCGGCTTCATAATATCCGCTGGGACCGACGCCTCTGTTGAGGGCGATCGAGAGTAGTTCGCAGCCTGACTGCCATTTCCCGGAAAGCGCCAGTCGATAGCCATATTCGCCCGCGACTTCGACGTCGCCGGGATTGGCGGCGTAGGCCGCCGTGCCAGCCTTCAGCGCCTTGTCGACATCTCCCTGGAAGAAGCCCACCAACATCAGTGCCTGCAGAACCCGGGGATCGCTGGGCGCGAGTGATGCCGCCCTCTCCACCGCAGCGTTTGCCATTTCGAGCGGTCGAACCGAAGAGGGGGTGCTGAGCTTGTAGCGAAACCGCACCTCATCAAGATAGACCATGGAAAGCAATGTCCAGGAAGCAACGTTATCGGGGAAACGCTGTGTCGCCTGCAGAAGGCATTCCAGTGCGGCAGCGTGGCTTTGCGCGGTCATGGCCTGACGGTAGCTGTAATAGGCGCGCGTGCAGGCATAGTCATCCTGGTCGCCATTCTGCGCTGGTCCGACGATCTTATCCGTCTCGGTTTGAAGGATGGCGCCATTAGGATGCGCGATAGCGGTGGAAATCTGCCGGGAGATGTTGGCTTGGATGACGAGCTTGTTCTCGACTTGAAGATCGGCATCGAAATTTCTGGCCCAGATGACCGCGCCATCCGATTGGCGCACGAGCCTCGCTGAGGCGCGCAACCTGCTTTTGTCGAGCTGGACATTGCCGTGGAGCGAGTAGTCGGCAACGGCGGCCTGCCCGCCGCGTAGCGGATCGGCAACGACGATGATGTCGTCGATCCGGGCAAGCTGACCGATTACATCGTCCCTCAGGCCGCGAGCGATGTCCGAACCGGCGCCGGCGGAGCCGCTTTCGGAAAAGAATTCGACGAGCACCTTCGGATGGGCACTCGCCAGCGGCAGCGTCGCAGTCGGTCGCCCGTTCCAAACAGACAGCGCAATTGCAAGGACCAAGGCGAAGACCCCAAACCCCACTGATATGACGATCCCGAAGGCCCGAGCTGCCGACAGCGTCGGAGCACGCATCGTGCTACGAGGGCTGTCTTGGACGTTGAGCTCTGCAGCCTGAGGTTCTTCCGGATTTATCGAGGACGGAGGCGGGACTTCTTGGGCATATTCGAAATGCGGCACATATCCGCCTTTGGGCACGGTGATGACGACCTCGTCCGTGCGGCCTGCGACGAGGTAATAACGCTCGAGCGCCTTTCTGATCCGACCGGCCTCGATCCGGACAACCGGATCATTCTGCGGGTCAAATGAAGCCTCGCGGCCAAAAACAACATTCGCTATCGTAAAAGCTTTCAGGAACCCCGATCGGCCGGCGAGCGTCTCGTTGACGACGAACTCGAGGAAATCCCGCCCCCGCTTCGGCGCATGAAATTCCTCGCTTGCGAGAATTCGCTCGACCTGACGGCAGATTTCATCAACCGTCGGCTCGAGACTGCCCAAAACATTGACCTTTGCGTTCCTCATGATCGCCCCACGACAAGTCACGCAATTATCTAAGCCCGTTCTAATACATCATACCGCGCCAGCCTTTGGTTGCAAGTTTTGCTTTGGGATCCGCGCAGAACGCCCCAAATTTGGGCGCGGACCGTTCTTGGCGCGGATGAGCGGCGCCGATTGTCCGCTACCGAACTAATGTTGTCTTTCTGATGCAGTTAATGTTACGTCGGGAACAATCCGGCACCTTTCTGACTTCGTGTCAATTGCAGGACGCGGTACCAATGCGGAGCTAGTTCATGAGCCAAGAACGCGGCCGCAGAAAACTGATGTTGCGGCTTCCGGATATCCGCCATCTGCTGGCGGATATAACCAACGAGACCCTCGGAGAACTGTTCGAGGCCTACGATCTTGCAGTCGATGCGCTGGATCGGTTCCGGACCCAGAGCCCGAGAGAAGACAGGCTCGTTGCGGAATATGAGGAGCTCTGTCGCGACATAGAGCAGGAGGTCGTGGTCTACTGTACCAACAGGTAGACACGCCGAAGAAGACTATCCGGCGCGCTCGACCTCAAGGGCCGGCGCGCGATCATGTTCTGATCCTTCCGTCATTGCCGCAGGCCAGGCCCAGGCTCTCAGCAGCTCGTAGAAGACGCTGAGCACTACCGGCCCCAGAAAAAGCCCCAGCAGCCCGTGGGACAGAGTGCCGCCGATCACGCCGATCAGAATGACGGGCATGGGAGTCGAGAGGCCTCTCGCCATCAGGATCGGTTTCAGGACGTTGTCGACGATCGAGATCGGCACGGCAAGGCAGGTAAAGGCAAAGGCGCTGGCGAACGGCCAGGAGAACCAGGCCCAGATGACGAGGGGCAGGAGCACCAGCGCTGGCCCCAGTTGCATGACGCATAGTACGAAGACGACGAAGGTCAGCGCGCCACGCGCTGGAACGTCGAAGACGGCAAAACACAGTCCGCAAAGCAGGGTCTGCAGGAAAGCCACGCCGATAACACCGCGTGAGACATTCCGGACCGTGGTTCCCGACAGCCGGGCGAAACCGACGCCCTTGTCGCCCGCGACCCGGCTTGCCAGAATCTGTATCGCTGCCGCCAGGCGCGTTGACTGGGTGAGGAACAGGCCGGAGAGCATGATAGAGACGACGAAACTCAATACACCGCCGCCGATCGAGGCAAGCTTTGTGACCACTGCGCCCATGACCTCACGGATGGGCGCCTGAAACTTGATGATCGTCGATGCCAGATCGCCGGCAAGGCGGTTCCAAATGTCATGGAGCCGCTCACCGACAACCGGCCAATCCCTGATGGCGTCAGGCGCTGCCGGCAGGGTAAATTCTCCCGTTCGTAACTTGCCGATCAACGCCTCTGCGGTGTCGGCGAAATTGACCGCTACAAGGGCGAGCGGCGCGATGATCAGGACGAGGCAACCGGCGACGATGACGATGGCGGCGATCACCGGCCGGTTTCCGATCAGTCGCGAGAGCGTCGCAAACATCGGAAAGAGAGCGACGGCGAGGATGGCGGCCCAGATGAGAATAAGCGCGAAAGGAGCAATCAGCGTCATCGTCCAATAAGCGAAAAGGCCGATAATGCCCAGACGGACGAGATCGCTTACTCTCGCCTCTATCGAAATCTGACCTGCGCCGGTCCCTTGCGTTGTCGTATCGGCTGTCTGCTCCATCGTCGCATCCGTCGGGTTACAGGCCGGACCGTCATGCCCTACGATGTCATGTCAGGCACGACATGGCGGACGCTGCGATCCTCAGTGAAATCGGCCGGCCGTTTTTGCCGTTTGCCCAGGTCGGGCTCGTCGAACTTCAGCCGTTCATAAGGAATGGACTGCAGGATGTGCGAGATGCAGTTGATCCGGGCGCGCTTCTTGTCGTCGGAAGGCACGATCCACCACGGAGCGTGTTTGGAGTCGGTCATCCGCAGCATATCGTCATAGGCGCGCGTATAATCCCACCAGCGCTGGTAGGATTCGACATCCATCGGGCTGAGCTTCCATTGCCGCAGGGGATCGTCGATCCGGCGCCTGAAGCGGCGCTCCTGTTCCTCCTCGCTGACCGTCAGGAAATATTTGAGCAGAATGACGCCGCTCTCGACGATCGCCGCTTCGAAGCGAGGGGCAAGCTCGAGAAAGCGCTGCGCCTTCTTCTCGCTGGTGAAGCCCATGACACGGTCGACGCCGGCTCGGTTATACCAGCTGCGATCGAATATCACGATTTCACCGGCCGCCGGCAGATGAGCGATATAACGCTGCATGTAGATCTGCGACTTCTCGCGGTCGGTGGGCGCGGGCAGCGCCACGACGCGGAAAACCCGAGGACTGACCCTCTCCGTTATCCGCTTGATCATGCCGCCCTTGCCGGCGGCGTCCCGCCCCTCGAAGATGATGACGATCCTTGCGCCCGACTTTTTCACCCAAGCCTGAAGATGCGCCAGCTCCACCTGCAGCCGGTTGATCTCCTTGTCATAATCCCAAGATTTCTTTTTCTTTTTATCCTTGCCGCTGCGGGTTGGCTCTGCGTCGGCCTCTCTCGGCTCATAATTTTCGTCCATGGCTCTCCCTCCTTCTGTCACTGAGATATATTGCTGGCCTGAACGGTGCGGTCGGGCTGGGGGATATCGCCGATCAGCGCCCGCAAGGCTTCTTCCCTGCCGTTGAACAGATTGTCGGCGCCGATCGTCTCGATGACCCCGGCACGGGTAAGAATGGCGCGGCTTTCATCGCTGAGATCGGCAATCGCGAAGATAATGTTGCGTTTGGCAAGCAGTTCAGCCACGGCCTCGAGCGCGGTCGCCCCGGTGCTGTCGATATATGTGATGGCGCTTGCATCGAGCACCAGGCATCTGGTCTCGGCGGCTAGCCCCTTGATCACCGAAATCATGCGCAAGCGCACATAATCGGCGTTGTAGAACAGGATGCTGCCCTGGACTGCAAAGACGGCCGCGCCCTCGATGGGACGAGCTTCCGGAAAGCGCTGCAAATCGAAGAATCCGTGCCGCCCTTCGATGCGGCCAAGAAGGCCGTCGCGCGGAAACATGGTCTGCCGCAGGAGATAGGCGAAGGTTGCCGCGATGGCGACGATCACGCCATTGAGGACGCCGAAGCTGATCGCCCCCCACATGGCGATAAGCGCGAAGATGAATTCAATACGGCTGATGCGCCAGATCTTCCTGAGCTCATCGATATCGATGAGGCTGATCGCCGCCGTTGCAAGGATCGCCGCCAGCGCCGGGATCGGGAGAATGCGCAGCGCATCATTCAGGAAGACCAGCGCCGCAACCAGCATCGCGGCAGAGACCAGACCTGCAAGTTGAGAGACACCTCCCGTCGACAGGTTTATGGCTGTGCGGGAATCCGACACGCTGATCGGAAATGAACCGAAAAGACCAGGTGCGATATTGGCCGCGCCAAGGCCGATCAATTCCTGGTTTGCATCGACTTCCTCGCCGGTGCGCGAGCCGAAGCTGCGCGCCGCCACTATGCCCGCACCGAAGCTCACGAGAAAAATCGCGGCTGAACCGAGCACGATCTTATCGAGAGGCATCTGATTAAACGCGGGCAGGGAGAGGGCCGGCAGGCCGCTCGGCAAGTCGCCGACAACGGCGATGCCCTGGCCGCGGAAATCGAAGATCGCCGACAGAACGACAGACACCGCTACGACGAGAACCGGGCCGGGAACCTTCAAGTGCAGCGCACGGACGATCCACAACAGCGCAAACATGGCAACGCCGAGGATGAGCGACGGCCAATGGATCAGGCCGCTCTTGGCGAGCATTTCGACGAGCGGCGCGATCAGCCCGTCGGATTCGATCTTCACTCCGGTGAAGCGGCCGATCTGTCCGACCAGGATCGAAAGCGACACCCCGGCGAAAAACCCGACCAGAATGGGCCGGGACAGGAAGCTCGCGAGAACGCCGAGCTTCAATAGTTTCGCAGCGATGCAGAAGAGGCCGACACCGATGGCAAGCGCCGAAGCGATCGCAACCCGATCGACAGCGGTATCGGCAGGCAAGGCCGCGATGATGGCGCCCATGGCAGCGGCAAGCACCGTCATCGTCGCGGCATCCGGCCCGACGATCAGCAACCGCGACGGCCCGAAAATCGCATAAGCAATCGGCGCAAGAATGCTGGCATAGATGCCGGTTTCCGGCGGCAGACCGGCGATCGCTGGGTAGGCGATGGCGCTTGGCAGGCCGACGGCAGCGACCGACAGCCCGGCCGGGATATCGCTGCGAAGCCAATCCCAGCTGAAACCGCTCAGGCCTCGCAACATCGGAATGCTACCTATCACCGCTGGCTCCTATGCTCTTAACCGTTGGTTCTTCCCGCCGTTGGTTCTTCCCGATCATCGCGCTGCTTGGCCGCACGGTTGCGTCAACTGCGATAGCCAATCGCAAGACCGCGGGTTGAGGCCGCCCGTTTGGCAGCGTTCGCGGCGCGCTGATGAGGTGGTTTGATACGTTGGCGATCAGATCTGACCGCCGATCGCCATCTCAGACAAGGATGGTGACGACGAAGATAGTCTAAACACGGCCGCTCCTTCTGGCCGGTCTGGCCTCGCCCTTAGATCGCTATCAACGGTCGATATTAGGCCCGTTTCGGCTTGGAGGCTCGTAGCATCGTGTAATCTCTATCGGGTCGCGCGCCGCCAAGCCCTTGCGGTGATCGTCAGCGCCTGAGGAGCGGAGCGATTCGATCTGCTAGATTACTGACATTCGGCCGGTTGCCTCGATTTCCCCGGCCACTCAAAAGCTGGCTATCGTAGAGGATCGCGTATTTTACGTCAGCCGCGGGTGCTGCTGTTGTATAGTTTTGACATCTGCTGAGCGCAGTCGCGGCGGGGGCGGAGATGGCGTCGGGAGATAAAGGTTCGACATATCTATCCGCCCTTGAGACGGCCGAGACTTATTTTCCCAACCAGACGCGGCTGGTACAGCGGCTTTTCTACGTTAACGAGCCCTTTCACAGCATGTGTGAGGATCTCGCGGCCGCCGCCCAGGCTCTGGCGCATGTCGAAGGTCTGCCGGAGGCGGTTCGCGAGGCGCGGCGGCAAGAATATGCGGGACTGGTCGAGGCTCTGCTGAAAGAGATGGGGGAGGCAATCGCCCAATCGAAAGTCGTCGTGCTGGGGCGACCGCCTCTCATCGGTCCGAAGTCTTCATAAAGGCATCCGTCATTGTCTGATCCAAGGGAGGTCGATGCGATGAAAGCCATTTCCTGCAAAGTGTTTGGGGGCCGATTCCCACTTGGCCAACTCATCGCCGGCCAAGTCATTGCTGGATTGTCGGCTGTCGCGATCATCGCGCTGCAGCCGGCCTTGCCCGCGCGCGCCCAGGCGCCTGCACCAGCGGCCGCGCCGACACAGACTGCTGCCGAACAGCCTGCTTCGGCGCTTCTGTCGGACGATGAACTGGAAGTGCTCGTGGCGCGCATTGCCCTTTATCCAGACGAGTTGGTCGCAGCAATTTCGGCTGCCTCGCTCTTTCCGCTGCAGATCATCGAGGCACAGCGTTTCCTGGAGGCAAAAAAGAAGAATTCCGATCTCAAGCCGAAGAGCGATTGGGACGGCAGTGTCATTTCGCTGCTCAACTATCCCGACATCGTCAAGATGATGAGCGAGGACCTCGACTGGACGCAATCGCTGGCGGATGCGCTCACCAATCAGCAAAAGGATGTTCTGATTGCCATCCAGCAGCTTCGCGACGAAGCGGTGGAAAAAAACATCATCAAGACGGATGACAAGGTGACCGTCGTTACCGAGAACGAGAATATCATCATCCGGCCGACCGATCCCGAGAAGATCTATATCCCGCAATATCCACCGGAAATGCTCTACGAACCGGGTTATGCCTCTGAGCCTATCTCCTACTATCCGGATTATTACGACAGCTACTATTACCCCGGGGCGGGGTTTTTTGCGGCTGCGGTAACCGGGTTGACGTGGGCGGCCATCGTCAACTGGGACGACTGGGGCGTCTGGGGCGGCCGTTGGGACGGCGGCGATATCGACATCGACTGCAACAATTGCCTGAACGACCGCAATTTCAATGGGAAGCTCAAGCTTAACGACGTCGACTGGAGCAATGTCGATCGCAGCAAACTGAGTATAGGCAAGGACCAGTTTTCGAAGCTGGACCGGTCGTCGATCAAATCCAGTCTACAGAGCGACAATCGCAACCAGCTGCGCAACAGGGCCAACGATATCCAGGCAAGCCAGAGGCCCGGCAATCGCGGTAACGCCGCACGCGCTGAAGACATCCGCAGAAACACGGCGCAAGGTTTGAAGGCCAAGCCCGCCGCCAATCGACCGGCGGCAAGCGATCGGCAGGGAGCGTCGAGGCCTGAGGCCCGTCCTCAGAAGGCCGCCAATCGCCCCGCCAAACCGGCCCAGAAATCCGTCAAGAAAGCCAACAAGCCGCAAATGGCTGCGAGACCAGACAATCGCGGACGCCAGCCAAGCGCTCTCGGCAACCCGCAGTCGGGTCGCCGGGAGGCCGTCTCCTCACACCGCGGCTCGCAGAGCATGGGCCAGCGTCCTTCGGCCCGTCCACCTCAGTATCGCCGCCCTCCAGGCGGCGGCGGTGGCCGCGGTGGCGGTGGCGGTGGTCGTGGCGGCGGTGGCCGTGGCGGCGGTGGACGGCGGTAACACCTGTTTCAGCTCAGGGAGTGACATCATGAGACGCCAATCGACTGTAATTTCGCTCATGTTCGCAGCAGCGCTCTGCGCGTTTTCGGCAACGCCGACGCTCTCACTGGCGCAGGCGGATCTCTCCGCCTACAAGGCGGCGACGTCCTCGCCCAAGTTCGACAGTGCGCAGCTTGCGATCGACAAACTGAAGTCGGTGCTGGCTTCCAACAACATCGACGATCTTGCCGCCTTGCTGGGCCTCAACGCCGACAAGCTCCGTTCAAGCAACGAGGCGATGATCGCATACGGATTGATCCGCGAGGGCGCAGAGCGCCAAGTGGTTCTGAAGGATCTCGGCAATCTGAAGGTCGCTGCGATCGGCGATCGGCTTTGGCCGCTGCCGTTTCCGCTGACCGAAGACAAGGATGGCAAATGGTTCTTCGATACTCAGCGTGGCCTTGAAGAAATCATCAATCGCCGCGTCGGCGAGAACGAGCTCGCCACCATCGATACCATGCGTGAATATGTGGCTGCCCAGTACTGGTTCGCATCCGAGGATCGTGACGGCGACGGCATCTACGAGTTCGCGAAGAAATTGATCAGCAGCCCCGGCAAGCTCGATGGTCTTTACTGGGATCCCAGCGTATACCCCGAGGAAAGCCCGGCAAGCGCGCTGGTCGAAACGGCCGCTTTCGGAGCCGCCAAACGCGGCGAGGGCTATTACGGATATCGCTACCGCATTCTGACATCCCAGGGCGACAACGTGCTTGGCGGCAAGCAAAGTTATGTCATTAACGGCTATATGACCGGCGGCTTTGCACTGATTGCCTGGCCGGTCAGATATAGGGTCACCGGCGTGCAAACCTTCATGGTCAACGGGATGAGCGTCATCTATCAGCGCGATCTGGGCCCAACAACGGAAGAGCGCGCCGCAGCTATCAAGGATTTCAATCCGGACGCAAACTGGATCGTGGTGAAAGATTGAGGCTCCAGCCGGCGGTGCCCTGCATCGCCGGCTTCGTGCGCGGGGCAGCTGCCATGGCGCGATTTGAGTATCGCCTCTCGCCCGTGACCTCGCGCCCCAGCCATTGCGGCAGGCTGAACCGGTCATCCTCGCTCGCCATTTCGATTTCGGCGAGCGTCAATCCCTGGTAAGCGCCGGCGAATACGTCCACCTCCCAGCTCCGGCCGTCATGCAGGACGCGGTATCGCGTCTTTTCAAGGACATGACCTGCATGGAGCAGGAGGTCGCGTGCCTCCTCGACCGGAATGTCATACTCAAATTCCTCGCGGGCGAGGCCTGGCGAGCGGAATTTGATCGTCAGGCGCGCGGAATGCCCGTCGATCAGGCGGACGCGTATGCAGTTCTGATCGAGGCAGAGATAGGCCTGCTGCAGAACGTGCGGCTCGTCGGCGCAAGCGCGCCAACTGTCGTCCCGGACCAGGAACTTTCGCTCGATCTCTATCGCTTTCAATAGGATATTCCCTCGCTCACGCCTGCTCGCTGCCGTCAATCGACGGGGGGTTCCCAGGTGAGGAAGAAGCCGACATCTCCCGGCATGCCGTCAGGGAAATTGATGATCATCGCCTTGAGCCCGTAGCCTTGCGGCTTGGCGACCTCCTCGAACAGTCCATGCAGTTCCTTCGCCTTTCCCTGTAGCGTCTTCTGCCACCCAGGAAGGTTATTGTTGATGGCCCGGCCGCTGTCCGTGCAGAACGTCGATGGAAAGCTGTAGATCAGCGCCTCGTATTTGCCGTCCGCGGCCGCCTTCATCACGAGGCGTTTGATGACAGCGCGCTCCGCTTCTCCGATCTGCTTGCGGAAGAAATCCTCGACGAAGTCAGCATGCTTCTTCGCTTCGCGCGACTTGATCTTTTCGCTGCGCTCGATTTCCAGAAGCTGGAGTTCCAAAGCGCGTTTGCGCAAGTCCTCAGCGCTCGTCATGGATGATGTGGACGCTTCGGGTGATGTCATCGTCGCCTCCTCCAGAATGTTTAGGCGATGATAGAGCGCACGGAGTGACGATGGCAGTAAAATACATGTCCGCGCCGGTAGGATACGGTATCCTACGCTGATCAGGGTTATACTGGCCTGCATTGGCTGTTGGCGACCATCGACTAAGGTGATCCTTAATTAGCACATTCTTGCAAATCGCATTGCCGTTATGCCTACTCGGGTCTATCGTCGGTGGCTAATACTGCAGGTTGATCGCAATCGGAGTCTTGGGGGAGCCGATGCAAAATGCAGGCGCTGACAGGGCAGGCAGCGACATTTCTTCACCCGAAGAGGTGCAGCAGCAACTTGAGCGTATTCTGTCCAGTCCGGAGTTTCGTCTTCCGGAGCGGGCAGGAAGATTCCTTGAATTCGTGGTGACCGAGACGCTTGCCGGCCATCGCGACTACCTGAAGGCATTTACCATCGCACAGGCCGTTTTCGGCCGAGATGCAAGTTTCGATGCTCAGCAGGATCCGTGTGTCCGTATCGAAGCAGGACGACTGCGCAGGGAACTGGAACATTATTACCTGACCGCCGGAGCCAGCGACCGGGTTATCATCACAATTCCCAGAGGCGGCTATGCGCCCATCTTCGAGGTAAGGCGAGGAGCCGAGCCTGCAGAAAGGCTGCAAACGGGACAGTCCGCTGAGCTGCGGCCCTCCCCAGACTATACGCAGCAGGTCCCTCCGGCAGCGGATGGGCGCCGCCGGGACAAGGCGGACCGGCGTGTGTCATGGCCCCGATATTGGCTCGCTGGAGGCGCGGTGGTCGTGTTTGCCGCCGCTGTCGCGGCGCTTCAGCATGCGAGGCTGTTCGATACCGGGAAAGAAATGCCGTCCGGAGCTGTCGGCCGCCCAATCATCGTCGTCGAGCGCTTCGAAAGCGCCTCCGGCAGCGGGGTAGCATCCGGCATCTCCCAGGGCATCACCGACGACATCATCGAAAAACTGGTTCCCTTCAACGATATCGTCGTCGCCGCCGTTCTGCCGCGCAATCGCGATGGTCAGTTGTCGTCGCAACCGATCTATGCCTTGCAAGGCAGTATCAGGCTGGAAGGCGAAACGCTGCGCTCGACGGCCCGGCTTGTGCGGCGAGCCGATGGGACCGTCATCTGGGCCAATAATTACGACGCCGACATGAAAGTCCAGGGTCTCCTGCAAACGCAGGCAAGTCTTGCCGAGGACATTGCGACGGCGGTTGCGCGACCGTTCGGCGTGATATTTCAGGCGGACACCGCCAGCATCGCAGGAAACGCAGACGCGTTTTCCTGCATCCTGTCCTACTACAGCTACCGGAGCGAAATGACCCCGCAGGCGCAGGAAACGGCAAAATCCTGCCTGAAGCATGCTGCCGAAAAGATGCCCGATGATTCCAATATCGCGGCATTTCTTTCGCTCACCTATCTCGACGAATTCCGCTTTCCATATCAGCTGGACACGAAACCGACCGCTGCCACGCTGGCAACTGCCAAGGAGCTAGCCGAACGAGCCGTGCGGCTCGATCCGAAGAATGCCCGAGCTCTGCAGGCGTTGATGCTTGCCAATTTTTTCGGCAATGACCCGACCGAGGCCCTCCGCGCCGGTGAAGCGGCCTACGCCAGCAATTCGAACGACACGGAAGTTGCCGGCGAATACGGCCTGCGCCTGGCAATGTCGGGGAATTGGGAGAGGGGCTGCGATCTGATTTCGCAGGCGGTCAGCAAGAATGCGGGACCGCAGGGATATTATGAAGTTGGGATGGCGCTTTGTGCCTTCATGCGGGGCGATACCCAGGCTGCCGAATTGTGGTCCCGCATGTCGGACCTCAACTACAATCCGATGCATCGCCTCGTCCTGCTTTCGATCCTCGGCACCCTCGGAAAATCGGCGGAGGCAAAGGAGCAAATCGACTGGATCGAGGCCCGATCGCCCGCCTTGATCCTTAATGTCCGGCGTGAGGTCGTCCGGCGGCTGGCAAGGATCGAGGACCAGGAACGTTTTTTTGCCGGATTGGAGGCTGCCGGCCTGCCCGTTCCAAACGACCGGCCGGCGAATTGACGGCGGTGTGCGACCGGCTGTCCTCGCCATCGGCCAAACGAAGCGCAGGGTGCTGTTACCTGTAACATACAGGATCATACATGCCTGCGGCTTCGTCTTTGGCCCAATCTCTTCCATGCAGGACCGGGTCAGCCCCCGGCAGCATGCGTCAGGGTGGGGAGCAGTGTGAACATAAGCAACATGCGCGGCAGTCAGGCCGCTTTTCGGCAGACGCTGCGACGGCTTCTGATCTGCGTTACGATGATGTGCCTGTCAGGCTGCGGCGGGCATCCCAAAGGCGTGCTGACCCCGGTCGCAGAGACTGCTCCTCGCGCCGATCGCGTTGACATGCTGGTCGCCACGACGCGAAGCCGCTCGCCTGTTCCCGGAGAGATGTTCAGCGGCGAGCGCGCCCGCCAGCCCACCTTTGCCGATATCACCGTATCGATTCCGCCTGGCCGCAAAGCCGGTGAAGTCGCCTGGCCGAAGAAGTTGCCGTCCAACCCCAAGACCGATTTTGCGACGCTCAAGGCAACGGAGTTGGATGTCGACGCCGCAAAGGCCTGGCTCAGCGCCAGCGTGCGTAAAAGCCCCGACAGGAGCGTTTTCGTCTTCATCCACGGCTACAACACCCGCTTCGAGGACTCCGTCTACCGTTTTGCCCAGATCGTTCATGATTCCGGCGTGCACAGCGCGCCGGTGCTGGTGACATGGCCCTCGCGCGGGCGGCTGCTCGCCTATGGTTATGATCGGGAGAGTACCAATTACACCCGCAATGCGCTGGAGAAGCTGTTTCAGTATCTCTACCATGATCCGGAGATCAAGGAAGTCTCGATCCTTGCCCATTCGATGGGCAATTGGCTTGCCATGGAAGGCCTGCGGCAGATGGCGATCCGCAATGGCCGCCTGCCAGCGAAATTCAAGAATGTCATGCTCGCGGCTCCCGACGTCGATGTCGACGTGTTCCGCCAGCAGATCGCCGACATGGGAAAGCAGCATCCCCAATTCACCCTCTTCGTATCGCGTGATGATAAGGCGCTCGCCGTCTCCCGAAGGGTCTGGGGCGATGTCGCCCGTCTCGGCTCAATCGATCCGGAACAGGCGCCTTACAAGCAGGAGCTCGAGGAATACGACATCAATGTCATCGACCTGACGAAGGTGAAGACCAGCGACCGGCTCAACCACGCCAAATTCGCAGCCTCGCCCGCGATCGTCCAGCTGATCGGCGCCCGGATTTCGGAAGGACAGACGCTGACCGACAGCCGCGTCGGCCTCGGCGAGAGAATTCTTGCGGCGACGACTGAAACGGCGGCCGCCGCGGGCAGTGCTGCGGGCCTGGTACTGGCGGCGCCTGCCGCCGTCGTCGATCAGGACACACGCGACGCCTATGCCGCCGATGTCAGCGCGGTTGCCGGGCCCGGCGGCAAGTCGAAACCGGCATGTGGCAATGCGTTCAGGACGGAATGCCGGCCATAGGGCGCCGTATTCGATACTCGGGATTGGGAGGGATCATGCCGATAGTATCACCAAGGAATGGTCTTCGCACGCTGCTCCTGGCGGTGATGGCATCCCTCGCCGCCGCACTGACGGCCATTCCCGCGATGTCGCAGACGCCGCCGGCCGGACTGCCGGCCGAACGGATCGAGCAGTTCATAACCCTGTCCACCGATCCTGCGGTGCAGGACTGGCTGAAGCAGCAGGCGGCGGCAAAAGTAGCTGCCGAAACAGGCGAGGCGAAGCCAACCGATCCCTCTTTCGCCGAATTCGCCACACGCTTCCGCCGGCATTCCTCCGATCTGATGAATGCTGCGACCTCGTTTCCATCTCAGCTGATGGCTGCTGCGGCCGTGCTCGAGCGTGATATCCAGGCGAACGGCGGCACCCGGCCCGTAGTGCTCTTGATCGCCTTCATGGCGGCAGGTTTTGCCGCCCAATGGTTTTTCCGGCGGATCAGCGGCGGCTGGCGCGCCTGGATGGAGCGGGCGCCCTTTTCGACTGTCCGGGAGCGGCTTGTCCTTCTCGGCGCCAAGCTTCTCTGGGAAGCATGCCATGTGCTGGCTTTCGCGCTCGGCAGCATCGGCTTTTTCCTCGTCTTCGACTGGCCGCCGCTCGTTCGCGAAATCGTCGTCGGCTACCTCTTCGCATTCGTCGCCTTCCGGCTCGCGGCCGCGCTTCTGCGCGCTTGGCTCGCGCCCCCCGCCGCCGTACAGCCAGCATTTCGCGTGGTCCCCGTCAGCGATTCGGCCGCGACTTACTGGGCGCGCCGCCTCGCCTATCTCTGCGGCTGGTTCGCTTTCGGCTGGGTGACGGTGCGGCTGCTTGCAACGCTCGGCCTTCCCCCCGCCTCGCGGCTGCTCGTCGCCTACATGCTGGGTGTCGTACTGTTGGTGATCGCCATCGAAAGCCTGTGGCGCCGACCCGTGGAAGAGCTGGCCGAGAGCCAAACGCCCCGCATCGGCCACACGATCCGCAACTCGCTATGGACCGCCTATTTCATCGGTCTCTGGGCTCTCTGGGTGGTCGGTGCGATGAGACTCTTTTGGATCGTCGCGGTATGTGCTGCCGTGCCGGCCATCCTTGCGCTCACTCGCGTCTCCATCGCAAATATTCTGTCCTCTCCTGCCGGCGAGGAAAAGGCCGAGCAGGCGAGCGTCACCTCAGTGCTGGTGGAGCGCGGCGTACGGGCAGCCGTCATCGTCGGGGCCATCCTCCTGCTTGCCAAGGCTCTCGATGTCGAGTTGACCCGCATGACGATGCAGGACACCCCGATGCTGCGGATCGTCAGGGGCATGCTGAGCGCCGGTATCATCCTTCTCGTCATCGATCTCGCCTGGAGCCTCGTGCGCGTTGTCATCGACCGCAAGCTTCGCGAGACCGATACGACCCAAGAGGCAGGCACCGACAGGGCACGCCGCCGGGCGCGAATCCGTACGCTGCTGCCGATCTTGCGCAACGTGCTGATGATCCTCTTCGCCGCCATTGCGGTGATGATGGCGCTGTCTTCGCTCGGCGTCGAGATCGGGCCGCTGATCGCCGGCGCCGGCGTCGTCGGCGTTGCGATCGGCTTCGGCGCCCAGACCGTCGTCAAGGATATTATCAGCGGTGTGTTTTACCTACTCGACGACGCCTTCCGCGTCGGCGAATACATTCAGAGCGGCAATTACAAGGGAAGCGTTGAATCCTTCAGCCTCCGGTCGGTGAAACTCAGGCATCACCGTGGCGCCGTCTACATCGTGCCTTTCAGCGAACTCGGCGCGATTCAAAACATGAGCCGCGATTGGGTGATCGAGAAGATGACGATCACCGTCGCCTATGATGCCGATGTCGAAAAGGCCCGCAAGATCATCAAGAAGATTGGCCAGGAACTGTTCGACGACCCCGAATTCAAGCCCGTTACGATCGAGCCCTTGAAGATGCAGGGCATCGACAGCCTCGGCGACTCCGGATTGCTGCTGCGCATGAAGTTCATGACGCTTCCCGGAGAGCAGTTCACACTGAAGCGCCGGGCGCTGCGGATGATCTATCAGGCCTTCAATGAAAACGGCATCCGCCTTGCCGTGCCGACCGTCCAGGTCGCCGGCGACAAGGCTGCCGATACGGTCGCAGCGGCGCAGCAGGCCCTGACGGCGCACAAACAGGCCTTGGCAGCAGGCGCCGGCTGACATGATCCATGCGGCCTGGCGGCCTGACCATTACGGCGTTCAGGAAAGGAGATTCCGATGGAAGACTATCACTCCGCTCTCACAAACCACGTGCCCGGCTTCATCACGGGACCGGGCCAGACGGACTATTTGTTCGTCGGCGTCATCGTATTTCTGATCGTGATGATTCTTGTGGTCGGCAACCTCTACTTCCAGCTTCACGCCGTTCCCGAACGCATCGCCCATCACACGAACAAAGTGCAGATGGAGATCGTCGCGGTTCTGGCGCTGATCTCGCTCTTCACCCACAATCATCTCTACTGGATCCTGGGTCTGCTCCTGGCCTTCATTCGGTTTCCAGATTTTGCGACGCCGCTCTATTCGATCGCCCGGTCGCTCGCCAGGCTTGCTGGTCGGAATCCGGCCGAACTCGAGGACGAGGCGCCGGTCGCCGCCGATCATCCGGAACCGGTTCGAGCGCCGGCGCCGGAACCAGTGGCAGAGGCACCCGTCGCCCGGGCGCCCGCCAAGACGCTGCACGAAGAGGGGATCTGATCATGCTAGAATTGCTGCTTTGCTCAATGCTGACGATCTTCCCGGACTATCTCTACAGGCGCTATGTCCAGGGCAAGCGCATCGGCCAGGAGATCACCCTTTACAGCATGTGGTACGAACTACGCTGGGGCATTTCCGCCTGCCTTATCCTCACCGTTTCGTTGATCACCATGATCTTCTATTTCCATCCCTCAACAAAAACGGTCACGGCGGTGTTCCGCACCGTCACGATCCTGCCGGAGGCCTCCGGCCGGGTCGATGAAGTCTTTGTCGGCGTCAACGAAAAGGTCGCCGCCGGCGCGCCTCTCTTCCGGCTCGACGATTCACAGCAGAAGGCGGCCCTTGAGACCGCCCGCCGGAAGATTGCCGAGACCGAGGCGGAAGCGAGGGTCTCACAGACCGAGCTTGCGAGCATGGATGGCCAGATTCAGGAGGCCGAAGGCGCCTTGCGAGTAGCCGAGGACGAGTTGGAGATGAAGACGCAGCTTCTGAAAAACGATGCCGTCGCCCGCCGGGAGGTCGTCCGCCTCACCAATACGGTCGAAGGCCGCAAAGGCTCCCTGAGCGCTGCGCTCGCCAAGAAAGAGACGCTGGAAACCAAGCTCAGCGTTCTCCTTCCAGCGCAGAAGGCGAGCGCGGAGGCCGCCCAAGCCGAAGCGCAGGTGGAACTCGACAAGACAATCGTCAAGGCGGGGGTATCGGGCACCGTCCAGCAATTCACATTGCGCCCCGGCGATGTGCTGAACACCATGCTGCGTCCTGCCGGCATCCTGGTGCCGAGCGAAGCGGGCCGCGGCACGCTCATCGCCGGTTTCGGGCAGATCGAGGCGCAGGTGATGAAACCCGGAATGGTCGCGGAGGCTGTCTGTGTCGGCAAGCCGTTCACCATCATCCCGCTCGTCGTGACCGACGTGCAGGACGTGATCGCGGCCGGCCAGTTGCGCCCCACCGACCAGCTGGTCGATGTTCAGCAGATGGCAAAACCCGGCACTCTGACGGTGTTCCTGCAGCCGCTCTTCGACGGCGGCCTCGCTGATGTCCCGCCGGGCAGCAGCTGTATTGCCAATGCCTATACCAACAACCACGACGCGCTCGCCGATCCCAATATCAGCACGCCGCGCTGGATGTTCCTGCATGTCGTCGACACGGTGGGTGTCGTGCATGCGATGATCCTGCGTATACAGGCGATGTTGCTGCCGGTTCAGACCCTGGTATTCGCCGGACATTGAGTTCGAAGTCAGCTTCTCCAGTTTCCCGCCCTCGCTCGGGACTCTGAAACATGACTTGGCGGATATTAGGCGGTTGAGATTTCATGGAGGGCGAACCCGCGAACGCCCTTCATGGGCTCGACCGTTTCAACGAGGGTCAGGTTTTACGATCTTTAATCAACCCCGCACAACAGAGGCCTTGGCTCCCGCCGCAGGAACCCGTCATGCCGGATCATCTCGCCCGCATTGCCCCCGAAGAGATCGCCATCGAACTGGCGATCGCTGCCGCCGATACCCAACAGACGCTGAACGAGAAGCGGCGCGCCTTTGCCAAGGCCAATTATCCTGATGGTGTCGCAGCGCCTTTCCGCGACAATGCCAACAGGCGCATGATGGTCGCCAATCTGCTGATCGACGAGGCGATGCGCCGCCTGCCGCATAGCTGAAGCTATCTCGAGCGGGTAAACACTCCGACGCCACGGAGGAGCCGCCATCCGGCTTGGTCCGCGCACGCTATATGTGCTGTTTTCCAGCGATTCAACCGCCCACCAAGGTACTCAGTTCGATTCTTTCGCGTCGGGGTAGCAGATAAACCTCCCGCTTTTTGGTATCTGACATAGCGTATTTCGGGAGCCCCTAACCCATGCCTACGTCCTTTTCAGTAAGGCACAGCGCTAACTGGCGAAATTGAATGCGATACAACATGTTGTAGCATCGGGCGGTTTAATGTTTTCAGGAGATCGCCCACATGTCGTCTACGGAAGATCCGAAGCAGCCGCGCAACACTGCGCGCAGACATTTTCTAGGCGTAGTTGCGGCCGCCGGCGCTCGTCTCGCCGGCGCGGCAGCCATGGCCACGGCAATTTCAATCTCTCCGGCCAAAGCGATGGGTCGGCGCTGGGGGCGGGGCGGCTCCGGTGGACACGGAGGTCCCGGCGGGAGCGGTGGCCCGGGCGGAAGAGGTGGCCATGGCGGCAGCGGCGCAAATTGCTTCCTGCGGGGAACGGCGATCCTCACCGATTGCGGTGAGAGGCCCGTCGAGGATCTCAGCATCGGCGATCGCATTGCCCTTCCCGACGGCAGCACCCGTGCGGTCAAGTGGATCGGCCGCCAAAGCTTCAAGAAGAGCGGCGCACGCTGGCAAAAAGACGTCGTGCCGATCCGGGTTTGCCGCCACGCGCTGGACGGGCACACCCCACATTCGGATCTCTATCTGTCGCCTGGCCATGCGCTATACCTGAACGGCATTCTGATCCAGGTGAAGGAGCTCGTGAACGGCACGACGATCGCACCGGTCGCTCCGGCCGCCGACGCCTCGATCGACTACTATGCCGTCATGCTCGATACGCACGAAGCTATCCTAGCCGAAGGCGCAGCGGCCGAGTCCTTCCGCCTGCAGGACAGCAATCACGAGAACTTCTGCAATTTTGCAGAGTACCAGCGTCTCTATGGAGAGGAACGCAACGTCATGACACCCTTTGCGCCGTTGCTCGGAGGTGGCTGGTCACATTTGAAAGCGCTTCTCCTACTCGGCGTCTCGCCGCTGGTACCGATCCGCGATCGCTTCGGGAATGCCTGCGAAAAGATCGACGCGCAGGCTAGGGAACTGTCACTCTGACATGAGGGGCATACGGCGGGAATAGAGCTCGCTGCACGCGAAGCCGTGCGGAAGTTTTGCGACGATACCAATCAAAGAAGTTAAGCGCGGCGCGCATCGGAAAGAGCGCGGCGCGCTTCGATTGTTCGCCTGCGCCGAAGCGAATGATGCTCGCCGATCTCCCGATCGACAAAGCGCTGCGGCGAAACACCTATTCCGCTTGCCCTTCTTTCGAAGGCTTTTCGGCGGGTGTCTCGGCGGCTTCGTCCTCTCCCTTGGCATCAGGCTGCACAATCGGCTCGGCCGACTGCGGCTTGAAGGTCCAGAACAGCATATAGAAGGCATAGGCGCCGGCCGAGGCGGAGATCACCGCCCAGAAGGGATCGCCGCCGATAATCTCGACCGCGGCCCAGCCGAAGCAGACGGCAACGATGCCGACACGCACCCAGAGGCGCTGGTATGCCGGATGGTTCGGATCGATCAGTTGCATGTCTGTCCCCGCGGTCGCATTTTGTCGCACTGTCCTTTAGTTTGAATCTTGCAAATGTGAAAGAGTCGCGGGCTTGACGCGACGCTCAGATGATGGAATGAAAATTCCAGATTTTTGGTAATTCGGTTTATTTGTTCCGAATTCAAGGGAGATTGAAATGACTGTAAGATTTGGTCTGCTCGGCGCCGGCCGTATCGGCAAGGTTCACGCCAAGGCCGTCAGCGGCGACGCCAATGCCACGCTGGTCGCCGTCGCCGACGCCTTTCCGCAGGCGGCGGAAGCCATCGCTTCGGCCTATGGCTGCGAAGTCCGCACCATCGAGGCGATCGAGGCGGCAAAGGATATCGACGCCGTCGTCATCTGCACGCCGACGGACACCCATGCCGACCTGATCGAACGCTTCGCCCGCGCCGGCAAGGCAATCTTCTGCGAAAAGCCGATCGATCTCGACGTCGACCGCGTCAAGGCCTGCATCAAGGTGGTGGAAGAGACCGGCGCCAAGCTGATGGTCGGCTTCAACCGCCGCTTCGATCCGCATTTCATGGCGGTGCGCAAGGTGATCGACGACGGCAAGATCGGTGATGTCGAGATGGTGACGATCACCTCGCGCGACCCCGGCGCCCCGCCGGTCGATTATATCAAGCGTTCGGGCGGCATCTTCCGCGACATGACGATCCACGATTTCGACATGGCCCGCTTCCTGCTCGGCGAAGAGCCGGTCTCAGTGCTGGCGACCGCCGCCGTGCTGGTGGACAAGGCGATCGGCGAAGCCGGCGATTATGACAGCGTCTCGGTCATCCTGCAGACCGCTTCAGGCAAGCAGGCCGTCATCTCCAACTCCCGTCGCGCCACCTATGGCTACGACCAGCGCATCGAAGTGCATGGCGCCAAGGGCATGGCCGCAGCCGAAAACCAGCGCCCGGTCTCGATCGAAGTGGCGAACGGCGACGGCTATACCCGCCCGCCGCTGCATGATTTCTTCATGACCCGCTACACCGAAGCCTATGCCAACGAGATCGCAGCCTTCATCGCCGCGATCGAAAAGGGTTCGAAGATCGCCCCCTCCGGCGCCGATGGCCTGGCAGCACTGGCGCTTGCCGACGCCGCCGTCCAGTCGGTCAAGGAAGGCAAGCTGATCAAGATCGGCTGACGGTCCTCTCCCGACCGGAAGTCGTGCATGAGATGGCCGGGCTCTGCCCGGCCGTTTTGCGTTGGATGGTACTCGCAGGTGCGTGAACCAAGACCCTTCCCCGCCGAGCACGGTTGCTAAATTCGTGTCTGTGGCTGCCCCTCATCCGCCTGCCGGCACCTTCTCCCCGCAGGCGGGGCGAAGGGACATGCCGCGCCCTCTTTCTCCATCTCGACGTTGCGTTTGGCACGTCCCCTCGCCCCGTTTTTACAGGGAGAGGGTTAGGGTGAGGGGCAGCCATTAACGCCGAGGCGCCGACAGGATCTGTCCCTAATCCGTCCCCTGCCCCCCTGACAGCACAATGTCCTGATCGATCACCGACAGCGCCCGGTTGAGGTGGCCTTCGAAGACGAGGATGGGTTCGTCGGGGACGACGCGGATTTCTGGCATGCCTTCCATGCGCACGATATGCGACTGGCCGAGGCCCTCTTCGATGCCCTGCCGCAGCAGGTCGTAATAGCGGGTGCCGGGGCCGGTGATGACGATCGGCATGCGCTCGGTCAGGCTCAGCATGCGCGACAGGCCGTTGCCGAGCGCGAGCCCCGCCTGGCGAAAGGCGAAGGCGGAGGTGCGGTGGCCCTGGCGGGCGCGGGCGGCGATCTTGTCGAGTTCGGCGACCGGCACGAATTTGGCCGGGATCGTATCGAGCGGCACTTCGAAGGCGCTGCGCAGGATGGCGTAGAAGCCGGCATAGGCTTCGATGCAGCCGCGGGTACCGCAGCGACAGAGACCGCCACCCGCCATATGCAGCATATGGCCGAAATTGGGGGCGGAGATCTCCTGGCCGGCCTGGCCGCCGCGCCGGACGATTCCGAGCCCGATGCTGTGGCCGAGCGACAGTGCGGCGAGCGAACGGAAATCGGCGCCCTTGGCGATCTCCTCACGGGCGCCGAGCGCGGCGGCGACGAGCAGCGTCTCGTTGTCGAGAATGACCTTCGCCTGCCAGTCGGGCCGCAGCGCCGATTCGAAATCGATCTGGTCGCTGCCGAAGATCGGCGACCACAGAAGCACCGGCTCGGCGGAATGGACGAGGCCTTTGGAACTGATCGAGATCAGCAGCACCCTTTCCTGCGAAATCCTCGAGCGATCGAGAATGCGCAAGAGCCCGGCCTGCACCCCGGCGACGAACCGGGCGGCACCAGCCGGATCATGTGAGCGCCCCTCGCTGAAGCGGTCGATCAGCTTGCCGGCATAATCCACCAGCGAATATTGCACGGCATCGGAAGAGATGATGACGACGATCAGATAGCCGCAATCGCGCCGCTGGCGCAAAAGCACGCGCGGCCGGCCGCGGCCGCTTGCCGCCTGCTGCTCGGACTTTTCGATGATCTGAGCGCGTTCCAGATCCGCTGTTATCGCTGAAATGGTGGCCGAGGAAAGGCCGGTGAAATCGGATATTTCGGTATGGGCGAGCGCACCGTGGCGCCGCAGCACGGACAGCACGAGCACGCTGTTTCTCTGCCGGACCAGCTCCGTGCTCGACTTGGTCAGCATGGATGCCGCCCTCTCCTCCTGCTTTCGTGAGAGCATGATGTTACCCGAAAAACCGCTCACGGTTTTCGGCATCATGCTCTTCATCCGCCCTCACCTTCCCCTGCATCTCCGGTCGCTTTTGCGCAAGCGAATTAAGCCGGCGATGCAGAGTTGACAGTTGAAAAAATCTCTGACAGTTAATTTCTCGACTGTCGAGAAAAAAATCTCGACAGCTTTCGCGGTGGCCGGAGGAAGCATGGGCTGGGCCGGTCGCAACTCATTCGGGAGGACAATTATGAAGTCTATTATGAAACTGATGGCAGGGGCTGCCATTCTCGTTTCCGTGCATACTGCCGCCATGGCTGCCGATCTCGTCGTCGGCGTTTCCTGGTCGAATTTCCAGGAAGAGCGCTGGAAGACCGATGAAGCCGCCATCAAGAAGGCTCTCGAAGCCAAGGGCGCCAAATATATTTCCGCCGACGCGCAGTCCTCGGCCGCCAAGCAGCTGACCGACGTCGAATCGCTGATCTCGCAGGGCGCCAACGCGCTGATCATTCTCGCCCAGGACTCCGACGCTATCGGCCCGGCCATCGAAAAGGCCGCTGCCGAAGGCATTCCGGTCGTCGGCTACGACCGCCTGATCGAAAACCCGGCTGCCTTCTACATCACCTTCGACAACAAGGAAGTCGGCCGCCTGCAGGCTGAGGGCGTGTTCAAGGCCAAGCCGGAAGGCAACTACGTCTTCATCAAGGGCTCTTCTTCCGACCCAAACGCCGACTTCCTGTTCTCGGGCCAACAGGAAGTGCTGAAGGCTGCGATCGACGCCGGCAAGATCAAGAATGTCGGCGAAGCCTATACCGACGGCTGGCTGCCGGAGAATGCTCAGCGCAACATGGAGCAGTTCCTGACCGCCAACAACAACAAGGTTGACGCCGTCGTCGCCTCCAACGACGGCACGGCCGGCGGCGCGATCGCAGCGCTCGACGCCCAGGGCCTCGCCGGCTCCGTTCCGGTCTCCGGCCAGGACGGCGACAAGGCGGCGCTTAACCGCATCGCGCTCGGCACGCAGACTGTTTCCGTCTGGAAGGACAGCCGCGAACTCGGCAAGCGCGCCGCTGAAATCGCTCTCGACCTCGCCGGCGGCAAGGACATGAGCAAGATCGACGGCGCTCAGGCCTTCAAGGGCGGACCGAAGGGCGTGGAAATGCAGTCCGTCTTCCTGAAGCCGCTCGCTATCACCAAGGACAATCTGAACGTCGTCATCGACGCTGGCTGGATCTCCAAGGCTGAAGCCTGCCAGGGCGTCAAGGCCGGCACGGTTGCCGCCTGCAAGTAAGCCAGCTTTGAACTAGAATGACCGGCGCCGCAACGGACACCGCTGCGGCGCCGGATGCGGACGGGAATTCCAAGACGAAGTTTTCTCCGCCTCGCCACACCATCGCAGACTTGCATTCCCTGCCGGAAGAGCGTCGCGACGCCACGCGACCGGCTTCCGGAAGCATCGCGATGGTCAGTTGAAGACAGACGAATGGCGCCTTTGGCCAAGCTCCAGCACGCAGGCGCCCGTCTAAACAAGAATGGGGGAACGGCAAACCCATGGCCGACATGCTAAAATCAACGACTTCAAGCGGGCCGCGAACGGCGGAAGCCAATCCGGTGACCCGCTTCTTCCGCGCGACCGAGATCGACACCCGCCTGCTCGGCATGATCGGCGCGCTCGTCATCATCTGGATCGGTTTCCACATCATCACCGGCGGCCTGTTCCTGACCCCGCGCAATCTCTGGAACCTCTCGGTCCAGACGACCGACATCGCGATCATGACGACGGGCATGGTGCTGATCATCGTCACCCGCAACATCGACCTTTCGGTCGGTTCCGTGCTCGGCCTCTGCGGCATGATCATGGGCGTGACGCAGGCGAAGATCCTGCCTGAATATATCGGCTTCGACAGCCCCTTCACCTGGGTGATCACGCTGCTGATCGGCATCATCGCCGGCGGCCTGATCGGCACCTTCCAGGGCATGATCATCGCCTTCCTCAACGTTCCCTCCTTCATCGTCACCCTCGGCGGCCTGCTCGTCTGGCGGGGTGCCACCTGGCTCGTCACCAGCGGCCAGACGGTTGCCCCCATGGACCAGACCTTCCGCATCATGGGCGGGGGCGCCGAGGGCTCGATCGGCGCCACCTGGAGCTGGGTCGTCGGCATCGCCGCCTGCCTCTTCGTTATCGCCAGCATCATCGGCTCGCGCCATCAGCGCCGCCGCTTCGGCTTTCCGCGCCGGCCGATCTGGGCGGAATATTTTCTCGCTACCCTCAGCTGCTTCCTGATCCTCGGCGCCGTCTCGATCGCCAACAGCTATTACTGGCCTGTCAACATCGCCAAGAAATATGCCGAAACCAACAATATCCCCTGGCCGGAAACCGGCCTCGACATTCCCTACGGCATAGCCGTGCCGGTGCTGATCGCCATCGTCGTCGGCATCATCATGACCTTCATCGCCACTCGCCTGCGCTTCGGCCGCTATGTCTTCGCGATCGGCGGCAACCCCGAGGCGGCCGAGCTCGCCGGCATCAAGACCCGCTGGGTGACGGTGCGCATCTTCGCGCTGATGGGCGTGCTCGCAGCCATTGCGGCGGCGATTTCCACCGCCCGCCTCAATGCGGCGACGAACTCGCAAGGCACGCTCGACGAGCTCTACACCATCGCCGCCGCCGTAATCGGCGGGACGTCGCTGGCAGGCGGCACCGGCACCATCGCCGGCGCCATGCTCGGTGCGCTCGTCATGCAGTCTCTGCAATCCGGCATGGTGCTGGCGCATGTCGACACGCCGCTGCAGAGCGTCGTCGTCGGCACCGTCCTTGTCGTGGCGGTCTGGCTCGACACCGTCTACCGCGCCCGTGCCAAGTGAGAGGAGCTCCAGATATGGCTGATCAACGCACTCCCCTCGTGGAACTGAAAAACATCTCGATCTCCTTCGGCGGCATTCACGCCGTGGACAACGCCTCGGTCGATCTCTACCCCGGCGAAGTGGTGGCCCTGCTCGGCCATAACGGCGCCGGCAAATCGACGCTGATCAAGATCCTCTCCGGCGCCTACAAGCGCGATGGCGGCGAGATCCTGATCAATGGCGAGCCGGCCGACATCCGCAATCCGCGCGATGCCAAGAAATACGGCATCGAGACGATCTACCAGACGCTTGCCGTGGCTGACAATGTCGACGCCGCCGCCAACCTCTATCTCGGCCGCGAGCTGAAGACCCGCTGGGGCACGCTCGACGACGTGGCGATGGAAGCCTCGGCGCGCCAGGTGATGGGACGCTTGAACCCCAACTTCAAGCGCTTCAAGGAGCCGGTGAAGGCGCTTTCGGGCGGCCAGCGGCAATCGGTGGCGATCGCCCGCGCCATCCTCTTCAACGCCCGCATCCTGATCATGGACGAGCCGACGGCGGCGCTTGGGCCGCAGGAGACGGCGCAGGTGGGCGAGCTGATCAAGCAGCTGAAGAAGGAAGGCATCGGCATCTTCCTCATCAGCCACGACATCCACGACGTCTTCGACCTCGCCGACCGCGTCTCCGTGATGAAGAACGGCCAGGTGGTGGGCCACGCCCGCACCGAGGACGTGACCAAGGACGAGGTGCTCGGCATGATCATCCTCGGCAAGGTGCCGCCGAAAGCCATCCCCGGCCCCGGCGCCATGCAGATCTGACGCCACCGGCGCCCTGCCCCCGACAACCAAGCTCCGCCGCTCGCAAGACCGGCGGAGTTTTTATGTGGCATTCCCCAGGCTGACGGATAAAAACGCCCGCCAAATTGCAAGCATCGGTATTTCCGAGAATTTCGCGATTGAAGCCGGCCGCAAGCTAGGCTAAGAACCACCCATCGGACAGGCGATTCAAACCGCCTCAGGCATGCACCCGTAGCTCAGCTGGATAGAGTGTTGGATTCCGATTCCAAAGGTCACAGGTTCGAATCCTGTCGGGTGCGCCATCATCTTATCGAAATTGTTGAATTATCGGCTTTTGCGCTCTTCCTCATAACGGCAATATCGGCAGCGCAATGCTAACCGCTCCGGAAAACTCGTTATTTTCAATATCGGCGAATAGCGGCCGCAGCCGGCGTTAGCACGGTGTTAGCGTAAGTCATCTACCATAGCGACACTATCGGAAAACCGGTTTGTCCGTTGCAACAGGGACAAATGGACGCTGGGGATCACGGAAACGCCACGGCTTACGGAGATTGCATGAAACCGGTTCTACCCAGCCTGATATTGTCGTCTGTCATGCTGCTATCCAGCGCGTCGGGATTTGCCGCTTCTGTCGGATGGCAGTCGGATGGGCAAGGCACGAGATATTGGCATGTCACCCCGCCGCCCGGGCAATGCAATATAAGTCAGGCGAAAAACCGTGCGCTTCGGGCCGGCATCTATCGCAGCGAGATCATGCAGCAGGATGAGAATATCATCGTGCTCAGAGGTCTGGATGAATCGGGCGACCGGCGAACGATCGGTTTCGCCAACATCAGGGGCTGCCCTGAGTTGGAAGGCTATGAGGAGAGCCCGAAATTCTGAGGGCATGGTTAAAGCCGACTGGCTCCGGCAACTGATCGCATAGCGCACCGGACGACGCGACCGGTCGGTCAGGACCTCCAGCCCGTCCTCCTTGTAGCGATTGGAGATCTTGTAGCCAGTCTGCGCGAGATGCCGAACTCCCGGCACACATCGCTCATGCCTTCGCCCTCAAGCAGCGGCGACAAATCGTGGACGTTCCTCCATCACCTAAGTCTCTTTCCATGGCGTCAACACCTCCCACAAAAAGCGAAAAGTGTTACCCATGTCTCCGGTACGAAACGTCACCTATCTCTCAAGTCGGGCATCGGTCAATTGTCAAACCAACCGCGCCGCCGGCGGCTGGACAGGAAAGCGGTTCCGTGTCATCAAAAAAGACATGAACACCGCGCGCACCCATTCCAAGCTCCTACTCGCCATCATTCCGATGGTGGGTTAGCACGCGCTCGCGTTTTTAAAGATGCAGCAACCCGCCGAAGAGGCGGGTTTTTTGTTGCCATTCCTCTTCGGTCGGAATTTCGAGACGGAAGGGAAGTCGCAATGCCATATGACCCCAAGACGATCGAGCCGCGATGGCAGCGATACTGGGAAGAAAACCAGACGTTCAGAACCGGGGACGAGCAAAGCCGTCCGAAATATTATGTCCTGGACATGTTTCCCTATCCGTCCGGCGACGGCCTGCATGTCGGTCATCCGGAAGGCTATACCGCGACCGACGTCGTGGCTCGCTACAAGCGCATGATGGGCTTCAATGTCCTGCATCCGATGGGCTGGGATGCCTACGGGCTGCCCGCCGAGCGATACGCCGTGCGGACCGGCGTCCATCCGGCGATCACCACGCGGCGCAACATCGCGAATTTCAGGAAGCAGGTCCGGCGTCTGGGCTTTTCCTACGATTGGAGTCGGGAGATTTCGACCACCGATCCCGCGTTCATGCGATGGACGCAATGGATCTTCCTGCAAATGTATAAGACCGGCTTGGCCTACCAGGCGGACGTTGCCGTCAACTGGTGCCCGGCACAAGGTACCGTGCTTGCCAACGAGGAAGTGAAGGACGGCCGCTACGTGGAAACCGGAGACCCGGTGGAGCGGCGCACGATGCGGCAGTGGATGCTGAAAATCACTGCCTATGCCGACCGCCTGCTCGCGGATCTGGACGAGCTGGACTGGCCTGATGGCATCAAGGCGATGCAGCGCAACTGGATCGGCAGATCGGAAGGTGCTGACGTGACTTTCGATGTCGAGGGTAGCGGGAGTTCCCTGACAGTTTACACCAAGCGTCCGGAAACGATCTTCGGCGCTACTTTCATGGTCCTCTCCCCTGAGCACCCTGCGATCGATACCATCGCTTCCGCCGGCCAACGCGGAGAGGTCGACGCCTACCGCGCCCGCGCGGCGGCAATGAGCGCGATAGAGAAGTCGCAAGCCCAGTGGAAAGGCGGCGTGTTCACCGGAGCCTATGCGATCAACCCGGCCAATGGTTCGCGGATTCCGGTATGGGTCGCTGACTACATAGTGATGAACTACGGCACCGGAGCAATCATGGCCGTTCCCGCCCATGACGACCGCGACCGCGATTTCGCTGAGATGTTCGGGCTGCCGATCGTCGAAGTCGTGTCGGCATCTGGCTCCCCCTCCGGCGATGGGCCGACCGCTGCGTGGACCGGGGAAGGATTAATGGTCAACTCCAGATTCCTGGATGGAATGGAGACGAAAGCGGCGAGAACGGCTGCGATCTCCTGGATGACCGAGCAAGGTGTTGGCGTGGCGCGCATCGCGTACAAGCTGCGCGACTGGCTGTTTTCGCGGCAGAGATACTGGGGAGAGCCGTTTCCTATCCTGCATGCCGCCGACGGCAGTATCGTGCCCCTGCCGGAGGACGCCCTGCCACTGCTGCCTCCCCAACTCAACGAGTACAGGCCAACGCCCGATGGGGAGCCGCCGCTGGCACGGGCGGGCGATTGGGTGCGGACGGTCGATCCGAAATCCGGCATGGACGCTCTGCGGGAAACCAACACGATGCCGCAATGGGCGGGATCGTGCTGGTATTACCTGCGCTTTGCCGATCCTTGGAACATGACCGCGCCGATCGATCCCGAGAAGGAGAAATACTGGCTGCCCGTCGATCTCTATGTGGGAGGAGCCGAGCACGCGGTGCTGCATCTGCTCTACGCGCGCTTCTGGCACAAAGTCCTGTTCGACATCGGCGTCGTGACGTCCAAGGAGCCGTTCCGCAAGCTGTTCAACCAGGGCATGATCCTGGCCTTCAGCTACAAGGATGCAACTGAGAGGTACTATCGACCCGAGGACGCGGCCGAGCGCGACGGTCGCTGGGATGTCGGAGAAATCGAGGTCGAGCGCCAGGTCGAGAAGATGTCGAAGTCGAGGTTCAATGTCGTCAATCCTGACGAGGTGGTCGAACGATACGGCGCCGACGCCCTGCGTCTCTATGAACTCTTCATGGGGCCATTGGACGCTGCCAAGCCTTGGCAGATGTCCGGCGTGGCCGGGGTCAGCCGCTTCCTCCATCGCGTATGGCGGATCGCAATTGGAGAGGATGGCATGTTGTCGAGCAAAATTATGGATGCGGAGCCGTCCTCAGCGATCGCGCGAATTCTGCACAAGACGATCAAGTCTGTCGGCGATGACATCGAGGCTCTGCGCTTCAACACAGCGATCTCGAAACTGATGGAGTTGTCGAACGCATTGACGGGGCTGGACGCCAGGCCACGATCAGTGGTCGAATCCTTTGTTCTGCTGCTGGCACCGTTCGCGCCGCACATTGCCGAGGAACTGTGGAGAAGGCTGGGTCATCCGAAGAGTCTGTCGCATGAACCCTGGCCGACATACGATCCCGCTCTCGCCGATGATGATATCCGTGAAATTATCGTCCAGGTGAACGGCAAACTCCGGGGAAGGATTCAAGCTGCTCCGACTATCAGCGATGACGAACTCGTGGCGCTGGCTGCGAGGGAAGCTGACGTTGAGGCGAAGCTGATGGGGAAGACGGTGCTGAAGGAAATTGTCGTTCCCGGGCGGCTCGTGAACTTCGTGGTTGCCGACTAGCAAATTCGGAGCCGCTGCCGTTGGTGGCGACAGCGGCACGTCCAGCAACGAAAGTCGCGGCAAAGATGAAACGCAACCCATACAACCAAATTAGACGACATCGTCTCTGAAGGCGTTGACAGGGAATCAACTGAATGGACTATAGCGCCATGGAAACAGAGAACTTGATCGGTGTCGGCCTCTACACCCCTGCGGAAGCAGGCAGGCTGCTGCGCATATCGCCCGGCAAGCTCTCACGGTGGCTGCGCGGCCACCGCATTGGAAACAAGTTCTATCCGCCTTTATGGACACCGGAAATCTCGCTCGGAGACGAGCGGGTTTTCCTTGGCTTTCGCGATCTGATGGAGGCTCGCGTTGCAGACGCATTCATCGCAGCCGGCGTATCGGCAATCAAGGTGCGGGCGGCGATCGACACAGCTAAGGAAGTGATTGGCGAGGCTCGGCCGCTATCGACAAACCGTTTTCGCACGGATGGCCGTGAAATCTTCCTTCATATCATCCAGAAGGATGAGGACGGTGAAGAGCGCGAGCATCTGCTGAACCTCTTTCGACGTCAGTTCGTATTCAACGGCATTCTCGATCCTGTCCTGAAAACTGTCGATTTCAGTTCCGATGGCAACCCGCTTACCTGGTGGCCGGGCGGACGGCGGCTCAACGTCATCGTAGATCCGGCACGCTCATTCGGGCAGCCGATCGACGCCGCTTCGAGTGTGCCAACCGCTGTGCTCGCAGCGGCTGCGGAACAAGAGGGCGGCATCCGTGGTGCAGCGAAGGCCTACGACGTAAGCGAGGCTTCCGTCCGGCATGCGGTGGAATTCGAAGCCATGATGGAGCAGCGGCTAGCGGCGTGAACGTCTTCTTCGACAACTGCACGTCTCCGATTCTTGCCAGCACCCTGCATGGGTTCATTCATCACGACGGCCATCACGCAATTCACATCCGCGATGTAACTGGCCTGCCAAATGGCCGCCACTCGAAGGATGTGGAGTGGATCGATTTCTTGCGCCGTTCCAACGACGAATGGATGTTCGTTTCAGGCGATGGCCGCGTCCTCAAGAATCCGGCCGAGCGGGCGGCGCTAAGATCGGCTGGGCTGCATGGCTTCATATTGGCGCCCGCCTATCAGAAAACGCCCATGAACCAAGTCGCTTCGATACTTGTCTGGCGATGGCCTGAGATGCTGCAGATTACTCGTTTGCTTGCGCCGCCATCAATGCATGAAGTGCCGATTAATAAAGGGACCAAAATCCGTGCCCTTCCGATGTAGGCGCAATCAACCCCAATGCCAGATCAATACCGCCAGTGATCACGAAGGTTCCGGAATGCTGATTTACAACAGCGCAGAAAATAAAGATTGAAATCGGCCCCGCCCCTAAATCTTTTCTCCGGCGATCCTGTTCTCCCTCCAGGATCTCTGTGTTAGGCAGCACCAAAAGCGCCAATCTTGCGCGCGACCAAGTACGCTCTCGATATGAAGGCCGCTGGCATTGAAGGTTTACAGACCAGAGATTGATGGCCTCAGGGCCATATCGGTGATCGCGGTTATTCTTTACCACGCCGAATTCACGGTTGCCGGCCACACGCTGCTTTCCGGTGGGTATATCGGCGTCGATGTATTTTTTGTGATCAGCGGCTTCCTGATTTCCCGGATTTTGCTGACGGAGATCGAAGCGACGGGACGTATCGATTTCCTGAAATTTTATGCCCGGCGCGCGCGGCGAATTCTGCCTGCATTGTTCGCGGTCATTTTCGCGACAATGCCCTTCGCCTATTATTTTTTGTTGCCGTTGGAACTCACGGACTACGCGAACTCCGTAGGTTCTTCGCTGCTGTTTGGATCGAACATCTATTTTTATTTTACGGCGGCCCAGTACGGGGAGCCCAATACCCTTCTCAAGCCTTTTCTTCACACCTGGTCGTTGAGCGTCGAAGAGCAGTTTTATATCGCCTTTCCGGTCTTGTTGCTGATCGTGCGCCGATACCTGAAATCAAGGTTTTTGCCATGCGTGTTGGTCGCGGCAGCCCTCAGCTTTGTATTCTGTTACGTCACGGTGCGGCACGATCCGCAGCAGGCCTTCTATTCGCCGCTCACCCGGGCGTGGGAACTGCTGGCCGGAACACTGCTCGCCTATTACGAGGTGCGGCGTGGACGGCCTCGCCCCCAGCCGTTGCTCGCGGCGGCCGGGCTTATCCTCATTCTTGGTTCGCTCATCTTGTTTGGAAAGGATACGGTTCACCCTGGCCGGGTCACTGTGATCCCCGTCATCGGGACCTGTCTTGTGCTCGCATTCGCCAGCCGTGAGAACGCAGCCGGGCGCCTGCTGGCTTCTCGGCCCGCGGCAATCACCGGGTTGGTGTCCTACTCGTTATATTTGTGGCATTATCCGGTCTTCGCCTTCTGGCGGCTGACAAGCTTGGATTTCGGCAACGGCGACAAGTTTCTCGCCATCGCGGTGACGGTCCTGGTCTCAGTCGCCAGCTTTGTCGTCATTGAAAAGCCCTTTCGCCACACCAGGAGAAGCCGCGCTCTCTGGATCACCCTGAGCTCATCCGTTGCAACCATCGCAGCTGTTGTCCTTTCAGCAATCACGATGGCCGGTTTTCCTCACAGGCTGGATGAAGTCTATTCACCTGTCGCGCAGGCGAACGAAGCACGGCTCGAAGGCACTTTTCTAAGCTTGAACGACAACATTCAAGCTGAGAAGCCCGTTATCTTCATCATTGGGGACTCGCACGCCAGAAACTGGTCGATTGCGCTGAAAAATTACGTCGATACCGACCGGTATCAACTCGTGGCGCTCAGCTATTTGAACTGCATGGTGGAGATCAAGAACGATAGTGTGAAGGCCCCCTCACGCGCCAGCATTTACGACAAATACTGCATTCCCTTTGAAAAATATATCAACGACAAATCATTGCTCGGCCGAACGAAAGCGATCTTCCTCACGAGCCTTCGGCCTTTCGAATACACCGTCAACCCGTTCAGGTTCGAGCTTATTTCCTGGATGAAAAGCCACTCGGATAATGCGCGCGTTTTCGTGTTCGGAAATTATTTCCAGCTCGACGAATTGCACTCGTGCCTGGGGCTGATGTTTCAGAGAAAATCCGATGCCTCTATCTGCCTGCGATCGGCGAGCTATCCGCCGGCCAACCAGCCTTTAGAGCAAATGCCCTTTTTCCCCTCCGGTCTTCCGTTCACCTACGTCGATATCGTCAAGCTTCACTGCGATTACGACAAGGAGAAATGCCTCACCAGCAGCAGGGGTGTTCCGTTCATCACAGACTGGAACCATATGACAGCCGAATTTCTGACGACCTTGATTGGCGACATTCTGGAAAAGAAAACCGCTGACCTGCGGAGCGACGGTCTCCTCGATTTCCTGGTACCGCCGCACGCCGGGCAAGCCGAACGAACGGCAAGTTCTGAGCCGAACGCTGGTCCCGCGTCTTCCGCTTCTCCATCAAACTAAGCGGCGAGATGCCGGGAACGCCGGTGAACCTGGTGTTCAAGCCCGAGCTTTCGGCATCCCAGTAGGGCTGATCTCAATCATCAACGCTTGATGCGCGGCGCCGAACCTGCCGGAAGCAGGCCCTCGGTTTCCAAAGCGCGTGATGTCTCGACGGAACTTTTGCGTGCCTTCTTCAATTTAGAGCACGCTTCGATTTTTCAGAATCGCAGATTCGCAAATCAGCTGAAATATGATTCTCTGTCCTACCGGAAAAGGACGGCCGGCAAGGATGACGCACCCATATTCTGAGGATCTTCGCGAACGGGCGATGGCGCGCCTGAACACCGGAGAAACGATACGATCGATCGCAGCAGCACTTGCGATTGCTCCCTCCTGTGTTTCGAAGTGGAAGAAGCGCCTTGCGGAGACCGGCGCTCTGACGCCCGGCCGCGTCGGCGGTCGCAAGCAGCGGACTTTGTCCGGCGAACGGGCCGACTGGCTGCGCCAGCGCTGTCGATCCGGCCCGTTCACGACGCGAGGCCTTGTGGCGGAACTGGCCGAACGCGGCATCAAGACCGAGCGACGCGCCGTTTGGGTGTTCGTCCGGGCCGAGGGCCTGAGTTTCAAAAAAAACGGTTCTGCCGGCCGAGCAGACGCGGATGGATATCGCCAGGAAACGGTTGCGTTGGAAGACCCATCAACGGCGGATCGAAGCGCAGCGGCTGGTCTTTCTCGATGAGACCTGGATCAAGACCAACATGGCGCCCCTCAGGGGGTGGGCACCGCGTGGTCAACGCCTATGTGCCGCGGTTCCGCATGGGCACTGGAAAACCCTGACATTCATTGCCGCCTTGCGCTGCGACCGCATCGACGCCCCTTGGGTCATCGATGGGCCGATCAACGGCGAACTCTTTACCCTCTATATCCAGAGGATCCTCGTGCCCACGCTCGCCAAGGGCGACATCGTCATCCTCGACAATCTCGGCAGCCATAAGGGCCAAGCTGTCCGTCGTGCCATCCGGGCCGCAGGCGCGCACCTCTTCTTCCTGCCGCCTTACAGCCCGGACCTCAATCCCATCGAGCAAGTCTTTGCCAAGCTCAAGCACCTAATTAGGAGAGAACAGCCTCGCACAATCGAAGCGACATGGCGCAAGGCTGGTGAAATGCTCGACTGCTTCTCGCCAGCAGAATGCGCAAACTACCTCACAAACTCAGGATATGCTTCCGTATGAAAGCAGCAGGCTCTAGGAAATACTTGTTCGGAGATGTGCGCCATGAATGTGAGCGACGAAAGAACTGTCTCCTTGTGGGCCTCGCTCAGGGTTATGCCCGACGCCACTCCACTCGCTGGGAACGATGAGGCCGATGCCGTTGTCATCGGCTCCGGAATTGCCGGCTTGTCGGTAGCCTACGAACTCGCCCTTGCAGGGCAGAAGGTTGATGTCATCGATCGCGGCCAGATAGGCAGCGGCATGACGGCCCGCACGACGGCGCATCTGTCATCCATATGCGACGACTATTTTTCCAAGTTGATTGATCTTCGAGGGCGCGATCTGGCCCGGCAGTTTCATGAGAGCCAATCGGCTGCGATCGACCGGATCGAAGCGATCCAAGGGTCCGAAGGTATCGCCTGTGATTTCAGACGTGTCGACGTGTTCCTGTTTCCATCGTCCGAAGGTGAGGAAGCCGATCTCAAACGCGAATTCGACGCCGCACTGCGAATCGGCGCCGCGGTCGAAAAAGTCACGGGCCTGCCATTTGCGGGATGCGCTGCGACACCCGCGCTTCGCTATATCAATCAGGCGACCTTCCATCCGCTCAAATATCTCCGTGGGCTGACGGCGGGCATTCGCGCTCGCGGCGGCAAACTCTTCTGCGACACGGTGGTCGAGCAGGTCGAGGAGACAGAAGGCGGTGTCCGTGTGTCGACGAACTCCGGCTTCAGCATCACCGGCAAATGGGCCGTGGTCGCCACCAATTCGCCGATCAATGACCGCGTCGCCATTCACACCAAGCAAGCGCCGTATCGGACCTACGCGATGGCTTTCGAGATCAAACGCGGGGCGATCGCAGATGGGCTCTATTGGGACATGGAAGATCCCTATCATTACGTGCGTCTGCAACCCGGTGACGGCGCGACGGACTTTCTCATCGTCGGCGGTGAAGACCACAAAACCGGCGCCGTCGACGATGCCGGAGAGCGCTTCGCCGCCTTGACGGCCTGGACCAGGCGTCTGGTGCCGGATATCGGAGCCGAGACCCATCGCTGGTCGGGCCAGGTGATGGAGACGATCGACTACGCCGCCTTCATCGGCCGCAATCCCGGCAATCGACGCGTGTTCGTCGTCACCGGCGATTCCGGCGAAGGCGTGACCCATGGCGTGGTCGCTTCACTGTTGATCCGCGATCTCGTTCTCAACGGCGACAGTCCGTGGCGGGAACTGTACGAGCCCTCGCGCAAGACGCCGCGGGCGATCGGCGATTACCTGATGGAGAATGCGACGGCGATCAAGAATTTCGCAGAGTATGTCGCGCCTGGCGAACGCGATTCCGTCGATAAGTTAAAGCCCGGTGAAGGCGCCATTGTCCGGGAGGGGCTCACCAAGATCGCCGCCTTCCGAACAGAGGCTGGGGTGCTCTACAAACAATCGGCATCTTGCACCCATATAGGCTGCCACGTGCACTGGAATTCCCTTGAGCGCTGCTGGGATTGTCCTTGCCATGGCTCACATTTCGCCGTCGACGGCACCGCTTTGAACGGCCCGGCTGTCTCGCCGTTGGCCGGCATTTAATAGTCCCTTCTGTTGCTCATTCAGGTCCCGCAGGCGGGTAAGATGATCAGACGGCGAGGGCCGGCCTGATCGGATGGTCGTGCCCTGAAAGTTCTTCGCGCTTACGGGCGAGAGGGGCGCGACGGAAGGTTCGATGCAAACCGCCTCGCCCAGATCAAGCTCAAAGTGGTGCGCACATGAACGGGCTTGACGCCTCGGACGGCCCACATTCAATTCGCCGAACCTCCACATGCGCTCGTTAGCAATTTGTTGACCATAAGCTGGCTTTACTGAGCTGGATGGATGCGGAGGTTTCCGCCCGTCGTCGAATGTTTGGTGTGGGACGGGATTGTTCGTGTTGGAGTATTCACAGGGTTTGTCGGGTGAAGCCTTGGGCGGAATTGCCGCGCTCCTGTCGCGGGCCAAACGCTTCGCAGCGCAGACCATTCTGCCGGCTCTCTTTGCGCTGCCAGCACTTGCCGGTTCTGCATCCCTTGCCTCGGCGGAAGATCGGGCGCTGAAGCTTTTCTTCACCCACACGGGCGAGAGGGCCACGATCACCTACAAGCGGGATGGAAAGTTCGATTCCAGGGGCCTTGCCCAGATCAACCGGTTTCTGCGCGACTGGCGAAGGAATGAGCCGACACGGATGGACCCGCGGCTGCTCGACCTGGTCTGGGAGGTGTATAAGAAGAGCGGCGGCAAGGATTATATCCACGTCGTCTCCGCCTATCGTTCCCCAGCCACCAACAACATGCTGCGCAACCGTTCGCGCAGCACTGGCGTCGCCAAGAAGAGCCAGCACATGCTGGGCAAGGCGATGGATTTCTACGTTCCCGGCGTGAAGCTTGCGACGCTGCGTGCCATTGCCATGCAGATGCAGGTCGGCGGTGTCGGATATTATCCGACCTCGGGATCGCCCTTCGTGCATCTCGACGTCGGCAATGTCCGGGCCTGGCCCCGCATGTCCCGGCAGGAACTCGCGCGCATATTCCCGAATGGGAAGACGATGCATCTTCCGGCCGACGGCCGGCCGCTGCCGGGATATGATCAGGCGGTTGCGAACTACAGGAAACGCGTCAGCTCCACCTCGATCGAGATCGCCAGCACCGCCGGAGAAGACGAAGACGCGGGAGCCTCCACCACGCCGAGCGGCGACACCACAGACAGCAAGCTGGTGACCGCGCTGCTGCCGACGCCGAAAAGCCGGGCATTGAATGCGCTGGCGCAGCAGACCGGTGCGGTCGAGCGAGATGACAAAGGCTCCGCTCCCGATCTTTCATCTCTCCCCATTCCGATACCGGCGATGCGCCCCCTCGCCCTGGCGCAGGACGCGGGCGCGGACGACAGGCTGGTGACTGCCTCGATCGGCCCGATTTCAGCACTTCCGGAGAAACCCGCGCCTGCATTGCCGGCCCACGCCCGCTTCCATCCCGTCGCTGCTGCACAGCAGACCTCCAGACAGGGCGCCGACATGATCGCCTCCCTGCCGATGACCGCTTCCTGGGAAGAAGCAGATTTCCTTGGATCGACGTCAGAAGCGGCGCTGATGCAATGGGCGCTGCATTCTCCCGGCGCGGCGATCGCATTGAGCGCGCCTCGCCTTTCCCCACGCACGGTCCATCGCGAGGCGAATGTCGCGGCTTCAGACGAGAACCCCGTTCCAGTCGCCGCCACAGGTCCGTTCGACGCCGAGCGGTTTTCGCCGCTCCCGGAGGGTTGACCACCGAAAAACGACAGATGCATAGGGGTCAGAAGTCGTTTCTAAGCTTGCGTCAGAGAATTGCTCCGGTGCTGTGGGTACAATGGCGGAGAGCTAATAGCGACACGGCAATAGCAGAGATGCTCTTCTCTCCGTACCCATCGGATCAACAGAGCTGTTAAAATATCTCAACGCAAGGTTTGAAATATATCATCACTCGCTCAGTGCTTCTGAGCCGTATCAACAAGATCATAAGTCATAGGAACTTCTTCAATGCCCGTGAGTTAAGAGTGCGGATGTGATCGTCGCTCAGTCGACTTCGCATTTGTCCTTTCCAACTCTTAGCAGCCCCGCAATCCAGCGGGGCTTTTTTTGCTGAAGTACTTTGCTCTGTACGGCATCGTACGGAAACTCTTGCGGCCCGCCGGCGTTTCTTGCTTCGGATCGCGCAGAGGGAGTCTCTCCTGTCTCCGCGCGCACCCCTATGCTCTGTGCGATCCACACTACCTCGAGACTTTTCTGAGATCCGATTGCGAACAGCGGCAAAGCAACGCGTAAATCGATGATCGCCGCCGGCGCCAGCATCTTATGCGGCCCGAACGGCGCTGCGCATATGCCGCCGGCTCATCTCACTGTCTCAGTGAACAACCGCGATCACCCGTATTCCGGCTTCCTCCGCGGCGCGAATGAGGGCGGCGCGCGCCTTATCGGGCGAAATATTGCCCTGGATCGCGTCCAGGCAAGTCTTTACGGCCGCTATATATTCCCGGCCGTCATCCGTCGGCCAGGCGGCGACAAGCGCGCCGGCGACCTCGCCGAGCGACCGGACCAGCCTGTGTTTTTCCTGACCGCCCATCACAAGCATCAGAGGCGCGAAGTCTTCGCTTGTGTGCCAGTCTACAATTCCGACCGTCTGTATTGCCATTCGTTCCTTCACCTCACAAGAAGCCTTCCCCATCCGCTGAAACGCAGGCGCCGGGTTCGGCAGGTTGGCGCTTCGCCAGGAGGTCTCGACGGTGTTTCGCGACAGAGCAAAACCTTCCTGAGATGTCCCTTCAATCGGACGGGAAGCATCTAAGGCAGGTGATGCAGGGGAAAAGCCGGACCTAAGTCGGACTGGAAGGGCGGCGGCTGCTGTTCATATAACAGAGTCATGTAACCTGTAGGTCCGTGGAGGGGCGGAACGGGAGGAGGAGATGAAGTTCGGCCCCGATAACAACAACCACGAAGAGCGCTTTTCGCAAGGCCACAGTTCGGCAGCAACCGTCGCCACAATCGCAGCAGCCCTTTCCGCTGATCCCGACATCGACAGCAGCGCTATCGAGGTCAGGATGCTCGGTCCTGTCGTGCTGCTCGAAGGCTATATCACCAAGCCCGCCGACCGCGACAAAGCCATCGCGCTTGCGGCGATGATCGTCGGTGAGGAGAATGTCCACGACCGGATGCTGAGCCGTTTCTCCACGCAGTAGCGAGGGGTCGGCGGCTAGGACCAAGGTCGGCTAAGCCCCGGCCTCAAGTCCTAACTCCGGAACCGTTCCCCCATGATCCGGTTGGTACGCCAGCGGAACCAACCGCATCAAAGGAGGAAAATTGATGAATATCAAAGCAGTAGGAATTGCCGCTGGACTCCTGTTGGCCTCGACGTCTGCCTTTGCGCAGCAGTCGACGGTCACAGGTGCGGTCGGTGGCGCCGCGACGGGTGCCATCGTCGGCGGCCCGGTGGGTGCTGCTGTCGGCGGCATCGTCGGCGGCGTCGCAGGCAGCGTCATCGATCCGCCGCCGCCAAAGGTGGTGACCTATGTCGAGCAGGCTCCCGCCCCGGCTGAACGCGTCGTGGTGAAGGAGAAGGTTGTCGTCGGGCAGCCCCTGCCGGAGACAGTCGTCGTGACGCCAATTCCTGACGATCCGAAATATGCCTATGCGATCGTCAACGATCAGCGTGTGATCGTCGAACCTTCCTCGCGGACGGTCATCCAGGTCATCAAGTGACAGACGGGCGGCAAAGCCGCCATTCCAACAATCAGGGCGCGCATGTCACGCATGAGAATGCGGGCGGCATCGCCTGTTCGAACTTCGGAGAATGATCATGAAAAGCAACCATCTCACCATGCTTTTTGCAGCGCTGTCGCTCAGCGTATCGCCGCTTGCGACACTGCCGGCCGCGGCCCAGCAGGACACCACAAAGAGCAGCGGCCAGACCCAGTCCGGTTCTCAGAGCACGGATTCCGGTTCGCAATCCGGGGCCGGCAAGACCGACTGCACCCCCGATGCTTCCGGGGCCTGCCCGCAGGGCAAGGGCCAGACGACGCAGCAGAAGTCCGGCCAGGGCTCCGACATGAAAAAGAGCGCTGAACAGCCTTCCAACGACAACGGTTCGACGAGCGGAAGCACCTCGGGCAAGGCTTCGACGGAAACCAAGCCCGCATCGCCGGACGCCAGCGGCGCCACCACCACCGAACAGAAGCCCGCCGCCAAATCCGGCACGACCGATACCAGCGGCTCGGCCACCACAGGCACAAAAGGCACCACTACGCAGAGCGGCGATGCGACCAAGCAGTCGACTGATCAGAACGCGACGACGACAAACAAGAGCTCGTCGGAAACCAACGTCAACAACAACACGACGACGAACAAGCAGACTTCGAACACCACCAACGTAAACATCTCGGTCGAACAGCAGACCGAAATTCGATCGGTGGTGAAGGAGGTCCATGTCGCACCGGTGAAGGAAGTGGACTTCACGGTCTCCGTCGGGGTGAAAATCCCGAAGAAGGTGCGGCTCGAACCATTGCCGCCGCGCATCGTCAAGATCGTTCCGCAGTATGAAGGCTATCGCTTCTTCATCCTTGCGGATGGCCGGATCGTCATCGTCGATCCCGATGCGCTGACGATTGTCTACATCATCGAGGCCTAAGACCTAACACGCAGGTTCCGGCGGCGTCTTTTTCGCCGTCGGACGGCCCACCGACACCCTCCATCCAATAAGCACATTGAGTGACTGGCCTTCCTCCCGGCTTGAGCGTTTACTCTGTCGGTCTGGCGGAGGAAGCAGACCATGGCCATGTATCTCACACGCTTCAGCTATACGCCCGAAACCTGGGCGCGCATGATCGAAAAGCCTGAAGATCGCCGCGAGGCGGCACGCAGCTACATCGAATCCGTGGGCGGCAAACTCCATGGGTTCTGGTATGCCTTTGGCGAGCATGACGGATGGAATTTGTGGGAGGCGCCCGACAACGTATCGATGGCGGCCGTCACGCTTGCGATCGGCGCCGGCGGCGCGCTCAGCTCGATCGAGACCACCGTGCTGCTCGAAGTCGAGGACACGATCCATGCCTTGGAAAGAGCGAAGTCGATCCGATACCGCCCGCCGGCGGCCTAGGTTGCGGTAGCATCAAAGCGCGCCGAGACCTTTCGGATCCGCTCGCGCTTCAGTTCATTGTTTACGCATGCTGCTGTCGAAGAACCGCAGCCTACTCACTCTGCCTGAAATTCCGGATCCGATCGAACAGCACCGCCAGCACGATCGCGCCGCCGATAAAGGTCCCCTGCCAGAAGGCGTTGATGCCGAGCAGGCCGAGGCTGTTGCGGATCACTTCGATCAGAGCCGCGCCGACCAGGGCGCCGAAGGCGGTGCCGACGCCGCCGGCGAGATTGGCGCCGCCAATGACGGCGGCGGCGATGACCTGCAGTTCCATGCCGGCCCCGATATTGGTGGTGACGGCGCCGAGCCAGCCGGTCTGGACGATGCCGGCAATGCCGGCCGACAGCGCCGAGATCATGTAGACGGCGACCTTGATGCGACGCACCGGAACGCCGGTCAGTGTCGCGGCGTGTTCATTGCCGCCTATGGCGAAGATATAGCGGCCGAACCGCGTCCAGCGCAGCACGAAGCCGGTCAGAAGCGCCAGAATGATCATGTAGAGGACAGGATTGGCGATGCCGAGAAACCAGGCGCCGCCGCCGAGCGCCAGGAGCTTGTCGTGATCGGGACCGAACTGGAAAACGACGGTGTTGTTTGAGGCGACCATGGCGAGGCTGCGCGCCACCGACAGCATGCCGAGCGTTACCACGAAGGGCGGGAAATCGAGATAGGCGATCATGACGCCATTGAAAGCGCCGACGACAAGCGCCGTGCCGATTGCGGCCGCTATGCCGATTTCGATGCCGTAACCGGCATGCATGGTGACAGCCAGCACCATGCTGCAGAGGCAGAGCACCGAGCCGACGGAGAGGTCGATGCCGCCGGTGATGATGACCAGCGTCATGCCGAGCGCGATGATGGCGACGAAGGTGACGTTGCGGGTGATGTTGTAGAGGTTCTTCGCCGTCGCGAAGGAATCCGTGGCAAAGGACAGGAAGAGGCAGGCGAGGATGACGGCGATCAGCACCCAGAAGGTCTGACTGCCGACGAACTCCGAAAGCCGGCTTCGCTCTCTCTGCGCAATCGTCTGATCGAGGGTAACTGCCATTGCTGACCTTCTTTTCTGCCCAGTTCCACGCCGCTCAAACCTGTTCGATGGCGCCTGTTATGAGACCCGTCACTTCCTCCGGCGAGCTCGCCGCAATCGATTTGTCGGCGACTTTCCGGCCGCGGCGCATGACGATCACCCGATCGGCGACGGTAAAGACATCGGGCATGCGGTGACTGATCAGCACGACCGCGATGCCGCGATCGCGCAGCTCGCGGATCAGGTTCAAGACCTCCGCCACCTGGCGGACCGAAATCGCAGCGGTCGGCTCGTCCATCAGCACGATCTTCGCTTCCGACAGCATGGTGCGGCCGATCGCCACCGCCTGCCGCTGGCCGCCCGACATCTGCTTGACGAGATCACGCGGGCGGGTTTCCGATTTCAGCTCCTTGAAGATCTCGCCGGCGCGCCTGTACATCGTCTTGTAATCGAGCACGCGGAACGGACCGATGCCGCGGCGCAGCTCCCGGCCGAGGAAGACATTGGCGGCGGCCGTCAGATTGTTGCAGAGCGCCAGATCCTGATGGACGATCTCGATGCCGTGCTGGCGCGCCTCGACCGGCCGGTGCATGACGATCTCCTTGCCGTCGAGCCGCATCGTGCCCTCGCTCGGCCGGAAGTTGCCGGCGATCATCTTGACCAGCGTGCTCTTGCCCGCGCCGTTATCGCCCATCAGACCGACGACCTGGCCGGCTTCGAGCGTAAACGACACATCGTTGACCGCCTGGATGGCGCCAAAATGCTTGGAAATATTGGTAAGTTCGAGAACCGCTGCCAGCCGACCACCCTCCCCGCAAACCTGTAGGCCTGCCGTCGCGCGCCGGACGCCAGCCGCCTGCAATCTCGCTCTCCCGATCTCCTCCCGAAAAAGCGATTATGATCATTTACGCAAATGGCCGAGGAATGGTCAATAAAATCTCGGCCTAACCGGCCCGCACAAGCAAAAATCTACTTCGCCGCGCAAATACAGATTGACGCCGGAAACGCTGGGATATTAGCTGTTGCTGGGAGAGAGACCATGCTGATCCTTGTCACCGGGGCTACGGGCAAGGTCGGGCGGCGCTTCATATCTGGGCTGCTTGACGAGCCGAAGTTTTCCAATGCACGCATTCGCGCGCTTTGCCACAACCGCGTGATCGAAGAGTCCGACCGCATCGAGGTCATCAAAGGTTCGATCGCCGACAGCGCCGTCGTGACAGCGGCGATGGCGGGCGTCACCCATGTGCTGCATCTCGCCACCTGCAAGGAAACGCCTGACGATGTGATGGATGTTACCGTCAAGGGGCTGTTCTGGCTGTTGGAGACCTTTCGCCTAAGCCCGACGGCGCGGCAGTTCATCTTGATCGGCGGCGATGCCGGCGTCGGCCATTTCTTCTATCGTCACGACGGGCCGGTGACCGAAAGGACGCCGCATCGCGCGTATGCCGGCTGCTACGCGCTCTCCAAGGTGCTGGAAGAGGTGATGCTGGAGCAGTTCGCCATCCAGTATGGCATCAACAGCTGCTGCCTGCGGGCGCCGTGGATCATGGAGAAGGACGATTTCAAGTTTACCCTCTCTTTCGGCGAGGATGTCTTCGGCGGGCCGGACTGGAAGAGCCTGGTGCCGCCGGCCGATGCGGAACGTTATGCGCGCGACGGCACGGTGCCGCTGTTGCGCGATGCCGACGGGCGGCCGCTGAAGCGTAATTTCGTGCATGTCGACGATCTCGTCTCAGCGATCCTGGCGGCGATGGACAATCCGCGCGCCGTGGGGCAGCTTTTCAACATCGCGATGGATCGGCCGGTCGATTACGGCGAGGTCGCCGCTTATCTCGCCCGCACGCGCGGGCTCGGCTCCGTCGATATTCCGAGCGAATATCACTCGAACTGGATGGACAACAGCAAGGCGAAGTTCCTGTTGGACTGGCGTCCCGTCTACGATCTGGAAAAGCTCATCGATTCAGCCTGGGAATACCGGCGTTCAAGGGAGGAGCCTCGTATCGTCTGGTATCCCGGTTGATAACAGGGCGGGCGAAGGCGTCCGCCTTTTTCAAAAAGGGAGGAAGCTATGAGGAAGGCATTATTGTTGGCTGCTGCTGCAGTCGTGGCGTTCACGGCCGGTGAGGCCATGGCCGCCAAGAAGCAGCTGGTCATCGTCGTCAAGGGCCTCGACAACCCGTTCTTCGAGGCGATCAACCAGGGTTGCCAGAAATGGAACAAGGAAAACGCCTCGGCCGAATATGAATGCTTCTATACCGGCCCGGCATCGACCTCGGACGAGGCCGGCGAAGCACAGATCGTCCAGGATATGCTCGGCAAGGCCGATACGGCGGCGATCGCCATCTCGCCGTCGAACGCCAAGCTGATCGCCCAGACGCTGAAGACGGCCAATCCGAGCGTGCCTGTCATGACGCTCGATGCCGATCTGGCGGCCGAAGATTCGGCTCTGCGCAAGACCTATCTCGGCACCGACAACTACCTGATGGGCGCCAAGATCGGCGAATATATCAAGAAGGCCAAGCCGAAGGGCGGCAAGATCTGCACCATCGAAGGCAATCCCGGCGCCGATAACATCCTGCGCCGCGCCCAGGGTATGCGTGACACGTTGAGCGGCAAGAAGGGACTCGACGCCCTTAAGGGTGAAGGTGGCTGGACCGAGGTGGCGGGCTGCCCGGTCTTTACCAATGACGACGGCGCCAAGGGCGTGCAGGCGATGACCGATATCCTCGCCGCCAATCCCGACCTCGACGCCTTCGGCATCATGGGCGGCTGGCCGCTGTTCGGCGCCCCGCAGCCCTATCGCGACCTGTTCAAGCCGATGGCCGACAAGATCGCCAAAAACGAGTTCGTCATCGGCGCCGCCGACACGATTGGCGACGAAGTGGCGATCGCCAAGGAAGGGCTGGTGACCGCGCTCGTCGGCCAGCGGCCTTTCGAAATGGGCTACAAGGCGCCGACTGTGATGATGGACCTGATCTCGGGCAAGAAGGTCGATGATCCGGTCTTTACCGGGCTGGACGAGTGCACCAAGGATACGGTCGATACCTGCATCCAGAAATGACGCCGCGTTCGGAGCGCCCATTCCGGTGGGCGCTCCCCTGAACTACCTTTCGATCTCCGAAAAGATCCAGTCGGAAAAAGCGCGCATGGCCGCCGTGACCGGCCGCGACTGCAGGCGCGTCAGCCAATAGTTTCCGAGCGAGATGGCGGTGGCGAAAGGCTGCACGATCGCGCCCGAGCAGAGGTGCCTTGAAAACATCGAGGGCGGGGCGAGCGCCACGCCAAGCCCCTGGAGGGCCGCCTCCATCATGCCGACGGAGGAATCGAAGACGATGCCGGCATTGACCTGGGCGGCCGGCGGCACGCCCGCGGCCTGAAACCAGGTGCTCCACTCATCCGTGCGGTAGCTGCGAAGCAGCGTCGCTCCGGCAAGGTCTGCCGGCGATCGGAGATCATCGGCCAGTTTCGGGATGCAAAGAGGCGAAAGCGGCGCTTCGAACAGGCGCTGCGCCTCAGTGCCGTGCCATGAGCCGCTGCCGAAGCGGATGGCGAAGTCGAGCCCTTCCGCCGCCGGATCGACGCGGTTGTTGTTGGTGGAAATACGCAGATCGATGAAGGGATGCCGCTGCTGGAAATCCGCAAGCCGCGGCAGCAGCCAGCCGACGGCGAAGGTTCCGACGACACCGAGGAACATGAGTTCGCGCACCTGCCCGGCTTCGATCCTGTCGAGCGTCGTCGCCATCTGGTCGAAGGAGGCAGTGACCGTCGGCAGCAGCGCTTCGCCTTCCGCGGTGATCTTCAAGCCGCGGGGAAGGCGCTGGAACAGCGCCACCCCCAACCGCTTTTCCAGGCCCTTGACCTGCTGGCTGACGGCCGCCTGGGTGACGCAGAGCTCGATTGCAGCGCGGGTGAAGCTCAGATGCCGCGCGGAGGCTTCGAAAGCCCTGAGGCCGTTCAGGGGAAGGAATTGCCGAACCATGTGAGCCCTAGAAATTTTTGTGGCTGCTGCGAGATATCATCGTTTGCGGTCATAAAACAGGGCAGCTAAATCCCCTCCCGGGGGCATTTTCGCGCTTGTATCAACCGCCCTGGCGATGTGGAGATGATTGATATGAAGAAAGTTGCGATAGGAATTTTATCGGCCGCTTTGATCTCGGCATGCGCTTCAGCAAGCGGCTTTGCCGCCGATGCCGCGAAAGTGAGAGCGATCGCCGACGCCGCGATCAAGCCGGTGATGGAGAAAAACGCCATCCCGGGTATTGCCGTCGGCATCACCGTCGATGGAGAGCAGCACGTCTTCACTTATGGCGTCGAATCGAAGGAGACCGGCCGGCCGGTGGCGCCGACGACGCTGTTCGAACTCGGATCGATCAGCAAGACTTTCACTGCGACGCTGGCAGCTTACGCTGACGCGAAGGGCGGGTTTTCGCTTGACCACAAGGTGAGCACATATCTGCCGGCGATGAAGGGCAAGCCGTTCGGCGATGTCGTGCTTATCAATCTCGCCACCCATGCCGCCGGCGGATTTCCGCTGCAGCTGCCCGATGACGTCAAGACCGAAAAGCAGCTGCTTTCCTATTTCGCCGCCTGGCAGCCCTCCTACGCGGCGGGGACGCAGAGAAGTTACGCCAATCCGAGCATCGGCATGCTCGGCTATATCACCGCGAAGGCCATGGGCGGCGATTTCGCCGCCCTTATGGAAGGCAAGCTGTTTGCCGCTCTCGGATTAGAGAGCACCTATATCAATGTGCCGAAATCGCGGATGGCCGATTATGCTCAAGGGTATAAGCGCAATGGCGAGCCGGCGCGGCTGACGCCGGCCCTGCTCTCCTCGGAAGCCTATGGCGTGAGATCGACGGCCGGCGACGTGATCCGCTTCGTCGGCGCCAATATGGGCGTGGTCAAGCTCGACGGAACACTGCAGCAAGCGATTATCAGTACCCATACCGGATATTTCAGCGTCGGGGCGATGACCCAGGATCTGATCTGGGAGCAATACGCCTATCCCGCCACCCTGGCGAGCCTGCTCGAAGGCAATTCGCCCGCGATGCTGAAGACCATTCCGGTTTCTGAACTGCGGCCGCCGATGAAGCCGCGTGACGACGTCTGGATCAACAAGACCGGCTCGACCAACGGCTTCGGCGCCTATGTCGCCTTCATTCCGCAGGAGCGCCTTGGAATCGCCATTCTGGCCAATAAAAACTATCCCAACGAGGATCGGATTGCCGCAGCCTATCGGATATTGACCGCACTTACGGCCGACTGATCGGAAATGGGCGCAGTCGGCGTGACGGACCCAAAGCGGCTGTTCACCCGTCGGACCTTGAAGCACACGGAGGGCAACACTCTGAATCAACGTGCTCGTCTCGCGTCGGACTTTAGCCCGATGCGCGACCGCACCCTTGTGATAGACCCTTGGCGGCCGGACATGCTGTGGCCGAGCCGGCTGAAGCGTATGTCCAACGACCGCAAGCTCGCCCCCAGTACACAGGGCGCTACTACCGGGAGTAAATGCAAATTAATAATTAAGATTAATGCGCGAGTATTTCCTGGAATATCTCTAAGCAATTGCCAGTCCTCATAGGGAATGCTAATAAACAACTACCTTTCTTGAAGTCATCAGGGGCAATGCAAATGAAAACTGTATTGATTTCGGGCGGAGCTGGTTTCATCGGGTCGCATCTGTGCGATCGACTTCTGCTTCGGACTGACGTTCAGAAACTCGTTGTTGTCGACAATCTTTGGACCGGACTTTTCGAAAACATCGAACACATCAGGGACCCGCGTTTCCACTTCGTGAAATCGGATGTCGAAGCCTTGCAGACCTCCGATAAATTCGACGAAATCTACCATCTCGCCTCTCCCGCATCGCCGCCCTGGTATATGAAGGAGCCGAAGCGGACGATTTCCGCCAATCTTCTCGGGGCAATGCGGCTTCTCGATCTCCTGAAAAAGGGGGGTCGTTTCGGCTTTACCTCGTCTTCCGAAGTCTATGGCGATCCGCTCGTCTCGCCGCAGCCGGAATCCTACAAGGGCCAGGTCGACTGTACCGGCCCACGCTCGTCCTACGACGAGAGCAAGCGCTGCACGGAATCGCTGCTGTTCGAGATGCAGCGTACCCAGGGGCTCGACGTCAAGGTCATCCGTCCCTTCAACATTTATGGCCCGAGAACCCGCGCCGACGATGGGCGGGCGGTCTCCAACTTCATCACCCAGGCGCTTTCGGGCCGCCCGATCACCGTGTTCGGCGACGGTCTGCAATCCCGCAGCTGGGGCTATGTCGACGATATCGTCGACGGTTTCGCCCGTTATTTCTGGATAAACCAAACCGACTATAAGGGGCCGCTGAATATCGGCAACGATCGCGAGATTTCGGTTCTCGAGGTCGCGCAATATGTCTCCCGGCTCGTTGGCGGCGTGCCGATCGTCTTCGAGCCCTCCCCCCCGCAGGATCCCACCAACCGGCGGCCAGACCTCAGCAATGCGAACTACGTCATGCCCGAGTGGTCGTGTAAGATCAGTTACGAGCAAGGCGTGGCCCTGACGCTCGAATGGTTCAGGGAAAAAATGAAGGCCGAGAAGCAATCATCACAGCTGCGCAGCGCGCATCGTTGATGCCGACGGCTTGGGACGGCGCGCGGCCTTTCGGACGCGCGAAGGGCGCCGATATTCTGAACCGGCGCATCGTGCCGTCACATCAGCCCGATCTAGGGCCGATGCGCAAGGTTGAAGGGTGCGATCGAGAGAGCGTTGATGCGAGAACCAATTCCGGCTGATCTGAAGGACATCCGCTTTCCCGTACCAATTCGCTATCTGGATCTCGCCTCGGCCGAGGTCGATACCGGCTCATCCGCCCTTTCCGAGGGGTTGGTGATCTTTCTGTCGGATGGCCTTCCCGTAGGACAGGCCTATGTCGACAAGCCAGAGAACACGGCCGCACTCGCCTTGCGCGTCGTGCAGCCCGAGACGGTCGAGCATGCGCATCAGGTCGCGCAAATCCCGCTTAACAATCACGACGTCAGTATTCTGATCTGCACCAAGGACCGGCCCGACGAGCTGGCCCGCTGCTTGGCATCCATCCCCAGACAATCTCTTCCGCCGGTCGAGATCGTCGTTGTCGACAACGCATCGGCCGGCGATGGCACGCGTCGTGTCGCAGAGGCGGCCGGCGCCACCTATGTCCGTGAGGATAGGATCGGCCTCGACTATGCCCGAAACGCTGCCGTGCGCGCGGCAACGACGGAATTCGTCGCCTTCACGGACGACGATGTGGTGCTTCACGAACGATGGCTCGAGAACCTGATGAAGGGGTTCGACCAGCCCGAAATCGGGTGCGTCACCGGCCTTGTCCTTCCCGGAGAGCTTTCCACGCCCGCGCAACTGATATTCGAAAGACACTGGGGGTTCGGCCGAGGCTATCGGCGCAGGGACTTCGATCGGCACTTCTATCGCAGCCATAAGCGGCATAAAAATCCCATGTCGATGGTCGGCGCAGGAGCAAGCCAGGCGTTTCGTCGCAAAGTGTTCGATGAATGCGGATTATTCGACGTCCGACTCGGCGCGGGGGCGGCTGGGTGTTCGGACGACTCCGAATTCTGGGATCGGCTTCTCCATCATGGCCATACTTGCCGCTACGAGCCGACCGCGGTTTCGTGGCATTTTCACCGCAAGGACATGGAAGGGCTGGCAAAACAGATCCATCAATATATGAAAGGCCATGTCGCTGCGCTGCTGATCCAGTACCAGAACACCGGCAAGCTGGGCAATCTGCGCCGCATGCTGATGTCGCTCCCCTGGTATCATCTCAAAAGGTTCGCGAAGCGGCTCGAACGCGGAGCGACTTCGGACAACTTCTTTCTGAAGGAAGAGGTTCTGGGGAGCCTGCAGGGCGCATTCTATCTTCTCGGCCGCTGGAAAATGCAGCCATGGTGACGGCGTCGAGACCTGCGATCTCCTTTCTCATCCCGGCCTATAATGCCGCCGGTACGCTGTCGGATTGTCTGGGCAGCCTGCAAAATCAGACGATATCGAACTGGCAGGCGGTCGTGGTGGATGACGGCTCGACCGACGGGACTTGGGAGGTCCTTGAAAGCCTTGCCAACGCGGACGGGCGGATTACGCTTTACCGTCAACCGAATGCCGGTGCCGCCGCCGCACGCAATGCAGCCGCTCAGCTTGCCGCTGCGCCTCTCCTCTGCATGCTCGATGCCGACGACTGGCTGGATCCCGCCTTTAACGAAAGCATGCTGCCGATCGCCAGCAACCAGTCTCAGCCACTAATCGCCCATTGCAGCTATCGCCGCGTCACGGCCGACGGCCGGATGCAGAAGATCGAGCAGGCGCATGATCTTACCGGAGATCGTGCAATCCAACAATTTTCGTCAATTTGCGCTCTGGCCATTCATACGGCAGTCTTTCCCAAGCGCCTTTTTACGCAACTGGGCGGCATGGATGTCACATTACAAACCTGCGAGGACTGGGATCTCTGGCTTCGCATGGCGTTCGCCGGGGCTCGATTCCGGCGGGTGGACAAATGCCTGGCCTTCTATCGCATGAAGGCCGGCTCTCTGTCGTCCGATCCGATCAGGATGATGCGGGACGCGATTGTCGTGACGGAAAGGGCGCGGGCCTTGCAAGTTGAGCGGAGCTTGCCGACGCAGGGCGAGGACGACGCTTGGCCGAAGCCGGCCCTTAGCCAGCTTCGCATCTTCATTTGGATCGCGTCGATGCATCTTTGTGCGGAAACCGATCCCAAGGACCTGGCGGAGCTTTTGCCGGAATTTCCCGATGGCTCGGGCCACGAAGACATGATGGCGGTGGCCATCCTTCATGGGTTGCAGACGGGCCAATCGGTTGAGAATACTGCCGCCCTGATCGACCTGATGGACTCGTGGGCACCGGCAGTCGCGCGGCTCCTCGCCCTCATCGAAAGCCATTCGCTGGCGGGAACCGCACGAAAGACAGAGCAGCTTCTTGCCTGGCGGCTTTCATCAGAAGCCGTCTCCCGTTCTTTTAAGCTCGGACGCGTCCAGACTGTGGGCGTCGACGTCAACAAGCTCGCGAAGATTACCAAGGCCGTCGAAGCCGATACGCTGGTACTGCAGCTTTCGTCCGGACAGAAACATATCGGTGCCCACGTGGGGCCGCTATGGGGAGATCTGTCGGTCGGCGCATTGGTTCGCCTGATCGTCCGGGACATGCATGCAGGCGGTCGGCTGCCCACGCCCAGGACCTTCGACTATGCGCGCCACTGGTTATTCGAAACCTTGCGTAACTATAGAGGCTTCCTTGGGATTCTTCGTCGGGGAGGACGACGGCGGGGACGCCTCGGCCGCCTTGTCCAGTCAACGCGCGACGCAGCTCTTATAAAATCTCTGGCAGGCGACGGGGAAACGGATGACCAGCGCCTTTCGAAGGCAGATCGGCAGAATGAGCGCTTGCATGGCGCGGTGTTAGCCGAGCGTCGTGGAAAAAAGACGGGAAAGGAAGCCCTTTTGTCAGAGGCCGCTTCCAAAGAGGAATATTGGGAACGGGTCTTTGAGCATCCCGACCCATGGAACTACGTGTCGATCTACGAACAGGTCAAATACGAGCAGACGCTGGGCCTTGTCCCGGAAGGGATAGGCAAGGCATTGGAACTTGCCTGTGCGGAGGGGATATTCTCCGCCAAGCTTGCGCAAAAGGTCGGGACGCTGACGGCAACGGACATCTCGCGTCGTGCGATCGAAAGAGCATCCGAGCGCTGCCGAGAGTGCGGGAATGCCGAGTTTCGTGTCCTGGACTTCGCAGGCGAGGACATTCCTGGCGGACAGGACCTGATCGTCTGTTCGGAAGTCCTCTATTACATGGATGACGAACAGGTCTTGGAGCGGGTCTGCCGAAAGATTGCCGCAGCACTGAAGCCGGGCGGCTGTCTGATTACCGCTCACGCCCATCTCCGGCGAGACGAGCCCGAAAGGACCGGTTTCGATTGGGACAATCCGTTCGGTGTCGGCACCATCAGGAAAGTCTTTTCGAACCTGCCGGACCTTACCCTGGAAGAAACGATCGAGACCGAGCTTTACGCCATTCATCGGTTCCGCAAGCGTGAAACGTCCGTACACACAATGCGGATTGAACGGCACGGTGTCCCATTGGACACGGAGGTGGCCAAGCACATCATCTGGGGACCGGCCGGTGTCGAACGAGTGGCGGCGTGGTCGAACGAAGTGACGACCTCGATCCCGGTGTTGATGTATCACAGAATCGCGCGCGAAGGTCCCGATCGGCTGCGGCGTTTCCGGATCGCGCCGGAGATGTTCCGCCAGCAGATGCAGTTTCTCCGGCGGCAGGGCTACTATGGACTGACGGCCGATGCGCTGGCCCATCTGCTTCAGGTGGGAAAGCCCATACAGGGGCGGCCGGTCGTCCTGACCTTCGATGATGCCTATCTCGATTTTTTTACCGAAGCCTATCCCATCCTTGTAGAGAACGGCTTCAGCGCCGACGTCTTCGTCGTGACGGACAAAGTGGGCGGCCGATCGGATTGGGATGCCGCTTACGGTGAGCCAGCCCCTCTGATGTCTTGGAACGACATTGAGGATCTCCATCGAAAGGGCATCCGATTTGGGTCTCATCTGGAAACCCACACGCCGGCGAGTGCGCTGGATAACGCCACGCTACTGGCCGAAGCGGTTCATTCTCGCAAGACGCTGGAGAACCGGCTCGGCGCGGCCACGACATCTATCGCTCTCCCCTTCGGCTGCACCGATTTCCGTGTTCCCGGAATTCTGGCCGAGGCGGGATATCAAATTGGCTTCACCACCAGGCCGGCAAAAGCGGGCTTTTCGGACAAGCTGCTGTCACTCCCGCGCCTTGAGGTACGCGGCGATTTACCCATCACGGCGTTTGCCGAACTGATGGGCCATCCCAACGCCTTTATCGGATAATGCCATGATCATTGACCCTCCTTTGGTGACCGTCATCATTCCCGCGTACAATGCGGAAGCGACCCTCGTGCAAACGCTGCGAAGCGTCTCGGCCCAAACCTATGAACACCTCGAGATACTTGTCGTGGACGATGGATCGCGGGACAAAACATTCGAACTGGCGACAGAATATCGCCTTTCTGACCCGCGCGTTCGTGTCCTTCGCCAGCAAAACGGCGGCGTCGCCCTTGCCCGCAACTACGGTATAGAAGAGGCCCGCGGCAGCTACATCGCACCGATCGATGCCGATGACCTCTGGCACCCTCTAAAAATCGAGATGCAAGTCCGCGCGCTCGGGAAATTGTCGACAGGCCATGGCGTCGCCTACAACTGGTACGCGGCAATCGACGAGAACGACGTGATTTTCAGCCATTCGGGTCCCGTGCTCTATGAGGGCGATGTCTTCGAAATATTGGTCGGGGAAAATTTCATCGGCAACGGCAGCACCCCCCTCATGCCGCGGGCGGAAGTCCTGGCATGCGGAGGTTATGATTCTGCCCTGCGTGATCAGGGAGCCGAGGGATGCGAGGACCTGAAGCTCTATCTCGCATTGGCCGAAAGACTACCCTTTGCAGTGGCTCCCGATTTCCTGACCGGTTATCGTTTTACCGCAGGCAACATGTCGAGCAACGCCTCGCGCATGCTGAAATCCCACGCTCTGGTGATGGCAGACGTGAAGCGGCGCCATCCCGATCTTGCCGCCGCCGCCACCCGGGCGGAATTCCATACGGCGTGCTGGTATTTCAAGAAGGCTTTTGCCGGCGGCAACTACGGGCAGGTCAGGAAAGTGGCGCCTCTCCTTGTCAGGAGATTCCCGTCAAGGCTTGTCGGCCAGGCTGTCAGGCATCTGTGGCGCCAAGCGAAGCGGCAGCGCAGGAAACTGTTGAAACGGATACATCGTAGGTCACACGCATGGCCGAAAGGAGCGGCTCCGAAAAGCGTGGCTCTCCCCATCAGCGGCACGTCGTTTTACGACCTTGTCGCAGCCACGCCAATGATACGGACAGGCGAGCTCATCAAGTCCCGGATGGATCATTTATGATGACGCTACGGAAACCCGTTCTCCGCAGGTCGTGGGGCGCCTTCAACGTTATTGTCGCAGCGCGTTTCCGCGAACTTCTGGAGCTCGTTCCCTCGCTCCGGTTGAAGACCTCCGTTCTGATCGTCATCGGTATCCTGACCGGGCTATCGGAAATGGTGGGGATAACCTTGCTGGTCAGCCTCGTTTTTGCCCTCAGCCAACAAAGCCCTGCTTCCGGGTCCGTCGCCTGGCTACCGGCATACTTTGGCGGATTGGAATCTTCCATCACGAAGTCGATGCTAGTCGCCGTGCTGATCTGCGCGATCATCCTGAGGATCATTCTGGGCTTCGTCAACGACATCATCGCAAGCACCGTGAGCCATCAGATCAGCGAGAGTATTCGTCACCGTCTTTATGCAAAGATTCTGACGATCCCCTTCCAGCGATTTCAACGCTATGAGCGCAGCGATCTGATCAATGTCATCGCCACCGAATCCTATTCCGTGGCCTCAGCTCATACCGGCCTTGTGCGCTTGGGAATCAGTCTTGGGACCATCATCATCTTCGGGGCCGGAATGCTCGTAATGGCATGGCCGATTGCTGTGCTCGCGGTGATGTTCGGCGTTGTCCATAACCTCAGCCTCGGCTTGTTTGCAGCTGCCTATCGCCGTCTTGGCGCCGCCAGTCTTTCAGCTCTGGAAGAATTGACCCATCTGAGCTGGACCACATTGCAGACGTTAAAGGCGGTGAAGAGCTTCGGTCTGGAAGACGACCACAAAGGTATTTTCGAAACCTTGTCCAAGACAGTGGGGGAAACCTGGCGCCGTTCGGATCGGATGGGGGCAGCAACGTCGCTTCTGAGCGAAACGCTGACATTCGGGGTGATCCTGACGATCATCCTGTCCTCGCAGGTCCTGCCGGTCGATTTTCGAGCCGCCCTGTCTGCCACGATACTTCTTTACAGGCTCCAGCCACATATCAAGCAATTCGATTCCCAGCTGCTGCGCTTGCACGAAATCGAAGCCTCACTGCAAAACGTGCTCGCGCTGATCGCGGAACAGGACGACGCCAGGAAAACTGCAGGCGGAGAGGAACTGCGACATCTAAAACAGGAGATCGTTTTCCACGATGTATCTTTCTTCTACGAAGAGGCCAGAATGCCTGCCGTGCGTCATGCTAGCTTCTCGATCAGGGCAGGCGAGACCACGGCTCTGACCGGACCCAGCGGCTCCGGCAAAACGACGATCATCAACATGCTTCTCGACCTTATTCAGCCGACCGAAGGCCGGATCACGATCGATGGCAAGGACCTCTCGACTATCGAGCGATCCAGCTGGCTGCGCCTGCTCGCGGTCTCGGGCCAAGACGTCGAGCTTATGGATGGCTCCGTCCTCGACAATATCCGCTTCCGTCGTGACATCCCCGAGCAGGATGTCCGCTGGGCGGCAGATATGGCCTGCGCCACCGAATTCATCGAGAATCTGCCCTACGGCTTCGACGAATGGCTGGGTGACGAAGCGATCCGGCTTTCGGGTGGGCAACGACAGCGCATCGGTCTGGCGCGGGCGCTGGCCGGCCGGCCCGACATATTGCTCCTGGACGAAGCGACCAGCGCACTCGACGAGGAGACGGAAAGGCGCGTGCTCTCCCTCCTGCTCAGGGAATATGACGGCCGGACCCTGATCGTCGTCAGCCATCGCCCGTCGGTCGCAAGGTTGATGAAGAACCGGATCGACCTGCGTCCGGCCACAACAGCGGATGGGTTGGTCTATGGCGGCTGAGCCTCTATCCGGATTGACGGTGGCAGTCGTCATCCCTGCCTACAATGCCGAAGAGTTCATCGCCGCCACACTTCGATCGGTTGTCGACCAGACCCATTCGGCACTCGAAATCGTCGTCGTGGACGACGGCTCCACCGACGACACCGCATCGATCTGTCGCGAGTTCGCCGCAGCTGATCCGAGGATCACGATCCTGTCGACCAAAAATCGCGGTGTAGCCGCGGCGCGCAATGCCGGGATCGAGGCATCCAGGTCCAGCTATATAGCCTTCATCGACGCAGACGATCTCTGGCATCCCACCTATGTCGAAAGAATGCTGTCAGCGCTCCATCCTCTGCCCGACGCCTGGGGTGCAGTCTATGCCCTTCACCGCTTGGTGGATTCAGAGGGATATTGCACGAAGTCCGGCTCATCGCTCAGCGCCCGGGGATTCATTCTCATTCGCCATCTCGTCTTCCGCTTTGTCGGCAACGGCAGCGGCTTCATGGTGCGCCGTGCCGTCATAGACAAGATCGGCGGATATGATTCGAGCTATGCCAATCAGGGAATTGGAGGATGCGAAGACTTCGATTTCGAACTCCGCACTGCCGAGCATTTCAAGATCGAGGCCGTGCCACTCGGTCTGGTGGGCTATCGCGTTCATTCCGCAGCCATGTCTGCCGACAGATCCCGCATGGCGCGAGCGCTTTTGGCAGTGACCGAGCAATGCGTCGCCCGCAACCCCGGGCTTCCCCCTTTCGTCGTCAGCTGTGCCCACACCTCGGCTCACCTCTATGCATTCTCAAAATTTGCAGCTTTGAAAGATTGGCACAGCGCCGCCGCATCGCTTGGGCATATCTATCATCATAGCCCCCTGCTTGCTGTGGCCGTCATAATCAAACTGATCTTTTCAAAAGCCACCAGAGCCGCAAACCGGGCCTTGGCCAAAGTCCGGCCGATCCAGCAATCAAAGCAGAAGTACTTTAAGAAATTTGAGGAATTAGATCCCCTTATCCCGCTGGTCGGCGGATGGTCACGCTTCAGGACGAAGGCCTTGTTGCGACGCTTATCGAAGATCGACCGGTGCGGCGGAGAGTCCGCTGCGAGCTCGAGAAGATAGAGCATTCCGCCAATCGGGAGAAAACGAAATGCTTCGAAAGGCCCGCGGCAATCATCTCATCTTATCAAGTAAAAATCCAATAACTGCAAATATTGTCGTAGCGATAGACGATAAATTGTGGGAAAGCATAACTACTCAACAATAATCCGTGACAGAATTGACTTTAACAGCAATGATATCTTCGCACTGCGCAGGCAATTTTATCCGAGGACCCGTCACCACCCCGGCGGGTCCTCAAACCTTGAAGGTTTAGCTCATAGTAACAGCGATGAATCCTGCGTCGGACGACGAGAAATCCGCGATATCGACAGGAGCAAGGCTCCCGTTTTACAGCGCATCGTTTGGTCCGACTTCGCAATAATGGCCAATGCTTCCACTCATAGCGGCAATTGCGCACACCAAGAATTCGTCACGTAGGAGGTATATTATATATAGTTAATCATATTGGCTAAAATATTTTCCTCCACTACAGCCTCCAATAATTATTAGAAAAACCTCATTCAGCCTGCAATCGATATACGAATACAACTTGTATGTGAAATATATATTTTCACCTTTCGGTAAATTTTTACCAACATATCGCTCGATCTTATGTAATTAGATTTTGTTCCGGAAGTAACAGGGATGATTTCTTTCCGAAGAAAGCGTTATTCCGCTTCGCCTTGTCGGCAGCGGCGTGACTAACCGGCATTATAAACGGGGCGGCCACGACCGATGGCTCGACAGTGTCCGGACTGGCCGGCTCCAAAGACCTGGCAACGCAATTCGACATCAACGAATGATGATCTGGAGACGAATGAAGCTTTAATATACCGGCAAATCAAAGGATTATCCCCGTTCATCACGCCACTGCCCAGACCAGTACAAAGGCAGCCTTCGACTGGTCATGACAAGTTCTACTGATGATCCGAGACCCTCGGAACGACAAGCCACAGTCTAAGAGACGACCAGCTTTGGTCGAGCGGCTCCCGACATGGAACGATGAACCCTCCAGCACGAAAGACGTCACCTCATTCAACGGGCTGAATGTCCGCTTATGGCCAAACCTGTGTCGAAATGGTCGCACCCGCCGTCGAATTAACCGTTCATAAAGCATTTGCTTGCTCAACTTATAATTTGTGTCATGGTCACTGGAAGTAGTGAGGAGCCGCCCTGATGAGTGATATGGCATCGCAGATTCCGGAATTTGGTTATGATGAACGCGTGATGATTTGCCGCAAACAGATCGAGAAGGCGGTTTATCAGTTCATTGCAAACACGAAGGTCGAGGGGTGTGATCCGGCGGAAGTCGCAATGGCCATCGCGGACATTGCCGACGATTACATTTTACTGCTGGCACAGAAACGCAATTTGACCCATTGAGATTAGGGATCGGCCAGGCCGGCCGGTCGGCAGACGACCGCTGAAACGAGAATCGTCGCCGTCTCCTTGCCCGGAGACAACGTCAACGAAACCGCTTACCATTCATCTGAACCTATCTTTGCGCAGGGCGTCGAATAAGGGCGCCCATGACCTCGAAGCCCTCGTTCATTTTCACGGGTAACCCAAAGTTCTGAGGCAGCAAGGCGCCGCCCGGCACATCGGCCAGAAACCGCAATCGATTTTCGGAAAGCGCGATGCGCAGGTCGTAGTGTTAAAGCGTCCTTTGTGCGCCCCATAGGACACACGGCGCTTTAATGACTTTTTATGCTCACCAGGGGAACCGGAGAGCTCAATTCGGCCAACTCTCTGGTCAGCCCCTCCCCGACTTCCTGCTTCACCGCCTCAAGAGCAAGGTCGAGGCAATTCGTCGCGAATTGCAGCTTGACATCCTGAGCAACCTGTCGCGCATAGGCGATCATCCGTGCCAATGCGACCAGTTCGTCCAGAGCGTCTTTCGCCCCTAGATCTCCATCTAGTTTAATAGTCGATGTCACGCCCATGTCCATTTCTCCAACGAATAGAAGGAATGATACGCGGGCCGACATGGTCGAGCCCGTGAAAAAAGCGTGACACAACCCTCGGTGACGATCGTCATCTTCGCTTCACAATGCGGACCGTGTGGAGAACGAGGTTTCGCGCAGTTTCCAGGACAAATCGGCATTCACGCGAATATCGGCGGTCGACTGCACCATCTTTAACAATTCCAGTGCATCGATGCGTTTTTGGTCAACGGAATGCGATACGAGAGTGGCCAGAAGGTGCGGGCGATCCGGCTCGGCTACGTCAGCGCATTGCTCGACGATTGCCCGCCACGTCCGCCTCTTGAAGAATATTGCGTTCGCGGCGTCTTCAATGACCTGGCGCAGCCCATCTGCGAGCAACTCATTTCTTTCCATGGCATCGAGCGTGGCGCTGACATTGACCAGCGGTATCGTCAGCGGCTTGCCGCCCATCGCGCTCGGCGCGTGCACGAGCGCGACGGCGGCATCATCGACCAGCCGGCCCGTGCGGTAGTCTTCGAAAATGCGGCCGATCCCGATCATACCGAACGAATGACATTCCGCAGCGCGTAGCGCGCCCATGCTTGCCGCCCCGAGGACAGTCACGCCAAACGAAAGAGCACGCAGAATTTCCTTATGCCAGACCGGCGCGGCGTATTCGAAACCGCCATCAATCAGACCGATGACATTGGCACCCTGTTCCACCACAGCCAAAACATCGCCCTGCGTGGCGGGCGGCAGGACGCGTATCCCCTCGCCGGCAAGTGAGGCTGCGTCGGGAAGACTGGGACCCGCGAAAATCACCTTCAAAAACCTATCGCTCTCGCGAGCGCCCTTGTTCCAAACTGGCGAGCACGCGACCCCTCCGGATTTTCGAGTTCGGGGATAACGACCTTGACGACGCCAAAGGGAAGCGTGTCGTCGCTGAGGCGTACGGCGATGACCGAGTTGATCCCTTTGTTCCGCAAAGCCTCCAGCACATGCTGCAATAAACGCGTCAGATCCCGATGCCCCGGCGTTCGGTGGCGGAGAGGACCGGCAGCCGGGGAGACGGGAACTGCGTCGAAGGCTCGCCGCATGAGCGGCGGCAAGGATCTCGAGAACGTGACGGCAGAAATATCGTCCCTGGCTCCGCTGATATAAGTGAGCCGCGATTGCGCGGCTTCCGTTACCGCCCGGATGGCCGCGCGCACGGGGAATGGATGGGCTCCCGTACCGCCGGTCACCTCGACAAGGCGAATGTCCCTGCTGCCGTGGCGAGCCCGCTGGCCTGGAACGGAATCCCCAGGCCCCAGAATGGCGGTGAAACAGGGAATGGCGATATCGCTTGTGATATCGAAGAGCCTGAGGGCCAATCCTGATTTTTCGATCTTGTCGATCAACCCGGTCAGGGCTTCATCCTTGAAGCCGCGGGGATCGACGCAGCCGGCATAACGATCCCTTTCCCCGCCAACCTGCCACAGCACATGCGCATCCCGCTCAATTCGCTCCAGCACGCCGTGGAAAACCGCCTCCTCGATATTGTTTCCAGATGCCAAGCCATCAGATGACATCCAGTATCGCGCATCGCGCGTGCGGTCGAGAAGCACTGCCTCAAAAGGGATATAAACCGGCTCGCCGGTGAGAATATTGATGCCGGCCACCCATTCCGTCTCCTCGTCCGGCCCGAGGTCGGGTTTATGCATGGCGATCAGGCAGCTCAGCGTATCGATCTTGTGCCCCATCGCCTGCAGACCGAACGAGGTGCTGCGGACAAGATCAACGAAAGGTTCGCCGGCAACTGCCCGTTCCACGGCTTCCATGACGGTGGACACTTTGGCGTCGACATCGGTCAGGCCCTTTCCCTGGGCAATCACGATTGAGCGTGAATTCGGGGTATAGGCGCACCAGACGGGAATTCCGACGTCATCAAGCCCGGTATGTCGTGCAACTCTTGTTATGCCGAACCGAGCTAAAAAAGGCTCGACGCGGGAAAGAGTTTCCCGCGGCGATATGATCCTGTCGGAATATATGGACCGGTCCGTCAGAATGTCGGCTCAGCCGTCGACGTGACCGGAAAGAGCGACCTGCGCCGACGAAACGGCGACGGCCAGATCAACGCCCTTCACGAATATGCCGCCGGCTTTGCGCAGGCTGCTCGCAGTCGCCAATTCCCCCGTCGGATTGAGCGGTGTGACGGTGCCTGCGTCGAGATCGGCGAGCCAAAGACCTTCCTCGCCCGGTATTCCTATGATGACAGCTTTCGCCATATATGCCCCTCAGCTATTGTTAAAAACCAGCCTTCAACAGGCCCTCCCGATATAGCTCTTTTTGCCAGTGCTCCTTGAAGGGAACGATGGCGAGCCACTTCTCGACGTCGAACACCGGGTTGATGCTTTCGGCGCGCTGCCGATGGAAGAGTGCCCGTTTTCGATCGCCAATCATTGCGCAACTGGCCGCGGCGATACGATGGGCCGGCGCTTTGTCTTTCATCGCTTCAACATAGGCGATGGCCTCTTCATACTGTTCCAGGAAGAAACTGGCTCCAGCGGCACACCAGAGATAGGCGTCAGGTGCGATCGGATTGAGCGAAATTGCCTTTCTGATCTTGGCGAGCGCGTCGCCGGGGCGGGATGCATGCACGAGCGTGTCGGCATGACTGTAGATGACATCGGCAAAATGCGGACTGAGCTCTTCCGCCAAGTGAAGGGCTGCGACGCTGGCATCCACATCACCGAGATAAAGTCTGGTAACCCCGAGCTCGCGATGGCCCGCTGCCGATCCCGGATCTCGCTCGATTGCGCGAAGAGCATGCTGCTCCGCCAGGTGCAGCAGCTCATTGTTTCCCTGCGCCGTCACGAGCCACTCGCTGGTGAAAGTTCTTGCCAGCCCGGTAAAGGACGGGGAGAAATCCGACTTATGCGACAGCGACTGCTTGAACGCCTTCCTTGCTCGCCGGATATGCGGCAGCGTCAGCTTGCTCATCAGGCTGGAGCCGACGAGATAGGCGTGATAAGCTTCAGGATTGGCTTCGAAACGTAGCCGTTCCTCCTCGTTTTCAGCCAGCTCACGCGCCACCGACTCGGTCAACTGCTGGGCGATAACCCGCCTTTGACGCGGCAATATATCGGGGGTCATCTTAAAGCGATTGGCCCAGACGATCTCATCCGTGGGGAAGTAGATCAGCTGGGCGAACAATCCCTCTTCGGAAAATCGGGTGTCGAGAAGATAGGCAATCGAGTGCCTGGCGACCACCGCCGCTTTTTCGGAGTCGCGGCGGATCTGTCCGGCCGTATGCGGAGCGACGATGGAAATATGCCGAAGGGCACAGAGTTCGATTGTGACGTCTTCGATCAGGGCGTTGGCAAGTGCAAGTCCGGCATCGGCGTGCTTCGCCGTCGGGGGAAGCAACACCAGACGGGGAAGGATCCTCGGGATCGGCGGTATGTCTTCGATATCGGTCGGCTGGCTGCCGGGCTCGGGACGCTTCACCTCCACCCTTGTTTGGCCGCCGCCTTCCGGCAATCTCTCGCCGAACGATGCGCCGCCGGATAGCCGATGCAGCAATGTCCTGACCTGCTCGTCATTCGGATCCCGCTCAAGGATTTGCAGGGCGGCGCTGGAAATGATGCGCGCAGCACCCGGCTTTTGCACATCGGGCAGCGCCTCCAGCAATGCTTGCCGCAATTGCAGCGCATGGGCGTCCCGCTGCGCCCTAATCCAAGCATCTATCTGCTTTGTCGCCGGCTTGATATTTCCGATGAAGCCGCGCTGCATCGATTCGGCGATCGCCTGTAGTCGATCCAGCGGCGAGCCGCCGGCTCGAAAGACATCCAGATCGCTGGAAACCACCTCCTTGTTGAGGCAAACCGTCGTGGCAGTGAAATCGAAGGCTACCTCCGTGCGTCCGCCGTCCATCTCCCGGATGCGGGACAGCATTTTGCGCAAATTGAGCCGCGCCAATTCGGGCTCGACGTCGCTCCATAGAAACTGGGCCAGTTCATAACGGCTGAGTTCATGGCTCGCACCCGCGTAGATGTGGGCCATCATCAACAGACCTTTGATCGGATAGCGAACCGGCTCGCCATCCGACTCAGTCAGCCGCAGATCGCCAAATGTCTGCAGATGAAGCACGGTCCATCCTCAGTTGTGTACAACCGGATCCTGCAGGTCGCTATCGACATCGGACAATCCCGTCATCGCCAGACTTTTGGCCAAAGCCACCAGCTTCTGCCTGATGTTGGGATCCTCGATGGCGATGAACGCTTTATTGAGCGCAAGCCCTTCCTTCGAGGACAAAAACTTGTTCAATTCGCTCGTCTCGCCTTCCATCGGCCCGGAACCGCCGTTCTCGAAGAAGAAGCCGACCGGCACGCGAAGGATCTCGGAAATGCGCTGAAGGCGGCTGGCGCCGATCCGGTTCGTTCCTTTTTCGTATTTTTGAATCTGCTGGAAGGTGATGCCAAGAAGTTCGGCCAAGCCATGCTGGGTCATGCCGAGCGTCTTTCGCCGAACTCTCACGCGGTTGCCAACATAGACATCGATGGAATTCGGCGATTTGGCCTTCATCTGCTTAAGTCTCCCGCTTCATCAATACGCCGGCTGTATAATGGAGAGTTTAAGCAAGAATGCAACTAAAAGTAAATATTTCAGAACGGTTTTTTTCATCACAGCACGCAGTAGAACAACCTCTGGACTACTGCGGCGAACCGCGCAATGTCGCGCCGCCCGGCTAAAGCGGCTTATCGGCGACGGCGATCATTGATTTGGCAAAGACAGGAATTCTTCCAACATATTCGAAACGGACGTTAGCGAAGCCGGTCTCCAGCAACAGTGTGCGCAATGTGTTTTTCGACCAGAACTTGATATGCCCGTGATCCCTCAACGGCATGAAGTGATCGTCCATTTTTCCCGTCGCAGCCAGTGCAAGATTCTTCAGATAGCCGTGATAGGGCGTCGATATCACCGCGATGCCGCCGGGCTTGACGAGATCAAACATCGTCGCGGTGAAGCTCTTCGGATCGTAGACATGCTCGACGACCTCCAGGCTGATAACGGCGCTGAAGTTGCCATATTCCCGGGACAGGTCGTCATAGGCCGAGCCGACGCTCAGCGCCAGGCCGGGATAACGGATATTGGCCTTGCTGATCCCGTCGCTGGAAGGATCGACGCCGACGACATCATATCCTGCTTTCGCAAGAGTCGCTGCAGCCCCGCCGGTTCCGCATCCCAGATCGAAGACGTCATTTTCCGCTGAGCCGTCGAAATGATTCTCCAGTACATCGAAGATTTTAGGCAAGATGTAGGAGTGCGCGGTTGTCGGTTTGGCGTGAATATAGGTGGTTGCGTCTAGCTCGATGGACATGGTCTCTCCTTTCTGCTGTTGCACGCAAACCCTATCGATTAATACGTCGAAAATTTGATCGAATTCGCCTAAATTCGTCAGCATACAAATATATGTTCGGCATAATCTAGAACTCACCAAATAATTCTAAACGTTATACGCGAAAAAATCGCAGAAATTGAGACGTTTTGCCTGACGATGACACTAAATATCTCAATATGATCGACTGATAGACGAAACTAATGGTGTCAATTCAACAATTTTTTCAAAAAACTCGTGTTTATTTCAATTCAATGCGGACGACGCCCCTGTGCGACCACAGAAGCGGCAAGATCCGCGGCTATCTCTCGCCGAATTGCCGAATGCTGTATTGGAATTCTCGACTGAAATGCTGTTGAAGCGCTCTCGGCGAACCGATCGCGCGCTTTTCATGAGGGCGCGGATGAAAGGGCGCTCGGTTGCAGACACGAAGCCAAAAGATATTTAACCGGATCATGTATACTGCTGGGATCCAGACAGACCAACGAAACCCTTCTCGCGTGCCGGAGAAGACAAGCTTGCCCGATAATTCGTCGCCCGCGTATGCGAAACAGCCGGCAGGAAAACCGCGGATTCCCGTGATCTTTTGGTTGCTGCTGACGATTTCCCTCTCGCTGGTCATCGGAACGGTGCTTCTGTCCAACGACATGAAACACCTGAGGGCGATCGGCCATTATTTCGGCTTCGATCTTTTCCCCCCTGAGGTTAAGCCGCCGCCGCCCAAAGCGCTTCCCCGACCGGCGCCGCCGGCGACCTACAAGCTTCCTCTGCATGCCACCGAAGCGCCCATGGCACAGACCGCGTCGGCTTTTCTGCGCACATGGCGCATATCAGGGCCTGCAATGTGCGCGGCGCTGCGACAAGCGGGCGTTCAGACCAGCGAATGGGCGGCGGCCAGCTTCAACGCCGACACGTTCGAGTGCTTTTACGAGCACAGCGCCAAGCGCGAGAAGGATCAGCTCGCGAATTCCATCTTCGTCATTGTTCGTGGCGATGCCGCCGGCACGATCAGCAGCATGCGCGTGAAGATCGTCAATCCCGGAACGGATCAGAATGGCCAGCTCGATCCGGCGATCCTGCGAGTTTTCGAAACCATGCTGCTTCAACCGCAATGGCTCGATTTTCATGAGACCCTGAATGCGATAAAAAACTTGAAGGACGTCAAGGAAGACGGCTTCGGAGCAAATATCGCCTTCACCCACGAGGTGCTCAATCCGGAGCGCTACAATTTTACCCTCTCGCTGGAGGCAGTCTCAGCCCCCCAGAAAAGGGCGAGGAATTACTTTTCCGGCAGAACATGGCTTCCCGCGCCGGAGCCCGCAATTGCGGCCAACCGCACGCAGCCGGAACTTCCCCATCAAGAGCCGCCGGCAGTAAATCGCAATTAGAGCCGCATGCAGCCCACCTCAGGCGATGCGACTTGCATCACCGTGATGCCGGGACAGGATCCCGTAAAGCTCCGTCAAGCTGTCTGGACCTGGCCGTTCGGCCCCTTCACCGCCGGCCAGACGCCAGAGACGCTCCACATTGAGGTCCTGAGTAGCTCGCGCAAGTTCGTCGTTGAGCGAGCGAACGACACGTGCCGATTGACGCAATCGCAACGAGGTTCTGACGAGCACGCCGAAGAGGAGGAGAATGATGCCGACAACGCCGAGACCAAACGCGGCGAACTGACGATCATCAAGAAGGAATACGCCGCTGCGAACAGTCGCCATAAAAAAAGCGGCATAGCTCATCAGATAGTTAAACCAATCTTCCATAACGAGCTCTCTCCCGCAGCGGTTTAATATCTTGGCTTATGCAAAGAAATCTAGAAATTGCCGTCGTTATCCACGCCGCTGAAAATACGTCGGAATTTGTACCGATCTATTAATTAAGGTCGAAGCCGCGATGGATCGTAATCCGCAAGTTTGGCCTTCGATTCCGCCGAAGACGTTAAACACAGCCAACAGTGAGAGAAAGAATGAATAGAAGACGTTTCCTCGCCTCCGTTCCGCTCGCCCTGTTATATGCGCGCGCGGGTCAGGCTTTGGCGCAGGTGCCGCCGTCCGCGGGGCTACGCGCCCTTGCCGACAGAAAATCGTTTCGATTCGGTTCGGCCATCGATCCGGCGGATGTCGGCAATCCGATTGCGTCGCAGATATACATCGATAACGTCAATTCGATAACGCCGCGAAATCAGCTGAAGTGGAAGGCAACGGAAAAGATGCCAGGCGCCTTTTCCTTCGGCCCTGCCGATCAAATCGTTGCGTTTGCGCGCAAAAACAACATGCGGGTTTATGGACACACGCTTGTCTGGTATCGCACGCCCGACTGGGTGTCCGCCATCACTGATGCTGAGACCATTCGGGCGGCGATGAACCGTCATATAAAACAGGTTGTCGGTCGCTATAAGGGGTCGATCGATGCATGGGATGTGGTGAACGAGCCGTTGGAATATGATGTGCCGGATCTGCGGGACTGCGTTTTCCGACGCCTTCTTGGCGACGACTATATCCGCATGAGCTTCGACATGGCACACGAAGCCAATCCCGACGCGATGCTGGTTCTCAACGAGACGCACCTGGAGAAAAAATCCGACGTGTTCGAACAGAAGCGTGCACGCATCCTGAAGATTGTCGAGGATCTCGTCGCCAGAAAGACGCCGATCGGCGCCGTCGGGCTGCAATCGCATTTCCGCCCCGGTCTCGATCGGATCGATCCGGAGGGAATGGGCCGATTCTGTGCAACGCTGAAGGATATGGGTATCGGGGTTTTTATCACCGAACTCGATGCGTCCTGCCATTTCCTCAACCGCGACAAGAGCTCCACGCCGGTCTCCTATGCCGAGATTTTCGGTGACGTGATCACCGTCGCAGCCGAGCGTGGTGACTTGAAAGGCGCCACCGTTTGGGGCATGTCGGAGAAATATGGTGGGCTTGACGAGACGGACACCAACCCCGGCGCGGCATGTACGAAGCGCGTTAATCTTTACGACGATAACAACGATCCGAGAAGTTCGATTGACGGCATCAAGCGGGCAATAGAGGCAATGTGATCGCCAAGACAGTGGAGACGCGAACAGATTCATGAGAAAAGCCGTTATTTATGTGGAAAAATTTTTGCCTGCCAGCCAGGCATTTGTTCTCAACCAGGCGGTGGCGTTTCGCTCCTTCGAAGCTGAAATTCTTGCCGGTTCGCGAATCTCTTCCGCCCATACAAAAAAATCGACTGTCCCGGTTCATGACATTCGTCGGTCTCCCGTTGCGCGGGCCGGTGAGCTGCTTCTGAAAATCCCGCAGGTCGGCCTGCCTTTTCTCTTTCCCGCGATCAGCCAAGCCGATCTTGTCCATGCCCATTTCGGCAAGAACGGCTATGTCATCGGTCCGCTCGCGCGCGCCGCCGGCAAGCCGCTCGTCACGACGTTTCATGGCTTCGACGCCACCTATCGCGGCGATCCAAAAAAACCGGGCGGCTTCAATCAGGTGCGTTTCTTCGCCAAGGGCCGGAGCGAGATGGCAGGCTGGAACAGCTGGAACATCGCCGTTTCCGATTTCATCCGAGAGCGGCTGCTGGCGCTCGGCTTCCGCGCCGACCGCGTCTTTCGCCATCACATCGGCATCGATCTCGATCTCTTCAAAATGGAACCGCGTCCACGAAAAAAGGGCCTGGTGGTTTCCATTGCCCGTTTCGTCGACTATAAGGGCCACCGCTTCATGATCGACGCGCTTTCACGCGTGGCGGCCGCCGGCACCCCGGTTGAATTCGTCATGGTCGGACAGGGACCATTGAAGGAGGAAATCGAAGCCTTGGCGCGCCGTTCCTTGCCAAGCGTCACGATCCATGAAAATCTGTCGCAGACAGAGATAAGGGATCTGCTCGCCAGTGCGGAACTCTATCTTCATGGCAGCGTGACGCTCGACAATGGTCACGCGGAAGCCTTCGGCCTCGCCAATCTGGAGGCCGAAGCCGTCGGTACTCCGGTCGTCGCATTCCGCTCGGGAGGCGTGGGCGAAGCGATCGAAGAGGGGAAAACTGGTTATCTCGTGGAGGAGCGGGATGTCGCGGGCATGGCGGAAGCGGTCGGACGGCTGCTCAACGATCAGGCTCTGTGGACAGCCTTCAGCGCGCGGGCACCGCTTTTGGTGGCCGAGCGTTTCGACATACGTCGTCAAACGGGGATGCTAGAGGACTATTACAGTTCCGTTCTAGACGAATTTGCCAGCCGGGGTCGGACTTGATGGTGCAGATAGGAAAGAAGCCGAAGTGGGGACTGAACGTATTTCGGCCGCTGCGGAACGGGATCGTAAAGGCCAAATGGCTCTATTACACGAAATTCTGGGGTATGGACATCGATCCGACTGCCAGCTTTTCGTTGAGCGTGCGCTTCGACAAGACCAATCCGAAGGGGCTGCATATCGGCGCTGAAACCTATGTCGCCTTTGAAGCGGCGATCCTGACCCACGACCTGACACGCGGGCTCTATCTTCACACCAGAATCGGCAAACGCTGCTTCATCGGCGCCCGCAGCATCATCCTGCCCGGCGTGGAGATCGGCGACGAATGCGTCATCGGCTCCGGCTCGGTGGTGACCAAGAGTGTGCCGCCGCGCTCGCTCGTGGCCGGCAACCCGGCTAAGATAATCCGCAGCGACATCAAGATCATTTCGCGTTACGGACGCATGGCCCGAGAGGACGAGACCGTCACGCAGCTGGTGACGCATTTGCCGACAGGAGAAGCGCGATGAAGATGTTTGCCTATCGCGGGAAACACGAGAATTTCGGCGACGAACTGAACCATTGGCTCTGGGAACGGCTGTTGCCGGACTTCTTCGACGATGATGAAAGCCAGCTCTTTCTTGGTATCGGTTCCATCCTCTACGATAATTTCGACCCGAACATACAGAAGATCGTCTTCGGCTCGGGTTATGGCGGTTACACCAACGCGCCGAAGGTCGACGGTAACTGGACCTTCTATTTCGTGCGCGGAAAAAAGACCGCCGAGGCCCTCGGCATCGATCCGAGCTACGCCATCGGCGATTCGGGCATCCTGACGCGCAGTTGCTGGGATGCAAGGAGGGTTGAGAAGCGCTACCCCGTCTCTTTCATGCCGCACTACGAAAGCGCCATGTACGGCAGCTGGGACAAGGTCTGCGACCTTGCCGGCATCCATTATATCGATCCGCGCTGGTCGGTGGAAAAGGTTCTGAGCGAACTCAGCGCATCGCACAAGGTCGTTTCAGAAGCAATGCATGGCTGCATCATCTCCGATGCGCTGCGCGTTCCGTGGCGGGCGATCCGGCCAATTGCGCCGGGCAATCGCGCCAAGTGGCATGATTGGGCGAGTGCGCTCGACCTGGAGATCGATTTCGATCCGATCGGCCCGTCGAACCTCGTCGAAGCAGGTGCATCTTTGGTGCGGAAAAACACATATCTGTTGAAGAACATCACGTTCCGTCACCGCCGCATTCGGCAGCTGACCGGCAACTATGTTTTCGGCTCGACCGTCAAGACGCTGGAGCGGGTGGCTGAGAAGCCGGGACAGCTCAGTTCCGACGAGGCTATCGTAAGAGCGCACGAGAAAATGCTGATCGAGTTGGATCGGCTGAAGCAAGATTTTTCGAAGAAGGCGGTAAGCGCCCTGTGAAGTCGCAAACCGGGTCCCTCATGAGGCAAGAAGGCATGATGCTTTCCGACGCTAGCAACACTTTCTGCTCTCGCAAGGGCAAGAAGCTCTGTGGCTTGGCCTACGGCTCACTTAACTGGTCAATCTCAGGAGCCGTCCGCCCATGAGCAGTGTTACCGACCGACTGATTCAGGGCAGCATGTGGCTGAGTCTGTCCCGCGCCATTGTCAACGGCCTTTCGGCGCTTAGCACCTTCGTACTCGCCTGGTATCTGGTGCCGGCTGACTTCGGTCTCGTCGCCATTGCAACGACGATCCAGGTCATTCTGAGTTCGGTCACCGAACTCTCGCTCAATCAGGCGCTTATCCGCCACGAGTCGCCCAGCGAAACGCACTTCAGCGCGGTGTGGACCTTGAGCGTGACGAGAAGCGCGATATTGGCGCTGCTGTTTGCCGCCGCGTCCTATCCGATCGCCGAATTTTATAACGAGCCGCGGCTGACGAGCGTGATGCTTGCCTTGAGTTTCAGCCTGCTCCTGAGCGGTCTCGCCAATCCGCGCCGTGTCATGCTCCAGCGCGATCTGATCTTCTGGCAGGAATTCGTCCTCAACGTCTCGCAAAAGCTGGTCGGCTTCATCGTGACAGTGGCCATTGCGGCCATCTATCAGAGTTACTGGGCCCTCGTGATCGGCACCCTCGCCTATCAGGTAACCAATATCATCGTTTCCTACACCGTCCTGCCATTCTGGCCGCGCATCACCTTTCGGCACGCACGCGAATTGTTTTCGTTCTCGGTGTGGCTGACGGCCGGACAGATCGTCAACACGCTGAACTGGCGGATCGAATATCTGCTCATCGGAAAGTTGCTCGGCGCCACGCAGCTCGGCCACTACACGGTCGGCAACACCCTTTCGACGCTGCCGACGCGCGAGGCCACTGCGCCGTTGAATCAGACGATCTACCCAGGCTTCTCCAAGGTCCGCAACGATCCGGTCCGGCTGATCGCAGCCTATCAGCGGGCACAAGCGCTGCTGGCCGCCGTGGCGCTTCCGGCGGGCATCGGCATGGCCGTGGTGGCCGAGCCGATGATGCGGCTTGCCTTGGGAGAGAAGTGGATTCCCGCCATCTTCATCGTCCAGGCGCTCGCATCGGTCTTTGCCCTGCAGACCCTCGGCTCGCTCGTCCAGCCGCTCGGCATGGCGAAGGGCCATACGAAGATGCTGTTCATCCGCGACACGCAGATGCTGGTGGTCCGCATTCCCATCATCATCGCCGGCCTGATGATGGCCGGGCTTCCGGGCGTCGTTTATGCCCGCGTGTTGACCGGCCTGATTTCCACCGTGGTCAACATGTTTCTCGTCAAGCGCTTGATCAATCTGCCGTTCTTCCAGCAGCTCGCAGCCAACTTCCGCGCGCTTGCCAGCGTCGCCTTGATGGCCGCCGGCGTCTGGGGATTGTCGCATATTCTGAGCATGCCCACCGACAAGCTGCACCTGGCGCTCTATCTCGCCTTCCTCGTCACTACGGGCGGCATCATCTACGCCGGGTCGAGCTTTGTTCTCTGGGTGGCGATGAAGAAGCCAAATGGCCCGGAAACTGAAGTTCAGCGTATCGTTGTCAAGTTCCTGTCAAAAGCAAAACGTATTGCCGTACCCAAATCGGCCTGAAGTTAAACGAACATCAACAAGAGAGGCAGAATGACCAGCCAATCCAGACCGGAGCTGATCGCAAAACTCAACGGCATGATCCATGATTGCCTGAAGGACTATGTCTCGCGCGATGAACCGCTTGCGATTCTCGACTTTCCCGACATCCGCAATTGCGGCGACTCGGCGATCTGGCTGGGAGAGATGGCCTATCTCAGGGATCGCTTCGGCAAGCGCCCTGACTATGTTTCCAGGCTCTACGACTTCTCCGCCGACGAGCTGAAACGGCGTGTGCCGACGGGCCCGATCTTCATTCACGGCGGCGGCAATTTCGGCGATATCTGGGTCGCCCACCAGGACTTCCGCGAAATGATCATGGAACGCTTCCCGGATCGGCAGATCATCCAGTTCCCGCAGTCGATCCACTACAGTTCGCCCGACCGCATCGAGCAGTCCAAAAAGGCCATCGGACGCCACAAGAATTTTGTACTGCTGGTGCGCGATGAAGAATCGAAGGAGTTTTCCGAGAAGCACTTCGACTGCACCGTGCGGCTGTGCCCGGATATGGCCTTCGCCATCGGCCCGTTGCCGGAAAGGGCGACGCAGATTCCCGTCCTCGCGATGCTGCGGGAGGATGCGGAACGCGTCGGCGACGGTGATCGCAAGATTCCTTCCGATATACCTGTGGAAGACTGGATTACGGAATCGAAGCGTAAGGTGGAAATCGCGAAGAAGTTAGGCGTAGCTTCGGCTTATCTCGCATTGAAACCGAGCGAAGTTGCCTTGCGCCGACTGGACGCTGCGGCTCATAACCGCTTCGAGCGCGGCATCAGCCAGATCTCGCGTGCCCGCGCGATCGTGACCGACCGCCTGCACGTCCATATCTGCTCGCTGCTGCTCGGCCATCCGCATGCGGTGCTGGACAACAGCTATGGAAAGATCCGCCGCTTCATGAATGCTTTCTCCGGCGGAACCGACCTTTCCTACAAAGCGACATCGCTCGAAGATGGAATCGAGTGGGCGCGTCAGCAGGCTGCCAACGGACGCGTCGCTGAGAAAGAAGCTGTGGGCCTGCGGGCTTAAGGGGAATTCGATGCCACTTGTCACCTTCATCATCCCGGTCCGACATCAGGACAACGCGCGCGATTGGAGCAAGCTGAAGGCAAATCTCGGCCAGACCGTGGCCTCCATTTCCAATCAGACCAATGGAGATTGGCGCGGCATCATCGTAGCCAACGAAGGCGCCGATCTACCCGATCTGCCGGAGAAATTTTCCGCCGTTCGCGTGACCTTTCCCCCTAACGACATGCATGAACTCGGCAAAGGCAGCAAGGAAGACTTCCTTGATGCGTTCCGCGCCGACAAGGGCCGGCGCGTCTTGAGCGGCATGCTGGCAGCCACCGACAGCCGCTTTTTCATGATTGTCGATGATGATGACTTCGTCAGCTCCCGGATCGTGCAATATGTATCGGAAAATAGGGATGCCAACGGATGGACGATCGACAACGGTTACATCTGGGACGACGGTGGCAATTTTCTGCTCGGTCATGATGACTTCAGCCATCTCTGCGGCACCTCGCTGATCATTCGCGCCGATCTGTATGAACTGCCGCAGCGGTTTGAAGACGCCTCTCTCGACTGGATCAAGTCGATGCTGGGCAGCCACGTCCGCATTGCGGACATTCTTGCCCAGCGCGGAGCGCCCCTGGCCAAGCTGCCTTTCCGGGGAGCAGTCTACCGGGTCGCTCATGGCGGATCGCACAGCCGCGCGCCGAGCTTAATGCGGCAGTATTTTCTCAATCGTGGCGTACTTCTGAAGCCGCGACGGTTGTTGCGCAATTTTCGCAAGCTGAGGGTTCTCGGCGACGGTTACCGGCGCGAATTCTTCGGCAGGGCGCGCTCGAATCCCGCATAGCTAACCCGTCCAATAGGCATAGGCAGCAAATCATGAGGCTTTTCTCTTTCGACTTCACCAAAAGGGTTGGTAACTGATGTCGGATCTTTTCGTCAGCGTGCTCTTTTCATCCTATAATGGCGCCAGCCGCCGGCTGCGCCATACTTTGGATTCATTGGTGAGCCAGGAGCTTCCCCATGATCGATGGGAGTTGATCGCTGTCGACAACAATAGCAAGGACGATACGTTCGACCTTCTGAAATCGTATAGCGAAAAGCTTCCGATCACCATCCTGCAGCAGCGCAAGCCGGGAAAGTCCAGCGCGCTGAATCTGGCCTTGGATCGGGTGAAGGGGGATCTCGTTGTCCTTACCGACGACGATATCCGTGCCGAACCAAATTGGCTGAAGGCGATCGTCGACTGTGCCGCAGCCCATCCGAGCTATGGCGTCTTCGGCGGCAGAATCGTTCCGGATTGGGAGGAGGAGCCGAAGGACCGCTTTATCGACTGGATTCCCATGGGATCGACATTCGCGATCGTCGATGAAACACAAAGCGGGCCGTGCGATCCGACAAAGGTTTGGGGACCGAACACCATCGTTCGGCGAGAGTTGCTGGGGACGAGCGTACGCTATCGAGAAGATATCGGCCCTCTTCCGGGAAAGATGTTCGCGATGGGTGAAGATGCTGAAATCATCATCCGCCTGGCCGCGGGCGGAGCCAAATCCTATCGATGCGCCGAAGCCGTGGTTCACCACTGGATCCCGGCGTCGAGCGTGACCGAGGATTGGGTGCAGAAACGCGGCGAGCGGCTTGGCTACGGCATGCCGGCACTCTTTCCTGATGAGGTGCCGGAAGGCGTGAGGATAAGTGGCGTTCCATTGCCGACCTGGATCGAAAGCGCACAGTGGGCTTTCCGTGCAGCCCTCCTCTATCTGCTGCCGCGATCGAAGAAGCGTTTCTGGGCAATTTGGAAATACTACTACATGCGCGGGTATCGTGCCGGAATTCGCCGATACGCGCCGCTGGGGCGGTGATCGATTGGCCCAGGAGGCGGTAATTTGAAACTTTCGGTGCTGATCAACAATTTCAATTATGGGCAGTTCTTGCGCCCATGCATCGACAGCGTCCTGTCGCAGACCTATCCCGACTACGAGGTGATTGTCGTCGACGACGGCTCCACGGATGATTCCAGGGAGATCCTCGCTTCCTACGGCAAGCAGATCCAATCCGTATTGAAGGAAAATGGCGGCCAGGCCTCAAGCTTTAATGCGGGTTTTGCGGCTGCAAGCGGCGATATCCTCTTTCTCCTCGATGCCGATGATGCGTTTCTGCCTGGCAAACTCGCGCGCATTGCCGAGATCTATGATCACAACGAGATTGACTGGTGCTTCGACCGTGTAACGACTAACGAAGACGACCGGCCTCCCGCGCAGTTGCAGGTGACGCTGTTCGACAAACGGGACACACTGCGCAGGGGCGGCTTTCCCTCGCTTCCGGTGCCGACCTCCGGCTTGAGCTTCCGTCTGGACCTCCTGTCCCAGATCCTGCCGATGTCCGTCGCGAAAGACGTCGTGCTCAGCGATAATTACATCAAGTTTGCAGCCGCCTATCTCGGTCGCGGCGCCATCGTCGAAACGCCGCTGACCTTTCAGCGCATTCATGCTTCGAACCGCTATACGGGCACGAGCAGGGCAAAAACACTGCGCCCTCGGATCATGATCGCCACCGGATTGGAGCTGGCGCGCCGCTATGATGGGCTGCATGCGCTGGGCAAGAGCCTGGTGGCCGGAGGCATCGCTGAAACGACATCGCTCTTGAAACTGAGGAGCGAAGCTCGCAACACCGTGGCCGGCGGTCCGTTCGGCGATGATGCCGTTAACGAAGTGGCCTTGATGGCCGCGCGCAAGCGTGTAGGCAATATGCTGCGGAGAGGACAGTCATGAACCAGCAGGACACCTTTCCGCATTCATCAGCGGGAACTGATCCGTCAGGCGCGTCGCCGTTGAACATCGCCGTCGGCGTGCTGACCTATCGGCGGCTCGACGGGATTGCCAAGCTGCTCGATGTGATGACGCGCCAGACTAAGCATCCGGCTCGCCCCTATCATCTGACGATGGTGATCGTCGACAACGATGCTGCGGGCAGCGCAAGAGCCACGGTCGAGGCCTTTGGCCAAGCGGGCGCCTACGATCTGATCTATGTCGTCGAACCGAACCAGGGCATACCCTTTGCGCGCAATCGCGCGCTCGATTCGGCCCCTGCCGGCACCGATCTCTTCTGCTTTCTCGATGATGACGAATGGCCGGTTGACGGCTGGCTCGATGCGATGCTGGAGACCCGGGAGAAATACCGCGCCGATTGCGTCTACGGTCCGGTCCAGCCGGTCTATCCCGAGAACCCGCCGGAATATTTCATCAAGGCAAGGGTTTTCGAGCGCAAGAAGAACAAGGACGGTCAGCGCATTTCCTATGCGGCTTCGAACAATGTCATGTTCGATTATCCCCTCATCCGCTCGTGGAATCTGCGCTTCGAAGAGAAAATGCGCTTCACCGGCGGCACTGACTATCTCTTCTTCAATCAGGCAATTCGTCGTGGCATGCAGGTTTTCTGGGCTGATAAGGCGCTCGTCTATGATATCGTTCCCGCCAGCCGCATGACTTGGAAATGGGTGTTGCAGCGACAATACCGGCTCGGCAACACTTTCGCCGTCAGCGAAGTCCTGCACGGCAACCTCAAGCGCCGGCTCTATCGCGCGGCCTATGGCGCCACGAGAGTGATGCTTGGGCTGGTCATGCTGCCGGCGATCCTGGTTTCCCCCTATTGGGGCATGCGGGCACTCACCCATGTGCTACGCGGTGCCGGCATGGTGAACGGAATTTTCGGACACGCATACCAGGAATACCGGCCCAATGCCGCCTTCTGATACTGTTTGCAGGAGTACCCTCGGATGAGTCTCGGCCATTCTTATCTTACGGACCAGGAAGTCATCCTGCGGCCAGTCGTCCGACCGCGGCCACGTCGCGGTATCAGAAAGGAAACGCTTATCCGCGTGCTCCTCACCGGAATGTTCTATCTAACACTCTTGCGAACAACCGGGATGTGGTACGGCTATCCCTCGAACTTCAATGAAGATGCATCTGTTGATCCGTTTGCACAGAAACTGATGCTGTACAGCCTCATTCCGCTGATCGGCCTTTACTTCGTATTGGAACCAAACCGTTTCCTTTCCTATTTTCGTAGAATACCGGTTCTGGTTTTCGTCGTTATTATAATTTCAATCGTTTCCCTTGGGCTTTCCATCAGTTTTAGCGCGTCCGTGCGCGGCATTGCCGCCGTCGCCGTGCTGACAGTAGCGCCGTTGCTTTACCGGCATCGATACGGCAGCGTTGAAACATTCCGGCTTCTGGCGACCTTTGGTATGTTCGCGGCGTTTGCGAACATCCTGTATACCGTGGCCTTGCCAAGATATGCTGTGATGGGAGGATCCTATGCCGGCATGGTTAAGGGTCTATTCTACCACAAGAACGGCCTTGGTCAGTTTTGTGCCGTCAGTTTCATAACCATGCTATCACTGGGAATGCCGAGAGGACCATTACGCTATAGCCAACTTCTACGCTGGGCGGCGTTGCTGTGTACTCTCCTACTCATCGTTGTTTCCAAATCTTCGACTGCGGTTGTCATGGTAGCTATCGGCGTGGCCACATTGATCGGCTCACGTATGATGCAAACCGTGAGAAACTCACTGGCGCGCTCCTTCATTGTTTTCTTCTTCTGCATTATTTTGGGAGTGGCGGCATCCTTCGCCTATCTTGGCGTTGCGCAAATGATTGCGGACGCATTTGGAAAAGACCTTACCTTTTCCGGACGCACCAATATCTGGGAACAATTGCTGCCTCTGGTATATGACCGCCCTCTTTTTGGTTACGGTTTTGCCGTTTTCCGTCAGCCGGAAATTATGGAGCAATATGTCTCGCTGACCTTCGACGCACGCTCCACCCATAACACCTACTTGGAACTTGCCCTCAACATCGGGGTTCCGGGCATGATTGCCTGGACAGCTTTTATCCTTCAGCGTTTGGGCGGCCGTCTAGTAACGATCCAACGTTCTACTGAGCTTCGTGCCACACACTCCAAGGAAGTTGCAATCATTCTTCTGATCGTAGTTGGCTCAATGATGGAAGCGGGAATGATGCTGGCGCCAGTCATTCTCTGGCCTTACCTGGTTGTCTCGCTTCCGCTAAGCAGAACGAAGAGCGGTGGCTCGTCGATGAACACACACAGTGGATAGAAGTTTTAACTATTTATTTGAGAAACAATACCAAATACAGTCGACAGGAAAGAACCAACAGCCGTCACGACAAGGGGTAATGCTGGCGTGCCGGCGGCCCGTTTTCGCGTGAGGTCGCGCGCGAATAAGGGGCAAGGGGATGCTCACCAAACAGAGACCACCAGAGATTTTATCACTTCAATATCTTCGAGCTTTGGCAGCCATCGGAGTGTTGCTGTACCATCGATTCGAGATATTTTGGATCGGGGCATATGGCGTTGACTTGTTCTTCGTTATCAGTGGCTTCGTTATGATCGCCACAACTGACGCGAAAGACAAAAGCCCTTCTGCCTTCCTGCTCGATAGAGTTATTCGCGTCGTTCCGATGTATTGGATCGCGATTCTTTCCGCCGGCCTTCTGGTGTGGATCGGAATTCCGGTTCATCAATATGACGCCAGTATCATTCCTGTGATCTCCTCCATGCTCTTTATTCCATACGAGAACATGGACGGAGAGACTTGGCCTGTGATCCTGCAGGGATGGACCCTGAATTACGAGATGTATTTCTATGCCGTGTTCTCTCTTATTCTGTTCATCCGGCAAGATCTCCGCATTTGGGCACTGACGGGGTGCTTCGTTGCGCTGGTGACGTTGGGACAGATCGCACCGCCACAAGGCGCAGCTTTTAAGATCTATACCAACTCTCTTCTCCTTGAGTTCTTGGCGGGTGCGATTTTAGGGCGAACATACGGCTTGACGCTGCAAAATGTTTCGGTATTGCGGGCCGTGTTGATATCCATAATTCTTGCCGGCAGCTTGTTTGCCTGCTCGCACCTTCTGGGCAGGCTTGCATGGAGTGGGCTTGCGGTGCTGGTCGTCGTCGCGGCGCTGACGAGCGAGAGGCTTGGCTGGGCGCCCAACGTATCGTGGTTGAGGTTTTTGGGTGCTGCGTCGTTCTCGATCTACATATTTCAGCAACTGTTCTTTACCTTGAGTGGAACACTGTTGAGTGATCTGACCGCACTTTCAGGCATAAATTTTCGCTATCTCTGGTTTTGGCGACCGATGGATGTTGCGATCGCTGCCGGTGGCGGTGCTCTGATTTATATGTTCATCGAAAAGCCAGTGGGGCGCTACCTCAAATCCATCAGCCTCAGAGCTAAGGTTGTTGCGGCTTAACGCCTTGGCCCGATCTTTCGGAAAGCACAATGCGTATATTGAAAACGACGCGCTTTAATCGTGCGTCCTTGAATGACGCACGGCTCCCGGCGCACTGGAAGCCGCCCATTTTTCGATCCCGCGGCGTCGCGGCCGTGATGACAGCGCATTAATTGAAACGGCGCTTGGGCTCATTCGTTGCGGGATGTTAAGAGGTGAAAGTCACCACCATTCACACAAGAGCTGAAGCGAATTTAGCGTACCGGCGTATCAATATGCCTCATAATACCGGTCACCCGAGACTGTTTATCGGAAAAAGACGTCGTCCTCATCTTCTCCTCGTCATCCGCCGGAAGGACTGCCCTGGCGGCAACTTCCGAGCCGACCGTCGATAAATGCTGGTTGTCTATAAACAACGGAGCGCCGTCGGCGGTGGAAAAACTGCACCGAGCTCCCGGGCAAAGCGCATCGAAAGGATCGACCAGGACCACGCCAGGCGGTGATTTCTCCGCCACACGCGTGATGATATCCCTGACCGGGTCGTTGAAATTCGCGACAGCTTTCATCGGAGCGTCATATGGTGTCAGATCACGATTGCCGTCGAGCCATCTTCCAAACGCCGCTCTGAAGGGTATCGCACGCTGGAGCACGGCACGGACAGGGTTAAAGTTGAACAGTGGAACGTCTTGCAGAAGGACGACATCCTTGTTCATGGCCCGCAATTGGGTGACCTGTGATGCAAGTGCCGACTCCAGGGTCGGCCCATTTTGGTTTTCGGCCTGCTCTGCGCCATTGGCGCCTAGGCTGATATAGCGCGAACCGGTCTCTGCCTCACGCATCGGAGCAGACCAGTACCCGGCTAGGATAACTTTCTTGATCGCGTCGTTTTCACGCAGCAAACCCATTACTTTGGCGTTATAAGCCGAGCATTCTGCAGCATGGAGCGGATGGTTGGGCATATAGCGCGTGGCGTCTGTCAGCGGCGGGCAGGATGTTTTGGTAAAGACGTAAAGCTTGTAGCCCCGCTCTTGCGCGATGGCTCGCAATCCGGGCGCAAGTGCAGCCGCATGGCTGTCGCCGATCAAAGCTATCGCAGGCTCGGTATTGCCTGCAGGTTGGCAGTTGCGGCCGAAAGCTGGGGAGGTTGCACCATAAGATACGAGGCATGCTTCACGCCCGCCTGCGATCTCTTCAATCCTGGCAACCTGTGAACCAAATCTCTGTGGAACACCCGCCAGGAGCGCGGTTAGGGCGAAAGGAAGCGCGAAAACCGCCAGGGCAGTTGCGTAGCGCCAAAGTGTGCGGCCATTGGAAAGACCCGGGCGCCGAAACGGTTTCTCCACGAGATAATACGTTAGAACCGCCAGGATAAATGAGATCCCAACGATGAGCAAGGCCGTCGATTGCGGCAATGGCCAGACGGATGCGACGCTGGCGAAGCTCAAAAGAGGCCAATGCCACAGATACCAGGAATATGAGACAAGCCCGATAAAAACGAACGGCCTCGAACCGAGTGCAAAAGCCACGATCGAGCTTGGCGTCGCAATCAGCAGCGCCGACCCGAGAACCGGCAAAAGCGCCGCAGTTCCGGGAAAAGGCGTGGAGTCGTTGTAGAACCAGATCGGTGCGACAATCAAAATCGCGCCGATCAACGCAATGGCATTGACGACTGCACTTCCTCCCCGATCGAGACGCAAACCTTTTGTCTCCATCACAGCGAGAATGCCGCCAATCCCCAGCTCCCATGCGCGGGTCGGAAGCAGGTAAAACGTAAAGGCCGGATTGATCTTTAACGCCGCAACCGAAAATATGAAGGAGAGTACGACAAGCGTTGCGATCGTGGGAAGAATAGCCTGCTTGAAGTAGCGGTTCAGGAACAAAATGATCCAGGGAAAGACCATATAAAACTGTTCCTCCACGCCGAGACTCCAAGTCATCAGCATGGGCAGCTGGTCGGATGCCGGCGAGAAGTAGTTGCTGGAAAGCCAATAATAGACGTTGGAAAAGCCTAACATGGCCGCAACGGCACTATGCGAAAATTTCCTGAACTCGCCCGGGGACAGGAGGAAAAAACCCATCAGAAACGAAACGGCCAACACGAAAAATAGCGCCGGCAATATGCGCCGTGCGCGCCGCGCATAGAATCTTGTGAATTTGAATTCCGATTTTAGAATGTCGCCATAAATATGTCCTGTAATGAGATACCCGGAGATGACGAAGAAAATATCGACACCAACGAATCCGCCGGAAAATGATCTCAGACCTGCATGAAACAGCACAACGGAAATGACCGCAACCGAACGAAGACCATCTATATCGGGACGGTAAGCGCGTATGGGATTGTTGTGCATCCGATTGTCCTTTCGAGGTGATACAAGACGATACACTGTCACTCGCGAAGTCAATGCCGGCCGAGCCACTTGCATTGCATTGCATTCAAAAATGATGCATTGCAATAGGAAATCACACTCCCCAACCCATGGCTCGCAAAATGTGGACAATTCGCAGCGGGCTCTAAATATGCTGAGACACCATAGCAGCGCGAACCACAAGATAGTGCGAGGATGGATCTAATATGACTGACGGAAAAAAACGGAAAATTCTCGCCGCTTCGTCCGGAGGTGGCCACTGGGAACAGATGATGGCTATGCGCGCGGCCTTCGAGGGTAGCGAGGTATTTTTCGCCACCACGATTCCCGGTCTCTTAAAAAAGTACGATATCAGCAATGGCTTGGTTTTGCCCGATTGCAGCCGAGACTCGATCGTTATGTCAATCAAGTGTTTTTTCAGCGCGTTCTACATTGTCTTCAAGCTGAAGCCCGATGTCGTCCTGTCGACGGGAGCAGCTCCAGGCCTGTTCTGCCTGTTGGCCGGCAGGCTCATGGGCAAGCGAACGATCTGGATCGATAGCGTCGCCAATGTCGAAAAACTGTCCTTATCGGGAAAATTGGCCGGCCGTATTGCAACGCTCTGGCTCACGCAATGGCAACATCTCTCGCGGCCGGGTGGCCCCCATTACGCAGGAGCTGTCCTTTGATCCTTGTCACAGTCGGAACGCAGCTGCCGTTTGATCGCCTCGTCAAGGCCGTCGATATCTTCGCCAAGGATCTGACCAGACCGGTGCTGGCTCAGATCGGCAAGGGCACCTATACTCCACAGAACATGAAATGGATCAAGAATATCGAGCCTGCGGACTTCGATCGGGTCTTTCGCGATGCCACCGTCATCGTCTCTCACGCGGGAATCGGCACGGTCCTCACGGCGAAGCGTTTCGGCAAACCGATCATTCTCGTTCCGCGGAAGGCGGCTCTTGGCGAGCACCGAAACGACCACCAGCTTGCCACGGTCAGCCAGCTTGTCGGTCGGCCGGGCATCTATGTCGCCCAAAACGACGACGAACTCAAAGACTATCTCCTCCAAGACCTGGACAGCCCCTCTCATCAAGACGTGTCCGATGCCGGCCGGACGTCGCTGGTCAACTATTTGAAGGGTTATCTCGCAGCAGGTTGAACCCGCCGACAGGTGCAGACACCCTCAGGCGGGGGAGATTCATTCTTCGCAATCGCGGCCGGCTATGTGCCAGGCGAGTTGGGGCACGATGATTTTAGAAGCGACTTCGGGCCGCGGATGTGCGCCGTCAGGAATTGCAGCGGCCAGATCGTCAGGGGTCAGACGCTCCCAATCGGGCCGATAGTCGATAAACTCCAGGCCCCGTTTCCGTGCCTCCGCCTGATGAGCCGAAATATAGCTGCCGACGAAAGGACGGATCAGCCCCCGCAGCCCTGAAAACGGATTCATCGCCATGAGGACAATCCGCGCCCGCGGCAGGCGTTGATGAAGCTGATCGAGAATGTCGGCAATATTCTTTCGGCTTTGCGCCAGGGACACGAACCGATGTAATGTCGCGTCATTGGCGTAGAGCTCGATCAGAATAATATCCGGCTGCTCCGCAACGACCCGATCCAGCTGGGTCAAAGCCCATGTCGACGTCTCGCCGCTCTTTGCGACGCTCTCGACTTTCACGGATCTCTGCAGGCAGGCAGAAAGCCTTGTTTGGAGGCCGGGCTGCCATCCCCCGCGCGCTGTCAGCGATGTTCCGAAAGCCACTATCTTCAGCGGTGGAAGGTTCTCGGCATCACTCTTTCCAGTCATCAAAACCATCACGAGGCAGGCTAAAAGCAGAACCAGACCCGATACCGGTCGCCTCTCGGTCGGCGCCGCTCGCCAAAGCCGCAAACATATCATGACAAAACCATATCTCGGCAAGAGCTATACGTCACCCGGCAGGAGAAACTTGCGGAACGGCTGGCAGCCGTTGAAGCCAATCTTGCAGCAGGCTCGAGACAATATCATGAAGCACAGATCGTCACGCCCGCTTCAGTGCGCAAATCAGCCTTACATCCAACCGGGGATAGCAGCTGCCTCGACACGCCGCAACGGTGCCGAGGAGCGTCAATCACTCCTCACGAAATACGTGTTGCATCTGATCAGTCAGCGGTTTTGTGAGATAAGAGATGACGGTCCGGTCGCCGATCTTGATAAAGACTTCGGCCGGCATGCCGGGATAGAGCTTTATCGATTTCAGCTTCGCGATACTTTGAGCCTCCGGCTTGACGCGCACCGGATAATAGCTGATCCCCGTCCGCTCATCCTTGACGATATCAGGCGCAATTGAGGTGATCACCGCCTGCACATCGGGCGTCGTGCGCTGATCAAAAGCGCTGAAGCGCACATCGACGGATTGGCCGACATGGACCTGATCGATATCGCGGGTGGCGATTTTCGCCTGGACGGTAAGATCGTCGTTTTCGGGAACGACGAGCCCCAGCGTCTGACCCGCTTCGATAACGCCATTGACGGTGTGCACCGACAATTCGTGAACGCGGCCGCTGAGTGGCGCGGTGATGTCGAGACGGCGGAGTTGATCGAGCGCAGTGCCGCGGCGCTCCTCATTTTCGGCGATCTGAGCTTCGACATCGGTCAGGTCCTTTGCGATCTCCGAACGACGATCCTCATCCAGCTGAATCGACTGCCGGTCGATTTCGATCGCCTTGCCTTCGGCCTCCGCCTTTGCAGCGATTTCCTGACCGCTGTTACCCTGGAGATCGGCGCGGGCTCGCTTGAGCGTATTCAAACGCTGAAGCGTGACCAGACCCTTCTTGTAGAGAACATCGACAGCTTCGAGCTCCTGTTCGATCAAACCGAGGGAATCGCCGGTGGCGTTGATCTGAACGACCAAGCCTTTGATCTGCTCGCCCAATTGATCCTTGCGTGACGCCAGCTGACTCTTCATTCCGATCAGCGCTGACCTCCGACTGTCGAACAACTTCCGCTCGCCGTCGAGCAGTTGCTGCGCCGCGGTGCTGGATGTCAGATCGCTGAGGTTTTCTTCGACTTCGAACGACTCGGCGCCGACCCGCTCCGCCTTCAGACGGGCGCGACGCGCATAAAGCTGAGCAAGCGTGCTCTCGACAATCGACAGCTGTGCTCTTGTCGCCGTTCCATCAAGCCTTATCAAAACCTGTCCGGCCGACACATGCTCGTTTTCAGAGACCAGAAGTTCCGAGACGATACCGCCCGTCAGATGCTGGATTTTCTTGACGTCGCCGTCGACGACAACGACGCCTTCGCCGATGACGGCGCTCGAAAGTTCCGTCGTCGCCGCCCAACCGCCGATGCCGCAAACCAACGCAATGGACAGCGCGCCGACAACCGCCACATGGCGATTGAGGGAGCGTTTGGATTCACTAATAACTTTGCTCACGATCTTCCTTCCGGCCTATTCCGCCGCATTGCCGTCGACCACGACCTTAAGCTGAGCCACGCGCTCGGCAATCGGGGTGCGCGCTGCCTCGGTCCGGCTGACCCGCGCCAGAACTTCTTCCTTAGGACCGAATGCGATCATCCTGCCTTCCTGCATCATCAGCACGAAGTCGCACACTGCCAGAACACCGGAGCGATGCGCGATGACAACAACGATGCCGCCACGTGCACGCACGCTCATGATCGCAGCACTCAGCGCCCGCTCGCCTTCCTCGTCGAGATTGGAATTCGGTTCATCGAGCACGACGAGGAATGGTTCGCCGTAGAGCGCTCTCGCGAGCGCGATACGCTGTCTCTGCCCGGCTGAAAGCGCAGCACCGCCTTCGCCGATTTCGGTCTCGTAACCGTTCGGCAGACGCAGAATGAGGTCGTGAACGCGCGCCGCCCTCGCCGCGGTAACCACCGCTTCGGGCGACATCTCTTTTGCAAAGCGGCAGATATTCTGCGCGACGGTCCCCGCGAAAAGTTCTACGTCCTGCGGAAGATAACCGATATGCCGGCCAAGTGCGTCGCCGTCCCACTGGCCGAGCGCCGCGCCATCCAGACGAATGGATCCTCTGACCGTCGGCCAGATGCCCATCATCGCCCGCGCCAGCGACGACTTGCCCGAGGCGCTGTAGCCGATGACCCCGAGCGCGCTCCCGGCTTTCAGGCCGAAGCTGATATCGGAGATGACCAACCGCTGACCGGCCGGCGGTCCGCTGGCGACGCCTTCAACCGTGACCTGCTTGGAAGGTGCGGCCAGCGCGAGGGGGGCTTGGATCTCCGGAATTGTCTTGAGGAGGTTCGCAAGCCTCGTCCAGCTCTGCTGGGCGGAAACGAAACCGCGCCAGTTTCCGATCGCAGCCTCTACAGGCGCCAGAGCGCGCGACGTCAGGATGGAACCGGCGATGATAATACCCGAGGAGGCCTGACCTTGAATGACGAGGATCGCGCCTGTTGCCAGCGTTCCCGATTGCAGGGCGATACGGAAAATCTTCGACAGCGTCGCATATCCGTTGCCGACATCCGATGCCTGCCGGGTGATGCTTCGGTATTCGCCGTTCTTGCGATCCCAGATCTCAGCCATGGTGCCTGCCATGCCCATGGCATGAATGACCTCGGAGTTGCGGATCGAGCTCTGCGCAAAAGCGTTGCGCATGTTGGCGGCTTCCGACTGCCGCTTGGAGAGCGTACGCGTGCCCTGGTTGGTCAGGAACGTCAGGATGGCGAGAACGAGCGATCCGCCAATGGCGATATATCCAATAGCCGGATGGAACAGGAAGCAGATCACGATATAGAAAGGGAGCCAGGGCAGATCGAACATTGCCGTCGGGCCCATGCCGGACAGGAAGGTTCTTATCTGGTCGAAATCCCGCAGGGGCTGAAGCCCGTCTCCACCGATCTTGACCTTGAGCGGCGCTTTGATCAACGCCCGAAACACCCGCCCATTCACCATCTCGTCAAGCGCACCGGCGACGCGAACGAGCATTCTGCTCCTGAGAACTTCGAACGCGCCCTGGAAAGCATAAAGAGTCAACGCAAGTATCGCCAAGGCGGCCAGCGTCGGTATGCTTTTGCTGGGAATAACCCGATCGTACACCTCAAGCATAAAAAATGAACTTGTCAGATAAAGTATATTGATAAGCGCGCTAGCTATACCAATGAAGATCAGTCCTCCTTTGCATTTCCGCAGGGCTTTGGACGGTTCATTGACATAAGCTGCTGAAATTTGAAACACGAAGCAATCCTCTTCTACCGCACCGCGCACCAACGAATGCTGGTCCACAGTGCAGTTACGGGCCCTCAAACCCGATCATTGACATGGCTGCCTTCGGATCCCCGGCACCGTTGCCGATCCCGCTTGCGAGCCATAACGTAGAACATAAATCCCACTGAAAAATGACCGAAAATACAAACTTATCACGAGCAATTTCAGCGGTCTAACTTTAACACTACGATAAGTAAACCAGCCGAAGCAAGTGAATATCGCAAAACCGCCAATAAGGGTTAAAAGCGGCGAGCGTGTGGCAGCTTAAATCCGGCCTTTACTGATGAATCAAACTATTAATGCAATCTATAGTTTGTTTCGGCCATCCAAGACGCGAATTTTTTCGATAAAGAGGGTGCCTTTCGCATCGCCCACTAGCGAAAACTTTGCCACCTCGCAAAGTGAAGCGCCAGAATCCGATCCAGCCTCACGCCAGGACGTGCGAGGCGTGACTGCTATGGAATGCGTCGACATTGATCGACACGCTCAAGCTGTCGGTATCGATATGGGACGCGCCATCGGAAATTTTGTACTGGAAGAACTCACTCACCTTGCCGGTGAGGCCTGCGAGTTTGGTAGCATCGACCGTATAACTATAATCGCCGTCGCTTTCGACGTGGATGACGCCGTATTTCCCGATCAGCGTCAGGCCATGCTTGTCCACCGCGCTGTCACCGAAGCGACGAAGCAATATTGTGCCGTTACTCGCATTGTCGTTATCAAGCAGATTTCCGTGATAGGCACTGCCGATATCTTCCGCGATCTTCAAGCTATCGTGGACCGCAACAATTTTCGGAACGACCGCAGCAGGCACGGTCGCTGTCGGTGTTGCCACGCTGGGTGCCGGAGGACTTACCTGAGGCGACGCCGGTACGTCCACATGCTCGGAAATGGGTGCGACAGGGATCTGCTCATTACTCGATGACGTGTCGCCGCTCGTGCTGCCCGCTGCGCTGTCAAGCTCAGCTTGCGCTTGTTCGAGCGTCTTGTTGTCACCGATGGAGAACGTGTTCTGAGCAGCTATTGTGGCGGGCATCGTCAGCGTCGTCACCGAGCTGTCGATGATATTGTCGTAGAAAGAGCCTGATGCAGACCTGTCGACCTTCAGTGCCGACGCGGTCAGGTCGTCGAAGACGTTGTCGTGGACAATGATGTTCTCGCGGAGGTAGGCGGGATTGCCGACAGCGCTGACAAGGACGCCGTAGACGCCGTCGTGCAGGTAATTTCCACTAATGTCGTAGTTCTTCGCATCGCCCGAGTCGCCAAGGCCGATGCCGTACGACCAGCTGTAGCCGCCATATCCTGAGATGTCATTGTCATGGATGGCGATGTTCGTGCCCGCCTGAGCGCTCAGCCCAAAACCGCCGCCGATAAGTGTATTGCCCTCAACCACGGCATCTTGAGCCCGGATCAGCACCAAGACGCCCTTGGCGCTATTGGTGTCCGTCTGATCGAGATGATTGCCCTTGATCAGGATATTGCTGCTGTTGTTGAGCTGAATGGCGTCCGCCACGCTCCCCTGACTGTTGGTAACCGTATTGTTAATGAGGGTGACGCCCTTGACCTTATCCATCCAAATGCCATCGGCGTGCACACCGGTCAGGGTGCTATTCTCGATCGTGATGTTTTGGCTACTTTGGAAGCTGAGCGAGCCGGCCTTTCCGGCCAGACCGGTATTCGAGACCTCGACGTTGCGGACGATCCAGTTCGATACACTCCCGGCATAGATCGCGTTGGCGCCAGTATCGGCGATCTTGATGTTCTCGACAATGATGTTCGAAGCCTTGGAACCGTGTATCCCGTTATTACTGCTGTGAATGACCGGCGCATCACCAATGCCATAGCTGCCGATTGTGATCGGAGCGCTGACAGTGCCGGAATATTTCAGGTCGAACTGTTCGTTAAATACGCTTCCGGCAGCAAGCAGCACGCTGTCGCCAGGATTTAATTTTAAGGCTTCAACAGCGGACAACGTCGCAAAGGCTGAACTCTCACCGGTTCCGCTGTTATAGTCGGATCCCGTCACTGAATTCACGTAATACACGGTCATGCTGTGATCTCCCGAGGTTATGGAAGACCTTTTAACTGCGGACATCTCTCCGGCCGCTAAAATGAAACACTAAAATGCGCGATATCTCGGAATATTCTTAGCATCTGACCATGATTATTTTAGTGTACTCAAGATATTGTATCGCGATAAGGTTGCAGAGCCCGCCAACACCCATTCCCCCTCGATTCGGCACACTACCGCACTGTGATCCGGAGCAAGATGAAGCCGGCATCTACCCGCTCCAGCGCAGCACAACGTTCGCCACTAAACCTATATGCTGTTATGGAGGAGCTTATTTTCGGCGACATACTACCAGCCGAGGGGTGAGCCCCCCCGGCAACGCAGATCCGCTTAATAATCCATGTTGATTATACAATAGCACTGATGTGTAAGACGCCGCCTGACAACATTACTACATTTGATATAATAAGAATCTTCCTAGATCGAAGAAACATCCGGCGACCTTACAACGACGACACAGACGATCACTAATTATTAAATCTAAAATAGTTAGAACTTTCATCGACTTATGCGCATCACACGCGTATCATTGTTGATCAATACACTCTCAGGTTCTTATCTGTTGTTAACTACACGCTTGACTCCATGTATTAATATACCCTTAATCATACGGCTCGGCCGAAGTCAAAAGTGACCGGCGAAGATCAATTTGAAGGAGAGACACAGATGGCTATTCACGCAACCGATGATATTGCAACATTTCTGGAAACCGACGTCATTTCCGGGAACCTGCTCAGCAACGACACATCCGATGGTAACCTTTTCCTACGCGCCTTCGACCAACAGAGCGTTGGTGCTAAGCAGGGCAACAATCAGATTACCGCAATCGCAGGCGACTACGGCACGTTCTACGTCAAGCCGGATGGAAGCTATACTTACGTATTGAGTGACGCGGCAAAGGTCGGCTTCACCGCCGGCGAGACGCTCCACGAACGGGTTTCCTACAAGATCTCTGATGGCGCCGGCCATACCGATTTCGGCCTATTCACGCTGAATATCCAGGGTGTCACTCAGGTAAAGCCGATTGCTGCTGACGACCATCTTAGCTTCAACGAGGGCGACGCCATCGGCGGCAATCTGCTGACCAATGACATTCCTGGCGACAATGGCCATCTTTTCCTGCGTCAATTTGCCAACACCAGCGTGAACGGCGACCCGACCGCAATAACGAACATTGCCGGCACCTATGGAACCTTCCATGTCAAGGCGGACGGCTCGTTTACCTATGATCTAGCCTCAGATATCGCTCCGGGCGACCATATCACCGAAACCATCCAGTACTACAAGATCTCCGATGGTCAGGGCCATACGGATGTCGGCGTTCTAACGCTCAACATCATCGGCACGGACGTCATCTCCGGCGCCACCGTCTGATCATCGATAAACCGTCTATGATGCAACGCCCGCTGCTTACGCGGCGGACGTTGTCGGCTGTCAACCAGTAGCGTCACGAAGTTTGCTGATGGCATCACTGGGTAATAGGCGTCTTATCGGACGCGCAAAGGACACTGTTACGTTCGCAATTCTCGTGTGGCGCTTTCCGAAAAGCGGATCCCGACTTTCGGGCTGATACGCTAGAGCCTGCTGCTTTCATACGGAAGCATATCCTGAGTTTGTGAGGTAGTTTGCGCATTCTGCTGGCGAGAAGCAGTCGAGCATTTCACCAGCCTTGCGCCATGTCGCTTCGATTGTGCGAGGCTGTTCTCTCCTAATTAGGTGCTTGAGCTTGGCAAAGACTTGCTCGATGGGATTGAGGTCCGGGCTGTAAGGCGGCAGGAAGAAGAGGTGCGCGCCTGCGGCCCGGATGGCACGACGGACAGCTTGGCCCTTATGGCTGCCGAGATTGTCGAGGATGACGATGTCGCCCTTGGCGAGCGTGGGCACGAGGATCCTCTGGATATAGAGGGTAAAGAGTTCGCCGTTGATCGGCCCATCGATGACCCAAGGGGCGTCGATGCGGTCGCAGCGCAAGGCGGCAATGAATGTCAGGGTTTTCCAGTGCCCATGCGGAACCGCGGCACATAGGCGTTGACCACGCGGTGCCCACCCCCTGAGGGGCGCCATGTTGGTCTTGATCCAGGTCTCATCGAGAAAGACCAGCCGCTGCGCTTCGATCCGCCGTTGATGGGTCTTCCAACGCAACCGTTTCCTGGCGATATCCATCCGCGTCTGCTCGGCCGGCAGAACCGTTTTTTTTGAAACTCAGGCCCTCGGCCCGGACGAACACCCAAACGGCGCGTCGCTCGGTCTTGATGCCGCGTTCGGCCAGTTCCGCCACAAGGCCTCGCGTCGTGAACGGGCCGGATCGACAGCGCTGGCGCAGCCAGTCGGCCCGTTCGCCGGACAAAGTCCGCTGCTTGCGACCGCCGACGCGGCCGGGCGTCAGAGCGCCGGTCTCCGCAAGGCGCTTCTTCCACTTCGAAACACAGGAGGGAGCAATCGCAAGTGCTGCTGCGATCGATCGTATCGTTTCTCCGGTGTTCAGGCGCGCCATCGCCCGTTCGCGAAGATCCTCAGAATATGGGTGCGTCATCCTTGCCGGCCGTCCTTTTCCGGTAGGACAGAGAATCATATTTCAGATGATTTGCGAATCTGCGATTCTGAAAAATCGAAGCGTGCTCTAGCTCTTTATTTCTCGCTTGTTGTTGCGACGTGCTTTTTCCGCTCTGGCAATGTTTCATCTCAGATGCGGGTTTAGACAGCTTAAGCTTGCTATGCTCTTCAGGAATGGCTGAGAACGATTATCTGCCGCAGCGCTGTCGAAACCGCGCTGTCGCCCCCTCTCCTACGCTCGCCCAAGTTCGATCGAAGATCGGGCGGAGCTGCGGGTTGACCTTCTTTATCGCGGCATTGACCATGCAGCGATCGCCAAGTTTCAGCATTGTGGTGAGATCGCTATCAACCGCAATCTTTGCAGCGGCAAGGGTAACGCTGGTAAAATCGTTCCAGAAATAAAACCGCGATAAAATCATTCCTTGATCGTGGGGCGCGAGCGCGACGGAACGCTTCATCATTTCCGCAATCGAGACCGGCTCTTCTGCGATTTTCGACTGCACGGCCGCAAGTCGAAGCCAAAAGTTGCTATTCGTCGGCATGCACGAGAGGGCATGCCGCAAATATTGACGCGCATTTGACGCCGCAGCGGCCCAAGCGTCGTAGTTGACATTGACGTTCTGTCGATCGAGCTGCGTCAGAATGAGCGTGACGCCGGCGGCGACGATGTCAGATCGGCAATAGTGGCCCTCGACCACCTCGACAGTACGCTCCGCATATCTGGCCGTGACATCGTTCGCGACAGTTTCGCCGCGTTCTATCCTCTCGGCGACGAGCGAAATGCTGGCCGTCCTTATCGAAGCATAGAGTTCTCGGCCTGCCAGCACCGTAAAGACCACGGTCACGATGAGGAAAACGATTCTCGTGTGCGAAACATACCGAATGCCGAGCATCAGCTTTCGGTATAGTATCGCGAATAGCGCTTATAATAATACTCGCTGGAACCGAACGTCCGGTAGAGCTTCATCTGCGCCGGATCGACCTTGGTCAATATGGCGCCGACGCACTTCGTATAGAGATCCGGCTCGGACAACAGTGTCGACTGGACCACCTTCCGCGAAGTCTTGCCCCACTCGATCACGAACACTACCGCGTCGAGCTTCGGGTTGATGGCGCGTGCATCCACCACCGGAGCCAGAGGAGGCAAGTCGACGATAATGTAATCGAAACTTTGACGCGCAAGCTCGAGAAGCTGATCCATACCGCGCGACGCAAGCAGCTCCGACGAATGCGGAACGCGATACCGCGCCACGGTCGGCAGGAATGCGAGCTTTGTTTTGGGGTCAAGGAGAATGAGATCCTTCAGCGGGCGATTGTCGACGATTGCTTCAAGCAAGCCGGCTTCCGCGTGGCGGCCGATAGCCCGCGTCGCTCCCGGATTGCGCATATCGCCGTCGATAAGCAGGCACCGTGCCCCTTGCATGGCCAAAAGCTTGGCAAAATTGATGGCTGTCGTCGACTTGCCTTCGCCGGGCAAGCTCGACACTACACCGATGACTTTGCAACGCTGATCAGACGCACTGATATCGATCGCGATTTTCGCGCTTCGAAGCGTCTCGGCGAATGCCGACAGCGGATGCTCCTCGACATAAGTCGTGGTCTTGCCGCCCCTGGCGATGCTTCGCGGGTTCCCGGGATCGACGAGCGTAGGATCCTCGACGTTGTTCTCAATTAGCGGCATCACGCCAAGAGATTCGACGTCGAGCATATCCTTGACATCATCACCGGTGCGGAAGAAGCGATCGCGGAATTCACGGAAAGCTCCAATGCCGCTACCGAACGCGCATCCCAGGAACATGGCGAAAGCGATGACGAGGCTTCTTTTCGGCGCGCTCGGCTTCGTCGGCGTCTCCGCAGTCGTGATGATACGTGCGGCGGTAATTGGGAAGCTCTGCTGCTGGATCGCTTCTTGATAACGCGCCAAGAAGCTCTGATAGAGGTTCTTATAAGTATCCCGCGTCCGCTCGAGCTCGCGGAGCTGCACCTGCGTCTCGCCCGCCGTTGCGGCCACACCCGTTGCCTTATCAACGCTGTCGCGCAGCGATTTTTCGCGGGATTGCGCAACCGTGAGCTCGCTCTGATAGCTCTCGGCAATGCGATTCAACTCATCGAACATGAGCCGTTCGTATTCGGCCATCTCAGCACGGAGCCGGACTGCCTGAACGTGGTCGGGACCAAGCCGCGCCTCGATTTCGGCCTCGAGCTTCGAAGCTTCCAGATATTTCTTGCGAAGGTCGTTTGAAATCGAGCTGTCAAGCACATCGGTCACGATCGCATCGGTCTGCTTGGCTTCGATGATCGACTTAATGCGGGTATATTTCGCCTCGGCCTGCGCCGTTTCGGCCTGAGCCTTGATCAACTGGCTGTTCAGCTCGGAAAGCTGCTGCTCGCTGAGCAAGGTGCCCGATCCTGCCTCGACCAGTCCATGTTCGCTGCGGAATTTCTGCACTGCGAGGTCTGTGTCCAGCGCCTGCTGCCGGAGTTCTTCGATCCGCTCCTGCAGCCACTCGCCGGCCCGGCGTGTCGCCTCATATTTAGAATTGAGCTTATCGACCAGGTAAACATCGGCGATGGCGGCGGCGATTTCTCGCGCCAGATCCGGCGACTGCGAGGTATAGCTGAGGTCGAGGACGTAGGATTTGCCGACACGCTCGACGTCGATATTTCCGGCGACCGTTTCCGCAGCCCATCGCCGCTTCATTTCCGCATCGGGAGCAACGGCCCCGTCGTCGGCAAACCAGGAGCGAAAATTGAGCAGAGATTTCAGCGTTGCGACAGAAAAAAGTGAGTTCTTTTGTGCCGTGAACACCGGATCATCGACAAGTTTCAGCTTGTCGACAACCGCATAGGCGATCGTATCGGACTTCAACAGCTCGACTTGGCTGAGAACCGTGCCCTCGTCATCGTCCAGCTGGCCGAAAGCCGCCAATTGGTTAATCATCTGATTGTCACTGCGGTCGATCAGCACTTTGGTCTCGGCTGTGTAGACCGGCACCGCAGTCAGGACATAGACGACACCAAGAATGGCAAAGGCGAAAGCGCACACCGCGACGATCCGCCACTGCCGGCGAACGATTGCGATTAGCTTGTCGAAATCGATGAAATCAGCTTCGTTTCCCGTATCGCGGGAAGCGTCGATACGCGGCGTAAGTTTATCTGGTGACAGCAATTTCGATCTCCAACAAAGGCGTCAAGCGCTAAGATCTACAGGCAATTCCAGCTATTGTGTGACGGGGATGCTCTGACTGGTCGACTCCGTCGTATCAGAGGACGACTGCCCCGCTCCTACCGCGCTGACGACTATCGTCGTCGAGGTCGTCGAGCTCGTGGACGAGTTGTCGTCATCGTTCGTATCCGAAACTCTAAGCGTGCCGGCAGTCGTGGTGCTGCCGTCAAACGGCGTACCGTCATCCGACCCCGGACCTGTCTGCCCGATTGAACCAGTGTTGCCGATACCCGATGCTGCGGCTGGCGCACCTGTGCTCGGACCGAGCGCCGCAGTCCCGCCTTCAGCCAGAACCTTTGCAAAGGCTGTCAGCAGCGGCGCAAGACTGGGATCGGCGCTGGCCGCCTCGGCAACAGCTTTTTCGATCGCCAGTTTGAACTGCGGATCCGAGACTTGGCAACTGTTTGCGGCTCGCCCGAGACCGGATCCGATCGCCGCCATCTGCGCAGCATTGGCCTTCTTGGCCTGCTCGAGTACCGGCAATAGGGCGTCGTTACTGCTCCCGACCAGCGCTCGAACACGCGATGACAGAACCAGGGGATCGGACATGTCGAGTAGCACAGCAGGATTGGCTGTAAATCCGCCGACGTCTGCAGGTGTGAGATTTGCAGGACCCAGGCAAGCAGCCGCAAAGGCGCTCGAAGTCATGCCAACAAAAATTGCCGCTGCAATTCCGCTATATACAAATTTACGATGAACACTAAACCTTGCCATAAAAGTGGCTTCCTTCATCAAATCCGCTATCGCAAACAGACCACCAGCACCGATCGTTTACGATCGGTGCCGGCTACTCCCCACTTAGTTTCCGAGGTCTTGGACCGCATTACGGGTATCGCGTGCGTCGTCCGTGACGCCGGCAACAGTGGACGATACCGAGTTTACGATGTCAAGGAACTTGACCAGTTCGATAGAGTCCGAATTGGAAATATAGATAATATCCTTGTCTTCCATCTTGAATTGCTGAGCGGCAAACAGGGTTGCCGGATCACGAAGATTGGCGCGGATAATCACCGGAACCGTCTCGCCCGCAAACCGCGTCGTATCTACATGCATCGCTGCCAGCGTCTTCTTCGGGACAAGGCGATAGAGCAGGACCTGGGCTGGATCCGCACGGTCGTCACGCAGACCGCCCGCCTTGGCGATGGCTTCCCCGAGGGTCAGGTCCGACTCCTCGAAATCGAACCGGCCGCTCACGCCGGCGGCGCCGAGCGCCAGGAACGTGCGACGCTCGTGATCAACGGAGATCGTGTCATCCGGCGCCACATAGATATTCTCCGCCGGGTTTTTCAGCAGCGTATTGTAGGCGACGGTCGCCGTTCTGCCGCGGCGCTGAAGCGTCACGTTCGTTTCGATATTATTGGTCGTCAAACCACCCGCGGCGGAAATGACGTCGAGAATGCGCTCACCGGCCGGACTGATCTGAACGCGCTGAGGATTGTTGACGTCACCCAGCACGGCTACCTGACTGGAGCGGTTAGTCGTCGTTGTGATAACAACCTGCGGCTCGATCGCGCGGCTGGCAAGACGATCTTCGACATCCTGCTCGACGGTCTCCTTTAGGCGACCGGCAGCCGGAACGCGACCCGCATAGGGGATCGTGATCGTTCCGTTTCTATCGATGGTCTGCGCCGGCAGAGAGATATAATTGCCGGGCCGGCTACCGGCGTCGGAGGGAATAAAGAGACCACCGGATTGAGCTTCGAAAATCGCAACCTCTACGACATCGCCATAACCGAGTGGAATTTCGGGCGCGCCACCGCGTCCACCGCCAAAACCCTTGAAGGAGCTCGGCTGCGGAGTAGTGAAATAGGCCAGGACGTTTTTGCTGAGATCAACCAGGGCGTAGTCGATACCGACTCGACGCTCCTTCGTGGTTACCTTTACCGCGGCGTTTCGATCAACATCCTTGTGATCGGGGCCGGACCTTGGCAAGGACGTGCAGCTTGCCAATATACTCGTTAGCGCTACAACAATGGCGACGCGTGTACTACCGACAGGAAAACAACCCATAGAATAACCCGTGTTGACGCCCTTGAAGCTACTGCTCCGCAATCGGACAAATTACAAGACAATCCCTGATCAATAATTACCGAACGCCGTTTATCATTCTCTAACTGTGGCAGCCCGGCAACGCCGAGCCCTTCAGCAAACATACGGCCTCAGCCCGGCTCTCTGACGCCGGCAATAATCTAAAGGCTGCGTCCGCTATAAAATTTCTTGCGTTTAAGAGTCAACCCGCAGCCTTGAATCGATCGGTATTTTCGAAAAACCTTCATAAATCCATTCATTTAAGCAGTTGTATGCGGACCGGTCACACATATTGCCGATCCGTTTCGCCGTGACTACGGCCGAGGCTGATCGCAACGACGGCGCTCAGGAATGCGGAGAAAAACACCGCGAAACCAGGGATTTGCAGGGAAAAGTCGACCGCCGCATGGAGGGCGACCAGAACCGTCGCCGCTATTCCGAGCAGAACATAATGTCGCAGGCGCTGCCTCTCGGAGAGCCCGCGCCAGAAAACCCTTGCGAGCACTGCGAAAGTAAGAAACGTCGCAACTGGAAACGCTACCCCCAACCCCAGAAATCCTTCGAGGTAGAAATTATGTGCGCGGTCAAAGATCCCGAAGATGCCGCAGGCCGGATCGCGGTAGGCAGAAAACACGGTGCGGAAGGTGCCAAGGCCCGTTCCCGTTAACCAATGATCCGAAATGGCACGCCATATGCCCGGTAGAATACAGAAACGATCATCATCCTCGAGCCGCCGCTCCTGCGCGCGCAAAATCGCCTGCCCTGCAAACATGCTCAGCAAAAGGACGATGAAAATGACCGCCGAGAGAAGTTTCAATACCGAATGCCATTTCGGTGCCGATATTAAATATCGCCTTGAGCTGTTCCAATTGAGGACCAACCAGGGAAAATAGATAAGCGCGGCAACAAAGGTCGCGAATATTCCCGCGCGTGAGCGGCTCAGCATCAGCGCGGTAAAACATGCGCATAAGAGCAAAATATAGATCCACGTTCTCAAGAGCAGAAGGTTTCGGCCTGGTTCGCCGGGCGGATGGCTTGAATAGGAGCGGGCAATGTCCCTGACCAGCGTCAGCATGAGCAATGTCCCCAGCCCGAGGAAGGTCGCAGCGGTATTGCGGTTGACGAAGATGGCCGTCAGGCTGTCGAGGTAGGCGTGCTTTTCTATGACGATCAGGACGTTGGGAAACATCGAAAATTGCACCAGGCCGAAAACGGCGATGCCCCCCGCCGCGAGCCCCAGGCTGGCCAGCACTTTCCGCGCTCGTTGATCGGTATCGCACAAGATAAGTCCGGTCAGAAAGGTCACGAAAGGCAGGGCCACCCAGAGTATCGAGGCAAGCGTGTCCGCCGGTTCGACGGAGATCGCCGCATATTGGACGCCCGCCAGATCGCGTGCAGCGCCCCAGGCGGGGTTTGCCAGCAAATTGGCCGGCAGTTCGATCGTTTGGATAAATGTCCAGCTCGTCAGCACGACGAGCAAAAGCAAGGCGATCTTGAACACCCACCTGCTTTGTCTTGGCTCCGCAAACAGCAATACCGAAACGATGGCGAGAGCAAACATTCCGATTGCGGCGAAGGCGAAGGGCAAAGGTGTGACACTTCCAAAAGGAATGAGCGTCAATATCACCAGGCCGATGAAGGCAACGAGAATCGCCTCCCGCAAGACCTGCCTGTTGATGAGGTTGGATAACATTTGACTTCACTCACCAGCAGCCAACATGAGGCAATCACAACCATTACGGTTAATATACTCGTACTAACATAAGTTGCAGATCAAGCGCTTGCGTGTTAAAGTGCAACAGAATTCCACATCGTTAAAATTGTCGCGAATGGCTTAAGCCAATCGAGACAGGATCCCGCTTATGCTCCTTCAAGCAGCAGAAACGGGATAGACGTTCTGTGCCCAATACTTGGCAGATCACCAAATCGCCATGCCATTGACTGAGCCAAAAGGCAAGCCTGATCTCAAGCGCTTGCCCTGACGGGGATCAAGAGATGAAGAAAACCTTCGTTACACTTCTGGCACTGGCTTTTACAGCGGGGAATGCCTGCTCTGCATTCGCGGCCGGCCCCGCAGGTTTCGCCCGCGGCCTGACCAGCGGTTCGGAGATCAGCTATATCTCCGAAAAGGGAAAGATCGTTCCGCCCTTCGCCCAGGTGCTGTTCTGCGCCCAGAACCCTGCCGAATGCCGCGACAATAACGGACTGTCGGTCATCGCACTGACGGACAAGGAAATGTTGCAGCTGAAGAACGTGAACAACACCGTCAATCGTACCATGATCGGCCGCAACGATTCCCGCAACGAACTGAACGGAGATGTCTGGAAGGTGAATGTGCGCAGCGGCGACTGCGAAGATTTTGCATTGACCAAGCGCAGCCGCCTGATCGCGATGGGCTGGTCATCGCGCGCCTTGCGGATCGCAACGGCCTATACACCTTCCGGCGAAGGGCACGCCGTCCTCGTGGTCAGAACCGACAAGGGCGACCTGGTGCTCGACAACAGGCAAAGCAGCATCAAGAACTGGCACGACACAGATCTGCGCTGGGACAAGATCCAATCGGGAACAGACCCCTACGTCTGGTACCGGCTGTAGCTGCCGAGACAGCCGATAGAGCAATTCGTCTCATTCCCGGGTTGAAGTCGAGCCGGCGCTCACGAACGGCTCGACTTGTCATATCGCCCACATAAACCTATGTTTTTGCTGTCGAGCGGGTGCCCGGCAGCAAACAGCGGCACCCTCAATACGACTTCCGATGTGGGTATTAAGCGATCTTCGATATTGTCTTTTGGCCCAGATTCAGTATGACGAACGTCATGCTGCGACGCAGCATGACGTTCTACTCTAATGATTTGAGGGAAATATGCGCATCACGATGATTGGATCAGGCTATGTCGGCCTTGTTTCAGGCGTTTGCTTTGCGGATTTCGGCCACGACGTCATCTGCGTCGACAAGGATCTGAGTAAGATCGAGGCCCTTCGCGAGGGCCGTATTCCGATCTACGAGCCGGGTCTCGATCAATTGGTTGCTGAAAACACCAGCACCGGCCGCTTGTCGTTTTCGACGGATGTCGGCGAAAGCGTTCGTGGCGCCGACGTCGTGTTCATCGCGGTCGGCACGCCGTCCCGTCGCGGCGACGGCCATGCCGATCTCTCCTACGTCTATGCCGCTGCGCGCGAGATCGCCACCTATGTGGAGGGCTTCACCGTCATCGTCACCAAGTCGACGGTGCCGGTCGGCACCGGCGATGAGGTTGAGCGCATCGTGCGGGAAACCAATCCTTCGGCTGACGTCGCCGTCGTCTCCAATCCCGAATTCCTGCGCGAAGGCGCGGCGATCGAGGATTTCAAGCGTCCGGATCGGATCGTCGTTGGGCTGAATGACGACCGGGCACGCGAGACCATGACTGAAGTCTATCGTCCGCTCTACCTCAACCAGGCTCCGCTGGTCTTCACGAGCCGCCGCACCTCCGAGCTCATCAAATATGCGGCCAACGCCTTCCTGGCCATGAAGATCACCTTCATCAACGAGATCGCCGATCTCTGCGAAAGGGTCGACGCAAACGTCCAGGACGTTTCACGCGGCATCGGCCTCGATGGCCGTATCGGCTCCAAGTTCCTGCATGCCGGTCCGGGTTACGGCGGTTCATGCTTCCCCAAGGATACGCTTGCCCTTGCCAAGACGGCGCAGGATTATGACGCACCGGTCCGTCTGATCGAAACGACGATCTCGATCAACGACAACCGCAAGCGGGCGATGGGCCGCAAGGTCATTTCGGCCGTCGGCGGGGACATTCGCGGCAAGAAAGTCGCCATCCTCGGACTGACCTTCAAGCCGAACACCGACGACATGCGCGACAGCCCGGCCATCGCCATCATCCAGACGCTGCAGGACGCCGGCGCCCAGGTCATCGGCTATGATCCCGAGGGTATGGACAATGCACGCAAGGTCATCGAGAACATCGAATATGCGAACGGCCCTTACGAAGCCGCTGCCGACGCCGATGCCCTCGTCATCGTCACCGAATGGAACCAGTTCCGCGCACTCGATTTCAATCGCCTGAAGCAGTCGATGCGCGCTCCGGTCCTGGTCGATCTGCGCAACATCTACCGCAGTGACGAGATCCGCAAACACGGCTTTACCTATACCGGTATTGGCACCAACCTTTACCAGGACGCCTGACAGCGCCTGCCAACTATGTGAACCTTCTGGCGCCGCGGGCACAATCCCGCGGCGTTTGTTTTTGAAGCGTGCGCCACGCTCTCTTCGACCAGCACATCGGCACGAAGATCAGAAACGACTTTTGGAAAGTACGAGGCGTAAATTCAGAGTGCAGAGAGGGCGCCCTTCGTCCGAAAAGATGCACGGCGCGCTATAGCAGCCCTACCCGCGTCCCCTTGATCGTCAGTACGGTCAGCCGGCCCGTCGCCGAAACGGCGGTGTCGATGCCGATGCGTTGCGGACCGAATGTCGGGGCTCGCCCCGGAGTATGTCCGTGGATCACGAGGACAGGAAGCTGCGGTCCCTCGTCCAGGAAGGGCTGCCGGATCCACATGAGGTCGCTGTCTTTTTGTTTCTCAAGATCGATGCCGGGTCTGACGCCTGCATGCACAAACACTACCCTGCCCATTCGCACCATGATCGGCAGCGATTCGAGGAACTGGATATGCCGCTCGGGTATCATAGTGCGAATGACGCGGGCGATCGTTTCGTTTCCGGCCGCCGACTGCAGGAGATGCTCGATATCGATGCCGTATGAGCGCAGCGTCTCCGTCCCGGCGAAACCCAGCCATTCGAGAATACCCGCCGGTTTGCGATAGAGCTTCACCAACTCAGCATCGTGATTGCCGCAAAGGACCAAGCGCTGAAATCCTGGCGGCGGGTTCTTGCTCAGGAACTCCAGAACCGCGCTTGAATCCGGTCCACGGTCGACATAATCGCCGAGCATGACGATGAGTTTCGGCCCCTGAATGCGTGCTGCGTCCTCCTCGATACGGCGATGTACGTCGAGGAGTTCGTTGTAACATCCGTGAACATCGCTCATGGCGTAGACCGCAGCGAAGTCGCCTTCGGCAAAGGTCAGCCGAGCGCGCTGCTTACGATTGCCGGCCAGCATCGGTATCTGTTGTCGCCACCGTCCTAGATAATTAGACATGTAACCCATTTATGAGACCCGACCGCGTGGCGGGTTGATCGATTTCCCATCTATCGCTGCAATGGCACGAATCGCAGTGTTCATAAGAAGTTGGCCTGATCGCGGCGTCGACAATGTAGCCGCAACCTCTTGCCATATTCAGAACGACATGATCCTTCGCGGTTTGCTGAACCGCGCGCGCCAGGCTCGCCTGCGCGGTCGCGATAGAACGCTGCCCTCCCAACACATCAAGCAACGGGGACGGTCCATCCTTGTAGCTCGCGATGGAAAGCGCAAGGGTCTCCTGCGTATCTTCCCCTGTGCCAAGCGCCGCAGCTCACCGGCGATAGCAAAACGGCTGCCGCGGAAATCGGCGTTCTGTACTTATCCATAGTTGGGAAGACATCGCGATTAATAACAGGTTGTATTTTATTACATGATGCTTAACCGCAGGTTAAACGTATGTCTACTGGTTCGATTCTTTCACGTTCAGCTGTGTCATCCAATATTTCCACGCCTGGAAGAACTCGAAACGATGGACTTTCCACAGGTGAGGACTTCGAAAAAGCTGCACATATCAACTATAGCGAGAGGCTACCGGAAAAAATGAACGTTAAAGCAGATCACGCTTGACGACCCTTCGACGCCGCATAAATATGGTGCGCTGCGAGCGTGAATGACAATTCTTGATCAGGAATCTCAGATCCAAAACTGCGGGGTGTAAAGTGGAAACTGCGGTTGATTCGAAACTTATCGAGGCGATCAGCTACGACGAAGACAGCCGGCATCTACGGGTCTATCTGACCAACGGTCAGAGACGAGAATATGAAGGAGTCCCCAAAGGCGTCGTCGTCGGCTTGACGATGGCAGAATCACCGGGGAATTTTTACATGAAGGCGATAAGAGGCAAATATCCTCATCGCCCATAAGCATGTCGCGCAGAACTGCGCTGCGGTTTTGCGGCAACGACATGCGCAATCGGGGACCTAAAGCGCAAGGAGCGAATCTGAAAGATCGCGACGCGCTTTGGATAACTTGTCGATCAACGACGCCATGATCGTCGTTGCAGCAATGATGCGGGGCCGGCATTCGCCGGCCCCGCTTTCTGTCTTGTCCACTAATGCTGGCACAGGTCAATAGCCGCCGAGGAAGTCGCCAACCGCATTGATCTCCGATGCTGCGATCTCGTGCCCACCGGCATGCCAGACCGTCCTGACCTCCGCGCCCCGGCCCTCCAGGTGCGCAGACAGCGCCTGGGTCACCGCAATCGGAGCGATCGGATCCCGCTGCCCGGCTGTCACCAGCACCTTTCTTCCCGCGAGCGTCGAGCGAGCCTCGGGCTGAAACGGAATGAGCGGATGCATCAGAACCGCCGCGTCGAAGATGCCCTTTTCGATCAGCACATTGGCAAGAATATTTGCGCCGTTCGAAAAACCCAGGCCGAGAATGTGAGAAGCCCGGTATTCGTCGGCAAATGCCTTGACGTAGGCCGCCATCTTCTCCGTCGCGCGTGAGAGGTCGGACATGTCGTAGACCCCTTCCCCGGTGCGGCGGAAAAACCGCGCCGCGCCATATTCGGAAACATCGCCGCGCGGCGAAAGAACCGTTGCTTCGGGCAGCAGCCGTCGGCCGAAATCGAAGAACTGGTTTTCATCGCCGCCGGTGCCGTGCAGCACGAGCAGAATAGGTTTGTCAGGTGCACCGGCATGCAGCCGGTGCACATAGCCTGTTTCGGTCATCTTGCTCTCCTCAGGCTTCGAGCGGCTGCAGATGCTGCTCGAGCAAGGCGCGAAGATGAGCGTGCTGCTGCGGCAGCTTCAGCGCTTCGCCGAGATGGGCCGTGTCCTCGTCACGGTCGAAGCCGGGCTCATTGGTCGCGACCTCGAACAAAACGCCCCCCGGCGTGCGGAAGTAGATCGCCCAGAAATAATCCCGGTCGATGACAGGCGTGACCTGATAGCCGGTATCCATCAGCGCCTTGCGCACTTCGAGCTGCTTTTCACGATTCTCGACGGCAAAGGCGACATGGTGGACGGAGCCGGCGCCGGGAAGCGCGCGGGCAATGTTCGGCATCGTCTCAAGGTCGATGAGGTGCGCGCCGTTGCCGTCAGGCTTGATCAGCCGCTTGATGCCATCCCGCTCCTCAGCCACTTGATAACCCATGAATTTCAAGAGTTCGGCCGTCGCGCCCTCGTCTCTCAGCCGCAAGGCAACGGAGTGGAAGCCGCGAATGGCGTGATCCTCGCTGATGCCGCCATGCGTCCACGGCTGGCGGTCATCGTCCTTGACCTCGACGAGCGCGAAGCCGTCGCCATCCGGGCCGGAGAAGTTGAGGCGCTTTTCGCCGAAGCTTTCCTCAGCCTTGAGGCCGCCGAGACCAAGCGTAGCGAAGCGGTCACTCCAGAAGCCGAGTGAGCCTTGCGGGACGGAAAATACCGTCGTGCCGACCTCACCGGTGCCGGGGCGGCCCTGCGCCATCTTCGGGAACGGGAAATAGGTCATGATCGTGCCGGGCGCACCGGTCTCATCACCATAGTAGAGGTGGTAGACATCAGGCGCATCGAAATTGACCGTCTTCTTGACGCGACGCAGGCCGAGCGCATGGGTGAAAAACTGGTTGTTGGTGCGGGCGTCCTCCGCCATCGACGTGACGTGGTGCAGACCCTTGATCTGATCGAGCATGTGAGACCCCTTTCTTGCCCGCCTTTCGCGGGCTTTTCATGGATCATAAATGCGCCTCACCCGGCCTCCGGAATAGACCCTGAGACCAAAACGCATTGTCTACTATTAGTGAACAAAGACCGGGCCGCGTTCACTTCAGGCACCGTAAGGATCTGCCGGCAATTGCCAGTCGATCGGCGCCCGCCCGCGGGACTGGAGGAAGGCATTCGCCCTGGAAAAATGTTTGCAGCCAAAGAAGCCGTTGTGAGCCGAAAGCGGCGAGGGATGCGGCGCCTTGAGCACCAGATGCCGCGCCGTGTCGACAAAGGCGGCCTTGCGCTGGGCATAGGAGCCCCAGAGCATGAAGACGACGGATTCGCATTCGTCATTGACTTTGCCGATAACGGCATCGGTGAAGCGCTCCCACCCTTTGCCTTGGTGGGCGGCCGCTTGCCCTTCCTCGACCGTCAGCACGCTGTTCAGCAAAAGCACGCCCTGCCTTGCCCAATGTTCGAGAAAGCCATGACGCGCCGGCGATATCCCGAGATCGGTCTCCATCTCCTTGTAGATGTTGACGAGCGAGGGCGGTATGCGCACGCCCGGCCGGACGCTGAAGCACAGGCCATGGGCCTGCCCCAGCCCGTGATAGGGATCCTGTCCAAGGATGACGGCCTTGACATTGGCAATCGGCGTCAGATCAAGAGCGCGGAAATATTCGCTGCCCTTCGGGAAGATCCGCTTGCCCACTCGTTTCTGCGCGACGAGGAAGGATTTGAGTTGTTGCATATAGGGGCTTGAAAACTCCCCCGCCAGCGCGGCCTTCCAGCTCTCATCGAGACTGACGGATGTATCGCTCATCAGGAACCCTTCAGCATAGGACGAAACAATGGACACACGGTTCTAACAAAATCGATCTACGCTGCAATGCCTGTCGGCAATGGGTCTACGTCTTTAGGATCGGCGAGAGAAGACTGCGAGAGGCTGTCCGAGGCATCGTCGTTCGTGTTTAACTATATGACGGCTTCGGTATTTACGCCGGCAGGCGGCCTGAGTAGAACCTTGACTGTAAACTGGAGACACCTCTTCAAATGAAATTCGGCACGAGCGGCCTTCGCGGACTTTCAGTGGATCTCAAGGGTCGGGCCTCGGCTCTCTACGCGATGGCGTTCGGCAAATATCTGCTGAAAAGCGGCAAGGCACAGACCGGCGACGTCATTTTGATCGGCCGCGACTTTCGCGATTCCAGCCCCGAAATCTCGGGCAATTGCGCTGGCGCGCTTGCCGCGCTTGGCTTCCGCATTTTCGACTGCGGCAATGTCCCGACGCCAGCCCTTGCTCTTTATGGTCTTGAAAGCAAGGCCGCATGCCTGATGATAACCGGCTCTCATATTCCGGCGGACCGCAACGGCATCAAGTTCTACCGTCCGGACGGCGAGATTGACAAATCGGACGAGGCTGCGATTACCGCCTTGGCGGCCGAAATCGAGAAAAGCGGCGAAGCCGTGATCCAGGCGCCAGCGGCGATGGAAGATCGTGAGGCGATCTGTCGACAGCTCTTTTTCGAACGCAATACGGCCCTGCTTCCGGAAGGCGCGCTGTCCGGCCTGAAGATCGGCGTCTACCAGCACAGCACCGTCGCCCGTGATCTCCTGGTCGACGTTCTTGCCCATTATGGCGCTGAGGTCACCGTTCTCGGGCGTTCGGATAGCTTCATTCCGGTCGATACAGAAGCCGTTTCCGAGGAGACCATCACGCTGATGAAGCGCTGGGTCTCCGATCACAGCTTCGATACAATCGTCTCGACCGACGGCGACGGCGACCGCCCGCTAGTCGCCGACGAAACCGGCACGCCACTGCGCGGCGACCTCCTCGGCCTTATAGCAGCCAATTTCTTGGGAGCTCGCATCGTGGTGACGCCCGTCACCTCCAATTCCGGCATCGAGGTCGCGGGATCCTTCGCCGTCAAGCGCACCCGTGTCGGCTCTCCCTTCGTCATAACAGGCATGGAAGAGGCCGTGGCGGCCGGCGACGATCGGGTCATGGGCTTTGAGGCCAATGGCGGTTTGCTGACCGCCAGCCCTTTCGATGTCAACGGGCAGAACGTCCGCGCCCTGCCAACGCGCGATTGTTTTATTCCCATGCTCGCAGTCCTGTCGCTTGCGGCCGCTCGCAGGCAGCCGCTCTCTGCCATTGCGACCTCCTATAAGCTGCCCTTCGCCGCTGCCGATCGTCTGGAGAATTTCCCGGTCGAGACGAGCGCCGCGCTGATGCAACACTTGCGCGCCTCGGATGAAAATCTCCGTTCTTTCCTGCAGCCGATCGGCGCTGTCGCGACCAAATCCGATATTGACGGGCTTCGGATGACACTGACGGACGGCCGGATCATCCATTTCCGCCCATCCGGCAATGCGCCGGAAATGCGCTGCTACGTGGAAGCCGGCAGCGAGCCTGCAGCTCTCGACCTGCTGCACGCCGGTCTCAACAGAATAAGAGGCTGGGCAGCCGCCCGCTGACATGCAACCAGTAAGGTCGTCTATTTCAAGGAACCCGCCTATGACGCAGAAAATCGTTCCCGTGATCATGGCCGGCGGCAAAGGCACGCGGCTCTGGCCGCTTTCCCGTGCGACCGCGCCGAAACAATTCATCCAGTTCGTGGGTAATAAGACGCTGTTTCAGGAAACGCTCGAACGCGTTTCCGATCCCGAGCTCTATGAAGCTCCGATCGTCGTCACCAATGAGGAGTTCCGCTTTCTGGTCGCCGAGCAGGCGCGCGAGCTTGCCATCCCGCTCGCCGCCGTGCTGCTCGAACCGGTCGCCCGCAACACCGCCGCCGCGGTCGCTGCCGCCGCAACGCTTGCCGCGGACCTCTTTGGCAAGGGCACTATCATCCAGATGCTCGCCTCAGATCATGAAATCCTCGCGGACAAGAGCTATTTCGACTGTATCCGCATCGCTCGCGAGGCGGCGGCCGACGGCAGGCTCGTCACCTTCGGCATCAACCCGACCGAGCCGGCGACGGGCTATGGCTATATCGAGATCGGCGATGCGCTTGATAATGGCGCTCACAAGGTGAGCCGCTTCGTCGAGAAGCCGGCATTGGATGAAGCCCAGCGGATGCTCGCCGACGGCGGCTTCTACTGGAACTCGGGCATCTTCATGTTCCCCGTGACGGAACTTCTTGCCGAGCTGCAGGAATATGCGCCCGAGGTGCTGAAGGCTTCAAGCAAGGCTGTTTCCAAGGCAAGCCGCGATCTCGACTTCACCCGCCTCGATGCCGACCATTTCGCCAAGAGCCCGGATATATCGATCGATTATGCGGTCATGGAAAAGACGTCGAAGGCCGCGGTCGTCCCCTCGCCATTCCGGTGGTCGGACATGGGAAGCTGGGATGCCGTTTGGAAATCGGGCAAACGCGACGATAACGGCAATGTCGCCGCCGCCAACACGACCGTCGTCAATACCCGCAACTCGCTGGTCATGACCCATGGCGTGCACCTTGCCGTCCAAGGCATGGAGGATGTCGCCGTCATCGCCAGCGAAGACGCCGTCTATGTCGGACCACTCAAGGACAGCCAGAACGTCGGGCAATTGGTCAAGATGCTGGCCTCCTCCTCGGCGACGGCGAAATTTGCCGAAACGCATCCCACATCCTACCGACCGTGGGGCGGCTATACCTCTATCTTCAACGGCGACCGCTTTCAGGTGAAGCGCATCTTCGTCACGCCGGGCAAGAAGCTTTCGCTGCAAAAACACCACCATCGCTCCGAGCACTGGGTCGTCGTCAAGGGAACGGCCGAGGTGACGATCGGCGACAATGTGCAGATGCTGCGTGAGAACGAAAGCGTCTATATCCCGCTCGGGGAAGTCCATCGTCTCGCCAATCCCGGCAAGATCGTTCTCGAGCTCATCGAAGTTCAGACGGGCTCTTATCTCGGCGAGGACGATATCATCCGCATCGTCGACGAATTCGGAAGAACGTAAGCCAAGCGCTGGAACGGCCGGCGGGTCCTATCAGCCCGCCGGCGCTTGCGGCATGACCACCATCCCTGTTGAATTCCCTGCCGGAATTCTCGTAGAATGAATGAGCCGACAGACCTGACAGGAGATGTCCTCTGATGCGTACCCTGCCCGCCCTCGCCGGATTTCTTTCAATCCTGCTGCCGGCAATGACCTTTGCCCAAACGGCGAACATGCGCGCCGCAAGCGAGGCGGAAATCCGACAGCATCTGCCCGGCACGTCGGAGCTGAAAGAAAGCAGCAACGGCTATGAATATCGCGAGGGCAGCAAGAATGGCTACAAGATCAACAATGGCGAGGTCTGTGTCCGGTTTCCCGATAAGTCGACCGACTGCGTCAACGTGAAGACTGACGGCAAGAATTTTCAGATGATCGACCGCAAGGGCGGCCGAACCAGATTCTAATTTCAGCCCGGCTTATCTTGCCCTGTTATCGTGCCGGCGCCGTCTCGCGGCTCTTGTCGACAACGAATTCGGCGATCAGCCCTGAATGGTTGGAGCCGAGATTGTCGTCGAGGCGCTTCAACGACGTCAGATGAAGCGGCGCGCGCGCGAATACGTGATCGATGGCAATACCGAACCGACCGGCGGCGATCGGCCATGTCGCCGGTTCGGGCGCCATAGTCTTCAGCTTCTGCTTGCGCAGGAGAGCCTGTATGCTGGGAGCGATCGACGACGAATTGAAATCGCCGGACAGCACCAGCGGACCTGAGATCGCATCAAGCGCGTTGCTGAGATCATCCAGCTCTTCTATCTGGTAGTCGTCGAAATAGGGTTTGGTGAGATGGGCCGAGACGAGATTGATGGTATGCCCGCCAAAATCGACGCTCGCTGCGACCAGCCTGTCTTTCCGCAAGCTGCCGATGCTCGCGACCTGGCGGGTCACGAACGGGCGTTTCGATAGCACCAGCGTATCGCAGCTGTCTTTGCCGTTGTCGCAACCGATATGATACGGATAGACCTTGAACAATCGCTGCAGATGGAACGTCAGCGGCTTGGCTTCGAGCAGATTGACGACATCGGCATTCGAAGCGATCACCATATCCGCGATGGCGGTCGAATTTTTCCAGTTATCGATCGCAACGTTGAACGACATCAGACGGAAAAGCGGCGCCGTTCCCGTTCCCCTGTCGTCCCCGGCGAATTCACGGAGCATGATAACGCCGTGCGCCGTGAGGAGCAGCGAGACAAGCAGAAGGGCAAAGCCGTAAGCATGTCTTCTGACAACCAGGATGACGAGGCTGGCGGCGGCGAATGTGAGGCCGAGATGGATCTGAAAACTGTAGATGAAGGAGAGCAGCCAGAAATTCGTGAGATAGCGCAGCGACACGACCGCAATGGCGAGGGTCAGAAACGCAGAGAGAATCCAATAAACTATGTTTCTCATCAATCCCTGGTCCCGCCTGAACAGGATGTCGCCCGAAACCGCTCAACCATTTCGGCATCATGCTCAAGACGACCGCCGCCCATAACATGCAAGCCATTATGGTGCAATGCAGCATAACGTCCGGAAACGACGACAGCAGCGCCGCCTCAGGTGCTATCTTTCAATGGCCTATCGACTCGGCCTCTTTTTATCCTGTAAGTGGGTGCCATTTTACGGAATCGGCTTTTGCCGTCGGCAGGGAGCCGAGAAAAGGTGGGAATGCGCTACTTCATTACAGGTACTGCCGGCTTTATCGGTTTTCATCTGGCTAGGCGCCTGTTGCAGGAAGGGCATGAGGTGACAGGCTTCGACGGCCTCACTCCTTATTACAACGTCAAGCTCAAAGAGATGCGCCACGCCGCACTCTCTCAGTTTCCTGCCTTCCGGCCTGTCATATCAATGCTTGAGGACCGGCCGGCGCTGGAAGCGGCAGTCTCCGCGGCCGCGCCTGACATCCTGATCCATCTCGCCGCGCAAGCCGGAGTTCGCTACAGCCTGGAAAATCCCGAAGCCTATATACATTCGAATGTCGAAGGCTCCTGGAACATCATGGAAATCGCCCGGCGGGTTGAAGTCCGCCATCTGATGCTGGCCTCGACATCATCGATCTATGGCGCCAACGCGACTGTCCCCTTCCGCGAAACCGACCGTGCCGACGAACCGCTGACCATCTATGCCGCGACGAAGAAATCGATGGAGCTGATGGCACACAGCTATGCCCATCTCCACAAGATTCCGACGACGGCCTTCCGTTTCTTCACCGTCTATGGCCCATGGGGCCGGCCCGATATGGCGCTGTTCAAATTCGCCAAGAACATGCTCGAAGGCCAGCCGATCGAGATCTACGGCGAAGGCAATATGAGCCGTGACTTCACTTATATAGACGATCTCATCGAAGCGATCGTCCGGCTCTCGGCCATTGCTCCGCGCGAAGAGAATCGTTTGGCCGACGCGAGCATCGAAACGCTCTCGCGACAGGCGCCTTTCCGCGTCGTAAATATCGGCGGCGGCCAGCCGGTCAGTCTGATGGATTTTGTCGAAACGGTGGAAAAAGCGCTCGGCCGTCCTGCCATCCGCAAGATGCTGGCCATGCAGAAGGGCGACGTGCCGCGCACCTTCGCTGCCCCTGATCTGCTCGTCGCGCTGACGGGCTACAAGCCGGGCACAACGCTCGATGTCGGCGTCAAAGCCTTCGTCGAATGGTATCTCGACGTTCGTCGCGAACTAGACGCTTAATCCGAACATCCTTGCGACTTAGCGCAGAAACGCGAGCGCTTCCACGGTGCCGATAGTCTTTGCAAACACATAGTCGATGGCAAAACTCAGGCTCTTCGAATAGGCCTTGAGCCGATAGCCCTCGCCTTCGATAGCAGCCGGGCTGCGTAGAACGAAGGGAACGCTCGGCCGCACGAAACCCACACGTGTCGTCAGCGGAATCTCGGGCGAACGGCCGATGGCAGACGTATACATCAGGTCTTGGGCAAGACCGGCAGGCCCGACGGCGAGGGCCGGCCCGGCAGCCGCAATGATGCTCGAGGTCAAGACGATGGCGGCAAGAGTTTTCTGCATGTCGAAAGTCCCCGTTTTCGGATCGCAGGGCTTTCGTCTCGCCCTGATCCAAGCGATCGATGCGTCTGTCCACGCTTCGGCCGCCTTCATGAGAACACTCTACACGTCAGTATTTGCAGGGCTTTTAAGCGCATCGGTCAAATTTTAGGAAATTTGACTTTCTATACGGAAGGACATCGACATGCCTGACGAAACCAGCCACGCCGCGGCTGGAAGCGATGCCCGGACGCGAATCGCAGCTTAGAGGATGCGATCCAGCTTCTTGTTGATATGCAGGTTCGGCATCAGGCCCGCGCTCTGCGCGGCATGATAGGATTCTCGCGCCGCATCGAACGAGATCGACCACATGATGGCGCTGAGCAGGAGCGCGATAATATAGATTTGGATACGCATCGCATTGGCGATAGGGAAGGAGCAAGGCAGTTTTGTGTCAAAAAATGAGCGCATAACGAGAAAAACAACGGCTCTTCGTTCCGCCGCGGTCGGCGCCGGACACATCACTGTCGTCAATGGTGCTTCCCACTGTCAGAGCAATTCCAAAAAAGTGCGAAGCGGTTTCCATCCGGCACAAATCCAAAAAGGTTTGGAGCGGTTCTGCGCTTCCGTGACGCTGAACCGCTTTAGCCGCCATCCCGAGCTCTGAGAGGACATAACGTGCCCTTTTCCGCGTCCGAAGCGGTTCGCCATCTGGAATATATCATTCGATTGACTTAATACAACTTCGGTGTTATGAATCCGTCATGACCCAGAACAGTGACACTCCAAATCCCCCGGCCTCCGCCCGCGCCGAGATCGCGCGCCAGAAGATGCTGACCGCTGCTCTCGATGTCTTCGGGCGCTACGGTTTCGATGGCGCCTCGACGCGCCAGCTGACTGAAGCCGCCGGCGTCAACCTGCAGGCGATCCCCTATTATTTCGGCAGCAAGGAAGGCCTCTACATCGCCACCGCCGAATATCTGATGATGAGGATCGATGCGCATGTCAGCGGCATGAGGGCGCGCATCGGAGCGCATCTGGTGGCGCTCGACGCGGCCGGCGAGCCGCTCGGCGAAGCCGACGCCCGCATTTTCCTGACTGAAGTTCTCCAGACCATGGTGACGCTCTTCGTCGCCAAGGAATCGGAACCCTGGGCCCGATTCCTCATCCGCGAGCAGATGGAGCCGACCGAAGCTTTCAAGCGGGTCTATCGAGGCATCATGAGGCCGATGATCGAAATGGGTCGGCGCCTGGTCGGCGCCATTATCGGCGAGAATCCTGCGTCCGAACATGTGCGCCTGCGCACTTTCAATCTCGTCGGCAGCATCCTCATCTTCCGCTTCGCCCATGCCTCCGTACTCGCGCAGATGGAATGGGACGCCTTCGGCCCGGAACAGGTGGAAATCCTGCGCGGCCTTGCTGCCGAACTGGTCGATGTCATCGGACCGCCGAAAAGAGGCGCGGCATGAAACGCATCCTTCTCCTCGTGATTCTTCTCCTCCTTGCCGCAGGTGCCGCCGCCTGGTGGTACGGCCTGCCCGAACGGCTCGGCTGGCTGCCCGAGGCGCGTCGCGAATTCGTCCTTTACGGCAATGTCGATATCCGTCAGGTCTCGCTCGGCTTTCGCGTCAGCGGCCGTATTTCCGAACTCGGGGTCGACGAGGGTGATGTCGTCAAGAGCGGAACGGTTTTGGCGAAGCTCGACGCCGCACCCTACGAATTCGCAGTCCGCTCCGGCGAGGCCAATGCCGCGGCCCTTCGCGCGACGCTCGACAAGCTGAAGGCTGGCCCGCGGCCGACCGAGATCGCCCAGGCGCGAGCTGCCTACGACGAAAGCCTGGCGGATCTGCAGAATGCCAACCTCGCTTACGACCGCGCCCGCCAGCTTCGCCCGCAGGGCACGATTTCCGAAGCGAATCTCGACCAGGCGACCGCCGCAAAGGCGATGGCCGCCGCCCGCTCGCAATCCGCCAGCGAGGCGCTGAAGCTGCTGCAGGAAGGCTCGCGCGTCGAGGACATCGCCGCCGCCGACGCCCAGCTGAAGGCCGCCGAGGCCACACTCGCCTCAGCCCGAACCTCGCTCGCAGACACCGAACTGCGCGCTCCGAACGACGGCGTCATCCTCTCGCGGGTGCGGGAGAACGGCGCGATCGTCTCGCCGGCCGATACCGTCTTCGTGCTCTCCCTGACAGAGCCGGTCTGGGTGCGCAGCTATGTCGCCGAACCCGATCTCGGCCGCGTCCACCCGGGCATGAAAGTATCCGTCACCTCCGATACCCAGCCGGATAGACCCTATGAAGGCACCATCGGCTTCATCTCGCCGGTCGCCGAATTCACGCCGAAGTCGGTGGAGACGCCTGAACTGAGGACCGATCTCGTCTATCGCCTGAGGATCGTCATCGACAGGCCCGGCCCCGACCTGCGGCAGGGCATGCCGGTCACCGTGCGGCTGTCCGCGCCGCCGACAGGCGGACAATGACTGCCCCAGAACCCGGTCGGGACGCCAGGCCGCTCGTTCGGATCGACGGCGTCACCAAACGCTTCGGCGATGCGCCTGCAGCCCTTAACGCCGTCTCCGGCGTCATCGGCGGCGGCGCGATCACCGGCCTCGTTGGTCCCGACGGCGCCGGCAAGACGACGCTGATCCGGCTGATGACCGGCCTGATGCTGCCCGACACCGGAACGATGGAAGTGCTGGGCTTCGACACCAGAAAGAACGCCGCCGGCATTCAGGCGGCGATCGGCTACATGCCGCAGCGCTTCGGTCTTTATGAGGATCTCTCGGTGCAGGAAAACCTCGACCTCTATGCCGATTTGCGCGGCCTGCCGAAGAGCGAACGCACCGGCGCCTTCGACGAGCTGCTGACCTTCACCGACCTTAAACGCTTCACCGGCAGGCTCGCTGGAAAGCTCTCCGGCGGCATGAAGCAGAAGCTCGGCCTTGCCTGCGCGCTTCTGAAAAAGCCGCGCCTGCTGCTGCTCGACGAACCGGGCGTCGGCGTCGACCCGATCTCGCGCCGCGACCTCTGGAAGATGGTCGGGAACCTGACTAGGGAAGGCATAGGCGTGGTCTGGTCGACCGCCTATCTCGACGAGGCCGAAGCCTGCGACCACGTGCTGCTCTTGAACCAGGGAAAACTGCTCTTCTCGGGAAAACCGAATGAAATGACCGAGCGCGTCCGCGACCGCGTCTTCCGGGTCTCCGATGTCACCGGCCGCCGTCGGCAGGTTCTCGCCGAACTCCTGCAGGCCGATGGCGTCATCGACGGGGTGATTCAGGGCGAGGCGATCCGCCTCGTCGCGGCCAGCGGCAAGACGCCCGATATCGGCAAGGCCGGCGACGGCGCATCGCTTTCTCCCGCCCCACCGCGTTTCGAGGACGCTTTCGTCGATATGCTCGGCGGCGGCCCCGGCGGCCGCTCCCGGCTTGCCGAAGCGCAAGAGCCGCTGACAGCCGAGGGTGACCGGCCGGTGATCGAGGCCAGGGGCCTGACCAAGCGCTTCGGCGATTTCACCGCCGCCGACGACATCAGCTTCGATATCCGCCGCGGCGAGATCTTCGGCCTGCTCGGTCCGAACGGCGCCGGCAAGTCCACCACCTTCAAGATGCTCTGCGGCCTGTTGAAGCCGACCGGCGGCGAAGGCCGCGTCGCCGGTTTCGATCTCCGTCGCGATGCCGCCGAAGCTCGCAACCAGCTCGGCTATATGGCGCAGAAATTCTCTCTCTACGGCGATCTTACAGTCATGCAGAACCTGGAATTCTTCGCAGGCGTCTATGGCCTTCGCGGCCAGCGCAGGCGCGAGCGCATAGAGCTGATGGCCGACATTTTCGATTTCGGCCGCCATGCCCGCGAAGCCGCCAAGGATCTGCCGCTCGGGCTCAAGCAGCGCCTGGCACTTGCCTGCGCCGTCATGCACGAACCGCGCGCCCTCTTCCTCGATGAACCGACCTCCGGCGTCGATCCGATCACTCGCCGCGAGTTTTGGACGCATATCAATGGCCTGGTCGAAAAGGGGGTCACCGTGCTCGTCACCACCCATTTCATGGACGAGGCGGAATATTGCGACCGCATTTCGCTGATCTACCGCGGCCGTTCGATCGCACTCGGTTCTCCCGATGAGCTGAAGGCACGTGTCGCGACAAAGGATGCGCCGGACCCGACGATGGAGGACGCCTTCATCGCGCTGGTGCAGCAATCGGAAGCGGAGGATGCAGCATGAGCATTTCCTCCGGCCGGCTCCGGCGTCTTGCAGCTCTGGTGCGCAAGGAAAGCTTCCAGGCGATCCGCGACCCGAGCAGCATCCTCATCGCCTTCGTACTGCCGCTGATCCTGCTCTTCCTCTTCGGCTACGGCGTCTCGCTCGATACAACGCGTACCCGCATAGGCCTCGTGACCGAGGAGATGACGCCGCTGACGCAGGACCTCGCGGCCAGCTTCCGGGCCTCGCGCTATTTCGACGTGGCGATCGGCCGTGACCGCCGCCTGTTCGAAGAAGATCTCGTGATCGGAAAGCTGCGCGGCATCGTCGTCATCCCGGCCGATTTCACCACCCGTTATACCGCCGGCAACCGCCCGCAGGTCCAGGTAATTGTCGACGGCTCCGATCCGAACACGGCGAACTTCGTCCAGAACTATGCGCAGGGCGCCGTTGCCAACTGGGAACAGCAGAGGCAGGCGGACGTCGCCTCCCACAGTCCCGCCATCACAGTCGAGCAGCGCTTCTGGTTCAATCCGGAGCTGACCAGCCGCAATTTCCTCGTGCCGGGCTCGATCGCCATCGTCATGACGCTGGTCGGCACGCTGCTGACCTCACTCGTCGTCGCCCGCGAATGGGAGCGCGGGACGATGGAAGCAATGATGGCGACCCCGGTGACGGCAGTCGAGCTGCTTGCCGGCAAGATCCTGCCCTATTTTCTGCTCGGCTTGACGTCGATGACGCTCTGCGTTCTGCTTGCGGTCTTTCTCTTCGGCGTGCCGTTCCGCGGCTCGGTCGCTGGCCTTTATGCCCTGTCGGCCGCCTTCCTGATCCCGGCGCTGGGGCAAGGCCTGTTGATCTCGACGGCAACCAAGAACCAGTTTCTCGCCTCGCAGCTGGCGCTGATCTCCGCCTTCCTGCCGGCCTTCCTGCTTTCGGGCTTCCTGTTCGAGATCAACTCCATGCCCAGGATCATCCAGTGGATCACCTTCATCGTGCCGGCCCGCTACCTGATCCCCAGCCTGCAGACGGTGTTTCTCGCTGGCGACATCTGGCCGATGTTCGGACAGGCAATCTCGGTCATGCTGACGATCGGCGGCGTCATGTTCGTCCTGGCCGCACGCAGCACCAGAAAGAGGATCGGCTGAGATGGGATGGACAAGGCTCTACGCCCTCATCGTCAAGGAATTGCTCGCCGTGCTGCGCGATCCCAAGGGCCGCGCCATCCTGATCGGCCCGCCGATCGTCCAGCTCCTCGTCTTCTCCTATGCGGCGACGCTCGAAGTGCGCAACGTCGACGTCATGATCCTCAACCGCGACAACGGCCATTGGGGCCAGGAGCTGATCGAGCGTATCGATGGCTCGCCGACCTTCCGCAATATCTCGATCGCCGCCGAACAGGCTGAGGTCCAGGTGGCGATAGACAATCAGACGGTCATCGCCGCGATCGAAATCGGCCCGGATTTCTCCCGCAATATCGAAGCGGGAACGCCGACCGACCTGCAGGTGGTGCTCGACGGCCGCCGCTCCAACGCCTCGCAGATCGTCGCGGGCTACCTCTCGCAGATCGGTGCGGCGCTTGCTGCCGAGACGCCGGCCGGCAAACGCGCCGGGGCCAGCATCGTCTCATCCGTGCCGCGCAACTGGTTTAACCCGAACCTCACCTATCAATGGTTCATGGTGCCGAACCTGATCGCCAGCATCGCGCTCCTGATCGGCCTGATCGTCACGGCACTGTCGATCGCCCGCGAGCGCGAGCTCGGCACCTTCGACCAGCTGATGGTCTCCCCGTTGCGCCTGCACGAGATTCTGATCGGCAAGCTGATCCCGCCGATGATGATCGGCCTCTTCCACATCACCGTCTATATCCTCGCCGCCGTCTTCCTCTTCGAGGTGCCGCTGCGTGGCTCGCTCTTCCTGCTTTACGGCAGCGCGATCTTCTATCTCGGTTCTGTCGCCGGCCTCGGTCTTTTCATCTCTGCGCTGTCGATGACGCAGCAGCAGGCGATCCTCGGCGCTTTCCTGTTCATGGTCCCGGCCATGTTGCTCTCGGGCTTCGCGACCCCGATCGAAAACATGCCGGGCTGGCTGCAGCCGATAACCTACGTCAATCCGCTGCGCTATTTCCTGGTGATCGTCAAAGGCGTATTCCTCAAGGATATCCCTTTGAGCGAGGTGGTGAACCAGACCATCCCACTGGCGCTGATCGCTACAGTGACGCTCAGCGCCGCTGCCTGGCTCTTCCGCCGGCGCCTAGAATAATCCCAGTCCCACACCTGCAGCGGCCGTCTCACAGAATGTAAACCGGCCTTCCAAAGCGTGACTCTTTGCTGCGGGAACCTCGATTTGGCGACGTCGTTAGTCGAGTGCAACCCCAGCAAAGGAGAAGCAAAATGTACAAGATCATACTTGTCTCCGGCGCCCTTGCGCTGTCGTCGCTTGCCACCAATGCTCTGGCTGACGGAGCAGTCACCGGTGCAGCTGGTGGCGCCATCACCGGCGCGATCGTCGGTGGTCCTGTGGGTGCCGCAGTAGGCGGCATCGCCGGCGGTGTCGCCGGTGCCGCTATTGACCCGCCGCCGCGCGAGGTCGTCACCTATGTCGAGCAGCAGCCGACCCCGACCTCCCGCGTGGTCGTTGAACAGCCGATCGTTGTCGGCAAGCCGCTTCCGGCGGATGTCGTCGTCACTCCGGTGCCCGACAACCCTAAATACGCCTATACGGTCATCAACGATCGTCGTGTGATCGTTGAACCCCGCACCCATAGAGTCGTGCAGGTCATCGAATAATCAAGCGATCGAGACCGCCTGCTGCGGCTCGACTACCTCCGGCCCCGCTTCGGCGGGGCCTTTTTCTACGATTGCACCAACAATCAATCGGCGCGCGATAGCACGGCAAACCGCCGTCTGAACGGCGCTTCCATATCCCAAGCGGAGATCAGACTTTCAGCTCGCGCCGCTCGCGCTCCGTCACCATGGCGAGATCGAGAACCTTCTGCAGGTTGGCGGCGTGGCGGAAGTTCGGGTCGGGCTGGATGCCGCTTGCCACCGCTTCGGCGAAGCGCTGGTAGTTGGTTGGCACCGGCGGCGCTTCGATCTCCTTCCAGCTGGCGGTCTCGGCATCCTCTCCGAGGCAGCCGCGCAACTCGGACCCAGCCGGGCGATTGATGACTTCAAGGCTGCCTTTTTCGCCATAGATGCGCAGCTTAAGCTCATTCAGATGGCCCGTCGCCCAGCGGCTGGCATGGATGACGCCGAGCGCGCCGTTGGCGAAATCGACGGCCATGGTAAAGCTGTCATTCGCGTCGAGCATATACTCGCCAATCTGGCCGCCTGGCGCCTTGTTGAAGGTTTTCAGCCGGGCAAAGACGTGGTCGATGTCGGTCGCGGCGCCGTAAGCAGCGAAATCGAGGATGTGGATGCCGACGTCGCCGAGCACCCCGTTCGAGCCGTGGCCGGTGGAAAGCCGCCACAGCCAGGTCGATTCGGTGCGCCAGTCGCCCCAGGCGCGCGAGACGAGCCAGCTCTGGAGATAGGAGGCCTCCACATGCTTGATCGTGCCGAGTTCGCCTGATAGCACCATCTCGCGGGCACGCTGCAGCGGCGCAACGTTGCGATAGGTGAGGTTCACCATGTTGATGACACCGGCCTTTTCGGCCGCTTCCGTCATCTCCAGCGCCTTAGGATAGTTTTCCGCCAGCGGCTTCTCGCAGAGCATATGTTTGCCGGCCGCAATCAGCGCCATGGTGGTCGGGTGATGGATGCGATCGGGCGTGATGTTCGTCGCCGCATCGAACTCGCCCCAGGCGATCGCCTCATCCAACGAATGAAACCGCTTTTCGATATTGAACTTGTCGGCAAAGGCGGAAAGCCGGTCTGGATCGGTGTCGACGGCGCCAACCACCGTCACCCCCTCGATTTTGCTGAAGTGGGTGAGCTGGCTTTTCGCCATCACGCCCGTGCCAAGAACGAGTAGTCGCATGGATGCTCCTCAGCGGTAACCGGCTTCGCCGGCCTGGTGCAGTTTCGGGCCGCGTTCGACGATCGGCTCCAATGCCTTTTCCACCGGCACATTTGGAGCGTCGGTAATGCCAGTCAACGCGCCTTCAGGGTTGTAGGCCCACTTGACGCCGTTGATCAGCACCTTCTGAACGGTGGCGTCGTGATAGGTGGGGTAGGTCTCATGGCCGGGGCGGAAATAGAAGATGTTGCCGGCGCCGCGGCGCCAGGTCAGGCCCGAGCGGAACACTTCCCCGCCCTGGAACCAGGAGATGAACACGGTTTCGAGCGGCTCCGGCACCGAGAACTGCTCGCCATACATTTCCTCGTTCTCAAGCTCGAAATGCTCGCCGATGCCGGCGGCGATCGGATGGCGCGGGTTGATCGTCCACAGCCGCTCACGCTCACCCGCCTCGCGCCATTTCAGCGCGCAGGGCGTTCCCATCAGCCGCTTGAAGATTTTCGAGAAATGGCCGGAATGCAGCACGAGAAGGCCCATGCCTTCCCAGACGCGCTTGGCGACGCGTTCGACGACGACGTCTGACACCGCGCTGTGATCCTTGTGGCCCCACCAGATCAAGACATCGGTTTCGGCAAGCCGGGCTCCGCTCAGCCCGTGCTCCGGCTCCTGCAGCGTCGCCGTCGTAGCCGAGATGCCAGGATCGGTATTCAGCGCATTGGCGATCGTCGTATGCATGCCTTCCGGATAGATGCCCCGGACGATCGCATTGGTATTCTCGTGAATGTTTTCACCCCACACAACGGTGCGTATGGCCATACTGTGCTCCTCTGGAAGCTGGAAGGATCGTTTAGGCGGGAAAGGCAGAATTCAAAGCGCTTTGGAGAAAGGCGCTGGGTGCGCCTCGATCTCCACAACGTCCGAGCAACACATAGCGCTTTGTCAGAAGTTTGACAAAGGGGAAATTTTCTCTCCTGAGACTCCGGAGGACCTTCTGAGATATAACAATGAAATCAATGAGAAACGGATTTCGAGAACAGATTGACGACGATGACGCCCGATATGATCAGCCCGAGGCCGACAATGGCCGGCAGATCGAGGCGCTGCTTGAAAAAGATCAGGCCGACCGACGAAATCAGCACTATTCCCAAAGCGCTCCAAATCGCATAGGCGATGCCGACGGGAATGCTCTTCAGCGTTAAGGACAGGCAATAGAAGGCCGCCGCATAACAGGCGACGACAAGCGCCGTCGGCCCGATGCGGGTAAACTGCTGCGACAATTGCAGCGCCGTAGTGCCGATGACTTCGAGCACGATGGCTGCAAAGAGCAGCCCGTAGATGGCGGCCTGGCTCATGACGAATTCCTTTTTCGGATTACTTTCCCGTGAGCTCGACAAGACGGCTGATGAGATTCCGCCTCAGGGCACTGCTGATGTCATGGCTCTCCAACGTGTCAGCAAACCACAGCCCATCGGCGGCGAACCGCACGATCTGAGCATCGAGAGAGGAGTCGGTGCCGACATATTCCTCAGCCCGCGCCTGCACCCATTGGCGCCAGCGAAGGCGCAGCCTGGGTTCGGCGAGAAGCGCGATCGTCACCTGCGTCCAGCTCCTGGAATCGTCGGGACGATCCTTGAGACCGGACACCGCCCTGAGATAGGCCCGGGTGAAGCGTCCCTGCGGCACGGGATCGCCGCGCATCAGTTCCTCGATATCCGCATCGAACCTTTCGAGCAGGCTCTCGAACAGCGCGTCGAGCAGCGCATTCTTCGTCGGGAAGTGATGCAGCAATCCGCCCTTGCTGACGCTGGAGGCGGCGGAGACCGCATCGAGTGTCACGGCCGCCATGCCTTCGCTGGCGGCAAGGCTCGCTGCGACCTCCAGCAATTCCTGGCGCACGAGAGCCGGTTGTTTCTTGCGGTGATGAGCGTTTGACATGCGCTATAAAGATACCGTCCAGACGGTTTTGTCAAGGAGAATCGCTGCAAACGCCTGGCCCCAGGCATCATGCGCGAAATGCCGCGGCACCTTGATGACAGTTGCGGTCGTTTTCCATCAGGTGCATGAAGGATCGGGAGTAGAATGATATCGGGGAATGGTTTCGTGGCGGAGAAGGTCACCACTCTATACGAAGCGATCGGCGGCAATGCCGCCGTACGGGCGCTGACGCACCGCTTCTATGCGCTGATGGATACGCTGCCGGAGGCAAAAAACGTGCGTGCCGTACACCCGCCGAGCCTCGAAGGCAGCGAAGAGAAATTCTACGAATATATGACCGGCTATCTCGGCGGCCCGCCGCTCTATATCGACAAGCGCGGCCATCCGCGCCTGCGCAGCCGCCATTTCGTTGCCGAAATCGGGCCTATCGAACGGGACGAATGGCTGCTCTGCTTCCGCCGCGCGCTCGACGAGACGATCGCAAGTCAGGCGCTGCGCGATCTCATCTGGGCGCCGGTCGAGCGCCTTGCCTATCATATGCAGAACAAGGAATAGTCATGAGCCTGAACGCGCGCATCGAGCCGGTGCTCTATCTCTTCGCCGGCTTGTTCGGCGTGGCCGGCGTGGCGCTCGCCGCGCTTGCCGCCCATGGCCGCGGTGAGGCCAATCTTGCGGCATCCGCCTCCGCCATGTGCCTTGCACACGCCCCTGCCCTGCTCGCTTTGGCCCTCGGCACCGCCAAGCTCAAAACCGCCTGGCTCGCCGGTTTTCTGATGATCGTGGGAACCCTGCTCTTTGCCGGCGATCTTGTTACGCTCCGCTTCTCCGGCTCCGGCCTCTTCCCCTACGCCGCGCCGACCGGCGGCTGGGCGATGATGCTCGGCTGGCTGGCTGTGGCGGCAGGTGCTGTCTTTCGCGTGCGGTTTTAGGGGCTTGGAAAACTCGGCCGCTTGTCTATGAGGGTACGTTGCAGCAGAGTATCCATCCGCAAACTGAGCGGCTGATGGGAGTCCGCTGCCCTCTCTTCCCTGTGCTCGTCACAGGGATCCAGCGCGCCCAAGTCCTTGGGCGCGGGAGACTCTCTTCAGGCCCTACGGGTCATTCACGGGACGGACGCGCCGTGGCTGGATTGCTGTGACGGGCACAGGAATGAGCGTGGGGAACGCCTCGCCTTCCACTCGTAAAAATTGCCATCAAATCCCGTCGACCACATTAAAACCCTCAAAAACCGGCGGACCCTTATACATCGCCTTGCGGTCTCCGGCATTGCGGTGCGCCGCGCGAAAATTCTCGGACTTCGTCCAGTTCTGAAAATCCTCTTCGCTCTTCCAGACCGTGTGCGAGGAATAGAGCGTATACCCCTCTTCTTCATTGACCTTGCCACGCAGCAGGCGGAATTCGACGAAGCCGGGCACCTCGGCCAGGCTGGAATCGCGATTGCGCCAGACCGTCTCGAAATCGCCCTCGGTTCCGGTTACCACCTTGAAGCGATTCATTGCGATATACATGAAGTCTCCTTACGCTTCCTCTTGGCGGCCCTTACAGCAGGCGAGGGAAAGGCGAGAATATTATTGCCATTTGCCGCCGCCGCGCCAAGCGGTCTTGTCGCCTCCCAGATCGGGAACAGCGTCACATTCTGGTAGATCTGCCGGCGTTCGGCATACTGCTGAAAAAGCTCGTAAAGCTCGGGCACGAGGCCGCCACCGCTCTGCGCGGCGAGCTTGTGCAGGCCGATCATGGTGAAGCCGTTGGGGCGCTTGTCGTTCATCGGGAATTGTCTCGTTCGTTCATCGTCTGCAGCGCACGTTCCAGGCTGGACTTGCTGCCATTTCGAAGCGGGATGAAGGCCTTGCTGAACTTCTTGCAGCCGGTCTTCACGCGCAGGCAGGCATCATGGCTAATACAGTCGATGGGGCAGAACACGCAGTCAACAGAGGGAAGCAAGGTGTCGATGCGCGAAACCGCCTCGCGCAGGCCGCCATCGTGATGAATGAGTTCGGCGCCGAAATTGCTGGCGATCTGGCGCAGATGCGCCACTTGGCAGTCGCGCCCGCCGACATAAAGGAAACTGCGGCCATCCAGTTTGGTTCGTCCGTTGGATGCCTGGCCGGCCTCCGCCCCCGCGCTGTCGCGGACCTCCCGGTTCGATCCCTTCTTGCCCTTGCGAGCCATATGCCACCCGTTCGCTGGTTGATCGTCACACGATTCCTGCGTGTGCGAACGGACCTTATTAAACTTGATTTTTGTAGTAAAGTATAAAGTTGAGGATTCTAATCATATTATCGCGGAGTGACCTGGACGGGGAACGTGTAGGTTCGCGAGGATGCGGCGATCGTATCGGGCATGGCCGGCAGGTTGCAGGAGGCCACCCTGGCAAGAGCGGCGCTATCAACCTCAGGGAGCCTCGAGCCACGGATAACACTCGATGCTGTGATGTCGCCGCTGCGATTGACGGTGATGCGAACGGTTAAGGTGGCGGGAGCCGTGCGATAGCGAGACTCCATCCGGTCGACGCAACGGAACAACCGCGCAACAAGTTTGCCTTTATAGTTGGCTTCCGACGCACCTCCCGCCCCGTTCCTGCCACCGGATGTGCGCGAACTATCAGTGGAATTGGCGTCTGCCTGTCCATCTGCAGCGCCCCTGCGCGCCTCCTGCTTGGCATCGCCCTCCGAACCCTGTGCTTTCTTCGGCGGCTGTTTTCTTTCCACCACCTTCTTTTCTACAGGCTTCTCCAGCTTCGGCTTCGGCTGCGGAGCAACCACTTCTGTCGGCGGCTCCGCTTCGGGAGAAACAGGAGCCACCTCCACAGGCTTGATCTCTTCAGGTTGGGATTGCATTGCGGCTGCCATTGGCGGTTCGCTTGAAATCACTGGCTGCTCCGGCACCACCGTCGACATCGGCTGCGCGACGGACGTCTCGGCAGGCGTTTCCGAAACGAGAACCTCCGGTTCTGCAGTCGCAACCGCCTCTGCTGACTGACGCGTAACGTCCTGTAGAGGCTGGACGACCTCGACCGGCTCTGCGTCAACCGGCTCAACGGTTTCCGGTTGAACGACCTCCGGCTGTACTTCCGCCGTTTCGACTGGCTTAACCGTCTCGGGTTCAACGGCCTCTGGGACCACTTCTTCCTGTATGGTCACCTCGGTGTCGCCGGCTGCGCTCTGATCGGCGGCGGAACTGCCGAGCATGACCACGCTGATCGCCTCGCCCGCCTCCATCAGCGTCTCATCCAAGGGCGCAGGCACCACAATAAGCAGCGTGGCTGCCAACGCAGCATGGAAAAAGAATGAGCCAGCACAACTCACCGCCACCCGCCGCCGCACCGGCGTCTTCTCGTCTTCCTGCTTCTCCACCGCCGCATCCATCGGAGGCGCGGGAGTCGGAGCTGCCGGCGCGGTTTCCGGATGGTCGGGAAAGGAGGAGATCTGCGCGAAACGCGTGTAGTGGATCACCGTTTCGCCGGCCGGCTGGCGCTGCGCGTTGCGCAGTTCCGGAAGCTCGTGGCCGGGATGCACGCCAGGCGTATTGTCGTTCAGGCTGTCGCCGGCGTCCGCCTCTCCGATGAGCACGTGTCTCGATCTGGACTTCGCTGAAATCGCCATTGTTTACGCCTCGGACAGCCTGGAACATGTCCGCCGGGGTTCATCCCCCGGCGTATTCTTGAGCAATTCCAGCAAAAGTGCGCAGCGGTTTTGCGTCGGGAATTGCGTAAAAACAAAGAGTTAGAGCATTTCCGCGTACGGAAATGCTCTAACCTTCGAAGGGAACGGAGATCTGCGAGCGAGTGACGAGACCCTTCATGCATCCACCGGCGACCGGCCCGTCGCAGACCGGTGTGTCGTTGATCAGGATGCGGGTCACGCTCTCGCATTTGACATTCGGCATGTCGAACTGGCGCACGCGCTTCTTGCCTTGCGGCAGATCGCGGAAGTCGAGAACGGTGATCCGGTCGACGGCATTCTTGTCGTTGAAGAAGGCAAGCTCGAAGGAAACCTTGTCGATGGCGGCGGGTAGCTTGTTGAGCGTCACGAAGGTCATCATGCAGCCCTTCTGCGAGGGCGCCAGCGCATTGAGTTCGACATCGAGGGAGGCTGCGGGCGCCGCCTCCTGCGCCTGGGCTGCGATTGCAACCACCATCACCAAGCCGGCCGCAACGGCCGCAAACCTACCAGTCATAATCGTCTCCGCATTGTCGCGAGCCGTCGGCGGACGGCTTCGTATCAGCAATCTAAAAACTTGACTACGTTAGTCTCCTATTGCGTCTTTAAAAAACTATGAGTAAGAAAGTCAAGTTAATATTAGACACGACCGGAGACCTTCAGATCCCCGGCCTCACGGAAATGCCAAACCGAAATGATGGTTGATAACTTTAAGGACATGGCGCTGCAGAGCGACCCTGCGGCGCAGCACCGGATCATCGAAAGCGCGGATCTTTTCCGCGGCACGAACGAGATCATGATCAGACACGACGGGCTGGTTTACCGCCTGAAGATTACCCGCCAGGGCAAGCTCATTCTCAATAAATAGGGCCAATAAACAGGTAAGACATGACTGAGCAGAAAAGACCGGCGCCAGCCGAAATCCGTGCATTTCGCGCCGAAAACCCGAAAATGCGCGAGCGCGATATCGCCGCCCAGCTGAAGATTTCCGAGGCAGCCCTCGTCGCCGCCGAAACCGGCATCAGCGTGACCCGCATCGATGGCAGCGCGGCGAAGCTTCTCGAACGCGTGGAACGTCTCGGCGAAGTGATGGCGCTGTCGCGCAACGAAAGCGCCGTGCACGAAAAGATCGGCGTCTTCGAAAACATCAAGAGCGGCGCCCAGGCCGCGATCGTCCTCGGCGAGAACATCGACCTGCGCATCTTCCCCAACCGCTGGGGGCATGGCTTTGCCGTCTCCAAGAAGGATGGCGAACAGGAGCGTCTCAGCCTGCAATATTTCGACAAGGCGGGCAACGCCGTGCACAAGGTGCATCTGCGTCCGAATTCGAATATCGAGGCCTATCACGCGATCGTCGCTGAGCTGAAGCTCGAAGAACAGTCGCAGGAATTCGTCGAGGCCGAGATCTCGAATGCAGCCGACGAGACCGCCGACGTCAGCCGCGACGAGCTGCGCGACAACTGGAGCAAGCTCACCGATACCCACGAATTCTTCGGCATGCTGAAGCGCCTGAAGATCGGCCGCCAGGCGGCTGTGCGCACCGTCGGCGACGACTATGCCTGGAAGCTCGACAACACAGCGACGGCGGAAATGATGCATGTTTCGGTAAAATCGGGCCTGCCGATCATGTGCTTCGTCGCCAATAACGGGATCGTCCAGATCCATTCCGGCCCGATCTTCAACGTGCAGACGATGGGTCCCTGGATCAACATCATGGACCCGACCTTCCACCTGCATCTGCGCCAGGATCACATCGCCGAGACTTGGGCCGTGCGCAAGCCGACGAAGGACGGCCACGTCACCTCGCTGGAAGCCTACAATGCCGAGGGCGAGATGATCATCCAGTTCTTCGGCAAGCGGAAGGAAGGTACCGATGAACGCGCCGAATGGCGCGAGATCATGGAAAACCTGCCGCGGGCAGCCAGCGTAGCCGCATAAGGATTACAGCGATGACGATGCGTAACAATCTGCGCCGGATTCGTCTATGGGAACTAACCTTGACGGCTGTTGTCATGGCGCTGCCGCTGATCCCGACGGCGCCGGCCGGCAAGCACTTCACTTTCATCCGCACCGCTCACGCCGAGGAAAAGAAGCTCGATACGTCGCGCCTCGTTTCGGTCGGCGGCGACGTCACCGAGATCGTCTACGCCCTCGGCGAGGAAAGCCGGCTGATCGCCCGCGATACGACGAGCCTCTATCCGGAGGCGGCGCTGAAGCTCCCGAATGTCGGTTACATGCGGGCGCTCTCGCCGGAAGGCATCCTCGCCATGAACCCGACGGCGATCATCGCCGTCGAAGGCTCCGGTCCGCCGGAGGCACTTGTTGTGCTGAAGAATGCCCGCGTGCCCTTTGAGACCGTGCCGAACACCTTCACCCGCGACGGCATCATCGCCAAGATCGACCGCGTCGGCACGCTGCTCGGCGTGCCTGACAAGTCAAAGACGCTCGAAGAAAAGGTCGCTGCCGATCTCGACACGGCGATCGCCGATGCCGAAAAGCGCCCGGAGGCCGAGCGCAAGCGCGTTCTCTTCATACTCAGCGCCCAGAACGGCCGGATCATGGCCTCGGGCACCGGCACGGCGGCCGACGGCATGATCAAGCTTGCCGGCGCCGTCAATGCCGTCGGCGTATTTCCGGGCTACAAGCCGCTGACGGACGAGGCGATCATCGAAGCCAAGCCCGACATCATCCTGATGATGAACCGCGGCGACGGCGCCGGCACTAAGAACGAAGACCTGCTGGCGCAGCCGGCAATTGGGTTGACGCCGGCCGGAGAGAAGAAGGCGATCATCCGGATGGACGGCGTCTACCTGCTCGGCTTCGGCCCGCGTACGGCGAGCGCGGTGCGTGACCTCAATGCGGCGATCTACGGGGGCTGATCATGGCCCTGCCGCAAGCCATCACGGAACGAAGGCGATTAATCGCGATGGCGGCGATGCTTGAAAGCCAGCAGGCAGGCGACAGGACGCGGCTCGCCCTGCTGGCAATCACCTTGCTCGTCGCCGGCTCTGCCTTCTCGATGCTGTTTTCGGTGACAATGGGCGCTTCGAATGCTTCGATCCTCGATGTCATCGCCAATATGGCCGGCTCCGAGACGGCGCTCAGCGCCCGTGACCGCATCATCATCTTCGATATCCGCCTGCCCCGGGCGATCCTCGGCTTCCTGATCGGCGCCTCGCTTGCCGTTTCCGGCACGGTGATGCAGGGCCTGTTCCGCAATCCGTTGGCCGATCCCGGCCTCGTCGGCGTCTCCTCCGGCGCAAGTTTCGGCGCGGTCGCCATGATCGTGCTCGGCGGCGGCCTCGCAGCGCCCCTCCAGGCATTTTTCGGCATTTATGCTCTGCCGGCGGCTGCCTTCGGCGGTGGTCTCGTCACGACGCTGCTGCTCTACGGGATTGCGACACGGCATGGCCAGACCTCGGTGGCGACGATGCTGCTTGCCGGCATCGCGCTCGGGGCGCTTGCGCTGGCGCTCACCGGCCTCTTGATCTACTTGGCGAACGACCAGCAGCTGCGCGACCTGACCTTCTGGAGCATGGGCTCGCTTGCCGGCGCCACCTGGACGAAGATCGCCACCGCCGGCCCGATCATTCTCCTGTCCTTCACCGTCCTGCCCTTCATGGCGCGCGGCCTCAATGCGATCACGCTCGGCGAGGCAGCCGCCTTTCATATGGGCGTGCCGGTGCAGCGGCTGAAGAATGTCGCGATCCTCGGCGTCGCGGCCGCGACCGGCGCTTCCGTGGCCGTCAGCGGCGGAATCGGCTTCGTCGGCATCGTCGTGCCGCATGTCCTGCGCATGGCGATTGGGCCGGATCATCGTTTCTTGCTGCCCGCCGCAGCCCTTCTCGGCGGTTCGCTGCTGATCTTCGCCGACGTGCTCGCCCGCACCCTGGTCGCTCCTGCCGAGCTGCCGATCGGCATCATCACCGCAGCGGTCGGCGGCCCGTTCTTCCTGTGGATCTTGCTGAAGCAGCGTTCGCGCCTTGCCATCTGAGAGAACTTGTGAGTGACGTGCAGATGATCGAAGTGTCCGGCCTCTCCGTGCGCCTTTCCGGCAAATCAATCATCAGCGAAGTCGCTTTCACCGCAAGGGCCGGAGAGCTGACGGCGATCGCCGGGCCGAACGGCTCCGGCAAGACGACGACGATGAAGGCGGTTTCAGGCGAGCTCGCCTATGGCGGCTCGGTGCGCATCGGCGGCGACGAGGTGAAGGGGCTGAAACCCTGGCAGCTTGCCGCCATTCGCGGCGTGTTGCCGCAGGCAAGCGCCATTTCCTTTCCCTTCACCGTGCGCGAGATCGTCCGCATGGGCTTGACTTCGGGCCAGAACCTGCATCCCGACAAATCAGATCAGACGGCGGCGGCCGCCCTCGCCTCGGTCGATCTGACCGGTTTCGAAGGCCGCTTCTACCAGGAACTCTCCGGCGGCGAGCAGCAGCGCGTGCAGCTTGCCCGCGTGCTGTGCCAGATCTCCGAACCCGTCGTCGCCGGCAAACCCTGCTGGCTGCTGCTCGACGAGCCGGTCTCGAGCTTGGACATCAGCCACCAGCTGACCATTATGACGCTCGCGCGCAATTTCTGCGAACGCGGCGGCGGCGTCATCGCCGTCATGCACGACCTAAACCTGACAGCGCTCTTTGCCGACCGGCTCGTGCTGATGAAATCCGGCCGGCTCGCCGCCGCCGGAAGAGTTAAAGAGGTGCTGACCGACGCGACGATGCTTTCGGTCTTTGGTTGCGCGCTGCGGATCAACCAAGTCCCGGCTGACGGCACGCCTTTCGTGCTCGCCCACAGCGCCCTCTCCCATGCCTAAGCCTGCGCAGGCGGAACTTTTGCCCCTTCAACACGTTGTCGGCAATGATCTGGGTCAATGCCGGGCGACATCATTCATGCAACGGACGGTGGTGACCCTCGTGCGAAACAGGCGGGCTCGCGCGCGCCCCAGCCAATGGAGACAGCCATGAGCTATTCTATCTTCCAGTCCGGCCGCAGCCGCCGCAACGGCACCTTCCACCATCTTGAATCCGGGATCGAAGAACAGATCGAGGCATTGCGCGACGAGCTCGCCGAACTGACGCGCCTCGTCGGCAAGAACTCGCGCCACCAGAGCGAGAAGATTCGCAGTCAGGCTAGCGCCGGCTTTGAGGAACTGCTCGGCCGCAGCGAGGAACTGCTGCGCGAGCTGCAGCACGGTTACGAGCGCGGCGCGACCGAAATGCGCGAGACGGTGCGCAATCATCCGCTGGCAACCATCGGCGCCGCTGCCGCTTTGGGCTTGGCCATCGCCTTCCTCGCCCGTCGCTGAGGAAGCTCGATGCTCTCGATCCTCAGTCTGCTCACGGGCGCAAGCGTGCATCGGACCGTTGCGCGCGTCAAACGCAACAGCATCTTCGTCGCGCTTGCCGCGCTGTTCCTCCTTACAGCCTATGCGCTGGCGGTGGCCGCCGGCGCCATTTGGCTCGCTGGCATCTACGGTCCGCTCGCCGCCGTCCTCTTCCTGGCCTTCGGCGCGCTGCTGATCGCAATCATCATGCTGGTGGTGATGTCGATCATCAACGCCCGCGAGGCACGTCGAGCCCGCGATCGCCGAGCGGCGCTGGAATCTCTGGCGACGGTAGGCATCGGCCTCGTCCGCGCCCAGCCGCTGCTCACTGCCGGCGTCCTGGCCGCCATCGTCGCGGCCAATCTGATCGGCTCGAAGCGGGAGGATTGAGTCGGAGGATGGCGATTGTGCTGCCCTTCTCGGCGGGGAGCAACCATGTTCAATTTTTCCGGTATTGGGGCGTCCATTCGGTCTTGCGAAAGAGGATTGTGTTGGCGAGGACGATGAGTTTTCGGGCGACGGCTATGACGGCGCACAGGTGTTCCTTTCCGTTCTGACGCAAGCGCGTGTAGAAAGCGGCGAGATCCGGATTGTGCCGGGTTGCCGTGAATGCGCACATGAACAGGCTCTTTCGCAGGCGTTCGCGACCACCCTGGATGCGGCGTCTGCCGTGATATTTTCCGCTATCGTCGTCATAGGGTGCGACGCCGGCAAGGGCGGCGATCTCGGCGCGGCTGGCATGGCCGAGTTCGGGCAGCCGAATGATCAAGCACAGGGCGCTGCGCAGCCCGATCCCCTTGATGGAGATCAGCAGATCGAGCCGTTGCGCCAGGTCGCAATCGTCGCGAACCGTCTTTTCGAGCCGCAGCAGATGGGCCTTGCGGCAGGTTTCGAGGCGGGCGACCTCGCGCAGGTGGCGGCGTTTGATCGCCTCCGACAAGGCGGTCTCGGCAAAGGTCTTGACCAGCGCGATCTGCTGCTCGATCTGTTCCAGATAGGTCAGTTCGGCGGCCATCTTGTCGAAGCGTGCGTCCGGCAGCGCCGGCAACTGCTCGAGACTTGCCGTGAACAACGCAATCAGCACGGCATCGAGCCGATCGTTCTTGGCCCGCTTGAGCCGGCTCTTGGCAAAGAAGCGCAATTGCGCCGGCTGCAGACGCGCCGCCGGCCGCTTGCCGGCCCGCAGATGCGCCAGCAGCCGCCATTCATAGCCGCCGGAGGCTTCAAAGCCGATGCGGCTGACGTCATGCTCTCGAAGAAAGGCGTCAAGCGCCTTCAGGCCAGCGGTGTCGTACGTGACCCTCAGCCTTGCCTTACCGGGATGGAGGGCGATGTCGAGATGGCTTTTGCCGACATCGATTCCGGCACAAATCATGCTATTATCGGTCATCTTCGTCGTCCCTGTCTTGGATACGAACCCCAAGGTTCCTGCAACCACACGGGCCAGATGAAGAGCCGGTTGCGATCCTGCTCCCCACAGCCCAAAACGGCTAAGAAGGTGACGATCCGACAACCAGCTGCCGGGCGGGCGGCCACCCGCCCGGCAAGCATCAATATCCTACATTTTTCTTATCCAAGAAGGTGGCCCGAAGGGTCGGGTGAGTGCCCACACGGCATCATTGTTGCCCTTCGCTTACGCTCCGGATTCGCGGCTTTGCCGCTCACCCCCTCATCTGCCTGCCGGCATCTTCTCCCCGCCGGGGAGAAGGGGATGTGGCAATGCCCTGCTCCGCCGCCGCAGGTCATCTGCTGCTCCCACGTTGCCGTCGCCCCGTTGAGGCAATTTAGGGACGGGCACAACGAAGAAGCCGGCGCTCCAAAACAGCCGCCAGCTTCCTCTGAACATGACTGTTCTCAGAACGCAAAAGCCTTCGATGTCAGAGGCGCCGAAGTGGCGTCGGGGCCGAAATCGGCCTCGCCTGAAATCTGCAGCAGTTCCTGCAGGCGCTGCCGCGCGCGGTTGACGCGGCTCTTGATGGTGCCGACGGCGCAGCCGCAGATTTCGGCCGCCTCTTCGTATGAAAAACCTGAGGCACCGACGAGGATGATCGCCTCGCGCTGGTCCGGCGGCAGCTGATCGAGCGCCTTCTTGAAATCCTGCAGATCGAGTGCGCCATACTGCGAGGGATGCATGGCCATCGATTCCGTGAACAGCCCGTCGCTGTCCTGCACCTCGCGACCGCTCTTGCGCATCTGGCTGTAGAGTTCGTTACGCAGGATCGTGAAGAGCCAGGCCTTCATATTGGTGCCCATCTCGAAATGGTCCTGCTTGGCCCAGGCCTTCATGATAGTATCCTGGACGAGATCGTCGGCGCGATCGTGCCGTCCGATCAGCGAAATGGCAAAAGCGCGAAGGCTAGGGAGGGCCGCCAGCAATTCCCGCTTGAAGCTGGGTTGCAGTTTCTCTTCCATGCGACGATCCTATTCGGCCATCTTGGCAGAAGCCATCATTTCAGCATGGTCGAGCTTTTCGAGAAGATCGAGAAAACGATCGGGGATCGCCTCTTCTTGTGCCGCGGCATAGAGCGACCGCAGCTTGACGCCGATCTGGTTGTTCGGGTCCAGAATATCGCTTGCCCGCAGCTCCAGCTTCCGCTGGTCCGCCGCCTCTTTATTGCGTGTAGTCATCAACTCGTCTTCTCACCGTTATCTGTTGCAAAGGCGTGCAATCAAGAGATCAACCACCGACACCGACCGTTCCACTATCGATATCGCTGATATTTGCCGCGGCATGGATCAAAATGCTACGCCCGCCCTTTCTTGTCGGGTGGAATAATGCGGCGCGACAAAAAAAGTTCCTACCGTTCCGGAACTTTTTTACCAAGGCAGCGTTAACTGGCCATTGAACCTACGACCGGCCTGCATACGGGAGCCTTTAATGACACTTTCCACTCGAATTGCGCCGCACCTTCCTTATCTGCGTCGCTATTCCCGCGCCCTTACCGGCACCCAGACTTCAGGCGACGCTTACGTCGCTGCCGTTCTTGAAGCCATTATAGCCGATTTGTCGATTTTCCCGGATACGGCCAATGACCGGGTCGCGCTTTACAAACTGTTCACGCAACTGTTTGGTTCCACTGCGGTGCAGATTCCGGAGCCGACTTCCCCTTATGCATGGGAACAGCGCGCCACACTCAATCTGTCCAAGGTTTCCCCCGGCGCCCGCCAGGCTTTCCTGCTCGCGTCGGTGGAGAATTTCCGCGTTGCAGAAATCGCGGAAATTCTCGAACTCGATGAACAGGATGTCATGCAGTTGCTCGACAAGGCCTCGCAGGAAATCTCCCGTCAGGTCGCAACCGACATCATGATTATCGAGGATGAACCGCTGATCGCCATGGATATAGAGCAGATGGTCGAAAGCCTCGGCCATCGCGTCACCGGCATTGCCCGCACGCACGCCGAAGCCGTCGCGCTCTACAACAAGACGAAGCCGAGCATGGTGCTCGCCGACATCCAGCTTGCCGACGGCAGTTCCGGCATAGACGCGGTCAACGACATCCTCAAGACGTCGAGCGTGCCGGTGATCTTCATCACCGCATTCCCGGAACGGCTTTTGACGGGCGAACGCCCCGAACCCACTTTCCTCGTCACCAAACCGTTCAATCCCGACATGGTCAAAGCCCTGATCAGTCAAGCGCTTTTCTTCAATGAATCGACCAAGGTAGCCGCCTGAGACGCAATTTTCCGGTTCTCGGAACCAAACCGCCGAGACAGGCGTTCCGGTGCTACCGGGGCGCCCCGATGGCTTTAACGGTTTTTGCAGCGCTTTATTCTAGAGTTGGCAGGCGGTTTCTGGCGGGGCGTTCCGTTCAGCGATGTTCCGAGATGTCACAGGGAAAGGCGGCCGAGTGAATACGACTGAACCATTGTCGGGCACGCCTTTCACATTCGAAGGCAAAGCCGCAATGATGGAGCGGGCGCTCGGCAGCGCCGGGATTTCGATCCTCTGCCAGGACGCCCGGCTTTCAATCTTCTACGCCGAAAATCTGCCGCCGCATTTCGCAGCGCTTTTTATGCCCGGCGGCAGTGATTCCGCCCTTTTCGGTGATGTCCATGGACAATATCTGACGGCGCTGAAGCGCAAGGTGCTGGAGACTGGCATTCCCAACAATGCCGAGGTCGAAATCGATGTCGACGGCGAACTGCGTACCTACGAATTGAAGATCCAACGTACTGGCGACCGCGGCACGCTTGGACTTCTGTCCGTGATGACGGAGGTCACTGAAAGCCGGCATCGCGAAAAAGTGCTGAAATCGCTGCTGCGTGAGCTCTCGCACCGCTCGAAGAACCTTCTCGCTATCATTCAGGGCATTGCGACTCAAACAGCGCGCAACACGCTCTCGCTCGACAGCTTCCTCCTCAAGTTCCGCGGCAGGCTACAATCGCTTTCGAATTCCCAGGACCTCGTCACGGATTCGAGCTGGCGGGGCGCCTATCTCTTCGAACTCGCTGAAAAACAGTTCGCTCCCTACTGGCCGGAGACATCAGGCTCCATGCCGATCTACGGCATCAATGCCCATCTGACGCCGAATGCCGCCGTGCATCTCGGCCTCGCCCTCCACGAGCTCATTGTCAACTCCGCTTCCTATGGAGCAATATCAGGCGGCGCCGCCTCAATCACGTTGAACTGCCGTGAAGCGATGATCAACGACAGGAAGGCGATCGAGATCGCCTGGGCCGAAGTGCTGCAGGATCAGTCTGAAGTCCACGAATTCAGCGATAACAGCTTCGGCCGCACCGTGCTGGAGCGTGTCGTGCCCTCGTCGGTCAACGGCAAGGCGGAATTGAACCTCGTGCCCGGCCGCATCGAATATCGGCTGACTATTCCGGAAACCGAATTCGAGATCTTCAAGCGAGTGTGAAGCGCGACACCACAACGAAAAACAGCCGGTGCGAGGGCGGCGCACCGGCTGTCTTCACTCACCGGGAGGGGACCGTGAGTACGTCCGGATAGTGGGTTGGGGGCGCGCATGTTGGGTCGATGCGATCACCATCCGGATACCGCAATAACGGCGAAGTTTAAGTTTGGTTCCCTGCCATTCGAAAAAAATCGTGTTTTTTTAATCTTTTTTCCGATGCCCTTACCTCGCCGCACGCTCAGAAAAATCATCAGTCCAGACTGAAGAAATTGATCTTTAAAAAACAGTTATTTACCGGCACCTCTTCCAGGAGGATCCGTCAAAATTTTACCGTTTGATAAATTTTTAAACCTGGGTTACGCTTTCCCTCACAGGCCGTTTACCAATAATGAGGGAACTTCAATGGAACGACTGGAAACTGGGATTCACGCCGGCCGGCTTTCGCCCGCCGAGTATGAGGCTAATTTTTCCGACCTGCATCCGCGCCTTGACAATCACGAGGCGCTGGTCGCCGCCGACCGCTGTTATTTTTGTTATGACGCGCCGTGCATGACGGCCTGTCCCACCTCGATCGACATTCCGCTTTTCATCCGCCAGATTTCGACCGGCAATCCGCTGGGTTCGGCCAAGACGATCTTCGACCAGAACATCCTCGGCGGCATGTGCGCCCGCGTCTGTCCCACCGAAGAGCTCTGCGAACAGGCCTGCGTGCGTAACACGGCCGAGGAACGGCCCGTCGAGATCGGCCGCCTGCAGCGTTATGCGACCGATGCCGCCATGCAGGTCGGCAAACAGTTCTATGTCAGGGCCGAAGCGACAGCAAAGAAGATCGCCGTCGTCGGCGCCGGCCCGGCAGGTCTTGCCGCCGCCCATCGTCTCGCCGTGAAGGGTCATTCCGTCACGATTTACGACGGCAGGGAAAAATCCGGCGGCCTCAATGAATACGGAATCGCCACCTATAAGACGGTCGACGATTTCGCCCAGCAGGAAGTTGATTACATCATCGCGGTCGGCGGCATCGACGTCCGCCACGGCGCCCTCCTTGGCCGCGATTTTTCGCTCTCCGATCTGCAGTCGCAATATGACGCAGTCTTTCTGGGCATAGGTCTTGCCGGCGTCAATGCGCTGCGTATCGAGGGCGAAAACCTAGCCGGCGTCGAGGACGCCGTGGATTTCATCGCAACGCTCCGCCAGGCTGAAGACAAAGGCAAAATCGCGATCGGCCGCCGGGTCGTCGTGCTCGGCGGCGGTATGACGGCGATCGACGCGGCCGTACAGGCAAAGCTGCTTGGCGCCGAAGAGGTGACCATCTGTTACCGCCGCGGCAAGGAGCACATGAACGCCTCCGAATACGAGCAGGATCTGGCCAGCTCGAAGGGCGTCATCATCCGCCACTGGTTGGCGCCGAAATCGATCGTGTCGCAGGACGGCAAAGTTGCCGCAATCGAAGTGGAATACACCAAGATCGTCGAGGGCCGCCTCGTCGGCACCGGCGAGACCGGCGTGATTGCCGCCGACCAGATCTTCAAGGCAATCGGCCAGACCTTTGATGCCGGGGGCCTTGGTTCGCTGCGCATGGAGTCCGGCCGCATCGCGGTCGACGTCGAAGGCCGCACCTCGCTCGACGGCGTCTGGGCCGGCGGCGACTGCGTCTTCGGCGGCGAGGACCTCACGGTTTCCGCCGTCGCCCATGGCCGCGACGCGGCTGAATCCATCCATCGCGCCCTCTCCGCAACAGCCGCTCCGGCTGTCGCGGTTGCTTGAAGGGGAGAATGAACAATGGCTGATCTTCGCAACAATTTTGTCGGCATCAAATCCCCGAACCCGTTCTGGCTGGCATCCGCGCCGCCGACCGACAAGGCCTATAACGTCGAGCGCGCCTTCAAGGCCGGCTGGGGCGGCGTGGTCTGGAAGACGCTCGGCGAGGAAGGCCCCCCCGTCGTCAACGTCAACGGTCCGCGCTACGGCGCGATTTTCGGCGCCGACCGCCGCCTGCTAGGCCTCAACAATATCGAGCTCATCACCGATCGCGACCTCTATACAAACCTGCGTGAAATGAAGCAGGTGAAGATGAACTGGCCGGATCGGGCGCTGATCGCCTCGATCATGGTGCCCTGCGAGGAACAGGCCTGGAAGTCGATCCTGCCTCTGGTCGAGGAGACCGGCGCCGACGGCATCGAACTCAATTTCGGCTGTCCGCACGGCATGTCGGAGCGCGGCATGGGCTCCGCCGTCGGCCAGGTCCCGGAATATATCGAGATGGTCGTGCGCTGGTGCAAGCAGTACACCCGCATGCCCGTCATCACAAAGCTGACGCCCAACATCACTGACATCCGCCGCCCCGCCCGCGCCGCCAAAGCCGGCGGCACCGATGCCGTCTCGCTGATCAATACGATCAATTCGATCGTGTCGGTCGATCTCGACAACTTCGCTCCCAACCCGACGGTCGGCGGCAAGGGCAGCCATGGCGGCTATTGCGGCCCGGCGGTCAAGCCGATCGCTCTCAACATGGTCGCCGAGATCGCACGCGATCCCGAAACCTACGGCATGCCCATCTCCGGCATCGGCGGCATCACCACCTGGCGGGACGCGGCCGAATTCCTGGTTCTTGGCGCCGGCAACGTTCAGGTCTGCACGGCGGCGATGACCTATGGCTTCAAGATCGTGCAGGAGATGATAACGGGTCTCTCCGACTGGATGGACGAAAAGGGCCATCGCAATCTCGACGACATCACCGGCCGCGCAGTGCCCAACGTCACCGACTGGCAGTATCTGAACCTCAACTACGTCGCCAAGGCGAAGATCGACCAGGATGCCTGCATCAAATGCGGCCGCTGCCACATCGCCTGCGAAGACACCTCGCACCAGGCAATCACCAACGTCGTCAACGGGCTACGCCATTTCGAGGTGATCGAAGAGGAATGCGTCGGCTGCAATCTCTGCGTCAACGTCTGCCCGGTCGAGAACTGCATCACCATGGAACCGCTTGCCGCCGGCACCATCGACAAGCGCACCGGCCGCGTCGTCGATCCGAACTATGCCAACTGGACGACCCACCCGAATAATCCGATGGCCCGCCAGGCGGCGGAGTGACGGCTTCTCAACGCCGCGGACTAGCGCGTCCGCGGCGTAACGCTAGATTGCAAATCCGGATTTCCGGCTTGATGGACGACCCTGAAGCGGGAACATCATGAGGCTGCCGAAGTTAGCGCAGGCGATCTCCGCGAGAGAGCCATGCACGACCACTCAAGCAGCGAAAAATCGAGACCGGCACCCCGCCGTTGGAGCCGACGCCTCCCGATCGGAGCGGAGGTTGATGCCGGCGGCGTTTCGTTCCGGCTATGGGCCCCTGCCAGGGAACGCTGTTTCCTCGTCATCGAGGAAAATCCCGGATACGAGATGACGGCGGAGGAAGGCGGCTACTTCTGCCTCTATCTGCCCGGTCTGGTTGCAGGGACGCGATACCGGTTTCACTTTGAGGACGCAGGTGATCTTCTTGCCGATCCTGCCTCGCGTTTTCAGCCGGAGGGTCCATCGGGGCCATCAGTCGTCGTGGATCCGACGCGGTATCAGTGGCGCGATCACCATTGGCAAGGAATGTCCCCCTTCGGAGCCGCTCTCTATGAGATGCACGTCGGCACCTTCACAAGGGAGGGGACCTTTGCGGCGGCCAGGGAAAAGCTGGCAAGACTCCGGTCGATTGGCATCAACTGCCTGGAAGTCATGCCGATCAACGAATTTGAAGGCGAGTTCGGCTGGGGTTACGACGGCACGTTGCTCTATGCTCCGACCCGACTCTATGGACCACCGGATGATGTGCGCGCCTTTGTCGACGAAGCCCACCGGATCGGCATTGGGGTGATCCTCGACGTCGTCTACAATCACTTCGGTAAAGGTGAGCGTTTTTGCGAATTCACACCAGACTATTTCACCGAGCGTTATTCGAACGAGTGGGGCAAGTCGATCAACTTCGATGGACCGAACAGCCGTGGCGTTCGCGAGTACGTCGCAAAGAACGCGGCTTATTGGATCGACGAATTTCATTTTGATGGACTGCGCATCGATGCAACGCAGGCCTTATTCGACTCAAGCCGCGAACACATCGTCACGGTTATCGCCAGGGAAGCTCGCGCAGCAGCGAGACAGCGTCAAATCTATCTCGTCAGCGAAAATGAGCCGCAACAAACCAGTATGGTGCGGCCGGCTGAGGTGGGAGGGCATGGGCTGGACGCCTTGTGGAATGAGGATTTCCACCGCTCCGCGACAGTGGCGCTGACGGGCCGCAACGAAGCCTATTTTCATGATTATTGTGGTACCGCTCAGGAGCTCGTTTCCGCCGCCAAATATGGCTGCCTGTTTCAGGGACAAAGATATGATTGGCAGGACAAACCACGGGGCACTGCGGGGCTCGACCTCAAGCCGTGGAATTTCGTACACTTTCTCCAAAACCACGATCAAGTCGCTAACTCCGGCACAGGAGCGAGGATCGGCCACATAACATCGCCGGCTCGCCTTCGAGCCCTGACGGCGCTCCAGCTGCTGGGGCCGCAGACGCCCATGCTCTTTCAGGGGCAGGAGTTTGGTTCCTCTTCCCCGTTCCATTATTTCGCTGATCACACAGGAGCAATCGCCGACATCGTACGGCAGGGACGGCGCGATTTTATCAGTCAATTCCCGAACCTGCGGGATGAAGAACTCATCAGACACATGGCGGATCCATGTGCTCGCGAGACGTTCGACAAGGTGAAGCTTGATTGGGCCGAATGGGAGAGGAACGCGGCAGTCGTTCAGCTTCATCGCGACCTGCTGAATCTGCGTCAGACAGAAAAGGCATTTTCCCGCCAAGCCTGCGCCCGTGACGGGCAATTGGACGGCAGTATCTTGTCCAGCGCCTCCAGCACCGCCTTCCTCCTCAGATTCTTCGCGGAAAAACCGTCTGAGGAGAGACTATTGCTGATCAACTTCGGCAATGATCTCGTGATCGACAGTCTGCCGGACCCGCTTTTTGCTTCACCAAGAGGTCACCAATGGCATCTCTGGTGGTCGAGTGAAGATGCCGCCTACGGTGGCAGCGGACGCCGCCCCTATGACTTTCAGAAGCGTTGGGTGTTGAACGGGGATATCGCCCTGGTTCTCGCCCCCGTAAAAGTCGACAACCGGCAAAACGCCTCGGCAGTGCCGATGGAGGAATGGCAGGCCGGCATTTTGCGAGCCGGAGACTCCCGGTAGCTAACGGCAGGCACCCGGCCTTCGGCGTTCAAGCAGACGTTCGAGGAACTGAGCGAGGGAGTGGCCTGAATTCTCGCCCTCGCCGCTGAGGACGGTAACACCCCACCTCTTTAGAACGTGCACCTGGACTTCGGTTGGCTCGTGCATGAAGAGAAAAAGAGGTGGTCGGTGTCGGTCCAGTCCTGTCCGCCGCCATGTTGACCACAAGTGATGCAGCAAAAAGCGTATATTCAGATCGGACATGCTGTAGCCGATGAACAGCAACGTTGAGGCGAAGGCATCGCTCCTGAATTTAATATCCAAGGGAGCGTCGAATGAGAGGCGGTCGAAATAATCCGACTCGGTCAGCACCAGCGTGTCGGGATCGGAGAAATCACCGTGGTATTTGACGATCTGCGTTTTGCCGGCTGGCGCGGCCGCCATGTCTTTCGCACTTGTGATCCGGGTGAACGGCCGCTCGAATGTCTCATAGGACATTTCGAGATTTGCATCATAATTTGTGGTGTAAACGAGAGGAAAGTCCAGTTCCACGATGAGCCGATGCAACTCCGAACTCCTCAGTTGCTCCGGCGAAATCTGCCACTCGCGCTTCATCCATGCGACCAACTGAGACAATGACCCGTGCTTCAGCCGGTAATATTCGGCGATTTCCTGATAGGTGGTGCCGTGCTCGGCGGCGAACGACGACGGCAGGCCGAGATCCACCAACATGTGGTCGATGAGGCAGGTCCACGACGGCAAGCCGACATTCATCGAAATGCCTGCCCCAACGAACAAGATGGCCTGCCGGCGTTCAAGCGCACCGGCGATCGCCATTATCTGTTCATCGTGTGGCACGAATCCTCCTGACTGCCATAGATCCAACGTCGTCTGGAGGGACTTGTTTCCGTTCGCTAGCGTACCTCCGTGAGGTGCCTAAGCGGCCGGCTGCAAGGATGCAACCGAACCGGCAGCTCCGTGGTCCAGCTTAGCCTGCCTAAGTGGCGTCGCCGGTCCTCTGGGGTCCCCTGCGCGTCTCCAGCTCGTGGGCGTAGGGTCCCGCATGTCCACCGGTTCTCATGAAGTGCTTATCGATCTCGGCGATAATCGCTTCAGCTTTTTCTCCGGCATTTAATCTGATCAGAGCGTCCAGTTTCGCTTCGGTGCGATCATCGTTTTCCTTCGAAGACGGAGAGCCGATATAGAGAAAGTAGGCAAGACCGACGACCTGCCAGAGCAACTGCAAGAATTCGGACTGCCAGTTTTCAAAGGTGTCTCGGCTCATCTCCATCAGGTAGGCATTGATATCAGGGGCTTGACCGTGGCTGTGTTGCTCGCCGACAAAGGCGAACCAGCCAAATAACCAATGGCCGGCGAGCGAAAATAGAAAGAAGCCGACTGTGATCCAGGCGTAGGCGTATTTCTTGAACATGATACCTCCTTTGGACAGGCGACCGGTGGGCGGCGCGTGCACGACCAGCCGCACTTTTTGAAGTCCTCATCAGCTGATACCTGGCCTGCCCTCCAAGTCCGCTCGGATCGAGAGATCGCCTGCAGCAATCGGCGCGCCGATGCTGAAAGCGGGCACGACCTCGTGTCCAAAGGTTTTGATGAACTCGCGCTGGTTGCGCCCGACATTGTGGATATAAATCTCTTCAAATCCCATCGCGATATCGGCCTTCAGCCACTCGAGGTGCTGTTGCGGATCGGCCGAGATGCGCACATGCTCATCCATGTCTTCGGGCCGCACCTTCAGGCACGCCTCGTCGAACTCCTCCGGCAAACGAAGCGTTTCCGAGATCGCGGCCGAAATCGCGTTGCTCCGCCATTGGTCGAAAGCGTTTGCCCTGGCTTCGCCTTCGGAGGCGGCATAGGACACATGCGCCTGTAAATAGAGCGGCTTGTCCTTCCCGCCGCCACGGCGGAAGGCATCGACGACTTCGCCGAGCTTGTCGGGCGGCTGGTTGATGGTGATAAGCGCATCCGCCCATTCTCCCGCCCACTCGGCCGTTTCGGGCGAAAGAGCACCGGCGACAATGCGGGGAAGCCTGTTCGACAGGGTATGGACCCGCGCCTGATCGACTTTGATCGGCGCTGACCGACTGACAAGCTTCCCCGACCATAAGTCCCGTATGATCTCGACCGCCGCTCGCAGTCGTTCATTTCTTTCTGCCTTGGAAGGCCAGCGTTCACCCATGACGTGTTCATTCATGGCTTGCCCGCTGCCGACCGCGATCCACGGCAACCGTCCGGAAAACATCTCTGCGATCGTCGCGCCGGCCTGTGCAGTAATCGCCGGATGATAACGCCAGCCCATAGGGACGGTTATGATACCGAAGGGAATAGACCGCGTCGCCTGGAGGGCCGCCCCTAACCAAGCCCAAGCAAAGCCTGACTGACCCTGCCTCTCGCTCCATGGCGTCAGATGATCGGACGACATCACGGCGCCGAAACCTGCAGCTTCCGCCGCCTGCACATGTCCAAGGAGCTCACTTGGCGAAAATTGTTCATGGGATGCGTGATAACCGATGAGCGTCATGATCCGTTTCCTTCCGAAACAAACCAATGGTCGGCATAGGGCTCGAGCTCCGGGCGTGATTGGAGGATACCTTCGAACTCCACATCGCCGATGGGATCTCTGAACTTCCTGGGCTGCATGCCGCTAAAATCGATTTCCGTCTTGTAGGAAAACGGTCCGGCGGCGACGATCGGCTGACACAGTTTTCCGACATTCGCACTGCAGAACCCCGCCTTCCTCTCCGACCACCATTGCATCGGCATCCGCACTGCTGGTCGCGGTGCTTGCCTAGGACGGGTTCTGCACCTTCGAATATGGAATAGCCTATGCATACCAGCTGCTGCTTCGGTTCGGCACCGCGACGGTCTCCCGATAATCTCTGTTGCCACACCTTCTAACGGTTCCGGAGGGAGGGGGTTCCTTGAGCCGCGCCACGGCTACGAACGGGAAGTGGGGATGAGGTCTGGCCCGATGGAACCCACGCGCACCACCGGTGTTCTCCAAAGATCCCAAACAAGTAGGAAAGCTTCCGATGGATCAGTCCACGACACCGCTGGGAGGTCCCACGCGATCACCTCTCCAACCGAAATGGTGGCATACGGCAACTGTCTATCAGGTCTATCCGCGCAGCTTCTGCGATTGTAACGGAGATGGCATCGGCGATATTCCGGGCATTACCTCCAAGCTCGATTACCTGAAGAAACTCGGGATCGACATCGTCTGGCTGTCGCCGATCTATAAGTCGCCGATGGACGACAACGGCTACGACATATCCGACTATAGGGACATCGCCCCCGAGTTCGGCACGCTCGCAGATTTCGACGAGTTGGTGGCGGAGGCGAAAGACCGCGGGATCGGCATCATGCTCGACCTCGTCGTGAACCACACCTCCGACGAGCATCCATGGTTTCTTCAATCTCGCCGCGACCTGGACAACCCATTCCGCGATTTCTACATCTGGCGCAAGCCCGCCCCGGACGGAGGACCGCCGAACCGGTTAACATCCTCCTTCGGCGGGCCGGCCTGGACGCTCGATCCCGCCACCGGCGAATATTACCTGCACATGTTTTCCCGTCGCCAGCCGGACCTCAATTGGGAGAACGAGAAGGTCCGGGCGGAAATCTACGACATGATGAACTGGTGGCTCGAGCGCGGCATTGCAGGCTTCCGCATGGATGTCATCGACTATATCGGCAAGCAGGTGGATCAGGAGCTCGTCAAGGACGGACCACATTTGCACGATTATCTGCAGGAGATGAATGCCAAGACCTTTGGCAGCCGCGATATCCTGACGGTCGGCGAAGCCTGGAGCGCCACACCCGGCGCAGCGCTCCTCTATTCCGGGCGTGAACGCCGGGAACTGTCGATGATCTTCCAGTTCGAGCACGTCACCCAGCAATGGGACGCGGTTTATGGGAAATGGCGCCCGAAGCCGTTCGACCTCGTAAACCTCAAGACCGTCCTCAGCAAATGGCAGCTTGCTCTATCCGAAGATGGGTGGAATTCGCTCTTCTGGGGCAATCATGATCTTCCGCGCGCAGTCTCGCGCTACGGCAATGTCACCGGCTATCACGTTGAGTCGGCGAAGATGCTGGCGACTGCATTGCATCTCCTGAAGGGCACGCCTTTCGTCTATCAGGGCGAGGAGATCGGCATGACGAACGTTCCCTTCACCTCCATCGAACAGTATCGCGATATCGAAACTATCAACATGCACAGGCTGCACGTGGAGGCCGGCCTTTCACCGGAGGAATTCATCCGCGGAGCAAACGAGAACGGCCGCGATAACGCCCGCACGCCGATGCAATGGAGTGCTGCCCGCTATGGCGGTTTTTCCACAGGCGTCCCCTGGATCGAGGTCAATCCCAATTATCCGAAGGTCAACGCCGAAGCGGCCATCAAGGACGAGAAGTCGATCTGGAATCATTATCGCAAGCTGATCGCTCTCCGGAAAACCGACCCTGTTATCGTTTATGGCGAGTACCGGTCCTGGCTCGACCAGCACCCCGATGTCTTCGTTTATACCCGCACGCTCGACAGGAGCTGGATCATCGTGGTCGCCAACTTCACACCCAGGGACATTACGCTGAGTTTGCCGACGGAGCTCGCTATCAACGGAGAATGCCTCATCTGCAATTATGAACCAGTGCACATGATCGGCGAAACTGTTGAGCTCAAGCCGTACGAAACCTTCGCGATAGAATGTAAGTGAAGCTCTCGAGCCAGTGCGCGCTTTGCCAACCGACGGAGTGACGGTTTTCGGCGATCTCGAACTCTTTGAAAAGTTGCACCCTATGTTATGACGCGATCAGCCGCCGAATGACTTCCGATAGGCATGCGGGCTCGTGCCCAGCCGCTTGCGGAAGTGGTGCCGCATCGTCGCCAGCGTGCCGAAGCCGCTTGATATCGCGATATCGTCGAGCGATACGGCAAGTTCTCTTTCGAGAAGGTCGCGCGCATGGCGCAGCCGCTCCTTCAGCAGCCATTCGCCGACGCTGAGACCCGTCGTCGCTTCGAAGCGGCGCTGGAAAGTGCGTATGCTCATGCCGGCCCTTTTGGCGAGCAGGCTGATCGGCTGCTCCTCGGCAAGGCTTGCGCGCATCCAGTCGATCAGCGGGCTGAGGCGTATGCCCTCACGTTCCTCCGGAACCGGCGCGCCGATGAACTGCGCCTGCCCGCCTTCGCGGTGCGGCGGCACGACGAGGCGGCGGGCGACGCTGTTTGCCGCCTCCGAGCCGAAATCGCCGCGCACCACATGCAGGCACAGATCGATGCCTGCGGCGCTGCCGGCCGCTGTCAGCAGGCTGCCCTCATCCATGTAGAGTACATCCGCGTCGAGCGTGATTTCGGGATAACGCGCCGCGATCGAGTTGACATAGCGCCAATGTGTTGTCGCCCTGCGGTTGGCAAGCAGTCCGGCGCCGGCAAGGACTGCAACGCCGGAACAGAGCGACATGATGCGCGCGCCGCGCTGATGCGCTGCCTTGAGAGCGGCGGCAAGCGGTTCCGGCACCGGCGCATCGATCGACCGCCAGCCGGGCACGACGATCAGGTCCGCCGCGTCGAGCACTTCCAGCCCCCTGTCGACCGCGACCGTCAATCCGCCGGCGGCGCGAAGCGGCCCCAGCTCGATGCCGCAGACGGAGAAGCGATACCACCCCTCGCCCATCTCGGGACGCGGCAGGCCGAAGACCTCATAAGCTATCCCGAATTCGAAGGTGCAGAGCCCGTCATAGGCAAGCACCGCGACCAGCGGTCCGTTCGTCTTCGGAGATATGTTTGGCATGATCTTTACGCTGTCAGTCATGATGGCCAATTTCGCCAAGCTTTAACATCGGCGATATCAGGGGGCAATCCAGCACGAAAGGAAAGACCGATGCCAAGCGCCGTCTCCGATATCCCCGCCGCCGAGCCTGACCTCGCCGCCGCCCATTATGCCGCTAAGCTCACCTTCGAGACCGATTGTTCGGATGTCCGCGCCGCTTTCGCAGCTGGTAAGGTCGATTTCGTTCTTCTCGACGTGCGCTCGCCGGCACTGTTTGCGCAGTCCCATGTGCCGGGCGCGATTAACCTGCCGCACGGCAAGATGACCGCACATCGCATGTCGGAATGGGCAAGAAACACGCTCTTCGTCGTCTATTGCGCTGGTCCGCATTGCAACGGCGCCGACAAGGCGGCCTTTCGCCTTGCCAATCTCGGCCTCAGAGCCAAGCTGATGATCGGCGGCATGACCGGCTGGGCCGATGAGGGTTTTGCCTTCGAAACCGAAACCATCGCTGCCGAATAACAGAAGGCTCCCCTCCACGATGCGCAGGGAGCCTCATGTCTCAAAACTCAATGACGATCTTGCCGAAGGGGCCTCGATAGAGATGATCGAGCGCCTGCGGCAGCTCTTCGAAACCATAACGCTTGTCGATAGCAGGCTTCAGCCCGGTCTGGTCGACGGCGCGCACCAGATCCTCCAGTGCCCTGCGGTGACCGACCGTAATTCCCTGCAGGACGGGCGCCTTGAGAAGCAGTGGCGCCACCGGCGCCGAGATCTCAAAACCCTCGAGGACGCCGATCACCGAAATGCGGCCGTTAATCGCCACAGCCTTCAGCGCTTGGCCGAGATGTGGTCCGCCGACGATTTCGAGCACGTGGTCGGCGCCGTAATTGCAGGTCAGTTGATGGAACTGCGCCACCCAGTCGCCCTCGTGCCGGTTGATCAGATGATCGGCGCCGAGCGTCAGCGCCCGGTCGAGCTTTTCGCTACTGCCTGACGTGATGAAGACCTCGGCGCCATGCGCCTTGGCGATCTGCAGGCCGAAGAGCGCGACGCCGCCGGTTCCCTGCACCAGCACCGTGTCGCCAGCCTTGAGCTTGCCGCATTCGATCAGCGCGAACCATGCCGTCAGTCCGGCGCAGGGCAGCGTGCTCGCTTCAGCGGCATCGAGCGTTTTCGGCGCATGCGTGAACCACTCCTCGGAAAACACGGTGTGTTCGGTCAGCACGCCCGGATGGAAGCCGCCGCGCGTCTGGTAGGGTAGATTACGCGCGTTGCCCGGGCCGCGTCCATCGATCCAATCCGGGGAAAAGGTGGAGATAACTCGATCTCCGGGTTTGAAGCGTGTGACATCCGGCCCGACGGCCTCAACCACGCCTGCCATGTCCGAGGCCGGCACAAAGGGAAACTGCAGCGGCAGTCCCATGCCGCTTTCGAGCACAAGCCTGTCGCGGAAATTGAGGGAGACCGCCTGCGTCCGCACCCGGATCGTCCTGCCAGACACGTCGGGAATTCTCGCTTCACCGATCTTCAGATTGGCCTCCGGCCCAACGGCATCGGTTCGCCACTGCTTTGTCGTCTGCATCTCCTGCTCCTTCTCGATTGGAGGAGCAGCAGGTATATCGTTGAATATTCATCGCCTGTTGCGATATTATATCGTCGAACTGGTGCCACAAAGGAAACAAAGATGGAGCAATTGAAGGGGATTTCGATCTTCGTCCAGACGGTCGAAGCCGGCGGTTTCTCCGCCGCCGCCGAACGGCTTCACCTCACCCGCTCGGCAGTCAGCAAGACGATCGCAAGGCTCGAACAGCGACTCGACGTCCGGCTCTTCAACCGCACGACCCGGACCCAGAGCCTGACCGACGAGGGCCGGTTCTTCTATGAGCGCTGCCTGAAAGCCATCGAGGAAATCCGGATCGGCGAGGCCCAACTTGAATCGGGCAGGCGCGAGGTCCGCGGCAGGCTGAGGGTAGCGATGCCGGCGCTGTTTGGACGTCATTGCGCCGCTCCGATCCTGACCCGCCTGCTCGACGACCACCCCGATCTCGAATTGGACTTATCCTTCAGCGATCGGGTCGTCGATCTCCTAGAGGACGGCTTCGACCTTGCCGTCCGCAACGGTCCGCTGAAGGACAATCCCGACCTGATGGCGCGAACGATCGCCCGGCAGTCCATGACGGTCTGCGCCTCGCCGGCTTATCTCGAAAACTATGGCGTGCCGCAAACGCTCGACGATCTCGCCCGCCATCATGGCATCGTCTATCGCAGGGGTGACAATGACAAGGCCTGGACCTTCCCGGCTCCGTCCGGCCCCTCACGCGAAGTTCTGCCGAAATCTCGGTTGCGGCTCGATGATCTCGCCTCGATCGCAGACGCCGCGGTTGAAGGCCGCGGGCTTGCCTGGCTGACCTGCTGGCTGGTGCGGGACAAGGTCCTCTCAGGTGAACTCGTGCGGGTTCTGACTGATACGCCATCAACCATATTTGAAGCGTATGCCGTCTGGCCGCGATCGCCGGTGATGCTGCCGAAAGTGCGTCTTGCCATCGATAGGCTGGCCGCGGAATTGCCGGCGGTCATGAGCTGAAAAAGGCATCTTCTCAGGAAATCGAGCTGTTAGCCACCCTCCGGCCGCAGCCCGCCAATAAAGAGTTGCTCCAGAAACCGCGCGGCATCCTCGAAGCGCCCTTCGCCGGAATGTTCCTGCCCCAGCACCGCGCGCACCTGGACGTCGAAATCCGCATAGTGCTGGGTCGTCGACCAGATCGAGAAGATCAGGTGGTAGGGATCGCATTCAACGATCTTGCCAGATTTCGTCCAGGCGCGGATGACCTCCGCCTTCTCGTCTACCAGTTGCTTCAGCGGCCCCTTCAATTCGTCCTCGATATGCGGTGCGCCCTGCAGCACCTCATTGGCGAACAGCCGGCTCTCGCGCGGAAAATCGCGCGCCATCTCCAGCTTGCGCCTGATGTAGCTGCGGATTTCTTCTTCCGGATTGCCCTCGGCGTCGAAGGCCCGCAGCGGCTCCAGCCAGGTATAGAGGACCCGGTCGATCAGCGCCCGGTGCATCGCTTCCTTGGTGCGGAAATAATAGAGAAGATTGGGTTTCGACATGCCCGCGACTTCGGCGATCTGGTCGATCGTCGAACCGCGAAAGCCGCGTGCCGAAAACACGTCGAGCGCCGCCTCCAGAATCTGCTCTTCCTTCTCCTCCTGGATTCGCGTTCGCCTCTGGGTCTTCGCTGCTCTCGGAATAGCCATCGGCTATTGTTTCCCCTTGATATTCAACTTCTTCCCTCAAGCTTCGGCAGAGGCGACCCCTGGCGCTTTCTTGAGCAACTGCCCGCATTTTTATCGGCAAATTTCGTGATTTTCGTCTTGAGCCCCGCGGTGGAAGTTGTAATGTTTACCAATCGGTCAAATATCCGCCAGATGAAAAACAAAGGCAACTGGCGATTTTCCGGCGCTCGACAAAACCAACAACAGGCGCGGGAAAGGACCACGGGAACAGGCGGGCATGCCCCTTGCATGACTGCCGCAAACAGGTGAGGGCTTGAAGAATGGTGGCAGCACCAGGCGAGAACATGCGCATCAATGGCGACCGTCTCTGGGACAGTCTCATGGACATGGCGAAGATCGGCCCCGGAATCGCCGGCGGCAACAACCGCCAGACGCTGACGGATTCGGATGCCGAGGGCCGCAGCCTTTTCAAGACATGGTGCGACGAGGCGGGCCTGGCCATGGGTGTCGACCGCATGGGCACGATGTTCGCCACCCGCCCGGGCACTGATCCCGACGCCCTGCCGGTCTATGTCGGCTCGCATCTCGACACCCAACCAACCGGCGGCAAATATGATGGCGTGCTTGGCGTGCTCTCGGCCCTCGAAATCGTGCGCACGATGAACGACCTCGGCATCAAGACGAAGCACCCCATCGTCGTCACCAACTGGACGAACGAGGAAGGCGCACGCTTCGCCCCTGCCATGCTGGCGTCGGGCGTCTTCGCCGGCGTGCACAGCCTGGACTTCGCCTATAACCGCAGGGATCCAGAGGGCAATCTGTTTGGCGACGAGTTGAAGCGCATCGGCTGGGTCGGCGACGAAGAGGTCGGCGCCCGCAAGATGCACGCCTATTTCGAATATCATATCGAGCAGGGTCCGATCCTCGAAGCCGAGGAAAAGCAGATCGGCGTCGTCACCCACTGTCAGGGCCTGTGGTGGCTGGAATTTACGCTGACCGGCAAGGAGGCCCATACCGGCTCGACGCCGATGAACATGCGCGTCAATGCCGGTCTTGCCATGTCGCGCATCCTGGAAATGGTCCAGGCTGTCGCGATGAGCGAGCAGCCGGGCGCCGTCGGCGGCGTCGGCCAAGTCTTCTTCTCGCCGAATTCCCGCAACGTGCTGCCGGGCAAAGTGGTCTTCACTGTCGACATCCGCTCGCCCGACAAGGCCAAGCTCGATCGCATGCGGGCAAAGATCGAGGCTGAGGCGCCTGGCATCTGCGACGCGCTGGGCGTCGGCTGTTCCATCGAGGCGATCGGCCATTTCGCACCGGTCACCTTCGACGAAAAGCTCGTCACCTCGGTTCGCTCCGCCGCCGAACGGCTCGGTTACAGCCACATGAACATTATCTCCGGCGCCGGCCACGACGCTTGCTGGGCCGCCAAGGTCGCGCCTGCCACCATGGTCATGTGCCCCTGCGTCGGCGGGCTCAGCCACAACGAGGCGGAAGAAATCTCCAAGGAATGGGCGACGGCCGGAGCCGACGTGCTGTTCCACGCGGTGGTCGAGACGGCGGAGATCGTGGTGTGATGGCATCCGACTTGCCAACGACGTATCTCGACTATGCCGATGCCTTCAAGTTCGGAATTCAGCGAACTGCCGACGACCTCGCATGGGCCACCTCCAATGTGGCGCCAATGACTGAAGGACCGTGGGGCGACGTCCCTAGCGCGCAGATCTATTACGTTGGCGTCAACGCTGCAGGCGAGCGGATTAGGCTTCCGCAAATATCCAGCTTTTGGCGGTATAAACCTTCCGGGGTCCAACTGGCCAATTCGGATGACCCCGACACAAATGGGGCCCATCGAACCCATTATATCTATGGACATGGGCCTGGTGTCGTTCGAATCGAACTCGGCCCTTCCATGCCCGGCATTTTGATCGAACGTCCCAACGGCAGCCATCCCGTACAGTCAACTGGGCTGATCGATGGCAAGGATTTCTACTTTCGCGAAAGCGATGGTTTTTGGTCATTGTCCGTCGGCGGTACTGACGTCGTTGACCAGCCCGACTGGTATTACGGGGAAGAGCATGACACGCCAGCTGAGCTGAGTGAGGAAGCCATCTACAGCCTAATCGCCAAGGGTGCAGCGCTCCTGCGAAGTGGTACGCCCACGATGGCAGTTGAGCAGTAACAGCTAGGAAAAAGGAACAGCAGCCATGACCACAGTCATCAAGAACGGCACCATCGTCACGGCCGACCTCACCTACAAGGCTGACGTCAAGATCGATGGCGGCAGGATAGTCGAGATTGGCCCGAACCTCTCGGGCGACGAAACGCTCGACGCCTCCGGCTGTTTTGTCATGCCGGGCGGCATCGACCCGCACACTCATCTCGAAATGCCCTTCATGGGCACCTATTCCTCCGATGATTTCGAGAGCGGCACGCGCGCGGCGCTTTCCGGCGGCACGACCATGGTCGTCGATTTCGCCCTTCCCGCCCCTGGCCAGTCGCTGCTCGAAGCGCTGACCATGTGGGACAACAAATCCACCCGCGCCAATTGCGACTATTCCTTCCACATGGCGGTCACCTGGTGGAGCGAGCAGGTCTTCAAGGAGATGGAGACCATCGTCCGCGACAAGGGCATCAACACCTTCAAGCACTTCATGGCCTATAAGGGCGCGCTGATGGTTGATGACGACGAGATGTTCGCCTCGTTCCAGCGCTGCGCCGAGCTCGGCGCGCTGCCGCTGGTGCATGCCGAAAACGGCGATGTCGTCGCCTCGATGTCGGCAAAGCTGCTCGCCGAGGGCAATAACGGCCCCGAGGCGCATGCCTATTCCCGGCCGGCTGAAGTCGAGGGTGAGGCCACCAATCGCGCCATCATGATCGCCGACATGGCCGGCTGCCCTGTTTACATCGTCCACACCTCCTGCGAACAGGCGCACGAGGCGATCCGCCGGGCCCGCTCCAAGGGCATGCGCGTCTACGGCGAACCGCTGATCCAGCACCTGACGCTCGACGAGAGCGAATATTCCAATCCGGACTGGGATCATGCCGCCCGCCGCGTCATGTCGCCGCCTTTCCGCAGCAAGCAGCATCAGGATAGCCTCTGGGCGGGGCTCGCCTCTGGTTCGCTGCAGGTGGTCGCGACCGACCACTGCGCTTTCACCACGGCGCAGAAACGTTTCGGCGTCGGCGACTTCACCAAGATCCCGAATGGCACAGGCGGCCTCGAAGACCGCATGCCGATGCTCTGGACGCATGGTGTCAACACCGGCCGGCTGACGATGAACGAGTTCGTCGCCGTCACCTCGACGAACATCGCCAAGATTCTCAACATCTATCCGAAGAAGGGCGCGATCCTCGTCGGCGCCGATGCCGATATCGTCGTCTGGGACCCGAACCGTTCGAAGGTCATCTCGTCCAAGACCCAGCAGTCGGCGATCGACTACAACGTCTTCGAGGGCAAGGAAGTGACTGGCCTGCCGCGCTACACGCTGACGCGCGGGGTCGTCGCGATCGAGGAAAGTACGATCAAGACCCGCGAGGGCCACGGCGAGTTCGTCAGGCGCGAACCGGTGACAGCCGTCAGCAAGGCGCTGTCCACCTGGAAGGAGATCACCTCTCCGCGCAAAGTGGAACGCAGTGGCATCCCGGCAACCGGCGTATGACGATGGAGCATAGCGATACGGCCATCAACCGGGGAACGACGCCTTCATGCGGATGACTTCACGCCGGCACCAGCGCGTCCAGTTCCGGCAGAAGAACGACGCTTTCCTGCTCGTGGGGATCGGTGCGCGCAATGACCGCCGTGCAGGGCGTGCTGCTGAGGTTCGCAGGCATATGCGGCACGCCGGCCGGGATGTAGAACAGTTCGCCGGCATGGGTGATGACGTGATGCTCCAGCCGGTCGCCGTACCAGGTATGAGCCTCGCCGGAGAGCACGTAGATCGCCGTCTCATGCGCCTCGTGCAGGTGCGCCTTGGCACGCACGCCGGGCGGGATCGTCAGGAGGTGCATGCAGATGCCCGTGGCGCCGACAGTCTCGGCCGCTATCCCTTCGAAATAGCTGAGCCCCTGCTTGCCGTCATAGGCGTGCTTGGGACGAACGATGTGGCAGGTGGGTTTTGATGTCGCGTCCATTTTCTTCCTCCAAGAATTGCGCCGCCGGCAAAGCCGGCAGCGATGGTAACATGCAAACCGCCGTCAAGCGGGGAAAACAAGATCGGTCGCATTGATGCAAGCACCCTCCGTCGTATCCGCCAAGGACCTCTGTCTCACCTACCAGGCGAATGACGGCCCGGTGCGGGCGCTGAGCGATGTCAATCTCGATGTCCGCAAGGGCGATTTCGTCTCTTTCATCGGCCCGTCCGGCTGCGGCAAGACGACTTTCCTCCGCGTCATCGCCGATCTCGAAAGGAGCACCTCGGGCGAAATCTCGATCAACGGCATGACGCCGGCGGAGGCGCGCAAAGCCCGCGCCTACGGCTACGTCTTTCAGGCGCCGGCGCTCTATCCCTGGCGCACCATCGAGAACAACATTGCCTTGCCCTTGGAGATCATGGGCTACCGCGGCGCCGATCGGACGAGGCGCATCGCCGAGGCGCTCGACCTCGTCGGTCTTTCCGGCTTCGAGAAGAAATTCCCCTGGCAGCTTTCCGGCGGCATGCAGCAACGCGCCTCAATCGCCCGCGCGCTCGCCTTCGACGCCGACCTGCTATTGATGGACGAGCCCTTCGGCGCGCTTGACGAGATCGTCCGCGACCATCTGAACGAAGAGCTGCTGAAACTCTGGGCCCGCACCAACAAGACGATCTGCTTCGTCACCCACTCCATCCCCGAGGCGGTCTACCTCTCGACCAAGATCGTGGTGATGTCGCCGCGCCCCGGCCGCGTCACCGACGTGATCGACTCCACGCTTCCGGCCGAACGCCCGCTCGACATCCGCGACACGCCGGAGTTCCTGGAAATCGCCCACCGCGTCCGCGAGGGGCTGAGGACGGGGCATAGCCATGAGGTTTAGGCCGTTGCGTTCTTGGGCCACCCCCCTCTGCCCTGCCGGGCATCTCCCCCACAAGGGGGGAGATCAGCAGGAGGCGAAGGCTCCCGCAAACAAGGACAAGAGAGCAGTACTCCATAGAAGCAAATGGGAACGAGGTGCTATCCTCTTGCCGATCTCCCCCCTTGTGGGGGAGATGCCCGGCAGGGCAGAGGGGGGTGGCTGCGCATTCGACACCAACATATGGGGGCAGTCGCTGTGAAACCCGACACATTCAAGGACAAGATCGTCCCCGTCACCACCATCCTGCTCGCCCTCGTCGCCATCTGGTATGTCGCCGCCATTCTCATGAACGCGCCGTTCCAGCGTGACATGGACAGCCGCGCCGGCGTCACGCCGACTACGATGGAATTCATCGGCAAGACGCTGGCGCAGCCGAAGCCGATCCTGCCGGCACCGCATCAGGTGGCTGAGAATGTCTATGAGAACACTTTCCTGCGCAGCCTTTCGAGCAGCCGCAGCCTCGTCTATCACAGCTGGGTAACGCTCTCCTCCACCCTGCTCGGCTTCGGTTTCGGCATGCTGCTCGGCATTCTTCTCGCCGTGCTGATCGTGCATAACCGCGCCATGGACCGCTCGCTGATGCCTTGGCTCGTAGCCAGCCAGACAATCCCGATCCTCGCTATCGCGCCGATGATCGTCATCATCTCCTACAACGTGCTGACCGGCGACAATGCGCTGGCGCATCTGCTGAATCTCGATTCCGACGCCTCCCGCCTCGTCTCCAAGGCGCTGATCTCCACCTACCTCTCCTTCTTTCCGGTCGCCGTCGGCATGGTGAAGGGGCTGCGGTCACCCGAACTCCTCTATCTCGACCTCATGCGCACCTATAACGCCAGTCCGATGCAGACCTTTTGGAAACTGCGCGTCCCTGCCTCGATCCCCTTTCTCTTCACTTCTATGAAGGTCGCGATCGCAGCAAGCCTCGTCGGCGCCATCGTCGGCGAATTGCCGACGGGCGCCGTTGCCGGCATTGGTTCGAAGCTGCTCGCCGGCTCCTATTACAGCCAGACCATCGATATCTGGGCAGCGCTGGTCGCCGGCTCGCTGCTTGCAGGCGTTCTGGTCGCGATTGTCGGCCTTGCGGCGAAGATCGTCGACCGCGCCATGGGCGGGAGGCCGGCATGAGACGTCTGAGCTTCTCCTGGCAAGGCGCGGCCGCTCTTCTTTTCTGCATCGCGGCGCTGGCTGCCTTACCGCTTCTGGCCGAGGGCGCGGCCCGTCCTTTAACCGATGGCACCGCAAGCCTGATCTTCATCGTCATCGCCGCGGCCGCTCTCCTGTCCTTTGCACCGCAACCGCCGGCCTATCGCGCCACCGTGCTGTTCATCGGCGCCCATGGCGCCGCCTGGCTGCTGCTTGCAGCGATTTCCGGCAACGAGGGCACGGCAACGCGGGCTTACTTCCTGCTGCTCTTCGCCGCGTGGCTGCTCGCCTGGCGATGCGTCACGGAGCTTTCGAAAGTGCCGCCTGCCGCCGCCTTCGGTGCATCGGTGCTCGAACTTCTGATTCCGGCGATTTTCGGCGCCTGGATTCTCATCCTCTGGGAGGCGATCACGCGCGGTGCCGGCGTCCCCTTCATCCTGTTGCCGCCGCCGAGCGCCATCGGCGCCCGCATCATGGCCTCTCTGCCCATCCTCGGCCACGACGTCAGGCAGACGATCTTCAAGGCGGTGCTGATCGGTTATATAGTCGGCTGCCTCAGCGGCTTCGTCGTCGCGGTGCTGGCCGACCGCATCGCCTTCCTGCGCCGCGGCCTGCTGCCGATCGGCAACATGGTGTCGGCCCTGCCGATCATCGGCATCGCTCCGGTCATGGTCATGTGGTTCGGCTTCGACTGGCCGTCGAAGGCCGCCGTCGTCATCATCATGACCTTCTTCCCAATGCTGGTGAACACCGTGGCAGGCCTTTCCGGCTCCGGCAGCATGGAGCGCGACCTGATGCGCACCTACGCATCGAGCGACTGGCAGACGTTGCTCAAGCTCAAGCTTCCGGCGGCGATGCCCTTCATTTTCAACGCACTGAAGATCAACTCGACGCTGGCTCTGATTGGTGCCATCGTTGCGGAATTCTTCGGGACGCCGATCGTCGGCATGGGCTTCCGCATCTCGACCGAGATCGGCCGCATGAATGTCGACATGGTCTGGGCGGAAATCGCCGTCGCGGCGCTGGCCGGCTCGATCTTCTATGGCATCATCGCCCTGACCGAACGGGCGGTGACGTTCTGGCATCCGTCTATCCGTGGTGGCTAGGCGCGCGCGGGCCTCGCAAATTGGGTCCGGGCATAACTTCAGAGGGTAAGGACAAGAAAATGAAAAAATTGATGATTGCAATGATGGCGAGCGCCATGTCGCTTGCAGCGGCCCATGCTATGGCCGCCGACAAGGTGGTGCTGCAGCTGAAATGGGTCACACAGAGCCAGTTCGCCGGTTATTACGTCGCCCAGGAGAAAGGTTTCTACAAGGAAGAGGGCCTCGACGTCGACATCAAGCCGGGTGGTCCCGATATCGCGCCTGAGCAGGTGATCGCCGGTGGCGGCGCCGATGTCATCGTCGACTGGATGGGCGGCGCGTTGGTTGCCCGCGAAAAGGGCGTTCCGCTGGTCAACATCGCCCAGCCATATCAGAAGTCCGGCCTGGAAATGATCTGCCGTAAGGACGGCCCGGTCAAGACCGAGGCCGACTTCAAGGGCCATACGCTCGGCGTCTGGTTCTTCGGCAACGAATACCCCTTCTTCGCTTGGATGAACAAGTTGGGTCTTTCCACCGAAGGCGGCCCGAACGGCGTCACCGTGCTGAAGCAGAGCTTCGACGTACAGCCGCTCGTCCAGAAGCAGGCCGACTGCATCTCCGTCATGACCTATAACGAATACTGGCAGGCAATCGACGCCGGCTTCAAGCCGGAGGAACTGACGGTCTTCAACTATACGCAAATGGGCAATGACCTTCTCGAGGACGGCCTCTACGCCATGGAAGACAAGCTGAAGGACCCGGCGTTCAAGGAGAAGATGGTCAAGTTCGTCCGCGCCTCGATGAAGGGCTGGAAATATGCGACCGAGAACCCCGATGAAGCCGCCGAGATCGTCGTGGACAACGGCGGCCAGGACGAGAACCACCAGAAGCGTATGATGGGCGAAGTTGCCAAACTGGTCGGCGACGGCTCCGGCAAGCTGGACGAAGCGCTCTATGCCCGCACGGCGAAGGCTCTGCTCGACCAGAAGATCATCAACAAGGAGCCCTCGGGGGCCTGGACACACGAGATCACAGACGCCGCATCCAAGTAAATACGGCAGGAAGTAAAGCGAAACGCGCGGAGAAAATTTCCGCGCGTTTCTCATTTTTGGGATAACACGAAAAAAAGCGTCGCTGATGTCGCATTTTCCGGCGTCAAACGTCATTAGGAGAGAAGCGGGATCAATGATCGTCATGTTCGCATAACTCTGCGATGATTGATTCAGATTATGATGGTATTTATTATCGGCTCATGGGGAATTGTTTTCTGCCGGGCTTGCATATCGAGCAAATCGATACCAACTAGAAGCCGATTTGCCGGCGAGGGATGAAGACGGCAAATGACGTGTGGATACCCCTGAGAATGCAGGAAAGGCAGTGGCCTGGTCGCGAGCTCAATGGCAGACGCGCGAATTCGGCTAACCTTATGATGAGATTGGACGAAAACGCATGGCACGCAAGCCGACTGGAATTTTAGGCACATCCACCCTTTTTGCAGCGGCGCTGGCTGCATCCGCCGCCTTTTCGCAGGAAGCGCCGGTCGCAAAGCCGCAACAGAACCTGCCGGCGATCGTCGTCACCACCGCCGTCAATCGCACTCTTGTCGACCGTGTCATCGGCACCGGAACGGTCAAGCCGGTCGAGGAAGTCTATATCCAGCCGCAGGTCGAAGGCCTTTCGATTCGCACGCTGAAAGCCGATGTCGGCGACAAGGTCCAGGCTGAAAGCACGCTGGCAACGCTCAATGACGACGCCCTGGTCCTGGAGAAAAGCCAGATGATGGCGACGAAGGCCAAGGGCGAGGCAAGCCTTGCCCAACTGCGCGCCCAGCTCATCGAAGCGCAGGCCAATGCCGAACAGGCAAGGCAGCAGCAGGCCCGCGCCCAGGAAATGGGCAAGAAGGGCACGGTTTCTACAGCCCAGGTCGAGCAGGCCGATGCGACCGCCGCTGCCGCCAACGCCCGAGTCGTCTCCGCCGAGCAGGCGATTGAGGTCGCCGAGGCCGATCTGAAGGTCTTCGACAGCCAGATCGCAGACGCCGATCTGAAGCTCGCCCGCACCGATGTGAAGACGCCGGTTGCCGGTGTGGTTTCGGCTAAGAACGCCAAGGTCGGCGCGATCGCCGCCGGCAACGGCGATCCGCTATTCACCATCATCCGCAACGGCGATATCGAGCTCGTCGCCGAAGTCGCCGAAAGCGATATTGTCAGGATTGTGGCCGGCCAGAAGGCAACCATTTCCCTTTCCGGCAGCCGCGAAAAGCTTTCCGGTGCCGTGCGCCTGGTTTCACCCACCGTCGATTCCGTGACCCGCCTCGGCCTCGTCCATATCTCCATCGACGATGACAGCAAGGCGCGTTCCGGCATGTATGGCAGCGCCGAGATCATCGTCCGTGAAACCGAGGGTGTATCGCTTCCCCTGACTGCGGTGCTCACCGGCAACGACGGATCCTCCGCCCGCAAGGTCGAAGACGGCGTGGTGAAATTCGCTAAGATCGAGACCGGCATCCAGGACGGCGCCTATGTCGAGATCGTCAATGGATTGAAGAGCGGCGACGAGGTCGTCGCCAAGGCGGGCGCCTATGTTCGCGACGGCGACCACATCACGCCGGTGCGTGAACAGCCCTCCGCTTCCAACTAAAGAGACCATCCGATGAATTTTTCAGCCTGGTCCATTCGAAATCCCATCGCGCCGCTGCTGGCCTTCTGCCTGCTGATATTCATCGGCATTCAGTCCTTCAACACGCTGCCGATCACGCGCTTTCCGAACATCGACGTGCCGCTGGTCTCGATCAGCGTGACGCAAAGCGGCGCGTCGCCGGCCGAACTCGAAATGCAGGTGACGAAGGAGATCGAAGACGCGATCGCCTCGATCACCGGCATCGACGAAATCCAGTCGACGGTGACCGACGGCAGTTCACAGACCAACGTCATGTTCCGGATGGAAGTGCCGACCGAACAAGCCGTACAGGACGTCAAGGACGCGATTGACCGCATCCGCAGCGATCTGCCGGCGACGGCCGAAGCACCAATCGTTACCAAGGTTGATGTCGAGGGCCAGGCGATCCAGACCTTCGCCGTGTCCTCACCCGACATGTCGCTCGAAGAACTGTCCTGGTTCGTCGACGATACAATCAAGCGAGCGCTGCAGGGCCAGGCCGGCATCGGCCGCGTCGATCGTTACGGCGGCGCGGAGCGCGAAGTGCGCATCGAACTCACGCCCGGAAAACTGGATGCTTACGGCATCACCGCCGCAAGCGTGAACGATCAACTGCGCGGCACCAATGTCGATCTCGGCTCCGGTCGCGGCCAGGTGGCGGGCAGCGAACAGGCAATCCGCGTTCTTGGCGACGCCCGCAACGTCGCCGAACTGGCAGACACGACGATTGCATTGCCGAGCGGCCGTTTCGTCAAGCTGTCCGATCTCGGCGTCATCAAGGACACCTATGAGGAGCCGAAATCCTTTTCGCGCTTCAACGATACGCCCGTCGTTACCTTCGGCGTCTTCCGCTCGAAGGGCGCCAGTGAGGTCAGCGTCGCCGAGACGGTGGCGCAGAGCCTCGACAAGGTGCGAAGCGAAAATCCGAACGTGAAGATCGAGATGATCGACGATTCGGTCTATTTCACCTACGGCAACTATGAAGCCGCCATCCACACGCTGCTCGAAGGCGCCTTGCTCGCCGTCATCGTGGTTCTGCTGTTCCTCCGAAACTGGCGGGCGACGCTGATTTCGGCCATCGCCCTACCCCTCTCCGCGATCCCGACCTTCTGGGTTATGGACATGATGGGCTTCTCGCTGAACCTCGTCAGCTTCCTGGCGCTGACGCTCGCGACAGGTATCCTGGTCGACGACGCGATCGTGGAAATCGAGAACATTGCCCGCCATATCAAGATGGGCAAGACGCCCTATCGGGCGGCGATCGAGGCGGCGGATGAAATCGGTCTCGCCGTCATCGCCACCACCTTCACCATCATCGCCGTCTTCGTGCCAGTTTCCTTCATGCCGGGCATTCCGGGCCAGTACTTCATCCAGTTCGGCCTGACCGTCGCATTCTCCGTCTTTTTCTCGCTGCTGGTGGCACGCCTCATCACCCCGATGATGGCCGCCTATCTCATGCGCGCCGAAGACGGTGTTGACGACCATCACGACAATGACGGTCTGCTGATGAAGGGTTATACGCGCCTGATCCGCGCCACGACCGGGCACAAATATTCGCGATATCTGACGCTGCTTGCGGCGATCGGTTTCCTCGTCGGTTCGGTTATGCTGCTGATGAAGGTTCCAGGCAGCTTCCTGCCGCCCGAAGATGCCTCGCGCATCGTTCTCTCTGTTGAACTGCCGCCCAATGCGCGGCTCGACGACACCGAGAAGACGACGAAGGCGATCTATGACAGGGTCAAGGACCTCAACGGCGTCGAAAGCGTCTTCGTCCTCGGCGGGGCATCGCCAAAGGGCGATCTCGAACTCCGCCGTGCGACCATTACGCTGGCGCTCCACAAGCTCGACCAGTCGCTGGTCAAGAAGGTGGTCAACGACGTGCTCGGCCATATCCCGGTCATCGGTCCGATGCTGCCGAAGGTGGAAGTCCACGGCCGCGAGCGCCCGCAATGGGATATTGAAAAGGAAGTCTTCGCCAAGCTGCGCGATATTCCCGATGTCCATATCCTGAAGCTTAACGACCGCGGCGAACGCGACCTCTCCTTCAACTTCCTCTCCAAAAACGAGAAGGACCTGAACGAAGCCGTCGGCATTCTGGAATCCAAGTTGCGTGCCGACCCGCTGCTCGCCAATGTCAGCGCCGACGGCGCCCTGCCGCGTCCGGAACTGCAGGTCTATCCGCGCAAGGACGAGGCGGCGCGTCTCGGCATCACGCCGCAGCAGATCTCCGAGACGATCCGCGTCGCCACCATCGGCGATGTCGATGCGGCCCTCGCCAAGATCTCGCTCGACGATCGCCAGATCCCGATCCGAGTCCAGGCGGCCCTTGACATGCGCCGCGACCTTGCCGCCATCCGGGCGCTGAAGATCCAGACCGCCAGCGGCGGCACCGTTCCGCTCTCGAGCGTCGCGAATATCGACTATTCGGAAGGCGTAAGCTCGATCAAGCGCAACAACCGTAACCGGGTCGTCTCTATCGGTTCCGACCTGCCGCAGGGCGTAGCGCTCGACACCGCCTCGGCCCGTTTCCGCGAGATCGTCAAGGCGGCCAACATTCCGGCCACGGTGCACCTCGCGGAAAGCGGCGACACCAAGGTGCAGACCGAGATGCAGCAGAGCTTCGTCAACGCCATGTTGATGGGCCTCCTGTTGGTGCTGACCGTGCTGATCCTGCTCTTCAAGGACGTGATCCAGCCCTTCACCATCCTGTTCTCGCTGCCGCTCGCGATCGGCGGCGTCGCGGCGGGCCTGATCATCACCAGCAATCCGCTGTCAATGCCTGTCATGATCGGCATTCTGATGCTGATGGGCATCGTCACCAAGAATGCCATTCTGCTCGTCGATTTTGCAATCGAGATGCGCCATCAGGGCATGTCCCGTGTTGAAGCCATGGTCGAGGCCGGCCGCAAACGCGCCCGGCCGATCATCATGACTTCGATTGCCATGTCGGCAGGCATGCTGCCGTCGGCGCTCGGCGTCGGCGAAGGCGGCTCGTTCCGCGCGCCGATGGCAATCGCCGTGATCGGCGGCATCATCGTCTCGACGGTGCTGTCGCTCGTCGTCGTTCCCTCCTTCTTCCTCATCATGGACGATCTGTCCCGCCTGCTCGGCTGGATATTTGGACGCCTGGTCGGCAGGAAGGATGAGGAAGACCTGCCGCTCTCGCGCGAGGATCTTACCCGCGTGACCCGCGAGAACCGCAGCGATATCGATGCGCTGGACGAGCGCCTGACCGCGATCGAAAAGCCGGAAAGCAAGCGCAAGGGCGCCAACGACACCAATGTGCTCCGCCTGCCGCCGTTTGCGGCGGAGTGAGCAAAGCCTCAGGAAACGAGACGGGCCGGGAGCGACCTCCCGCTCGTCGGGCTGCTGACAAACCGCATGCAAAACCCCCGACGTCATCCTCGGCCTTCTGCCGAGGATCTATGCCGGCCCAATTAAATACCTGGAAATAAAGGTTTACCCATCAAATAATCGCGGTGGTTAGATGCTCGGCACGAGCCCGAGCATGGCGGAAGAGACGTTGTCAACAAACTACGGACCGGAGCGATCTCCCGGCCCGTTTTTGTTTCGCCACCCTCGCCGCCATCCGCCAGATGCGGCGGGCTTGTCCCTCAGAGCCCGCCCTGCTCTCTCAAGAAACTAACGATCGAGCTGACGCCATCGCCACGCTTCATATCGGAGAAGACGAAGGGGCGTGAGGCGCGCATGCGCGTCGCATCCCGCTCCATCACCTCAAGATCGGCGCCGACATGGGGTGCCAGATCCTTCTTGTTGATGACGAGCAGGTCGGAGCGGGTGATACCGGGCCCGCCCTTGCGCGGGATTTCCTCCCCTTGGCAGACCGAGATGACATAGATGGTGATATCGGCGAGGTCCGGCGAAAAGGTCGCCGCCAGATTGTCGCCGCCTGACTCGATGAAGACGACATCGAGATTGGGGATCCGCTCGTTAAGGCTCGCGATCGCCTGAAGATTGATCGTCGCATCCTCGCGGATGGCGGTATGCGGGCAGCCGCCCGTCTCGACGCCGACGATGCGATCGGAAGGCAATGCCTGCATGCGCACCAGCGCCTCGGCATCCTCGGTCGTATAGATGTCGTTGGTGACGACGGCGACGGAATAGTCGTCCCGCATCGCCTTGCAGAGCTTTTCCGTCAGCGCCGTCTTGCCCGACCCGACCGGCCCGCCGATGCCGACGCGCAGAGGTCCGTTTCTTGATTTCATATGGCGTACTCCAATAGGATTCCGATGATAGCGACGCCGCCGGCATGCGCCACCGTCAAATGACGCAGTTGCGGGATAATTTGGTAGTTACGAGCGGAAAAGCCTGATCGTCTGGGTTTCGTGGCGCAGGCTGGCGATATCGGCCTGCACCGTCGCCGAACCGAGATCGTCGAGGGTTGAGGCTGCTGCCCGCCGCGCAATCCCCGCAATCTGCTCTTCAAGCCCGGCAAGCATGGCAACACCATCCTTCTGCCCGGCAACGCCGAGACGGATGCCTGATGATACCGCCTGCGAGGCATAGGCATGTAGGAAGACCGCGAGCACCTTTTCAGGCCCTATGCCATGGGCGCCCGCAACCGCTCCGACTGCGATAGGATAGGCGGTCTTGCCAGGCAGTCTTTCGAAAACCTCGCCCGGCCAGGCTCGCGCCGCCAAGAGGAACGCCTCGCCGAGCAGCATCGTTTCCTGATGGCGCTCGCGCGATCCGGCAAGCGCTTCGGCAAGCGCAGCAATTTCGGCAAGGCCTGGACCCTCCTCCGCCTGGCGCCTGTGGCTCTCAGTCAGAAGCACTGCATCGTTCCAGGCCGAACCATGGCCGATCAGCGTGCCGATCCAGTCCGCAAGCGAGGCCGCGTCGGTCACGAGCCCATCGGCTACCGCCCGCTCCAACCCGCCTGAATAGGCGAAACTGCCGATCGGAAAGGCCGGTGAAAGCCATGCCATCAGGCGCAACAATGCCTGCAATTCACGATCTTCGCTCATCGAGCCTCAATCGTGTTTGTGGCCGTGATGCCCGTGCCCATGACCATGGTGGTGATCATGGTCGCAGGTGTGATCATGTTTGTGGTCATGGCCATGCGCGTGATCATGGTCATGACCAGCGTTGTGATTGTGCCCGTGGTCATGATGCGCATGCGCCTGGTCATGCGAATGTCCGCCATGTGAATGATAGGCCCCGCGCGCAGGCTGGAAGGGCTCTTCGATATCGAGCACGGTGGCGCCGAGCCCCTGCAGCATGGTTCGGATGACATGATCGCGCAGGATGACGATGCGGTCTTCCTCGATCTGGGCGGCGAGATGACGGTTGCCGAGATGCCAGGCAAGCTCGACCAGATGCGTGCGGTCGCGTCCGCGAATCTCGAAGAGCTTCTCGTCGGCGGCAAGGATCTCGATCAGTTCGCTGTCTTCGCGCACAAGCAGGTCGCCATTGGCGAAGAGCACCGGATCCTTGAGGTCGAGCATGACCATCTCGCCATTCTCCAGATGCAGGAGCTTGCGGCGCAAATGCCGCAGATCATGCGGCAGCTTGACCTGGGCGGTCGGATGGGAGGAAGGGGTTCCGGCGGGAAGATAGGAGGTGACGCGCTGCATGATATGTCCGTTTTGATGAGACCACGACCATGCAAAATAGCCCTTCCCGATGCAAGCACCAATGGGAGGCCGGCTTTTATATTCCGTAGGCCTGCATCATGTTGTCGCTCCCCAGCCCCCTGCCCTCGGTATTGGCGCTGGTTTCGGCGAGCCCGTGCCAGGCATGATGCAGTCCCTCCCGCTCGTGCACGACGCGATTGCGTCCGAGCGCCTTGGCGAGATAAAGCGCCCGATCGGCCGAGGCATAGACCTGCTGCTTGCTGCGCCCAGGAATGAGATCGGCCACGCCGCCGGAAATGGTGATGGCAATATGATTCCCATCTGCCACGAGCGGTCTGTTGGCGATATCGGACTGCACGGCCTGGATCCGCTCCAACCGTTTCTCCAGCGGTTCGCCGGAGACGATGACGCCGAATTCCTCGCCACCGAGGCGCGCAACGACGGACGATTCGTCGAAGGCGGAAAGCAGCACCGCCGAGACCGCCGTGATAACCGCATCGCCGCAGGCATGGCCGAAACGATCGTTGATCGCCTTGAAACGGTCGACGTCGAAAATGACGAGCGAGGCGTCGCCTTCGATCCGATCCAGCGCCTCGGTGAAGGCGCGCCGGTTCAACAGGCCGGAGAGGGTATCCGTGCGGCTGAGCTTTTCGAACTCCGCCCGCGACAGCGTCAGTTCATGCATTGCAAAACCCGCCGCCAGCGACATCAGGCCGGAAACCGTGCCGCCGACAAGCCAGGAAAAAATGGCGCCGAAGCCGATCGCGTGCGAAAGGGTCACCGGCAACAGCCCGAGAAAACCGAGTGGCGGTATCGTCAGCGCAATGATAACGCCGGAGAAAATGACGGCAAGAAAGCTCATCTTCAACGCAAAGACATAGACCTGCCTGCGATATAGAAAATGGCCAAAATCGGCCTGCAGCGACATCCAGTTTCTCATGAGAATCGACCTTCCTGCCCGGCGTTTCAAGGCATTGATAAGAGCCCAATTGCTGCGGGTGTCTTAATCGATTCGCTAAAATTCGAACGATTTCAGACGATTCGGTGGTGAGATTTTTTCTAGCAGGGGCTGCAAGTCTTCGATCCCTGAATCGAACAACGTACACAAGCAGCTAATGTGTTGATATATAATAGCCTTGCCACGATCTTGCGCCGAGCTGTTTCAGAATGGTCTAGCTCAAAAAAAACTGCGGTTTTTTAGCGATTTTTACAACCGGACGGAGAAATCCATTCACAATTTCGTTTAAGAGCGGACGGGCCAGCGAGTGCGTCAATTGTAGACATCAACAGACAATCGCAATGATTGTGGAAGAGGGTTCCATAAGCCAGTCCGAAGCCCTGCCGAGCGGAGTGCTGCGGCAGTCCAGGTGTTGCAGCCGAAGAGGGCATTGAAGTATCTCTTGGCTTCGAAAAACCGATCGATCTCCCCGTAACCCGCATCCGGGATCGGCGCGATCGCGCCCGCGTTGCGGACGAAGCTGTCCGCGATGAATTCGCGCAGCCGCGCCAATTCATCATCACCAATATCGAAGGCCGTAACATCAGACTGCGGCTCGGCAATATGGCCAGCGAGATCCACATGCAGCACCGAACGATCTATTGTCAGCGCCCGTAGCACCGGCAGCGGCTTCAGCTCAGCCCAGGTCGGTGTTTCGAGATAGAAGGCGCGGCCGCCCCAGCCGATCACGAGCCATTCCGCATTCGGATGACCGAGCGGAAAATCCGGCTCGTCGAGGAAGGAAAATGCCGCCCGCGTCTCCTCATCGAGCGGAATGGCAATATCGGTATGAATCGATCCCGATAGGAGGAGAATGCGGTGGATTGCCTCCGCCGACGACGCCTTGACCGGGGCAATCAGCGGCCGGGGAATGAAGGTTCCGCCCGCTGCCAGAGTTGCGAGCAGGAGCACGATCCGCAACAGCCAGCGCATCCCCCTCAGCACGGAATGACTGGCCTAGAACAGGAAATAGCGCTGCGCCATCGGCAGCACCGTCGCGGGCTCGCAGGTCAGCAGTTCGCCGTTCGCCCTGACTTCATAGGTCTCCGGATCGACTTCGATCTCCGGTGTCAGGTCATTGTGGATCATCGACGCCTTGGAGATGCCGCCGCGCGTATTCTTCACCGCCACGAGTTCCTTCGCGACCCCGAGCCTGCCCTTCAGCCCGGCATCGAGCGACGCCTGGCTGACGAAGGTGACGGAGGAATTGGTGAGGCTGCGGCCATAGGAGGCGAACATCGGCCGATAGTGCACCGGCTGCGGCGTCGGGATCGAGGCATTCGGATCGCCCATAGGGGCGGCGGCAATCGAGCCGCCGAGCAGCACCATGTCGGGCTTCACGCCGAAGAAGGCTGGGTTCCAGAGCACGAGGTCGGCGCGCTTACCGATCTCGACCGAGCCGATCTCATGGCTGAGACCGTGGGCGATCGCCGGGTTGATCGTATATTTGGCGATATAGCGGCGGACGCGGAAATTGTCGTTGTCGCCCTTTTCCTCCTTCAGTCGGCCGCGCTGGCGCTTCATCTTATCGGCCGTCTGCCAGGTGCGGATCGCCACTTCGCCGACGCGGCCCATGGCCTGGCTGTCGGATGAAATGATCGAGAAGGCACCGATATCATGGAGAATGTCTTCCGCCGCGATCGTCTCCTTGCGGATGCGGCTTTCGGCAAAGGCGATATCCTCGGGAATCGACGGCGACAGGTGATGGCAGACCATCAGCATGTCGAGATGCTCAGCGATAGTGTTGACCGTGTAGGGCCGCGTCGGATTGGTGGACGACGGGATGACGTTCGGCTGCCCACAGATCTTGATGATATCGGGCGCGTGCCCGCCGCCCGCCCCTTCCGTGTGGAACGCATGGATGGTGCGGCCCTTGATGGCGCCGATCGTATCCTCGACGAAGCCGCTTTCGTTCAGCGTATCGGTGTGGATCATCACCTGCACGTCATGTTCGTCGGCGACCGACAGGCAGCAATCGATGGCGCCAGGCGTCGTGCCCCAGTCCTCATGCAATTTCAGCGAGGTGGCGCCGGCCAGCACCATTTCCGTCAGTGCTCCCGGCAGCGAGGCATTGCCCTTGCCGGCAAAGGCAAGGTTCATCGGGAAGGCGTCCGCCGCCTCGATCATACGCGCCAGATGCCAGGGACCCGGCGTGCAGGTGGTGGCGAGCGTACCATGCGCCGGTCCCGTGCCGCCGCCGAGCATGCAGGTCATGCCGGACATCAGCGCTTCCTCGATCTGCTGCGGCGCGATGAAATGGATATGGCTATCCATGCCGCCTGCGGTGACGATCTTGCCTTCGGCGGCAATAGCCTCCGTGCCCGGGCCGACGATGATGTTGACGCCCGGCTGCATATCGGGATTGCCGGCCTTGCCGATCGCAACGATGCGCCCACCCTTCAGCCCGATATCGGCTTTATAGATTCCGGAATGATCGACGATCACCGCATTGGTGATGACCGTATCGACCGCGCCGTCCGCCCGTGTCACCTGGCTCTGGCCCATGCCGTCACGGATCACCTTGCCGCCGCCGAACTTCACCTCCTCGCCATAAGTGGTGAAATCCTTCTCGATCTCGATGAAGAGCTCCGTATCGGCAAGGCGCACCTTGTCTCCGGTGGTCGGTCCGAACATGCCGGCATAGGCGGCGCGGGAGATCTTGTAGGGCATTCATCAGGCTCCGTGGAAGGAAGAGACAAGTGTTTTTTCGCCGAGTCGTGTGAGGCGGCTAGCGGCTACATAAGTATCGACAAGCTGCCGTTCGGCCGCAAACGGGTGCCATTCCCAGCCGACGTGACCGAAGCCAGCGAGCATCACCTCGGCCTCGGCATATTTGTCCAGCGCCTCGGCGGTGACGATCATGCCGCTGCTCGGCACCACATAGGGCGCCGGCTCAAAGGCCGAAAGCGAGGCGTCGACGGCCTCGTGGACCGTCTTGCCGATGACGATATGCCCCTTGCCGGTTTCCGCGCAGAAGGCAGCGAACGCATCCGTATAGTCGTCGCAGAAATCATCGAGATCAGGATGCGAGACGGCAAGCGGCGCCCGCATCGCGGCAAATTTTTCCGGGTGGCGCACGCTCCAGATTTCGCGCGCCGAAACAACACCGGGATGGGCGCGCCACTCGGGTGAGCCGAGCATTGCCTTTGCCGGCCGGCCGGTATTGCAGACCGCGACGGCATCGGTGCGGCTGCCACCGGCTCCGTAGGAGCGGCAGTCGTTGAAGCGGATGACGAAATCGGCGGCATCGATGATGCCTGCCTGTCCTTCCCCAATCTCGCCATTGCCGACGATTACGACCTTTTTGATCACCCTAGTTACTCATCGTCTCTTCGAGCTGTTTCAGCTCTTTCGTGCGTTTATCCGTCTCTTCGGCCAGACATCCGGCAACCAGCATCGGCTCCATCGTGCCGCCGCGGGCCTGAAAGCCGAAGGCATCGCATTCTGCGTCGCGATAGTCGATCCAGGCGCGCTGCGCCTTGACCAGCGCCCTTTCGGCACCCTTCATGTCGCCGTCGAGATCCTTGTCGATCGCCGCCATGGCGGCGCGTGTCTTCTTATATTGTTCGTTCAGCGCCTTGTCGGCAGCCTCATGGCGCGCCTCTTCGCAGGAGGTCATGTCCGATTGCGTCTGCGGACTCTTGCAATCGACATCCTGCGCGGACACACGGCCGGCCACAAACAGCATCGCCGCCCCAATGAGGCAGATATTCAGACGCAATCACCTCTCCCGTTCTTCTAAAGCTTGCCCATCACGAGCTGGCGGAAGCCGTAAACCTCGCGCTTGCCGGAAAGCGGGATCAGCGTCACCGAACGCGTCTGCCCCGGCTCGAAGCGCACGGCCGTCCCGGCCGGAATATCAAGACGTTTCCCGTGCGCCGCCGCGCGGTCGAAGGAAAGCCCGGCATTGGTCTCGGCAAAATGATAGTGGCTGCCGACCTGCACCGGCCGGTCGCCTGTATTGGAAACTTCCAGCGTCACCGTGGGCGCGCCGGCATTGAGTTCGATGTCGCCGCTTGCGGCAATGATCTCGCCCGGAATCATCTCATTCTCCTTAAGCCGCTCTGGGCGCACAGCCCTCGGCCTTCAGCACGCGTTTCGTCGACGCCGGATGTTTGGCGAGCATGGCGGCCGGCCGGATGGGCCTGGCGACGAGATTGCCGCCGCAATTCGGGCAAGTGCCCTTCAGCACGCCGTCCACGCAATCGGCGCAGAAGGTGCATTCGTAGGTGCAGATCCGCGCCTCAGCGCTCTCCGGCGGCAGATCCTTGTCGCAGCATTCGCAATTGGGCCTCAGTTCCAGCATTTTCTCTCCCTACCGGATCGGTTCATGTACGGTGACGAGCTTGGTTCCGTCGGGAAACGTTGCTTCCACCTGCACGTCGTGGATCATCTCGGCAACGCCCTCCATCACCTGATCACGGCCGATCACATGGGCGCCGGCTTCCATCAGCTCGGCGACGGGACGGCCGTCGCGGGCGCCTTCGACGACGAAGTCGCTGATCAGCGCAATCGCTTCGGGATAGTTCAGCTTGACGCCGCGCTCCAGCCGCCGCCGTGCCACCATCGCCGCCATCGAAATCAGCAGCTTGTCTTTTTCTCTCGGAGTGAGGTTCATTGCTTGCCCATCTGCCTCATGCTTCGCTTCATAGATTCCAGACTTTCGGCACAGGCGCACCGTTGCGCAAGACGGAAATGACCGGGATAAGGATTTTTCTCAGCGTAAAACCGTCGGCTGCGGCAAGGCGAACGACGAGCTTGTCGCTCCAGGCGCTCGCGCCGCCCATGATCCCTTCGACGAGCGGCCGCACCTTGCCGAGATAGGCTTCAGCCAGCGGACCGGCATAAAGCAGCGTCGCAAAGGCCACCTGCCCGCCGAGCACGGCCTGACGCGCGGTCAATGCCGCGATACCCTCGGAAAGTCTAAGCTCCTCGGCATGGATCAGCCGGCCCGAGCGGCGGATACGCCAGCGGTCACGAAAGAGCCCAGTCTCCACCGCCTCGCCCATTGCCTTGCGGCCGAGCAGCACCGCTTCGACGGCCAGGAATTCGGCGCTTTCGTCGAGATCGACATCCAGGCGGCGGAAAAGCGCTGCCCTGTCGAAGAGGATCGTTTCCTGCGGAAGCCAGTCGACGCGCGCTCCAACGCCGACTTCGATGCGGGTCGTCACCTCGGCGGTGCCGGCCGACGCCTTGTAGATCTTTTCGCAGGCCTGGGTGGTAACGTCGATCTTCGTGCCGGCACCGGCAACAACGCTCCAGTCCAGCCGATCGCCGCCGGTCAGCCCGCCCGCGGTGTTGATGATGACGGCTTCCATCGAGGCGTCGAAAGTATCAGGCAAGCGGATCTTCGCCGCGCCCTCCTGATAGAGCTCGCGAATACGAGTGCGCCCATCGAGCAGCCTTGCCGCCAGATGCCCCCGTCCCTCCGCTCTTTGCGGTCTGGTACTCACTGCCGCACTCGTCATGTCGTCCTTTCAATCGCGCCACCGCTTTCCATTCACGCGCGCGAATGACGGAAAGCAAGCAATTCCCATGCCGCCCGACAAGGGCTGCGGTCCGCGCAGAAGAGATCAACGAGCCGTCGTTCTCTCTGCCGCAAATTGCGGCATTTGCCGGTCAGACGGTCAGATGGCGGCGAGCCTCCTGCGTATCCAGCGTTTCGGCAAGCCCTTCATGCACGATCTCGCCGCGGTCCATGATGTAGACATAGTCGGCAAGCTCCCGGCAGAAATCCAGATATTGCTCGACAAGCAGGATCGCCATGCCTGTGGAATCGCGGAGATAGCGGATCGCCCGGCCGATATCTTTGATGATCGACGGCTGAATGCCCTCGGTCGGCTCGTCGAGCACGAGAATTTTCGGCCGCGTCACCATGGCGCGCCCGATTGCCAGCTGCTGCTGCTGCCCGCCGGAAAGATCGCCGCCGCGCCGTGACAACATCGATTTCAGCACCGGGAAGAGACTGAAGATATCGTCGGGAATGTTGCGGTCGCGGCGGCCAAGCGGAGCGAAGCCGGTTTCGAGATTTTCCTTGACGCTAAGCAGCGGAAAGATTTCACGCCCCTGCGGCACATAGCCGATGCCCTGCTTGGCGCGGGCAAAGGGCGGCAGGCCGTTCAGTTTTGTATCGTTGAAGGTGACGGTGCCGGCCGATAGCGGATGCTGGCCGGTGACGGCGCGCAGCAGCGAACTCTTGCCGACGCCGTTGCGCCCCAGCACGCAGGTGATCTTGCCCATCTCCGCCTTGATGGAGATCCCGCGCAGCGCCTGCGCCGCGCCATAATGCAGATTTGCGTTCTCGACTGTCAGCATCCGTTCACCCTTCCCCATCAGTTCATCAGACTGCGCCTCAGCGTCTGCAGGGCGTAGTCCTGTTCTTTCGTTCTCTCGCCGCCGGTCTCGGCCACGTCCTCGGCAATGCCGATCAATTGCTGGCGCTCCTGCATGTCGAGCGCCTTTAACCAGAGATCCCGGAACCGGCGGATCGGATCTTCCGGACTGGTGACGTTCTTGGAAGCCCACTCGCCGAAAACCAACACCTCTTCCAGGTCGCCCGGCCGGATGATGCCTTTCATGCGGCTGCGGATAACATCCTTCGCCGCGTCGACATACATCGGCTTCTCCTTGGCAAGGCAGAAGAAAAAGGCCACCGCCGCAATCGCCGGATCGGCAATCGAGGCCAGCGGCGCTACCTCAGCCTGCTTGCGAAACTTCCTGCGCTTATAAGCGCCCCGCATGCGCTCGACGGAATCGATGATCTCGTTTCCCGCCTCGCGCACCATTTTAAAACGCCAATACCAGATGACCGCGCCGCTGAGCGCCGCGACCAGAATACCGAGAAAAGCCATGATGAAACCCCACAGTAAACCCCGCTCGTTTTAGAGCGTCTTCCATTGTCAGGTTCAAGCCTGGAAGTTGCATTCCTCACCTTCCTAGATAATTCTCGATCACCTTCGGATCCGAACTGACGAAATCGATCGATCCCTCCGCCAGCACCGATCCTTCCGCAAGGCAGGTCACCTTGACGCCGAGGTCGCGGATGAAGCCCATGTCGTGCTCAACGACGACGACCGACCGGGTCTTGGCGATATTCTTGAGCAGAATCGCCGTTTCCGCTGTCTCCGCATCCGTCATGCCGGCGACCGGCTCGTCGACGAGCAGCAGCTTCGGCTCCTGGGCAAGCAACATGCCGATCTCCAGCCATTGCTTCTGCCCGTGCGATAGATTGGCAGCCAATTCGTCGCGGCGGTGGGTCAGCCGCACGGTTTCGAGAATCTCATCGATGCGCGTCCTGTCTTCGCTCGAAAGTCGATAGAACAGCGTCGAGAAGACGGAGCGGCGGCGGTTCAGCGCCAGTTCCAGATTATCCCAGACCGTATGGCTTTCGAAGACCGTCGGCTTCTGGAACTTGCGGCCGATGCCGAGCTGAGCGATGTCGGCCTCATCCTTCTTGGTGAGGTCGACGGTCCCGTTGAAGAAAACCTCGCCCTCATCAGGCCTGGTCTTGCCGGTGATGATATCCATCATCGTCGTCTTGCCGGCGCCGTTCGGGCCAATAATGGCGCGAAGCTCGCCGGGCTCGATGACGATCGAGAGCGAATTCAGCGCCTTGAAGCCGTCGAAGGAAACGGAGACGCCGCTGAGATAGAGCACGCTGTTGGGTTTGACGTCGGGAATCATGGCACTCACTCCGCTGCCTGGATTTTCGCTTCGATGTCATCTTCCTCTGCCGCCGGGGGTACAGCGTCGGTGACGGCCTTCCGTTTGCCGAGTTGGTGCGCGATGGTGCCGACGACGCCCTTCGGCAGGAACAGCGTAACGGCGACGAAGAGACCGCCGAGCGCAAACAGCCAGAACTCGGGGAAGAGACCGGTGAAAATCGTCTTGCCGCCATTGACGAGGATCGCCCCGATGATCGGCCCGATCAGCGTTCCCCGCCCGCCGACCGCCGTCCAGATGACGACTTCGATGGAGTTTGCGGGCGCGAATTCGCCGGGATTGATGATGCCGACCTGCGGCACGTAGAGCGCGCCGGCAATGCCCGCCATCATCGCCGAGACGACGAAGGTGAAGAGCTTGAAATGCTCGACGCGATAGCCGAGGAAGCGCGTGCGGCTTTCGGCATCACGCACGCCGACGAGCACCTTGCCGAACTTCGAGCGGACGATTGCCGAGGCGATCGTCAGCGATAGCGCCAGAAAGATCGCGGTCGCGGCGAAGAGGCTTGCGCGCGTGCCGTCTGCCTGGATGTTGAAGCCGAGGATGTCCTTGAAATCGGTCATGCCGTTGTTGCCGCCGAAACCCATGTCGTTGCGGAAGAAGGCAAGCAGCAGCGCATAGGTCATCGCCTGGGTGATGATCGAGAGGTAGACGCCGTTGACGCGCGAGCGGAAGGCGAACCAGCCGAAGACGAAGGCGAGCAGCCCAGGCACGAGGAGCACCATCAGCGCCGCGAACCAGAACTGGTCGAAGCCGTACCAGAACCAGGGCAGCTCCTTCCAGTTCAGGAACACCATGAAGTCGGGAAGGATCGGATCGCCGTAGACGCCGCGCGAGCCGATCTGGCGCATCAGATACATGCCCATCGCATAACCGCCGAGCGCGAAGAAGGCGCCGTGGCCGAGCGAAAGGATGCCGCAGAAGCCCCAGACGAGATCGAGCGCCAGCGCCAGCAGCGCATAGGTCAGATACTTGCCAAACAGTGCCATGATGTAGGTCGGGACGTGAAGCGGATGGGTTGGCCCGGTGGCGAGGTTCAGCACCGGCACGAGAATGGCGACCGCCAGCAGCAGGGCGACGGCGATTGTGATCCTGCGATCGAGCGATCGGAGAAGGAAGGCCGTTATCATGCTTCCACCGCCCTTCCTTTGAGTGCGAAGAGCCCGCGCGGACGCTTCTGGATGAACAGAATGATGAGGACGAGCACCAGGATTTTGCCGAGCACGGCGCCGGCGAAGGGCTCAAGGAACTTGTTGACGACGCCGAGCGACAGGGCGCCGACCAGCGTGCCCCAGAGATTGCCGACCCCGCCGAATACGACGACCATGAAGCTGTCGATGATGTAGTTCTGGCCGAGGTTCGGCGAGACGTTATCGATCTGCGAGAGCGCCACACCGGCCATGCCGGCGATGCCGGAGCCGAGCGCGAAGGTGAAGGCGTCGACCCAGCCGGTGCGGATGCCCATGGAGGAAGCCATGCGCCGGTTCTGCGTCACCGCCCGCATCTGCAGCCCGAATGCGGAGCGCTTGAGCAGCATCAGGAGCGTCAGGAATACCACCACAGAGAAGGCGATGATCCAGAGCCGGTTCCAGGTGATGACCAGCCCGCCGAAATCGAAGGCACCGGACATCCAGCTCGGATTGCGGACCTCGCGGTTGGTCGGGCCGAAATAGCTGCGGATCGCCTGCTGCAGGATCAGCGACACGCCCCAGGTGGCAAGCAGGGTCTCCAGCGGGCGGCCGTAGAGATAGCGGATCACCGAACGTTCGATGACGAGACCGACCAGACCGGTGAAGAGGAAGGCAGCCGGCACCGCGAAGGCCAGTGAATAATCGGCAAGCGAGGGGAAGGCCGAGGCGATCGTTTCCTGCACGACATAGGTCGTATAGGCGCCGATCATCACCATCTCGCCATGCGCCATGTTGATGACGCCCATGACGCCGAAGGTGATGGCAAGGCCGATAGCGGCCAAGAGCAGCACCGAGCCGAGCGACAGGCCGTACCAGACGTTCTGGACGACGTCCCAGAGCGCCAGGTCACGGTTGATCGAATTGATCTCCGTCTGGATCGCGGGCTTCAGATCGTCGGGCGCATTCGCCATCGCCGTCGTCAGGATCGTCAGCGCATCGCGGCCGCCGCGGGCGGCGATCATATCGATGGCAGCCCGCTTCTCCTCGAGACCGGCATCGCTCTTCAGCACCATCACGGCCCGCGCCGCTTCCATCGTGTTTTTGATCTCGCCATCCTTCTCGGCTGAAAGAGCCGAATTCAGGAGTTCGAGATTGGCAGGATCGGCATCCCTAAGCATGCCCTCGGCCGCAGCGAGCCGCGCCGAGCGATCCGGGCTCAGAAGCGTCAGCTGGCTCATCATGGTCGTGATCGTGGTGCGCAGTGCATTGTTGATCTTGACCTTCGACATCAAGTCGGGATCGACATCGGCAACCGCCTCGCCGGTGATCGGATCGGAATAGGTTGGCCCGTCCTCCGTGCCGCCTTGAACGAGGACGGGGCCGCCTTCCGAATTGACGTAGAGTTGGCCGTCACTCAGCTGCTGCAGGATCTGGCTGACATGCGTATCCCCGGAAGCGGCAAGCGCCCGGATGGCCGCGTCGCGCTCGGGAAAGCCGCCGACGCCGAGCGCATCGACGAGAGCGTGCACGTCGTCCTCGGCCCGAAGGCCGGTCCCAGAAAGCGTCAGGCCCGAAAGCATCAGACAAAATGTCAGAAGGAGAATCTGGATGGCGCGAAACATCGGCTCTCTCGCCTTGAGTGTCGTCGGCCTTGCGGCGCAGCGGTAAAGATGGAGCTTCCGCCCGGATCAGCTCCGGACGGAAGTCTTCAGGCTATCAGCGGACGCGTCTCCTCAGGAGCCCTTGCCGCCGCACTTGCCGGTGGCAACGTTGAAGTTGCCGCAGTTCAACGGCTTGCGCCAATCAGAGATCAGGTCCTTGGAGTCCGGCAGATAGTCCGACCATTCGTCGCCGACGACAGCGGGCGTTTGCTGGACGATTTCGAACTGGCCGTTGGCCTGGATTTCACCAATCAGCACCGGCTTGGTGATGTGGTGGTTGGGCATAACGGTGGCATAGCCGCCGGAGAGGTTCGGAACGGTGACGCCGATGATGTTATCGAGAACGGCATCGGTATTGGTGGTGCCAGCGGCCTCGACGGCCTTCACCCAGGCGTTGAAGCCGATATAGGCGGCCTCCATCGGATCGTTCGTCACACGCTTGTCGTTCTTTGTGAAGGCGTGCCATTCCTTGATGAACTTCTTGTTGGCGGGGCTTTCCACCGACTCGAAGTAGTTCCAGGCAGCGAGATGGCCGACGAGCGGCTTGGTGTCGAGGCCGGCAAGCTCTTCTTCGCCGACCGAGAAGGCGACAACCGGAATGTCGGTCGCCTTGATGCCCTGATTGCCGAGCTCCTTGTAGAACGGCACATTGGCGTCACCATTGATCGTGGAGACCACGGCGGTCTTCTTGCCGGCAGAGCCGAATTCCTTGATCTTGGCGACCTCGGTCTGCCAGTCGGAGAAGCCGAACGGCGTGTAGTTGACGAGAATGTCTTCCTTCGGAATGCCCTTGGATTCGAGATAGGCTGCCAGGATCTTGTTGGTCGTGCGCGGATAGACATAGTCGGTGCCTTCGAGCACGAAGCGCTTCACGCCTTCGGTCTTCATCAGATAGTCGACAGCCGGGATCGCCTGCTGGTTCGGAGCCGCACCCGTGTAGAAGATGTTGCGCGAGGATTCCTCGCCTTCATACTGCACAGGGTAGAAGAGCAGCGAGTTCAGCTCTTCGAAAACCGGCAGCACCGACTTGCGCGAGGACGACGTCCAGCAACCGAAGACCGCGGCGACCTTGTCCTTTTCGATCAGCTCACGCGCCTTTTCGGCAAAGAGCGGCCAATCGGACGCCGGATCGACGACGACAGCTTCGAGCTTCTTGCCGAGAAGGCCGCCTTTCTTGTTCTGCTCGTCGATGAGCATCAGCATGGCGTCTTTCAGCGTGGTTTCGGAAATTGCCATCGTGCCCGAGAGCGAATGCAGCACGCCGACCTTGATCGTATCGTCGGCGGCAATCGCGCTGCTGAAGGCAGCCGACGCTGTCATGATGGCGCCGAGCGCGGCACCCGTAATCGTGGATTTGAGATTCATATGGTTGATCCCCTCTCTTGTTCCGCAACAGGCCGGAAACGGAGTTAACTGTTGCCGAGAGGACTATCGGGTGCTGCAGCGCAAAAACACATACGCAAAATGACGTAGGCGCAGGGGTCGAATGCGCAGTCATGACGAGGAGGGCATCCCCGCCGCAGGGGTGCCCGGTCGGTTCGATATTAGCCGTCGATCATCAAGGTGACCGAGCTCGGGCCGTAAGACAGGGTCGCCCTGTGGCCGGAGATGGTGAACTTGCCGAAGGTGCCGGTAATGGCGGCAGCCTTCAGGATTTCGATCTTCGTTCCAGGCGCCGGCGCAAAGCCATGGGCGAGCGCCACGTCAAGATCGCCGGCAAGCGCCGCCTTGCCTGCAACGACCAGCGTGCCGGCGCCATTCGCGCCGAGCGTCGGCTTGGCCGTCGCACTGGCGAGCTGCTGATAGTCGCCGCCCACGGCTAAGGGCTTGTCGGCGGCCACGATGAGCGACCCGCCATTGACCATCAACCCGCCGGCGCCGAGGGCCGAGGGAGAGCCGGCAACCAGCACGCCCTCTTCCAGCACGGTGCCGCCGGCATAGCTGTTGGCGCCGGAAAGACCGAGAATGCCGCTGCCGCGCTTCACCAGTCTGCCCTTGCCGCCGATGTCGTTGCGCCAGGTATCGATCGCATTGAAGCCGCCCTTTGCCGCATCCATGGTCACGGTCACGTCCTGTTCGAAGGCGCCGTAACCGTCGGCGGCGGCAAACAGGTTGAGGCGGCCGTAGCCTTCCGCGTCGTCGAGCAGCGGATAGCCCGAGGCGATTTCCGTTGTACCAAGCACCTCGCGGCGCTGTTCACCATCAAGATAGGGCAGACGGGTTTCCAGAAGCGCTTCGGCGCCCTCCGGCACGAGGGCCGGCTGATCGGTCGCATGGATCGTCGGCAGCCCATAGCTCAGGCGCTGCAGCACATAGGCACGATTTGCCTCGTGATCGGCGAAACGGTCCGCCGAAAGCGGCGCTGCATGGGCGGCAACTTCGAGCGCACCCGCATCCGCAACACCCGACTTGGCGATCAGCCATGACTGCGCCTGGGCGTAGGCAGCGCTCTTCAGCGCTGAATTGTCGGACTTGTTCAGGTTATAGACGACCGTGGCGGTTCCGAGCATGCGGCCGCCCATCACGTCGAGCGGAGAGTGCATGCCTGCAAGGATGCGGTCTTCACCCATTTCGCTGGCGCGCGCGATCATTTCCTGGAATCGCTGCGGCACCAGATAAGCCATGGCGAGCGCATCCCGCCAGGCTTCCGCGGTATGCCCGCTCGGGAAGCCACCGTCCTCGACCGGCTTGCCGCTCTTGGCGGGCTCGAGCGTCGGCACGACCGAGACGTCCTGGCTCCAGCGATAGGGACGGGCATATTTGAAATAGCGCTTGGCAGGTTCCGTCGAGCCGTCGGCGCTTGCAGCGTTGATGAAGTCTATGGCGAGCCCCATGTCCGGATTGGCATCGGTCTTGTTTTCGGTGTCCGGCTTGCTGCCGGCGCCGCGATTGTTGCCCTTGTCGTCATATTTGACGGTCGTCGCATCGGCCGCGACTTCGGTGATCGTGGTGGTCTGCTTGGAACCGGCCTTCCAGGCATCCGTCAGCGGGCCGAGGCCATCGACGATGCTGGCATTTTTGCCGCGCCGGTCATCGAGATAGGCCGCGACCGCCTGTTCGGCAGTACGCGCCTTTGTCGCCTTGATGACATAGCCGATATTCGCATCATGAACGAGCTTGTTGACGATCTGGCCGTCGGTCTTGCTGAAGGGGATGCCGTCCCAATCTGTCTTGGCGACTGCAGGGCAATTGTCCTTGGCCGGAGCTTCTACGCCGGCATCGACGAAGGGCGTGCGCGGCCTCCATACTTCTAGGAAGCCGGAGAGAAGATGGACGGCGGCGTTGGTGTCGGCGGTCGAGAAGCAAGCGTCACCGCGCTTGTTGGTGTTTCCGGTCTCGGCATAGGGCGCTTTCGCGCTTGTGGCTTGCTCTGCCGCGGCAAGCGAGGGCACGACCGAAAGAAGGCTGACGAGAGCGGTGCTCAGGCGGCAAAGTTTTGAAACAGACATGAGTATACCCGAAATGGTTTAACGAGTGGCGGTAGGGTTAGAGCGGATATGTGACAGAGCCGTTTCAAAAATATGACTGTTCTGCAAATCCGCCAGTGCTCACCCCTTGCCTTTCCCGTCCATCCCGCCAAAACTGCCGTGGAAACGATGAGCCCAACGAGAGTGCCGGAAAGAGGGCATGACAGCGCGCCAACGCATCATTCCGGTGAGACGCGAATATAATCGCTGGGTCGCCAACCAGACGCTTGAAGACTATGCGCTGCGCTTCACCGCAAAGAGCGCCCGCCATTTTTCGTCTGAGCGCATCTCGCAGACGGCAATCGGCGCGATCTCCTTCCTGGCGCTCGAAGCGATCGGCGGGGCGATCACCCTCTCCTACGGCACCACCAACGCCTTCTGCGCCATCATCGTCGCCTCGATCGTGATGCTCGCAATCGGCCTGCCGATCAGCCGCTACGCCATCCGCCACGGCGTCGACATCGATCTTCTCACGCGCGGCGCCGGCTTCGGCTACATCGGCTCGACCATCACCTCGCTGATCTATGCGAGCTTCACCTTCATGCTGTTTGCGATAGAGGCCTCGATCATGTCCGGGGCCTTGGAGCTCACCCTCGGCATTCCGCTCTGGACCGGCTACATCATCAGCGCCGTCATGGTGATCCCGCTAGTGACGCACGGCGTGCGGCTGATCAGCAAGTTCCAGCTGATCACCCAGCCCTTCTGGATCGTGCTGAACATCCTGCCCTTCATCTTCATCGCCTTCATGGACTGGGAGAAATTCGATCTCTGGCGCGCCTTTTCAGGCATCCGCCACGCTTCCGGCCCGCCCGGTACCATCGCCGACTTCGATCTGATGGAGTTCGGCGCCGCCTCCGCCGTCATTCTGGCGCTGATGTCGCAGATCGGCGAGCAGGCCGATTTCCTCCGCTTCCTGCCGCCGGCGCTGCAGCGCAAATGGCGCCATCGCCTAGCCGTCTTCCTTGCCGGACCCGGCTGGGTTATCATCGGCGCGCCGAAGCTGCTTGCCGGCTCCTTCCTGGTCGTGCTCACCTTCACTTCCGGCGTTCCCCTCGACCGCGCCGCCGATCCCGCGCAGATGTACCTCACCGCCTTCGGCTACATGGTTCCCTGGCACAATGCCGCGCTGCTGCTTATGGCCGCCTTCGTTGTCGTCTCGCAGCTCAAGATCAACGTGATGAACGCCTATGCCGGCTCGCTCGCCTGGTCGAATTTCTTCTCCCGGCTGACCCACAGCCATCCCGGCCGCGTTATTTGGCTTGTCTTCAATGTTGCGATCGCTCTGCTGTTGATGGAACTCGGCATCTACCGGCTGCTGGAGGAGACGCTCGGCATCTTCTCGATCATCGCGATGGCCTGGCTCTGCACGATCTCCGCCGATCTCTTCATCAACAAGCCGCTGGGGCTCGCGCCTGCCGGCATCGAGTTCAAGCGCGCCCATCTCTACGACATCAACCCGGTCGGCCTCGGCGCCATGACGCTGTCGGCGACGATATCGCTGATCGCCCACTTCGGCGCTTTCGGCGAGATGGCCGCGTCGCTTGCTCCCTATATCACCCTCGTCATCGCGCTGGCTGCCTCGCCTGCCATTGCCTGGGCGACGAGGGGCAAGTTCTATCTCGCCCGCAAGCCGCGCCAGAGCTGGAAGAATCTGACCAGCATCACCTGCTCTGTCTGCGAGCATCCTTTCGAGCCGGAGGATATGGCCTGGTGCCCGGCCTATGCAGCCCCGATCTGCTCGCTCTGCTGTTCGCTCGACAGCCGCTGCCACGACATGTGCAAGCCGGCCGCGCGTTTCAACGCCCAGGTCGGAACGGTCGCGAGGACGCTGCTGCCGGAGAGCGTTCTGGGCAAGCTGACGACACGCCTTGGCCGCTACGGCATCGCCGTGGCGCTGGCGCTGACCGCCATCGGCGCGATCCTGGCGATGATCGCCCATCAGGTCGCCTCCGCCTCGCCGGAGACTGCAGAGGTGGTCAATCGCACTATTCTGATCGTCTTCTTCGTCTTCTCGGTGATATCAGGCGTCGTCTGCTGGTTCTATGTGCTCGCCCATGATAGTCGCGTCGTCGCCGAGGAGGAATCCTCGCGCCAGAACACGCTGCTGCTCAAAGAAATCGCCGCCCACAAGAAAACCGATGCGGCCCTTCAGAACGCCAAGGAGACGGCCGAGGCCGCCAACCGCGCCAAGAGCCGCTATGTCGTCGGCCTCAGCCACGAGCTGCGCACACCTTTGAACGCCGTGCTCGGCTATGCCCAGATCCTCGAACGCGACGAAACGATCCCGGCGCCGCGCCAATCCTCGATCAAGGTCATCCGCCGCAGCGCCGAACATCTCTCGGGGCTGATCGACGGCCTGCTCGATATTTCGAAGATCGAGGCCGGCCGCCTGCAGGTCTATTCCAACGAGATCAATATCCATGACTTCCTCGACCAGATCGTCGAGCTATTCCGCCCGCAGGCGCAGGCCAAGGGACTTGTCTTTCTACATGACCGTTCGCCTGTTTTGCCGCAATTCGTCCGCACCGACGAAAAGCGCCTGCGCCAGATCCTCGTCAACCTGCTCTCCAATGCCATCAAGTTCACCGACGAAGGCAGCGTCGCCTTCGATGTCGCCTATCGCAGCCAGGTCGCGACCTTCACCGTCACCGATACCGGCCGCGGCATTGCCGAAAAAGACCTGACACGCATCTACGAACCTTTCCAGCGGGGCGAGGCAGACAGCGTGCGGCCGATGCCTGGCCTCGGCCTCGGCCTCACCATCACCCGGCTTCTGACCAACACGCTCGGCGGCGAGATTGCGGTATCCAGCGTCAAGGACGAAGGTTCGACATTCCGTGTGCGGCTCATGCTGTCCGCCGTCATGCGCGCCGCCGCGCCGCCGCAGGAAAAACGCATCGTCGGTTACGACGGTCCGCGCCGCACCATCGTCGTCGTCGACGATAATGAGGATCACCGCGAGATGATGCGTGAAATCCTGGCGCCGCTCGATTTCATCGTGCTGACGGCGGCAGGCGGCGCCGAGTGCCTGACACTGATCGACGGCATCCAGCCCGATCTGTTCCTCGTGGATATACTGATGCCCGGCATGAGCGGCTGGCAGCTCGTCTCGCGTCTGCGTGAGGCCGGCCAGACGGCACCGATGCTGATGCTTTCGGCCAATATTGGCGATGCGACGGTTCTGAGCGACAGCGACGACAGCCACAATGACGCTATCGGCAAACCGATCGACATTCGCCAACTGCGTGACAAGCTTGCCCTGCATCTCGGCCTGAATTGGGTCTATGCCGATGATGCGCCCGCCGCTCCTGCAAAGATCGAGGCGCAGCTGCTAGGCCCGGGTGCAGCCCATGTGCAGGAATTGCTACGGCTCGGCGAGATCGGTTACATCAAGGGCATCGAAGCTAAGCTTTCGGACCTTGCCAAGGTGGAGGCAAATCGGCCATTCACGGAGGCTCTTCGACCCTATGTGGCCGCCTTCGATCTGGCCGGCTTCATGTCCTTCCTGCACGACTTCGACGAAAAGGTGGAATCCATTGGCTGAGCCGGCCCTCCCCCACGACATCGTTTTGCTGGTCGACGACTCGCCGGAGGCACTCGGTTTCCTGACGGATGCGCTCGAACAGTCCGGCTTCTCCGTTCTCATCGCCACCTCGGGCACGGCAGCGCTTGGCATCGTCGAGCGCATCACGCCTGATCTGATCCTGCTCGACGCTGTGATGCCTGTGATGGATGGCTTTGAGACCTGCCGCAGGCTGAAGGCAAATGCCGCCGTCGGCCAGGTGCCGGTGATTTTCATGACCGGCCTGACGGAGACCGAGCATGTCGTGCACGCGTTGGAATCCGGCGGCGTCGATTACCTCACCAAACCGATCAACATCGACGAACTGCGCGCCCGCATCCGCGTCCATCTGCGCAATGCCCGCTCGGCCCAGAGCGCCCGCGTTGCGCTGGACGCTGCCGGCCGTCACCTGCTGGCGGTCAAGGGCGATGGTGCGATCCACTGGTCGACGCCGCAGGCAACGCGGCTCGTCAATGCCGCCATGGGCAGTGACGACGGCATGGAGATCGTCGTCCGTCATATTGCCGGCTGGATGCGCGACCGCGCAGGCGCGGGACGAGACGGCATCATCTCAATCACCCATGCCGGCCAGGCAGCGCTGCAGCTTGCCTTCCTTGGCGCGATCGGCCCGGATGAATATCTCTTCCGCCTCACCGCCGCCAGCCACCGTAGTGACGACGAGATGCTGCGCCAACGTTTTTCGCTCACCCAACGAGAATCCGAAGTGCTGCTCTGGATCGCCAAGGGCAAGGCCAACCGTGACATCGGCGAAATACTGGGTTTGTCGGCGCGCACCGTGAATAAGCACCTCGAACAGATCTACGTGAAACTCGGGGTAGAGAACCGCGCATCGGCCGCCGTGAAGGCGACTCATGTGCTGCATGAGATGTGATGGATAGCGGAAGGCGATCCGTGGATCACGCCTCCTCCACCGCACCGCTGACAAGCGGCAGCAGTACCACTTTCTCCATCCGGCCAAGCCAGCGCCGCTTCACCGGCTGACCGCCCGGTGGATGAAGCGCCGCCAAAAAAGAAGCCCGGTGAACCGGGCTTCAATGATCATATTCCTAGAGAGGAAGCTAAGCTTACTTGGTCTCCTGCGGGACGTAGGTGTATTTGCCGTCCGCGCCCTTCTTCCATTCGTACATGATGTAGCCAGGAATCTTCGGATCGCCCTTTTCGTCGAACGAAATGTCGCCGAGCACCGTCGGGAACGGACCCTTTTCCTTCATGGCCGTGGCGACGGCTTCAGGGTCCACCGAACCGGCAGCCTTGGCAGCGCCGGCAATTGCCTGCATCGCAGCGTAGGAGTAGAGCGTATAGGCTTCCGGGTTGAAACCAGCAGCCTTAAACTTTTCGACGAGCTCCTTGTTCGCCGGGTTCAGCGTCGGATCGGGGCCGAAGGTGTTCAGGGTACCGGCGACAGCGTCACCAGCGATCGAGGCCAGCTCGTTCGAAACGATGCCGTCACCGGAAACCAGCGTTGCCTTCAGGCCCTGGTCTGCGGCCTGACGGATGATGAGACCGGCTTCGGTGTGCAGACCGCCCCAATAGATGATCGAGACGCCGGCTTCCTTCATCTTGGCGATGAGGGCCGAGAAGTCCTTGTCGCCGACGTTGATGCCTTCGTACATGACTTCCGTCAGGCCGGCGGCATTCATCGCCTTCTTGGTTTCGTCTGCAAGGCCCTGACCGTATGGGGTCTTGTCATGAATGACGGCGATCTTGGCGTCCTTGAAGTGGTCGGCGAGATACTTGCCGGCGATGGCGCCCTGCTGGTCGTCACGGCCGCAGGTGCGGAACGTGTTCCAGAGGCCCCGTTCCGTGAACTTCGGGTTCGTAGCGGCCGGGGTGATTTCGAGGATGCCGTTTTCGGCATAGACTTCCGAAGCCGGGATTGAAACGCCCGAGTTGAAGTGGCCGATGACGAACTTGACGCCGTCGGCAACGAATTTATTGGCAACGGAAATGCCCTGCTTCGGGTCGGAAACGTCGTCGCCGAGCTCGATCTTGATCTGCTCGCCATTGATGCCGCCAGCAGCGTTGATGTCGGCGGCTGCCTGCTCGGCACCCTTCTGAAGCTGAGCGCCGAAAGCGGCGTTCGGGCCGGTCAGCGGACCAGCGACAGCGATGAGGACGTCGGCCCAAGCGTTGCCGCTGAAGGCGACCATCGCCGTCAGAGCCACTGCCGACAGAAGAGACTTCTTCATATTGTTACTCCCAATTTTTGGGCGGGTTCCGGTCCAAGGCCCGACGCATTACCCACCATAGACTGCGCCAGGAAAGCTGTTCCGCTCTGAAGGCAATTCATGCCTAGTTTCAACGGACTGTCAATGTTTGTCCTTCCACGAAAACGCGGAAGTTTTTTCGTACAGCCAGTAATAGTTGTTGACCATCTGATTGGTACGGCGAAAGCGAAAGCCCGCCGTCGAGAAGACAAGCAAGGTCACGAAGTCGATGCCATAGTAGAGGGCGCTGAGCATCGGCCCATTGAACAGGGCGTGGTGTAGAAACTGCATCGCCCAGGCAAGGAGGAAGGTGTAGACGACGGCCAGTGGATAATTGTTCCAGCCGTCAGCAACCGCCTTGCCGGCTCGCCAGGCCGTCCAGAAGCCGATCAGAACCACGAGGGCGCGAATGACGACGCGAACGCCGTCGTCACTTTCGAAGAAAAGTCCCTGCATGTTAAACTCTCCCTTCGACTAGTGTCTTCCGCCTTCGAGATAGGCGGCGCGGACTTCCGGATTGGCGAGCAGTTCCTTGCCGGAGCCGCTCATCGTCACCTTGCCGTTCACCATCACATAAGCGCGGTGCGAAAGCCTCAGTGCCGCGAATGCGTTCTGCTCGACGAGGAACACGGTGAGGCCTTCCTGCTCGTTGAGCTTCCGGATCGCTTCGAAAATCCCCTTAACGATCAGCGGCGCCAGGCCGAGCGAAGGTTCGTCGAGCAGCAAGAGCTTCGGACGCGCCATCAGCGCGCGGCCGATCGACAGCATCTGCTGCTCGCCGCCCGAAAGCGTGCCGCCGCGCTGGGCATGGCGTTCCTTGAGGCGCGGGAAGAGCGTGAAGATCTTCTCGACGTCCTCAGCAAAATATTTGAGATTGTCGAGACCCGCGCCCATCTGAAGGTTTTCCATGACCGTCATGCGCGGGAAGATGCGACGCCCTTCCGGCGACTGCGCGATGCGCAGGCGTGCGATTTCATGGGTCGGCATACGGGTGATCTCGCGACCCTCGAAGACGATCGATCCCTTACGGGCCTGGGGGCTGCCGCAGATCGTCATCATCAGTGTCGACTTTCCGGCGCCATTCGCGCCGATCAGACTGACGATCTCGCCCTTGTTGACCTCGACATCGATGCCGGCCAGCGCACGGATATTGCCGTAATAAGTTTCGACGCCATTCACCTGAAGAAGCGGTTGACCCGTCATGACTGCATCGCCCATCAGTTTGCGCCTCCTTCGAGCTGCTCGACGGTTGCGATCACCTCTTCCACTTCTTCATCCTCGACGCCGAGATAGGCCGCAATGACCTTTGGATCGTGCTTCACATGATCCGGCGTGCCGTCGGAAATCTTCTGGCCATATTCGAGGACGACGACGTGATCGGAGATTTCCATAACCACAGACATGTCATGCTCGATAAGGAGAATGGAGGTTCCGGTATCGGCGCGAATGCCCTGCAGAAGCTCGTTGAGCTTAGCGGATTCGCGTGGGTTGAGGCCTGCGGCCGGTTCGTCCAGGCAAAGCAATTCCGGGCCCGTGCACATTGCACGTGCGATCTCGAGACGGCGCTGGGCGCCGTAAGGCAGATCGCCTGCCGGATCGTCTGCACGCTCGATCAGATCGGCCTTTTCAAGCCAATGACGCGCCAACTCGACGGCTGCGGCGGCTTCTCGCCGATAAGGGCCGATGCCGATGAGGCCGAGAATGGTATAGCCCGACGCCTGCATCAGCTTGTTGTGCTGGGCGACGAGCAGATTTTCCAGAACCGTCAGGCCGGAAAACAGCCGGATGTTCTGGAAGGTGCGCGCCACCTTGGCTTCCTTGGTGATACGAAAGTCCGGGAGACGCTCCAGCAGGTACTGCTTGCCGCTTCTCTGATTAAGCGTGATCATCCCCATCGTCGGCTTATAGAAGCCGGTGATGCAGTTGAAGACGGTGGTCTTGCCGGCGCCGTTCGGACCGATCAACGCGGTGATGTCGCCGCGCTTGGCCTCGAAGGAGAAGTCGTTGATGGCCATCAGGCCGCCGAACTTCATCGACAGGTGCTCGACCTTGAGAAGCGTGTCGCTCGACATCGTATTGGTGACGGGGCTCATCAACCGTGGCCCTCCTTGGTGAAGCTTCCGGATACGGCCTTGCGTGTCTTGAGGAAGGCGGTTGGTTCACGCGATCCGACGAAACCGCGCGGTTTGAACAGCATGACGACCACCATTGCGAGACCGAAGAGCAGCATGCGGTAGAGTTCCGGCGTGAAGTCGGGCCCGAAGACCGCTTTCAGGAAATCCATTTCGCGCAACGCTTCGGTACCGCCCACCATGACGATCGCGGCGATCGCAATGCCGGTCAGCGAGCCCATGCCGCCGAGAACGACGATGGCAAGAACGACGGCCGATTCCAGGAAGATGAAGGATTCCGGCGAGACGAAGCCCTGGCGAGCGGCGAAGAACGAACCCGCGAAGCCGCCGAACATGGCTCCGGTCGCGAACGCCGTCAGCTTGGTCGTCACCGTATTGATGCCGAGCGAACGACAAGCGATCTCGTCTTCACGCAGCGCTTCCCAGGCACGCCCGATCGGCATGCGCCGCAGGCGGATGGTGACGTAAGCCGTCAACATGCACAGCGCCAGGATCAGGTAGAAGAGGAAAATCTTGTAGTAGGCGGAAGACATCGGCAGGTGAAAGAGCTTGGCAAAGCCGCCGGCCGTCGCATCGAAAGGAATGCCGAAGAGCGTCGCCTTTGGAATGCTTGAGATACCGAAGGTTCCCTTGGTCACGTCGGTCCAGTTGATCAGCACGAGGCGGATGATTTCACCGAAGGCGAGCGTGACGATGGCGAGATAGTCGCCGCGCAGACGCAGCACCGGGAAGCCGAGAATGACGCCCCAGAGCGCAGCCAGGATGCCGGAAAGCGGCAGCAGCAACCAGAAGGACAGGCCGAAATAGCTCGACAGCAGGGCGTAGGAATAGGCGCCGACCGCATAGAAGGCGACATAGCCGAGATCGAGAAGGCCCGCGAGGCCGACGACGATGTTCAGCCCCCAGGCGAGCATCACGTAGATCAGGATCTGGATGCCGAAATTGTCGACCCATTTCAATGAGCCCTGAGCGCCGACTGCCGCCACGATCACCATCGGATAGAGCAGCAGCGCAATCAGCGCGATCTTCAGGAAATGCCGATGGAAGAAGCTCTTCTCGGTCGAAATGTCGAGATCGCCCTCCCGCGCCTTCCGCAATTTGCGGCGGTCGATATTCGGCTTGATGAAAACGACCATGGCGAAACGGCCGATCGCCGCGATGGCGACGAAAATCGCCAGCAGACCCCAGCGCTGGATGATGATCAGCTCGTTGTTGATGTTCTGATCGGTCTTCAGACCGACATAAAGAACAAACATGCCGAGCGACAGGACGGCGGCGAAAAGGGCTTCGATAAGACCTTTGCGGACAAGTCCGGCATCGGGCTTGCCTGCAGAATTCTCGATGTTTGCCATGACGTTATACCTTCTCGACTTCCGGCCGTCCGAGGATGCCCGTCGGCTTGAAGATCAGCACGAAAGCGAGGATGGCGAAGGTCGCCACATCCTTATACGCGATGGTGAAATAGGCCGACCACAGCGATTCGATCAGGCCGATCATCAGCCCGCCGAGAACGGCGCCCGGCAACGAGCCGATGCCGCCGAGAACGGCTGCGGTAAATGCCTTCACACCCGGCGTGAAACCATCGGCGAACGAAGCGACGCCATAATACATCAGATACATCGTCCCGGCGACGGCAGCCAGCGCCGCCCCCATGACGAAAGTGATCGAGATCGTCTGGTCGACATTGACCCCGAGCAGCGCCGCCATCTTGCGATCCTGCTCCGTGGCGCGCTGGGCGCGGCCAAGCGCGGTATGATTGACGATATACCAGAAGACGGTCAGCAGCACCGCCGTGATCAGGATGATGATGATCTGCTTCAGCGACACCGAGATGTTGCCGAACTGGTAAACCGAGCTCACCATCGGCGGGATCGGCTTGTTGCGCGGTCCCTGCGTCACCTGGATGAAGTTGGACAGCACGATCGACATGCCGATTGCGGTGATCAACGGTGCAAGGCGGAAGGATCCGCGCAGCGGACGGTAGGCAACACGCTCGATCGTCCAATTCCACAAGCTCGTCATCAGCATCGCAACGACAAGCATCGCCAGCAGCAAAATTGCCACCGGGAGACCTGCGAAGATGGATGTAAGGACGAGAAAGACGATAAGAGCGGCGAAACCACCGAGCATGAAGATGTCGCCATGGGCGAAATTGATCATGCCGATAATGCCATAAACCATCGTATAGCCGATAGCCACGAGGCCATAGATGGATCCGAGCGTCAGCCCATTGAAGAGCTGCTGGACGAAATACTCCATATGTCGTTTTCCCCTGGATGCGAGCCAAAGATGCTGCATCTCTTTTTGGTTATTCGGCTCCCCGTTCAAGGAACCTCATAGGCCGCATCCATACCGGTTTCGTTGAAAATGTGAAGACAAAAAGGGTCTACTCCAGCAGATTCTTGTTCGAACAGGCCTAAATGGCGCATTTTGAACCAAAATCCACAGAAAATCGGCAAAGGCCGACCCATTTTTAGCCAAAACCCTCTGCCGGCTTAACCATCCGGCAAGCGCGCCTTCGATTTCCCGCGTCGCTTTCCGCGTAAGCTATTCCGCAAGGCTGGAAGAAAGCGCAAATTCAACCCTTCAGCCCGCAGTTTTTGCGAATGGTATTTCACATGCAAATGCCGCCATCCTCGCCTGACAGCTGCGTGAACTTATGGTAGCATCAACTATCTGCGTTATCGGGGGTGCGGGGCGCGGCGAGAACCACCATATCGATATCTGGTGCGACAGGGATGGTTGACGACGAGCGACAGCGGGCGCTCGCGGCGCGGCGAACGGCAAAGGACAATGCTGACCACATTTGAAAAGGCGGCGCTCGAAGCCGGTAAGGCCATCATCGCGGTTTTGCGCGAAGGCTTTCCCATCGCCATGAAGGCGGACGCAAGTCCGGTTACGGTTGCCGACGAGGAGGCCGAACGCATCATCCTCGCCCATCTCTCCAGGGATTACCCCGACATACCCGTCGTGGCGGAAGAGTCGGTTGCCGCTGGAAACGTGCCCGACATCAGCGGCCGGGGCTTCTTCCTCGTCGACCCGCTCGACGGCACCCGTGAATTCGTCGACGGACGGCAGGAATTCACCGTCAACATCGCCTATATCGAGAACGGCGCCCCGGTCGCCGGGATCGTCTACGCGCCGGCGCTCGGGCTCGCCTTCTCGGGAGAACGCGGCCGTGCCGAAAGGCTTGATGTCACCGAGGACTTCACCATTGGGGCACGCACCGCAATTGCCGTGCGCGAGCAGCCGGACGATCGGCTGGCACTTGCAAGCCTTCGTCACAACAGTCCGGAGACAGGAACCTTCCTCGCCGATCACGCGATCTCCAAATGCACCAATATCGGCTCTTCGCTGAAATTCTGCCTGCTGGCGGAAGGCAAGGCCGACGTCTATCCACGCTTCACCCGCACGATGGAGTGGGACACCGCGGCCGGCGACGCGGTGCTGCGCGCCGCCGGAGGGTCGACAGTGACGCTCGACGGGGCGCTGCTGACCTATGGCAAGACGGGGGCGGCGGCCGATTTCGACTTTGCCAACCCCAACTTCATCTCCTGGGGCGGCAGGAAACGCGTCCTCGAACCCGCGTGACCGCCCGTTATGATGTTCTGCGCCTGCCGCGGCATTCCCTACCGCGTTCGATCGCACAGCACACCCTCGCACAAACTGGGAAGTGATTTGGCCGGGGCGGTCGCGTGATTCCGGGCCGGCTTAACTCTCGATCGCTCACAGTTTGGAGCTTGTCGATTCGGCCTTGATTTTGTCATATTCTGACACAGATTGAGAACGGCCGAACATATCCGGCAAAAAAATTCACGTCGGAATTCGTTAAAAATGCCGTCAGCCAACCGTCGGTCGCGTGTCGAAACAACACGAGGACAGCCCCATGGAAGCCATGGCCAAAGGCCTAGAAACCTTGACGAAATTGTAATTCTTAACGAAATATCATGAGCTTGCCTCAACTTAACGCAGGTGCGAAAGATTTGTTGCGATGCGATATTTCTCTGGACACCATTACACAATTGTCGCATTTTTCCGTTTTAGTAGGGTTACCAACACCTGAGTGCAGCCCTGGTCACAGGGCAAACCATTGATCGCCTATTGCCGCCGCGCCCCTCGAAGACAACAGAGTACGATCCTTGAGCATCACGGAATTAAACAACACCATTTCGACTGATTCCTTCCGCCCGAGCCGCCGCCAGCAGCCGAGCTTGAAGATTCAGACCCCTGTTATCCATAGCGATGCCTCCCAGGCGCCGTGGATGGACCTCGCCCTGAAGCGGGCGTTCGACATAGTTTCGTCGTTGAGCGCCCTCCTCGTCCTCGCTCCTTTCCTTCTCCTCATAGCCCTGCTGATCAAGCTCGACAGCCCGGGACCGGTGCTGTTCAAGCAGACCCGCTGGGGTAAGAACTGCAAGGCCATCAAGGTCTACAAGTTCCGTTCCATGCGCACCGATCTTTGCGATGTCTCGGGCGTTGCCCAGACGGTGAAGAACGACCCGCGCATCACCCGCATCGGCGCTATTCTGCGCCGCACGAATATCGATGAGTTGCCGCAGCTGTTGAACGTGCTGTTGGGCGACATGTCGGTCGTCGGTCCTCGCTGCCATGCAATCGGCATGCGCGCCGGCGGCATGCTCTATGAAGAGCTCGTACCCGAATATCATCAGCGCCACGCGATGCGCCCCGGCATGACCGGTCTTGCCCAGATGCGTGGCCTGCGCGGTCCGACCGATCGTCCCGCCAAGGCGCGCGCCCGCATCGCTTGTGATCTTTATTATGTTGGGAATTTCTCGATTTTGATGGATATGCGCATTATCGCCGGGACCGTCGTATCCGAACTGACCGGCGGAAAAGGCTTCTAAGCTTTTTGTGAGAAAGGCCGGCTGCCTCAGGGCGGCCGGTGCCGTTCTGGCGATCTCCTGCGTGCGGTTGACCGTATATGGCTTGGACATCGCGCTCTTCAGATAACCATCGACCGCGTGCGACGAGAGATCGAGAATGATCGTAATCTCATCGCTGCTCGTGCGTTTCGCTGACAACGCAGCTCTTCGAGCTGGCGCCGGCTAGACGTTTCCGGCGAGCCATCTTCCGGATTGCGGTTAGAACCTCACGCAGCCATAGCGCATTGCCACAGAGTGCTCCCGTGCCCACATCGCCGCCCGAGTAGCGAAAATGTATTTGCTTCCGGTGAGTGTCGGGCAATGCGAAGGGATGTTCAGGCCGGACACCTGGAAGAGCGCGTCGAGGCGGCAATTTTCCTGATCGGCAGCACCGCCCGCAATCGATCCATCCTCGCAGAAGATCGGCGGAACCGTACGCTTCATCGGCGTCACCGGTCTGATGCCATAGAAGAGATCGACGTGCTCGTGAGAGCCGGCGGGATTTTGTTTCGCTCGTTCACCGGCCACTCCGGCACCTAAATTTGTTATCAAAGTCTTACGTTGGGCTTAGGCAATTTTTAAATGTGGCAGGCTAGAGTGGCGCTCGTGGTCTTGCGTTGTGTAGAGAGTCCAATGACCGAAATGATACGTCCCCGAGTGAAATATGTCATCGGCCCCGATGGCAGCCCCCTGACCATCGCGGACCTTCCGCCGCCCAATACGCGGCGCTGGGTAATCCGCCGCAAGGCAGAGGTTGTCGCGGCTGTTCGCGGTGGCCTGTTGAGCTTGGAAGAGGCCTGCGAGCGTTACACGCTCACGGTCGAAGAATTCCTTTCCTGGCAGTCGTCGATCAACAGCCACGGCCTCGCCGGGCTGCGCACCACCCGCATCCAGCAGTATCGCCACTGATCACGCGCCATTCGTCGTCACTTATTTCGGGCCGGACGCATCTCCCATCAGGGAATGAAGAAGGCCCGAAATCATTGACGAGGCCGCGTAGCACCAGAGGCCGGGCTGCGTGAAGGCATCCGCCAACCCCGTTGTCTTCGCCGCAGCAATGACGATCGCGACCAGCAGCACGTCCATCATTGACCACTTGGACAGATGCGGCACGACGCGACGATAGAAGAGGCTCCCGGCCCCGCTGCCGGCAGCCGTCGCTTCCGCCGCAATCCCGATCATCTTCAGAAACGGAAGCACGATCGAGACCAGCGCGACGATCAGCGCCAGCAGCCCATCTCCGCCTTGCCAGAGCGAGACGACGATTTCGATGAGCGACGGAGTCTGATCGAAGAAGTACAGAGTCTCGAAACGGACCAGCGGCAAGATCAGACCGAGCGCCAGGAGGAACGGCGCTGCTACGAGAAGAGCAGGGCGGACGATCGAAAGCGCGCTCATTCCCAAAGACCTAGCGCCGATCCGACATTTTTCATGAACACTGCGTCTCCCTGAGGAACTGTTCCACTCGCTTGGCACGACCGCGCCGCCGTGTCACCGTCGGCTGCGATAAATATCTGTGTACGAGGAAAGACGATGGATATCCGAAATGAGGAAGGCGCATCCGGCGGCCGTTATGCCGTGGATGTCGAGGGGCACGAGGCGGAGATGACCTATTCACGTGCGTCGCCGAAGCTCGTCATCATCGATCACACGGCCGTTCCCGACGCTTTGCGTGGCAAGGGTGTCGGCCAGGCATTGGCGCTTCACGCGGTGGAAGCGGCCCGCGCCGGCGGTTGGAAGATCATTCCGCTCTGCCCGTTCTTCAAGGCGCAGGCACAACGTCATCCGGAATGGCAAGATGTCGTGAACTGATTCGCGACGCTTGAAGCGGTCGTCGCGTGGAGCGGCGGCGTGCGGACGCAAAACAAGGGAAACACCAAAAGCCATGTATGACGGACGGCACGCCCATCATACATGGCTTCTCTCTGGCGATTCCCGGGGCGCCGACGCCGGCGCCCGCATTTTCTCTCAGGCCCTGGCGGCGCGGGCGCCGCTGTCACGTTCTTCCAGCGCCGTCGCCCTTGCAAATTCCGCCTGCATCTCCTCAAGCGCCAATTCCAGCGCCTCTTCCTGCATCTTCAGTTCCTTGATTGAAACCTGCAGGTTGTCGGCCCGCTGACGCGCGGCCTTGGCGAAGGTCGGATAAGCAAAGTGATTCGGGTCGGATATACCGGACTTCTTTTCCTCGACGACGATCTGGCTCTCCAGATCCTTCGTCATCCGTTCGAATTCGGACATCATCATCTGCAATTGCTGCAATTGACGTCGTTTTTCGTTCACCTGAAACTCTTTCAGGCGAACGAGACTTTCTCGCGACTTCATACGCATTACTCCCGTGATGCGAGACCCCGGCTCAACTTGAAACCGCCCTGCGCGCCGCTTTGACACGGTTTGCTAAAAAATTTCCTGCGATATTAACAAAAACCTACCGCTGGTAACCTTTCGTTTACGGGCATCGTTAATGATAGGCCCGATGATTTAAGGGTCGGTAAATGCCACGGCATGAAGTTCGAACCTTTTCATTGGCGAGTCGGATGAATCACTTAGCGCTGTTTCCTAATGTTAACGTTGAGGAACGCCTTTTTGAGATTCCTATTGGAAAACAGAGAAATGGAAAAATTATTTAATAAATTCGATACTCCTTGCCAGAGTGAATTAGAATTTGTTAACCATTTCGTGGCAGCCTCCAAATCACCTAGCTTGTTCGGGTAGCGTGTAGGGGGCCAGACCACCTTTCGGCGGCGGTAAAGGGGATAATTATGCGGGTACTTCTCATCGAGGATGACAGCGCTACGGCGCAGAGCATCGAATTGATGCTCAAATCAGAGAGTTTTAATGTTTACACCACCGATCTCGGTGAAGAAGGCGTCGATCTGGGCAAGCTGTATGATTACGACATCATCCTTCTCGACCTGAACCTGCCCGACATGTCCGGATATGAAGTGCTCCGCACTCTCCGGCTTTCCAAGGTCAAGACACCGATCCTCATTCTGTCGGGCATGGCAGGCATCGAAGACAAGGTTCGCGGCCTCGGCTTCGGCGCCGACGACTACATGACCAAGCCGTTCCACAAGGACGAACTGGTCGCCCGCATCCACGCTATCGTTCGCCGCTCCAAGGGTCACGCCCAGTCGGTCATCATGACCGGCGAGTTGATCGTCAATCTTGACGCCAAGACCGTCGAAGTCGGCGGCCAGCGCGTCCACCTGACGGGCAAGGAATATCAGATGCTGGAGCTGCTGTCGCTTCGCAAGGGCACCACGCTCACCAAGGAAATGTTCCTGAACCACCTTTACGGCGGTATGGACGAGCCGGAACTGAAGATCATCGACGTCTTCATCTGCAAGCTGCGCAAGAAGCTCGCCAACGCCGCCGGCGGCGCCAACTACATCGAAACCGTCTGGGGCCGTGGTTACGTTCTTCGCGAGCCGGATGGCACCGAATATGCGGAAACCGCTTGATCTTCCGATCCCCCTTGTCGGATGACGAAGTCCCGCCCTTTCGGCGGGATTTTTCGTTTGTACCGCCGGCGCTGCCGCCGCGTTGAAGGTATCCGCCTGATCTGACCGAACAGGCTGATATCCGGTCAAGGAAAAGCGCAGCGTCAGCCGGAGCCCGGCGGCGCTTTCGGCACTATGCTCAGGGACGGCCGATGCGGCCAGAAAAAAGCTGCTGTCAGGCAGCAATCGCGCGGTTTCCGAAAACCGCGGTTAGGATCTTACGATCGAACGGCTTCAGCAGGAAATCGGTGGCGCCGGCTCGTTTACCCGCCATCAGCTTCTTCAGATCCGCCTCAATGACGCAGTAATAGATCTTGACCTCTTTGCCGCCGTCCATGGCGCGGATGGCCGCGATGAGATCGAGCGCACCTTCCATGCCGGAATCGACGATCAGGTATTCCGGCAACTCTGTCTGGCAGCGCTGCAGCGCCTCGGCGGCATTGGAGGCCTCGCTGACGAGAAAGTCGAGTTCGGAGAGAATGCGCTTGCCGACCTTACGGACAATATCCGAATTATCGGTGATCATGAACCTTTGCATGACTACTCCTTTCCCCGCATTCGTCGTAACGAGGGGTCTTCCACAACCTAAGAGAATAGGTCTATCAGGCTAAGGAATCGTTACCAGACGGGCGAGAGCATGCTGCTGCACCCGAAAATCAGACCGCAGCAACCGTCGCCGTAAACACCAGTTCGTCCGGGCTTGCGCTGTGGTCAAGCGTCATTCCGCACTCCTCGGCCAGAAGCACGGCGTAGTACGGCTGGATCGAATGGGCGTCGATCGCTTCCTCGATCGTGCCCGTCGATATCTCGACGAATTTCGGCGGCAGACGCATCAACTTGCCTTTCGCCGTCAGCGTGAACTTGGCGTCGAATTCGGGATTTTCGAGCGTTACCTCGAGCACCCCGCCGCGCGGAATCGCCGAATAGGCGACGAGGAAGAGGTTGAGCAGCAGCTTGACGCGGTTCTTGGCGACGATGGCACGCGGTCCATTCCAGATCACCTCAGTCTTCTTCTCGGCGAGTGCAAAATCCTTCGCGGCCCGCTCGGCCTCGCCGGTATCGATCGAGGCGCCGACGGAACCGGAGGCGCCGAAGGCGAGGCGCGCGAATTTCAAACGGACCGAGGCGTTGAGCGCACTGGTGCGGATCAGATCCATTGCATCGGAATCAGCTCCGCCTTCATCCAAGAGTTCCAGGCCGTTGTTGATCGCGCCGACGGGCGAGATGACGTCGTGGCAAACGCGGCTGCAGAGAAGCGCGGCCAGATCCGGGCCGGACAGGGTGAGGTTCGGGTTCTTGGACATCATCGTCTCCTGAAAGGCGGCAATCTCATCGCGCCCGCAAATATGCTTCATCAAAATTGCGCGAAGTTTGCGATCGTATTCGGTGCCATAATGACACCATATTTGGTAAACCGATTGTTAAGATCATCGGCGCAAAATGCAGCAATCGACGCGAGCGGGTGCCCGCTCCAGCCAAACGACGAACGGATGACATCATGCGCCCTCGATTTCCGCACCGATTCATTGGCTTCTGCAGGTTGCTTTCGGCCCTCGTCTTCTCCTCGCTGGTGATTGCCGCGCCGGCCGCCGCCCAGAACAACGGGCAGTATACGATGCAGGAAATCATCGATACCGGCCACTCCTTCTTCGGCTCCGCCAGTGGCGGCCTTGCCAAGGTGGTCGAGAGCGCCTTCCAGAAATACGGCCTGCCGAACGGTTATATTCTCGGGCAGGAAGGCGGCGGCGCCTTCATCGCCGGTCTCACCTACGGCGAGGGCCAACTCAACACCAAGAACGCCGGCGAGCATCCGCTCTACTGGCAGGGCCCGTCTCTCGGCATCGATTACGGCGGCCAGGGTTCGCGCGTCATGATGCTGGTTTACGACCTGCCCTCCATCGACGGCATCTATGCCCGCTTCGGCGGCGTCAGCGGTTCGGCCTATGTGATCGCCGGCTTCGGCATGACGGTGCTGAAAAACAATGACGTGCTGGTTGTGCCGATCCGCACCGGCGTCGGCGCCCGCCTCGGGGTCAATGTGGGTTATCTCAAGATCACCCAAGCGCCGACCTGGAACCCCTTCTGAGACCTTAAAAGCGGCAGGAATCGGCCGCCGCCGCATCGGCGGCCTTGCCATGCGCGCCATGTCTCTTTAATCATCGCGGCTGACCCCGCATTAACTGTCGAACCGATGGCCGCGCCGTGATCGAATACGCTCTCTTGTTCGGATTGGGCTTCCTGACCGCGGCCTTCCTCGTCTTTCTGGTTTCGCCGGCCGTTCACCGCCGCATTGTCTGGTATACCGAGAACCGCCTGAAGGCGACAATGCCCCTGAGCCCGCAGGAGGTTCGCGCCCAGAAGGATATGGTGCGCGCGCTTCATGCCGCCGAAAATGCCCGCACCACCCAGGACCTTCTGCGTGAGCGCGAGAAATCCCTGTCTCTCCAGCTGCGCCACGATGCGCTCGCCGTCGATGCCGGCAGGCTCGCCGCCGAGATTGGCGAATTGCAGGCCCAGATCGGCGAGATGCACGTCGAGGCGGCCGAGCAGCGCTCGCGCCTGCGTAAGGATGAAAACTATATCAGCCAGCTGAAGACCAATCTGCATATTGCCGAACAATCCGCCGCCAACAAGGAGGCCGAACTGACGGCAATGCGGACGCGGCTGAGCAAACTCAGCGAACAGGCCGACGGGCTGAGAATCGATCTCGCCGCGCGTGAGACCGAAGCGGAAAGCCTGAAATTCCGCGCCAACGCGTTGCGCGACGAACGCGACACCTTGCGCCAGGACGCCAACCTGCTGCAGAAGCGGGCTAGGGATGTCGAGCAGAAACTCACGCAGCAGCAGCATTTGGTGATCCGCCTGGAGGATAAGGCTGCGCGCGAAAGTGCTTCCGCCTCCGAGAAGGAAACGCAGCTCGCCCGCCGTCAGCAGGAGATCGCCAAGTTGAAGGAGCAGTTGAAAGCCGCCAATGCCGAGATCCGCAAGATCAACCGAATCCTGCGCGATGCCGGCCTGGCCAAGATAGCGGCAGAACTACCGACGGAACTGACAGTCGAAGACACGACCGCATCCGTGCTCGACATGGCCGCTGTGACGGCTGAGATAGGCGAGGATGTCCGCAAGCGCAGCGCCGCCCTTGCCGAACGCTTGCAGAAGGCAAAGTCCGTCACCGGACGCGATGGCGCGATCCGCGAGGAGATCGCCTCGATCGCCGCCAACATGGTGGCGCTGACCGCACTCAACGAAGGCCCTTCGTCGCCGATCCGCGCGCTACTGCCGGATGCCGGCAACAAAAATCCGAGCGATCGCGTCAGTCTTGCAGACAGGGCGGCCGCCATCATCGCCAATCCGCTGCGTTAAAGCTCATAGCCGCCCCATGGCGGAGGCCATGGAAAACAATGCGATCCCTGTCGCAGTTGCCGCGTTGAGACTATCGAGCTCGTCTGATTGGGGGATGCGCGCGCTCTGAAAACGCGCCAGCAGCGCCTCCGGCAAGCCCTCCCCTTCGGTGCCGATGACGAGCGCCATGCGTGCCGCAGCGGGAATGGCGCGGATGTCGGTCTTTCCGTGCGGCGAAAGCGTCCAGATGGCAAAGCCCCGTTGGGCAAGCGTCAGGAGCAGGTCCAGCGCCTTGCCGCCGCGCCGGTGCGGAACGCTAAGCACCGAGCCGACCGACACACGTAACGCCTTGCGATAGAGCGGATCGCAGCAGGTTTCGTCGAGCAACACGGCATCCGCCCGGAAGGCAGCAGCATTGCGAAACATCGAGCCGGCATTGTCGTGGTTGGAAATGCCGCAGCCGACCAGCACCAGCGCCCGTTCCGGCAATGCGTCGAGAAGTGCCGCCTCGCCGCGGTCCTCTCGCTTTCCAAGGGCGAGAACGCCGCGATGCAGATGAAAGCCGACGACACCATCGAGCACTTCGGCCTCGGCGACATAAACCGGCACACTAGCCGGAAACCGTTCCAGGATGGATTGCAAGCCGTCGACGCGATTGCGCAGCAGCAGGATTTTCTCGGCCGAGAAGCCGCGACGTGCCGCATGCGCCTCGGCGAGCATGCGCAGCACGACAGTGCCTTCGGCGATAAAGCGGTTTTCCCGGCCCGTCAGGTCACGCTCTCTTATATCGCGAAACTCGGCGATGCGTGGATCGTTGGCGCTGTCGATGACGATCGGGGCGACCATCCCGCCTCAATTTCCCCCGACGGTGACGTCGGCGACCGTGCGGCCGGTCCTCAGATCGAATACCAGCGCCTTCCTCGTGCCTTCAACCGTTTCTCCATAGAACAGCATCTGTCCCGCCGAAAACGAGGTGGACTGCACCTTGAACCCGATAGGCAGGGAGAGGCTCGCCGCAAGCGGTGCATCCGCAGGCACGCCGGAGGCTGCGGCAGTGGACGCGGTCTCCTTGGGCTCGCGCATCGTCTTGTAGACAACAGCGCCGAAGACCGCCATAAGGCTGACGAACATGATGGCGCCGGAAACAATCTGCAGGCGGACCATCTTGCGCCGGACACTTTCCATCGCCGGATCAAGGGGCTTCTCTTCCTGGTCGTCTGGCTCGATTGCTGTCATCTGTGCGTTCCGTTCTAAAAATACGTCGGAGAAGAAGCGTCTTGAGCGACCCCTTTAAACAAGCAGCCGGCATTAGAAAAGTCCTGACCGCCGATGAAACCGCCGAAGGCCGGCTCGACGCCTGGCTGACGGCGCAGGTCGGTGAGGATTTTTCCCGTAGCCGCATCAAGGCGCTGATCAAGGAGGGACTGGTTTCTTTGAGAGGCGAGCAGGTTACCGATCCGCAGCGCAAGGTGCGCGTCGGCGACAGTTTCGAGATCACCCTGCCCGAGCCGGAGGACCCGACCCCAAAGGGCGAAGATATCCCGCTCGACATCCTGCATGAGGACGATGACCTTATCGTCATATCGAAACCGGCGGGTCTGGTCGTCCATCCCGGCTCCGGTAACTGGACAGGAACGCTGGTCAACGCGCTGATCCATCATTGCGGCCATACGCTCTCAGGCATCGGCGGCGTGCGCCGTCCCGGCATTGTCCATCGTCTCGACAAGGACACGACAGGCGTCATGGTCGTCGCCAAGAACGACGTCGCCCATCGCCACCTCTCGCTTCAATTTGCCGACCACGGCCGCACCATGCCGCTGGAGCGGGCCTATCGGGCAGTCGTCTGGGGCCGTCCCCGCACTCTGTCGGGAACAATCGATGCGCCTCTCGGCCGCGCCACCGGCGACCGCACCCGCCGGGCCGTCAAGCGCCCCGACAGCCAGGATGCGGACGCGGCGATCACCCACTACGAAGTAATCGAGCGCTTCCAGGAAAACCCTGACGCGACCGCGCTCGCTTCGCTGGTCGAGTGCCACTTGGAAACCGGTCGCACCCATCAGATCCGCGTGCATATGGCCCATATCGGTCATCCGCTCGTTGGCGACACCGTTTATGGCGCCGGCTTCAGGACCAAGGCCAATCTTCTGCCCGAAGAAATCCGCAAGATCGTCAACGGTTTCGGCCGTCAGGCACTGCATGCCTTCATGCTGCAATTCGAGCATCCCCGCACCGGCGAACTCATGCATTTCGAAGTGCCGCTGCCGGATGATATGATGAAACTGGTCGCAGCTTTGCGACGATAAAGGCGGCCCGGGATACCTCTCTCGCCGCCTCACACCTGCGTGAGCAGCACCTTGAACCGCCGTTTCGCCATACTTATCTGTATATAGACTTAGTGCGGGCTTGGAACAAAAGCCGCACGTCCCGGTTCGCCTTTTAACGCGGGGGCGCGTTTCCATCGGGAACCGGAATTCACTTTAGGAGGGTGCAATATGGCCCGAAATACCTTGCCGTCCATTACCGCCGGCGAAGCCGGTCTCAACCGCTATCTCGACGAAATCCGCAAGTTCCCCATGCTGGAGCCGCAGCAGGAATATATGCTGGCCAAGCGTTATGCCGAGCATGGCGACCGCGACGCTGCCCATAAGCTCGTCACCAGCCATCTTCGCCTCGTCGCGAAGATCGCGATGGGCTATCGCGGCTACGGCCTGCCGATCGGCGAAGTCGTCTCCGAAGGCAATGTCGGTCTGATGCAGGCCGTCAAGAAATTCGATCCCGAACGCGGCTTCCGCCTCGCCACCTACGCCATGTGGTGGATCAAGGCCTCGATCCAGGAATATATCCTGCGGTCGTGGTCGCTGGTGAAGATGGGCACGACGGCCAACCAGAAGCGCCTGTTCTTCAACCTGCGCCGGCTGAAGGGCCGCATCCAGGCGATCGACGACGGCGACCTGAAGCCGGAGCACGTCTCGGAAATCGCCACCAAGCTGAACGTCTCGGAGGAGGAGGTCATCTCGATGAACCGCCGTCTCTCCGGCGACGCTTCGCTGAACGCGCCGATCAAGGCGGCCGAAGGCGACAGCGGTCAATGGCAGGATTGGCTTGTGGACGACCACGACAGCCAGGAAGACGTGCTGATCGAACAGGATGAGCTCGAAACCCGCCGGCGCATGCTGGCGAAAGCGATGAGTGTTCTGAACGAACGCGAGCGCCGCATCTTCGAGGCTCGCCGCCTTGCCGAGGATCCGGTGACGCTGGAGGATCTCTCGGCCGAGTTCGACATCAGCCGCGAACGCGTCCGCCAGATCGAAGTCCGCGCCTTTGAAAAGGTGCAGGATGCTGTCCGCAAGGAAGCCCTGGAACGCGCCAAGGCCATTCGCGTCGTCGAAGCCACGGCCTGATAGAACTGAACTGACAGTTGGAAACGCCACCTTCCGGATGCGGGAGGTGGCGTTTTTGTTTTGTGGGCGGGCGATGCCGGCAGGAAGGACGTGGAAGGGCGTGCCGTGCAGCCCCCTCATCCGAGCCTTCGGGCCACCTTCTCCCCCTGGGGAGAAGAGGAGAAGCAAGCTGCTCGCCCTCATATCCAAAAGGAATGCTTTAAGAAAGACAGGACGCTGCCACGATTCCCTTCTCCCCCTCGGGGAGGTGCCGGCAGGCGGATGAGGGGGCCGGTGGCACAACGCACCGAGACCCACTCACTGGCTCGTCGAGACATCCCCGAGTGCAGTCCACTCCTTGATGGCTGTATTGAAGGCATCCGTTCCCGTACCACCCTTTTCCATCGTCAGCAGCGCACGGCGGCCGTTGCGGTAGGTGATCGGAATATCGATCCAGTTGCGGGTCGACAGCAGATCGAGATTGGCCTTGCGCGCATCGGGATAGTCGTTGAGCGCGATCATGTGAAAATCATCCGTGATCTTGGCCGGAACCGCGATCAGCGCGTCGCCGCGATCCTGCTCGGTGCGCTTCATCGAGATGCGCTGGACGCTTTCGATGCTGCCGCCTTCAAAGTTGGGCGGCACCGAAAAGACGATCTCGACGAGATGGCTCGCCGGAAGCGACGGATCGGAATTGCGCTTGAAGGTGACGAGAGCCGAGAGGTTGCGCTCGGGAACGGTGACATTGCCTTGTACCGTCGCCTCCTGCCGGCCGTCCTGGCCAGCCTCGTGCTGGACGGTCCAGACGACCGTTCCCTCGATCGCCGTCGGCGAGCTCTGGCCGATACGCTCCTCATAGAGGAACATTTTTTCCGACGAACCAACCGGCGCAGCCTGCTGCGGCGATGCCGCAGGACCGTTGGGCGTCAGCGTTTCGGGCGGGGCCGCATCGCCTTGCGCACTGGCCGCCGGCGTATCCGCCGCCGCGACGTTCTGCTCGGCCACCGATTTTCCTTCAGCCGTCGGCGTTCCCGGCACCGTCGCCGGGCCGCTGTCGACTTCGGTCCCGTCGGAAAGCAGTCGTTGCGTGAATTTGGAATTGGCCGCCGCGCCGTCATTGTTCAAGGACGCTACTTGCTGGTTAGGCTGTGCCGGCGCCGGCGGCGTATTCTGTGCTTCCGGTGCGGCTGGCTGGGCTGGCGTCGGCGCGGGCTGAGCCGGCATCTCGGACCCCGCCGGCGTGGTTGCAGCCTCGTTCCTCGTCGCCTGCGACGGTGCCGAACTGACAAGCCCATCGACCATCGCCACCAGCGCTTCTCTGTTCACCCAGCCGGCATAGGCGCCGCCACCGATCAGGATAAGCGCAAAGAGAAGAGTAATTATCGTGCCGATGCCGAAGCGGCGGCGCTTCGGTTCCATGCGGAAATTCTTGCCCTGCAGCTTTGAGGCGACGATCTGATCGATATCCATCGCCGGGTTGGCGTCGTCATCGTCAGTGGCGATCGGGCCGCGGCGGTCATAGCCCCGCAGCGCCTTCGCTTCGCGCCATGCCTCGCTCGGCGCGCCGGCGGGAGGTGTAGGCTTGCCGTCGTGCACCTCCGCAAAGATATCAACGTCGTCGAAATGCGAGGACACCGGCGTCTTCTTGTCGGTGCCCGCCTCGAGCGGCGGCAGGTCGTCGAAGGCAGCCTTCTCCCAGGAGAAAGCTTCCTTGGCGGCCGGCATGACAGCGGCGGGCGCCATTTTTTCGAGGCTCGATATCACGTCTTCGAAGGCACGCGCCGAAGCGTCGGCGGTAACTGGCGCCGTTTCCGAATATTGGCGGAGCTCCTCTTCGGCCCATTCGGTCTCCGCATCCTTGGGCGCCGGAGCCGGCGTCTCGACGGCAGGCTCGGCCCAGACTGGATCGAAATGTCCCGCAGCATCCGCCTGCAGCGGCTGCTCGCGGCTATGTTCGACGAATTCCTGGGCACGATTGAAATCGGCAACCGGCTCCACGAGCCGGTTGGATGCATGCTCTAGGCCGCGTGTGATCGGCTGAAACGACTCGATGGGCTCGTAAGCGGCCTCGGCCTTGGGCTCATGGCTTTCCGCCATCGCCGGTTCGGCCGCGATCTCCTCGGCCTCCACGGGATGCTCTTCATCGGCACGATGCTCGTCGGCTTCCTCGTAGGAATGATCGGCAGCTGGCGTTTCGAAGCCGTGATGTTCCGGCTGCATTTCTTCGGCGGCGACGTCACGCGCCTCGCCGGCATGCCATTCCTCGGCCGGAGCCTCTTCCTCATGCGAGGGATGCCAATAGGTCTCGGCGGGTGCAGCTGTCTCAGCGGAAACAGGTGTTTGTGCGGCCTCAGCTTCCGCGGAAAGCGGCTCCTCGGCCGCGACCTCTTCCTCAGTTTCCTGCCGTGTGTCAGCTTCATGGTGATCCGGCTCATGGGCGGCGTCGGCCGCCGCCGGTTCCACATCGGCTTCACCGGCCGGCTCGCCGACAGCGGTCTGGGGCGCAGGCGGCAAGGTGCTTTCGTCAGGAACCGCTTGTTCTTCCAAGGTTTCCGGCGCAGCACCGGCGCCGACCGTCTCCTCGAGGGGCAGCGCTTCGGAGTGTTCAGCCTCCACTTCGCGGATGGCGGCCTCGAGCTTTTCGAGCTGGCGTTGCAGCATGGCTTCCGGCGGACGCGGCTTCATGTTCTCGAGCTGCCGCTGCACTGCACCGCGAGCACGTTCGTAGACTTTCACCCGCATCTCGGGGGTGTTTTCAGCCAAGCCGTCGACGGCCCGCCGAATAACTGCAATAAAATCCGCCATTCTTACTTTCTCAAGAAGTCCGGCCTTCTGCCGAACTGTCCTCCACAGTGGGCCGTGACCTTAATCCTCAAACGGATCGGTCACAAGTATCGTGTCGTCTCGCTCCGGGCTGGTGGAAAGGAGCGCGACCGGCGCCCCGATCAGTTCCTCGACTTGGCGAACATATTTGATCGCCTGTGCCGGAAGATCCGCCCAGCTGCGGGCGCCGACGGTCGATTCCTTCCATCCCTCAAGCGTGACATAGATCGGTTCGACCCGAGCTTGCGCTCCCTGGCTTGCGGGAAGATGATCAATCTGTTCCCCGTCGAGCATATAACCGACGCAGATCTTCAGTTCCTCGAGACCGTCGAGCACATCGAGCTTCGTAAGCGCGATGCCGGTAATGCCGTTGGTCGCAACCGACTGACGCACCAGTGCCGCGTCGAACCAGCCGCAGCGGCGCTTGCGCCCTGTCACGGTACCGAACTCATGCCCCTTCTCACCCAGGAACTGGCCAATTTCGTCGGTCAGCTCCGTCGGGAACGGGCCTTCGCCGACGCGTGTCGTATAGGCCTTGGTGATGCCGAGGATATAGCCGAGCGAGCCTGGCCCCATGCCGGAACCGGCCGCCGCCTGGCCAGCCACGGTGTTGGAGGAGGTCACGAAAGGATAGGTGCCGTGATCGATGTCGAGCAGGCTGCCCTGCGCACCTTCGAACAGGATGCGGGCGCCCTTGCGGCGCTCCCTATCAAGCAAAAGCCAGACCGTGTCGCGGAACGGCAGCACCCGATCGGCGATTGAGGTCAGCTCGTCCATGATCGCCTGGTGGCTGATCTCGGCGACGCCGAGGCCGCGGCGAAGCGCATTGTGATGCGTCAGGATACGGTCGACCTTGCCGGAAAGACTGTCGAGATCGGCGAGATCCATGACCCGGATGGCGCGGCGGCCGACCTTGTCCTCATAGGCCGGACCGATGCCGCGGCGCGTCGTGCCAATCTTGGTGCCGCTGTTGGACGCGGCATCCTCGCGCATCGCGTCGAGCTCGCGATGCAGCGACAGGATGAGCGTCGCATTGTCGGCGATGCGCAGATTGTCAGGCGTAACCGTCACGCCCTGCGCCTCCAGTCGGCCGATCTCAGCGATCAGGGCATGCGGATCGACGACGACGCCGTTGCCGATCACCGCCATCTTGCCGGGACGCACGACGCCAGAGGGCAACAGCGAGAGCTTATAGCTCGTGCTGTCGATGACGAGCGTATGGCCGGCATTGTGGCCGCCCTGATAGCGCACGACAATATCCGCACGTTCCGAAAGCCAATCGACAATCTTGCCTTTGCCTTCGTCACCCCATTGCGAACCGACCACGACTACGTTCGTCATCCAACTCTTCCTGTTACCGGCGGAAAACCGCGCACCTGCTCAAACCCGCGCATCTATAAAGCTTTGTTTTTGGGAAAGCGACCCTGTTGTCACAGACGATTGGGCTTTTTGCGTGACAAATCAGCAGCCGGCAGTCTATTTCCCCTGGGAAAAATCCGAACTTCGATCGCAAGAAGACGAGGAAGAACGCTCTTGCAAGCCACAGCCTATATCTGCCTCGTCATCGCCACCCTCTGCTGGGGCGGCAACTCCGTCGCCGGCAAACTCGCAGTCGGCCATATCAGCCCAATGATGCTGACCTTTCTGCGCTGGTTCCTCGCCGTCGCGTTCATCGCCATGATATCTGTGCCGCAACTGAAGAAGGATTGGCCCGTGGCGAGGAAAAACCTGCCGCTGCTTCTTTGCTACGGCGCCATTGGCTATACGCTCTTCAACGCCATGCTCTATTCGGCAGTGCAATATACAACGGCGATCAACGTCGCCATCGAGCAAGCCGGCATTCCGATGCTGATCTTCCTGTTGAATTTTTTCTTTTTCCGCACTGGCATCTCGCTGGCGCAATGTCTCGGCTTCGGCATGACGCTGATGGGCGTGGCGCTGACCGCCGCCCATGGCGACCTCGCCACGCTCCTGCAGTTGCAGCTTAACCGCGGCGACGGGCTGATGCTGATCGCTATTGCCGCCTATTCGCTCTACACCATTTTCCTGCGCTGGAAACCGCCGGTCGACTGGCGCACGCTAATGGCCTTCCCCGCCCTCGCCGCCATGCTGACCTCGCTGCCGCTGCTTCTCTGGGAGATCGGCCGCGGCGCTGCGCAGTGGCCTGACCAGGCCGGCTGGAGCATCACCTTCTATACCGCGATCTTCCCCTCATTGCTGGCGCAGATCCTTTATATCAAAGGCGTTGAGGCTATCGGCGCCAACCGCGCCGGTCTCTTCATCAATCTCGTGCCGGTATTCGGAACACTGCTTTCCGTCGTACTGATCGGAGAAAGGCTTCAGTCCTTCCATATGGTAGCGCTGATGCTGACGCTCGGCGGCATCGCAATCGCCGAAAAGGGCCGGCCGAAAGCGTCCGCTCCCACCGTGCCCGCCTCGCCCGTGGATTAGGCTTAACCAAGCTCCAGCGTCGTCACGCCGAAGACGTGTTTCAGCGGGATCGCCGGGGCGGGTCCTCGATACATCCGCATGGTCTCGAACACCGGCAGAAGACCCATGCCTTCGGCAAGTGCAATCGCCTCGCGATTGTCGGCGGGGATATCGATGAAGATCTGAGCACCCTTTGCCTCAGGGATCAATCCGGCAAGCAGCGCCGCGGCGCTGTCTGCATCGTTGGCGAAAAGTGGGCCGATCTTGTAGCCCTCGTAACAGCGGCGAATCGTGCCGTAACCGCGGATCTTGTGGCTTTTGCGGACTACGGCCGTACGCCGCCCCTTGCGGCTGGTGCACCAGGCGGCGAGGAAGGCATCCCGCGGCTGCGGAAAGATCGCCGCATCATAACGCTGCAGCCCTTCCAGGCGTGAATCCAGCACCGGCTGCGCGACAAGCGTGGAGGCCGGCAAAGAGGAGGCAACACCGCCGTAACGAATGGTGGAATAGGCGGGCTCGAAGCCGGCCTTGCGATAGTTCCCCTGCTGCGCGGCAACGCCGTCGAGACCGATCGTCCGGCCTTCCGCCGTGGCAATCCCCGCTTCCCAGATCGCCTTGCCGTAACCCTTGCCGCGGAAATCCGGGTGGACGATGTAGAGGCCGAGAAAGGCGAAGCTGTCGCCATATTTGACGACCGAGATCGAGCCGACGGGGACTTCACCGATAGAGCCGACGAAAAATCCCGACGGATCGGCTTCGAGGAATGCAAGCGAATCGTCGAGACCCGGATTCCACCCCTCCTGACGCGCCCATTCGAGCACGAGTTCCAATTCGCCGGGCCGCATCGAACGAACGGCAAATTCCGAATTCATGCGACCTTCCCAGATTGAATGTCCCGCAAGTCCATCCCGCCAACGGCAAAGCAATTTTCAGATCACCGCCACCCGATCGCACCGGACGAACGATGGAGAAGCCGCGCCGATGGTCTTGACCACGCGTATAATCGTTTTCGATGCAATGCAGTAAGCTTCGTTTCCGCATTACCATGAAACAATGCCGTTGCAAGCTCAAGAAAATTACTTGGTGCCCAATAACTTCCGGCGCGGATAAATGTCGCGCCGAAATCTCTCGCGTACTCAACCCGGAGGACAGGAAGCATTTCAGCGGAAATTAGCCACTATCGCTGCCCTGCGCCAGAATCAATGGTTGTGCCGTGGCGGGTTTTTCGCGATCTGGCGAAACTCCGAAGCACCTTCTAGAACCGCGCCGTCCGACAGCTGCGTCACCGAGCGGCGGTAGATCTGCTGCCACGGCGTGGCATCCGCCGGCACCGGCGGAATGCCGTCGCTCCTGCGCCGCTCGATCTCCGCGTCGTCGACCAACATGTCGCAGCGCCCCTGGTTGAAGTCGATGCGGATGATATCGCCGGTGCGAAGCCAGGCGAGGCCGCCCCCGGCAGCGCTTTCTGGTGATGCATTGAGGATCGACGGGCTGTCGGCGGTGCCCGACTGACGCCCGTCGCCGATTGTCGGCAGGCTGCGAATGCCACGCTTCAACAGATGATCCGGCGGCTGCATATTGACGACCTCGGCCGATCCCGGCCAGCCGAGCGGCCCCGCGCCGCGGATGACGAGGATGGTATCCTCGTCGATGCCGAGTTCGGGGTCGTTGATGCGCTTGTGATAATCCTCGGAACCGTCGAAAACCACCGCCTTGCCCTCGAAGACACCTTCCCGCCCGGGTTCCAGAAGATAGCGCTGGCGGAAATCCTCCGAGACGACGCTCATCTTCATGATCGCGAAATCGAAGAGATTGCCCTTGAGAACGAGGAAGCCCGCCCGCTCCTTCAGCGGTTCGTCGAATGGCCGAATGACCTCGCGGTCGCTAGTCTGCCGACCGTCGAGGTTCTCGGCCATCGTCCTCCCCGTCACCGTGCGACAATCGCCGTCGAGTTTTCCGGCCTGCAGCAGCTCCCACATGATCGCCGGCGTGCCGCCGGCGCGGTGGTAGCGCTCACCGAGATAGGCGCCCGCTGGCTGGACATTGGCCAAAAGCGGGATATCGAAGCCGTACACCTGCCAATCATCGGGATAAAGTTCGACGCCGGCATGCTTGGCCATCGCAGCCAGATGCGGCTGCGCATTGGTCGAGCCGCCGATCGCCGAATTGGTGCGGATCGCATTGAGGAAAGCAGCCCGCGTCAGGATATCCGATGGCTTCAGATCCTCGAACACGATCTCGACGGCGCGCCGTCCGGTGCGGTAGGCCATCTGCCCCCGCTCGCGGTAGGCGGCCGGGATGGCGCCACAGCCGGTGAGCGACAGGCCGAGTGCTTCCGCCAGCGCATTCATCGTTGAGGCTGTGCCCATCGTGTTGCAGTGGCCAACGGACGGAGCCGAGTCGAGCGCTGCCTGCAGGAACTCCTCCCGATCGATCTCGCCTGCCGCATATTTCCGCCGCATCCGCCAGATGACGGTGCCGGAACCGGCCAGTTCGCCTTCGTGCCAGCCATCGAGCATCGGACCGCCGGAAAGCACGATAGCCGGAATATCGACCGTCGAAGCAGCCATGATCGCCGAAGGCGTGGTCTTGTCGCAGCCGGTGGTCAACACGACACCGTCGAGTGGATAGCCGTAGAGGATTTCGACGAGGCCGAGATAGGCAAGATTGCGATCGAGGGCGGCGGTCGGACGCTTGCAGTTCTCGAAGATCGGATGTGTCGGAAACTCGATCGGTATTCCGCCTGCGTCGCGAATGCCGTCGCGCACGCGCTTGGCGAGCTCGATATGCACTCTGTTGCAGGGCGTTAGATCGCTGCCGCTTTGGGCAATCCCGATGATCGGCTTGCCCGAGCGCAGCTCTTCCGGGGTGATGCCGTAATTCATGAAACGCTCGAGATAGAGCGCCGCCATGTCAATATGATCGGGATTGTCGAACCAATCCTGCGAACGCAGGCGGCGTTTCTTCGTTTGGCGGTCCGTCATCATTATCCTCCCGATCGGCCACTCTTCTCTTCGAAATTTAGAAGCGAAGCGCTGCAGTCCGCCTCAGCAACTTCCGCAAGCGCGCCGGCTTTGCCGGTCTCGCTTATCCGGACAGCGGGGCCCGCGCCGATCCTCCCAGCTGCTATCCGCCTTTGATAGTCCCCTCCTCCACGGTTGCAACCGTTTTGATGAACGTAACGCATTTTCATCGGGTGCCAGAAAACGATACGGGCGAGAACCGAAGTTCCCGCCCGATTTACTCGACAAAGGAAGGTTGAATTCCGCTTATTCCGCCGCGAGCCGAATGACCTCGGCCTCTTCCTCCTTGTGTTCGTCCGGCTTGTGCTGGATGAGCGGGCGATTGCCCGTCAGCCGCCGCAGCAGCACGTAGAACACCGGCGTCATGAAGATGCCGAAGAAAGTCACGCCGATCATGCCCGAGAACACCGCAACGCCCATCGCCGCACGCATTTCCGCGCCGGCGCCGGTCGAGACGACGAGCGGCACGACGCCCATGATGAAGGCCATGGAAGTCATGAGGATCGGGCGAAGGCGCAGGCGGCTGGCTTCGACCGCGGCTTCGCGCGGCGTCCGGCCCTCGAACTCCAGTTCGCGAGCGAATTCCACGATGAGGATCGCGTTCTTCGCCGACAGGCCGACAAGGACGACCAGGCCGATCTGGGTGAAGATGTTGTTATCTCCGCCGGTGAGCCAGACGCCTGTCAGAGCGGCCAGGACACCCATAGGTACGATCATGATGATCGCCAACGGCAGGGTCAGGCTTTCATACTGTGCGGCAAGCACCAGGAACACCAGCAACAGCGCGAGCGGGAAGACGACGACGCTCGAATTGCCGGCAAGGATCTGCTGATAGGTCAGGTCCGTCCATTCGAAGTCGATGCCAGCAGGCAACGTCTCGTGTAGGATCTTCTCGATCGCCGCCTGTGCCTGGCCAGACGAGAAGCCCGGCGCCGGCCCGCCGTTGATATCGGCGGCGAGGAATCCGTTATAGCGGTTCGCCCGCTCCGGACCCGTGCTCGGCTCCACCTTCAGAAGTGCCGAAAGCGGGATCATCTGGCCCGACGCCGAACGAACCTTCAGCTGACCGATATCTTCCGGCTGAGCGCGGAATTTCGCGTCGGCCTGCACACGGACGCTGTAGGTGCGGCCGAAGGCATTGAAGTCGTTCACATAGAGCGAGCCGAGATAGATCTGCAGCGTCTGGAAGACGTCGGTGACGGACACTCCGAGCTGCTCGGCCTTGGCGCGGTCGAGATCGGCATAGAGCTGCGGCACGTTGATCTGGAAGCTGGAGAACAGCCCGGCGAGCTCAGGCGTCTGGTAGGCCTTGGCAAGCACTGCCTTGGTCGCCTCGTCGAGCGCCTGGTTGCCCAAGCCTGCGCGATCCTCGATCTGCAGCTTGAAACCGCCCGTCGTGCCGAGACCGTTGACCGGCGGCGGCGGGAACATGGCGATGAAGGCATCCTGGATTGCGCCGAATTTCTGGTTCAGCGCCATGGCGATGGCGCCGCCAGAAAGATCCGGCGTCTTGCGCTCCTCGAAATCCTTCAGCGTCACGAAGACGATGCCGGCATTCGAGGAGTTGGTGAAGCCGTTGATCGACAGGCCGGGGAAGGCGATTGCATTGGCGACGCCGGGCTGCGCGAGCGCGATATCGGTCATGCGCTTGATGACGTCTTCCGTGCGATCGAGGCTTGCGGCATCCGGCAGCTGAGCGAAGCCGATCAGATATTGCTTGTCCTGCGACGGCACGAAGCCGCCGGGAACCGTGGTGAACATGCTGTAGGTCGCGCCGACCAGCGCCAGGTAGACCACCATGACGATGCTCTTGCGCGACACCAGGCCGCCAACACCTTTACCATAGGCATTCGAGCCTGCGCCGAAGACGCGGTTGAAGCCACGGAAGAACCAACCGAAGATCGCGTCCATGAAGCGCGTAAGCCAGTCCTTGGGCGCGTCGTGGCCCTTCAGCAGAAGGGCGGCAAGCGCCGGTGACAGGGTCAGCGAGTTGAAGGCCGAGATGACGGTCGAGATCGCGATCGTCAGCGCGAACTGACGATAGAACTGACCCGACAGGCCAGAGATGAAGGCGAGCGGCACGAAGACCGCGACGAGCACCAACGCGATCGCGATGATCGGACCGGACACTTCCTTCATCGCCTTATAAGTGGCCGCGCGCGGCGACAGACCATGCTCGATATTGCGCTCGACGTTTTCCACCACCACGATGGCGTCGTCCACCACGATACCGATCGCAAGCACCAACCCGAATAGACTGAGCGCGTTGATCGAGAAGCCGAAGACATACATGACCGCGAAGGTGCCGATGATCGAGACCGGAACCGCGATCAGCGGAATGATCGACGCGCGCCATGTCTGCAGGAAGACGATGACGACGAGGACGACGAGCGCGATGGCTTCGAGCAGCGTGTCGATGACCTTCTCGATCGAGGAGCGCACGAATTTCGTCGTATCGTAGACGATCTCGTATTTGACGCCCTCAGGCATGGCCAGTTGCAGCTGATCCATGGTTGCGCGCACATTGTCGGCGATTTCGATGGCATTCGAGCCGGGCGCCTGAAGGGCGGCCACGGCGACGGCCGGCTTGCCGTCGAGCAGCGACCTGAGCGTATAGTCGGCGGCGCCAAGCTCGATGCGGGCGACGTCGCGAAGGCGGGTGATCTCCCCATTGGCGCCCGTCTTGACGATGATGTTGCCGAACTCCTCGGGCGTGCGCAGGCGGCCCTGTGCATTCACGTTGAGCTGCAGGTCGACGCCCGGCTGGCTCGGCGACGCGCCGATAATGCCGGCGGCCGCCTGGACGTTCTGCGAGCTGATCGCGTTGCTGATGTCGCTGGCGGCAAGTTCATGCTCGGCGGCCTTCTGCGGGTCGATCCAGACACGCATCGAATAATCGCCGGCGCCGAAGACCTGCACCTGGCCGACGCCGGGGATGCGGGCGAGCCGATCCTTGATGTTCAAGGTCGCGTAGTTGCGAAGATAGGTGATGTCGTGGCTGTTCCCGTCGGAGACGAGGTTGACGACCATGATGAAGTCGGGCGAGCTCTTGACCGTGGTGATCCCGAGCGCGCGCACTTCCGCCGGCAGGCGCGGTTCGGCCTGGCTGACGCGGTTCTGCACGAGCTGCTGCGCCTTGTCGGGGTCAGTGCCGAGCTTGAAGGTGACGGTGACGTTGAGCACGCCGTCCGAGGTTGCCTGGCTCGACATGTAGAGCATGTCCTCGACGCCGTTGATCTGCTCTTCGAGCGGTGTCGCCACCGTTTCGGCAATGACGCTCGGATTGGCGCCGGGATAGGTGGCGCGCACGACGACCGACGGCGGCACGACGTTGGGATATTCGGAAATCGGCAGCGCGCGCAGGCCAATCAGGCCGGCAACCACGATGAGGACCGAAAGAACGCCGGCAAAGACCGGTCGGTCAACAAAGAATCTGGAGATGTTCATATCAAAGCCCTCTCCGGGGTGAACATGGATGCAACGTCCCTTTCCGGCGGTTTGGGGAGCCGCCGGTGGGTCCTGTCATTTCGGAAATTGGCCTTCCCCGAGAGGGGAAGGCTGCGTCTTACTGCGCGGTCGCGACTTTCTCTTCCATCTGCGGAATGACGACGGCGCCCGGACGGATGCGCTGCAAACCGTTGACGACGATCTTTTCGCCGGCGGTGAGGCCGCTTTCAACCACCCGCTGCCCCTCAGCCAGAGCGCCGAGCTGCACCTGCCGGTATGCGACCTTGTTGTCGCCGTCGACGACGAAGACGAACTTCTTGTCCTGGTCCGTGCCGACGGCGCGGTCGCTGATGACGATCTTGTTCTCAGGCTTCGGCTGGCCCATGCGCACGCGCACGAATTGGCCGGGGATAAGGCGTCCGCCCGGATTATCGAAGACGGCGCGCACGCCGATGGTGCCGCTCGATGCGTCGACCTCGTTGTCGATCAGCTGCAGCTTGCCCTTGATCGGCGTGCCTTCGTCGGCGAGCGTGCCGACCTCGACCGGAATCTCTTCGACGGGCGGCAGAGCGCCGTCCGTCTGCGGCAACTGGGCGAGAGCGCGGGTCACCATCTCTTCGCTGGCGTTGAAGCTCGCATAGATCGGATCGACCGAAACGAGTGTCGTCAGCGCAGGCGAAGCCGATCCGGCCGCAACCAGGTTGCCTGTCGTCACCTCGATCTTGCCGATGCGGCCGGAAACCGGCGCCCGCACCTGAGTGTAATCGAGATTGAGCTGAGCCGACTGCAACGCAGCCTGCGCTGATCGCAGTCCTGCCTGCGCCTCGGCCAGCGCGCTCTGGCGCTGATCAAGATCGCTCTGGGAGATGGTGCGGTTGTCGGACAGCCTGCGGCCGCGGTCAAGCTCGGTCTGCGCCAGGCTGACCTTGGCTTCGGCCGAAGCGACCTGGCCTTGAGCCTGCGCCACGCTAGCCTGGTAAGGAGCCGGATCGATGGTGAAGAGCAGGTCACCCTGCTTCACCAGCGCCCCCTCACGGAAAGCCACCGAAAGGATGGCGCCTTCGACACGGGGACGGACCTGGACACGATCGACCGCTTCGAGACGGCCGGAAAAGGTCTCCCAGGCCGTCACGTCGCGGGCTTCGACCATGGCCACCGTCACCGGTACGGCAGGAGGCTGCGCGGGAGCGGAAGCTGCCGTAGCCGTCGTGCTCATCGGCAGCTCGAAAAACAATGCAGCGCCTGAAACGGACGCAACAAGTCCTATGCCGGCGCCCACGAGGGCCCAGCGCTTGCTTCTGGACGTCATCAGTACTCTCCTTGCGGCCCCAGGCCGCCGAAATATCAGATCTTCTTCAATGCAATTGCGGTTGGACGCTTACGTCCTGAAGGAAACTTCCGAAATGGCGGCTGACGTGTTCCTGCCAGTCGGGTGTCTCCCCAGATTTCCCACCGTAAATCGAGGGCCAGCCCGTCCCGGCGGGAAGGACATGCTGGCGCACACCGACGCCGGCCTTTTTCAGGCGGGCACCGTAACCAAGTGTTTCGTCGTGCAGAGGATCATCCTCCGCGGTAAATATCAGCGCCGGCGCGACGCCTGAAAGACGCGAACAGAGGCAGGGGGCCGCGTAGGGATGGCAGCCGCCACCGCTCAGATAATGGCTCCAGCCGTCAGCCCAGCGCTGCCGCATACCGATCGCTTCGGCCTTGCGGATCGACGACGTGCCCATGAAGGGATCGAGCAGCGGTGAAATCAGTACCTGGCCGTCGAGCGCGTCCGGCATCTGATCGCGCGCCTTGAGCGCCACTCCGGCCGCGACATTGCCGCCCGCCTCCTCGCCGGCGACAAACAGCAGCGACTTCCGGTCGCCGAGACCGGCGGCGCGCTTGTTGGCGAGATAGGTGAAAACGGAGAAGGAGACTTCCAATGCCTTCGGAAAGAGATTGCCGGACAGTGTGCTGTAGTCGACGGCGGCGACGATGGCGCCGGCTTTGGCGAGACTGACGGCAACCGGCCGGTCGACATTCGTTTCGCTGTCGAGAAATGCGCCCCCATGCAGGTAAAGCACGATGGGCGGACCCTTGCCGTAATCGGCGCCCTGGTAGACACGCGCGGAAACGGGGCCGATGGCCACCTTATCCAGCATCATGTCCTTCCATTCCACCGTCATCGGTCCGGTCTCTTTTGCACGCAACCGCAGGCACACAACACCTGCCGCTTGCATTTCATATAAAAAAGATATTGTTATTCAGAACAGGGAATAAGAAGCAATATCACGATAACACTGTTCCGATTCTCGAATAATGGTGCAACGCAAACTGCGGACTTGAAACCGATGGATCAACTTTCGGCAATGCGCGTCTTCATCCGCGTCGTGGAGACGGGCAATTTCACCCGCGCCGCCGACATGCTCGCCATGCCCAAGGCGACGGTGACCAACCTCATTCAGGGTCTCGAAGCGCATCTGCGCACCAAGCTCCTGAACCGCACCACGCGCCGGGTCATGGTGACCACGGACGGCGCACTTTATTATGAACGCGCCGCCCAGATCATCTCCGAGCTGGAGGAACTCGATGGCAGCCTCTCCAATTCGCAAAGCCTGCCGAGCGGGCGGTTGCGCATCGAAATGAGCGGCGCTTTTGCCGACGCCATTATCGTTCCGGCACTTTGCGACTTCTACCAGCGCTATCCGGATATCCGTCTGGACCTAGGGGTCGGCGACCGCACGGTAGACTATCTGGTCGAAAACGTCGATTGCGCGCTGCGGGCCGGTACGCCCACCGATCAGTCACTGATCGCCCGGCGGGTTTCGGAGATGGAACTGATCACCTGCGCTTCGCCGAGCTACATTCAGAAATTCGGCATGCCCGAACGGCCGGAGGATTTGGAGACCACGCACTACTCCGTCAATTATTTCCGCGCCCAGAACAACCGAACGCTGCCTTTCGAATTTCGCAGGGGCAACGAAATGGTCGAGACGACCCCACGCTGCATTGCCTCGGTCAATGACAGCCGCACCTATCTGACCGCGGCCCTGACGGGGCTCGGCGTCGCGCAGGTGCCGACCTTCATGGCGCGTGAACCGATGCGGCGGGGCGAACTCGTCCGCGTGCTGCCGGACTGGCGCCGTGACCCGGTGCCGCTCTATGTGGTCTATCCGCCGAACCGCCACCTCAGCAACAAAGTCCGCGTCTTCGTCGATTGGCTGGTCAAGCTCCTGGTCGAGGCCAAGCTGAACGATTTCTAGAGCATGCCGCGCGGCGGCAAAACAGAGACGGCCCGGAAGGCAGAGAAACCTTCGACGGGCCGTTAAATTTGAACATCGAACCTGTCGCGCCGCAGACTGGACGCGGCAGGCTCTGGAGGTTCGGGAGAGAGCGTCAGGGAACTCCACTCGCTCGCGATAGAACAACTATAGGCACTCTCCACAAGATTGTAAGGGGGGAGACCTACAATCTTCAATCACATGATTGCGATGAGGGCGCCTTCATCAGATCACGCCGCCGTTGGCGCGCAGTGTCTGACCATTGATCCAGCCGCCGTCCGGGCCGGCGAGAAAGGCGACTGCGGAGGCAATGTCCTCGGGCGATCCGAGCCGTTCCAGCGGATTCATCTTCGACATGCGGGTAATGAGTTCCTCCGTCTTGCCGTTCAGGAAAAGATCGGTCGCCACCGGCCCGGGCGCAATGGCGTTGACGGTGATGTTACGGCCGCGCATCTCCTTGGCCATGATTGCCGTCAGCGTTTCGACGGCGGCTTTGGTGGCGGCGTAAACGCCGTAGGTTTCGAGCTTCAAGCCGACGACCGAAGTCGAAAAGTTGATGACCCTGCCGCCATCGCGCAGACGCCGGGCCGCTTCCCTGAGTGTATTGAACGTGCCCTTGAGATTGACGCCGATCTGACGATCGAAGTTTTCGTCGTCAGTCTCGGCGAGCGGCGACAGCATCATGATGCCGGCATTGTTGACAAGCACATTAACGCCGCCAAAGGCGCCTTCCGCAGCGTCGAACATCCGCCGGACGGCTTCAGCATTGCTGACATCCGCCTTGGCCGTCAGCGCCCTGCCGCCAGCCTGTTCGATCTCCCGGGCGAGGTCCTCGGCCGCTGCCGCACTGCCGGCATAGTTGACGACGACGGTGAAACCCTCCCTGGCGAGGCATCTGGCTACGGCCGCGCCGATACCGCGGGAAGCGCCGGTGACGAGTGCGACCTTGCTGTCTTTGTTGGAAGCCATTGTTCTTCTCCTTTTACGCCGCAGCGCGTTTTCGATGAGAAGAAGATGCGCCTTTTCTTCCGCCGGTTAATCGTGCATTCTCCGGCATCACTATCCGGAGAACACGAACAAACAAGATGGACAGATTCGATGCCATGCGTGTGTTCTGCCGTGTTGTGGAGCGCCGCAGCTTCACCCTCGCAGCGGAAGACACGGGCCTGCCGCGCTCGACCGTTACCGACGCGGTCAAGCAGCTCGAGGCCCGCCTCGGCGTGCGCCTGCTCCAGCGCACGACACGCCATGTCAGCCCGACGCTCGACGGCGAGGCCTATTACCAGCGCTGCCTGTCGATCCTCGCCGACATCGAGGATGCGGAAGGGGCCTTTGCCGGCACCAGACCGAAAGGCCTGCTGCGTGTCGATGTGCACGGCACGCTCGCACGCCATTTCGTGCTGCCGAGCCTGCCGTCCTTTCTGGAGACCTATCCCGAGATCGAGTTCTATATGAGCGAAGGCGACCGGCTGGTCGATCTTGTGCGCGAAGGCATCGATTGTGTGCTGCGCGTCGGTACGCCTGCGGATAGCGACATGACCATCAGGCGTGTCGCCGTGCTTGATGAGATCACGCTAGCCTCTCCCACCTATGTCGCCGCCCGTGGCCTGCCGCAGCATCCGGACCGGCTTGCCGGCCAACGCATGGTCGGCTTCCGCTCCAGCAGCACCGGCGGTCTGCTGCCGCTCGAATTCATCGTCGATGGCGCGGCGCGCGACATAACCATTCCGGCGACCGTCACCGTCAACGCCGCCGAAAGCTATGTTGCTGCAGCGAGGATGGGCCTCGGCCTGATCCAGATCCCGCGCTACCACGCCGAAAAAGATCTGTCCGACGGCACGCTGGTCCAAGTGCTCGAGGATTTTCCGCTGACCCCCACGCCGGTCTCCCTGCTCTACCCCCGCAACCGCCAGCTTTCGCCGCGTGTGCGCGTCTTCATCGATTGGCTGGTGAAGGTCTTCGCTCGACAAAATTCCAAAAACACGCTTTGCTAACATGAGCGCGTTTGGGGGAACGGCCATGGCACTCAGCGATATCACCGTCTACCAGACGGAAGACGGCTTCGTCGTCGAATTCGGCGGTGAAGGCGAAGACAGCATTGCCGTAACGCTGCGAAGCGCACCCGAACTGACCTTGGAAAACGCGGTCGCGCGCGCCAAGGTCCTGCTTGCGGCAGCAATCGAACCAGCCCATGGCGACGGCGCGCGCAGCAAGGATCCGGCCTTGCTCGAAGAAGAATTGGAGGAGGGCCTGGAGGATTCCTTCCCGGCGAGCGACCCGGTCTCGGTTACATCATCCTCGATTCCCATGCGTGATCCGAATGCCGGCCGCTGACGCGGCCGGCCTCATCAAATGGTTTTGGGATGACGGCGACGGCAGCGAATGTTATCTGCTCGGTTATGACCGATGGTGGAATGACAAAGGGCGCGATCGGCGCCGGCGCGCTTGCCGGCGAAGGCCTCAGGGCGTTTTTCGAGCGCGACGCGATCACCGTGGCCCGCGACCTGCTCGGCTGCCATCTGAGCGTGGATGGCGCCGGCGGCCGCATCACCGAGACCGAAGCCTATTTCCCCGATGACGAAGCCTCGCACAGTTTTCGAGGGCCCACCAGGCGCAACGGCGCCATGTTCGGCCAGCCCGGCAATGTCTACATCTACCGCATCTACGGCATGTACTGGTGCCTGAACTTCGTCTGTCATCCGGGCTCGGCCGTGCTGATCCGGGCGCTCGAGCCGGAAACGGGAATTGCCGCTATGACGGAGCGGCGCGGCACTGATATGCTGACGGCGCTCTGCAGCGGCCCGGGCAAGCTCTGCCAGGCGCTCGGCATCGACATCGAAATCAACGACAGGCTGCTCGACCGCTCGCCTTACGCGCTGACACCCTCCGCGCCGGTGCCGATCGTCGCTGGCAAACGCATCGGCATCACCAAAAATGCCGAAGCACCATGGCGCTTCGGCATTCAGGGATCGCGATATCTCAGCAAGCCGTTTCGCTGATCACTCCATGACCGCACTGTGGTCGACGGCAGGCGCGGCCTTCGGCTTGCGCAGCAACAGCACCAGCGGAATGACCGCGAGCGACATCAACATCAAGAGCTTGAAATCGTCCATATAGGCGATGATCGTCGATTGCAGCGTGATCATCTCGTTGAGCGAAGCGCGGCCGGCGGCCGTGAGCGGGCTCAACCCCTGCGCCGCGGCCGCATTGAAGGCGTGGTTGAAAGGCGTCACATAGGCGGCGATCGACTCATGATTGCTCTGCGTGTTCTCGACGATCAGTGCCGAGACGATCGAGATGCCGACCGCCGAGCCGATGTTTCGCGACAGATTGTAGAGGCCGGTGCCGTCGCCACGCATTTGGGCGGGCAGCGTCGCGAAGGCGATCGTCGTCAGCGGCACGAAGAGAAAGCCGAGGCCGGCGCCCTGGATGAAGCCGACCGAGACGATCGTCCATTGCGAAACATCAGGCGTCCATCCCGTCATATCGTACATCGCCCAGGCTGTCAGGCCGAGACCGAGCACCAGCAGCAAGCGCGTATCGACCTTGCCGATCAGCCGCCCGACAATGAACATACAGAGCATGGTGCCGAGCCCGCGCGGCCCCATGACGATGCCGGCGGTGATGACGGGATAGCCCATCAGCGTCTGCAGATAGGGGGTCATCAGCGCCAGCGAGGCGAGGTAGGTGACGCCAACCACGAAGATGAAGATCATGCTCACCGTGAAGTTCTGGTCGAGAAACAGCTTCGGATTGACGAAGGATTTCTCTGCGGTCAGCGTGTGCACCAGAAGCAGATAGAAGGCGGCGGCGCAGACAATCGCTTCGACCATGATCTCGCCCGAAGAGAACCAGTCGAGCTGCTCGCCGCGGTCGAGGAAGAGCTGCAGCGCGGCGATGAACAGGCTCATCATCCCGAAGCCGAACCAGTCGAGTTTGGCGAGTGCATCCCGCTTGGTCTCGGCAACGAAGACGACGATGCCCATGAAGGCGAGCGCGCCGATCGGCACGTTGATATAGAACACCCAGCGCCAGCTGATATTGTCGGTCAGCCAGCCGCCGATGACCGGGCCGAGCACCGGCCCGACCATGACCGAGACGCCGAAAAGCGCCATGGCCGAGCCGCGTTCCTCCACCGTATAGATGTCGAGGAGAATGCTCTGGGAAAGCGGCACCAGCGAGGCGCCGAACAGGCCCTGCAGCAGGCGGAAGGCAACGATCTGGTTCAGCGATTGTGCCAGGCCGCAGAGAACGGAGGCGGCCACGAAGCCAGCGATAGCGACGAGCAGCACGCGCTTGCGGCCGAATTTGGCGGCGAGGAAACCGGAGGGCGGCGTCATGATCGCCGCCGCAACGATATAGGAGGTGAGCACCCAATTGATCTGGTCGGCGGAGGCCGACACGCTGCCCTGGATATAGGGCAGCGCCACGTTGGCGATCGTCGTGTCCAGCGCCTGCATGATGACGGCGAGAATGACGCAGGCCGTGATCGCGCCGCGATTGGCGACCCGGGTCGCCGGAGATGCGGGAGCGTTACTCATGGTCCTTGCCCTGAGGCCGGCCCAGAAGCGTGTTGACGAAATCGGGCAGGCCGCGGGCATGGCCGGTATCGACATCGACGACCGTGCTCATGCCGACGCGCAACGGCGGCTTGCCTGCGGCATCCTCGATGCTGACGCGCATCGGAATGCGCTGCACGACCTTCACCCAGTTGCCGGTGGTGTTCTGCGCCGGCAGCAGCGAGAAGCTGGAACCCGAAGCCGGGCTGATGCTCTCGACCTTGCCCCTCCAGCTCACGCCGGGATAAGTGTCGACATGGATCTCGGCCGACTGCCCAGGCTTGACGTAAGTCAGCTCGGTTTCCTTCGGGCTGGCGGCTATCCACAAATGGTCGGTAGCGACGAGCGAGAAGGCCTGCTGCGAGGCCTGCAGGTAGGAGCCGACCTGCAGCGCGTTGACATTGGTGACGATGCCGTCGAAGGGCGCCTTGACGACACTGTGGTCGAACTCGCGCTGGGCGTTGTCGACCTGCGATTTGGCCTGCAGGTAGAGCGGGTTTTCCTCGACCGGCTGGTCGGCCCTGCCGCCGAGCTGGGCGAGCGTCGTTGCTGCTTCCGCCTTGGCGACGGCAACCTTCTGCTGAGCGGCCTCGAGATTGTGCTTGGCCTCGTCATAGGCGGATTGCGTCGCGCTGCCGTTGTTGACGAGGGCCTGCTGCCGGTCGAACTGATCCTGGTAATAGGGCAGATCGGCTTGCGCCTGCGTGATCTCGGCAAGCGACTGCTGATAGCTGGCCTTGAGGTTCATGATCTGATTGCGCTGCACGCCGAGCTGCGCTTTGGCGCCGTCGAGCGCGATCTTGAAGGAATCGGCCCTCAGGCTGAAGAGCACCTGCCCCGCCTTGACCGCCTCGTTTTCATGCACGTCGATCCGGTCGACGATGCCCGAGACATCCGTGGTGACCCCGACCATATCGGCCTGGACATAGGCGTTGTCGGTCGACATCACCTGACCGCCATTGACGTAATAATAACCGCCGACAACGAGCGCGACCGGCAGCAGGGCGAAGAGAACGGGCCGCGTGAGACTGCGCCGGCGGCGGACCTTGTTGCCGCCAGGCGCAGCCACGGCGACAGCCGGCGCTGAACTGGATGAAGGCGCTTCGGCTACCGTTTCCTGCTGTTTCGCTTCATTTTCTTCAATAGGTGACTTTGCATTGGCGTCGGCAACGACGCGGAGGGGAGATTGATCAGCCATCGTTCATCTCATTCTCGTCAACCGGGGTCCGGCATGCCTGGACCAGGTTGGTCTTCATTATGGACAGGATGTGGAAAAGCTGCTCACGCTGCTCGACCGAGACACCTTCCAGCGCCTCTGCGCGGGTCACATCGCCAAGTTCGCGCATTTCGGCGAGCAGAGGATGCGCTTCGTCGCGCATGTAGAGCAGCCAGATCCGCCGGTCAGTCGGATGCTGGCGGCGCTCAATGAGCCCGCGTTCAGCGAGCTTGTCGAGAATACGCACCAGCGTGATCGGCTCGACTTCGAGAATTTCGGCAAGGCCGCCCTGATGGATGCCCTCGTTATTCGAGAGATAGGCGAGCGTCTGCCATTGCGAACGGGTCAGCCCAAGACACTTGGCGCGTTGCTCGAAGCGCTTGCGCAGCAGTCGTGCGACATCGTGGAGAAGGAATCCGAGTGTGGGCGTGGCGTTCATGGAAACCTATGCCGGATATTTATAAGCATACTTATGATGTGCTCACATATATTGAGCGCAGGCGCTCGCACAAGAGCGTAAGCCGCAGATTCTGCAACCGGAGCCAAAATGCCGCAGCCCGCAGCCGGCAGCTTGCCGTCCCTCACAGCTTTAGGCTCGAACGGTGGCCGTGGCATCGCCTGGCCCTAGTTTCTGGCAAGAACTATCCGCTGAAATGGTCTGGAGGGCCTATGGCGTTCTTCGAAAGCATGCTGACGCTGCTCTTGGTGGCGATCATCTTCCTGCAATTCTCCAGGAAGTTCCGCGTGCCTTATCCCACCATGCTGGCAATCGCCGGCATCATTGTCGCTGCTTTCCCGTGGGCTCCGGAGGTGGCGATCGATCCCAGGCTTGCGCTGGCGCTCTTCATCGCACCCGTACTTTTCGACGCCGCCTACGATTTGCCGCCGAGGACGTTGAGGCGCAACTGGCTGCCGCTCTTTTCGCTTGCCGCAATCGCCGTCATTTTGACGGCCGCGTCCGTTGCCGCAGTCGGCGTCGCAATGGCCGGTCTGCCGCTTGCCGTGGCCGTCGCACTCGGCGCCATCGTGGCGCCGCCGGATGCGGTCGCGGCGACCGTCATGCTCGACCGCTTCAATCTGCCCCGTCAGACCTATGTAATTCTCAAGGGCGAGAGTCTGCTCAACGATGCCGTCGCCCTCCTCATCTTCAGCGCCGCAGTGGCGGCCGCCACCAACCCCGCCTTCCTGACCAGCATTCTGGCAGAATTGACGCTGGCAGCGCCGGGTGGTCTCATCCTCGGTTATCTTCTTGGCCGTCTCTACATGATCGTTGGTCTGAAGCTCGCTGGCACGCTCGGCGGCACATTGCTCGAGTTCGTCGCCACGTTCGGCACGTGGATCATCGCCGAGCGACTGCACCTTTCGGCGATCCTGGCGATCGTCGCATATGCCATGGTGATCGCCCGCTACATGCCGGAGCGGCAGACGGCCCGCCACCGCATTCATTCCTATTCGGTTTGGGAAGCCGCGGTTTTCCTGCTTAACGTGCTCGCCTTCCTGCTGATGGGCTTGCAGGTCCGCCAGATCGTCCTCGATCTCGATCCCGGCCGGCTGAGTTTTGCGATCAGCTTGGCAACCGCGGTCTTTGTCACCGTCATTCGTGCGCCTAGCCTGGGTGCTCGTCTATAACCGCGCCATCACCTTTCTTGCCGAGCGCGGTCTCACGACACAAGCCGCTCCCTCATTTGCTGCGAGCCTGCTTGCCGGCTGGTGCGGCATGCGCGGTCTCGTCACGCTCGCAACTGCGCTCGCCCTGCCGATCGACTTCCATGATCGCGATATTATCCTGCTCAGCGCGCTGGCCGTCGTTCTCGGCACGCTCATTGTCCAGGGGCTGACGCTCGGGCCGCTGATCCGCTTCCTGAAATTCGATCCGGACAAATCCCTGAACCGCGATCTCACCAAAGCCCGCGTGGCATTGATCGACGCGGCTCTTGCCGAGCTTGAAGGCGAGGACAAATCCACCCGAATCCTGCGCGACGTTTACACCTCGGAGCGTGAGATTGCTGCCGACGGAAGACACCCGCGCGAAGTCAGCAGGCTCGATAGGCAGCGCCGCAGCGTCATCGCCGCGAAACGCCGAAAACTGGCGGAGATGCGTCGTGCCGACGAGATTGATGACGATGTTTTCCATGCGTTGGAACAGGAGCTCGACTGGGCAGAGCTCGCCGTCCTGCCGCCCGGCCGCGACGAAATCGTCGAGAGCTGACGCCGCCCATGAGTTTTGACGGATCGCTGAACGGCAGCCAATTGGCATTTGCTATTTTTCGCCGCTGCCGTTTATATCCAGTTTCATAGCGTTACGATTTTTCCGATTTGCATTGCATGCCGGCCTTCCTTTCCAGAATTGAACGCCGGGGGAAATCACGGAGGCAAGGCCTTCGTTCAAAGCAGCAAGACATGAATAGCATCACTTCATCTTAAGTTCGGTGGCAGTCGATCGGCCATCGCGATTGGAGGGACCGATTATGACTTTCGCGCTTCGACGGATATTGATGCTCGGCTGCATCGCCACGTTCATGCCTCTGGTCGCGATGGCGCAGGGCGCACCGTCCGCCCCTCCCCCTGTCACGGTCGCAAAGCCGGTGGTGCGCGATGTCATCGACAATGACGAATTCATCGGCCGTTTCCAGCCGGTCGACGAAGTCTCCGTGCGTTCGCGCGTCGGGGGCTACCTACAGGAAGTCCATTTCGAGGACGGCGCCTTGGTCAAACAGGGCGACCTGCTTTTCGTCATCGACCAGCGGCCGTTCGTCACCGCGCTCAACCAGGCAAAGGCCACGCTTGAAGCGTCGCAGTCCACTCTTGTCTTCGCCGACGCTCAGTACAAGCGCGCCCAGTCTCTCGCTTCGAGCGGCAGCCAATCCGCGCAGACGCTCGACGATCGCCGCCGCGAATTCGATTCCGCTGAGGCCAATGTCCGCGGCGCTCAGGCCGCGGCCGACCGCGCGGCTCTCGATCTCGAATATACCGAGATCCGGGCGCCACTCAGCGGCCGTATCGATCGCCGCTTGCTCTCGACCGGCAATCTCGTGCAGGCCGACCAGACGGTGCTCACGACGATCGTCTCCCTCGATCCAATCGACTTCTATTTCGATGTCGACGAGCGCCGCCTGCTGAATTTCGCCGACACCGCACGCAAGCAGGGCAAGGACCTGCAGCTCGGAGGCGGCGGTGTCGACGTATCCGTCACGATCTCCGATCCGACCGCCAAACCTTTTATGGGGAAGCTCGATTTTGCCGAGAACCGGGTGGACAACGAGAGCGGCACCATCCGCATCCGCGCCCGCCTTGCAAATCCTGATCTCGTCCTGCAGCCGGGCCTGTTCGGCCGTGTGCAGGTCGCAGCCTCCAATACATACAAGGCCATCCTCGTCCCGGACGAGGCTATCGGCTCCGACCAGAATGAACGTGTCGTCTATGTGGTCGATGCGCAAGGCAAGGTTTCGACCAAGCCCGTGAGGCCCGGACCGCGGCTCTACGGCTATCGCGTCATCCGTGAAGGCCTCGACGGCAACGAGACGATCATCGTCAACGGGCTGATGCGCGCCCGGCCTGGCTCGACCATCACGCCGCAGATGAGCGAGCTGCCGCAGGAGCGGCAGGACACTGCGCCCGAATCCGCGAATGCGGAGACCGGACAATGAGATTTGCGCACTTTTTCGTGGACCGGCCGATCTTCGCGGCCGTCATTTCCATCCTCTTTCTGGTCGTCGGCGGCATCGCCTATACGCAGCTGCCGGTCTCTCAATATCCGGAGATCGCGCCGCCCACCATCGTCGTGCGCACCTCCTATCCGGGCGCCGACCCGCAGACCATCGCCGACACCGTTTCGACCCCACTCGAGCAGCAGATCAACGGCGTCGAAGACATGCTTTACATGTCTTCCTATTCCAGCGCCGACGGCGCCATGTCGCTGACGATCACCTTCAAGCTCGGCACCGATCTAGATAAGGTGCAAGTCCTAGTCCAGAACCGCGTTTCCATCGCCCTTCCCCGCCTTCCCGAGGAAGTCCAGCGCCTCGGCGTGACCACGGACAAGAGCTCGCCCGACCTGATGATGGTGGTGCACCTCCTGTCGCCATCGCATCGCTACGACCAGCTCTACGTCTCCAACTACGCCCGCAACCGCATCCGCGACGTGCTCGTGCGTCTCGACGGCGTCGGCGACGTGCAGATCTTCGGCGAACGCCAGTATTCGATGCGCATCTGGCTCGATCCGGAAAAGCTCTCCGCCTACGGCATGACGTCCGACGACGTCGTTTCGGCCTTGAGGGACCAGAACGTCCAGGTATCGGGCGGCAAGATCGGCGCACCGCCGGTGACCGGCAGGAACGCGTTCGAATATACGGTGCGAACGGACGGGCGCTTTTCCGATGTGCGCGAGTTCCGCTATGTCATCGTCAAATCGACGGGAGCAGGCCGGCTCGTGCAGCTGCAGGATGTAGCCCGCATCGAACTTGGCGCCCAGGACTACGTCACCAACAGCTATCTCAACAACGACCCTGCGGTCGCGCTCGGCGTCTTCGCCCGGCCGGGAACCAATGCACTCGACACGGCCCACCAGGTCCAGACGCTGATGAAGGATATTTCCCAGAATTTCCCGGAAGGCCTGGAATATCGCATCGTTTACGACACGACCGAATTCATCTCGGACTCGATCAACGAGGTCTATAGAACCATCGCCGAAGCGGCCATCCTGGTGGCTATCGTCGTTCTGGTTTTCCTGCAATCCTGGCGGACCGCGATCATACCGATCGTCGCCATTCCCGTATCGCTGATCGGCACCTTCGCGGTTCTGCTCGCCTTCGGCTTTTCGCTCAACATGCTGACGCTCTTCGGCCTCGTGCTGGCGATCGGCATCGTCGTCGACGATGCGATCGTGGTGGTGGAAAACGTCGAGCGAAATCTGGCGCGCGGAATGACGCCGAAGCAGGCGTCGCACGTGACGATGGACGAAGTCGGAACCGCTGTCGTGGCGATCTCGTTGGTCCTGATCGCGGTATTCGTGCCGACGGCTTTCATCCCCGGTATATCGGGCCAGTTCTACAGGCAGTTCGCCGTGACGATCTCCGTCACCACTGCCATATCGGCCTTGAACTCCCTGACGCTTTCGCCGGCCCTCGCGGGCATATTGCTGAAAGCCCATGATCACCAGACGAAGCGCAAGAGCATCGCCTCACGGCTGGGGACAGGTCTTGCAAGCGGCTTCAATCGCGGCTTCGACCGGATGAGTTCGGGCTACTCATGGATTGTCCGGCACCTTGTCAGAAGCTGGGTAGGCCTGACCTGCTCGATGCTCGCCTTTGCCGCCCTTCTGGGCGCAACATGGTACATGAGCACCAGGGTTCCCTCGGGCTTCATCCCCACTATGGACCAGGGTTACGCGATCATCGTCGTGCAGCTTCCCGACGGTGCCTCGCTTGCGCGTACCGATGCAGTCGTCAAGAAGGTGGGCGATATCGCCCGAACCGTGCCCGGCGTCGGCAACGCCGTGCAGTTTGCCGGCTTCAGCGGAGCGACGTTTACCAATGCTTCGAATTCGGGCGTTGTCTTCGTTCCGTTCAAATCCTTTGCCGAACGCGAGGAAGGCGGAGAGAACGCCAACAAGATCATCGGCGAACTCTTCGGCAAGCTGCAGAGCATCCAGGAAGCCTTCATCATTGCCATCCCGCCGCCGTCCGTGCGCGGCGTCGGCAACTCCGGCGGCTTCAAGATGCAGATTTCCGATCTTGAAAACCCTGATATGACGCGCGTGCTCGGCCTTGCCCGCCAGATGATGGGGGCGGCGGCTACGACCGAGGGTCTCACCGGTGTCTTTACGACGTTCTCCGATGCCAGTCCGCAATATTTCCTGTCGATCGACCGCGACAAGGCGCGCTTCCTGAACGTGCCGATCCCCAATATCTTCAATGCGCTTTCGGTCAATCTCGGCGTCGCTTACGTCAATGATTTCAACGCGTTCGGCCGTGTCTACCAGGTCCGCGCCCAGGCCGACCGACAATACCGGATGGACAAGGAAGACATCCTCGCCCTGAAGGTGCGCTCGGCCACCGGTGCGCTCGTGCCTTTGGGAACGCTGATGGACATTCAGGATTCCAGCGGACCGGCGCTTGTCCAGCGCTATAACATGTATGTCTCGGTGCCGCTCCAAGGCAATCCGACGCCCGGCACCTCGACCGGCGATGCCATCAAAAAGATGGAGGAACTGGCCGCCAAGATCCTGCCGCCGGGAACGACTTTCGAATGGACGGAACTCGCCTATCAGGAGACTCATACCGGCAACACCGCCGTCTATATCTTCGCCCTCTCCGTCATTTTCGTCTTCCTGGCGCTGGCCGCCCAATATGAAAGCTGGGTTCTGCCCCTTGCGATCATTCTCATCGTTCCGCTTGCTGTACTCGCGGCGCTGATTGGAGTGTGGCTCAGAGGCATGGACAACAACGTCCTCACCCAGATCGGCCTGATCGTCCTGATCGGACTGGCGGCGAAGAACGCCATTCTGATCGTCGAATTTGCAAGACAGGCGGAAGAGGAAGGCAAATCGCCGGTGGAGGCCGCAATCGAGGCCAGCCATCTTCGCCTGCGCCCGATTTTGATGACGGCATTCGCCTTCATCTTCGGCGTTCTGCCGCTTGCCATCGCCACCGGCCCCGGCGCCGAAATGCGTCAGTCACTCGGAACAGCCGTTTTCTCGGGCATGCTCGGCGTGACGCTCTTCGGCCTGTTCCTGACGCCGGTCTTCTACGTCGTGCTGCGCGGCCGACGCCGCAGCCGCTTGGTTGAAAGGCCTGTCGAAGCCGTTCCGGCCGAAAGGGAGACAGTCTGATCACTCTAGCCTGTCGCGCAAAAAGTGTGCAGCGGTTTTGCGGCAACGACATGTTTGAAAACTAAGACCCAAGCGCAGGGGAGAATCTGAAAGATTGCGACGCGCTTTATGACACAGCCTCGTGCTGGGACGATGTCAGGTGGAAAACAGATGCACCCGGCCCTGCCAGAACCGTGCGACGGTCAGCTTGCCGCTGCGAAAGGCGCGTGTATCGAGATTGAGCCGCCTCGGGCGAATGTCGGGCTCGTCGCTGGGCGTATGGCCGTGCACGACGAGCTTCGGCAAAGGAACCCTGCTTTCGAGAAAGCGGTGGCGGATAAGGACCAGGTCCTCCTCCGTCTGCGCGGAGAGCGGCAGCATCGGATCGATGCCGGCATGCACGAACACCACGCTCGGTGTGTCCAGCATGATCGGCAGCGCCCGCATGAAATCGATATGCGTATGCGGCAGCGACTGCCGCAGAAAGGCGTCGAGCTGCGCGCCGGAGGGGAAGACGAGCGGCAGATGCTCCGGATCGAGCCCATAGGATTTAAGCGATTCCGCCGATCCCATCCGCATCCAGTCGTCATAAGGGAGCCAGCCGTCGACATAATCGAGCATGGCGATCTCGTGATTACCGGCAAGACAGATACGGTCGAAACCATCAGGCGGCGGCTCCATGAGGTGAGTGATGACCTGTGCCGATTCCGGGCCCCGGTCGATATAGTCACCCAGCGTCACGATCAGCTTTTGCCCGGGCAATCGCGCGCCATCTTGCAGAATCGCCTCCTCAGCCTTCAGAAGCAGGTCGTAGCGGCCGTGAATGTCGCCGATCGCATAAGTTGGAATCTCGGCGATATCCAGCGTCAGGCGCGGTCTCGGCTGGCGCCCCATTTTCCAAACCTCGCTATGGCGAGCAAGTGCTTCACCCATCATATTCCTCGATTGGATAGCCCGGTTAACCATAAGTAGAGTGCAAGGCGAGGCGATCAAGTTGGTGAGAAAATTCGAAGCTTTGGGTTTTTCTGGAAAAACCGTTCTTATCATCCGGAGGAAAATCCCTCACTCCTGTCACCCGTCGAGGAAAGAGTGAGCGATGGGAACAGTATCGCAGTTTCAAGACCGCATCCGGCCGCCGGCACGCCGCATCGAAAATGAAGAGGAGGCGATATCCACGGCTCGCAACCTCGCCGACACATTCCGTCACCAGGCAAGCGAGCGCGATATCAGCCGCATCCTGCCTTTTGCCGAGCTCGACGCGCTGTCGGTCTCGGGTTTGACGGCAATCTCTGTTCCGCCCGAACATGAAGGGCTCGACGTGCCGAACGCCCTGCTTGCCGAAATCATCGCGATTATTGCCGAGGCCGACGCCTCGATCGGCGAGACCCTGGAAAATCACTTTTCCGTCCTGGAAACCCTCCGCACCCAGGCGCCCGAGGGTCTGAAGGCATCGCTGTTTACCCGTGTGCTGCTCGGCGACCGCTTCGCCGGCGCAACCGTTGCCGACGGCAGCGAGCTGTCGCCCGAAGGATCGGGGTACCGCCTGAGCGGACGGATGCGGCAGGCGCCCGGTATTCTCTACGCCGATTGGATTGCCGCTGACCTCACACTTCCGCCCGGCCGCCCTGTGACGCTTTACTTCAGCCGCAACAGCGAGGACGTGCAGGTGGTCGATGATTGGGACGGTTTCGGTCAGCGCACCAATGGGTCGGCAACGACGATCGCCGGCGCAGTGCATGTCGCTGCCGGCACAATCGCGCCGGCCCCCTCGTCCGCATATTCGACGGGCATTTCGCTCGGCCTGCTGCTTAAGGCGGGCGTAGGCCTCGGCATCGCGCGAGCCGCATGGGCCGACCTGATGACAGCTATTGGCGATCGCACCGTCTTCCCCTCCCGGCTCGGCGAACACGCTGTCGGCATCGAAATCACGGCGGCAGCTCTGGAGCGGGCGGGCCGCAAACTCGATATTGCCCAGGTCAATCCTGTAGAGGCGGCGATGGCGGACGCCTATTTTTCTGCCTCGGCGGCCGCAATAACTGCCGGGGAAACGGCCCTTAGCGCCGCAAATGCGCTGTTCGAACTTGCGGGCGAAGCGTCAACCGGCATCGGCCTCAATCTCGACCGCCATTGGCGCAATGCACGTATCCACGCGCTGTCGCTGCCGCGCGATCGATTGCTGCACCGCGCCGGCGACCATATGTCAAGATGAGCGCTGAACGATCACAGCATGGCGCCCTGTGAGTAACGCAGACCACATGAAACGAAGCGTCTCAGCTGGCGGCGGAGATCGGCAGTTCATCCCCGGTGTCTTCAATGCGGCCACCGGCGGCGACGAATTGGTCGAGGGTCATATTGTCCAGAATGGCGGCGATCGCGTCCCGAACATCGGTCATCGAACGCCGCACTTGGCAGGTTTCCGGGTCGGCGCAGTCGTCGCACGCCTCGTAAGCCGTGCGGCTGGCGCAACGGATCGGCGCGAGCGGACCATCGAGCGTGCGGATGACATGGCCGATACGGATCTCGGATGCCGGCCGCGAGAGAGAATACCCGCCGCCAGGGCCTTTCTTTGAACGCAGGATACCGACATTGCGTAGTTCGAGCAGGATCGTGTCGAGAAACTTCTTCGGAATATTGTTCCGCGCTGCGACGTCATTGATGAAGGCGGTCTCGCCCGGCGCCAGACGCGCCAGATCGACCAAGGCCTTGAGGCCGTATTTTCCCTTCTTCGTCAGCATCGTCGTCGCCTTTTGGAAACCGAAATATTTGCGCCCGTCAATAGCAGCCAAATAACGTCGAAATCGTGAAGATACAACAAAATAGCTAATATTTATAGCTTGTATCGGCAACGTCCCCGGTCGGCTCTTTGCGGCAGCTTCGATCAAATTGTCTTCAGCATGCCGCCATCGACGAAATAGGTCGATCCGATACAATAGCTCGCCCGCTCCGAACTCAGAAAGACGAAGACATTCGCCAGTTCTTCCGGTGTGCCGAAGCGTTTGGAGGCGGCATGTTCATTGGCAACGCTCTGCAGGTAGCCTTCCCAGTTTCCGCCGCTTTCGGCCGTCAGCTGCTTGGCGGTCTTGATCCAGTCGGGCGTCAGGATCAAGCCGGCGTTGATGCAGTTGACGCGGATATTGTCCTGGATGAGCTCGGTCGAGAGTGTCTTCGAAAACATCATCAGCGCCGATTTGCTGACATTGTAGATCGGCTCGTACCAGAGCGGCTGGACGGCGCAGATCGAGGCATTGTGCAGGATCACCCCGCCGCCGCGTTTCTTCATCTGCGGTGCGATGCCGCGCGCAAGCCTGACGGCGGCCATCACATGCAGGTCCCAATAGGCCTGCCATTTCTCATCAGGCGCCTCCATGACGGTCTCGTTCGATCCGGTGCCGGCATTGTTGATGAGGATATCGGCGCCTCCCTTTTCGGCAGCCGCCGCAATGATCGCCTCGGTTCCCTCAACCGTCGCCACATCTGCGGCGACAGCGACGGCGCTGACGCCGAATTTCTCGGCGATGCGGACGGCTTCCGCCTCCAGCCGTTCGCCGCCGCGCGCCGCCAGAACGAGGTCTGCGCCCTCAGCCGCCAGCCCTTCGGCGATCGCGAGCCCGATGCCGACCGACGCGCCTGTTATGACGGCGATCTTTCCCTTCAATCCCAGATCCATATCTTCCTCCCGAAGCGGCCAGCGATCCCGGCCCTAGATTAGGGATGAGTGTTCCGCCAATGAATCCGGGCGTCAAGCACCCAAACGCCTCTTGCGGCAGGATCCGTTCTGTCGCAGCCTGCATCCGCACCGGGAGGAATTTTCATGCGGCGTTATTCGGCCTGCATAGAATGGCTGTTTGCCGAAGAGGGCGACAGCTTTGCCGACCGCATCCGCCGCGCCCATGCCGGCGGCCTGACGGCGATCGAATTCTGGCGCTGGACCGACAAGGATCTGGATGCGATCGAGACAGCGCTGAAGGAAACCGGCCTTGCCGTCACCAGCCTCGTAGCCGAGCCGATGATCGCACTGACCGATGCCGCCAACCGGCAGGCTTGGCTGGCGGGCCTTGCGGAATCAGTCGCAGTCGCCAAACGCCTCGGCGCGCCGGTGCTGATCGCCCAGGCCGGCGACGATCTCGCCGGCTTCAGCCGTGACGAACAGCGCGTGGCCCTCACCGACACCCTGAAATCAGGCGCCGATATCCTGGAAGGGAGCGGCGTGCGGCTCGGCGTAGAACCTCTCAACATCCGTATCGACCATATCGGCTACTTCCTCGATTCGACCCGCGAAGGCCTCGACATCGTCGCTGACGTCGGCCGCCCCGAGATCGGCATCGTCTACGACATCTACCATTCCGCCGTGATGGACGAACGCACCGAAGACGTGCTGGACGGCCGCCTCGACCGTGTTTTCCACGTCCATGTCGCCGATCATCCCGGCCGCAACGAACCGGCCTCCGGCGGCATCGACCTCGCCCATCGCCTCAACTGGATCTTCGCCAACGGCTATGACGGCGCCGTCGGCCTTGAATACCGGCCAACGAGGGCCGGCGCGGACGCGGTCAAAGCCGCGATCGCCTCGCTAAACGGCTAGGAGCCGGTGCCTTCTGCGAAGGCCTCAAGCTCCGGGTCGAACTCGACCTCGACGACATTGTTGAAGACAGCGGTCGCCAGCATGATGCCGGCGAAGGCGACGAGATCGACGAGCGCCTTGGTTTCGTAGCGTTCTTTCAGCCTTTCCCAGAGCTCGGCCGGAACGGCGTTTGAATCGGCGACAACAGCCCTGCCGAAGGCATCGAGCAGCGCCTCCGCTTCGGAAAATTCCATAGCATCGGGATCAAACCCCTTGTTGATCAGCGCCCTGCGAAAGAAGGTGATGGCAATCTTCGATTTCGCCGCCTTCGAGATCGCATGCGAGAAGATCCAGATCTCGCGGTCGCTGATGACAGGATCGAGCTCGGCCCGCAGCGTGAACCATTCGGCGTAGATGCGATGGGCGACCGGCGAATGGAGGAGCGTCCGCTTCATGTTGGTCATGCGTCCGCGCAGTCTGATTTCTTCATCATGCGCCGCGCGAACCTCAGGCGAAGCGGTGTCGTAATCGATCTGCGGGAGGTGGCTCATCGGCTCCGCTCTTTCTGCTACATCAAGGTAAATCCGCTTGGCCGTCGCGGTAGTCCCGCCTAGACTGATCCGATCAAGGCGGAGGCTAGGCATGAGCGGCGACCACCAGCATTCTCACATCGACTGGCGCGAACACGGTGTCAAGGTCATCCCCGGCAATTCGCTCGACCCGAACACCGCGCAGACTCCGGGCATGAACCGCGCGACCGCGATCAACCATGCCCGTGCCGGCGCAGAGAAAATCTGGGCGGGCACGGTGACGATCCATGCCAATGCGAAAACCGGCGCCCACCATCACGGCGATCTCGAAAGCATCATCTACGTCGTCAAGGGCAAGGCCCGCATGCGCTGGGGCGAGCGTCTGGAATATACCGCCGAAGCCGGCCCCGGCGACTTCATCTATGTTCCGCCCTATGTGCCGCACCAGGAGATCAATGCCAGCCGCGACGAGACGCTGGAATGCGTGCTCGTTCGCTCAGGCCAGGAACCGGTCGTCGTCAACTTAGATATCGAACCGGTCGAGAAACCGGAAGACGTCGCCTGGATCGATCCCATCCACCGCTGACGCCGCTCAGGCGTGAACGGCGCCGGCGCTGTTCACCGCCGGGTTTTCGATGATCCGGCCGGTATCGGCGGCATAGAGGTGGATCGCATTGTGATCGATCGCGATACCGATCGGATCCCCCGATTTCACGGTCACGGCCTCGGTCAGCGCCACGGCAAAGGGCAGCCCGTCGAAATCGGCATGAACGACGCGGCTTGCGCCGAGCTCTTCGATGAAATCGGCCGTCGCCACCAATGCGCCGGGCGCATCCGGGGCCACCAACCGGGCCGCCTCGGCGCGCATGCCGAGCACGACGCGTTTGCCCTTCAGCGGCGCGGCGCGTTCGCGCGGCAGCGCGATCTTGCGACTCTGGTCGTAGACGAAGACGCCCTCGTCGTTGATCGTGCCTTCGAGAAGGTTCATCGCCGGCGTGCCGACAAAACCGGCGACGAAGCGCGAGACCGGATGATGATAGACCTCTTCCGGCGTGCCGACCTGCTCCACCCTGCCGCCGTTCATCACCACCAGCCGGTCGGCCAGCGTCATCGCCTCGGTCTGGTCATGGGTGACGAAGATAGAGGTGGCGCCGAGACGGCGGTGAAGGCGGCGGATCTCGGCGCGCATGGCGATGCGCAGCTTGGCGTCGAGGTTCGACAGCGGCTCATCGAAGAGGAACACCTTCGGTTCGCGGATCATCGCGCGCCCCATGGCGACGCGCTGGCGCTGGCCGCCGGAAAGCGCGGCCGGGCGGCGGTCGAGGAAAGGTTCGAGGCTGAGCGCCTTGGCGACCTCGGCGATGCGCCGATTGCGTTCCGCCTTCGCAACGCCCGCAACCTTCAAGGCATAGCCGATATTCTCGGCGACGGTCATATGCGGATAGAGCGCGTAGTTCTGGAACACCATGGCGCAGCCGCGCTCGCGCGGCTCGAGCTGGTTGACGACGCGGCCGTCGATGGCGATTTCACCGCCGCTGATTTCCTCCAGTCCGGCGATCATGCGCAGCAGCGTGGACTTGCCGCAGCCGGACGGACCGAGGATGACGATGAATTCGCCGGACTGGATCTCCAGATCAACGCCATGAACGACAGGATGTTTGCCGTAGCTCTTCTTCACATCACGGATTGAGATCGGTGCCACAGGACTGTTCCTTCACTTCTCGGTGGAGATGAGGCCGCGCACGAACCAGCGCTGCATCAGGATGACGAGCAGCAACGGCGGCGACATGATGATAAGTGTACCGGCCATGGCGACGTTCCAGTCAGGCAGGCCGAATTCGGACGGGATAAGGGTCTTCAGCTGCGTCACCGCAATGCCGAAATTCGGATCGGTGGTAACGAGCAACGGCCAGAGATACTGGTTCCAGGCCCAGACGAACATGATGGTGAAAAGCGCGATCATATTCGACCGCGACAACGGCAGCAGTATATCGACGAAAAAACGGACGGCGCCGGCGCCGTCCATCTTTGTTGCCTCGGCGAGCTCGTCGGGGACGGTCAGATAGAACTGGCGATAGAGGAAGGTACCGGTGGCGGTGGCCACAAGCGGCGCCACGAGTCCGGTATAGGAATTCAACAGCCCCCATTCGAGCTTGATCTGGATGCCGGACACCCAGGCGACGAGCGCGGTAATTCCCGTGACGTCGAGGATTGCCTGGAACGGCTGCAGCGCGTTGGCCGCAATCGAATAGGTCGGCACGATGCGGACTTCGAGCGGCAGCATCAGCGTGATGAAGATGATCCAGAAGATCAGATGCCGGCCGCGGAAGCGGAAGTAGACGATCGAGAAGGCGGCCATGGCGGACAGGATCACCTTGCCGGCGCCGACCGCGGTCGCAAAGATGATGCTGTGAACTAGCTTGTTGCCGAGATCGGCGCGGACCCAAGCAGCTTGTGCATTTTCCCAGAAATGCGAACCCGGAGTGAGCGGCAGCGGCACCCGGTTGACCGTCTCCAGATCGAGCGTCGATGCGATGATGACGATAACGAAAGGCAGAAGTGCGATCACCATGCCGAGCGCCAGAAGCGTATAACAGACTAAATTGAATATCGGCGTGCGTTCGATCATGTCAGCGGCCTCACTTGTAGTGCACGCGCCGCTCGATGAAGCGGAACTGGAAGACGGTGAGAAGGACGACGAGCGCCATGAGGATGATCGACTGGGCGGCGGCGCCCGAATAATCGAGCCCCCTGAAGCCGTCGAAATAGATCTTGTAGACCATCAGTTCCGTCGCCCGGGCCGGACCGCCCTGCGTCATGACGTCGACGATGCCGAAGGAATCCTGGAAGCTTTCGGTGATGTTGATCACGAGCAGGAAAAATAAGGTCGGCGTCAGCAGCGGCAACTGGAGGTCCCACATGCGGCGCAGCGGCCCGGAGCCGTCCATGGCGGCCGCTTCGATCAGCGAACGCGGGATGCCCTGAAGCGCTGAAAGGAAGAAGATGAAATTATAGCCGATATATTTCCACGAAAAAGCGATGATGACGGCGATCATCGCGTCCTTGCCGTCGAGCGCCGGGTTCCAGAGGCCAGGCCAGACGTGATTGATAACGGAGAGAAGGCCGGCCTCCGGCGCCAGGATGAAGCGGAAGGCGAGACCGAGAGCGGGAGCAGCGATCGCATAGGGCCAGATAAAGACCGACCGATAGATTTTATGGCCGCGCAGTTCACGATCCGTCAAAAGCGCCAGGACGAGCGCAAACCCCATGGCAATGATCGTCGAGCTAAAGGCGAAAACCATGCTGCGGCTGATCGAATCCCAATAGATCGGGTCGCTGAGCAATTGCTTGAAATTGTCAAAGCCGACCCAGGCATTGCCGCCGCCCCATGGCTGCTCGAGCGTGAACGCCCAATAAAGCGCCTGCGCGCTCGGCCAATAGAAGAAGACGAAGATCAGCAGCAGCATCGGAAACGCGAAGAGCAATCCGATCGTCGTCGAGGAGAAAGTGACGCGCTTTTCCATGGGTGATCGTTTTCGACCTGGTCTGGTTTAAGCACGGGCGGCGAGTTCGCCTCCGCAGCCCCGGTATGAATGTACAAGGATGCCCCCGGTCCGCAAGGCAGGCCGGGGGCGGCGCATATCGGACGATCAGGGAAGCTGAACGTTCTTGTAGGTCTGCTGGAAGCGGCGCAGCAGCTGGTTGCCGCGATCGGCAGCGCCGTCGAGCGAAGCCTGGACGTCGGCATTGTTGACGAAGATTGCCTGCAGGCCGTTGGCGATCTCGGTGCGGACCTGCAGCAGGCCGCCGAGGCGAATGCCGTGCGGAGCCGTATCGTCAGCCGGCGATGCGGTCAGGCTCTGGATGGCGAGCTCGCGGCCGGCATAGGGCGCCTTCTCGTAGAAGCCCTGCTTCTTCAGATATTCGAAGCCGGAGTTACGAACCGGGATATAGCCGGTGACGGTCGACCAGGTCAGCGCTTCTTCCGGCTTGGCGATGAAGTTGAAGAAGGCAGCGGCAGCCTTGTATTCGGCATCGGTATGCCCCTTCAAGACCCAGAGCGAAGCGCCGCCGACGAAGGAACTGTGACGGGTTGCATTGCCATAGGTCGGGAGCATTGCCACGCCCCAGTTCATGCCCTGCTTGGCGGTACGGCCTATATTGCCATGGTCACCGACGGAGGTCAGGATGACCTGGCAGTCGCCGGCAGCAAAGGCTTCGACGAAGGTCTGGCCGACGGCCTTGTTCTTGATGATGGCGAGCTTGTTGTCGTACCAGGACTTGAGATCCTTGATGTAGCTGACGAGAAGCGGGTTCTTGTTGAACACCAGCTCGGCATCGAGACCTTCGAAACCGTTCTTCTTCGTGGCGATCGCTTCACCGTTGACGGCTTCGAACTGCTCGATGTACTGCCAGACTTCGTTGTTGGAGATATCGAAGCCGAGCGGGCAGGCGTAGCCGGCCTCCTTCAAGGCCTTGAAATCTTCACCGGCTTCCTGCCAGGTGGCTGGAGCATGGTCCTTGCCGATCTTGGCGAAGGCGTCCTTGTTCCAATAGAGCAGAGCGGTCGACGAGTTGAAGGGGAAGGAATACATCTCGCCCTTCGACGTCGCATAGTAGTTTGCGATACCGGAGAAGTAGTCTTTCCAGTCGACCGTATAGCCCATGTCGGTCATCAGCTGGTTTGCCGGGTAGAAGGCGCCGGAAAGCATGATGTCGAGCGTGCCGGCGTCGGAAACCTGGGCAATGGTCGGCTGCTTGCCGGCGCGGAAGGCGGCAATCGTGTTCTGCAGGGAAGCGTCATAGCTGCCTTGGCTGGTGCAGACGACTTCATAATCGGCCTGCGACTGGTTGAAGCGATCGCACTGTTCCTGGACACGCTTTGCGATGTCCCCGGAATTGCCGAACCAGAAGTCAATCTTGGTCTTTTCGGCGGCGGCAGCGGGCCCAGCAAGAAACGCTGCGGCGAGAAGGGCGCCAACGGCGCCGAGAAGCTTGGCTTGCATGAGAACCTCCAACGTAGAAAGGGCGCGCTTTAAGCGCACGCCCATTTAGCTGGTTCAAATTGCCGCTGCCAATGAATATTACATGACATGAAATGTTCGAATTCTAGTTGTCACAAAAATGACATGCAATCATTATTCGAAACACCAGGAGAAGTATTTAGAGAATATTTGAGACATCCTTAAACATATTGTCAGATATATGCATATATATTCGAATAAGCCTCATTTTTAAGAGTTTGCAATATTTACTTATATTGCCGGAAGGCATCCCTATTCGCGCGGCCGAGACAACGAAACTTGCGAAAAACGTTTGCATTTTATCGTTGCACTGCTGTGCAACGCCCGGTTTCAGCCCGAAAATCACAGAGAATCCTTCAAAATTGCAGCAAAGCGCGGATCGAATGCACGGCTGATCGGGCCGGCGGCCGCCCCGAGCGCCACCGACCAGGGATCGGCCATGCCGGGCTGCAGCCGTGGCAGCATCCGGCCGCGCCTCTCGGCGATCGAAGGCAGCAGCGGGCCGATCGCTGCAATCAGCCTGTTCACCAGCGCTTCCGGTGCGCTGCCGCAGAGGATCACCGTCTGCGGATCGAAGACAGTTTCGATGAGATGGATGCTCCAGCGCAGGTCCGCCGCCGCCGCCTCGATCCAGGCCTCGATGCTTGGATCCCCGCTGGAGGCAAGCTCGTTGATGCGCGCATGGAGATCGGGATCGGCCGGATCGGCCGATAGGTGCTGGTAGAGCGAGGCGAGCGAGGCGCGATGTTCGAGCGGCGTCATTTTGCCGTCGGCAAACAGCAGCGCCATGCCGATCTCGCCGGCATTGCCGTTGGCGCCGCGATAGAGCTCGCCATTCAGGATCAGGCCGGCGCCGATGCCGTAGTCGACGAACAGACAGACGGCATGGTCGATGCCGTGGGCGGCTCCCACCATGCGCTCGGCGGTCGCAGCCGCTGCCGCATCGTTCTGAAGACTGACATCGAGGCCGGTGCCGTCGCTCAGCGTTTCCAGAAGCGGAAACTTCTGCCAAGCCTCCATCATCCAGGGATCGTCGCCGCTGCCTTCCATGCCGAACGGGCCAGGCATTGCGGCGCCGAGGCCGACCAGCCGTTTTTCCGACTGCTGGACGATACCGGCAAGCCTGGAACGCACACCGGCGACGAGATCGAGAATGACCTTCGTTCCCGTCGCCGGACCTCCGGGCGGCAGTCCGGCTTCTGCGCGTACGAGAACGCTGCCGACGAGGTCGACGGCGACCGCCCGCGTCACGTGCCGGTCGATCTGCAGGCCGATCGCGAAAGCGCCTTCGGGCACCAGGCCGTAGGGCGTCGAGGGCTGGCCTCTGCCCTTGCGCACAGCCTCCTGCGAACCGACGAGACCATCGCGCTCGAGCTCCTCGATGATATTCGACACCGTCTGCTTGGTCAGCCGCGTCGCCCGCGCCAGATCGGCGCGTGAGAGCGCACCATTGATCCTCAACGCATCGATCATCACGCGCCTGTTATGCGCGCTGGTGCCTTCGTGATTGGTGCCGCTCTTGGCTCGGATCGGCCTGATGTCGCTCATGTGTCAATTGCCTCTTGACTCCAGTAGAATGTTGGCGAAGTATTAAGTCAAGACATTTGACTTAATAGGGACCGGAGAGTTCCAGGGAACGCAGGAGGCCGCGAAGGGCATCCAAAGACGCTCAGAGATGATGACCCGGCACGCTTTTTCACGCGTGCCTTCTCGAAAATCGATGGCGGCGAAACCGCCCTCGGTCATGCGTAAATTTCAAAAACTGGAGGCTGCAATGCTGAAATCTCTCAATAAGACGCTTCTGGGTGCGGCCTTGATCGGCGCATCCTTTGCTCCGCATGCTTTCGCCGAAACGGCGCTGAATGCACTTTTCATGGCGCAGGCCGCTTACAGCGAGGCCGATGTGCGCGCCATGACCGATGCCTTCGTCAAGGCGAACCCGGATATCAAGGTCAATCTCGAATTCGTCCCCTATGAAGGCCTGCACGATAAGACGGTGCTGGCCCAGGGTTCCGGCGGCGGTTACGACGTCGTCCTCTTCGACGTCATCTGGCCGGCCGAATACGCCACCAACAAGGTGCTGGTCGACGTCTCCTCCCGCATCACCGACGAGATGAAGAAAGGCGTGCTGCCGGGCGCCTGGACCACCGTGCAGTATGACGGCAAATATTACGGCATGCCGTGGATCCTCGATACCAAATATCTGTTCTACAACAAGGAGGTCCTGGAGAAGGCCGGCATCAAGGCGCCACCCAAGACCTGGGACGAACTGGCCGAACAGGCAAAGACCATCAAGGACAAGGGTCTGCTCTCCACGCCGATCGCCTGGAGCTGGTCGCAGGCCGAAGCCGCCATCTGCGACTACACCACGCTCGTCAGCGCCTATGGCGGCGATTTCCTGAAGGACGGCAAGCCGGCCTTCCAGACCGGGGGCGGTCTCGATGCGCTAAAATACATGGTCGCGAGCTATACCTCAGGCCTGACCAATCCGAACTCCAAGGAATTCCTAGAAGAGGACGTCCGCAAGGTTTTCCAGAACGGCGATGCCGCCTTCGCGCTGAACTGGACCTACATGTACAACATGGCCAACGACCCGAAGGACAGCAAGGTTGCTGGTAAGGTCGGCGTCGTGCCGGCGCCAGGCGTTGCCGGCAAAAGCGAAGCTTCGGCCGTCAACGGCTCGATGGGCCTCGGCATCACCTCCGCCAGCCAGCATCCCGATGAGGCCTGGAAGTACATTACCTTCATGACCTCGCAGGCCACGCAGAATGCCTATGCCAAGCTCAGCCTGCCGATCTGGGCATCCTCCTATGAGGACCCTGCCGTCACCAAGGGGCAGGAAGAGTTGATAGCCGCCGCCAAGATCGGCCTCGCCGCCATGTATCCGCGCCCGACGACGCCGAAATATCAGGAGCTGTCGACCGCGCTGCAGCAGGCGATCCAGGAATCGCTGCTCGGCCAGTCCACCCCCGAGGACGCGCTGAAATCGGCCGCCGAAAACAGCGGTCTCTGAGCCTGGCATGAACATCCGGGCGGCGCCTGCCGCCGCCCGGCCTCCATAACCTATGAATGAAAAGGGCGCCTCGATGTCGGGCACTTGGCTGACAACCCGCGCGTGGCTTCTGATGCTGCCGCTTCTCGTGGTCATGATCTCGGTGATCGGCTGGCCTCTGGTCGATACCGTCGGCCTCTCCTTCACCGACGCAAAGCTCGTTGGCACCGAGGGCAGCTTCGTCGGCATCGACAATTACGCAAAGATGCTCTCCGGCTCGAATTTCCAGCGCACGCTCGTCACCACAGCATGGTTCGCGATCGTCTCGGTCGCCGCCGAAATGGTGATCGGCGTGCTGGCCGCCCTCCTGCTGAACCAGCAATTCCGCGGCCGCACCGCGCTTCGTGCCCTGATGATCCTGCCCTGGGCGCTGCCGACCGTCGTCAACGCCACGCTGTGGCGGCTGATCTACAATCCGGAATATGGCGCGCTGAACGCCGCGCTGACGCAACTCGGCCTGCTCGACGCCTACCGCTCATGGCTCGGCGAACCGGGCACGGCGCTCGCCGCCCTCATCGTCGCCGACTGCTGGAAGAATTTCCCGCTGGTGGCGCTAATCGCGCTCGCCGCACTCCAGGCCGTGCCGCGCGACATCACCGCCGCCTCGCTCGTCGACGGCGCCGGCCCCTTCGCGCGTTTCCGCTTCGTCATCCTGCCCTATCTCGCCGGCCCGCTGATGGTGGCGCTCGTGCTGCGCACGATCGAAGCGTTCAAGGTGTTCGACATCATCTGGGTCATGACCCGCGGCGGCCCGGCCAATAGCACACGCACGCTCTCGATCCTCGTCTATCAGGAAGCCTTCTCCTTCCAGCGCGCGGGCTCGGGCGCATCGCTCGCCCTGATCGTCACGCTGCTGGTAACGCTGCTTGCCGCAGGATACGCGGCGCTCGTGCGTAAGACCGCCGGGAGCGCCGCCTGATGGAACGCCGGAGCCCGCTCTTCTCAGCATTCATTCACCTCTGCGCCCTGCTGCTTGCCGCTGTCATCCTGGCTCCGATCCTCTGGCTTTTCATCATGAGCATCGCGCCGGCTGCCGATCTCGCCGCGAAGCCGCTGCGCTGGTGGCCGCAGGCGGTGGATTTTTCGCGATACCAGGTGCTGCTGTCGACACTCGAAAACAGCGCCGGCGCCGCCTTCACCTCGTCGCTGCGCAACAGCATCGAGGTGGCGGGCACGGCGACGATCGCCGCCATCGCGCTTGCCATTCCCGCCGGCTGGGCCGTGTCGCGCACACCTTCCGTCGGCTGGTCGCTGTCGATGGTGATTGCAACCTATATGCTGCCGCCAGTGGCGCTCGCCGTACCGCTCTATATGGGCCTCTCCCATCTCGGCATGCTGAACAACGTCTTCGGCCTCGCCCTCGTCTATTTGACGATCCTGGCGCCCTTCACCACTTGGCTGATGAAATCCGGCTTCGATTCCATCCCGCGCGAGATCGAATCTGCCGCGATGATCGACGGCGCCGGCCTGTTCCAGACGCTCCGGATCATCACATTGCCGCTCGCCGCCCCGGTGGTGGCGACCTCGAGCCTCTTTGCATTCCTGCTTGCCTGGGATGAATTCTTCTATGCGCTGCTCTTCACCTCGGACCAGCGCGCCAAAACGCTGACCGTCGCTATCGCAGATCTCGCCGGCGGCCGCGTCTCCGATTACGGACTGATCGCCACGGCAGGCGTGCTCGCCGCCCTGCCCCCCGTGTTGATCGGTCTCGTCATGCAACGCGCCCTGATTTCCGGGCTTACCAGCGGCGGCGTCAAGGGATGAACATGACAACAGAAAGAAACCGGCCTGCCGGGCTTGCTGCGATCGATCGCGAAATGGCCCGCCAGCACGCCGATGCAATCGCCTCCTATGAAACGGCCGGACCGATGGCGGCAAGAGCCGCCGCCTCGCTGAAAAAGACCGGCCGCCTGCTCCTGATCGGCATGGGCGGCTCGCATGCGGTAAACCGCGCCGTCGAACCACTCTACCGTGGTCTTGGCATCGATGCCGTCGCGCTGCCGCTCTCCGAGCAGCTCGGCCAGCCGCTGCCGATCGGCGGCAGGACGATCTTCGTTACCTCGCAATCGGGCGAAAGCGCCGAGGTCCTGCGCTGGTTCAACGAGACCGGCGGGACGCCGGAAACTTTCGGCCTGACGCTTGAAGGCAGTTCCTTCCTGGCCAGGACCGCCCCCTCGCTGATCGGCAGCGGCGGCACCGAGCTCGCCTTTGCAGCCACCCGCAGCCTGACGGTGACCTTTGCTTTGCATCTGGCAATCCTCGCCGCCCTTGGCGAAGATCCGGCCCCGGCGCTTGCCGTCCTCAGGTCGCCGGAAGAGCATGACGTCGCAGCCGCGCTTGCAGCACTCGAAAACGTCGCGACCGTCGTCACGTCAGGCCGCCGCCTGCAAGGTGTCGCCGAAGCGCTGGCGCTCGGATTGACGGAGCTTTCGCGCCGCCCCTGCTTTTCCCTCGAAGGCGGGCAGCTCCGCCATGGCCCGATGGAAATGCTGGGGCCGGAGATTGGCGTCGTGCTGTTGCGCGGTCTGGACGAGACGGCCGGCCTGGTAACGGCAATGGCGATGTCTGCTGTCCAGACCGGCGCTCCCGTCATCCTCTTTGACTCATCGAGCGAAGCTTCAGTGGCCGGCGCGGTGACAATCCGCTTCGCCCCGGCAACCGGCCTTGCCGCGATCTTCGCCATGCTGCCGGTCGCCCAGCGGCTGATGATCGCCTTTGCCGACGCCCGCGTCGAGAATGCCGGAACGCCGGTTCGATCCACCAAGATTACCCGGAGCGAATGAATGCGGCCGCTTGCAGTCATCGGCAACGTCAATGTCGACCTGATCCTCGGACCGGCCGCCCCCTGGCCCAAGGCCGGCACGGAAATCATTGTCGATCATGACGAGTTGCGCGTCGGTGGATCAGCCGGCAACAGTGCGCTCGCCTGGCAGGCGCTCGGAGTCGAATTCGAGATCGCCGCCAATATCGGCAGCGACCAGTTCGGTCGCTGGCTGGCCGAAGCCTTCGGCCACCGTTCCGAGAAGTGGCCGGTGCGTCCTGAACAGACGACGCTCTCCGTCGGCATCACCCACCCCGACGGTGAACGCACCTTCTTCACGACGCGGGGCCACCTGCCGCGCTTCAGCCTGGCCGATGTCTTCGCCGTTATCGACGGCGAAAGGCTCCGCGGCGGCTACGCGCTTCTCTGCGGCGGCTTTCTCACCGACGATCTGACCAGCCAATATGACGCCTTCTTCGACTGGGCCGAGAGCCATGACATCGCCGTCGCCCTCGACACCGGCTGGCCGCTTGACGGCTGGACTGAGGAGAATTGCGCTGCGACACGCGCTTGGCTTTCTCGCAGCCGCATCGCGCTGCTCAACGAGGTCGAAACGACGACGCTTGCCGGTGTCGCCGATCCGATCGAAGCCGCCCGGCACATCCGCTCGCATATGCCGCAAGGTGCGATCGTCCTCGTCAAACGCGGCCCCGATGGCGCCATCGCGATCGGACCTGACGGCCAGCTGGTGTCGGTGGCCGCGCCCGTTGTCGCAGTCGTCGACACGATCGGCGCCGGCGATGTCTTCAATGCCGCCTTCCTCGCAGCGCTGGCAAAGAATGAACCTTTGACGTCTTGCCTGAGAGCGGGAACCGAGGTCGCCTCGCGCGCCATCTCCACCCTCCCCCGCAGCTACGGCGACCCGGCCTCTCCTCAGGAGCCACAATCATGAGCGCGCTCGACATCGAAAATATCCGCAAGACCTATGGCGACGTCGAGACGCTGAAAGGCATCGATATCTCTTTGGAAAGCGGCGAATTCCTCGTCCTGCTCGGTTCTTCCGGCTGCGGCAAGTCAACGCTCTTGAACATCATCGCCGGCCTTGCCGAGGCGACGAGCGGTGATGTCAGGATCGGCGGCCGCTCGGTGCTCCGCGTACATCCAAAGGACCGCGACATCGCAATGGTCTTTCAATCCTATGCGCTCTATCCCAATCTGACGGTGCACCGGAACATCGGCTTCGGGCTGGAAATGCGCAAGGTTCCGGCGCCGGAGCGCGACAGGGCCGTGCGCGATGCGGCAAAGCTCCTGCAGATTGAAAATCTGCTCGATCGCAAGCCGAGCCAGCTCTCGGGCGGCCAGCGGCAGCGCGTTGCGATCGGCCGTGCGCTGGTGCGCAAGCCGGAGGTGTTTCTCTTCGACGAGCCGCTTTCCAATCTCGACGCCAAGCTGCGCATGGAAATGCGCACCGAGATAAAGCGGCTGCACCAGATGCTGAAGACCACGGTCGTCTATGTCACTCATGACCAGATCGAGGCGATGACGCTTGCGAGCCGCATCGCCGTCATGCGCGACGGCCGCATCGAGCAGCTGGGCACGCCGGAAGAGATCTACAACAGTCCGGCGACGCTCTATGTCGCCACCTTCGTCGGCGCGCCGCCGATGAACCTGCTGACGGCAACCGTCCGGGATAATCGACTGGTGCTCTCTGGTTCCAATGCCAGCCTGCCTTTGCCCGTCCGTTTCGGCAAGGCGGCGGCCGATGGCCGAGACCTCATCCTCGGCATCCGCCCGGAGTCCCTTCGAACGGCCGGATCCGGGGCTTCGCTCGAGGCAATTTCAGAGGTTGCGGAGTTGACCGGCCCGGAGCTCGTCGTCACCGCCTTGGCCGGAAACCAGCGCCTGATGGCCTGCCTGCCGCCGCGCACGCCGGTCCGTGAGGGTGACAAACTCACCCTCTTCTTCGACGAGGAGGCGATGCACCTTTTCGATCCGCAAACCGGTCTCAGTTGCCGGAGCAAGCGATAGAACGGACGGCGCTGCTTGTTCAGTTCGCCACATCAGCGGGTTTGCGCTTGTAGACGTGGATATAGTCGACGAGCAGGATGGACGGGTTCGGCGTTTCGTCGATCGGCCAACCCGAGCCGAGCGCCAGATTCACCAGTGGATAGAAAGGCATGTGGAACTCCGTCGGTGTATCGAAGCTCCACAGGTACTGGCGATCCAGGTAGAAGGTCGTCTTGTCGGCCTGGATATCGACGCCGTAGGTATGATATTCGCTGTTCAAAATACCATCCTGGACGGTCTTCCAATAGCCGCCGTTGGAATTCTGGCCGCCATGAGCCTGGCGCCAGATATGAAAGCCCATGCTGAACTCGTAGGGCGCGCGTCCATAATATTCCAGGACATCGATCTCCGCGGTGTATTTCGCGCGGTCGAGCCCGATGAGCCAGAAGGCCGGCCACACCCCCTTGCCCGGCGGCAGCTTCATCCGCGCTTCGAAATAGCCGAATTGCTGCGAAAAGCCCTCGCCTTTCGGATTGACAGCCGAGAGGAGGCCTGATCGCCAGGTTCCATCCTCGCCCTTGCGAGCCTCGATCTTCAGGATTCCCTGATCGGTCGTAAACGGAAAATCGGGCGCCGGATCCGTAAAGCGGGCATCGCCGAAATCCCCGTTCCAAGGCGTGTGAGCGATCCAGCGGGAACTTCTCTCTCCCCATGCCGAGACGTCGAGGTTGTCGAAATTTTCCTCGAACGTCAGCTGATACGCATTCATATTGATCGGCTCCTGGGCCACGCTCGGCTTGCCGGGCAAAGCTCCCAGACCAAGAACGACGAGCAGACCCAAAGTCTTAGAAGATATCCTGTAACGCATTCCGATTCTCCGAAAACGCCAAACCCGATCGCTGGGCTTCACCTCTCGCCATCATGAGGTGAGAACTCCGTTTCGCCGCGGTGCCAGCCTTTGCACGACGATAGTCTCGATACCGTCGGGCCGTCCGACGATCTGCCACAGCAGCAGCGCCAAGGCCCAGAAAATCGCCGCGGCCGCAGCGCCGCAAACCGCCAGGCTGGCGATCAGATTGAAGCCGACAGGCATGGCGGCGAGCATCGGCCGCACCCAGAGCAGGAAAGCGATCATCGGCACGCTGGCGGCCAGCGGCCGGCAAAAGGCGTTCAGCTGCGCGGCAAAGCTCGCTCCGATCAGCCGCCGGGTGATGATGAGCGACGCGGCATAGGCGACGAGTACGGCGATGATCCGAGCGCCGAGCGCGCCGGCCACCTGGAAATAGGCGATGCCAAGAATAGTCACCGGCACCCTGACGGCGAATTCGGCAAACATTCTGAGAGCGAGGGAACGGGTGTTATCCAGCACCATCGCCAATGCCGGCATGATATTCGTGGGAAGACCGAGCAGGCTGACAACGCAGAGCCATTGCAGGATCGGCGCGGCGGATGCCCATTTCTCGCCGACGAGGACGCGCACGGTCGGCTCGGCGAGCATGGCGAGCGCGATCAGAACGGGGGCTGCAACGAAGGTGATCGCGTTTGTCGCCTTCAGGTAGGCAGCGACCAGATTGCGGCGGTCTTCGACGGTGGAGAATCCGGCTATCAGCGGGCGCAGCAGCGGCCCGACGAAGGTTTGATACGGAATTCCGGCAATGTTGTCGGCGACGCTGAAGGCTCCGAATGTCGACAGGCCGGTAAAACGCGGCAAGAGCAGCCGGTCCAGCTGCCAGTTGATCGAATTCAGCACTTGCGACACGGTGTTCCAGCTGATCATGTCCTGAAAATGCTTCCATTCCGACAGACTGAATGCCGGCCGCATCGGGGCAAAGACATAGGAGGTGATCATCGCCGCGGTCGGGCCTGAGACCGCGCCGACCGCGAGCCCCCAATAGCTGCCCGTCGCCACCGCCACGCCGACACCGAACAGCAATGTCGATCCCTTGGTAATCAGATCGAGCACGAATTCGCGCCTGAAATCGAACCGCTGCATGAAGAGCACCATCCGCGGGCTGATCATGCTGCGCATGGCAGGCGCGATCGAGAGAACGGCGACGAGGGCAAAAAGCCGGGGATCGCCGTAGATCAGGGCCATCGGCCAGGAGAGGACGATCATCAGCAGACTGATAGCCGCCCCTCGAAGCAGGCTGAGAGTGAAAGCCGTGGCAAACATCTCTCTGGAAGGCGACGGCTGTCGCAGCAGAGCCTGCGTCAATGGCAGATCCAGAATCGTTTCGACGATGACGAGAACCGAGGTTGCAATGGCGACCAGACCGAAGTCCGCGGGACTCAAAAGCCTCGCCAGGATAAGCAGGCTTACAAAATCGAGCAGCCGCGCGAGGAACTTTCCGCTGATCGTCCAGATGCTTGCCGTCGCCGTCCTCTGAGATACGCTTGACATGATCTGCTATCTATTCCTCGTTGGCGGATTGAGACGGATTCAGTCGCGGCCGCAAGATGACGCAGCTCCGGCACCTGTTCTCAGCCCGGCCGTCTTCTCAGGCCCTCTGTGGATCGGTCGCCTCGGGCGGACAGCTGTTGCTCGATGAGATCGGCCAGACGATCGCGGAACACGGCGGAGGAGAATTTCAGCGAGTGCGCGCGGATCGCTTGCGGATCGATATCGTCCTCGATTTCTTCCAATGCTGCCATCGTCTCAAGCAGCGCTTCCGTCGTCTGTTCGGCAAAGCGGAAGCCGACCTGCGGCGACGAAACGGTTTCCCTGGCGCCGCCGGCGTCGAAGGCGAGAACCGGACGGCCCGATGCCATGGCTTCCACCGGCAGGATGCCGAAATCCTCGGTGCCCGGAAACAGCAACGCGCGGCATCGCGACAGGTGGTCGCGCAGCACGTTGAAAGGCTGATGACCAAGGAACTCAACGGTCGGCCCGGCGATCGACTTCAGATAGGACAGCTGTTCTCCCTCGCCGATCACGACGAGCTTCCGGCCGGCCTCGGTGCAGGCGCGGACCGCAATATCAGGCCGCTTGTAGGTCGTCAGCTGCCCGGCATAGAGATAAAACTCGCCTTTACCCTTGCCCACCGCAAAATCGTCGGTCGCAACGGGCGGATGGATGACGACGGAATCCCGGTCGTAGAAGCGCCGGATACGGCTGGCGACATAGTCGGAATTGGCCACGAACGTATCCACCCGCGAGGCCGTCGTCACATCCCAGGCGCGCAGCATGGGCGCGGTGAGCGACATCAGGGCGCGGCCGATCCAGGGAAGACCATGGCGATAGACATGGAACTGGTCCCAGATGTAGCGCATCGGTGAATGGCAGTAGCAGACATGCAGCGCGTCGGCGCGCGTGATGATACCTTTGGCCGGCCCGGATTCGCTCGACAGCACGAGATCGTAGTCCTGCAGATCGAACTGCTCGAGCGCGAAGGGCATCAGCGGCAGCATCTTGGTGTAATGCCGCTGCGCGCCCGGTATCTTCTGCAGAAAGGACGTGCGGATGTTCCGCGTCTTTAGAAAATCGCTGATGCGGTCCCGGTTGCAGACAAGAGTGAAGATGTCGGCCTGCGGAAACATACGGCACAATTCTTCAACGACCTTCTCGCCGCCGCGCATCGAGACGAGCCAGTAATGCACGATGGCAACGCGCAGTTGCCCGGTTTCCTTGACGCTTGCTGCCTCGGCCGCACGCTTTTTCGCCATTACCGGCGCATCGCCGAGAAATGCCCTTGCGTCGGAAAGAGAGGTTGTTGCTTTGAAGGTCAAAGGAATACTCCTTGTGTCGCCACACCGTCTGTCAGCTCGGGAACCGCATTCATCGAAAGCAGGCTGCAATATTCGGCAAGGAGCGCGTCGCGCCATTGCTCATGCGTCGAGGCTAGATCCGGAGACATCAGGAAAGCCCTCTCGCTCATGGCGCGGATTTCATGCCTCGGCATTTGGCTAAAGCGCATCAAGGCATCGGCAAAGACGATCTCATCACCCGTGTCGCAGGCGAATGCCATACCGGCCTGCTCCATTTCTTCGGCAAGGAATGCGTTGCGCGACATGATCACGGGGAGGCCGCTCCTCGCCGCTTCGATCGCCACGAGGCCGAACGGTTCGGGATAACGCGAGGGCATCAACAAGGCCCGCGCTTTGCGGATCGTGGTGCCGATCTCCGCATGCGATTGCCAGCCGACGGTCCTGACGTGATCGCCGGAAGCCTCAACCAAACCCCTCAGTGGCCCGTCACCGATCACGCAGAGCCTGGCACCCGCTCTTCGCGTCGCGGCCACGGCGTCCTCCACACCCTTTTCCTCATCGAGCCGTCCGATGAAGACGAACTCGTCGTTCGCCTCCGCCTCGATGCGCTGTTTCGACAGGGGAGCGACGGGATTGCGGATCGTCGTCAGCCGGTCGGGCCGATAGCCGGCGCCGACGAGAAAGCTCGCCATTTTCTCATGCAGCAGGATGATCCGGCCGAAACCGGCCTGCGCCTTCAAAAGCCTGAGGATATTCGAGCCGCGGGCGACCCGCCACAATTTGTGCGAATAACTTCGCTTGTCGCACGCCGTCGCAATGCAGCCCGCACCGAGCGGACGCCGAAGGCAGATCTCTTGCGCCTGGTAATCGAAGAAGGCGCCATTGGGACAGGCGGTGAAGAAGTCATGGGCGTGAACCAAACACCGTCCCGCGACCGGAGCCAGTGCTCGGAAAAGCGCCGGCGACAGTATCTGATGCCAGCCATGTACGTGATAGACGGTATTTGCCGTATCTTCTGCGGCAATCCAGTTGGCAACCATTCGGGTTGCCGCCCCATTATGAATGCCGGTCACGAAAGCCTTCGCGCGGTCGGCGCTCAGCAGATCGCGGCTGTTCAAGCCAACCATGGAGACACCAAGCGCAGCAAGCTCCGCGTTGGCCGCGTCATCGCCACAAATATAAGTGACGGGGATATCCAGGCCTCGAAAAAGCTTGGCTGACAGGACCGCCAACCCTGTTGCCCCGCCCCTGGCCACCGAGTAGTCGTCGATGACGACCACGCGATCGATCCTTGGCGTGCCGCCGCCGGGAAAGCGGCTGGCATTTGCGGCGAATCCGTGGACATCGGAAAGCGACGGGTGCATCACTTCACCGAAAACGCGCCATTTACACAGGCCTCAAGCGCCTTGCGATTGAGAATTCTGATCTTGCCCTGCCCTCCGTCGATGATCTTGCATTCGCGCAGGCGCCGCAGGCACTGATTGACCTTCTCGCGGGACGCCGGCAGCGTTGCAGCCAGATCATTTTGCGAGATAATCACTTCGTTGCCGCTGTTTGCGGCATCTTTTCCGTAAACAGCCGAGAGCCGCAGCAGCGTGCTCGCCAATCTTGCCTGCAGCGTCGACGCCGCATTGGCGATGATCCTATCTTCAAGCTCCGAGATACGCGCCAAGGCCCTGGAGAAGACTTTTTCGCGGAAGTAAGGATCGCTGGCATACATGTCGCGCAGCAGCCGGCCTTCGAAGAAATGCAGCTCGCAATTGGAACCGGCTCGGTATTCGAGGTTCAACGTCTGCCGGCGCAAGACTTCAAGCTCGCCGATCAGACCTGTTTTCGGAATGATTTCGACGATGAATTCCCTGCCGTCAGGCAGCATCGTGCTTGCACTGACCAATCCCGAATGCACGCGAGCGAACATATCGACAAGGACGCCGGCGCCGGCAATGACCTCGCCACGACGGAAACGCCGTACGCTCGAGCGGCATGAAAGAAATTCATCTTCGATAACGATACCACTGTTGAGACGAATGCCGCCATTGGTCGAAATCGCGGCCTTGCCGATGCCGAGTCTGCGATCTGATGCATGCGTGATCCCGTCCATGCACTCCACTCCAGTACGAGAATGACTCTATGAATGCTGCACTGCAGCAATTATCTTGGATTAGTACGTTAGTCAAATAACATCAGCAAAGCGTGACAAAATTTCAAGTCTATATCAAATTAAAGTCTCAATACCTCAAAAATTTGCGGCGCAAAGGTCAAAAATTCATCGTTCTAACTAGTATTCATGCACATAAAGAGACTATTTTGATCAAAAACAATCAACGCGTTAAAAGCAACATCAGAACTACGATATCGAATATTAGAGAATATTCATCTTAGTGGAGATTACAGAACCACTTAAAAGAATTGATGACACAGCTAAGCGATCGGAAATCTCTTATCCATCGTGGTAGCATAAAGAATTAATTAAGAATTATGACCTTGGTAACAGACAATCAGGGTGCGGCGCAGCAAGCTTTGAATGGTTCTTGACGGCAATTTTTTGGAGGCCGCGATGACATGGGAAGCACACAGTTTTGAGACCTGGTCGCGCGTCGAACGGACGGCAAAGGGCGGCGAGTTACGGGAGTCCCAGCCTCGCTCAGTGGGCAGGTCGGCGAAGCGAGCTATCGACCTTGTTGTCGCGATCACCGCGCTGGTCTTGCTCTCCCCGCTTCTGCTGATCGTGGCATTGATCGTGAAACTGTCCGACCGCGGCCCCGTCTTGTATTCCCATACACGCATTGGCTTCGGCGGCGCGCCCTTCGGATGCATGAAGTTCCGGACGATGAAGACCGATGCGAGCGCTCAGCTTGCCGAACTGCTGCAGAACAACCCGGCGGCCCGCAGCGAATGGGAAGCAACGCGCAAGCTGAAGAACGATCCGAGGATTACCGCAGTCGGCGATATCCTCAGGCGCTCGAGCATCGACGAGCTTCCCCAGCTGATCAATATCGTGCGCGGCGAAATGAGCCTCGTCGGACCCCGCCCGGTCACAGCCGAGGAATTGCCGCGCTACGGTGAACATATGTGGGCCTATATGGCAGTCCGTCCGGGACTGACCGGTCAATGGCAAACCAGCGGGCGCAACGACGTCAGTTACGACTACAGGGTTTCTCTCGACGTCCACTATCTCAACAATTGGTCGCTCGCTCGAGACTTCGTCATCATCGCCAAGACCATTCCTGCGCTGTTTTCCCAGCGCGGATCGTACTGAGCGTTCAGGGGGCCGCCGACCGTGCCCGAGATGGGGCGATGCGCTTCTCCCCGTCTCCTCCTAGCTGCCATTACCTGGTTATTCCTTGATTTCCCATTCCGGATTAGGACGACATGACCTCCAGCACGATCTTCAGCGGTGTCTCTCCCATATCCCTGCCTGCAGCAGCCACAGGCGGCGGGAATTCGCCGCTGACGCTGCGGGATATGCTCTTCTTTTTGAAAATGCGCTGGCATTGGATCGTCGTGACCACCATCGCTTTCCTGGCGATCGCCGGAAGCTACCTGCTGACCGCCGAACCGACTTTCGTCGCCAGCACGCAGCTGGTGATCTTCCCCCAGGTGGGCGGCTCTGACGCACAGAGGGCGTTCGCGGAAGATGCATTCATCGAAGGACAGCTGGAGATCGCCAGATCGAGCGATGTCGTCGGCGGAACGGTCGCAGCACTTGGTCTTGTTCACGACGCGGAGTTTGTCGATCAGACGCCTTCCCTGCAAGACAGAGCGAAGAATTGGTTGATGGGGCTTTCATCGCAAGCGGATATTCCATCGCAGGATACGGCGGGCAAGGGAGCGAGCGAAGCGCAACCGCGGACAGAGGAGGAACGGCTCCAGGACTGGGCAACCGCCAAACTGCTGAACATGATGGACATCCGACGGATCGGAAACTCGATGGTCATCGAGATATCAGCTGCGGCATCCAACCCTCAGAAGGCCGTCGACATCGCCGACACGCTTGCCAGACAGTATATCCAGAAGAATATCGCGATGAAAGCCAACGCCGCCCGCCAATACAGCGACTGGCTGGCGAAATTCATAGCCGAGCAACAGCGAGGGCTGGCGGATACCGCCAGCGCCCTCGCCAGTTTCACGAGCAATCCACGCGACCAGGCCAAGCTTGCGGAGCTACAGAGCGCGACGGATGCCCGCCGAACCCTGTATGAAAGCACCTTGAACCAGCTGACCGAAGCCAGGCAGCGCATCACTTATCCGATCTCCGATGCGACGATCGTCTCGCAAGCCACGCTGCCTCTTTCGAAGGCGAGACCACGCAGCACGCTCATCGCAGCCTTTGCGGCGGTTGTCGGCCTCGGTGCCGGTCTCGCACTCGCGATGATAAGGCACGCCAGCGACCGCCGGCTCGTCCGCCCGCATCAGATCACGGAAACCTGCGGTCTGCCCTTCGTCACAGTGCTGGCGACATCGAAAAGGATAGGGAACGGCGACCCGGCTCGTTTCCCCGCCGGGACGGACAGCAGCAGAGCCGCCTACCCCCCTATTCCTGGCATGGCGGAGCTGAGCGCAACGGTCGTCGGACTTCGGCGCAAGCGCCGGATCGTCATCGGAGTGGTCGCCGTCAATCCAGGCAGCGGAACATCGACCATCGCAAGTGATCTTGCTGTGCTGTCATCGGTATCTGGAGCGAAAACACTTTTGATTGATGCGGCCGCGCATAAATCATCGCTCAGCAACGCGCTCGCGCCCCATAGTTCAAGCGGTCTCGTCGATGTCCTCGACAATGGCGACCTCATTCAGACGGCCGCCTTGCCGCTCACCCCGACGCTGAAGTTCCTGCCGCTCGGCAAGGTGGATACCGTAACACCGGCCATTCGCCTGAGTTCCCGCCGCACGCAATTGAGCTTTGCCGAGCTGAAAAAGCAGTTCGACGCCATATTCGTCGACATTTCCGCCTTCTCCGCGTCACCGGATGCCAACGCCATCGCGCCGGAGTTGGACGGCGTCTTGGTTGTCGCCTCGTACGGACGCACATCGATCGACGACGCCATGCGCGTCATCGACACGATGCGGAACGTCGGCGCGGAGATCCTCGGCGCAATCATCAATCAAGCCCCGAAGAGCATGCAGTCATGACCGCCCGTTCGGCAGAAACGTCCAGGCAGGGCGACCGGATCGCACCGACGACTGTTTCCCACGACACGAAAGCAATAGCGCCGCTTCCGAGCCAACCGTTGCGGATTGCCATCGGAATTGCTTCGGCGGGGCGTCCTTCGATCCTGCTGGAAACGATCGAATATCTCGCCGGCCTGCCGGATCAGCCGCAGCGGTTAATCGTCTGCGTGCCGGGGATCGACGACGCCGCCGGGCTCGCCGGCCGCCTCGACGTGGAAGTCATTGTCGGCAGTCGTGGCCTGACCTCCCAGCGCAACAGCATCATCCGGGCAGCCGCGGCCGATACGGATGTCTTGATCTTCCTGGACGACGATTTCATTCCCGCGGCAACCTTCCTGTCACGAATGATGGCCGTCTTTGCAACAAAGCCTGACGTCGCGATCGCCACCGGCGAAGTCCTGGCGGACGGCGTCCTTGATGGGGGGCTCGACATGTCGAAGGCCCTGCAGCTTCTTCACATTGCCGGCGAAGGGTCCGAGCGGGTTACGGATGTCTATAATGCATACGGCTGCAATATGGCGGTTCGCTTGGCCCCCGTCCTCGAACACGCACTGGCGTTTGACGAGCAACTGCCGCTCTATGGCTGGCTTGAGGACGTCGATTTCAGCAGGTCCATTGCCCGCTACGGCAGGTCCGTGCGCGTTGAAGGCGCCCGCGGAGTGCATCTCGGCGTTAGATCCGGGCGGCAGCCTGGCCGGAGACTCGGCTATTCGCAGGTTGCCAATCCTATCTACCTGATCCGCAAGGGCACGATGTCGAAGACCCGCGCGACAGCGCAGATCGGCCGCAACATCCTGGCGAACGCATTGGGCATAGTGTTCAACGATCGCTTGGTCGACCGATGGGGTCGTCTGAACGGCAATTTTCTGGCGATCGCCGATCTTCTTGCCGGGCGCTCCGCACCGTCCCGCATTCTCGAATTCGGCAATCCGCCGTCCCGCGCAATGGCGTCGCCGCCTATCGCAACGAAACGGAGATAGATCAATGCAGTCCACATTCTTGCCCGATCGCGTCGTCTCCGCACTCGCCTTGCTGGTTTTCTGCTGCTTGACCGGCTGGAGCGTCGCCCGCGCGCAAACATTCACCCTCGTGGCGGAAGACAAGGTCAGACTTCGTGTCGTCGAATGGCGTTCAGCGGATTCCCGCTATGCCAGCTGGGAAGCTCTCGATGGCGTCTATACCATCGACGATACTGGCGACTTGTCCATCCCGATCGCTGGCCATGTACAGGCGTCCGGAAAAACATCCGAAGAACTCGCCGATGCCATCGCCAGCGCGCTCGCCGAAAAGGCGGAACTTCCTGGCAAGCCATACATCGCCGTGGAGGTTGCCGAGCATGCTCCGATCTTTGTGACCGGCACCGTTCAAACTCCGGGACGCTACCCTTTTGAACCGCGGATGACGGTCATGAAGGCCATCAGCATCGCTGGCGGCTTTCTGCGGGAACGCGAGGACAATACCTATTTCGAGCGCGACCGGATTCAGGCGGCCGGGGCCTTTCGGACCGCCGTTCTCAACCGGCGGGATCTCCTGATGCGGCAGGCCCGGCTGCGAGCGGAAATCGCCGGTGCGCAGAGTTTCGAGATTCCTGCCGAACTCGTGGGAACGCCCGACGTCGACAAGCTGAAGGCACAGGAATTGAACCTGATGCGGCTTCGTCGCGTCGATATCGATAGCCAGATCGAAGCGGCGAATGACCTCGCCCGCCTCTATGGTCAGCAGGTCGAGTCGCTCGAGGCCAAGATCAGTTCGCAAAAGCGGCAGATTGACCTTGCCCAAAAGGAACTGGACAACGTCAACAGCCTGGTGAGCAAGGGGTTGGTCAGCAATTCCCGCCAGGTGTCTGTCGACCGCTGGGTTGCGGATGCCCAAGGTACCCTGATCGATCTCGAAGTTGCGCTGACCACGGCTCGGCAGGGCCTCAGTGAGGCCGGCCGTTCCAAGATCAATATAGTCAATAGGCAGAACAGCGAAAACCAGGAGTTGCTGAATCAGGTCAACCTCGCGATCGGCAGAGCGGCGATCGATATCCAGGTGGCGCAGCTTCTTGGCGAGCAGGCCGGCTACGACGCTCAACTTGCTCAGATGAACACGGAGGCGCCGGGTATTGGCAGAGCCCAGAAGAACTACAGGATTGTGCGTCGCAATAACGATGGAACCTCCAGCAACATCGTCGCCGACGAGCAAACCGCATTGCTGCCGCATGATCTTGTCGAGATCGGCTTGGAAACCGATCTTCAGGCGCCTACTTCGCCTATACGGCCCCTACCCCAGGCCCAGAGCTCGACACTCCCGTCGTCTGATGTGGCCGGCGATGATCGAGCGGGTCACGGTTGGATATCCCAGACGGGCTCGAATTAGGAGGCGCGATGATGATCAGAGACGACAGCTGGCGGCTATCGCCTCGCATGGGATTTGACGCATGTCGATAGAGCCACTCGGTTTCATCGTTCTCCTGCTTGGCCTCCTCGCCATCGTCAATGGCGCTCGTTTTGCAGTGACGACCCTCTGCCTGTTGACGCTGCTGGGAGCCGCGGCGGCTCTGCAATTGCCGGCGCTCGGCGGCAGCAGTATCCAGCCAAGCCATCTTCTGCTCCTGTTTATCGTCGCCGCCACCTTGTTGCGTCCAGTCCAGACCCAAGCGGCGCTGGCGAGCATCGCTTATCCGGGGTCTGGCTTCTGGTTTGCCGCCTATATCCTGTTTTCCGTCCTGTCGTCTTTCTTCCTGCCGCGCATTTTTGCGGGCGCGACCCTTGTCTACTCCTCTGCGAGAGATGCGACCGGCATGATGTCGACGGTGGCCGCCCCCTTGTCGCCAGGCTCATCCAACCTTAGCCAATCAGTCTATCTGCTCGGCGATCTCGCCTGCTTTGCCATGGTCTCTGGGCTTGCGAGGCTCGGATATGCACGCTTCATCGCACAACAGTTGATCGTCGCGTCAAGCGCATGTTTTGCTTTTGCCTTGCTCGACATCGGAACGTTTTTGACCGGACAGTCCTACCTGCTCGATGTCATTAGAAACGCGAATTATACCATGCACACGGCCGAGACGATCAGCGGTTTCAAACGCATCGTCGGCGCCTTTCCCGAAGCGAGCATATACGGGACGGTCGCACTGGCCTACTTTTCATTCACTCTTCTGCTCTGGCTGGAGCGTGTCCGAAGCCGCATGGCCGGCATGGCAACGCTTTTCATCGGCCCCACGATCCTGCTCTGCACGTCGACAACCGCCTATATCGCCGGGCTCTTCGTTGTCTGCATGCTCGTGCTTTTCTGCTTCAAACGTATGATTGCCGGGTCGGCTAAGAGCTCGCATATGACTTTCCTGGCGATAACCCTCTTCCTGATCCCTTGCGCCATCGTAGCCCTCAGCCTTGTCCCCGATGCGTGGGACTCGATCACGAGCCTCGTCAACACCACCCTATCGGACAAACTCCAATCGCAATCCGGCGAGGAGCGTACCGCTTGGAACACGCTGGCTTTGATCGCATTCGTCGATACTGCAACCTTCGGCGCCGGGCTCGGAACTGTTCGAGCGTCAAGTTTCATCGCCGCATTGCTGTCCAACGTCGGATTGACCGGCACGCTTCTCTTCGCCGCCTTCCTGTACAGCCTCGTCAGAGCCCCCAGCCGGCAGGTCTCGGGCGATCGGGAGACACATGCGATCGGAAACGCCGCCATTATGGCAACGATCTCACAGATCGTCTCTGCGGCGATTTCAGGAAGCGGCACCGATCTTGGCCTGCTGTTCAGCACCACGGCGGGTTTGGCTGCCGGTTGCCTGGCCGCTCCCTATGTCTCGCAGCATCGAGTGACCCGATCTGTCGCAAATCGGCATCGACCGGAGGCATCGGCATCTCTGAGGAGAGCGCCGGTGTTTGCAGCGTGATGACCCCAGCCGCGAATTTCGTTCAAGGCCAAAAGCCGCTGCATCCGTCAGGAAATACCGGCGTTGGAACGCGGGAGGAACGCAGTTCCGCACCACGGTCCTCGGAAGGACGCGTGGCCGGTCGTGTTTCAACATCAGCCCTGCTGGCGCTCGCTGGTGGGTGCTATGCTATCGGCGGCGGAATTGCTTTGCCGCAGCCTGGCGCTACGCCGCGCAAAACCCGACAGGAAGACGCCGGCGAGATAGCCGATCTCCATGAGCACGAGGAGAGCGAGGCCGGAAGCGATCGCTGCGATCAGCGAGGAGCCGTCGGCGAATGCCAGGCTGCCGAAGCCGATAGCCACAAGAATTGCGAAAATCGCGAAGGCCCAAGCGCGGATCGAAGCGCCGGCGGCTATCGAAATCACGGCCGCCACCAGGGTGGTGATCAGCATGGCCATCTTCCTTCCCTCTGCATTTCGACAAGGACCCTGGCACCAATCGTCCTGCCACGGTTCAAGATATCGAAGCACAGTCCTGTGATAGGCACGGCTTTCTCCATGACGAGCGTCTCAACAATGGAACACACAACCGGAGGCGGGACGCTGTTTCAGCAAACGAGCGGTCCTGCGATCCGCAATATATACCCGACCGGACTGTCATACGACAGGTCAGCCGGGTCAATCAACAACTGCTCCCTCAACCCTGAAGAGAGCAGCCATTCACTCGCATTCAAGACAACCGGAAGGGTGATGACATGAACAATCAGTGCGTTGTCTACGTCACGGATGTGGAATATTCATTTCCGACTATCCTTTCCGCGCTTCAGGCTCGCAAATTCGCAAGTTCCGCAACCGACGTTTGCGTGCTTATGTCTGAACGTCTCGACAATTTCGGCGAGTTGAAGGCCCTGCTCGCCGCGAGCGGGGTCGAATTGGCAGATGCGACCGACGCACTGCAGGATTCGCTCGGCAAGCTTGACAGTTCGCATTTTCAGGGGCGCATCAGCGTTAGCACGATGGCCAAACTAGTCCTTTGCGAGATCCTGCCCACCCATTACAGCCAGATCATCTATCTCGATGGCGATACCCAGATCGTCAGCGATCTCGGCAAACTCGAAAACGCCAACGTGCCTGAAGGCCGGTTTTTCGCGGCCCGCGATTACACGGCAATCCAGGACTTCCTCAACACTGGGAAGGACAACCACTACTTCAATGCAGGGGTCCTTAAATTCCATCGCAACGGCTGGATCGGACAGGAGGCGCTTGAGCTTTTTGCCAGAAATCCCGAGGCTTGCGAGGGCAAACATGATCAGGGCGCATTAAATTATGTTTGCGGTTCGTCGCTCATCCTCGTGTCCAACCGCTGGAACTTTCCCAAGCAGTTTCTGCATCTGGTGAACATGTCGTCACTGGCGATCGTCCACTATATGGCGCATCCAAAGCCATGGCATGGGACCTTCTTTCCATGGACAGATCGTGAAAGCCAAGTCTATGTGGATCTGCGCAAAGCCCATCCGATTTATAACGCGCTCTATCGCGGAATAAGCCTCGATCGGAAGATACTCTATAAATATCGGTCGATACGGGCACGCCTCGAACACGCAATCGAAAGGAACGGCGCCCACCCGCGGGTTCAGAACCTGCTGGTTGGCGACTACGCAGTATGATGACGCATACTGGTCCGACCCAACAAATAAAGATCCGCATATAGAGCTCAGGATTGAAAATGAGTTATCGGGCTTCCGTCGCCAGTATCTCGCATTACGCAAAAGCCCGCCTGCGCCGGTCACTCAAGGCTCGGCAAGTTCGCTATGACGTGCTGCGCAGTGGGCTCAGACAGGCCCGCCACGTCGTCATCTGCGTCATCCGTGACGAGGGCCATCGGCTGGCATTCTTCCTCCAATATTATCGCGATCTCGGTTTCGAGCACTTCATCTGCATCGACAACGGCTCGGCGGACGGAACGGCAGAATTGCTGTCCGGTTTCGACGACGTCTCGCTTCTCTCGGCTCATGGCTCCTACAAGGCGGCAAGGTTCGGAAACGACTGGATCAACGAGGTCATCAACCGGCACTGTCAGGAGAAATGGGTTCTTTATGTCGATGCAGACGAGTTCCTGGTCTACCCGCATTGCGACACTCGGCCAATCGATCAGCTGACCGCCTATATCGAATCCACCGGCGGTCATTCCCTCCGCTCGGTCATGATCGACATGTACAGCGAGCGTCCCGTTCTCGAAAACATATGTGAACCCGGCCGCAACCCGCTCGAAGTCTGCAATCTATTCGACCGGTCCGGCTACGTCGCACATTTCGACGACCGCAACAGGACAACGTGGATCAAAGGGGGCGTCCGCGGACGCATCTATTTTCGCGATCGGCTCTGGGACGGGCCGGCGCTCAACAAGATCCCTCTCGTATATGTGACAGGTGAACGGCTGTTTCTCAAATCATCACACCAGGTCTGGCCGCTCTCCCTGAATCTGGGAGACATGCGTGGCGCGATTTGCGTATCCGCCGCCCTTCTCCACTTCAAATTCCTATCGACCTTCGTGCACAAGGTTGCCGATGCCGAGCACCTTTCTCAGCATACGGAAGAATACACTGTTTACTCCGCTGACAAGGGGATGGGCGGCTTCGTTTGTGACGATACAGGCACTTACGCAAGCTGGAGGGACTTGTCCGATCATGGGCTCATTCAAGGCGAAGGCTGGAAATATTGGAAGAATGTCTCCGGGGACGAAATCGAAACAGTCCAGCAGAACATGCCTGGCTCAGCGCAGCGACATCCGCAGAGAAGGCATGAAAATCGCTACGACCCCGCCTCCCTTGGATCGGCATCGTGACCGAACCTGGTAGCCGCCAATACGGCTCTATCGGACTTTCCGCCGTTCCGCTTCTTAGGGGGCAAATCTAAATCGAACGGCTCGACTGAAGCGTCACACGGTATGACTGCTTGAGGCATCATGCGATGGCATAAGCCCAGCATCAGCATTAAGCAGTCAGAGCCGCTGTGACGGCAAATCGCGATGATCTCTTCGCTGGTCGGCTTCGGTTTGCGGGCTCTCCGATGGCGACCGGAAGCCTATTTCAAAACCGCGCCGGCCAACTCCCGTCTTGAACCGCGCTGCAGGTACAGGTTCTCAAGCCAGGTCACCTGTTTCCTCAACCCCAACGCAGGCCTTTCGATAAAGTGCCACGAGAAGGCGGCAAAACAAGTGACAATCAGGCTGCAGACGATCCCGTTCAGCCACCAGTTATGCGCCCAGGGTCCGAGCGCGACGAAGGCCTGCTGGATGGGATAGCCATAGAGGAATACGCCATAGGAATAGTCGGCCCCCTGAAGCACTCCGAGCTTGCGGGGCGAGGTGAGGCCGAGAAAGACCGTTACATATCCAATAGCCGGAATGGCAACGAAGTCCCCAAAAGAGCTGAACCAGTAAGCCCACAATATGACGGCAACGGAAGCGATGAAGATGCGGACATCCCACAGAATCTTGTCCCTGTAGAGATAAATGGTCACGCCCACGAGGAAGGCGCCGATCAGCAAATTCCCCGACGCGGTCGTCGGCATGGATGCCCAGTTGCTTTCATGCTTCCAATATCTCGCAAGCCCAAAACCTACGATCAACGCCGCCGTTGCCACCAGCGCGATTGCACGCCGCTTGACCACGCCGAGCAGGAAAAGCACGGCGATCGCGACGTAACATTCAAGTTCGAAAGGCACGGTCCAGAGCTGGCCATTTACCATGGCGGCGTCAGGATTGTTCAGGAACACTCCCGGAAGATTGAAGTGAATGTGTCCGCTGACATTAAGCAGATAGGTAAAAAACTGGGCGTCGGTGAAGTAGTTACTGAGGTCATACTCGGTGTAGATCGCTCCAAGTATAAAAGCAGCCAGCAACACTTCCACTGCGAGAGCGGGGTAAATCCGGATAAACCGATTGCCAAGAAAGGAGATCAACGTCTTCGATCGCGCCAGACTGCCGGCAACCAGGAACCCGCTCAGGGCAAAGAACATGGGCAGTACCGACTTGATAAAGGGACGCAGGGGTGTTTCCCACAAAAACAGATCATCGCCATAGGTGACACGAGCCGTATGTATCCAAAGCACCGAAAAGGCCAACAGCAATCGCATGTAATCGAATCCTGTCGGCCGCCCCTTCGCCAGATCAAGCTTTTCGCCGAGAACCATCTGTGCCCCTTTCAGAAGTTTTGACGCAATCGCAAGCATCTTCGCCGGCCCGGGGACACGTGTCAGTGACCGCAGCTACATCATGAAAAATTTGAAGGGACTGCCTGTCTTCGGGACGAACACCTGACCATCGGTCCAACGCTCTGTGCTGCCGGAGGCGCCGTTCGATGGTCGGAGACGAATGCGGGCTATTGCGCAGCGAATTGGATGAGGAGACGATGAAATTACTGGCCGCTCTGTTCTGTATCGTTCTCGCCTTTATCGGATTGGGCCTGACGGGAGGCGGCGCCTTGCTGCTCAGCCTCGGCGGCTCGCCCTATTACACAATCACAGGACTTGCCTACCTCGTTGCGGCAGTTCTGCTGTGGCGCCGGAAGCCTCTCGGCGCATTGATTGTCCTGCTTGTCGCCGTTTTCACTCTTCCCTGGGCGTTATGGGAATCGGGCACCAATTTCTGGGCACTCTTCGCACGCTTGATGTCCCCCATCGCACTGGCGGGATTTGCGTTGCTCTTTGCACCAGCGCGCTTGCCCACCGTCGACCGAAAGCTCTTCCACGGCGGCGCCCTGCTTGCCGCCATTCTGTTTGCTGCAGGATTCGGTTTTGCCTTCATCCCGCATGAGGTGATCCGCCCTTCTGCAGACACCCCGGCTTACAAGACCGCCAAGGGCGACAACTCCCCTTCCGACTGGACATCCTATGGCCGCAGCACAGCGGGAGATCGCTATTCCCCGTTCGACCAGATCAACCGCAGCAATGTTGCCCAGCTTGACCTTGCCTGGACATATCGAACCGGAAGGGGCGACGGCGTCGATCAGAATACACCTCTGCAGATCGGGGATACGGTCTACACATGCACACCGACGAATGTGATCACAGCTCTTGATGCCGATACGGGAAAACCCCGCTGGACGTTCGACCCCAAAGCGTCGGCGCCCTATTGGCAGCGCTGCCGGGGCCTCGGCTATTACAAGATGCCGGAGGAACACCGATCGCCCGATGGCCTTTGCGACGAGCGTCTGATACAGACGACCATCGATGCCCGCCTCCTCGCGATTGACAGCAAGACCGGCGCGCCGTGCACGGCCTTCGGCGACAACGGTACTGTGCAGCTCTCCCAGGGCATGGGTGAAGTCAAGACCGGCTACTATTTCCAGACATCGGCTCCGTTGATTGCCCGCAACCTGATTGTCATCGGAGGCTGGGTCACCGACAATCAGGAGGTCGGCGAGCCGTCAGGCGTCATCCGCGCATTCAATGTGGTGACCGGCGAGCTCGAATGGGCCTGGGATCTCGGCAATCCTGCGATCACCAAGCTTCCGCCGGAAGGCAAGACCTATACGCGCGCCACGCCCAATATGTGGACGACAGCGGCGTTCGACGACAAGCTCGGCCTCATCTATGCCCCGCTCGGCAATACCACGCCGGATTATTACGGCGCCAATCGCCCGGCTTTCGCCGATCAGTATAACGCGACGTTGGTGGCGCTCGATGTGACGACGGGTAGGGAGAGGTGGAAATTCCAGACCGTGCATCACGATATCTGGGACTATGATCTGCCGGCCCAACCAGCGCTGATCGACCTGCCCGATGGCAATGGCGCCATCGTGCCGGCCATCTTGCAGACCACCAAACGTGGGCAGCTTTTCCTGCTCAATCGCCAGACCGGCCTTCCCCTCGCCGAAGTTCAGGAAAAGCCGGTGCCGCAGAGGGGAGGCGCGCCGGAGGAGAAACTGTCGCCGACACAGCCTTATTCGGTCGGCATGCCGACCATCGGCGCGGAACGCGTGACGGAGCAGCGGGCCTGGGGCCTGACAATGTTCGATCAGCTGGCCTGCCGCATCGCCTTTCGCAAGATGCGCTACGACGGGGACTTCACCCCGATCGGCACGCATCCTGCACTTCAGCAGCCGGGAAATCTGGGCGGCCTCAACTGGGGAAGCGTCTCGCTCGACCTCCCCAACAACCGCGTGTTCATGAACGACATCCGCGTACCCAGCATCTTCGCCCTCGTTCCGCGGGCCGATTACGTCGATTTCGCCCTCGTCACGACGGCGCACGGCCCCTCCGCTCCACAGCGCGGCACACCTTATGGTATGACGACCGAGAAGTGGACGTCGAGACTGCGCATTCCCTGCACGCAGCCACCATGGGGGATGGTGACAGCAGTGGATCTGAGCACACGCAAAATCGCGTGGCAGGTGCCGGCCGGGACTGCTGAACAGCTCGGACCGTTCAAGATCAAGATGAATTTACCCATGTCGATGGGCCTGCCGACCTATGCTGGCACATCTGCGACTGCCGGCGGCGTCGTCTTCTTTGCCGGTTCCCAGGATTATTACATTCGCGCCTATGACGCCGAGAACGGCAATGAGCTTTGGAAACATCCTCTGCCTGTCGGCTCGAGTGCGACGCCGATGACCTACGTCTCACCGAGGACAGGCAAACAATATGTGCTGGTCTCGGTTGGCGGAGCGGCAAATTCGACTGACGTCGGCGACTATGTGCTGGCCTTCTCCCTGAAAGAGGGGGATTAGCCAGCCGAAAGATTGGCTGACAGTAGATGATGGCATCGAAGTCGTGCGCGCTGGCCATGTGTGATCCTCTTGCTGCCGATCCGGGAACCAACCCGCTTATGCAAGGTTAAGGCGATATGCCTCCGAGTTGTTGCCTCGGAAACATCTGGAGCGGTTCAGCTTTTCACGGAAACGCAGAACCGCTCCAACCTTTTGGATTTACGCGATTCCGGAGGGAAACGGCTTCGCACTTTTCCTGGAATTGCTCTAACCGCCTTCCGACTCGGTCCGAAGGCCGGAAGGAAGCTAGCAATGCGCAACCACCACAATTCCCGACATGAGGGGATGAGCAGGCACCCCTATTCCATGTTCGCGGTCAACATGATCCTCAGCCTGATCGCCATGTACTTCGTGATGTTTTCAATGATCGACGGCTGGAGCGATTTCCGGAATAATCTCAACATGCTCTACATGGCGTTAATGATGGTGGCCCCGATGGGCATCATCATGCTCGCCACCATGGGCGGCATGTACCGGAACAGGAAGCTAAACGCCGCCATCCATGCCGGTCTGGTGATCCTGTTCGTCGCGGCCTTTGCAGGCACTCGCACACAGGCTCTCATAGACGACCGCCAATTCATCGCCTCTATGGTGCCGCATCATTCAGGTGCAATCCTCATGTGCCGGGAAGCAGTCCTCAACGATCCTGAACTGGTTGCTCTCTGCGCCAACATCTCGCGCGGCCAGCGTGCGGAGATTGAGCAGATGAACGCGATCCGCACGCGCCTGGATCAGGGTACGCGGTAAGACTCCTCGACCCGTTGTCAAACAAACAAGCCCGCGTTGGCGGGCATTGTTATTTGGATGCCAAGGCCTGATGGCAGAGAGACTTGCAACTTCGGCGGAACGGCCGGTGTTAGCTGGAAGAAATTTCCCACTACGCCGTAACCAAACCTAGGTACCTACCGGGTAATCCCATTTGCCTATGGAACAATAAAATAGGTGCAATCCGATCGAAAGCGCGGGCTTGGCAAGCGACCGTCGGCCACGTCCGGACCGGCTCGATCTTGCTCCCCCGATGACAATAATCTTGTGAAAAATCCGATACTAGGGCACAATTTGCGAAGGCATCTGAAGTTGCGGCGCAGTCTCGAATCCGGCCGTCTCGCGCCGAGTGGCAGTTCGCGTCGGAGGGTCGGCGTCGATGGATCAGGGGTTCTTTCTTCTGTTCGCTGCGGTATCCGTGATCACGGCCCTGACGGTGGTCCTGGCGCGCAATCCGGTTCACAGCGCGTTGGCGCTGATGGCGTGTTTCCTGCAGGTCTCGGCAATCTTCGTCTTGCTCCAGGCACCTTTGCTCGCGGTTATCCAGATCTTCGTCTATGTCGGCGCGATCATGGTCCTGTTCCTGTTCGTGATCATGATGATCGATGTGCGCGAAGCGGTGTTGCAGCGGTTCCTGCCAGGCGGCAACCTCCCAGCTCTGGTCCTGCTCGCCCTGCTCGGGGTCGAGATGCTCGTGCTGGTGCTCTGGAGCAACCGCTTTTCGGTCATGGAGCCAGTCGCGATGCGCAGCGGCGATGACGTCAGGCAGCTTGGCACAGCGCTTTTCGCCGACTATCTCCTGCCGTTTGAAACCGCCTCCGTAATCCTGCTGGCGGCCTTGGTCGGCGCCATCATGCTGGCGCGGAAGGAGCAGGGGTGATGGTTCCGCTCTGGTGGTACATTGTGCTTGGAGTGGTCCTGTTCGTGATCGGAGCGGCGGGCGTGCTGCTCAGGCGCAATATTCTCATCGTACTGATGTCGCTGGAGCTGCTGCTCAACTCGGTCAACATCAATTTCATCGCTTTCGGGCGTTACCACGCCGATTTCCGCGGGCAGATCTTCGCGATCTTCGTCATCGCAATCACCGCGGCGGAAGTTGCCGTCGCCCTCGGTATCCTGGTTGCCCTCGTGAGGAACAAATCCACCCTCAAGATCGACGACGTGACGGTGATGAAAGGATAGCGGCTTTGGACCCGGTTGTATCGATCCGGCCGTTGCTTGCCATCGCCGTCGCCGGTCTGGCGGCCCTTGCAGTTCTCCTTTTGCATAACCGCGAAAGACTTCGCGATCTGGTCTCGCCATTGGCCGCGATCGCCATGTTCGCGATTGTCTTGTCGATGGCGCCCACGGTGCTGGCTGGCGGGACGGTCGAATTGCGCCTGTTCGAGATTCTGCCGGGGATCGACTTTGCCTTCCGGGTCGATGCGCTCGGCATGGTGTTTGCCACCGTGTCGTCGCTGCTGTGGATCGTGGCGGCGATCTATTCCATCGGCTACATGCGGCATTTGAACGAGCATGCGCAGACCCGGTTCTTCGCCTGCTTCGCCGGCAGTCTTGCGGCCGCCGCCGGAGGCGCCTTCGCCGCCAATCTGTTTACGCTGGTGATCTTCTACGAAGTGCTCAGTCTCGTTACCTATCCGCTCGTCTACCACCACGAGGACGAGGAGGGATGGAGGGGCGGCCGCAAGTACCTCGTCTATCTGATGGGCGCATCGAAAAGCGCGCTGCTCGCCGCACTGGCGCTGACCTACCATATTGCGGGGTCGCTCGACTTTGTCGCAGGGGGGCTGCTGGCGGGGAGCGACGCCCCCGCGGCGCTGCTGACGATCGTCTATTTCTGCTATCTTTTCGGCTTCGCCAAGGCCGCTGTGATGCCGATGCATGCCTGGCTGCCCGCCGCGATGGTCGCGCCGACACCGGTCAGCGCGCTTTTGCATGCAGTGGCAGTGGTCAAGATGGGCGTGTTCTGCGTGCTGCGGGTGGTGTTCCATGTCTTCGGCACGGGGCTGGTGGATGGGCTGAGCCTCGGCATCGCCACGGCCTATCTGGCTTCGTTCACGATCCTGATGGCGTCGGTTTACGCCCTCACGCGGGACGACCTGAAGGCCAGGCTCGCCTATTCGACGGTCAGCCAGCTCTCCTACATCGTGCTGGGCGCGGTTCTGTTATCGCCGGTTGCGATGGTCGGCGGGATCATCCACATCGCAGCGCACGCATTCTCCAAGATCACGCTCTTTTTCTGCGCCGGCTCGATCTATTGCGCGTCCGGCAAGCGCAACATCAGCGACATGGCCGGTATCGGCCGCAGGCTGCCCTGGACGATGGGGGCATTTTTCATAGCTTCACTCAGCATGATCGGGATACCGCCGACCGCGGGCTTCGTCAGCAAATGGTATCTGGCGGAGGGCGCCGTGGCGGCGGGAGAGACCGCGTTCCTGGTCGTGCTCCTGGTGAGCTCGGTCCTGAACGCCGCCTATTTCCTGCCGGTCAGCTATGCCGCCTTCTTCCAGGCGGAGAAGCAGGAGAGCCGGACGACGGTCCGTGAAATTCCGCTGGTCACGATTCCGCTGGTCACGACGGCGATCCTGTCGGTGCTGATGGGCATTTTTCCGGGCTATTTTCTCACTCTGGCAGATGGAGTGATCCGATGAACAAGCGTGTCGTCGACTTCTTTGGTGCCGAGCAGTATGCGAGGTCGCGCCGCCGACTGTTCTACCTCGTGCTGGTCCTGATCGTCGTCGCCGACTTTCTGGTCTCTCGCGAACATGCCGAATATCTGTGGGACCGGCTGCCGGGCTGGTCCGCCGTCTACGGCTTCGTCTCCTGCGTCCTGCTTATCTTCGTTTCCAAGGTTCTCGGCCATCGGGTCGGGCTGATGCGGCGCGAGGACTATTATGACTGACTTCATCCATCCAGCTCTGCTCTTTATTCTCGGCGCCGTGCCGATCCCTTTCCTCAGCGGGTCGGTCCGCAAGGCCTATCTGCTGCTGATCCCTGCGCTGGCGATCCTTGCCGTACTTGCCATGGAACCGGGCAGCTATGGCGAAGCGCGATTCATCGGGCAGGAGATCCTGATCGCGAAGGTGGACAAGCTCAGCATCGTCTTCGCCACCGTTTTCACCATCATGGCGTTGATCGGCATGGTCTACGCGCTGCACCTGACGGATACCGGCCAGCACGTGGCGGCATTCGTTTATGTCGGCAGCGCGCTTGGCGTAGTGTTTGCGGGTGACTACCTGACCCTCTATCTGTTCTGGGAGGGCATGGCATTCGCCTCCGCCTATCTGGTCTTCGCGCAGCGTGCTGGACCGGCAATCCGGGCCGGGTTCCGTTACCTCATGGTCCATATCACCGGCGGCGTCGTCCTGCTCGGCGGCATCATTTCCCACGGGCTCGCCACCGGTTCACTGCTTTTCGGCCCGATCGCGGGGGCCCTCACCAACGGAGGAATGGAGGTCGGAGACTACCTGATCCTCGCCGGCTTCATCCTCAACGCCGCCGTGCCGCCGCTCAATGCTTGGCTGACCGATGCCTATCCGGAGGCGACGGTCACCGGGGCGGTGTTCATGAGCGCGTTTACCACCAAGACCGCCGTCTATGTGCTGGCGCGAGCCTTTCCGGGGACCGAGCTCCTTGTCTGGCTCGGCACCATCATGGCGCTCTACGGCGTCATCTACGCGGTGCTGGAGAACGATTGCCGACGGCTTCTCGCCTATCACATCGTCAGCCAGGTGGGCTATATGATTGCGGGTATCGGCATCGGCACCCAGATGGCGCTGAACGGAGCCGCCAGCCACGCCTTCGCGCATATCCTCTACAAGGCGCTGCTGTTCATGGGTGCCGGTGCAGTCATCTACGTCACCGGCCGACGCAAGCTCACCGAGCTCGGCGGGCTTCACAAGACAATGCCGCTGACCGTGGCGCTTTACATGGTCGGCGCCTTCGCGATCTCGGCCTTCCCGTTCTTCTCGGGGTTCGTCACCAAATCGATGGTGATAGCGGCCGCAGGAGCGGATCACCGCGCACTGGTGGTGCTGGCGCTGACCATGGCATCGTCCGGGACGTTCCTGCACACTGGCCTCAAGCTTCCCTATTACATGTTCTTCGGGACTGACCGGAAACTGGAGGCGCGCGAGCCGCCGCGCAACATGCTGATTGCCATGGGCATTGCGGCGGTGCTCTGCATTGCGATCGGGGTGTTCCCCCAGCCGCTTTATGCGCTTCTGCCCTATCCGGTGGATTTCGAACCTTATACGGGTTCGCATGTCACGGAGAGCCTCGGGCTGCTGATGTGCACCGCCCTGGGGTTCGTGCTGTTCCTCTGGGCGCTCGATCCCGAGAACACGATCAGCCTCGACACCGACTGGTTTTACCGCAAGGGTGCGCGGGCCTTCATGTGGCTCGCCGAAAGGCCGCTGGCGCGCTATGAGCAGGCGGTGAGCAATGTCTCCGAGACCGCGGCGCTGCCCTTGCTGCACGGCGCGGCGCGGGCAGGACTCCGTCTCGATCTGACCGGCGTCGATGCCGTCGTGAATGGCGTCGCCCACTCGATCCTGCACGGCGGCGGGCGGCTCAGGCGGCTCCAGACGGGCGTCGTGACCCATTACGTGCTGGCGATGATCGTCGGTTTGATCGCAGCCACCGCCGTCTTCGTCGTGGCGTGGCGGTAGGGGGTGCCATGGGCTTCCCGCTGCTCAGCCTCATCATATTCACACCCGTTGTCGGGGCCGCGGTTCTCATGTTCCTGCGCGATGACGATGTAGTGCGGTGGAGCGCGCTCTCTTTCACCGTCCTCGACCTTGCTCTTTGCATCGCCATGCTGGTCGGATTCGACACCAAGATCCATGCCATGCAGTTCACCGAGACGCACCCGTGGGTGCCCGCGCTCGGGATCAATTATGCCCTTGGCATCGACGGAATTAGCGCGCTCTTCGTGTTCCTGACCGCATTGTTGGGGTTGATCTGCGTGCTCGCCTCCTGGGTCGCGATCGACCGCAAGGTGAAGGAATTCATGATCTGCCTGCTCTTCATGCAAGCGCTGATGCTCGGGGTCTTCTGCGCGCTCGATCTCTTCCTTTTCTACGTCTTTTGGGAGGCGATGCTGATCCCGATGTATCTCATCATCGGCGTCTGGGGCGGCGAGGGTCGGGTCTATGCGGCGATCAAGTTTTTCCTCTACACGCTGGCGGGCAGCCTCCTGTTCCTGATCGGCGTCATCGTGCTCTATTTCTACGGTGGCAGGACCTTCGATATCCTCGCTTTGACGGAACAGGATTTGCCATTCCGCATCCAGTCCTGGCTGTTCTTCGCCTTCCTGGTCGCTTTTGCGGTCAAAGTTCCGATGGTGCCGGTCCATACCTGGCTGCCGGACGCCCATGTGCAGGCGCCGACAGCGGGCAGCATTATCCTCGCCGGAGTGCTCCTGAAGATGGGCGCCTACGGATTCCTGCGGTTCTCGCTGCCGATGCTGCCGGAGGCATCGATGTATTATTCGCCGCTGATGCTGGCGCTTTCGGGGCTTGCGATCGTCTATGGCGGGTTGCTCGCGCTGGCGCAGGACGATCTGAAGAAGCTTGTGGCTTATTCCAGCATCAGCCACATGGGCTTCGTGACGCTTGGGATTTTTGCGCTGAATCTCCGAGGGCTCGAGGGCGGTATCCTGCAGATGTTCAATCATGGCGTGACGACAGGCGCCCTATTCCTGTTCGTCGGGCTGATTTACGAGCGCACCCATACCCGCAGCATCGCCGACTATGGTGGGTTGATGAAGGTGGCGCCTGTTTACACCACGTTTCTGGCACTGTTTACCCTGTCGTCGATGGCGCTGCCGGGAACGAATTCGTTCGTGGGCGAGTTGCTGGTGCTGTCAGGCGGGTTTGCGGCCAATCTGGTCGCTGGCTCTGCCGCCGTTTTGGGCGCATTGCTGGGGGCTGCCTATCTGCTTGGCATGTACGGAAAAATCGCGCTCGGCCCGGCCAGCGTCGGTACCCGGTTGAAGACACGCGACGTGAACGCCCGTGAGATGGCCGCGATCCTGCCGCTGGCCGTCTTCGTGCTCTGGGTTGGGCTCTATCCGAAACCCTTCCTCGACATCATCGATGCCTCGGTGAAGCATCTGCTGACGCAGGTGAACAGTAGGGGGAGCGGCCCATGACCGCCGCCGCGCTTTTCCAGTCGGCCCTGGCGAGCCTGCCCGAGATCGTGGTGATCACCGGCGCCTGCATCCTGCTGATCCTGGGACAGTTTGTGCGAAGGGGACAGGAACATTTCCTTGTCTGGGCGTCTGTCGCGATCGTATTGATTGCCGCCTTGGCGACACTCATGCTGGCAAGCGAGGTACGGCCAGCCTACACGGGCATGTTCGTCGCCGACCGCTTCTCGGTCTTCTTCAAGTTCGTTTTCTACCTAGCCACCGTTCTGACATTCCTCCTTTCGCTAAAATATGCCGATATCGAAGGGATCGGCAGCAGCGAATATTATGTCCTGCTGCTCTTTGCGCTTTCCGGCATGATGATCATGGCCTCGGCGACCGATCTCCTGTCGATCTATGTGGGCCTCGAACTGATGGTGATTTGCACCTATGTGCTGACCGGCTTCCTGCGGCTTGAGCGGCGGTCCAACGAAGCAGCGCTGAAATATGTAATCCTTGGCGCGGTCTCGACCGGGATTTTCCTTTACGGCGTTTCGCTGGTCTACGGGCTGACCGGCACAACGCAATTGGACGGGATGGCTGCGGCCGTGAGTGGCGATCCGCTCGATCCAGGTTTGTTGCTGGCGGTGGTCTTCATCGTCGCGGGGCTGGTCTTCAAGGTCGGCGCGGTTCCCTTCCACATGTGGCTGCCGGACGTCTATGAAGGCGCGCCCACAACGATCACCGCCTTCATGTCGGTGGGCCCCAAGGCAGCGGGGTTCGCGGTGATCCTGCGGGTATTCCTCAACCCTCTGGTCGCAGCCTCGGACGTCTGGATCATCGTTGCCGTCATTGCGGTGGTGACGATGGCGCTCGGAAGCTTCGTGGCGCTGGTGCAGGACAATTTCAAGCGTCTCCTGGCCTATTCCAGCATCGCCCATGCCGGCTTCGCCATTTTCGGCGTGGCCGCTGGCGGCGCCGATGGGATCGCCAGCGTGATGCTCTATCTGCTGATCTACGCCATCATGAATCTCGGCATTTTCGGCGCCGTCATCATGATGCGGAACGGCGATGTCTCGGGCGAGGTTATCGAAGACTATGCAGGTTTCGCCAAGTCACATCCGGGGCTGGCGCTCCTGATGCTACTCTATCTCTTCTCGCTGGCCGGCATTCCGCCGACCGCCGGGTTCTTCGCCAAGTTTTACGTGCTTGTCGCCCTCGTCCAGCATGGTTTCGTCATCCTGGCAGTAATCGCAGTGCTGCTCAGCGCCGTCGCCGCCTATTTCTACATCCGCATCGTCATGGTGATCTACATGCGCGAGCCGAAGAGGACGTTCGCCCCGGCGCTGACGCCTCTGGTGGGCGCGACGCTCGCCGTCACCGCCGCCGGCACCGTCGGCATCGGGCTATTTCCGTCGTGGTTCCTGAAGCTTGCCCAAGATTCGGTCCTTGGCGGGTGAGCGATTGGATTTGCAATGATCACACCGACGGAATAAACTTGGAGGCAGAGAAAGGATTGTCCAGTCGCGCCGTGGCGTGACCGACTTACCCGTTCGGGATGAACGGTCGGTGGGCAACCGGTGCAGTGATATGGCTGCAATGGAATTCTTACCGGTTCTTTTCATGATCGCCGGAGTCGTTCTGGTGGCGGGGGTGACGTTGTTCGTTTCCTCGCTGCTGCGCCCATCCAATCCCTATCCCGCCAAGAACATGCCCTATGAATGCGGTATGGAGGCCGCGGGCGAGGCGGCGGCGGGCCGCTTCAGGGTGCCGTTCTTTATCCTCGCAATCCTGCTGGTCGTTTTCGACGTCGAAGCGATGTTCCTCTTTCCCTGGGCCGTCGTCCTGAAAGAGATCGGACTGGTCGGCTATATCGAGATGATCGTCTTCATATTGCTGCTTCTCGTGGGCTTCGCCTATGCCTGGCTGAAAGGAGCGCTGGAATGGGAGGCGTAAACAATGCGATTCGCGACAGCGTGCTGTTCACCACGGCCGACAGCATCATCAGTTGGAGCCGGAGGTCGGCGCTGTGGCCGGAAACCTTCGGCATTGCCTGCTGCGCCATCGAAATGATCTCGGCCGGTTGCGCCCGCTACGATCTCGACCGGTTCGGCGTGGTGTTCCGCCCTTCGCCGAGACAATCCGACGTCATGATTATCGCCGGCACAGTGACCCGGAAATTCGCGCCCGTCGTGCGGCGGCTCTATGACCAGATGCCGGAACCGCGCTGGGTGATCGCAATGGGCACCTGCGCTATTTCGGGCGGCGTCTACAACACCTATGCCGTGGTGCAGGGATCGGAAACCTTCGTGCCAGTCGATGTGCATGTGCCCGGCTGTCCGCCCCGGCCCGAGGCGCTGATGCACGGCTTCCTCCTGCTTCAAGAAAAGATCAAGAAGTCCCGGGCGCTCGCCGGCACACCTCTGGATCGGGTTATAGCATCATGAGTGCGGAGCCGCCCCTCAATCGCGCTCCGATCATGGAGCGCTTCGGAGAAACAATCGACGACCTCGGCACTGCGCACGGTATCGACGCCTTTGCCGTTCCGCCCGAGAGGATCGTTGAGCTCTGCCGTTTCCTGAAAGAAGATCCGTCGCTGCAATTCAATTTCCTGTCGGACATTTGCGGGGTCGATCATTACCCCGAAACGCCGCGGTTCGAGGCGGTCTACCATCTTTATTCGCTGCCCAACAGGTGGCGGGTCCGCATTAAGTGCCGACTTGGCGATCCTCCTGAAGTGCCGTCGGTCACGGGAGTCTGGCGCACCGCCAACTGGCATGAGCGTGAGGCCTGGGACATGTACGGTATCCGGTTCGAGGGACATCCCGATCTGCGCCGAATCTACATGTGGGAAGGCTTCGAGGGCTTCCCACAGCGTAAGGATTTCCCCCTCAGGGGCTATAAGGACAAATTGAACCCCTTCGGTGCCGAGGGTCCGCCGCCAACGCAGCCCGACCTTGCCACCAGGGACATTCCGTAAGGGGGCCGTTCTACGCCGGAACATTGAGATGACTGAAGTCACCGAGCTCAGCAGGCCTGAGGGTGAAGCGCTCAATACCAGGGAGGTGCTTCTCAACCTCGGTCCGCAGCACCCCAGCACCCATGGGGTTCTTCGGCTCGTCCTCGAACTGGACGGCGAGTTCGTCGAGCGCGTCGATCCGCATATCGGCTATCTCCATCGCGGCACCGAAAAACTGGCGGAGAGCTTCACCTATACCCAGATTTTCCCGCTGACGGATCGGCTCGATTATCTCTGTCCACCCTCGAACAACCTCGCCTTCGCGCTGGCGGTGGAGAAACTCCTCGGCATAGAAGCGCCGATCCGAGCGCAGTTTATCCGCGTGATGATGGCCGAGCTGGCCCGGATCTCCGGTCACCTCCTGATCACGGGCGCGCTGCCGATGGATCTCGGCGCCATGACCGCGCTGCTTTACGTCATGCGCGAGCGCGAAATGATCATGGACCTCCTGGAAATGATCACCGGTGCGCGCATGCATACGTCCTTCTGCCGGGTCGGCGGGGTGCGCGAGGACCTGCCTGACGGGTTCTTCCCCAAGATCCGGGAGTTTTGCGACATTTTCCCGAACCGTATCCGCGACTATGAGCGACTGCTCGAAGATAACCGGGTGTTTCTCAATCGCACGAAGGGGATCGGCGTGATCTCCGCAGAGGATGGCATCGATCTCGGCCTCAGCGGCCCGAACCTGCGTGCTTCCGGTGTCGACTGGGACATCCGCCGCGACGAGCCCTACGAGATCTATGATAGGCTGGCGTTCAACGTCATCACCCGTGACGAGGGCGATTGCTATGCACGCTGGCGATGCCGCGTCGATGAGATGCGCGAGAGCATAAGGATCATCGAACAATGCATCGACCAGATGCCTGAGGGGCCGTTCCAGATCGACATGCCGACCATCGCCTTCCCGCTGGACAAGGATCGGGTGCACTGCTCGATGGAGGCGCTGATCCAGCATTTCGACCTGTCGGCCTACGGCTTCAAGGTGCCGAAGGGCGAGGTCTATTCGGCGATCGAGGCGCCAAAGGGCGAGCTTGGCTTTTACATCATCAGCGACGGGTCGCCAAAACCGTTCCGCATGAAGGTGCGGGCACCCTCGTTCGTCAACCTTCAGGCCCTCTTCGGGGTCACCAACGCCCGCTATCTGGCGGACATGATCGCCGTGCTCGGCAGCCTCGACCCTGTGATGGCGGAGGTGGACAAGTAGCAAGGATTTGAATGCGATGACTATGCGCGAAAAGATCGAAGAGGCGGCGGCGCGGTATCCCGACCAGCGCTCTGCGATCATGCCCGCGCTCCTGATCGCGCAGGAAGAACATGGCCATCTGCCTGGGCCAGTGCTGGAAGAGGTCGCCGACATTCTCGGAGTCGAGCGAATCTGGGTCTACGAGTTGGCGACCTTCTACACCCTCTTCCATACCGAACCGGTGGGGATGTTCCACCTGCAGCTCTGTAACAATGTTTCCTGCATGCTGTGCGGATCGGAGGACCTGCTAGACCATCTGGAAACAGTGCTGGGGATCAGGAAAGGCGGCACCACCCCGGACGGGCTGTTCACGCTTTCGACGGTCGAATGCCTCGGCGCCTGCGAGATGGCTCCGGTGATGCAGGTCGGCGACGATTACCATGCCCACCTTGATGTGGCGCGGGTAAACGCACTGCTGGACAGACTGCGGGCGACAGTGGGAGCCGCAAGCGTCGAACACGCCTCTGCGCGGCTGCCGGGGGAGTAGCGCCATGTTCGAGCCGGTTCTTCTCAAAAATGTCGATGTGGCGAATGGTCATTTGGTGTCGACTTACGAGGCCGGCGGCGGCTACCAGGCGCTGGCGAAGGCGTTGCGCGAGCATACGCCTGACGAGGTTATCGACCTCGTCAAACGATCCAACCTGCGCGGTCGGGGCGGTGCGGGATTCCCAACGGGCATGAAATGGGGTTTCGTGCCGAAGCGCACCGGCAAGCCGACTTACCTGTGCTGCAACGCCGATGAGGGCGAGCCGGGCACGTTCAAGGACCGGATCATCATGGAGCGCGACCCGCATCAACTGATCGAGGGGCTGGCGGTCAGTGCATACGCGATCGGGGCCGAAACCGCCTATGTCTACGTTCGCGGAGAATATGTGACGGCGATCCGTCGTCTGGAACAAGCGATCGCCGAGGCCCACGCGAAGGGCTATCTCGGAAAGCGCATTCTAGGCTCGGATTTCAATTTCGCCGTACACATTCACTGCGGCGCCGGCGCCTATATCTGCGGCGAAGAGACTGCGATGCTCGAGTCGCTTGAGGGCAAGCGGGCGCAGCCGCGATTGAAGCCGCCGTTTCCGGCCGTGGCCGGGCTCTACGCCAGCCCGACTGTGATCAACAATGTCGAGACGCTGGCCTGCGTGCCGCATATCGTGGCGCGGGGCGCGGACTGGTTCCGCGGTATCGGCCCGGACAAGAGCCCCGGCCCGAAGCTCTACTGCCTCAGCGGACAGGTGCGCAAACCCGGCCTCTATGAGTTGCCGATGGGCATACCGCTGCGCGAGCTGGTCGAGGAACATGCCGGCGGGGCTTTGCCGGGACGCAAGATCAAGGCAGTGATCCCGGGCGGGGTCTCAGCGCCGGTCATCCCTGAACACGGGCTGGAGGTGAGAATGGATTTCGACTCGCTGGCTGCCGCCGGCTCGATGCTCGGTTCGGCTGGCGTTATCGTGATCGACGATAGCAGCTGCATGGTCAGGGTCGCCACCAGGATTGTCGAGTTCTTCCACCACGAGTCCTGCGGCAAGTGCACGCCCTGCCGGGAAGGATTGAACTGGGTCGTGAAAGTCCTGCGCCGGGTTGAAGGCGGGGATGGCGCACCCGGCGATCTGGAGCAGCTGGAGATGCTCTGCAAGGGCATTTTCGGCAATACGTTTTGTGCCTTGGGTGACGGTGCAGCGATGGGATTGCGGGCAGCACTCAAGCATTTCCGAGATGAGTTCGTCGTCCATGTCGAGGAGCGGAGGTGCCCGTTTCACTGAAGGAGTGTGCTGGATCAGGATTGTGAGGAACCATGCTTAAAGTCACGATCGATGGACAAACGCTGGAAGTTGAGGCTGGCTCGACGGTGCTGCAGGCCGCCCGGCATTTGGGCATCGATATTCCGACCTTCTGCTATCTGAAGCGTCTACCGCCGCTGGCCTCCTGCCGCATGTGTCTGGTGGAGATCGAGGGCCTGCGGCGGCTGCAGCCGTCCTGCGCTACTGCGGCCACCGATGGCATGGTCGTGCGGACGAATACGCCTCTGATCGAGGAAACGCGCTCTTCCATGCTCGACATGCTGCTCGCCAATCACCCCCTCGACTGCCCGATCTGCGACAAGGGCGGCGAATGCGAGCTTCAGAACATGGTAATGGCCTATGGGCCCCGCGAAAGCCAGTTCCGCGATGACAAACGTGTGTTCCACTCCGAGGACATTCGCCTCAGCCCGGTTATCATCATGAACGTCAATCGCTGCATCCAGTGCCAGCGCTGCGTCCGGATGTGCGAGGAGGTCGTCGGCGCGGTGGCGCTGGGCACCGTCGAGAAAGGCATGGATACCGCCGTCACCGGATTCGAGGGCAGTCTGGCGAGTTGCGACCAGTGCGGCAATTGCGTCGAGGTCTGCCCGGTCGGCGCGCTGATGAGCTTCCCCTACCGCTACAAGGCGCGCCCCTGGGATCTCGTAGAGACCGACACGATCTGCCCGCATTGTGGCACCGGTTGCCAGCTGACAGTGGGCACGCGCAAGGGCGAGTTCATGCGGGTGCGCTCGAAGTGGGACGAAGGTGTCAACCACGAAACTCTCTGCGTGCGAGGACGCTTCGGCCTCGATTTCGTTGCAAGCAGGGACCGGATCAAGCAGCCAATGATCCGTCAGGATGGCGCCCTGGTCCCGGTTTCCTGGGACGAAGCGGGGGATTATCTGCGCCGGCGACTGTTGGCTGTCGAGAGCAAGGAGGCCGGCGGGCTGGTCTCGCCTCGCCTGCCCAACGAGGTGCTTTATCAGTTCCAGAAGCTGATGCGAACAGTATTCCGGACCAACAACATTGATTGTTCGTCACGCTGGGCCGCGCCCTTCGATACGCTCGGCCCGCTATTGGGAACTTTCTACAGCCGCACACCGCTGGCCGACGTAATCGGCAACGACTGCGTGCTCGTCGTCGGCGGCAACGTGACCGAGGAGAATCCCGTCACCGAATACCTGCTGCGAGACGCCGCGCGGCGGCGCCAGGCCGGATTGCTGATGCTTTCGGCGCGGCCCTCGCGCCTGGACGCCGATGCCAGGGTGGTGGTACGCGTGCCGCCGGGCGGAGAAGAGGCAAGCCTTGCGGCGGTGGTAGCCGCGCTCATGGCGGTGGCCCGTCAGACCTTGCCGGGCGACGCATTTGCGGACATCGGGGCGATGGTCGGCAGGCCGGCAGCGGGCACCGGCAGCGACGGGCCGGATCGTCTGGCCACCGCGCTCAAGGAAGCCCGTAGCGTCACCGTGCTTGTCAGCGTCGACCTCCTGAGATCACCCGAAGCGCGCGCGACGCTGCTGCAGCTCTACAACCTGCTGCAGGTTCTCCGCCTGCTAGGCAAAGGCCCGGCGATGCAGTTTCTCTTCGACCGTGCCAACCAGCTGGGCGCCTGGGACATGGGGGTCCTGCCGGCGGCTCTCCCGGGGCTGCGGGCCGTCGCCGATGACGCGGCGCGCGCAGCTCTTGCCCGAAACTGGGGCGCCCAAATCCCGTCTGAACCCGGTGCGAATCTCGATGCCATGCTGGAGCTCTCCATCGGTGGCCGGATGGGCGCTTTCTACATCGTCGGAACCGACCCCCTGGTCGCCTATCCCGACCGGGACTTTGTGACGCGGGCGCTTGGCGCAGTTGATCTCCTGATCGTGCAGGACGCGTTCCTCACGGATACGGCGGGCATGGCCGAGGTCGTCTTGCCCGCGGCGGGATACGGCGAGGAATCCGGAACGTTCACCAACAACGAGGGCCGGATCCAGAATGTTCGGAAATTCCGTGAGCCCGTCTTCGACGCGCGAGGCAATCTGGCGATTATCGACTTCGTCGCCGCGCTACGCAGCCAGGCGTTGCCGCCATCGACGCGAGGCGAAATTTTCGACGAGATTGCCCGGCTGGTTCCGGCCTATCAGGGGTTGACGCAGGACGGACTTGGCGCCGACGGCGCATTCACCAAGGCGGTGCCAACATTATCGGCTGGCGTGTTCCTTGTGCCGCCGTCCGCTCCAACAGCGGCCGACCGGCTCATGCTGATCACCGGCGACTGCCTGTTCCACAACGGATATCTTTCCGAACGGTCGGACACGCTGAACACAGTCGCCAACGATCCCTATGTCGCGATGAGCGCGCAGGATACTGCGGAGCTTGGCCTTTCGGATGGCGATCAGGTAATCGTGCGTTCCAGCCAGGGCGAACTGTCGGCGCAGCTCATGGTCGACAGGCGGTTTCCCAAGGGCCTCGTCTTCGTTCCGGAAAACTATAGAGCCTTGCGTCTCAACAGCCTGCTGCGGCGGGGCGAATATCCATGCGCGGTGGAAGTCCAGAAGGCGCATGCCACTCCTGACGTCGCCCCCCCAGGCCGGATCTGGCGCGGGGTTTGAGGATTTGGGATCGGGGGCACCGCAACACTCCGTGGCAAGCTGTCCGCCCCAGCGTCATTACATCGAGTGGGCGGCGTCAGTGATACCTGGTCCCGCATATGTAATCCTGCAGCTCCTGCTCTGTACGCTGCGCTTCGTCGAGCCTGTGCTTAACCACATCTCCGATGCTGACCACGCCGACAACGTTGCCTCCATCCGTGACCAACACATGGCGCGTACGCCGCTGGGTCATGATCCCCATCGCGACGGGTAGCAGATCTTGTGTCGAACACGTCGCGACATTGCGGTTCATGATGTCCGCGACCCGCATCGCCGCTGCGGCGGCCCCGTATTCCGCCACCGCATTGCAGCAATCCCGCTCCGACACTGTACCGAGGTATTTGCTGTTTGATCGGCTCACGACGACGAAGCCGATATTGTTGTCTCGAAACAACCTCAGTACCTCCACCATCGTCTGATCGGGGGCGACTGCGATGACACCGACACCCTTGTTCTTCATGATTTCACCGACAAACATCTGAGCCTCCTGTTCGAGCGCTTCGGTTTGATGGCTGGCGCTTTCATGTTTGCCGGATATTCCGCCACCAGTTGTAGCCGTGCGTCTCTTTCGTCTCGACGAGTACGTCCTTCTTCGTATTCAGGCGCGCGGCGACCACGCCACCGCCGGTTGCCGCCTTACCCGGCTTGGCGAGCAGATCGTCGCGCCCGATCACCAGGTCAGCAGAGGAAAAACTGGAAAATTCGTATTGTTGCCCAAGCGCGATTGCATCCGCCGGGCAGGCGTCCTCGCACAACCCGCAGAACAGGCAGCGGGCTGTGTCGATTTCAAATTTCGCCGGGTGCCGGCTGCCCTTCTCGTCCTCGTACGGGACGACTTCGATACAGTCGCAGGGACAGATCCGCGCGCAGAGTTCGCAGGCTACGCACTTGATCTCGCCCTCTTCGTCACGCTTCAGAAAGTGATGCCCGCGGTAACGCGAGTAGGGTAGCCATTTTTCGTTGTCCGGATATTGCATGGTCACGGTTTTGGAGAACAGATATCCGAAGGTCAGAGCCAAGGCATTCGCCAGATCGGCGAAGAACGCCCAGCCAACCCATGTTCCAACTCTGTCCTGCGCGCGCGACATCGCCGCCTCGCTACGGGGTCGTTACGACCCCTAAAAGTATACCGGTTATAATTATGTTCGCCATCGACAGAGGAAGCAAGACCTTCCATCCGATCGCCATCAACTGATCGTAGCGGTAGCGGGGGAAAGTGAAGCGGAACCAAATAAACACATAGACGAAGAACGCGACCTTGAGAGCAAACCACAGGAGCGGCGGCAAGGGAATCAGAACACCGTTCCAACCGCCGAAGAACAGGATCACCACCAAGACCGACACAAGCAATACGATGGCATATTCGCTGACCATAAAGAAGGCAAAGCGGATACCGCTGTATTCGGTATGGAAGCCGGCCCCTAGATCCCCTTCCGCTTCCGCCAGATCGAAGGGAATGCGCTGCGCTTCGGCCAATCCGGCGACGAAGAACACCAAGAACCCGACCGGTTGGTAGACGATGTTCCAGACATCGGCCTGCGCCCGCACGATCTCGAGAAGGCTCATGGACTGCGCCAGCATGACCACGCCGATGACCGCGAACCCCATCGGGATTTCGTAGCTGATCATCTGGGCGCAGGTTCTGAGGCTGCCCAGGACAGCGTATTTGCTGTTGGAGGCCCAGCCGCCAAAGATGACGCCATAGACCTCGATCCCGATCACCGAGAAAACGAAAAGAAGCGCCACATTCATGTTGGAGACGTAGAGCGTGATCCCGTGGCCGAGGACCGAGACCGTTTCGCCGAAGGGGATCGCGACGAACACCACAAAGGGCGGAGCGAGCGCCAGGATTGGCGCCAGTTTGAACAGGAACCGGTCGGCCTCGGCCGGGATGTGATCCTCTTTCGTCAAGAGCTTGATTCCGTCCGCCACCGGCTGCAACAGCCCGTGCCATCCCACGCGCATCGGCCCCATCCGCTGCTGGATGTGCCCGGCGACCTTGCGTTCCAGCCAGGTGAGCGGCAATGGTAGCAATAGCAGGGTCGCAATCAGGAACGCGACCTTCAAGACGATTAGGCCAAGGGCGACGATAAGTTCCATGATCCGGACTACTTATTCATCGGGTTGAAGCGCGCGACCGGGCTTTGTCTCCGGCTCGACAATGAGCACTGCGCACACTTGTCAGACTACATGGTACAACGGCGACGCACCTCACACAATGCCGTCGCCGTTGTGCCGTTTGCCGTCGCTGGCTATGATGCCTTCGGGCTCAGGACGTTTTGAGAAGAGTAGTTCGCTGTGCGAGATGAGGCTTCGCGTTTCCGCCTGTTGCACCGCGCGGTCCTGCGTATCCGAAACCGCCGAGGCTCTCATCGCTGCCGAATGAAAGTTCCCTAGCAGGTCAGCTGGCGTCCGGGGAGCTGGACGCCCGGCAGAAACGCAAAAGCTCCTCGAGGGTATGTCGAGGCGCTTTCTGTCAAGCGACTTGCAAGTTGAATTGGTTGCGGGCGAAGGATCTGGGGTTTTCTGTCCCGCGGCGTCGGCTTCGCCTGCTTGCAGGCCGCTTACTAGAGCCTGCTGCTTTCATACGGAAGCATATCCTGAGTTTGTGAGGTAGTTTGCGCATTCTGCTGGCGAGAAGCAGTCGAGCATTTCACCAGCCTTGCGCCATGTCGCTTCGACTGTGCGAGGCTGTTCTCTCCTAATTAGGTGCTTGAGCTTGGCAAAGACTTGCTCGATGGGATTGAGGTCCGGGCTGTAAGGCGGCAGGAAGAAGAGGTGCGCGCCTGCGGCCCGGATGGCACGACGGACAGCTTGGCCCTTATGGCTGCCGAGATTGTCGAGGATGACGATGTCGCCCTTGACGAGCGTGGGCACGAGGATCCTCTGGATATAGAGGGTAAAGAGTTCGCCGTTGATCGGCCAAATCGATGACCCAAGGGGCGTCGATGCGGTCGCAGCGCAAGGCGGCAATGAATGTCAGGGTTTTCCAGTGCCCATGCGGAACCGCGGCACATAGGCGTTGACCACGCGGTGCCCACCCCCTGAGGGGCGCCATGTTGGTCTTGATCCAGGTCTCATCGAGAAAGACCAGCCGCTGCGCTTCGATCCGCCGTTGATGGGTCTTCCAACGCAACCGTTTCCTGGCGATATCCATCCGCGTCTGCTCGGCCGGCAGAACCGTTTTTTTTGAAACTCAGGCCCTCGGCCCGGACGAACACCCAAACGGCGCGTCGCTCGGTCTTGATGCCGCGTTCGGCCAGTTCCGCCACAAGGCCTCGCGTCGTGAACGGGCCGGATCGACAGCGCTGGCGCAGCCAGTCGGCCCGTTCGCCGGACAAAGTCCGCTGCTTGCGACCGCCGACGCGGCCGGGCGTCAGAGCGCCGGTCTCCGCAAGGCGCTTCTTCCACTTCGAAACACAGGAGGGAGCAATCGCAAGTGCTGCTGCGATCGATCGTATCGTTTCTCCGGTGTTCAGGCGCGCCATCGCCCGTTCGCGAAGATCCTCAGAATATGGGTGCGTCATCCTTGCCGGCCGTCCTTTTCCGGTAGGACAGAGAATCATATTTCAGCTGATTTGCGAATCTGCGATTCTGAAAAATCGAAGCGTGCTCTAGGCGTTAATTCCTTGACCCGCTGCCAGAAACGCAAAACCCGCCATGAGGCGGGCTTTTTGCGTGTTGTGTTTATGGAAGGTTTGGTTGCGGGGGCTCGCAACCAACGATTCCTGCGACTGGTAGAACGAACGGTACCACGACTGGCAGCATAGGCGGATACCTGCCGAATTGTAGCGTGGCTACATCAGCCCAAGACAGTTTGCGACGACTGAACCTGACGCGTCAGCCAGTCGGCAAAGGCACGGGCCAGTCGCCGTTGGCTTCCGGATTTTGGATAGGCGAGATAGTGGCCGATGTAGCGGTTGTCACGACAAATCCGATGGAGAGGACGGACCAGCTTGCCGCTTTCCAGTTCGCGCCTCGCCAGCACATCGGATTCGAGTGCGATGCCAAGTCCGTTGACGGCGGCATCGACCGCAAGGAAGCTCCGGTCGAAACTCATCGATGGTGGCGGCGGTGGTCCGAGGTCATTGGCTTCGAACCAATCGATCCACTGGATGCGCTTGAGATCGCTTCGGATCAACGGTTGGTGGAAGAGGTCGCGCGGCGATCTGATCAGGCGCGCGATTTCCGGTGAACATAGCGGCGAGACGATCTCTTCGGACAGCGGGAGGACGATCAGATCCTCGCGATTCATCGGCTCGCCATAGACGATATCGGCATCGAAAAGCCCATCAACGAAGCGGGCATAGTTCGTGCTGGCGGCAACACGGACCTCAATACCCGGGTTCTCCTTCAGGAACTGCGGCAGGCGTGGTGACAGCACCTGCGCTGCGAAACTCGGGGCGCAGTGAAGGCGCAACAATTGTGCCTTGTTGGATGAAATCTGTTCAACACCACGCCGCAATTCCTCGAAGGCATTCGAAGCATGATTGAGCAGCGTCTGGCCCGCGAGCGTGAGCGAAACGCTGCGCGTCGTTCGCTCGAACAAGGCGACGCCGAGATCCCGCTCCAGACGCACGATCGCATGGCTGACGGCGCTTGGCGAGAGGTTCAACTCCTCCGCGGCTGCCCGGAAGGAGCAGAGCCTTGCGGCCGCTTCGAAGATACGCATAGCGGAGAGTGAGGTCATCTGCAGCATTGGATTAGTGAACCAGATTCACCCATAGATGTAAACTTGGCGTTTGAAGGATGATGCCTGCTACGCCAAAACTCTTCCCACGAGGACAGGCAAGCGCCTGAGAGGAGAAACCAGATGCCGCGTGCCGGCGTCGGGAGGAGAGTTACATGCTATTACACGGAAAGACCGCGGTCATTTCGGGCGCGGCAAGCAAGCGCGGTATCGGCCGAGCCACGGCGGAGCTGTTTGCAACGCACGGCGCGCGGGTTGCCATTCTCGACATCAACGCCGACGAGGCAAAAGTCGCCGCAGGCGAGCTGCCGCCGGTCGAACACGGCGCGCATATCGGCCTGCGCTGTGACGTAGCCGATCGTGCCTCCTGCACGTCGGCGGCAGAGGAAGTTCTGAGCGCCTTTGGTGTCGCGAACATCCTCATCAACAATGCCGGCATCACCCAGCCTGTGAAGACTCTTGAGATCTCCGACGCGGATTGGCAGCGCATCGTCGCAGTCAATATGACAGGCGTCCTCAACCTCAGCCAGGTCTTCATCCCCAACATGCGCACGAACGGCGGCGGGTCGATCGCGTGCATGTCCTCAGTCTCGGCGCAACGCGGCGGCGGTATTTTCGGCGGCCCGCATTATTCCGCCGCCAAGGCCGGTGTCCTTGGACTCGCCAAGGCCATGGCGCGGGAGTTCGGCCCCGACAGCATTCGTGTCAACTGCGTCACGCCCGGCCTCATTCAGACTGACATCACCGGCGACAAGCTTTCGACCGAAATGCGCGCTGACATCATCAAGGGCATTCCACTCAATCGCCTCGGCGACGCGCGCGACGTGGCCAACATCTACCTCTTCCTCGCATCCGATCTCTCCGCCTACGTCACGGGCGCCGTGATCGATGTCAATGGCGGCATGCTGATCCATTGATCCACGAGGAAGTCTGAAAGGAAGGACGGCATGGCCCAGATCGGTCACAATATCAGTCTTCCTGAACGCGCCCGGCGCATTCGCCGGCATGCGCTACGCATGGGCGAAGTTCAGGGCCAGGGTTATATCGCACAGGCGCTCGGCATCGCCGACGTCCTCGCGGTCGCCTATTTCCATGCGACGTCCTACCGTCCGGAGGATCCCGAATGGGAAGGCCGGGACCGCTTCCTGCTGTCGATCGGGCATTATGCCATAGCGCTCTATGCGGCCCTGATCGAGGCGAAGATCATTCCCGAAGACGAACTCGAGACTTACGGCACCGATGACAGCCGCCTGCCGATGTCCGGCATGGCCGCGTATACGCCGGGCATGGAGATTACCGGAGGATCGCTGGGCCACGGCCTCGGCATCGCCGTCGGCATGTCGCTCGCGCTGAAGCGCAAGGGTTCACGATCATTCGTCTACAACCTGTTTTCCGATGGCGAGCTTGACGAGGGGTCGACCTGGGAAGCAGCCATGTCGGCCGGTTCCTACAAGCTCGACAACCTGATCGGCATCATCGACGTCAACCAGATGCAGGCGGACGGTCCATCGCTCGGCGTGCTCAACTTCGAGCCTCTCGGCCCGAAGTTCGAGGCCTTCGGCTGGTTCGTCCAGCGCGTCGATGGCAACGACATCGATGCGCTCGTCGACGCTTTCGACAAGGCTCGCCAGCACCCGGACCCGCAGCCCAGAATCATTATCTGCGATACGAAGATGGCCAAGGGCGTGCCTTTCCTTGAAGCGCGTGAGCGCAACCATTTCCTCCGCGTCGAACCGCAGGAATGGGCCGAGGCGATCCGGATCATCGACGCGGGAGTAACGGCATGAGACGCTCGAAATACGAACGCCCCGCCCATCTGATCGACAATGCGGAAAGACCCCGACTGACCACGTCGGCGATGATCGCCTCCATTGCCGGCGCCGACCAGCCGACCCGTCCGGCGCCCTTCGGACACGCGCTTTTAGCCCTGGCGGAAAAGGACGACCGGGTCGTTGGTCTTTCGGCCGATCTCGCGAAATACACCGATCTGCATGTCTTCCGGGCGGCCCATCCCGATCGCTTCTACCAGATGGGCATGGCGGAGCAGCTGCTGATGATGTCGGCCGCCGGCATGGCGCGCGAAGGCCTGCAGCCCTGGGTGACGACATACGCCGTTTTCGCATCGCGCCGCGCCTATGACTTCATCTGCCTGGCGATCGCCGAGGAGATGCTCGACGTCAAGATCGTCTGCGCACTGCCGGGACTGACCACGGGCTATGGACCGAGCCATCAGGCGACCGAGGACATCGCCATGTTCCGCGGCATGCCGAACCTCACCATCATCGACCCTTGCGATGCCAGCGAGATCGAGCAGGCTGTCCCAGCCATCGCCGCCCATAAGGGGCCGGTCTATATGCGGCTTCTGCGAGGTAATGTTCCCCTCGTGCTTGAGGAATACGGCTACCGGTTCGAACTGGGCAAGGCGAAGCTGCTGCGCGACGGCAGGGACACGCTGATTATTTCGTCGGGCCTGATGACCATGCGCGCGCTCGAAGCGGCCGAGGAACTCCGCAAGGACGGTATCGACGCCGGCGTGCTGCATGTTCCCACCATCAAGCCGCTTGACGAGGCAACGATCCTCGCCGAGTGCGCCAGGCAGGGACGGCTTGTGGTCGTGGCTGAGAACCACACCGTCATCGGCGGTCTCGGAGAGGCGGTTGCCGCCACCTTGATGCGCTCGGACGTGCGCCCCGCCGCATTCCGGCAAATCGGGCTACCGGACGCCTTCCTTGAAGCCGGCGCCCTGCCAACCCTGCACGACTTGTACGGCATATCGACCGCGAAGGTAGCAGCTCAAATCAAGGGGTGGCTCGACGGCTAGGTCGAACGGCTGCCCGCGTTGAGGAGCGCGGCGGGCCACAAGAGTTTCTAAGTGGAGGAGAGAAGATGAAGTTCGAGATCAACAGGCGCCAGTTCCTGGCAGCGTCGTCAGCCGTGCTTGCTGCACCAGCGATCGTCACCATGGCTCGGCCCGCGCGCGCCGGCACGAAACTGACTCTCGGTCACGGTGCAGCACCCGGAAATCCGCGAACAGTCGCCGCGGCGAAGTTTGCGGAGCTGGTCGCCGAGAAGACGGCGGGCCGCGTCACGATCAATGTCGCCGGTGCCGAGACGCTCGGCAGCGACTCGGCGATGCTGACAAGCCTGCGTACGGGCGCTCTCGATTTCACGGCCAACAGCCAGGGAGCGACGTCCGCGCTAGTTCCGGAGCTTGCGGCGCTCGGCCTTCCCTTCCTGTTCGAGAACACCGCAAAGGCGATGCAGGTGCTCAATGGTCCGGTGGGCGCGGAGCTCGTCAAGCGCTTCGAAGCCGTCAGGGTGGTGCCGCTCGACTGGTGGGACAATGGCATTCGCCACCTCACCAACTCCAAGCGCAAGGTCGCAGCCCCCGCCGAGGTGAGCGGAATGAAGATCCGCACGCCCGCCGACCCGATGACCATGGACATCTTTCAGGCCCTCGGTGCGGCGACGGAGCAGATCGCGTTCGGTGAACTCTATGTCGCTCTCCAGCAGGGCGTGGTCGATGGCCAGGAGAACCCGCTCGCGAATATCGACAGCTCCAAGCTCTACGAGGTCAACAAGTACGTAAGCCTCACCGGCCACAAATGGGAATCGACGCCGTTCCTGATGTCACAGGTCGCGCAGGCCCGCCTGGGCGGCGACCTTGAGGCAGTGAAGGCTGCTGCGAAGGAAGCCGGCGAACTCCAGCGCAAGCTTTCTGCCGACAAGGACGCAGTAGTGTTGGCAGCCTTCAAGGTCAATTCCGCGATCGAAGTCACCGAGGTGGACCGGGAAGCCTTTGCCAAGGCGACGGCGTCCGTTGCCGAGAGTTGGAAGAAGAAACCTTTCGGGGATTTCGTCGCCCAGATCGAAACGGCGGCCAAGGGCTGAGGCCTTTCCTCAACGGGAGCACCCCATGAAAAGCCTCTCAAATCTCATCGAACTCACGGCGCGCGCTATTGTCTGGTTCGCGCGGCAGGTCGTCATCTTCAGCGGGATCGCGCTCATGGTCTTCATGACGGCGAACGTCGCTGCCCGTTACTTGCTGACCGGGGGAGGTTTTTCATTCGCCCAGGAGCTGCCGGTGCTGATCTTCCCCTGGTTCATCCTGGGCGGCATCGTGCTGGCGGCCCATTCCGGCGGCCATATGGCGGTCGAGTGGATTTACGGCAAATTACATGGGAAGGCGCGTTCTACCGCCTTCGTCGTCGCCAATGTCGTCAGTGCCGGCGCCTTCCTGGTACTTGGTTATCAGGCTTACCTGGTTGGCGAGATCGCCGGGATCGAACACAGCCCGGTCCTCCAGCTTCCCAACAGTGTCGGCTATTTCGCTCTCGCTATAGGCTCAATGCTGGTGGCGATTGTGACGCTGAGCGTCGTCCTCCGCATGCTTCGCCTCGGTTGGGAATTCCGGACGAACGCCGAAAGCGGTGAGGTGGCGCTATGACCATCGTGATGATCATTGTCTTCTGCGTGCTGATGATGATGGCGGTGCCGGTTGGCTACGCCCTGATTATCGCTGCCGGCGTCGCCGTTCTGTTTAATGGATATCTGCCGCTTTCGATCGTGGCGCAGCAGATTTATGACCAGACCCAATCCTTTCCGATGCTCGCGCTGCCGTTCTTCATGCTGGCCGGCACGCTGATGCTCGGCGGTGAGCTCGGCAGGCAGTTGCTGGAGCTGGCATCGCATGCGATGCAGCGCTGGCGGGGCGGACCCCTGTCGACCACCGTCGTTTCCTCTGTCGTGTTTGGCGGCGTCTCCGGCTCGGCCGTGGCGAACGCCAGCGCGCTCGGATCTGTTCTTATCCCGTGGCAAAAAAAGCACGGTTTTCCGCCCGCGCTTTGTGCGGCAAATAACGCGACCTCGGCGGTTATCGACGTCCTGATCCCGCCTTCTATCCCGATGATCCTGTTCTCCCTGGTAAGCGGCGTCAGTGTCGCCAACCTCTTTGTCGCGGGTATCTTGCCGGGCATCCTCATGGCGGCAAGCTTTGTCTTCGTCTGTTGGTTCGTTTCGGTGAGACGCGGCTATGCCACGCAGCCCTCGAAGACCAGCAAGCGAGAGCTGGCGACGCTGGCGCTGAAGAGCCTGCCTGCGGTGCTGCTGCCAGTGCTGATCATCCTATTCCTGCGGTTTGGCCTTGCCACGCCCACGGAAGTCGCGGTGCTCTCGGTCGTCTATTCGCTCGCGCTCAGTCTCGCCTATTACCGTGATCTGACGTGGAAGCGTTTTTGCGACAACGTGGTCGAGGCCGGCATGGCGACCGGCGTGGTCATGCTGGTGATCATGGGCAGCGCGGCCGTGGGTTGGGTGCTGACCTTCGATCAGGCGCCGCAGCAGATGGCCGACTGGGTAGCCGCCAATATTTCCAGCCCGATTGTCATCATCCTGATGATGAACATCCTGATGCTGATCGTCGGCATGCCGCTCGATATGCCGCCCGCCATCCTGCTGCTTGGACCCATCTTCGTTCCCCTTGCCGACACGATCGGTCTGGACCGGGTCCAACTGGGGCTGATGATGGTGATCAATCTTGGCATCGGGCTCTACACACCCCCGATCGGCACGACGCTCTTCATCTCCTCGTCGATCGCCAAATCACCACTCGGCGAGACCACCCGCGAGCTCTGGCCCTTCTTTGCCATGGCGATGACGCTCCTGCTTGCGGTGAGCTTCATCCCGGCGCTCACGCTCTACTGAGGACAGGACTATGACCGACGCCAGCAAAGACATCGTCTCAGTCCGATCTCTTACCAAATCGTATGGTGCGACATCCGTGCTCAGAGGTGTGGATTTTTCGGTGGCGCGCGGCGAAATACACGCGCTCCTCGGCGGCAACGGTGCCGGTAAATCGACACTCATCCGCATCATCACGGGAACGGCGGCAAAGGATGGTGGCGAGCTCGTCTTCCGCGATACGGCCGGCAACGTCCTCACCGAGGCAGAAGGCCGTCGCAAGGTGGCCGTCGTCCACCAGGAACTCGCCCTTCTTCCCCATCTCACGGTCGCTGAGAACATAGCACTGCCCCATTTCCGCAAGGGCTCGCGAATTTACGATGGAAGGACGGCCGCCAGCCAGGCCTATGCCGCCCTTTCGATGATTGATCGAGATTTTGCCCGTGCCGCGCTGAACCGTCTCGTCGGCGACCTCAGTCTCCATGAGGGGCAGATGGTTGAGATTGCGCGAGCACTGTCATCGGGGGCAGAACTCATCCTCCTGGACGAGCCGACCGCCAATCTGACCGCGGCCGAGACGGAGCGGCTGTTTGGGGTTTTGAGACGATTGACCCGGGAAAATGGCCTTTCGGTTGTCTTTGTGTCGCACCGCATGAAGGAAATTCGCCAGATCGCCCATGTTTGCTCGATCATCCGGGACGGTAGAACCGTGGTGAGGAGCGTGCCGACCACAGAGCTAACAGATCTCGCCATCATCGAGCATATGGGGCAGGCCCAAGCGCAAACCAGGGCCGTTGCCCATTCCGCGCGACCGGCACCGGTTGCTTCTCGGTCGGGGGACCCACTGACGATCGCGGAAGAAGGGTTTTCCGTAACGCTCCAGCCCGGGACCATTCTCGGCGTCGCCGGCGCTCCTTCAGGCCCCGAAACCCTCATCGCCGCGCTCGTTGGCGCCGCGCACGACAAGCGATGGACCGTCACGCGCGCCGGATGGCCGGGCCGTTTCCGTTCGCCACGAGAGGCCGCGCGCCTCGGCGCTGGCTTCGTAACCGGCGACCGGTCGCACCGCGGTATCCTCCATTCCCTACCGATCATCGACAATGTGCTCGCATCGCGCCGCGTGACGCGCGGTTCCCTATTTGCCGCCAAGCGAGAAGAGGTCGAGTGCCTGGACCTGATGCAGGCACTCAAAGTGAAAGCCGGCTCGCTCTGGCACCTGCCGAACACGCTGAGCGGCGGCACGCAGCAGAAGCTGCTTCTCGCCCGCTGGCTGAATGTTCCTTCCCGCCTCCTGGTCCTCGAAGAACCCACACGCGGTGTCGATATCGGCACCAAGCGGGAAATCTACCAGTTGATCCGCGACATGGCGGCAACGGGCACCGCGATCGTCTGGTGGTCGACAGAAAATGCGGAATTGCTTGAGGTCTGCGACCGTGTGCTGGCGTTCGACACGGACGGTCGCTCTTCGGGCGTGATCGAACGGGACGAACTCAGCGAAGACAAGCTCGCGAATTTGACAGGAATGGCGGCATGACCAAAACCATTATTGAACAGGCCGGGGCCAAACTCGACACATCCGCTGCGATCCGCACCCGGGAAAGTCTCGTTTCAGCTTACCGCACGGAATTGGCGATCGCAGTGGCCATCGTCCTTCTCGTTCTGGCGGTTGGAACGCAAGTGCCGCAAGCGCTGAGTTGGGGCAATTTTGCGAATATCACCCAAGCCGGTGCGCCGCTGATCATCATGTCTCTGGGTGTGCTCCTTGTCGTCATCACCGGCGGTATCGACCTTTCCGTTGGCTCCGTCTTCTCACTCACCGGCATGGTTACCGCACAGGCCATGGCCTCGGGTCTCGGCGGTGTGAGCGCCGCGCTGGTCGGGCTTGGCGTCGGACTCGTCTTCGGCTCGATCAATGGGTTTCTCGTGACGGTGGCCGGGCTCGCGCCTTTCGTCGTCACGCTGATCACCTTCGCCGTGGCCGGTTCACTCGCTTTCATCGTCACCAATGGCCGGTCCATGCCGATCGGTGATCCGGATTTTTGGTTGCTCAACAGTGGCAGTCTGATACCCGGCGTGCCGAACTACATCCTGTTCTGCATCGTCCTGGTTGTGTTGATCGAGATCTTTCTCAAGAAAATGGTCGCGGGGCGCTGGTTCTACGCCGTGGGTAGTAGTGCGGCGGCCGCGCATCTTCTGGGAATTCCCGTCAAGAAGACGCAATTCTTTGCCTATGTCGCGTCCTCGCTTCTCGCATCCTTCTCCGGATTGCTGACGATTTCCTACATCCTCAATGCGGAATCGACGGCCGGCTCGAGCCTCATGCTGCAGGCGATCGCCGCGGTTGTGATCGGAGGGGCAAGTCTGCTCGGCGGCACTGGAACGGCTGTGGGCGCGGTTCTCGGCGCGCTCATGATCACGGTCATCCAGAACGGGGTCAATCTCATCGGTATCAACAGTTTCTGGCAGGGGTCGGTCACCGGCCTCGCCATCCTGATCGCGGTCCTGATCGATCGCTTCAGCAAATCGCGGCGCGGTGCCGTGTAATCCGTCCTGGGGGAGACCTGGACATCAAGAGGAGGAAGAAAGCATGAGGAAGAAACTGAACGGGTGGCTCGCCATGGCAGCGGGTGCCGCGCTGGTCGCGTTGTCGAGCGTGGCGCATGCGGAGGAGAAGAAAACGGTCGCCTATCTCGCGCCATCGCTCGACATTTCCTATTGGCAGTGGGTCGGCTTCGGCGTGAAGCAGAAGGCCGAAGAGCTGGGAATGGACTATGTCGAATTCACCTCCGAGAATTCGCCGGCCAAACAGATGGACAATGCGCGGACCGCCGTGACCAAGGGCGTAGATGCAATCGTCATCGGTCCGGTGAGTTCGACCAGCACCCCGCCTCTGCTCGCCTATCTGAAATCCCAGAACATACCGATCGCCTTCGCAGGTATCGGCCCGCAGCCGGGCCAGACTGACTACACGTCGTCTGTCACCGCCAACAACTACGAAACCGGCAAAGCCCAGGGGAGTTTCGTCTGCGCCCTCGCCAAGGATCGCGGCGGCAACAAGGTCGGCATGCTCTCGCTTCCGCAGGACCGCGAGAACGCCCAGAAATATCTCAAGGGCGCTCAGGAGGCCTTCGCAGCCGATGGCTGTGAACTTGTCCAGATGCTCGAGACGCGAGGCCTGACTGTCAATGAAGCCGTGACACAGGCCAATGACATGCTGACAGCCCATCCGGACATCAAAGCAATCTACGGCATGTATGATGAGGCCGGCACCGGTGCGGCGAAGGTTCTTGAAACCCGGGGCCTGACCGGAAAGATCGGCATCGCGGTTGCAGACGGCAGCCCGACGACCATTGCGCTGCTGAAAGCCAATGCCATCCAGGGTATCTTCTTCCAGGAGGCGGTGGGCCAGGGCATCGACGGCACGCAGCAGGTATTCAACGCTCTGACCAAGGCTCCGGTCGAAAAGGATCTTGCGCTTGTGATGCCGCTCGTGACCGCCGACAAAATCGATACGGCGGAAGCGAAGGCGGTCATCGCCCGCGTTTTCCCGCCGAGCAACTGACAGGAGACTCGCGGAAACGGCGGTGCCTGCCGTTTCCGCGACCCAGAGGAGACACCATGTCCGACATCGCCATCATCGACCCTCATTTCCACCTCTGGGATTTGGAGACCAACTACTACCCCTGGCTTTCCGACGGTGTTAAGCCTTCGGCCTTCGGCGATTACACAGCCATCAACAAGACTTACCTGATCGAGGATTTCCTCGCGGACGCGAAGAACCAGAACCTCGTCAAGGCGGTCCACCTCGATGTCGGCTTCGATCCGAAGAACCCCGCCGGCGAAACGAAATGGCTGCAGAGCGTTGCGGACAAGCATGGCTTCCCTCATGGCATCGTCGGCTATGCGGACTTCCGCAAGCCCGATGTCGGCGACCTGCTTGATGAGCATCTGCAATACGCGAACTTTCGCGGTATCCGCCAGTCGATGAACTATCATACCGACCTCGCCAAGACCTACCTGACCGAGCCGGAGGTCAGCCGGACGCCAGAATGGCGCCGAGGCTTCAAGGAACTCGCTCGTCGCGGCCTCAGTTACGACCTCCAGCTCTATTACTGGCAGATGGAGGAATTCCTTGAACTCGCCCGTGATTTCCCAGATGTGCAGATCATCCTCAATCACACCGGCATGCAAGTCGATGGGCCGTCGCATTTTGAGGGCTGGCGGAAAGCGATGAAGACGCTTGCGCAGGCACCGAACGTCGCCTGCAAAATCTCGGGCCTGGGAATGGGGGACTGGACCTGGACCACCGAAAGCATCCGCCCCTATGTTGAGGAGGCGATTGCCGCCTTTGGCGTCGAGCGGGCGATGTTCGCCTCGAATTTCCCCGTCGATAAGCTGTTCTCAAGTTACGACGCTATTTGGAATGCGTTCAAGGACATCACTGCAGGCTATTCTGGGCCGGAACGCTCAGCATTGTTCCACGACAATGCCGTGCGATTCTACCGCTTGTAGCTCGATCGACCGGGATGGCCCCGCAGTTGCTTTCCCAGAGGCTTCAGGATGTAGAACACTCCGGCTCTCTTTAACCACTTGCCGCTAGTCTAAATCCCTGCAGATCGGGTGTGCGCGGTGAGTTGTCCGTCCTGCCGATAAAGACCATGCAACTCTGCATCTGCCTCTTCATTCTGTGGGGACACGGAAGAAGGGCTCCCATCGCACCGGGCGGATAGAGGACCATAACCCGGCGGGCACCGTGGAATACAATTGTTCGCGGTTACAAATCACCCTCGAGAGTCGCCCGTAGATCGGCGGCGATGCTCTCTAGCTTTTCGAGGACGAGCCGGTCCAGAAGGGCGGCGTCCTCGAAATAGCCACCACGATCCTCGGTAAAGAGATCGCGCAGGATCGTGCCGCCCGCTTCGAAATAAGCTTCCGCGCCAACGAAGATCGCCTTGCGGTCGTTGACAGGCACGTGGAACCTCGTCAGTTCGCGGCGGATGATGTAAGCCTCGCGATTATAACCGAGGCCTTCATAAACCTGCTCCTGTCGCGCATGGTCATCGGTGACGGCAAAGGCCATCAGTTGCTCAAGGGTCAAACCTCCGTCGCGATAGACCTGCATCAGCTTGGGGCTGACGGCACCCAAGCGGAGGCGCTGCTTCACGACATGCGCGGTCACGCCGAAACGAGCGGCGATCTCTTCCGCATCCCAACCACGCTGTTCGGCAAGCTCCCGGAAAGCCTCGAACTGGTCTGCGGGCAGGAGGTTGCTGCGCGTGACGTTCTCGTCCAGGCTGATCTCGAACGGATCGTTTGCCGTGTCGATGACGCAACGGACCGGTTCATCCGCCTCGATCTCCTTGCGCTTGGCGCGCAACACCTGCGCCAATCTCCGGCCTTCGCCGATGGTGACGAAGTAGAAGCCGGTTGGCTGGCCGTCGGGACCGAACTCCGGTTCGACCACGAGGTTCTGCAGAATGCCCTTGGCGGCGATGCTCGCCGCATAGGTTTCGATCGTCTCGGCGCTGTGCGGGGTCTTTCGTGCATTGCGGGGCGACTTCTTGAGCTTGTCGAGCGGGATCAGGATTTCCACGCCGCTCACGGCTTCCGCCGCAATGCTTTCTGGAGTGGGCAGAGCCGCAATCACATCCGCCGATACTTGTCCGATGCTGATGACGTTTTCGTCCGTTGCCACATCTTCCGCCGTCGTGGTCGTGACGGCCTTCGCCTTCTTCGCTGTCCTTGCCATTGTTCCAATCCTTTCCTTGGTCAATGCCGGAGGCATGTCCCCGACATGCCTCCCGGGGGCGCGTGAGCGCGCGGGGATGGAGGGGGCAAATGCCGGCGAGCATCGCCGGGCTGCACGGCGAGCGGGACGGATCGGAGAAGTGAATGGGTGCGGACTGTGCGGCGGCTTGCGAGCAAGCGGCCCTGCGATGCGCAGGCGGCGTTTGCAGGGGAGCAAGGGGTTAAGGCCCCTTGGCTCCCCATCTGGCAAGTCGCTCGTTGGTCAGTTTGTGAGGAAAAATGTGAACGAAAAAATCGATTTTAGGGGATTCGCCCGGCGAAATTTTCCGCTATGGTTGCGATCGGATCCCATGTTTCCACCGCATGAACCACGCGCAACCGCGCGGAACGCGTAAGGGGGTGAATGTCGTGCGCCGGAGTTCGCCACAATGCCCGGGAATTCGCATTCACAGATCAGGGCTTTCAGCCCAGTCTTTGCCCGGAACGGATTGGTCCGTTCGTCGGCGAGGATGGCGTTGTGGCAAGACAGAAGGGCATGGCCGCAAAGCAGGTTCGGGTGGTTCTTCAACCCTCCGCGACCATGCCGGTTTACGATCCGTCGAAACCAGACCCTCGCCTTCGCGATTTCGTGCGCCTTCTTGCACGACAGGCTGCCCGCAAATTTGTCGAAGCCGAACGGGAGCGCGCGTCCCGCGATCGTCTCCCCGACTAGGGAGGCCACCGCATGAAGGTCGCGCTCTATGCCCGCTACTCTTCCGACAATCAACGTGACGCCTCGATCGAGGATCAGTTGCGTCTTTGCCGCGCCCGGGCCGAGCGAGAGGCCTGGACGGTGGTCGACAGCTATACCGACCGGGCTATTTCTGGAGCGTCACTGCTGCGGCGCGGCGTGCAGGAACTGATCGCCGACGGGCTGAGGCGCCGGTTCGACTTGATCCTGACGGAGTCGCTGGACCGTCTCTCCCGCGACCAGGAGGACATTGCCGGCTTCTACAAGCGCATGCGCTTCGCCGGCGTCAGCATCGTCACGCTGTCCGAAGGGGAAGTCAGCGAGCTGCACATCGGCCTCAAGGGCACGATGGGTGCACTCTACCTGAAGGATCTCGCCGACAAGACCAGGCGTGGCCTGCGCGGGCGGATCGAGGACGGCAAATCGGGCGGCGGGCTCTGCTACGGCTACGATGTCGTGCGCCAGTTCGACGAGGCCGGCGCAGCCAGCCGCGGCGAGCGCACCATCAATGCGGCCGAGGCCGATATCGTCCGCCGGATTTTCATGGAGTATCTGGCCGGCATGTCGTCGCGGACGATCGCGATGCGGCTCAACAGCGAGAGCGTGCCCGGCCCGCAGGGTAGCGAATGGGGACCGTCGACCATTCACGGCAATCCGAAGCGCGGAACGGGGATACTCAACAACGAACTCTATGTCGGCAAATTGGTCTGGAACCGTTTGCGCTACCTCAAGGATCCGGACACGGGCAAACGCGTGTCGCGGCTCAATCCGGAAAGCGAATGGGCCGTCCAGGGCGTGCCAGAGCTTCGCATCGTCGACCAGAACCTATGGGAACTCGTGAAGCAGCGCCAAAACCAGTTGGCGGTCGAGCCGGGCACGAAGCCGGGTGACAATCTGCCGCTGAACGACCGCCGGCGCCCGAAGCATTTGTTCACCGGGTTGATCAAATGCGGCTGCTGTGGCGGCGGCTATTCGATGATCTCCAAGGATATGCTCGGCTGCACCAACGCCCGCAGCAAGGGCACCTGCGACAATCGGCTCAATATCCGGCGCGACACGCTCGAGGCCTCGATCCTGAACGGGCTCGACAAGCACCTGATGGAGCCGGAGCTCTTCAAGGAATTCTGCGACGAGTTCACCCGCGAGGTCAACAAAGCCCGGATGGAGGCACGGGTATCAATCGAGGCCGCCCAAGCCGAGCTCAAACGGGTCGAGCGAGAGCATGACAAGATCCTCGATCTATATCTCAAGGACGCGATGCCCGTGGAGATGCTCAAGGAGCGTAGCAGCAAGCTCGAAGCACGAAAGAAGGAGCTGGCTGGCATTCTCGATGAAGCTGACGAACCGCCTCCCCTGCTGCATCCCAACCTCGCAAAATATTACCACGACGAGATCGCAGCCCTTCACGACCAGCTTGGCAATGAGGAGACACGGGGGCGAGCCGCCCAGATGCTTCGCACGCTCGTTGAGCGGATCGAACTGGTGCCGAATGGTGATGAACTGGCGGTCGTGCTGCGGGGCGATCTCGCGGCGATCCTGACGTTTGCCTGCGGCAAGAGGAACCCTGCCTTCCTCGAACAGACGGCGATCATCCAGGAACTGATGGGCGGTGGCGCTATTTCCGAGGTCCAGAAACGCAAAAAGCCCCACGTTGGGGGCTTATTGGGATCGCAGGGATCGTTGGTTGCGGGGGCAGGATTTGAACCTGCGGCCTTCAGGTTATGAGCCTGACGAGCTACCGGGCTGCTCCACCCCGCGTTATTTTATTCCGGACTGTCTGAGCCCGGGAGCGATGACAGGCGTAGCCTGACGAGGTGAGGCCGTTAAGAGATCGATCCGGTGGATCGATCTTAGGCCGAACGGGCTGCTCCACCCCGCGGACTGATTATAACACGAAAGGCCGCTTTGTGGGCGGCCTTTTGTTTCGGCTTTGGGCCGTTGGCTTGTGATTGAGAAGATATTATCAACTGAGTTGCGATTTGCAGACCTGGCAGCGACCTACTCTCCCGCGTCTTAAGACGAAGTACCATGGGCGCAGGGGCGTTTCACGGCCGTGTTCGGAAAGGGAACGGGTGCAGCCACCCCGCCATAACCACCAGGTCGGCAAAGCGCAACTTGTTGTTTGAGAAGCTGGTGCAGGCCGAAGGCCTGGTTGTTTAAACACGTCAAAGGCTCAAACCGGACAAACACTTGCGTGTTTGCCGGGCCCGTCGCAAAGGCTGACGCCTTCGCTCTGTCGGGACGACCGCTTAGCGGTCGCCCTGAGATGAGCATGAACAATGAGAACGATCAAGCCGATCGAGCTATTAGTACCGGTAAGCTTCATGCGTTGCCGCACTTCCACACCCGGCCTATCAACGTGGTCGTCTTCCACGGCTCTGATAGGGAACACTCGTTTTCAGGTGGGTTTCCCGCTTAGATGCCTTCAGCGGTTATCCCGTCCATATATAGCTACCCTGCTATGCCCTTGGCAGGACAACAGGTCCACCAGAGATATGTCCATCCCGGTCCTCTCGTACTAGGGACAGATCCTGTCAATATTCCTACACCCACGGCAGATAGGGACCGAACTGTCTCACGACGTTCTGAACCCAGCTCACGTACCGCTTTAATTGGCGAACAGCCAAACCCTTGGGACCTGCTCCAGCCCCAGGATGCGATGAGCCGACATCGAGGTGCCAAACAACCCCGTCGATATGGACTCTTGGGGGTCATCAGCCTGTTATCCCCGGCGTACCTTTTATCCGTTGAGCGATGGCCCTTCCACGCGGGACCACCGGATCACTATGACCGACTTTCGTCTCTGCTCGACTTGTCAGTCTCGCAGTCAGGCGGGCTTATGCCATTGCACTCGACGACCGATTTCCGACCGGTCTGAGCCCACCATCGCGCGCCTCCGTTACTCTTTCGGAGGCGACCGCCCCAGTCAAACTACCCACCATACACTGTCCCGGACCCGGATGACGGGCCGCGGTTAGACATCCATGACGATAAGGGTGGTATTTCAAGGATGGCTCCACGGAAACTGGCGTCCCCGCTTCAAAGCCTACCACCTATCCTACACATGCCGACACGAATGCCAGTGTAAAGCTATAGTAAAGGTGCACGGGGTCTTTCCGTCTGACCGCAGGAACCCCGCATCTTCACGGGGAATTCAATTTCACTGAGTCTATGTTGGAGACAGCGGGGAAGTCGTTACGCCATTCGTGCAGGTCGGAACTTACCCGACAAGGAATTTCGCTACCTTAGGACCGTTATAGTTACGGCCGCCGTTTACTGGGGCTTCGATTCAAAGCTTGCACCTCTCCTCTTAACCTTCCAGCACCGGGCAGGCGTCAGACCCTATACGTCGTCTTGCGACTTCGCAGAGCCCTGTGTTTTTGATAAACAGTCGCTACCCCCTGGTCTGTGCCACCCCATCATAGTTGCCTAAAATGGGGTCACGCTTCTTCCGAAGTTACGCGTGCAATTTGCCGAGTTCCTTCAACATAGTTCTCTCAAGCGCCTTGGTATACTCTACCTGACCACCTGTGTCGGTTTCGGGTACGGTCTATACGGTGGAGCTATTTCCTGGAACCGCTCCGCTGCCCTGATAATCCAATAAACCAGAACAACTTGTGCAATCCGTCACTACCACCAGGCCCACGAATATTAACGTGGTTCCCATCGACTACGCGTGTCCGCCTCGTCTTAGGGGCCGGCTAACCCTGCTCAGATTAACTTTAAGCAGGAACCCTTGGTCTTTCGGCGAGAGGGTCTCTCACCCTCTTTATCGTTACTCATGTCAACATTCGCACTTCCGATACCTCCAGGAGCCCTCACGGGTCTCCCTTCATCAGCTTACGGAACGCTCCGCTACCACTTGCATTGCTGCAAATCCTCAGCTTCGGTGCATGGCTTCAGCCCCGTTACATTTTCGGCGCAAAGACCCTTATTTAGACCAGTGAGCTGTTACGCTTTCTTTAAATGATGGCTGCTTCTAAGCCAACATCCTGGTTGTTTTGGGATCCTCACATCCTTTCCCACTTAGCCATGACTTGGGGACCTTAGCTGGAGGTTAGGGTTGTTGCCCTTTTCACGACGGACGTTAGCACCCGCCGTGTGTCTGCCGAGTAGTACTCCCCGGTATTCGGAGTTTGGTTAGGATCAGTAAGACGGTGAGTCCCCATAGCCCATCCAGTGCTCTACCCCCGGGGGTATTCGCTCGACGCTCTACCTAAATAGATTTCGCGGAGAACCAGCTATTTCCGAGTTTGATTGGCCTTTCACCCCTAGCCACAAGTCATCCCAATCTATTGCAACAGATGCGGGTTCGGTCCTCCAGTTGGTGTTACCCAACCTTCAACCTGCTCATGGCTAGATCACTCGGTTTCGGGTCTAATGCAACAAACTATATCGCCCTGTTCAGACTCGCTTTCGCTGCGCCTACACCTACCGGCTTAAGCTTGCTTGTTACACTAAGTCGTTGACCCATTATACAAAAGGTACGCCGTCACCCTTGCGGGCTCCGACTGTTTGTAGGCATCCGGTTTCAGGTTCTATTTCACTCCCCTTGTCGGGGTGCTTTTCACCTTTCCCTCACGGTACTTGTTCGCTATCGGTCATGCACGAGTACTTAGGCTTGGAGAGTGGTCTCCCCATGTTCAGACAGGATTTCTCGTGTCCCGCCCTACTCTAGGACAATCGTGATATCTACGCGTACGGGGCTGTCACCCACTACGGCCGCACTTTCCAGAGCGTTCCACTTTAATCACAATTGCCACTGGCCTGGTCCGCGTTCGCTCGCCACTACTTGCGGAGTCTCGGTTGATGTCCTTTCCTGCAGGTACTTAGATGTTTCAGTTCCCTGCGTTCGCTTCTTACACCCTATGTATTCAGGTGCAGATACCTTATCACAATGCTTGGAAAGATAAGACGATCAGCAGATCGTCTTAAATTTTCCAAGCATTTAAGGTGGGTTGCCCCATTCGGAGATCCATGGATCAAAGCTCATTCGCAGCTCCCCACGGCTTTTCGCAGCGTATCACGTCCTTCATCGCCTGTGCATGCCAAGGCATCCACCAAATGCCCTTACGACACTTAATCGTTCTCATTGCCAATGCTCATCACTTAGCCGTCATCCCGAAGGGATGCGGCGGCCAGAGTTACCTTTTACAACCCAGGCCATCTTTGATGCCATCGACGTGTTCGACCTGATCACTTTATTGGAGCTACGCCGAGCAGCTCGCTTGTGTCAGGTCTTAAGACCAGCTTCTCGAGATTTGATCCGATACCGCGCGGTCAGGCAACGGTAATCCGATCGTCCGTCAGACAGCACAACAAGGCGCTGAACAACACGCGATAAACCGCTACGCGGTTTACGCTGACGATCCAGAGCGACAAGCTTCCTTCCACCCTCCAGCCCCTCCACCACATCCGGCCGGCTAGGCCATCCATGGGTTCACAGGAACTGGGCTCGGACGTCTCGGGCCAAAACCCAAAACACCTGGAAGCCTCCAGATCAATCT